>NZ_JBQCJX010000001.1:720917-3126388 GCF_051967555.1 Paenibacillus sp. SAF-068
GCAGTTGAAATCAAACCAGATAAGCATGACGCATATCATAATTGGGGGATTGATTTAGGGGATTTGGCTGGAAGGAAGGAAGGTGAGGAAGCAGACGCCCTGTATCAACAAGCCTTTGATAAATATCAAAAGGCAGTTGAGATTAAACCGGACAAGCCGACAGTGTATAAGAATTGGGGGATTGATTTAGAGAACTTATCTAAAAGGAAGGTAGGAGAAGAAGCAGATCGCTTGTATCAACGAGCCTTACAACTACAAGCTAGGTAGAAGTTAGGTTAAGAGAGTAGCGATATAAATGGAAAGAAACAAGATTGTGTGAAATATGTTATTCAATTTCAATTCTAACAAGTTTTTTGTCTGTGAGATGGTTCCAAACAAATGTACTCGCAGAAAACTCTTTTATGTATTTAACTCATACTATCTTGCTAGGTCATTCGATGGGGACAACAGGAGTAAGAAACCAAATGGCCATAATTATAGCATCTTTGAACAAAAAACCAGCCGAAGCGTGTAACTTACCGCTTCGGCTGGTTTTTTAATGCTTTACTTTTCCAAAATCCAAATCTTACTTCGCACTTACCGATTTAAACCATTCATTCACTTCTTGCGTGATCTGATCTCCGCCATTGGATTTCCAGTTGGCGACGAATTGGTCAAAGGCATCAATTGGCAGATTGCCGTAGATGATTTTGTTGAATGTTTCCATCTCGGACTGGCGGAGCAAGTTCCATTTGGATACCATGGTTGGTGTTGCAGCGCCAGTGAAATAGTTTTGTTTACGAACGTCGATCTGGGACATAACGACTTTACCAGCATACCAGTTTTCCGGTTTACGGAATTCGGCCATTTGTTTCTCGTAAGGTGTCTCAGGCTTCTCGCCGTTGGCCAGCTTCACGAGTGTTTTCATGTACAGATCCGGGATACGTGCTGGGCCGGTCAGGAAAGGGAATTCGTTGGAGAAGTCTTTGATCTTCTCTTTGTCACTGGTCGGTTGTCCGTCAATGATATCCCAGTCGTAACCTTTGGCGAAGCCGTATTCATACTCACTGCCCGCTTTCGGGTTCGCAAGGTTATCCAGCAGGTAGTTGTAATACAGGAAGATGGCTTCTGGATGCTTCGCATCTTTGTTAATCATGATACTTGCGTTGACACCAGAGTTCTGCCACTTCGTACCGATCTTGCCGTCTGGGCCAGCTGGAACAGGGTAAGCTTTATACTTCGAGCCAGGTACGTTCTTCAGCAGGTCAGGTGCAGGCCAGTCCGGTACCCAGTTGGCGCCAGGCAGAATGCCTGCTTTGCCAGCTGTCCAGCTTTCAGCGGATTTGCCTTCGTCCCACAGAGCGGAGTCAGCGTGGATATAACCTTTATCCATCCATTCAGCCAGCTTGGCAAGGGCTTGTTTGGCACCCGGGTTAACGGAGCCGTACTCGAGGTTGCCGTTCGCGTCTTTGTTCCATTGCTCCTCGATTGTGCCGTATGCACCGAACAACCAGTCGAGCTGACCCATCCAGGTGTTGGTGTTATTTTTCAGCGAGATTGCCAGCGGGAATACTTTGTCTGGAGACAGACCATCCGGGTTCTCGTTTTTGAATTTGTCCATGATGTTCTCAAGGTCTGCGATGGTTTTCGGAGCTTCCAGGTTCAGCTTCTCCATCCAGTCCTCGCGGAGCCAGAGCAGTGTATCGTCGTTATCGGTGTACTCCATGATTGGCATGTTGTACTTTTTGCCATCCTTGGTGAACGGATACCACAGTTCAGGATGTGCTGCTGCGTGATCTTTCAGGGTCTGACTCGCGTACTTGTCGAACAACTCATCGATCGCGATGAATTGACCGGAGTCGATCAGTTGATTGGTCAGTACCGCATTGGTGGGTACAGTGACGAAATCAGGCAACTTCTCGCCAGAGGCGATTGCCAGTTGGAGCTTTTGTCTGTATTGATCATCATTGGCCGGATACCAAGTGTCTTTATGCTTCATACCCAGCGTTTCGAGCATCCAGCGATCGTGCACGTTATTTTCTTTGGTATCTCCTTGCACGTATTTCTTCGGCATCAATACCGAACTGAACTCGATCGGCGGGTCATATTTTCCTTTGGCAAAAGCAGCTTCTGCTTCAGCTGAGCCGACATTTCCCGGCGTATTATCGCTACCATTGTCACTGGCTGTCTCGCCACTGCCGCACGCAGTGATCGTGATGAGCGCGATAACCATGAGCAGTGACCACCATGTTTTGAATTTGATCATTGTTCAATCCCCCTACGGTGTATGATCTTTACAATGTAACTGTACCAATTTGAGCGGGAGGGCATCTATATGAGTTTGTTAGTTTCCATAGGACTCTATTAGTGAATGTGCAAATGAATTTCAAAAAATTCGGTTTTCAGTCATGTTATTTATGCTGGTCTCTGTATTCCTGCGGCGTAACGCCGAATTGACGCTTGAACACTTTGATAAAATAAGCCGGGTCCATATAACCAATTTCCATGCTGATTTCATACACTTTTTTGGTGGTCGTCACGAGCTTGTGACAGGCCCGATCCATACGCAGGCGCGAGATGTAATCACTGATACCTTCGCCCGTTTCGATCTTATAGATTTTGGAGAGATGGGTCGGGTGCAGATTGACATGGTCAGCCAAAACCCGTAAAGAGACATCCAGATGCAGGTTCTTATCTGTAAAATCCTGAATCTTCTTCACATAATCGGAACGAATGTCCTTGATCTCGTTGGATGTGCCTTCCTTGAGTTTGCCGAGCACGCTGAGTGACCATTTCCGCAGTTTGCTGATGGTAGCGAAAACTTCGCCACTTTGCAAATCTTCGACATCATTGCCCATTAAAGTGGTCAGAGTGAGCTTGTTCCGGTGGGCGATGTTGGTGAACGAAGCGGTAATAAGAAAACCTGCCTCCATGCAATGTTCCCAGGATTCCGACCATTTCTCATCCAACTCTGCACAGACTGCGAGGATTTTCTCTTCGGCAGCATCCCACTGTCCGCTTTCCAACAGACTAATGAAGGTGGGCGGGGTGTACAGTACGTCGAGTGGACCTTGCGCCGCAGGTGTCTCGACATCGCTAACGCGCATGACAAATTCGCGTTCGTCCCCGACGATCTGCCGGAAATAGGCGGAAGCCTGACGGAAGCGATCGTAAATCTGTTCCGGGAAGGTGAACCACTCAGTGATAACGATGGAGAGGGAGCCTTTCAGAAACTGTTTTACTTTGGATTGAAGCTGAATCGATAGCTTCTCCAGCATGGTTTCTTTGCCAATATCACCTTTGCGATCTTTCATTTGCAGAAGAAACACCAGATATCCATGCTCCTCCTTGACGCCCCACACTTCCATAAACTCACCCATAATCTCTTCCGCCATATTGATGATCGCATATTCGATCAGGGTCTGATCATTGTTGTTATAGTGTCCGAATTCTTCTTCCAAACGAACCAGCATTAATGCGGCATCCCCGGTGTGAAAAGGGAGATCATAATTGGCGAGTTTCCGCTCCCATTCGGCAGCGGCGATTCGTTGTCCCTGTAGCGCCCCAAGGAGCAGTCGTCCTCGCAAATGGGGGAGATTCTCTCGCAATGTAAACTGCGTTCGTGTCAGTGAACTGACCAGTTCCCATTCATTGTTCAATTGATCGATGGCCTTCTGCACAGCACCCATTAATTCATCGTCAGTCGGGGGCTTCAGCAGGTAGTCTACGGCTTCGAACTGGATGGCTTTTTTGGCGTACTCGAATTCGGAATACCCGGATAACAGGATGCATTTTATTTTTTTGTCCCGGATGCGGATGCGTTCGATTAGTTCAATGCCTGTCATTTCGGGCATCTGAATGTCCGAGATCACGATATCGATGGGGTGGGTGTCAATCATTTGAAGCGCTTCGTGTGCCGAGTATGCTTTATGCACATGTTCGATCCCCAGTGTGTGCCATGGCTTGGTCATGGACAGGTTATCGACCCAGTGTGCTTCATCGTCTACGATCATCATTTGCATTATAATGTCTCCCTTGGTGGTTGAACTAAGGCATATTTACACTTGCCACTCCGATGACAGAATAACCTTCCGATCGCTGTTACCCCCAGATTTTCTGATTCACTTTTATAAAGGTGAAAATCTGGGGATAAAGGCGAACGCTTTGCTTCTTCAGTTTTTTTCTGTCCTCTGCGTTCACGTGTAAATGGTTCGTTCAAAATCAAATAGTCAACTTATCGTTCGTATCATATCAATTCGTCTCGGTATTACCTTTATCGGAATCGGTGTCCTCTTTTGATATCTCCCAGATAATTTCGGTTCGGAATCCGCCAAGTGGGGATGGGCCGAATAGGAGGTAGGAATGGCTTCCGAATGTGTGCATGATTCGTTGATTCGTATTCCAGAGGCCACAGCCCATTTCTTCCTGTAACGGTTCCTGCATCTTCAAGTTCAGCGCTTCGTACTGTTCCGAGCTTAAGCCTGGCCCATCGTCGTCGATGTATATTCTGCCAAAACCATTCTTGCGCTCCCCGGTAATTCGGATTTCCCCGGAAGAGTAAGATTTCGCTACACCGTGTATGACGGAATTCTCAACCATCGGTTGAAGCATTAATCGCGGCACCGATTGGGCAAGCATATTCTCAGGGATATCGATGTGATATTCAATCCGACCATTGCGCAGCTTCTGAATATCCAGATAGTTGATCAGCAGCTTGATCTCTTCCTGAAGCGACGATGTCTCCTTTTCCATACGGGTGGTATAGCGATAATACGCACTTAGGTTATGCGCCATGGAGACCACCGCTTGCTCGTCCTTCATCTGAGCCATGTTGATGATATAGCCTAGACAATTATATAGGAAATGCGGATTAATCTGTGCTTGTAATTGCTTCAGGGTAGCTTCCCTGGCTCTAATCTTCTCATGAAACACATTCTCGATCAGATCCTGAATCTGATGGGACATATCGTTGAATCGGCGGAACAGGAATGAGAATTCATTCTGGTTTTTGCTATGCAGTCGAACAGAATAATCGCCCTGCTCTACGCGGCGTAAGCCTTTGATCAGCTGTTTGATCGGATACTGGACATTTCGGTACAGCAGGATGGAAGCCGAGATGCCCACTACGAGTAGCAAAATCATACTGGTGTAGAACAGATTCTGACTGAGCGAGATGGGTTTCAAAATCTGATACAGCGGGATGACATCAACGAGATGCCAATCCAGATAGGTGGACTTCACGGAGCTAACCAGATATTTCTTACCGTTTAGTTCGACCACGTCCTGTGTAGTATCCTCTGGCGAGTGTGTATCCAGATACTGAGTAAGTGCTGCGGATAATTGCTTGTCCGCGCTGCGATTCAGAATGGGTTCATTTCCTTTGTGATATAAGAAAGGATCGCCTTGTCCGCCTGCTTTATACGTATCCAGCATATTCTGAATGTTCTCATAGCTGAAGCTGGCTTCAATCACCAGATTACTTCCGGTGAGCATCCCGGGTTGGGCCAAGGAATCGGTATAGAACCAGTAGAAGGATTTCATCTCATCTTGTGATTCGGCACTTTGGTCCCCATAGGTCCATTGTCCGCTCATATTTTTTTTTAAATACGCCTCATCATATCCTGTAGTTCGGTTGTAGTTCGCGATGACATCCTTATTCTGCTGTGAATGCACCGCATATCGGGTGGGCCATATATCGGTAACGCTCGTCTGAAGCGTCATCTTCTCCTGAATCACATAACGGGTCTGCATCCGGTCATATCGATCATCCCACATGTTGAGGCCGTTGAAGGCTCTGACATTCGGATCACGGGAGAGAATCAGGCTGAAATCCATCATCTGATTGATACGGGAGTCGATCTGACTGGACAAGAACGTGAGCTGTTTCGTGTTGGAGATCTGTAATTCTTTGCTGACGACATCATAAGTGACGTTGTTGGAGTAGGTGTACATGATCAGAATGGGGATGAATAAGACCACAATTAACAGGTTTATTTTGGCAAATAGACTGAATCGGGATCTGGTTTTATTTTGAAAAGGCATGAAGCGCTTCCATATATACATACAAAGTCTCCTTCTAATTCGTGTTCAGATATATAGGTTAAACCGTTCATTTACACAGTAACGGAGAGGACAGAAATAACGTGAAAAAGCGAAGCGTTCGCCTTTATCACCGGATTTTCCCCTTTAGAAAGGGGATCAGAAAAATCTGGGGATAACAGCGATTGGAAGGTTATTCTGTCATCGGAGTGTCCGTGTGAACCCATCTTTAGTTCAACTTATAGATTCCTAACAAAATACTATCAAGCCTAACAATGTTATATAGCAGACCTCAGTATGGCTTGATACTATTTATATCAGAGAACCCCATCACACACAAAAACTTTTTTTGGGAACAGGAGCAGTGCTATGGAGGCTAAATTGGAGGGTAAGCGGGTCCCGCAGGGAAACGTTGGGAACAAGCTGGAACAAAAGAGAAAAAAACGCTATAAACAGCCATGGATTCTGCACTTCATGGTGTTGCCGGCGGCCATTATGGTCTTTATATTTTCATACATTCCGATGTCCGGGATTTTGATGGCATTTCAGGATTATAAACCTGCCTTGGGATTTTTCAATTCCGAATGGGTAGGACTAAAGCACTTCAGGTACATGTGGGAAAATGATTACTTCCTGCAAATTACGTGGAACACGCTATTTTTTGCCTGTACGAAGATTGTCATGAATCTGATCATTCCGTTTGTCTTCGCCTTATTGCTCAACGAGGTACGGAAGATGGCGCTGAAAAGAACGATTCAAACGCTCGTGTATCTACCACACTTTCTGTCTTGGGTAACGTTATCCGGTATCCTGATCGACATTCTGGCCCAGACGGGTATTGTCAATCAGTTCCTGGTATCCGTATTCGGAATCAAGCCGATCTTCTTCCTGGGGGATGGCAGCTGGTTCCGATTCACGATTATCGCGAGTGATGTCTGGAAAGAGTTTGGTTTCAACACCATCATCTTCCTTGCGGCATTGTCCGGCATTAACCCGGCACTTTATGAAGCAGCTGAAGTGGATGGGGCAGGACGCTGGAAGCAAACGATGTATATTACCATCCCGGCACTTATTCCGATTGGGATCGTCATTGCAACCTTGGCACTGGGAAATGTGCTTAACGCCAACTTTGACCAGATCTTTAACTTATATAGTCCGTTGATTTACCAACAAGGTGATATTATCGATACGTTTGTGTATAGAGAAGGTCTGCTTAGTGGGCAGTTCAGTTTCGCTACCGCTGTGAATCTGTTCAAATCGGTCATCAGCCTGATCCTGATTGTGATCTCGTACCGACTGGCTTACCGATTCGCCGGATACCGCATTTTCTAGAGAGGAGGACGAACGAATGTATCATAAAACGATGCCTTACCGCATATTTAGCATATTCAACAATGTGTTACTGACCCTGCTTTCACTGCTCTGCTTGCTGCCTTTGTATCACTTGCTCATGGTATCTCTTAGCGCATCTGCACCTGCGAATGCTGGTCTCGTCACGTTCTGGCCGATTGGATTTACATTGGAGGCATATGCCAAGACATTTGCCAATACGAACTTCCTCTCCTCCTTATGGGTATCCGTGGAGCGGACCGTACTCGGTACAGGGCTTGCGTTAATCGTCAATACACTTGCAGCCTATGCGCTGTCCAAGGAGACGCGGGTGTTCCGCGCACGTAACATCTATCTGTGGTATTTTGTCATCACGATGCTGTTCAGCGGTGGCCTCATTCCGGGGTATATCCTGATTCTGAAGCTGGGTCTGATGAACACATTGCTGGCCTTGATCCTGCCGGGATTGGTTGCGGTGTTCAACATTATTCTATTGCTGAATTTCTTCCGTACCGTTCCGAAGGATCTGGAGGAAGCTGCATTTATTGATGGGGCAGGACATTTACAGACGTTTATCAAAATCTATCTGCCGGTCTCCGTACCTGTTATTGCAACGGTTTCGCTCTTCATGATGGTGGGGCATTGGAACGCATACTTTGACGGGATTATCTACATCCGTGATGCGGAAAAGCTGCCACTGGCAACATTCATGCAGACGATCATCGTGCAGGCCGATATGTCGAAGCTTGATCCAGAAGCGGTGAAGAACCTGTCCCAACGGACCATTCGGGCTTCGCAGATCTTTATCAGCGCACTGCCGATCTTGTTAGTGTATCCGTTCCTGCAACGTTATTTTGTAACGGGGATTGTGGTCGGTGCTGTTAAGGAGTAGTTAAATGTAAGGGTTAGAATAGGGCTGCGAAATAGGAGTCACTGAACTGGGGAAGGCCAGGGAGGTGGCTTCTTTTTGTGTTCTCTATCTACATTGAATTGGATATTATTCTATTTTTCAATAATGACTAAAGGACAGATGAAACTTCAATGATTGGTGCGTGTTTACTAAGTGGTATAATATCATTAAACGATAGGAGGTATGACTATGAAATGGCAAGAGGTCCAACAGATTTTCCCGAATCAATTTGTGAAGTTTGAAATCCTTCATTCTGAAGAGACAGAGAATCAAGAAGTTATAGATGAGGTAGCTGTGATCGGTCCTGTAAGCGATGAAAAAGCAACCCAAGAATTACTAAATAGCCGGGATAAGACCTTAGTCTATCATACTTCCAAAGATCAAGTCATTGTTAAGGTACGGAAGAATGTAGGTTTAAGGAGAAAATTATAAATGAACATTGAATATAGAGAGGGACTGTTATTTACTGAACTTACAATTCTTTTTAATGGAAAGAGAAAAAGGATCAATAACATAGTTATTGATACGGGAGCAAGTCATACCTTGATTTCTCAGGGTGAAGTAGACGATATTGGCATTCAAGTTGGGATAGAGGATGAGATCATAACAAGCTACGGAATTGGCGGTAAGGAACATGCTTTTAGCAAGCGGATCGAGGGAATACAGGTGGGAGATTTTGTTTTAAAGGATATACCGATAGATTTTACTTCATTTAAATATCATAATATTAACGGTTTATTAGGACTAGATATACTTAAAGAAGGTAAATTCAATATAGATCTAGAGAACTTTAGACTTTATCATTTATAAATGTAGAACAAAGCTATTTTTGAATTGAAAACTAAAACGAAGCCCGTTGCCTACGCTATGCTACCCTGTTATAATTCCGATATATCTATCGTATTGGGGGTTATGACGTGGCAATAGGGATGATGCCGGATTGCTCGTTCGCTAGAAAGCCTTACGCAAAGCCTGAATAGGGGCGGACTTTGTGTAGGGCGCGACAAAAATGAGATCGTTTGCCCTGGAATCAACATTAACATGGTTCAACCCGCAGGCTTTGCACCTTACTTTATTTTCCTAATAAATATAAGGGGCTGAAAGCCATGCAAACACCATTTATTCACAATCATCAATTTAATTACATTCATAAACAAGCTGATTTCCTGCTCAAAACGCTGTGCTCGGTCGTGGACCCCAAGGTATTGGATACGGTCCGTTATACCGTCAGCACGAATGCCGTTGGCATCTTCAATGATCTGACGCCGGAACAAAAGCAACTGCTGGAGCAGTTATCCACGTATGAGAAGACACATGAGTTGCAGACCTATCTGAACCAGCTGGAAGCATATCTGATTCCATTTCCGCAAGTATCCGCGAAGCAAATTCAGAAGCTGTTTCCCAAGGTAAAGAAGCTCAAAGTGCCGGATCTGGAATCCATCGATTACGCACGTACAACTTATCTGAGATGGACCGACATTGCTACCGATCGCTTGTTCATCGTGTATCCGCATGAAGGCAGATTCCTCGGAATTGAGGGACGGCTTACAGCCACGAACAAGAAAGGGTATTGTATGTTCTGTCATCGCCATCAGGAGCTCGGATTCTTCAACGTGAAGACCAAGAGTTATACGCCGGACAACATTTCTTCCGTGGCCCAGTACGTATGCATGGATAACACAGCTTGTAACCATAGCATCACCAATACTAGTATGTTGGAGAAGTTTCTTCTCTCGACCGTAAAATAATGCAAGACACACAGACAGGGTCGCTCTTTGGAGCGACCTTTTTGCTGTGTTCAAGCGGAATTGGGACGTCAGGTGTCATATCAATGTAGCACTATAATATCTTTATAGCGTCGAAGGATCGTTGGCATAATTCAGTCCCAGGTTATGTGCATGGTTCAGTAATGCCTCATAATGCTCAGGCTTGGATTCCAACGTTTCATATAAAAACTCAACCCTGGATCGGGACACGCCGCAGTAATCGGCAATACCCACATTGAGCAGATTGGCAATTGATTCACCATAGTTGCGCTTATGCATCTGTTCTTCCGTCACACCCGAAAGAGAGATCCACAATATTTGCTGATGAGGAAGTTTGTTCTTTCCATATGCAAACCCGTTGTTCATGACACGATCCACATAACCTTTCAACATGGCTGGTAGATGCCACCACCAGAGGGGAAACACAAAAGCCACAGCATCGTGCTTCTTCAAACGCTCCATCTCGGTTACAACCTCAGGTGAGAACACTTGATTCTCTTGGGTATAGTCGGGTTCATCCTTTTCACGAAGAATCGGGTCGAATCCAATTCCATGCAAATCCAATATTTCATAACCGTGACCAGCCTCGGAAAGCCCTTTTGCAAAACGTTCAGCTACCTGGAAGGTCAACGAATCTTTACGCGGGTGGGATACTACAACGAGTACGTTCATCTTATCTTTCACTACCTTTCTGGATTGCGGTCTTGTAGCCATAAATCAATGGCTGATGCTATTATAAACAGGTATGAGAACATCTGGAAGTACGCACTTTGATGTTCTATAAGAAGAATAAAGTGCCATAGGAACATTGAAGTACCCTACATGGATGCCTCGAAATGAGCTTAATAATAGAAAAAAGAACAGCAAAAAGATTATATTTTCATCTGGGATACAACTGGATATGGAGGGGTTCAATAATGACGGAACATGGAGAAACAAGTGCTCCAAAGAAATATAGAGTAGGCGTGGAAGCGGCCTTGGAAGTGATGGGTGGGAAGTGGAAGCCTTTGATTATCTATCACTTGATGACTGGACGGAAACGCACGTCAGAGCTTCGACGATTGATACCCGACATTACGCAGAAGATGCTGACAACACAGCTCAGAGGTCTGGAAAAGGACGAGATTGTGCAGCGCAAGGTATATTCGGAGGTTCCACCCAAAGTGGAGTATGAGTTAACGGACTACGGCTGGGGACTCAAGCCTGCGCTTGACCATCTGTGTTATTGGGGAGAGGAGCATCTGGATAAAATCCACGGGGATAAGTTTAAGGTTCTGGAAGACTTTGATTCCGAAGAGAAGGGGTCGGGAATATGAATGGTGAGGAGCACACGAAACAGGCAGTGCTCTTTCGTTGCGAAGGCGTGGCTGTAGTTCTGTTGAAGAAGAGCCAGGATCAATACCGTGTACTGATGCTGAAGCGGGCTGGTCGTATGTTGCATAATGAGTGGTGTTATGTTGGTGGCGGGATAGAGCAGGGCGAGAAGGCATGGGAAGCTGCACTCAGAGAAGTTCACGAGGAAACAGGCATTACGAAAGTCCGGTTGTATTCTGCCAATCAATTTGAACAATTTTACTCACCCAAGGATGAGTATATCTATACCGCGCCCGTATTTGTAGGGTATGTGGATGAAAGCCAGCCTGTCCGGTTAAATCATGAACATACCGAGTACCAATGGATGACGTTTGACGAAGCCAAGGAAAATGCGGCATTACCCGGAATTGATGACATTTTGGATTTTGTTGAAAAGCATTTTGCCAGAAAAGCCCCTTCCAAGTGGCTTCGAATTCATGGAGAGAATGATTAGGAGGTGGAACTCATCACATACAAGACGATTTATCCAAGAGCATGGTTGAGCCTACTATGTATGTTGGTCATTGAAGCAATACTCCTCAGGGATGGTATTTACGATAAAAATGGGATTTGGAAGTACTCCCTGATCGCTCTATTGACCTATATTCTGGTTTATATCGTTTTCCTGATCTGGCGGTTATTTTTCACTAAACCCAGTATTACGCTGGCAAGCGATCATGTGATTTCTACGAAACATCAGAGATATGATGCATCTCAGATTGAGTGTATTTATGTGAATTACAGACGGATTGGCATCAAACTCTATGGTAAACGGTTGGTGCCGATGGATCTATGTTTTTATTTTCAAAGAGGCCAGGAGTCCGCAGGGGTAGAAGCTGTGCATGAATGGGCGGCGCGAAACGACAAAGAAATAAAACACAGATTTTTTCAAACCTTGGCGTAGACCCGTGCGTCTGTTGAGTATAAAGAATTGTTAAGGCTGAAGATAGGGGAGGCGTAGCGATGCAAACCATAGAGCAATTTCTAACGAGTGATTGGTATACACATGTAACAGCTGAGATTATTCAGCTTAAACCTCAGGCCCAATTTGTCGAGCATGCCAGTTTTGAAGCATCGTTGCTGATGGACTCATTTAAAGAACGGAAATATGTACTAGAGGGTTTCGGTGTTTCGGCTCCAACCGAAGAAGAGTGTATACAGTGGATCATGGAGCAGCTGGACGTAGACAAGGATCACATCATGTCCTATGTTCTGGCTCGCTTAACATTCAGTGAACAATTGGAAGATGATCCAGATGGAGAATTTTCAGAAGGCGAGGAGCTTGAAGCAGGAGATCGATCTGAAGTGGTCGAGGTATTAGGTTTTACGAGATCTGTTATCGCTAACACAATCATTGAATATGATATGGTCAAAAACCATCCTAAACAATTAACAGCTTATTTTAAACGCACACATATTCCAGGTGCAGCTCAATTCTCGTCACAAATTAAAAAGCTTTACGCTTCAATCGCAAAGTAGATTCTAAAATCAGCAGGAGAGGTGCATATGAGATATTTAACGAAAGAATGGTATGAGCGCTGTCAGCAGACACATCTTCATTTTGGTATAAGAGTACATAGCAGAGCGTATGAGTTCGATGAGAATCTATTTTTAAGGCTATATAAACGAAAGGAAAAAGCGCATGTGAAGCAGGAGCGAGAACTATATAATATGGACCCGCGTTTCATGCTTGAGCATGATGGTCAGGTCATGACTCGTGTAGAGACAGCTTTTAGCGGGGAAGAGATAACGGAAGAGGATCAGATGGTATTTCGCATGCCGCCGGAACAAAGAGCGCATATCGAGAAACTCATTGCAGAATATGATGTACGCCCTCCGTTTGACGAGAAGAAATGCAAGGAAGAGTACAAAGAGTCAATGGAATGGAATTTTCGATATAAGGCAGAGAATTTGCCAAAGGAAATCGTTGAGCAAATTGCGGATATCCGTGTGTTTACGTTGGGTTATTGTACGAGAGAAGTTATGTTACAGCTAAAGAAACTGAGTGCAGAAAATAGGAGAGAGATGGAGCGCGTATCGAATGAATACCGGGAAGTTATTATAGCGCAGGGTATTCCCGATGAAATTCGTAACCGGGTTCAATTTCATGATTGTACATTGACTGAACTACTGACGATGGATGAAGTAGTCATTCGTTTTGATACTCGTGGAGGCTTCACCGATATAAACAAACTTACGCTGGTTGCACCAGAAATCATCAAGCAAGACGGTGGAATTGTAGGCACTTACTGGTTGTATCAGGAGCTGTACCGGATCGATAACGGATATGAGCTTCATGTTCTTTTTGATGGAGAGAATATGCCTGAGCTAATTGTTCGTTGTGCTGACATTCTTGTGGAGGAAGAATGAGAGAGAGCCCAAAAGGAGGATGGAGGGTATAGAGATAGAATGGAATACCAGTACCTTTGGTTATTTATCAATTCCCGTATTTGTCGTGGGCATTGCGTTTTACTTCTTTCCTGACCTCTTATACAAGCTATTTGTTCTGATGAGATATCGAGAAATTAAACCGAATCACGAGTTCGAAGATAACCCACCTCATAGTGATATTCCTAGACATATCGAAATAATATTAAAAGTCCTAGGCGCTATTATGGTGCTTCTGGGAGTTATATGGTTTTGGTTTTCAGAAGAGTTTTACAACTTATTATTTTGACATCAAGGAGTTGAGCACCATTTTCGAATTTATCTGGGCTATAGTGATCTCAATTATAAGTATTATTGTAGTTCTTATCTTTGCGGCAATCATACGGTATGCCGTAGATTCATCCAAAACATCAAACAAGTTGGACGCATTAATTAAAGAAGTACACTATCTTAAAACTGAAATCAAAAAACAGCAACACCATAAGCAGCAAGATGATCGCAAGCACATTATCGATGAGAAAGTATAGATGAACGACACGACTGAAAATTTCTCTGAGAAAGGAACAGACCATGATGAAAGCAAATGGGAGTGTACAAGCTGTTTTTATAGACAGAGATGGAACCATCGGTGGTACAGGTCATTTTATTCATCCGAGAGATTTCAGATTATACCCCAATGCTCAAGAAGCCATTATGTGTTTGAAACGAGAAGGAATTAGGGTACTGGCGTTTACGAATCAATATCGAATCTCACGTGGAGAAGCAAGTGTTCAGGAGTTTGAAGAGCAATTTCGCGAGGATGGATTCGATCACTCCTATATATGTCCACATGAGCAAGAATGCAGTTGCCGAAAGCCGAAACCCGGAATGTTACTGCAAGCTTCCGAAGAACATGGTCTGGATTTATCCAAATGTATAGTCATTGGTGATGTGGGAGATACAGACATGCTTGTTGCCCATGCCGTAGGAGCGACCAAGATCATGGTGAGAACAGGGTGGGGGGAATCTTCATTAACTAAATTCAGAGACAAATGGACGGAGACCGAACCTGATTATATCGCAGAGGATATTTGGGATGCCGTACAATGGATCATTCATGGAAGGGAATCCGGAAAATATTTTTAGTGTCAGTCAAGAAGAATAAGCTCATTTTGAAATATAATTCAGCGTGTTGAGGAGAACTTTATGTTAATCAATCCAACGATAGATGAGATCAATAACTTATTCAAGATGCATCATATCAATGAAGAAATATGTGAACTTCAACGTTTGTCAGGTACAACCGCTGGACGTGTTTATCGGTTGAGTACAAGTCTGAATAAGCACTATATTTTAAAATCGGATGAACCTGAACAGATTCATATTGCCCAGCAATTTTTTGATACGTATAAGAATTCTTCGTTATTGCCTGAAGTTTTGTTGACTGATCGGGACAACACTTATCTAATTTACTCCTATATCCAAGGCACAACCCATTTCAACCGGGGGCTGAAGAGAGACTGGTTAACACGTCTGGTGAAGGAGTTATTCAATACATATGTGCGTTCTACAGATACGAAATCATGGGGCAGAATGGAGTTCCCGCAGAGGACATGGAAAGAATTCAATCAGATTAGTATTCAGGAAGCAAAGATGAATATCGGAAGTATGTTAACGACAGATGATTATAATCTGGTTCAATCCAAAGTGGATCGTCTCTTTCATGAGGAAGAGGAAAAGTTTCTTTTGCATGGCGATACGGGGGTTCATAATTTTGTATACGATCAAAATAAACTCATCGGCGTTATTGACCCTTCTCCAATGGTCGGGCCTATCCTCTATGATTTCTTGTATGCTTTTAGCTCTTCGCCGGATGATATCAACACCGAAACCTTATTTGCTACGTTCGAACTGTTAGAACATGTAGATATGGATAAATACAGGTTGATCGAGGAAGCTCTGGTTCATCTATATTGCCGAATTGGGCTGAGTAACAAACATCATCCAGACGATCTGCCTGAATATTTGATGGCATGGCAGGAATGGAAGCGACTATGTAGGGAGTTTTGAACTAGCAACGTTTTTACAGCTATGCAGCAGTGGCAGCTGGAATACTTCTTGGAAGTACGTTTTACTGAACAAGTAAACTGGGATCATGCCTGTGCACTCTATGGCATCCAACGATCGAAGTAAGGGAAACATTAGCCAGCATCTCCAAGTTCTATTCCTCAAACTTCAGCTTTCACCGATCTTCTCGGCAAATCTCCTCTAATCGTTATTTCCCAGTTACTGAAGCGTGTGTTATGTCCTCCCTTTGTTAAAAATAGTGGACGTCAGTTAATTTATTTTTTTGAAATTTGTGCTTGCCTTCATGTGAACATTTAGGGTTAGTTGGCTACTAAAGGAATCTGAATAGAAGATGGGAATTATACGTCCGATCCTTAGAAAAATTTAAAGATTGATTAAGCGCCATGATTATGAATTGCATGGCGTTTTTTGATGTTCTTGGCTGGAGAAAGAACAACACATGTTCAGAATCGGTTCAGAATCGTTTGTTATACTCTACGTGAAGTTAAAAATTGAAATGTATATGAGGAGGAACATGGTTTGAAAGGGAACTTAACTAAAAAGATCCCAGATTGCGATGCTGGGGCAAGATTTTTTACAATCCAATATTGAGAAGAATATAGGCATAGGGGGTAAGAAGATGGCATCTTTCAAACGGGGACTAGTAATTGTACTGGTATTCCTGATAACGGTAGCTTTCATAACGCAAAATTCTGCGCAAGCTGTTTCTGGAGAATGGGAACAGGTGAGCCCATTTCCAACGGCTAATTCGATTAGTGATGTAGCTTATGGCAACAACCAATTTGTCGCTGTGGGACGAAATCAAGTAATTATCACTTCTACTGACAGTAAGAATTGGATAGTCTCGGACCATCCACAGGCAGTGAATTCTAACCTGGCAAGTATCACCTACGGTAATGGTAGATTTGTCGCAGTTGGATCAAGTGGTTTAATAGTAACCCTAGTAGATGGCGAAACTCAGTGGAAAGTCCAGAGACAAAATATTACCTCTTACGCTATAACTAGCGTTGTATTTGCCAACGGGAAATTTGTAGCAGTAGGGGCTCTTGGAAATGTTATGACATCCACAGACGGGATAACCTGGACAGGGCAGCCAGTAACAAGTACATATCATATGGGTGTTACTTACGGCAAAAATAAATTCGTTGGTGTGGGACAAAGAGGATCTGTGATTCAATCTTCTGACGGAACTACTTGGAGCACGTCAACAGTCAACAATACCTATATGTTTAATGGAGTAACTTATGGTAATAACAAATTTGTAGCTGTTGGTCAAGGTGGATTGATTGTTACATCCAGTGATGGGAATAGTTGGACTACTGCAATAAGTAATAGTTCTGTCACATTCAATACAGTAACTTATGACAACGTTAATAACTTATATGTGGCAGTAGGTGGAGGCGGAACTATTGTGACCTCTGTTAACGGAACGAACTGGACGGTTCAAACTACAGGCACTATAAAAGATCTTAATGGTGTTTTTGTTAAGGATGGTCTCATTTTTGCTGTTGGTTACAGTGGTGTGATATTAACATCTAACGATGGAATCCTATGGACAGATCAGTTGAGGGGAACGGCTGCAGGTCTTGAAAGTCTGACTTATGGCAATGGCATGTTTGTTGCAGCTGGTTATGAAATGATAGGATCAACGAGTATGATAGGCGTAATTTACACATCTGAAGATGGACAAAACTGGGTGAACCGAAAAAAGGCAGTTTTCCCGTATAAACGAGATTATATTAGTAGTGTTAGCTATGGTAACGGCAAATTCATAGCCGTAGGGTATAAAGAACTTTCCGGACTCTCAAATACTGGACTTATTATGACCTCATCTAACGGTGTATCTTGGACAGAACAATTATTAGATGAAGGAACACTCTTGGATAGCGTATATGGTGACCAACAATATGTGACTGTAGGGGCTTTTGGCAAAATAATGACTTCACCGGATGGTGAAACTTGGACGAGCCGAACAAGTGGAGTGTCAGTTCCGCTTACTGACATTAGTTATGGAAATGGTTTATATGTTGCGGTAGGCGGGAGTACAGTTGTGACATCACCTGATGGAGTCACATGGAAGGAACAACCGAATGACTCATCAAGGTATATCTATGATATCGCATACGGTAACGATATGTTTGTTGCCGTTGGACCAAGTGGAAAAATCATCACTTCTACCAATGGGGAAAATTGGAGTACTGTAACGAGTACAGTAAATACTGTGCTTCAAGGTATTCATTATGACGTAAATGGATTTAAAGTTACTGGGAACTCTGGAGTCATACTTACTTCACCAGATGGTATCACTTGGACTAAGCAAATGAGCGGTACAAAAGTTGACCTGCGTGGCAGAGTCTCAAGCGGAAGCGAGGATGTAGTGGTAGGTTTGGATGGACTTATTTTGAGAAAACCAGTTATGAACAGCACGATCAATCCTACAACTGGATCTTTTGATAAAAACAGTTCTTCTGCGGATTACAAGGATCTCGAAACAGAAGTCCTTTTAAATGGAAATGTATTAACTGGAATTGAGAATGGGGCTGAGAAGCTTGTACTGGACACCGATTATGAGGTTGTTACCGGGACTGTGACGATCAGTAAAGAGTATCTGGCTAAACAAGCAGAAGGGACAATAGACCTGAAATTCATCTTTAGTACAGGGACTATACAGAAGATGGTAGTTACAATTAGTGACACTACCCCGAAGATCTTAACGGTTAGCTACTTACCAGGAGAGCATGGGACAATCGACGGCACGAACGAGCAGGTAGGGATCGGGGAACATCCAGTAAACGTGCCGACAGTTACGCCTGCTAAGGGATACCATTTTGCAGGATGGAGCAGCGATGATGGAGTCACTAAGCTTAGTAGTCATGAACTAGCTGCTTCTATAGTGATAACGGATGTAACGTATACTGCACAGTATACAGCGTTTGTTAAGGGAGATGCAGATGGCGACGGTAAAGTGACTGCAGCTGATGCACTTTTGTTAACTAAATACATGAAAGGCAAGATTACACTTACGCCTGAGCAATTGCACGCGCTTGATATGAATGGTGATGGAAAATGGGACGATGAAGATGTCAAAGCGATTCTTGCCATCGCCGTAGGAAAGGGTTGATATTATGGCTTGGAAAAAATGGGTCTCAATAATGATGGCAGTCGTTGTATTTTTAACTTTTGGAACAATAGGTTATGCCGATTCTAGTTCAGATGTAGCTTCAAACTCAATTAAGGTAAACAGCGAACAAGGATATCCCGGAGATTTCGTTGACATTTCGGTACATTTGACACCGGAGGATCTGATCAATCACTATGACATTTCAATTGGGTTTGATACCGCTACATTGGCATTGGTACCTGGAAATGAAGTAACGGATGAATTGGGAGTCATTTCAGTTGAAGGAGGTTTTGAATCGGATTTTTCTAGTAACGGGATGATTAATATCAAGGCTAATCCAGTATTCATTACCGAAGCAGATACAAAGGCATTCACCCTTCATTTCAAAATTCTGGACTCTGCAGAGCCTGGAGATTGGAATTTGAATGTGATAAAACATGATCTTTACGAGGGTAATGAGCTCGCTTCCACCTCAGTTGAGACTGGGAAGGTAACGGTAAAAACAACAAGTGCGATTGAGCATACTGTGACATTCGACTCACAGGGAGGCAGTGTTGTAGAGAGTGTGACCAACGTGGACAGCGGTAAGACGATCAGTGCTCCGCCAGCGCCGACGAAGGCGGGTTATACGTTCGCAGGCTGGTACAAGGATGTGTCCGTTGCGGATACTTGGAACTTTGAAGAAGACGCGGTAACGTCCGATATGATGTTGTATGCACAATGGACGCGGCACGCGGTGAAGATTCAGATTGGCTCGGTGAGCGGAACTCCTGGCTCTACGGTGGACGTACCAGTGACAGTGACCGAATCAACTTATGGAATAGCAGGCTATAGCTTGCAGCTCGATTATGACACAGAAGGTTTGGAAGTAACGGGGGTTAAGGGGAACTCTGGAGATTTCTTCGACTCCAATTACGACAACGCCACAGGCTGGCTTAAAACAGTATGGGTTGATAATGATGGGGGAGATACACCGATCCTGGCAGGAGAGAGATTGTTCACCATTAGTTTCAAGGTGAAGAACGAGGCAGTGTTAGGGGAAAAATCACTTACAGTGCAGACAGAAGATTCCGATCTATTCTCCATTATGGAGTCATCAGGGCTAGAGTTGAACAAAATGCTGATCCCTGGAAAAGTAATGGTAATCGATGGACCAGTGCAACATACTGTTACTTTTAACTCGCAGGGAGGCAGCTTGGTTTCCAGTATTTCCAATGTGAACAGTGGCTCGATAATCAGTGCTCCGACAGCACCGAATAGATCTGGTTACACATTTGTAGGCTGGTACAAAGAAGCAGAGGGCACCAATGTCTGGAACTTTGCAGCGAATGCGGTCACGTCGGATATGACTTTGTATGCAAAGTGGACAAGCAATGGTTCGAACAACTCAAACAATTCGAATAACTCAAACAATTCGAATAACGCAAATAACACTGGCAGTCCATCTGTTCCAAGCACGTCGTCCGACGATAAACCTGTCGGTTTCCAAGTTATTGTTGACGGTATTATCAAAGACCAAATTGCTACAGGATCGACGACTAAAGAGAACGGAAAATCGGTGCTAACGGCTACAATCGATTCATTCAAGCTGGATGATCAACTCAAGCAGGCGGCCGAGAAATCCACTGTGGTCATTCCTGTGACTGCCAAGATGGACAAAATATTAGTGGTTTTGACCGGTGAAGCAGTGAAAAGTATGGAAAATAAGCAATCGATTTTGGAGATACAAACGACAAACGGTACCTACAAGCTGCCTGCTGGGCAAATTGCCATTGATAATATTTCGTCCAAGCTGGGCGAACATGTTAAACTCTCCGACATTGTCGTTCATGTGGAGATTGCCAAGAGCGATGAGAATACAGCTGTTCTCGCCGCGACCTCTTCTGCTCAAGGAGGCTTTGAGGTTGCGGCCCCGCCGGTCACTTTTAATGTAACAGCTTCCTATAATGGTAAAACGGTAGCTGTTGAGCAGTTTAGCAGCTATGTGGAACGTGAAATTCCGCTTCCTGCCGATATCGATGTGAGCAAGGTAACAACGGCAGTCGTGCTGGATTCAAATGGAAGTGTACGCCACGTACCAACCTATTTCACGACTCGCGAAGGGAAGAGTTATGCGACCGTGAACAGTCTCACCAACAGCGACTACTTCCTGATCTGGAATCCAAAGACCTTTGCGGATGTGGAAAGTCACTGGTCGAAACAGGCCGTTACTGATATGGCGTCCCGATTGATTATCAAAGGTAAAGATGAGAATCATTATGAACCCAATGCAGCCATTACCAGAGCAGAACTTACAGCCATTGTTGTTCGTGCATTGGGCTTGTCTGACAACGGCAGCGAGAGTGCATTCACCGATGTCATGCCTAATGATTGGTATGCGGGTGCTGTTGCCAAGGCTATGGAATATGGCTTGATCGAAGGTTATGAGAACAGGACTTTTGCTCCTAACCGAAACATTACTCGCCAGGAAGCCTTAGTGATCATAAACCGGGCGATGAAACTGGCGGGGGTAGAAGCTAATGGAACCAATCTAGAGTCTTTGCTCTCTCCATTCACAGACCAAGCAACAGTTTCATACTGGGCGAAGCAGGCCATGGCTGCAGCTGTGAAGAGCAGACTTGTGGAAGGATCAAACAAAAGCTTGATGCCTACGAAAGATCTTACCCGAGGTGAAACTGCTGCGATAGTACAAAGGCTTTTGCTAGAGAGCAGTTTAATTGACAACCAGAATGACTGATGCATATTTACTGATGTAAAAACTAGGCTCTATGTTTTTAATAGAGCCTAGTTTTTTTGTTGTTAATCGATGATGGAGAGGGAACGTAGAAAAGATCAACACTGGGAGGCTATACTCTACCTGTCTACTATTGTTACATCGCAGCAGGATTACTAATTATTGCAGTAATTTTTATTCGGCATAAGAAGAGGATATTTTTTGTTGAAAACGAAGTAAGTATAGACGTAAAAAAGTACTAAGCTGGGAAACTATCTGGAATCGTCCGAGATTAAAGAGGACGATGAACAACCAGGTGACTTAAAAGAAAAAAATATCATTTCAGAATATGAATTCGATCAAAAGAAAGAGAGGTTACTCTCCAGATACAAGTATTGCAGAGTCCGCTGCGATAAGGTAAAGATTATTTCATTTTCTACTCATACCAAAAAGCTGAACTTAGGCAATTAAAAACAGGGCGTTCCCTTCACCGGGGAATCTGCCCTGTTTTCATTTAGAAGCAACTGCAGTTTATGCCCATCTCAATGGTGATGGTGTGCGTGGGCATCTGGTGCGTCGCCTTTGACAGTGCATAATACCGAGGTGTCATGCAGATGTTTCTCAGACTCCACTTGGAGCGTCACATGTTTGATTTCTTTATGCTCCAGCATATGTTCAATCTTCTGAACCAGGATCTCGGATGCATAGACATCCATCGTTCCATCTACCACGATATGTGCCGTCAGCGCATTCAGGTTACTGGTGATGGACCAGACATGCACATCGTGTACGCCTTTGACGCCATCCACTTGTTTGATGGTCTGCACCAGCTCGTTCACATCCACATTGGCCGGAGTACCTTCCATTAAGATATGCAGAGATGATTTGGTGACGTAGAACCCACTACGCAATACGAGTGCTGCGACAATCACACTCGCCAGTGGATCGGCCCAACCCCAGCCAAAGAACATCATGAGCAGTGCTGCTGCAATGGCCCCAACCGATCCCAACATGTCGCTGATGACATGCAGATAAGCACCGCGCATATTCAGATTATTTTCCGTATCGCTACCACGCATCATGATCCAGGCTACCAGAATATTGACCAGCAATCCGATGACGCTGATGATCAGCATGCCTACGGTTGCGACTTCTGGCGGGTTAATGAATCGACCAATGGCTTCGTAGAAAATGTAGAGTGCAATGGCGATTAACGTGATTCCGTTTAACGTGGCAGCCAGAATTTCAAATCTTCTGTAGCCGTACGTTTTGCCGGTATTCACTGCTTTTTCACCAAACGTGAACGCCAGCAAAGCGATCCCGAGTGCAATGGAGTCGGACAACATATGGCCTGCATCCGAAATAAGTGCGAGACTGTTGGTAATAAATCCACCAATGGCTTCAACGATCATATAGACGGTAATAATAATGAAGGAAAACAACAATACTTTCTTGTTATTGGTGGTGTGAGCGTGGTTGTGTCCATGATCGTGCCCATGGTTATGACTGTGTTGATGTCCAGACATATGAAATCCTCTCCTTTGGAGCGAGGCTCCGTTATGTAATATGAATTCTAGTGTGACTATAAATGATCCTTAACAAGGATTAACCGCCTACAAATGAATATATGAGCGTTCGTTCATATGTTATGATTTTATTATAGTTGCGCCTCATAGTAGTGTCAACCAGATTTAAGGAAATGTAAACATACCAAGGTATCTCCGTGCACGTGCTGGCGAATGAGATTGCTTTTATGCTACCATCTGTGCAGGATCATAGTGAGATGTTCTCGCTACATAGAAGGGCGGATAACGATATGAAACATCTGCTGCTGGCAGACGATGATGCGAATATTCGAGCACTCCTCCGGCATGTCATGACCAAGGAAGGCTATCGGGTTCATGAAGCACAGGATGGACTGGAAGCGGTCAAACTGATGCAAGAAACGCCGATCGATCTGGCGATCCTCGATGTCATGATGCCTGGCATGGACGGACTGGAGTTATGTGATTATATTCGGCAGCATTACGACATTCCAATCATGTTGCTGACGGCACGAGATCAGCTATCTGATAAGAGAGACGGTTATTTGAAAGGAACGGATGAATATGTCACCAAACCGTTTGAACCGGAAGAATTAGTCTATCGGGTAAAGGCGTTATTCCGTCGGTACCATCGCACATCCAGCGATATCATTCGCATGAATCGAATCGTCATTGACCGTAACAATGTGGAGGTTACGGACGGACAATCCATTCTCTTTTTGCCCATGAAAGAATTTGAATTACTCTCACAACTTGCGCAGTTTCCAGGGCGATTGTTCTCGCGGGATGAACTCATTCGGCTCATATGGGGAGCGGATTACGAAGGAGATGATCGTACCGTTGATGTACATATCAAGCGACTCCGTGATCGTTTTGCCGATTATACGGATGATTTCGTCATTCTAACGGTCCGGGGCATTGGTTACAAGATGGAGGTGAAAGCACCGTGAGGACCTTGTACGTCCGGGTATTCCTCATTACAATTGCGGTGATTATGGTCAGCGGCATGCTTGGATTTCTTTTGTCCAACATCTATTATCATGCGAAGCTCAAGGAATTCAATGATGAGAAGTTGGTGGGCATTGCGACGCAAATGAAGCAATTTGTGGAGCAGCAACCGGATACAATGGAGCAATATTTGAACAATGCCGCAGATCTTGGATACGAAATCTATGTGACGGATGGGAAAGGCAACGACCAATTCTACGGCCGCGAATTCCGTGAGAAGGACCTGGACAAGCGAGCGGTAGATCTGGTGCTGAATGGTGAGGTATACCATGGTGTCGCGCAGTTTCCAAGCAAACCGTTTATTACCGGTTTCTTCGATAATCAATTAAGCAACACCGTGGGTGTTCATCTACAGTTGGGCAATACCAATTACGCT
This sequence comes from Paenibacillus sp. SAF-068, assembly GCF_051967555.1. Taxonomy (NCBI): domain Bacteria; kingdom Bacillati; phylum Bacillota; class Bacilli; order Caryophanales; family Paenibacillaceae; genus Paenibacillus; species Paenibacillus sp. SAF-068. Next base: position 745,511 of record NZ_JBQCJX010000001.1, read on the forward strand.
CTCTTTATGCGCCCGGATGTAATTCTGCAGTTCGGTGAGCTGCGTATCTTTTTTGCACTGATTGGCGCATTTACCATAGGCATTAGTATTCTCATCTTTCTGATCAGTACCCGCTATCTGGTCAATCCGATTGAACGTCTGTCCGAGGCGACCAAGCGCATTGCCCAAGGAAAATATAATCTGAAACTGCCTACTACAAGGCGTGACGAGATTGGCCAACTGGCTCAGCATTTCATGACTATGAGTCGTGAGTTGGAGAGAGTGGATCAGGCGCGGCAGCAGTTTGTATCCAACGTATCCCATGAGATTCAATCACCGCTGACCTCGATTCAGGGTTTTGCCCAATTGGTGGCGGATCGGGATTTGCCTGAACAGGAGCGGGAGCACTATGCATCGATCATTGAGGAGGAGAGTCGTCATCTCTCCCTACTCAGTAAACAACTGCTTCTCCTGTCCTCCCTTGAACAAGGGAACGAAGATCTGTCCAAAGTAAAGTTCTCTTTGCGAGATCAGTTCCGGCAAGCGGTTCAAGTGTTGCAATGGCAACTTGAAGAGAAAGAACTGCTGCTTCGGATATCGGTGCCCGAATCCATCCAGCTTGTCGGCAATGAAGTGCTGCTCATGCAAGTGTGGATGAATCTGCTGGGTAATGCAGTGAATCATCTGCCACAGGGAAGAAGCATCGAGATCCATGCCGAGCAGATAGATAACCAGTATGTAATTCAGATTCGGGACACAGGGGACGGCATTGCAGCCGAGCATCTGCCTTTCCTGTTCGATCGATTCTACCGGGTGGACCGTGCGCGGGAACGTTCTTCCGGACGAACCGGGCTTGGACTTGCCATTGTGCAGAAAATTATCCGAATTCATGACGGTACAATTGAGGTTTCCAGTTCGCCTGCGGGTACGGTCTTTACCGTGACCCTTCCGCAGATGTAATCTGTTATTCATTTGCCGTTCATTTTCGCCTCCTATACTTGGGTTATCAAGAGGGAGGTCACACAACATGTACTTGGCTATTCGGGAAATGAGGTATGCCAAAGGGCGGTATGCCTTAATTGCTACAATCATGGTGCTGGATTCATTTCTGGTACTGTTTGTTACAGGTCTTGCACAGGGGCTGGCGTATGATAACGCAGCTTCGGTCAAAAATATGGCAGCAACCCATTATGTGCTGGAACAAGATTCGAATCATCGGTTTACCCGGTCACAAGTCGATCAGGATCAGCTTGATCAAGCTCGCTCCGTAGTGGGGAAAGAGAACGCTGAGCCGCTCGGTGTGAAAATGACAACCGTCAGTCCAATGGGCGACACGAAAAAGATCGATGTCACGTTGTTCATGGTGAATCCGGAGGGCTGGCTTGCTCCAGCGGTTACCGAAGGAACTCCGATTACGGATCAGACCAACGGGCAGGTTGTGGTGGATCATAAGTTAGCTGAATCTGGTGTGACGATTGGCACCGTTCTGGTCGATCAAGCTTCGGGGATGAAGTGGACCGTTGGCGGATTTGTACAAAATGAGTCTTTCAGTCACTCTCCGGTCGTGTTCCTGAATGAAGAAGAATGGCATACGCTTCAAGGAGGGACACGGACTACACAAGGTTCGGCCGATACTAAAGCCAATGCTCCGGTATACAATGCCATTGCCATCAAGGGTGCAGGCGAGCAGGTAGACGGCCTGAGTGCTGCAATGCCTAATACGGAAGTCATCACGAAGTCAGATGCTGTATCGGCTATTCCTGGTTATAAGGAAGAACAGGGATCGTTGCTCATGATGATCGCTTTTCTATATGTCATCTCGGCGTTTGTACTTGCGGTATTTTTCTATGTCATCACGATTCAGAAAACGAGTCAGTTCGGCATATTGAAAGCGATTGGAACTCGGAATGGTTATCTGGCGGGTAGCGTTTCTTTACAAGTCTTGGTCCTGTCCGTCGGTAGTCTGGTAATCAGCGTGCTATTGGTTCGATTGTTTGAGTCCATCCTGCCAGCATCGATGCCGTTTCAATTGGGCTTATCCACCCTCGCCTTGACCTGTGTATTATTCATCCTCATGTCTGTGGCGGGTTCGTTATTCTCGGTGTGGAAGGTTACCAAAATTGATGCGCTTGATGCGATTGGGAGGACAGCAGCATGAGAAACCGATTGGTATTACAGGGAATTACACAGAGCTTTGAAGATGGTGGCAGCAAACGCACCATACTGGACAAGTTGGACCTTGAGGTTGCCGAAGGGGAACTTGTAGCTGTGATGGGGCCTTCCGGCTCGGGTAAAAGTACATTCTTGTCCATTGCCGGGGCACTTCTTGAACCAACGGAAGGACAGGTTCTGCTGGACGGGGCTTCTATTATGGGCAAAAGCAAACAAGATATATCTGATGTACGGCTTCAGCAGCTAGGTTTTATTTTTCAAAGTGCCAATCTCATTCCTTATTTAAAAGTAGAAGAACAACTCATGGTCGTTGCAAAGCTCGCCGGAACGGATAAAATCAAAGCGGAGAAACGAGTGGATGCGCTGTTGGATACGGTAGGTTTGACTCATCGGCGGAAGGCGTATGCGGAGAAGCTGTCTGGCGGGGAACGTCAGCGGGTGGCCATTGCACGGGCCTTGATGAACGACCCGGCTGTCCTGCTCGCAGATGAACCGACAGCCAGCCTGGACGCGGAGCGTGGACTGGATATTGTGAGCATGATTGCGCGGCTCGTAAAGGAGCAGGGCAAGAGTGCCGTGATGGTTACGCATGATGAGCGGATTTTGCCGCTCTGTAGCCGGGTTCTTTTTTTGGAAAAGGGCAAGCTGGTACAGCATTAGAAGGAGCATGGTCTGAGAGTCTGGAGAGAGAACTGATCCAAGGTTTAAAGGGCGCAGAGAGCGAAAGAAGAGGGTCACGTATTCCCGGTCGGGAGGTGGCCTTCTTTCTGTGTTTTCGACTATAATTGGAAGAATAGTGGAATTACATAGAGAGGAACGGATGTGGATGAGCAGTTTGAATGCGGAACGATTTCCGGCGCTGAGTACGTTAATTCATTGGGGGATTATTGAGGCGGAGTTCAGATTGAACGAGATCGTGGATGAAACGTTAGTGAGCAATATTAGCATCATTCCGTTTGTTGGGGAGCAATGTGTTGTTTTCCAACTAGATAATGGAGACTGGGAGCTGCCTGGAGGAACGCTTGAAGCAGGTGAGCAGTATATGGACGGACTGAAGCGCGAACTGATGGAGGAGTTGGGGGCAGAATTACGATCCTATCAGATTTTCGGTCAATTTCACTGTACATCCAGTGCGTTGGAACCGTATCGACCGCATATCCCGCATCCCCATTTCGTACGAATCATTGGATATGGAGATGTTGAACTTGTTGCTGATCCGCTGAATCCAGAGGATGGCGAGCAGGTGGTTGCTGTTGAAGTGGTAGAGATTGATGAAGCGATTCGGAGGTTCCAGGCACAGAACAGATATGACATCGCCGAGATGTACAAACTGGCTCATATGCTGCGAGAAGAAGCTAGATAGTCAGGCGAGGACCAGGTATTTTAATTCCAATATCCTAGGGAGGTAATGATGATTCGAGATAAAATTAACGAGCTGCTGGATACTTTACCCGAATTGGAACTGAACCGAGCGTATTGGGGGATTGAGCGTATCCATCAGGAATATATGTTCAAGAAGAATTTGCAGGATAAGGGAGTTGTCGTGTCCGAACTGTACGAGGAATCCGAAGGGATTGTACAGCAATGGGACAGGACATTCGCCAATAATATCGATGATGTAGTCAAAGAGTCTATCCATTATAGCCAGTACAAGTGGCATATGTTCAGTTATGAACAACAGAAATGTCTGACACATGACGAAGCACGAGATGCTTTTGATGCCGAGCCGAAAGATGAAGTATATGTGATGTATGAAAATGGTGGTTGGGTGCTTTTATACGAAAATGCGAATCGGATCATTGCAGCGGATTTTGATTCGGAGCAAGATATCTATATCTTCGACCTTGCGTTTACATGGACTTACGTGTATACGCACGAATCCATGTGTGGTCCTTATTTTTATAAAATAGAACAAGCATGATTCTGAACAAAAAAGGGTAACAACGTATTAAATAAACTTTGCCTTGGGAGTGATATCTAATGCAGGAACTTTTTAAGAAGATCATCAATACAGAAGTCAAACCCGTATTTGCCAAACAAGGCTATTCCAAGAAAAATCTGAATTTCTACAAAACGGATGGAAACCTCATATATAAGTTCAACATTCAAAGAGCAAAGTATAACACCAGTAGTCAAGTCCAGTTTTATGTTAATTGTGGTGTTCATTCTAACGAACTTGCAGAGTTGCAGTCCGTTGGATTGAATGGAGACATATCGGAGTACGTATCTCATTTTACCTGCCGAATCAGAGAAATAGCCCCTTCCGCTCCGGCCCACTATACCTTAACGCCTGATATCGATGCAGACGCTTTATCGAAAGAACTGGTGTCACATTTGGAAGAGGGCATGTCATTCCTGCACTCGCTAACAGGGGCCAGAGATATAGTCCATTATTATATGGATAAGACAGCGCTACATTTAAGCGAAGTAACGTTTCGCTTCCTGCTAAAAGCCGGCAATACGGAAGAAGCCAAGCATTATTTACAGCAACTGCATGCCAAATACGGAGCCGAAAAGCGCTGGACGATATTAGAAAAGAAATATGCAACCGTTTTTGCCGAGTATGGATTGTGAATTTAGCATAATGTAGCAATACAATACTTAATCCAGGAGAGATGTCCACATGTCAAACGATAAAGGAACACTCAGAACATGCGAACAAGGACATTCGTATTATAAGAAAAGTGATTGTCCAATCTGTCCGACGTGCGAATCTGAACGTAAACCGACAGAGGGATTTCTAGCTTTGCTGTCCGCTCCCGCCAGACGTGCCTTGGAGAATGAAGGCATTGCGACACTACAGCAACTATCAGCGTACACGGAGAAAGAGATCCTAAAGTTGCATGGAATCGGACCATCTGCCATACCTAAACTGCGAAACGCATTGGAAGAAGAGGGATTATCGTTTAAGAAATAACCCTCTTCACTCCTTTACTTTAATCCAAAACAGAAGTAATCTCCTCCATCGTTACCTGGTACAGCAAGTTACCTTCACTGAGTAGCAGACGATGCTGGCGAAAATCTTGCCGTGCCTGCTTGAAGGGCTGATCTTCTTCATTTAGCAAATCAATCTTCTGCCCCTTGCTGAATTTACCGGGTTTCTCCATTTTCTTAAGTACAAACGTCCCATGTTTACCGTACCCGGCATCGAACAAGAAATGATAACCATCTGTACTGAAGCCGGAGGAACCTGAGATGTTTGGATTCATCAATGTAACGTTCGTTTCACTAGTGCCCCCTGAGATACAACCGAGTTCAAAATCGGTATAGAAGTAGAACCAGACCTGTTTCTCATTCACCACATTAAGTGCGTAACAATCCGCAATGTCAGCTGCGCTGTTTTCGTACAGTTTATTGCCGTACTCATCCCAGGCCAGCAGACCAGATGATCCAATCGGATCGCTCCATCCGTAGTTCCCAAAGATACCTTCATCGAAGTAACTGGTCCAGATCGTTCCCTTCTCTGTAACCTGCACACTCTGAATTCCGTCTCCCAGCAAAAACTCGCGGATCGGTTTTCCTTCCAGATCACACACTTTGGCGTTCAGATCATAATGTTCATCCCCATAATTCGCACACCGTGCCCCGACGAGCAGCAGATGATCATGTAATGGTTGTACGTAATGATAATTGAACGTCTGTCCCCAAATGACAATTTCCTTGATAGTTTGATCTGTCACAATAAGTACTTTGTACGTATAGCTTTGATTCAATTGACTTTGGACGAATATACCTCGTTCTCTTTCAGGGATCTGATTTATCAGCAGCACATAGACAATGCCATCAACGCCCCACTGGGTGGAAACGATATCGAATCCTTTGACATAATCTGAGATATCGGCAAAAGGCAAAAGTTTTACTTTGGGATTGGACATATCCATAACCTCCTTCGTAGTCAAATGCAGAGTCACCATCTGCATCTGTATAAGAGCATTATGACGTACGCGTACTATGCTGAACATGGCGGAAGTATAGCGAAGGTTTCCTTTGATATTTCAGCGTATGAGTATAATGTTCTGAAATTGAAGCTTCTTCCTTGACACACGTAGTACAATAAGGAAGTTGTGTAAAATTCTATATGATCAGAGGATGGGGAGGTAGCTATAGAAGAGTATCAGAATATACATACAACGCATTTGGAATAAGGAGATAGAAGCACCCGTAGATTCGATTTGGAGTAGTACTATTACGAGGAAGACTCATCTCAGAAAAACAAAATGATATAAGGAAGTGTTACGAAGTGGAACCACATATTCAAGAACCAAAAACAGACTACCGTCCACTAGGCGTATCAGGATTGGGTGGCTGGTTAATTCTTGTCCAGATTGGATTATTTCTTACAGTAATTCTGCTTGCAGTGCAATTAATTCAATTTTCTTTACCCACAATGACGACAGAAACATGGGAGTTGCTGACTTCAGAGCAATCAGACTATTATCACCCGTTATGGGGTCCCGTCATTATTTTTGAGACGGTATATAATGCACTCTTTTTAGTGTTTGGTATTTATACGATCATTGCTTTTTATAGCAAAAAATCGATCTTTCCTCGTCTGATGATCATGTTTTATAGCGTAAGTCTGGCCGTTGGTATTATTGATTATCTGTTGTTGCTCCAGATTCCAATGGCGAGAGAACTTGAGGATGGAAGCTCAATCAGAGATATTGCTAAATCTGTCATCACTTGTGCCATCTGGATTCCTTACTTTATCAAGTCGGAACGAGTTCATAATACATTTGTAAGATAAATGGGTTGCAGGAAATGCCCGATCTTGGATAGAAGCTATCTGAGGTCGGGTTTATTTGTGAAGGAATCTGTTCCATAGGAAGTGAAAAGGAGGGAAGATCTTGAAAATTTATCTGGTAAGACACGGTATGGACGAGGAAGGGTATCGGGGTGGATGGAGCGAGCGTGGACTTACGGAACAGGGGATCAATCAATCCAAGAAACTGGGAGAGCATCTGCATCATCACGCTGAGGAGTACAACATACATACGATCATGAGCAGTGATCTTCCTCGTGCAGTGCAGACAACACAGGAAATTGAGAAGAGATTAAACATGCAAGCAATCTTCATGGAAGAATGGAGGGAGATGAATAACGGAGAGTTGGCAGGTATGCTTCATAAGGATGCAGAAGTGCATTACCCAGGAGTATATTTCAACACTCTCGAGATGCAATCCCCTTTTCCGGGAGGAGAAAGTCCAAGGGATTTTTATAATCGTATAAGCACATCTTTCGAGCGTCTCCTTAGAGATATAGAGGAACGGACAGTCCAGTCCAATGTCCTGTTAATTACTCACGGCGGAGTGATTAACATTCTGTATTATCTGCTTGAGAAGCGGGAATGGAGCAATAAATCCGGCTTCTATCCCATGGGTAACACCAGTGTACATACCTTTGAAAAGGGAGAACATGGTTGGAAACTTGGCAGCGCAAATGTGTTAAGTCATCTTGATTAGTCGTTTTACCTTGGAGAAAACTCGGTTGGATCTCTGGACCACGGGATTTGTGGATTGAAGAACACCCTTGAGGATAAGGAGGAAAAGGATTATTTTATTGTTAATAAAAAGAATTACAAATGTAGTGTTAGTCGTCTCGATTCTTGTGTCTTTCTATTATTTGTATATTATGCTTGTTCATCTACCAACAGATGGTTTGGAATTAGCAAAATTAAAAATTAGATCCACTGTAGCGTTAGGAGTTACGGCAATCGCTGCGTATATTAGATTAAAGTTATAGAAACTATGATCGATTTTACAACAGATGAGTTAGGCAATTTTGATCGAACTGCTGTGAATATTTTTGTCCTAACAATCTCAAGGAGGGTGAGTCTATGAGAACAATTGAAAGTTTCTTCGAACCATTTCCGGTGTTGGAGACGGAACGGACGGTACTCCGGCCGCTTACCTACGATGATCTGGATGATATGTATAGTTATTGCGTTGTACCTGCTGTATCGGAGTTCACTACCTGGGACGCGCATCAGAGCAAAGAAGACACCAAAGCTTTTTTGGATTTTGTCATGAGTCGCTATGAGACAGATCTAATAGGCCCGTGGGGGATTGAAGATAAACATACCAAGAGGCTGATTGGTAGTTGTAACTATCTAGGGTGTGATAGCGATAACAGGAGAGTCGAGCTGGGATATGTATTATCTGATCAATATTGGAATCAAGGCTACATGACCGAAGTGGTGAAACGAATCATCCAATTTGGATTTGACGAAGTGGGGCTCGAGCGAATCCAGGCCAGATGTTTGGTGAGGAACACAGGTTCCGCCAAGGTTATGGTGAAGGCAGGCATGCAATTCGAGGGTGTTTTAAGGAAATATATGATGGTGAAAAATGAATTTCAGGATTTGAAGATGTATGCCATTGTAAAAGAAGATTTCTATAACTTGTATTAAATAAAGAAGGTATTTTTGAAAGGAAGATCGAGGTTGAACAAAGGAATTCTGTATCTTATTCTATTCATGACTTTTTTAAGCAGCTCAGAAGTGGCATACCATCGTAATGCCGTTTCACAAGAACCTACTACATCTCATGCAACTAGGATATTTACTGAGGATGAATTCCAATTTCAGATTAAATCCAAAGATATTAAGATTAAACTCGGAAGTACTCGTGAAGAGGTTGAGCAGCAACTTGGACCACACGTAGATTATTATAAACATACGAATTTCTACCAGTATAAAGATATGACTATTCATTACAAGGATGGCCGTGTGGATGGCATCATGATTGATGACCCGGCAAAGTTCAAAACGTATAAAACGCCAAGCGGAATAGGTTATGGAAGTACAGTCCAGGAGGTCTTTCAACAATATGGCAAGAAAGCTTTTATAGATACTAAAAAAGGAAAAGTAACAAGTATTACATATATCATGGAGAAAAATAAACAAGGAAATTACCATATCATAGCGTCCTTTGATCATGCAATTTTGGAAGAAGGCAGATATGAGAACATGAATGGATTATCCATGAATTTTGATCACAAAGGTCGTGTCTCATTCATCATGCTGGCGAGCCATGAGTTTGCTTATAATCCTGAGTTCAATATGGATGATATACAATAAAAGGAGGAAATAAGAATGAGCTTGATTGGATAGTATCTGGCTATGCCTCAGGAAGTAATCTCTCAACTGTATCGTAGTTTATATTGTATATTCAATAATCATATGCCGAGCTCTGGCCCATTCCTGATCATTGAGGAAATGGGTTTTATTTTTGTTTTCAGCAAGCAACGTACATAATGTCATATCTTGAACCGGGTGCCTTCCGCTATAATCTTCAAGTTATCCAAATGTGGAATGAATGAAGGAACCAGGAGGTACAACAAATTGATAGCCAAAAACAGATATAAATCACTCGAACTGGAAACACCCGGCGTATATGAGCTGGAAGGGCTTGAGGTGGGAGTGACATCGAACTGCAATTATAAATGTGACTACTGCTGCGCCTACAATCGGGATGATGGAGCATGCATCGATAGTCAGGAAGTGATCCGTATTATTAGTGAGCTTCCTCGTCTCAAGCGCGTGCGATTGTCCGGGGGCGAAGTTACCCTGAAATACCAGGATTGCTTGGAAATCGTGGCGTACTGCGCGGCACATGGCATCGATACACAATTGAACAGTAATGCCAGTCTGCTGACAGAAGAACGGATTCTCGCATTGCGTGATGCAGGATTGTCCAACATCCATATCTCGTTCAATTATACGGATGCAGAGGCCTATGCTGCGTACTACCGTGTGCACCCTCGCATGTATGAGAGACTGGAGCAGAATATCCGTTTGTGTACGGAAGCCGGTCTGGAGACGGTACTGGAAACGTTACTGTTTGCAGGGAACCAAGCGAACATGCAGGCCATTAGTGATAAGGTGTATGATCTGGGTGTGCGTATCCATGAGATCCAGAACAGCATTAAGATGCCGCATACCGATTGGAGTCAGATTGTATCCAGAGAGTCCCTCGTTCGATCTGTAACGGAATTAATCGGGCATAAAAAGCCGGATACAACGCTATATTTCACCTGTATGGATCGGTTCGCTGAACAATTGGATTTGCGTGAACAACCAGGGGTGTATTTCTCTAATTGTGTAGATGGCACGAAACAGCTGCACTTGCACGGCAACGGGGATATTCTCATCTGTGAGTTATGCCATCCTGTTGTGATTGGCAATATCTATAACGGAACGTCGTTGAAGGATATCTATGCCCAGCAGCCGCCTGCATTAAAAGAATTTCTGGAGAAGCGGCCTTGTCCCGCTTACGATGCTCTTTTTGCTGACGCATAACAGCAAAATCTGTTGGAGAAGATCTCTAAGCAAAACGAAACATGTATGCGATACTCGTGACATTTAGGGTTCTATAGATTGAAAATCAAGGTGATCTGATTTCCTCAATGGGGCAACGGATGGCCTTTTTTTATGGAATTATTTATTCACACAATAACAGCGATTGGAAGGTTGTTCTGTCATCGGAGTGTCAGTGTGAATGTTCTTTAGTTCAATTGATATGGTTTCAGATTCATTTAAGCTACTCGGCCTAATATGGCTTTAAGAACTTAGATGAAGAGGTGAGCTTCACATGATGAAGATCTATGAGAAACCAACCCGGAAAGACCCACATAAAAGGCCCATTTCCCCAAGAAAGCGCAGATGGCTCATCATCACACTTGTCATGGTGCTCACGGTGGGGGGAATCCTGTACAGCCTGGTTGACCGTTATCTAATCCGACATGTGCAGGTGGTTGTAGCGGATGAGAACACGACAACGGCAGCAACGGGCAACAGGAATGATTCCACCAGCACATCGACCACCTCAACTGAAGTGAATGCAACGTCAGATGACTGGAATTATTCGAGTGATGATATGGAGGTCCATATTGAAAAGGTACAGACAGGATCTGGCTCGGATCAGATAACGTATTATGTCGCTGATGTTCAGCTAACAGATGCAAGCAGCCTGCGAACTGCACTGGCGGACAATAGTTTTGGAACGAACATTACCGAGAATACCTCAGAGATTGCCGCAGCTAACAACGCGATCTTTGCCATTAATGGTGATTATTACGGTTTCCGCGATGATGGTGTCATTATTCGGAATGGAACATTGTACAGGGATAGCCCGACGCGGGATGCACTTGCCCTGTTCAATGACGGAACGATGAAAACATACAACGAGAACGAGATTTCTTCCTCGGAACTGCTGGCAGATGGTGCAACCAATACGTTATCCTTTGGACCCATTTTGATTCAGGATGGCGAGATCGTCAGTGATTTTAGCAGTGTGAAAATTGATAACAACTTCGGTAACCGCTCCATCCAGGATGCCAATCCAAGAACAGCAATCGGTATGATTGCTCCAAATCATTACGTCTTCGTGGTGGTGGACGGACGGCAGGACGACAGCCGTGGCATGACCCTGGCAGAACTGGCCGATGTCATGAAAGGCCTTGGAGCAACCGAAGCTTACAATCTGGACGGCGGCGGTTCATCCACAATGTATTTTATGGGTCGAGTCGTGAATAACCCGCTGGGGCGTAACCAGGAACGTGGCGTAAGTGACATTCTATATCTGACGGAGGGACAAGGATCATGACCATATTAATTCCATCATATGAACCCGATGTGCGTTTACTGAATCTCATTCTGCAGTTACAGACATTTAAACTTGGGCCCATTGTAATCGTGGATGATGGCAGTGGACCCGGTTACCGTGGAATTTTTGAAACAGCAGAAGCCTATGGTTGTACGGTCCTGACACATCCCGTCAATCTGGGGAAGGGCAGGGCACTGAAGACAGGCTTTCAGCATATTAAGGAGCATGGACCTCAGGGCGGAGTGGTATGCGCGGACAGTGACGGACAGCATCTGCCACATGATATTAAGCGTATCTTCGAAGTATTGCTCGCACAAACGACACCCGGAATTGTACTCGGCAGCCGTCGCTTCAGTGGTAAGATTCCAGCACGCAGCCGTTTTGGCAACACAGTCACACGGGCGGTCTTTTCCTTCACGACAGGCACCAAAGTATATGACACGCAGACAGGGCTACGCGGTTTTCCCTACGCCATGCTGGACTGGCTGAACCAGATTCCCGGGGATCGGTTTGAATACGAGATGAACATGCTGTTAACGTCACACAAGGAAGGGTATGAGATTACAGAGGAGTTTATTGATACGGTGTATCTGGATCACAATGAGTCCTCTCATTTCCGCCCACTGGTTGATTCGTTCCGGATCTATATGCCCATTCTGATGTTCAGCACATCTTCGGTACTGTCGGCTCTGATTGATTTTGGATTACTATTCGTTATTCAGTATTTCACGCATAATCTGTTTCTATCAGTTGTTGCTGCAAGGCTGTGCAGTTCCATCTTCAACTATACGATTAATCGGAAGTACGTATTCTCCGCAGGGCGAACCTCGAAGGTTCGGAAATCTTTGCCCAAATACTTCTCGCTTGTCCTGCTGGTGCTGCTATTAAACTATGGTTTACTGTATTTTTATAATGAAAAACTGATTATCCCACTGCTCGCAGCGAAGCTGTTGACCGAGGTGTCCATCTTTGTGTTCAGCTATTGGGCGCAGCGCAGATTTGTCTATTAACTCTGAAGAGAGAGTGAGCCTATGGCTTGCTCTTTTTTTGTTGAAACGGTTTCATATGCACCCCGTTATAGGGTACGATGGAAAGGAAATGTGAATTTGAGCGTTAAATTGAAATAGAACACATAGGGGAGGGTGATTATGTATCTTCGAAGTGTGGAACTTATGTCGTCCAAGATTGAGAATCGAGACCAATATCCTTTTGACATCCCCTCGATACAGTGCTTGGAACGCCTGGAGTTCAAGAATAACATTACTTTTTTTGTAGGTGAAAATGGTTCAGGGAAATCGACGCTGCTTGAAGGCATCGCTCATCAATGTGGATTCAATACCGCAGGAGGCGGCAGGAATAATAGCTATGAGACACATGCTTCGGAATCCTCGCTAGGGAACTATCTAAGACTGGCCTGGTTGCCCAAAATAACCAATGGCTTCTTCATGCGCTCGGAGTCCTTCTATCAGTTTGCATCACATGTCGATGAGATGCCGGAATCACTTCGATATTATGGCGGGCGTTCATTGCATGCACAATCTCATGGAGAGTCATTTCTCAATCTGTTCGTCAACCGCTTCAGTTCCAAAGGCATCTATCTGCTCGACGAGCCCGAAGCTGCTTTATCTCCAGCAAGACAGCTCTCGTTATTGCGTATCCTTCATGATCTGTCAGGCTCTTCGCAATTCATTATTGCAACGCACTCACCCATTCTGCTCGGATATCCGGGGGCAGAGATTTTAAGTTTTGACGATAGCCACATACAAGAGGTAGCCTATGAGGATACCGACCACTATCAGATTACCCGAAGTTTTCTGGAGAATCGCGACCGGATGTTGAATGAACTTTTTAAAGACTAAGTTAAGTTATCCGTGTAAACAAGGGAAGATACTAAACCATGCGACGTAAAATTTATTGTTGAGGAGAGATCGGATGAAAGTAGGATTGCTGATTATTGATATGCAAGAGAGTATTGTGCAGAAAAAGATGGACCAGACTTCGATAGACCATGCCTGCGAGTATATTAATCATGTGGCTAATGTGCTGCGCACGAATAATCATGTGGTCATTCACGTACAGGATGTGGAAGGGATAGAAGAGGCAGCGCCAGATGATTATCGCATTATTCCCGAGGTGGATGTGAATGAGAAGGATATCACGGTTACGAAGGAAGCATCCAATGCCTTCTGGCAGACTGATCTGGAGCAGGTGTTGAAGAGTCATGGCATTGAACTATTGATCATCTCCGGTTTTGCCGCAGAGGAATGTGTTCTATTCACCTACAACGGTGCGATGGAGCGAGGTTTCCGGCCGGTGATGTTGCAAAATGGAATTCTTAGCACACATCACGACGCGGTGATGTCAACGTACAGAGATCGGAATGTGATTTCTTATCCTGTGGTAGATTATCTAATTCAATAAGTGTTGGTTAAATGCAAATGGAGGTGATGGAACGTGCCTGATTTTGCTTTTGTCTTATTGATCTCTTTGGCAGGAGTTGTCTTTGGCATACAAGGGTTAAAGAAAAAATCTCCAGTCATGATGTATATCAGTGTAATATTTATTTTCTTGCCCATACTGCTTTTCATGGATTGGATGCCTTTCTTGCCTTTGGTTGCTCCGGCAGCACTTGCCAGTGGATACTTGGTAAAAAATAAAGATAAGACTGAAAATCGGACTCTTTAGGGGGTCTTTTTTTCATTATATGGATATGCGCTACGACAGTTAAGGTTACTTCACGGTTTAAACCAAACTTTGCCTATTTCTACTTGGGTTGAAACGATATATTGAGATCAGGACAGAGCAAGCGCGCTGTGGAACTAACTCATTAACTAAGGAGATGTGCAATGAAGATGAATGTACAAATTACGAGTATTTTGCCAGAACAAAAGGGATTGTTTCTCAATCTGTACAACTTGTATTTATACGATCTGTCCGAATTCTCGGGCGAAGACCTGCTGGAAGAGGGTACATACGATCCAACCAACACGTATCTATATCTGGAACGTGATGAATTGCATCCGTTTTTAATTCAATATGAAGGGAAAGTGATTGGATTCATCCTGGTGTGTTCACCCCCATATGTGTCAGAAGATGTGGATTATACCGTGCAGGAGCTGTTTCTAGTCAAAAAGTATCGAGGACAGGGAGTGGCAGCACAAGCGGTTGACTTGGTTTTAGCTCAATTTCAGGGCAGATTCAAAGTAGAACAGCTCGCTAACAATGCGGCAGCAGTTTCATTCTGGAAAAAATATTATAAGCAACATCAGATTGAATATACAGAGTCTGAATATAACATTGAGATTGACAACGTCGCTGGCAGCCACCGGATTTTGTCTCAGACTTTTGTCTGGGGATGAAGGTATAGATGCAGGAAGGGAGCAAGTAGTCTAAATGTCTAAAGAGCAATATCTTAAGAACCTCGAAGAAATTATTTATGATGTGATGTATATAGGTTCTTCAGATTCAGAACTTCAGAAAGAAATAGAAACGAATATGTGGTATATTTCAATTTCAGAAGAAATGTCTAATGAGGTGAACTTGGGTGATTTTCGTAGTTTTATCATGAACGTCATAGCCAACCGCCAGAATCAGATTAATCGTTCGAATAAGCAGAACGGAATGATATTTTATCTATGGTTTGACTCTATGGCGAGTCAATTGAGGTTTAATTTAATCTCGGATAGCAATAGGGAGCTACCATTTAGATGCAAAATTCAGAATGTGAGTGAGCTTGATGAGATTATAGATCTTTTTTTGAAGTCGAATGTTAATGGTGAGATAACCCAAGATACTAATGAAAATGATGCAGATAATGAATACGTATTAAAGGTATATACACAATATTTAGATAAACAGTAAACCGTATATCATAGGAATATGTAACTTAGAAGGTGATTAGCTTGTTTATTATCGTAGCAACTAAGGGGAATTTGAAGTGGATTTCAGGTATATTTCAGGCAGAACAGGTAGCTAAACAGTACATGGATCTAATACCTGATGAGCTTAAGGAATACCAGGAATTCATTCAGATAGGGAACATCACCTACCCCTTTTATATTATAGAGCGTCAAAAATTTCCATTTAGGTTTCTCGGCAAAGATGAAGTGATTTCACTTTTTGATCATACGGAACTATTAGAGGACGAAGATGAGGTGCACTTCAATATCTACACGGTGGATTTAGATTATAGACCGAAGAAACCTGGAACAGATTACCTGGGAGCACTGAGGCATGATCATGTGACCAATGAATTTATAGAAATGTATCGTAAAGAGGGAACAGAATTTCTGGGTAAACAAAGAATTTTTTAATGAGAGAAAGTTTTTATCGCGGTCCTATTTTGCTTCTCCTGATTTGGGAGGTAGATAGGATCTTTTTCAATTTTCATTTACCAATACATGGGTTATGATGAATTAAGAGGAGTCAACTCAAAGGAAGTGAATGTGTAAGGAGGACCACCAGGCGCAACCCAACAGAGAGGGGCAGAGATATGACTAGTCGTATTGTAGTTACGGGTGGAGCTATTATTCGAGATCATATGGGTAGGGTACTGCTGCAAAAGAGATCAGATTATGGAGATTGGGGATTACCCGGAGGGGGTATGGAGCCAGGTGAACGAATCGAAGAAACCATGATTAGAGAAGTGAAAGAGGAAACAGGGCTTGAAGTGAGCTCTTATGAATTGTCCTCCATCTATACAGGTGAGAGGATGCACTATACATATCCGGATGGAAATGAAGTAGTTTTTGTAATGTTTTTATTTGACGTTATTGCGGAGTTGGAAGGAAAACTTTGTGATGATCAAGTGACTCTTTTATTTGAAGATGAACAAAAGGAATCATTACAGCTTGTTTTTAGATATCTTGATGAGATTGATATTTCCACAATAAACAATGCGCAGAAGCCTATATTTGTAGATTTGCAGCAAGGAGAGTCTAAACTATTACGCGAGTGATAGCGTTAATACAGTAGTTTACATGATATCGAAAGGAGTCTTTACATTGCCTTGGCCGATGGTTCATTTTGCAATTGCATCCGAATTGATTTCCGAGCCATCCCCTGAATTGTTATTGGGTAGCCTCGCTCCAGATTCCATCCATGTAAGAACCAATCTTCGTACCGAAAAGGCAAAAACCCACCTCATGCCAGAGGCAGGAAGGTTCGCAACAGACGAAGAACTTGGAGCCTTTTTTGAGTCAAACAAACTGTTAGCTTATAGTGATCCCAAATTCATGCAATATCTGTGCGGTTACATCGCCCACATCTATACGGATCGCGTGTGGACATTCGATATCTACCCTGCGTATGAAGTCCACCCCAATGGAAGAAGCGTGTATACACAGGATGTTAAGAAGCTGGAGTTTATGATTTTGCGGAATTGGAACCAGGCCAACGATTGGTTAAGGGAGCTGAAGGTGGGGAGAGCATTTGATTTAGGCGGATTGCTGGAAGCTGAGATGTATCAGTATAGGGGAGAGAAACTGAAGTTTTTAGCTAACCCTGACAACGAACCTTCGGGTGACTTAGATATTATATCCATGGAAGCTATGGAAGAGTTCATACATACAACAGGATTAGCGCTAAAACAATTGTATACGGAATGGAATGTGTATGAAGCTTTACACAGCAATGCCTAAGTAAGGAGGAGTATGTCTGAAGGTATACAGGAAACAAGTCCGTAAAATTGTAGTGAATGATGCACTCTTCCTGTACGTTGTGGATGAGCAAGCATACAATATCATCATTCGGATTTATTCGAATGCGCTTAAATCTACTTTTGTAGAGTTCGATGTTGCTTGGGAAGACACATGGGATATATTTGTCTATGAACCCAAACTGATATCCAGCCTTATTCAATATGCAATAAGACAAGGATGGAACTACCAACAGAAGAATAACAAAATGAAATTCAACAACGCGACCAATATTGTAAGAGTTTTAATAGCAGAGAAACAAACTTGATAACAAGGACGTGAACACAAAATATAAAAGGACGTCGACTACTCCCCAACGCGTCTAAACATAAAGGACATCTATCATGCAAAAAAATAATGGAACGATCTGATTTAATGAAGAAGTATCCCAAAAGTGCAGCATTTTTATTATCTATTGTTGTGTTAAATTTGGTTTGTGCCTTATAGAATTACATCAAGGAGGATGGCTATGGACATTGTTATGACGCTTGAGCAGCACGGGTGGCTGGATATCCTGGTTCAACCCGATCAAGGAGAACAGATTGAGATTCCCGTGTCTTTTTTGTCGGATGCGGTTGAGGATATAGCACGTCAATTCGTTGCATTGCATAAGGGAGCCACAGAGGTAACCATGACCATGCAGACCGAACCTGGGGAGTATCGATTCTGGATTAAGAAACGATCACAGACGATGGTTCAATTCATGGTGTATGAGATGAGTGATAATTTTAGCCCGGAAGCCGTCACAAAGGGCCGTTTACTTATGTCCGAGGAGTTAACCTTGGTCAAGTTGACCAAGTTGTTCTACAGAGAACTAAGCAAAATGAAGGAAATGGGACTGGAGGAATATCACAAACGATGGAGTTTTGATTTCCCTCTGAATGCCTATGAGCGGATAGGAAGGGTCGTCCAGATCCGATGAAATCGAATGTTTTTGTCGAGAAGGAGGAGTGACATGGTCAATATTCATAAGGGAAGATATTCAGCTCAGATTGAAGGAGAATTTGTTGTTTTTATCATCGGAATGAGGATTAATCGTCTGTGGGCTATACATAAATGGCTGCCTGTTCTACAGTCCATGGGCCCGATGATTAAAGAACTGTATATGAATCCGGAGACCGGATTTCTGAGTACAGAGTATTTTATAAGCTGGCGTGGGGTGACGCTACTACAATATTGGCGCTCTTACGATGAATTGGAGAAATACGCACGGGGCGGACTGCACTTGGAAGCCTGGAAAAGATTCAACCGCTCCATTGGTTCCGATGGAACGGTAGGGATCTATCACGAAACATACAAGGCTCAATCGGGTTCCTTCGAGACCATATACGCCAACATGCCCGAATTCGGATTAGCTAAAGCGTCTGAACATGTGCCTTCGACAGGGAAAATGGAGACATCCAGACGCCGAATGGGCGGCGAGAATGAACCGGCAGTGGAAGCACCAGAAAATCCATAAAGTGGTGAATAGAGAGGAGCATGTTATGAAGGCTGGACTTCGACCAGAAGATATACATTCCAAGCAACTTAGCTGGTTGTGTATTGAACCCATGCTTGTTTCGGTGCGGGGCAGGGATATGGCAGCCAAAACAGAACTATACCGACAGTTAAACGAAGGGCAACAAGCCTTATTTCTGTTCTATTCCTATCATAATCATACGAAAAGTCTGGCAGAGTTTTATTGGTTCTCGGCATATAACATCACCCAGATCAAAAGTTGGAATGGGATTAAAAATGGCATGCGTTTTTTTCATTTAGAGGACATGGTGACCGTACTGGACCAGATTGAATGTCTCATTACGGAGGAAAACAAAGTGGGTGAAGCGTGGCGTGAGGCGCTGGCAACGGATCTGGAGAAGGACCCGATCTTGCTTCAGAGAACAGAGGTGTTGTATACGAACTATCAGACCGTGGCGCAAGCAGCTATTGTACACATGAACGAAGTGATTCTGCAAAATCAGGAGATGTATCTGGAGGTCGAGTAGGTTAAGGCAACATCTTGATAAAAAAGACTAGCTCATGCCTTGAATCCTTCTGGATGAGTACATAGACGAGCTGCTCCTAAGGAGTGGTTTTTTTATTGTCTATGCAGTGCTGATGCAACAAACCTGCAAGATCCTGCAACAAAACGCAATACAGTGGGATTGTCATAACTATGCTTGTAATATGAGTTGTGAGAGGAGGCCAACACGTGAAAATCATTTTTGAAGAGGATTCAGCAATAGAGCAAAAAGTAGCCAAGGTAACTACTCATCCGGCGGAGAAGCCGAAGTGGGACCGTATTCAGAAGGCAATCTGCGCATCAGAGACTCAATTAACGGTGATTCATGCCAAGAATAATCGCAATATACAGATTCAATTGAGCTCGGTGGTTGCCTTTGAATCAGAGGATCGGATGTGCTGTGTCCGGGTGAACTCAGGTGAGAAGTACTTGCTACCTAAACGTCTGAAATTTGTGGAAGAGGATCTGGATGACGTTCATTTTGTAAAAATCAATAATCAGACCATCATCAATACTCGGTACATCACCGCATTCTCTGCAACAGACCATGCCCGAATTAAGGTTGACCTGAGCGATCGCTCCAGTTACTTCGTCAGCCGATTTTATATTAAGAACTTTAGGGGGAAATTATCATGATAACTCAACTTAGACATTCGTTTTTTCAAGTATTCACTATAATGACGCTATGGGTTACGCTCTTGGCAACAATATTCTTTGATGATCTGCCCATTCAGATGTCCTATTTATGGAACATAGCGGGTATTGCTGTCATTGCTGCTGTAGTGTTTGGAATGATGTATAACCTGCTATGGAACTATTTTACACTAAAACCAGTATGGAATATTGTCATCTCTTCCACATTCAATATTGCAGGAGGTATGGCGATGGTGTGGTTATTCTCGGAAGACATGTTCCAGTTCATCGCTCCCTGGTTCCCCGGCATGTGGTTATTATCTATCGTACTGCACATTATCGCTTTTTATTTTTATGCTAGAATGGATAGCAGGAAAAAAGCGGAAGAGTTAAACAACATTCTGAAGTAGGTAAGGGGAACAAATATGAACGTGGAAGAACTGTTGCAGTTGTAAGGGTTGGAACCTGATGGGGTAAACTGGGAAGCCATCCGACAGTTGCTTCATCAAGAGATGGAGAACCGACAATCAGAGGATAACGAAGTTCTGAAACTACTGTGCATCATGTTGTTCTGTATCGGAAATGTGGAGGACACTGGACTGATCTGGCAGGCCAAACGAATGAATCAGGATACGAGCAGTTATATTGATGTGCAGTTATTATGTGGTGCAGGATATGAGGAGACCTTGTTTTATCTGGAAAAGATGGACGGGGAACAGGCGAACAAGGAGTTACTGTACCTTAGACAGTGCGAGCCGTATGATTTTGTTCATTTCTCCAAAGTAGAATGGGTCTTGGACTATAAACGATATTACGGTGTTTGATATAAGAGCATACAGCTTACTGGAAGGAGGGGGACTATGCCAAGTTTGCATGACAACATCATATTAAGTTACGAAGTTGATTTGGAGAATGAATGGATCAGGATGCGTACTCGTTCAAGTCATGCTGTGCCGAAAAATATGGATGTGTTATTCTCTGGTGTAATGGCCCATGCGTTCGATACACCGCTGCATGGCAGCATTATTTTGGATCTGGATGAGTGGGATCTAGCTCATTTTATTCCTTATAATCAAGAGTTGTTAGCGACGGGGAAGGGCTACGGCTGGCCTGTCGGTTACGATTCCTATGACGAATTGCACAACCGGCTGATCGAGGAGAAATACAAGTACATGGTGATCTCATCCTCGTATGGATTAAGTGGTTGGGTTCTGGCGAAGAATGTAGAGATTTCTGTTCAAGAAATGGGGTGAATGGAATGAAGCCTGAATACACGCAACAGGGTAGCAAGAGAAAGCCAGGACTAAGAACGGGCATTGTTGCATTTGTTGTTCTGCTCGTTATTCTGGTCATGACCAATCCAAACGAAGAGGATTTTGTTGCCTGGCTCTCAAGTGAACATGGCATTCATTCTTCGTATAATGTGAATGAAGGCAGTACGTTTACGCAGACAATCGACGGTGACGAAAAGAGACTTCATTACAAAGGTGGACATATACGCCATATGGGGATATTTTCAACATATAGTTATCTTTTCTCGGATCATGAAGAAAAAGAGATCCAGATTGAAGCGGTTGGTGTAATGAAAATGCTATTTAATAGATAGGTAGATTGATTGTGTGACAGTTACAAAATTTGGACGAAATTTCTGTTTATATTCACGCTCTTTGCATGAGGTAACTCGTGCAGAGAAGCGTGTTTTTTGCGTGAAATGCGAGAGAAACAGAGATGGATTACTTCGTTTATTCGCAAATTCCACATTATGGGTTATGATGTACCTTGAGAGAAAATTTTACATACATAGGAAGTCTTCTTATGTAGACGATTGCTGATTGGAGGACGGAATATGAAAAAGTTAACCGTAGTTTCATTAGTATTTCTACTTCTGGTGGCCTGTCAGAACCAGGAAAACACTGACGATGCACAGCAAACAATAGATTCCTCACCCTTAAATGTCACAGATAAAGAGGCACAACAGAATGAAGAAATATCGACATCCCAAGAGAAGGAAGACATTCCACCGGAGTATCTCGATGAGACAAACTATACCGGGGACCAATTGGAAATTGTCAAACTGATGAATGCACGTGTGCGTTATCTATACGAAAGTGACGAAAAGGGGTATAAGGATCTGTTTGATCCACAGTCTCCTATATCGGGCATGGGAAGATACAAAATTCGCGAGATTACTTCCATAAGCGATATTATTATTCAAGAGCAAAAGAAACTCTTCCAGGTAGCTGTAACGATTACTGAATTAAGAGAGAACGATAAGGAATATATAAATACGATGGTGTTTTGGAAAAAGAAAGAAGATGGCGATTCTGCGAAATGGGTTATTGCAGATATTGATTAATAACATAGTGCCTGACACATGGGAGATCCATATCTTCACACATTATAAAGGGTGATGTAATGATGACAAGGCGATTAATACTGATTGAAGGATTACCGGGTTCAGGCAAGTCGACGGTTGCCCACATGGTATCCGACATTTTAAAGGGGCAAGGCAAGGAGGTGCAACTATTTCAAGAAGGAAATCTGGATCACCCTGCGGATTATGAGGGCGTATCTTTTTATTATGCTGGAGACTTTGAGGTTTTATTGAAAACGTATGAAGAATACAGAGAAATTCTGGTAAGCAATGCAACTGCCCATGGCGATGGTTTTCTGATTCCTTATCGTAAGATGAGAGAACAGTGGGGAATAGAGCTTCCTGATCACATTGTACAGGATATTTTCAACCGAGATATTTACGAAATTCCTTTTGAGCAAAATGTGAAGCTTATCACCGAGAAGTGGCAAGATTTCACCCAAAACGTGTTAAGCACGAATGAGGATTGCATCACAATATTTGAGTGTTGTTTTATACAGAATCCACTGACCATGGGTCTCGTAAAATGCAATCAATCCAAAGAGCAGAATGTGCAGTATGTATTGGAACTCGGGCGTATCGTTCATGCTCTAAACCCGCTTCTCATCTATATCGACCAGAAAGATATATCCTTTACTTTTGATAAGGCAGTTCGTGAAAGACCGAAGGAATGGTCAGAAGGGTTCATTCATTATTATACGAACCAGGGTTTGGGGCAAGCGCAGCGGTATCAGGGTGTTCAGGGTACGGTACAGGTTTTGCAGGAAAGAAAGAGGTTGGAGTCCGAAATCTATGGCTTACTTCAAATGGATAAGGTATGGCTGGATAACTCGGAATATGACCGCGAGGTTTGTAGACACAAACTAGAAAAGATTCTGAAGTAACTGAATGGCAGAATGATTCCATAGCGTCATTTTTGGAAGCAGCAGCGGAGTGGGGGCAAGTCTCGGTAGATGGATTAATCCATTACGAGAAGCCGGATAACCCTTGGAAGAGATGTGCCCAGATCATGTATATGGGCAAGATTTATGAGTAATATCAGACTAGACGAGTGGAGGAAGTTAGCAACATGATGCATATTCAGCTGACAGAAGAAGATTACTGGCAAATGAACAAATTTGCGATGTTTAAACTGTATGGGAAAGGTGTGCTGATCGCTGTATGTGTGCTGCCTGTGGCCATTGCTATCATATTTAGACAACTGGATTTTACATGGATACAAGCCATTATTGCTGCGCTGCTTTGCAGTATATTTGCCAATGGTATGACCTACATACGAACCAAAAGGAAAATTAAGAAATTGGCACGTGAGAGCAAAGGGATACTGGGTGATCATCAGCTTGAAATCTCAGAGCAGGAAATTCGCTGGAGCAATGATATGACTTCAGGTGCAACGCAGTGGAAAGGATTGGAGAGCTTCAATGAGACCAAACAATATTTCTTTATTTTCATTAATAAGGCAAGTGCACATGTGATTCCGAAACGATCTTTTGAAACGCAGGCGGAAGAAATTCGGTTTGCAGAACAGGTCCGAACATATATGAAAACTGCTCATCATAATACATAACGGAGGTTTATTTGCATGGTTTTGTTGGAAGTAGCATTGATTGTTGTAACAGCACTATTGTTAGGGATTGGGGCAAAAAGCAAAAGGAAGATAATGCTTAAATAGGGTATAGCCAGTTTGATTTTATTGCTTGGACTTGTTATTTTTTCATTCATCACAGGATTTATCGATGGAGTGTCTGAGGGATGGTCAGCTAGATAAGTATCTAGAAAAAAATGATATCGGTTGAGCATCTTGAGGAATAGAGGGCTTATGGACATTACATTTATTCGGCATGGTCACGGTGAACACTTGGTAGATTACCCTAATCAATTAAATTGCCTGCATCCTGGTCTCACTGAATTGGGAAAAAGTCAGGTTATAGGATTGCGTAAACAAGTGATTGTTGCGCCTGAAGACGTCATTTTGGTGAGTCCAACCCAACGTACGATTGAAACGGCACTCCTTTTAGCCCAGAATACCAATCTAATGTTTAGCCCGCTGGTTGGCCCAAGAATGTTTCCTCAGAATCCGGAGTTTGTTCCTCTTGTCTGCGATCAGATCTATTCCAAGGAAGAACTCAGCCATAAGTATCCTGGCATAAAAGTGGTTGAGTTGGGGCTGGATTGTTGGGAAGAAAGTATTAATCAGATGGATGCATGTCGATTCAAGATATTAGCTGAACATCTTCTGGAATGGTGCAGGCAACAGAGCGGCAATGCGTTTATCATTTCCCACGATGGCACGATTACAAGCTACAGGATGTTGCTTGGAGAAATAGGATTAACCAGAAGTGATTTTCTTGGTGAAGCAGGTCAGTACACAATGAGGAACGTTTAACGAGTAAAGGAGATCCGGTCATGACTTATTTTCCTAATATAGAGACTGAACGATTGCACCTTCGGAAGTTAACCATTGCGGACCGAAAGGTTGTGTATGAACATTTTGCTAAACCGGAAGTACCCGATTTATGGAGAAGCAATTTGCTGTATAAGCGACTATAACTGTACTTAGGGGGATATTCAATGAAGTTATCGGATTATGAATATTTAACTTTGGCTATGGAAGAAGCAGAGCAATCACTGATTGAAGGAACGTATCCGATTGGTGCGATAATCGTTGATGTAGATGGGAATGTCGTGAGCAAAGGCAGGAACAGGGTCTACTCTGCTTGTGATCCCACCGCACATGCTGAAGTGGATGCCATTCGTCGGGCCGGACAACATTTGCTGGATGTGGAGAAGAAGAGATACACGAAGAACGATCTGACACTCTATACTACCTGTGAACCTTGTCCTATGTGTACCTGTACCATATTAATGTCGGGAATTAAAAAGATTGTATGGGCAGCGGATGATGAAGATTACGGCGGGCTTCGACGTTTCAAGGAAGGGCCTCATTTTATCCATATGTTTGACACGTTATCCTGTGTTGCGGCTCCCTATCTTGATTTGGAAAATAGACAAAGAGCGTTGCTCGCCAAATGGAATATTGGTAGAGGGGTGCTTAATACAGAGTGGGAGATTCCTAAGCAATGATCATAATTCAATGAAAGGAGATGAATCCACATGGAATTCGTAGGAGAGAAGATCAAAATAACAACAGTTACAGAACAAGACCTCGACTTCATAGTGCAACTGGAATGTGATGCAAGCATATGGAGCTTTGAGGAGACTGTTGAGACGGATGAGGAGAAGGTTCGCGAGAAATATCGCAGCCAGTTTGCAGTAGCAGATGAGAGACCGTATGCCTATGATTTCGTTATACGCCGCTTGAATGATCCGGAAGACACACCCATTGGGATCGTTCAGATGTGGAGTTATGTGGATTACCGAAAAAGCTGGGAACTTGGATTCGCAGTACTTTCAGAATACGCAGGCAACGGATATGGGAGCGAGGCTACCCGACATTTGTTACAATTTGCATTCCACGAGTTACAGGCTCATAAGGTCGTCGGCATGTGCAATTCACTAAACGTCCGCTCATCAGCACTGATGCAGCATATGGGTATGACACGGGAGGCCGTTTTCCAGGAAGAGTTATGGTGGAACAATCAGTGGACAGACCAACATTTTTTCTCGATTTTGGATAGAGAATTTAAGGCAGTCTAATCGGTAAGGGAGGAAATGAGATGACTACGTTGGTTCTGCTAAGTGATATGGTATTCGAATCTAACGATAAGTTGGATCAGAGAATACGAAGCTTATTCAACAGTGAACAGCCTTCCATCGGATATATCCCTTCATGTTCTGACCCGGAACGGAAATATTTTGAACACACTAGACGTTACTATAATCAAATAGGAATAGATAACATTCAATATTATGATCTTGATCTGCAGTATGAGGAGAGCACATTTGGCTCTATTTTCGAGTGTGATGCAATTCATCTATCCGGCGGAAATACGTTTTATTTTCTAAGTCTATTACAGAAGAGAAATGTGCTTGGTTTGCTGCATTCCTATGTGAAGAGGGGCGGCACTCTGATCGGGGTCAGCGCAGGCAGTATTCTAACTACACCTACCATAGAGATCGCCGGGTATGGGGAAGATGCAGATGAGAACAATGTAGATTTGAAAGATATGAAAGCACTGGGGCTTGTGGATTTTGAGTTTGCACCGCACTGGGATGGTTCGGAAGATACCCTGAATTCATTAAAAGAATATACGCGCGTTAACCGTACGACGGTCTATGCGTGCCAAGATGGGGGCGGGCTTGTAATGGATGGGGAACGCTTAGAGTTATATGGAAATGTGCGTCTCGTAGATTATAGAGAGAGTGGGTCTGTTGATGAGTGATGTTACGGTCTACCATTATGATGCTTTTTCCACAGTTCCTGGTCAAGGTAACCCGGCAGGAGTGGTCTTTGATGCTGATCATTTCAGTGATACGGCGATGCAGCAGATCGCATATCAAGTTGGTTTTAATGAGACGGTATTTGTGTTGAAATCTGAAGTAGCTGACGTCCGATTACGTTATTTTACGCCGGGCCATGAGATTAATCTGTGTGGTCATGCCACAATGGCATCACTGTATGGTTTGAAGACGCGTGGTATGTTGGGTGACCAAGAGTTAATCACGATTGAAACCAATGTAGGAACACTACCTATACGATTTGAGCGCGCTGCCGATACCATTTACATGGAAATGAAACAGGATCAACCGCAGTTTACACCGTTCCAGGGGGATATCGAGAAGCTGGTAAGCGCCATAAATCTCAGTTTGGATGATGTGGACCATTCTACGCCAATCGTTTATGGGAGTACGGGAACCTGGACGTTATTGATTCCCATTCGTAAATTAGAGTCTTTTATGAAAATGAAACCGGATTCTTCCTTGTTCCCAGGAATTTTAATGGAGAATCCCAAAGCTTCCCTGCATCCCTTTTGTTTTGAAACCCGCGATTCCGATGCCATGATGCATGCCAGACATTTCTCCTCCCCTTACTCAGGTACAACGGAAGATCCAGTGACTGGAACAGCCTCCGGGGTGATGGGTGCTTACTATTTAACCTATGTGAAACCGGAATTCAATCAGGTACAGTTTGCGGTAGAACAAGGGCATGAGATTGGAAGAGATGGAAAGGTTCAAGTGAGCGTGATTCGGGACGGTGAGGATATGGATGTCAGAATGAAGGGGACAGCTGTTTTTGTGCGTGAACTGAACGTTGAATTGGATACCTGATTATATACATAAAGGAGTTGTTGTTGTTTTGAATGAAAAGACGGTTTTAGATAGCGCTACTCGTGTCTTGAAAGAAGAATTAACGGATGCTTTGGTGGGAATCTATCTACACGGTTCTATGGCTATGGGATGCTTTCATCCGAATCAGAGTGATATCGATATATTGGTCGTTAGCCGGGAAAAGCGATCTGCCGACACCTATCGAAGGATTGCAAAAAAGCTGATGCAGATTGAAGATGAGATGCGCATTACGAAAGGGTTTGAACTCAGTATCGTACTGGAATCTACAGTTGTTGCTATGCCTTACCCTACACCTTTCGAATTTCATTATTCTGCTTATCACCGGGAGAAATATCGAACGGATGAGCAATATCTATGTGGTGGATATGAAGATCCGGATCTGGTAGCACATATGGCGGTCATCTATGATCGAGGTATTGTACTCGCTGGTAAACCCATTAAGGATCTGTTTCAACCGGAAAATCGTGAACATATGATAGCTTCAATTACATCGGACGCGAGTTCAGCTATGGAAGAAATTGTGGACAACCCAGTCTATTATGTATTGAGTTTATCCCGTGTACTTTTGTACGTGAGAGATTCAGTCATTCACTCCAAACGAGAAGCAGGAGAATGGGCACGTACAAACCTTCCTTCGAAATACACGGATGTCATCTCACAATGCCTTGCAAAGTACAATGGTGAACTGGAAAATGTGAATTTGAGTGAAACCTTACTTCTGGAGTATGCGGAATATATGTTGAGTCAGATCCAATTGAAGGGAGATTAACATTTTGCAAATTTTTGATATTCGGTAGAAGCCGGAGGTGCTACAAGAAGCAGTACAGTATTTCTGGAAACATTGGGGCCAAAATCCGGGTGGACAACTTCAGAACCATGCATTGAGTGAGGTGAAAGCAAAAGGGTATAACAAGCTATATTTGTGTACTGATCTGACGGATTATTATGAGAAAAATAACTGGGCCTATATCGGTAAAGGATATTTGCTGGATGATGAAGAGACGAGAATCTATGAATATCAGATTTGATTTCTGACATGAAGGAGGATGTGCTGTGAGCGAATCATTACAGGATCAGATTCAATTTCTCATTGAGATTGATAAACTGAAGACGATTGAAAGAAAGACAAGAATTATGCATGGTGAGAGACTTGAAAATGATGCGGAGCATTCCTGGCATCTGGCAATGATGGCCTTGGTTTTACAGAGTCACGCGAACAAAGATGTGGATATGCTCAAAGTCATTAAGATGCTTCTTGTTCATGATTTGGTTGAGATCGATGCCGGCGATACTTTTGCCTACGATACGGTCGGGAATACGGATAAATATGATCGTGAACTCAAAGCGGCTCATCGACTGTTTGGAATGTTGCCTAAGGAACAGGCTGAAGAACTACTCCATTTATGGTTGGAGTTTGAAGAAAAGCAGACTAATGAAGCACAATTTGCCTCCTCTCTCGATCGGTTGCAGCCTATTATCCATAATCATCAAAATGAGGGTGATACGTGGCAGAAATATAACATTACAAGTGAACAGGTGATAAACAGAAACCGTGAGATTGCGAACGGTTCCGAGACATTGTGGGAATATGCGCAGCAGCTTATTCAGAGCTCCGTGGATCAGGGAATCTTGACCAAATCATAGGAATACGTTTTAAGCTAGCACTTTGAAGATGGGGGAGAAACATGTATGGGATATATCATGGAGCTAAGAAAACTGGTGGGCTCGCGTCCGTTAATTATGGCGGGCTCATGTGTACTCGTGTTCAATGAGGAAGGTCATTTGCTGCTGCAAAAACGTACGGATAGCTTGGATTGGGGGACACTTGGGGGATCTTTGGAACCCGGGGAGTCTTTGGAGGAAGCAGCTGCACGGGAATTATATGAAGAAGCTGGACTGAGAGCGGAATCGTACAAACTCGTTAGCGTTTTTTCAGGTGAGGACATGTATTATAAGTATCCACATGGTGATGAAGTATATAACGTCATGGCTGTTTATGAAGCTACAGGCATCAAGGGCAACCCAACCATTATGGATGATGAAGGGCTTGAACTCCGATATTTTGATCTGAATCAGCCGATCCCTGAGATCAATCCGTTTACGGAGTATGTGTTGAAGAAGGCTGGATATATCCGAACTCATTAGTAAGAGGAGAGCATGTGATGACGCAGGATTTCTATTGTGATGAGGTGTTAAGTGGTAAAACGCAAGTCAAAGTTGTGATGGAAACAAAGAACGTTATGGCTTATCATCACACTCGGCCATACTACAAGCATCACATTGTTGTAATTCCCAAGATACATATTCAGTCCTTCATTTCAGAAGAGGAAGAGAATAATAATGAGCTACTCATAGAAATGATGCAGGTCATTAAAAAAGTAGCTGCTGACATGTTAGCTCATACAGGCTCATCAAAGATTGTAACTAACTTGGGCAGCTATCAAGACTCGAAGCATCAGCATTGGCATATAGTCAGTGGTGAACCAACTTAGAGAACTCTATACCGGATTATAAAACTTCCACCTTTCGCATACGGATGTGGAGGTTTTTTGTTTTGAACCAATGAGTAAACACACCAGATAATTCTTACATCCTTTATAAAAGTTAACTGAGGAAAAATATGCTAGAATAGGGAGTGTATTTTCAAAAGGTAAACTAGGAGGAATAATCATGATGTTTGGCTCTATGATTACGATATTTGCTATGTTGATTAATGTGTTGTTATATGGACTCGGTGTGTATGCGCTGATCCTGTTTATTAGGCTAGCCCAGCGTGGGATTCAGGCGCTGGACATCTACCTGTATGAGAAACGCGGAGAGCGGTTTTAACGTTCACCAGGTCACATCGAACAGAATTATCATTTTTCTCTCAGTGTTTTATCTTTCCTAATCTAGTATGATTAACGCATCATTCCAGTAAAGAGAGGTTCATAACATGGAAGCTTTTTTAGAGCAAATTAACGAGTTAAACGAGCTTCAGAAAGACTTGGTTAGCATACATTCTTTATTTGCAGAACATTATCCAGTGGTTGTCGCCCATGAAGCTTTATTATATATCTATGATTATTCGTCCAAAACACATCAATATGAGTGGGTAAAGACGGTGCCGGACGATTTATATATTCCAGATGAATGCCTTGCAGCCATGCCAGTGCCTCATATGGACGGTCGAATGTGTGCGATTGTAACGGATGCAGCGTTCAGAGACCTTGAGCAGAAAGTCTACCTGTTCCACGAATATGTTCATTGCTATGTATATGGGAAATATGATGAACGGATCGTGAACCGTCTCCAGATTAAGCATAAAATGACGCAACTGAAGCGTGTAACATGGGAACTGGATTATGAATTTCCGTACGAAGATGCAGTTGTTGTGGAGCGGATTAACTCATTGTTGTCTGCTTTGAAGAGTAGAGACCTGACACAAGTACACACAGCTAGAAAGGCGTTGTTCACTTCATTAAATGAAGAACAAGCTGAGTACTGGAGTTGGTTGGAGTGGAACGAGGGTTACGCGCGTTATATTGAGAATCTGATTCGGGCAAAATTCGGGCAGGAAAGCAATCATATGGGAGACTCATCCCCGTTTAACCGCTTAATGTTCTATGAATGTGGGTCGGAATACATTAGTCTGCTTGTGAGGGAACACCCGGAGTACCATACGGATCTGGAGCAGCTGTTCAACCGGATGCAATTGGAGAGACTACAGGATTAATCAAGCATCTACGGTGAAAAAGGTGGAACATAACGGAGTCTCACTATTCCAGTAATTCTTACGTTGCATCAATAGGTGGTATCTTTTCTTTTCCTTCCTATTATAGAATACTTCCCGATATAAAGGAGATCATCTCTATGCCGCTACCCATGGTTCATCTCAATATTGCTAATCTGATTGCTGACTCGCTGCAAGTGCAGGCTGATCGAGGTTCATTCTATCTGGGGAATATCGCCCCGGATTCCATACATATGCGTGAAGGTACAACGAGAGATGATAAGGAGTACACCCACTTCAACCCGAAGGATGAAGGAGATTACACTGGACGACTCAAGGAACTCTACTCATCTTATATGCAACAACGTACCGATGGAGAGTGGAAGTGGTTTGTTCGTGGGTACTTTATGCATGTGATGACAGACTATTACTGGTTCCGGAGTGTGCATCCTGAATTCGTCGAACGGGTCAACAAGGCAGACTTGCCCATGGGTACGAGTAGATCCAAGGAAGAGCTGGCGCATTTATACTATCAGGAGACGGACCAGATTGACTTCAATCTCTATCGAGGTTCAAGATGGAGCGAAGAGGTATGGCAGGTGCTTAACAGCTCACCGGGTTATGACATGACGGATCGTTTAACTGCTGATGAGATTATCCGTTGGCGGGATCACACGTTTTCTTTTCTTAATGGGGAAGAACCGGGAATTACTCCTGAGTTTATTACGGGTGAGAGAGTCCAGTTATTTGTGGAAGAGACCGTAGAGCGATTAAGCTGTTTGTTGTCTTCATGGGACCCGGAGTATGGAACGGAGAAGAAACCAGTGGATGACAAGATTACCATTGAACCTATGACACGATCGGATGCAGAGGGGGCGTATCAGGTATTCGAGACAACGATCCCCGCAGCATTCGAACAGGAGGGAATAGGCTCGCTTCTGGATGATATTCAGGAAGAAATAGCACATAAAAAAGCGATGATTCACACGGCATTGCAAGCAAAGTATAACATGGAATCAAATGTATTTTTCCTCGTCGCCAAGAGGGGCGATGTTATTGTAGGCACAATTTCGTATGGACCTTGTGGTGAGGAGATTCGAGAATGTGCAGAGGGCCGACTGAACGATATCGGAGAACTGGGTAGCCTGTACGTGATGCCCGAGGTTCAAGGTCAGGGGATTGGTTCGGCGCTCATAGTCGCACTGGTCAACGAATTGCACCAGCAGGGAATACAGCAATTCTGCCTGGATAGCGGCTATCAAATTGCACAGAAGAAGTGGAAACGCAAATTCGGTGAACCTTATGTGGTAGCAAAGAACTACTGGGGCGAAGGTACAGATCATATGATATGGCTGTGTAAAGTACAGGATTTTATAGAGGTTGTTCAAAAAGCCCGCTTTTGATTACGAATAAAGAGATGACGACCTGTATTGAACAGGGGTCATCTCTTTTATTAAACGGAATCTTTCTGCATCGATCGTGAACGATTGTTCGTACAGTGTATCATGTGTGTTTTAAGTACCCGAGGGAAAAAGGAGTGAACATATGTCAATCCAGTGGAAGATACCCGAACAACGGCTGTCCCCTCATGCGGTGAACTTGTGGAGAATTAGCGCCATCCTATGGAATGTCATAGGCTTCCTGATCCTTGCCGTACTCCTGATACTCGACTCCATCTATGGATGGAAGACGTGGATTGGTTGGTTGTTGTGGGGCGTTACGGCCATATCGGTGCTCTATGCAGTGTGGGATATTTTCATCCAGCCTGCATGGTTATATAAGCATTGGTACTATGATGTGAACGAGGAGTTTCTGCAATTGAAGCGTGGGGCGCTAACCAAGGTACATCAGATTATCCCCATGGCGAAAGTACAATCGGTTACAACAAATCAGGGACCTCTGATGCGAAGATATGGACTTTATTCCGTATCGGTTGGCACGATGGGGTCCTCGCATGAAATCCCGGCATTGCCCGAGGAAGTCGCGCTTGCGCTCCGTCATCAGATTGCGTCCTATGCACGTATTAATGAGGTGGATGAATGATTGATATGAAGCGACATCATCCATTATCCATTCTGTGGAGTCTGTGGAAACTGGTGAAGAATTCGTTCGCCATCATCCTGTTTTTGTTTGTTTTCCGTCAGGGATCAGAGTCCCAATGGCTTTTCTATGGAAGGATCGCCTTTTATGCAGGTATCTCCATCGGCATCGTGTCAATCATCTGGAAGTGGTTTACTTCTCGTTATACAGCAGACGATAAGGCCTTTCACATCTTTAGTGGTGTGTTTAACCGTACCCGAAGAACGATACCTTATACGAAGGTCCAGAATGTAAACCGGCATACGACATTGTTTCATCGGTTGTTCCACGTGACGTCGATTCGATTCGAGACAGGGATTAAGGGAGAAGATGCTACCTTTCAGTTACAGGTTGTTTCCCTCTCGGAAGCGGAACAGTTGGAGAAGATTGTAGCGGGTTATATCGCAGAAGATGCAGATACAGTAGGTGTAACAGAGGAACATGATACGTTCGATCCCGTTAAAGGTATGGAAGAGGGAGAGGCGCAATCCCGCTCTGTTATGCCCGATCAAGCCATGTCTCTGCCTGCAAAAGAGAAACAGGAACGGGTTGTTCATTATCATTCGACCCGCAAGGACATACTCAAAGCGTCGTTTACCTCACTCAGCTTTCTTGTACTGATTCCAGTCCTGGGCACACTTTATTCCTGGGTGAAAGATTTCTTCCCCGATGAAGAAGTAACCGAAAGTTTGTTATTAACCTGGCTTGATTCCTGGTGGATTGCCGGTTTGATGATTTTGGTTTTATTGATCATATCTATTGCTTTGGGCATAGTCAGAACCTTTGTAAAGTATGGAAATTTTCAGATCACCTCGGATGCCAAGCGGATCTATATCACGAAGGGCATGATGGAGCAAACGTCATTTTCAATCCTGAAAGAACGAGTTCAGGCCGTAAAAATTACTCAGTCTCCGATGAAAAGGTTGCTTGGATTAGCGGAAGTGGAACTCACCACTGCGGGTAGTTTGGGGGAATCTGAGCAGGAAGTGAACTCGCTCTATCCTTTCTTGCCTGTTAAGCAAGCTTATACCCTGATTGAGGAGATCCTGCCATCCTATCGTGTTACGCAGGAGATGGAAAAACTCCCACGAATATCATTGTGGTTACGTTTGCTCAAACCAAGCTGGGGATGGATTGTGATCACAGGTTTATTGTGGTACTTCAAACCATTGGTGTTTGGGCAGAAGCATGCCTGGTGGATGATTTCTGCGATTCTGCTCGTGTGGATTGCAACATGCAGAGTGATGGATTTTTTCCATACCCGATACATCCTGAATCAGAATTTCATTCAACTTCGAACCGGTGCGCTCACTTCAACACTCTTCATCTCCAAACGTGAGAAAGTCATCGAAGTGCAGATCACCCGTAATGTGCTACAGCATTGGTTCGGTGTGGCTTCCATTCATACCGTAAACCGTGCCAAACCTGTTCTGCATCATCGGGCACATGATGTTCCCCTGGATACGGCAGAATCATTTCAATCCTGGTACATGGGACGTATTCAAGATGTCCAGACCCGTTAATTACAAGAGCAAGTGCAAGAAGACCGCATCAGGTTATTCTGTACTTGCTTTTTTTTACTAAGGAGGGGTTCAACGTGAGTAAAAGGAAAAAGGTCATATCTTTGACGATCTTGATCACTCTAGCGATCTTAGTTGCTACGCCCTTTGTCTATGTAAAAATGAATAAGGTGATCTACGCTCATCGAGTGACCGAATATTTAATTGAGCAGAAGAACTATTCTTCCGAGGAAATCGAATCCGTTGAAGGCGTATGGTCAATCAAGCTGCCGCCATTCCTTGCCATAGTCAAATTCAAGGATGAGCCTGATGTAGAATATATCTATTTTGCTCATAATGATGTCATCCAATTTAGTCACCGCATTTCGGAAGAAGCTCAGAAGAAAGGTAAGACGAAGTCTGATCTGAAACATTTCGTACCCATGAGCGATCAAGATTAGAGAAGGAATAATATTATGATTAAAGTATGATATGAGAAAGCATTCTTAAAATGGATGAAGGATATCCCAATTGTGGATTTTCATGTAGAATGATATAGCACGTAGTGCACGGGCTATCATTATCACACAAAAAAAATAACGGGTGTTTCTTTGATCAGTTTAGGGGCTAACATTGATGGGTTGGAAGGTTATTCTGTCATCGGAGTGCCAGTGCGATAAAACGGGGGGAAGAGCGATGGATCATATTAAAGCAGTTATTTTTGATTTGGACAATACAATCTTGAACAGAACGATGACCTTTGACGGTTTCACGCAGAGTTTGGTTAAGACCTATTTTGGTCACCTTGAGTCAACCGAAGATATAATCAAACGAATCATTGAACTCGACCAGGACGGTTATAAGGACAAGCCCCTCCTGTTCAACGAGCTGTTGCATGAATTACCTTGGGCAGAACATCCGCCACATGCAGAACTGATGGAGTTCTATGGCAGAGAATATGTGAGAAGTTCAGTTCTAATGGAAGAGGCGCGAGAAGTCGTCTATCATCTGCGGGGGAAATATCGAACTGGATTGATCACCAATGGGCAGACCGATATTCAGTATGGGAAAATCGATCAACTCGGTATCCGGGATGATTACGACCATATTATTGTTTCAGAAGAGGCAGGAGTCAAAAAGCCTGATCCACGCATCTTTCAGCTTGCACTCGATCATTTTGGTCTAACCCCGGAGCAATGCATCTACATTGGCGATCACCCGATGAACGATATTCAAGGAGCAGCAAGCGTAGGCATGAGCACCATCTGGATGAAGGTCAATCAGCCTTGGCAGGACAGCATCACGATTAGCCCTTTACATACGATTGAACATCTAAGGGAGCTAAAGGAGTTGTTGTAGAAGGCAGTAATATAAGTTGAATATAACAATTACACCAAGCGGAGAGTACTTCAATAATCATATTCTGGAAAGCGAGGAACATATGGAGATTAGACAGATGGCTACAGCGTTTTTAAGCAATGGCTCAGATATGCTGATGATGAAGAAGGCGGGCAGCAGATTATTTGATTTTGAATTTTGGGGTGGCATCGGCGGACATCTGGAACAAGGAGAACTGAACACACCCATGACCGCCAGTTATCGGGAGATTGAAGAAGAGACCGGGTTCAAGCAAGCGGATATTAAATATTTTCGGCTTCGATATATTCTATTAGAGGTTAGCGGTGGTGAGGTGTGGCAGCAGTTTGTATATTTCGGAGAGACGAAGCATCGACATTATGTGCCCTCCGATGAAGGAGAGTTATTCTGGATACCGCTGGATGAAGTGCTGGATTTGCATGCATCCATTCTCGTCAAAGCGACGCTTAGGCACTATTTACAACACCCGGGAGCAGAAGACATCTGGATTGGCAACGTTCAGAACGGTGCAGACCTAAAGGGTACTCCGCAGGTCATATGGAACAGAATGCAAGAAACGATGTCATTTGAGCCAAAGGGTGCCCCGCAGATTCTTTGAATTTAATCCGACAAACTAATAGTAAGCGTCTTCATGTGAGGAGGACTTTACGATGAATTCCCAACCTCGGCGACCGAAAAGTCCAATGTTCAGAGGAATAATACTGCTGATACCAACGATTCTGCTGTTATGTGTGCTGTTCCAACTGTTCCCATATACAGGAATCATGGTCATAGTTGTGTTTCCTATCATTGTACTGATGAATGCAGCCCTGATCTATACCATATTGAAAAAAGCGGATAACAATAACGCTCGTATAACCAAGCGGAGATATGTACTAACCCTATCGCTGACGATCTGTCTGGTAATCGCACTCTTTCCACAATCATCGGGCACACATATTGTTGTTCAGGCCACAGATGGCTTTAAGGCTATCCGGCATTTGGATGACATCACCGTAGATGATCTCAAGCTGAAGAAAGACAAGAGTGGCTACGTTATCGGAGATTCGAGTGAGAGATATGTTGCAGCCTTATATAAGTTTAGACACGAGATTCCTATGGATGGGTCATTTCACATCTATGAGATAGATGGGAATCCAAAGTTTGATCCAGTGATTACTGAAGTGGGACAGATTCGCGAGAAATTGTCAGGTTTCCATAAAGTCATGTGGTGGGTTATGGGACTATAAAATGTTTTAAAATAATCTAAAAACTTCCAGCGTTTTATGACATTTTATAGTATATTAAAAGGGTCTGGGAGGTGAGTGATGAGATAATCCATGTCGGTGATCTGTTTGGCTTCTATGTGTCTACATACTGTGTGAATAGCTTAACCCATCCCAAGAAGGAGGTTTTGTTATGAAGCGTATTGGAAACATGTTTCGCAAAGCAATGCTGTTCTCGCTGTCATTAATGCTGGTGTCTATCGCGTACTCCCCTCATCCAGCTTCTGCTGCAAGCGGGCCTGTCAAAGGATTTCATGTAAGCGGTACCAAATTACTGGATGCTACAGGTACACCTTTTGTCATGCGTGGGGTGAATCATGCCCATACCTGGTTCAAGAATGATCTGCAAGCGGCCATTCCGGCTATTGCTGCGACAGGTTCGAATACCGTACGCATTGTCTTGTCCAATGGTAGTCGATGGACAGCGGATTCACTGGCGGATGTCGAGCAGATTCTGGCGCTGTGC
Organism: Paenibacillus sp. SAF-068; assembly: GCF_051967555.1. NCBI lineage: Bacteria > Bacillati > Bacillota > Bacilli > Caryophanales > Paenibacillaceae > Paenibacillus > Paenibacillus sp. SAF-068. The sequence continues at coordinate 783,620 of NZ_JBQCJX010000001.1, forward strand.
GACCAGTACCAATTAACCGTTATGCTGGAAGTACATGATGCCACGGGATCGGACAGTATTGCGGAATTGCGGAAAGCCTCGGATTATTTTATCAGCATCAAGGATGCCCTCATTGGCAAGGAAGATCGCGTGATCGTGAACATTGCGAATGAATGGTACGGTTCATGGGAGACCGCAGTATGGGCGGATGGATATCAACAAGTGATTCCTGAACTCCGTCAGGCGGGCATCAAGAATACACTTGTCGTGGATACTGCAGGTTGGGGGCAATATCCGACAGCAATTTTCAATCGGGGGCTGGATGTGTTTAACGCAGACCCACTGGCGAACACCATCTTCTCCATTCATATGTATGAATACGCAGGCGGCGATGCAGCAACAGTCAAAAGCAACATTGATCATGCGCTGGCCATCGGCGTACCTGTCATTGTAGGCGAATTCGGATTCAAACACACCAGTGGTGATGTGGATGAAGCGACAATCTTAAGCTATGCACAGCAAAAGGGAGTCGGCTGGTTAGCCTGGTCTTGGTACGGTAACGGTGGCGGTGTAGAATACCTTGATTTGAACAATGGTCCAGCAGGATCCCTGACTGATTGGGGGCAGACGGTAGTTAATGGACCGAACGGTACGCTGGCAACCTCTGCATTGAATACGATCTATATTACCCCTGGATATCAGCCGGTTCCAGATAACGGTAGCGGGGGAGTTGTCACGATCCCGGCTGCACCGACAGGTGTAACAGCTACCCCAGGAAATGGGCAAGTAGTGCTGAACTGGAGCGTATCACCCGGAGCAGCAAGTTATATTGTACAGCGTGCGACAACGAGCGGAGGAATATATACGGATGTAGCCACGAATGTGAGCGGCACAACCTACACCAATGCGTCTTTGACGAATGGAACCACGTACTATTACAAAATCAAAGCCGTGAACAGCGCGGGCATCAGCCCAAGCTCGGTACAGGTGAGTGCGACACCGCAGGCGGGTACAACGACGCCAACGTCGGATCTGGTTCTGCAATATCGTGCAGCAGATACCGATGCAACGAACAATCATATCAAACCTTATTTTAATATCAAAAACAATGGTACTTCCGCTGTTAACCTGAGTGCTCTCAAGATCCGTTATTACTTTACGAAAGATGGTTCCGAGGGACTGAATACGGTCATCGATTGGGCGCAGATCGGAGCAGCCAACATCACGACCAGCATCGGAAGTGTTACGGGCACGAGTGCAGATACCTATGTTGAGATTGGTTTCACTTCGGGTGCAGGGTCTCTGCAGGCGGGTGGTCAGACGGGAGACATCCAGTTGCGTATTCATAAGGATAATTGGGGCAATTTTAACGAAAATAACGACTATTCCTTCCGTCCAACGCAGACCTCCTATGATGTGTGGAACAAGGTAACTCTGCATCAGAATGGTACCTTGATCTCTGGTATAACACCTTAATGTTCAGCGTATCCGCTATTCAGACTGACCGTAGCAGCGTGTACATGCTGCGGCAGCCTGAATGGGCGAACCGGTTTAACTTTGCAGAGACAGAGCCGGTAGATATGGGTTGTTGGAAGAAACTGATTTCTTCAAACTAGGCTGTAATAATTCGATCTTTCGTAAGTCTGTTCCGATGTTCGATAGCCTCTTCATAATCCCCGATCAGTGTATCAAAAATATGTTCCCACGATCGCTGCTCAGCTAGCTTTCTGCCTTCCAGTCCCATCATCTGCAATTGGTTCTTATGATTCCCCCAGAGACATATCTCCCGAATCAGTGCCTCAGCCTGACCTGGCTCAAATAATACACCATTACGGTGATGGGCTACCAGATCCTTTACACCCCCGGCATTAGCAGCTACAACAGGGAGCCCTGAAGCCATCGCTTCCAGCACGACATTACCAAATGTTTCTGTAGCGGAAGGAAACACAAACAGATCTGCGGAAGCATACATAACAGCAAGGTCTTCCCCATGCATATACCCTGTAAAGGTGACATTTGGAGGGGATTGCAGACGCATTTTGGGGAGAGAGGGGCCGTCACCAACAATAATCCAGTGTACACGGGACTGCATTTCCTGGGGTAACTGTTGCATGGTAGTGGTGAGCGTGGCGATATCTTTTTCCGGGGCAATGCGTCCAACGTAGAGTAGAATCAGGGGAGCGGTGATGTGGTAGCGTTCACGGATATCCGAGCTGCGTTTATCAGGGGAGTACAGGTTGCAATCAATTCCGCGGGACCAGAGCTTCAGACGCTGAATGCCTTGGGTTTGCAATGTGTTTAACGTTTCCTGCGATGGCGTAAGTGTGGCATCACAGGCACGGTGGAACCATTGGATGTATTTCCAGTAGAACGGAATCATGCTTTTCAACCGGTAGTATTCGAGATAACGATCGAAGTGGGTGTGGTAGGAGATCACATGGGGAGTATGATGCTTGAGTGCATACCTCAGACCAAGCAGCCCCATATTAAAAGGCGTGGCGATATGCAGCAGATCTGGCTGAAAGGCTTGTAGCTGCTTGTGCGTGTCTGCTTTGTTGGGGAGTGCAATGCGGCATTCGGGGTACAGAAAAAAAGGAATGTTGGCAACCGATCTGACTTGAGTCTCATGACTTCCTTCAATAACGGAGTTCGGAGTAAACAGCAGATGTTCAATTCTTCTGCGGTTCAGATGGTTACTCAAGCGGTGGAGCGTGCCAGCAACACCATTGGTTTCCGGAAGATAGGTGTCTGTGAACAAGGCCAGGCGCATCAATACCCCTCCCAAGACTCGTGATGCCAAGATCATAACAGCGAAACATTTTCCACAGGTCAAGTGCACGTTAACTAGACGATATTCCCTGTAAATTTGATAACAGGTTGCACAAACCATTTTCTATACATTCAACTTGTATAGCGTATTCTGCTATGATGTAATAACGTGTCGGCGTAGTTAAGCTTGAAATTTACACGATAACGGAGAGGACAGAAAAAAACTGAAGAAGCGGAGCTAAAAGCTTTCTGCAAGAAAGCTGCTTCGGAAGCATACACTTCGCCTTTATCACCGGATTTTCCCCTTTAATAAAGGGAATGAAAAAATCTGGGGATAACAGCGATCGGAAGTTTATTCTGACCACGTAGTGGTCCAGTGTAAAAGAAGTCGTTTAAACTATATAGACAGAGAGATACAGGAGGCAGAGAGAGATGAACAAGTTGCAAGAAGAACTGCAGGAGTTGTTACCACTCGATCAACTTGAAGAGATGTCAGGTGAAGAGGTGGTAGGGGGTATTGCCATGGACCTTTATCGGGCTGAATTTGGGACGATTCGAGACAGTGGCCCCGAACTTCCGCAAGTGCTGCAAGATATCATTCTGATCATCGATCTGGATACCGAGCTGTCCATGAACGGCATGACCGGGTTCCTTGAGAATGCCAGCGGGCAGTATCTGGTTGAGACAATAGCAGCGATGGAGCGGATCGGCAATGAAGCAGATGCTGTGATCCTGAAGAAGATTGAGCAGATGTTGTCCGAAAGCGGCATAACGCACGGGCAATTACGAGATAATGTGAATGGCCTGTCCGAAGATGATATCACGACAAGTCTGCAAACACACGGGGAACAGATTCATGAGGTATTGCAGGAGATCGAATTGGAAGCCGCGAATCTAAGTATGCAATCGGATAACGAAGAAAGCTTCGACTTGCTGTATCAGTATGTGGATGCCAACAAAGATCTTCTGAAAAAGGAGATGCAGCACTTCTTGTCTAATTGAATGGGAAGAGGAGGCGTAATGACACACATGAACAAAAGATTAGCAATGGAATCCGCCCTGGTTACCTTGTTATTCATCATCGGTTTTGTAGCATGGAATGTCGTTCAAGGTATGATTATGACCAAGAATTATGTACCTGATCTAATGAACACTGCTTCATCCGGTACGCCATTGCAAACCCAGGTTGCTTTTGGAACTATTGTTCGATGGGATACAACAACCATGATCATGGCTTTTGCCGGGTTCATTTTGCTCGCCGCTGCTTATTACGGTCTTCGATCTGGAATGCAGCGCTGGACACAGCGTTCCTGAAGGCGTGTCCGCATAAACACCATGTCTGCCTCATGTCCTTACGCTGCCTTCGCAGCACCACAAAAAATGCCTGATTTCCTGGAAAATTCAAAACCGTCCTTCATCAGATTTGTCTGATAGAGGACGGTTTTATTTTTTATACAGAATACAGACTAAATATGTTTGGAAATGACTTCTTCAAGTCCTTGAGCGACAGAATGCGCACCGCGCGCCAGATGTCTCTCATACAGATGCAGGCGGACAAAACTTTCATCCGTACCCATGGCTTCGGAAAATATTCCACTGAGCCCACGAGCGCGGCGGTCGATCTGTAACAGCAGTTCGAGCGAATCGCCCATCGGATAAAACAGTACTTCCAACTCGTCCAGATGACCACGGAACTTGTTTGTTGGTACGAATTCAAATTCCTGTACAAATGGCAGATTTCCGCCCAGCTTCGGCGCATAGTCGTTGGTCACTTCACGCAGCTTGAAGCCAAGAATATCGATCGCATCGAGCACCGTCTTCATGTCTTTGCTAGGAACAACATGAAGTCGGTCCCGGTCTGAGGGGTCCACGGCGCTTGAGATATCCAGGCCCGTCTCTACCCAGACCTCTGCACGATGCAGTGTAATTGGCAGGTTTTCAGGCAGGTCAAATGAGAAGTCTTTCTCCAATTTGGCTCCAGGCTGTAATGTGAAACCATCGGTGAGCAAATATTTGGCTATAACGGCTGTTTCTTTTACTTTGCGATCATCGTGCTCCCGTATGTAATGGGTTTTGATTGAAAGATAGATTCGATCTACGTTCTGTTCCACATCTCCACCTTCAATGTACACGACCCCCGAGATGATCCCTCCAGGCGTGACCTCTGGTGTATGCAATTCCGTATTGACCTTGGCTGCTCCAACACCTACACTGGCTAACATTTTCTTGAAAAATGACATGCGCTCAACCTCCAGATCAGATGGTTTACTATGTGGGGATAAATACGACTTCGACCTTAATACGGAAACTGGAAGAGAAGCGTTTCAAATTTTAGTAAAAGATATATCGTGAATATAACAGGAGAATCGACTTGTCTATGTCGAATGTTTTGTGTGAAGGGATTTTTTGTCAGTGGAATCTCTAGACGCAAATACGCTTGGCAAGTCGTAAGGAGTTGAATCGAATTGGATACAGAATTTTCAGAACAGAACTATGGTGAGACGGGTGTCAAAACCAGCTTCGAGCAGATGGCGAACGGAGAACAGAAATATAAAATGTTAGCAGAGGATGGCAGTTATTATTGCAGAACAGTTGCTTCTTCCCGTGGAGCATGGCAGAACAGTCATTTTCATACGAATCTAACGGAGTTTTATGTAGTGCAATCCGGATGGATTGCTTATGCAAATTTTACGGATGAACGGAATCTAGAACTAAGAGTTATGGGTAAAGGGGATCACATGATTGTAGAACCGGGAGTACACCATAATATATACATGTCAGCCCATAGTGTCATCCATACGATCAAATACGGTTTGAACACACATGGCGATTGGTCTGCTTCTCCGGAATTGGACAGCCTTACACAGGCACTAATGGAGAGCGAATTGCTCCAGACTTACGGTTAATCTTGGGGGTAAATACATGCGTAGAAGTACGATATGTTGGCTAACAGGCATTGCGGTTGTTACTGTGGCGGTCTTCATTATATATAATAATCTGAATCCAAGCGTTACAGCGCAGGATGTTAGCTTAAAGGGCACGATTCGGCAGACAGCTGCGGAGGAGTACGAGGTGCAATTAACCATAATACGAAGAAAAGAAGATAAGGGACAGCATACGGTATATCCCGTTGTGCCTGGCTGGGGTTCAATAACTTTTAGTGATAAAGAGGACAGCCGATTTATTCAACCTGCTTCGGTTGGCAGCACGGGTGCAACGGAAGAGGTTCTTCGTCAAGCGTTAGAGAGGCAGTCATCCACGGCAATGACCGAATTTTCAGGATACTCCATACCTGATGCAGCGAGCACGTACAAGATGCGTTTTACCATTCATCCTTTGGGTGAGAAAGCAGAACCAATTAAGCAACCTATGATCTATTATGTTCATGAGGAAAGTGTGTTGGGCAAGGACCTGAGCTGGGTCTCGGGAAATCCTCTTGAAATCATTAAGGAGTATGCAGAGTGATGCCAATCTATGAATGGAATGAGATTACGGTACGTTTACTAGATGAAAAAGATGAACACCATCTGGTAAAGTGGCTGACTGACCCGGAGATTCTTCAATACTATGAAGGCCGTGATCGGCCGCATGATCTTTATCTGGTTAGAGAACATTTTTACAATCAGGATGATGATGCTACCCGTTGTATCGTAGAGTATGGAAGAAATCCGATTGGATACATTCAGTTCTATAAGCTTGAGGAAGAAGAACGAACGGAGTATGGTTATGGAGACACGGATGGGATCATCTATGGAACGGATCAGTTTATTGGTGAGGTAGGCTACTGGAATAAAGGCATCGGGACATTGCTGGTGCAATCCATGCTGGCTTATCTGATTAATGAACAACAAGCCTGTAAAGTGGTTATGGACCCTCAAGCCTGGAACTTGCGAGCGATATTCTGTTATGAGAAATGTGGTTTCCAAAGGATTAAGCTGTTGGAGAAACATGAGCAGCACGAAGGACAGATGAGAGACTGCTGGCTCATGGAATATGCTCCTTAGATAAGGTTAAACGTTATTTTGAATCAACATTCAAGGAGGAAGAATGAATGGATGTAAGATTTCCGATAGGACCATTTGTACACACGGGTGAAGTTACTTTGGCACAGCGGGAGAAGTGGATTCAGGACATTGCTGAGCTACCTGAACGCGCGCGAGAAGCGGTAAAGGGACTGAGTGAAGAGCAATTAAGTCTGCCGTATCGAGAAGGTGGATGGATGCTCAAACAGGTCATTCACCACATGGCAGACAGCCATATGAACAGTATGATTCGTTTCAAATTGGCACTGACAGAGGATACACCTACGATTCGACCGTATTATGAAGAGCGTTGGGCTGAACTGAGTGATTCAAGGGACCTGGATGTTGAGTTCTCGCTTCAGATTCTGGATGCACTTCATCGTCGTTGGGTGTTTCTGTTAAACGCATTAACAGATGCAGATTATGCCAAACAATTCTATCATCCCTCATCGCAAGAAACCACGAGACTGGATTATAATCTGGGCATGTATGCTTGGCATGGCAAACACCATGTTGCTCATATCACATCGCTTCGAGATCGATTGGGAATATAGTTAGGCAAAATATCTTATTAGGGAGAATTGATTAATGACTGTACATATCAGACTATTAAATGAAAGCGATCCTGTCATCATTTCCAAGGCGTTTCAGGAGCAGGGGTGGGGGAGATACGCTGAGCAGTATCTTCATTACTTGGCTGAACAACAGAATGGGGACCGTGTAACCTTGGTAGCCGAGTTGAACGGAGAATTTGCCGGATACGTGAATGTATTGTGGCATTCCAAATACCCGTCTTTCAGGGAACAAGGCATTCCCGAAATTAACGATTTCAATGTGCTGATCAAGTTCCAACGCCAAGGTATTGGTTCACGGTTGATGGACCGCGCAGAGGAAGTTATTTCGGAGCGAACGGATGTAGCAGGTATTGGTGTAGGCGTATTTTCAGATTATGGCAAAGCACAAGTTTTATATGCCCATCGCGGATACATACCGGACGGTCACGGTGTACACAAGCATGATCATTACATTCAGCCGGGTGAAGAAACGATTATAGACGACGATGTTGTGCTTTATCTGACGAAGGAGTTAAAAGCTGCACAATAAGTGTGATGTGTACTGTGAAATAAAGAGGACAATAAAATCCGTCATGCATGTTATACTCTATTGGAATTTGAGGAATGATAAGCAGGATGTTGAGAGATTAGATGATCAGAGGAGTGAATGATCCATGTTTAGCAAAGTTGGCCAGATTATGTTGTATGTCAATAATCAAGATGAATCCCTGGCTTTTTGGACCGGAGTCGCAGGTTTCCACATTGTGGATGAAGTAAACCTTGATGAGGGCATGAGATGGATTGAGATTGCGCCTACCCCAGATTCGCAGACGAGTATTATTCTCCATGACAAAGAGTTCGTCGAACGGATGTCGGCGGGTGTAAATCTCGGCACACCTTCGTTAATGTTCTTCACCGAAAATCTGGGTCAATTATATGCCGATTTGTCTGGCAAACATGTAACGGTTGGAGAGATTGTCGAGATGCCAACCGGGCGTGTTTTCAACTTTGCTGATAACGAAGGGAATTACTTCGCAGTCTTGGAACGGGCAAAATGAATAACAACTCAAAAGCGCTAAGCTTTTTAAGCGATCGACATCCATGTCGGTCGTTTTTTTGTTGGGAAAAAGCTTATGTTTTGGAGTAGAAAAACGCAAGAAAAATAGAGTATTAATGGGTATAAATGTTATAATAGAGTGTGGCGAATTTAATGAGAATTACGAGAAATGAACAGTCGGATATGAAGGTGAGGATGGAAAATTTAAGGAGGAATGTGGTTGTGGAAAAGACGATTAAAAGTGTACAGGATCTGTATGATATGCTCGATGCGGACTTCAGATCTGCCAAGCAATTCTGGGAGCCATTCTATGAGGATCGGAACAGACCCATTCCCTTTTTCCCAAACAAACCGGATGAGAATCTGGTAGCTCATGTGAATGCAGGTGTGCTGACAGGCGGTAAAGCACTGGAATTGGGTTGTGGTCCGGGCAGAAATTCGCTGTATTTAACGCGCGAAGGATATCAGGTGGATGCTTATGATCTTTCCGAGACAGCGATTGCCTGGGCTAAGGAGAGGGCAGCAGAAGAACAACTGGACGTGAACTTTGAGTGTGGCTCCGTGTTTGAACTGGCTCCAGAGCAAGAATATGACCTTGTCTACGACTCGGGTTGTCTGCACCATCTGTTACCTCATCAGCGCATTCCCTACATAGAAATGATCCACAATGCACTCCGGCCGGAAGGATATTTTGGAATGACCTGTTTCGCTCCTGGATTTGGCGATATTGGTGGGCCGGAGATTGTTATGAATGACTGGCAAGTGTATCAAGAGAAGTCGATGCGAGGTGGTCTAGCATTCACGGAGGAGAAACTTCGCTACATGCTGGAAGATGGTTTCGAGTGTGCCCAGTTCCGTGCGATGAAGGCGATGGAGCAGCATGAACCGTATTTTGGTGTACCTTTTCTGTGGGCCACGTTGTGGAGAAAGAAAAACTCGTAAGATTAGGGGGAAACTACTGAGAGCTAATATGCATAGTGTTTTGTCTCGTTTTTTACGAAGTATGGATACCTTTTGATATAAGCCCAACTTCCCTGTACACTGGAATCAGCGATCGGAAGAATGATTCGTAAGAGTGACGGTGACGTCTCGACAGTAACGGAGTCTAATTGCCCTTACCTTAGTGGACCGTAGAAGATCAGAAACGTGGTGAAGTCTATTGTTTAAAATTATGCTCATTGAAGACGATGAATCGTTATTCAGTGAAATTAAGCAACGCTTGTCCCAATGGTCGTATGACGTGTATGGTGTGCAGGACTTTGGCAGGGTATTGCAGGAGTACAGCTTAATTCAGCCGCAATTGGTCATTATTGATATTCAGTTACCCCAATATGACGGGTTTCATTGGTGCCGGATCATTCGTTCGCACTCCAATGTGCCGATTATCTTTTTGTCCTCACGGGATCATCCTGCGGATATGGTCATGTCCATGCACTTGGGTGCAGACGATTTTATCCAGAAGCCTTTTCACTTCGATGTGTTGATAGCTAAGATTCAGGCGACTCTGCGGAGGGTGTACAACTATAATACAGAGCATATTGAACTTCGGACTTGGCGCGGTGCGGCTATTGAATATGTGAAAAATACGTTGACCTGTGGGGATGAAACTGTCCTGTTAACCAAAAATGAGATGTTCATTCTTAAAGTGCTGATTGAGCACAAAAATCAGATTGTTACCCGTGAGGATCTCATTCGGAGCTTATGGGATCATGAGCATTTCGTGAGTGACAATACGCTGACGGTTAACGTTAATCGGTTACGAAAGAAGCTTGAACCCATGGGTTTGGAGCAGTACATTGAAACCAAAGTAGGTCAGGGGTACATGGCGACGGAAGAGGCGGAAGCATGATCGGAAAGTACATACGAGAAAGGGCTAGTTGGTTATGGTTACTGGTGAGCATACAGCTTATTATTTTATTGGTGGCTTACATGGACTCGTCCATTCCATTCCAATCTGTGGTGTATATCGTAGTCCTGAATGTGGTGGTCTGTCTTGTTTTTATCTGGGCGAGATACCTGAAAGAGACTCGTTTCTATGCAAAATTGAGTACCTGGGATCAAACTTATGATCTGGGAGAACTCGATATCGCCGATAGTCCGTATGAGCAGATCGTACACGAGGCCGTCAGTGCTCAGACACAGCGGTATCGTAAGGAGTCGTCACATCATTTTATCGCCCTGGAACAGGAGAAGGACGAGATGTTGTCCTGGATTCATGAAGTGAAGACTCCACTGACTGCGTTGCAACTGATGATTGAGCGTTTGCCAGATGACAAGTTACAGAGCCAAATGACATATGAATGGTTACGAATTCATCAGTTGCTGGATCAGCAGCTTCATCAGAAGCGTATTCCGTTCATGCATAATGATCTGTTCATCGAAAAGACGGAATTAGAACCGGTATTAAATAGCGAGATCCGAGCACTGAGATCATGGTGCATATCCAGGGGCATTGGCTTTGATGTGTCTTTAATGGTATCGAGCGTGCTCACAGACAGCAAATGGTTAGGTTTCATCCTCCGGCAGTTGTTGAGTAATGCGGTGAAATATAGCGATTCATCGGACATCCTCATTGAAAGTCGGGAACAGGATGGACACATCCTACTCCGGATTCAGGATCACGGGCGAGGGATTGAGGCTCAGGATCTGCCGCGTATATTTGATAAAGGGTTTACGTCTTCCCGGGGCAGAATGGATGGAGCGGCGACCGGGATGGGGCTGTATCTGGTCCGACAGGTGGTCCAAACCCTTCATATGAGCATTCATGTAGAGTCTTCTCCTGGGGAGGGCACAACGGTTACACTTACGTTTCCGCGAAAAAACGACATGGTGCATCTTGCAGGCGTGTGACAACAATGTCACATGCTTTTTGGTTTTGTTCGGTGAATCGCACGATAACACTGCACATCCCGCCTATGATATAAACATGAGCATTATGCAGAAGATCAAAGAGGAGTGAGTGGGATATGTGGATACTGGAAGCCAAAAAAATTCATAAAGTCTATGGTAACAAATTAAATAAACAGGAAGTGCTGAAAGGAATTGATCTCGGGGTAAGCAAGGGAGAGTTTGTCGGTATTATGGGGCCTTCGGGTTCAGGTAAAACGACGCTGCTTAATGTGCTTTCCTCCATCGATCGGGTGAGCCAGGGCACGATTGATATTGAAGGCAAGGAATTTACCGGAATGAAGGAAAAACAGTTGGCTGAATTTCGCAAGCATCATCTGGGCTTTATTTTTCAGGAATATAATCTGCTGGATACCCTTACGGTGAAGGAAAACGTATTATTGCCGCTCTCGATCACGGGCATACCAAAGCAGGAGGCACATCGGAAGTTTGAACAGATTGCCCGTGAACTGGGGATCTACGAATTAAAAGACAAGTATCCATCTGAGATCTCGGGGGGTCAGAAGCAACGGACTTCGGCAGCACGAGCCTTTGTCCACGAGCCGAGTATCATTTTTGCGGATGAACCGACAGGAGCGTTGGATTCCAAATCCGCTTCGGATCTGCTCGGCAAGTTAAGTGATATGAACAGCACACGAAAGGCGACCATTATTATGGTTACCCATGATCCGGTTGCTGCAAGCTATTGCAGCAGAGTGATCTTCATTCGAGACGGTCAGATCTACACCCAGCTGAATAAAGGAGACGAGTCCCGGCAATCATTCTTCAACGACATTATCAAAACTCAGGGCGTGCTGGGTGGTGTACAGCAATGAGCTTGAACTATATCATCCTCCGCAATCTTAGGAAAAATCTGAAGAATTATTATCTCTATGTATTTGCGCTTGTGTTCAGTGTAGCTTTGTATTTTTCCTTTGTGACGTTACAGTATGATCCTTCGATGGATGAGGTAGCTGCTTCAACGAAAGGTGCGGCGGCGATAGGCGCGTCTTCGGTATTGTTAATCGGTATTGTCGGTATTTTTCTGTTATATGCCAATACCATTTTTATCAAGCGGCGCAGCAAAGAAATTGGATTATTTCAATTGATCGGACTGACGAAGGGCAGAATTTTTGGCATTTTGAGCGCAGAGAACAGTATCCTTTATTTTGGCTCCATGGCCATTGGTGTGATGATCGGGTTTCTTGCATCCAAGCTGGTCTTAATGATATTGTTCAAAATTCTCGGTGTGGATGCGATAACCAAACTGTACTTCTCTCCGATGGCACTGCTGCAAACGGTGATTGTCTTTACGATCATGTATCTGCTCATCATGCTGATGAATTATATCTTTATCAAGCGCCAGAATATACTCTCGCTCTTTCGGGTATCGGCCACCTCGGAGCAGCAGGTGCAGAAGATGTCGTTTGGACAGATGATCGTTGGCGTCTTGGGCATTGCCCTGATCGTGTATGGATACTTCGTGTCTGCACGGTTGTTCAGTGGTGAGGCAATGGATATGCAGCAGTTGATGTATACGATGATCCTGATTCTGTTCTCGGTCATACTGGGGACATACCTGTTCTACAAGGGGTCAGTCAGTTTTATCTTTAATCTGGTTCGCAAAAGCAAAAACGGCTACCTATCCATTCATGAGGTGTTATCGTTATCTTCAATCATGTTCCGCATGAAGTCTAATGCATTGCTTCTCACGATTATTACAACCGTGTCTGCACTTGCGATTGGCATGCTGTCACTTAGTTACATTTCGTATTATTCGGCAGAGGCTCAGGCTAGGGAAAGCTTGCCAGAGGATTTCTCTTTTGCTCAAGCGAATGTGAAAAATCGTTTTGTAGCAGAGCTGGATAACAATCAAATTCCATATGAAGAGAAGCATAGAGAACCTATTTATATTGAAATTGATGCACATGAAGTAATGGATGACATGACGGTGGGGGAGCTGTTGTTCAGCAGTGTAGTGAGTGACAGGATGGTAGATAACATCGATCTGAAACCAGGAGAAGTCATTTTCATGGGATACGGCAATGTAGTTCAGCAATTCTTCTCCATTCGGGGTGAGGGTCCCATTGTGCTACATGGGTTGAAAAAAACGATTGACCAGCAATTGATTGGCACCACCAAACAGGGGGTTCTTCCCGTGTATTACACCAAAGGTACGCCTGTAGCAGTTGTGGATGAATCGGTTTACGCGGAGCTTGCCCAGGATCTGGATTCGAGCATTCAGGTGGGGGAAGCGACGGATTATTACGGTGTACAAATTACAGATCCCAGTCACGAAGAGAATGCGTATGCGATTTTTGCAGATCTGCAATTGAAGGCTCCCAGCTTCTCACAGATCGAATTCAGAAATAACCAACGGTCCAATATGGGTCTGATTATGTTCATTGTTGGTTTTCTTGGTTTGACGTTCTTAATTACATCAGGATGTATCCTGTACTTTAAACAAATGAATGAGAGTGAAGAGGAGAAGGGCAATTATACCATTCTGCGAAAGCTCGGATTTACGCAAGGCAATCTGTTGCGTGGCATTCAGATCAAGCAATTGTTCAACTTCGGTATTCCGCTTGTGGTGGGACTGAGTCATAGTTACTTTGCCGTAAAATCAGGTTGGTTTTTCTTTGGTACGGAACTGGCGACACCTACGGTTATTGTCATGATTGTGTATACCTTGTTATATTCGATCTTTGGTCTATTGTCTGTGTGGTACTATAAACGGGTGATTAAGGAAGCTTTGTAGAATGAGGTCAGGAGTAAGTGACATAGCAAAATAGGCTAATTAATGGGCAGCTGTATGAATACAGGCTGCCATTTTTCTTTTCTACGTGCAAGGATACATGGAAAAAAAGGATGATCATGGAACTGGGTCGAAATGTGTATAGAGACTGGACCCGAATAAGTAAATGGAAAAAAGATCAGTAAGCTACCATGGAAGTGAGGAGTGGAGAAATCTAATGAATTTGGCAAATCAAATCACGTTGGCTAGAATCTTGTTGATTCCATTGTTTATGATTTCTTTTCTGAATCAACAAAGTATGATAACTGCTCTATTTATATTTGCCATAGCGGCAGGCACGGATAAACTGGATGGATATGTGGCTAGAAAATATAATCAAATTACGAATCTGGGCAAGCTGCTTGATCCACTAGCGGACAAATTGTTGATTGCAGCGGCGCTGATCATGATGGTTCAGGAGGATATGATCAGTTCATGGATTGCTGTAATCATTATAGGCCGTGAAATTGTGATTACTGCTTTACGAATGGTAGCCACAGAGCAGGGCATCGCTCTTGCTGCCGATCAATATGGGAAAATCAAAATGGTATTGCAGGTGGCGGCCATCATCGCTGTCTTATTGAATCATGTCCCGTTCAGTTTGCTGTCGGATGTACGGGTTGATATGATTTTATTGTGGCTAGCGGCAGGAGTTACGCTGTTATCGGGATTAAACTACATTATTCTAAATTATAAACTGCTGAGATAAAAGGAGCTGATAGGAGATGTTGAAAGGAAATATTAACCCAAGCACTTCAGAGGATTCAGAGTATGTTCGCCAGCAACTTATTGCATTTAATGCTACGCATGTGAGCGGGGAATTAAGGCATCGTTACGAAGAATTGAATTTCAATATTAAAAATGAGAACGGTGAGATTGTTGCAGGTGTGCTTAGTACGCTTTGCTGGAACTGGCTGGAGGTTGACATTCTTTGGGTAGAATCTGAACAACGGCATCGGGGATATGGTTCACAGTTGTTGCTTGAAGTTGAGCGAATTGCCCGAGAGAAATCTTGTGATTTTGTCAAATTGAACACCTTCTCCTATCAAGCACCGGAATTTTACAAGAAGCATGGTTACCAATTGATCACAACGATCGAGAATGCACCAACAGGGCATCAACATTATTATTTCAAGAAAGACCTCGTTTAAAATAGAAGATAGAATACCAAATTAGAGAGAACGTCAGGGGGATGTTGTATGGTTACGATCAAAGCTATTGAACTACAGGATCTGTCGGCTTTAAGCAAACTGTATGATGAGTTGATGGGAGTGCCTACCCATGAGCAACAGATGAAAAAGATGTTCCAATACATACAGCAGAACGGTCATTATCATGTGCTTGGGGCATTTTACAATGGTAAACTGGTTGGTTCCGTTATGGGGATTGAGTGTATGGATCTGGTAGGTCCATGTAAACCGTTCATGGTTGTGGAGAATGTAATTGTATCGGACCAGGTACGCAGGCAGGGCATTGGGCAGAGATTAATGCTCCAGATTGAGCGGATCGCGAAAGATCTGGGTTGTGGTTACATGATTCTGGTGTCTGGCGATCAACGTAAGGAGGCGCATATATTTTATGAGAAACTGGGTTTCAGGGATGAGAAGGTGCAGGGTTACCGGAAGCATCTTTAAATGGCCACGTTGATCTCTGTTAAACTAATCAAATCATACATAGGAGGTTAACACAATCATGCGTATCGTAGATAACATTAAAGTCTGGGGGGAGCCGCTGGAGAACGCCGTAAGTCAGGCGGTGATTTGCTCGCAATATGGAGATGTATTGGGTGTGGCTCTGATGGCCGACCATCACAAAGGTTACTCGCAACCCATCGGTGGTGTGGTCGCTTATCGAAATATGATCAGTCCGTCAGGTGTCGGATATGACATTGCCTGTGGCAACAAGGCTGTGCGCACCAATCTGATGTGGGATGATATTCGGGATCAGATGGGTACGATCATGGATGACATCAATTCGACCATATCTTTCGGCGTGGGTCGTAACAATCCAACACCCGTGGATCATGAACTGTTCGACGACGCGAGCTGGAAGCTGTTTGATACCATTGAACCGGGATTACAACATAAGCTGAAGACACTCGCACGCAACCAACTCGGGACCGTAGGCAGTGGTAATCATTTCGTGGATATTTTTGTAGAAGAGGCAACGGGAAAGGTCTGGATCGCGAATCATTTTGGCAGCCGCGGGTTCGGTCACAAAGTGGCGAGTGGTTTCCTTAACCTGGCCGCAGGGCGTCAGTTCAGTGGCAAAGCGCCGGGCGAATCCATGGACCAACCGCCTACGTTGTTTGACTTGAACAGTGAAATGGGTGATATGTATTGGGATGGAATGACTTTGGCAGGCCGATACGCCTATGCAGGACGTGATTATGTCATTGAACAGGTGCTCGGAATTCTCGGCGCAAGCGCTGAATACGCGGTACATAACCATCACAATTTTGCCTGGAAGGAACAGCACATGGGTGAAGAGGTCGTCGTGGTTCGCAAAGGCGCAACGCCGCTCGCACCCGGTCAACTCGGTTTTGTGGGAGGCAGTATGGGGGATATCTCGGTAATTGTGGAGGGGATTCACAGCGAGGAGAATACCGAGTCATTCCGCAGTACCGTACATGGGGCAGGGCGCACGATGAGCCGAACCCAGGCGGCTGGCAAAATGAATTACAAGCTGCGCACACGCATGGGCGGTGAGATTAGCGAAGCACAGATGCATGAGGCGATTCGCGCTTACGGCGTTGAACTGCGGGGAGCGGGCACAGACGAAAGTCCATTTGTGTATAAGAAACTGCAAGACGTACTGAACGCACATGCGAATACGCTGAAAATCAACCATGTGCTGCGTCCCGTTGGTGTCGCCATGGCCGGAGGGAACGAATTCGATCCATACAAGGATTAGTCAGAAAAGAGGGTGGACTTCATGAGAAATTGTGCGATATACAGCTCTCAGTTTGACCTGGATCAGCTGTTTGAATTGATTCAATCCATTTATCCTGAGGGCAAGATTAACCGCCGGGAAGACAAGACCCATATTCAAGTGACTCAGAAGAAATGGCTCAGTAAAAAAATCAAAGGCTTCAATATCATGACCAGCCAGACACATCCTGAGGAATTTACGACAATGATTCAGGGAATGCTTGGATTTTTGAGTCAGATTGAAGGCCGCAATGCTTCGCTTCAGGAAAAGGTATTAATCAAATGTTCCACCCTCAATATGGTGGTTGGTATTGAGACGGAAGAGGATATTTCGGAGGAATTCTTCGGCGAGTTATTGCAACTGGCTGATGCTCTGGATGCTGTGATCTTCTGGGGAGGTGGATCTCTGCTGAATGCACAAGGCCAGTTATTGCTGGATGTGAATGGAGAGTCAGAGGTAGAGGACTACACGGTGACTGCGCACACCAATTTTCTTGACGGGAACAGACCCCAGTCGGAATCTGGCATTCAACGTAAAGTGCGTTCAGAGCAATTGTTGACGGAACAAGGCATTCCGTATAATGCGAACTTGCCTGCAAGGGCTGGAGAAGAGCACGCCACCATTCGGAGTAAAGAGGAAGTCGGGCGCCGTGCGGTTGCCTTGTGTCTTGCCGCGCTTAAAGGAGAGTGTCTGGGAGCAGGTGAAAGCGCGGATGATACCGCAGCTCTGGTTCAGGAAGTGATCGACAAGTATGAGGCGGAATCCTTTTTTTCACCCGTAGAGAAGAGGTTTATCGAACAAAACGGAGCAGAACAGCAGGAGATCATCGCCTTCTCTTGGGGATATGAAGCTTACCACGTGATGTTGTGGGCGCTGGGTTATGTCGAGGAATTGGGTGCACCAACGGAGTTGTGCAACGTAGGGAAGGATGTCGGTTATTTGCAACAGAAGGACAGCTTTGCCGACTTTCTCTCCGATGCATCTCTGCGTAACAAGAGCGAGATTGTGGATGAAGCAGATCTGATCTACCGGTATAACTGGGTGTGTGTGGATAGTCGTGTCAAAGAAAAAACACCTCCCGCTGGCTTGAATGGTGGAGTGGCTTATGAACGTCACCGTGCTTTGAACTGGCTGATCTGTTATCTGGATCAGGAGTGGGATGATGTGCGCACAGATACGTAGTACAATTACACAACATACAACAATGCAAATACCCCTATAGCCGGTCGAATACGGTTAAAGGGGTGTTTGGCGTGCTGTTCTGTGTGGACATAAGCTTTATCCCATGCATGCTTCAATATGTATATTCACACATATTCGTTACCATATATTCTGCTTTTATCCGCTATGCCTGCCGAACTGTTCACGGATAATGACGTCAGCAAGAATTAATTTTTTCTCGACGTTGCTTTCTGGATTTGCTATACGCCATAACATCTGATCCACTGCACGCGCACCGAGCAATTCCTTGTTCACATTGACTGTAGCCAGTAATGGGATATTGTCGTATAGATTATCAAATCCCGTGACAACGCACTGATCGGGTACACGAATCCCCATACTCTCAAGGGCTTCTATGGTATATAGCCCATAAAAGTCATTCGCGCATACAAACACCTCAGGCAGATTATCCTCATGGATTACCGAAGTGAACGTCTGGCGGAATTCATCCAACGCCTGATTACTCAGCTCGGGAATCTGACTTATTTCCATCCCATGGCCCATAAGTACGGAAGTGTATGCAATCCAGCGTTCATAGAAACTCTGAGCATCCCCGATATTTCCAACGAACTGGAAAGTCTTGAAGCCCTTACGGAGCAAATAGAGCATGATCTCTCGCATGGATGCAAAGTTATCGGTGAATATGCTATCACTGTGAAAAACAGGGTCCAGATGATCGACCATGACAACCGGAATACTGAGCCGCTTGATTTCAAGCAGAATCGGGGTCGAGATCGAGCCAACGGTAATGATTCCACGAATGGCATCCGGATTGAGCAGGGTAAACAGCTGGTCTGCAGATGGTTCCGTCAAGGTCAGAATATTAATCCCTTTTTGGTTCAGCTTGGAAGAAATTCCGTTAAAGACGGGTCCCCAGTATACGGAGTCTTGATTTTGGTACCGAACATTGGGAAACAAAATCAAGATGGTACCGCTTGAACGTGTGTTTTTCGATTCATGTGATTCACTGCTGTGAGACAGTTCACCAGACAAGAGGCTGTTATCTTTGAAATACCCAAGTTTGCCAGCGGCCTTGAGAATGACATCCCTCGTCTGATCGCTGACTCCCGATTTTCCAGACAAAGCTCGTGACACCGCGAATTTCGACAAACCTGTAAAATGTGCAATCTCCTGAATTGTTACCTTCGTTTTCATCATACCATCCTTACACTCGTAATTCTGCCGTATTCCTTGTTTGGAGCGTTATCCAACTGATTCTAGTATAGCATGATGTATTTCTCTTAATCTAATAACGGACAGAGAATTCAAATTGTTAGAGAAGCACAGCATTTTAGGACACACGTTCAACGTGACGGTAAGTACATTTTCAGATAGAATGACGAATTTTGTCTACAAAATTATTATTTTGTTATTATTTAAAAATAACAAAATAAATAAATTTGTAGTCATGATTTTAAGGAGGTGCACTTAGGAATGAGGGTGGTGAGTAAGCTTTAATACAGGAGATTAATAGTACTATCAGCATTTTATCAGAATAAATAGAAAATGTTAACAATAAAAATGTTGACGCTTACATTTTGCTGTGTTAAATTTTGTTTGTCAAAAACAAACGAGAAAATAACAAATGGTGGTGGTTGTTTATTTTCGATTGGTTACTGAGTGGGGTTAGCGATTTAGGGTGAACCATGATTGGTATACACATTCGGGGAGGTTGTTAAAAACATGATTAGAAGATGGAATGTTCTACCTCTGATGTTATTGGCCGTTTTGCTTTTTGTATCCGCTTGCAGTGGTGGGGGGACAACGCAGACGGGAAGCGAAACACAGGGAACAACGAACTCAGGTAACAGCACCGAAGTCGCTGAAACAGAGAAAGAGGACGTAGTGGAAGAAGCTGTGGCAAATGTACCTGATCTGGGTGGACGTGTCATCAAGGTTGCGGCCTGGTGGGATCTGAAACCGGCGGGAGAGACGGCCTCCGATAAGGCCAGACTCGATAAGATTGCAGAGGTCGAGAAGAAATACAACGTAAAACTGGAGTTCGTCAACGTACCTTTCGAAGAATACATGAACAAATTCACCACGTCTGCGCTGGCCGGCGAGCCATTTGCTGACATCGTTCAGATGGAATACAAATCCGCACTACCGGCTATCCTCAAAGGGCAATTGTTGCCCCTCTCCGAATTCACAACACCTGAGAACAACATCAATCAAGAGGCAAACCTGATTACTAAATTTCCTGCCATTGCAGGCAACGAATACGCCTTCGAATCGCCAACCAGCATTGGTCTGGGACTTCACTATAACCGTGACTTGTTCAAAAAATTATCCTTGCCTGATCCGCAAGAGCTGTATAACCAAGGCGAATGGGATTGGGACAAATTCATGGAACTCGCCAAACAGGCAACCAAAGATACCAATAATGACGGCAAACCAGATGTATACGGATTTTCTGGCTGGGCCCTTGATGTCGTTCGCCATTTTACCGCTGCCAATGGTGGAACCATCGTGGATGATGCAAATAGCAAGGAAGGATTATCCGATCCGAAAACGATTGAAGCAACCGAATTCGTTAAACGGCTGTATAACGTGGAGAATGTCGTGAAGGTCAAAACCGGCGACAAAACCAACTGGGAGGAGAGCAATACCTTTAAGGATGGAGACGTAGCCCTGTTCACTGCTGCTGAATGGCAGTTGGGCGATCTCACTTTTGCTGTCGGCGTTGTACCAATTCCCAATGGACCACAGGGCAGCAAAGAGGTAACGTATGCAAACAACGCAGCATCGGCGAAATTCATTCCAAAAGGTGTGGAGGATCCAAAGATCGTCTACCAAATCTATGAAGAGACCTTCGACATCCCGCAGATTGAAGAGTATCCAGGTCAGGATTATCTGGAGAGTCGTTATACCGACGAGAAAGATATCGCCATTATCCGAGAGCACATCGCTGGAACGGGCCGTATCTTGCTGGATGATGCCTACACAGGGTACCCTTTCGGGGATTATGTGAACGATATCATCAAAGACAATGCTTCCGTCACAGCAACGGCTGAGAAATATAAAGCACAGGCACAAGCTGCCATTGATAAACTCGGCAAACAATAATAACACTTATCACCAGCAAACGATTCAGGCAGGGGCTCGTGTCGGCAATGTTGCACGAAGCCCCTTTTTCCTGAACCACCAAATCGGCATTGCTGGCATCAGCCTTGATGAGGAGGACTCGCAGGATGGCTGGAATTCTACAACGTAAGACATGGATATGGTCCACAGTGATCATCGTGGCGGCAGCTTGCATCATTCTATATGTAACTTCAGGCGCTGATGGGAAGAGTGCGGACGTTCCACCTGGCAGTCTGCCTGCGATTGAAGTGGATGCGATCTTGCAGCAGACCCGGCAGAAGAAGGGATACGAACAGTATCGCTCTGGAACAATCCAGGTTCCACAACCGAGTGTGGACATCACCATTGAAGCGGGAAATTACATAAGAGCCGAAGGTGAAGACGTCCGCAAACTCACTAATTATGAGGGAATGGATGGTGTATCTCTCCATACCGGAGAGACCGGACAAGTCGATTGGATCATTGACGTACCACAGACGGGGCTGTATAACCTGTCTGCGCTCTATTATCCCGTTGAAGGCAAGAGCTCGGCTATTGAACGTGCATTGTACATTGACGGTGAACTTCCTTTTGCGGAAGCCGCCTATTTGCAGTTTGACCGGGTATGGACCAATGAGAAAGATGTCGTTGAGCAGGATAATCAAGGCAATGACCTTCGTCCGAGACAAGTGGAGCAACCACGCTGGATGGAAGAGACGTTTCAGGACTCCGACGGGTACGAACAGGCACCATTCAAGTTTTATTTGGAAAAAGGGGAACATACCCTGACGCTAAAATCATCGCGTGAACCCATGGTGATTCGGTCCATTCGCCTTTTCAATGAGGAGACAACCGTTCCTTACGCAGAGACTGTGGGGGCACAACAGTCTGATTCCTCCGGGCAGCCGAAGGATGTCCTTATTCGCATTGAAGGAGAAGCCGCTATTGCCAAATCTTCACCTACGTTATACCCGACGAGCGAAAGATCAAGTTCTGCAGTATCCCCTTACAGCGCTTCCCAGGTGCGCATTAATACGATTGGTGGCTTTAACTGGCGTCTGCCAGGACAATGGATTGAATGGGAAGTGGATGTACCGGAGAGCGGACTGTATCATATCGGTTTTACCGCACAGCAGAATTTCGTTAAAGGCATCTATTCCACACGCAAGCTCACCATTGATGGTGAAGTTCCGTTTGCAGAGATGGCCCAAGCACCTTTCCGTTATCAAAGTGATTATCGCATTGATGTCATGGGCGGCAAGGAAGCATACAGATTTCACTTGGAAAAAGGAAAACATGTGTTACGGCTGGAGAACAGCCTCGGTGACTTTGCACCACTTATCCGCAATGTGGAGGACAGTCTGTACAACTTGAACTCCATGTACCGACGCATTCTGATGATCACAGGTACCAAACCTGATGAATTCCGGGATTATCGGGTGGAGGAACAGATCCCGAACCTGCTGGAAGTGTTCAGCGGGGAGAGTAAACGACTCAAAGATGTGGCCGCACAGCTTCGTCTTCTATCAGGACAGTCCAGTGATCAGGAAGCACTGATCAAGACGATGGCGCAGCAACTGGACGAGATGATTGACAAGCCAAATACCATTCCAAGAAGGCTTGCAGCTTACAAAACCAACACAGGTGGTCTCGGCACATGGGTGCAGCAGGCACGAGAGCAGCCCCTTGAGATCGACGCATTGTATGTCACTTCCATTGACCGTGATATTCCCGGTTCAGGCATGGGGCCACTTGCCAAGCTCGGTCATGAAGCGAAGATATTCTATCATTCGTTCTTCATTGACTATAACCAGATCGGCAATGTAGCTACATCGGAAGATCAGCGGACCGTAACCGTCTGGATTGGCAGCGGGCGGGATCAGGCCAATACGATGAAGGCGATGATTGATAAGACCTTCACACCAGACAGTGGCATTAATGTGAACCTGAAGCTGGTCAATATGGGGACCTTGCTGCCAGCGACCTTGTCAGGTGAAGGACCTGATATTGCCATGCAGATCGGTAATGATCTGCCCGTGAATTTTGCCATGCGGAACTCGGCTGTAGATCTGACGCAATTCAGTGATTATCGCACCGTAGAACAGGAGTTCAGAGAAAGTGCAATCGTACCGTATGCCTATGATTCAGGCGTATATGCTCTGCCGGAGACGCAGACCTTTAACATGCTGTTTTACCGGAAGGATGTGCTCGAAGAACTGGGGCTTGAAGTGCCACAGAACTGGGAGGATGTCGAGGCTCTACTCGCGATTTTGAGCAAAAACCATATGGAATTTGGCATGCCGATTGTGACCCAGGCCAATATGCAGGGTGTCAATATTCCACCGAACTCGCAGTATGCCACGATGCTGCTTCAGAACGGTGGCGCCTTCTATCGGAATGATGACAAGGAGTCGGATCTGGATTCCCGGATCGGCATTGAAACGTTCAAGCGGTGGACAGAGTTCTATACCGATTACAAGCTGGAGCGGGAATATGATTTTGCCAACCGTTTCCGGACAGGACAGATGCCTATTGGACTAACGGATTACACCATGTACAACCAACTGTCGGTATTTGCACCGGAGATTCGGGGATTATGGGGATTCGTTCCTGTACCGGGAACCGTTCAGGCGGATGGAACCTTGAATCGGGACGTACCGGGTGGAGGCAGCGCGGTCATGATGCTGGAAGGTGCCAAGGATCAGGATGCAGCGTGGGAGTTCATGAAATGGTGGACCAGTACACCGATTCAGGCGGAATTCGGACGGGAGATGGAAGGACTGATGGGTGCGGCTGCGCGTTATCCAACGGCCAACATCAAGGCACTGGATGCCCTGCCGTGGCCTGCGGAGGATTACGCCAATCTGAAGGCACAATTTGAAACGGTGAAGGGTATTCCCGAAGTGCCTGGTGGTTATTTTACAGGCCGCCATCTGTTTAATGCATTTTACAAAACTGTTGTTGGCCAAGTGGAAGCCAGGGAATCCATCATGGATTATACCCAATATATTCAGGACGAGATTCGAGTCAAGCGTAATGAATTTGGTCTTCCGTAAGCAGAGGGAGGGTTAATCGTGCCACAAATATCACTCCGAGACGGACAAAACAGTCCTCCTGAGAAAGCGTCAAGGATGGGCATGAAATCGTGGTGGAGCTGGAAGCTCCAGGAAATGAAGGCCAGCAAACATTCCTATGTTCTGCTTGCACCTTATATGCTCCTGTTCATCCTGTTTACCGTGATCCCGGTTGTCATCTCGATCATACTCAGCTTCACCTACTTTAATATGCTGGAATTTCCGCGGTTTATTGGCTGGCATAACTACACCCGCTTGTTTCTGGAGGATGATGTATTCCTGATTGCGATCAAGAATACGTTGCTGTTCGCCATTATTACCGGACCGATCAGTTATATTGCCTGTTTCGTTTTCGCGTGGATCATTAATGAGTTAACACCGAAATGGAGAGCGTTCATGACGTTGATCTTCTACGCGCCCTCCATTTCGGGCAATGTGTATTTCATCTGGCTGATGATCTTCTCGGGAGATCGTTATGGCATCGCAAATGGGCTGTTGATCAAATGGGGTTTTCTGCTGGAGCCGATCCAGTGGTTGAAGACGGAAGCGTACATTATGCCAATTCTTATTCTCGTACAGCTGTGGCTGAGTCTGGGAACCGGATTTCTGGCATTTATCGCCGGTTTGCAGACGGTGGACCGGACGTTGTACGAAGCGGGAGCAGTGGATGGGATCAAGAATCGCTGGCAGGAGCTGTGGTACATTACCTTGCCTTCCATGCGTCCGCAGCTCATGTTTGGCGCAGTCATTCAGCTCACAACTTCATTTGCCGTGGCCGATGTGTCGATTGCACTGGCCGGGTTCCCAAGCGTGAACTATGCGGCAGAGACGGTGGTCACCCACTTGATCGACTTTGGTACAACACGGTTTGAGATGGGATATGCATCGGCGATTGCGACTGTGCTGTTCATGATTATGGTGGGCACCAACCTGCTGGTACAGAAACTGCTTCGAAGGGTGGGAGAATAGCTATGGCTGCAATTGCGACAGGCAAAAAGCGGGTGAATCGCTCGCTATCGGGAAGTCTCTCCCTGTTTGCCCTTCTGCTCGTATTTGGTGCCTTTATGGTGCTGCCGCTGATTTATGCCATCAACAATGCGTTCAAACCATTGGATGAGATTTTCACCTTTCCGCCAACGCTATTTGTCAAAAATCCCACGCTCAGCAACTTTACGGATCTGCTGAATCTGCTGAGTGACTCGTGGGTACCGTTCTCACGTTATATTTTCAACACAGTATTTATTACAGGCATCGGAATTGTAGGTCACGTGTTGCTTGCTTCCGCGGCGGCCTACCCGCTTGCCAAGCACAAGTTTCCAGGCAAAGTATTCATGTTCCAGGTGGTCGTACTATCACTGATGTTCACACCGGCAGTTACGGCAATTCCGAACTATATGATCATGTCATGGCTCGGATGGATTGATACGTACTGGGCTGTTATTATTCCGGCATTTGCCTATTCACTTGGGTTGTATCTGATGAAACAATTCATGGAGCAGATCCCGGATGCACTGCTGGAAGCAGCCAAGATTGACGGTGCGAGTGAATACCGGATCTTTTGGTCTATCGTTATGCCCAATGTGAAGCCAGCCTGGCTTACGTTGATCATCCTGTTGTTCCAGATGTTATGGGGCAGTGATGGCAATGGATACATTTATAGTGAGCAGCTCAAGACCTTGCATTATGCAGCGGGCCAGATTATTCAGGGTGGAATATCCCGGGCAGGAGCGGGAGCTGCGGTAGCGCTGATACTGATGAGTGTACCAATCACGCTATTTATTTTCTCGCAGAGCCGGATCATTGAGACGATGGCGAGCTCGGGCATGAAGGATTAAGGGGGAACGATATGGCACGCACAGTGAAAAGATGGCTTGTTCTCCTGGCGGCAGTATCTCTGCTGCTGGTGAATGCCGTGCCTGCGGCGGCCTCCCCGGCGCCGTATGAGAGTTATAACTACAACTATTGGAAAGAGGCTGTACCTTCACCCGATGCTTATCTGCCCGAG
Source organism: Paenibacillus sp. SAF-068 (assembly GCF_051967555.1). Lineage (NCBI taxonomy): Bacteria > Bacillati > Bacillota > Bacilli > Caryophanales > Paenibacillaceae > Paenibacillus > Paenibacillus sp. SAF-068. The sequence goes on from NZ_JBQCJX010000001.1 coordinate 809,975, forward strand.
CGTACCATATCTGGTCGTGACCTCGGCATTAGTGCGTTTAAGGAGCCGGGTGATGTGAACGTTTCTCCGTCCGGGTTGATCTATATTTTGGATACCGGGAACAATCGAATTATCGTATTGGACAGTCGTTTTAAACTGCTGCGCGTCATTGATGGATTCATGATGGAGGGCAGCAAGGAAACCTTCAATCTTCCGGGCGGATTGTTTGTGAATGAAGAAGAACACATATACGTCGCTGATACGGGCAACAGTCGTGTCGTTGTCCTGGATGGAGAGGGGACGTGGATGCATACCATCACGAAGCCCGAGTCGGATATCCTATCGACCCAATTCCAGTTCCAGCCCTTGAAGCTGACGGTAGACCATGTGGGCCGAGTGTATGTTGTGGCACAGGGGGTCTATGAAGGGATTATGCAGTTTGACGAGAGTGGGAAATTTATCGGATATGTCGGTACCAACAAAGTGGAGCGGGACTACGGCGAATATATCTGGCGCATGTTATCCACCAAAGCCCAGCGCGCACAGATGGTCCTGTTTGTGCCAACGGAGTTCTCCAATGCAGATATTGACCCCAAAGGATTCGTGTATGCGACGAATATTGATCCCGGCTCGAATGAACCGATCAAGCGGCTGAATCCGTCTGGCGAAGATGTACTGAAACGGTTTGGTTATTACGACGTCAAAGGCGATATCCGGTTCCGCAACAATCCGGGTCCATCCAAACTGATTGATGTTAAAGTGCTGGGCAACGGCATGTACAGTGTACTCGATGCGACTCAGAACCGGGTGTTCACGTACGACGATGAAGGTCATCTGCTCTACATATACGGCGGCAAAGGAAATCAGGTGGGCACGCTCAAAACGCCAGTTGCGATTGAACAATCGGGTGAGCATCACCTGGTTCTGGATCGGGGCAAGAACAACCTTGTTGTCTATGAGCCAACCCGTTTTGGTGCCCGTGTCAATGAAGCGGTCGCGCTCCACTATCAGGGCGAGGACACGGAGGCTGTAAGTATATGGAAAGAAGTACTGAAGCTGAATGCCAACTATGACATCGCCTATATCGGTATAGGCAAGTCCTTATTAATGGAGAAGAAAAACGAGGAAGCGTTGGGTTACTTCGAACTTGGGATGGACCGTAAGAGTTATTCTGTCGCGTTCAAGAGGCATCGGCGCGAGATGATGAAGGAACACTTTGGTACATTCCTGACCGCTGTTATCACGCTGATCGTCATTCTGATTCTGACCCGGGTGGCAGCTAAATGGAGACGGAGGAGGCAGGCTGATCGTGAAGCAGGATTTTATTAAGTTTCCGCTGCATCTCATTTTTCACCCCATTGATGCATTTTGGGACCTCAAGTCCGATAACCGGGGACGGCTGTTTGTTGCTTTTGCAGCACTGGTGCTCACGATTGTGATGATGATTTTGCAAAAGCAGTACGCAGGATTTCTCGTCAATTACATCGATCCTCGCACGATTAACAGCATGATCGAGATCGCTACAGTTGCGGTCCCGTTCTTTCTATGGTGCACGGCCAACTGGGCAGTGACAACCTTGATGGAAGGAGAGGGCAAGTTCAGAGAAATCGTGCTGGCGACAGGTTACTCGCTCATTCCGGTTATTCTGATCTATGCCCCAATGATCGTGATCAGCCGGTTCATGGTACAGGAGGAGACTGCTTTTTATTATTTGTTCAACAGCATCGCGTTCTTCTGGTTTGTACTGCTTTTGTTCATTGGCATGATGACGGTACACCAGTACACGGTGATCAAAACGATCATTACAATGGTACTGACGCTGATTGTGATGGGTATTATCGTGTTCCTTGGGGCACTCGTCTTCAGCATGCTGCAACAGCTGTACGAATTCGGTTATAACATTTACCGCGAGTTGATTTTTCGGACCTAAAGGAGGCGGCATCCGTGAACAAAAGGCAACGACTATATACGGTGCTGGCTGGTGGTGCAGCTGTAATCATGATTGCAGCCGGGCTGCTGTATATAAACAACAGGGGGGTTCCTGCCGTAGAAGCTGCGGCTTATCTGGACACAACAACAAGAGCTATGCCCATCATGGAGGAACCGTTGAAGTTCCTTGGTGACTCTTCGCAGGGGGTGCCTGGTATGCAATTGGTCGCCGAAGATCAGGGGTTGGCCCTGTACTATAACGAGGAGACAACGGAAATTGCCGTACGTGACGGGAAAAGTGGAGAGATCTGGTACAGCAACCCGAAAGAACGGGCTGAGGACAGTCTCGCTTCCGCATACGAAAAAGAGGTCCTGTCCTCCCAGTTGAACGTGTCTTTCCGGGATTCGATGGGCACTTTGGAGAACTTTCCAAATTTCAGTTCGAGTATAAGCAACAAACAATTCACCGCGGGCCAGATCGATCAGGGGATACGGGTCAACTATACACTTGGTGATACATCACTTGGAATTGATGCATTGCCGAAACTGATTAGCAAGCAGCGACTCGAGGAGAAGGTTCTTTCCAAGCTGGATGCTACTGTCGCAAGATACACATCTGCTCGTTATTATCCAACCAAGAACAATCCGGATATTCTGGAACGGCTGGATGGACAGATTTCCAAACAGCTTGTATTGAACAAGATGTTGAGTGCCTTCGAGACGGCAGGTTACACAGCGGAAGATCTCGCTTATGACAATCAGGAGAACGGGGTCGAAGGCGGAGGCGTATCGGATAAGCCAAGCTTTGTGATTTCTGTAGAATACCGATTGGATCAAGGGGCGCTTGTTGTGACCGTGCCTCTGAGTCAGATTCAGGAAAGTGGGCAATACCGCATTCGGAATATTGATTTGCTCGCTTACTTTGGCGCTGCGGATACGAAAGGCGAGGGTTACATGCTCGTACCAGATGGTTCCGGCAGCTTAATCCACCTGAATAACGGGAAAACCCAAGAAGAACAGTATGTACAGCGCGTTTATGGCGCAGACCCAAATGATAATTCACTCAGTCGTCCTCAGGTTAGTGAATCTGCGCATATGCCTGTGTTTGGTCTGAAGAACGGGGAGAATGCGTGGTTTGCAGTCATTGAAAAAGGGGATGGTATAGCCAGTATCTCTGCGGATATTGGAGGCAGACAGAACAGCTACAACCATGTGAATGCGACCTTCTCCCTGCGGGGTGAAGATGAACTGGAGATGTACACCTCGCAGAAAATGCAGGAGATTCAGCTGCTTAGCGAAGCGCCTTATCGTGGAGATATTCAGGTACGCTATCATTTTCTTCATGGAGAAGATGCCAGCTACTCGGGTATGGCCCGCCTGTATCAACAGCAGTTGATAGAGCAGGATGTACTGAAGCCGCTCGCAGAACAGACGGAGTTGCCGTTCTATGTGGATGTGATTGGTGCAGTGGACAAAAAGGATTCGTTCCTGAGCGTGCCCTATCGCTCCACTTTAGCCATGACGACGTACGAGCAGGCCACTGAAATGGCTGCGAAGTTGCAGCAGGAGGGTGTAAACGGCGTGCAAATGCGATATCAGGGATGGTTCGGCGGTGGCATCAGCCATCATACGCCAACCCAGGTGAAATTGGACAGCGAAGTAGGCAGCCGTGCCGAGCTTCAGGCGTTGTCCGCTAAGCTGGAGCAGTCGGGTGGAGGCTTGTTCCCGGATGTGGCTTTCCAGCACATTTATCACGATGATCTGCGCTTTGCTCCTTCCTCGGATGCGGCACGGTTTGTCACAAAGGAGACAGCAGAATTGTATCCGTACAATCCAGCGCTTAATCGCATGGATCAGAGCAGGGATAGCTATTATCTGCTTTCAGCGGCCAAGCTTCCTTATGTGGTGAGTGAGTTTGCTGACAAATTCAATCAACTGGACCTTGGTGGATTATCCCTCCGTGACCTTGGGCAGGTTCTGACCTCGGATTATCGGGATAGTCGGGTGATTCATCGAGAGACGGCGAAGAACATTGTGAAGGAGCAGCTGGGCAAGTTGCAACAGTCCTATCCGAACCTGATGGTATCCGCAGCCAATAGTTACGCTTGGGGAAGTGCACAACATGTTGTCAATGTACCCGCAGGGTCGAGTCGGTTCAATATTACCGATGAAGAGGTTCCTTTTTATGCGATGGTCATTCATGGATACTTGAACTATGCGGCAGCACCGATGAACACGTCAGGGGATCAGGATCTCCGCAAACAGTTGCTCCGTAGTCTGGAGCTAGGGGCAGCTCCGTATTTTAAATGGACCTATGAACCATCATCCAGACTGAAGCTGACAAACTATGATTCTGCCTACGCAACGGACTATGCATATTGGGTGAATGATGCCATTGCCTTGTATAAGCAGGCCAATGAAGTACTGGGAGAACTGGGGAATGAGCAGATTCTTAAGCATGAACGCATCCAGAATGGTGTGGTCCGAACGACTTATACTGACGGTACATCCATCCTTGTGAATTACAATGCGGATGCAGTAAGCGTCGATGGAACAATGGTTGGCGGGATGGAATATGTGGTGGGAGGAGTGAACCGATGAGAACCATTCGATTATCGCTGAAGTCACGGAGAGCGCTGCTTGGACTTGCATTTATTTCTCCGTGGCTGCTCGGTTTCATCTTCCTCTTTGCCACGCCGCTCCTGCAATCCATTCGGTTCAGCCTGAGTAATCTGTCGGTTGCTCCTGGCGGATACGTTCTGGACTTCGTTGGATTCAAAAATTTCAAGGATGCGCTTCTGGTTGACGCAACGTTTAACCGGATTCTGGTCGATTCGGTAGGAGCGATGGTACTTAACGTGCCGATGATTCTGTTTTTCAGTCTGTTCACGGCGACACTGCTCAATCAGAAATTTAGAGGCAGAACGATGGCACGTGCGATCTTTTTCCTGCCGGTTATTCTGGCTTCCAGTGCAGTTGCAGCAGCTGAGTCTGCGGGATTAATCAATCTGATGGGGGATGCAAGTGCGGTGGAGGCTGCAGCCGATGGTGGTGCTTCGTTCAACGTGGTTTCCATTGTGCGGATGCTGGCGGATGTGGGATTGCCTATGGCCTATGTGGATTACATTGTAGAAGCCATCATGCGAATCTATGAGATTATTAGCAGCTCTGGCGTTCAGATTCTGATCTTTCTCGCAGCGCTGCAATCGGTCCCGGGATCGATGTACGAGGTTGCGAAGATCGAAGGGGCAACAGCCTATGAATCATTTTGGAAAATTACATTTCCAATGGTTAGTCCGTTAATTCTGACGAATGTGATCTATACCATTATTGATTCATTTGCCGGAAGTCCGGTCACACAGGCCATCTATCAGACTGCTTTCAAAACTCAGAACTTTGGCTTAAGCTCGGCGATGTCCTGGCTCTACACGCTGGTGATTGGCCTTGTACTGATCGTAGTGGGCTGGGTGTTGTCACGGCGCGTTCATTACAACTGACAGTTCACATTGAGGGAGGCTTCAGATTATGGCTGCATCAGGAACAGATCGCATGGTGGTAGTTCCCAAACAGAATTACCACATGCAGCGGGTGCGAAACAAGACATCGGACCTTCTCTATTCCATATTCAGATATGCACTGGTCATTGGTATTTCATTTATTATTCTATACCCGTTATTTCTCAAAGTGTCAGTTGCGTTCAAGGATAAGCAGGATATCTACAATCCAACGATCTATATGGTTCCTCAGCACTTTACGTTGGATAATATTCGGCTGGCGGCCCAAGTGATGGATTACCTGCCCTTGCTGGCGAACACGTTATTGTTCGTTACCATCACAACGCTTCTGACAGCCATATCCTGTGCACTTGCCGGATACGGGTTCGCCCGGTTTTCTTTTCCGGGTAGCAATGTACTCTTTGTGCTGGTAATTCTCACGATTCTGGTGCCAACAAGCACACTCATGGTGCCGATGTATCTGCATTTCCGCAGCTTTGACTTTATGGGCATCATCCAGTTGTTCACGGGAAAGAATGGCATCAATCTACTGAATACGTATTGGCCTTCCGTGATTACGGCGGCTACAGCGGGAGGGCTGAAGGCGGGGTTGTTCATCTACATCTTCCGGCAGTTCTTCAAGGGCATGCCGAAGGAAATCGAGGAGGCCGCACTAATTGACGGCGCTGGTGGATTCAAGACGTTTGCCCGTATCATGTTGCCCAATGCAATCTCACCGCTGATTACGGTCGTTCTGTTCTCGTTTGTGTGGCAGTACAACGATACGTTCTATTCGGCATTATTCATGAGTGAAAGTCCACTGATTTCGTTGAAAGTGGCTTCCTTGCCTGCACAGGCGAACCAGTTGATCCCGCAACTGATGGGCTTTGGCTCGAACTCGGGCATCAAGGCCGATCCGAACTATGTGGCCATGATCGTGGATACAGGCATTTTACTCGCGATTGCACCGCTGATTATTTTGTACTTGTTTGTACAGCGTTATTTTGTGGAGAGCATTGAGCGCTCGGGCGTTGTGGGTTAAGCAGGTCTTTTTCTTTTATAAGGGTTGCAGTACATTTGTGATTTGATGATGTGATCCTGTGTTGTTGTTGTTGTTGTTGTTGTTGTTGTTGTTGTTGTTGTTGTTGTTGTTTGAAGCGATAAACATGGTAAACCTAGTTGGAGGTGTTAGCGATGACGGTACGTATGATCAACAGTGCTCCGGTGAATGAAGCAGCGACATCCGAAGCGAGAGAACTAATGGCGTTCCTGGTCGAGCGTTATGGGAAAGGGATGTTGTCAGGTCAGCAGGACTACAGCAATCTAAACTGGATTAATGAAAATACAGGCCGAAAGCCAGCTGTGATTGGCTTTGATCTCATGGAATATTCGCCATCAAGAACAGAGCGCGGTGCGGTCTCCCAGGAGATTCGGGATGCGATAGACTGGCACAAACAAGGCGGGATCGTGACGCTATGCTGGCACTGGAACGCACCGACGGATCTGATCGATGAACCGGGTAAAGAGTGGTGGCGGGGGTTTTATACGGACGCAACAACCTATGATCTTGCCTCCGCGCTAGCTGATACTGAATCGGAAGCATATCAGTTATTGATTCGGGATATCGATGTTATTGCTACACATTTGCAAGAGTTGAAGGATGCTGGCGTACCTGTATTGTTCCGACCACTTCATGAAGCAGAGGGTGGATGGTTCTGGTGGGGAGCGAAAGGCCCCGAACCTGCGATACAGTTATATCGCTTATTGTATGATCGATTGGTACACGAACATCAGCTGCATCATCTCATCTGGGTATGGAACTCGGAAAAATCGGAATGGTATCCGGGTGATGATGTCGTGGATATTGTGAGTGTGGATGTGTACCCGGAAGCAGGGGACCACAGCCCGCTGGCTGCACGTTACGCCAACCTGCTTGAGCTTGTGAAGAACAACAAAATCATTGCACTGGCCGAGAACGGCTCCATCCCTGACCCCAAGCAAATGAAGGAACAGGATGTACACTGGAGTTGGTTCTGTACCTGGACAGGTGGATTCCTGAGAGACGGGACGCATAATGAACTAACGTTTTTGAAGGAATTGTACCATAACAACGAGGTCATTACGCTCGATCAGTTACCGAAGTGGAGTTGGTTATAAGAACCCCACTTCCAACTTGAATTGGAATCAATGAAGCGTTAGTTATTCGCTGTAAGAATTCAGGCGAATACTCACGCTTCTTTCTGGTGGCGTACATATGTAAATGGAGCTATTCCTTGGAGAAACATAAAAATCCGTTTCGAACCACAATCTAGTTTGCCGGTTGTAGCATATCTCGGATATTGGGATATAAATTCACACTGTTCGTGAATAAGATATATGATTGATTAACCGTACGGATCAGAATCCTCTCGCTTGTGCCATTAACCGGACCGATTCGAATGGCGGATGGTTCGCTGCCACCGTATGTATCATCCAGAGTGACCGATGTGATATGTACAATTGGAATTTCGATTTTGGAGAACTGCCAGCGGATGACCAGTTGATCTTCTATTTTTTTGACGTTAACACCAAACATAATAAGACCTCCCTTTAAGCCTGCTGAAGATAAATACTTTTTATTAGTCTACCACTTATTGGTTAATACTTCCTTGATAATAGTGAATTTCCTCCGTGGAATTGAAATGCCCAAGTGTAACTTTATCCACGGGTAATATTTTGCTACAGATATTTCCATAAATGTTGGCATGATGTACACTATGACTAACGAATATGGATACGGAGCGATTTGTTGGAGGTGAGATTCATATGACAGACTTGAACGCGTATCATTATTTTGAAAAAAGTCTTGGTCCTTTCCGAAATCTCTCCAGCCTGTCTAATGAAGAAGCCGAAATAGTTACCCGACAAATCCGGCATGAAGGCCGGAATTTTGCCAGTCAGCGATCAGCAGATTATATGACCATCCGCAGAGCACTTGAACATAAAGCGTACGAGCAGTTTAAGGCCAAGGGCGGAACCCCCACCAAGCCATATCCCCACTATCTGACCCTCGGTGAATGTGAATGGCTGTTATCCTGGTATACCGAACCGGATCAAGTGTTGATTCCGTGGGAAGATCTGTCTGCCGAAGTTGTGAGCTTCACGTATGGAGACCTCTTTCCAACCATGCGTTATACAGATGATAAACCTTACCGTAAGCAGATCTACACCAAGGATGAAATCCTGGAAGTTATTCAGGCCTATGGTTGGCCTCAAGAATGGAACCGTAAAGGCGATCAAGGTCCGGAACGATATATTGAAGTACAAGTATGGGACGAGCGTATCATCCAACAGTACAGATCGGTGTACGATATCGGGGATGGAATGTTTAAGTAAAACCTACAGGATTAACCACTACATATACCGAATACAAATAGAGCAATTGAGCAAGAAGAACTTATACTCCAACACAAAGGGTGTGCCACATGACGAATCTATTCGAACAATGTTCAGGTCAAACATTATCTGCCAACCTCGGGTGGCTGAACGAGCCAGCAGATTGGTCCATTGAAGACGGCAAAGTAACGATAACCGTTTCGCCGATCAGTGACTTTTTCATTGATCCGGGAGGTGAGCCGGTGAAAGCTTCAGCTCCATTTTTACATACAATAGTCAAGGGAGATTTCAGCATCGTCACTCAAGTACAGGTGGACATGAAAGAACAGTATGATTCGGGCTGCCTGATGGTGAGGGTGGACGATACGAATTGGGCTAAAGTCTGCTTTGAGTATTTTGAAGAACAGCCGTCTATTCTTAGTGTCGTTACTCGTGGTAACTCGGATGATTGTGTATCTGCACCTGTAGAGGTTAACAAGCCTTATTTACGTGTAGCCCGGGCAGGCAATAGTTTTGCATTCCATTATTCTCAGGATGGAGAGAAGTGGAAGCTGGTTCGATATTTCGGTCTCGACTGCCCGGAAGAGATTAAAGTTGGCATTGTGGCCCAATCCCCAATCGGACAAGGGACGACGGTTACTTTTACAGATGTGCAGCTGCAACATGGGGTAACCGGAAGTGTTCGCCGCGTAGAATAACACAACCAGAAAGTTGTTCTTGTATTTATTTCACCCGAATGAACAATCCGAACAGGCCCAGTACAGCAAAGGAGAGAAATGCCGTTGTATTGGAAAATACTTCAATCGTGTAACCTGCCATGGAGGAGCCGAGAAATTGCCCAACACCCAATGCGAGGAAGGCGAGGCTGATTCCAATGGATACATTCGGACTGAATAATCTCGTTGCCCAAACGATAAATACACTGGTCAGGAAAATGTAGGTGCTCCCAAACATGATGGCAGAAATTATGCTGGCAGTCATGGATGGCAGAAGGATAACCCCAAGCGAAATAGCCAATAACATTATGCCAATTCGGTAGGACCACCCAATCTGGATCCGTTCAATAATGCGGCCAGCGCATCCGCCGAGTATGCCCATAACCCCCATCACAATCCAGAACAACACGGCTTCCGAATCGGAGGCCCCTTTCTCGTCTGTAAGGAAATTTCGGGCAAAGGTCCAATAGATTGCAGAGCTAAAACCAGTCAACAGACATGCCATGAGCAGAGCAGACCCAGGTCTGGTTGGTTTCATACATGTCCAGAGAGATTTGGTACAAGGCAGGGTCTTGGTTGCTGGAATGACACGTCTGTTCCACAAAAGAACGACAATGCCGATTGCGGCAAACAGGATGTAGGTTAGACGCCAGTAATCCGTAAAGAGCAAGTAGAGTGGGCCAGATACAACAATCCCGAAGCTGGTCCCTGTATTAATCCAACTGTTGCCTCTTGCTTGCAGATTAGGAGCCAGTTCGGCATTCACTGCATTGCCAAGGGCCGGGGAAGCCCAGCCTGTGCTCAGACCAGCGAGAAATATGCTGAAAGTAAGCATCCATGCATTCTGAGATAGGGCGATGCCGGTTAAACCTAGCACGGCGCTGATTCCGGCCAGTTGGATGACATAATGATGTCCCTTGCGATTAATCAACAGGGGTGCAGTTAGAAGGGACAGACAGTAGGCAATATAAGTGCCTGAGTTAATCGCGCCTGAGGCTGTATCATTCAATTGTAAGGCTTCCGAAATTTCCGGCATAAACAACCCATAACTGAATCGCCCGAATGCATAACACACAGCGATTAGTGCAATGCCTGGAAAGATAATTTTTTTCATTTAATCCACCGCCTTTTTAGATAGAACGATCATTATATTTCTCATGAAATAAAAAAGTGAGTTGAACTACTAACTCACCCGGAATGGCATTACTTGAAACTGGTTAGCGTCATATGGATCAGTTCACGGCAGACGTCATTTACATTTTCTGTCTCAGCGAGTGCGGTGGAACCCTCCAGCAATATGGAGAATCTCAATAGATCGCGTTCACTCGCAGCAGGCGCCAATGTATGGATTAAAGTTCGCATATGTCTTTTGTGCGCATTGACAGTCTGGACGATGATATGATCCGCATGACCTCCAAATTCTTCCTTGGCGCGTAAAAATAAGCACCCTCTTGATTCGTGCTCTTTCAGCCATTTTGCATGTCCTTCAGCCAAATTGAGGAACATGGGTTGTGCTTTATTGTCAGCATATTGCCGAAGCTGTTCCAAATAACGCTGTTCACGTCGCAGGAGCACCTGGACAATAAGATCATCCTTGGACTCAAAGTGATTATATAACGTCATGATGGCGATCCCGGCATCCGAAATAATTCGTTTCAAGCCAATGGAATGGAAGCCGTGAAGATAGAACAGTTCTTCAGCCACGTTCAAAAGCATTTCTTTTTTGCTGCTCATAGTCAGGAATGTCCTCCCTTAAAATATGATAGAACGATCATTATACTCAAAGGCTATAGTAAATCGTTTACATTGTCAAATTCTGTGAGGTGGTGTTATATGAACTACATCGTTGTGCTTTCACCGGACAAATGAGAGCACAGGATGACAGGTTATTGGGGCGTTTATCCGTTATATTAGACATCAAGGAGTGATTATCACATGAACTGGATCAACGCATTACAGATCGCTATTCAATATATGGAAGACCACTTGCTCGAAAATATGACGATGGAGCGGATTGCAGCAGAGGCTCATATCTCTCCCTTTCATTTTCAGCGTACCTTTGCCCTGTTAACAGATGTTACTGTAGCTGAGTACATAAGACGCAGACGATTGACACTGGCGGCACATGAACTTATGCAAAGTGATCACAAAATTATTGATGTGGCGCTTAAATACGGCTATGACACACCGGAATCTTTCTCCAAAGCATTCCGGAGACAACATGGTATCGCACCAAGTGAGGCACGCAAAAAGAGTAGCTCTGTCCAATCGTATAATCGTCTGGTTATTCAAGTAAGTCTTAAAGGAGCAGAACCGATGAAATATAGAATTGTTGAACATCCCGAATTCACATTAGTGGGGGTGAAGCAGGCTTTCTCATATGTAGATGGAGAACATCTGCAAGGGATCGGGAAGATGTGGCAGGAAGCATGGAAGAGCGGTACAGAGGAGCGTTTATTTGAACTGAACAACGGGGATATTCCAGGGTTACTTGGTGTCGTTGTGGATCAGAGCGAAATCAAGGAAAAGCAGATGGAATACTGGATTGCTACGGCTTACAACGGTGAAGTGCCGGAAGGATTATCAAGTTTCACCATGCCTGCTTCCCAATGGAGTATATTCGAAGTAGAAGGCCCGATGCCGGAAAGTATGCAGCTTCTGTGGAAACGGATTATCTCGGAATGGTTTCCATCCAATCCTTATGAGCATGCGTATATGCCAGAGCTGGAAGTATACCCTGGGCCGAACCAGCCCCCACAAATCTGGATACCGATTAAATAAATTTTAACTGTTTCTAACTCCATCTCATTAATAATGTAGCCCGTAAACACTTGGACAACCCAAGCTGTTTACGGGCTATTTGTAGGTGACGGGTTTAGAATTTGAAGCAGTGAAGTGAATGTTCGAGCGTTGTTCATTTTATTGCAGATAAGTAACATGATATATTGAAACAAGGGTTTATCGCTAATACGGGAGAACTATAAGGTGAACCGCAGGAGGCAGACATGTTGCATGAGGAGAGATTCATTCAAGCAATTACGGTTCACGAACAATTAATGCAAGATCTACGGCTCGTTCAGAGTCTCCATCTGCCGCAATGTTACATAGGTGCAGGTTATATTCGTAATTATATCTGGGATGTTTTGCATGGATATGATCTTCGTGAACTTCATAGCGATATTGATGTTGTTTATTATGATGCGCGAGACTTGCGTGAGGAGCGAGACATACGGCTCGAACAACAGCTTCGTGAAGAGACTGGCAATGCCAAGTGGTCGGTCAAAAACCAGGCGAGAATGCATCTGCGCAATGGCACAGATCCTTATCAATCTACTGAGGATGCCCTTCGCTATTGGCCAGAAATCGTGACTGCCATAGGCGTACAGCTGGATGAAGAGGACCGGGTGCACATCTGTGCCCCGCATGGTTTGCATGATCTGTATCAACTCGTGGTTCGCAAAAGCCCCTTCTTCATGGATAATGACTATTACAATCAGCGTGTCCATAGGAAGTGTTGGCAGGAACAATGGCCCAAATTAAAGATAATAACAGCTTGAATCATAGAGATACGCGGAATTGGTACAAAAGGAGTGTTTACGGACTTGATAAAAAGGTTCTTACAAAAATATGGACTGATCATTGATCTTGTCCTGTTGGCATGTTTTGTGGCGTTTCTGATCTTCTGGGGCCAACGATTTCCAGTCATGTTTTTCGGAATGATCACGGTGGCTTTTATTGTACTAAGACGGATTGACTATCAGAAGCATGTTATTTTGAAACGGATTATCCTTACCGGATTTGGCGTGGCTGCCGTCTCTTTTGTCATTATTGAGGCACTTGTATTCACACAGCTGGGCGCGAATGATCCGGAAGAGGCGGACTACGTCATTATTCTAGGTTCAGGCATTCGGGGAACGGAATTATCATTGACTTTGAAGCAAAGGTTAGATGCCAGTCTGGACTACATTCGCAGTCACCCTCAGACACCGGTCATTGTATCGGGTGGACAGGGACCTGGGGAATCGATTCCCGAAGCGCTCGCTATGAAAAATTATCTGGTTGAACAGGGGATTAGCCCTGAGCAAGTCATTATGGAAGATCGCTCCACAAGTACACAGGAGAATTTGGCCTTTTCCAAAAAAATTATTCAGGAATCCGGGTTGGAGCACCCGGAGATCATGATTGTCACGAGTGACTATCACATGTTCCGCTCCAAATATATTGCAGCCAAGAACGGTTATGCGGCAGAATACGGCATATCTGCCCCATCACCAGGATATTTGAAGCCGGTCAACATGATCCGTGAATATTTTGCTACGATCAAAACGTTTATCTAATATACAAAAGGACGAAGCGTAAGACTTATGCTTCGTCCTTTTTGTTTATCTGGGTGTACTTGTTCCTTAACGTTGAGTTACTTCTTTGAAGGAACAAGTACAGCTTCCGAAACCTGATCCGCAGGGAGCGCTACCATTTCAGAAGGTGAGGCAGGAGAAGGAACGGTTGCAGCCTCGGAAGCCTTGTCCTCGGAAGGGAGGGCTACCATATCAGAAGGTGAGGCAGGAGAAGGAACTGTGGCTGATTCTGCAATGTCATCTTCAGAAGGTTCAACAGAAGAAGGAGCTGGTACATTATCTGCCACTTCATCCTTAGGTAGAGCCACGAGTTCAGGCTTTTCGGAAGCAGAGGGAACAGTTACAGCTTCGGAAAATCCGGCCGTATCGGGAGAAGCTACGATCTCGGGAGTTTCAGATACGGAAGGAACAGGCACGGCTTCAGTCACCTTGGCCTCTACTTTAACGGTATGGTTTGATGCCCATACTGCGGTGGATGTACTTACTCCTGTAATAAGCAATAGGGCCCCCATACTTAACATCCAGTGTTTCTTGTTCAGTTTCTTCACATTAAACATGTTCATCAATCTCCTTTTTAATTGTTTGCCTTCACCCGATAGGGACGAACAAAATTGAGCAGGCATTTTCTTCGTTCCCGCCATCACATTTAAAATCGTCTCACCGTACCGTCTTCGCTCTTCATGCGACATCTCTTTCACCACATCTTCATCACAGGCCAACTCGCTCCAGGCATGAATGTCCCGGCGAATCATATGAATCAGGGGATTGAACCAGTGCAGGGCACTAACCCCCAAGGTCAGAGCCTTGACCCACAGATCTTGATGTTTCAGATGTACCAACTCATGATGAATGACCATCTTGATGTCCATCTTGACCGTATTTTCGGGTGGAAGATATATCGTTGGTTTAAACAAGCCGACCAGTATGGGGCTCCTTACTGAAGTGCTGTGAGCAAGCGTGATATTCTCTTTGATACCCAATGCCTCTTTGAGTAATGGTAGCTGTATAGCTGCTTCACTATGAGAGAGGACGGGTGTAGTTGTGCGTGATAGTTCATTCAAAAATCTCCGATAACAATACACCTGCCATGCAGAAAAACCAATGACGCCAATGCTCCATACGCATAACAAGAACCAGGCTGTAGGTACAGATATGGTTTGTTCCGGGATGAATGGTCCTGCAAGTAAGCTCGAAGATGTTGCATACTCTGTACTTGGTACAGTTGATGCAGGAGGGAATGCAAAACCCAAAAGCCATGAAAGGCCAAGAGATATCGGGAACAGATAGAACAAGAGAGCCATTTTACCGAGTCTGTAGAGCCACTTGGTCGGAAAAAAAGATACGGGTAGGAGTCGCAGCGCCAAAATGCAAACGGCAACGATACTTCCAGCCACGGTCAGGCTACACAGAATTTCAAAAAAGATGTTCATCATCTGCACCTACTTTTCCGAAAGCCATTTTTTCAGTTCTGAAATGTCGTCGTCTGAAAGCTTGTCACCATCATACATAGCTGAAACCAAATTCTTGACTGAACCCTGATAGAGTCCATCAAGAACGTGCTGCGTTTCCTGTAGCTTGTAATCTTCGGGCTGCAGAAGAGGTTTATAATCATTGATTCGTCCACGTCTCGTAACCGTTAAGGCGCCTTTATCTACCAACCTTGATAGAAAGGTAGACATGGTCTGCGCTTTCCACGCTTTTCCTTTCTCAGCGAATATGTCTAATAGCTCTGTTGAGGTGACAGGTGGATCGCATGACCATATAACGACCATTAACTCCATTTCTGTTTCGGATAATTTCTGAATCGGGTTCACCGTGAACACTCCTTCACATCGTTATGCGTCCATAACGATCGTATTACTACACTACGTAGTACGTATAAACTACTACAAGTTGTAGTAGGTAGTCAAGTTATCCTGATAGATGATTGCCAAACCGTGCTATAATATAGGTCATTAATAGAAGAACGATGTAGGAGTGAATGATCATTACAGCATATCAATTACCTGCTCTCTATGAGCAGAAGCGAGTTTCAATACACGAGATGGAAGAGATTGTACGCCTATTGGCCCAAGCCCCGTTGCTATATGATGATGGACAGAGCATTCAGGTTCAGGATTATATGGGAGGATTGGAGGTCGAACTGGAGCATGAGGTACGTCGCGCAGTGACCCAGTTGTATGAACTGGCTGTTCAGGCTTGCCGGGTCTTCGTTGATCCTTTCGCGTACGAGCAGTTTCAGGATGTGCTTGGGTTACAGGCGGAGTTATGGCAGGAGGAAGTACTCACTCTTGCGAAGTGGATGGACTGGCTGAAGCAGATCAGTGAAGGAAAGAAAACACTGCCAGAGTACAACTTTACAGCCATGCTTGGCAATTTGCCAGACGGATTCATGATCCATGATTTTTATGATGAGCTCCGATATCAACTGGAACAAACCCCTGCAAACATATGGGCTCTCGAAGAGCGGGATCGCTTGTACGCATCCCTGGGTGTGAATTAAATCAAACCAACGGGTCACCAGCGGTGTTTAATCTAATATCTGTATTTTGCATGCATAGAAAATGTTGATCTATTTCTTGCGAAATCTTTACCCAGTATGGGAAATGAGGGGATACCGTGAAGAAGGTTGTATTGGCTGGTGGAACGGGATTTGTCGGACAGGATTTTGCCCAAAGGTTCAAGAAGCTGGGTTATGAGGTGCTGATCATCTCGCGTCAGCCCGGTCATATTGCCTGGGAGAATCGTGCAGGAATCATAGAGGCACTGGAAGAAGCAGAGATGCTGATTAACCTGGCAGGCAAATCGGTGAATTGCCGTTATACAGATGAGAATCGCAAAGCCATTCTGGAATCCAGAACGCGTACAACGCGTATTCTCGGGGAAGCCGTCCTGGCTTGTCATCATCCTCCGGAACTATGGATTAATTCGAGCACAGCAACCATATACAGACATGCTGAAGATCGTCCCATGACGGAAAAAGAAGGCGAGATTGGCTCTGGCTTCTCGGTCGACGTTGCCAAAGCTTGGGAACAGGCTTTCTTTGAATTCAGTCTCCCGTCTACACGTCAGATTGCACTGCGGATTGCGATTGTGCTGGGTGAGGGCGGCGTAATGGTGCCCATGACGAACCTGGTTCGTTTTGGCTTAGGGGGATCGCAAGGCGCAGGCACACAGCAGTTCAGCTGGATTCATATCGAGGATCTGTTCCGCATGGTGATCTATCTGCAAGAGCACCCACATCTGAATGGTGTATTCAATGCCTCTTCTCCGCATCCAGTGACGAATCGGGAGCTGATGACGCGTCTGAGAGAACAGATGGGTGTTCGAATTGGGCTTCCTTCTCCTCGCTGGATGCTTGAACTGGGCGCACGTTTCATTCAGACCGAGACGGAATTGGTTCTCAAAAGTCGTTGGGTCATTCCTGAGCGATTGGAGAGGGAAGGTTTCACATTCACATACGGAACGCTTGAAATCGCTCTTGCCGAGATTTTGAATAAGAAGAAATGACAACACAGTATAAATAATAAAACACAACAGCAAGGGCAGAGGCATCTGCCCTTTATTATATATTTTAAGGCTTCTATCAGATGGCGTTTCGCCATCTTAGGTTAAGGACTCATTTCATTTATATATGTTCAACTAAACATTTACACGATAACGGAGAGGACAGAAATAACTTGAAGAAGCGAAGCGTGTGCCTAAAAGCTTTCTGAAAGAAAGCTGCATCGGAAGCATAGGCTTATCCCCGGATTTTCCCTTTTTAAGAAGGGAATCAAAAAAATCTGGGGATAACAGCGATCGGAAAGTTGTTCTGTCATCGGAGTGTCTGTGTAAATACTAATTAGCCGAACTTATAGAGGTTTTTCAAAAAGCCCGCTTTTGATTACGAAGGATGCCCAGTGGCATCATCAGCATCGAATATGGAATTCAGCCGAAATGTCCGTTGCTCACGTAGTTTTCCTACGCTCCGCTACTCCATTTCTAGCTTCATCCCATCTTCTCGGTACTGAAAACCGGTCTTTTTGAATACGAACTTATTATCAGTCAGATGAACAGAAAGAGGTTGGGGAAATGCAACTTAGAAGAGTAAGGATCGCGGGAACAGGGAAGTACCTGCCTGTACAGGAAGTGACGGATGAGGAATTGGATCGTCGCTTGGGCGTGCCTGCGGGTTGGGTCAGCAAAGCAACTGGCGTAGGTGTGCGGCATTACGCATCGGGTGAAGAGACTTCCTCCTTCATGGGCGTGCGGGCTGCTGAAGCTGCACTGGCGGATGCAGGATTGCAATTCGCGGATATCGACTGTCTGGTGTGCACCAGTGGCACGAAGGAACAACCGTTGCCTAGTACGGCGGTATTTATCCAGCAGGCCATGGGGCAGCAAGATTCGGGCGTACCCGCCTTTGATATGGATGCAACCTGCCTGAGTTTCCTGAACGGACTGGATGTGATCTCCTATATGGTAGATGCCGGACGTTACCAACGAGTACTGATCGTTGCCACTGAGATTGCCTCGGCCGGATTGAATTGGTCGGATAAAGAAAGTGCGGCCCTGTTCGGAGATGGAGCGGCCGCCGTCATTATTGAACGCTCACCTGAAGGATCATCGTCACAGATCGTGCATGCTTCCCTTCGAACTTACAGCCGAGGAGCGCGCTACTCGGAGATTGCAGGGGGAGGCACGCGGCTGCACGCTTCGAATTACAGGGCAGATCAGCCTGAACCTTACCTATTTCATATGGATGGACAAGCAATCTTCCGGATGGCTTCCAGACTTCTGCCGGAATTCACCAGCAATATGTTAGGGGCAACCGGTAATCGGATGGAAGATTTCCAATTGGTTATTCCCCATCAGGGGAGTGCCATGGCGATGAGATTGATCCGCAAGAAGCTTGGCATTGCTGAAGATCGGTTTATGGATATTACACGGCACCACGGCAATACGATAGCGGCATCCATTCCGATGGGGGTGCATGAAGCGATTAGACAGCAGCGCATTCAGCGGGGAGATCGGGTGCTGATGATTGGCACAGCTGCCGGATTATCATTGGGAGGACTTATTTTTGACTACTAGATCTGGGGAAACTGGACAGCGTCCATCTGCTTCTCTCAACGTACTGCTTACAGGCGGAAGGGCTCCGGTAACACTCGATCTGGCACGTATGCTTCATCGGGCAGGCCATCGGGTCTATGTTGCGGAGAGTGCCGTACGGCATCTGACCAGATTTTCCAGTGCAGTAGAACAGTGCGCTGTGGTCCCACCGCCCCGTCAAGACACATCTGCGTATCTGGCGGAGCTGGAACGATTGGCACAGGATTGGCAAATCGACCTGCTGATCCCCATGTGTGAAGAAGTCTTCTATGTGGCTCAAGGGGCTGACAGACTGCGTGCATATTGCCGTGTTCTGGTTACGACTCTGGAGCAGCTGCATGAGCTGCACCATAAATATCATTTTATACAGCTCGCAAGCTCACTCGGCCTTTCGGTTCCGGATACACGTCTGATCAACAATCGGCAGGAATGGATGAAAGCTCAGTCTGTTCTGGAGACGATGGGGGATTGGGTATGGAAACCGGTGTATTCCCGCTTTGCCGCCAAGGTTCGCATGCCAGCACGCATGACCGATGACACTGGCACAGGAACCGATCAGGAAGGAAAAGCAAGTGAAAACAAACGTCGACATTTACGAAACGACCCTCCGGGACACGGGCAATTATCCTTTGCTTCGCCTTGGGTTGCACAGGCCTACATTCCTGGTCAGATGTTATGTACATACAGCATAGCCCACGAAGGGCAATTGGTTGCGCACGCCGCGTACGACAGCCGCTATCGCACAGGTAGCGTGGGAGCCAGTGTCTTTTTTGAACAGGTGGAACATGAGAGGGCTCTTGCGTGGGTGAAACAATTCGTTAAGGCAACGGGTTTTAGTGGACAGATTGGGTTTGATTTTATAGAAGGTCAGGATGGGCAACTGTACGCAATTGAGTGTAATCCGAGGGCAACGAGCGGGATTCATCTGTTTCACCCCGGAGATGACTTGGTACGTGCATTGACTGAACCGGAGACGTTGGTCAAAGAAAGAAAATGGATCACGCCCGCAGGGGGCAGCAAAGCCATGCTCATGCTTCCCATGCTGGGAAGCGGAGTGCAGCAGATCTTCGGCAAAGGAAAGTTCCGTAAATGGATAGCTGCGTGGCGTAGAGCCAGAGACGTAGTCTATGTAGGGCAGGATATCCAGCCTTTCTTTGAACAATTCGCGGTGGTGCTGGCCGCTTGGCGTATAGCAAGATCACAGAAGATCTCGCTGACTGAAGCTTTGACTCACGACATAGAATGGAACGGTGAACAACAATGAAGAGAGCATTGGTTACAGGAGCAACGGGATGTCTGGGCAGGCACCTTGCGATACGGCTTGCAGAAGATGGATGGGATGTCACGGGCATGGGCCGACAGTCCAAGGTTGGTAGAGAACTTGAGTCCGCAGGCGTCCAATTCCTGAATGGAGATATACGGGATGAGTCCGCAGTAAACGAAGCGTGTAAGGGGCAGGATGTGGTATTTCACTGTGCGGCTCTGTCGTCGCCATGGGGCCGATATCGTGACTTTTATAGCAGTAATGTAGAAGGGACACAGAATATCATAGATGGCTGCCTGCATAATGAGGTACAACGATTTATACATGTCTCGACTCCAAGTGTATATTTCAACTACATACCGCGATATGACGTACATGAGCATGATCCGTTGCCTGCCAAACCAGCCAATCATTACGCAGCTACGAAGCTTCTCGCTGAACAGGTTGTAATGGAAGGGCATGTGAGGGGACTTCCGTCGATTATGATTCGACCGCGAGCCATCTTTGGTCCATATGACCAGACGTTGTTTCCCAGAATTGTCGCAGCCAACGCGAAATCAGGCGTACCCATGATCGGTGGCGGACAGGCTTTAATTGATCTGACATGTGTGGATAATGTGGTGGATGCCCTGTTATTGTGCCGTGATGCCTCTGACGAAGTGCTCGGCAGAGCTTACAATATCTCCAATGGCGATCCGAGGGCGTTTAATGAGTTAGTGAGCAGCCTGTTTGGCATGCTGGATATGTCTTTGCGTCGCCTTAACATTCCTTATCGGATGGCATATGGCGTGGCAGCATTGCTGGAGCGTGTTCATGGCTTTATTCCTGCGCTCGGTGAACCTGCATTGACACGGTATACCGTTGGCTCCTTATCCATCCCACAGACATTGGATATTACGGATGCGAGAGAGCGATTGGGGTATGTCCCTCGGGTGTCCATTGAAGAGGGATTGCAACAATTTGCAGACTGGTGGAGGGCCGAATCATGCTGACAACAACTCCGGTAGAACTATATCTGGGTGCGGCAGGTTACTGCACACATCCAGAGTTTCTGACGCTGCGCGGTGGTCGGTTGAGACCGGTGCCTTTCCCGGCAGGATTCGCCTGCATCATTCACCCCGTACATGGACCGATCCTGTTGGATACGGGATATAGCTCCCGCTTTTTCAATGAAACGGCTCATCTGCCCAACGCACTGTATCGTCATATTACACCTGTGGTCTATCGTGAAGAGGATAGTGCCGTTCATTTTTTGGCTGGGCTTGGGCTGAAAGCTTCGGATATCCGGTATATCATCCTCTCCCATTTTCACGGCGATCACATCGCGGGTGTACGGGATTTCCCGGAGGCACAATTCATCTATCTGCCGAGAGCTTATGATGCTATGCGTTCACTCGGTCCGATTGCGGCTGTGAAGGCAGGTTATCTGTCTGGATTATTGCCTGAAGATTTTGTTGCCAGATCATTGCCTGTTACGTGTCAGCCGGAGCGATGGACGAGAGCAGGGGAATCGTTCCCTTATGATGAGGTCTACGATATCTTCGGCGATGGCAGTCTGCTGGGGGTGGATGTATCCGGTCATGCGGAAGGCATGATAGGACTCCTGCTTCGTACAGAAGAACATCACTATTTCCTGTGCGCGGACGCAGTGTGGTCGAGTCGGGCTTTTCGTGAACAGCGCAGACCGAACTTACTCGCGGCTATTATTATGTCTGATCGACAGGAGTACCACCGTAACTTTGACAAGCTTGTCCAGCTGCATCAGCAGTTTCCCCACATTCGAATTGTGCCAAGTCACTGCCGAGAGGTACTGGACGCTTGGGGTACAGGAGGGCGGAAACGATGAGCAATACCCTTCGTATTGTGGTACATTATGCGCTTGCACGTGGGCTGCGAACATGGAAAACGCGAGAACAACTGGAGCGCTGGCAAGAGCGCCGGATTATTCGTCATGTCCGTCAGATCCGTGCCCGCTCTCCGTTTTACCAGCAGTGGTGGGGTGGTGTGGACGCGTCTGACTGGAGAAGATTCCCGTTGATTGACAAATCAATCATGATGCAGCATTTCGATACACTCAACACGGTGGGCATTACCAAGGACGAAGCGCTGGCTCTTGCAGGGGAAAGTGAGGAAACGCGTGACTTCAAACCCTCCATTCAGGGAGTGACCGTTGGATTGTCCTCAGGTACGTCAGGGAACCGGGGGATATTTCTGGTGAGTGATCAGGAGCAAGATGCGTGGACGGGCACGGTGCTGGCCAAGTTGCTGCCTGGTGGGCTGTGGAAACCTGCGAAGATTGCATTTTTCCTGCGGGCCAACAGTAATCTGTATGAATCGGTGCAGCGTGGCAAGTTGCAGTTTCAGTACTTTGATCTGCTGGAGCGTGTGGAGAATTTGGTGAAGCGGCTAGAAACGTACCAACCTACGGTGTGGGTAGCTCCTCCATCCATGCTGCGTCTGATGGCAGATGCCTATGTGGCAGGTCAATTGACCGCTGTACCGGATAAAATCATCTCGGTTGCAGAGGTGCTGGACCCCCTGGATCGCAAGGTGTTGGAGCAGGTTTTCGGACAGACCATTCATCAAGTCTACCAGTGTACAGAAGGGTTCCTGGGTGCGACCTGTCGTTATGGCACACTGCATTTGAATGAGGATATAGTCCATATTGAAAAAGAGTACGTTGATCCTGCCACCCGGCGTTTCGTGCCCATTATTACGGACTTCTCCAGAACATCACAGCCGATCATCCGGTATCGGCTGAATGATATTCTGACCGAGGCGGCGATGCCATGTGCCTGCGGTTCTCTGTTTACAGCTATCGAGCAGATTGAAGGCCGCTGTGATGATACACTTTATTTTGAACAACTGCATACTGGGGAGCCAATACCTGTCTTTCCAGATTTCGTTACCCGCGCCGTCATTGCGGCTTCGCCGGATATTGAACATTATCGTGTGGTGCAACGTAAAGACAGGGCAATGGAGATATCGCTACGACTTGGAGGAAATGCAGCACTGGGGCAAGTCGAGGCTGATGTGTTGCAGGAATTGAACAAGTTGGCAGACAGGATGGATTGTACTTTGCCTGAGGTGGGATTCGTTCCTTATACGTTCAAACCAGGGGTCACCAAGCTACGCAGGGTGGAGAGACAGCTTGATTGAGCTGGTAGTGAATTATTGGGGAAGAGCAGGTGGCTGAATGACAGTGGTGACATACAAGATAGGAGATGGACAGCAACGGATGCAGACAGAGAATCATAGAAATGAAGAAACGAAGGAAAAAAGAATATCAACGTCCGGTGCATATGATCCCGTGGCTCTCATTACAGGCACATCCAGTGGCTTCGGTATGTTAACAGCCATTACTCTTGCCAAGCAGGGATACCTTGTTGTTGCCACCATGCGTGACCTGAATCGAAGAGAAGAGTTGGTCAGACTTGCTGGAGAGGCAGGCATAACAGAACGTTTGGTGTATGAGCAGTTGGACGTTACGGATTCTGAATCGGTGCAAGCAGCTATAACCAAAGTCGTTCTGGATTATGGGCGCATCGACATACTGGTGAACAATGCAGGATTTGCGGTTGGCGGGTTCATTGAGGAAGTATCGATGGAGGACTGGCGGCGCCAGATGGAGACGAATCTGTTTGGATTAATTGCGGTTACGCGTGCAGTCTTGCCAGTGATGCGTGAGCAGAAGCAAGGTCTGATCATTAACTTGTCCAGCGTCAGCGGGTTATCTGGTTTTCCAGGGTATGCTCCGTATGCTGCCTCCAAATTCGCTGTGGAAGGATTTTCGGAAAGTCTGAGGCATGAGATGTCTTCGTTCGGCGTTCGGGTGGTACTAATTGAACCAGGCGCTTATCGCACGCCGATCTGGAATAAGGGTCTGGGGGAAATTCACCGGAACGAGAAATCTCCGTATAAGCATAAGCTGGATGCGGTTCTTCGTTATTCCAAACATTCAAGCGAGACGGCACCTGACCCACAGGAGGTAGCAGATCTGATCGGACGAATTGCACGAATGCGTGCACCAAGACTCCGATATGCGCTGGGAAAAGGATCGCGTGTGTTGATCATAGGTAAAGCATTGCTACCGTGGAAGTGGCTGGAATGGATCATTGCTCGTGGATTAAAATAGAGACTACAATCTTCGGGAGTCGGTTACATTTGCCACTATTTCCTTGAGAGGGGTGGACCCGTGTTTGAAATCATTGTTGTTATTCTGCTTCTTGTGATTGTGGGCTTGCTCCTTCATATCAATAGCAAACTGCCCGCACGTGACCGGGTGAAGGAAGCGTTGGAACGGGATCGGAATCAATAAACATAACCAGGAAGCTTCAAATTAAAAAACGGAGGTTACCAATGAAAATTGCATTCGTTTTGTTTGATGGACTGACTTTCCTTGATTTTGCAGGGTTTTATGATGTAATAAATCGGTTGAATTTCTTTGAACCAACGAAAGGAACGACGTGGGAAACCTGTGCGATGACAGATCAGGTCACGGATGAGTCTGGCTTGACGTTGAAGGTGGATCGAGTGAAGCCGGACCTGGCAGAGTATGATCTCGTGTTTGTCCCCGGAGGCATGGGAACACGTAAGCTTCGGTATGACGAGGCGTTCGTAGGCTGGTTGAAACAAGCGGAGTCTGTTCCCTTGAAGGTATCCGTGTGCACAGGCTCTCTTCTGCTGGGTGCGGCTGGATTTTTGTCGGGTAAAAGAGCGACGACACATCCTTATACCTATGATCTGCTTCAGCCGTACGTTGCTGAAGTTATTCAGAGCCGGATCGTGCGAGATGGAAATGTAATTACTGCCGGTGGAGTAGCCACGTCCATTGATCTGGGGATCTATGTTGTGGGACTGCTGGCAGGACAGGAAGCGGCGGCTAATGTAAAACTTCAGATTGATTATCCGTATGAAATACAGGGAGCGATTGAGTATGAGTGAGGGATATACGCAGGATGGGTACGTTATTCGCAATATCCGCCGGGATGAAGCAGACATATACTGGCCTTTTCGACTGGAAGCACTCAAAATGCATCCTGAAGCCTTCGGAGCTTCCTTCGAATTATCCATTCAGATCCCCATGAATGAAGTGCAGGAACGCATACATAACGAGCCCGATGATTATATTCTGGGGGCGTACACAGCAGAAGGAACACTGGCGGGAATGATGGGCTTCAAGAGGGAGTATGGCCTGAAGCTCAGGCACAAAGGCATGATCTGGGGTGTCTATGTAGCTCCGCAATATCGGGGGAACGGTCTGGCAGCGCGATTGCTCCAGGAAGTCCTGGACAGAGGAAGACATCTGGAAGGCATCAAGCAGATTAATCTGAGCGTGGTAACTACGAATGAATCAGCCAGACGTTTATATGAGCGATATGGATTTCAAGTGTATGGCATGGAGCGCAACGCGCTGGAAGTGTACGGGCAGGGATATGACGAGGCACATATGAATTATTTCTATCCAGCAATCAACATCCATTAAAGATGGCTCGACAGGAGGAGTTCTATGACAGATCAAGTTGAACTTGAAGTCGACGGTGTTTCTTTTGTCTTGAAAGAGTATCATTCTTTTGATTGGTTGCGGCCCATGGGTACGGTCTTTCGCGTATTTGATCAGCAGGATTCAGGTAATCTCTCCTTCGGCATCGTGCAAAAGGATGGCAAGAGATTGTTCGTAAAGTATGCGGGGGCACGTACAATTCACGCGAATCATACAGGGAGTCCTCCGGAAGCCATTCGTAATCTGCAGTCCTCTGTCTCCGTTTACGAGGATTTGGTGCATGACACCCTGATTCGACTAACGGATCATTTTGCAACGGACCAGGGGTATGTCTGTGTATTCGATTGGGTGGAGGGGGAGAATCTTCATAATCACTGGAAATTTCCACCTCCAGCCAAATATGAAGATCCCCGCTCGCCCTACTATCAGTTCAGACAACTTCCGGTGAAGTCGAGGATTGGCGCGATGGAGCAGATTTTTGATTTTCATATCGAAGTGGAGCGGAGAGGTTATGTGGCTGTTGATCTGTATGACGGCAGTCTGATCTATGATTTTGACAATAGCTTCATGAGAATTTGCGATATCGATCTGTATCGAAAGGGCTCTTTCACCAATACCATGGGGCGTATGTGGGGATCTTCCCGCTTCATGTCACCGGAGGAATTTGAGTTAGGCGCATCCATAGATGCGGTTACCAATGTATTCAATATGGGAGCCATGGCGTTCGCGCTGCTGGGTGGGGAGAAAGACCGTTCATATGATAGATGGGATGCTGGAGAGGCTTTATATCAAGCTGTGATTCGTGCGGTGAATGCTGATCGGTCCCAGCGGTATGCAACGATTGCAGAACTCGGTGAGGCATGGAAAGAAGCTGCAATGCACAGGTAAGAACCGGCGTGTAAGAATTATTCGCAATGATGCAAAATCGATTCGTATGTACGAGTGAAATCCCGTATAATGGAAATTATTAAGGGGGTGCAGACGATGTGCAGATATGCCATGTCAGGACCATATAAAGACATCTATGCCTGCTTCAATTGTCGCAAATCATTTAAACAAGTTTCCAGATATGACCTGAGCCCTGAAGCGGTGGCACAACTTGAATATAAATGCCCGCAATGTGCTGCATCCATGGTTAGCATGGGACAGGATTTCCAGGCACCCAAGCAAAAGGATACCAAACAATGGACCAAAGTGATGGTTCTGTATCGTCATGGTTATACCTTTCATAATTGTGGGTGCGGGGCCGGATATCGCCCGTCTGCTTTACGTGAATTATCCAATTTTCTGGAGCTGCAGGAAGTCGGTAAAGGCAGTGAGGGCAAACGATTATTGCAAAGGTTAACTTCATAGTTATGGTTCCGACATCGAACCTGTCATCTATGGAAATGTTGAGAATACAGGCGAGCACATTATATACAATGAACGAGCAGCAGCGTCTATTAAGCATTAACGAGCCGGGGGGTGGACAGGCGCCAGCCATTTTTATCGGGTTGGCTTCTGCCGGTTCACTGATCTATTACCATGAGCAGTTACCGCCGGATCTAATGAATGAGTTGGGGAAGGATTTCGAGCTTCCATTGGATATTCCAAAACTGATACGCAAGGTAGGAACCTATGAGCCGGTTAACCGTGTGTGGATGGGGCCCGCGTATGCTTTTCCTGAAACCTCCGGCGAGTGGAGTCGGAACGTACAACGAATTGGTCAGGAGCAGCATGATTTGCTGGCAGAGCACTTCCCCGAATTAACAGATCACTTGCATGAAAAATGGCCTGTTTCCGCTTATGTGATTGGTGATTCCGCTGTGGCAGTATGCTGCTCCGCTAGGCTCTCCGATCATGGGGCGGAAGCGAGTCTATATACAGCACCCGGTTATAGGGGACGTGGGTATGCAGCGCAGGCGGTAAAGTGCTGGCAGCATTATGTCAAGGAGCGTGGACACCTGCCGATCTTCAGTACTTCGTGGGATAATCTCGCTTCACAGCAAGTTGCCCGTAAACTGGGACTAATTCAATTCGGTGTGGATTTCAGTATTACAACTGTGGGGTTGAGGAAAGGCGGTGAGGTTTGATGATCCGCACTTTTGTACAAAAGGATTTGCAATATGTCATTGAAGCGCATATCCGTATCTATCAAAACGAGTATAATTATGATCATAGCTTTGCTGAAATTATCACCCATGCGGTGAATTCGTTTGGATGCCCAGGCAATCACGCGAGGGAGATGTTATGGGTTGTTGAGTCAGATCAGACAGCTTCCGGTTCCATAGGACTTACTCAGGTGAATGAAAATACGGCTCAACTGCGCTGGTTTCTGATCGAACCGGAAGCGCGTGGTGCAGGGTGGGGCAGGAAACTGATCGAACAGGCAGTTCTTTTTGCAAAAGAACAGGGCTATACGTCTGTGATTTTGTGGACCAATGAGTCTTTGGATGGGGCACGTAGATTATATCAATCTGTCGGCTTTCAATTGAAGGAAATCCGTAAACAGATTCTGTCAGGTCAGGAACTTACCGAAGAAAAATGGGAACTTGCTCTGTAGTTGGTACTGAATTGCTTGGAGAGCACAACCCTGAAGAGGCGTGGCATAGTGGCAAGGACTGGCTCAGACAGTATAAAATGAACGTAGAATGATGGTTCATCATCATCCATAGTATCTGACTTAGTGGAAATAATGGAGGGGACAGAATCGATTCTGAAGAAGCGATAGCGTTCGCCTTTGTCTCCGAAGAATGATCCGTAACCTGAATGATTCCCGCAAGTCGTCAAGCACTGTAATGTGTGATGAACCGGAAGTACAAACCTCACCTCCAGTCAGCATGAGCAGCATCGAGAGGTTCTTGGAACCCGAAAGAATACATTATAGAGGTGAAATCCTTGAATAAGAAAATTGCTTTTTTTGATTCAGGCATCGGTGGTCTAACCGTATTGCATAAGGCATTACAACAGTTTCCAGAAGAACAATTTCTGTATTATGCGGATACATTGCATGTCCCGTATGGCACCAAGTCTCCAGATGAGGTTAGAGGGCATATTTTTGATTGTGTGGAAGCCATCGTTCAGGAGGGTGTTCAAGCCATTGTGATTGCTTGTAATACAGCAACAAGTCTCGCTGTGAAGGATCTGCGCGCCAAGTACGATATCCCCATCATTGGCATGGAGCCTGCGGTGAAACCAGCGGTGGAGATGAATAAGGATAGTGGGAAGAGAGTGCTTGTATTTGCCACGGCCCTCACCTTGAGCCAAACCAAGTATAACGAACTGGTATCGCGTGTTGATGATCACCACAGTGTGGATTCCATTGCGTTGCCGGAACTTGTGGAATGGTGTGAACAGCTGGATTTTGATCCGAGTAAAATCGCTGATTATTTCCGATTCAAGCTGGCAGATCTCGATCTTCATGGGTATGGCACAATAGTGCTTGGTTGCACGCATTATCCATTCTATACGTCCATTCTGCGCACGGTTCTGCCAGACCATATACAGATTATTGATGGCAGTACAGGTACGGTGAACCATCTGAAGCAGCGGCTTGGACTGGTGGCTCAGCATGGAGACAGGACAGGGGAACAGGTTACTTTCCTCAGTTCATCAGGCCAACCGGAAGAGCAGGAGAAGATGTACAGGGCACTTCAATATCTTGAGAAGAACTCCATGTAGGTTACACCATAGGAGGTGATAGCGATGCAGTCCATTTATCTTATCCGTCACGCCAAGGCCACAGGTCAGGAACCCCATGCAGAGCTTACCGATGAAGGGATCCGGCAGGCCGAAAAACTTGCTGATATGTTGGCTCATCATGCCATAACGTATATTGTCTCCAGTCCATGGAAAAGAGCCGTTCAGACAGCTATGCCACTGGGCATAGCAACGTTGCAACATATACATACGGATGAACGTCTTCAGGAGAGGGTGCTTAGCTCTCTCGATCTGCCTAACTGGATGGATGTACTGAAACGTACATTCGATGATGTGGATTGGGTGGAAGAAGGCGGGGAATCTTCGAGAAACGCAGCTGCAAGGGGGCTGGCGTTACTGGAAGAGTTGTGGAGCAGACCGGAACAGCACGGGGCCGTGGTTACACATGGGAACTTGTTGTCACTGCTTATTCGGGAGTATGAACCATCCTTTGGTTATGAGGAGTGGGCCAAACTCTCTAACCCGGACGTGTATGTGCTGGAGAGACAACGGCCAGATGCTGGATTGCCCACCATTCGAAGAATTTGGACAGATTGAACAACAAAGAGTGCTCCAGCGATAGGATATCAGCCAGAACATTCTTTTTGTTTATCCAAGCCATATTTACAATGCGGCAATCATGATCATAACCCATCCAGCCAGAAATGCGACTCCGCCAAGTGGGGTAATGGCTCCCAATTTGCGGACACCCGTTACACTTAAAGCGTACAGGCTGCCCGAGAACAGGATGATTCCAGCGAACATCAGCCATCCAGCAAGCATAACGAGTGAAGAGGATTCGAGACGGTCTGCCAGCAGGCCGATCAGGATGATCCCAAGTCCGTGGATGAGGTGATATTGAACACCGGTTTCATAGATTTTGATCATGTCAGCGGATAGTTTGCGCTTGAGCGCGTGTGCGCCAAAAGCACCCAAAGCAACAGCCAGAAACATCATAATACTGCCGAGTATAATCAGGGTTTGCAATGTGTTTTTCTCTCCTTTTAAGGGTAATTAGAGACAACAGCAAGGTGTACACATGTTGTCTAAAGTTTGCGTAATTGAATCTGCCCAATGGAATGATCGGCTTCCTTTTTCAGGATCAGTCTGGCACGCCCTTTGGTTGGCAAAATGTTTTCATGCAGGTTTTTGGCATTGATATCCTGCCAGATCTGGTTTGCGGTACGCACGGTTTCTTCTTCATCAATATTGGCGAATCGTTGATGGAAAAAGGAATCGGTGTTCTGGAACGCTGTATTGCGCAGCAGCTTGAAGCGCTCCACGTACCAATGTCTGATATGCTCTTCTTCCGCATCGATGTAGATGGAAAAATCGAAGAAATCACTGACCAGCAAAGGTGTTTCTTTTTTGATCTGAAGTACATTGATACCTTCAATAATGAGAATATCCGGTTGACAGATCTGCTTCTCTTCCCCTTGAATGACATCGTAGGCGAGATGAGAGTACACCGGTGCTTTCACTTCGGGCTTGCCTGATTTCACATCGCCCATGAACTGAATCAGGGATTTGATATCATAGCTTTCCGGGAATCCCTTGCGATTCATGATGCCCTTCTCTTGCAGGACAGCGTTGGGATATAAGAAACCGTCGGTGGTGACCAAGTCAACCTTGGGTTTATTCTTACCTCTGGCGAGCAGTGCCTGCAGCAAGCGGGCGGCTGTACTTTTGCCCACGGCAACACTTCCCCCGATTCCAATGATATAGGGGGTGGGGAGAGCTTCTTTTTTCATAAAGGAGGCCGTCAGTTGATTCAGCTCTCGTGAAACTCTTGCATATAGGTCAATAAAGTGGGTAAGAGGCAAATATATATCTTCGACTTCTTGAATCGATACCTCTTCATTCAATCCCTTTAACTGTTCTAATTCGGCTTCCGTCAGTGGAAGAGTGGTCTGATGTTCTTTAAGTTCAGCCCATTCCTTGCGGTTAAACTCGATGTAAGGAGAGTATAAATTCATGAGATCCCGCTTTCTGTATGTAATATAATCGTGGACACAACCTTTAGTGTACCAAATTTCAGGAAACTGACAACACCTTTACATTTGAACGTTCCACATTGCCTTTCGTCCAGGCGGTACGAAAATCAACTTATAGGAAAGTTTAACCCAATTTATGTTAAAGTCAACGTATACCATGCGGAAGGGTGATAGCAAATGATCGTATATGAGAGAGAGCATGATTTTGTTTTGACCGCACAGCATGAGCATGGATTAGTAGCCGGAGAGATGGCTTCCCACTGGAAAAATGAATTATTAGCCGATCCTGCGCACCGGGATGAATTGATTCTGGCGGCCAAAGAACATGACCGGGGCTGGATCGAACTGGATTCGTCTCCATTCTGGAATGATTACAGTCAATCGCCGTATTCGTTTCGGGACTTTCCACTCCGTCCGCGATTTGTATTCTACCAAAAAGGCATTGAAGAAGTTCGTCAGAACAATCCCTACGCCGGAATATTATGCAGCCTGATGTATACGGAACTGTTTCAGAAAAATCTGGGGGCTAATGCGCAGGATGATGAAGACATCCGGGAATACCTGGAAAAAGAACGTGAACATCAGTTGAGTTGGGAGAAACAACTTGTTGGTGATGCTGAAGCGCTGAAACAGAGGCTGCAAAGCGATGTGGAAATCATGTTATTTTGTGATCAGCTAAGTCTGTTTCTCTGTATGGAGGAACCCGGAACACCTGCTGAGCGTTATGATTTTTTTGCTGAAGGTCTCAGTTGTACATTTGATGCCTGTTCCAGACAACCGATTGAGGCAGAGTGGTTATCCAATGAAAAAGTAGGCCTGTCTTTTTTCCCGTTTGATGAGGACTTTACGGTTGTTTTGCCTTATAAATCGGTGCCAAAGGCGAGTATCCGCAAATTCGGTATGCAACAGGCATATCGCCGGGCTGAATGGAAGGAACGCCGCGTGTTAATTACGGAATTGAACGGATAATGGGAAACTCCAAATTTGAGAAATGAGCAACATAGAATATCACAAAACAGGCGGGCTTCTGATGTACAGGGCGTCCGCCTTTCGTATGCACATATCAGGGTGGGAATAAAGCAGGAAAACACAGGTTATTCCCAGAAATGTTAGTGTACAGCAGAGAAGCTCACATTAGCAGGAGGACGAACGAATATGAACACCAGAATAGAGATATTAACGATGTGTATGGTATGGGACAAAATGAATGATCAGGTGTTGCTGATGAATCGGCCGGATCGCAAAGGATTTCCGGGATACATCGCTCCTGGGGGGAAGGTAGACTTTCCGGAGAGCATCGTGGATGGTGCCGTGCGGGAGGTTCTGGAGGAGACGGGTTTAGCTGTTAATGAGATTACGTATAAAGGACTTGATGAGTTCTGTGATCCCGAACAAGGATTGAGGTACATGGTATTTAACTATCTGGCTACTTCATTCGAGGGGCAGTTACTGCAAAATCCGCCCGAAGGCGAACTGTTATGGGTGCCTATGAAGCGGGTTTTTGAGCTGCCGATGCAGGATTGGTTTGCTGAACGGCTCCCGCGTTTTTTTCAAAAAGGTACGTTTGAGCGGAGTGTGATCTGGGAGAAGTCATCCGGACGAACACTGCAAGAGACATTTATGATGTATAGCGATTCCGTTCTTGAACAGCGTGAGACACGATAAGTTAAAACGTCAGAAAGAGGAGAAGTCATGGGAAAATTAATCCATGAGCATTTAAGCTTGGGTTAGGATAATAATAATGCCTCATAATGTATCATCCATATCTGTATATTTATATCCAAATATTATGATATAATGAAGGTTGCTATTTTTATGGGAGTGAATAGTCTGTGAGTGTTCGCGTGTTTTATTAGATTGAAAAAACTAGTTTGTTGAAAATGAAGCATGATATATTTGTGGATTTGCCATACATAGGCTTCTGCAAACAGGACGTAAATGAATATTGTACGATGAAAAGGTGGAGATTGGCATGAAATTGTCGTTCCGGATTTTGGACTGGGAAGAAGAGAGACCATACGAACTTTTATTGATGGCTGATCCTTCAAAAGCAATTGTGGATGAGTACCTGAGCCGGGGTGTTTGTTTTATTGCCGAGTATGAAGGAGAGATGGTTGGGGAATTCGTATTGCTCAAGACTCGTCCGGAGACTGCGGAGATTGTTAATATTGCCGTACAGGAAGAACTGCAGGGACAAGGTGTAGGCAAACACATGATTAAGGAAGCGATGGAAGCTGCACGCAGATTGGGCTGCCGAATTCTCGAGATTGGGACAGGCAACACCAGCTTTCATCAATTGAAGTTATACCAGCGTTGCGGTTTTCGCATTATCGGGGTCGACCGTGATTTCTTTGTGAGGCACTATGAGGAAGAGATTATAGAGGATGGTATCCGCTGTGTGGATATGATCCGTATGGCCATAGATCTGGATGCTGTTACAGAAGATGAAGACGAAAGGAAGAGTTTTTAAGTGAATCGGCATACACATCTGGGAGTATATGGATTGGTCACTTGGCAGGACAGATTCCTGTTAATTCATAAGGCCCGCGGAGCATATCAGGGGCAATGGGATTTACCAGGCGGAAGGCTGGAATTTGGTGAGCAGCCAGAGACCGCTCTTCATCGTGAGCTGGAAGAAGAGACGGGACTGACCCATCTACAAGTGATGATTCGTTCTGCGGAGTCTACGGTAGTGAAATGGGTGTATCAAGGTGAGCCCGAAGAACTGCACCATATCGGGATGCTGTATGATGTTGTTTTGACCGAAGCCAGTCAGCCGGATCGTATCAAAAAAGAACCCGATGGTGAAGATTCGCTCGGCGCAGACTGGTTTACACTGGAGCAGGTTAGAGATCTTTCCCTAACGCCGTTTGCAGTGTATATGATTAGTCAAAGTACAGAACGTACAGCTTGATGCGCACCGTCATCTATATGGATAACTCAATTTTGCTGAATCCTTAAAGAAGCTGCTCGGATAATTCTATGTCTGGGCGAGCTTTTTTCAGTTGTTCTTTTGAAGAAACCCCCAATTTTTTGTTGAATGTGATGTCAATTGGTTAATGTTTAACTGGACGGTTTGTTTTTGAACATTATGGACCACAATTTAATTAAGGAGGTAAAATGGGAGATCGTATGCCTATTTTGTTGTAATTAAGCGTTCGTTGTTCTATCCAAATTGCTCGATTTATTCGATTCATCTAATTTATGCATCAATTGAGCTAAAAATAGGAAATGCTCCTGAGCGTAAAAGTTTATAGAATAGATATTAGAACACGGACTTCACTTGAAGAAGAGGAGAAAGTGTAACCTTCGAACGGATCAGGACAGTATTCGACATCTGTGCGACGGTATATATAATCATTGTTTTACTTTGATTTTGAAAACGCAGACAAACCTTGACGGGAGCGTCGGACTAACGTTACTACCACCAACAGCACGATTATTGGACTTCATGAAAAATTTCGCTTAAAATGTTGAACGAACGCAAATTACGGCTTAGTCAATGATTTCCGTCAAAAACTTATGACTAAATCAAGACGGAGGGAACGTCGATGACGATCGTGGAAGGCAACAAGAAGCCCTGGGAAAGTTACTATGGCCCCAATATGGGATACGTACAGGAACAATATGAATTATTTGCTCAAGACCCTGGTTCGGTTACACCGGCCTATCGTGAACTATTTGAACAATGGGGTGCACCGCCGATGTCAGGCACGGATGCACGTACAACCTCGAATTCCGGCAACGCCCAATCGGCTTCCGGGAACGTAGACATTCAATTATTACAGAAAGCGGTTACAGCGGGTAAGCTGGTATGGAACATCCGTACCTATGGTCATCTTGCTGCAGATATAGATCCGCTTGGAATCAGTGAAGATACAGATACGTCTTTGCTGGAGCCTCAGCATTTTGAATTAAACGAAGAAGATCTGAAAGCTTTACCTGCTTCCCTGATCTGGGAAGGTGCAGACGGGCAGACAGCAACCGGTTGGGATGCAATCCAACGCTTGCGTCAGATATACACTGGACCCATGGC
This sequence comes from Paenibacillus sp. SAF-068, assembly GCF_051967555.1. Lineage (NCBI taxonomy): Bacteria > Bacillati > Bacillota > Bacilli > Caryophanales > Paenibacillaceae > Paenibacillus > Paenibacillus sp. SAF-068. The sequence goes on from NZ_JBQCJX010000001.1 coordinate 845,392, forward strand.
CTATGAATTCAGTCATGTACACGAAGTTCAAGAACGTGAGTGGTTGAATCGCCGTGCGGAGTCTCGTACTTCACCAGCTCCACTTACGCCAAAAGAACGTAAGGTTTTGCTGGAACGTTTGGTAGAAGTTGAGCAATTTGAAGATTATCTTCACAAAACATTTGTTGGACAGAAACGTTTCTCCATTGAAGGTAACGATGTGCTTGTACCCATGCTGGATGAAGCTGTTCGCATCATGGCAGAAGCCGGATCAAGCCACATTCTGATGGGTATGGCTCACCGTGGACGGTTAAATGTACTGGCTCATGTATTGGGCAAACCGTATAGCAAGATTTTCTCTGAATTTCATCATGCTCCGAACAAAGACTTGGTTCCATCGGAAGGTTCGACGGGGATCAACTACGGTTGGACGGGGGATGTCAAATATCATATGGGTGCGAACCGTTTTGTAAAAGACGGGGAAACTGTACAGGCTCGCCTGACTCTGGCGAATAACCCGAGCCATCTGGAGTACGTCAATCCGGTTGTACAAGGGTTTGCACGCGCTGCTCAGGATGACCGTCGTGACCCTGGATATCCGAAGCAGGATGTAACGAAGGCGGCTACCATTCTGATGCACGGTGATGCAGCATTCCCTGGAGAAGGGATCGTTGCAGAGACGCTTAACTTCAAAGCTCTGCCAGGATATCAGAATGGCGGAACCATCCATATTATCGTCAACAATCGTCTGGGATTCACTACAGATAGCAGTGATTCCCGGTCAACGTACTACGCAAGTGACCTTGCTAAAGGGTACGAAATTCCGATTGTGCATGTGAATGCAGACAATCCGGAAGCTTGTATTGCAGCCATTCGCATGGCAGCAGAGTATCGCAATCGGTTCAAAAAGGATTTCCTGATCGACTTGATCGGTTACCGTCGTTATGGCCATAATGAGACCGATGATCCCGAAACGACTCAACCTATCGTCTATGACAAGGTGAAAAACCATCCAACGGTAAGCCACTTGTATCAGGATCAATTGAAGCAGGAGTCGGTTATCGATGATGCATCCATTACGAGCATTCGCGATGGAGTAACAAACAGATTAAAAGAAGCTTATGACCAGATGAAGAAAAATGAAGTACATGAATATTACCAACGGAAAATCAGTGAGCCGGAAGCTGTTACGATTGTGCCTACTGCCGTACCATTGGAGAATCTGCGCAGCATCAACGCAGACCTGCTGAAATGGCCTGAGAACTTCAATGTGTATCCGAAGTTACAGCGCATTTTGCAGCGCCGGAGCACTTCCCTGAACGAAGGGGAAAAAGTGGATTGGAGCCTTGCGGAGACGCTCGCATTTGCAACCATTCTGGCAGATGGCAAGCCAATTCGGATTAGTGGACAGGATGCCGAGCGCGCTACATTCGCTCATCGGAATCTGGTACTGCATGATTCGGAGAATGGAGCCAAATTCTGCCCATTGCATCACTTGCCACAGGCAAGAGCATCCTTTGCCATCTATAACAGTCCGTTGTCTGAAGAATCCGTTGTTGGATTCGAGTACGGATATAACGTATATTCACCAGACACACTGGTGATCTGGGAAGCTCAATTCGGGGATTTTGCCAACTGTGCACAGGTAATTTTTGACCAGTTTGTATCCGCGGGTCGTGCCAAGTGGTCTCAAAAATCCAGTCTCGTTATGTTGCTTCCACATGCGAATGAAGGTCAGGGACCTGAGCATACAAGTGCTCGTCTTGAACGTTTCCTGCAGCTTTGTGCAGAAGACAACATGACGGTTGCCAACTTGTCGAGTGCTTCCCAATACTTCCACTTGTTGCGTCGTCAAGCTTCGTTGACTGAAACAGAAGATGCTCGTCCACTTGTCATGATGTCACCGAAAAGTCTCATTCGGAATCCGCGTGTTGCATCACCGGCAGTGGAATTCAGTGAAGGCAAGTTTGAGCTTGTGCTTGAGCAAGCTGGACTGGGTACAAAACCGGATCGCGTAGAGCGCATTATTCTGTGCAGTGGCAAGATTGCCATTGACCTGGAAGATGCTATTGAAAAAGATAAAGGTGATTGGTCATGGCTCCACATCATTCGCGTGGAACAGTTATATCCATTCCCGGCAGAAGAGATCAAACGTATCCTCGCACGTTTCAGCAATGTTAAAGAGCTGGTATGGGTACAGGAAGAAAACAAAAACATGGGTGCCTGGACTTACATGGAGCCTCGTCTTCGTGAAGTTGCCCCGGAAGGCACAACCGTTAGATACGAAGGTCGCCCGGAACACGCAAGTCCTTCCAGCGGTTATCAGCTTGTGCATAGTATGGAACAGCAACAGATTATTACATCTGCGTTGAAACAAACGACGAAGAATAATATTCCACTGGGGAGGTAACAGCTGTGAGTGAAATTAAAGTACCTGCAATGGGTGAGTCAATAACTGAGGGAACTGTATCCAGATGGATGGTTAAAGAAGGGGAACCCGTTAATCAGGGTGATGTGCTTCTTGAACTGGAAACGGATAAAGTAAATATTGAGATCAGTGCAGAAGAAAGTGGCGTGCTGGAGAAGATCATTCGTCAGGAAGGAGAGACGGTAGAGATCGGTGAAACGATCGGTACACTCTCAGCTGGTTCTGGAGGAGGAAGCGGTGCACCCGCTTCCGAACCGGCAGCGGCAGAAGAGAAAAAGGCCGCTACTCCTGCACCTGAAGCACCAACACCAACAGCACCTGTTGCTGTGGCACCGGAATCATCCGATAGTGCCAAGACGGCTTCACCGTCCGCTCGCAAGCTTGCGCGTGAACGTGGTATCGAGTTGGATCAGGTTCAGAGCAAAGATCCGATTGGACGGGTATACCAGGACGATGTGAAGAGCCATAACAATCAGGCGCCTGCTCCTGCTGCTCCACCAGCAAATAAAGCCCCTGCGGCACCAAGTGCTCCGGCAGCTGGAAGTTCCACGTATACCAAACCAGTGGAGCGCCAACGCATGTCTCGTCGCCGTGCAACCATTGCCAAACGTCTGGTAGAGGCTCAGCAGACTGCAGCCATGTTGACTACGTTTAATGAAGTAGATATGACTGCCATCATGGATGTACGTAAACGCCGTAAGGACAAGTTCAAAGAGAAACATGAGATTAACCTGGGCTTCATGTCCTTCTTCACCAAAGCGGTTGTGGGGGCTCTGAAAAAATTCCCTACAATTAACGCTGAGATTGATGGCGAAGACGTTGTACTTAAAAAGTATTATGATATCGGCATTGCCGTATCTGCGAAGGAAGGACTGGTTGTACCGGTTGTACGTGATGCCGATCGTCTGGGATTTGCCGAGATCGAGAAGAGTATTGCGGACCTTGCATCCAAAGCTCGTTCCAACACACTGGCGTTATCTGATCTCCAAGGCGGAACCTTCACCATCACGAATGGTGGAACATTCGGTTCCTTGTTATCTACGCCAATTCTGAATACGCCTCAAGTGGGTATTCTGGGGATGCATAAGATCCAGCTTCGTCCAGTGGCGATTGATGCAGAGCGGATGGAGAACCGTCCGATGATGTACATTGCGTTGTCCTACGATCACCGGATTATCGACGGCAGTGAAGCTGTACGTTTCCTTGTGACCGTGAAAGAATTGCTGGAAGACCCGGAATCTCTGTTAATTGAAGGTTAATCCATAACGTTTGATCATGGCTATTATTCATATCGCTTAACAAGAAAACCCCTGAACTGGAGTGCAGCGTGAGCTGTACATCCGTTTCAGGGGTTTCTTTCTTTAGCTATATTGTTCTCTGAATCTATTATACAGAGTCAGCCGTCTCAGTAGGGCTCATATGACTATGGTCGGTATTCGAGTCAGGGGTATTGCGCTCTAGCCAGTCCACAACGTGCTGAGCCACTTCGGTTCGGTTGATCTCATGCAACATTTCGTGGCGCCCACCCGGATACAGGCGATACTCAATATTCTCCAGATGAAGCTTCTTATACTGGGATACCAGATTAAGAACGCCTTTGCCATGAAGTCCAACAGGGTCCTTCTCACCTGAGAACAGATATACGGGTTTGTGTTTGGGGATGCACTCCATATTGTGTGGCAGATGAACTTCGAGCAGTAATTTGAAGAAGTCGCGGAAAAAGCCTGCTGTACAGATTGCTCCGCACATGGGATCATCAATGAATCGCTGAACCTCTTGTGAGTCCCGGGACAACCAATCAAACGGTGTTGTCGCTGGGCGGAAAGAGCGGTTAAATCCACCAAAGACAATCGCGTTAAGCAGCATGCTGGGATGAGTAGCACCCTGAATGCCGCATTGCAAGAAGGCGAGCTTCTCTCCGAACCGGAGCAGCCCGCGTCTGCCGTTTGTCCCGGATAAAATAAAGGCATGGTACTGCTCGTGACCAGCGTACATAAGATGTTGTACCAAGAATGAACCCATGCTATGTCCCATTAGAAAAAGGGGCACCCCAGGGTTCTCCTTGGTGGCTACTTCGCCCAGATTAATCATATCACTTGCCATCCAGCGGAAGGCATCGATACCAGCATTGCCGAGTAACTTGGCATTCTCCACAGTTTTGCCATGACCCCGATGGTCATTGGCATAGACCGCATACCCATTTTGGGTAAGAAGGCCTGCAAATTCGGCGTATCGGGCTGCCGTCTCGCCCATCCCATGTGCAATTTGCACTACACCTTTAACGTTACATTCCGGATCGGGAAGCCAGCGGTACACATGAATACGGGTACCTTCACTAGCGATCAGGGCAAAGGTAGATTCCTGCATCTCGTGTAATTCCTCCTTCAACAGGTTACATATAAACTTGATTTATGGCAGATAAGAGCGAAGAACTGTGGTATTCCCGTTCAATGTATAAGTACCCAGATTGGCTGGCAAGAGATAACATTGGCCGGCTTTCAATTCAATGCGGTCTGATGCAGCATGTGCCCACTCCAAAGTTCCTTCTCCTTCACATACAACGAGAATCGTGAAGCTGTCAGGGTTTGTGGAGAGTTCCCAACGTTCAGTTACAATCCCTTTTTCCACCACAAAATAAGGGCATTCCGCAAGCTTGAGCCATTCACCGGGAGTAGTGTTATTGGTTTTCATCGTTGAGGCACCTGCACCCCCATAGGCAGTGACATTCAATGAGTCTTCCACATGCAACTCACGTGGTTTGCCATCCAGCCCTGGACGATTGTAATCGTATATCCGGTACGTTGTATCCGAGTTTTGCTGAATCTCGGCGACAACAACACCTGCACAGAGTGCATGTACCGTTCCGGCAGGGATAAAGAACGTATCACCAGCTTCCACAGGTACCTGACGAAGGGTATCCATCACCGTACCGTTCTCCAATGCTTCTTTCAAGGTTGCCCGATCAACGCCTTCATTCAAGCCGTAGATGATGTGTGCGCCCGGTTTTGCGTCGAGTACATACCACATTTCTGTTTTGCCAAGCTCGCCAGGAGGAAGTGCCTCATACTCGTCTGTCGGATGAACCTGAACGGACAGGTCATCGTTGCAGTCAAGCAGCTTGATCAGAAGGGGGAAACGGCCGCCTTTTTCGGAAACGCCTTTGGTTCCAAGCCATTCAGTGCCCAGTTGTTCACGAACTTCATCCAGACCCTTGCCAGCCAGTGCTCCATTTAATACCTTGGTTGTACCGTTTGGATGATCTGCAATCATCCAGCCTTCTCCGATATGTCCTTCAGGGGGCGTAAGGCCGAATTGCTCCAGCGCACGACCGCCCCACACACGTTCTTTGAATTCAGGTTGGAATTGTAATGGATATGGCGTAGACATCAGTAATCTCTCCTCTAGTATATGAAATGATGGATCGCTTTAATCAGTCATGGCATGTGGTCGCCATGAGCAAACAAGTGAATACGTTTGCATATGTATATTTAGAACACAGATCGCAGTAAGAAGGAGCCGTTAAATAGCTCGCCTTGCGATTGTGTCTAGTTTATTGTATTTGGTGAACAAAGGAAATTATTTTTTCTCGATGCCGATCAGAAAAGGAGAAGTTTCCCGCTGCAATTGGCGATACAGTACAACCTGTGCCTGTTCTACCGGCAGGGCAGAGGACCATACCAATACGGCTGACGCTTCCTGTGCGCCTCCGTCATGACCGGGGTAGAGTACAACCGTAATGATGCCGCGAGGACGTAATAAAGCGAGTGCTGCCTCGAGTGCAGCGATTGTGCTGTCAGTCTCGGTGATGATGGAGGAATCTGCATTTTCTGAAGGCAGGTACCCCAGATTAAACATGACTGCACCAACCGCACCATGCCATGACTCAGGCACCGCTTCTGCCATTCGATCATGGCTGAGTTGAAGCATGGAGATGGACCCAAGCTTGGCTTCGTCATCTTGTTTTCGAATGCGGGCCTGTGCCAGCGTGAGGGCTTCACTTTGAATATCGAATCCTATGACTTGACCACGCCTGCCTACTTGTTGTGCCAAAAACAGCGTGTCTGCTCCTGTACCAACCGTTGCATCTATGGCCAGATCACCAGGCTGCAGACGGGAAGCAATCCACTGATGAGCACAGCTGAGAACCGAAAGAAAGCCCATCTATGCTCGCCTCCAATACTTACCTTGCCAGGTATCCCGCTCTCGCAGCTCACGATCAATGGAGTTCAACACTTCCCATTTGTTCATGGACCACATCGGCCCGATCAGCAGATCACGCGGTGCGTCGCCTGTAAGACGATGTACAATCATTTCCGGTGGGAGCATCTCCAGTGTATCTACGATCAGCTTGATATACTCGTCCTGATCCAGAAAACGTAAAAGGCCGGCTTCGTATTGCTTCACCATTGGTGTTTTGCGCATCAGATGAAGCAGATGAATCTTGATGCCCTGTACATCCATATTGGCGACTGCCCGTCCAGTATCCAGCATCATCTCATGCGTCTCTTGAGGCAGACCATATATGATATGTGTGCAGACACGTATATTTCGTTGGCGCAGTTTCTCAACTGCCTCTTCGTAACACTTCGTGTCGTGCGCCCGATTAATCAATGTAGATGTGGAGTCATGGATTGTTTGAAGCCCCATCTCAACCCACAGATAAGTACGCTCATTCAGTTCAGCCAAGTAATCAACAACATCGTCTGGCAAACAATCCGGACGTGTAGCGATGGACAGGCCAACAACACCTGGCTGCTCTAGAATTTCTTCAAAATATTCGCGAAGTTCCTCAACGGGAGCGTACGTGTTCGTATAGGCTTGGAAATAGCCAATGTAATGGGCTTTAGGCCACTTGAGATGCTGTTTATCTCGGATCGTATTGAATTGGGTGACCAGATCTTCACGTCTGCTGCCGGCAAAATCGCCTGATCCACGCGCACTACAGAAGGTGCAACCACCTTTGGCAATGGAACCGTCCCGGTTGGGACAGGTGAATCCGGCATCCAGCATCACTTTGAAAACCTTGTTGTTAAATTGATCTCGCATCTCATAATTCCAGGTATGGAATCGTTTATCTCCCCACAATAGCGGGGGCTGTAAGGCAGGTGCATTCATTTTCAGGGTACTCCTTTGGCTGTCGAATTACAGTAATCATACGTGAACAAAAACAGAGGCGCTATGCGATTTCCGTCAATGCCGGTCGTTAGTGATTTTAGGTGTCTTCATGAACATTTATCATTGTATCAAAAAACTGAAAAAAAAGGGAAGCGAAACGCATAAATAGGCCGTAAAATCAACGTTTTCTGCTTGCTATAGTTTACACCTTGTGTTATATTTAAATCAACGTCAGACACCATCCAATGGGTATTATTCATCATAGCTTTTGCATCAACATTGACGTCATGGACCATACTATACCGTGAGGTGATATGAATGAATTCCCAAGTTAAAAACAATGAATTGAATCATGTGTCTGTTGAATTGACGGCAGAAGAAGCGCTGGCCTTAACAGGTGTTCGTTTTAATGGCAATCCGAAAGTGAAAGCGGCTGCAAGACAGAAAGTTCGCGATGCTTTCGAAAAGACATTTGATTTTTCACACCAAGATAAGGTAGACTATGAACTACTAAAGTAGTTGGACCCCAATTCCAAATAAATCGAAGAGGGAATCTTTGAGATTTGCCCAAAGTGGCAGATCCGAAGATTCCCTTTTCATTGCTCTTTACAATTTGCCAGTTCTTCGGCAAAATAAGTCTGAGACAAGTATGGGACAAACGGAGGAATAAAATGCGTTTACGTGGCAGAAAAGGGATAAGAGAAAATCTGGAGCAACAAGTTGATCTTGTTGTACTGGACCCCAAGCAGCATAAAGGAAAATGGTCTGAACTGTTTGGCAATGACCATCCGATTTTCGTGGAATTTGGTATGGGTAAAGGTCAATTTATCAGCCAAATGAGTTATAAATATCCGGAATTTAATTTCATCGGTATTGATATGTATGATGAACTGGTGCGTCGTGCCAGTGAGAAAGCTCGTAATGCGTGGAGTCAGGCTGATGTGGAGACACCTCCGAACCTGAAACTTGCGTTGGCTAATATTGAACAGATCGAGGACGTTTTTGAGCCGGAAGAACTGGAGCGCATTTATTTGAACTTCAGTGATCCTTGGCCAAAAGCAAAGCATGCCCGTCGCCGGTTGACGCACCCGCGCTTCCTGAAGAAATACACGGAATTGCTTAATCCCAAAGGACAGATTCATTTTAAAACCGATTCGGAGACATTGTTTGATTTCTCGCTCAACGCCATTGCCGATTTTGGCCTGCAAATGACCAATCTTTCATTGAACTTGCATCGTGATGGCTTGAATGAAGAACATGTGATGACCGAGTACGAGCAGAAATTCATGGGTAAAGGCATGAACATTCACCGGGTTGAAGTGATTGTTGGGGAAAAGGCCCTGCGTGAGTATCAGCAGACACGTCTGGACAAGTATAAAGTCCGCGAAGCAACAGATGAGTCTGGTGAAGATCAGGATCAGGACTAGAATTGAAATCTAATGTTTAACTCATTATAGAAGAGCGACACATGAGGGGGAAGGTTCATTCTCATAGGTCGCTCTTTTTTTGCATGAACAATCAATGTGCAATGCTCCATACATTCACGTCCGGGATGATTTCAGAAGTTCTCTGAATGAAACTCTTTGCGGCGATAATCATTTGGAGTAACACCGTTGAACTTTTTGAACATGCGATAGAAGTATGAACTGTTGGTGAATCCGGTTCTCTCGGCTATATCAGCAACAGAATTCTCTGTCTCTACCAGCAAATGCTGAGCTTTAGCTATACGGGTTTCGTTAATCACGTCCGTGAGCCCCTTCAGGGTGAGCTGTTTGTAGAGCCTGCTTACATAGATGGGCGACATGCTAAGCTCATCTGCAATAGAGGTTAGACATAGGTTGGGGTCCGCATAGTCGCGCTCAATAATGCCGTTGATTTTACGAATCAACTCTTCGTGCTTCAGTGTACGCTTCTCCTCGACTTTGGAACCAAGCTCATCAAACATACGATAGAAGTGTTCATGTACTTCACCGATGTCTTCGGCGTCTTTGACAGGTAGCATTAGACCATCCGAGACTGAATCGAGCGTGAGTTGATTATTCTTCTTGAGGGTATTTCGGACATGGTTCAATGTCATCGTCAGATGGGATAAGGCTAGCTGGAAGACAGTGAAGGGATATGCGGCTGTTTCGCCGACGATATCTGCATAGACTTGTTTTGCTTCTTGCGTCTTACCTGTCATTAGATGATCGACAAGCTGTCTTTCCTTACCTGCCGGGAATGCGTACTCCTTGGCGTGATAAGCCATGATGTCAGAGGTATAGATCAGACAGCCCGGTCCCATGAACAGACGATGCAGGGAAGCTTCTGCTGATCTGGTGTAGGATGCGATACTGTCTTCCAATGAATCTTCTTCCGTGCCAATTGTACAGGAGATGGAGCATTTCAGATGGGTCATTACAGCAGCCTGCATCATGCGCAGCAGCTCTTCAATCCGGTGATCAGCAGGTTGCTCAAGTTCCTGGTATTCCGCTTTTTCATTGAAAATGAGTGTGATCAGATCACCGCCCATATCCACAGCTTCCGCATTATAGTGGAGGTCGGCTGTCTCGGTGCAGATGTTCATCATGGCGTATTTTACAAGCTGGGTCTCATCACGATACGTTTCGCAGAATTCGGTAAAATGGTCAATACGCAATAATACGAGTCTGGATACACGCTGAACATCAATGGAGGAACCATAGAATTTCATCCGTTCTTCCAGCATCCCTCCAGTTACTGTTTCACGACCCTGCAAGGCCCCTCGCAGAAAATCCTGCCGTAACAGATGAAGACTGCCGCGTCGCTCTGCTTCCATCACACGTAAACGAACAAGCACCTTATCAATAGGGTGATATAGTTTTCGAGACACAAGGTAAGAGAGCAGTAAACCTGCGAAGAGAAGCCCAACACAGAACAGAACCGTATGTGTGCGCATACTCCGTATATCTGAGGTAATCAGATCATAAGGTGTTATTCTCACATAACGCCAACCCAGGTCATCGGGAGCCGTATAGGTGATGAGTGATTTCTCGCCATCGACCTTCTCGGTAAAATAAGTTGAATGCGCCGTATCCTGCATAATCGGTTTCATAAAAGCCTCACTGGAGAGATTTTTCATCAACGCACGGTCACCAAAGTCTGATAATAGATCCCCATCTTCATTCACGATAAAGGTCCTGCCGGGTTGATCCGCAGCGTTCATATTCGGACTGAGCCAATCATCCTTGATATTAACAATGACAGCATAGTTTAGTTTCGCATTGTCATTGATCGTGTCATAACAGAGATAGGTGTAGCTGTTCACCTCAGTTGCTTCAGTAGAACCGACCTGATATGTGCGCGGGATGGGGACAAAGGGTTTATAGTCATGAAAGCTCTGGAGGATGCTTGTAATTCCCTGATCGTCGATCTCCGAGATGGATTGCTGGCCGTTACGCTCGTTGGAACTGATGAAGAATTCATTGTTTTTAGAGTTATAGACATAGATGGATTCAATAAAGGGGAGGGACATGCGGTAGTTATCGAGCTGCTCCATCGCTGATGTAATCTCATAAATATTTGGTTTGGAATACAGCAGTAATGAAGAGATAGTGTAGTCCTGATAAATCTGATATGACAATGATTTTGCAGTCTCGGTCATTTTGGCCACTTCACGGCTGGTTTGTGTAAGACTGTTCATATCTGTACGATACACCTGGCGAAGAGCAATCCGATTATAGTTGACATACAAAATAGATGATGCCACAAGCAAGGTAGCGACAGTACTGATAATAATGCCGATCAGAATCCGTGTGAAGACCTTCTGACTGTCCTCCGAACGTTTACGCATTCTTCTTCCCCCTCGAACCTCCTGTTTTGGGTGAACAACTTAGAACTTCATATACATGCACTAGACTTCATATCTGGATAAGCAGAAGAACAAGAGTAACCTGAATTATATATTATGTATGCGTTTACATCAATGCTGGACAGGCCATTTTGCTTGTTTTATCTACATAAAGTTCAACTTTCGCTGGATTGTTCACTAGGTGCAGCCTATGCACGATATCAACATTTGTGAACGGATGGGTGTGGATGTCTGTTCATTTCATCGTTCGTTCGTTTTGTTCATAGTTCATTTCGCAGAATCGTTCATTTTCTGACGGGAAGCTTCAGTATCCGTGAGCGAGGAGTGCATCTACAATAAAAAGAGAGCTCCACCACGCAGCACCGCAAGAAATTCGGGAGGGATCGAGCCATGCTCAAAGAATTGAACAAAAACAAAATCATGTTTCTGATGCTGTTGCCCACGCTGATCTTTTTTCTGATTAACTCGTATTTTCCGATGGTCGGTATCTATTATGCGTTTACCCGGTATGACTTTGAAGGCGGATTATTTGGCAGTCCATTTGTCGGTATGGAGAACTTTAAGTTCCTATGGCAATCCGGAATGCTGCTGAAACTCACAACCAACACCGTGGGTTACAATCTCGCCTTCATTATATTAGGAAACGGACTGGCGATCTTCTGTGCGATCATGCTTAGCGAGATCCGGGGCAGGTTATTCAAAAAAATCACGCAATCCGTCATGTTCTTGCCGTATTTCATTTCCTTTGTACTGTTGAGTGTAATCGCTTACAACATGTTCAACTACGAATCGGGTTTTGTGAATACGGTGCTTAAACGTTTTGAAGCCGGCCCGGTCGACATTTATAACACACCCTGGATCTGGGTGTTTCTGATCATCATCTTTTATCTATGGAAAAATCTTGGATACAGCATGGTCATCTATCTGGCCGCCATAACGGGTATCAGTGACGAGTATTATGAAGCCGCCCGGATCGACGGAGCCAATATATTTCAGCGGATCTGGTACATTACGGTACCGATGCTGAAGCCAACTTTTGTCATCCTGCTGTTGTTCTCGCTCGGTAGCATTATGAAGGGGCAGTTTGACCTGTTCTATCAACTGATCGGCAACAACGGAGTACTGTACAACGCTACAGACATTATTGATACGTATGTGTACCGTTCACTGAAAGTAACGTTTGATATCGGAATGGCAACGGCTGCAGGTCTGTATCAATCCTTGTTTGGATTCATTTTGATCATGACTGTCAACTATATTATCCGCAAAGTAAATGAGGACTACGCCTTGTTCTAGAAGGCCCGCAGGGCAGGAGGGAGAACAATCATGAACACGCCAATGAATACTCACACACGTACGAATACGCATCTAAGAGATTCGGAATTTACTCTCATGTTTCAACTGATTTCCTACAGTTTCATCATCATTTTATCCATTATGTGCCTGTTGCCATTTCTGCTTATTCTATCCGGTTCATTCAGCAGCAACGAGTCCATTGTGAGGGATGGCTATCACCTCTTTCCAACGGACTTCTCTCTGGAAGGTTACAAAATGGTGTTCAAATTCCCGACCCAGGTACTCAAGGCTTATGGGGTAACGGTCTTTACAACGGTGGTGGGTACTACGCTAGGGCTGTTTCTCATCACAATGGCCGGATTTGTGCTCCAGCGTAAAGACTTTAAATATCGGAATACATTCTCATTTTTTATCTACTTCACAACGTTGTTTGGTGGGGGACTTGTCCCTTGGTACATTATGCTGGCAAACTACTTCAATCTCACGGATACGTACACCGTACTGATTTTCCCAGGATTAATGACGCCATTCCTCATTATCCTGATGAAAAACTTCATTCGTTCGGCTGTGCCGGATGAGTTGATCGAGTCTGCCAAGATTGACGGAGCCAATGATTTCCGCATCTATTTCAGCATTGTGTTGAAACTGGCGATGCCTGGGATCGCTACTGTAGGTCTTTTTCTGGCATTGGGTTACTGGAATGACTGGTTTACCTCATCCCTTTTCATTAACAATCCGGATATGTACCAACTTCAATTTTATCTCTATAACACGATGAACACGATTACCTTTATTGACCAGATGGCGATTGGCACAGGAATCACGTTAAGTCAGGATGTGCCTACTGAATCAACCAAAATGGCGATGGCGATCGTTGTGACGGGACCGATTTTGTTCCTGTATCCGTTTGTACAACGTTACTTTGTCAAAGGTCTTACGATTGGTGCAGTAAAAGGTTAGAACGTAAACGCGCTCTGGATTCAGGCTGTTGGCATTAACGCAGGTCTGAAACATGGCGAGTCTGCGCTAACATATAAAGGTTCACCACAAAAAGGGAGGATGCGTATGCGTAACAAAACAATTCGGCACCTGTCTCTGGTACTTGCCCTGATGTTATTCGCCGGGGTGCTTGCCGCATGTAACAACGGTTCGGGGGGATCGGCGCAAGGAAGTGAGCAGGGAGGAACATCCGATAACAAAGGCGAGAAAGTAACGCTGCAATTCTACATGCTCGGGGATGCTCCCAAAGATCTGCCTGTCATTGAATCTGAGATCAATAAGCTGGCAGAGGCTGATCTGAATGTCAATGTGAAGTTCAACTACACCTCCTGGACCGACTGGGATCAAAAATATAAACTACTGCTGTCTTCCGGACAGCCAATCGATCTGATCTTCACAGCGGATTGGACTTTCTACCAGTCCTATGCCAAGAAGGGCGCGTTCCTGGCACTGGATGAAATGTTGCCCAAAGCAGCACCAGCGCTGAAAGCACATGTCCCTGATGATATGTGGAATGCTGTCAAAATCAATGACAAAATCTATACGGTGCCATCCACTTGGATTGAGTATGTAACCGAGGGGATTGCGTACCGCGAGGACTTGCGTGAGAAGTACAATCTTCCCAAGCCAGAGTCGCTCGAGACGCTCGAAGCGTATCTGGAAGGCATTAAGGCCAACGAACCCAATATGATTCCGATTGCGGATAGCAATGCCAATCATACGCATGGTATCCGTCAATTGACATCCAAGCTGGTTAATACAGCGGGTCAACTTCCATATGGACTGGATATTATGTATGACACACCTTCGACCGTGACTTCCTACTGGGGTTCTGCGCAGCATCTGGAAGATCTGAAAACATATAAACGCTGGATGGACAAAGGATTTTTCCCGAAAAACGTACTGAATGTAAAAGATACTTCCAATTCATTGCTGCAAAATGGAAAAGCGGCGGTTGTTCTATCCGGGGAAAACCCGAACAAATTTAATGCAGACGTAATCAAGGTGCAGTCGACGCATCCAGATTGGAAACTGGCTTATTTCCCTTACCCGAATGCGAAAGGCTTTGCACAACCGGTTCACCCGATCCACAACGGTTTTGCGATTCCTCGTAGCAGTAAAAACCCGGAAAGAGCACTGGCATTTTATGAGAAGCTCGTGACAGACAAACGATATAACTGGTTAACTGAATACGGTGTTGAAGGAAAAAACTTCGAGGTAGATAATGGATACTACAAAATGGTCGGCGATGCTCAAACGAACGGCTTCCCGCGTGAGGGCATGAATGGCTGGGCATGGCGTAATCCGGAATTCATGCTCTACGACAAAACCTTTGATGATGTCCTGACCATGTTCGAAAATCTGGACAAAATCAAGAAGCCGGATATTTATACCGGATTTGCTGAAGACTGGACCCCGTATCAAGCCGAGAAGGCTGCATTGGAACAAGTGGAAAAACAATATTTGTACCCACTTAATGTAGGTTTGGTGGCAGACGTGGAAGCTGGATTGAACACATTTATGGAGAAGGCCAAACAAGCCGGATTGGAAAAAATTCAGGTCGAATACACCAAGCAGTGGCAGGAGTATTTGAAGTCAGCAGGCATTCAATAGTTTGTACTTTCCTTCATAAAGAAAAGGTGCCCTCATAACCGAAGGCACCTTTTCAATGTGTATGCAGGCTTGTTTGAAGCCGTTGATTAGAGGCATATTGGAGGAAGATTGCGAGAAGCAACAACCTGTTGGGATAATTTTATAAGCGGGCCTCTTCTGCGGATGAAGGACGAACGTCCTCCAGCAAATCGATAATGCTTTGAGCGCTCTCCATCGGATGAAGCTTGGCGATTTCCGCCAGATGGCGTTTGCGTTTACGTACGACATCCGGGTAGTGATGCAGCAGCTTGTTCATCCATTTAACCACGACATCGAGCGAAGTGATGGGTTCTCCCAAACCTCTTGCGGTAAAATAATGGACGTTTTCTTCTTCCTGACCAGGTATAGGGTTGTGAAACAACATTGGAATTCCTTTGGCCAAGCCTTCGCTGCATGTCATTCCCCCAGGTTTGGTGATCAGCAGGTCGGATACTTCCATTAATTTATCAACTTCGTTGGTGTACCCGATAATATGAATATTTTCTTTACGATACATGGGGTTTTGTTCCATGCTAATTCGTGCTTTGTCATTGCGACCCAGACAAAAAATGATCTGGATCTCTTCATGCCAGCGCGTCAGCAACGGATGAACCAGCTTATCGCTAAGCATTCCCCAACCACCGCCCATCACGAGTACAGTGGGCATGTTTTTGAGGTTGAATTTGCTTCGGACCTCGTCTCGTCCGGGATGTTCCCAGAAGTTCGGATGCACCGGAATACCCGTGACTCGAATTTTGTCTACAGGTACGCCACGCAGCAATAGTTTGGACTTAACCTCATCTGAAGAAACCAGATAAAGATCTACTTCACGGTTAATCCATGTCCCATGTGCATCATAGTCGGTAATGACTGTGCACAGAGGAATCTGGGCACCCAGCCGTTTCAGCCTGGATATGACAGCACTTGGAATTGGATGGGTACAGACGATTGCATCGGGACGTAACTGACGCACAACACTGCGTGTATGGGTATAGAACAGTTTATGCAGCGCGAGTGTTGTGAGCCGGTTCAATGATTTTTTATATTGGTGTCTGTATACGTACCCGACAAGTTTGGGTTGGTTGGTAACCGTTTTTTTGTATGCTGTTATAATAAGAGGTGCAACCTTGGGGTTTAAAAAACTTCCAAGTTCCAGCACTTTCGTCTGCACGTCTGGCGATAGCTTTCTCAAATTGCTGGACAATGCATAGGCGGCTTGAGTATGACCCGTACCGAAGCCTTCAGATAATAGTAATACTCTTTTTTTCTCCACGCTTACTTCACCTGTTCCTGCTAGGTTTTTCTGAGTCTAACATATCGGCTTTAAGACCAGAATGCAACTGTTGCAAGTGCGACTAAAGTACCTATTGTGGCACCTGCCAGAACATCGGAAGGATAGTGTAATCCCAGATAAATTCGAGAGAATCCGACAATAATGGCGACAGGCAACAATATTAGCAATAAGATCGGATCAGTGGTCATAAATGGAACTGTGACCGAAAAAATGGCAGTTGTGTGTCCTGAAGGAAACGAGTGGTCCGTCAGGGGATTACGGAATGTAATTGTATCCGGCAAGGCCAGATAAGGTCGAATGCGGGGATACAATTTTTTTGCGATGGCTACAGGGATGTGGCTGGCCGCAAGAGCAATACAAGCCTGAAGCCCTGTTGTGCTCCATGGAGCTGGAGCAAGCAGCCAGATTAACAAGGATACTGCAATAGAAGAAGTTGCTCCACCCAGATGGGTGAAATAATACAGCCAAAAATTCATAAAACGATTATGAAGTCGGCCGTTGATCCACATAAAAACATTTCGATCATACTCTTGAAACTTTAAGAAAAAACGGCTCATATTGGCCTCCTGCCAGTCAGGCCGCCTGTAATGGCGGCATTATTTCCGGTCATTTTCTGCATCCGGTTTCGTCCTGATTAGTATATAACCGTTTTTCATGAACTTGAGGTTATTTCAGGTATATGTTTATCATATTTTTAAATGTTGTCCTTTTCAAGGAGAACCCATGTAAAGAACGTAAAATTCATGTTAAAGAGTGGATATATACCCATCTTAACTTTTTGACTTGGGTCAGCCAAAAAAGATACAATGATTCAACATGGCTGAAATGAGGTAAAAAAATGTGAGTTGTGTTTCAAACTTTTTGAGGTCTGTTTGCGTTATTTGTTATAGAGCCTCTGACGAAGAATAACATGCTGATGAAAAAAGCAGGGACTTTAGAAATAAAAATCAAGTAAACGGCTGAAAATAAGATATAACAGGCATGAATGCGAGGTTGTGGTATCACGAAGTGTCTATTCAGCGTTTAAAGATCACATTTCTGCTTCAAAAAGTGAAATTGGGGTTTTGACAAATGACTGAAAAGAATACAGAATCGATAAAGCAGCCAACTGATAGCAACAAAGTTTTGAAACATTGCCTGATAAATTCACGTAGTACACAAAAGAACAGGGTCATATTCTGCAGATTACAAAAAAAATAAATGCAGAATCAGGAAGAGAAATGATTGAGTAAACTGGGTTTGAAAAAAAGGGGGTAACAGAGAACGATGTTGGACGCTATATTCGTCACGATGCAGGTCATTCTGGCACTGCTAGCCGTGTACCAATTCACGTTTTCGCTGTTCGGTCTGATTAAGAAAAAGAAAAAGAAACATTATCCGGCGACAAAATCATTCGCTGTACTCGTCGCAGCACACAATGAGGAGCAAGTCATTGGTGCCTTGATGGAGAACTTGAAGCAACTTGATTATCCAAAAGATCTGTACGATGTGTTTGTCATTTGTGATAACTGTACGGATGGAACGGCTCAGATTGTTAGAGAACATGGGTTGAATGCCTGTGTACGTACCAACGCTGATCTAAGAGGTAAAGGGTATGCCATCGAATGGATGCTTAAGTACCTGTGGAAATTGCCGCGTCAGTATGACGCAGTGGTTATGTTTGACGCGGATAACCTGGTTGACCGCAACTTCTTGCTTGAGATGAATGATGACTTGAACAATGGTTCACGTGTTATCCAAGGATACATTGATACGAAAAACCCGGAGGATTCCTGGATTACTGCAGCTTACGGTGTATCTTACTGGTACATTAACCGTCTGTGGCAGCTGTCTCGTCATAACTTGAATATGGCGAATTTCCTCGGAGGAACCGGAATGTGCTTTGAGACTAACCTGTTGAAGGAAATAGGTTGGGGAGCGACAAGTCTGGTTGAGGACTTGGAGTTTACGATGCGTAGTGTGCAACGTAATGTATATCCTGTTTTCAACTATGACGCCAAAGTATTTGATGAGAAGCCATTAACATTCAAAGCTTCAGCGAGACAACGCCTGCGCTGGATGCAAGGTCACTTTACAGTTGCACGTAGATACTTCTTCCCACTGCTCTGGCAGTCCATTAAGGAAAGAAGCCTGGTGAAATTCGACCTTGCTATCTATGGAGCTAATGTCTATGTTGTGTTGCTTACGTTCCTGATGACGGCTGTGATGTGGGTAGACATGGCCATATTCAATGGTCCGCACATCGCGAATATTTATGGATACTTCCCGTTATGGGTTGGTTTCGTGGCTATTGGTCTGAATATTCTGACGTTCTTGTTGTCCATGGCACTGGAGAAGGTTACCTTTGCCAAAGTTTATCTATATCTGATCTTGTTCCCGATTTACCTGTTGTCCTGGTACCCGATTACGTTCTACGCTTTCTTTACGCAGAACAACAAACAGTGGAGCCACACCCAGCATACACGTGTTGTACGTTTGGATGAGGTACAGAGTAAACAAGGGTAAGGAACATGCATGTGAGACTTTGTCGACAGCGGATATAACATATGTATAACTTTCTGTCTTAAAAGTTGTGAAGGTGTTGACAAGGTGTTTCGTGGATGTTATAGTATTCAAGTGCTTTAAAACGAATAGCAATGGAATCACAAGTAGAAGTCCGACTTCTCACCTGATCAACAACATGTTGGCTGGTCAACGATCCCAATAATTTATGAAGTGTATACTCATGAAGAATTGTGTTGATTACAGGGATGTCGGTAGCTTGACCGGCATCCCTTTTATTTTTGTGTAACAGGATATTCAAAATGACCTGGAGGTGGACGGTTATTAGTAAAGATCACATGATTAATGATGAGATTCGGGCGAAGGAAGTGCGCCTTGTCGGAGCTGAAGGAGAACAAATTGGGATTACGCCCATTCGCGAAGCACTGCAAATGGCGATTGACCTGAATTTGGATCTGGTCAATGTGGCACCACAGGCTAAACCGCCGGTGTGTCGTATTATGGACTATGGCAAATTCCGCTATGAGCAACAAAAGAAAGAAAAAGAAGCCCGTAAGAACCAGAAAATTGTTGACATTAAAGAAGTATGGTTCCGTTCCAATATTGAGGAGCACGATTATCAAACGAAGCTTCGTAATGTAGTTAAGTTTTTGAACGAAGGCGACAAAGTGAAATGTTCTGTTCGTTACCGCGGACGTGAAATTGCACATGCCGCGATTGGTCAACGGATTTTGGAGCGCGTTAAGGTGGAAGTTGCAGAACTTTGTACTATTGAACGTCAACCAAAATTGGAAGGCCGCAGTATGATCATGATCTTGGCTCCTAAAGCCTGATAACATTGGAGGAGGAAACACAAAATGCCTAAAATGAAAACACACAGCAGTTTGAAAGGACGCTTCAAAATTACCGGTTCCGGTAAAGTCCTTCGTTACAAAGCTCACAAAAACCACTTGCTTTCCCACAAATCCAAACGTGCTAAGCGCGTTCTGAACGGTAACCCAGTTATGGCTGCCGGGGATGTTAGACGTTTGAAACAAGGTTTGGCTAACTTGAAAGGCTAATTCTAATTAGTACATTCCGTATGGGGGATCGGCTACGGCCGTACACATACCACGGATACATTTATATTTATTTGGGAGGTTCTTTAATATGGCAAGAGTAAAAGGCGGTTTTGTAGTACGTCGTCGTCATAAAAAGGTTTTGAAACTGGCAAGAGGTTATTTCGGTTCCAAACACCGTATTTTTAAAACAGCTAACGAGCAAGTAATGAAATCCCTGGTATACGCATACCGTGACCGTCGCAACACGAAACGTAACTTCCGCAGACTGTGGATCGTTCGTATCAATGCTGCAGCACGTATGAATGGTTTGTCTTACAACAAACTGATCCATGGTTTGAAACTTGCTGGTGTAGACATGAACCGCAAAATGTTGGCCGATCTGGCCGTTAACGACATTAATGCGTTCAACTCTTTGGCTACTGTAGCTAAAGGCAAAATCAACGCTTAAATTGTATGATACAAGCCGCCGTACCTATATGGCGGCTTTTTTTACGGCTTGTAAGATATCCGAAGGTGAATCTCTGAATGAGTAGAGCGAATAGGCTGTAGTCTGGAAGGGAACAATGAAACCAGATAACTGGTGAATAACAGTCCATGGGAATACATAAAATACGAACGGTGAAATAATGCAAATAAAAACAGGTGAATCCTACACATCACTAAAGTTTGTGACAGGTTTTTGTTATATAACATCACATCGTTGTAACGTTAGTGTGTTAAAACGCTAAATTATTAAGCGTTTTCAATAAAAAAAGAACAAAAATATGTGATATTTGGTGATGAAACATCTGGATTTTAACACTGGTTGATTGTATAATCACCTCTAGTAGGCTAGTCCTAAATTTTTCTCTCCATGTCATAATGTTCGGTTTTTCGACAGATGATAGGATGCTTCAAGGGTGAGAATGCGCTTTTAATGTCGAAGAAACCATACATTCTGCATAAAAGTCATTTCTGCTATCTGTTAACCGTTCAATTGTAGGCTGGATTGGAATGAAGGATATATCATTAAGGGGGAAAAAGAGAAATGAAAAAGATGCTCAGCTTGTCTTTGGTAATGTTGCTGGCGGTATCGGTTATGCTCGCAGGTTGCGGTAGCAAACCGAAAGAAGAAACAAATGCCGGAGGAGATACAGGTGGCACATCCACTGAAGCGAAATCCGATCTCAAAATCGGTATGGTTACTGACGTAGGTGGAGTTAATGACAAATCCTTTAACCAATCCGCTTGGGAAGCTCTGCAAGCAACTGAAACAGAAACAGGTGTAGCTGTTAAATACCTGCAAAGTAAATCCGATGAAGAATACATTCCGAACTTGAACGAATTCGTCAAAGGCGGATATGATCTGACTTGGGGTATCGGTTTCCAATTGGCAGATGCAATCAAAACGGTTGCTGACCAAAACCCGGATGCCAAACTCGCGATCATTGACAGCGTAGTGGATTCTCCTAATGTTAAGTCCGTAACTTTTGCTGAAGAAGAAGGATCCTTCTTGGTTGGTGTTGTTGCCGGTTTGACAACAAAAACGAACAAAATTGGTTTTGTAGGCGGTATGGAAAGCCCACTGATCAAAAAGTTTGAAGTAGGATTCAGAGAAGGCGTTAAAGCAGTTAACCCTGATGCTAAATTCATTTCCAACTACACAGGTGCATTTGATAAACCTGACTTGGGTAAAGCAGCAGCAGCAACACTTTACAATGAAGGTGTAGACATTATCTTCCACGCTTCTGGCGCAACAGGTAACGGTGTGTTTAACGAAGCAAGTGCTCGTAAGAAACAAGGTCAAGATGTATGAGTTATCGGTGTTGACAAAGACCAATCTCTTGAGTTTGGTGATGAGATCACGTTGACTTCCATGATCAAAAAAGTTGACGAAGCGGTTAAACGCGTAAACCAAGAAGTTGTTGATGGTACATTTGCTGGTGGTTCTGAGAACCTGACACTGAAAGAAAACGGTGTAGGTGTTGCTGATACTTCTACTGCTAATGTATCTGCGGATGTCCTTGCTAAAGTGGATGAGTACAAAGAAAAAATCATCAGCGGCGAAATCAAAGTTCCTACAGAGTAATTTTGATCTTAGTCACAAATGAATAATCATCGAGGCCGGTCTAGACCGGCCTTATGATTGTAAGAACAGGAACATTTGATCAAGTCATTATAACAATTGTACAAGGTAACTGTGTATTAACGCTCCGGTAGGAGCTTTTCTTTCGTTTGCGGAACCACACTATATCAGTTATAAGGGTGATTACATGGGTGCAGCAACCCCCGTCGTTGAGTTAAAACAAATTACGAAGCGTTTCCCAGGCATTGTTGCCAACGACGCCATCAGCCTTCAGCTTCGTAAAGGCGAGATCCATGCGCTACTGGGCGAAAACGGCGCTGGTAAGTCAACGTTGATGAATATTGTATTTGGTCTCTATCAGCCAGATGAAGGTTCCATTGAAGTGAATGGCAAGCCTGTCATCATCGACAGTCCTAACCGAGCAATCGATCTTGGCATCGGAATGGTGCATCAGCACTTTAAGCTTGTACAGCCGTTCACGGTAACAGAGAACATTATTTTGGGATCTGAACCAACGAAGGGTCTCAATATTAACTATAAAAAAGCAGCCGCTGAAGTTCAGCGTCTTTCCGAACAGTATGGACTTAAGGTTAATCCTCATGCCAAAATTCATGATATCTCTGTCGGAATGCAGCAACGTGTGGAGATTGTTAAAACGTTATATCGCGGTGCAGACATTCTGATTTTTGACGAGCCTACAGCCGTATTGACTCCTCAAGAGATCAAAGAACTCATGACCATCATGAAGAAACTTGTAGCTGAAGGAAAGTCCATTATTTTGATCACGCACAAACTGAAAGAGATTATGGAAATCTCTGATACGGTAACGATTATTCGTCGCGGTAAAGTCATTGATTCGGTCAAAACTTCGGAAACCAACCCGAATGAATTGGCAGAGAAAATGGTTGGCCGCAACGTTACGTTTAAAGTGGACAAAAAACCAGCCACACCTGGTGCTAACGTACTTGAGGTTAGCAAGCTGACAGCCAAAAACAAAGAGGGTATCGCGGTTCTGAACGATTTGAACTTGAATGTACGTGCCGGAGAAATTGTGGGTATTGCAGGTGTTGATGGTAACGGACAGAGTGAATTGATCGAAGCCCTTACAGGTCTGCGCAAAGTGGATAGCGGATCGATCCGTTTGGAAGGAAAAGAGCTGTCCAATCATTCTCCGCGTCATATCTCGGAGTCGGGTGTAGCCCACATTCCGGAAGATCGGCACAAACACGGACTTGTCCTTGATTTTTCAGTGAGTGAAAATATCGTTCTTGAATCGTATTATAAAGCGCCTTACACCCGTAAAGGGTTCCTTAACTTCGATGCCATCAAACAGCAGGCGAAGCGACTTGTTGAGGCCTTTGACGTACGTACACCAAGCATCGAGACCAAAGCTCGGTCCTTGTCTGGAGGAAACCAGCAAAAGGCCATTATCGCCCGTGAGGTAGATAAAAACCCTGAACTGCTTATCGCTGCGCAACCAACGCGTGGTTTGGACGTGGGGGCTATTGAATTCGTGCAAAAGCAACTTATTGCACAGCGTGATCAAGGGAAGGCTGTTCTGCTGATTTCATTTGAGCTTGATGAGATTATCAACGTATCTGACCGAATTGCTGTCATCTATGAAGGCCAGATCGTTGGCGAGGTGCTGCCGGAAGAAACCAATGATAGGGAGCTCGGCTTGATGATGGCGGGCAGCACTCAAAAGAGAGGTACTGCGCATGAATAACGTATTGAAATGGTTTACGCGAGATTCATTTATTTTGCCTGTAGTAGCTATTGTTATGGGTCTTATTCTCGGTGGAGTGGTCATGCTGATTGGTGGCTACAATCCTATTGAAGCTTACGGCGCATTGTTCACCAAAGTATTTGGAGACATGTACAACTTTGGTGAAGCAGTACGGGAAATGACACCGCTAATTATGACCGGGCTTGCATTTGCATTTGCATCACGTGCAGGGTTGTTTAACATCGGGGGAGAAGGTCAATTTCTCGTCGGTATGACCGCTGCAACATTTGTTGGTGTTAAGTTTGCAGGTTTACCGATCTACCTCCATGTGCCATTGGCTTTGATTGCCGGTGCATTGTTTGGTGGTCTGTGGGCAGCTATTGCTGGTTATCTGAAAGCAGCACGTGGGGTCAATGAAGTTATCAGTAGTATCATGTTGAACTGGATTGGTCTGTATCTGGCGAACCTTATCGTACGCCAATTCTTGCTGTTGAAGGGCGAGAATCGTTCCGTGGATATCAGCGAATCCGCTTCGATTAGTCTCACATGGTTATCTGAACTGATGGGCAACTCCCGTGTACACATGGGGACGTTGATTGCCCTCGTGATGGCTGTACTCTTTTATATCTATATGTGGAAAACAAAACAAGGTTATGAAATTCGCGCGGTAGGTTACAACCCTAATGCGGCTGAATATGCAGGTATGCATGTTAACCGGAATATCGTAAAAGCAATGTTTATCAGTGGTATGCTTGCTGGTCTTGGTGGCGCATTCCAGGTTCTTGGTGTGTTCCATTACCAGACTGTAATGTCGGGTTCACCAGGTACGGGCTTTGACGGCATAGCAGTTGCTCTGATTGGTTTGAATCATCCGTTTGGGGTGTTGTTGGGTGCAGTGTTGTTTGGTACCCTCACGTACGGATCTGCAGGTATGAGTTTTGCTGCAGATGTTCCGCCTGAGATTATTCGGATTGTGATCGGTTCGATTATCTTCTTCATTGCGGCACAAGGCATCGTGCGCTGGATACTCAAACCGTTCTATTCGAAGCGTAAGAAAGAGAAGGTGTTGTAGATGGACTTGTTGACAATTGGGCAAATTATCAATACGACGCTTGTCTTTGCTACGGCATTGATTTTTGCATCACTCGGCGGAATTTTTTCGGAAAAATCAGGTGTAACGAACCTTGGACTTGAAGGCTTTATGGTCTTCGGTGCCTTTGCAGCTGGTATCGGGGCGCATTATGCTCAAGAAGCGGGTATGGGCGGAACAACATCGGCCTGGATGGGGGTTCTGCTCGCGATTGTATTGGGTGTACTGGTATCGTTGATTCATGCCGTTGCGTCTATCACATTTAAGGCAGACCAAATTATCAGTGGTATTGTCATTAACTTTTTGGCAGCAGGAAGTACGTTGTACTTGGTTAAACTGTTGTTTGAAGGTTCTGGTGATTCGCCGTTGGTTCAAGGCTTCAGCAAGTTTGATGTGCCGTTCTTGAAAGACATTCCTTTGCTTGGAGAAGCCTTCTTCAAGAACGTATATCCAACAACCTATCTGGCCATTCTGTTCGTATTCCTGACGTATTACATTATGTTTAAAACGCCATTTGGCCTGCGCCTTCGTTCTGTAGGTGAACATCCAAGTGCGGCTGATACCGTTGGTGTTAAAGTACGTCGTTATCGCTATGTTGGCGTTATGATCAGTGGTGCACTTGCAGCCATTGGTGGTGCTGCCATCACGTTGACGACTACGGGTACATTCTCACACAATACCGTTTCCGGCCAAGGTTATATTGCCATTGCAGCTATGATCTTTGGTAAGTGGAATCCGATTGGTGCGTTTGGTGCGGCTGTCTTCTTTGGATTCTCTCAAGCGATTCGAAACTATGTGCAGTTGTTTGAATGGTCGCAAAGTATTCCCCAGGAAATTATCTTTATGTTGCCTTACCTGCTTACCATCATCGTTCTCGTTGCAGCGGTTGGACGTTCTTCGGCTCCGTCTGCACTCGGTGAAGCGTATGACCCGGGTAAAAGGTAGCAACGTGCAACATATCAAATTATTATCCAAAAAGCTTGATAAAGGGTCCGCCTTGTGCGGGCCTTTTTTGTTTTCTTGCGTGCTGCCAAGCAGCTTTTTCGCGTTTACTTTGGTTCTCGTGCAGATACCCATATTTTCAGGTAGGGACAAAGAAACAGGCGAATTCGGTCATGGACGAATACACTGTTTTGAACGATCCGAGGAGGAGGGTAAAGTATGAAACAACAAGTTACGCGTGTTGAAGCGATGAAATTAATAGGCAAAAATATTGTTGCAATCAAAAAAGACGGCACTCGGGTTACGGGAAAGCTGTTAAAAGTATCAGGTAACAAACTGGTTCTGAAGCGTCTGAATGGCAAAAAAGTACGTACTAAAGCGATTCTGCCACTGGTATTGTTTGATCTGCTTGCTATTGCCACACTGCCTTATGCTTATGGCGCTGGTCCCGGCTTCGGTCCCGGTTATGGACCCGGACCAAAACCAGGCCCGGGTTATGGTCCAGGCTACGGACCAGGATATGGAGGACCTGGAGGACCTGGTGGCGGTTTTGGTCCGGGGCCTGGATTCGGTCCCTATGGTCCGGGTCCACGTCCACCAGGATTTTTCTAGGACATTCTATAATATTTTTTCCAACTCGTAGCAGCGGCTTATCATGATGTATCGAATCGCGCTATATCCATTTTTTTGATAAAACTGAAGTCCTTTGGTATTGCCTTCATCCACCATTACTTTAGATCTTCGACACCCCCGGGATGCCGCAAAGCTCTCTGCTTTGAGCAGCAACGTTTGCCCGTAACGTTTGCGTTGCTCTTTCGGACTAACGGCCATCATATCGACATAGAGCAGTTCCCCGTGCATGAGAAAATGGATGAATGCCACAGCGGATTTATCTGGCTCCGGCGAGACAACAAAGGTCATGCCCCTGTTCATTCGCAGGGGTATTTCTTTGCGGATTTTATTAATTTCCTTTTCGCTCATATGAGATAAAGGAACAAGCTGAGTGTCAATCAGCTTCATGATAGCGCCATCATCCAGCTTGGATGTGCGTTGCCGAATCACCATGTGGAGCCTCCTTTCAGGACCAGTTCTGCTGCTCGTATATCCTATGCCCGAGACAAGATAAAAGGTGACTGAATGAAGCGCTGGGACTAGGGCAACCTTAAAGGTTGAAGAGGGGAAAGGAAGGTTCTCTGAATTTTTATGCAAAACAGGTATTGACTTATCGGTTGGAGGAATCATATAATGTTCCTAACATTTAACGAGAATATTTCATCGGCTATGAAGAGGACGAAGTTTTAAGGGCTCTTTTGCTCAGAGAGTGGCTGGAATTGCTGAAACCACCACCATTATCCCTTATATACGAGCTCACCTCGGAGCTGTTTTCCTGAAAAGCACTGGATGTCACTCCTTTCGCGTATTAGGGAAAATCGTATGTCTGCGTTACAGACAACAGGTATGGAAAACGACTATGTTCGTTTGAGCTATCGTTTTTGTTATACCTGGTAAGGTCCGTTATTGCGAAATTTCGGGCAAAGTTGGGTGGTACCACGGAAGCGATAACCTTTCGTCCCTCGCAAGCATGAACTTGTTTGCAGGGATGGAAGGTTTTTTTTGTAACTTTAAATGTCAGAATGGTGTAAATTCCGAGAGGAGGATGACTGATGGGAGCTCAAATTCCAGAAGTGCGGTCAACAGATGAATTACGTGAAAAATGGATGAAGCCGGAGGTCATTAGCGGATCCGAAATTCTGCTGAGAAGCCTGTTACTTGAAGGTGTCGAGTGCGTATTTGGTTACCCGGGCGGCGCAGTCTTGTACATTTACGATGCGATGTATGGTTTTGAGGATTTCAAACACGTTCTCACTCGTCACGAACAAGGTGCAATACATGCAGCTGACGGATATGCACGTGCAAGTGGCAAAGTTGGTGTCTGCATCGCTACTTCCGGACCAGGAGCAACGAATCTGGTTACGGGTATTGCAACAGCATATATGGATTCAGTACCACTCGTAGTCATTACGGGGAACGTTATTTCGAGCCTGATCGGTTCAGATGCTTTCCAGGAAGCGGACATTACCGGGATTACAATGCCAATCACTAAACACAGTTACCTGGTGAAAGATGTAAAAGATCTCTCCAGTGTAATCCATGAGGCATTCCATATTGCCAATACCGGTCGTAAAGGTCCTGTACTGATCGACATTCCGAAAGATGTATCAGCGAACAAAACATTGTTTGAACCGACAACTGAACCTGTTATATTGAGAGGGTATAATCCACGGACAGTACCAAACAAACTACAGGTTGACCGTTTGGCTCAAGCCATTCAGGAAGCAGAGCGTCCAATGATTTTGGCTGGTGGCGGTGTGGTATATTCTGGAGGACATGAAGAACTGTTCGAATTTGTTGAGAAGACAGGTATTCCAATCACAACAACTCTCCTTGGTTTAGGCGCATTCCCAAGCGGCCATGAATTATGGACGGGTATGCCGGGTATGCACGGAACGTACACTTCCAATCAGGCTATCCAAAAAGCGGATCTGCTGATTAATATCGGCGCACGATTCGATGATCGGGTTACAGGCAAGCTGGATGGATTCGCTCCACATGCCAAGATCGTTCATATCGATATTGATCCGGCTGAGATTGGCAAAAACATTGCAACCGATATTCCAATCGTTGGTGATGTGAAGACCGTACTGGAAATAGCCAACAAAGAAGTTGGACGTGCCGAGCGTGCAGATGCATGGAGAGACCAGATCAAACAGTGGAAACAAGAGAAACCTTATACCTATACGGATTCAGACGAAGAGCTGAAACCCCAGTGGGTTGTTGAAATGCTGAATGATACAACCAAAGGTGAAGCGATTGTGACTACGGATGTGGGACAACATCAGATGTGGGCTGCACAATACTATAAGTTCAATCAACCGCGTTCATGGGTAACTTCGGGTGGTCTAGGTACGATGGGCTTTGGATTCCCTTCTGCCATAGGTGCTCAGATGGCCAATCCGGACAGACTCGTTATCTCCATTAACGGTGACGGCGGAATGCAGATGTGTTCCCAAGAACTCGCGATTTGTGCCATTAACAATATACCGGTTAAAATTGTGATCATTAACAATCAGGTACTCGGAATGGTTCGCCAATGGCAAGAAATCATATATGAGAATCGTTACAGCCATATTGATCTGGCAGGAAGTCCTGATTTTGTAAAATTGGCTGAAGCTTATGGCGTAAAAGGTTTGCGTGCAACCAACAAGGAAGAAGCCGAGCGTGCTTGGCAGGAAGCTTTGGATACACCGGGACCGGTCGTTGTTGAATTCGTAGTGCGCAAGGAAGAAAATGTATATCCAATGGTTCCGCAAGGAGCAACAATTGATCAAATGCTGATGGGGGATGCTGACGAATGATAAGACATACGATCTCGATACTGGTAAACGATCAGCCTGGCGTCCTTCAGCGGGTATCAGGGTTGTTCGGTCGACGCGGATTTAATATTGAGAGTATTACAGTAGGTCAATCGGAAGAACCTGGACTCTCCCGGATGGTTATTGTTACCATTGGTGACGATAAAACACTGGAGCAGATTGAGAAACAATTGTACAAAATCATCGATGTTATTAAAGTGGTTGACTTTAGCCTGAAACCGATGGTAGCCCGTGAACTCGCCCTGATCAAAGTGAAAGCAGAGCCTTCCGAGCGTCCTGAGATTCTGGGTGTGGTAGAAACATTCCGCGCATCCGTTGTGGATGTTGGTCCAGGCAGCCTGATTGTACAGGTGGTCGGAGATACGGACAAAATTGATGCCATGATTGAATTGCTCAAGCCGTATGGCATTCGCGAATTGTCCCGTACAGGCATAACTGCATTGGTACGCGGCAACGTATAAAGTTATAATGAATGAAGAGGGACGACGGTTAGCTAACGTATATATAGTTGATCTTAAGTGAATGTCAGTCCCTTAACAGTTGTAAGTTAACATTTTAGTGATGTAACGCTTGAAAATATAGCTACATTCCCGCATTAATGGGCGGGTGTCTGAACGGATCGATCAGACCAGCGACGCTTTGGACAATCCAAGCGAGTCGGTCCCTTGAGACACCCGCTCATTAATGAAGGGTTCTTTACAATAAAAGGAGGACTTATAAACATGCCAGTAACTACTTATTATGAACAGGATGCAGAGCTTAACGTATTGAAAGGAAAAACGATTGCGGTAATCGGTTATGGTAGCCAGGGCCACGCCCAAGCCCAAAACCTTCGTGATAGCGGATTGAACGTAGTCATCGGACTTCGTGAAGGTAAATCCTTCGACTCTGCAAAAAATGACGGATTTGAAGTTCTGTCCCCGGCTGAAGCAACAAGCCGCGCAGATGTAGTTCAAATCTTGCTGCCAGACGAAACTCAAGCTTCTGTATACAAAAACGAAATCGAACCAAACCTCAAAGAAGGCGCTGCATTGCTCTTCTCACACGGTTTCAACGTTCATTTCGGTCAAATCGTTGCTCCAAAAAACAGTGATGTATTGCTGGTAGCTCCTAAGTCCCCTGGTCACATGGTACGTCGTACTTATGTGGAAGGTTTTGGTGTACCAGGTCTGATTGCGATCGAGCAAGATGCAACAGGTAAAGCGAAAGAGATCGGTTTGGCTTATGCTAAAGGTATCGGTTGTACACGCGCAGGGGTTATCGAAACTTCCTTCCGTGAAGAAACAGAAACAGATCTGTTCGGTGAGCAAGCTGTTCTGTGTGGTGGCGTGAGTGCATTGGTGAAAGCTGGATTCGAAACATTGACAGAAGCGGGTTATGCTCCTGAAATGGCATACTTCGAATGTCTGCACGAACTGAAACTGATCGTTGACATGATGTATGAAGGCGGACTCGCAAGTATGCGTGATTCCATCAGTAACACAGCTGAGTACGGTGACTACGTAACTGGACCTCGCGTTGTAACTGAAGATACGAAGAAAGCAATGAAAGAAGTGCTGACGGATATCCAACAAGGTAAATTCGCACGCGACTTCATTCTGGAAAACCAATCCGGACGTGCATTCTTGACAGCAACTCGTCGTAACGAAGCTGAACACCCAATCGAAGTGGTTGGCGGACAATTGCGTGAGATGATGCACTGGATCAAGAAGTAAGCATTAACTTTCAGAACATGCACTTTAAGGTATTCAAGTAAACTTAGAGCTTTAACTGGGAATAGCGGCCGTGCTTATGCGTGAGCCGCTATTGCTGGTTCAGAGAAACATTATAATACAAGTACAGGAGGTGCGAAGCGTGCGTAAAATCTATGTATTTGACACAACGCTGCGTGATGGAGAGCAATCCCCGGGAGTCAATCTGAACACTCGTGAAAAGGTGGAAATTGCCCATCAGCTCGAGCGGCTTGGCATTGACCGGATGGAAGCTGGTTTCCCGGCGGCATCTCAAGGTGACCTGGCGGCAGTAAATGCAGTAGCGAAAGCGGTCAAAAATGTGACTGTAATTGGCTTGTCCCGTTCGAGAGAGCAAGATATTGACGCGGTTAAGGAAGCACTTAAAGGCGCACAGGACCCATGCATTCACGTTTTCCTGGCAACTTCGCCAATTCACCGTCAACATAAATTGCGCATGGATAAAGGGCAGGTCCTGGATACGGCTCGTTCCGCGATTCGTTATGCGAAGAAAACATTTTCGAAGATCGAATTCTCGCTTGAGGATGCAGGTCGTACCGAGTATGATTTCCTCGTGGAAATGGTGAACATGGCTGTTGAAGAGGGTGCATCCGTCGTGAATATTCCGGATACGGTTGGTTACCTGAGCCCATATGAATACGGAAACATTTTCAAACATCTCAAGGAGAATGTACACGGCATTGAAAAGGTACAGCTTAGTGCCCACTGTCACAATGACCTGGGTATGGCGACCGCCAATACACTTGCAGCCATTCTGAATGGTGCCGATCAGATCGAAGGTACGATCAATGGCATCGGTGAACGTGCAGGCAACACGGCGATCGAGGAGATCGCTATGGCGCTGGAGACACGCCAGGAGTTTTTCCAGGCAAAAACTTCACTGCAGCTGTCTGAGATTGCACGGACCAGTCGTCTGGTTAGCCGTTTGACAGGGATGGTTGTGCCAGGCAATAAAGCCATTGTTGGGGCAAACGCCTTCGCACATGAATCCGGAATTCATCAGGACGGCATGCTGAAGGAAAAAACCACTTACGAGATCATGACTCCAGAGTCCATCGGTTTGAAGGAAAGCAAGCTCGTACTGGGTAAACATTCCGGTCGTCATGCCTTCCGTGAGCGTTTGATTGATCTAGGATATGAGTTGGAAGAAGAAGCGTTGAATCGTGCTTTTGCCCAGTTCAAAGACTTGGCTGATAAGAAAAAAGAAGTGACTGACGAAGATCTGCTCGCCGTGATTGAAGAGAAATTGCAGGATGCGCCTGAGGTGTTCAAACTGGAATCGATCTTCGTTACATACGGGGATGAATCGGTACCTACGGCCAAAGTCCGTATTGCAACGCTTGACGGGGATACGGTTGAGAAGCAAGCAGAGGGCAATGGATCAGTAGATGCAATCTACAATGCAATTGACCAAGTAAGCGGAGAAGATGTAACGTTGTCTGACTATTCGATCAAGTCGGTAACACATGGCAAGGATGCATTGGGTGAAGTACATGTTGTGCTGACTCAAAACCAGGTTTCGGTACAAGGGCGTGGCGTGAGCACAGATATACTTGGTGCAAGTGCACGTGCTTATGTGGATGGCCTGAATCAATTGATTGAAAAACGCAAGACATATACGAATCGTGTAAACGTGAACCTGTAGGATTGCGGTGCAGCGAGCACGAATTCTTCAGTAAACTGAAATTCAAGCTGGAACGCATGTAAACTGTCAGGATGATCGATCTTAACTCCTTATGGGTAAGGGATCTTTCCGCCTGTTTTGCTCTGTTCAGTGAGAAACGTAAAGAGTCTGACCCTCTTGTCGAGGGTCAGACTCTTTTGTTTGTATTTATATGATTATAGCAATGAAACTCAGTACATTTCTAAGGGTACTTTTTGCATTAAATTACGCTATCGAGTTATTACCACGCGTATGCATTAGGAGCATGTCCACCTGGACCCGGGAAAATCTCATCCAGACGTTTGAGCACGGCTTCATCCAAAGTCACATCCAGACATTTGAGTGCGGTCTCAAACTGCTCCAGCGTACGCGGTCCAATAATCGGGGCGGTCACTGCCGAATTGGCTGCAACCCATGCCAAGGCTACTGTATCCTGCGGCTCGCCGAGATCACGACAGAGTGCAGCGAAGTCTTCGAGCTGGGTTTGCTGCTGTTCAATGCGTCCAGCGATGCCTCCGCTGCGCGTTCCTTCCAGCTTCTGCAGAGCGTTGCGTCCCAGTAATCCACCATCCAGTGGACTCCATGGAATGACGCCGAGACCCAGCTCTTTGGCGGCAGGCAGTACTTCCAACTCAGGCAGGCGACAGTTGAGGCTATATTTATGTTGTTCGGATACCAGGCCGAGGAAATGACGATTGTTGGCTTCGCTTTGAGCGATTGCAATCTGCCATGCAGCAAAGTTACTCGATCCTACATAGCCGATTTTACCCTGATGGACGGCATTCTCGAATGCGCCCCACAGTTCGTTCCACGATACGGCAGGGTCCACATGGTGCATCTGGTACAGCTCGATATGATCCGTCTGCAAGCGGCGGAGGGAACCTTCCAGATGACGTCTGATTTTGTAGGCAGAGAGGCCGGCTTCGTTGTTGGGGCCGTCGGTATCATCATGCATGGAGCCATAGACTTTGGTGGCCAGAACCACCTTTTCGCGTCTGCCCCCGCCCTGATTGAACCAGCGTCCGATAATTTCTTCGGTAAGACCGGAATTCTCGCCCCAACCATAGATGTTAGCGGTATCAAAAAAGTTTACGCCTGCGTCGAGTGCTGCATCCATAATGCGGAAAGCTTCTTTTTCATCTGTAGCAGGCCCGAAATTCATGGTACCGAGACAGATTCGGCTGACCTTGAGCCCTGATTTACCCAAATACGAATATTGCATGTTGCTTATCCCTCCTGCGTACCTGATTTGAGTTCAGCTATATTTTAACCCAGCCGGGAGGTCAGAACAACTTGGAAAGGCTAATCTCTATTGGCTTATAGGTAAAATCTATTAAAGTCATAGATTGTATATCTTGGTCAAATGACCTTCGAATATGATACAAAAGAGAGAGTTAATATGAGACGTTAGTTTATGGATAATTAATGAATGAAATATAAGGAGTGGACAACCCAATGGCAGACGTAAAAAAAATTGCAGTTATTGCAGGTGACGGTATCGGCCCTGAAGTCGTAGCTGAGGCTGAGAAAGTGCTTAAACGTACGGAGGAAGTATTCGGTTATCGTTTTGAGACAGAGCACGCACTATTTGGCGGAATTGCAATCGATGAGAAGGGTACACCTCTCCCTGAAGAAACATTGAGCGTATGTAAAAGTGCAGATGCCGTCCTGCTTGGAGCAGTTGGTGGTCCAAAATGGGATAACAACAGCAAGGAGCTTCGCCCTGAGACAGGCCTGCTGGGAATTCGCAAAGCACTCGGATTGTTCTCCAACTTGCGTCCAGCTGTCGTATTTGATTGCCTGAAGGATGCTTCAACTCTAAAGCCGGAAGTACTTGAGGGTACAGATCTGATGGTGGTACGTGAATTGACAGGCGGGATCTACTTCGGTGAGAAGTTCAGACGTGAAAGTGCACAGGGCGAAGAAGCTGTGGATACATGTGCATATAATGTAACGGAAGTAGAGCGAATCGTTCGTCAAGCATTCGAAATTGCGCAAGGGCGTCGCAAAAAGCTGGCTTCTGTTGACAAAGCCAACGTATTGGAAACTTCCCGTCTCTGGCGTGAAGTCGTAAACCGGGTAGCACCGGATTATCCGGATGTTGAACTGGAGCATGTACTTGTAGACAACTGCGCGATGCAATTGCTTCGTCGTCCAGCAAGCTTCGATGTTATTGTAACGGAAAACATGTTCGGAGATATCTTGAGTGATGAAGCAGCGATGTTGACGGGTTCCATCGGTATGCTCGCATCTGCATCATTGGGAGAAGGCAGCTTTGGACTCTATGAGCCAGTACACGGTTCTGCGCCTGATATCGCAGGTCAAGGCCTCGCTAACCCGATTGCAACCATTCTCTCTTTGGCATTGATGTTCCGTACGACCTTTGGTTATGCAGAGGGTGCAGATGCCATTGAAGCAGCTGTGTCGGATGTATTGAACGCAGGACACCGCACAAGTGATATTGCTGTAGACAAGAGCACAGCGATCAGCACGACCGAAATGGGCGATCTGATCGTAGCAGCTATTCAGAAACAGGCGTAATTATTTTACCACCCACATGACAGCCCTTTGTTTCCAGTTATGGAATGAACAGAGGGCTGTTCCTTTCTGATTTTTGCCACGGAAAATCCTTATTTATAATTATTATAAAAAAATAATGTTTATAATCTTGACTTTGGTATGTCCGAATGATAACATTTTACTTGTACTTGTTATCAAGTATCAAATCATTTTAATTACAGGAAAAGCGTTCGCGTTTTTCTTGATGATGAGCAATCCGCAAGGATGCTTACATAATCCCAAAGGAGGAATTTTTAGTTATGGCAGAACGTTTGGTTGGTAGACCAGCACCGGATTTCGCAATGGAAACAGTATCGGGAGACGGACAAGATTTCGGTTCCGTTAAACTGTCCGATTATCGTGGCAAATGGCTTGTATTCTTCTTTTATCCTTTGGACTTCACATTTGTGTGCCCAACTGAAATTACAGCTTTGAGCGTTGCTTCCGAGCAATTCAAAGCTTTGGATACTGAAATCCTTGGCGTGAGCGTAGACTCCGTACACAGCCACAAAGCATGGATCAATACACCTGTAGACAGCAATGGTCTGGGTCAATTGAATTTCCCACTGGCTTCCGACATCACGAAGCAAGTAGCTAAAGATTACGGTGTTCTGATCGAAGAAGAAGGCGTAGCATTGCGCGGCCTGTTCATCATCGATCCAGAAGGCGAATTGAAATATCAAGTGGTTAACCACAACGATGTAGGCCGTAGTGTTGAAGAAACACTTCGCGTACTGCAAGCACTGCAATCCGGCGGATTGTGTGCAATGAACTGGAAACCAGGCGACACGAACCTGTAAGCCAGGTTAACTTGAACGGTTTTTGTTCAAGCCCTCATCCCATCAGGGATTGAGGGCTTTTTGCACCCTTTTGCCGGAAGTTATCACGAAGTTAATCAAAAGTGTTTGAACAAGCAGCGAAGCGTGTTAATAATATATTAGAAGAAAGTCTTCTTTTTATCTGTTGAAAGAGGAATTGATGGCCTTTAAGGCGAATAGGGTATGGAAACCCGGTAAATATTCCGGTGCTCTGCATTTATAATCTGTACATGAATGTGATACACTGATGGAACTATTCCTTTTCGGAAGTGCTGGAAGTGTACGGGATTGCATTTTAACAAAAAGTCCCGGCACGTAATAAGGAGGGTGAACAAAGATGAGTTACTGTTGTGGGGCAAGTATGGTTGGAACGAAGGGCACGCTGAAGCATTACCGCACCCAGGTTCATAATGTTCCCCTGCTGTTTTGCCCGGTGTGTCATCGGGTTGAGGTGCATTATAAAGTAGAAAACGAATATGAAATTCTGGCTGAATATGCGCATGGTGACGGTGCATCCGAGATCGACTTTCAAGATTATGTTACAGAAGATGAGGATGCCATTTTCGAAAACTGTGTAAACCGTGAGAGTGAGGATGCCATGGTCATTGTACAGCGCCAGATTGATATGGCTCTGGATTTGCTAAGGCTGGCCAAAGAAACCAAAGATGAGAAGTGGGAAAGCGAACTTAAACGTCGATTAGCTGTGATGAGTCAGCGCAGACTGAAAATTCAGCATAATAAGACCGGACTATAGATGATCTAGAATATATTACCAATCAAAGATATTAAAAACGAAGCTGATTTGCCCAAGGGGTGAAACGGCTTCGTTTTTGTGCGTTTGTTCTGGGACTAATTCGAGGTTTTTTTTAAAATAATTTCCATTCGACACTTTCTCCGATTGACTCTCTTCTATAAACTTGTCTATGATAAAAACAGACTTGCAAAAGAGGCGGAGCAAAAAAATGTTCGTGTTTGGGAATAGGAGAAGGTCAGAATGGAACAAATGTATATGATTTTCCGGATCGACTGTTGGTTACCGGGAATAGACGAGCTTGAGTTCCGGACATGCCATCCATATTTTCGGCTCAGCCCCCCAACGAAAGGGCACCGGTAATGAAAAATAAAATCGGCCCTTCCTGTTTCTGTGATGATATGATGTCCGAATGGCAAGTTTATCATTTACGTGAAAAGGAGGAACCTGACATGATTAGTGAATTTCAGGATACAGTGCCTCAACCAACGGATGGATTTCCGCCTGTGCATCTGGATAACAACAAGTACGAGAATGTTCTGGAACATCTGGATAGCGGTATTATGTTGTTTGACAGTCACGGTGTATTGACGTTTATTAACGTTCAGATGGCAAAGTTGTTGGAGCTTCCAAGAAGTCTGTTGAGCGGCTGCACCCTGATGCAGATGCTGCATCATCCGCAGATGAGCCGATTCAAGAAAAAGAAAATTTTACGTATTTATCGGGAAACCATTTTTCACCGTAAGCGCTATCATGAGTTGATTGATGAGTACGGAAGGCACTGGCTGGTTACTGTGACGTACGGTGATCAGATGGATGGCGATTTTTTGTTCAGCGTCAAAGATGTATCTGATTATAAACAAATTGAACAGACCGCTTATCAAAATGACAAACTTGCGATGCTGGGGCGGATTTCAGCATCTATTGCTCATGAAATTCGTAATCCGTTGACTGCAATCCGTGGGTTCATCCAATTGCTCAGACCCCATTTGCTGCAGCTCGGCAAAGACGAGTACGCTCGCATCATATTGACGGAGATTGATCGGGCGAACGACATCATCTACGAATTTTTGAATTCTTCCAAACCGTCAGCTCCCCAGAAGACCGTGATGTCCGTCGACTCTTTGCTCAAAGAGGTGGTCTTGTTGACAGAAAGCGAAGGTTTAATGAAAGGGTGCGAGATCATACTGGATGAAGGGGATGCCCCGCTGAATGTGTCCATTGATGTCAAACAGATTAAGCAGGTTATTTTGAATATGGTAAAAAATGCAATGGATGCCATTGAGGAAGTCGGCGAAGAGCATACCGGTATAATTCGAATATCTACCGCTACGGAAAACAAGTTCGTGCAGATCTCCATCGAGGATAACGGTCATGGAATGGACCATAACACGCTTGTACGTCTGTTTGATCCATTCTTCACGACCAAGGAGAGCGGAACGGGACTTGGACTTTCGGTGAGTTACCGAATCATCAAGAATCATGGAGGTACGATCTCTGTGGATAGCAAAAAGGGCGAAGGTACGCGGTTTATGATTATGTTACCCTTGGTATATTGAGAAAAGCGGGGAGTAAAGGAGTCGGCCATTTGCCGACTCCTTTGTTTTATGTTGCCAATTAGGGTTATAGTTAGTAATGAATGCGAATACATAAGCTCCATAACGGAAGGATGAGATGCAGATGGAAATCCAAGACATGGAACGAATGAATCAACAATTGATGGATCACGTGGGAAAAGTAATAGTGGGAAAAGAGCATACCATAGAGCTGGTGATGACAGCGATCATAGCGTCAGGACATGTGCTGCTGGAGGATGTACCGGGTACCGGGAAAACGATGCTCGCCAAATCGGTAGCCTCTTCATTGGACTGCACATTCCAACGGATACAGTTTACTCCCGACTTGTTGCCCTCTGATCTGACAGGAATTCATTTCTTTAATCAAAAAGCAGGTGATTTTGAATTCAGACCTGGGCCCCTGTTCGCCAATCTTGTGCTAGCGGATGAGATTAACCGTGCTACACCGCGTACACAATCAAGCTTGCTGGAGTGTATGGAAGAGCGCCAGATCAGTATCGACGGCTCAACGAGACAGCTGGAACGGCCATTTATCGTTATCGCCACCCAGAACCCCGTAGATAACCAGGGAACTTTTCCGCTACCTGAGGCTCAGATGGATCGGTTTATGATGAAAATTCGCATGGGTTATCCAAGCAGTGAAGAGAGTATAGAAATTTTGAGACGTACGGTAGCCATTCGTTCTGTTGATGATCTCTCGTCAGTGATCAATCGTGAAGAACTTTTGAAGGCGCAGGATACGTATAAAAAAGTTCAAATCAACGAAGATTTGCTGCGATATATCATTCAGTTAACCGAAGCGACAAGGCAACATCCCGAACTCTCGCTTGGCGTAAGTCCACGCGGGGCTCAGGCATTACTCAAGGCAAGTCAGGCTTGGGCTGCATTGCATGGCAGAGACTTTGTTTTGCCGGATGATATTAAAGTATTGGCGGAACCCGTGCTCGCCCACCGGCTTGTATTTCGTAACCGGGTCAGACAACAAGAGGGCTTGGCGGAGCGTATGATCCAGGAACTTCTGAATCAGACAGAAGTGCCAACGGAGAATCTCGCTACAAGCGGACGTTAAGCTTATGGCATTATTATGGCTTGTCCTTGTTGGAGGTATTGTTGTAGTCATACACGGTGTGTGGT
Organism: Paenibacillus sp. SAF-068; assembly: GCF_051967555.1. Taxonomy (NCBI): domain Bacteria; kingdom Bacillati; phylum Bacillota; class Bacilli; order Caryophanales; family Paenibacillaceae; genus Paenibacillus; species Paenibacillus sp. SAF-068. Next base: position 885,037 of record NZ_JBQCJX010000001.1, read on the forward strand.
TCGGGCGACCTGCATTGCGAAACCTCAAGTACAGCAGACAATTTAGCAAGATGCGTTGTTATGCTGGAGATGAACTTGAGATGGTGGAGACGATATCGAATGAGAAACGGGTCTCCGTACCGTGGCTCAGACTTGAATCGATGATGCCTGTGTCGTTTGTATTTCGTTCCGGCTCAGGTATGGATATTAGCCAAGGTGAAATCTATCAGAACCATAAGAGTATTTTTACGTTAAAACCATATATTCGTATTACGCGCAAGCATCCTTTTACATGTACGCAGCGTGGAATTTATCCATTAAATACAGCAACGATGACAGGTGGGGATCTCTTTGGTGTGTGGCGTTCCACCAAACCGATTCCGTTGCAAATGTCTATGGTCGTGTATCCTTCATTAGTAAACGTAGAGGATCTTCCTGCAATTTATCAGGTATGGCAGGGGGAAGTGGAAGTATCGCGATGGATCGTTGAAGATCCTTTCTTGATTCTGGGTGTTCGTCCTTATGGTGCAGGCGATCCGATGAATCGTATTCACTGGAAAGCGAGTGCACGTACAGGTGAATTACAAGTCTACAAACAGGGATGGACAGCTGATCCGCAATCCTGGATTGTAGTCAACATCCAGGAATCTGCAGATATGTGGAGTGTTGTCACGCGACCGGAAAAGATTGAACGGGCACTTCGTTACGCTGCCACGGCTGCAGTGGATGCCATCGGTAGAGGATTGCCTGCAGGCTTCGCCCATAACGGTTATCATGTGGGTGGAGGCCGCGATACACTTCGGATTGAGCCGGATTATGGTACGCCCCATCTGGAGCGGTTGTTGGAAGCTATGGCTGAGACAGAGTTGAAATGCATGGTACCCATGGAGCAATTCCTGAATGATGAAGTACGTCTGAATGAAGAAGCGCAGCAAATCCGCAGCTATCTACTGATTACATCCTATGTATCTGCCGCTATGGAGCACGAGATTGCACGTCTGCACGAACAAGGACATCGTGTGACGATTCTTCCCGTAGAGGACGTTAAGGGGAATACGAAGGCGGTGAGTGCATGAGGAACAGACGGGTAGCGACGACCAAGGGGCTTATAGCGATGCTTGCCGCCTTGATGGCGGGTATATACCTATTTCCGATATTTACGCTCGCTTCATTCTATGCAAAGGAACATTTGCCGTATATATTATTCATTCTGGTTGTACTCGTGGGTGGACTGGGACAATTCATTCAGCATAAAATTCCGGGTTTTAGCGAGAAAAGTACATTCATACGTGGAGTAACGGCACTCGTCTTAGGGATTTTCTTCGCATTCGTTGTTGGGATGAGCCTTACTCTCCAGTTGCCGGATATCATCACATTGGTACTGTGTGGAGTCATATCGGCTTATGCAGGCCTGACCTTCCAGCCAGCCTTTCATTCCGTGTTGTTATGGCGCTTACAGATTATGGGTGTAGTCAGTGCAATCTTGCTTATGATTGCTTCGAACCCGCTGGAATTCATGCAGCCGATCCGAACCTACAGCATATGGATCTATATCGCGGGAGTGATCAGCTTTGCCTTTTGGCTGGTTGGACGATATATGCTGCAACTGGATCAGGCCATGCTCAATGACGGCAAGAGAAGATTGGTATTACGAGATTTTGCACGTGCGAATCATCAGCGGTTCATGTGGATGTTTATTGTCATCGTCGCGATCGGTGCTTTCCCAAGTCTGGCTGCCTGGCTGGGGCCGCTACGTGACCGCTTGCTTGCTTGGATCAGGGGATGGTTTGGCCCGATGTCCGACGAGGAGCCACGATTGCCAATGGATAACCCCAATCAGCCGCTGAATATACCGAAAGACTGGAGGGAGCCGCCATCCGAGCCCTCAGTCTTCTGGAACATCCTCGGATGGGTAGTGATGTGTGCTGTAGCAGGGGCAATCCTGTGGCTGCTTCTGAGGTTGGGGCAAAAAACGATAAACAGACTTATGGACCGATTCAAGGGAATGTTACAACCCGGTGAAAAAAAGGCAGAACCACGGACGGAATATATCGATGTGAGTGAGACGCTTGATGCACCAGCAAAAGTTCGAAAGAATTGGTTTCGAAAGAAAGAAGTGATACCTGCACAGGATGCTGAACGTGTTCGGTATTACTATCGGACTTGGGTAGACAGAGCCGCTCATCGAGGTGTGGAAATACAGGAAACGCAGACTCCGCTCGAGGCTGCACAGACCATTATTCGGAATGGTGTGAAGTTAGAAGAAGATGAACTGTCTGCGAGACTGCCAGATACGTATAACAGCGTACGGTATGGAGGGAAGGTTCCGGATCAAACAGATATGGTTGAGATTGATCGAATCTGGAAATCTTATCGAAGTAAATAAGTCCGGAATCCCTTTACTTTTCTTGTCACGTTCAAGTATCATGAGAGGAATACACAAGTTGGTCAGAAAAGGAGCAGACATTAATGAAGACAAATCATTGCAAAATTGTAGATTGTACGATCCGTGATGGCGGATTGGTAAATAATTGGGACTTTAGCGTGGACTTTGTTCAACAGTTGTATGCTGGGTTGAATGAAGCTGGCGTTGATTATATGGAAATTGGATACAAAAATTCTCCAAAGTTACTGAAAGGTGCCGAGGAAGCAGGACCATGGCGTTTCCTGAACGATGATTTCCTGCGTAAAGTTATACCTCAAAAAGGCAATACCAAACTGTCTGCACTGGTTGACGTTGGACGAGTGGACGAGAATGATATCTTGCCTCGCAGCGAGAGCATGCTGGATCTGATCCGTGTTGCCTGCTACAGCAAAGATGTAGATAAGGCACTGGCACTGGTTCAAACATTCCATGACCGTGGATATGAAACTACACTGAATATTATGGCACTTTCCAATGTTATGGAGAATGAGTTGCTGGAAGCATTTGAATTGATCAAGGAAAGTACTGTAGATGTTGTCTACATTGTCGATTCTTACGGCAGTCTGGATCATAATGATGTGAAATATCTGGTAGAGAAGTTCAAGACTCATTTGCCTAACAAGCGTCTTGGTGTTCATACGCATAATAATATGCAGCTTGCGTTTTCTAACACACTGGTTGCGGCGGAACTTGGCGTTGAGCTGCTCGATGCTTCTGTGTACGGTATGGGACGTGCGGCAGGAAACTGTCCAACCGAATTGCTCGTAGCTCATCTGAAAGGAACGAAATACAATCTGCGTCCAGTACTTGGTGTGTTGGAACAGTTGATGGTTCCTCTGAGAGAAAAAGAAGAATGGGGTTACATTCTGCCTTACATGATTACAGGTGCATTGGACGAGCATCCGCGTTCGGCAATGGCGCTTCGTTCATCGGAAGACAAAGACAATGTGGTTGATTTCTATGATAAATTGACAACACCTGAAGTGAATTTTGATAAGTAATATAGTCTGAAATACAGTTGCAAATTAGGAAAACATGGACTCTAACTGGAGATCCATGTTTTTTTAGTTCTTAATGCCTTGTTTATCTCTATATTTATGAATAAATATTCCTAGGAGTAACTATTTTTTAGTTCACGGATACAAAATTAAATGTTATTATGTACCAGATAGCATGTGTATGCATGTGAATTGAACGTTGGTTAATATGTTTTCTTGTCGAATCGTGTAGTAAGCTGTTAAGTTTGGTTAATGTAATTCAGGATAGGTGATCCCGGGAAGGAAAACACGGCATGAAGGTTAATCTGCAAGATCAGAGAAAAATAAGTTGGGTCGCTGTGTGCGGCTTGTTGTGTTTCCTCGCAAGTCAATGGTTTCGTTCTTCTTCAAGCTCTGATCTGATCATATCGGGTTACCCGGTTTTGACGCTCTTGGGTGGATTTGCTGCGGCAGCGGCTTGTATCGGTATCTATAATCAAAGCTGGTTGTTTCGGACACAGAAGCTAACTCTTCGGAGGACATTATTAACAACACTCTTTTTATTGATTGGTCTGTTTGAACTGGTTCATATTGTTTCATTTGCAGAAGAGATTCCGAATGGAGCCATGATGGAATCGGAGTTCTCCTTAATGATGTCAACCATGGGATCTTTGGTATGTGCAGTAGGTTTACTGCTTGTGTATACCTTAAATGAGAAAGAAATTGCATTACCGCGCAAATTTTTACTGTTCAGCGGGACATTGGGCACCTTTGTTATTTTGTACATACTGGCTATTCAGGAATGGAGCATGTTGCCAAATATGCTTGATGGGGATGTGCTTGGAGGGACCTTCACCCAAGTTCATGTTATGGTCGGATTGCTATATGGGGTTATTGCCGTTCTTCTGTTTGTACAATGGAAAAAAACCAGGAACGGTGACCTGCCAACCATTCTATGTGGCATTCTGTGTTTCTTCTTTGGGGAATGTTATTTTGTTTCGGCAACTGGAGTGAACGATTTCAATCTGCTGTTAGGGTTACTAAGTAATTGTATGGCATATTTTTTCATTCAAAAAGGGTTGTATACGTCCGTAGTGGACACGCCTTTCTTGCAACAACAGGTCGCGGAAGCCAAGATGAACTATATTGCTCATCATGATGATGTGACAGGTCTTCCGAACCGTCGACGCCTTTCGCAACGATTGAAAAAGATGATGGATGATGCCGTGGTGGAGGAACAGCTTGTCGGTGTACTCGTACTGAATATCAATCGGTTCAAAACCATCAATGATTCGCTCGGACAGCAAGCAGCTAACCGGGTTTTGCGTCAGGTAGGTCAACGACTGAAACATTCGTCCCTTCCTGGAGAAGAAGTCTTTGGATTGGGAAGAGATGAGTTTGCATTGACGATGACAGATTTCAGCTCAACCGATACAGCGTTGCGTCGGACCAGATCCATTCTGCAGCTTTTTGAGAAGCCGGTCTTGGTTGATGGTAATGAGTATCATCTTACACTTGGAATCGGGATGGCCATTTTCCCGCATGATGGTGAGTCGCCACAGGAGATTATTCAGAATGCAGATACGGCTCTGCACAGTGCTAAGGAACAGGGAATGGAACTCAATCGTTTTGCACATGCGATGCAGATGAAGGCACAGGAGCGTTTGCAGCTTGAGAATGATCTGCGCAAGGCGTTGGATCGGGGTCAGTTCTATCTGGTCTACCAGCCACAGGTTAATCTGCAAAGTGGGTTAATCGTCGGTATGGAAGCATTGGTACGTTGGCAGCATCCCCAGCGAGGCTCTGTATCTCCGGCTGAATTTATTCCTCTGGCAGAAGAGAGCGGGCTCATTGTACCGCTTGGTGAATGGGTGCTTCGTGAAGCATGTGCGCAGAACAAACTATGGCAGGAAGCCGGTTATCGTAAACTGTGTGTTTCAGTGAATCTGTCGATGAGACAATTCAGGCATTCCCATTTGTTGGACAATATCAATGGCATTCTCAAAGAGACAGGGCTAGAGCCTGTATGGCTTGAACTGGAGATTACAGAGAGCATGACATTTGACAAAGACCGATCATTCGAACAGTTGCGCAAAATCAAAGAAATTGGTGTGCATATCAGTATTGATGATTTTGGAACGGGATACAGCTCGTTGCACTACCTGAAGGATCTGCCGATTGATCGGCTCAAAATTGACCGTTCATTCGTTAACGAGGTCATGGAGGACAGCAATAACGCTGCGATCGTATCCACCATTACCTCAATGGCGCATCATTTACAACTAAAAGTGACAGCTGAGGGCGTGGAGAACGAAGATCAAATGGTCTTTCTTCGCAATCAACATTGTCACGAGGCACAGGGTTATTTCTTCAGTAAACCGATTAAAGCCGCTGATTTTGAGATGCAGTTTTTGAGAGATGTGGATAAGCCTACAGGATAGGGGACAGCGGGGGCGCGAGGGTGCTCCTGCTTTTTTTAGATGGATGCGTAATGAAAAAAATGGGAAATATGACTTGCATGCTATAGAGGATCATGGTATATTATTATTTGTAAAATCACTGTTAAATTCTTAAGGATTTAATCATCATGCGGGTGTAGTTCAATGGTAGAACTTTAGCCTTCCAAGCTAATAGCGTGGGTTCGATTCCCATCACCCGCTTAACGAAGTAGTACCGGAGTCCTTGCGATGCAAGGGCTTTTTTTGTTTTAGAAGAAACTATTAATCAAAAGAACCAGAAGGCTGCTATGTCATCGGAGTGGCGAGCAGTAAGTATTCTTTGGTTTAATATATATCACCTTTGCTTTTTTACAATGATCTGGTACAATAACGGAGAAATTGATACTACACATGAATGAGAGGTAACCATACGTCCCATGAAGTAAAACACATGAATTGAACCCCAGTTAACTGCAGACGGTTTTATAACGCAGTCAGCCAAAGCGGCTGAGCAATGAGGGGATTCGTGTGTCCAAATTCAGCTATGGGATCAGGTATGGAACAAGTAAGCCTTTGAGGTTTACGTGTACCCTGTGTTTGGGGTTTCTTTGTTCATGCCGTAGCTTACCTTAGATCTGTCTTTGAATGCTTGATCCAACCCTGAATTGCCAAACCGCCGGCTGATGCCAGCGGTTTTTTTTGTTCAGCAAAAAGGATGCAGGAAGGATGAGGCCTCATGATGACATTGGTACGCTTACATGAAGTATCAAAAGAGTGGAACGGCAATGAATTGTTTACAGGATTGAATTTGGAGATTAATGAGGGCGAGCGACTTGCCATTCTGGGTCGCAACGGATGCGGCAAGACGACGTTGTTACGAATCATTTTGGGAGAAGAGTATGGTGGTGGACGGATTGAGCGTCATGTTCCGCAGCAGGAATGGGGGTTCATGCGCCAGCGCTCAGAGATTGAGACGGGCATGAATGTACTGGAGGCGGTCCGGCGTGAGAGCGGACAGATCTATGAAGTGAAACGGAACTTGGAAGAACTGGAACAACGTTTGAGCACTAGCACTGAAGCGGATGATGAACTGCTTGCAGCCTATACGCAAGTCATGGAGCAATATGAACAGCTGAACGGTTACATGTGGGAGACCGAGGTAGAGAAGGTACTGACACGTCTTGGATTATCCGCAGAGCATTGGAACAGACCCTACCATTCCTTGAGTGGTGGACAAAAAACAAAGGCGCGCTTGGCAGGGCTGCTTGTCAGCAAGCCCAAATTCCTGATCCTGGATGAACCGACGAATCATCTGGATGAGGGAAGCATGCGCTGGCTTGAAGAGTGGTTATCCTCATACGAAGGTACGTTGTTATTTGTATCTCACGATCGTACCTTTATTGACCAGGTAGCATCAGGAGTGATTGAATTCAGTGCAGATGCCTTGACCAAATACAAAGGCGGATACTCCGAATACAAGCTCCACAAAGAGCGTGAATTACGGGAACAGGAAACGATCTACCGCAGGCAGGAGTTGGAGCGAAAGGCGTTGGAAGAAACAATTCGCAACTACCAGGAATGGTTCCATAAAGCGCATAATTCAGCGACCGATGTGGAGGTGAAGATCACCCAAAGCTTCTACAAGGCCAAAGCCAACAAAAATATTTCACGTTACCATGCGAAACAAAAACAACTTGAACGTTTGGAGCGGGAACGGGTGGATAAACCTCGTGAAGCTGCAAGGTTGAACATGGAATTGCAGATGAATCCACTGGCTGCACGCCAGCTTCTTGCACTGGAAGAGGTGAGTTTCTCTTATACGGGTAACGAGCCAGTGCTTCGCAACCTTCGGATCACTGTTGAACGCGGAGATCGGCTTGCTGTACGAGGTCCTAATGGAACGGGCAAGACGACACTGTTAAAGTTGATGATTGGTGAGCTGGAACCTTCGCAAGGCAAGGCCACACGGCATCCACAGCTGAAAATCGGTTACTTTTCACAGGAGCTGGAAGGGCTTCCCGAGAATCTGACACTACTGGACAGTTTGCTTACCCTTCCATCGATGACACAAAGTGCGGCACGTACCATTTTAGGATGTTTCCTTTTTTCCAGGGATGATGTGTTTAAGCGCATTGGGGATTTGAGCATGGGAGAGAAGTGCAGAGTTGCATTTCTGAGACTGTATTTTGGTGGAGCGAATCTGCTTGTGCTGGACGAACCGACGAACTATCTGGACATCGATACCCAGGAAGTGATGGAGAATGTATTAAAACAGGCTTCAGGTGCTTTGGTGCTTGTATCCCATGACCGGATGCTGACGAAGACACTCGCAAATCGATTGTGCGATCTGGAGGTTGGGGGCACAGCAACCCTGTTTGAAGGAGGTGTGTCGGATTGGGAGCAGTCCAGCAAACTTCGTGAGAAGGCTCTGGAGACTCGAGAATCCGATGACGAGCGGTTGCGTTTGGAGATGCGCCTGTCGGAGTTGCTCTCTCCTGTGAGCACTGCTGGCAAAGACAAACTGACACAGCCCGAGCATTCGATTGAGCGAGCAGTCGAGGCAGCTGAGATTCGCAATATTCAGCAGCGCCTGAAACAATTGAAAGATAAGGGTGCAAGCATAAATTAGAACATGGACGGCTTGCTATTTCGATCTATTTTGCATATAATTATGAACGATCATCGATAATTATATCGATATAGGGTATATGTTCAAAAAGAGCGGTTTTCAGTACCGAGAAGATGGGATGAAGATAGAAATGGAGTAGCGGAGCGTAGGAAAACTACGTGAGCAACGGACATTTCGGCTGAATGCCATATTCGATGCTGATGATGCCGCGAGGCATCATTCGTAATCAAAAGCGGACTTTTTGACAACCTTTAGAGGTTTAACTAATAATAAACGTGATGATGGAGACAAGTAAGCAGTACCTCTGGACAGGGAGGAAGCGCCGTAGATTGAGAGCGTTTCTGTAGAACAAGGCTGCCGAAATTCACTCCGAAGCGGTTCCCTGAACCTGTCTGTGTGCAGACACAGAGGCAACAGTAGGGGCAAACGGTTAACGGTCGTTATTCCGTACAAAGTGAGACAAAACCAGTTGCAGGCCAGAAGGTCCGTGCAGCAATGGTTGTCTAACAAGGGTGGTACCACGGTCTTTTCGTCCCTTTAGGGGAGAGAAGGCCTTTTTTTGTTGCAAAAACACCATAAAAAGGGGGCAATTACACATGAAAGAACGTTTAGAGGCATTGAAGATCGAAGCGCTGGAGCAGTTGTCTGGTGTGAATGATCCGCAGACGCTCAGTGATCTGCGTGTGAAATACTTAGGGAAAAAGGGTGCGTTGACTGAAATTTTGCGCGGTATGGGTGCGCTTAGTGCAGAGGAACGTCCGGTTATTGGTCAAGTAGCCAATGATGTGCGGGCTGCCATTGAGGAAGTCATCGACAGCAAGCAGGATCAGTTCCAGAAGGAAGAGACAGCGAAGCGTCTGCAATCCGAGAAAATTGATGTGACTCTGCCAGGACGTCGTGGACGTCAAGGCGGACTGCATCCACTGACCAAGGTGGTACAGGAAATCGAAGATATTTTTATCGGTATGGGATACCGCGTTGCGGAAGGTCCAGAAGTCGAAATGGACTATTACAACTTTGAAGCATTGAATCTGCCGAAGAATCACCCGGCGCGCGATATGCAGGATTCTTTCTATGTTACTGAAGACTTGTTGATGCGTACCCACACATCGCCGGTTCAAGTGCGCACCATGCAGAGCATGAAGGGCGAAGTGCCTGTCAAAGTCATCTGCCCAGGTAAAGTATACCGCCGTGATGACGACGATGCGACGCACTCTTTCCAATTCAACCAGGTTGAAGGATTGGTCATCAGCGAAAACATTCGTATGAGCGATCTGAAAGGAACCTTGCTGCAATTCGTACGCGAAATGTTCGGTTCTCACACGGAAATTCGTCTTCGTCCAAGCTTCTTCCCGTTCACGGAGCCAAGTGCGGAAGTGGATGTAACTTGTGTACAATGTGGTGGCAGCGGCTGTCGGGTATGTAAGCAAACAGGCTGGCTTGAAATTCTGGGCGGCGGTATGGTTCACCCGAAAGTACTGGAAATGGGCGGCTATGATCCGGAGAAATACAGTGGTTTCGCATTCGGAATGGGCGTAGAACGTATCGCCATGCTGAAGTATGGTGTCGATGACATCCGTCATTTCTACAATAGCGATCTGACTTTCCTGAAGCAATTCGGACGGCTGTAAACTTAACAATACAATGGAACAACATGCATAGAGCAAGCGTTATGAACCGGGAACACCAATTTATAGATGAAGGAAGTGAACGTCCATGAGAGTATCGACAGATTGGCTGTCTGATTATATTTCCCTTGAAGGTGTGACGCCACAGGAATTGGCGGAGAAAATCACCCGTGCGGGTGTTGAGATTGATGTAGTGGAGAACCGCAACAAGGGCGTGAATAAAGTTGTGGTGGGTTATGTGAAGAGCAAGGAGAAACACCCTGATGCAGACAAACTGAATGTATGTGTCATCGATGCGGGACAGGAAGAAGATCTGCAGATCGTGTGTGGTGCGAAAAATGTGGATGCAGGCCAAAAGGTAGTCGTAGCCTTGGTTGGAGCTAAGCTTCCGGGTGGATTGGATATCAAAAAAGCCAAATTGCGCGGTGTTGTATCCCTTGGCATGATCTGTTCCGCCAAAGAGCTGGGCATGAACGACAAATTGCTGCCCAAAGATCAGCAGGAAGGTATTCTCGTTCTGCCGGAACAAACAGAGGTGGGCACGCCGATCAGCCAGGTTCTTGGTCTCGACGACCATGTGCTTGAACTGGACCTGACACCAAACCGTTCCGACTGCCTCAGTATGCGTGGTGCGGCTTATGAAGTGGGTGCCATCCTGGGTCGTGAAGTGAAGCTGCCGAATCCCAAAGACCAACTGGTTGAAGTAAGTGATGCAGCTGCGAATCATATCTCTGTAGAGATTAAGGCACAGGAGCAATGCAGTCACTATGCAGCTCGTTACGTAACCGGCATTAAGCTGGGTGCTTCCCCGCTGTGGATGCAAAACCGTCTGATGGCTGCAGGTGTTCGTCCAATCAACAACATCGTTGACATCACGAACTATGTCATGCTGGAATACGGTCAACCGCTGCATGCATTCGATGCGGATAAACTGGAAAAAGGCCATATTGAAGTGCGCATGGCTAACGAAGGCGAAACGATCATTACGCTGGATGGCCAAGAACGCAAGCTGGAGCCGCACATGTTGCTCATCACGGATGGCGTAAAACCTGTAGCCATCGCTGGGGTTATGGGTGGCGAGAATTCCGAGGTATCGGATGGCACGGTGAATCTGCTCTTGGAGTCCGCCAAATTCGACGGCGGAACCGTTCGGAAAACGTCGCGCCAACTGGGGCTGCGTTCCGAAGCAAGCATGCGTTTTGAGAAGGAAGTAGACCCGGGTGCGGTGATTACGGCTTTGGATCGTGCAGCTGAACTGATTCAGCGCTATGCTGATGGTGAAGTGCATCAGGGAATCGTGGAAGCTGGAGCGGAAGCTGCGGAGAAACGTGTCATTCAATTGTCGCTGGACAGACTGAATCGTTATCTGGGAACAGATCTGTCTTTGCTTGAGGTGAAAACGATCTTCGCTCGCTTGCACTTTGCATGTGGTGATGCAGATCAAGGATTGCTGGATGTGGAAGTTCCAACACGCAGAGGGGATATTACGCTCGATGTAGACTTGTTTGAAGAGATTGCACGCTTGTACGGATACGACAACATTCCAACCACATGGATTGAAGGTCCGACAACTCCGGGGGCATATACACGCTCGCAAGCGATGCGTCGCACCATTCGTGGAGTGCTCTCAGGCAGTGGCTGGCAGGAAATGATCAGTTATTCCTTTGTGCACCCGGATAAAGCGGCATTATTCCCGGCGTTGACCCAAGGCAGTAAAGCCGTGAAACTCGCGATGCCGATGAGTGAGGACCGCAGTGTGCTTCGTACGAGTATTTTGCCGCAAATGCTGGATGCAGCGGTATATAACATGAACCGTAAACAGGATTCGCTGGCTGTATTTGAAGTGGGTAATGTATTTTTCACCGAAGAAGATCAGTTGACCAAGCAACCGCATGAGATCCCGGTACTGGGGCTGCTGCTCACTGGAAATCGTGCAAGCCAGCAATGGAATGTTGGAGCGGAGAAAGTAGACTTCTTCGATCTGAAAGGTGAGCTTGAGCATCTGTTCGCCTATGTGGGTCTGGAACAACGGATTCGCTTGGTAGCGAACAGTCCTGAAGGATTCCATCCGGGACGCTCTGCATCGGTTTATCTGGAAGGAAAAGATGGCGGAGAAGGCACATTGATCGGTACATTGGGTCAGTTGCATCCGGAACTGCAACAGCAGTATGATCTGAATGATGTGTACATCGCAGAAATTGCACTTGAATCGATCTACATTGAGGCAGACGCTGACATTCGTTATCGTGAACTTCCGCGTTTCCCAGCCATGGAACGTGATATCGCGGTTGTTGTAAATGAGGATGTTGAAGCGGGAGATATGCTGCGCGCCATTCGTGAATCGGCGGGTGAATTGTTACAAAACGTACAGGTATTCGATGTGTTCACTGGAAGTAAGCTGGGTGAAAACAAGAAGAGCGTGGCGATGGCACTGGTATACCGGAATCGTGAACGTACACTGACCGATGAGGAAGTTACTGAAGTTCATGCCCGTGTCGTGGCTCGTCTGGAAGAGCAATTCGGAGCGGAATTGCGTAAATAGGACAGAAGAACATTTTTTGAACAAAGATTAGCAGGAATTGTTTGAAGTCACATCGAATCCTTAGCATTAGAGGATCGATGTGACTTTTTTGTGATTACAGCTTAGAATCAACATACAGACTTGAAGGAGGGCACAACTGTGACTACACCTGATCGTACACGCGTCACCGTAGAGATCTACGGGACTTCCTATAAACTGGTTGGCAGCAGTGCCGACTATATGAAACAAGTAGCTAATCTGGTAGATGAGCGTATGAGCGCGATCTCCAAGCAAAATTCCCGTCTGGATACTCCGCGTATTGCGGTACTGGCGGCTGTACATATGGCTGAACAGTCTCTTCAGACTCAGGAAATCCGTAATGAACTGAAGATGCTCACTGGAGAACGTACAGAACTGAGAAACGAATTGAATCGGTTGAATGCCATACAAAATGAACATCAAAAAGAATTGGAACGTCGTGACCAGGCTTTTGCTGAACTGCAGAAGCTGAAGCTTGAAGCTGAGCAGGCGCTGCAAAAGGCTCAAACGGACAAGCAGGCAGAAATGGCCAAGTTAAATACATTGCTTGAACAAGAGCGTGCTCAGGCATCGGAGCGATTGCAGAAATTGCAGGCTCAAGCTACGGCACAACTCAAGGAAGCGGAAGCCAAGGGAACAAGACAGCTGAAGGAAATGGAAGAGAAAGCGGCAAATCAGCTTAAAACTGCACAGGCACAGGCTGCTTCTCAGCTAAAAGAAGCGCAGAACCGTTCTGCCGCCGAATTGCAGCAGGCGCAGGACAAGGTTGCCGCTCAATTAAAAGCAGCCGAAAGCCGTGCTGTTGCAGAACGTCAACAAATTGAAGCCAAGGCCGCACAGCAGGTTCAGACAGCCAAGGAAGAAGCCGAGTCCGCCATCCTGTTAGAGTTGGAGCAGGCAGAGAACAACCTGAAGAAAGCTCAGGAAGAGGCGGCACTGCAATATAACGAACTTCAGCAACAGATGGAACTTCAGCTCCAGCAGGCTGAAGAAAAAGCGCTGGAACAGACTCAGGCTCTGACGGAACAAGCAAATCAGGAGCGAGCTGCCTTGCAGGAACAAGCGGAGCAGAAGCGCCTGAATCAGATAAACCAATTAAATGCGGAGTTCAAAACATTATCCGAACAGTCAGAACTTGAGTGGATGGAGAAAGAAGCAGCGCTCGAGGAACAATTGCAACAAGCCAAGGAAGCGGCAGCATCTCAGGCAACTGAAGCAGCTGCGGCGGCAGAGTCCTTGTTGCAAGAAGAACGGAGCAAGCTCAAGCAGCAACTTGAGGAACAACGTATACAGGCGGAGACTCGACTGTTGGATGTCGAAGAGCAATTGGAAGAAGTGATGACCCAGCTCATCAGTGCACAGGACAGGGTTGCAGAGCAAGAACAGCAGCTTCAGCACGAGCGTGGTCAATTGGAAACGTTGCGTCATGAACAGGGTGTCCGTAAACAGGAGCAGGAAGTTCAGACTCGTCGAATTACGGAACTGGAGCAGCAACTCGAGCAGTTGAAAGAGGACCGCTCCCAGTTGCAGGAGCTTCTGCGTGAAACGGAGCAGGCTGCCCAGCAATCCCGTGATGCACAGGAACAATGGAAGCAGAAGTATAATGAAACTGTGGATAGAGAAACCTCTCTTACGGCCCAGCTGCGCAAACTTCAGGAGCAACATGCACAGCTTGAACAGGAAGCCCAAAGTCTTCGTGAGGCTGAAGCGAAGTCGGAAGCGGAACAGCGCAGACTGCATAAGGTGCTTGAACAGGCTCATGCCGCGGTGCGCACATTGCAGAATGAGATCGGCACGCTTACGGAACGCGAAAAGTCATGGAAAGACCTTGCTGAGCAGCGATTGGCTGAGATCGGGGACCTGGAGAATCAGATTCTCGAAGTTGCTGAACAAAATGAAACGTTGGAGTCTGGTGTTCAATCCCTTCATGATGAATTGTCCGTGGTGAAGGAAGAGTCTCGTTTCAATCATGAAGAGGCTGTGCAATACCAGAAGGATGCAGAGCTTTTGGAAGAGAAACGCAAAGAGCTTGAAGTTGAACTAGATGTGGTTCGGGAAGAGCTGAACCGACTTCAGGATAACTATAAACAAATCCGTAATGATTACAGTGATGCATTGCAACGGGAAGAGAATTACAGTTCCAAGATTGATGAATTGCGCAAGGAGAAGCAAGAAATGATTAGCGCGCTTGAAGAAGAAAAACATTCTACAGCTAAACTTTCTGAGCGTTACTCGGAACAAGAGAGCTTGCTGGCACAGACTGAGGAAGAAGCATTGGAGTGGCAGATCAAACACGAAGAACTGTCAGTCAAACAGGCTGAGTTGGCATCCCGTCTGGAGCAGTTGACGAGACGTGAAGAAGAACTGCGCTCAAGCGTTGAACAAGCAGAGCAGAACGACCAGGTGTGGCAACGCCGTGCAGATGAATGGGCGGCTCAGGAGCAATCCTGGCAGGAACGCTGGGCTGCACTTGAGAATGAACTGACGGTTTGGAAGAGGGAAAGTGCTGCAAGTAGTGAGTTGCTGGAGGGACTGGAGCAAGAACGACAGCAGCTGGACAAGTTACGTGCAGAAGCCACTCAAGAGAAAGAGATCATCGAAACTGAACTGCTTGAGATGGGAGAGCGTTACGAACTAGCGGCCAATCAATTACGCTTATTACAGGTTGAACGTGAAATGGAGCAGGAGAAGGCAGAGCAGCTGAACACGGAATATCGTCAGTTGCATGATGAATATACGAAATTGCAGACGGAATATAACGAATGGATTGAATTGATTGAACAGGACCAGACCTAGGGGAATGAATACAGCAGGACTGGATCGTGGGCAACGTACTCTGGTACAATTTGTTATACTAAAGAAGGAGCTCCCGTCGCTGCGGGGGCTCCTTGTCTTGAAAGCTATTCTTCAACGATAATTTTGGAAATCATGCTGCTGTGTCCTGAACCACAGAAGACAGAGCAGGACATTTCAAACTCACCAACTTTGTCCGGGGTTATGACTTTGGAGCTGTTTCTGGTATCCAGCTGAAGATTCAGCTCAGGCACAAGCATACCGTGATTTCCGTTTACATTTTCATAAACGATGTTAACCGGAACGCCTTTTTTAAGATGGTACTCAGGTTGATCGAATTCGTAGTTGCTTGCCTTGATGACCAGTTCTTCACTGGCTGTAACTTCAGCATCGGATCCGTTGCTGCCAGATTCTGCGGACTGATTTGCCGCTCCGCATGCGGTGAGGACCAAAATTAACATACAGGCAGCAAGCCATGTTATGCCTTTCTTCATCATGTGCCTCCTTAAGCTTGATATGGATAAAATTTGAATGATTGCTCAAGTCATCATACCGCATTATGTGGATGCCTGTACACGCTGCGTATGTCGTTTTTTTGAAAATTGTACATGTACGGCAGAGAGTGGTAATGCCCGAATGAAATAAACCTCTTCCGGCACAGGGCCTTCAGAGGTTCAGGAGAGTTCATGGGAACGATAAAGGTGAAACGGAGATTAACTTTTGGAGCTTCGTCCGGCATCAAAAGGGGTGGATACCGGGATGAAGAGATCGATAATCCCGATGACCAGCGCAGCGAGAATGGCACCAAGCAGGCTGACTTCAACATGATCTACAACATATTGACCAAGCCAAATCACCAGCGCGCTAACGATAAATCCGACAATACCGCGACCAAACGGGTTGACCCTTTTGCCAAAGATACCTTCAACAATCCAGCCGAGCAGGGCAATGACGAGAGCAAGCATCAGGGCGCTCCAGAAGCCACCAACGGCGAATCCGGGAACGATCCAGCTGACCACCATTAATACAATTGCGGCGATGATAAATCGCACGACATGTCCCAGGAAATTCATGGTGTTTACCTCCTTTTATTCGGATTGAACTGAGCAGGACAAATCCAAGGGGATGAGGCTGCACAGTCCTGACACCTGTAGTTTGTGGTGCTATGGTTTAAGTTATGTGTGGAAGGATTCGTTAAATAGCGTAAGAAAGTTTCTTTCGTTATAATACAGATATAGTTTGGAAGGAGTTGTACACTTGGACACGAAAATTTTACACACACTGGAATATCGCAAAATTTTAAATACATTGCTTAGCTTTGCCCAGACAACCATGGGAAAAAAGAAAGCGGAGCAACTTGAACCAAGCAGTGAACTTGAAGAAGTGAAGCGGTTGCTGCAGCAAACCGATGAAGCCTTCACATTTGACCGCCTGAAAGGCTCACCGTCGTTTGGGGGAATTGTAGATATTACGGCTTCCATCAAACGTGCTGAAATTGGCGGCACACTTAACCCTCACGAGCTTCTGGGAATATCCAATACGACCTTTGCGGCGCGGCGATTGAAACGTCAGATTGGTACTTTGCATGAAGATGAGCCCATCGAATCCTTGTTCTATATCAGTGATCAACTGTCAGAGCAAAAAACGCTTGAGGATGCCATTAAAATCTGTATAGACGA
This sequence comes from Paenibacillus sp. SAF-068, assembly GCF_051967555.1. Classification (NCBI taxonomy): domain Bacteria; kingdom Bacillati; phylum Bacillota; class Bacilli; order Caryophanales; family Paenibacillaceae; genus Paenibacillus; species Paenibacillus sp. SAF-068. Next base: position 902,145 of record NZ_JBQCJX010000001.1, read on the forward strand.
TAATGCAGAGGTTGCCGACAGTGCTAGTGTAACGTTGGCGCAGATTCGTCGTGAGCTGCGAGGCGGAGAAGCGCGAATTCGCGAAAAACTGGATTCCATGATTCGATCGTCTACCGTATCCAAAATGCTGCAGGATCAGCTCATCACGATTAGAGGAGACCGTTTTGTTATCCCGGTAAAAGCTGAATACCGCTCGTACTTTGGCGGGATTGTGCACGATCAGTCCGGTTCGGGTGCAACATTGTTCATTGAGCCGGAATCAATTGTTGCAATGAACAACAAATTACGCGAAACCCGGATTCGGGAAGAACGTGAAATAGAAATTATTTTGCAGAAATTGACGGCACTTGTCAGTGAGCAGGGAGAATGGCTACTGTATGATGTCGACTTGCTTGGATCACTTGATTTTATCTTTGCCAAAGCACGTCTGGCTCGTGAACTGAAAGCAACCTTGCCTCGCATGAACGACCGCGGGTTCATCAAACTCAAAAAGGGTCGGCATCCGCTGATTGCGATCGAGAACGTGGTTCCAATCGATATCGAGCTGGGCAATGATTATACATCCATTATCGTGACAGGTCCGAATACGGGTGGTAAGACGGTAACACTCAAAACGATTGGATTGCTGAGCTTGATGGCTATGTCCGGTTTATTTGTTCCCGCTGAGGATGGCAGTCAGCTATGTGTATTTGATGCGATCTATGCAGATATTGGGGACGAGCAGAGTATCGAGCAGAATCTGAGTACGTTTTCCAGTCATATGACCAACATTATTCGCATTCTGAAAAACATGACGCCGAAAAGTCTGGTATTGCTCGATGAACTTGGCGCAGGGACAGATCCGGCTGAAGGTTCCGCACTGGCAATCTCCATGCTGGAGCATATGCACCGGACGGGATGTCGCATGGTTGCGACCACCCACTACAGTGAACTCAAAGCATACGCATATGAGCGTAAAGGTGTCATTAATGCCAGCATGGAATTTGACATCAACACACTGAGTCCAACGTATCGCCTTCTGGTCGGTGTACCTGGACGAAGCAATGCATTTGCCATCGCAGAGAGACTCGGACTGCCGGGTTACATTCTCGACTACGCCCGTGGCGAAGTGAAGGAAGAGGATCAACGAATTGAGCACATGATCGCTTCTCTTGAAGAGAACCGTCTTACGGCTGAACAAGAGCGTGAGAAGGCAGAGAGCTTGCGCCAGGATATGGAGAAATTACGCAGCCGTCATCAGACGGAACTTGAGAAATTGGAACAGCAGCGTGATCGCCGGATTGAAAAAGCAGAAGAAGATGCACGCAGCATTGTGGATAAAGCTCGTGCGGAAGCAGAGAAGATTATAGCTGATCTTCGCCTGTTGGCTATGGAAGAAGGGGCTTCCGTCAAGGAGCACAAACTCATTGCTGCCCGCAAACAGCTGGACGAGGCTGAGCCGGAGAAACGCAGGAAAACGGTCAAGAAGACGGCAACAGCGCCGAAGACTCGGGCAATCGGTCCTGGCGATGAAGTGCTTGTGTATAGTTTGAATCAAAAAGGCCATGTTGTAGAGATGTCGGGCAGTAAAGACGCTATGGTACAACTGGGGATTATGAAAATGAAAGTATCCCTGGATGACCTGGAACTACAGCAATCGGCTCCCGCTGCCAAACCGAAACAAAAACCCGTAACGGGTATGAAACGTACACGTGATGACAATGTGAAAAGTGAATTGGATCTGCGTGGCACCAACCTGGAAGAAGCTCTGATGGAAACTGACCGATTCATTGATGAAGCGTTCCTTGCCAATCTGGGCCAAGTTTATATTATTCACGGTAAAGGTACAGGGATTTTACGTTCCGGTATTCAGGATTACCTGCGTAAGCATAAACATATTAAAAGTTACCGGCTGGGTAATTACGGAGAAGGCGGAAACGGTGTGACCGTCGCAGAATTGGAATAGCCGGTCCATGAATCAATGATATTCTGGGGCCTTATACATGAAGGTCGCAGATGGGAGAGGGGAACGGTGCGTGAAAGAAAGCATTGACCAATTGCTGTCTCATCCTTTGGGGATGGTACTCGGCTTTTTCTCGGTAGCGATTATGGAGCTGCTTGTATTTCTGGCTTGCTTCGAACTGGTGACCAAGTATAAATGCTGGACTGAGATCAAGAAGGGCAATGTGGCCGTAGCGATGGCTACAGGAGGCAAGATCTTCGGGATTTGCAACGTACTGCGGTTCTGCATACAAGCCAAATCTTCGGTGTATGAAGCCATGACATGGTCTTTTGTAGGGTTTATCCTTCTGCTCATTGCCTATTTTTTGTTCGAATTCCTGACACCCGTGTTCTCCATTGATAAGGAGATTGAAGCGGATAACCGAGCTGTCGGATTGATATCCATGATTATTTCAGTCTCGCTGTCATATGTTATTGGCGCGAGCATTATCTAGGGGGACCGGTCATGAAGATATTGATACGGATTCTGTTTGCGGCATCGATCGTGTTTTTTGCCATCGGTGTAATCTACGTAATGAATACATGATGATATGAAAGAGAAAGGTTGATTTAATATGGAAACAACAATATGCCCTTGGTGTCACACGGAGATTGTATGGGATGAGGAAATCGGTCCTGAAGAAGAATGTCCATACTGCCACAATGAGTTGAAGGGATATCGAACGCTCAACATTAACATCGGTGATGAAGAGAACGATGAGGCTGAGGACGACATCTATGATGTGGATGATGTAAAGGATGAAGAACAGACTACGGATCTTACAGATCTGTGGGGGGATGAAGTTGAGCTCAAATTGCCGGAATTGCGAACGTTGACCAAATATGCGGATGAGGGTAATGATCTCATTCAATATGAACAAGGTGTGCAGAAGCAACTTGATCATCAGGAGGAAGTGCCGGAGTGCCCGAATTGCCGGGAATTCATGATTCTCGCAGGTACACAATCTGCAAGGCAGGATAACTTCATGGCAGTTGCTAACGCAGCTTCAGGCGAAGGGTCATTATTGTCACCACCGTTTAAGGTGCTGACCTATATATGCTCGGGATGTTTCCAAGTTCAATACAGTCTGTCTGAGGATGATCGTCTGCGCCTGATTCAGAACCTGAGTACCCAGGAATAAACATTTTGTAGATACGAACCACAATTTCAAAGCAATCCTGAAGATTCATCATGTTTTCCTCTTGCTTGGGGTACGTTAACCCTAAGACCTACCTGTACACATTTCACTTTCAGGTGGATGAAGGAGGAGCAGATGAAGATTACTTTAGGCCGACAATCCATTCTGCTTTTGGGCGTGAATGGATTGTTTGCGTTAGCCGGAGCATTGTCGGGAACCTTTTTGAATGTGTTTCTGTGGAAAAGCCGTCCGGATTACGCCATGTTGGGGTGGTTCACTCTCAGCCAGCAATTGGCCATTGGACTGACATTCTGGCTTGCTGGCAAATGGGTCAAGGAACACAATAAAATGAGTGCACTACGGCTTGGTACTGCGCTGTCCGGCATATTTTATATGATCGTCCTCTGGGCTGGTTCCAAAGCTGTAGACTGGATATGGCCTTTGGGTATACTGCTGGGTTGTTCCCTGGGGTTATTCTGGATCGCATTTAATGTGGTGTATTTTGAAATAACGGATCGGGAAAACAGAGATCTATTCAATGGTTGGGTTGGGTTACTTGGTTCAATGACAGGGATTATAGGTCCTTGGTTCTCCGGTCTGATTATTACTCGCATGACAGACAACACAGGATATCGGCTCATCTTCACGGTATCACTTGTCATTTATGTCATCGCGGTAGTCTTCAGTTTCTTTCTGAAAAAAAGAAAGGTGAGCGGTACATACCGCTGGTCTGAACCCTGGATACAGTTATCCAAGCCGGATAGTCCCTGGAGGGCTTTGGCCTTGGGTTTATTCGCTCAGGGGGCACGGGAAGGTGTCTTTGCCTTTCTGATTGCCCTGCTGGTATATTTGACCACCGCACAGGAGTACAAATTGGGGCAGTTCTCACTCATCACTTCAGCTGTGGCACTAGTAAGTTATTGGGCAGCCGGGAAATGGTTCAAACCACAGTACAGATCGAAAGGTATGTTTATTGGAGCGCTTATTCTGCTCGTTGTGCTCCTTCCTCTTCTCTGGAGAGTAACCTATGGTACACTGTTAATCATGGGGATTGGGAGTGCTGTTGCGATGCCGTTGTATGTATTGCCGATGATAGCAGCAGGATTCGACATGATGGGCACGAGTGGCGAAAATGTGGAGAAAAGGGTTGAACTTGTCGTATTGAGAGAATTATGCCTGATGCTTGGCAGACTAAGCGGATTGGTCATATTCATTGTGACGGTCATAAATGCTCCGTCTCTACGCATGTTAACCTGGCTTATTATTGTCCTCGGGGCTTCTCCGTTAATCGGATGGATTTTCATGCGCAAATTATTGAACCGAGCGCAAGGGCAAGAGCCCTCGGCTTAGCTGACTTTCAAATATATAAATAGGGTACAGCTTAAGGAAAAGAGAAATTTCCGTATGCTGTACCCTGTTTGTAGTTTTATTGGTTCAGTTGTTGGTTATACAGGAGATGGCTTACTTGTACGCGTGAGTGAGAACAGATCCATATCGGGGTTTGGTTTGCCAGTAATCGCATCGACAATTAAGGAAGCAGCAATCATGCTGTATACGGTCCCATTACCTCCATACCCTTCTACAAAATATGAATGCGGATAATCGGGATGTGTACCGATCAGTGGGAGGCCATCATTCGTATTACCAAACACGGCGCCCCAGGCATAATCGACTTCAAGTTCATCTAAAGGGAAATAGGAACGAACCTCTTCCAGGAGTGTATCTCCCCGGTGTCTTGCCCGTATTTCACGTTGATCCTCATAAGGTGTTTCTTCATCCAAACCCCCTGCGATGATTCGTCCGTCGGGTGTTGTACGCATATACAAGTATGGGCGTGCTGTCTCCCATATCATACTGTGTTCAAACCATTCACTAAGATCAGACAATGGTTTGGTTGCAATAGCATAGGTTGTTTTCAGATAAGCTCCACGATCTTTTTTGATGTCCTGTGTCTCGTAACCGGCAGCAAATATGACCTTTTTGGCTCGTATTTTACCGTTGGAAGTATGGCATACTACACCATCTTCATCGAATTCACAGTGTTTCATCTCTGTCTGACCATAGATTCGAGCGCCACGCTTAATTGCGGATTCAAACAAGGCATGAACAAAACGATAGGGGTTCACTTCCGCATCTCCCATGGTGTACAGTGCAGCGGGTTTGCTAAAGGGAAAATGTTTGCTTATTTTGTCCGCATCCCACAATTCAGCTTCAAAACCATAACGATTCAATGTCTGATATTCTTCCTCCAATAGGGTCACATGATCTTCACTACTTGCAAAACAAAGACTTGTTCGCGGGATAAACCAAGGGTCGGTATCCAGACTGTCCGCAATTTGAGCAAGCTGTTGCATGGCTTCACGACAAAGTTCATAAAAACGTACGCCTTTCGCTTCACCAAAAGTGTTGATACAAGAGGTTAGTGTCTTGTCATTGGTATATTGTAAAAGACCTGTATTGGCAGAGCTACTGCCGTGGGCAATGTCTCGCTTATCAATAACAACGGTGTTAACACCCTGCTCCGTGAGTAGTTTAGATGTCAGTGCGCCCCCCATACCCCCACCAATGATGAGGCAATCACAAGAGATGTCTTCTTGCAGCGCAGAATAATTAAAGGTTGAAGTGAAAGTGGAGGGCCAGAAAGGTGTACCATTTACCAGATCCATTTAGAAACATCTCCTTTATAATTAATATTTGTATACTTTGGTGTGACCGGGTTAACAATAATTGCGCATAAACTTTATGCCGAGGAGGCCATCGAAATATGCAGAATCATACGATGCAAGCGCTGAGTCCCAAGGAATTGAACTACATTGCGGACTCGATTACCAATGAAGAACTGCTGATTAAGCAATGTGCAGCAACAGCTTCCATCACACATAATCCACAAATTCAACAGGCACTGAATCACTATGTTCGGTCACATGAACAGCATCTGAACACGCTTGTCAATGCGCTGCAGCAACATCAGTCTCTTGCACCGACACAAGTTCAATAATTGAGGAAAATTATAACTGTTTAGGAGGAAAACGAATGTATTCTCAATCACCTAATAGTGCCTTTATGCAGGAGCAGGATCTGCTGAAGTCGATTCTTGCAGATTTGAGACGAACCTCGCGCGAATATACGACAGCGACAACAGAAGCTTCCTGCCCCATGACACGTCGAATGTTTACAGACCTGACGAACGATACCCTAAGACTGCAAGGTGAACTGTTCAACCTGATGCAACAAAACAACATGTATTCCGCTTCATCCAAGGCACTTCGTCAGGATGTGGACAAACAAATCCAGTCTGCACACCAGACCCAACAGAAGTGTCAGCAATTCATTCAGGAAAAGAACACGCAGAACAGTTCATATAGCCAAGCTCCTAATGTGCCTCAGCATCAACCGAATTACGGTAACCCTTATTACATGTAACCTTTGCAAAAGAGGTTTGAAGCACCTAACGATCCAAGACCATACCACCGCTTGCCTGAATTCAAGGCAGGCGGTCTTTTGTCTTTGCATCAACGTTAAATTCATGTAATATAAGTATTAATTCATTTTCAGGAACCTGGATGACGCTGGAGGGAAAACCATGAAAGATTTGAACGATCTGCAATTAAAAGTTCTGGATCTGTTGAAGGAAGACGCGAGAAGGACTCCCGCACTGCTGTCGACGCTGCTGGGGGAGTCGGAAGACAAGATCAAGAACGCCGTGGCACAGCTTGAACAAGACCACGTCATCGTAAAATACGCAACCGTCGTGAACTGGAGCAAAATAGATGATGAAAAAGTAACGGCCCTGATTGAGGTGCAGATCACGCCGGAGCGTGGTCGTGGCTTTGAAGGGATTGCTGAACGCATTTATCTCTATCCGCAAGTGAAGTCCGTATATCTCATGTCCGGTGCATACGATCTGCTCGTTGAAGTAGAAGGTGGCAACCTGCGTGAAGTCGCTAATTTTGTGTCGGAGAAACTGTCTCCGATAGACTCTGTACTTTCAACCAAAACGAATTTTATTCTTAAAAAATATAAGCAGGACGGGATTATCTTTGAAGACCATCAGGAAGACAACCGTCTCATGATCTCGCCGTAAAGGAAGATGTGTCATGATAGTGAATGAACAGACAACCGGGAACAACAAGAAAATGACATCGTATCTGGCACCCCTCGTGCAGCAGATACCTCCATCCGGAATTCGTAAATTTTTTGATCTGGTTGGAGACAACAAGGACATTATTACATTGGGTGTGGGTGAACCTGATTTTGTTACACCTTGGCATATGCGTGAAGCTTGTGTCTACTCGCTGGAAAGAGGCATGACCAGCTACACATCCAACGCAGGTATGCCGAAGTTGAGAGAAGCCATCAGTGAATATCTGGATACTCAGTTTGATACCAAATACGATCCCAAGGATGAGATTATTGTTACCGTGGGTGGCAGCGAAGCGATTGACCTGGCTTTACGCGCATTAATCGTGCCTGGCGACGAGATTCTCATACCAGAACCTTCTTACGTAGCTTATTCACCAATCGCTTCAATCGGTGGCGGTATACCGGTTGGTGTTGAAACTTACGCAAAAGATCAGTTCAAGTTAACGGCAGAAGCACTTGAAGCTGGCATCACACCAAAGTCGAAAGTGGTTATTCTGTGTTATCCGAGCAATCCCACTGGAGCCATCATGACGTATGAAGAGTGGCTGCCTATTGCTGAAGTGATTAAAAAACATGATCTGATTGTGATCGCTGATGAAATTTACGCTGAATTGACGTATACGCAAAAACATGTTAGCTTTGCAGCTATTCCTGACATGAAGGAGCGGACCATTCTCGTAAGTGGATTTTCGAAGGCTTTTGCAATGACAGGTTGGCGGATCGGTTATATGTGTGGTCATCCAGAGCTTATTGCAGCCATGCTCAAAATTCATCAGTATACAGTAATGTGTGCACCGGCCATGGGTCAGGTTGCTGCACTTGAGGCATTGACGAACGGTTTGGGCGAGAAAGATCGGATGGTTGAATCGTATAACCAACGTAGACGTTTGATCGTGCAGGGATTCAGGGATATTGGACTCGATTGTCATGAACCTCAGGGAGCATTCTATGCATTCCCAAGTATTCAAAAGACAGGTATGAGTTCCGACCTGTTTGCGGAGCGATTGTTAACGGAGAATAAAGTTGCTGCTGTTCCCGGCAATGTTTTTGGACCTCAGGGTGAAGGCTTCTTGCGTTGTTCTTATGCGACTTCTGTAACCCAATTGAATGAAGCTTTGGAACGAATCGGAAACTTTGTTTACAAATTGCAAAAAGAGGGTTAATACTAAAGTAGAACCTATTTACAAATGTGATGTTGTTATCATTGGAAAAAAATAACTTTCTTTTACAAAATAATGTGATATAATTTCAATTTGAAATAAGTTTTCATATATTTGGAAACCATTTTTCCAAGGAGGGGTTAGCTTTGTTTTGTGTTGAATATGATTTACCGACGAATCGTGGGCACGTTCTGGCAGAAGGCGATCATGGCGACCGATGGTCGGTGAAACCCGATAACGCATCTTTGCATGACATTTCCTTGGAAGATGAAATTCATATGCTTCGTCGCAAGATGGAACAGATCTTCCTCGAAGAGAAATCATTCACATCCGATATTGTAATTGAAATCAGCAGTTTGCTGGATCTAAAGATTAACGAATATATGAAGGCTAACCCGATTAAAGGAAGATAACGTTTTTGCTGGATTGAAACGTTTCATTAATCGAATTAGGAAGGGAGACCTGAGATGGTCTTCTTTTTTGTGTGTAGAGGCAAAGTAATTCCCCAATAAGCCAGCTTGTTTTTTTGCGTGGAACAATTGTGATATATTGGACATAGGAGACTAAAGGGGGAACTGGAATGAAGAGATTTTTGGGGCTTACTGCGATCATTTCTATCGTTTTTCTGCTTGCTGGATGTGGAGGTAAAGATGGTTTTTCCATTTTCATCATTGATAACCAAGGAAATCCATCTGTAATCTCAGAACAGTTGCAGATCAATCTGCAACAGAAACTGGGTGAGGAACCCAAGGTGGAAGTGATCACCAGTGCAATGTATGATGTCCAGAAAATCATGGTTGAGTACGCGGCTGGAGGACATGACATCTTCATTTTGCCTGAAAATGATATGAAACAATACGGTAGCAATGGCTCCAACATTCCGCTGGATGATACGTTTGATCCCAAGAAGTTTGAACGGGGTGTATTTGAGGGGGGTGTATTGGTCGAGAAAGGGGAAGGAGATGACGGTTCAGATCTCAAGCAAGAATCACATCTTTACGGCATACCACTCGAAGATATGAAAATGTTTAAAGATGTAGAATATGCCGCGAGCAATCTGTTCGCTACAATCCCGGTGTCCTCTTCCAATGTCGAAGAATCCAAGAAAGTGCTGAAGGCGCTGACAGAGTAAAGAAAATTCAGAATGGCTATGGAAGGAGGGAAGCGGATTGCTGATTACGGTCACAGGCGGCATAGGTAGTGGTAAAACGCGGTTTGCCCTCAAGTACGCTGCCGGGATTAGCCGGGAGGGTGTATATTTATCCACTGGTGATCATGATCCCGTTATTCCCGAATTGCCATCCGCTCATTATCGTGCCATTCATGCCGGAAATGGTCAGCATCTGACAGAGGTGATTACCCAGATTAATCGGGAATCCAATCTGTTTTTGGCGGATCAGCGAATTGTAATTGTAGACAGTCTGACCTCCTGGATGGCTGCCGGTTTCAGGGCAACAGAGGATCTGAATCATCAGCGTTCAGAGACACAGCTTTTGCTTGATGCGCTATTGTCTTATCAGGGCAAGTTGCTTGTGATTACCAATGAAATGCATGGCACATTACATCCTACCGAGGAAGAACGAATATTTACAGCGAGAATGGCTTCGGTTAATCGGATGTTGCAGATCCATGCTGAAAAGATGTACATGCTGGTATCTGGATTGGCTATCGATCTGAAGAGTCATGGCATGCGAGATGAAGATGAACGATAGCGAGATGAGATAAACGGGTGACATAAAGAAGCCTCCTTTACCACGAATTGGTGGAGAGGAGGCTTTATTTATTAATCTACCTTTTTTATTTTTGCTTTTTGCTACGTTTGATCCACCAGATGATACATCCGATAACAATGATGGCGAGAATGACATACACTACGATGGAATAGACGTCCATAAAGTGCAATATGCTATCCCATGACGCGCCAAGCGCAGCACCAACGCAGACAAGAATGACATTCCAGATCAATGTACCAATGGTTGTAAAAAGGAGGAATAAACCAAATTTCATATTGGACATGCCTGCGGGTATCGAGATCAGACTACGGACGAGGGGGACCATTCGGCAGAATAATACGGTCCACATGCCATATTTGTCAAACCATGCATCGACACGGTGAATATCTTCTTTTTTGATGCGCAGAACATGTCCCCAACGGTCCACAATTTTCTCAAGTCGTTCGACGTCAATGAGAAGTCCGATACCATACAGGATTACAGCACCAAGGACGGAGCCAATGGTTGCAGCGATAATAACACCTGGAATGGTGAGACTGGTATAGGTGGTCATGAACCCGCCAAACGGCAAGATGATTTCGGATGGAATCGGGGGAAATACGTTCTCAAGAGCAATGATGAGTGCAATGCCGATGTAGCCGTATTGTTCCATGAAATCGGTTATCCAGTTTTGCATAATCGTCTCCTTTACTTTTGGTTTGCTTCGATTTGTCGTATACTCGGCAGAGCACACCAATTCTTATATACGTGTAAAGTTATATACGGTTTCTGAAAAAAGGCATTTCTGTATTCATTATTATATTACCAATTGGAGGGATAACGATGGGCATATATACACGAACAGGTGACGAAGGACAGACTTCGGTCATCGGTGGACGCGTCATCAAGGATGATGACCGAGTGGAGGCTTATGGCACGATTGATGAGTTGAACTGTTTTGTTGGCCAGGCGATCAGTCTTATTGACTCTGCTCAAGGCGAATTCGAAGATCTGCGCGAACATCTGCTGGAAGTGCAGCAGGAACTGTTCGATTGCGGGTCGGATCTGGCCTTCGTGAAGATTAGTGAGGCGAAATATAAGGTGAGAGATGAAATGGTTACACGTCTGGAACAATGGATTGACCAGTATGATGCAGAGAATCCAAAAGTGGAACGGTTCATTATTCCAGGGGGCAGTCAGCTGTCTTCTGCTCTTCACGTGTGCCGTACGGTCTGTCGTCGCGCAGAGCGTCGCACGGTAACACTCGGACAACATACCGATATTAATCCGTCTGTACGACGGTATCTAAACCGACTGTCTGATTACTTCTTCGTGGTTGCACGGACGGCCAATGCGAGACAACAGGTGGCGGATATTGAATATGTGCGGAGCAAAAAAGTCTTCCGCCGCAAAGAATGAGCCAATACTATTCGCCGATTGTTTACACGGTGACCGAACAAGAAGATGGCTGGCTGCTGAAGACCGTGCTTCAGCGCCGGCTGCTGGTGTCGCGTAAGCTTTTGTCCAAAATCAAGCTGACGGAGCAAGGTGTCATGCTAAATGGAGAGCGAGTATACATTAGCGTCAAGGTAGCTGTGGGTGATGTTGTTGAAGTTCGTATGGAGCAGGAGGAATCGGATGATATTTTGCCTGAACCTATTCCCTTTACCGTTCTGTATGAAGACGAGCACTTGCTTATAGTAAACAAGGATGCGGGCATCATCGTTCATCCAACACATGGTCATTACACGGGGACTTTGGCGAATGGGGTTGTGCATTACTGGAAATCCAAGGGCGAGCGCTTCCGGTTCAGACCGATTCATCGACTTGATCAGGAAACGTCAGGTGTGCTGGCCATAGCCAAGAACCCTTATGTGCATCAGCATGTGTCCGAACAGATGATTGCAGGAACAGTGGATAAGAAATATATTGCACTTGTGCACGGCAGCCCTGTCCCGGAACAAGGATCAGTGGATGGGCCGATTGACCGCGATCCTGAGGAGCCACACCGACGAATCGTAACACCTGATGGTTACGCTGCAAGAACGTTGTACAGGACCTTAAGACGTTGGTCAGGGGGCAGTGCCAGTGCGATAAGCCTCAAGCTGGAAAGTGGCAGAACCCATCAAATAAGGGTACATATGACGTCCATCGGCTGTCCATTAATTGGTGATCGGATGTACAAGACACTACTTGAGCATGAGATCAATGAGCAGGCCATAGCTGTTCGGGAAGAACGGGATAGCTGGATCCAACGCCAGGCCTTACACGCTCGCGAATTGACGTTCGAACATCCGATTCTACGAGAACGCATAACGTTCCAGGCCCCTTTCCCAGCAGATATGGCCGCACTTGAGCAGCGTTTGAATGATGAGGCAGCACCCAGAGAAGAGCTGTAGTAAGCCTGCAAAGGGGTCTTTAGATTCCCTTAAATATGCCCTCTGTGTGTGTAGGTTTCATAGATTTATGTACGCTCCATCCTGCTGGGCCTGTTCTGCCTGAGGTTCAACGCAGTTTGCTTAAATCTTGTTTGTGAGGGGTGCTATAATGCACCCGAACAACATGCCGTAGGCTAATCAATATGATTTCATATTTTAATTTACTGATGTTTAGTAGTTTTATGATTAAATGTGTTAACATGTCCAAACTATAAAATGATTTTAAAGTGATTAAAGCAACGTAGTAAGGTCTTGATTCAAACAATATAGCGAATGTGTGTTTTGATCTCATTCGCAAAAATCAGTAAAATTACATGGCGATGGTATCGATTTGGAGCGACTTTTGGATTTGCGAAGCAAACCAAGGGAAGCGGGAAGTCGAAACCGGAGCCACACCGGAGCACAGGAGGAACACATACCATGAGCAACTTAAAAGTATATCAATATGCCAAATGCGGTACATGTCGCAAAGCTGTAAAATGGCTTGAAGCGCAAGGACATGAGCTGGAGCTAATCCCCATTTTCGACACACCGCCATCTGAATCTGAACTAACCGAACTGATCCAGAAGAGTGGGCTCGAGGTGAAGAAGTTCTTTAATACGAGCGGGGAAGTGTACAAAGAACAACAACTGAAGGACAAGCTGCCAGGCATGTCTGCTGATGAACAGGTTCGTTTGCTGGCTTCCAATGGTCGACTGATCAAACGTCCGATTGTTACGGACGGAGAAAAGGTGACAGTTGGATTCAAGGAAGAAACGTACGAGCAGGAATGGAATAACGCATAAACGTGCTGAATATCAGCCTTGAATTGTTCAAAATTCAGGGCTTTTTTGGCTGAACGATGGTTGGCGGAACTATGCTATAATGATAAAATTAGTTTCGATATTTTATATGCTAGATTTAGATAGGAGAGAACAAATTCAAGTGAATCAACGTAATGAACCTACTTTGTTGCTGGTAGACGGTATGGCGGTGTTGTTCCGTGCTTTTTATGCGACATCTGCAAGCGGATATATCAGACGTACAAAGGCAGGATTGCCTACCAACGCAGTCTACGGATTTATCCGTTATTTCTGGGATGCGGTTCAGACTTTTGGGCCAAGTCATGTCGTATGTTGTTGGGATATGGGCGGTAAGACGTTCCGCGGTGAAGAATATGCAGCCTACAAAGGCAACCGGGCCGAAGCTCCGGATGACCTGATTCCCCAGTTTGCCCTGATTCGTGAAGTCATGGATAGCCTGGGTATTCCGAATATAGGTGCACAAGGATTCGAAGCCGACGATTGCATCGGGACGCTTGCTAAGTATTATACCGAAGAGACCGATATGAATGTTATGGTACTGACGGGTGACCACGACATGTTGCAACTGATTAATGACCGCACGAGTATCATTATTATGAAAAAAGGTCATGGCAACTACATGGTGTATAACCCTGAAACGCTCATGGCAGAGAAACAACTGACACCTCGTCAAGTGATTGACATGAAGGGTCTGATGGGAGATGCCAGTGACAATTATCCCGGAGTACGGGGAATTGGTGAGAAAACAGCGTTGAAGCTTGTACAGGAGTACGGCTCCATTGAAGGGATTCTAAGCAACATGGATAAACTGACCCCTTCGGTGCGCAACAAGATTGAGAATGATCTGGACATGCTTCATCTGTCCCGCAAACTGGCAGAGATTCATTGTGCTGTTCCGGTTGCCTGTGCGCTGGATATCTGTGAATTGCGTCTTGATCCGGATATGGTGATGGACAAGTTTGAACAACTTGAGATGAAGAGCCTTGGCTCTTGGATGGGAGTGGCGATAGGGTGAGCAACAAGCAGAACGTACGAACAGGCAAAAAGTGGTGGACAGGGGCTATGGCCCTCGTCCTGGCCTTGCCCGTAATTCTTTCAGGAGCAGTAAGTGCGCCACAGACAGTGGATGCCAAAGCAGCAATTAGCACCAAAGTACAGAAAGTAAAAGCAGCAGGACGTAATTTTACCGTACAGACCGTTTCGATTCCGAAGGGAACACCGGTTACCGTGGGACTCGCGAAGAAGCAAGTTGGCCAGACGGCTACATTGCCATCCATTGTGAAAGCCTATGGTGCACAAGCAGCCATTAACGGAGCATTTTTCGAAGCATATAACGGAGCACCAGATCCATACGGTATGTTAATAGCAAACGGCAAGGTCATACATATTGGAAGATACGGAACATCCATCGGATTTAAGGAAGACGGCTCGGCGATTATGGATTCACTTCAGGTGAGTTTGACAGGTAAAGTAACGGATACAAAAGGCAAATCACGCAGTTGGTATGCGACTTTTATTAATCGAACACCTTCAGCCAATGCCAGCATTACAATGCTGTATACGCCTGAACGAGGTGCCACAGTCGGGTTTAAAGGCGGTACTGCCGTAGTCATGGAGAATGGCATCGTGACCAAAAAAGTACCCAACACCAATGTTGCGATTCCTAAGAATGGCTCGGTACTGGTCTTCACAGGCAATCAAAAGTCTTCTTCGGATCGTTTCACTGTTGGTTCAACCGTAGAAATGAATTACAAATACACGAACGCAGCAGGTAAAGAGATCCCTTGGCAAGATGTCGTGACTGCTGTGGGAGCAGGCCCGCGTCTGGTGAAAGACGGCAAGGTCGCTGTAAATCCGACGAGCGAAGGTTTCAAGGATGCCAAGATTCTTAATGCTTCCGGAGCCAGAAGTGGTATCGCGATCATGGCGGACGGTTCTGTCATGCTGGCTACCGTTTCCGGGGCAACAATCAAGGAGTGGGCAGCGGTAATGCAGAAGCTTGGTGCGAAGCAGGCCATGAATCTGGATGGTGGTGCATCCTCAGGTATGTATGCCGGAGGCAAAATGCTGACTTCTCCAGGTAGGCTTTTGAGTAATACACTTGTATTTGGAGGCTCTGTGCGTTAAAAGAAAGTGATTATGGGAGGTATGATGCAAATGACACTCACATCGGATCGAAAGCCAGGGGAGGGTAACACAGCTGTTCTGGCCCTTAATGTAGGACTGCCGCAACCGCTCCCTGGGCAGAAGCGTGAAGTGATGAGCGGCATTGTGAAACATCCTGTATCCGACGCGGTTTTCCTGTCATTCACTGGAATGACAGGGGATGCGCAGGCGGACCTGGTGCATCATGGTGGACCTGACAAGGCCGTTTGTGTATACGATTACAGTCGTTATCCGGCACTGGAACAGCTGATGGATCGCAAGCTGGACTGGGGAGCTTGTGGAGAAAATCTGACGGTTGAAGGCTGTGCCGAAGAAGACGTCAGGATTGGCGATGTCTACGAGTTGGGCGAAGCCACAGTGCAGGTCAGTCAGCCCAGACAACCTTGTTTCAAGCTGGGGGCGCGGTATGATTATAAGGAACTGCCTGTTTTTTTTCAGGAGACTGGACATACCGGCTTTTACTTTCGTGTATTGCAAGAAGGTGAGATAAGTCCTTCATCCATATTGCGACGGATCAGCACCGATCCAACATCAATGACGGTTCTTGAAGCCAATCGAATTATGCATCAGGGTAAAGAAGATGTCGATGGTATCCAGACGCTGCTGGCCATTCCTGCGCTGTCAGATAGCTGGAGGCAGACCTTAATGAAACGATTGTCCAAGCTGGAGAACAAGTAGCAGGGGAATTAGTGTCATCCAGTAAAGCACGAACGATTATTACTTTTTTAAACTAACTTGGGAGTGTGACTAACATGACGATCTTAGGCGCAATTGAAGCAGGCGGAACCAAATTTGTATGTGGTATTGGCACAGAAAATGGAGAGGTTCTGGAACGCGTAAGTTTTCCCACGACGACACCGGAAGAGACCATGGCGCAAGTGATTTCGTTTTTTGAAGGCAAGGGCATTGATGCTCTGGGCGTAGGTTCATTTGGGCCGATTGATCCGATTGAAGGAAGCCCAACGTATGGTTATATCACAACAACACCGAAACCACATTGGGGACAGTATAACGTGATTGGCAAGCTCAAGGAGCATTTTGATGTACCGATGACATTTGATACGGATGTGAATGGTGCGGCACTTGGAGAAGCAACGTGGGGCGCTGCACAAGGCCTTGAGAGCTGTCTGTATATCACTGTGGGTACAGGTATTGGTGCAGGGGCTGTAGTTGGGGGTAAAATGGTCCATGGATTGTCACATCCAGAGATGGGACATATCATTGTACGCAGACATCCGGAGGATACATATGAAGGTTTCTGTCCGTATCATGGCGACTGCCTCGAAGGCCTTGCAGCAGGCCCGGCCATTAACAAACGTTGGGAGCAACCGGCTTATGAACTGCCTGCAGATCATAAAGCATGGGAGATTGAAGCACATTATCTGGCACATGCCCTGATGAATTATGTTCTCATTCTCTCTCCGCAGAAAATCGTCATGGGTGGCGGAGTGATGAAGCAGGAGCACTTGTTCCCGATGGTTCGTAGCAAGTTGCAGGAGCTGCTTGCAGGATACGTTCAGCATCCGGCACTTCAATCCGAGATTGACGAGTATGTTGTTTCACCAGGACTTGGTGACAATGCGGGACTGTGTGGTTCGCTGGCGCTTGCCAAATTGGCGTTGAATAAGTAGATCAATAAAGGATTGACGAATTTTACCATTGTGGTATGATATGGGCAACAGCATAGCACGGTTGATGAGGAAGCACCTCTCTTGCATGGATTTTGCAGGAGAGGTGCTTTTTGTGCTGCCTATAGGTAGCTTAACTAACACGTATATGCTGAAAAGTTATAGGGAGGGAACGGAAAATGGAAGTCATTTTCATGAACAGATTGTCCAGAATGTCAGATCAGAATGCAGAGTATGCACAACTATGGATTGGGGAAGAGGAAGATAGTTGGCAGCTGGGATGGAGTCGCTACGAGGAAGGAGATCGTGAGGACAACATCTGGTATGAAGGGACTTCTTGGGAGGAACTGCTTCATATTTACCGTCATCAGCTTGCGATACAGATGAGTGAAGGGTACCGACCGCAGTTGCAGGGGTTATTTCATGAGAATGATGATCTGAAGTCACGCAGTTATGGTGGACAGCGGCTGCATTGTTACAGTGAGTTATACGGCAATGAACAGTTATATACGGATCTGTGCACATGGCGCAGGAAGAGAGCCGTGTCTGACCGGAAGGCACCGTATTTTATTGCAACGAATCGTCTGCTGCGTTTGATCAGTGCCTTTGTTCCTCAAACGATGGATGAACTGATACAACTGCCGGGTGTCGGGGAGAGCAAAGCAACCGACTATGGTGCGGAATGGATGGAGATTACCAATGGATTGGAGCGTTCAACGACATTCCCGCTGGAATGGGTCTACACGGCGCTGAAGGAAGAAGAGTATGAGAGCTGGTTATATAAGCAGAGAGAGCAGAAGTACAAACAGGAACTTGATAAGTTCACCACGCGCAAGCAGGTGCTTGAAGGCATGAAGGAAGGGTATACGTTAGAGGAGATTGTTCATCGATCCGGACTATCCCGACGAGAGTTGATTGAGTTGTTAGAGGCACTGGATCTCGAAGGGTATGACACCGATTGTCTTCTTGATGTGGAGCTGGCGGTGATGCCAGAGAACGAACAAGAAGCTGTATGGAGTGCGTATGAGGAGCTGGGAGATACGTTCCTGAAGCCAGTATTACATAAGGTGTATGGAGGAGAGAAGCCCGACGGAGGAAGTCTGGAGCAGGTCTATGAAAGACTGCGCATGATTCGAATTCGGTTTCGTAGGCATGCAGAGACAGAGCGGAACGTAGGTTAGTTGTAGGATATTAAAAAAGACGAGGCGGATCTCCAAGTGGAGCGCTTCGTCTTTGTTATTTCACAAGAGTTCATACCCAGTCTTTTTTGCGGAAAATGAAGAACATGCTCAGGCCCAGTGTAACCATCAGGCCAATCACAACAAAATAGCTGTATTTCCAGTTAAGCTCAGGCATATTCGTAAAGTTCATGCCGTATATACCGGTTATGACCGTCAGCGGCATGAAGACCGTTGTAATGGCGGTAAACACACGCATGATCTCATTCGCCCGGTTCGCAATACTGGATTGGTAGGCTTCTCGCAAGTTGCCCATCAGGTCCCGATACGTCTCAAAGGTCTCCGATATTTTTACAGCATTCTCATAGATGTCACTGAAATACTTTTGCAGTTGATCATCAATAAGACGCAGATCTTTTTTGTTCAGTGTATTAATGACCTCTTTCTGAGGTCCAAGCACTTTTTTCAACCATAGAATCTCACTGCGCAGCCCGATAATTTCATTCAGATGAGATTTTTTGGTATGCATCAGAATGTCTTCCTCAAGCTTCTCGATTCGAGCTTCAATCCGGTCACCTACGGTGAAATAATTATCAACGATCAAGTCAACCAGCAAATACAACAGCCGGTCCGGTGTGCTGATTTCCTGTTCCCACAGGATTGGTTTCAGTGTGCGCAATTCGCTGACCTTCTGCTTCGTAACACTAATGATAAAATGTCTGCCGAGAAACAGGTTGACTGCACGCAGAAATATCTCTTCATCATCGAAACGAATGCTGTTAATCACAATAAAATAATGGTTCTCATAAATTTCAATCTTCGGACGTTGTTCTTCGTCACTAAGACAGTCTTCCACAGCCAGATCATGCATCAAGAACAGCGGCTGAAGTACCGCCAAATCGTCTACGTCTGCATCAATCCAGTAAAATCCTTCCGCTGGTGGAGTCAGCGCCTGCTGAATGTCGTCCACCGGAATAAATACACCGTTGTTTACCAACCGGATTTTCATCGTTAATCTACTCCTTCTGCACCCGCCAAGTTGGCGGATATTATCATTATGGGCGCAAAAAGAACAAATCAGCCGGTCGGCAGCGGAGCCTGGAGATCAGGGCTGCGTTCAATATATGATCAAACGGAAGTCACGTCCCGCTGCCGGCATGCTGATGTCAATTCTCTATGCAGTTTGTCGGAATTCGGCTGCCAGTCAGGCCTCGGGTCGCCATCCATTTAATATGTCACCTCTCACATAAGGGTTTATAACACCTTGTTTAGTATACCGCTGGTACAAGGTGCTTTCAAGCGCAAAAATGTGTCTATTTCGCGCCCTGAGGCAGTGTATGACAACGGATGATGAACGGTTCCGATCTGGACAGCAGACATGGAACTGCAACTTGACGTGAGGGCATTAATGTAATAAAGTAGACGGTGAACCATATTAAATTACAATCTAATACAGCGAAATCTTATCAAGAGTAGGTGGAGGGACTGGCCCGATGAAACCCGGCAACCGGCGGTATACCGCACGGTGCTAATTCTTGCAGCGACCAAGTGTCAAGTGGCACTGTTGTAACTGAGAGATGAGAGAGGCGCATATCTATTTACATATGACCTTTCTCGAAATCCGAGGAAGGTCTTTGTCATATGCCCCGACTTCTCAGCAGTGATTTTCGCTAAGGAACTTGAGGTTGTATGTAACGTTGGATGGAAGAGCAATTCAATGTTTTTTACAAGCTCAAGGCAGTCTATAACTGTATTGATGTGAAGACATCAAACCAGCGTTAGCTGCATCTATCTATGCACAAGGAGGAGTTAGACTTACCATGCCAATCAAAATACCCGATACGCTACCCGCAAAAGAAGTACTTGAAGGAGAGAATATCTTCGTCATGGATGAAACTTCTGCCTATCAGCAGGATATTCGTCCGCTCCGTATCGCTATATTAAACCTGATGCCTACAAAGGAAACGACCGAAACACAATTGCTTCGTCTGGTCGGAAACACGCCCATCCAGGTGGATGTTGTTCTCGTACATCCCAAGTCTCACACATCGAAGAATACATCTCAGGAATATCTGGATTTGTTTTATAAAACCTTCGATGAGATTGAGCATCGCCGTTTCGATGGCATGATCATTACCGGTGCCCCTGTGGAACAGATGGATTTCGAAGACGTGAACTATTGGAATGAAATCCAGGAGATCTTCGAATGGACCAAAACCAATGTGACTTCGACCCTTCACATATGTTGGGCTTCCCAGGCAGGTTTATACCATCATTTTAACGTACCCAAAGTTGCACTTGATGAGAAATGTTTTGGCGTTTTCCCGCACACCATCAATAAACCACATGTTCCATTGTTGCGTGGATTCGATGAAGTATTCAACGTTCCACATTCCCGTCATACGGAAGTGAAACGAGAAGATATTGAAAAGAATGAGAATTTAGAGATTTTGGCTGAATCCGAGGAAGCGGGTATTTTCCTGGTTGCTACCAAAGACGGCAAACAAATTTTCGCCACAGGACATGCCGAGTATGACCCGTTCTCATTAAAGTGGGAGTATGATCGGGATGCAGCCAAAGGGTTGGATATCGCACTACCTAGACATTATTATCCGAACGACGACCCATCCCGTGTGCCACCAGCTACTTGGCGCGCTCATGCCAACTTATTATTCTCTAACTGGCTCAATTACTATGTGTATCAAGAGACACCTTACGATATTGGCCCGCAAATCTAATCGAGATTACAGGAGGATGCAGCAATGGAAGACAACAACAAGTTGAAAATCGAAAGCCGCTTAGCACAAATTGGGTCCATCAATGAACCGGTAACAGGCGCCATTAACTTTCCGATCTATCAATCCACTGCGTTTCGCCACCCGAAGCTTGGACAAAGCACGGGGTTTGATTACATTCGTACGACGAACCCAACCCGTAAAGTATTGGAAGAAGCAGCCGCGGCGCTGGAGTCCGGTGATGCAGGCTTTGCGTGTAGTTCGGGTATGGCCGCACTGCAAACGATCTTTGCCATGTTTGGTCAAGGGGATCATCTGATTGTATCGCTGGATCTGTACGGTGGAACCTATCGTCTGCTTGAACGCATCCTGTCTCGTTTCGGTGTAACGGCCAGTTATGTGGACACGAATGACCTTGCAGCACTGGAGAAGGTTCGTCAGCCGAATACCAAAGCTGTATTTATTGAGACACCAACCAATCCACTGATGATGATCACCGATGTGGAAGCCGTTGCTTCCTGGGCGAAAAGTTACAACCTGTTGACCATTGTTGACAACACGTTGTTGACTCCATTTTTCCAACGTCCGATTGAACTGGGTGCCGATATCATCATTCATAGCGCTACCAAATATCTGGGCGGACACAATGATGTGCTGGCTGGACTAATTATTACCAAGGGTGAGGCACTGTCTGCAGAGATGGCATTCCTGCATAATTCCATTGGAGCGGTTTTGTCTCCGAGTGACTCCTACCAGTTGATGAAAGGTATGAAAACGCTGGCTCTTCGTATGGAACGTCATGAGTACAACGCACTTACCATTGCCAAATGTTTGCTTGAGCATCCAGCGGTGGGTGAAGTCTATCATCCAGGTCTGTCGGATCATCCGGGGTATGAAGTTCAGAATAAACAATCCACGGGAAACACAGGTATCTTCTCTTTCAAAGTGAAGGATGCACGTTATGTGGAACCATTGCTGCGTCATATCAAACTGATCGCTTTTGCCGAAAGTCTCGGTGGAGTGGAATCACTGATGACCTACCCGGCAGTACAAACGCATGCGGATATTCCGCTTGAAATTCGTGATGCCGTAGGTGTGGATGATCGACTGCTCCGGTTCTCTGTAGGCATTGAACATGCGGATGATCTGATTGCGGATCTTGGCAATGCTCTGACAGCTGCACAGCAGGAAGTTGAAGGAGGCGTGCACTCATGAGTGAGTCCAACAACAAACCCAATGCCGAGTTGAAATTTGATACCAAGTTGCTTCATTTCGGTGATGAAATCGACAAAACAACGGGAGCTTCCAGTGTACCGATCTATCAAGCCTCAACCTTCCATCATTTTGATATCTTCAATCCGCCTCAACATGATTACAGTCGTTCGGGTAATCCGACACGTCAGGCTCTGGAAGATTACATCACACTGCTGGAGGGCGGAGCACGAGGGTTCGCCTATTCATCGGGAATGGCTGCAATATCCAGCGTGTTCATGATGTTCTCCGCAGGCGATCACATGATTGTAACGGAAGATGTATATGGAGGTACGTATCGGTTGCTTACTTCCATATTAAGCCGTATGCAGATTGAGACGACCTTTGTAGACATGACCAATATAGATGAAGTAAAAGCGGCACTCAAGCCGAACACCAAGGCAGTTTATATGGAAACACCGTCCAACCCAACTCTGCGTATTACGGATATCGCTGCCGTGACTGACTGGTCGAAGGAACATGACTTGATCACGATTCTGGATAACACCTTTATGACACCGTACTATCAGCGTCCGATTGAGCTTGGCGTGGATATTGTCGTACATAGTGCTACCAAGTTTCTCGGGGGTCACAGTGATGTGTTAGCGGGGCTTGCTGTTGCTCGCACGGAATCGCTGGGCGTACAATTGAAACAGTTGCAAAATGGACTCGGAACGGTACTCGGGGCACAAGAATCCTGGCTTCTGATGCGCGGGATGAAAACCTTGGGAGCACGTATGGCGCATAGTGAACGGAGCACAGCCAAACTTGCGGCATGGCTTAATGAGCGCAGTGATATTACCGCTGTCTTCTACCCTGGACTGGAGGATCATCCGGGCCGCGAGGCACATGAGCGTCAGTCAACGGGATATGGAGCTGTCGTTTCATTTGACGTCGGTTCAGGCGATCGCGCAAAAGCAGTTCTTAACCGGGTGAAACTACCTATTGTTGCTGTAAGCTTGGGAGCTGTGGAGAGTATTCTGTCCTACCCTGCAATGATGTCTCATGCGGCAATGCCGGCTGAGGTTCGCCATGACCGTGGCATTACAGACGGGTTGCTGCGTTTCTCGGTAGGTCTGGAAGATATTGAAGATCTGATTGTAGATTTGGAACAAGCGCTTCAGGAATCCTAGCAAAAGTGAAGTGCCCACATTCGCCTATCCGTATCATTTAAGTTCGAATAAATTCCATACCATATGTCAAAATTTTTACTTATTTTTAAAGCACCTACTCATAAGGTGCTTTTTTTCACATGTAACCTGTGTTACGATATGTGGAGTACAGAAATACGATGTTGCCACCAGAACTTGCTTCTCTTGAACAAGTTGGGACGGATCGTTATATAATTTCTCTTCATGAGGGAGGCTTTTTTACGATGAGTACGGTAGACCGTATCTTAGATAAAGCCCTTCGGGGCGAACGTTTGGACTTGGAAGACACGATTCAGCTATTTGAATCCGATGAAGTGGACAAAATCGGGGCAGCAGCTAATGTCATTATGAAACGCATGCACCCTGAACCATACAGAACATTTGTAATTGGGCGTAACGTCAACTACACGAACGTGTGTGATGTGTACTGCCGTTTTTGTGCTTTTTACCGCAGACCTGGTTCGGATGAAGGGTATGTGCTTCCGGACGAAGTGATTTTCCAAAAGATTCAGGAAACGGAAGATGTGAATGGTACCGAGATTCTGATGCAAGGTGGAACGAATCCAAATTTGCCTTTCAGCTATTATACAGACCTGTTGAAAGCCATCAAAGAGCGTTTCCCGAACATCACCATGCATTCTTTCTCCCCAGCTGAGATTATGAAAATGGTTGAGGTTTCCGATGGTCTTACATTGGAAGAGGTTGTTCGTGCCATTCACGAAGCTGGACTCGACTCTTTGCCTGGCGGCGGCGCTGAAATTCTGGATGACCGCACACGTCGGAAAATTAGCCGCTTGAAAGGTTCATGGCGGGATTGGATGGACGTTATGCAAACTGCACACCGCATCGGAATGAACACCACGGCAACGATGGTTATCGGCCTTGGTGAATCGATGGAAGAGCGTGCATTGCACTTACTCCGTGTTCGTGAAGCTCAGGACGAATGTATTGCGAACAAGTATGATTCCGAAGGTTTCCTGGCATTCATTCCTTGGACTTTCCAGCCAGACAATACCAACCTTAAGCTGGAGCGTCAGACTCCTGAAGAGTACTTGAAAACTGTAGCCATCAGCCGACTGGTGCTTGATAATATCAAGAACATTCAATCCTCTTGGGTAACGATGGGTCCTGAGATCGGTAAGAAGTCGCTTGAATTTGGATGTAATGACTTTGGTAGCACCATGATTGAAGAGAACGTTGTATCTGCTGCTGGTGCAACTTACAAAGTGAACATTGAATCCATTCTGCGTTTGATTCGAGAGTCCGGTTATATTCCGGCACAACGTAACACCCGTTACGACATCTTGCGCATGTTCGATGAAGAGAATACTGTGCATGAAGATTTCGTAATGCAGAACTAATCCTGATTATTTGAATACTACTCCCATAAATGCTGATCGTTAGATAGTATTTATGAAGCCAAGCCCGCTGACTACTCCGTATGGAGAGACGGCGGGCTTTTTGATTTCTTTCTAGCGGTTCGAGGTCATCAAACAGTACATGTTACGCAATTGGCGATATTTTATATTGAAATTGAACTGTTACAATGAAAGGGAACTTGTGTAGTCAGACACGCTGGAAGGGGTAAACCGATGAAGAGAAGAATACTTGGCAAGACGGAACTGAACGTACCTGTATTGAGCTTTGGAGCATCCTCACTCGGTTCTGTATTTCGTGACATTGACCGGGACGAAGGGATTCGCACTGTACATGCGGCCGTAGATGCGGGGATGAATTACATAGACGTTTCACCTTACTACGGGCTGACCAAGGCTGAGAAGGTATTGGGTGAAGCCATCCGTAGCTTGCCGCGCAGTTCATATATGTTATCAACCAAAGCCGGACGGTATGGGGAAAATGAGTTTGATTTTTCACGTCAGCGAATTCTGAATAGTGTGCAAGAGAGCCTGGATCGACTGCATACAGACTATATCGACATTCTGTTCCTGCATGATATTGAATTTGTGCCAGCAGAGATTATTATCGAAGAAGCTTTTCCAACGTTGCTGCGTCTGAAAGAGCAGGGAATTATACGACATGCGGGCATTTGTGGCTTACCCTTGCCATTGTTCGAGAAGGTTCTGCCACAGATCAATGCGGATGCGATCATCTCGTATTGTCATTATTCATTGAACGATACCTCATTGTTATCTTTGTTGCCGCTGTTGGAAAAGAAAGAAATTGGACTCGTGAATGCTTCCCCTCTTTCCATGGGCTTGTTAAGTACCCGAGGTGCTCCTGCCTGGCATCCGGCAGATGAACGGGTGAAAGAGCTCTGCATGAAAGCTGCCCGCTTCTGCGCAGAACAAGGCAGTGACATTGCCAAGTTGGCCGTGCAGTTCTCTACGTCGAATGAGCGTATTCCAACAACACTGGTGAGCAGCGCGAATCAGCGCAATATCGTCAACAATGCAGCGTGGATCGAAGAGCCGTTGGATCAGAGTCTACTGGAGGAAGTACTGCGCATTCTGGCACCATTGCATAATGAGACGTGGTCAAGCGGACGTCCTGAATATAATACAAAGTACAGCAATACGACTTCAGAAACATCCAAGGGGG
This sequence comes from Paenibacillus sp. SAF-068, assembly GCF_051967555.1. Taxonomy (NCBI): domain Bacteria; kingdom Bacillati; phylum Bacillota; class Bacilli; order Caryophanales; family Paenibacillaceae; genus Paenibacillus; species Paenibacillus sp. SAF-068. The sequence goes on from NZ_JBQCJX010000001.1 coordinate 928,189, forward strand.
AACAACGATGAGAGCCATTGTGTGTGAAGAAATAGACCATTTGGAGCTGCAAGATCTGCCTCAACCGGAACGAGCAGAAGGGGAGGCGTTGGTTGCGATCCGGCGGATTGGGATCTGTGGAACGGATCTGCATGCGTACAAGGGCAATCAGCCATTCTTTACCTATCCTCGTGTACTTGGTCATGAACTGGCGGGTGTGATTGAAGAGATCGGCCCGAATGATGCAGGGCTACGGCCAGGAGATCAGGTAAGCATTATTCCGTATCTGAACTGCGGTCATTGTATTGCATGTCGCAATGGAAAAACCAATTGTTGTACGTCCATGCAAGTCATGGGTGTGCACGTAGACGGAGGCATGAGAGAAAAAATCAGTGTGCCTGTCTCACATCTGCTCTTAGCAGAAGGCCTGACACTGGATGAGACAGCAATGGTAGAACCATTAAGCATTGGAGCCCATGCCGTCAGAAGAGCGGGAATCAAGCCTGGTGAGCATGTCATTGTTATTGGAGCTGGCCCTATCGGACTTGGCGTGATGGCATTTGCCAAACAGGCGGGAGCCCGTGTTATTGCCGTTGATCGTAATCTGGACAGGCTGCAGCTTAGCCGGACTTGGGCTGGAGCAGATGACCTGGTACAGGCTAATGAACATAACATACAACAAGTGGCTGAAATCACGGGAGGCGATTATGCTACGGCTGTCTTCGATGCAACAGGTAACGTGAATTCCATGAATGAGGCCATTAAATATGTGGCGCATAGTGGTCAACTCATTTTCGTGGGACTGGTGAAAGCGGATATTACCTTCCATGATCCTGAGTTTCATAAGCGGGAGATGAGCATGCTGGGCAGTCGAAACGCCACCCGAGAAGATTTTGAACAAGTCCTGTCAACGTTGCGTCAAAAGAAATTAAGCATGGATGGTTATATCACACACCGAGTGGAGTTTGATGAGTTACCTTCTGCGATAAACAAATGGCTATTGCCAGATTCACATGTAGTCAAAGCTATCGTTGAGCTATAATATCTATTTAATTATAAAAAACAAAAAAAACGCTCTCTGACCTTGTTGGACAAAATGGTTCATCCATAGGGTAAGAGAGTGTTTTTTTGTTTTGCACAGATCCATTTTTATTTTTCCGGATTCGTCACAATGCCCGCATGTGGATCAATGTGACGCACAATGGACTTCAACCAGATCATCTCCAGCACATGTACCTCATAATAAAGTGCACCTGGGATCTGCCTGATCCATCCTTCCGCCATCGCGAGTTGTGTTGAGTCAGAAGTAGCTTCCAGCCTTCCAGGTTCACGGCGCAGCCGTTTGCGTACAGCTTTTTCAACTTGAGAGCTCTGTGTGGTCAAAATGCATACTTTGCGTTTCGAAGAGAATCCCCTGAACGCAATGTACACCATTTCATAAGCAATAAGGTAGGCGATTACGGAATACATCGCTTGGTCCCAGCCAAAGACAACACCAGCGGCTGTCAGGATCAACAAGTTAAGCAGCATGATTATTTTTTCGATAAGCATCCGTTTTCCGCTAAATACACGTTCAGGTGGACGGGAAGACGGATCACCGATTTCCAGCGTATCCAGTGTCCCGCCATACCGCACGACGAGCCCAATTCCGAGTCCGAGGCATAATCCGCCAAACATGGCGGCAGCCAGCGGATGCTCTACAAGTGGCGGCATGGGATGAAGCACAATGGCACCGATCGAAAAGACAACCAAACCCAGAACAGTAACCAGTACAAATTTCTTCTGCACAATCTTGTAAGACAGAAATATGAACGGAACATTGAATAAAAATAGGAATAATCCAATCCTCATTTCGGTCCAGTGGGCGAACAGGGAGGAAATGCCTGTAATACCTCCAATAATGATCTTATTGGGGTGTAAGAACAATTCAAGTCCCACGGAGGCCAGAATTCCACCGACAATTACAAGCAACAGGTTTACCCAGCGGCGGGTTGACGATATTCTGGTCTTGGCGGTGTTTGGCACCGGATTAGCCGATATCAGAGGTGCTTTCATAGGTCATCCTCCTTAGTGCGGCTTTCGAGCCATCCCCCTGGGTTAGTCACAGAAAGATCGGCGTAGAGCCGCGAAGTACATTAGTATGTCTGTTCTGTACAGACATAGGCATTATCCTTCTTTCTGCAGAACCTTCGGTTCTTCTTTCTTTTTCCGAGGATCTTTGAACTTGAATATTTTATCCAATATACGGAATACATGTTTGGACTCTTTGGTTAATAAAGGACCCAGAATGGCCAGAATCAGGACATACAGCGCGGCAAACGGTTGAATCATTGGCAACAGTCCTCCGGCTTTACCCATGTTGGCCAAGATGATGGAAAATTCACCCCGTGACACAATGGTTAATCCTATATTGGCTGATGCTTTGGGCGATAGACCTGCACTGCGTCCGGCCATCATACCTGCCAGGAAGTTACCAAACAATGTAATAACAACTGCAATCAGAGCCAACCACACGGCTTCGCCACCCAGAGACAACGGATCAATGGACAATCCGAAGCTGAAGAAGAAGATTGCTCCGAAGAAGTCACGGAACGGCAGAATCAAGTGCTCAATCCGTTTCGCATGTTCTGTCTCAGCAAGCACCAGTCCAACCAGTAATGCACCAATCGCTTCGGCAACATGAATGGTTTCTGAGAAACCGGCCACCAGGAACAAGGCTCCAAATACAACGAGAGAGAATAGCTCATTCGATCGAATTTTAAGCACTTTGTTTAGTAACGGTGTTGCTTTACGTCCCAGGATAATCACGATAAGCATGAATCCGAGGGCAATAAGTGCCGACATGATGACGCCTCCGATGGAGGATGAATCACTAAGCACAAGTCCGGACAAGATCGAGATATATACAGCGAGGAAAACATCTTCGAACATGATAATTCCCAGTATCATCTCGGTTTCCGGATTGGCCGTTCGTTTCAAATCGACAAGTACCTTGGCCACGATGGCACTGGAGGAGATGGTAGTTATACCTGCAATAATAAGTGCTTCTGCAACTGGGAAACCGGACATAAAACCGAATATTAATCCCAGCGTAAAGTTAATTCCGATGTAGATCGAGCCGCCAACTGCAATAGAGCGACCCGATTTAATTAAACGGCCTACCGAGAATTCAAGCCCAAGGTAGAAGAGAAGGAACAGAATACCGATACGACCCATGAAATCAATAAAAGGCTGACTTTCAATGAAGCGGAAGTCCAGATGCCAAATTTTCATGGCATGAGGTCCAACGGCCATCCCGATCAGAATATAAAACGGAACGACCGAAAATCTTAGTTTTGCCGATAAAAGGCCGGCTGCCGCAATGAGCACAAGGGCCAGACCTACTTCGAATATCAAATGATCCATCTATTTACCCCCTTCCAGTCAGGAGGAGGGATTTAAACAGTTTCTGCTGATTGCGTTCGCCAACGGCTACCACCGTGGATTCTGCACTGATAACTACCTCCGGACCTGGGCTGATATGTTTTTTGTGATTTTTCTCTACAACGGCAATAACCGTCGCCCCAGAGTTTTGACGTACGTCCAATTCACCGATGGATTTACCGATACATCCGAAGGATGCTTCGATTTTGTACCACTCGATAATCAGGTCGTCAAACGTTACTTCAATATTTTCAAGCTGCTTTGGTTTGTAAGTTAATCCGCCAACAATAGCAGCAATTTGTCGTGCTTCGTAATCGTCAAGCGTGATCATCGAGATGCTTTGATCGGGATCATCATACTCGAAGTGGTACATCTCCCGGCGACCGTCATCGTGAATAATAATGACAATTTTATCACCGCTGCTTGTTTCGATTTGAAATTTTTTGCCGATTCCCGGCAAGTCTGTTTCGCGTACATCCATGGATTGTTGCCTCCTTATAATTAGGGGCTGGCCACAGAAGACAGGCTTATTTCCCGAAAATGAATAATCTGCTGCTCAAAGGAACATCAAAAGATGCGGGTAAACAGAGCCAGAAATTCCTGACACAGCCATATGATTTGAATTTGTCGGTGTGGGTACAACAAAAATAGGTACTGCCATAAACATGGTTTATCTAACGTGTGCTAAAAGGGTTATAAGTTATGCACAAGCGCACCGTCTTCGATTCAGAGGTGTCTCCATGCAAAAGCAACCTGTAAATACGTCGTAACAGCTCTAGTGAAGAGCGTTCACGTATTTCGGTGCTGTAGGGGTGAGGGATACATACATACTGGTAAACTTAATAGGTAGCAGAAATAATCTGCGTTTAAACAGACAATACCACGGTTTAAAGGACAGACCCGTTGTAGGGATTCGCAGCATCAATAATAATGCGAGGACAAGAAAGACAGGCTTATTATGCGTAACCGCAATCAGCTTGGACATGACTTGTGGGTATTTGCGAATGACAGGTTTCTGCTGGGATTCGGGTATTTGCGAAAGCACTTCCTTGTTGGAAGTTGCATCAACAGATACCCCAACGGCAGATTCGGACTGCATCGGAATAGGGAAGCACAAGGCTTGGAAAACGCACAAAATGATAATGATCGTGTAGTGGAGTATTCTGGGTTGTTGACTCATTTTGGCTTCCCTCCTTTTCCGTGAAACATACTGTTATTAAAATAATAACACATTTTTGTCTTAACTCCAAACCTCTTCATAATATACTGAGAAATCATGACACGCTTTCCATCAATCCGCTTCGTATATCCCCATCGGCCTTGCCATATACTTTGAACAGGAAGGAAAGGAGTGATTCTTGTGGAACTGTTTGCTGTATGGACTGATGTATCGGGGCAGGAGGAAGCGGATCAATTTTATCGTTGTGTCAAGGAAAAAACCAAAGGTTTACATATAAGTAAGAGAGGATTTCGGCTCACCTTCAAACATAATGATGGAAGAGCAACCTGGGTGTGCAGAGGGAATGAGAATCACGATGACTTCCAGCAATGGCTTCCCCGGATCAGTGATATGCTCTCCCTTGGACTCGCCGACTTCATTATGGAGACACAGGAACGGAACATGGTGGAGGATATGATCGCCAAGGCTTGTTCTGTCATGGATGAGCATGAGGTGGATAAGGTCAATCGTATCTGCATGCCACTTCTATTAAATGGTGATCTCGATCAACCCGGACTTCGGGATCGCCGCCGCACGACATTGGCCAGTGGACTACGGCAGGATCTGGAGGATGTTCACTTCTTTCACCTTGAAGGCATTATCAACTTCCGCATACGGCCATATAAACAGGAGCTTCAGGAATTAGTGGAATATGCCCTGGATGAGTTCTGGATGGATCGGCAGTATGAAGAGTTTATGGGGCTGTTAAAATATTTTGTGTTCTTTCAGGAAGCCAAAGTACCTCTGATTCATCTTGTACACAAGGGAATGCACGAATTTCAGGTGCTTGATGCCGGACTTCATCCGTTGCCCGTGCAAAAGGATGAACAGGTCGTTGTGGAGATGCCGGGTCTGGAACTGGAGATGGATATTGAAGATATGATAGTCAGTACGCTCATTTCGATCTCTCCTGAGAAAGTCATGCTTCATACACGTACCCCGGACCTGCCAATCATCTCAACCATATGCCAGATCTTTGAAGACAAAGTGCAAATATGTCATCATTGCCCGGAATGCGAAGTGCTGCGCTCAGGATTGTTGAGAGGCCTTGACGCAAGTGATCTAGGCAATTATAATAACTGTTGATCCATGATTTTTCATGTGAACCATTGAACCAAAAGCGTTGACAAAGACAACGACCACACGCAAGATTGGTGCAGAGAGAGGAACCTAGGCTGAAATTTCCTCCGGATATCACGTATGGTTTACCCCTTTGTAGCTGCAATTTTGAAAGTGGAGTTAGAACATCACCTTTATTGGGGATTATCCGCGAGTAAGGATCTGCCGGGTCATGCCCGTTATCGTCATGCCAATGAGGGCTGTATTTCCGATTAGGATGAATCAGCTGAATTAGGGTGGAACCACGAGTATATAACACTCGTCCCTTTGCCGGGACGGGTGTTTTTTGCGTTCCTTTGCATAATGACTGGAATAGCAATAGATCACTAGTCCATCAACTTATGGACGTAAAGGTTACATTAACAGGAGGTATGAGAGAAATGGCAGTGAACATTAAATTACCGGATGGTTCGGTACGTGAGTACGCGGATGGCAGCACTATTGAGGACGTAGCCGCTTCGATTAGCAGCGGATTGCGCAAAAATGCCGTAGCCGGCAAGCTGGATGGTATCGTGGTGGACTTGTCCACAACACTTCATGAAGGAGCATTGGTGGAGATCGTAACTCTGGATTCACCAGAAGGACTCGAAGTGATGCGTCATAGTACAGCTCACTTGATGGCTCAAGCAGTGAAACGTTTGTATGGCAACCAAGAGGTACGCCTCGGTATCGGCCCTGTCATCGAAGATGGTTTCTACTATGATATGGATCTTGAACACCCGCTCAATCCTGAGGATCTTCAGAAGATTGAGAAGGAAATGGAACGTATTGTGAACGAGAACCTGCCAATTGTACGTAAGGAAGTTAGCCGCGAGGACGCGATCAAAACGTTCGAAGAAGTGGGTGACCCTTACAAACTTGAGTTGATTCGTGACTTGCCGGAAGACAGTGTAATCACGATTTATGAGCAGGGTGAATTCTTCGACTTGTGTCGTGGTCCTCACGTACCATCGACTAGCAAAATCAAAGTGTTCAAACTGATGAATGTCGCTGGTGCTTACTGGCGTGGAGATAGCAAAAACAAAATGCTTCAACGTATTTATGGTACGGCTTTTGTAAAAAAAGCTCAGCTGGACGAGCATCTGCACTTCCTTGAAGAAGCTCGCAAACGCGATCACCGCAAGCTGGGTAAAGAGCTCGAAATGTTCACATTCTCCCAACTGGTTGGACAAGGCCTGCCAATCTGGTTGCCTAACGGTGCGAAGCTGCGCCGTACGCTGGAGCGTTATATTGTGGACCTGGAAGAAAGTCTTGGATACCAGCATGTATACACACCGGTTCTGGGGAACGTGGAATTGTACAAAACTTCTGGACACTGGGAGCACTACCAGGAAGATATGTTCCCGAAAATGGTTATGGATAACGAGGAACTCGTTCTCCGTCCAATGAACTGTCCTCACCATATGATGGTGTACAAATCCAGCATGCACAGCTACCGTGATCTGCCAATCCGTATTGCTGAGCTGGGCATGATGCACCGTTATGAAATGTCGGGGGCGTTAACAGGTCTGCACCGTGTACGTGCAATGACACTGAACGACTCACACATTTTTGCACGACCGGATCAAATCAAAGAAGAGTTCGCTCGTGTTATCGAGTTGATTCAAACCGTGTACAAGGATTTCGGTATTAACGAATACCGTTTCCGTCTGTCCTATCGTGATCCGAAAGATACCGAGAAATATTTCCAGAACGACGAGATGTGGGAAATGTCCCAACGCATGCTGCGTGAAGTTGTGGAAGAGCTTGATCTTCCTTTCTATGAAGCCGAAGGTGAAGCAGCATTCTACGGTCCGAAGCTGGATGTGCAGATCAAAACAGCACTGGGCAAAGAAGAGACGTTGTCTACGGTTCAACTGGACTTCCTGTTACCTGAGCGCTTTGAACTTGAATATGTGGGAGATGACGGACAGAAACATCGTCCGGTCGTTATTCACCGCGGTGTAATCAGTACAATGGAACGTTTCACAGCATTCTTGCTGGAGAACTTTGCGGGAGCTTTCCCACTGTGGTTGTCTCCGGTTCAGGCAAAAGTAATTCCGGTATCCGGAAACTTCGACGATTATGCGCGTGAAGTGGAAGCGAAGCTGAAACGAGCGGGAATCTCTGCTGAAGCGGATCTGCGGAATGAGAAGCTTGGATATAAAATCCGTGAGGCGCAGCTTGAGAAAATGCCTTATATGTTTGTTGTCGGTGAGAATGAGCGTAATGCAGAAGCGGTATCCGTGCGTAAGCGTGGAGAAGGCGATCTGGGCATGAAACCGGTCGATGAGATTATCGCTCAATTGAAAGAAGAGATTGCAACACGTTTGGTGTAAATAAATCAATGTATCAATGATCTGCCAGATACCAGTGCTTAAGTTGCACTGACCAATCAGCCAAGCAGAAAAACGCTTGAATGACATGGGATAAACCTATGTTATTCAGGCGTTTTTTCGTAGTTTTTGTTATGAAAAGTATAGATTAATTGCTTTTTGGAAAACCTTTGCAGTGAGGGGGAGGTTATACAATGATAAAGCAATTCTCAATTCAGCAGAAACATATACGGGGCGTATTGATTGGCTGTGTGATGTTCGCAGGGATGATGATCAGCCTGAACCAGGCGGGTGCGTATACATTTGAAGAGGAAAGTGCAGTACTGCATGTCGAGAGACGAAGCGGTGAAGATCCGATTACTGATGCTTCAATCAGGTCTGATCAGGAATTACCTGAACAGGTCAGTGCTCAATACAGCGGGGAGGCCCAGCTGACAACCATGGTGTACATGGCTTTACTTTGGTCACCACAACCGATGGTCATTCCAAGGCCTGAGCTTCCAGAGAAACAGGTGGCTGATCCGTCTATGCCCGTGCTTGCTCCACGTTCAGAGCAGGTGCTGGGTACACAGAAGGTGACAGCAACGGGATATACGGCAGGTGTGGAGTCTACAGGAAAAGGCCCCAAACACCCACAATACGGAATTACGTATTCAGGTGTAAAAGTACGTCGTGATAAAGAAACGGTCTCCACGATCGCAGCTGATCCGAAATTGTTTCCAATGGGCTCCATTCTGTATATTCCTGGCTATGGATACGGGATTGTTGCAGATACGGGTTCGGCGATCAAAGGCAATAAAATTGACCTGTATTTTCCGACGACCAAGCAAGTGTACAAGGAGTGGGGCAAAAAGGATGTGGAGGTACAGGTGATCCGGCAAGGCGCTGGAAAGTGTACAGAAAAGATGCTCAGCGAGTTGGCTGATGCGATCGATGTGTACAAATCCGTACCGGACTCTTGGTTGGACAAGGCCATTTAAATTCACATATGAATATGAATAACAGAAGGACTCTCTTCACATAATACTGACTGGGGACGAACCCCGCGGTGCAGCAATGCATCGTAAATATGAAGAGAGAGGTGATTCGTTGTGGCTAAAAAATCACAAGGGTACCAAACGCCGAACGAGAAGTACAATGCAGAGTTTGGAGAAGAGAATGCAGCAGCTAAAGTGAAGCAATCCGCTCAAAACAAAGTACAAGATAATTTCCAAACACCTGATGAAAAATACAATGCCGAGTTCGGTGTAGAGAACACAGGCCAAACTGGCCAAGGTCAAGGCAAAGCATCAAAATACAAAAAATAATTGAAGATTCATGAATTATATGATGATTCAGCACCCTGGAGCAACAGCTCCGGGGTGTTTTACATATGCGGTTTTTACAAAAATATCCTCATATCTCAGTCTCGAGACCGAGATGAGTTCCACCTGCCGCCGCTGTTCTCATTGCCTTGTCTGAGTTACACTAGAACCATAATACTGACGAAGGAGACATGAGCGATGAAACGATCTACGCGTGACCGCTGGTGGGTTGGCATACCTCTGATTGCTATTGGTGCGATGATCTTGTTCAGACAATTGGGATATGACATTGATGTAGGATATATTTTCAGAACATATTGGCCGTTATTTCTGATCTGGTGGGGGGCCAAAGGAATATCCGAGATTCGTCGCAACGGGGGGTACGCCTTTATTGGACCGGTAATCGTACTCGCCATCGGTGGTTACTTTCTTGCCCGTAACCTGGGGTGGATTGATTACTCCATGGGGGAGTTCATCCGTTATCTCATCCCGGTAATGCTGATTGGTGGAGGATTGTTCGTACTGATTGGGCCACGACGTCGTGATCGGAAACATCATGACAAAATGCAGCCGCCTCCAGCACCTGAACAGCCTTATCAACCGTTGTCTCCTGAGGATCTGGAGATGCCATCGTCATTTGACGAACAGTTCGAGAAAACATTTGGCAAACCGAAACAGGAACAGAAGAATGATGCACATGGTCCTCATTTCACAGGATCAACAGATTCATACTCACAGGGGCATCAGTATAAGAAGAAATATCAATCGTATAACTCAAGTCATACCGATGATAACGGATATGAAGAACATTATAATGATGGCTACGGGAATGGTTATGAGCATTATGGCAGCGGCAATACCATTAATAAATCAGCGTTCATTGGTGACTTGTATATGGGCCAGGAAGTATTCCCGCTTAAACCGATGAATCTCTCGGCCTTTATTGGGGATACCGTGATTGATTTGACCAAAGCACAGATTCCATACGGCGAAACAAAGATTGTCATTTCTTCATTTATCGGTGATGTGAAAGTATTTGTACCAGAGGATATGGACATGGGTGTGACGGTGACGACGAATTCATTCATTGGAGACATGTCATTGTTGAATCAGAAACGTGGCGGATTCCTGAGTAGCGCCCAGGCTGAAACTGCCCATTATCGTGAAGCAAGCAAGAAGGTGCGGATTATTGTAAGTGTGTTTATCGGAGACGTCAAAGTTAATAAGGTGGGTTAATGCATGATTCGAACAATTCTCAAGGCCAATAAGTGGGAACTGATGATGTATTTTGCACTAACAGGTCTGATTACGCTGGGCGGATTCTATCTATTGTATGGAGAGGTATTAATGGGGGCTGGTCGTCAACGGGCATGGACCTATGTTGCCGTTGTTGTACTGGCCACCGTTATCACCGGATATATCGCTGCATTACGACTTCAGCGCAAGATCGATCTGCTTGATCTTAACATGTTGAAAGTATCCAAGGGTAATCTGGCGGTGCGCATGCCAGAAGCAGATGACGCTTCGTTCGGTCGTGTCTATCAGGAGTTCAATGTCATGATGGATTCGATTGAGAAAAAGATGAGACTGCTTCAGCGTCTTGGTGAGCAGGAAGTTATTGAGAAGGAGCAAGCTTCGGAGCGTGCTGTGCTTGAAGAGCGCAAACGCATGGCAAGGGACCTTCATGATACGGTTAGTCAGCAGCTGTTTGCGATGCATATGTCGGCTTCGTCCTTACCGCGTCTGCTGGAGATGAATCCGGAACATGGCGGCAAAGTACTGGATCAGTTGATTCAGATGTCTCATATTGCTCAACGTCAGATGCGAGGACTTATTGCCCAACTTCGACCAGTGGAGCTGGAAGGGCGTGATCTCACTGCGGCACTGGATAGCTGGTTTCCGGATTATTGCAGGCAGAATGGTCTTAAAGGTGTGAAAGAGCTGGAACTGAGTGGCGGAATTTCGGATGCCATTGAGCACCAGCTGTTTCTGGTTATTCAGGAAGCGGTAGCCAATGTTGTGAAGCATGCAGAGGCAGGGGTGGTGAGTCTGTCCATACGGGAGAGTGAACATCAGATCAGCATGAGCATCAGCGATGATGGTCAGGGATTTTTGCAGCAAGCCGAGCGTCCGGGTTCATACGGGTTATCTACCATGCGTGAACGGGCGGAGAAGCTTGGGGGGCAAGTTCAGATTATATCGAAGCCGGGAGCGGGAACGACGGTAAGGGTATTGATCCCGAAATTTCCAAATGTTTCTGAATGATGTAGAGGGGGAGACGGAATGAGTGGGAAAATAAACGTAATGATTGTGGATGACCATGACATGGTACGAATGGGGTTAAAAACGTATCTGATGCTGGAACCTACTTTTCATGTGATGGCAGAAGCGGGCCACGGGCAGGATGCGCTGGATCAATTGCGTAATTTAAATGACAGTGAAATGCCGGACTTGATCCTCATGGATCTGATGATGCCCATAATGAATGGCGCTGAAGCAACACAAGCCATCATGACTGAATTTCCAGGGATGAAGATTGTGATGCTGACCAGTTTCCTGGAGGACGATCTGGTTGTACAAGCGATTGAAGCGGGTGCGGTTAGCTATGTACTGAAGACAGTCTCTGCTGAAGAACTGATCTATGCTCTTCAAGGTGCTTACAGAGGCATGCCTGTTATGACGGGTGATGTGTCGCAGGCACTAACTCGGGGAATTAGACAACGTACCGCAAGAGAGAGTGAATCCGGTCTGACTGAGCGGGAGAAAGAAGTGTTGTTGCTTATTGCAGAGGGAAAAACCAACAAAGACATTGGAGAAGAACTACATATCAGTATCAAAACCGTCAAAACACATGTGAGCAACCTGCTGATGAAATGTGAGATGGACGATCGTACACAATTGGCAATCTATGCGCATCGTCAGGGCTGGGTGAAAACGAAGGGGTAAATCCCGCCATGACGGGAAAAACAAGCTATTTTTCCTTGCTTTTATCTCCTTTTTAATTGTTTTTAAGGTACGGTTAAGGTTTAAAGTACAAAATAAGGACAGTTAAAGAATATCTCTTCGGAATAAGAGATTGGGAGGTAGAGAGGCATGGACGAACGCAATTATAGATCAAACCGTCAAGACGAGGAAAATGAAACCAAACAAACGGAGAATCGCAATTCTTCCGGAACGGACGAATCCTCCTATTATTATTCTTATGGACCTTTTCAGTCCGTGAATCAGGAAGATACAGCAAATCACATGGGAAGCAATAATCAACGTGAAGAAGGAAATGTAGAGATTACAAAACCTGATCCGGTGAGACCCGTACCTACTTACTATAATAGTGAAACATCCGATCAAGCGAAAAGATCATCAGGAGGCGGCGGAAACGGCTCAGGTAATGGTGGAGATCAAGGGAATGGCGGCAAAGGTAACTGGAACTATAATAACCGCAAGCCGCGTTCTTCCGTAAGATCACTGTTGTTCTCTTTTATTGCAGGCATGCTGGTCATTACCGTTCTAATGTACACAGCCGATAGAACAAACATGTTCACGCCGGAGACTGCACTTACGAACACAGGTAATCAAAGCTCGGGACAGGAAGCGTCTACGAATACAGGCGGGGGCAACAATGTTACAGCGTCGTTACTGCCGACAGGCAAAGAAGATGTTTCTTCCGTAGTGACGAGTACAAGTCCAGCTGTTGTCAAAATCGAAACACTCGCGAAGCAGTCCTCACGCACAGGATTGGGTCAGGGTGGATCGAATACAAGTGATCCGTTGTACCAATACTTCTTCGGGAATGGGGGCGGAACGGAAGGCAATCAAGGTCAGAGCCAACAACAACAGCAAGGCAGTAATCAGTTGGTACCCATGGGCATTGGTTCAGGATTTATCTTTGACAAAGAAGGTTATATCCTGACGAATCAACACGTGGTTCAGGGTGCAGACGTAATCCAGGTAACCCTGGAGAACAACAGTAAACCTTATGAAGCTAAACTGCTGGGAAGCAGCTTCGATCTGGATTTGGCTGTATTGAAAATTGAGAAGAACAGTGGTGACGATGCATTCCCTGTAGCTCCACTGGGTGATTCCAATAGTACTCAAGTCGGTGAGTGGCTTGTAGCAATCGGTAACCCTGAAGGATTCGAACATACGGTTACAGCAGGTGTACTGAGTGCCAAAGAACGTACGATCAGTATTCCAGATGAAGAAACAGGAAAAACACGTGAGTACAGTCATTTGCTGCAAACAGATGCTTCGATTAATCCGGGTAACTCCGGTGGTCCGTTGCTTAACCTGAATGGGGAAGTTATCGGTATGAACGTTGCAGTAAGCGCAGATGCACAGGGAATTGGTTTTGCGATCCCATCGAGTGTTATCTCTGAAGCTGTTAAATATCTCAAAGAGAACAAAGAAGTTCCCAAAGAGCCAGTACCATTTATCGGTGCATCTCTGATGGCTCTCACGCCTGAAGTTGCTAAACAAATGGGAACAGACATAACCGAAGGTTCAGTAGTAGCCAGCACGATCTTCCAATCACCGGCTTACCAAGCAGATCTTCGTGCATATGACATCATCACAGGTGCCAATGGTACGCCGTATGCCACGAGTCAGGATCTGATTGATTTTATCAAGAAACAGGAAATCGGCAGTGAAGTGACATTGAACGTGGTGCGTGACGGTAAGAAAATGGATCTGAAAATCAAAATCGGCAACAAAAATGATTTTGATACTTCACAAACAACAGATACCCAACAGCAGCAACCATAAATATCGAGTAAGAATTGAAGGAACGGAAGGGTTTGAAGGCCCTTCCGTTTTTTTGCCCTGATGAAGCAGGGCTACAATGGACCAGAACGGATTGCAGATGCCTACTTGAAGATGCAGATTGTGCTTCTGCCTGTTACAATGGGATAAAACGTTAGGATAAAGGAGAAAGACCATGCGCTCAACTATTTTGATTGTGGATGATGACGAAAAAATTGTGTCCATGCTCCGCCGGGGGCTGGCTTTTGAAGGATATGAGGTACAGACTGCTTCCAACGGAGCCGAAGGCCTCAGCAAACTGATGGATAAGGAACCAGACATCGTGGTGCTGGATGTAATGATGCCGCAGATTGACGGATTTGAGGTATGTCGCAGACTGAGAGAAGCAGGCAGCAAAGTGCCTGTGCTGATGCTGACGGCCAAGGATGAAGTACAGAGCCGGGTGACCGGACTGGACACGGGAGCCGATGACTACCTTGTAAAACCTTTTGCGCTGGAAGAATTATTGGCACGTGTCCGGGCATTGCTGCGACGCAAGTCAGATAGCGCAGGTACGCCGGACAACCGCTTAATGTATGAAGATATCATTTTGGACAATGACTCACGTGAAGTATTGCGAGATGGACAACGCCTGGAGCTGACTGCCAAGGAATTCGAGCTGTTGAACCTGTTTATGCAAAATCCAAGACGGGTACTATCCCGTGATCTGATTATGGATAAAATCTGGGGTTACGATTACAGCGGTGAGTCTAATGTGCTTGAAGTGTACATTGCCATGCTCAGACAGAAGACCGAAGAATACGGCGGCAAGCGTCTAATCCAGACCATCCGGGGAGCCGGCTATATTCTGAGAGGTGACTCCTGATATGTCCATCCGGTTAAGATTAACCGCATGGTATTCTGGCATTTTGGCGGCTGTGCTTATTTTTTGGGGCGTTGTAATCTATGCCTTTGTGTATTTTAACTCCTACCAGGAAGTCGAACAGCAATTGAAGGTGAAAAGTACCCGGATTACAGAGCAGATTGGTGTTAATCCTCTTTCACAGTCGCTGGACCTGGACCCATTTACAGAGAGTCAGCTTCAGGAGGCACAAATCTACATTCAACTTTGGGACTATCAGAGTCGTTCAGGCAGAATTTCCGGGAATATGGAGAAATTAGGGATCCAGTTTCCGGTATTAAAATCCAATGAGATCCTTAAAGAGCGCGGGATATCCAAGATCTATGTGGATGGGACACCGTTTCTGGTGAATCAGCTGCCCCTTTCTCTTGCGGGTACCAACGAAGTACGTGGAATCCTTCAAGTTGGGGCCAATGTAAGTTCACAGGAGCGCTTGCTGGAAGCGTTGCTTAATATTTTGGTTTTTGGCTGGCTGGTAGCGATGGCCCTCGCTATTACCTCAGGTCTCGTTCTGGCTCGCAAGTCCATGCGTCCGCTTGTAAATGTCATTGATGCTGCCAATCAGATTCAATCGGGAGATGACTTAAGTGTACGCATTCAATATGCGGGGCCGAAAGATGAGATCGGGCGTCTGATTGAAACGGTTAATAATATGCTTGAACGTACCGAATTGTCATTCCGTGGTTTGGAGGAGACGAATGCTGCCCAGCGCCGCTTTGTATCCGATGCCTCGCATGAACTGCGTACACCGCTGACCACGATTCGGGGGAACGTAGACTTTCTGAAGAAGTTATGGGATCAGGAGGGAACCGACCGACCGAATCTGGATGAGGAGACCGTCAAACAAATGTCGCTGGAAGCCATTGAAGATATGGCGGACGAGGGAAAACGTATGAGCAGGCTGATCAGCGACATGTTATCGTTGGCGAGGGCAGATACGGGGCAGAAAATTGAACTGAATCCGATTCCGCTACAAATTCTCGTACAGGAAGTGGCACGCAGGGCACAATTTCTGGATCGTGAGGCAGAGTGGCTTCCGGGAGAATTCTCCATCCTTAACGGCATCTATGTGAACGGTAGCAAGGACTATCTGCAACAGATGTTATTTATTTTCATCGAAAATGCGTTTAAATACACTCCTGAAGGCTCTGTGACGCTGGATGCCGTATTATACAAAGGTCAGGTTGGACTACGCATCAGCGACACCGGCATTGGAATGGATCGGGACGAAGTGCCGTTCATTTTTGATCGTTTCTATCGGGCAGATGAGTCCCGTGGGGCTACACCGGGCATAGGTCTGGGACTTTCGATTGCGAAGTGGATTATTGAGGAACACCACGGATCGGTTGAAGTTGTGACCAGACGTGGAGAAGGCACCACCTTTATTATCTGGTTGCCGGTTGTCTTTGCTCCGCCTATCGAATAAAGGTATAATAGACTGGACTGCAATTACATCGGCAACGTTGCCGAGAAAGAAAGCGGGTGGCAACCAAGTGGAAGTACTACGAATTTCGCCGCGAGGATATTGTTACGGCGTTGTGGATGCGATGGTGCTCGCGCGTCAAGCGGCACGCAATCTGGATTTACCACGACCTATTTATATATTGGGTATGATTGTGCATAACCAACATGTGACGGATTCCTTTGAAGATGAAGGTATTATTACATTGGATGGTCCGAACCGGATGGATATTCTGAGCCAAGTGGAGAGTGGCACGATTATTTTCACAGCTCATGGTGTATCGCCTGAAGTGCGTAAGCTGGCAAGGGATAAAGGATTGACAACCGTGGATGCAACATGTCCTGATGTCACCAAGACACATGATCTCATTCGGGAGAAGACGGCTGAGGGTTATCAGATCATCTATATCGGCAAAAAGAATCACCCTGAACCGGAAGGTGCTGTAGGCGTTGCACCAGATCTCGTTCATCTGATCGAGAAGGAAGAAGAGATCGAAGAACTGAACGTATCTCCAGGCAAAATCCTTATTACGAATCAGACAACGATGAGTCAGTGGGATATCAAACACATTATGAGCCGTCTGTTGGAGAAGTTCCCGGGCGCAGAGATTCATAATGAGATTTGTCTTGCAACTCAGGTTCGTCAGGAAGCGGTCGCTGAACAGGCGGGACAGTCTGATCTGGTTATCGTTGTGGGTGATCCTCGCAGCAATAACTCTAACCGTCTAGCACAAGTGTCGGAGGAGATTGCAGGTGTTACGGCCTACCGTGTATCCGATGTCTCCGAGATTCAGCAAGAATGGTTGAAAGGTGTAAATAAGGTGGCGGTTACTTCGGGTGCATCAACACCAACACCGATTACGAAGGAAGTCATCCTTTATCTGGAGCAGTATGAGCATGACAAGCCGGAGACTTGGGAGATCAAGCGTACCGTGAACATGAGCAAATTGCTGCCTCCAGTCAGAGAGAAAACACGTACACCGTAGGGTGAAGGAAAGTAAGTCTGCGTGTATGTGAAATACAAACGAGATGTGAATAAGAAGAATCCTGTTATGCAGAACCGAATTAGGTGCTGTGGAGCAGGGTTCTTTTTTTGGATACATGGATAAGGAAGGTGCACCTTGACGCAATAGAAGAACTATGGTATATTCACTTTAACGGATAAAAGCTTAAAAGCGAACAAGCGTTTAAGCGCGACAGAGTTTTTATATTTAACCAGACGCACGCTAAGAAATTATGGTGCTCTCATACAAGGAAGGATGGGAATTAATATGATCGTTATTGCAGGCAAAGCTACACCGGAGGAACAGATCCAGGATATCGTTACAGTTATTGAAAAAGAAGGGCTGCAGGTGCATATCTCTCGCGGGGAGGATCGTACGATCATTGGTTTGATTGGCAAAGTTGAACCTAAAATGCAAGAGCATCTGCGCCAAATGAAAGGTGTCGAGAATGTCGTAAGAATCTCGAAGTCCTACAAATTGGCAAGCCGTGATTTCCATCCGGAAGATACGGTGATCTCCATCAAAGGTGTAGATATTGGCGGGAAAGAACTTGTTGTCATGGGTGGACCCTGTGCGGTTGAATCCGCTGCGCAGATTGATGAGATTGCAGGGCTTGTGAAAGCTGCTGGTGGGCAAGTGTTGCGTGGTGGTGCATTCAAACCGCGCACAGGTCCTTACAGCTTCCAGGGAACGGGCGTAGAGGGATTGATCATGATGGCGGAAGCAGGCAAGAAACATGATCTGCTGACCATTACAGAAGTCATGACACCTGAGTATGTGGATATTTGCGCCGAGTACGCAGATATTCTGCAAGTAGGTACACGTAACATGCAGAACTTTGATCTGCTCCGCAAATTGGGCGAGTGCGGCAAACCGGTATTGTTGAAACGTGGCTTCAGTGCGACATACGATGAGTTGTTGAATGCGGCTGAATACATTCTTGCGGGAGGCAATCCAAATGTCATGCTGTGTGAGCGTGGTATTCGTACGTTTGAATCCTACACGCGTAATACACTTGATCTGTCAGCGATCCCTGTTCTGCAGTCTCTCAGCCATTTGCCGGTTATTTCTGACCCGAGCCATGGTACTGGACGACGTGAACTGGTGGAGCCGATGACAAAAGCTTCTGTTGCTGCGGGGGCCAATGGCCTAATCATTGAAATGCATACCGATCCGGATAACTCCATGACAGGAGACGGTGTGCAATCCTTATTCCCTGACCAATTCGCCAACCTGTTGCAGGATCTGGAGAAATTGGCACCAATCGTGGGTAAATCATTCAGTACAGCCAAACAACCGGCGGAATTTTTCCCGGCACGTGTAGGCGTATAATAAGAATTCATAGTCAAGGTCTGGCTCATCAGCCGGGTATCTCATCTGGTCTCGTATATTGAGAAGATATCAGATAGATGCTCGGTTTTTTTCATATTTTGCAGTTTTGAACGTATTTATTAATCAATGGTGATAAGAAACATTTATGATGTGAAGTTTTTTCCATGATTTAGGATAAAAAAGGGGTCGCTTTACCGCATTAAACCAGTTAAATATATAGTAAATGAGTTGTTATATGAATTTAGGTTATTTATAAAATGTGAGTATATCTAACATACTCGCAAAAAATACCTTACATAAGTATTGACGATGTCAGGTTTTAAAATTTATAATGACGACAGAAAAAAATTCGAATTTAGACATTTTCTTAGTGGGGTTGTTTAATGTTCGGAATATTTGGGAGGACGAATACATGTCGGTTGAAAACGTATTGAAATCAATTCAAGAGAACAACATCGAGTGGGTAGATTTTCGTTTTGTAGATTTAGCTGGTCGTGCACATCACATCTCGTTGCCAGCTTCGGCTGTTGATGCAGACACGTTCGTAAATGGAGTAGCTTTTGACGGTTCTTCTATCCAAGGTTTCCGCGGAATTGAAGAGTCCGATATGGTTATGATGCCAGACCCTGAAGCGACTTATGTCGATCCGTTCACTGCACACCCTACATTGAATGTTATGTGTGATATTTTCACTCCGGATGGCGAGCGTTATGAGCGTGACCCACGCAGCATCGCTGTAAAAGCAGAAGCTTATTTGCAAGAGAGCGGTGTAGGTACAGCGGCATTCTTCGCACCTGAATCCGAGTTCTTCATCTTCGACGATGTACGTTATGAGAGCGGCACGAACAGCTCTTCCTACTACGTGGATTCCGAGGAAGCTTCATGGAACACCAACCGCAAAGAAGAAGGCGGAAACCTGGGCTTCAAAGTACGCACCAAAGGTGGATATGTTCCTGTAGCGCCAGTGGATACACAACAAGATATTCGTAGCGAAATGTGTCGCCTTCTGGAAGAAGCGGGCTTGTCGATCGAGCGTCATCACCATGAAGTGGCGACAGCGGGTCAAGCCGAAATCAACTTCCGTTTTGATACACTGAAGAAAACAGCAGATAACCTGCTTGCATACAAATACATCGTGCACAACACTGCACGTCAATATGGTAAAGTTGCTACATTCATGCCAAAACCATTGTTCGGTGATAATGGTAGCGGAATGCACGTTCACCAATCCATCTTTGATGGCGATTCCCCATTGTTCTATGACAAAGCGGGATATGCTAACCTGAGTGAAATGGCTCTGCACTACATCGGCGGTATCCTGTACCATGCTCCGGCACTGATCGCTTTGACTAACCCGAGTACCAACTCGTTCAAACGTCTTGTACCTGGTTACGAAGCACCAGTAAACCTGGTTTACTCCAAAGGTAACCGTTCCGCAGCAGTTCGTATCCCGGTTGCAGCTGTGACACCAAAAGGTTGTCGTATCGAGTTCCGTACACCAGACTCCACAGCTAACCCATACTTGGCATTCTCCGCAATGTTGATGGCTGGTCTGGACGGAATCAAACGTAAAATCAACCCAACTGAGCTTGGATATGGTCCGCTCGACAAAAATATCTATGACCTGTCTGATGCAGATAAAGAAAACATCCGCAGTGTGCCAGCTTCTCTCGAAGAAGCACTTGATGCACTGGCAGCTGATAACGAGTTCTTGACTGAAGGCGGCGTATTCACAAAAGAATTCATTGAAAACTACATCAACCTCAAACGTGATGAAGCGAAAGCAGTAGCAATCCGCATTCATCCGCACGAGTACAGCCTTTACTTCGACTGCTAATCGGTCGGGGTTCGGAACAGAAGTTGTTCCAACTCGAAGCCTCCGGGATACGCTCTCGGAGGCTTTTCCTTGAATTAAACAATATAGCGCTTTACCTTTGCAGGGTGATAAAGGAATTTGATGGCCTGAAATGGACACTTCAGTGCATATTGCTCTTGAAGCAGATGGAGAATACTGATATCATTGCGATAATATTCACTTAATATGTCAGTTACGGATGGAAAGGGCGGGGGATTTTGTGACAAAAAGAGCGTATAATTTTAATGCAGGACCTGCGGCGTTGCCACTTGAGGTACTGGAGCGTGCACAGGCGGAATTTGTAGATTTTCGTAATACAGGCATGTCGATTATGGAGATGTCCCACCGTGGAGCGGTGTACGAGTCTGTACATAATGAAGCTCAGGAGCGCTTGTTGTCGCTTCTAGGCAATCCCAAAGGATACAAGGTTCTCTTTTTGCAGGGCGGTGCAAGCACTCAGTTCGCGATGTTGCCAATGAACCTGCTCGGTGCAGGGCAGACTGCAAGTTACGTGATGACTGGCAGCTGGGCCAAGAAGGCTCTGTCTGAAGCGAAATTGATCGGCGAGACGCATGTTGCTGCATCTTCGGAAGCAGATAAGTTTATGAAATTGCCGGATGTTTCGAATCTGAGCCTGCCGGAACGTACGGCTTATGTGCATCTCACTTCCAACGAAACGATCGAAGGTACGCAATTCAAGTCTTTCCCGGATACCGGTTCAGTACCTTTGATTGCGGACATGTCGAGTGATATTTTCTGTAAACCATTCGATCTCAATCAGTTCGGTATGATCTACGCGGGTGCACAGAAGAACCTGGGTCCATCCGGAATTACGGTTGTGATTGCTCGTGAGGAACTGGTGAGTGAGTCACCTAAATCGATCCCAACCATGCTTCGTTACAGCACACATGTAGATAATAACTCCCTGTATAATACGCCGCCATCCTTCTCGGTATATATGGTGAATGAAGTATTGAAATGGATTGAAGAGCAGGGCGGATTGGCTGGTATTGAGCAGAAAAATAAGAAAAAAGCGGAATTGCTCTATAACACAATTGATGCTTCTGGCGATTTCTACCGTGGTTGTGTGGAACCGGAAGATCGTTCCCTGATGAATGTAACCTTCCGTCTTGCTTCCGAGGAACTGGAGAAGAAATTCATTAAGGCATCGGAAGAAGAAGGGTTTGTAGGTCTGAAGGGACATCGCAGTGTGGGTGGTCTCCGTGCCTCCATTTACAATGCTGCTCCTTATGAGAGTGTCAAAGCACTGACAGACTTCATGAGCCACTTCCAGAAGACAAATGGATAATTAAGTATAGGTACGGTGTCATGGACCTTCGTGTCTAGTTCTGTACCTTACCAGAGCCTTCCACATTGACGTGTGGAGGGCTTTTCTTTAAGATTAGAGGGTTGTCGTCAACATGAAATGAAAAGGAGATTGAACACATATGGCTTTACACATCGTTCTGGTTGAACCAGAAATTCCGGCGAACACAGGCAATATTTCGCGTACTTGTGCGGCAACCGGTACCCATTTGCATCTCGTGCGTCCACTTGGATTTCGAACAGATGATGCTACATTGAAACGGGCAGGGCTGGACTACTGGCATGCCGTTCATATTGAATACCATGACTCATTTGACGAGGTTCAGGAAAAATATCCGGAAGGTCGCTTCTTCTACGCAACTACGAAGGCAAAGAACCGATACAGTGACTTTAATTTTCAGGATGGGGATTTCCTCGTTTTCGGTAAAGAGACTAAAGGCCTGCCACCTGAATTAATCGCTGCGAATCCCGATACATGCATGAAAATGCCAATGACAGGTGATGTCAGATCATTAAATCTGTCCAATTCGGCAGCAATTATTGTATATGAAGCATTGCGTCAGCTTAATTTTCCGGGGTTAGAAGGGTAAATTCAGGTTATAAATGACGGCTAGAATTCTGTAAAAAAACATTTTTCAAAAAAAAGGACAAAAAATGTTTATTTCCAGCAGGATTCGACAAAATCTTGGCGAATCTATAAACATAGTACAAATGTACCTAGAAATTTAGAGTAAGATAGGAGAGGTGTGCCGTAGCTATGAAGCCAGCTGGAGTAGTTCGCAAAGTTGACCAATTAGGTAGGATCGTATTGCCTAAATCTTTGCGTAAAAGGTATCAAATGAATGAGGGAGATCCTGTAGAAATCTTAGTACAAGGGGACCATATTATCTTGGAGAGATATCGTCCAAAATGTATTTTCTGCGGATCCATCGAGGAAGTCAACGAGTTCAAAGAGCGTTACATATGCGCACAATGTTTAGATGAAATGACTCAGCTTCCACAACACGGATAAGAAGTAACGCCATGGGGTTTATTAACCCCGTGGCGTTTTTTTCTTTCCCGTATCGAGCGTATCACATTGCGATTTGAACAAAAGAAGAATATGAAATCTAATGTTAGATAATTGCAGGTAAAAGCGTATCCCATACGGAATTCAGGATACCTTGCATATTTTCTTCCTCACTGTTAATACATATGACTGCTTCCTCTGAGGGAAGGATGATGCATAACTGACCATAAGCGCCATCGGCGCGGTAAGCACCATGGGTACACATCCAGAACTGATATCCGTAGCCTTCTCCCCAATCTCCGTCTCCAGTTGTTTCGATCTGCCGGGAGGTAGCCTGTCTGATCCAATCCGCAGGTACAAGCTGTGCGCCTTCCCAAAGGCCCTCCTGCAGCAGTAACTGTCCAAATCGACTTAGTTCCTCATTGGTTATCCAAAGACCTGCACAGCCGAGTGTTACCCCCAGTGGAGAGGTTTCCCATTCCACATCATGAATGCCAAGCGGTTCAAATAACCGTGGAGTCAGGTAATCTTTCACGGTTTCGCCAGCAGCAGCCTGTAACATGGCTGAGATCATAAACGTATCCCCACTGCTGTATGTAAAATGTTCTCCGGGCATGCGGTCCAGATGGAGGGACATATAATATTTTGCCCAATCTTTCTCGGTCAATGAAGCTCGTTCATCAGCCCAAAGAGGCGGCGAGTCATGGCCAGAAGACATTCGGAGCAGATCACGTAACTTCAAATCCCGTGGAGATGGGAGATGTGGATGTGCACTAGATAGATGATTATAGGTGAAATAATCACCAAGTGTCGCATCCAGATGTAACAGACCTTCTTCAAGCGCAAGACCAACAGCCATACACGTGAAGGATTTGCTGATGGAATGTTGTACACGGCGCTGATCCCTATCCCTGTCCCAATGGGCAAGCAGATGCCCTTTTTGCAATATGCGAATGGAGAAAACGTTCAGGTGTTGCTCCGTAATCGTTTGAATGAAATCTTTGAGTTGCTCAGACATATTAACCTCCCTAAGATCAGGTGAAACCTGAGTAAAATCGGTTGGTGAAACGTTTCCGTAATTCGAATGCAAAATCAGAACCCATGTTAGTATAAACCTGGTTTGGTGTCAATTAAAGTTGTAATAACACTGACTAAAATTTCATTTTTTCGTAATAATAGTGTCTTTCGGCGCAAATTTAGAGGTGAAAAAGCATTTTTTCGAGAAAATAACGCGAAATTTGTAAAAAGGTTATTGACAGGATTTACTCATCGGGCTTATGATTTATTCGAAACGATTCGAAGAAATCGCTTCCACATTAAAAGTGTTGTAATGAAGACCAAGTGAATCAACGTTGGCTATGTTTTGAAACGATTCGAGAAAATCGTTTCGATAACCCATCGTAATACAAGGAAATCTACAACAGCCTGCAATCGAACGCCAGAGAAACGAATGAGTAAGACAGCAGGCGATGAAGAGAGGGGTTACATTATGGCACATATAACGATCGAAACTGGATCGCCAACCTTATGCATGAATACCAGCATACATGTTGTGTCCAGTGACTCCGGAGAGACTTCAGGCGGTACACTATATCTGTTGCATGGGGCAGGCGATAATGCGAGTACCTGGCAGCGGTTAACCACCATTGAGATGTATGCAGCGCAATATGGCTGTACCATCATTATGCCAGAAGCGAATCGAAGCTATTACACCGATATGGAATACGGCCTGAATTACTTCCACTACATCACTCAGGAGTTACCTGAAGTATGCAAGCGTCTACTCAATCTGAATCCTGATCCGGAGAAAACGTACATCGGCGGTTTATCCATGGGTGGATATGGTGCACTGAAATGTGGGCTGACTTATCCAGAGAAGTATCGCAAAGTGGTGTCTCTATCCGGCGTAACGGATATTCAGACACGGCTTCATGATCCCCATATGCCAGCGACCATGATCAAGGAAATGAAAGCGGTTTTTGGAGAACGTTTACAGGTAAAAGCCGATCAGGACATTTACGCACTGTCGGCCAAGCTGCTGGAACAGGGTGGTCCTTTACCGGATATCCTCAGTTGCTGCGGCGATCATGACCCCTTCGTAGAGATGAATCGCGACTTCGCGAATTACATGCAGGGGACTGCCTTTAATTTTCGTTATGTGGAGACACCGGGGGCTCATGAATGGAGATTTTGGGAGCACCACCTGAGAACGATGTTTGATTTTCTGTATAACGACAAGACCAAAGTAGAGTGAGGAGATGCAATGTGAAACCTGCAGCCGAAGGACCTAACAAAAAGCTGAAGGGAAACGTGAAGGGCAATTCGCTCTGGACTGAAATCTGGAAGCACCGAATGACATACACCCTGCTTATTCCGGGGCTTGTCTGGCTAATCCTGTTTGCCTACATGCCGATGGGCGGCCTGTCTCTGGCATTCAAAGATTACAAGGCCAACCTGGGCATCTGGGGAAGTCCATGGAGCGGATTCGAGAACTTCAAATATGTTTTCCGTGATCCAACCTTTATTGACGCAGTATGGCGTACGCTGTACATCAATATTCTGAAACTGATTATTCAGTTCCCGTTCCCAATCATTCTGGCGTTGTTGCTGAATGAATTGCGGATGCGCAAAGGGAAAAAATTGTTCCAAACTGTTCTTACGTTTCCTCATTTTCTGTCCTGGATCATCGTATCCGGCGTAGTTATCAATGTGCTGGCCTATGACGGACTGGTAAACAGCGCGCTCGGATTACTCGGATTGCCAACGATTAACTTCCTGGGATCCGAATCCAACTTTGTACCGATGTTGCTGTTGACTGATATTTGGAAATCAAGTGGATGGGGTGCGATTATATTCCTGGCTGCCATATCCGGTATTGATCAGGATCAGTATGAATCAGCACAGATCGACGGGGCCTCCCGTATGCAACAGATGTTCAAAATTACGTTGCCGAACATCCTTCCAACCATCACAATCATGTTTATTCTGTCGGTTGGTGGATTGATGTCTTCCGGGTTTGACCAGATCTTCAACTTGGCAAATGCTGCAACCAAAAATGTATCGGAAGTACTCGATGTATACATCTATCGGATTACGTTCCAGTCATCAACCGATTTCTCATTCTCGACAGCGGTCAGCTTGTTCCGTTCCCTGGTGAATATGGCCTTGCTGCTTCTTGCTGACAGATTTGCCAAGTGGCTTGGCGGAGACGGTTTGTTCCGATAAGAGAGGAGGGAAAATGAGATGAGCAAGAAAGCTAACAAAAAACCGAGAATTGGTACAGAAAGAATGACACTTCTCGATTACATTATATTCGCCGTATTACTCGTGCTTGCCCTGATGATCCTGATTCCGTTCTGGAATGTCATCATGATCTCGTTTGCAACACAAAAAGAATATGCTGACAATCCATTTTTGATGTTCCCTAAAGAATGGACACTGGATTCCTACAAGGCGTTGTTCGCTGACGGAACGATTCTGTCGGGATACAAAAATACGATTATATTGCTAGTCATTGGCTTGCCACTCAGCTTGTTCCTGACAACAAGCATGGCATATGGCCTTAGTCGCAACAAATTCCCGTTTAAGAAAATTATCTTTTTCCTAGTACTGTTCACCATGATCTTTAATGGTGGTATCGTACCGCTCTACCTGATCATGAAATCCCTTCATCTTACAGGTACGCTGTGGTCCGTTATCCTGGCGGGAAGCTTCAGCGCGTTTAACATGATTCTGATGATGAACTACTTCTACACCTTGCCTGAATCGCTGATGGAATCGGCGAGACTGGATGGAGCAGGAGAGTGGAGAATTTTGTTCTCTGTTGTTCTTCCGCTGGCTACACCAATTATGGCTACAATCACGTTGTTCTACGGGGTGGCTTATTGGAACAGTTGGTACGATGCGATGATATTCCTTCGAAAAGCGGATCAGTTACCGCTCCAGAATGTACTTAGAAACATTATCGTGACATCTACGACGAATGCATCCAATGCATCGAGTGTGGATGCTGCCCAGGCAAGTAACTTCTCCATGGGCATGAAGATGGCAGCCGTATTTGTCACCATGGTACCCATTATGTGTTTCTTCCCGATGCTGCAAAAACACTTTGCCAAAGGGGTATTAACAGGGGCAATCAAGACCTGATTATACGTATAGGATTTTGCAATAAAATTTGAATAAAAAACATGGGGGTAAAACATGAAAACGAACAAAAAGTTGTCAGTAAGAGCTCTCTTTGCCATCACGCTTAGTGTAGTTATGCTGATGGTGACCGCTTGTTCCAGCCAAGGAGCTTCAGGTGGTAACGAAAAAGATGCAGAGGGAAATTACAAAGATAACCTGACCATCTCTGTAGCTAACCTGACAGAAATCAAAAACGGGAACCTGGATAATGACTTCCACAAGTTCTGGACAGACAAATTCAATGTAACATGGGACTACAACTATATCGATTGGGATTCATGGGGCGAGAAGCTTCGTCTATGGATCAACTCTGGCGACTTGCCGGATGTAGCAGTATGGAACTACGTACATGGCGATGCCATTAACAGCATTGAACAAGGGTTGTTCTACAAATTCCCGGATGACTGGAAAGAACGCTGGCCTAACGTGGCAGCAGCTTACAACTTGACAGGTCTTGGAGACAAGTTGGAAGAATTGACGGGTGGAACATATGTCCTGCCTAGACCAATCTATTTCGAAAACAAACCGGCTGACCCGCTGACGAACCAAATTGGTGTCATTGCACTTCGTAAAGACTGGGCTGAAGCGGTTGGTTTTGAACTGAAAAATGCTTATACAACAACCGAATTGAATGAATATGCTGCGCTAGTGAAAGAAAAAGATCCAGGCAAAGTGGGTAACAAACTTGTACCTTTGTCCTACAATGCTGCTGACGCAATGACAAATATGATTATGCCAAACAGTGTACATGCCATGACTGACACACCGTTCTACAAAGGTGAAGATGGTAAGTTTCACTGGGGACCGGCAGATCCTGAAACGCTGACAGGACTTAAATTGATGCAAAAAGCTTATAAAGACGGGTTGCTCAATCCTGAGTTCTACACATGGAAAAACAATGAAGGTCAAAATAACTTCAAAGTAACAGGAACAGCTGCCGTAACAAGTCTGGGTGGACTGGCGTCGTACAGACAAGGTCTGGATTCGGATATGAAAAAAAATCTGGGTGTAGATAGTGATGAATTGGTACACACAGCAATCGTACTAGGCGATGACGGTAAATACCGTAACATGGAGCAAGCCAACTTCTGGTCGGCATTGATCTTCAATCCGGAGATCAGTGACGAGAAATTCGAACGGATCATGGATCTGATCGATTACTCCGCAACCAAAGAAGGACAGTTGCTCATCAACATGGGCTTTGAAGGAACCGATTGGAAATATGATGAGAACCAAGAACTGGTTAGCTTGTTGCCAGAAGGAACGGTATTGGAAGATAAATACCCGGCACGTTTCGAAGGTCTGTACCTGCTCGGTGACGATTTCAGTGTTGTAAACCCTGCAATCAAAAAAGATTACCGTGACAGAGCCGTGGAATTGTTCCAAGAAAAAGCAAAACTCGGTACAGAAGGCAAATCGCTTGCAACATACGATTGGGATGTCAACCTGTATGATTCCAAAGCGAAGAGTCAGGCTTCATTCGACTACCAGAACGAATATGCCAACTTGATCCTCAAAAATGGAGATCTAGAGGCAAACTGGAAAGAATGGGTAAACAGTAAAATGTCCCTGGTTCAACCTTATCTGGATGAGCTAAACGAGAAATTCTAGTAATCGTTCAGTCATTAATTTTGAACCCGGTGCGCGGTCTCTCCCCGAACGCAGCCGGGTTCTTTATTTCAACAACTTGTAGTGGAGGATACATCGATGAATAACGAGCAGTTGCTAGACCTGGTAAAACAGATGACGTTGGAGGAAAAAACAGCTCAGCTTCTTCAGTTGACTGCCAACTTCTATGAAGGAACAAATGTCGAAGGTCAGATCACAGGGCCGATGGAAGAAATGGGAATTACGGAGCAGTCTGTGGATGCCAGTGGGTCCATTCTGGGGCTGTCCGGTGCGCAGGCCATCATAGATGTACAGCAAGCTTATATGAAAAAAAGCCGTCTGGGCATTCCGCTCTTGTTCATGGCTGACGTCGTTCATGGATTCAAAACCATTTTCCCGATTCCACTGGCAATCGGTTGCTCATGGGATACAGAGCTTGCTGAGAAAAGTGCTGAAATTGCAGCTCGTGAATCGGCTGTGTCCGGTTTGCATGTGACCTTTGCACCCATGGTAGATCTGGTTCGTGATCCGCGTTGGGGCCGTGTAATGGAAACGACAGGAGAAGATCCTTATCTGAACAGCTTGTTCGCAGCTGCATTTGTACGTGGATATCAGGGCGACAGCTTGAAGGATGAGCCAGATCGTCTTGCAGCCTGTGTCAAACACTTTGCAGCATATGGAGCGGCTGAGGGTGGCCGAGATTATAATACGGTGGACATGTCCGAGCGTAACCTGCGTGAGTACTATTTGCCAGCGTATAAGGCGGCGTTGGATGCGGGTGTGGAGATGGTCATGACTTCGTTCAATACGGTTGACGGTATTCCGGCAAGTGGCAATGAGAAGTTAATGCGTGGCATTTTGCGTGACGAGTGGGGCTTTGATGGTGTATTGATCTCGGATTGGGCTTCCATTCGCGAAATGATTGCACACGGCGCTGCGGAAGATGATCGTGAAGCGGCATATCGTGCTATTCGCGCAGGAGTAGACATGGAGATGATGACACCTTGTTATGTACATCATTTGCCTGCGCTGATTGAGAGTGGTGAAGTGGAAGAGGAGCTTATTGATGAAGCCGTTCTGCGAATTCTGCAACTGAAAGAGAAGCTGGGATTGTTCGACAATCCGTTACGTGCAGCTGATCCGGTTCGTGAACAAGAGATTGTGTTCTCCAAAGAGCACCGTCAGGTAGCGTATGAACTGGCAACCAAATCGGCCGTCCTGTTGAAGAATGATGACAGCGTGCTTCCACTTCAACCTGACGCGAACGTAGCCCTTATTGGTCCTTTTGCACAGAGTCCTGATATTCTGGGCTGGTGGTCCTGTGAAGGCGTGAAGGAAGATGCAGTCAAGCTCGGAACAGCTCTGCAAGAACGCCTGACGGGTGGGAAAGTTCAATATGCTCAAGGCAGTAATGTTCATACAATTACAGCCGAGCAGATTGCTGAAGCCCTGGAAGTGGCAAGCAAAGCGGATCTGATTGTCCTTGCTCTGGGTGAAGACTCTGAGATGAGTGGGGAAGGTGGCTCGCGCACGGATATTCGTCTGCCAGCAGCCCAATTGGAATTGGTTAAGCAGCTCAAAACAGCGGGGAAACCTATGGCGAGCGTTATTTTCAATGGTCGTCCATTGGATCTGCATGGTGTAATCGATGAATCGGAAGCCGTTCTTGAAGCCTGGTTCCCAGGTAGTGAAGGCGGTGCAGCAATCGCGGATGTTCTGACAGGTATAGTGAATCCATCTGCACGTCTGACGATGTCCTTCCCGCAGTCCGTAGGCCAGATTCCGGTCTATTACAATCATTTCAATACAGGTCGTCCGTTGAACCCCGAGAAGACGGAAGAACGTTATGTCTCCAAATACATTGACAGCCCGAATGAACCTTTGCTTCCGTTCGGTTATGGTCTCTCGTACACTTCTTTCTCTTATGGTGATCTTGAAGTATCAAGTAACGAGATGACTGCCGAAGAGACCCTGAGCATCCAAGTCCGTGTTACGAATACGGGTGAGCGGGCAGGTGTAGAGACCGTTCAGTTGTACGTTCGTGATGTAACGGGTGAAGTCGTTCGACCTATGCGGGAGCTGAAAGGTTATGTGAAGCTTGAGCTGGCGCCAGGCGAGAGTGGTATAGCTACGTTTACGTTAAATGAAGAACAACTACGTTATCATCATTCCGACTTAAGCCATCGCAGTGATCGAGGGGAGTTCCATATTCTTGTGGGTGCAAACAGTCGGGACACTCAGAAGAAGTCATTCAGACTGGTGTAATCCGGTGAATGGAAAGAGTAATGTGTCGGGCCTTTCGTTAGGAAAGGCCTGATGAACATAACAGGGGAGCGAAGAATGTGGTCAGTATCAAGGATATCGCCAAACAGGCGGGAGTTTCCATCTCTACGGTGTCATATGCGCTGAATGGCAGCAACAAAGTGACCGATGAGACGAGTTCCAAAATTTTGGCTATTGCCAAAGAACTGAACTATGTTCCAAATGCCGCTGCAAGAACACTGAAGAAGAGGGAATCCAAAATTCTGGGTGTATTCTTGACCGATTTTAGCGGAGATGTGTACGGAGACTTGCTGAGTGGCATGAAAGCCGTATGTAATGCTCAAGGCTATGACCTGATCGTATGCAGTGGTAAACAATCCCATCGCATGCTTCCAGAGAGGATGATTGATGGTGCAATCATTCTGGATCATACGTTTGCAAGCGAGGAATTGATGCAATATGCCGATCGTGGGCATAAAATCGTTGTATTGGACCGTGAGATGGATCATCCCAACATTAATCAGGTTCTGCTGGATAATAAGGCCGGGGCGACACTTGCGATGGAACATCTTATTGAACAGGGACATAAGAAAATCTACGTGGTAACAGGACCGGAAGGTTCGTTTGACTCTGTGCAACGGTTAAAGGCTGTGAGACAGGTGGCGGAACGTGAAGCCGATGTGGAATGGATTGAGATCACGGGAGATTTTGAGAAGAGTGGTGGAGAACGAGCCGCAGATCAGATTGTCCAGGTGTATGATGGACCCGCAGCTGTATTCTGCCTCAATGATGAGATGGCTATTGGCCTGTGTGATCGTCTGGCAGAAAGTGCACTTGGCGTTGGTCAGGAGATTGATGTTATCGGATTCGACAATATTGAATTGAGCAAGTACGTCCAGCCGAGATTGGCAAGCATTGATTACTCCAAACGCAAGTGGGGGTCGCTCGCTGCTGAACAATTGATCAAGATTATTGCTGGAGAACCCGTCGATCATGAGCGAATTTATGTAACATTAGTTGAGGGTGGGTCGGTGAGTGGGCCTATGCCGTCGGATTCGGTTATATCCATACGGAATGAACGGGCGGTTAGCTATTGAGCCGGAATGTGCGTCTTGTGACAGTGTTGATGCGTGAATTAAACGGTACAGCAAGAGACAAGGCTTAGAAGAATCGAATCATTCTTTTAAGCCTTGTCTCTTGCTATTTCGAGGATGAAGCCATAGAAAAAGCCTCTCCGGAGAGAGGCTTGGCCTTTACAAGCCTTTTGTCTTGTCATTGTTGTAGGATGAAGTGAGAATGCCTGTAATGAAGAGAGTCAATACAATTGCAATAATCCAGAATGTCAGTGAAAATGACATACTCTTCGCACCTCCTGCACAAGCTCATTTTCTTCTATTATAACCATTATAGGTAGAAAAGAAATGCTTCACCCTATTATTTGTAAAATAAAAAGTGAGTAGGCACCGGTCTGAGGCTGCCATCTGAAGGGTTATTCACAACCCGGTTATTCAGAATAAGCGAGGAAGATCCACCGCCATCCAGATTATAGGCGTCGATGACCCCGAGCTTGTACAACCGCCCTTGCAACTCTTCAAGGGTAGCACCTGAACTTCCGCCCTCATTATAACCATCGACCACAATAATCAACAACTGATCATCCTTATAATTGCCAATGACTGTACGTGGTGCCCGTTTGGGTGATACTTTCCACTTGTCGGGAATTGTGGTTTTGCGTCCATTCTGAAGCAGTACCGGAACAAACGTAGCCCCGAATTGCGGTTGCAGGCGATCCAGTGAGTTCTTATCGAAGAACTTGCCTCCAACCAACTTACCGGCATCATTAAGTCCTACAAAAAACAGATCTTTGAAACTGGCCTGAAAACCGTTCACGTATTTCCCGTCCATGACAGTTGTGCTAAGTGGATAACGTTTGCCGCCACTGTCAGCAAATCCACCTGCGTTGATCCCGGCAATGGCGCCGTTACGCTTCACAGCCTGCATGGTCGTCTCAGAACGCCCGGGTTCACTGTCTAGAGCCATTTGCATGGCCGTAGGGTCTTTTAGCTTAATCTTCATGGCATAGCCCTTATAGCTGCCAGGATTCACTCTGTACAGTTCTATCGTTAACCGGTCACTGTCTACCCTTTCAAATGGGACACCAAGCTTGGATGTAATCCGTTTGTTGTAGATCGTTTCCGGACGATCCGCCTGGGCGGAAGCCTTCTGTACAAGTGTAGACATCGTACTTGTTGTCTTATTATAGAGCTGTGTCGTTCTTTTAATAGAAGAAGAAGTCTGAACAGCAGCATCTTTTGCCCCGGCAAGCTCTTGGCTGATTGCTTGGGTCCGGGGGGTAATCGTGTCCTCTGACAGTTCGGTAGGAATCAAACCTCCGGTTTCAAGCGGAGGACGAAGCAGCAGCAGGCATAATATCAATCCAACAAAAGGAGCGAGTGCAAGCATAAAAAAACGATTAACCTGTTTGACGGGTGTAATCATTTGAGCAGGTCCATCTTTTTCTGGAGTGTCTCCAGTTGTTTTTTGACTTCGCTCAGCTGGGTATACAGTTTGTTGCTGTTATCCGTTTTGTCACTTGCATTATCCTTGGTGAACGTCAGCAATTCATTGAAGGATTGAACTTGTCCCTGCAGGTCTTCTACTTCCTTCGATATCGTTGTTAGCTGATTTTCATAGTCGGTTTTTAGGGCTGCAATCTGCTGCTGATTATGGGCCTGAAGCTGGCTAATCATCTGTTGCTGGAGATGGTTACTATAATAGTAGGTTCCCACGACTCCTAGTGCAATGAGAACAATCCACATTACCAGAAACAGCCTGATTGAAGATCCGGCCTTGCCTTTGGCGCTCCGGGTGTGATGGATGTCAGAGGGCGGGGAAGATGGTTTCATATCATCACTCCTGGTCATTTATAGGTATAAAAAAATTTCCAGTCCTCATTCTATCATGCCCCTATTGATTACGCAAAAATGAAATTCTTTACTTAATAGAGTAAAAAGAGATTGCATCGGAAGGAAGTCCTAGGATACAATTTCTTATAGATGCAATAAGTAGGAACTTTGGGCAGGTTTTTCGACTTTTTTAGATAGAAATGCAGGAAAATTATACTATATTTTGACCTTTCCAGGGATGGGAAGATGGACACCATGGTGTTTTTATAACAAAATACGGTGGAAATAGAGCTTTTTTAGCGGCTGCATCCTGCCTTTTTCTGTTTTTCGACATAATCCGACCTGTGCTTCTTCTATACTCGGACTGTCGCATAGATGATGGGATCATCATGACAGAAGCTAGAAGTTATTTGTCCAATACATAACAGGGGGAACAACAATGAAAAAAGTATGGCAGGTGGTCATCATAGATATCCACCCCACCAGCATGCTCGGTACAAAATTGATTTTGGAAGAGCAGCAAGATCTGACGGTACGTGGCATGACTTCGACCGGGACAGAAGGGCTCGATCTGGTGAATACATACCAGCCTGATCTGATTCTGATGGATTATCGTCTTCCGGAGGGCCAGGCCGATCAATATATTGCCCAGATGAAGAATCTGTCAGCTCACAGCCACATCATCATATTGACGGATGAAGACAATGTGAAGCTGTTTCGTCATCTGATGAGTCTTGGTGCAAGCGGCATGCTATCCAAACAGGCTTCCCCTAGCCAGTTGATTCATCTGATCTCTGGGTTACGTGAGGGCCATGTATCCATTCCATTGTCGTGGTTAAACAGTGCGGAGTGGGCGCAACCTGTGGAGTCTCCGACAGAAGCACGTGTAATTGAATTATCAGAAACCGAAACTTTTATTATGGAAAGAATTGTTCAGGGTGTAACCTATGATAAAATAGCGAATGAGATCAACGTTAGTAGACGCTCCATTGATAATTACCTGCGTAAAATATACGTGAAGCTGGAAGTAAGCAGCAGAGCACAGGCCATTGAACGCTATGCCTTGCATGCAAGACAAGTGAAGACAGGGTCCTGACGAATCAAAATGGCTCTTCCCATGATCATAACCGGTCGGGGTAATTATCCGGTCATATTCGATGGCGAGCACGAATAGGTTGTAGGGCTGCGGACTGCGAGTACAGCTTCGGAATAGGGATGAAAGGGGAACGGATCGATGAAATATTTCTTTGCTTCCCGTACCAACAGGCTTTTGTCATCACCACTGAGGGATATACGTGAGATGTCTGGCAGGGATTATTTCATTTCTCTGGCAGAAGAATTGCCTGCGGAGGAGTTGTTTCCTTTCAAATTGTTGGAAGAAGCAGCGGTGTCTGTCTTTAGTTCAGGCCCCTCCGCACTGCAATATGGAGAGCCAGCAGGATACACCCCCCTAAGAGAGTGGTTGAACAAAGACTGGAATGCCCGCAAAGGCATACGAACGGTGCCCGAGCAAATTCTGTTGACCACTGGTACCCAGCAGGCCATCGATCTCGTGATGCGTCTATTGCTTGAAGCAGGAGATTCTGTACTGGTTGAACATCCCACATCACCAGGCTGTCTTGAGGTTCTGGAGATGCAAGGAGCCAAGATTGTTCCCGTAATGGGTGATCGGGATGGCATACTGCCAGACCTTTTGGAGCATCACATGCAGCAGGTCAGACCGAAGCTGCTTTTTGCTGCACCCAGTTTCTCGAATCCGACTGGTGCTTTGTGGAGTATGGAACGTCGGGAGGCTGTCCTTGAGCTGTGTTCACGTTATGGTGTACTGCTTGTGGAAGATGATTCTTACGGGGAGCTCCATTTCGATGGTCTTGAGCCAACGGAATTCTATCGTAAATACCCTTCACTCTTTGCACTGGATACTGCAGATCAGGGTGGACATGTTCTCTACATTGGTTCATTCAGCAAAACGGTAGCGCCTGCTCTACGAACCGGCTGGGCCGCTGGACATCCGGCGCTGATTCAGGCCATGGCTTCAGTGAAACGGATTGCCGATGGTCAGTCCAGTCCAATGAATCAGAGGCTATTGTATCAATTGCTTGCCCATTCCCCTTTTCGTTGGAGTGACCACTTATCCATGTTGAATCGGGAGTATAAGACAAGACTCAAACTGATGCTTGAACTGTTGAAGAGACCGGGCTGGAAAGGGTGTCAGTACAACATCCCTGAGGGCGGAATGTATCTGTGGGTACAGTTGCCGGAAGGATTGGATAGCGGCGCTCTGCTTAAGGCAGCTCTGCCCAAAGGTGTATCTTTTCTTCCTGGATCGTTATGCTCTACAGGTGTACAGGATCAACGGTTCATTCGATTGAATTTTAGTCATCCGGGACGGGATGAACTGCTGCTCGGCATGAATCTGATTAGTGAGGCCATTTCCGAATTTACGGCTCGTAGCTAAGTCGGATCCAAAATTAGATTGTAGCAAAAAATTAAAATTGATTCATGACCAAAGTGATTACGTTATTGCATCCACTAACATTTTTATATATAATATGAATTAATGAGTTGTTGGTTTCTTTATATAAGCTGCAATGGTGGCCAGTTCAGAAAAAGCACTCATATATTTTATCTAACGGGGGAAAATTCAACATGTCTAATATTTTATTCGTTAAAGCAAATGACCGTCCTGCAGATCAAGCAGTCAGCGTTAAATTGTACGATGCATTCTTGAGCGCATACAAAGAGTCCCACCCAGGTGACACAGTTACTGAGCTGGATCTCTACAATACAGATATTCCTTACTATGGCAACACTGTAATTACAGGTGGCTACAAAGCAGCAAACGGCATTGAAGCAACTGCTGAAGAGCAAAAAGCTGCAGCACTGGCTGCACAACTGCAAGATCAATTTTTGGCAGCAGACAAAGTGGTATTTGCATTCCCGCTCTGGAACTTCACTGTTCCTGCTCCACTCGTGAACTACATCTCTTACCTGAGCCAAGCTGGTAAAATGTTTAAATATACAGCTGAAGGCCCTGTAGGTCTTGTAGGCGACAAAAAAGTAGCATTGTTGAACGCTCGTGGCGGCGTATACTCCGTAGAGCCAATGGCATCTGCTGAAATGTCCGTTAAATATGTTACTAACGTATTGAACTTCTGGGGTATCCAAAACCCTGAGCTTGTGATCGTTGAAGGTCACAATGCTTCTCCAGACCGTTCCCAAGATATCGTGGATGCAGGTCTGAAATTGGCTTCCGAAGTAGCAGCAAGCTTCTAATAGCATTCTTCTATATAGAACACACAAAAACACCTGTTGTCTCCACTGGAGATGACAGGTGTTTTTGCATTTTAAATTTCTCGCATCCGTTACTTCACTTCGCTTGAATTTTTATCAGATGTGCCCTGTGTTTTTCAAGTACTGCTCCGCCGTTTCGGCAATGTGCGCAAGGTCGTCCTTGGTTTCACCAGATACAGAATACGTTACATCAGGTTCAATAATGGTTCGTTCAATCATATCATTATCCTCAAGCATGTGTGCATGCTCAGTTAACGCCTGTACTCCCTTAATGGTCAGAATGTATTTCCCGCGGGAGAGGCGTTCAAACCAGCCATAATAATTCTTTTGCAAAATTGCCGCGGCAGAACCTACACCGGTCTGTCTGGCGAGAGTGGCGGGAGAGGCTTCTCCGTTCGTTCGCAGCGCGGATGCGACCCGTAAGGCCTTCTCACGATATGCGGTGACCAGCTGTCTGCGTGTGCTGCCTCCTGTATTGTAGTCTCCACTCCGTTCATCGAACTCCTTAAGCAAGCGTTTCCGTCGAACACCGCTTTTGCGCGCAACCTGATTGCGTCCAGTGAGGGGGATCTGGGCGGAGGGCTCGCACAATACATCAATCAGGGGGGCTTTGGTTTTGTAAAATGTGACTGTCAGCAGACCCAGACCAAGCTGTCTGCATAATGCAGTCAGTTCGCTCCAGCGTTGGTTCACGGCTCCGCGTTTGCTGCGATTGCGCTCGACGGCCAAATACACGAACGGGCTGAGCTTCAAGCGCTGCATGCCCTGCAATAACAGGGAGAGGTTAAATGTTTTTTTCATCTCCACAATCAGGGGTTCCTCCTGGTCCGATCTGACACCTACGAGGTCGCAATGTCTGACTTCCGCCTTTACGTCGAAGCCACGCTGCTCGAAGAAAGCCTTCACAGGCGAATATAATTCGGTTTCGTATTGCACTGCCATCGTTCGTGCTCCTTCCTCAAGTGGCTTGGGATCTGGCCACGCATTGTCCGGTTTCCTGAATTTAGAACCCTCATTATATCATATTCGTTCTTTTTTTTCTGAAGGCACAAGATGTCTGATAGAACAGGGAAAAGCCAAAATTCGAAGCCGTTGATTGAAAAAAAGAGGTCAACTTATCCGAATTGCCGCATAGGTATGTAATACACTTTTCACAACAATACAAGATGTTTGGACAGAGGGTGGCGGGACTACACAGAACCGCAAGATTGGTATTCAAGCAGGAGCCGCAATTCTATTGATTTCTTCATACCATTCGGAATGGTTGACAATCACACTAAAGGAGCCATGGGAGGTACCAAGCATGAATATTTTTGAACGCGTTGCGGAACATCGGGCAGAGAGTGACCGTTTGACATGGAACGGAACATTTGAAGATTATATTGAACTGCTGAGAAAGGACCCGACTCCGGCAATGACGGCTCACGCCAGAGTGTATGAAATGATTGAATCGTTTGGCGTGGAAGAAGTAGGTGGGCATAAGCGGTACAAGTTTTTTGAGCAGGAGATCTTTGGATTGGATCGTTCCATTGAAAAGCTGGTCGAAGAGTACTTTCACTCGGCAGCACGCCGTCTGGATGTACGTAAGCGGATCTTGCTCCTTATGGGTCCCGTAAGTGGAGGTAAATCAACGTTGGTGACGTTGCTGAAGAGGGGTCTTGAACAGTTCTCGCGGACAGAAAAAGGGGCCATATACGCCATTGATGGATGCCCGATGCATGAGGAGCCGCTGCATTTGATTCCATTGGAGCTTCGTCCTGAAGTGGAAAAGGAAATTGGTGTCCGCATTGAGGGTAACCTTTGCCCATCTTGCCAGATGAGACTCCGTACCGAATATGGTGGTGATATCAGCAAGGTGCCGGTGGAACGGGTCATTGTTTCCGAAGATAATCGGGTGGGGATAGGAACATTCAGTCCATCCGATCCAAAATCGCAGGATATTGCCGACCTGACTGGCAGCATCGACTTCTCCACCATTACCGAGTTTGGTTCCGAATCCGATCCACGTGCCTATCGTTTTGATGGGGAGTTGAACAAGGCCAACCGCGGATTGATGGAGTTCCAGGAGATGTTGAAATGTGATGAGAAATTTCTGTGGAATCTATTGTCGCTCACACAGGAGGGGAATTTCAAAGCAGGACGCTTCGCCTTAATCAGTGCGGATGAGATGATTGTGGCGCATACGAATGAATCGGAGTATAAGTCATTTATCTCCAATAAAAAGAATGAAGCATTGCAATCCCGGATGATTGTCATGCCGATTCCGTACAACTTGAAAGTATCCGAAGAAGAGAAAATCTATGCCAAGCTCATTCAGCAAAGTGACATGAAGCATGTTCATATTGCACCGCATGCATTGCGGACTGCAGCCATTTTTTCCATACTTACCCGCTTGAAGGAAACGAAGAAACAAGGCATGGACCTCGTTAAAAAAATGCGGATGTATGACGGTGAAGAGGTGGAAGGCTACAAAGAAGCAGATCTCCGCGAGATGCAGAATGAGTATCTGGATGAAGGGATGTCTGGTATTGACCCGCGGTATGTCATCAACCGGATTTCCAGTGCTTTGATCAAGCAAAATCTTCAAAGCATTAACGCGCTGGACATTCTGCGAGCCATTAAGGACGGACTGGACCAACATGCTTCGATTACGAAAGAAGAGCGGGAGCGTTATCTGAACTTCATTGCTCTTGCACGCAAGGAGTATGATGAACTGGCCAAGAAGGAAGTACAGAAAGCTTTCGTGTACTCATTCGAGGAGTCCGCAAGAACGTTGTTCGAGAACTATCTCGATAATATTGAGGCATTCTGCAACTGGTCCAAAATTCGTGATCCGCTCACAGATGAAGAGTTGGACCCGGATGAGCGTCTGATGCGTTCCATCGAGGAGCAGATCGGTATCTCCGAGAATGCGAAGAAAGCGTTTAGGGAAGAGATTCTTATCCGAATCTCGGCTTACTCCCGTAAGGAGCGAAAATTCGAGTACAGCAGCCATGACCGTCTGCGTGAAGCGATTGAGAAGAAGTTGTTTACAGATTTGAAAGACATCGTCAAGATTACAACTTCAACCAAAACACCGGATGCAACCCAATTGAAACGAATGAATGAAGTGATCAAGCGCTTAATTGAAGAACATGGATATACCGCAGCCAGCGCCAATGAACTGTTACGCTATGTGGGCAGTCTGCTTAATCGCTAATCGGCAACGAACCATTCCGGATCAGGCTTCTGATGTCTGCTGTGAGGCTCCTTCACAGCAGAGTCAGGGCCTTTTTAGTTCCATAAGCATCTTATTAATCTAAAAAGCTGACAAATAAGGTTAATTTTACGATGAATTAGTTCTAATGGTATATGTAAGTTTAGGTATTTTAGTCTATAATCGATACATATATTTACAATTTAAAGTAATGGTGTTTATTAAGGAGCTGACTGAACCAGATATGAGCAGTATTTCCGCAACAAGACAGAAGCAACTTGATTACATGGGATTAACCGTAAGAGATCTAACACTGCTTGCCGATCATCGGCCTGTTTTTAAAAAAGTTGTGAATGAAGTGGTGGATCATTTCTACAATCATGTAGGGAATTATCCTGATCTGGTAGATCTGATCGCAAGATTCTCTTCCATTGAACGTTTAAAAGAGACGCAGAAGATGTACTGGTTATCGATGACGGATGGAGTCGTGGACGACGCATATATTGAGCAACGTATTGCGATTGGGCTTGTGCATTCCCGTATTGGCCTGTCCGAAGATTATTATCTGGGTACCTATATGGTATACCTTGATATTGCAACGAGCATATTCCAGCAGGTGATCCCTGATTCCTGGCATCTTGTCATTCAGGCGCTCAGTAAAATGTTCAATCTGGATTCACAGCTTGTCCTTGAGGCATATGAGAAGAAAGAAAAAGAAAAATTATCTCAGCTTGCTGATGATCAACAACATACCTTGCAGGCGATTACGCAGATTACCCAAGAGCTAACAGGCATGATTAGTGAACTGAATGAAAATGCGCTGGCCATCTCGAATGTAGCCAAAGAAACAGCCGCTTCCCAGGATCAGGCTCAAGTTCTGCTCACGGAATTGACAGGGGAGATCCAGCAGATCGGAAAAATGGGTGAACTCATTCGTGAGATATCGGATCAGAGTCATCTTGTTGGTCTGAATGCAGCGATTGAAGCTGCCCATGCAGGAGAGTTCGGACGTGGCTTCGAAGTCGTCGCCAGTGAGGTGCGCAAGCTTGCAGCCAGCTCCCGTGATGCTCAGGGGATAATTCAGTCCAATCTGGAGCAGATCATGAAGAAACTGAGCAGTGTGCAGCAGGAGTCGGATCATACGTCTCGCGGAGCACGTAGCCAAGCTTCACGCTCGGCTGAACTCGCTGTATTTGCAACAACAATGGAGAAACTGTCTCTGGATTTGAAGAATCTGGAACAACAGGAATAGACGTTAAAAGCAATAGGAACCTTCCATACCGTTTCAGGCTGTTTTAAGCTATAATGGGTAGACAAACCTGCCGATGTTATGGAAAATGCAGCCGGAGACAGGGGATTTGAAAGAGGTTGAGGTGATCAGATGGCTTCTATCCATGATGTGGCCAAGGAAGCGGGAGTATCTGTTGCAACCGTTTCCAAAGTGATAAACGATTATCCTGATGTAAGTGAAAAAACACGCAAAAAAGTCAATATAGCCATCGAATTATTGAAATATCAACCCAATGTGGTCGCACGTGGACTTGTTAAACGCCGTTCATGGACGGTAGGCGTATTGTTGACGGTCCCATTTACCAACCCTTTTGTGTCGGAATTGCTTGAGGGGATCAAAACTGCGCTGGAGAACAGCGGATATGATCTTGTTCGGTTGTCTACTCGCTTCGATGATCCGGCGTACTCGTTCATCAAACATTGCCGCAGTCGTAATGTGGATGGGGTTGTTGTATTCGGGGAAGGCAGAGAAAACGCGAGTATTCAGGAACTGGTGGATGCAGAGATTCCAACGATGTTTATTGATACGGACCTGTTGGGCAAGCGTGCCGGTTACATTACGACGGATAACGCGAACGGGATCTCAATGAGTGTCAAACATCTGCATGAGCTTGGGCACCGCAAAATTGCCTATATCTCAGGGACACTTGGCCCCGCCGTAGCTAATCTACGATTGGAAGGATATCGGGAAGGATTGCGAGAATGTGGCATTCCGTATTCTACAGTTTATCTGGAGGTTTGCGATTATTCATTCGACGGGGGAAGCAAGGCGGCCCGGCGATTGCTGGCACTTGAGGATCAACCCACAGGGATTGTCTGTGCTTCAGACATGTCTGCCTTTGGGGCAATCCATGAGATTGAGAAGCATGGACTGAGTGTGCCAGAAGATATCTCGGTTGTCGGGTTCGACAACACGTATTATGCTGAGGTATTCAAACCGGGGTTGACCACGGTGAATCAGAATATCTATTCTATTGGCATAAAGTCCATCGAATATCTGATTGCCATGATTGAAAATCCGGCTTATTCTCCTCCCGTTGTGACGGAACCTTCCAATTTGGTGATCCGTCAGACGACAGCACCTTTAAAATCCTAAAAATGTAAATAGTAAAGATGTTTACACGAAGCACAGCTAATAAGCTGTGCTTTTTGTCGTTCTATATCTCAATTGGAAACATATGGTTAATGGAGTGATGCAAGTCCTATAGTTTAACGGGTAAACAAAGTTTACTGGCAATCGTATAATGAAAGTGCTTACAATTTTCTGTCCATTAGCATCTATCCATCCTGAATAACGATCTTGTAAAAGGCTGGCGTATGGCAGAGCAAAGGTTATTCTTCACAAACAACGAACCAAGGAGGAGATCGGATGCATTTGAGAAAATGGTGGAGCTTGTGCTTGTCGGCTGTATTGATCTTCAGTTTGTTTCCAAGTGTGGGCGCAGGAGGGGCACGTGCTCAAGCTTCAGCAGACATTAAGACTGGCGATGATGAAGTACTGTTTGAGGCTAATTTTGAAGATGGTGTGTTGGGAGAATGGCGTGCACGTGCGAGTGAAAAGCTTGATATCGTAACGCAAGTAGGTCACGACAGCACACGCAGCCTGAGAACCTCTTCCCGTACCGAAACGTTCCATGGACCCTTAATTGAAGTAATAGACCATGTACAGAAGGGCAGCACGGTTCATATTTCGTTTTGGGCCATGTACGATGAAGGACCGGACAGTCAGGTCATTAACGGTTCACTGGAGAAAGAGTACAATAACGACGCTTCAAGTCGAGAATATGCTACGTTTGCCTCTGCAACTCTGAACAAGGGACAGTGGAAAAAAATCGAGGCAGATGTGGTGATCCCTGGAGAAAATAGCGGCATCACCGGATTCCGGATGTATGCAGAGACACCTTGGAAGACGTCAGCGGAAGTGACGCCGGCGGATACGATTACGTTTTACGTGGATGATGTACTGATTACGGAAGCCGAAAAAATTGAAATAGAGCCGAACATTCCGAATCTAGTGGATGTTGTGGGTGAGCATTATGCAATGGGAGCGGCAATCGACCAGTCTGCACTGGATGCGGAAGATCCGCATTCCCAACTGTTGACGAAACATTTTAATAGTATTACAGCCGGAAATTTTATGAAAATGGATGCGATGCAACCAAAGGAAGGACAGTTTGTCTGGTCAGAGGCGGATCGTCTGGTGAACTTCGCCGAAGCCAATGACATGGAGGTAAGAGGTCATACGCTGTTATGGCATAGTCAGGTGCCGGACTGGTTCTTTACTGATCCGAATGATGCTTCAAAACCTGCTACGCGGGAACAGTTGCTTGCACGGATGAAAACTCATATTCAGACCATCGTCAATCGTTACAAAGGAAAGGTTCATACATGGGATGTCGTCAATGAAGTCATCTCGGATGGAGGCGGCTTGCGTAATCAGGCAAGTGGTTCCAAGTGGAGAGACATTATAGGGGATGTGGATGGCGACGGAGATGACAGTGATTACATTGAGCTGGCTTTCCGATATGCACGCGAGGCTGACCCTGATGCGGTATTGGTGATTAATGACTATGGAATGGAGGGCAATGGAAACAAGCTGAATGATATGGTGAAGCTTGTAGAGAAGCTGCTTGCTAAAGGAACACCGATTGATGCGGTTGGATTCCAGATGCATGTGTCGATGTACGGACCGGATGTTAAGCTCATTCGTGAGGCTTTTGAAAAAGTGATTGCTCTTGGTGTGAACGTACAGGTTACAGAGCTGGACGTTTCGATCTATTCAAGTAATTCTGAACTGGAGATGCCTGTCACGGATGAATTGATGTTGCAACAGGCTTATCGTTATCGTGAACTGTTCGACCTGTTTGACGATTTGGGA
Organism: Paenibacillus sp. SAF-068; assembly: GCF_051967555.1. NCBI lineage: Bacteria > Bacillati > Bacillota > Bacilli > Caryophanales > Paenibacillaceae > Paenibacillus > Paenibacillus sp. SAF-068. Next base: position 972,813 of record NZ_JBQCJX010000001.1, read on the forward strand.
AAACGCGGTGTAATGGACAGTGTCACGGTCTGGGGACTTGCCGATGATGGGACATGGCTTGACAATCATCCGGTCAAAGGACGCAAAGATGCACCGTTGCTGTTTGATCGTAAATTGAAAGCGAAACCGGCCTATTGGGCACTGGTGGATGCTACCACTCTTCCGATCTATCGTAATGAATGGACAGCATTGAAGGCCAGCCCTTCTTTCCCGAATCACAAAGGACAGGAAGATATTCTTTGGGGTGCTGTGAAAGGGCTTGGAATTAATCATCTGGCAGATGGAACATCCGCGGTTACGGGTGAGGCTCGTGTGATGTGGGATGCCAAAAAGGTGAATTTACGAGTGGAAGTGAAGGACACCACACGTCGTAAAGGTGATCAGGTGCAGGTTTTCCTCGCGGAAGAGGTTAAGGGTACGAGCGCTGCAACTTCTGAAGCTGACCTGTCTGCCAAGAAGAAAAATCCGCCGTCTGCAAATGGTCAATATACATTCAAACGGGAGGGCGGTAAAGGCAAGGAGAAAAATGCTTACAACGTACAGGAGACCAAAACAGGTTATGTTGTATACGCATCACTGCCTATTTCAGCTGCTTTACTTACCGAAGGTCAGGTCTTGTCTCTGGATTTTCGGATTACGGATGAATATGCTGCTGGCAAGACAGCTGCGATCGTATGGAATGATATCTCCAATCAGCAACCTGACAAACCAGCCAACCGAGGGAAACTGAAGCTGGGTTCTGTTTTGAAACAAACCAAGGTCACTTATGGTAAACCTGTTATTGATGCGAAAAAGGATGACATCTGGAAAAAGGCTGCATCTGTTAAAACGGATGTCTGGGTCATCGGAAACTCAGGTGCAACGGCGACTGCACAACTGTTGTGGGATGAAAAATACCTGTACGTATTGGCAGACGTAAAAGATCCGTTGCGAAGCAAATTAAGTTCTAATGCACATGAGCAGGATTCGATCGAGATTTTTATCGACCCGAACAAAGATCAGACAACGTTCTATCAGGAGGATGACGCCCAGTACCGGGTTAATTTTGATAATGAGACTTCTTTTGGAGGAAATGCACGGAAAGAAAGCTTCAAATCAGCTACCCGCTTAACAAGCGGAGGGTACACAGTTGAAGTGGCAATCCCGCTGGATAGCGTTCGTGCTGACGGGCAAAGATGGATTGGATTCGATCTTCAAGTCAATGATGATGGCGCGGGAGATGGCAAACGAAGCAGTGTGTCCATCTGGAGTGATTCATCAGGTAATTCTTATCAGGATACGTCCGGATTTGGCAGTCTGTTTCTGACTCGCAAATAGAATATTCGGCTGTGAATTAGGATATGAGAATGTCAGCTATTAAACATCGTATTTCTGGAAATAAGTGTTGATTTTAAAGGCTGGGACGTTTAGACTATATACATTCAAATAAACGGGTTCGAATGTATGATAACGGCTTCAACGAAGTCTGTGGTCAAGAGTCAAATGATGCGGAGGGAGTGCCTGTCATCCAGACAGCGCACTCGCTTCTTTTTTACATTTTTGCATACATATGAGGCATTTCCCGGTTGAAAGGACAGAGTGAGTGGAGCACCTACATGGTACGTACAACTTAGAACTTGTTATTTTATCCTATATTATTGCTTCGTTAGCTTCATACGCAGCCCTTGACCTTGCAGGCCGTGTCAGTCAGGCTAGCGGGGTGGCGCGGAATATATGGCTTACTTGCGGCGCAATCTCGATGGGCCTGGGAATCTGGTCCATGCATTTCGTAGGTATGCTGGCTTTTGTTCTGCCTACGCAAGTCTCCTATTCCACCGGTAAGGTTGTTTTATCTGTTCTGCTTGCTATTGTCGCATCAGGGGTGGCCTTGAACATTGCGGGTAGACAATCGGGCAGGATTAGCAAGCTCATGATTGCTGGAGTACTAATGACAGCAGGAATCAGCTCGATGCATTATGTGGGAATGGCAGCGATGTCGACTCCGGTTACATATGAACCAGGCAGAGTGGTGTTATCCATTCTGATTGCAGCACTTGCTTCATTTGCTGCATTGTGGCTCATGTTTTTCTTCCGTTATCATCAATCCAGACATACCTGGGTTTACAAGATGGGCAGCGGTCTCATTATGGGGGTTGGCATCTCTGGCATGCATTATACCGGGATGTCAGCTGCACATTTCCATCATTCACATGGCGCGATGGCAAGTTCGGGGATGCAGATTGAGCCAGGCATTCTCGCCTACTTGATCGCATCAGGCACATTTATTGCTTTGGGCTTGACGTTATTCGGGATATTTATCAATCAGCGAATGTCTCAGAAGGATCAACGGATTCATGAGAATGAGCAATGGTATCAGGCCCTGTATCATAATCATTCGGATGCGATCATTTCAGTAGACAAGGAAGGCATTGTCAAAGGCATTAATGCTGCTGTAACAACAATCACCGGTTATCCTGAAAAAAGGGTCATGAATCGTTCCATTGATGAAATTGTTCAGCAGATCGATATAGAATGGATCAGTGAATTTGATTCCATCGATTGGGATGATCATAAGCTGGAACAGGCACATTATATGGCTAAGCTGAGGGATGTAGAGGGTGAACTTCTGGACCTTAGTATTGTTGTGGTTCCTGTTGTCATTGATGGCAAACATGTGGGAAGCCACATTCTGATCAAGGACATTACGGAGGAGAAACAGGCTCAGGAGAACATTCGTCACCAGGCTTTGCATGATCCGTTGACGGGGCTACCCAATCGGCGCAAGTTGGATGATGTACTGGCTTGTACAATTCATGATTCAGAAGAAAAAGGAAATTCTTTTGCCGTTATGGTGATGGATATAGATCGGTTCAAGATGATTAATGACTCGCTGGGACATTCCATTGGAGATGTATTTCTAAGAGAAGTCAGTAATCGGATCATGAAAGCTATAGAAGATTCTGATCCCTTGGCCATGGAGAATGTCATGCTGGCCCGGATGGGCGGTGATGAGTTCACACTTGTTGTGACTCAGGATCAAGCGACAGAAGGACGCGTGGCAGAGCTTGCAAAACAGATTGTTGAGACCATTCAGTTACCGTATCGACTGAAGGAAAATGACTTCTACGTGACCGCCAGCATCGGGATTGCAATGTATCCCGATCATGGGGTGGGAGTCGATGCTTTGCTGAAACATGCCGACTCCGCCATGTATGAAGTGAAGAAGAACGGCAAGAATGGTTTCCAATTCTACACCGCCCAACTGGATTCTGAACTCTATGAACGCATTGAGCTGGAGGGTTATCTTCGTAAAGCGCTGGAGCGCGATGAGATGGTCCTGTACTATCAACCACAGATTCGTACCGAGGATAGCCGCATGATTGGTGTGGAGGCGCTTATTCGTTGGAATCATCCACTCAAAGGTCTTCTCGCACCCAATGTGTTCATCCCGTTAGCAGAAGAGACAGGCTTGATCTATGAGATTGGCAACTGGACGCTGCGCGAAGCGTGCAGGCAGATGAAACTCTGGCATGCCAGTGGCGGACCACTCATTCCGGTATCGGTTAACTTGTCCAGTCAGCAGTTCCACCAATCCAACTTGGTAGAACAGGTCAAGAATGCGCTTCATGAGACAGGGCTGGATGCTCGATATCTGGAGCTGGAGATTACAGAGAGCATGATGATGGATGCAACAGTATCTACGGCGATCCTGAATGAATTGACAGCATTGGGTGTCAAAATCAGCCTGGATGATTTCGGTACGGGATACAGTTCACTGAGTTATCTGAAGCATTTCCCGATTCATAAGCTCAAGATTGATCGTTCATTCGTGACGGACATTACAGAGAGTCACAGCGATCAGGCAATTGTAGCGACCATTATATCGATGGCTCAGAATCTCAAGATGGAAGTCATTGCTGAAGGCATTGAGACGAAAGACCAGTTGGATATTTTGATGCAGAATGACTGCCGCGAGATTCAGGGATATTATTTCAGTCGTCCGTTGCCTGCAAGTGAAGTGGAGCATGACTTTTTTGTGCCTTTGCGATTGCAGGGTAATGGTACACCAGCGGTATAATCCTAATTATGAAATGCCAAGCGGCAAGTTCCCGTGTATGTCGGGAACTTGCCGCTTTTTTTGTTATTTTTCTTTAGATAATTTTATCCAAAACTCACAAAAACTTGCGGTGGTGCTTCTTGCCATCATACGTAAACCAGATCGGCTTATCCTCGACACGTGTCTCCACATGTACGGTACGTCCCCAGAGGCGATACAGATAAGGCAGCGTGCGTTCCATATATTTCAGATCCAGCTCGATACCTTCATATTGATGTTTCAGCACGAGTTCTCCTGTCCGCAGATAATCAGCATCCTGTACGACCAAGTAAGGGGAGCCCCCGTTGACACGTGAAAATACGAGCTGATCCCGTATGTTTTCCCAAGACTTGTCGGTGATTTTCCAGTCCGGGCCTTTTTTCTCAAATACGTAGAGGTCCAGATCCTCGGTTAATTGCTTGGTCATGTAATTGCGGATAAAGGAGGTATCGGAATCGAATTCACGCACCTCGAACATTTTGGCACGACCTTGCCCCGGTTTGCGGCCCCAACGTTCCTGTTCTTCACGGGTTGGGTGATCCCAGCGCCGTTCAATATCCTCGAAAATCTTCAGTCCCAGATAATACGGATTCAGACTTTGTTTGGATGGCTGCACCACGGAGGAGTTGAGCTTCGCAAATTCGATCGTATCCTCACTGTTCAGATCGAGTTCACGGATAATGCGTTGATGCCAGTAGGATGCCCAGCCTTCATTCATGATTTTGGTTTCCATCTGTGGCCAGAAATATAACATCTCTTCACGCATCATACTCATGATATCCCGCTGCCAGTCGGTCAATACTTCGGAGAATTCCTGAATAAACCACATGACATCCTTCTCCGGTTCAGGCGGAAAATGATGGACCTGAATACCTTCGGCGGGTGCTTCTTCGGTCTGCACGTCATCAAGTGACCATAGATCATCATAGCGACCTTCCGGCCGTGGTTTTTTCTCACCGCGCTGCTCCCGCATTTTCATCTCCATGTAGCGTTGTTTGTCCAAATGGCGGGGTTTAATCAACTGTGGGTCCACATGTTCCTGAATCGCGATCACGGCATCGATAAATGTTTCAACCGCTTCCGTTCCGTACTCCATCTCATAATTGCTGATCCGATCCGCCGTAGCAGCCATGCTTTCGACCATATTACGGTTGGATTTGGAGAAGCGGGCATTGTTTTTGAAAAAATCGCAGTGGGCCAGGACGTGGGCTACGATTAATTTGTTCTGGATCAGGGAATTGCCGTCCAGCAGGAAGGCATAACAAGGGTTGGAGTTGATGACAAGTTCATAAATTTTGCTGAGTCCAAAATCATATTGCATTTTCATCTTATGAAATGTTTTGCCGAAGCTCCAGTGACTGAATCTGGTCGGCATGCCATAAGCTCCAAAGGTATAAATAATATCCGATGGGCAGATTTCGTACCGCATGGGGTAATAATCCAGGCCGAATCCATTGGCAATCTCCATAATCTCGGCAATAGCGTATTCAAGGTCGCGGATCTCATCTGTCATCTAACGCTGCCTCCTTCCCTTTTCTGGAAAAAGCTGCGCAAAGCTTTGTACACTTCGCCTTTTTCTTTGATCACATAATACATGAACTGATCCATCTTGATATGACGGTAAGCCGACATCAGTGTGCTGCTGCGATTGTACTGATTCACCTCGCCGTACCCGAACATGTTGCTGCGCTTCATTAACTCTCCGATCAGCTTCACACACCGTTCGTTATCCGAGGTCAGATTATCTCCGTCAGAGAAGTGGAAAGGATAGATATTGTAGCTTGAAGGTGGATAACGGCTGTCAATAATATCCAATGCCTTCATATATACAGAGGAGCAGATGGTGCCTCCGCTCTCGCCACGGGTAAAGAACTCTTCTTCGGTTACTTCCTTGGCTTCCGTATGATGGGCGAGGAAAACAATCTCGACTTTCTCATACTGACGACGTAGAAAACGGGTCATCCAGAAGAAGAAGCTGCGCGCGCAGTATTTCTCAAACGAACCCATGGACCCGGATGTATCCATCATGGCAATAATAACGGCATTGGATTGTGGAATAATTTTGTCTTCCCATGTCTTGTAGCGGAGGTCATCTGGACTGATATGATGGATACCCGGGGTACCGGTCGTAGCATTACGACGCAGATTCTCCAGAATGGTACGTTTCTTGTCAATATTGGACTGCATGCCTTTTTTGCGAATATCGTTGAATATCACGGTATGTGTCTCAATCAGGTCTTTGTCTTTCTGCTTCAGATCGGGTAATTCCAGCTCAGCGAAGAGCATATCTTCTAATTCCTCAATACTAACTTCGGCTTCCACAATATCATGACCAGGCTGATCGCCAGCTTTTTCGCCTTTGCCGGGTTTTTGCGAAGCAGCGGGATCACGACCGATGACGTCTCCGACCTGACTGTCACCGTCTCCTTGACCGACATGCTTTTGCTTCTGGTAGTTATACACAAAACGATACTCATCCAGACTGCGGATTGGTACCTTGATGATTTGTTTTCCATCAGACATGATGATGTTTTCTTCCGTAATCAGATCAGGCAGATTCTGCTTGATGACATCTTTCACCTTTTGCTGATGGCGCTGTTGGTCCTGGTACCCTTTGCGGTGAAGCGACCAATCTTCCTTCGACACGACGAACGAGTAAGGCTGGTGTGAATTTGACATGTAGGCACCCCCCATTGATTACGCGGCACAGTTTGGCCTGTCGGTAATTAAGTATATTCACGGGCGAGGATGATATGTGATGAGAGTGGATATAAAATGAACCAATTATGAAAGTTCACCTTTCAGGTTAGGTGAGTCGTAAGAACAGAACTGCTCCATTTTTTACATAAACAGTGAACAAGTGTGATATCCTTCCTTTACAATAGGAGAAAGACATCGATCTGGCATCTGATAGAGGTTGTTTAAGAGGTCCACTTAGACTTTTTAAACACGTACTAATATAGAGATGCATGAAAAGGAAGGATTTATGTGAATAAAAAGGCGATCAAGGCTTGGATTATGTATGATTGGGCCAACTCGGCTTATGCGACAACTGTACTGGCGGCCGTATTGCCCGTATTCTATGCTTCGGTGGCTGCCGCAACACTGGATACGGATACCGCGGCCTCCTATCTGGCCTATACCCATTCCATTGGCATGTTGTGCGTAGCCCTGCTAACACCACTGCTTGGCACGCTGGCTGATTTGTCAGGACGAAAGGGCGACTTCCTGCGTGTATTTGCAATCATTGGTGTTCTTGCCACATTGGGATTCAGCGCAATCGGAGAAGGGGATTGGTTACTTGCTTCCGCCTTACTGATCATATCTACGATTGGTTTTGCAGGTGGCAATACCTTTTACGATGCAATGCTGCCGGATCTGGTACCTGTGGAACGAAGGGATATGATATCCTCCAAAGGGTATGCCTATGGTTACATTGGAGGAGGTTTGCTATTTGCGGTGAACATGCTGATGATTCAGCAACCGGGCTGGTTTGGGATGAACAGTACACTGGCAGGCACAAGACTGGCTTTTATCTCCGTATCACTGTGGTGGCTTTTGTTCTCGATACCGATCTTTCGCCATGCTCCGAGACGGCCAGCATCACCGGATCTGCCTGGCTCGTGGAAAGGGTATGCTGGGGTGGGAGTTCGCAGGCTGCGGCAAACCTTTCGTCAGATGCGGCGTTTTCCCCAGTTAATCCGCATGTTGGTGGCTTTCTGGTTTTTTAATGATGGCATCAATACCATCATTCTGATGGCTACGATCTATGGGACAAGTATAGGCATAGGTACAGCCGACTTGATGCTCGCGCTGCTGTTAACCCAGTTTATCGGTTTCCCATGCACATTGTTACTGGGAGCCTGGGCACAGCGCTGGGGAGCGAAGCGGGTATTAATCTTTAGTTTATCTGTATACATATGTATCGTAATTCTCGGGTATTTCATGACACATGCGATTCACTTCTACCTGCTCGCCGGGTTGGTTGGTGTCGTTCAGGGTGTAAGTCAATCCACAGCTCGTTCCCTGTTTAGCAATCTGATGCCAGCTGGCAGAACAGGTGAGTATTTTGGATTTGTGAATATTACAGGCAAATTCTCTTCGATATTCGGTCCATTTGTGTTTGGTTATGTTGGACAAATCACAGGTTCCACACGTTGGGGGATTCTGTCGCTTATCTTCTTTTTCGTAGCTGGCATTGCTGTATTGTTAGCTGTGAACGTACAGAAGGGGTTGCAGGATGCTGCACAGGCAGATCAGGAAGAAGAACGAAAGGGAAGCATCGGAGCTCTGTTGGGAAAAGTTCAAATGTAAGGCTTAGCGGATGGCAATTCATCGGTTTTCATCCAAAGCGTAACCATAAATTAGTTATGGCTTCAGGCAGTGTTCCTTACAGAACATGTCTGAAGCTTATTCGCATTTGTGCAACTTGATCAAGATTGCTTAGGATGAAGTGCTGAAACGACAGACAGCAGAATACAGTGAAAGAGTAACAATTTATGAAAAGGTGAAAATAAAAGATTGACATGATACATTTTGTATCATAGAGTAAAACTATGAATACATAGTGTATCTGAGAGTTGTCGAATGTAACCATGTGTTTTGCTTCATTCCAGGTTGGCTTCCGACGGAATATTGCAAAATGCTGACCTATAGCGTGCATATTACTCGTTTCGCCAAACACAAAGGTAGAGTCTGGTCTATCCCGGCTACATATTTATACTACTGAACAGAGGAGAGGCTGCCATTGATCGATGCTCAAGGTAAAGGACTTGTTTTCTTACTATGTGTTCCCCGCAGTGGTAGTTCCTTATCCACCGTCATGCTGCAAAATCATAGTCGTATATTTGCCACCCAGGAAATGTGGTTTCTGATGAATCTTGTCGATTTGCCCAAGGCGGATTCACGCGCTTATGGAGGTAGCTCCATCATTCGTCAGTTCTACAATGCCATGGTCTCCGAGGATGTCTTCGAAAAGGCGTGCAGAAGTTTTGCGCTTGAGATCTACAATGGATTCCTGGAAGGGAGCGGAGCAGATTTCATCGTTGATAAATCTCCCCGTTATTATTACATGCTTGAATGGCTGGATCGTCTGTTCCCTCAGTCCAAGCGCATTCATCTCCAGCGTAATCCTCTGGCCATAGCTGCATCATTCAAAAAGGTAAATCGCCACACAGGAGAAGGATTCGACCTGATTCATAGTCTGCAGAGCCCCAAATTAAACATGAAATCCGTGGATCTCACACTTGGGATGCTCCGCTTGAATGAATATTTTGCCAAACCACATGCCAACGCATACGAATTGCAATATGAACGACTGGTGTCCAGTCCTCAGGAAGAACTTGAGAAACTATGCGCGTTTCTGGGGATTTCATATGAACAGGGTATGGAGCAATATGGACAGTTTCTGGACAGTGCCAAGTCTGACATGTTCTACAGTATGGGCGTGGGAGATCCCTTCCTTTCTTCGCATCAGGAAGCACATCAAGATTCTGTTAACAACTGGAAAAACATATTAGAACCGCATGAAGTTGAACTCTATTGTCGTGTAATGGGGGCAGATCTGTTCCACCGGATGGGATACAGTGAACAGCTCGCAGAAGCCGAACAATGGACGGGTGTACATTATGATGCAAGTCCTGATCAGGAGGTCATCGACCGAATGACGCATCAGTTGACAGCAGCGACCGGTTGCCAGTGGCAACCGCAATACCGGATGCAGCCGACAGATTCTGTCGTTCATGATCCGCTCGGGAAACTTAATGACCACGTTGTTGAAGAACCGGAAAAGGCAGACCCTACGCTGGCTGCAATGGTAACGATCAGACAGCTGCAAGCCGCATTACGGGCTGCAGATCAACGTCTGGAACGGGGATACAGTGAGCGAGAACGCTTGAAGGTACAGTTGGCTTCTGCTCAAAGCAAAATACAGCGTATCAAATCATGGGTACCATTTGGTCATCAGATCAGCGCCTGGGCTTCACAGCGCAAGATTCTACGGGGAGGCAAGTCATGAGCGCCATAGCAGGAATTGTTCACAACGATGGTCAGCAGGCGCTATGGGAAGACAGTTGGCGCCTGTATGCAAGCCTGGGGCATGTCCCTGCGGATACAACAGGAGTGTGGAAAGGCAACGAGGCTTTCCTTAGCTGTCATGCCCAATGGATTACACCAGAATCGGTTAGCGAGAAATTGCCTTTATTTGATGAGGAAAGTGGTCTGACAATCACAGCAGATGCCATTCTGGATAATCGGGAACAACTGGCTGATCAATTACAGATATCCAGAGCTGAACTGGCTATGTTAGCGGATAGTGAACTGATCTTGCGTGCCTATCAGCGCTGGGGAGACGATGTGGCTGTCCGATTGCTGGGGGATTTTGTATTCGCCATATGGGATGAGCGGAATCGTAAACTGTATGCAGCGAGAGACATTACCGGCATGAGAGCTTTCTATTACCGACATGATGGTTCACGATTTGCGTTCTGCACACTCATGAATCCGTTGCTCGGGCTTGAAGGGGTACATAAAGAACTTGATGAGACCTGGTTGTCCGAATTCCTTGCCATCCCCGACATGCATGATTCAGCAGATATCAATTCGACCGTATATCGGGGAATAAGCCAGCTGCCTTCAGCACATACACTTGTCTTCCGGGATGGGAGACTGGAGCTGAAGCAATATCATCGCTGGAATGAAGTGGAACCTCTGAGGCTTAAATCGGATGGTGAGTATGTAGAAGCGTTTCGGGAGGTCTTTGGGCAGGCGGTTGGTTCACGACTCCGAACCCACAGGCAGGTGGCTGCTGCATTAAGTGGAGGGCTGGACTCGGGAGCCGTGGTTGGTTTTGCTTCCGGAACACTGCGAAGTCAGGGCAAACGGCTGCAGGCTTACAGTTATGTTCCCGTACCGGATTTCACAGATTATACGTCAAAAACGTTGCTCGCAGACGAACGGCCTTTCATACGTTCAACCATTAATCATGTTGGCAATATCACAGAGAACTACCTTGCTTTTGAAGGCAGAAGTCCACTCAGTGAAGTGGATACCTGGCTCGACATTATGGAGATGCCTTATAAATACTTTGAAAATTCTTTCTGGATTCGCGGATTCTATGAAAAAGCAAGCCAGCAAGATGCAGGCATCCTGCTCACAGGCGCACGTGGTAATTTCACCATCTCCTGGGGGCCGGCTCTAGATTATTACGCCAGTCTGCTGAAAAGTGGCCGTTGGTATCGCTGGTTCCGTGAGATGCAGCAGTATAGTGAACGGACTGGCATGCCCTTCTCCCGTATAGCCAAGATCACTGGGAAAAAGGCATACCCGGAATGGTTCAAGGCTCAGTCCAAAGGAGCAAGCCAGGCCGCGTCCGTGCAGTTGATCCATCCTGATTTTGCGCAAAGAACGGGTGTGCTGGAACGACTCAAATCCATTATTGTTCTACAAGGCGGTGCCCAGGCAGATGCCCTCAAGGTCCGTGCCGAGAAATTCAATAATCTGGCTATCGCGAACAAAAATGGTGCAGTAGCCACAAAATGTTCTCTCCGTTATCGGGCTTGGGAACGTGACCCGACCAGTGACGTCAGAGTCATTCGATTCTGCTTGTCTGTACCGATTGAACAATATGTGAAACACGGGACGGATCGTTCATTGATTCGCCGGGCGACTTCACCGGAGTTGCCTGATAAGGTCAGACTGAATCAGCGTGTACGGGGTGTACAGCCGGCAGATTGGCTGCATCGTATCATTCCGAATTGGGAGGCATTTACGGCCGAGTTGCGTGCGTTGTGTTCTGACAGCAAGGTCGCTGGCATATTAAACACGGAGCGTATCAAATCTGCCTTGGCCAACTTTCCGAGTCCGAGACCAGAGCTTGCCTCACATCCAGATCTGCGATTGATGATGCACAGTCTGATCGTGTACCGCTTTATTCGAAAATTTTGACCATGTGCACATGAAGGGAGGTGAATACAATGCAAAACGAAAAGAAAGAATGGCAAGCTCCAGCTCTTGAAGTGTTGGAAGTCAATCAAACGATGGCCGGTACTGGCTACAGACAAATTGACTGGGTAACCGTTCACGATGCGGATCTGTACGATCCAACTTCCTAAGTTGTTAGTGTTATGAAGTGTCATCATACTTAAAGGGCGGAAATGGAACCAATCCAGCTTTCGCCTCCGCCCTTATATTGAGCAACATGAATATAAGGGCTTTTTTTCCATTTTATAACGAAGGAGGCGTCGTTCATTGTTGCCTGTGCATTACGTAGCGTATGGTCTGCGCTGGTCGAGCCAAATTCGAATGCCTGAACTACAGGTCGCACCCAAGAATGCGGAGGCTGATTTTGATGAAGTTGATGTACACATCGAGTCTTCAGATCTGGCCCCAATGTGGGAGTGCTGGGATGTAGGCAACGACAATTTTGTGGCTCGAGAGGGCAGCCTTTTTTTCAAAATCGAAGATACAGGTCTGTTTTTAATGGAGCAAGGAAAGCGCATTGTCGTATCCCCTATACCGGGTGCAGATGAGAAAAAGGTCAGATTATTCATCCTGGGCACATGTATGGCAGTCATTATGATGCAGCGTGGCATTCTTCCACTACATGGCAGTGCAGTGGTTATTGATGGGTGGGCTTACGCATTTGTCGGACATTCGGGAGCAGGCAAATCGACACTGTCGGCCGCACTGGCATCACGCGGATATCCGCTTCTTACCGATGATGTTGTGGCACTGACTTGGGATGCCGGGGGAAGAGCCATCGTATCACCTGGTTATCCACAACAGAAATTATGGCAGCCAAGTCTGGATGGTTTCGGCATGAAGGAACAGGATTATGCAACGGTTCACGCAGAGATTACGAAGTATGCGATCCCTGTTCAACACTATTTTCATGAGATGGCTGTACCGCTAGCTGGGATATTCGAACTTGCTCCACAACCGGAGGCAAACCATTCATCCGTTCAGCTGGTTGAAGTGACGGGGCTAGAACGATTGCATCTGTTATGCTCGCATACGTTCCGCGGTGGACTCGTTGCAAGACAGGGATTGGCACAGTGGCTGTTCGAGACGGCTTCAAGACTTTCGGCAAGTGTGGAGATTGGCAGATTGGTCAGAACGGGTGATGAGTTTACAGCATTTGCGATGGTGGATCGGATCACAGATCATATACGTAAAGGAGTGCATACAGGACAATGACAGCGACTACGCCGATGAATGTGGAAGATCGGGTTATCCGGAAGGAAGGCAACCTGGTGAGTGATATGGGCAGTGAGAAAGTCATGATGAGCATTAGCTCTGGAAAATACTATAATCTCGGGAGTACCGGTGGTCGAATCTGGGATCTGATCGAAGAAGAACGCACGCTGGGAGAAGTGGTTGAGGTACTTGCTGCGGAATATGAGATTGAGCCGGATGTGTGTCGTGAGCAGGTGGTACAGTTTCTTGAACATCTGTCCCGCGAAGGGTTAATCGATGTTACTCGCGGAGTGTAGAACATGTTGCGAAAAATAAAAGCTTATCTCTCGTTTCCGCGGTCGATGCGTCGACTGATATGGGAGGCTTACATCCTCCTTGGCTGGGCACGCATACAGAAGGCTATGCCATTCGCCAAAATCGCGCCAGGGCTGGGCACACCCATGGTTGAAACACCGATGACAGGACTCGATCGCAGTGAGGTCATCGCTATACGGAATATTTCCAAAGCGATTTCGATCGCCAGTAAATATACGTTATGGGAAAGCCGCTGCCTGGTGATGGCGATTGCCGGGATGAAGATGCTTGAGCGACGCAAGATAGAAAGTACGTTATATATGGGGACTGCACGGAATAAGAAAGGACATATGATGGCCCATGCCTGGCTGCGAAGTGGTAAATTGATCGTGACCGGAGCTGATACTATGGACCAATATACGGTTGTCGGCGTGTTTGGCAAACGGTGTCCGGAGAAGGGATCTGGGGAGATTGTCTATGATACATGAAAGTGAACTCTATTCGTCAGGATTTCCGAAGGAGCTTAAGCTGATTTTGAGTATGATTAGAGGTGATCTGACGGCTTTATCCCCTGAAGAACTCAAGACCCGTTTGAAGGGAACGGATTGGAAACTCTTTCTGAGGCTGGTCTATCATCACCGCTTATACGCTGTACTTTACGTGAAAATGAAAGAATTGAACCCGGTGATCATTCCTGCCGATGTTATGGAGAGTTTGAGACAACAATATACGGCCAATACGTTTCGCATGTTACACCTGACCGCTGAGATGGAGCAGGTGTGTGGAGCTTTCCGTGAGCACGGCATCCGCAATATTACGCTCAAGGGGCCAGCATTGGCCCATGATCTCTATGGGGATGTATCGATGCGAACCTCCAAAGACCTGGATATTTTGATTCCGTTTGATGATGTGGAAGCGGCTGAAGGCATTCTTGCTACCCTTGGTTACGTATCCAAGGAAGGGGAACGAGCACCTACGGTGCGCAGCTGGAAATGGCGGGAACATCATATCTGTTACACCCATCCGGTCAAAAGAACTCAAGTGGAAATCCATTGGCGGCTGAACCCGGATTCGGGCAAAGAAACCGATTTTGAATTGCTGTGGAAACGCAGCCGGTTCAGTTCATACACCCAGACACCTGTCCGTATGCTTGAACAAGAAGATCTGTGGGCTTATTTGGTCACTCATGGGGCACGTCATGGCTGGTTCAGACTGCGCTGGTTGCTGGATATCGATCAGATGATTCGAAGCATGCCACTCGATGTGAAGAAAGTAGAACGACGTCTGAAAGCGGAGGGACGTTTGTCCATTGGTTCACAAGCACTTCACTTGACCTCCGATTTGTTGAACACACCGCTCGATATCGAGTACACATCCTTGATGTTCTTGAGTGAGCGTACCGGCAAACGATTAGCATCTGAAGGTGCAGCGTTCATGAACGATATGCTGGATAGTCCGGCGGATATGAAGTCTTATGCCTCGTACCTGTTTAAACTACGAAGTACCAAACAGAAATGGTTTTTCTTTATTGAACGTTTGTATCCAAGTACATGGGATGTGAATCAACTGCCGCTTCCGCGTTCTTTGTTTTTTCTGTACTTTCCGTTACGTCCGTTTCTCTGGTTCTGGCGGCGAATTAAAAGGTATACGGTGACGGAGAGGGGTAAAGTATGATCTCGGAATTAAAGTATTTTATGCGAAAATTGCATCATGTCACGGGGCCCATTTTATATTGGAATCTGCTGGGAATGATCTGTATCAGTCTTATGGAAGGTATCGGCATCTACATGCTTGTTCCGATGCTGAGTCTGATCGGCATATTCGAGATGGGCTCCACAGGGTTGAACATTCCTTGGATTGGACCAATGTTGAATCGTTTTTCTGAGAATAGCCAATTGTTACTCGTATTGTTCACCTTTGTGTTGATTGTCTCCGGACAGGCTTGGATGCAGCGTCTTCAGACGATCCGTAATACTCGAATCCAGCAGCAATTTGTACGAACGCTGCGCATGGAAACCTATGGTGCCATTATTATGGCGCAATGGTCATTTTTTCTCCAAAAACGAAAATCCGATTTCAACCATATATTAACGACTGAGCTAGCACGTGTGAGCCAAGGCACGAGCATTGTGCTGCAAATGACGGCCTCCCTGATCTTTACGGGGATACAGATTGGTCTAGCTTTTTGGTTGTCCGCCAAATTGACAGCACTTGTGCTGGTCTGTGGGTTGTTATTATTTATTGTCTTGAGAAAATTCGTCAAGCGTGCCAAGCAGATCGGAGACCAGACCTCTGAATTCTCGCAAAGTTATTATAATGGCATTACCGAGCATTTCAACGGCATTAAGGATATCAAAAGCAATATGCTTGAGCGTTCACATATAAGCTGGTTCGAGCGCATGTGCAGACAGATTGAACGCAATGTTATTCAGTTTAGCCAATTGAACAGTGGAACACAACTTATTCATCGGATGTCCGCTGCTATCATAATTGCGGCATTCATCTATCTTTCTCTCCGTGTCATGACGGTGCCTCCCGCAAGTCTGCTGCTCATCATCCTGATCTTTTCCCGTTTATGGCCAAGGTTTACAGCGATCCAGTCCAATCTGGAGTACATCAGTTCCATGTTGCCTGCGTTTCGTGTGGTAAGAGAACTGCAAGCGCAGACGGCGAAGAGTCGCGAGATTAGTGAAGAGATTGCTTCAGTGGATGACTCTGGTCTTCTTAGAATTGAGCCAACGGTGCTGAAGGAATCTATCACGTGTGAGGATGTCTGCTATCGCTATGAGGGAAGTGACACGTATTCATTGAGGAATGTGCATGCTTCGATTCCCGCAAGGGGCATGACCGCGATTGTAGGTAAATCCGGAGCAGGCAAGAGCACACTGATTGATCTGATCATGGGCCTTGTAAAACCGGAGAGTGGCCGTATTCTGATTGATGGTGTGCCTTTGTCAGAGGAACGATTGCTGAGCTGGCGAAGTTCAATCGGATATGTCTCTCAGGACCCCTTTCTGTTCCATACGAGTATCCGTGAGAATCTGCGTCTGGTGGATCCGAATGCAAGTGAAGAACAGATGTGGCAGGCTTTGCAGTTTTCCTCCTCTGCGGCATTTGTACGGAAGTTGCCTCAGGGTCTGGATACGATTATTGGTGATCGGGGGATTCGTCTATCCGGGGGCGAACGTCAGCGACTGGTTCTCGCCCGGGCCATGTTGCGGAATCCTTCCGTATTGGTACTGGATGAAGCAACAAGTGCGCTGGACAGTGAGAATGAACAGTACATTCATGAGGCGCTGGAACGGCTAAAAGGACATGTGACCATTATCGTGATTGCACACCGATTGTCTACGATTCGGACAGCAGATCGTGTTATTGTGCTCGATGAAGGTCGAGTGATTCAAGAGGGTGGGTACCAGCAGTTATCTACTGATCCGGTAGGGACGTTCAGCAAACTTCTGAATATGCAAGCGGGCGTTGTGGGGCAGTAAGTAAGTAAGTAAGTAAGTAAGTAAGTAAGTAAGTAAGTAAGTAAGTGGACATTAACAGATGTTCAAACGGAAGGATAGAATAGCTGTATCTCTTCTGTTTGTCCATTTATCGCTGGTATGACCAGCGATGGTATCACGTAAAGAGGCGCGCCACTATGGACGCGCCTTTCATGTAAAGTAGTTTAGTATAATGAACCAGGTTTAATGAGCCAGTGCTGTATTGGAAGGGATCGGAAGCTGGAGAGCGCCGATCTGTTCCAAATGTTGTACGATCTCTTGCACGGCTTGCTCAATGGATGATTGCTCTGTATCAATGATGAATGAAGGAGATTTTGGCACTTCATAGGGTGCGGAAATGCCTGTGAAATGCGGGATATCACCATTACGTGCTTTTTTGTACAGCCCCTTGGGATCACGCCGCTCACATTCTTGAATTGAACAACGCACATAGATTTCAATGAAATCATCCGGCTCAAATAACTGTCTAACCATCTCCCGATCCTGTTCATGGGGGGAGATAAAAGCCGAAAGAACAAACAACCCGGCATCTACCATTAACTTCGATACTTCACCAATTCTTCGCAGATTTTCTTGACGATCCCCTGCTGTAAAACCGAGATCACGGTTCAGTCCATGACGTACATTATCTCCGTCTAGCACATAAGAACGTACGCCTTGGTCGTAGAGATACTGCTCCAGAGCAAATGCAAGAGATGACTTTCCTGCACCGGATAACCCGGTAAACCAAATGGCACGACTACAGTGCCCATTATATTTCTCCCGGTCCTGTCTGTTGATGCTGGATGATTGCCAGGTTATATTGCGCTCTTCCTTCGACATGAGTATCCCGCCTTTTCCCTACCATGATATGTATAATATTTTAACATATTTACAAGATTATAGCACCTTACAGATTTCTTAAAAATAAGCGTGAATCGACAAAATATCGGGTATAGATGTAGTACATACATAAGCATTATGCATATATCCAGGGCGTATTTTGCATTTAAATGATGCAAATGCCACATCGCAGGAGGAACAATATCATGAACGAAAACATAAAGAACATACAAGTTGGATTCAAATGCCCGGATTGTCAGCAGGATGTCCAAACGGAATTTATAGATGAACAGGTCAGCACGGTTCGTTGTCAAGGTTGTGACAGAGCGTATACACTCTTGAAGCCAACCATTGGTGATGAGATTCTGCTGGATTGGGAACAGGAGGCTTTGTATCACAAGCTGAGGGCAGATCGGTCTGAACTGGATAATCACAATATGTCGGCTTTGATTATCAAAGTTATTGAGCTGTTGACATGGCGTGACCGGGGAGATGGACAGACCCGCGCCATACAGACTGTCAGGGAATGGCTTGCTTCCAGTGGTAAACCCCAAACCTTGCTTGAATTGTTCCATCAATCTCCGGCACAACCTGAAAATAAACGCTTTGATCGTTGAGAATTTACATACATTAGCTGTTCCTGTGGCATATTACCTGAAGGTGTTCGTGTGTGCAAACGACTAACCGAATTTTCAGGAACAGGAGCGGATAGAATGAAGCGAATGGTTCTATATATACTGTTGGCACTGTTATCCATCAGTATGGTACCGGCACAGACTGAAGCATCACCGGTTACCGGAGCGTATCATTTTGGTTTCAAAAAAAGTCAAAATGGTCAGCTGCCCTCCATTGATCAGGAAGGTTTTAAATCGATCTTACAACATAACGATGCCATTTTTCTGGGGGACACAAAGCAGAAGGAATTGTATCTCACGTTTGATAACGGTTACGAGAATGGATTCACGCCGGCCATACTGGATGTTTTGCGTACCAAAAAGGTGCCAGCTGCGTTCTTTGTGACAGGTCATTATCTGAAAGATCAGCCTGAGTTGGTCAAACGCATGGCGGCTGAAGGTCATATTGTCGGTAATCATTCATGGAGTCATCCGGACATGACCCGCATCTCCAATGAAAAGCTTAGAGCGGAACTGGAGAAGGTCAAGTCGGAGGTGAATCGGCTGACGGGTCAACAAGCGACCTTTTTACGACCACCACGTGGAATCTTTAACAATCGTACGCTCGCGGAGAGTCATGCCCAAGGGTATGTGAACGTGTTCTGGTCAGTTGCTTACAAAGACTGGGATACCAATGTGCAACGTGGTGCACAATATGCACATCAACAGGTACTGAAACAACTCCATCCGGGCGCTGTCATTTTGCTTCACTCCGTATCCAAAGATAACACGGAAGCACTCGGCTCCATTATTGATGAGGCACGCAAACAAGGCTATGTATTTAAAAGTCTGGATGATTTGCGGACCAAAAGTTATTGATTCATGTCATAATGAACAATGGACCAAATGTAGGTCATTCAAAAGTGTAACAAAATATTAAAGGGCATCCTGAGCGATGAAGCTCGGAATGCCCTTTTTGGTTGTATCGTATAGATCGTATGCCAGTCCAAGTACTGGATGTAACCACGTAAAGTTCCAGAAGAAAAAATGGGGTCATATGATACGATATAGCGTGTAATACTATAAAACAGTGCTATAGATGATTCCAATCGTTTTCGGGCCGCAATGACTGCATACAACACATCCAGCAGTGGTCAGTTCAACTCGGGCACCCGTCTGCTCCTGTAAAGACTTCTGCAAGTCAAGCGCATCCTCTTCAGCCATGGTATGCACAACAATCAACAGCTCAGGATCAATCTGATCCTTCTGACTGAGTGTATTATTCAGCATTTGTTCCAGAGCTTTCTCCCGTTTTCCGCGCACTTTATAGGCTGGTGCCATCTTACCATCCGTAACCCGGATGACAGGACGGATCTTCAGCAGGCTGCCAATCAGGTTTTGCATACCTGAACAGCGTCCGCCTTTATGCAGATACTCCAGTGTATCGATGACAAACTCGGTGCGTACATTTGGTTTCATCGCTTCAATAAGGTTTGTAATCTGATTCAGCGTCTGACCTTTTTCGGCTGCATACACAGCTTTCATCACCATAAGAGCAATGCCTGATGAAAGATTCTTTGAGTCGATGACCGAAATACGACCTTCCGGGAACTCGGAACTCGCTAGTCGTGCATTTTGATAGGTAGAGGATAGTTCAGAAGATAAGCTGATATATAGAATCTCATCCCCTTGATCTATGTAAGGTTGAAATGCCGTCATGAAATCAGCGGGGGAAGGTGCAGCTGTTTTGGGAAGACGCCCGTTTTGGCTGACACGTTCATATAGCTGTTCAGGCTTAATCTCAGCACCGTCTTTCAGTGATTCATCACCGAACACCACATATAAGGGGATGATGCCGATATCGTGCTGCTGGATCCATTCTGGAGCCAGATCACTTGTGCTGTCCGCAAAAATTTTGATTCGTGACATGTCAATCTCCTTTGAAAAACAATGATTTTTAGAGAAAAATATAGATTATACTTATTTGCAGACCTATTCATTTTAATTATAAGGAAACATGAAGCTGATGCAAACCGTTACATCATGGTCATGCCTACCAAAATAAGTCCAACGAATAACAGAAGCATGATTCCATTTAATATGGTTCCGATTATGGCGAAAACTTTCTTTCGATTCTTGAGGACAAGACCAATAATTCCGAGGATGCCTCCAGCCAGATTGAGAATCAGGCCGACCAGAATGGCCAATGAAGCCAGAATCACTGCTGGATGCAAGGCGATCTCTTCTGCCTGTATCGGGGTGAGAACTCCGATGGAATCGTTGATAGCCATGGTGGCAATAAAGAATATCAGAATGTAGCCCAAGATGGCAACCAATCCGATGACAAAGCTGGCGATTCCTGGTCCGGAATGTTTCAGTGGTACAATCGGTTGCCTCTCGTGATCTGAAGGGTATGCATTATAACTGTTGTTATTGTATTGATCTGCATGCCCCTGGTTCTGATCACTGTTGTTATAACCTGAATTATAGGAATCGCGATTATCCATAATTGTAACTTGCCTCCCTTAATCATTGTATGAGTGTTATTAACCTAATCGATGAGTAGTGATCTTCTCTTAAATGCAACGATTACATACCTGTTTACTTTTCCATAAATACCGATAAAAATCAAGGATTTACGCTTGTTTTTCAACAATTTATAGGGTAAGGGTAAGGCTGTTAAGTACAAACAGACATATGATCTTGGAAGCCTCGCCCCGACTGGTAATGGAGGAGTGGATTCGCTACAATAATAGAAGTGAAGTGCAGTTGATGAAATAAGGGAGAGAACTTACATGCAACGAAGATGGATGATGCTTGGAGCTGTCATGACCATGCTATCGGTGGCGATCGGCGCGTTTGGTGCTCACATGCTCAAAGATACGATTGGGCCAGCTGCTATAGCTACATATGAGACGGGTGTTCAATATCACATGATTCATGCATTGGGCTTGCTCATTATTGGCTTGACGGCTGGTCAGCTTGGGGCATCGACGAAACTTAAGTGGGCAGCACGGTTGTTATTTATCGGAATTATCGTGTTTTCGGGTAGTTTATATGTGCTTAGTATTTCTGGTATTAAGATTCTGGGTGCAATTACACCGATTGGTGGGGTGGCCTTTATTGCCGGATGGTTGTTACTAGCATTCGATGTGTGGCAAAGAGGTAAGGATCGTTCCTGACGGGCAGACGGGAATGGTGTAGGGTACAATTCTGCGTTAACCAATGAACTTAAAAAGCAACTTGCGTTAGAATGTCCCGTCATTCTAACGCAAGTTGCTTTTTTTGCTTTTTTAAATGGTTTGGATTACTTAGGTTATAAAAACTCATCAATCTCATTGGTTCGGAACGAATATACTTGTTTTTCATCCACATGATAGATGCTCACCACACTGGTATCCCGATCAAAATTTAAAATACGGCAAGGAATGCTCTGATGTTTACCATTCTTGTTATTCACAACAATCCGGGTAAGTCGATTTTCTTTGATGAGCGTGTCAATCCATGCATCAAACGAGTTTCCATCGGAAACATTGGATGTTTGGGAAGAGGCTTTTTTCTCATTAGCAGGTGTCTCTTGCTTGTTCTGTGTTTTGGCTGGAGCAGGTGAGGTAGGTGTCTGAGTTGCAGTGGACGCCTTCTGTGCTGCGCTCACTTGTGATTTTTTACGTTCATTGTGAAGTGTGATGAAAGAGTCCTTCTTGGACTGGAGTGTTGCTTCAATAATTTTGCCTAGCTCTATGCCGGATTGAATCCGAAAGTCCGCAATTTGTTCCTCTTTGTTTATGAACTCCAACAGGGACTGCAGTGCCAATGCATTTGAGCGGCTCTTAATAAGTATATCGACATTAAATAAAAAGCCGATTTCCTCTTGATTGGATAAGGTTTCTTTCATTCATCCCAGCCCCGTTTAAAGATATGTCAGCTTAAAAAAACGCTTCAATCCACTATATCATTAAAAATGAAATTATCATAGTGTTAGAGGCGCAGAAATATGTCGATTCGAAATGAATCAACTCCCAGTGTGCCCTTTAATTTCTATCCATCTTAGAACAAATATTCTTCCTTTTTCATCCCCTGATCATCCTCTTTACCTGCGTCAGTCGTGCGGGTCTAATCTATAATTTATTTAATCAGGACAGGAAGCGACAGGGGGAATCGGGAATGGGCAATTCATATCAGGATCGATTGAGATACGTTTATAAAATTACATCTTCCAGAATTAGAAAAGCGAATTATGATCTGCATCTTACTTATCACGAAGCAACAGTAAATGGAGAAGTGGCATCTATTGGCAACCATCAAGTGTTTCGTTTTATTGATCGTATTCGAGGTTACAGGGAGAGGGAACAAGATCTGGCTAGAATCAAGCTGGAGATCCAACAATTAAAGGCCTTGAAAACCAATGCTGAACATAAAAGAATGATGAAGAAACTGCATGAAGAACTGAATAATCTGAAATTTGACGATGATTATTTGCTGGTAGTCATTGAAAACAATAAAGACTATGACAGACTCAATTCATCAAAGGCCTTCTCCATCAACGGCAAGAAATACAAGCGTCTATTGGCTACAACAGGTGGAGCCAAAAGTTCGACGGTCATCTATGTGAGTGAAGATATTCACCCGCTTTTGGAGAAAAGATTGAATAACGGCAGAGATCCGAAGAAGGAGCTCATTCCTGCCAAACTGGAGGCATACAAGGCCTTGGCTTGTAGTACCAGCACACCTGTGTCACATCCCGAACGTGTATTGGTTGTTCAAGATTGCATAACAGAATTTGGCGCGAACATCATTCAGATTGATGATACCGAAACAGAGTACCCTCGCATTGAGAGCAGAAAAAATGAGCTTATTCAGATGAATATGAGTGACGGATTCGGTCTTATCTCTCCTTCACTTAGTGAACGATGGGCAACCGAGCTGGGGCATGCATATATCCCGAGTGGATTTTGTATACGTAATAGCTTCTGTAAAGGGATGGTATTTACATTTAATTATCATGAATTTGCAGATCAAGTTGCAGGCAAGTATATGGTGGATGATGCCTGGGGTAACCCTGTGGATATTCGAGAAGTAGACTTAATTCTGACAACGTCCATGCTCAAATTATGGAGCTCGTACAACAGTATTGACGATTACCTGTTGTGTTGCGGGTATTATGGCTACACATTCAGCGTAACGAAGGTTACACCCGAAGAATTGGAGGATGAGCGTCATTTAAACTACCAGTTCATTCAATCGCTTCAATTGGATGATAACGAGATTGGTGAACTCATTCGTCCCACTATTGACTCGATCACAGATGTACTGGGTGAGGACCATCGCAAGGCACTGTTATTTCTCAAAGGAATTCATATTCATGAGAATGACTACAGAAATAGTCCGGATGATTATATTAAAGGGCTGATGGTAGACCCGCGACTTATAGATGATCCTTTTGTGCGAAGCAAAATTCATTCCTTAATACGTAAGCGAATGAACGAAGCAAAGATCGGAGTTCTGAGAGTCAAAGGCAATTTCAGCATCATATCTGGCGATCCCTATACATTGTGTCAGAGCATATTTGGTTTGCCTTTAACAGGATTGCTGAGTTCAGGTGAGTTCTACTCGAGATATTGGAATGAACGCCATGTGGACAGCGTGGCTTGCTTCAGAGCTCCAATGACTTGTCATAATAATATCAAGGTACTTCGTTTCCGGAATACGGATGAAATGCAACATTGGTATCGCTATATGAAGACAGTCACGATCTTAAATTCATGGGATACGACCACGCATTCTCTGAATGGTGCAGATATGGATAGTGATCAGATCTTAACTACGGATAACAAAACGATTCTTGGGGCAATTCAGGAACTAGATGCGATTGTGTGTGTACAGAAAACCTCTGCCAAAAAAATTCCCAATGAAAAAGATCTGATCCAGGCCAATAAAGACAGTTTCGGTGACCTGATCGGTTTCACAACGAACAAAATCACATCCATGTTTGATGTATTAGCCAATTATGAGGAGCACAGTGCAGAATATCAGGAAATGATGTATCGAATTCAGTGTGGTCAGCATTATCAACAAAATGCCATTGACCAGGCCAAAGGGATTGAATGTAAAAAGATGCCGAAGCACTGGTATGATATTCGCGCTGCGTTGACGGACGAGTCTTCCTTGAAAATGGTTGCGCACAAAAAGCCTTATTTTTTCATATACAATGACCCGGAGCAGAAAAAAGAATATACCACCTATGTAGAAAAAACGAGTCAGAAGTGCTTGCAGTTATTTGGCATGACTGTTGGTGAATTGTATTCGAAGAAGGAGTTATCTCCAGAGCAGAAAAAGTTTTTGGCACAGTATGAACAGAGAATGCCTGTGTCTACGGCTCCTTCTGTGATGAACCGGTTATGCCATCAAGTGGAAGAGGAGTTTAACAAGTTAAAACATAAACAGACCCATAGTTCGTTTGACCATACGATATTAAAGAGTACCAAGAAATACTCCCAAGCTCGTTATAAAGAGATTCAACGATTATATCAGATGCATAACGAAGAACTACGTAGCTATATGATCAATTTGCGCAAGAGTAAAGTGAAAAAGGAAGAAAGATCAGCCCGATGGCAGTTGTTTGTTTCACGTTTCAAGGAGCAGGCGCTGGAGATCTGCAATAACGAAGAAGATCTATGCAATATGATTGTGGACATGTGTTATAGAAATGCGGAGAAGTCCAAGCAATTTGTGTGGGATGTCTCGGGGGATCAGATTATTCGCAATCTATTGCTCAGCAATGATCACATCATCCATTATCCGGTTAGAGACCCGGAGGGCGATATGGAATACGCGGGAAGAAAGTTTAAAATGGCCCAAATGCATATGAAGGAGCAACGTTTTGAAAATCATTCTGAATGAACGCCATCATGCTGAACAGGCCATTGTACATGGGAAAATGGATAAGAAAACAACCAAAACGTTGATTTGTTTAGCTAAGTATTGGCTTGAGCAGGGGAAGAACACTGAAGATGTGTATGCGTTGTTAAATCAGTTTATGACCGAATACTATCCAGACTACAATGCTCTCCAGTGGGAGACATTTCTCAATCGGATCATTAAGCAGTTTCAGAAGTACATCCAGCTAAGGGAGGAGACCAACAAGAGCACACTCATCGAGATCAATCAAGTACCTGTAATGTACGAAGAACTTCAAAAGATCAAACAACTCAAAAGTAAACGACTGGAGAAGTTGGCCTTTGTTTTACTGGTCTACAGCAAGATTAACAATCGAATCAATGAAAATGATACGTACTGGATTAATAATGAATGGAAAGAAATCTACAGCGATACCCAAATGGCAGTAAGCAAAAAAGATCAGGGGTTATTGGTGCACAAACTTATTCAGTTAGGGTATCTCAAAGAAAGTAATCGCGTAGATTCGACTAATGTACAGGTTTTGTTCGCTGTGGAGCATGGTGAGGTCGCCTTCCAGTTAGTTCGCTTCGATGACTTTGTGTTGGAGTACTCCCGCTGGAAAGGAGAAAATATTAAAAATTGTACCGTTTGCGGGAAACGGATGCTGGCAAGATCGAATCGTATGAAATACTGCAAGGAATGTAAAAAAACCGTCACTAATCCCATTAGAAAACTTCTCTAAAGCTAGACACAGCAATGCTTCACATGGTTGTTCAAGAATTTCTTTAATGATAAGCCAGAGGCAGGTTTCCTAGTTATGGGGGAGGTATCAACTTGGGAACCGTCTTGTAAAGTAAATATGCTACATAACGCTTAGGTAGGTGAATTATGTCAAATGGGATAACTTTAGCACATGTAGAGTCTTTAATTAGAGAAGCGGTGAAACATAGTGGTCCGGGACAGCCCGGAGAAACTGGCGAAACTGAACTAGCCATCAAACGTGCATTGGAGGCAGCTAGTGAAGCCTTACATGCTGCCGGAAAAGCAAAAGAGGCTTATCAGACGACTCGGCTTGTGTACCAGAGTCCAGTTGCTGATTCTGAGGAGTTAAGTACGCTGTACCCTTCTCCTGAGATAGGCTGGACGGTACAGACGTATAAGGATGGCAAGCGATATCGTTATGATGGGAAGACATGGGTAGAGATTGATGTATTTGGCCAAAACCTTCAGGTAGTTAATTCCAATATGGATGGGCTCATGAGTACAGCTGAACATCTGAAATTAAATGAGATTCCGCTGGAAGTACAGGATCGCGTTTTGGTCTTTTGCAAAGAATCAAGGGTGTACCCGGAAGTGCTGGGGATTCTAGCACCCTTTCCATTCGACGGCGAGATTTTGCATGTAAAGGGCTACTGTGGAGTTTCAGGAGATATTGCAACAGAAATAAGAATTGAACGATCCAAAGATCTTGTTCACTGGCAGGATGTGATGGGGAGTTCACTGAAGTTTGAAGCACTTCAACATCAAGATGACGGTGAGGCTACATTTGAGATGAAAAAAGTGGAGGCTGGGGATATCTTCAGAATCAATATCATCGAAGCAGCTTCAAACATTCAACATCTTACGATTCAATTAACAATCAGAACATAAAATCAAAGGAGATGGATTATAATGACACAACCAATTATTTCATGGATGGATGCTACACATAATAATGAGATCAGTACACCGTTCGACTACAAGGTTATTGATGCGGATAGCAAGAGTGATATTTTTATTTTCAATGTATGGAACAATAAGAATGGTGCTTCCGACGTATCTAAAATGGAAGATTGCACGATTACTACAAGAGATATGACTGGTGGTACTGGTGACACGGAGGCTCATGATGTAGAAGTGGTGAAGAATAACTGGTTCCACGTTCAGGTTGACTCCTTGGGGGAAACAGATCTGGAAGAAGAAAGTTCACGTATTGGCAAGGATTTCTCCAAACCCATCGGAACAACAGGCAAGACAACCAAAGATCACACCGGAACCGCTTATGCAACACCATTTGCACCTGGGCCGAAAGAAATTTTGGGCGTGAGTAACAATGGAAATCCTCAAGATGCCGCCGGTAACTATGTAACCTTATCCATTCAATGTGTAGTACCGCTGAACGCAAAAAGTGGCAAACAACAGTTCAAGAAACGTATTTCCTACCGTTACGTGTAAAAAGAAACAATCATGTGGACAGGCTATTGCAGCCTGTCCTTTTTATTAAAAGGAGGAAATCCTGTGATTCTAGGTAATAGACAATTTACGCGTTCCCCTGTATCTCAAGCTTACATCTGGATTGCTGATTACTATGATGGTACTCATTTAAGCGAATTTGATTTGCAGACACAACAAGCAAACAGTTTTTATACAATTAACAAGGATAAGTTGGTCTCTTTCGGATTAATCGGGCAAGGATCTCACGTGTATCACAATGTTGCCAACGGTGTGTTTCACATCAATGCCGATCGGTACTCTGTATCTTACGTATGTGAGGATCAAGAATACCCGTTAACAGGGAGGACCTTTCTGTACAGTGATATCATTCAATTCAAGAATGTTACTTCAGATGTGAACATGAGTGGGCACTCAGGTCCTGGGAGTTCAGGGGCTTTCAATAATACGATTGAATGCTTTAACTTCGGTTACAAAAAAATGATGAATTTGAATGATGTGCAGATTAACTTTCAATGTGTGTGTTCCCTGCCGCTCAGCGGAAATGCTTTTCTCCAAATTAAAATCACCTCAGATCAGAACCTGCCAGGAGAATTGGTTATTCGTAAAAATGGATTTGTCATAGATCAAATTGTAGCCCCGTTAAAGGCAAATCATGCTGGAATCATAAACTGGGACATTCGTTGAGATTTTGAGATGAGATAGGTGGTGGGAATATGGCGATTCAAGAAATTGCACTGGAGATAGATGTATCGGTTGGTGTTTTTCAAGATACGGTAGTTGAGGATCAAAAGTTGAAATTAAGAGTGTTGAGCCAAGATGCGGACGGAAATTCAATCTATCCAGCTAATGGATCTTGGGAGTCCACTCCTATTCGGATTCAGGATAAGATCGCTTCATTTAAAGGTGTGGCTGCAAAGGTAGATGTTACGGGGGGCGCAGCATACAAGATTTACTGGACTACATCTGAGGATGGCTTTGAATGGGGGGCGTATGAGGAAATCGTAGCAGATGTAACTGCTCCTAAATCTCCAGCAAAGTATGCGAAGGTGAAAATTGAGATTGTTGCTGAGAAAGAATATTCGAACTTTTACATAGACGATTTTAACCAGAAGGATAAATACAGTAATCCTTTTATTGAAGGTGACTCGGGTTCAATAGGCTTAAAGAAAATATATCAATTGAACATGGAACGTGGCGGAGACACTCCAACAGGAATAGTGTTAAGACAGAAGGTTGAGAATACGAAATTTAAGAAAGTAGATAGAATTAGAGTGAGTAAGGGGTGATTTTATGTCAGTTCCAGCCACGACGGGGCAGTTGAGAGAAAACATAGGAGATATGGAGATCGGAGACTATATTGCATGTAGTGCTATACGTTTAGCAACAATAAACGCATCAACAGCATTTTATGATCTTGGTTATCCCAATTCTAATGAAGTACCTTTGACTGGATTTGATGCAACCACTCAACAAACTGGAGTTTTTTATCTTGTCAAAGTTAATAAAGGCATTCTTGTGGCTGACCGAGTTGTGTTTAATATGGTTAGTTGGGACGCTCTTAATACAAGAGGGTTGATAGAAGGTTTCGCGGATTGGAATCCATTTGTTTTAACTCCAAAGATGACTAGCAATATTGCTCCTTATGGAGAAGCAAGTGCAAGTTCAGAGGTAAGTGCAACAAAACAAGCGTATCAAGCATTTGATCAACTTTATAGTGGGAATAAGTTTTGGCAAGCTAGTCAAGAGACAGGATGGATTCAATATAGATTTCCAGAAGGAAAAAGAGTGTCTAAGTACAGTTTGACTGGAATCGATATAGGACAATTTTCATTGCAGATCAACCCTAAAGATTGGACATTCGAAGGTTCGAATGATGGTTCTAATTGGACGTTGTTGGATACAAGAGTGGGTGAAAGTTTTACAACATTACAGAAAAAAAAATATACCTTTAGCAATACCCAAAAATTTACACACTACCGTTTGAATATTACTAAAAACAATGGCCTGAATAACTATGTTGCCATTACTGAATTAGAATTAATGGATAATATAGTGGGAACATTTCGAAGTCTTACAGGTGGTATTTCATTTGCCGATGAAAGTAGAAATTTAAGTAAAACTAATAAGGGATACGGGGCTTGGCCTACGATTAATGAATGGGACACTTATATTGCTAATTTTCCTGTGAATAAGATCAAAACCGGAAAAATTCTAGATGATATTTTTCACTTTAGTACGATATATACGTTAGCCAAAGAGACAAATCTCAATGCTCCAAACACATGGAGAACAGTTAGGGGATATACTACTTCTGATTTTATTTCTATCACTACCTCTTCAACAAGTCATGTTAATTATGGGTTTCGTCCAGTATATGAATATAAGGAGGTGTAGATTGTGGCGACAGTAGGAGATATTTTAACAGCACCAGATGTTGGATGGAAGAGAATTGAAGAAAATAACCCTAGTATAACTTATGTAGGAAGTTGGAGTAGACAGACTAATTCTTCTGCTTCATCTGGATACTATCAAAGAATGACAAGTCCAAATGGTTCATTTAAATTCAGTTTTTTCGGTGAGAGATTAAGAATATTGGTTGCAACATTTTATGTTTCTGAAAAAATAAGAGTTAGACTTGATGAAGTGGAAACTGTATTAGATATGCCAACTCCAACCTCAGATAGAAAGCAAGTAATATTTTTTGAAAAACTTAATTTAACGAAAAAAACTCATACCCTCGAGGTCATCTGCGACCATCCTGACAACACACAGCACGATTTTTATTTAGATGCAATTGATGTTGCAGTCGAAGTAGGGGATCAATTATCTGTACCAGATGTAGGATGGAAAAGGTATGACAATGATACAGCTATTAAATATTCAAACCATTTTTGGAAAAGTGCAACCGCGAACGCTTCTAATTATGGTGTTGCTGGATTATATACAGCAGATGATGATGCTAAAATTCAATTTTTGTTTAGAGGAACAAAAATAAGAGTTATTCAGAGAACATATAGTGATGAGAGAACGGTGAATATATCGATAGATGGAGTGAAAGAAAGTTTTGAACCTAAATCTTGGGGGAACAACTATCAAATTTTAGTATATGAAAAACAAGGGCTGTCTGATGAAATTCATAAAGTTGAATTTACCTTCGTTAATGATAATACAAACAGTGCAGGATTTGATGCAATTGATATTGACTATAATGGTCGCTTATTCCATCCAGATGAAGTAACAAATATTGCTGAACTTGAGATTGGTAAGCGTATCAGATGCAATTATGCTGCAACTATTTCTGGTGCATTTGGAGTTTTTAAGAATATAGGTGCTGAGACTGATTCTCTAATTCCAACAAGCGTCACTTTACCTGCTGTTCAAAAGGGCGATTTTTACTTTATTATGGCAGATGAGTATAACGGAAAGAAGATTTTAATCGCAGATAGAAATATTCAAAATACCATATCATGGGATACTTTGAATAGTAACGGTTTAGTTTCTGGTGTCACGTTAGACATGAATCATGAAGGCTACAGTTTCACCTTTCGATTACTCACAGGCGGTATTAATTCTGCTGATGTCGATAATGAGTGGAACAAACACATTGTAAATTCTACTCTCAATGGATCGATAGTAGCAGGGGATAATAACGTATGGGGATGGAGTACAGCTTACAGCTGGACATCAACAACCATAGCCAATAACTCAGCCAATCGAATACGCAGAGGAAGAAGTACCGCTGTTCTTGTTGGATCAGTTGCATCTTCTACAGCAGATTTAATAAATGGGTTCAGACCATTAGTAGAACTAGAAACTTTGCCAATGTTTAAATCGTTCGTTAATCATAAAGGATCGTATAAAAGATTTGAAGCTGGAACTCCTGAATTACCTGAAAGACATGCATCCATTGATAGCGTTCCACCAATGACATCTAGCAATACGCCATCTGGATTTGCAAGTGCGAGTGGGTACTTCTCAACATCTGAAGCTTGGCAAGCTTTTAGCGATAAACCTTCGGGTAGTATGGTTTGGATAAGTAATGCAAGAACTGGGTGGATTTGCTATAGATTTGATGTACCTATTGTCATAACCAAATACACTATATTACCCCCATCAGATAATACTTCTGCCCTCACAAGAAGTCCAAAAGACTGGATTTTGGAAGCTAGCAATGATAGCACAAACGGTTCTGATGGAACATGGGTTACACTTGACATTGTAACAGGCACTACAGGTTGGGAAATGGATAAAAAGAAAGAGTTCACTTTCTCCAATATTAACAGTTATATTTCCTATCGGATCAGAGTTACGCTAAATAGCGGAGATTCATCATACGTTTCAATTTGGCAAATTGAGCTAATGGAAGGAATATTATCTGTTCCTGCAATTCCTTCAATGTGGAATACAATTTCAGCTACTTTACCATCAGAAGATACTTTTATTAATGATGGAATGGACGATTTATCAGTTCTAGATAGGAAAAAAGAAGATTTCATTCAGAATATGACTGCCAATGGATCAATAGGATCAGGCAAGCTATTCAAAGGAAGTATGGATCTGAAAAAATATTCTGAAATAACAAGTGTAAATGTGAAGTAGAGCTTGGATGCGCTACTTCTTTTTGTTTATAGAAGAATAATTTTGATTAGAAAGGGGATGGTTAAATGGCAGTTGGGGAAATATTGGCTAATCCAGCTACAGGATTCTTGCGTATTGATGAACGTGATGTAAACATTAATTATTCAAATATAGGTACACAATCAACTAATTCCAATAACCATGGAGGAACCTATTCAACAATTCAAACTAATACAGAAATTAAATTTAATTTTGTAGGAAGTTCTATTAAGTTAATTGGTGGTTCTATAAGCAGCGCACTTTCATTTAAGATGTTTATTGATTCAGAGCAAGATGGAAAAACTTATACCTGTCCAGTTAACAACACACATAAAGTAGTGTTTTTTGAAATAGCCGGACTCAGAGATAGTGAACATTCTATTATAATCAAGGATTTTAGTGTGACTTTCAGAATGGATGCTATAGACATTCTTATGGGTAAAAGTTTAATGCCCTATAGAATAACGATTCAAAATAAAATCTTACTTTCATCAGGTGATAAATATTATTCTCTATTGAATGATGGCATACAAGAAACGACGTCTATACCTAAAATGACTAGCAGTACCACTCCAGAAGGAGAAGTGCTTGTGAGTAATTCGCCTAATGGTAATGCAACTTTCGGATGGGAAGCATTTGATGGTGGATTAAGTACTAATTGGGGAGGGAATACTCTTCCTGGCACTATGCCAAAGTGGATAGGGTATAAATTCATAAAACCAAAAGTGATAGTAAAGTATAGGCTTTATGTTACCAATACAACTTATTATCCTCGTAACTATGAATTCCAAGGAAGTAATGATGGTATTAACTATGACACTCTTCACTCAATTGTTGGAGGGGCTAGTGGTGTATTGGATTACATTATTCCGAACAGAAAATCTTATATATATTATAGGCTCTATATCACTTCGCTCAGCTCAGGTTCAACTCTTCCTTCTGTATACGAACTTGAAATGTTTGAAATGAAACCATCTTATCTAGTTCAAATGGAATCTGCAACCGAATCGAGTTTTTTGGATCGAGGTGTTGAAGATATAAATGACTTCAATCAAATTTTAAAAACAAAGAAAAATCTAATAAGATTAACTACTATGCTTGGGTCAGGTAAAACCTTTGAACACATAATTCAAATGTCAAAACGCCGAGTAGATAAAATTACTCTAGGTTAATCGAGAACACCTCAATACGATGTGTTCTGTTTATTTTGGGAAGGAGATGCTCCATTTATGGAAATGATCCCAGTTACATTAAACCCAAACGATATGGGTTCAGGGTTCACGTTATCTAATGGTAACCTTACCATAGTCACCTCAACTGATTATCGTGCTATTCGTGCTACACACGGTAAGTCAAATGGTAAATGGTATTGGGAGGTTAAATATGATGCTGGAGTAAAAAATGTCCATATTGGGGTATCCAACAAATCATTCTCTTTAACAGGGAATATTGTTGCAGATAGCTCAATGTGGAGAACTTATTATGGTAACAGCGGGAATAAATATCCGGAAAATACAGCATTCAGTACAGTATGGGATGTCGGGACAGTTGTGGGTGTTGCACTTGATCTTGACAATGGAACATTAGAGTTTACTAAGAATGGTGTTAGTATGGGCATTAGTCACACTAATGTAAAGGAATTAGGAGAAGTTTTTCCTACACTAGGCTCATTTAGTTCAAGCAGTAAAACAGTCACAATTAATTTTGGTGTAAGACCCTTTGTACATAATGTTCCTTCTGGATTTAAAGCGTACAACTTAGTTTACTCTAATAAATTTTTAATTTCATCAGAGGACAAGCACTATAGCATTACCAATAAATACAAAGATAATGCTATCCCTGCAATGACATCTAACACTACTCCATCAGGTGTTGTTGATGCAAGTTCGACTTACACAACATTTTATCCTTGGAAAGCATTCGATAGAATTGTGGATCCAAATGGATGGGTTGCCGCTAGTGGAATTTTGGTGGGATGGTTAAGCTATGAGTTCCCGCAAGCCAAACTGATAACTGCTTATTCTGTTAAAGCTGGAACAACCCCAGTTAACAGACCTCCAAAAACGTGGACATTTGAGGGGTGGGATGGTACGAAATGGGTTACTCTTGATGCCAGAATAAATGAGCCAAACTTTACTGGAGAAGAGTTCCGTATGTATTATTTCAAAAATAAATTTGCTTTTAAAAAATATAGAATTAATGTTACTGCCAACCAAGGCGCTGGGGACTTCTTAGCGATTGGTGATTTTGGCATGTATGAATCCGACAGATACATAACTTCACTAGAAAGTTCGGAAGTAAGTATTCTGGAACATGGAATGAGCAATGGAATGATTATTGATCTAGAGGATGAATTCAGCGAAAGAAGGTCATTGGTTAAAGAAAGTGAAAATATCGGGTCAGGAAAAGTCTTTAAACAAAAAATCGATACTAACAAAGTGCCAATAAAGAGAGTATCAACTATTTAAATCAGTTAAATGAAATTGTTCTATTTATTTTAGAAAGGAGATGGAATTATGGCAAAAATTGTGAATATCGTACCACCAATGACATCTTATACTTCACCTTCAGGCGTAGTAAGCTATAATGGTCAAAACGGTGCATACTACGCTTATAAAGCATTTGATAGAAGTCAAAATACGTTCTACGGAACCTATCGTGTCACTAATACATGGGTTTCTTACAGATTTCCAAGCTCTGTAAAATTGGCAGGGTACTCCATGTATTGCTTGGAAAACAACTCACCGCCCCGATCTTGGGTTCTAGAAGCAAGTAATGATGCAGTTACATGGGATCTAATTGACACAAGAAATGATTATTTAGTCGCATCATGGACAAGCAATAGAAAAGTCACCTTTAATATCGCTCCTACTAAAGCCTATCTCAACTATAGAGTTCGGGTAACAAGAAATAACACTTCTGAGGTAATCAATATCCATGAGATTGAACTCATGAATTGGGTCTATGACCATAAGTATTTAGTCCAAGACAGCTCAACTTACAGGTACTACGCAAATGGACAATGGCAAGTAATTTCAGGTTTACCCACCGAGCAGGATTATTTAAACTTTGGAATGGACGACATCTCCATTATACCTGAATCAGCATGGACTCAACTTCAAGGTAAAGTGGAACTATGCTACTACACCGACGACCCAACCAAAACAGAAGTATCCTTCAACATTGAAACCGATCCCTTTACACTAGCGGAAGAATGGGAAGACAAAGAGATCAAAATCATTGAATATACCGATGACCCCAACCAAACCGAATCAACGATTACAATCGAAACCGAGCCTTTTACCCTCTACGATGAGTTGGGTGATCGTGTAGACGTTCTATACTACACAGATGATCCCTCTAAAACGTCAGCGGAACTGAATATCACGGCTAACTACTCCCCATTGGATGAACTTGAGGGAGATTTTGATGTAGTTACGTGGACGAATGATGAAGAGGTTATTGCCGGTAATCGGGGCATGATGCTGACGTATGACGCGTTACCGTTTGAACAGCTAATTGTGCAACCAACAGACATAGCACTCTATGGAGACGTGAAAAAGGTTATTGCTACGAAAGTAACGGAGAACAGCCCGGAAGGTATACTAAGAATGGCTGCTTCGTTCGACTCGGGGCTTACATGGAAGGCATACCGTTTCAACAAGTGGTTCAATATGGATATCCAGGATACTGCGTTGTTCAAAAGAAAAGGAATGAATCTGGACACGCTTAACGCGATCCCTGAAAATGATTTAATCGGTATAACACGAATCGCCTATTATTTCGATAACAGCAAGCATTATGAAAACAGCTATTCGCTTGACGAAGTGAAGATGGTCGTTGATGCACCGCGTAACGCAGTGGAGTTCAGAGATATGTCATTGCAACTGTTAAACACCACAGCCACAATCAACCTGACCTTCTCAGGTAACAAACTAACAGGGGTGCTGGCTGATGCAGATCAGGGCAAGGTTAAATATCGCGTCTTATTGAACGGGAAAACGTATTATCCGGCAGATGGCCAGTTTACACGGCTAGCAGCATCTCCATTTAATATTGAACTCAATATTGACGAGAGAAATGTACATTTTGGTGTAGAGAATACGCTGAAGGTTGAATTTCAGGATTATTGGGGTGCCGTAGACTCCTGGGAAACTAAGTTTATCGGATCGTATTCTGGATTAATGTTTATGGATGAGTCTGGAGACTTTCTGTCAGATACCTTTGGCGGAATTTTGAAACAACTTGATTATGGGGTGATCATTGCTGGACAGACGACACTAACGAAGAAAGTCAGAATCAAAAACTTGCTTGGATATGCTGTGGACCATGTATACCTGGAGATGGATAAGAAATTCGAAACGGACGGTGTTAACGTCCAATTATCCAGACAGGCCGACCCGTTTCTTCCGATCGATTATCTGACCTATGGTCTGATCCAACCAGAGGATAGCATCGATTTTTATATTCGCATCGCAACGGATATTCATGCCAAGCCGAACCCGAATGGTAATTTTGAAATGAAAGTCACAGCAGACCGTGTATAGCTCTCAATACAATGAGACAGGAAGTGAGTGGAATTAATAACGGGGAGACTCTATTAGATAGTGTTATACATATTAAAAGTCCGGAAAATCGTTTTGCGGCAAAGTATATCCTGTACAATCAAGTCGATGAAGAACTGTCTTCAACGCTAATGGCTGCTACAAGAAAATTGAGTGAGATCGTCTCCAGTGTCTCCGTACGTGTCAGACGGTCACAGGAATTGAGCAATTCGCTATATGTGATGTACAAGTCCCAAGGAGATCTGAGCGCAACCATTCAAGCAGCGTCCAAAGTTGATCTTGAAGGCATGTTATACGTACGGCCACATAACCGTGCACACGGCAAATATGAATTACTGGAAGCACCGCGTGTGACTGTTAACCTGAAGCCTGTTGCTGATGCGACCACACGAAGTCAAACTCACTTGCAGACGCTCAACTTTGGTGATACACAGCGTATGATGATTGGCAGAGACGAGATAGAGCAATTCGAATCGTTTGTACATTTCGGTGATTTGGATAACAGAATACCTGATCTGTTATATATGGAAGAAGTTAAATTGAGGTTATATTACACGGGGACTCTGGCACCTGAAGCACACATTGAGCTGCACCAGCCGGATACATTGTGGCGGGAGTACGGGATTACGCATGCAAACAGACCCCAGTCCATTCAGCTCTTATCGTCCAGCTATATCATTAATAATGCTGAACGTTATATTGAGTTTGATATGATGGCATTACTTCAAATGTGGAGAGAAGGCATTCTTTCGAATGTTGGAATGATTATTCAGTCTAGCGGTAACACGCCGATATATTTCAACACTCGGGAATCTTCCAAACCACCTGTTTTGCAGATCAAATATATCACTTCTCAGATCTATTCCATCGGTCGAACTGAAATCGGAAGTGACATTTTTATTTATGGTGCAGGTCGCAAGGATATAGCTTCAACGTTAGTTGTACACAGTGATATTGGGCTGGACTGGCTCAAATCTCAGTTGTACGTCCACCGATATGAGGATCACATGCATCATGATATACCTCAAGTCATTGCGGTCAGCCGTCCGGATCTCGATGCAGACCTGACTGTAGCTAAACGTATAGACGCGGATCTGGATTCGAACATTTCTATTGCTGAAAGTAGGACAGAAGAGAGGGAAACATGGGTTGTTGTTTCTAAACCCGAGCTTCATTCGCAGTTCATTACTGCTATACGAACAACTGAGGATTTAGACAGTAACCTTGCCGTTAGAGTAGGTCTGGACGACGAAAAAACTGTACAAATCGCAGTCTCTCATCCGGACTTACCTTCAGTTATTACGGTAGATAGACAAATGTCTCTGGTCAGTACGTTAACGATATCACAATTGTTCCATGATGGACGGGATACGAGTTTAATGGTATCCATACCTGATCTTCATGCTTCAGTAGAAGTCTCTAATTATACAAAAGCAACTTCAACGTTGGGGTCTTTGCTAAAGGTCATGTATGACGATGATTCGACTGTGCTTTCGGAGATTAT
Source organism: Paenibacillus sp. SAF-068 (assembly GCF_051967555.1). Taxonomy (NCBI): domain Bacteria; kingdom Bacillati; phylum Bacillota; class Bacilli; order Caryophanales; family Paenibacillaceae; genus Paenibacillus; species Paenibacillus sp. SAF-068. Next base: position 1,011,119 of record NZ_JBQCJX010000001.1, read on the forward strand.
GGTCAATAAGCCTGATCTGAATAGTGTTCTTCAAGTCAGAGCATTAGATCATGATGAGAGGGCAGCGAGTCTTGAAATTCCTTACCTGGAAGAACAGCCTGGGCAAGTATGTATCTCCAGACCTGATGTACACTCCAGTATTGAGATCAAGTATATGGATGTTCTGGATGGCCACATTAGTATCAAGGAAAGAGAATACTTGGATGGTTATCTTCAGGTGCGAGAGTGGAAGGATATGCAGTCTAAGGTAGATGTGAGACAGATTGTGGATATGGCTACTGAAATGATCATTTCCAAGCCTGATCTGGCAGCTTATGTCCTACCAAGAGTTATTGCGAATGAAGAGTTAGATTCGATCACAAGTATCCGTAAACGGGATGCCAGTGATTTAGTGACCACAGTGATTGTGAAGAGTCCAGGGAATCAAGCGTATTTTTACATTTTATAAAATGATCTAACTATCTAAGAGGGCATTGGCCCTCTTTTTTTTGCGTTTTAGGCTCTTGCTCAACTCTAAACACCTGTACTTTTTTGGGTAACAGTCGTCTTCTCGTTATGTTACAATGTGTTCATCACATTATAAGGAATGAAGACCATGCGTCAAGAGGACAGCGTATTTGAACAAATTATGAAGCAAAAGAGATTGAGACCGATCAAGTCTGAAACTAATAATCTTCAAGTTGTACCAATACATAAAAAGAAACTAGCTCAGAAGCCATTAAGTGAATCGGATGTCCAGTCCAAAAAGTCGGCAGCTGCATCAATAGACCGCAGTGTACTTCATAGACGTGTACTGGGAATTAGAAGAGATTTAACAGAGTTAAGGCGATTAAAGAATGATGAGCATACGTTCTAAGGAAGGCCAACGTGACCAATTAAAATTAAATTCGTCTTCTAAACTCGAGAAGCTGATTGAATGTTATCAAAAATGGTTGACTCCGAGATAAACTTTAGACACTCAAAAATATTAATGATAAGTATAAGAGCTGCCTCATTTCCGAGGTAGCTTTTTATATTCCAACTAAGCATATATCTATTATCTAAGTCTGCGAGAAGAATTACCAACAATGTATTCGAATGATAAGTACCTACATTTTCTCAAACACGGCAGGTGTCCACACGACAATCCAGAATGAGGCATACAATTATCGTGACCTGTGGAAGAGGAGGTGGATCGGGAAATTATGGTGACGATGGAGCCCATTGTAGTTGGAGAGCATGTATTGGTTGGGGTAGAAGTCAAGCTGCCCAAAACAACGTTGTTGACCATTAACACATCCAAAGGATATATCATGTGCGGGGCACTCGATGTGGGATTACTTAATGAGAAGCTCGGGGATCGCAAAATTATTGCGGCTCGGGCGGTTGGTGTGCGTACACTGGAGCAATTGCTGCATGCACCTATGGAGTCGGTGACAACTGAAGCCGAAGCCATGGGCATTACGGTTGGCATGACGGGTGTAGAGGCTTTGCTGAAAATGATCTAATCACTAACAAAAGGGCTCCCCGTACGGGAAGCCCTTCTTTAGCATCTTAATTCAGAGTCTGGAGCACGTTGTAGCTACCAAAGCTATACAGGAACTCTCTTCTCGAACAATCCTATTAAGTTAAGCTTCTTCCTTCGCGAACAAGGCAGCCAGATTTTCCTGGAAAGGTGCGCGAACAACGCCTTTTTCCGTGATAATGGCTGTTACATATTCGTTAGGTGTTACATCGAACGCAGGATTGAATACTTTAACACCTTGCGGTGCGGTACGTTTACCAAATCCTTCGGTCACTTCCTCCGCAGAACGTTCCTCAATTGGAATCAGGTCACCGGATGGCGTGGACAAGTCTATCGTGGACAATGGGCTCGCTACATAGAACGGAATATTGTGAGCCTTGGCAAGCACAGCTACACTGTAGGTTCCGATTTTGTTAGCTACGTCACCGTTCGCTGCTACACGGTCTGTTCCGACGATAACGGCTTGAATCCAGCCTTTGGACATAACCATGCCTGCCATGTTATCACAGAGCAACGTAACGTCGATTCCTGCTTGCTGTAACTCAAATGCAGTCAGACGTGCACCCTGAAGCACAGGACGAGTCTCGTCTGCAAATACTTTCAAGTTAATCCCACGTTCCTGCGCAAGATACATTGGAGCGGTTGCCGTACCATATTTCGCTGTAGCCAGTCCACCTGCATTACAGTGAGTGAGTACCCCCATTCCATCTTCGAACAAAGGCAGTGCATTCTCGCCGATCATGCGGCATACTTCTTCGTCTTCCTTCTGAATCAACAAAGCTTCTACTTCAAGAGCATCATTGCCCTCCTCCAGGCTCAAGCCGGATTCAACGGCCACATTTGCTCTTTGCATCATGCGGTCCAGTGCCCAGAACAGGTTTACTGCTGTTGGACGGGAAGTCGCCAGATGGGCACATATGGATTTTACGTGATCCAGCCAGCCTTGGATGGTCGTTCCGTCATATGACTTGGCACCCAGAACGACACCAAATGCAGCAGCAATACCGATCGCTGGAGCACCGCGTACTTTCATGGAATGAATGGATTCCCATACTTCCTCGGGTGTGTATAATTTCAGCATGAGGATGGTTTCGGGCAACAGACGCTGGTCAAGCATTTCAAGTTTGTCCTTTTTCCAGATGAGAGAGGACAGAGGCTGATATTCAGGGGTTGTCATGGGTGGTTCCTCCGTTCCTTTAGTTAAGCCTTAGTCGTTGAGACAGCTGTAGATACAATATCCAGTACTTCACCGATGGTATTCAAGCGACGATTATTTTTGATTAACGCTTTACCAATGGACAATGATTTACGCTGAGCACGTTCACGTTCAAACGCATTAGGAATGGTATCTATATCCGCCACGTGAGCGAGTCCCACGATACGACGGACCATTTTGGCGCCTGCGAAGCCGATCGAATCTCTGAACAATTGCTGCACATACAGCTCCTGGTACCCAGGCGTTTTTGCCATCGGATCCACTAGGTCATTGTCCCAAAGGGCACGGAAACGGGATTCGAATTCTGTCCATACATCATGAACCATATTCAGTAAAAGCGTTTCACGCTCACGCAAAGCAGTCTCATCCTGAATCCATCCTGGCAGGGAGGCGTAGTTCAAGAGCAGGTTCGCAAGGACTGCACCAACATCGAATCCCATGGGTCCGTAAAAAGCAAATTCCGGATCAATGACTTTGGTGGATTCGGGTGTAACAAAAATACTGCCTGTATGCAGATCTCCATGAAGCAGTGCCTGCCCATGTGTCAGGAATTTTTCCCGCAGCAAGACTACTTCAAGGTGAAGCTCCCCATCCGTGCGAAGGGCTTCAGCTTCATCTTCGATGGAAGCATCATAATTATTTTTTTCAGCGATTCGGTAGGGTTCATCAAAGATCAGATCTTCCGTTATTTTGCATTGGTCCGGATTAATGAATCTGCCCTGTTGCTCCTTCTTCAGCTGTTGATCCATGCCCAAGTCGGATGTGAAGAACAGCGTTCTTGCCATGAATTCCCCAATATGCTGTGCAAAATGAGGATAGGTAACACCTTCGATCAGGCCTTTGCGCATGATCACGTGATCACTCAGATCTTCCATAACCGTTAGCGCGAGGTCATCATCGTAATGATACACTTCAGGTACCATCCCTGGACACAGACGATACTCTTCCTGAAGGATTTCACGTTCAATGCGGGCACGTACGAGAGAAAGTGGCCATGATTCGCCAACTACTTTCGCATAAGGAAGCGCCTGTTTGATAATGATACTTTTATCGGAGTTCTGATCCGTGATGTGGAATACCAAATTCAGATTGCCGTCGCCGATCTCGTGACAATCCAGATTCGCATCTGCCGCAAACGGACCCGGTAATGTTTTGGCCAGTTCAATTGCATCCTGGGGTGTTAAAGGGCGATATTGGGACAAAGGTGCCACCTCCATATATATGAAGAAACAGGAAAACCCACTTCTTTGCTTGGTATATGTCAGTATATCGGAAAAAGCGCGGTTTTTGAACTTTTTTTTTGAGACAAGCCCGGTTGATTCTGATTCGAACTTCCTGTTCAAGGGTAAAAACAAATAGGCCGGACAGTTGATAGAAACGCTGTTCATGAGCCTCTCCGCTACCAAGCGGTGACACATTGTTAACTCTCTGTTATGTACTGCAGGACAACCTGCTTATCACGGCATGACAGACTAATTTTAAATAAAAGGATGGGATTAATATGGCTACAAAAAACAAAACAGATCAAGCGAAATCAGTGGAACAAGTACTTAATCGTCAGGTGGCTAACCTGAACGTATTGTATGTCAAAATCCATAACTATCACTGGTACGTTAAAGGACCTAACTTCTTCACATTGCATGTGAAATTCGAAGAGTTCTACAACGAAGTTACTGTGCAAATGGATGAAATCGCGGAGCGTATTCTTACGCTCAAAGGTAGCCCGGCGGCTACAATGAAAGAGTATCTGGAACTTTCCTCTATCCAGGAGGCAGCAGGTGGCGAAGATGCGAAGACAATGGTGCAAAACCTGATCGAGGACTTCGCTACACTTTCAAATGAATATCAGGAAGGTATCGAAGTTGCTGATGCAGCCGAAGATCAACCGACTTCCGATATGCTGACTGGTTTCAAGGCTGACCTTGAGAAACACATGTGGATGCTTCGTTCTTTCCTGGGTTAATACGCCCAGGTTTCAATCTAATCTAAGTATGTTTCTTGCGTAAGCTTTCTGATCCCCGTTCATGTTGTCAGAAACGCCCTGAGCGTCTATACTGCTGACAAGAACGATAGGGGAGGGAACCGATTATGTTAGAACCAACGATACCGGCTTTAAAAGAATGGGCTTCTGCAATCAAGGCATTGGAAACGGGTCGCCAAATTATGGTGATGCGCAAAGGTGGGATCGTAGAAGAAACCCGACATTTTGAGCTGAAAAGTCCAGCGTTTTACCTGTATCCGACTTATGAACATCAGCGTAAAGAACTGATTAAGTCCTCGGATCAATCCTATGTTGAAGAATCACTGGCCGAATGGGTGCCGGAAGCTTCGACAATCCGTATTACTGCTTATGCCGAAGTAACGCAGGATCTGGAGATACGAGATCAGGAGATGCTGGATCGACTTCTTGACTTTCATATGTGGACTGCGGATTTTGCCGAAGACCGTTTGAAATGGAAACGGAAAGATCCGCTCCATGTATTGATTTTACGGGTGTACCGTTTGAAGGAACCGATGGAAATCCCCGTACTGCCTGAATATAATGGTTGTCGTTCATGGATTTCTATTCCGAATGGTCCGGTGCCGCGCGAAATGACGCCGGTGGTGGACGTTGCGGATTTTGACAAACAGGTACAGAAGATTAACGAGATGCTCAAATTGTAATATATTAATGAAGGGGCTTGTCCATATTATGGATAAGTCCTTTTTTTAGATTAGTATAGCTATTACGATAAAAGCTTGATTTTCCGTGATTTTTCTCACTGTCCGTCTTGGCGGGAGATGTTTTCTCATTTGATTCAATCTGGTATTTATTATAGAATCAGAAAGAATAATGTTTCCTGCAAGGAATGCACACTCTAAGGAAATAGCTTGATTATCATTGAGAATCAGTTTAGAATTATTCTAAAGTGTTCTTGTTTTAAAGGAACCGAGTGCAAGTGAAATTCAGGGGAAGCCCTGTTCAGATATAATAGGCGCTTTTTCGTTTTCGACAGCAAACATCAATTTAATCAATGGAGGGAAACAATACACATGGCTACGAATTTCGTCATTGAAGGTCTGAAAGCGACGATCGAAGGTAAGGAAATCCTGAAAGGTATCAACCTGGAAATGAAGGGTGGAGAAATCCACGCAATCATGGGTCCAAACGGAACAGGTAAATCAACTCTGGCTTCTGCATTGATGGGCCATCCAAAATATGAAGTAACTGACGGTACAATTACACTTGATGGTGAAGATGTATTGGATATGGCTGTAGATGAGCGTGCACGTGCAGGTCTCTTCCTGGCTATGCAGTATCCAAGTGAAATCGCGGGTGTTACAAACTCCGACTTCCTGCGTAGTGCAATTAACGCACGTCGCGGCGAAGGTAACGAGATTTCACTGATCAAGTTCATCCGTCAAATGGAAGGTAAAATGAAAGAACTCGACATGAACCCTGAGTTCGCTCACCGTTACCTGAATGAAGGTTTCTCCGGTGGTGAGAAAAAACGTAACGAGATTCTGCAAATGATGCTGCTTGATCCGAAAATCGTAGTACTTGATGAAATTGACTCCGGTCTGGACATCGATGCTCTGAAAATCGTGGCAAACGGTGTAAATGCAATGAAGAGCGAAGATCGTGGTTTCTTGATCATCACTCACTATCAACGCCTGCTTAACTACATCACTCCTGACTACGTACACGTTATGATGCAAGGTCGTATCGTGAAATCCGGCGGACCTGAACTGGCACACCGTCTGGAAGCTGAAGGATATGACTGGGTTAAGGAAGAGCTGGGAATTACAGACGAAACTGTAGGTCAAGAAGCGTAAAGACAAAACGGAGGAGGATTAATCAATGACTACACAAACAATTCTTCCGGTTGAATCTGAAGCGCTTCGCGCCTTGTCGGAAAGCAACAATGAACCCGGCTGGTTGACCGAACAGCGGCTCGAGGCTTTGAAGCTTGCGAGTGGGCTTGCGCTTCCTAAACTGGAAAAACAAAAAATTGAACGCTGGAATGTCAGCGAGTACGGAACATATAAAGCAAGTGAAGCTATTTCTTCTTTGACAGAAGTACCTGCTTCTATTAAAGAATTGGTTCAGGACCAAGCTGAAGGCAGTCTGGTTATCCAGCGAAATTCCGGTGCAGTATACTCCAAAGTGTCTGCTGATTTGGCGGCAAAAGGAGTTATCTTCACGGATCTGGCGACAGCGGTTCGCGAACACAGTGATTTGGTAAAACCATATCTGAACACAGCAGTGAAAGCCGATGAGCATTCACTGGCAGCATTACATGCGGCACTTTGGAATGGCGGGGTCTTCCTGTATGTTCCTAAAAACGTCGAAATCGAAGTGCCACTGCAAGCCGTGTTGCTGACGGATGATGCATCCGCAACGTTTGCACCTCACGTGCTTGTCGTTGCAGAGGCAAACAGCTCTGTAACTTATGTGGATAACTATGTATCTGGCGAACTGTCCGCACCTGTTTTCCATAATGGTGTTGTGGAAGTATTCGCAAAATCCGGTGCTAAAGTACGTTTCGCTTCGGTTCATCAATTGAGTGTGAATGTGACTGATGTTTCATTCCGTCGTGCAGTTCTGGAGAATGATGCTTCGATCGAGTGGATCGTTGGTGAGATGAACAATGGCGACACAGCGAGTAACACGATGACCGTGCTTAAAGGCAATGGTTCAAGTTCTGACTCCAAAGTCATCGCTGTAGGTTCCGGTTCCCAGAAAATCAACTACACCACAGAAGCACGTCACTTTGGTAAGAATACGCCAAGTCAGATGATTACACGTGCAGTTATGCGTGAAGAAGCTTCTGCAATTATCAACGGGATTACGAAGATTGAGAAAGGCGCTACCAAAGCTGATGGACAGCAGACAGAGAAAGTATTGATGCTGAGCCCTAAAGCACGTGGAGATGCCAACCCAATCCTTCTTATTGACGAGGATGATGTAACAGCAGGTCACGCGGCTTCTGTTGGTCAAGTCAATGCCGAGCAGATTCATTACTTGATGTCGCGCGGAATTAACCGTACGGATGCCGAACGCCTGATTATCTATGGCTTCCTGGCTCCGGTGGTGGCGGATATTCCTCTGGAAGCACTGCGCACCCAATTGCAGTCCCTGATTGAGAAGAAGCTGGGACAATGAACCCGTCCATTCGCGAGCAGTTCCCGATCCTCCACCAGGAAATTAACGGACACCCGCTCGTATATTTAGATAGTGCTGCAACTTCGCAGAAGCCTCGTGCTGTGATTGAAGCAGTGAAACATTATTATGAGTATGAGAACTCCAACGTACATCGCGGTGTTCATACCCTTGGAAGCCGTGCAACCGATGCTTACGAAGGCGCACGTGAGAAGGTAGCCAAGTTTATCAATGCGCGTCGTACAGAGGAAATTATCTTTACTCGCGGAACAACGACAGCCCTGAATCTGGTGGCTTCGTCATACGCCCGCGCCAATTGCAAAGAAGGCGATGAAATTGTTATTACGCAAATGGAGCATCATAGTAATCTGATTCCTTGGCAGCAGGTTGCCAAGGAGACAGGTGCAACATTGAAATACATCCCGCTTCAGCCTGACGGTCATATTGAATTGGCTGATGTCGAGAAGACGATTACGAACAATACTAAAATTGTAGCAATCGCATATGTATCCAATGTTATGGGGCTGATCCATCCCGTGAAACAAATTGCTGAAATTGCACACCGCAATGGTGCTGTCATCGTTGTTGACGGCGCACAAAGCACACCTCATATGAAGGTGGATGTGCAGGATCTGGACTGTGATTTCTATGCATTATCCGGTCATAAAATGTGCGGACCAACCGGAATCGGTGCACTCTACGGCAAAAAGGCGCTGCTGGAGTCCATGGAACCCATTGAGTTCGGCGGTGAAATGATTGATGATGTGGGTCTGTATGAATCCAACTGGAAAGAGCTTCCCTGGAAGTTCGAAGGCGGAACCCCGATTATCGCAGGTGCGGTAGGGTTGGGAGCTGCCATTGATTTTCTGGAGCAGATTGGTATGGATGAGATTGCACATCATGAGAGTGTACTGGCAGCTTATGCAACGGAGCGTCTGTCCGAGATCGAAGGCTTAACCATCTATGGCCCTGCGAAGCGGCATGTGGGTGTGGTTACCTTTAATCTGGGCGATGTTCATCCGCATGATGTCGCAACCGTGCTGGATGCGAGTGGCGTAGCCATTCGTGCCGGACACCATTGCTGCCAACCTCTAATGCGCTGGCTTGAAGTTAGCTCAACAGCTCGTGCCAGCTTCTATCTATACAATAACGAACAAGATGTAGATCGGCTTGTCAGCGCCTTAATCCAGACAAAGGAGTATTTTGGCGATGCAACTTGATGATCTGTACAGACGTGTTATAATGGACCACTACAAAAACCCGCGTAACCGCGGAACGTTTGATAATGACGCTGTCACGGTAAATTTGAACAATCCAACGTGCGGCGACCGGATTTCACTGCAAATTTTGTTGAAAGACGGAATCGTTCAGGAAGCCAAATATACGGGTGAAGGTTGCTCCATCAGCATGTCCTCTGCATCAATGATGACGGAGGCCGTCAAAGGCAAAACGATGGAACAGGCACTCGATATCGCTAACCGTTTTTCCTCACTGATGAAAGGTGAAGAAGTCGATTTCGACGATTATGAAGATCTCGAAGCCCTATCCGGTGTGAACAAGTTCCCTGCACGCATCAAATGTGCCACTCTGGCCTGGAATGCATTACGCAAAGGGATTGACGAAGAGAACAAAGTACAATAACGATAGGGAGGTAGAGCAAGATGGCTAAAAAAGCACCAGAAATGGAAGAGTACAAATATGGTTTTCGCGACGAGCACAAATCCATCTTTCAAACCGGTAAAGGTCTGACTGCAGAAGTAGTTACCGAGATTTCCCGGATTAAGAACGAACCGGAATGGATGTTGGAATTCCGTTTGAAATCCTTGAAACAATTTGAAAAGATGCCAATGCCGAAATGGGGCGGAGATCTCGACGGATTGGATTTCAACGATATTCAGTATTATGTTCGTGCTTCTGAAAAGCAAGGGAAAACATGGGAAGAGGTTCCTTCTGAAATCAAGGAAACCTTTGACAAATTGGGTATTCCTGAAGCAGAGCAAAAGTTCCTTGCAGGGGTATCGGCTCAGTATGAGTCCGAGGTTGTATACCACAACATGCAAAAGGAATTGGAAGACCAAGGTGTAATCTTCATGGATACGGATACGGCTCTCAGAGAGCATCCGGAAATCCTGCGTGAATATTTTGCAACGGTTATTCCGCCAGCAGATAACAAATTTGCTGCATTGAATAGTGCGGTTTGGTCCGGAGGAAGCTTCATTTACGTTCCTAAGGGCGTTAAATGTGAAGTGCCTTTGCAAGCCTACTTCCGGATTAACTCCGAGAATATGGGACAATTCGAGCGTACACTTATCATTGCGGACGAAGACAGCTTCGTACACTATGTTGAGGGCTGTACAGCTCCGATCTACAGCACGAACTCACTGCACAGTGCGGTTGTTGAGATCGTTTGTAAGAAAAATGCCCGTGTTCGTTACACAACGATTCAAAACTGGGCACCGAACATCTACAACCTCGTTACGAAACGTGCGGTTGCAGAAGAAAATGCAACAATGGAATGGGTCGATGGCAACATCGGTTCCAAACTGACAATGAAATATCCAGCGGTTGTACTGAAAGGCCGTGGAGCTAAAGGTTCCGTACTTTCCATCGCTGTTGCTGGTAAAAACCAGCACCAAGATGCAGGTGCGAAAATGATCCACTTGGCTCCGGATACAACATCTACAATCGTATCCAAGTCCATCAGTAAACATGGTGGTAAAGTAACGTACCGTGGTTTGGCTTCCTTTGGACGTCAAGCGGAGGGCGCGAAATCCAATATCAAGTGTGATACACTCATTCTGGATAATGAGTCCACATCGGATACAATTCCTTACAATGAAATCATGAATGATAACATCATGCTGGAGCATGAAGCTACGGTATCCAAAGTTTCCGAGGATCAACTCTTCTATCTGATGAGCCGTGGTCTGACGGATGCCGAAGCTACACAGATGATCATCATGGGCTTCATTGAGCCATTCACGAAGGAATTGCCAATGGAATACGCCGTTGAGATGAATAGATTGATCAAATTCGAAATGGAAGGGTCTATTGGTTAATCCTTTTAATAAAGGATTATTCAGCAGATCGGGACGTTCACGTCCTGAATCCGACCTAACTTAAATCATGTAATACTGAAAAAGATCGAGGTGAATTCCTCGGTCTTTTTCTTTTATATTGTTCTGTTCATTTATTGTACATATGAATAATCAGATTCTAGTACAGGACGAAATTAAGGGAAAAGATTTTGACCAAAAAAGCATGCTGTTATGCTTAATCCTAGTCTGAGCAATATTTTGTGGAATAAAATAAGACCAATAACACAAGCCAATTCATAGATTCAAGCATCTAATGATAGAAAAGGATGTGAGTGTATGAGCGTGAACCCTTTCGAGGGATATCGGATTACAAGTTCATTCGGCTATCGCATTCATCCCATTCATGGTGGACAGACATTTCATCGCGGAATCGATCTCGTGACAGAGCCCTGGAATGGCCCCGTCTATGCCTTTATGGAAGGCAGGGTACGTTTTGCTTCTGAAGGAGTTACAGGCTCCGGATTCGGCGGTTACGGGCTTACCGTTGCACTTCAAGATCATCGCGGCTATTTGCATTGTTACGCTCACCTTTCGCGTATTGCCGTAACCGTTGGGCAGCAGGTGAAGCGAGGTCAGCTTATTGGTAATCAGGGAAGCACGGGTCAGAGTACTGGACCGCATGTACATTATGAGATTCGTAAAACAAGTGCACCGTCATACGGGTATACAGCCAGTGAAGACGGTGTGACGGAACCGGGTGCATACCTGGAAGCCGAATACGGAACTGCATCTCAGGAACAGGAGGTTCTGCCGATGACTACTGAGCAGAAAAAAATGTTTGAAGCCATGCAGAAAACGTTGGAGTTTCAAGGGGGATGGATTCAGCAGCAGCAGCAACTTGCCAATATGGATTGTCCCACATGGGCGCAGCAAGCATTTGATTATTATCGACCTTTTATTATGAATGACAAAGGCAGTTATGATTTTTGGCGATCACTCGTCATTATGTATCGCAAGGAAAAAGGCATCCAGGTGCATTCGGATTCCGACATATAAATTTCCGCAAAGCACGGGGAGTAGCAACAGGTTGATCCACTCAGGTAGATGCAGGCAGACAACCAATTATCGAATGTTGCCACATCGCCCGGTTCACTAGATCGGTGAACGTCATATGTTAGGGTATACCTGATGAAGAGGAGGCAATCACATGAGCGAAGTAGGATATGGCTGTGGGGGCAATGTAGGCGGAGTAGGCGGCGTTGGTGGATACAATATGTTCACGAACACGGGTGCAATCTTGGTACTGTTCATTCTGTTGGTTATCATCACAAAAGCATTCTGTGTATAATCCAACATAATTGAATCGAAATAAACAAAAGGGAAGCCGATTATGGCTCCCCTTTTGTCATATTCAACATATTAAGTTTGCTATGCTATTTAAGCTACTTTTTGGTTCTTCGTAAGCATGCTGTGTACAATGAACAGTTACTGTACATAGATCTCAACGATAGCAATATCTCTTTCTTTCGCTAAATCGATAAAGGCTGTAGAGGTCTGAACAAGTGGCCGGAAATAATCCGCAGGATTATTCATGACAATCAGTCCCGTCTGACCTGTGGTAAGCAGAACCCTTTTACCAATAAAATTAGGCAGCATGTGCTTGATCAGTTCCTGCGTTGCTTCACCATTTAACTGACCGAAGCTGAGGCTGTACAGTTCACACAGAACAGAGATCAGTTCCTGTTTGGTCTGATATACCCGATTGGTCGTCATTGCGCTGTAAACGTCCGCTACAGCCGTTATACGGGCATAGGGATGGATCTCGTCTCTTCGAAGCCCATGAGGATAGCCACTCCCATCCTCGCGCTCATGGTGCTGAAGTGCAACCAGTGCGAGAATTTCATCTTGCGTGGATTCTTTGATGATATCGTAACCATAGAATGTGTGTTTCTTCATTTCGTCAAATTCTTCCGTGGTCAATTTACCCGGTTTATGTAACATTTCAGAAGGAATCTTGGACTTGCCGATATCGTGAAGATATCCAGCTTTGGCGACCGTTAGACATTCCTCGGGGTTATAACCCATCCAGCCCGCGATGTAAAAAGCGAGCATCCCCACTTGCAATGAATGATTATAGGTATAATCGCTATCCCCGTCCAGCATAAGCAATAAGGAGACTACATCTTTCTGTTTTTCCAGCTGGCCCGTCAGGGTAATCAAAATCTCATCGACTTGTGTCTCATCAATAAAACCCTTCTCCATCGCTTGTTGAAATAGAGATTCAGTACCTTTGATCGTATCGTTAAACAAGTTAGTTAACAGAGTGGTTTGATCGGAAGGTAAGGTTTGTGCATCAGAGTGTAGGTCGGATGTTGTATGTTCTACATCTGCGTAATCAATTCCATGTTGCAGCAGCTTGGACAGGTCATCTTCACTGAGGGTGGAACCTTTCATCAGGATGTGGAGACCCGAACTGTTGTATACATCATTTTTTAACAGGTCGCCAGGTTTGAGATCAGTAACATGCACTCTCACGTATAAACCACCTTTTCCTCGACTAATATCGACATATATCATTATAATAACAAGAAAAAAATGGGTTGACAACGACTTATTTACTAATAAGTCACTCTGTCGAAGAAGGTGTAAAGGCTCATTGTTAGTTCTCCATAGGGTTCCATGGTCCTAATTGATGACCCTTCCATTCAGACCCATCTTCCCAGATTTCCTTTTTCCAAATCGGAACGGTCTGTTTGAGTCTCTCTATGGCATGGCGGCTTGCATCATAGCAGTCGTTGCGATGAGGCGAGGAAACGGCAATGACCACACTAATCTCGGCCACATCCACTTTGCCGATTCGGTGACTGATTGCACATAACACACCAGGCCAGCGATCGGAGATTTCCACACCAATGGCCGCCATCTGAGAAAGAGCCATCGGCACATACGCCTCATATTCAAGATGGACGGTACGCTGTTCACCAGTCATTTCACGAGTCGTACCTACAAAAGTAAGAGCTGCCCCGTGATTCGGGGTAATCACTAGCGCTGTTGTTGCTTCCACAGACAAGGTGGATTCTGTAATCAGAAATAAGCCATCTTCAGTCCGATGCTCAAGGGAGGCAGAGTGATGCTCCTCATCGGATATATCCGTACCATCGCCTCCGGAGACGGGAGGAATCAACGCAAGTTCATCTTCCGAGCTAAGTATAGTATCGGCAGGAGCATACTGTTGATTAACGGCCAAAAAAGATGTTTTGATCTGAGAAGCTGCCTCCGGGTAGGCCAGACTCAGTTTTTCTTTTAAATCGGCAGCGGTTGGAATGTCTCCAATGTAATCAAACTCCAGAAGGGAAGTATTTAAACGTTCTGCAATGCCTGCAAATAGTTGAATTGTCAATTTCATGGATATGACTCACCTCTTTTTGATCTCTAAACCCTTTAAATATATCATAACGACGCGGAAAATGTTATGCTTATCCATTAGAAGAATGAACGTTTATTGAAGAGCAGGGGAGGCGGTGTGATGAGCACCAGAGAGAAGCAAAAGTTAACGATTCTTCACACCAATGACATTCATAGCCACTTCGGCTCCATGAGCACCATCGCCGCTATGATCAATGAGGAACGTGGACAAGGTGGCAACTTCCTTGTATTGGATATCGGCGATCATATGGACCGGATGGCCGTTGAAACAGAGGGAACACTGGGTACGGCTAATGTTGATGTTATTAACCTGACAGGCTACGATGCCATTACCATTGGTAATAACGAAGGACTGACATTTACGCCAGATCAGCTCTCGCAAACCTATGCTGGACTTATGTGTTCTGTGGTATGCGGTAATGTTGTAGAGCAAGATACGGGTCTACCGCCAGTGTGGATGAAACCTTCTCTGATTGTGGAGAAAGGTCCATTTCGCGTTGGTCTTCTGGGGGCAACGGCCCCTTTTACAACGTTTTACGAACTGCTTGGGTGGGATGTTCTGGACCCTGTGGATTCACTTAGAGCTCAGGTGGAAGCATTGCGTGATGAAGTGGATGTGGTGGTTATTCTTTCACACCTGGGACTCTCAACAGATCGGAGACTGGCGGAGCAAATTACTGGAATTGATGTTATTCTCGGTGGACATACCCATCATGTTCTCGAAGAACCATTAGTCATTGGTCAGACCGTGCTGGGTGCAGCTGGGAAATTTGGCCAATGGCTTGGTAAAGTGGTTCTGGAACGAACAAGCGTGGGAGAACCTCTCCAGCTGGTAAGTAGCGGTTGCGTGACTGCCAAGAGTATATTATTGGACGATCAGGTCGCTCTGGCAATCGCTACGAATCGTACGGAAGCCGAAAGGACACTCAATCAGACGGCAGTGATTACAGACCGGGTGCTGCCCATTGCGTATGACCGGGAATCCCCGTTTGCAACATTGCTTGCACAAGCTGTTCGTCATTTCACGGGGGCACAGCTGTCTCTGGTGAATGCAGGTCAGCTTCTCGGAGATCTTCCACAAGGCAATATTACAAAAGGAATGTTGCATTCCCTATGTCCATCTCCTATAAATGCTTGTACAATATGCTTGAGTGGAACTCATATTCGTGAGGCACTGGAGCAGTCCTTGTTGGACGATTTTTCAGGCAAGCCCATTGTGGGATTTGGTTTTCGGGGACAAATTCTAGGTACGTTATGCATGGATGGAATGGAAGTCCAATACAATCCACATGCGCCTGCCTATGAGAAGATCCAGACCATTTACATCGATGGTGAGCCTATGGATGAACAGGGGGAGTATATTGTTGGAACACTGGATATGTTTACGTTCAATGTAGGATATCCTCCTCTGGGTCATGGAACCCGTACGCTTTATCATCTTCCGGAATTCATACGTGATTTGCTGGAAACGGAAATAAAACGACCAGGGGCTCTGGACGACAGCCTGCGAGCCCGATGGCGTCAAAGCTAAAATAAGTACTTGCCTTCTGCTGAAGCGGCGGCTAGTGGTAATTACATCTACGGAGCGGGAGAGGATAGGCTGTGCGTTTAGTACATATAAACTTATTGCAGCCTGGCATGAAGCTGGGGAAACGAATTTATAGTGAAGAAGGCCTGGTATTACTTAGTGAGGATGTAGAGCTAACCAGTCGATTAATTGGGCGGCTCAAAGATCTCGGGGTTGGTTACGTGTATATCAAAGATGCTGCGACAGAGGATATCATCGTTCCTGATATGTTGCAGGAAGAGACCAAGAGGAAGGCATTGGTAGAGATCAAACAGCAATTTCAGAGTATGTCAGGACTGAAAACCAAAAATCAGATTCCTCATTTCGGCAAAGCGCTCAGTGGTGTGATGAATGCCATTCTGGAAGACATCGGCAGTCAGAAGGAAGCCATGATTATGCTGATGGACATGAATTCGAGTGACTTTGACCTGTATAACCATTCTCTGAATGTATGTGTGTACACGTTGGTTCTTGGTGTCGCTTCGGGTTACACACGCCAGCAATTAATGGAGATTGGTCTGGGCGCTTTGTTGCATGATATCGGCAAGACACAGATTGCACCAGAGATCCTGAACAAACCCTCCAGATTGAGTGACGAGGAATTTAAAATCATTCAGCAGCACACTACATATGGACACCGCATTCTCAAAGATGAACCAGGCATACCGCTTCTATCTGCGCATTGTGCATTGCAGCACCATGAACGAATTGATGGTAGCGGGTATCCCTTTGGGTTGAAAGACAAGGAGATTCATGAATATGCGAAATGGATTGCACTTGCTGATTCCTATGATGCCATGACGACGAATCGGGTGTACAAGCAAGCCTTATTGCCGCATCAGGCTGTCGAGGTACTGTACACTGGTTCAGGGACCTTGTACGAACAACGGATGCTGGAGAAGTTCAGGGATTGTGTAGCGATATACCCAGTAGGTCTTTCAGTCAAGCTGAGTACAGGAGAGGTTGGGGTAGTTGCATCCATTCATTCACGTGTTCCCCAACGTCCGCTTATCCGTGTTCTTAAAGATGCGGACGGCCAGACATTATCTTCGCCTTATGAAATTAACCTGCTGACAGCTCTGTCTGTTATGATCACAGGTGTAGAAGGTGTGGCGGATACACCATTAGCAGCCCGAGGTTTGCAGGTGGAAAGCTGAATAACTTGAAAAATGATTAGCGCTCATGTCGTAATATCAGGGCCGTTTCGTAATTCGGTCCAGAGTTGCCTGAGCGTTTTTTGTCATGTAATGGACAGGGTCTGCGTATGCCGGAGCATTCAAAATTGTGCTATGATAAAAGATAACTCCAAAAAGAGAAACACAAGGTATGATGTAAATAAAACTTTTTAGGTTAATAAAAGGAATAAGGTGAAGAACAATGACCATGCTAAACTCAGGATCGGTACAACCGATGCCTTTATCGCCGACCAATGATCCGTGGGATCCAATCGGCTCTCTGCGTACATATGGACGCCATGTGCTGACCAGTGTAGAAATGACCGTGACACATCTGTGCAACATGAGGTGTGAGCATTGTGCCGTGGGAGATATGCTTACGATGCGTGAAGCGCCAGCTCTTCCGCTGCCTCTGATGCTAAAACGATTGGACGAAGTGGAGCATCTGCAGACAATTAGTCTGACGGGTGGCGAGCCAAGCTTTAGCCAGAAAACAGTGGATGAGATGATTATTCCATTGCTCAAATATGCCAAGGAACGTGGAATACGTTCCCAGATCAATTCAAATTTAACACTGGATATCAGCCGGTATGAGCAACTTTTACCTTATCTGGACGTTATGCATATCTCATTTAACTATCTGAATGCTGACGATTTCCATCAAGTTGGATTTGCGAATAGTGGCAGACCTGTGAAACGTGAAGTAGCAGTGAAGATGTATGAGAAAATGATTGAGAATTCCCGCAAACTGAGTGAACAAGGCATGTTTATCTCTGCGGAGTCCATGATTAACTTCCGTACGCACGACAAGCTGGATGGCATTCACCAACTGATTCGTGAGATGGGCTGTGTTCGTCATGAAGTACATCCGATGTATAATTCAAACTTTGCTTCGTCGTTGCCCGTCTTATCACTGGACCATATGAGAGCAGCGATTCATCGTTTGCTTGATGTGCGTGACAAGGAGATGTGGATGCTTTTCGGAACATTGCCATTCTTCGCTTGCAGTGCAGCAGAGCAGGATCGGGAACTGATTAACAGGCTGTACAGCGAGCCAAATGTGACGGTGCGTAATGATCCGGATGGACGCAACCGCGTGAACGTCAACATGTTTACGGGCAATGTGTATGTAACGGATTTTGCGGATATCCCGGCATTTGGTAATATTCGGGATCGTAAGCTGGATGATGTGTTCCATGAATGGTCAGCGGAACATCCGCTCAATCAGACGGTTAACTGCCATTGCGATATAGCTTCCTGTTGCGGGCCTAACCTGTTGGTGGCAGATATGTATTACAAAGGTGTGGATTTCAAATCCAGAAAGGCAATCACACGTTGATATTCCAGGTGTATTCCTGAAATAGATAGAAAAGGGGAGTTTCAACTTGGATATTCATACCGAATTTCATCTTGGACAGCTGGTATTTAATCTGGTCTGTGTCTTTTTGCTCGTATTTTTGAATGGCGTATTTGTTGCAGCAGAATTTTCCCTTGTGAAAGTAAGGCAGACACGCTTAACTCAACTGCAGAGTGAAGGAAATCGTATGGCTGGTTACGCACTGAAGGTGAATAGTAAACTGGATTCCTATCTATCGGCAACGCAGTTTGGGATTACATTGACATCGCTTGGACTCGGGTGGCTGGGAGAGCCGGCCATCTCTGAATTGCTCGTTGAGCCACTGATGTTTAAGCTTGGTGTAGGAGATACTGGACTTATATCGACGGTATCTGTCATTATCGGTTTCTGTATTATTACGTTTCTGCATATCGTGCTGGGTGAGCTTGCGCCTAAATCGTTGGCAATTCAAAAAACAGACGGAGTGGCTTTGTTCTTATCTGCGCCCTTGCTGTTGTTCTACAAAATCTTCTTCCCATTCATCTGGGTATTAAATGTCTCGGCCAATGCATTGCTGCGTCTGGCGGGTATCGAACCTGCCAGTGAAGGAGAGGCTCACTCGGAAGATGAGCTTCGTATTCTGATGAAGCAGAGTGCCAAGAGTGGTGTCATCGATAAGGATGAGATCAAACTGATGGATAACATCTTCGATTTCTCCGATATGCTGGCGCGTGAAGTCATGCTGCCTCGTACCGATATGGATTGTTTGTATACCCACATGTCTTTGGAGGAAAATCTGGAGATTATTAATGCAACCAAACATTCCCGGTATCCCGTAGCAGTAGAAGACAAGGATGAGATTATTGGGTTTATCCATATCACAGACCTGCTGTTGGCTGACCCGGAGCAGCAACAAGATCTGGCTTCGCTTGTCCGTCCCATCTTAAACGTTCCTGAATCGATGGAGATCAGCCATGTGTTGCGGATGATGCAGAAGAAACATTCTCAGATGACCCTGGTTGTGGATGAATATGGGGGCACAGCGGGACTTTTAACTGCCGAAGAGATTTTGGAAGAGATTGTTGGAGACTTGTATGACGAGTTTGAGGATGAGCGTCCGCATATGGAACGTACCGGCGATTCATTTTCCATTGATGGTCGATCTCTTATTGAAGAAGTTCATAAGTGGACTGGAGCCATCATTGAGGATGAGGAAGTAGATACGATTGGTGGATGGTTGTTCAAAGAGCTTGGCGGCAGTCCGGCGAAGGGCAAAACGCAGGAGTTAAATGGGTACGTTTTTGAAGTGGAGGAAGCTACTCGTTTGCGTATTACCCGGGTTCGAGTGTACAAGCAATCTGTCCCTCAAGACATGAATTCGGAAGAAACAACGAGAGAATAGATTTGTTGTAGTCAGATGATGAGTGTGACGAACAAGAGGTCAACATATTTCTCCATTTTACGAAAAACAGACTTTTGGAACTGCCGTAGAGGTGCTTCCAAAGGTCTTTTTTTGGTTCAAGAGAAGAAGGCCTGGGAATTACTTTATGAATTTGTGCCGAATAGGGATTAACCTGTAGAGCTGAAACATATACATAGGGAGACGGGAAGCAGTGGTTTGAGATGTACGGGGATGCACGTAAACATTGTCGAAGGAGGCGTTTCGAGTGAAGGATCCACAGCTTCGGGCCTATGCTCCTTTTGTGGGGCCGTTTGATCCTTGTAAACCGATGGAAATACGTACGTATCTTGTTCCGCCGCAGTTGTTTATACCTTTCCAGCCCATGGGTTGGCCGCAATACAGTCCGGCAGAAGCGCTAAGACTGGGAACATTATGGCCTGCATTATACAGCCCTTATACATCCAAGAAGTCAAAGGAGAGGAAGGTGGAGGCGGATGGAACCTGAAGCACCGAAAGCCTGTGATGCAAAATACTACGAGTTGCTGGAAGAACTTCAGGCGCTGGACTTCGTATTAGTGGAGCTAAATCTGTACCTGGATACCCATCCAGGTGACTTTCAAAGCATTGAACAGTACAACAAGTTCAGCCAAGAGCGAATGCGAGTGGCCCATGAGTTTCAACAGTTGTATGGACCGTTAATGAATTTTGGTCATGCCTTCTCGAAGTATCCTTGGGAGTGGTCCCAGACACCTTGGCCATGGCAAGTATAAAAATTAAAGGGGGAGTCGTGGAATGTGGGTCTACGAGAAGAAACTGCAATATCCCGTTCGTGTGAGCAAATGTGACCCTCACATGGCTAAATTGCTGATGGAACAGTATGGCGGAGCAGATGGCGAATTGGCGGCAGCCTTGCGTTATCTCAATCAGCGTTATACGATCCCGGACAAAATTATTGGTCTGCTCAATGATATCGGAACAGAAGAGTTTGCTCATTTAGAAATGATTGCAACCATGATCTATAAGCTCACCAAAGATGCTACAGTGGAACAGTTGGAGCAGGCCGGGCTGTCTGCTCACTACGTTAATCACGATAAGGCCCTTTTTTACAATAATGCAGCAGGCGTACCTTTTACCGCTACGTATATTCAAGCCAAAGGTGACCCTATTGCAGATTTGTACGAGGATATTGCAGCAGAAGAGAAAGCCCGGGCTACATATCAATGGTTAATCGACCTGACCGATGACGTGGATCTGCAGGATAGTCTGAAGTTTCTGCGGGAACGGGAGATCGTGCATTCCTTACGTTTCCGGGAGGCTGTGGAAATCCTGAAAGACGATCGGGACACAAAGAAAATATTCTGAATATTTAATATCGCGGCAGAAGTCTGATTTTATAAAATTTTAAAAGCAGCAGTTCTCAAGATTGAATAATCTTGGAACTGCTACTTTCATTTAGAGCATCCTTTTCAGATTAATAGATACTACATCAACAATTTAATAGATATTATAGTTGTATGCTGACGGTTTCTTCACCAGGGCTAATATAATTAACACTTACTTTATTGGAAGGCACAGAGTGATATCCTCCGGTTTGTCCACTGCCCCAACTGCTATATATAAGATTGTTTCCTGAATAGTAGCCTACAGTGATATCATGCCAGCGAACATTTTTAATGGTTGAACCTGTGTTCATGTTTTCGGGTTTTTGACCAATGGTGGTCATTCGTTTTACTCTCATCCCTATACCGCTTTTATCCCAGCCGCTTACCCCGCTTCTTACAATCGTCGTTGTTAGTTGTTCGCCAGTCGTCGTGATTCCTGATACTGCCAACGTACATTCATTGGGATTCGTCACATAAAATTTCATATAAATATCTTGTCCTGAACGATAGCGAGTGTTAGGAGCAGGCACCATGAGTCCATTTGCTAACGTTGTGGGGGCCCAATTATCAAACGCTGTGCTGTATTGCAAACCTGCATCTATCCCATTTCCATTAGATCCCCAGCCTCCCAGGTACACATAAGGAACATCCGTAGAAACATTACCTTTTACGTATGGGGCACCTGGGATGGTTACCTAAGTACTTAACCAATTGTATCCGTTATTTGAGAAAACTCTTCGATACGGGCCGGAACCTCCGCTTGGATTAGGCACTTCGGCAGTGGGCGAAATTTGTGTGTCATCTTTAACGGCAGATGCTGAAAAATCATTCGTGGATACGCCAGGACCGACAAGTTCTTTTCCGGATGCACTTTGATAGATATTGTTCTCAACCAGATCATATACTTCTGTCGTCTCTTTGAGATCCGTCTTGTTAGAGTAAATGGCACCATCTTCTGCGACATAGATGACATTGGCTCGATCTTCTTCGTCTAGCCGGGCCATCACGGCAGCAATTACTTCTCGCTCATTTCCGGTGATTGATGAATCGATGTTGACTTCGATACTTTTTTTAAGTTCGTTGTTCATGGTGTTCGTGTCCATATTACCATCAGCGAATACAAGATTGAATGGAGTTAGTAACAAAGCTAAGGATAATAATGAAGTTAGCGATTTTCTTATCTTCAATCTAAAAACTCCCTCTCTCTGGTGGAATGTGTGTTGATATTTACCAATTGAATGTTAACTACGTTTAATACAGCAAATCATGATAATGATAGATCGTACTTGAAGATAAACCTCTCCTTTTATGGAATTTAATTACTTCTAAATCATAGTTTTTGTGTAATAATATGTAAGTGACTATTTTCACAATAAAAGGTGATAAATTATCTCATGATCGTTAATCGTTATAGGTTAGAGAATGGAGAAACAAAAAACCATCCCCAGTAGTGGTACCAGAGATGGTTTTATTGGATTTAAAGTGTTTGGCTAGTATTCAACCACCATGGCAACATTTTGCCACCCGGCTCCAACGGTCCAGAACAAAATTTTGTCACCACGCTGAATCTGCCCGGTTGTAACTGCTCGATGTAAAGCGATGAACGGACTGCTGGTTGACGTATACCCGAACTCATCTCCGATATAGACAGCAATATCATTATCAATGCCAACGTTCTCGGATATAGCCCGAATGTTACTAATGGATAGCTGGGAGAAGCAGGCCGCTCTGATCTCATCTGGTCTAATCTCGTTGCGTTTCAGCAAGGTACGAATAGACTCTGAAGCGGCATCCACACAGATGGAATCATCAAATGGGATGAATTTCACATGAAAGGCACCTGCATCTACACCCGTTTTGCCCAGCTTCGCCAAGCCTTCTGCAGGAAAAAGAGAATTGCCATATACGCAGGTATCCGTCTGATAGATTGAATCAATGAATCCGACAGCCTGTTCATCCCGCTCTATCATAACCGCCGCTGCGGCATCACCGAAATTGGCGAAGTATACGGGATCATCGGGACTAGCGTGAGGAGCCACGTAATCCGAGCCAATGATTAAAGCGCGGCGAATTCGAGGATTGCCCAGCATCTGCCGGCTAACCTGTTCGAAAGCAGCAGTCATGCCTGCACAGTTCGCATTACTGTCAATACAGATCGTGTGAGAAGCGCCATTAATCAGGCGATGAATCATCAGGGAATTCGTAGGAAAGATGTATTCTGGCGTTTGGCTTGCATAAGCAATCAGATCAATATCTGCACCGGTAAGTCCGGTTTTCTCCAGTAGATTACTGGCTGCCTCAAAGGCCATGCTTAGCGAATTTTCGTCATCATTGTCAATTTTATAACGTGTATCACGACCAAGTGCCTTTAATAATCCACGAATATCTACACCTCTTGCATCAAAATGTTCAATATAAAAATCATTGTGCATCTTGGTTGCTGGGTGATAGATATCGATATCTACAATACGAATTCCGGCCATCTTCATTCTCCTCTTGAGCGGAAGGGTGAATTCACAGCTTGTCCGCCTGGTTTATTAAGTGGTAACGGTAGATATGATTTCGAGATTGTCCAGGCCAACAGACCGACCAAGTCGGGACAATTGCATTTTTAGAATTGCGTTGTTCTCGAGGGTCAACACAACTTTCTTATATTCATCTTTTTTGAACATTTGAAGGCAGCCTTCCAAAAGAGGAACAATCTCCGGAGCAGTAACATTCAACTTTTTGCAATCGATGTTCAGGTCATACTCCTTGGTGTTAATAGGAGCGATCGTATCCTGATAAGCCGAGATGGAACGCAAACCGTCTTCTTGAGAGAAAGAACCCTCCAGTTCAATGTTTAACACCTTGTTCGGAACGTCAGTCTTAAGAATGAAATTTCCCATGCTTGATCTCTCTCCTTTAAATGAGTTAAGGCTATCCTGCGAATGGACACACAGCCCCATAAGACCTCTGCTGAAAGCTTCTAGGATGGTGAGAGCTGGTTGGAAGGATAATTTAACCATATTATAAAGGTAGGAATGTAAAAAGATCAATAAAAAAGTCGAATCATGTATAAAAATGTAGAAAAGTGAATTATTGTATTTCGTCCAAGGTGGCAAGCAAAATATTAAATGCACTAATAATGCGCGGGGCCCCCACACATGGTGCCAGATGCAGCAATATTCCCTTGATCTGATCCACCGTCACTCCCACGCTTAGAGCCATTGTATAATGTACTCCCAATTGTTCATACTGTCCTTGGGTGATCAATGAAGAGATAATAGCAACTTCCTTCCATTGATCTGTAATCGTGGTGCGCTGAAAAATATCCCCGTATGCCGTCCCCATAATAAATTCCGACAACTCGGGAAAATGTTCTTTGATGGGGGCGAGGGCTCTTACACCGTACTCCCCAGAAAGTTTAGCAAAACGGTCGAGTCCCTGAGTCACATGTTCACTCATGATATACTCCTCCTAATTCAAAGTTACAGTGCGGTGAGCCGTGGGTGGAATCTCGTCCCGATCAGTCAGAAGCTCTATAACCGTTACCCGATTCAACGTCTGGGCTGCGTTCAGCGCAGATGAGAACTCAGCAAGGGTCTCTGCTCGAAACGCAACTGCACCGAGAGATTCGGCAAATTTGGCTGCATCCATAGGAACTTCATATACTGTGCCATCGATTCTGCCCGTTGTTTTTTCCATTCCTTTGAGTGCCATGTCCAGTTGTTTGTTATTAACGACAATGAAAATGACATTCAGATTGTTGCATACCGCGGTATTGATCTCCGTCCCCAGCATCATGAAACACCCATCTCCGGTGATACATACGACAGTCTCTTCAGGTGAAGCGGCCTTTGCACCTATCGCCATACCGATGGCATTACCCATGCATGCAAAGTACGCGTCAAATACAAAGCTGCCTGGTTTCTTGACTTTATATCGCTGAACTGCATGGAATCCGTGGCTGCCATCATCGACAAACAGTTTATGTTCGTACGGAAGCATTTCACTCATCCCGTCCAGCACAGAAGCCAGAGACAGTTGGGGGAGATCTGGTAAAGGGATCGTGTAATCTATGGGTGGCGTGGTTCTCACATGAGTAGGCAGGCCTTCTAGTGTGCCCAGTAGATATTGCAGGTTGTCCTTTAAATCACCAGTGATATGTAAGGTTTGAGCGCTCAGTATCTTGCCCACAAACGTAGGATCAGCATCAAATTGAATGAGGTGTGCCGGATGATGCTCAGGCTTCAGATTGCAGATGGTCATGTCACTAAGACGTGAACCAAGTACAATATATAGGTCACTTTGGTTCAGCATGTCGTCTGCATGCGGGAAACCACCTACACCACAAGGTCCATGGTACAGGGGATGGTCCCACGCAATCGCTCCTTTTCCACCAGGAGTAGTAATGACGGGAATGTTGAACGATTCGGCCAAATGAAGCAATTCATCATGGGCTCTGGCGCGACTTACACCTTTACCAGCAATAATTAAGGGACGGTTGGATTGTTGAATGAGAGGAAGAATGCGATTCAGATTCGATACGCTAAGGAGAGGTTCCGTTTCGGGAATGACAATCCGGCATTGAGATAACAATTCAGTCTGTACGTCAAAAGGAAGACAGAGGTGAACTGGGCCTTTGTTAGGGCCGAGTGCAATGGAAAGGGCATGATTCAGCAGTGTGCCGAAGTGATCTCCACGTTCAACCAGTTTGCTGAATAGCGTAGCAGGCCTGAACATCTCGGCCAGATCAGCCAGATAGGAAGAGGAGTCCTGACACTGGGGTAGCCCCAGTTCCTGAATGGATTGATGACCCGTAATAAACAGTACGGGCAGATTGTTGGCCTTTGCATGGGCTGCAGCAGTAATCAGATTGGTTCCACCTGGACCGGATGTGGCAAAGGCAACACCGAGTTTGCCCGTCTGTAAAGCATACCCGGATGCGGCAAATCCTGAGCTGGATTCATGACGGCCTGGAATGAATTCCAATCCGTGATCCACCATCTTCAGGATAGCAGGACAGATCGATTTACCAATAATACCAAAGACATGAGTAACGCCTAGATTACGCAGAGTTTCTGCCAAATAGTCCGCAACTGTTCTCACGCGGGACACCTCGCTTCATGAAATAGGTTAATAGAACCACACGCATATTCCATTTGTTGAATGCAAGTCAATGTCTAAGGTTGTAAGAGGAAATATTCATTGTTATTAGGAAGAGTATCTTTTTTTGTGGTTTTTTGTCAACTTGTTTTTGTGAGTCTTATTTCCTGATTCTTAAGTTGGTAACGCTTTAAGTGTTGCTGGATCAAGTGAAATTAAATGGTTATAAATCCCTGCAACGAATTACCCAATTGATAACGAGTTACAAATAATGTAAAAATATGACTAACCATGATGAATTTCAGCCTCTACCAGTGACTTGAAAGCTAGAGGTATATTTTTTTCGTATCCATGCATCGCATTCGCAATTCTCCGCTATCTGCTATACTGGAAAGGAATTGGGAGGGGATAGAATGGTAGTCATCAAGATGGCTCTGATTGGTCTGGGTAAAATGGGATTACATATGGTTCATCAGATCGATAATACGAAGCTGGATACACAGATTGAGATTGTAGCGGTGTGCGATGCGAATGAGGAAGGTTTGGCATCTTTTGCAGCTTCTCGTCCTGGGGTTCGTACGTATACGGATTACAAGCAGTTGATGAATGAGCATCAGATTGATCTGCTGTATATTGCAGTTCCGCCGAAATATCATTATCCAGTTGTCATGGAGGCACTAGAGCGCAAAATTCATGTGTTCTGTGAGAAACCCTTAGCCAACAGTGTAGAAGAAGCCAAAGAGATGCTGGATGCAGCGGAGCAGGCGGGTGTTGTTCACGCCATTCATTTCTCTATGCCTCATGAACCTTCCGTGCTGAAACTGCAAGAGATGATCGAGCAGGGCAACGTGGGGGCAATTCGCAAAATAGATCTCATTCTGCAATTCCCGCAGTGGCCACGATCATGGCAACAGAATGCATGGATTACGAGCCGGGAACAGGGTGGATTTATTCTTGAAGTGGGGATTCACTGGATTCATATGATTCAGAACGTGTTTGGCCCCATTCGGGTAGTCAGTACTCAGGTTCAATATCCTGAGAATGGAGAATGTGAACTTGAAGTACAGGCTGCACTGGAACTGGAAGACGGGACTCGAGTTCAGCTAAACGGCATCTCTCAATTTGCCGGAGAAGAACGTGTATCCATGGTGGTATACGGCACGGAAGGTACAATTGCTCTGGAAAATTGGGATGAATTGAAGAGTGGCCTGGTGGGGCAGCAACTGTCCCCAGTGGAAGTGCTTGAATCGGCGAGTGAACTGCCTGTACTTAAACATGTCATTGCTCGCATACAAGGCAAACCAGCTAAAATTTATGACTTTAACGATGGATATCAGGCACAGGTTGTGTTGGAAGCGCTGCGAAACACGGGACGATTGAGGTAAGAATAGGAGGAATCCTTTTTTTTCATATAAAGGTACCTGAATGCCTTTACCGTGAGCTGCTCTCGTTAACACAAAAGAAGCATCGCAGAAGCTCGTGTGAGCCGCCTGCGATGCTTCTTTGCTTAGATATATGCATACGAAATAACGTTATCGATATTTTTATCCATAGCTTGGTTCGGATCAAGCAAGCTTAAATCGTTTAACCAATTCATCAAGTGCATCGGACATTTCATTCAACTGCTTGGAGGTGTCAGACATTTCCTGCAGAGAAGCCAGTTGTTCCTCCGTCATCGCAGATACTTCTTCTGTAGCGGAAGCGGTATCCTCCACAACGGCCGATACTTCATTAATGGACTTCATCACAGACTCGCTACCGGAAGTTAACTCCTCGACAACAGCAGATACCTCCAGAACTTCACCACTGAGGTTATGAATATGCTGAGTAATG
The DNA here is from genome assembly GCF_051967555.1 of Paenibacillus sp. SAF-068. NCBI lineage: Bacteria > Bacillati > Bacillota > Bacilli > Caryophanales > Paenibacillaceae > Paenibacillus > Paenibacillus sp. SAF-068. The sequence goes on from NZ_JBQCJX010000001.1 coordinate 1,039,229, forward strand.
GTTGAAAAGGCCTTGCCTGCATCCTCAATGGTTCGCAACCCTTCATTGACATGTAGAGTGCTCACATCAACGACCTGCACTGTACTTTGAACACCCGCTACCACGGTCTCCAGGATACTTGTAATCTCTTTGGCTGATGTTGCACTCTGGTCTGCAAGATTACGGATCTCCGAAGCCACGACAGCGAAGCCACGTCCATTCTCCCCAGCCCGTGCCGCTTCGATTCCGGCGTTAAGTGCAAGCAGATTCGTTTGTCTCGCAATACCCGACATGGAATCTGCAATGTTGATTACTTGATCAGACATTTTCGAAATTTCATTAATGGCTTCCTGTACAGAGAGGAAGGATTGCTCAATGGAACTCATTTTGCCTACAGCATTATCGATGCGCTGTTGACCATCCACCGCAATGGATTCGGTACGTACAGCACGTTCTGCCACGTCACCTGCCGAGGAGGCAACACGCTTAAGCCCGGTTAGGGATTGCTGCATCGCAGCTACCATGGTTTGCGTGAGAGCAACCTGTTCATCAGCCCCTTCAGCGACACGTTCCATGGCAGTGGCAACCTCTTTTCCAGCAAGATGGCTATCGGCAACCCCTTTATCCAATCGATCCGAAGCAGTACTCAGAATCAGGGCATTGCTCTGAACATCCAGCATCATTTGCTGCAAACCGGCGAGCATTGTGTTGGCTGCCTCCGCAAGTTCACGAGTTTCATCTTTCATTGGCGTAGCGATTCTCAGTGTCAGGTCACCATTGGAAGAACCGATGTCATTCAATGCCTGTTTCACGGTACGGATGTTCTTAACAATGGCACGTGACAGGACCAATGCAGTGATGAACGAGATAATGGCGACAACGACAAGTGCCCCATACAGTTCCAGGTTCAGGAGTGCATTTTTTTGCTTCAGCGCTTCTGTACGGTTTTCGGTTAACGTATGCTCATTGGTTCGAAACGTATCGAGGGCAGTACGAATCTGGTCCATGTCTCGTTTACCCGGATCATCTGCGAAGAAATCTCGAATGGCTTGCGTATTATTTGCCTGGCGTAGGGCGATTACAGGTTCTCCAGCGACCTGGACCCAGTTCTCCATATTGGTATGTATGTCTTTCAAGCGTGCAAGTTGAGCCGGATTGTCCGAAATTAAAGCAGCAAGTTCATCTCTGAGAGTACTAAGCTTCTCTTTTCCTTGGATGTAGGGAGCAAGGTAACTGTCCTGACCCGTGATGATGTATCCACGTTGGCCTGTTTCCATATCTACCATATTTCTTTCGAGTTCATAGGTCAGAGCGTGTACTCTCATATCATGATCAACCAGAAAGTCCAGTTCCCGTTGAAGCTGACTTGTGCTGTTCTGAATCAGCAGGATGCAACCAGCCAGTACAGCCAGCACGAGTAGATATCCTAATCCAATCTTATAAAAAATCTTGAAGGTCTTACGCTTTTTCATGTTTGTTATTCCTCTCTATGGGGTATATGTAGTTGTCGAAAAAAGCGGAAATGTCATAATTGTAGGTCTTTAGATTAGGTGTCTAAAGCACTATTTTTTAGTATTATACGAAAAGAAAGTTATTTTGTATATAGTTTGTTTAACTATCATATAATGTTTGGTTCGATGTGTATAAGGTTAGGTCTAATGATATATACAATCGTTGGTTTACACGTTCAAACGTTATGTTTATCATGGGAAGGGAACGATTCCAATTACACATACATATCCCAATCCGAAAGGAACATTGGACATGACTAAAGAGAAAGTATTGCTCAAACCGGAAGCGATGATTTTTGACATGGATGGCACGCTATTCCAGACAGAGACCCTGTTGTTGCCAGCTTACCAGCAACTATTTGATACATTGCGTGCCGAAGGGCATTTTGAAGGAGAAACTCCACCCGAGGAACGCATGCTGGGAAGCTTGGGCATGTTGCTCGAAGATATATGGAAAGTGGTTATGCCTGAGGCATCGGAAGCGGCACATCGCCGTGCAGACGAACTGCTGCTCCAACTGGAGATTGAGGGGCTTGATCAAGGAAGTTCCCAATTGTATCCGGGTGTGAAAGAAACGCTGCAAGCACTAAAACAACAGGGAGTGCGTCTTTTTGTCGCAAGTAATGGGTTGGAGGACTATGTGAAGGGAGTGGCATTTGCACACGAGATTATGCCTTTCTTTGAAGGGGTATACAGTGCGGGCCAGTACAAAACACCCTCCAAGATTAATCTGGTGCAGATCCTGCTTGAGAAACATCGCATTCAGGACGCATGGATGGTAGGGGATCGCTCTTCTGATGTGGAGGCTGGTAAAATGAACGGTCAGGCGGTCATCGGCTGTGCCTATGCCGGTTTCGGCCGTGATGAGGAGCTTGCGGGCTCAGATGTGCTCATCTCTGATTTTACAGAACTGCTGCGTCTGTATGATGAAGCAGAGTAAGGCAGTCGCCGATTAAAATCTGAGTAATCATATGAGAGCGCCCAACCCACGATGTTCCACGGGTTGGGCGCTCTTTTATTGGTGATCAACCGATCATCTCTTTTTGCGTGCCTTCTTCAGTGCAGATGGTCTGTTGCTTGCAAGCCGGGTGTTTCGTATTGGTTTGACCGGACGACTGGCTTGGTTGCGATATACCCACAGGGCGTACTCCAGCGGTTGCGTGATGGCTTTATGATAGATGTCCCGTTCACCGATGCGAGCGAATACTTCACGTGCAGGTTTGGGGTTGACTTCAAGCAGGTAGATACGTCCGCTTCTGTCAATCGCCAAATCCAGTGCCAACTCACATAAGTCCCCGTACGTATCTTCCAGAAATGTAGCAACATCAATGCCAAACTTCTCTGCAGTCGTGTTAATTTCCGCGCGGAGGTCGTCATCCTCGATCCATTGCTTCATGAGTCGGTTCATTGCGATTGCCTGGCCGCCGCCATGCAGATTGGAGGTTACGCTTTTTTCAGCACCCATGCGTCCGGCACATCCGGTAAGCTCCCATTGTCCTTCACCATTCTTCTGAACCAGCATGCGGTAATCATGCACACGTCCATTCGGAAGCTGAAGTTGAATCCCCTTTTGTACAAGATACTTGTCTTTCATGTTCCAGTGCTGGAGCAATGAGCCCAGTCGTGATAAATGAACCTTACGCGGAGTGATGATACGACGTTTCTGATCCCGTCCCTGAACAAGCACCGTATTCGCCTCGTTACTGCCGCGTTCAATGCGCAGAATACCACGTCCGCCTGTTCCATTAATGGGTTTAAGATAGACTAGAGAAGAAACTTTGAGCATCCGATTTACATCGGACATATCCTGAAATAAAGTGGTTTCCGGCAGGTGCTCCCGAAAGTTGGCCTTTTGCAAGAGAGTCTGGTGGATGGTCCATTTATTGCGCAGAGGTCTGTTCAGAAAGAGCAGATGCCCATATTTTTCACGAAAAGCAAGCAATTGCTGGAACCTGCGGTTCCGTTGAATCCGGCAGCGATCAAAGATCAGGTCCGGGAATGATCGCCACTCCCTGGACCAGCCTTTTCCCTCATGAAAAACCATGGCTTCAATCTGTTTGCCGCCGGGGTGTACGTCAGCTGGTGTGAACACATAGATATCGAGTCCCCGCTTGCGCCCTTCAACAATCATCCTGCGATAGATGGTGCGTTCTTCAAGAGCGCGATGTTCATTTAAGTACAACGTCATAATGCCCAGAACAGGTGAGGACACAAACAATCACCTTCTTTTTGCAGTATTCCTGTCTATCATCGTTTGGACTGACGGGCAAGATAAGCGCTGTAGTGAAATATACGTTCCAATGACCGTCGTCTGATCTGTGGTTCATCGAACTTCATAGGCTTTGCATTGGCTTCAAAGAACCAAAGTTCCCCCAGGTCATCAATGCCCAGATCCATGGACATTTCTCCAAGTGTGTACCCTGATCCCCGTTCTACCTGTCTTGCAATCATTAATGAAGTGGATTTCACACGTTTCATCAGGGTTGTAGTCATTTCTTCGCCAAAAAGCTCAGTTAGCAGCTTCTCAGGGTCTTCTACGCTTCCGCCGCGCGGCACATGAGTGGTAATGCTGCGGGACCCGGCAAGTCTCGCACCTACACCGGTCACGCTCCATTGACCCTTGCTGTTCTTTTGTACAAGAACACGCAGATCGAAGGGGCGTTTACGAGAGGATGCCAGTTCAATACCTTGTTGTATGATATAGGGCGTATGTCCGGTTTCTTTGCGAATTCGTGCCCATAACTTGGCGAGTGTAGCAGCTTTATAGGTCGTGCTTTTACGTGTAGTTTGTATTTTAAGTCGATACGGAAGACGTTCTTTTTCCTGATATTTAAGCATCATGATTCCTTTGCCAGCTTTGCCGCTCTCAGGTTTAAGGTACAGATAAGGATACGTCCGTAGAACGGCCCCCAGCGAAGAAGCACTTCGCATCCGTCGGGTATAAGGGATCAATTGCTGAGTTGATTTGGACTTTTTAAGCCATTCAAACAGATCCCATTTGTTGAAAAAGAAGGGGTTATACAGCTCAATTCCTGATTGCATGCATTCGTCAATTTTGCGCTGAACGGAAGGTTTGCCTTCGTCTTCCCGATTGGGAATACGATTGTACAGAACATGGGGAAGGGGGAAGGGTTGTGAGACCCACTTTCCACTCCCCTTGTTGTACGTATAGCCTTTCACGGTAGGACCACCCACGTTCAGATCCCGCACAGTCACAATGTACACGACGTATCCCATGCTCTCGCCTGTCTGCAGAATATCTTGAAAATTTTGATGATTTCCCCTGAACATGCGCTGATTATCATGCATGGTCAAAACAGCAATGACAGGTTTGAAATCATCATGAAGACTCATCAAATTTCTTCCTTCTTCCGGAACTTGCTCAAATACAGGCAGTGTTCCAAGATGTGCTCCACCGACGATTTTCCCTCCACCCGGAGTGAAGGGTGACGGAAAATGGAGCGCCCGGGTTTGGCGTTCGCTTCGAACATCCATACATGTTCCTCCTGATCAATGCCCAGATCAAAGCCAATCTCACCAATCAGATGCTGGTGCTGGGTTTCAATCGCCTGGGCCAGTGTAATAGCGACGGATTTGGCATGCTGAAGAACTTCTCCCGCACGATCGCCGAAGTTGCGACTGAGCGCCTGCTCAGGAGTCATTAGGGAGCCGCCATTTTTGATGTGTGTTGTGACGCTGCCACGTCCTGCTTTTTTGGCTCCAATCCCGACAACAACCCATTGATTGTTACCATTTTTGTGCATGTGAAAACGAAAATCAATTGGACATTCGTCAATCTCGATTAGACGTATTCCCTGCTGAACAACGTATCCGCGCAGTTGTTTGCCATGTCTTCCCTGAAGCATACGCATCAGACTGTTGAAGGACCCAAAACGCAGGAGTGCATTACCGCCTTTTTTGCGATAACGTGCGAAGTATCCGCGTTTGGGCGAATAAGTCAGGCGGTAGATCCCGTTCCCCAGACTTCCTGCAGTAGGCTTATAGTAGACGAACTGATGGCGTTCCAACATTTCCTTCATCTGTTCAACGGATGGATTGGTAATGGATTCTGGGATATAACGTCCTGCTACCGGTTCATTCTCCAGCAATGTATAGATATCTGATTTGTTGAAAAAGCTCCAGTTGAAGAACGGAATTTTCCGACGAACAAATCGTTCCCGCAGTTGGTTAATGGCGGGTGAAAAATCGGAACGACGGCTCGGTAACCGGTTGTAGACAACATCGGGCAGGGGTACCGTTTTGCGTGTGAAGCTTCCGTTTTCATTCAGAAAAAAGCCGGACACCGTTTCATTTTGCCAATTGATATCCCGGGGAGTAAAGGCATAAATATAGGATTTCCGGCTGCCTTCACGGAGTAACTGTTTGATGAAACCAGTACGGGAACCGAATGGATTAGTGCTCGTCGCAGGCCCATCAGAGAGTACGCCGATCAGCGGACCTAACTGAACCTCATCATTTTGCAAATTACGGAGATAAATACTGCCCCGTTTGGGAACGTTCATCATGTTACGGATACCTGAAGCGAGATACAGATGTTTACCTGCTTTTTTGATTGGTTTGATCGTTGCAGGTACCCGGTCACGCCCGAAGCGAAGGTTCACCGTTTTTTTGCCGGACAGGTTGAGGCTCTTCATTAAAGCGTTGGATACATAAACCACTTTATCCGGTTGCTTGGTGAAATGCAGATTGCAAAAGGTCAAACTCATGATTTATCCTCCTATCCTGAAAAGATCCTTGGGCTCCATGGCAAGCGGGCACTGCGGGCCTCAGCCGCCGTGAATCGGGATGGGTTTCAGGCCAGCTTTGCTGGATGTATTCGGCAATTTCATTGGACGAATGACGTCCGTGAGAACATGTTGTTGCAACAGATAACGGGCATAGGCAAGCGGCCGGGTATAAGTCAGGATATGCATGCGTCGGTCGCCCGCTTCTGCGAATGAGGTGCGGCCTGGTTTGGAGTTGACTTCAATTAGCCAGAGTTGGCCCTCTGCATCTGCTCCGAAATCAAGCCCCAATTCGGCTAACCTGCCGAAACGGCTCTCCAGCAGGGTGGGGATAAGAGTAGCAGTCTGCCGGATGTTCTTCAGCAGAGTTTCTGTACGGGTCGTTCCATATCGCTGGAGCAGATATGCTTGAGCCGGATAGGCACTACCCCCACCGTGAAGATTGGACGTGAGTGAACCTTCGGGTCCTTCTCGTACCATACATCCGGTAAGCGTCCAGCGACCTTGCCCATTCTTTTGCATCAGTGCCCGTATGTCGAATGCTCTTCCATGATGGCTAAGCTCCAGATATGGCTGCACGATCATCTTGCGCCCAGCCTGTTGTAATGCCAGCCAGGAAGATACAGCCTGGGTATGGTTGAATGTTAGAAGAAAGGGTTCATTGTGCTCGTTACGACCCTCCATGATCCATGTGGATGGAGTCGATCCCCGAGACAGGCGAAAGGTATTTTTGCCATGAGTCCCGGATATCGGTTTGAAGAATAATCCACTTGGCCAACGGTCCAGCCATGTTTCCCAAGGAATATGCGCTCCGATCCGGGTGGTGGGGGCAAGTAGTGACCGCAATTCAGGATTTCGGGACAATAGACGATGTACCTCCCATTTTCCTGGAAGAGAAGCCGACCAATAACGGTGTTGATCTGTGCCGTTGGTTCGAATCTGTTCCTTAAGCTGCTGTTTGACGTTCCTTGGGAGAGGGCGAAGACAACGATCCATGATGAGATCAACTGCAGGAACAGGTACCGAATTCCACTTCCCTTGCTGATAAGCAAATCCCCATTGAAGAGGGAGGTAGGCGGCATCAGCCGATATCGGAATCACAATAATCTGAAGGGCGTATTGCATACTTCCCAAACTGAGACGACGGCAGAAAAGTTCATCCGTGAAGGGAGGTGAGCCTTCGGTTGCACGTACCAGAATGGCCAGTGTTTTGATCTGAGATGATGGAAACATTTTGCTGCACCTCTCCTCAATGGAATGACTTTTCAAAAACCTGCCAGATACGTAGAATATTCGAGCATGGCTTTGACGGAAGGGCGGATCTTGCTCTCACTCAGTGGTGTGTTATCATTCTTGGATGGTTTGGAGTTAACTTCGAGCAGCCATACGCGCCCAGTCGAATCCAGGGCCAGATCAATACCGAGTTCACCAAAATGAGCAGGGATGGCACTCTCAATCCCTTTGGCGATATCCAGTGCTGCGGTGTGCAGTCCGGCATATGCGGAAGCTTTGGCTGATCCAGACAACTGCGTTTTGGCAACGGCATCCTTGACGGTGCTCAGGCTTCCACCCCGTGCCAGATTGGATACGTAGTGACTCCCGCCTGCAATTCGTGCGACGATGGAAGTTACACTCCATTTACCTGTACGGTTCTTTTGCACGAGCGCACGGAAATCCACGGGTCTGCCACTGTTGTCAATGAGAGTCAGCCCTTGTTGGATCTGATAACGCGTTGTTTTCATTTTCCCAGTCATACTGGCATACAGTTTATCCAGAGACGAATACGTTTGTTTCCGGGTACCCCCGACGCCAGTTGCGAGAGTCAGGAAGCTTCCGTCCGTCTGACGTGAGACACGGATGATCCCTTTGCCCAAAGAACCGCGTACAGGCTTCAGGAATACAACCGGATGTCGGTTGCACATCGTCTTGAGCATGGTGGAAGTCTTGAGCAAATGAGACTCGGGAAGAACCCGTTTAAGCGTTGAAATGGACTTGAGTGCGTCAAATACTTCGTTTTTGTCCAGAAACTTTTCATTGAAGGTTTGCGTACCGTAGAGCGATTTTACTTCTTTCATAAAATGCTGTACGCTAGGTTTGTTCTCAAGCTTGCGGGACGTTAGCCGGTTATTGACGACGTCTGCTACAGGCAGAACAGTCTTTTTCCAGCCGTCATCATACACCCAGCCTTTCATATAACCCGTTACCGCTCCAATATCCTCCGGTGTGAAAAAGGATACATAGGCGCCTTGCTTACGGCAGGCGTTCACCAGTTCTTGACAGAACATCGTGATGGAGCCAAAGGGCCGATCGGGCTGATCGGGATAATCCTGGCTAACCAGTACACTGATGTAGGGTCCAAGGCGAAGCGTACGGCTGGCTGAACGATAGGATACTCTCAGGACCGAACGTGGAACGAGACCGGTCTTGCTGGCAACTGTCTGATTGATGCGCAGCCCGTCATACCTTGGTACCGGAATGACTGTGACTTCGCGGCGGAAAGAGCCAAATTGCAGCTGAAGCGGCCTTCCTGAAGGGATTTTAAGCGCTTTGAGCACCCCTTCGCCCAGCATGATGACGTCGTCCTGCAGGATGCCCGAGCCGGTAACCTGAATCGTTACTTTTTTAGTGGACATCACGGATCTCCTTCCGGGCGGCAACTTGATGTCTGATCTCGAAGTTGAACGGCATCTGAACATGGCATGTGCTTCATCATATGAGGACATATAACCCTTGGTGATTGACCCATATGGATTAAATGCATTTGATTCGAGGCAGGTTATTGATGGCCTGTTTCAGATCGCCCCTGTTTGACAGGAGAGCAAAGCGTGTATTAACACGGATGAACAAACCAATCTGAGGAGGAATAATAGTGAACATTTATGACAAAGCCAATGATTTGGCCAAAGCACTGAGAGAAAGCAGCGAGGTGGAAGAGATTACTTCCGCGATGAAGCTGATTGAAGCTGATCCGGACGCAAAAGCAATGCTGGATAACTTCCGTGATCAACAAATGGAATTGCAACAACGTATGATGAGCGGGGATATGCCGGCTCCGGATGAAATGGAGAAAATGGAGAAACTGTTTGAAGTACTGAGCTTGAATCTGAATATCCGTCGTTTGTTTGATGCAGAACGTCGTCTCAGTGTCATCATTGAAGACGTGAACAAAATTATTGCGGACAGCCTGGGTCATCTGTACGGTGGCGCTGAAGCGTAAAAAGGTAGTTCATAATGTCCACTTTTGATTAGGAAAGATGAACACGTACCAAAAGGTTGTCTTGTTTTTTTCCTGAACCTCTCATAATAGCTCCTTATCGTTCATAGACTAGACATATAGAGTCGATCAAGAACGAAGGAGCTGTGAAGAGTGAAGAGGTTGAAAAAAGCAAAACATGTGATCTATCTGCTTATCGCGTTGTCGATGCTGGTCATTGCACTGCCGCGGATTTCCTTTGCTGGAGGAATGGACTGGGTTAATATCTTTGGCATCGTATGGGTGCTGTTCTCCTTATTAATCGTTGGTGCACATCTGCATTTTATTCTCGGTGTGGATGAAGAGAAGAAACGTGCACTGGAAGCCATTCGCCGGGCGAAGCTGCGGCAATGGGAGATGAAACTGCTGGACAAGCAGGAGCGGAGCGAGTCTGTATAAGGTGTCGAATTACATTCTGCACGCCAAGGCCAACCTTGTTGGTTCAGCCTCTGGAAAAAGACCGGATTACCTTGCACATAAGGGATCCGGTCTTTTTGGTATATAAAGGATTAGCAGCCACATCGGAAGAAAGAATTTATTCGGCGCAATTCCCTTGAGAGTGGGATAGGATATGGGGTTATTTTCCTAACGACGTGTTATAATAGATACAGTATAGTACAGATGCATCTTCGGGGGTGGTACAGTTGGACGGTCAGGAAGAGAACGTAACGAAGCATGAACAGTTACTTCAACATATTGAACAACTGAAGGTAGGCAGTAAAATATCGGTACGTGGACTTGCGCGGGAGCTGGGTGTAAGCGAAGGGACAGCTTATCGTGCGGTGAAAGAGGCGGAGAACTTCGGACTGGTCGTGACCAAGGAACGTATTGGCACGGTGCGGATCGAGAAGAGACCTCGGGGCATGTCGGAACAGTTGACCTTCGCTGATGTTGTGACCATTGTGGAAGGCCATGTGCTAGGTGGTAACGAAGGTCTCGCCAAACCGCTGCACAAGTATGTGATCGGTGCGATGAAAGAACAGGCAATGGCCCGTTATATTGACGCTGGAAGTCTGCTGATTGTGGGTAACCGTGAAGATGCTCACTCACTTGCCCTCGAACAGGGAGCGGGCGTGTTAATAACGGGTGGCTTTGGAACTAGCCGTGAAGTAAGAATTATGGCTGACGAGCTTGGGCTACCGATTATTTCCTCCAGACATGATACATTCACGGTGGCTTCCATGATTAACCGTGCGATCTTCGACCGGCTGATTAAGAAAAAGATTATGCTTGTTGAAGATATCATTGGTCAGAAACCACGTCTTCAGGTGTTGAAGGTCACCAGTTCAGTCTCGGATTTCCATATGTTGGTGTCGGAGACGGGTGAACATCGCTTCCCGGTCGTGGATGAATGGAACCGGGTCATTGGAATTGTGAGTCTGAAGGATGTCAGTGAGCTTACGGCAGATCAGAGTATTGAGAAATGTGTGATACGCCGCCCGATTACGGCCTCATTGCAGACATCTCTTGCTTCTGCTGCCCAGATTATGACCTGGGAAGGCATCGATTTTCTGCCAATCGTGGATCGGAACCGCAAACTGATTGCGTCCGTCACACGCAAGGAAGTGCTGCAGGCTATGCGGGATGCACAGAAGCAGCCACAACTGGGAGAGACGTTTGATCATTTGATTTGGAACGGATTTGCCGAGGAGCGCGGTGATCAGAACGAATTGTTATTTCACGGATTCATCATTCCTCAGATGGCGACGGATCTGGGTACGATCTCTGAAGGTGTACTGTTGAATGTGATGACACAGGCTGGCCGACGGGCAGCGTGGGATGTTACAGGGAACGACCATGTGGTGGATAATGTAACGACATATTTTGTTCGCCCTGTACAGATTGAGGATCAGATTTTGGTTCGACCGGTGATTCTGGAAACCAGCCGTCGGACGTGCAAAATGGACATTGTGGTTACCCGTGAAGGCAGTGTGGTATGCAAAGCGGTAATGACACTGCAGTCGATTGACCATGCCTAGCAGGTTGAGTTACCTCGGGCATAGACAAAGAGAGTACTCCCTGATTGAGAAGCTCTGCCTGGTGCGCTGTCGCGCGGTTCTGGCTTCGCTTGATGAAGGGAAGTACTCTCTTTTTGCAGACCTAACAATAGAGCTTCAACGAATCATGCAGATTGTCCGGAGGTTTTACCTGATCCATTCCTGGACCGTTGTTGAAGCCGGGCATAATAACTGCGGTTACGTATTCCGGCAAATACGTTATACGCACCCATAATCAGAAATAGCGCTTCCACAATCACCGATAGGGTGGAACCCGTGAAGACAAACATCAGAATCAGTGCAAGCACGACAAGCATGCCACCCATCCAGATATTCGTCCATGAACGGTACAGACCGGCGCTGGTGGCATCCGAGCTTCTGTGTGAACGAATGCTGTTCAACGCTGCCAAAACCACGGCAACAGCAAAGATGGCGATTAGAGCATATTTGAGTACATCAATGAACACAAAGACGCAGCTCCTTTTCTGGAAAGCATTTACTGCCCTTATTGTACCATGGAGAGATGCAGACAAGGGCAGTTTTTTGCTGTTACGCAGGAACGTGCATGCGAATCTGTACCCAAACTTGAAGTACGCCTTCCATAACCAGCATCGTTTTGACCTGAACGGTGTACTCCTTTTCCCTGACCGAGTATACTTTCTGATTCAACATGATGCGCGTCATTTTGCTATACTCGTCGATGTTGAATACATCTCTGCCCCGAAGCACCTCAAGTTCGTCACCGAGCTTCTGTAACATCACTTTCAAAGAAGCCTCATCTGGCCCCTTATCCGACTCTTCTGCACGGACCTTGATTTCCTTGATAACGGTTTGGCGTTTACTGTATTTTTTCAGCGTTTTGATATCCTCCTCATTCTGATGCAGCTGAAGCTGCAGCTCCTGATTGTTCAGCCACAACGCATTGTAACTCAGGTGAAATACACCGTTGTAGACGACACATCCAGCGATCATTCCCAGAACAAATACAGCGGTCATTCGCATCAGCGGGCGGTAACGGGAGAATGGCGGAATTCTCATGAACGCTGTTCCCGTATCATATTAGCTCCGGCCTCCGCCGCACACCCACTTCACCAGTTCGGTTCCCATATGTGCGCCCATAAAAGCAGAGATCAGGTACAGGATTTGTTTGACCGCCGGAGACAGGTTGCCATCCAGGAAATTGCTCTCGATGACACGCATGGGATCAATGGTGCCGCCGACAGCGGCTGCGAGCGCCCATATCTTTATTTTTCCGGAAATATCGAGCATCGTCTGTGTCGGAGGCTGAAGAGAAATCACGGCTCCAATACCTCCGATCATCGCGCCGCCCAGCACGATTCCAAACGCAATAAAGAAATCAAGAATGGCTTTGGACAAAAATGTGCTCACTGGCAACACCCCTTTCAGACCTAGCAGCACACCTCCTGTCTTGGGTCTGTCACAGGGGGAGCGGCTTGTACTTCTATTGTATGGGCGTGCCCCCGAACGTTATGATAAAATAGAATAATAAAGAGACTCCATTTTTTATTTATTTAATTCATAGATATGAGATAGATAGGTTAGCAGACGGATCAGAAGATCGATGCTGCGACTATCTGCGGCGAAAGGAAGAAAAAAACATGAGTTCTTTTGTGCATTTGCACGTTCACAGCGAGTACAGTTTGCTGGACGGCGCTGCGCGTATTCCGGATCTCGTGAATAAGGCTGCAGATCTCGGAATGACGACACTTGCGCTGACCGACCATGGCGTGATGTATGGTGCAATTCCTTTTTATAAAGCATGTGTTGAACGAGGTATCAAGCCGATTATAGGTTGCGAGGCATATATGACAGCAGGGTCCCGCAAAGAGCGGGGAAGCCGCAAGGATCAACCGATTCATCATTTGATTCTGCTGGCCAAAAATATGACAGGTTACCGTAATCTGATGAAATTGTGCTCGATTGGACATCTCGAAGGTTTTCATTACAAACCACGTGTAGATATGGAAAGTCTGGCTGCCCATCACGAGGGCATTATCTGCCTCAGTGCGTGTCTGGGTGGTGAAGTACCACAGCATCTGTTGCATGGACGAGAAGAAGAAGCGCGACGTGCGGCGTTACGCTACAAAAATATCTTTGGTGCCGACTTTTATCTGGAACTTCAGGATCATGGGCTTTCCGAGCAAAAAAGGGTGAATCCGCAGTTGATCAAACTGGCTTCTGAACTTGAAATTCCGCTTGTAGCGACCAATGATGCTCACTATCTGGCGGAAGGGGATGCCGAACTTCAGGATGTGCTGATCTGTATCGGAACGGGCAAGACCGTGGATGATGAGAATCGGCTCCGAATTGCTACCAACCAGCTCTATCTGAAAAGTGAAGAAGAGATGGCCCGGTTGTTTCCTCATGTACCTGAAGCTCTGGCGAATACCGTCCGCATTGCGGAATCCTGTGAGTTGGAGCTGGAATTCGGCAAATCGATTTTGCCGGAATACAGACCACTTCCCGATGGACTCAGCCCTTCGGCATACCTGCGTCAACTGTGCGAAGAGGGCATGGAGGAACGTTACGCGCAGTCCGCACGTTGGACTGATGCGGAGCTTCGATCCGAACTCGAACAACGCTTGTCGTATGAACTGGGTGTAATCGACAGCATGGGCTTCTCGGATTATTTCCTGATTGTCTGGGATTTCATCGCCTATGCGCATAAACAAGGGATTGTTACTGGACCAGGCCGGGGCTCCTCGGCAGGTAGTCTGGTAGCCTACACGTTGCACATCACGGATGTTGATCCGATGAAATACAATCTGCTCTTCGAACGGTTCCTGAATCCCGAGCGGATCTCCATGCCGGATATAGATATTGACTTCAGCGATGAACGGCGGGATGAGGTCATTGATTATGTGGCACATAAATACGGCAAAGCCCATGTCGCCCAGATTATTACGTTCGGAACGATGGCTGCCCGTGCAGCTGTACGTGATGTCGGACGAGCACTGAATGTGCCTTATGGCGAAGTGGACAAGGCTGCGAAGCTGATTCCGGCGCAGCTCGGCATTAACATCGAGCGGGCCATGGAAACGACACCTGAATTGAAGGCGCTGTATGAGACCAAGCCGAAAACGCGTGAACTGCTGGATATGGCGATGAAGGTCGAAGGTATGCCACGTCATGCTTCCACGCATGCAGCGGGAGTGGTCATCTCCCGTGATCCGCTGACCGATGCGGTACCGCTCCAGGAGGGCAGTGAAGGGACATCGTTAACCCAGTATTCCATGGAAAACCTGGAGTCAATCGGGTTGCTTAAAATGGACTTTTTGGGTCTGCGTACCCTCTCAATCATTGAGCGGTGTGTACGCTGGATTGGGGAACATGGAGAAGTTCCGGACTTCCGTGTTATTCCTGATGATGATGCATTAACGTATGAGATGCTTGGCCGTGGCGACACGATGGGCATATTCCAACTGGAATCTGCCGGGGTGCGCCGTGTGTTGAAAGAGTTGAAGCCCAGCGTATTTGAAGATGTGATCTCCGTGCTGGCCTTGTATCGTCCGGGTCCAATGGAGTTCATATCCAAATACATTCAGGGTAAGCATGGACAGATCGAAGTGGATTACCCGCATGTGGATCTGGAGCCTATCCTGAAAGATACGTACGGCATCATCGTGTACCAGGAACAGATTATGCAGATTGCCTCCCGGATGGCGGGTTTCTCGCTGGGGGAGGCAGATTTGCTTCGCAGAGCGGTCTCCAAGAAGAAGCGGGAAGTGCTGGATCTGGAGCGGGGACACTTTGTGCAAGGCAGTCTGAAACAAGGGTATAGCGAGGAAGAGGCAGACCTGGTCTATGATATGATCGTCAAGTTTGCCAACTATGGCTTCCCGCGCGCTCATGCCGCGGCATACGGTGTGCTTGCGTTCCAGACCGCGTATTTGAAGGCACACTATCCGGTTCATTTTATGGCTTCCATGCTGACAGCCGTGATGGGCAGTCATCGGAAAGTCGCAGAGTACGTGGTGGAATGTCGGCGTATGGATATGGAGGTGCTTCCGCCGGATGTAAATGAGAGCGGTATTCTGTTTACACCTGTATTTGTGCCGTCCGTCAGCGCAGGAACCGAGGAACAGAGCAATGTATCGCAGCAGACTGCTGGAGCAGATGCAGAGAGTGACACCGGAAGCGCGGGCGAAGAACATACCGCGAACGGTAACGGAAGTTCCTTCATGGATGATCGCGCTCATGAGCATGATGGGCATTCAGGACAAGCTGAATATGGTGAAGCACCTTTGCCGGATGACCCTGGTCCTGGACCGGATGAGGACAGTGGCGGATATGAGTGGCAAGCCGCAACATCCATGCCTGAAGCATCCGACAACCGGAAGGAACCGGGCTTGGTGGCGGCTACTTCAACGGAAGAGAACAATGATCAGGGTCCGGAGGTATCTTCTTCGCATGCGGAGCAAGGTGAATTGATCTCTGCTGAGAAGAACGTTGCAGTATCTAATGGGAATTCGGACGAGGGAAAATTAACGGGTGCAATACGCTTCGGTCTTGCCGCTGTGAAAAATGTCGGTACCCAGGCGATGGAAAGCATTATGGTCGTACGGCAGAAGAGACCATTCGACAGTCTGCTCGATTTCTGTCGTCGTGTGGATTTGCGCGTATGCAACAAACGTGTGATTGAATCGCTGATCCAGGCCGGAGCTTTTGATACACTGCCTGGACACCGGGCCCAATTGCTGGCGATGCTGGATGAGACCGTTGAAGCCGCGTTGAAATGGCGCAAGGAACGTGAGGATCTGCAGATTCAATTGTTCGACTTTGTGGAGACGCCAAACTGGGAGATTGAATACCCGGAGATCCCTCCTTATTCCTCAGGGCAGCAACTGGAGCTGGAGCGAGAGTTGTTAGGCTTGTATCTTTCCGGGCATCCGCTGGATGACTATGAAGATGTGCTGGAATCGAGTGGGGCTGACCGGATCATGGAGCTGACCGAGGCGGCAGACGATACGATGACCGTCGCCGCGGGTATGGTGGTGTCTGTGAAGTCGATTACGACGAAACAGGGCAAGGCCATGGCGTTCATGGAGCTGGAAGACCAGATCGAACGCTGCGAAGTGGTTCTCTTTCCCGAAGTATGGCGGCGTAGCCAGCAGCATGTCGGGAAAGGTGAACTGCTCGTCGTGCGTGCCAAAGTGCAGCAGCAGGACGAAGGGTTTAAGCTGCTGGCTGAGGAAGTGCTGCCGTTGTCACAGGCGGCACTGGAGCAGCAGCTGCGCAGCCGTGACCGGCGCGGCAAGCCCGGCAGCGGCAGCTCTACGCGCACGGCGCCATCGGCTTCGCCGCGGCGGCCAGCGGGCGCAGGAGCCGAAGCGCAGCGCAGCAGCGCAGGCGGGGATGCTTCCGCTGCGCGTAGCAGCGGGGGCCAAGGCTCGGCAGCGACGCGCAGCGATGCGGCGGGTAAGGGCGCAGCCACGGCTGCGGCTTCCCGGCCTGGCAGTGCCGCTGAGGCGGCTGGCAGCGCGGCGCAGAGCCGTGAACCGCGGGCGGTGGAGCAGCGGGTGTTCGTGAAGATTGCTCCGCATGCAGAGAAGCCAGAGCTTTTGGCACGTCTGAAGCAGCTGCTTCAGGAACATCCCGGACCTGTGGCAACGGTGCTCTTCTATGAGCAGCAACAGAAGCTGCTTGCGCTGAGTGATGCCTACCGTATTAAGCCATCACCAACCTTGTTCTCCGATATGGAGCAGATGCTGGGTGAAGGTACGGTCAAAATTAAATAAGAGTTTATCCCTTAGGGCGTTCTTGTTCCATAATATGAGACCTGTTTGGCTAAAAGCTGAACAGGTTTTTTAATTGTTTTAGTGCGGGTCCTGGGTTCAAGCATCCGCACATTTTATGAACATTTTAACAGGTTGCTGCATACACTTGAGAACACCGAAGGACCTCGCGGTCCTCGGGGGATTGATGCGGGAGGTCGAGATATGTCATATGAAATCGTAGAAGCCATGCTGGCCCGGCGGGGTGTACGGATTGATGCCATCGCAGCAATTGTATACCGTCTGCAAAAAGGGTACCACCCCGAACTGACCATGGACGACTGTGTAACCAGCGTGAAATCCGTTCTGCAGAAACGAGAGGTGCAATATACGCTCTATACCGGTATTGCGCTCGACGAACTTGCGGAGAAAAAACTCTTGCCCCAACCGTTACAGGCTATTATGGAAGCGGATGAATCCCTGTATGGAGTGGACGAGACTCTGGCCCTCGGCATTACTCATGTGTATGGTATGATCGGTTTAACCAGCTTTGGTTATCTGGATAAAGAAAAAATAGGTGTCATTCATGATTTGAATGAACACACCTCAGCCATTCATGTCTTTTTGGATGATTTGGTCGCAGGGGTAGCCGCTGCCGCTTCTGCCCGGATAGCACACAAAAATATCAAAGCCAAAAAATACCCCTCAGACCTGTAACCCCCTGCATTACCATACTTCTGTGCTAGTGTTCTTCAATGGCTCATATGAAGCTATCAAGGGCGGCTAAGGCTGCCCTGGCAGGCTTGCTGATGCTTGATGAAGGATATGAACAAGAAGATTTCGTCAACCATATGAGTTAGTCGTGGGGGACAAATGTCCCTCATGATCCCGAATTCTCCCCAAAGGTCCCGAACCCTTTCTTGCAGAAAAAAAGTGAGGTATGTTATCATTAGTCCAATATACGGGCTCTGAACATTAGCTTAGGGGGCGGACAAGGCATGTGGACGGTGATTTACATTGCGCCGACAGCAAAGGTTGCGGACAAGATCAAGACCAAGCTTTCGGAAGAAGGTTTTCTGGTACAGACCCGTCCCATCAGTTTATCCAAACAGCAATTTGAGATTCGCGTCCCTTCTGGGGAATTGGAAGAGGTCCAGGAAGTGCTGAATTCCATTCTGCATTCCTGATTCGTTCGACATCGACATGCCTTGGCAGATGAAGAAGTACCATCGGTACATAAGGGACTAATCGCGTAAGCGGAGAGAGGAATCGACTTGCATGTATTGTATGCTGCTGTCCTTCCTTCTTTTTTTGTTAGGACAAGGACCGACCTGGTTGCTCCCGGAGACCCTACCAAGATAGATTCAAACATCGGCGCAACAATCTTTCGGTTATTGCAGGTAATATCAATCGTGCTGACAGAAGCCGCTGATCCTTGCCCTGTACCGGCGGATTTTTTTGTTGTGAATGCTGGACAAGGCCCATGGCAGCGTGTGGGTCGTAAGCGGTTTACCGTAGCACGCGGATGAAGCTGCCCCAAGCAGCGCACTGCAGGTTGCGGCCATCAAATCAACGGCTGGAGAGGTGTAGTTGTGTTCAAAGATATATTCCAGAAGAAACGGAAGTACGCTACCATACCTTCCGAGCGTGCACTTCCCGGCGAAGGCCAGGAAGTCCCAGAACGCCCAAAACGTGAAATACCTGAAGGGCTTATGAACAAGTGCAGCAAATGCGGCACCATTCAATATAGCAAGGAATTGGAGAAAAATCTGAAAGTATGTCCTGCCTGCGGTTACCATATGCGTCTTAATGCTATGGAGCGCATTGCAATGGTACTTGATGATCAAGGATTTGTTGAGTTTGACGCGGATATGATATCGGTTGATCCACTTGGCTTTCCTGGATATAGCAACAAATTGGAACAACAGCGCCTGAAATCGGGCCTCAAGGAAGCGGTAATTACAGGGGAAGGAACCATTGAGGGCCTGCCTGTAGTTGTGGCTGTCATGAGTTTTGATTTCTTCACAGGCAGCATGGGTTCTGTTGTAGGAGAGAAAATTACCCGTGCCATTGAGCATGCAACAGAAAAACGGTTGCCATTGATTATTTTCTCCACATCAGGTGGTGCCCGGATGCAGGAGAGTATTCTCAGCCTCATGCAAATGGCCAAAACAAGCGCAGCTTTATCCCGTTTGGATGAACAGGGCGGGCTGTACATCTCGGTCATTACAGACCCGACGACAGGTGGAGTCTCGGCAAGTTTTGCGAGCCTGGGCGATATCAATATTGCCGAACCTGGCGCTGTATTTGGTTTTGCCGGCAGAATCGTTATCGAGCAGACCATCCGTCAGAAGTTACCTGATGATTTCCAGACGGCTGAATTTAATATGCAACACGGTCAGCTGGACATGGTTGTGCACCGTAAGGAACTTCGGGCCACTCTTGGCAAGCTTCTGGATATGCATAGTGAAAAAGGAGGGGTCTAAATGGCGGGTGAGTTGCCATATGAAGCGCCTCTGGTTGAGATGCGCAAAAAGATTGATGAACTCGTACAGTTTGGACAGGAAAAAGGGATCGACTTCACTGACGAGATTGCCCGCCTGGAAGAACGTTACCATAGACTTGAAGAAGAGATCTACACTGGCATAACGGCAGCACAGAAAATGCATCTGGCCCGGCACCAACAGCGCCCAACGGCGCTGGATCTGATCCAGTTGATTTTTACGGATTTCATTGAGCTTCACGGTGATCGCATGTTCGGAGACGATCTTGCGGTTGTTGGCGGGCTTGCCAAGTTGAATGGAAAGACAGTAACGGTAATCGGACAACAGCGTGGGAAAGATACGAAGGATAATATTGCCCGCTTTTTCGGCAGCGCTCATCCGGAAGGTTTCCGAAAAGGACTTCGTCTGATGAAACAAGCGAACAAATTTGGCCGCCCTATTATTACATTTATTGATACTAAAGGGGCGTATCCGGGTAATACTGCAGAAGAGAGAGGTCAATCGGAAGCTATTGCCCGTAACCTGATGGAAATGGCGAAGCTTTCGGTTCCTGTTATTGTTGTGGTCATCGGCGAAGGTGGAAGCGGCGGTGCCCTCGCTATGGCTGTGGGTAATCGTGTGTTGATGCTGGAACATGCGATCTATTCTGCGATCTCTCCGAACGGGGCTGCTTCAATTCTCTGGAAGGACGCATCCAAAGCAGATCAGGCGGCTGAAGCGATGAAAATAACAGCCAAAGACCTGCTGGAGATGGAAGTCATTGAAGAGATTGTCCCTGAGCCACGCGGCGGTGCTCATCGGGATTATGAAGCGTCTGCTTCTTTCATTAGTGAGGCTTTGGTCCGTCATCTTGATGAGATGAAGGGTTGGAGCGCGGATCAGCTGAAACAGGATCGTTATGAGAAATTCCGTAAAATTGGATCGGTCACGTTTGAACCTCAAGCATCCATTGAAGCTTCTCCAGAGCTTGTAGAAGTCGATGTGGCGAGTAATTTGTCGGGAAATGCTGAATAATGTGACGAATTTCCTATACAAATGAGCAAAAGTATAGTAAATTTAATAGTTGGAAAAAGAAAAATAGATAAAGAGTAATACCTTTAAAATCGGAGGAAACCCAAAATGCGTAAAACGAAAATTGTATGTACCATTGGTCCATCCAGTGAATCTCTGGAGAATACCAAAAAACTGATTATGGCCGGTATGAACGTGGCCCGTCTGAACTTCTCCCACGGTGATTTCGATGAGCACGGCGGACGGATCATTGCGATTCGCCAAGCATGCGAAGAGTTGAACAAAACAGTAGCGATCTTGCTGGACACCAAAGGACCGGAAATTCGGACAGGTAAACTCGAAGTTGAACCGATCGAGTTGGTTCAAGACGAGTACATCACTTTGACAACAGAAGAAATTCTGGGCACCAAAGAACGTCTTTCCATTACGTATACAGATCTCCCGAGTGATGTTGAACCGGGATCTACAATTCTGATCGACGACGGTCTGATCGGACTGACCGTGGTGGAAGTGCAAGGCACCGAGATCAAATGCCGTATCGTTAACGGCGGATCGATCAAAAGCAAAAAAGGTGTTAACGTTCCGGGCGTTGCCATTTCTCTGCCGGGTATCACTGAAAAAGACGCTAACGATATCGTATTTGGTATTGAGCAAGGTGTCGATTTCATCGCGGCTTCTTTTGTACGTAAAGCAAGTGACGTACTAGAAATTCGTGAATTGCTTGAAAAACACAATGCTGGACATATCCAAATCATCTCCAAAATTGAAAACCAACAAGGTGTCGATAACCTCGATGAGATCCTAGAAGTGTCTGACGGCCTGATGGTTGCTCGTGGAGACCTGGGTGTTGAGATTCCTGCGGAAGAAGTACCATTGGTACAAAAACGCATGATCGAAAAATGTAACGTTGCAGGTAAACCGGTAATCACAGCTACACAAATGTTGGATTCCATGCAACGCAACCCGCGTCCAACACGTGCGGAAGCAAGTGACGTGGCGAATGCGATCTTCGATGGTACGGACGCAATCATGTTGTCAGGTGAGACAGCTGCGGGTAAATACCCGGTTGAATCCGTTCTGACCATGTCCCGTATTGCTGAAAAAGCAGAATCTGCTCTGCCTTACCAAGAGCTGTATCTGAAACAACGTGTAGCTCAACAAACAACAGTTACAGAAGCAATCAGCCAATCGGTTGCCCTCTCAGCTCAAGATTTGAACGCAAAAGCGATCATCACTTCAACTGAGTCAGGACACACTGCACGCATGATTTCCAAATATCGTCCAGAATCTCCAATCATCGCGGTGACTACGGAAGACAGAACTTCCCGCCGTTTGGCTCTGGCTTGGGGTGTAACTCCTGTCAAAGGAAGATTGGTTGATTCCACGGATGCTTTGTTCGAAAACGCAATTGAAGGCGGCGTAAAATCCGGACTTGTTAAAGAAGGAGACCTGGTCGTGATCACAGCAGGTGTACCTTTGGGTCGTTCCGGTTCTACGAACCTGATTAAAGTAAGCCAAATTCCAAACAACGCTTAATAGCGTCTTGAATGGAGAAGTAACAGGAAAGAAGCAATGGGGCTTTATAGTCCCGTTGCTTTTTTTCCATCTTATTGACACTTTACAACGACGTAACACGTATGAATGTTAGAGCGAAGGAGGCCGATCACGTGCGAGAACAGATCAACGGTAGCTGGTATGCGGCACGTCTTCGTGTACGCTATCAAGAAAGTGACCAGATGGGCGTGGTCTACCACGCGAACTATTTGAATTGGTTTGAAATCGGTCGAACTGAGATGATTCGCCAAATGGGGTATACATATCGTAAAATGGAGGAACAGGGGTTACTGCTTCCCGTAACCGGACTGGATGTGAAATATCACAAGCCTGCTCGATATGATGATGAGATTATCATTTTCACCCGTATTGCTGCATTTAGTGGTCTGCGACTGAACTATGAGTATGACATAAGACGCATGTCTGAAGAACCTGATGAGCATATGGCGATTGGAGAACGGGTATGGTCAGCTGATGAATCACTCCCCGGTGAACGGCTAGTTACAGGTTCTACCCAGCATGTGTGGGTGAATGGGGACTGGAAGCCAGTTCGGCTGGATAAGGCAGCCTCTGAGCTATACAGCGCGCTTGAAAAGGTGTGGCTTTCGGGAAAGGGGTAATACGTCAATGCGAAAATGGATGTGGGCTTTACTCTTAATCATTCCGGTGATTGAATTATTTGGTTTCATTCTGATGAGTGACTGGATCGGAGCCGGAAAGACATTGCTTCTCATGATTCTCACGTCCTTGATTGGTATAGCAATGTTGCAGTTTGAAGGGCGTAAAGTACTAGTGGACGCCAAATTGGAGATGGAGCGCGGCAAAGTACCTGGTAGAAAAATGGTCGATGGTCTTTTTATTTTCGTCGGAGGTTTCCTGCTTTTGATTCCAGGCTTTGTAACAGATCTGATCGGGTTTACACTGGTATTTCCATTAACACGTCCGGTGTACCGCCTGTTCTTACTGGGGTGGCTGGAGAAAAAAATGAAAAGCGGCAAAATTACATTTTATCGTCGTCCGAAATGAAACATCGGTTGTTATGCAAAATGAAAAAGGCTTCGCTCAGCAGATGATTTCTGTTGAACGAAGCCTTTTTCATTTTTACTGTGTGCTCAAAATGCATAAGGTGATGCTCATCGGACACGTCCGTTGATAATGTACGTTCTAAGGTCACGCAATACGTTAGCCCGATTAAACGCATCGAGGATGACCAGGCTGACAGGACCGATAATCAAGCCAAGTACACCGAACAGTTTCAAACCCACGAACATTCCGACCAGTGTGGCGAGTGGATCGAGCCCAACACTACTTGCAAGGACCTTCGGTTCAATAATCTGACGGGCGATCAACAAGATCAGATAGATAACACTGATACCTATGCCCAGATACAGATCCCCGTTCATAAACAGGTATGCTGCCCAAGGTACCATGACCAGACCCACACCCAAGTAAGGAAGCAGATCGACCAGACCAATAAAGAGAGCGATGGTGAAGGCTGACTTCACTTGCAATATTAGCAGTCCTATCATGACGAATAGTGCTGTAATCGAGATCATGATTAATTGTGCTCTCACGTACCCAAACAAAGCCTTTCTCAGGTCAGTCCATATGTCTGATATGGGCTTGCGAATGGAAGAGGGCACCCAGCCCGATACGGTGATGCTGTGTCGGGTCCAACTTTTGCTAATGAAGAATGTAGATAGCAGAACAACAATTAATACGGCGCCCATGTTCGGCAGGGAAGTCAGGAGATTTAGGACCATATTGAAAAATCCGGTGACCAGATCGGTCACGGCTGTACCTACCGTTTCGGTTGTTTTACTAATATTGCTGTTGATGGTTTCCTGGTAGTTGGGATTCTCCTTGTAAAATTCGTTAATCTGCGCAATCAAGCTCTGAATGGTGTCATTCTCGGTCCAGCGCACAAACGTGTCCTTGATCTCATCAACATGAAGATCGAAGCTTGTCGTAAGTGAAATGACTTCTTTTACCATACGGGTAATCGCTGCAGACAGTACCACCGCAATGGCTCCAAAATATAGGATCAATGAGAGAGTCACAGCCAGCCAGCGGGGGAAACGGGCTCGATTCTGAAGCAGCCTCACTAATGGATTCATGGCATAGGCGATAATCCAGGCAATCGCAAAAGGATACAGAAGCGGGAACAGCAAGTATATGGCAACAGCGATCAGAATGGTCGCAATGATAACCCATAAGCCGCGGAGCAGGCGTTTCAGTATGATTTTATCCAAGCATCAACTCTCCTAGTTTCAATTAAGCCGACCTATGTATGATCCATAAGGCAGAGATGGCTATCTTAATTAATATAGAGCATTTACCATGTTTTGAAACGCCAGACTGTTCCCAGAGTGTGTTCAAAACCTGATTGATGAACAAGCTCTGCCAGGATTCTTCTTTTGCCTAGAGTATGCCTTAGTATTACAGAATATAGCAATAGGAAGTTCTTTAAACGACAGGATTGGTTAAAAAACATTAAATGTCAACCTTGTTTTTGTAAAGGCTTTCAAAAATGCTTTATCGGACCGATAAAGAAGTTTGATGTGCGAATGAACTCTCATCATGTTCACATAAACGACAAAATCCAGTATGATGTTATAAGTAAATACCGATTGACAGATAGGAAAACCGCATTTTGAAATATTTGTTAATTTTAAAATGAAAATGTTTACAAAAAGAGAATAGGTGCACTTTGGCACTTATATGCACTCTGGAATGGTTCCTGATTTCGCTTATTAAAGGAGAGATGTAATATGACAGCTACCAAAGGTCTGGAAGGCATCGTTGCAACAACCTCTTCGATCAGTTCTATTGTAGACGGTGTGCTTACATACCGTGGTTACGATATCGACGATTTGGCTGAACATGCCAGCTTTGAAGAAGTTGCCTATTTGTTGTGGTTTGGTAAATTGCCATCAACGGATGAATTGAAATCCCTTCGTAAAAGCCTGAGCGATTACGCGCCGATTCCGAGCGAGTTGATTGCACAAATCCAATTGTATCCGAAAAACGTCAGTACCATGGCAGCACTTCGTTCCGCTGTCTCTGCACTTGCCTTGTACGATGAGCAAGCTGATGAGATGACAACGGAAGCGAATGAGAACAAAGCGGTTAAGTTGCAAGCACAGTTGCCAACGATTGTGGCAGCCATCGCCCGTATCCGTCAGGGCAAGGAACCTGTGGCTCCAAAAGAAGGCGCTTCCATCGCAGAGAACTTTTTATATATGATGACTGGTGAAGAACCATCCGAGACCGCAGTGAAAGCATTGGATCAAGCCCTTGTCCTGCATGCGGATCACGAGTTGAACGCTTCGACATTTGCAGCACGTGTAACGGTTGCTACGCTGTCGGATATCTATTCCGGTGTAACTTCCGCCATTGGCGCATTGAAGGGACCACTGCATGGCGGTGCTAATGAAGCCGTTATGAAAATGTTGAACGAGATTGGTACGCCTGATCGTCTTGAAGCGGCAATTCAGGAAAAATTGAATAATCGTGAAAAGATCATGGGCTTTGGACATCGGGTGTATAAGAATGGTGATCCACGTGCCAAACATCTACAGAAGATGTCCAGAGAACTTGGCGAGATGAATAATGATACACGCTTGTATGATATGTCAGTGAAGATCGAGGAACTGGTAACAGGGCAAAAAGGACTGAAGCCTAACGTAGACTTCTATTCTGCTTCTGTATATACCCAACTGGAAATCGAACAGGAATTGTTCACTCCGATCTTTGCCATCAGCCGGGTGTCTGGATGGACTGCGCATATTTTGGAACAGCTTGCGGACAATCGCATCATTCGTCCACGTGCGGAGTACACTGGCCCTACTGAACAGAAATACGTTTCTATTGAACTTCGCTAATAGCCGCAAAAACAGTATAATAATATGGACGAGGTGAAGGGTTGGAAAGCAGAGGCGTTATTGGCTTAAGCTCTCAGGACCCTTCTCTCCACAAGACTAGTGGTATGATGAATACTGCATATACGAAACCTAGGAGGAATTTTAACTATGAAATTAGAAAAATTTGCTCACCCAACTGAAGGCGAAAAAATTCAAATTGACAATGGTACACTTCAAGTACCTAGTAATCCGATCATTCCATTTATCGAAGGTGACGGTACAGGCCGTGATATCTGGAAAGCTTCCAAACGTGTATTGGATGCAGCTGTTGAAAAAGCCTATGATGGCAACAAAAAAATCGCATGGTATGAAGTGTTTGCTGGACAAAAAGCATTCGATACATACGGTGAGTGGTTGCCGAATGATACATTGGAAGCCATTCGTGAGTATATCGTAGCGATCAAAGGACCTTTGACTACGCCAATCGGTGGCGGTATTCGTTCCCTGAACGTAGCCCTGCGCCAAGAGCTGGACCTGTACACTTGCTTGCGTCCTGTTCGTTATTTCGACGGCGTACCTTCTCCAGTTAAACGTCCTGAGCTGGTAGACATGGTCATTTTCCGTGAGAATACGGAAGATATCTATGCAGGAATCGAGTATGCTGAAGGTTCTGAAGAAGTGAAAAAAGTGATCCAGTTCCTGCAACAGGAGATGGGTGCTAACAAAATCCGTTTCCCTGAAACTTCCGGTATCGGTATCAAACCAGTTTCTTCCGAAGGTTCGAAACGTTTGGTACGTGCAGCAATTCAATACGCAATTGATCATAACCGTAAGAGTGTTACCTTGGTACACAAAGGTAATATCATGAAATTTACCGAAGGTGCCTTCAAAAACTGGGGATACGAAGTGGCTGAAGAAGAGTTCGCTGACAAAGTATTCACTTGGGCACAATATGACATCATCAAAGATAACGAAGGTACAGATGCAGCGAATGCAGCACAAAAAGCTGCTGAAGATGCTGGTAAAATCATCGTAAAAGATGCAATTGCCGATATCGCTCTGCAACAAGTATTGACTCGTCCAGGCGAATTCGATGTGATCGCAACATTGAACCTGAACGGTGACTATCTGTCCGATGCACTTGCGGCGCAAGTGGGTGGTATTGGTATCGCTCCTGGAGCGAACATCAACTACGTAACAGGACATGCTATCTTCGAAGCTACTCACGGTACTGCACCTAAATACGCGGACAAAGATGTCGTGAACCCTGGTTCCGTTATTCTGTCCGGGGTTATGTTGCTTGAGCACTTGGGATGGCAAGAAGCAGCTAACCTGATCTACAAAGGTATGGAAACATCCATTAACAATAAAACAGTAACGTATGACTTTGCACGTCTGATGGACGGTGCTACTGAAGTGAAATGTTCTGAATTCGCGGATCAAATCATTAAAAACCTGTAAGGGGAGATGTGAATCTTGACTATTCAGCGCAAAAAAATCACAGTAGTCGGCGCCGGTTTTACCGGTGCTACGACCGCATTAATGCTTGCCCAAAAAGAACTCGGGGATGTGGTGCTGGTTGATATTCCTCAACTGGAGAACCCGACGAAGGGGAAAGCACTCGATATGATGGAAGCAAGCCCTGTTCAAGGATTTGACAGTCATATCGTCGGTACTTCCAACTACGAAGATACTGCTGGTTCTGAGATTGTAATTATCACTGCTGGTATCGCCCGTAAACCGGGGATGAGCCGTGACGATCTGGTCAATACGAATGCGGGTATCGTGAAGTCCGTTTGTGAAAATGTGAAAAAATATTGCCCTGATTCCATCGTCATTATTCTAAGCAACCCGGTGGATGCGATGACTTATGCTGCTTATCAGACCCTTGGTTTTCCTAAAAACCGTGTTATTGGTCAATCAGGTGTTCTGGATACTGCACGTTATTGTACCTTCATTGCGCAAGAGTTGAACGTATCTGTTGAAGATGTTCGAGGATTCGTTCTTGGTGGTCACGGAGATGATATGGTGCCTCTTGTTCGTTATTCGAGCGTGGGGGGCATTCCAATCGATACACTGATTCCGGCTGACCGGATCGAATCCATCGTTCAGCGGACCCGTGTTGGCGGGGGTGAAATTGTGAATCTGCTCGGTAACGGCAGTGCATATTACGCACCGGCGGCTTCACTTGTTCAGATGACCGAAGCGATTTTGAAGGACAAGAAACGTATTATTCCTGTCATTGCTTATCTTGAAGGTGAATATGGCTATCATGATCTGTTCCTCGGTGTACCAACCATTCTGGGTGGTAACGGCATTGAGAAAATATTTGAACTTGACCTGACAACGGAAGAAAAAGCGGGGTTGGATAAATCTGCTGATTCGGTTCGCAACGTCATTTCGGTAGTAAACCTGTAAGTTTGAATACTTTTTGAACAGAAGCCCAAAGAAAACCTCCGGTAAACCCGGAGGTTTTCTTTTCTTTGGATAAGTTCCCCAGTATAATGGAATGTGATATACAGCACACCGAAAATGTTGAGGAGGATGAAAATTTTGACAATGATTATGTATCTGCTCCATATTATTGGAGCACTGGCAATGGGGTTCTATTTGATTCTGCCATTTGTAGTCGGTAAAATCCGTACCTTGAATGCTGCAGCACAAGAGGGAGCATTTGCTTCGCTTCGTTCTTTGAACAAAGTTGCGCAGTATGGACTTGTAATCCAACTTCTTACGGGTGGGTACCTCATGACAAAAGGGGAGTACTCCCATGTCTGGATGGCTGTCGTGGTTGTTCTGCTCTTGGCGATTGCGGCTATTGGAGGCATTATGGGCAAACCGCTGCGACTCGCTGCAGAAGGTGTGAAAAACAAGCGTGATGTGGGCCCTGAGCAAAGCAAGATCCGTATGTTCAGTACACTTCTGGCTGTATTCTTGCTAATTATGGTATATCTAATGGTGAACAATCAAGTGATCTAAATGTGTTGTGCACGGTTAATCCATCCTACATAGATGTATTCGTAGTTGTTGGTTAAGCGTTTGCAGACATCATCAGGACAAGCCAAAATGTAAGATGATGTTCGTTGAAACGAATGAAGAATAGACAGCCAATGCGGCTGTCTATTTTTATTATTGCCGATATAAGATTGGCAAACATTAGTTTATATGAGTTGAAACTACAGTATTCACTAACCTACATATCATCGTACAACTTCCGTCAGACACAGCCTACATTAGTTAGGTCGTACTCACAGTATATACACGCACTGCATTTCGACCATTGCGCTTGGATTCGTACAAGGCAGTATCAGCGTCACGTAACAAGGATTCCAGCGAATCCAGCCCTCCATTGTACTGGGCAATGCCGAAGCTTGAGGTCAGCGTAATAGAAACTCCCTTAACATCTAGAGGGCTATTCAACAAGGCAACTCTCAGTTGCTCGGCAAGATTCTCGGCTTCTTGAAGCAAGGTATTCGGGAGAGCGATGACGAACTCTTCTCCTCCATAACGGGCGAACAACATCTCAGGTCGCAAAAAACGATTACATACAGAGACGACATGAATGAGGGCCTGGTCACCAATATCATGCCCGTAGGTATCGTTGATGCGTTTGAAGTAATCAATATCGAATAAAATAAAGGAGACTGGTTGCAGATTAAGTTGAGCTTCCCTCAACATTTCCCGCCCCTTATGCAAAAATTGAGTGCGATTATAGATTTTGGTCAGACCATCGAAATAAGCCAGTTGTTTGAGTTGTTCTTGCAAGAAGCGTTGTTCCGTTATATCAATGAGCATAATCAGACTGCCTACAATCTGTGCATCCTTGTTATACACGTAAGATGTCCTGACCTGATAACAGACGGTCTCTCCATTTAACTGCCAGTACAGATCGGTTTGCAATCCTTCTTTGTGATAATCGACGGGGAACGTCTCTCCAGCAAGATTAAGCCATAGGTCATCCAAGAGCTGGCCAACCATGGTTGTATTAAGCTCTGGCAACATGTCACGCAGAGACCTATTGTAATCAACGAGTCGATAGGAACTATCCAGTACAATAACACCTTCACGCATGCTCTCGAAAATACTGTCTTTGGCGATGGGGACGATGGTCAGGAGACGAGAGGATAGAATCGCCCAGATATACATGGCAGAGGTGATACACATGAGTACGGGTACGGGGTCCATCCCGCCAGGAGTCAAACCAAGCAAATACAGAAAAGCTGCGACCATAGGAATAATCTGTGAAGTAATCAGAGTAAGCAATTGACGACGGTACATCTTCTTGGTGTGTCTCCATTGGGCAATTAGAATAAGGCAGGCACATAACAGACAGGAGAACGTGAATGCACCGTGTACAACATACCATTGACCCACTGCGATATCCATCAGAGGAACAGGACTATCTTCTCTCAGCCATACTTTCTTATAGAAAAGATGATGAAAGTCATTGGTTGCAACCATAACTAAAGTAATGGAAGGGATTACAAACAATGCGGCAGTTACCTTTTTGGATAACGTTTTCCCTGTGTACTTTATCATCAACATGAGGCCGAGGGATGCGGAGAAAGGCATGCCTATATACTCCACGGTGGTCCAGAACTTCATCTGCTCCAGTGTGTTGCTGGCCAGCTCAATCGCATAACCAAAAGTGTATATGGAGAGTGCTGCGGTGTAGAGAATGAATATTTTGGAGCTGGGGATCTCGGATCTTCTGAAATAGGTATATAAACACAAAAAGACATTCAGCACGGCTGAAGTGGCTACGAGTGTTATATATGAATTAATATGCGATTCCATTGTCAGGTCTCCATGTTAGATAGAATGATCAAACCAATAAAAATGAGAGTTTAAACACATCAGTATACTGTACATTGTACATCAGCCCAAGCAGCATAGGAATACACTTTGTATCATGAAACAGTCTAATTTCGAATAAATTTCGAATTTTGGCAAAACAGGCATTGAAGAAAATCGGTTGTTTGATATCCAAAGAGAGTGGTAAATAACGAATAGAAGATAGGACGCTGATAGAGACAGCACGCTGAGGCTTAAGTTGCTGTTCCTCGCAGAAGAATAATCTGAACTGTTCATGCCATCCTACAGAATGAGACCTTTTCAGAGAACGCAAGACAAGGAAAGACACAGTTGGAGTCCATGTCTTCTGTAATCCAAACATGTTCACATTTTGAGAGGAGAATGTTAGATGTCAACCAATACACAACAAAATCAAAAAACGATGCCAGCACAGCACCAGGATCAACGCCCCGGAATTGAATCGGAGATGCATCCCAGACCGGAGTTTGAAAAGCCTGAATACAAGGCGGCAGGTAAACTGACGGGTAAGGTAGCGCTCATTACAGGGGGTGACAGTGGGATCGGACGTGCTGTTGCCGTTACGTATGCCAAGGAAGGCGCGGATGTCGCCATTGTATATCTGAACGAGCACGAAGATGCCAAGGAAACGAAGCGTCAGGTCGCACAGGAAGGACGCAAGTGCATCTTGATTGCCGGGGATATTGGTGACGATGCCTTTGCCAAGAAGTCGGTTCAGCAGACAGTGGATGAACTGGGCAAACTGGACATTGTTGTGAATAATGCTGCAGAACAACACCCACAGCAGAATCTGGAGGATATTACGCCAGAACAACTGGAGCGAACATTCCGTACCAATATCTTCGGCATGTTCTATGTGACGCAGGCAGCCCTGCCACATCTGAAGAAGGGCAGTACGATTATTAACACAACATCCATCACAGCCTATCGCGGGAGCCCGACCCTGCTTGACTATTCATCCACTAAAGGAGCCATCACTTCATTCACACGTTCTCTGTCGATGAATGTGATTGAGAAGGGGATTCGTGTTAATGCGGTTGCACCAGGGCCGATCTGGACCCCGCTCATTCCATCCACGTTTGATGAGAAAAAGGTAAGCGAGTTTGGCGCAACGCAACCGATGAAGCGGCCGGGACAACCGGATGAACTGGCTCCAGCCTATGTATATCTTGCTTCAGACGATTCCTCGTATGTGAGCGGACAGGTGATGCATGTGAATGGCGGCGAAGTGGTGAACGGTTAATTCGTTAAAATGCTTTAGAAGCAGTATGGGATTGATTTTTACAAAGAGGCGTATCGCTTTCAGCATGGCTGAGCGGTGCGTCTTTTTTATATCAGGGGAATGTGCAAGTCCAAGATGCGGTTTAGCACGTGTTTACAAAAGTCGGCATCTCTGTTGATACAACTATGATAATTTATTATTAGCCATGTCTGACTGGAAGCTCCCTAATCTGTGATATGATAGATCGAGCAAATTATACTCGGAGGGACAAGTCATATGAAAATGAGCAAACAGAATGCAACGCATTACATATGGGGTGGACAGTGCGATGGCTGGCACCTTGTTCAAAACGATACGTTAAGCATCATTCATGAGCGAATGCCTGCAGGAACGGCTGAAATGCGACATTACCATTCAGTAAGCCGTCAGTTTTTTTTCATCCTCAGCGGTGAAGCATATATGGAACTTAATGGGGAAAAGTTCGTACTGGAAGCCCATGAAGGAATAGAGATTGCACCCGGAATGCCGCACCAGATGATGAATCGCAGTAACGAAGAAGTGGAGTTTCTCGTTATTTCCAATCCGGGCACCCGTGGGGACCGAATTGAAATGGATTCAATGTAGAACAAGTCATTAGATGTTAATCTGATCATAAAGGAAGAGATAGATGAGACCTTTCCGAATTCGCCTTGCCATCATTATGATGGTGCTGATCGGTGTATCCGTCATTGTAGCTGGTTACACGATGGGCAGAGTGTTTAAGACTACGCATATAACCGCACTGGAACAAACCATGGTGCGCGAGATTAATCTGCTCAAAGCCACTTTTCCATTCCATGATGCAAGTGATCCTACCTCGGAAGCCACACGAAAGTATTATTCGGATCGGGCGCTGGAACTGGATCGTCTGACGGATTCCCGGGTAACGTTCATCAACAAAGACGGCACGGTCATTGGAGATTCCGAGAGTAATCCGGCAGCGATGGATAATCACTTGAACCGGGAAGAGATCTTGGGGGCGGTTGGGGATGGATACGGGCAGTCCATACGATACAGTGAAACACTGGGACAGGACATGCTGTATGTAGCGCTACCTGTCAATTCGGATCAAAGTGACATGATTGAAATACCCAGTGGCAAATTTGATGGCTACATCCGCCTTTCGATGAGTCTGTATGCGGTTGATCAGGGGCTTCAGCGTGGTTGGATGATTATGTTTGCTGCACTTGGACTACTGTTTTTAATTGTCGCGTTTGTCAGCTATCGGGTTGCACGCGGATTAACCTCTCCAATTGAGCATATTACAAAAGTGGCTCATCGGATCACCAAGCTGGAATACGATGCGAGAGTCGATGTAACGCGTAGAGATGAGATTGGACAGCTGGGACTTGCGATAAACGGAATGGCAGACAGTTTGCAATCCCAACTGAAGACCATTCGTGACAATGAAGCGTTGCTGCAGAGTGTCCTCGCCAACATGACCGGAGGTATTGTCATGATCGACGCAGGGCAATCCATTGCACTGGTCAATCGGGAAGCGGAACGTATGCTTGGTATTCAGGCAGGAAAGGTTACGGGCAAGCCTTATACTGAATTGAAAAGACACTATGAATTAACACGTACCATTGAAGAGAGTGTTGCATCGAAAGAACGGATGCATGAAGAAGTGAGTGTGTTCAATCCGGAGGAAAAACTGATTCGTATTGATGGAGTTCCGATGTCAGAAGATGATGGCGGATATCGAGGCATGTTGTTCCTGTTGCAGGATGTGACGGCAATTCGTCGATTAGAATCAATGCGCAGTGAGTTTGTGGCGAATGTCTCTCATGAGCTCAAGACACCTGTGGCTGCGGTCAAAGGGTTTGCCGAAACGTTGCTCAGTGGCGGGGTACAAGATAAGGAAACGGAGCGTTCATTTCTGAAAATCATCTATGATGAAGGAGATCGACTTAACCGATTAATCGGGGATATTCTGGAGTTATCCAAAATTGAATCCAAACGCGCGCCGCTGCAATGCTCGCCTGTTCATCTACACTCTTTCTTTGAAATGGTGCTGGGCACTTTGTCCAAGGTGGCGGAGAAAAAACAGATTCGTCTGGAAATGCATGTTCCGGAGGAATTGTACATTGAAGCGGATGAGGACAAGATGAAGCAGATCTTCATCAACCTGTTATCCAACGGAATCAACTATACCCCGGATGGTGGACGAGTCAAGTTACAGGTATCGATGGATAACGATGATGAAGTGGTCTTTGCGGTATCGGATACCGGAATAGGCATTCCGAAAAAAGATTTGCCGCGAATTTTCGAACGGTTCTATCGCGTTGATAAAGGCAGATCCCGTAATTCAGGGGGAACAGGCCTTGGACTATCCATTGTTAAACATCTGGTGGAATTGCATCATGGCAAATTGTCTGTAGAGAGCGAGTTGGGTATGGGGACAACGTTCCGTGTTATCCTTCCGTTCATTCAAGATGAAGAGATCTAGACATGAAGTAGCAAAATGTAAAAAGGTTGTTTTGTTTTACACCGCGTTAACAATTTAGTGCTATGATAGAAAAAGTGTTGTGGCAACAGACAGCCTATGAAGAGAGAAGGGGTATCATGGCACAGCGTTTGCTAGTTATTGAAGATGAACCTACATTATCGAGATTACTCACGTATAACCTGACACAGGAAGGTTACGACGTTACGGCAGAAGATCACGGATCTGCAGGATATGATCGGGCCTTGTCCCAGGAGTTTGATCTCATTTTGCTGGATCTGATGCTTCCGGGCATGAATGGTCTGGACATTCTGAACAAGTTAAGAATACAGGGTGTCAGTACACCTGTTATCATTCTGACGGCCAAGAACGGTGAAGCCGAAGTTGTACAGGGACTGAAATCGGGTGCCGATGATTACATCACGAAACCATTTGGTGTATCTGAATTATTAGCACGAGTGGATGCAGTATTAAGACGTTATTCCAATGGCGAAGACTTGCCACAACCTGAGGATAAGGATGGCTCACGAATTATTCTGGGAGAGCTGGAGATTTATCCTTTGAAATATGAAGTGACACTGGGTGGACAATCCATCAGTCTGCGTCCGAAAGAGTTCGAAGTTCTGCTATATTTGGCCAAAAAACCGGGTGTTGTGCTGACAAGGGATGATCTGATGAACGCTGTGTGGGGCTTCGATTATATTGGAGGTCAACGAACCGTGGACGTTCACGTCAGCTCATTACGTAAAAAGCTGGAGCTGGACCCGGAATCGGTTCACATTGATTCCATTCGTGGTGTTGGTTATAAATTGGTTGTCAAAAGAAAAACTCCCCATCATTCAAGCTAGCAATGATCGGGGAGTTTTATTTTACGTTATTTTAACATAAAGGAGGATTTTCCTTTACGAAGAGGGAGTAGCATGGATTTATCTGGGTGATACTTTATACCTACATAATCTATCTTAAGACGGAGCTAATACGTAAAGGAGATTGCGCATTTATGCCCATGTTGCTCGAAGTGAAACCTGACCAGCCTCATGTTGTTTTACATAACGAAGAATTTGCGACACCCGACCCGCAGCATCATGAAGTAACGGTGGTTGCTAAAGAATCTGTAATCCATCTGCATGACTATTATCGTCAGGTTCCTGTCGCCGGGGTCCATACGACCTGTGGAGAAGCTGCCAGTATGATGAATCAGGATCAGGAGCACCCATGTATCGTACTGTGTGATGAGCAGATGAGACCTACCGGATTGTTAATGCGAGAGACGTTATATCGGATGTTAAATGGCCGTTTTGCCGCAGATCTTTTCTACCGTAAGCCGGTCATACAAGTAGTGAATACATCTCCGGTTATTGCAGATATTCATATGGAAGCTACAACGATTATTGATATTGCACTTGGACGGAATGAACAACATTTCTATGATTGTCTGCTCGTTACGGAACAAGACAGACTGCTCGGTGTGCTGACGATGCGTGATGTGATGTCCCTCTCCCGCAGATTGCAGCAAGCTTCTTCGGCAGAACGGGTACGTACGGTATCCGAGAGCAGGCAGGAGATATCGAGAATCAATGATGCCGTCACCAAGCTGGTGCATGCAGCGAATCAGACCGTTCATGAGGCCCGTGAGATCATGGCATTGTCCAATCAGGGCGAAGAGAGTTTGAAGCAAGTCGATGCTTCCTATAACCGGGTACATGAGCATATGAAGAGTCAAGGACAACATGCGGATCACATGCTGAATTCCATCAAAATAGGCTCAGGCATGGCACATTCCATTCGATCCCTGGCAGATCAGAGCGGACTACTTGCGCTGAATGCTTCCATTGAAGCAGCGCATGCGGGTGAATATGGACGAGGCTTTCAGATTGTTGCAGGGGAGATCCGCGCGCTCGCCAAACAGACCCGTGAAGTCGCAGGCAACATGTCTTCATTGCTTGAGAATATCAGCGAACTGACCCTTCAGACGGTAGAGTTGGTCAAGGCAAGCGGAACTGAGATTGATGACAGTTCGGTACATGTTACCTTGGGGGGAGCAACATTCCGACAACTGAACCATGCGGTCAGAGATCTGTCCCGTATAGCAGAGGGAATCGCCGTGGAAGGCGGGAAAGCTGGAGAAGTGGCAGAGCATATTCGTACGAAGCTGGATGAGATGGTTTCGAAGTAGCGAGAAAATATAAGGAAATTAATAAGGCAGGCATCAGGAATCAGATTGATCATCAAGCAGATCATGAAGGTTTAGGATGTCTTTTTACATTCCGTTAACATGAAAGTGATACTGTTTTTACAATGAAAGGGTAGGATATTAAAGATGGCCGAGCAGCGATGAACGATTATCAGCATCGGTCTCAACGTAAAGGGAGTTTCCGCGTCCCTGCAGCGAAGGAGAAGTGAACATCCATGAAGGACCTCATTCACATTGATAAACTTAATTTATACTATGATACGCATCACGCGCTTAAAAATATATCGATGGATCTGCCGGAAAAAACCGTTACTGCGTTCATCGGGCCGTCAGGTTGTGGTAAATCGACATTGCTTCGCACGTTAAACCGGATGAATGACATGATTCCGGGTGTTCGTGTGGAAGGACAGGTTATGCTGAATGGCTCGGACATTTACAGTAATGAGATTGAAGTGGAGACACTGCGCAAACGAGTGGGTATGGTATTCCAACAACCGAATCCGTTCCCGAAATCCATCTATGATAACGTCGCTTATGGACCGCGCTTGCACGGAGTAACCCAAAAGGCTGAGCTGGATCAGTTGGTGGAACAGAGTCTTGTCCATGCTGCTCTCTGGGATGAAGTGAAGGATGTATTGAAAAAGTCGGCACTTAGTCTGTCCGGCGGACAACAGCAGCGTCTCTGTATTGCTCGGGCGCTGGCTGTACAGCCTGACGTTCTGCTGATGGATGAAGCAACGTCCGCACTCGACCCGATCTCCACGTTGAAAATTGAGGAGCTGGTGAAGGAGTTGCATCACAAGTACACGATCGTTATGGTTACCCACAATATGCACCAGGCGGCACGGGTATCTGGACGCACGGTATTTTTCCTGAATGGTGAAGTGGTGGAGGCAGCTGATACGGAGACGTTATTCTCCACACCGCAAGATTCCCGAACCGAGGATTATATCTCCGGAAGGTTCGGTTAAGCGAGCTGAGTTGGAATGATCCCGGCATACCCGGAGATGATGGATAAGGAGGACATGAAATCTATGATTCGCAGAAAAGAATTTGATCAGGAGCTTGAAGAGCTGCGTACCTTGCTCAAACAAATGGGTGAACATGTAGGAGCAGCACTGGATGGTGCTATTGAAAGTTTACAAACGATGAACGCCGAGAAAGCTCAGGTCATCATCAAGAATGATGCGAATCTGAATGCCCTTGAAGACAAAATTATGGAACTTGGCTCCAAACTGATCATCACACAACAGCCGGTGGCGAAGGATCTCAGACGTATTATCGTGGCCTTCAAAATTTCCAGTGACCTGGAGCGCATGGGAGATCTTGCTCTCGACGTGGCGAAGGTGACACTCCGGATGGATGGCCAGAAGCTGATTAAACCTCTGGTGGATATCCCGCAAATGGCAGAAATCGTGAAATCCATGATTGATGAGTCGATTGAATCTTTCCTGAAAGAAAATACAGATTTGGCCTACAAAATGGCTCAGACGGACGATCAGGTCGATCAACTGTACAGCCACATGATCAGTGATCTCTACACGTTAATGACGGAGCATCCGAATCAGGCTTCTCAGGCTATGCTGTTGATGATGGTAGGACGTTACATTGAACGTATTGGTGACCATGCGACCAACATTGGTGAGAGTACGGTATACCTGGTCACAGGTAAACGTCCGGATCTGAATCAATAGGAAGAGTATGAATTAGGAAGACCATTATTATGGAATTGGGGAATCAGTGTTTGCAACGATAGCATTAATATCGAAATAGGGAACTTTCTCTCGAGTAGCCTGTGTACAGGCTGCCTGCGGAGGAGGTTCTTTTTTACGGATAAAAATGGAGTGAGAAGATGGCTATTTTTTTTGATGTGACAGATGGGTATGGTATCATGAGAAGTAGATGCAATTTGAAGAGGTTGACCATATAATACGCGAGGTGCTGGAATGGACAAGTTTATTCTTATAGATGGAAATAGCATTATTTACAGGGCGTTTTTTGCAATGCCGCCCCTGACCAACTCGAAAGGTCTGCATACCAATGCGGTATATGGCTTCACCACGATGCTGCTGAGACTGCTTGAAGAGCATAAGCCTACACATGTGATGGTCGCATTTGATGCAGGCAAAGTCACGTTCCGCCACGAAGGGTATCAGGAATACAAGGGTGGTCGGGAGAAAACTCCGCCAGAGTTGTCAGAGCAATTCCCATTGCTCAAAGAACTGCTGAAAGGACTTGGCATCGCTCAATTTGAGCTGGCTGGATTCGAAGCGGATGATATCATCGGGACGTTAACCAAACGCGCAGATGATGCGGGCAGACAGGTGCTTGTTGTATCGGGTGACAAAGATATGCTGCAGCTTGCTTCTGAACATGTACATATCGGACTGACACGTAAAGGCGTAACCGATATCGAACTGTATGACCCTGCTCAGATTAAGGAGCGTTATGGTCTGACGCCGCTGCAAATCATTGATCTCAAAGGTCTGATGGGCGATGCCTCTGATAATATTCCGGGTATTCCCGGGGTTGGAGAGAAGACAGCGTTGAAGCTGCTGCACCAGTTCGGATCGGTAGAAGATGTGTTGAACGGAACGAGTGAACTGAAAGGCAAGATGAAAGAAAAGATCGAGGCTCACGCCGAAGATGCCCGGATGAGCAAACAACTGGCGACGATTCACAGGGAAGTTCCGCTGGAGCAGACATGGGAGGATATGCAATTCGCCGGATTAAGAGAAGAACAGGCTGGTCCTGCACTGGCCAAGCTGGAATTCAAATCCTTGCTCGAACGCCTGTCATTCAGTGGCAGCATCGGTTCTGAACAGGAAGCGGTCCCTGCTGCCGAGGTAGAATCCTCCATTGCAACAGAGGACAACATCAGTGAGCTGTTTAGTTCTCTGGATTCCATTGATGTACTGCACGTGGAGACACATGGGGATAACCCGCACCAAGCGAAACTGATTGGACTTGCTGTAGGTTCCGCTGGAACCTATACGTTCATATCTCCCGAAGTGCTTCATTCCGATGCTGCTGCTCCGGTACGGGAATGGCTTGGTAATTCAGAGCAACCAAAGCGCGGGTATGATCTTCATCGTGTAGACCTGGCCCTTCATGCACATGGTATTGAATTCGCTGGCGCATCATTTGATGTACAACTGGCAGCGTATCTGCTTGATCCAACGGAATCCAACCAGACGATTAGTGGACTCACAACCAAGTATGGTCTGCCTTCCCTCGTGGAGGATGACACGGTTATGGGCAAAGGGGCCAAGTATAAGGTGCCGGAAGTAGAGATACTCGGCGATTTCCTGTGCCGCAAAGCTGCTGCAGTCGCAGCGATTATTCCACTTCAGGAACAGGCACTGGCGGGCGATGAGATGAACTCGCTCTTCCACGAGCTTGAGATGCCGTTGTCACGCATATTGGCGGACATGGAGAAACAGGGAATCAAGGCCAATACATCCGACCTGCAGGCTCTGGGCAGTGAGTTTGAAGAACAGATTAGCAGGTTGATGGCGGAGATCTACAAGCTTTCAGGAACGGAATTCAATCTGAATTCACCGAAGCAGCTGGGCGAGATTTTATTTGATAGACTGGGTTTGCCAGTGGTGAAAAAAACAAAAACGGGCTACTCCACAGATGCTGAAGTATTGGAAAAGTTGGCTCCTTATAATGATGTGGTCAAACATATTCTGCAATATCGTCAGCTTGCCAAGCTGCAATCCACTTATGTGGAGGGCTTGCTTAAAGAGATTTCTGATCGGGATGGCAAGGTGCATACGTATTATCGTCAGACCATTGCTGCAACGGGACGACTTAGCAGTCAATTTCCAAACTTGCAGAACATTCCGATTCGGATGGAAGAAGGTCGCAAAATCCGGAAGGTATTTGTTCCTTCCGAGCCAGGATGGTCCATTTTGGCAGCAGACTATTCCCAGATTGAACTGCGTGTACTGGCACATATTTCGGACGATGAGCGCTTGAAGGAAGCGTTTGTCAATGATATGGATATTCATACAAAGACCGCTTCGGATGTATTTGGCGTGAAGCCTGAAGATGTGGATGGGGATATGCGTCGTTCCGCCAAGGCAGTTAACTTTGGTATTGTGTATGGAATAAGTGATTATGGTTTGTCTCAGAATTTGCATATTACGCGTAAAGAGGCTGCACAGTTTATCGATCAGTATTTTGAAGTCTTCCAGGGTGTGCGCCGATATATGGACGATATTGTGAAGGAAGCTCGCCAGGATGGATACGTTAAAACGTTGTTGGAACGACGTCGCTACCTGCCAGAGATTAATGCCAGCAACTTCAATCTGCGTTCCTTCGCTGAGCGTACGGCAATGAATACACCTATTCAGGGAACTGCGGCAGACATCATCAAACTGGCCATGGTACAGATGGATGAAGCGCTGCGGGAACGCGAGTTGAAGAGTCGTATGTTGCTTCAAGTGCACGATGAACTTGTATTCGAAGTGCCTGCCGATGAATTGGAACTGATGAAAGAACTTGTGCCTGCTGTCATGGAAAAAGCATTGGAACTCTCGGTTCCGCTGAAAGCAGAAGTCAGCTTTGGTGATAACTGGTACGAAGCGAAGTAAACCACGCCCCGCGCGGTTTTTCCGGTATTTTACATTAGCCCTTTCCATGTTTTCGATATAAGAAAAGGGTCCCGCTGAGCGCCATCTTCCGTTATAATATAGGGGAGGTGAGAACATCATGCCGGAATTACCGGAAGTCGAAACAGTCAGAAGAACATTGAATCAACTTATTGTAGGCAAAACGATTGATCATGTTACCGTTAGCTTGCCGCGGATTATTCAGCGGCCGGACGATATAGATGCATTTGCACTGGAACTGGCGGGACATACCGTAATCGGGGTGGAGCGTCGAGGCAAGTTTTTGCGTATTTTGCTGGACGGGCTGGTGCTTGTCTCCCATCTGCGGATGGAGGGAAGGTACGGTGTGTACGAGCAGCATGAAGATGTGGAGAAGCATACCCATGTGATCTTCCATTTTAATGATGGTACGGAATTGCGTTATAAGGATGTGCGTCAGTTCGGTACGATGCATCTGTTCAACACAGGGGAGGAACTGGTGTCCAAACCTTTGCTGAAGCTGGGACTGGAGCCGCTTGATCCGGACTTTACAGTAACTGCATTCCGCGAGGCGGTTGGCAAGCGCACAACCAAAATCAAGGCTGTACTGTTAAATCAGGCATATGTGGTCGGCATCGGGAATATTTATGTGGACGAGGCCCTATTTCGCGCAGGCATCCATCCCGAGACCATCGCCAAGACACTGACCGAAGCTCAGTTAACCGTGCTCCATGAAGCGATTGTGGCTACGTTGCAAGATGCAGTGAATGCAGGTGGATCTTCCATCAAGTCCTATGTGAATGGACAGGGTGAGATGGGGATGTTCCAGCATCAATTGAAAATCTATGGACGCAAATCAGAGCCTTGTGCAACATGTGGTACGTTAATCGAAAAAACGGTGGTAGGTGGCCGTGGTACGCATTTTTGTCCGAACTGTCAGCCGCTGAACATGAACTGAATGAACGAAATGATGAAATCATAGCACCCTTGGATTCCTCCCTCCATATACTGATATGGCAGAAATAAGCGGGCGTATACCCATACTGGCATCTTCAGTTGGCACGAGTACCGCACAGAGGAGGAATCCGGGGTGCTGCATCATTTTATTTCATTGCTGGCGCTTGCTTTGGCGCTTAGTTTAGATGGTTTTGGAGTCGGGATTACATATGGGTTACGGAGGACTAAGATTCCCCTGTTATCTATCGCTGTTATTTCGATCTGTTCGGGATTGGTTATTGCCTTGTCGATGCAAGTTGGTGTGCTGTTGTCCCATGTGGTGTCACCGGATATCGCTTCTATTGTGGGAGCCGTTATATTGATTGGCATTGGTGCATGGTCACTGTTGCAACTTATTCGAAAGCAAGGCAAAGAACAGCAGGAAACAGACACTAGATCGGGTGAGGGAGCAGAAACAAAGGTAACTGGTGTTGGTGAAACTCAAGAGACACTGACGGATTCAAAAGGCCGGAATCAGGTGCTTGCCCTGGATCTGGAGCAGTCGGCTTCAGGCGGTTCGCTGGAACGCATGGTATTTACACTGGAGCTGCGTAAGCTGGGTGTTGTCATTCAGATTCTTCGCAGTCCCTCCAAGGCCGATATGGATAACTCGGGGAGCATATCGGCCCAGGAAGCGATGTGGCTTGGTATTGCCTTGTCTCTCGATGCGTTTGGAGCAGGTTTGGGAGCAGCGCTTTTGGGATTCCCTACACTATGGACAGCACTCATTATTGCACTGTTTAGTGGGGCATTTCTGTCACTCGGCATGAAGGTTGGTCTGCGATTCTCAGCGCTGCGCTGGATGCGAAGACTCTCTGTATTGCCAGCACTATTGTTAATGATTATGGGAATAATGAAGCTGTTATGAGGTGAAACGATGAATATAGGCTTAACCGGCGGGATCGCGACAGGCAAAAGCAGTGTTTCCGCCTATCTCGCCAGTAAGGGAGCGTTGCTCATCGATGCAGACGTTATTGCCCGGGAAGTTATGATGCCCGGGCATCCCGTGTTGGCCGCCGCTGTTAAGCGGTTCGGACAAGCCATACTGAATGAAGATGGAACACTGGATCGGAAAAAGCTTGGAAGTATTGTTTTCAAACAACCTGAGGAACGAAAGGCATTAGAGGCGATCACACATCCGGCGATCCGTCGAGAGATGCGTGAACGGGCTGCCGCATACCGGGTGCAACATCCGGATAAACTTGTGGTATCTGATATTCCTTTGCTGTACGAGTCGGGTCTGGAAGAGGGTTTCGAGGAAGTTATGGTTGTTTATGTTCCCAGATCGGTCCAACGCGATCGCTTGATGAGTCGGGATGGAATGACTGCAGAACAGGCTGAGGCCCGGATGGATGTACAGATGGATATTGAGCGCAAAAAGAAGCTGGCAGATATTGTAATTGACAACAGTGGTTTATGGACTGAGACGGAGCAGCAAATTGACTCATATCTACAGCGTAAGGGTTTGTTATGAGAATATTGCGCAAGAAACGAGTACTGCTGTTGATGTTTGTGTCCTTTGTATTGGTGTTGTTTCTGAATACAAACTGGATGGCATGGTTCTATCCGATCCATTATAAGGAAGAGATTCGTGCCCAGTCTCAGAGTTATGAGGTTGATCCGTTTCTGATTGCTTCGATCATTAAGGTGGAGACCAATTTCAAGACAAGCAAGGAATCCAAACGCGGTGCCATCGGGCTCATGCAACTGATGCCGGACACGGCCAATTGGATACTGGAGCAAGCCAAAATTCCCGAAACTTCGCTGGATGAATTAAAGCATGAGCCTGAACGAAATATTCAATTAGGCACATGGTATCTGCGTAATCTGTCCGATCAATTTGAGGGCAATGAAGTGGTCATGATCGCTGCCTATAATGCAGGTCCAGGCAAGGTAAATAGTTGGCTTAGAGATGGTGTATGGGATGGCTCGATCGATACGGTGAAGGATATTCCGTTTGGTGAGACGCGTCACTATGTACAAAGGGTTATTTACTATTATAATCAGTATGTAAAGATCTATAATACGTTCTGAGTATATATAAGTAGAAGCACAGAGCAGGCCGGTTATTCACCGGCCGCTCCATGCTCCTCTGTGTAGCGTATTACGTTACGATGCAGATATTATTGGTATTGACCTGCCAATTGCTGTTCTGCAATTGTTACCAGACGCTTCGTGATGTATCCACCGATCGAACCGTTCTCGTAAGAAGTCATGTTACCTTGGTATCCGTCTTGTGGAATGCTGATTCCGAGTTCTTGAGCAACTTCATATTTCATTTGCTCGAGTGCTGCGGAAGCTTTAGTTACCACCAGGTTGTTGGAGTTACCGTTGCTTTGTGCCATTGCTGTTCACCTCCTCGTGAGTTGGTAAAAGTATTATGTCTCGGCAATGCATTTTTCATTACAAAATCAAGACAGGGAATATGTGGTAAAAAGTAAAACGTGG
This sequence comes from Paenibacillus sp. SAF-068, assembly GCF_051967555.1. Classification (NCBI taxonomy): domain Bacteria; kingdom Bacillati; phylum Bacillota; class Bacilli; order Caryophanales; family Paenibacillaceae; genus Paenibacillus; species Paenibacillus sp. SAF-068. The sequence continues at coordinate 1,084,157 of NZ_JBQCJX010000001.1, forward strand.
GAAGTGATCTGATTTGAAGTGTCCTTATTGCGGTTATATGGGTACCAAAGTGCTTGATTCGCGTCCGGCCAACGAAGCAAAATCCATTCGTCGTCGCCGTGAGTGTGAGCAGTGTGCCCGAAGATTTACAACGTTTGAGATGATTGAGGAGACTCCACTGATCGTTATTAAGAAAGATGGCAGCCGGGAAGAGTTTAGCCGGGACAAGATTCTCCGCGGGCTTATTCGTGCCTGTGAGAAACGTCCAGTCTCCGTTGAGACGCTGGAGATGATGGTATCTGAAGTGGAGAAATCGCTGCGTAATACAGCTGAAGCTGAAGTGGAGAGCCGCCAGATTGGCGAGCTATTGATGGAACAGTTGTTTCCAGTCGATGAAGTGGCATATGTTCGTTTCGCGTCGGTATATCGCCAGTTCAAAGATATCAATATGTTCATGAAAGAACTGAAATCCCTGTTGTCCAAAGACGATCTGGAGGATTAGTGAAGTGGGAAAGGGAGAAGAGCAGTCTGGAGTTCCAGTCCATGTGTGCCAGTGAAATCGGTTGTTCTTCTCCAATCACTTTGGATCTTGAAAAAGTGATTGACAGCGAAAGCTGGATTTTATATGATATAGGAGTCGCCTGTGGAACGTTAGCAGTGTTGGACAAGTTATCTATTTCATATCCCGGGGCCTTAGCTCAGCTGGGAGAGCGCATCGCTGGCAGCGATGAGGTCAGGGGTTCGATCCCCCTAGGCTCCATAACTAAAGAACCCGCTAAACACAAGGCTTTCCTAGTGTTTGACGGGTTTTTGCTATGAGAAAATGCTTTGTTCTTATCGTCGTGGTCACACGAATGGTCACAGTGAAAGTTTTTTTAGTGTTTTTTTGATTCACTGACTGAATTAATGAAGTAGAATTTTGGACTTGGGGACGAGCTTGGGGACGAATATTCTAGATGTGAAAAACAAGGTTCTAAATCCTGACTGTAGAGTTGTCAAAAAAGTGCAGTTTGAAAACAAGGAGACCCTTCCGGCTGGATATTGTCCAGCCGCAAGGGTCTCCATTTTCCTGTATACGCTTTCAGTTAACCAGATACTCGACGAATCTTACAAAGATAGTAGCTACTTCGGCGCGGGTGGCAGTGGCTTTGGGAGCAAAAAAGTTGTCCGTCTTGCCTAATACAATGCCCATGCCTTGTAGCGCCTGAACGGCCTCCAATGCCCAGGAGCTAATCTCACTCTCGTCCGTGAAGGATTTATAGTGGCTTTCAGGTATCTCATAGCCTTTGTACTTCATATAGTTGTACAGTATCACGAGCATTTGCTCGCGTGTCATCGGTGAATTGGGGTCAAACAGGTCTGCGTTTGTACCGTTGATTATGCCTTTTTCGGCCGCCCACTCGGCTGCTGCCGTGTACCACTGTCCGTCCGTCACGTCACTAAAGCGGGAACCCGTATAGCTGGAGAGGTTTACGTTCTCCAGATTGGTCAATACTTGCACGAACATTGCACGCGTCATTGCGGTGCCCGGTGAGAACGTCGTAGACGTCGTACCTTTGAAAAGATCGTATGTGTAGGCGAAATTGATATCGTTGTAGAACCAGTCGTTTATGTTGGCATCCCTGAAAGGGTTGCCCGATACCACCAGGAAGCCGATTGGGGTGGCGTCATCGAACGACAGCTCCGTACCCTCACGTATGTTCAGCGACAAGCCGTTGTCTAAGCTTACTCTTGCGCCGCTCAGTCCTACCACAACCGCGCCGCTACTCCGTATCTTCGATCCCCCGTGGATATGCACTTGATTACCGTTTGGCAGATTCACATGCGCGTCTTTGCCGCCTATTGTGATCGTACCGTCGCTCGCGATCGTCGAGCCGCCCGAGATGGTCACTGTGCTGTTGCTGCTAGGGAGCTCCACGTGGGCGCTCTTGTCCGCCGGAATGGTCACCTTACCGTATGAGTCTATCGTTGTGCCTTCGGGTACCTTAATCTTCGTCCCGCCTTTGGTCGCAATTTCGCCGCCACCGGGTAGAGTGGTGTTGCCGTTTTTGTCTGTTATCGCGGGCTTATCCTTTGGTGTATTTACTGTGTAGGTCGATTTTGAAGTTCCAGGGTCTGTCCCGATGCCCGTATTGTTGGTGTTTTGTGTACTACCACCGTTGCTTGTATTACCGGTGTTGCCCGTATTGCCTGTAGTACCACCAGAACCAGGTACGGTAGGAGTCGTCGTCTTCGTCGGCATCGCCGTCACACTGATCTCCGCGCCGTCTCCCTTGGCGTTCACCGCAACGATCTTGAAGCTGTAGCTTTGGCCGTTTGTCAGGTTGTTGAAGGTATACTTGTTCTTCGCCGCATCCAATGTAATCGGTGTTATATTGCCATACCATACCTTGTAGCCCAATATCGCGCTGCCACCATCGTCAGCAGGAGTAGTCCAGCTCAATGTGACCTGACCGTCACCTGCTGTCGCCTTGAAGCTGCTCGGCGTATCGGGTACGACCGGTTTTCTCTGCGCGAACATCCAATCAAATACATCTGTGTAGTCGTTGTTCCAAGCTGGCAAGTTAGAGGACTGCGCCGTAGGTGCTATACTCCAAGTTCCCATAGTGATCTGGTTATAAAGAACCGCCGCTTCAACTTCATGCGCTATATAATCAGCCAGAACAGGTGTGTTGGCTGGATTCGGCCTCAGATTCGGCTGATCAAACTGATTGTAGGGCCACGTAAGTGCCTCATTACTCTCAAAGCGCGAAGCCCTCGCGTTGATCATTTTCGGCATATTGTTATTGATAAAGTTATTGAGGTTAGTCTGGTAGCTTCCAACATTATGAGCATTTAAAAACATCCAATAGGCCAGGTTGTTGTGAGCATCATTGTCCTTCGCGTTCGGTGAACCGCTTACCGGGGCCATAGGGGCGGCTGCGGCGAAAAAGCCGGGATAGCTATTAACTAGGTTGTTCGTATACTGACCGCCCCAGGAGAAGCCTGCTGCGTAAACACGGTTAGGGTCTACTTCACCGCTGGCAATCAGGGCGTCTATGACCTTCTTAACATTTTCTGTTGAGGGCACAGATACGCCATTATAGGAAATGTTCAGTACATGGCTGGCATACTTATCGGGATTTTGCTCCATCTTTTTCATTAGAGCGACTGAGCCGTTGGCGGATTTCATGGCCGCTTTTTGGTCTGCCGCAGCATTTGTGCCGCCGCGTGACATGCCGTGAGTATAAACATACAGCGGCAATCCTTTCATCACGTTACCGTCTTCACCCTTATGAAGGTAGAGCGAGCGATTGACCAAATTGTCCGTGAAAGTTGTGAACTTATCGAGGATTGGATTCACAACCTTTTCCTGTTCAAAAACCACGTTGTGAAGCGGATTGCCTTCTGTCAGTACGATTTCGCCTTTTTGGACAATAGTGTAAACCTGCTTTGTCGAGTTACTGCTGCCATCCAGCGTTGTATTGCCGCCGCTCTCTGAATAAAACTCAGACTCAACGACGATGTAACGACCGCTCGCCAGACCGTCCTGATAATCTGGTGAGTTGCTAACCTGCCCCACATAGCCGAGTACCTTAGGCTCGTCATTAGCGTAAACCCTTGTAATTTTGCGTGGTCCTTCAAAGGTCACTGCTTCACCGTTCAGGGTCGTATTCCTAGCCGATAAGGCTAACAAGTCCGGATTAAGCGCGGAGCCTAACACTGCCTTCCCCTCGCCTAAATCAATGATAACAGCCGTTGTGTACTCGCCACTGGCGAAGTTGTCATTCCATACGATAAAGGGAAGTATGCCCGCATCCGGATCGTTTTTGAATGTCACATGAATAGTATGGTTAGCCTCAATATTTGAAAAGGTATACGTGCCAGCAGATAGAGTCACGGTCTCGCCGTCTACCGTTACAGTATCCACAATTTTGCCGTAATCGGGGGTGAACGTAATGTCTTTGTTAGAGCCCCGATCTACTCTCAGAACATCACCGGGTGGGTTCGACATGATTGAGCCGCCCGGTCCCGCAGTGGCGGTGATTGAAAATCTGGTGTCCACTTCATTGGCTGAAATGAGCTGCAGGCTGTCTGTAAATGAATCAGAGCTGGTATAAGCCGCGTCCGGAATTCCAAAAGAGGAAACGACTTCATAGCGGTCAGCTCCATTTTCCGTCGAGTTATTGATGTAAACCTCAAAAGTGAGCTTTCCCTCCTCAAAGGTCAAATTTCTTTTGGGTATTCTCATCTCCACGATGTATCCGGTTTCCGTAATCTGGGTCCATGTAGCCCTGCCTGGAGCGGCCTGCCCTGAAAACACGCCCGTCGCACTGACGCGCCATTGGTTCGAGCCTCCGGTTCCGGTGCCAACATAAAACTCCAGGCTGTCATACCGGTGATCTGCGCCAGCTCCCTGATATAGATTATTGTCATTCACAACTACACGAGCATACAGGTAGTCATGATCCCAAAGGATTCTGGCTGTACCCATGGCATGAGGTCTGGGGTCGGTGGGTACCGTGCTTTTATTGATGTGATGCTCCATGGTTTGGTCCCAGAGGGGATCGTTTGACCCGAGTTCGGGAGTTCCAAACATGGCGGTGGGTGTTTCATTCGCTTCTGCGTTCTCGATGTTGTCAGTGGCGGCAGCATAGCTGGTAGGCATTAGCGAAGCCACCATGACCAAGCAGCAAAGGAGCGCGAGCATTTTTCTTAATTGTTTTGGCATAGATGCAATCCTCCTTATTTTTTGATCTGGTGCGCTCATAGGTTAACCTGCACCATATTTGGAATCGTTTTACAAGCGCCCAACTATATATATTATGTTTATCAGGGCTGCAATCCTTTAATTTAAACCTAGCGTATATTCGAAAATGAAAACGATTACTTTGAAGTATAAAAATGGTGTTGCATTCTGCATTAATTTCAGATTGCAATAAAAAAGTCCACATTATTAACATGATAGTACATTGAATTGAAATATCTGAACACGTAATATGAGAATGAATGTAAGCGTATTCATTTTGGTGAGGAAGGTTTAGCTCCTTGAGTGAGGTAGGTCTTGTTTTGCATGTGAGCTATGGATTTGTGTGCTTCTGAAAATTAAACGAGGGGAAGAATGCTATGCGAAAGCGAATGACGAGCATAACTTTGGTTTTACTTTTGACCTTCAGTAGCTGTTTTAGTTTGGGTATGCCATTCAGCAATCAAGCTTCAGCGGAAACAATAACACCAACGATGTTGGCGCATTATCCACTGCTTGAGGATGTATTGGATCAATCAGGTCATGGCAAGCATGGAACAGCTGTAGGAAACATTACGTATGCTGATGGTCTTACTCTACCTGGAGGGACCGATAGTAATACGAACTACGTCCAGCTTCCGACGGGTTTGTTTGATCATCAAGAAAATACAACGATTTCTGTATGGATCAAGAGTAACACGGGGAGCGGAAACTACTCCGCATTATTCTACGGTACGCCAGCAGCTGATAATAAATTGCCAACGAATTACTGGATGTTTAATCCATCCAACCCAAGCGGTGATTTTAAGTCCGTATTTACAGATCGCAATAATGTTGACCAGCCTTGGACGACAGAGGTAGGCGTATCAGGCACCTCTACGTCACAGTACGAAGGTCAATGGGTTCACTATACAACGGTCATCACAGAACGCTCTATTACAGGTTACATTAACGGTGTAAGTATAGGTACAGTCGCCAAAGAGAAAACAACAGCAAGCTTTGGTACGGATTTGCAAGCTTACATCGGTCGCTCCAATTATCTAGGGGATGCTACTTTTGCAGGTAGCTTTCAAGATTTAAGAATTTACGGTGAGGCACTAAGTAGTGAAAATATTGCCGAAGTATATGAACAATCATTGAATGAAAAGCAAATACAACAAAGCAAAATAGAGCTAACGTTAGGTGATGTATCTGCCGTGACAGAATCTCTTGAACTTCCTTCTGCCGATAAGTATGACGCATCGATATCATGGTCTTCCAGTGATGAAAGTGCGATTAGTCCAACGGGGGAAGTGTTTTTACGAGAAATGGAGCAACAAGTGACGTTAACGGCAACCATTTCTCTAGGTGGGAGCCAGGCAACGAAGGAGTTCATGGTTACCTTACTGCCTAAGGATGGATCTATTGAGTTTGAGCAGATTACCGTTCAAGAAAAGTTGCTAAACGATGATCTGCTTCTTCATTACAACATGAAAACGACTGCCGAAGTAGACGGTCAACTCGTACTGAAGGATGTTGCCAACAAGGAAGTTACATTCGACGGGGTATTTAAAAATCCAAACCATGGACAATTCATTTCAAATAGCGAAGTGGGCTTTATTTCCTTCAATGGTGGAAGCTCTACATCGAATAGTGGATATGTTGAGATCCCTAAGGGCTCCAACGGACTAGATCTATTACAAGGTCTGAATGAAATTACCGTATCTTCCATCGTGAACTGGACGAATGATGGTACGAATCGCTGGATTTTCGGATTGGGTACAGTGTTAACACCGGAAACGAACAAATATTTTTTCGTAACCCCACGTCACGGTAGCGGATCAGGCAATATGATTGCTACAGGTATATCCAAAAATGGCTGGCCGAACGAAGCATTAGTTACAGGTAGCGCCAACTCCAACCTGGTCGGTGGACAGTGGAAGCATGTTACCGTTTCCTTCTCCGAACCTAGCAACAAGATGACATTATTCGTGGATGGAGCGAAGGTTGCTTCAGGCAATACGAAGGGACTTAAGCTGTCAGACATCATTAATCCGGATGCTACGTTCTCTGGTTTTATCGGTAAGTCCATCTTCGCGAATGATCCATATCTTCAAGGTAGCTTGGCTGATTTCCGAGTATATGATCGTGCGTTGACGGAGCAAGAAATGGGCGAGTTATATCAACAGGAAGCCGTGACTCATATCTCCCAAATACGTCAGCTTACTGTTGATGATGCAGCGAATCAACTTAGCATTGATCGTTACTTAGACGAAGCAGATCAGAGTGCTGAACAGATAACGAAAAACCTTACCTTGCCGACTAGCGGTAAAAACGGCGTAACCATCACTTGGAGTTCCAGTCAACCTGCAGTTATCTCTAACAGTGGCACTGTGCAACGTCCAAATGCTCAAGCAAGTGATGTTCAAGCAGAGCTTACCGCTACTTTAACGTATCAAGGCGTATCTATAGAAGCTGTATTCCCTGTTACGATCTTGAAGCAATTCGATGATCAGCAGAAGGTTGATCTGGATGCTGAACAATTAGAGATCTACAATGCGGACAATGTTAAAGGCAACCTACGTCTTGTAACTACAGGTGAACAAGGCTCCACCATTACATGGACATCTAGCAAACCTACAGTAGTTAAAGGGACAGCCGAAGCGGCTGGAAACGCTACACAGTTAGGCTGGGTAAGCCGTCAAGCTATGGATGTACCTGTTACGTTAATAGCTACAATTACGAATGGTACAGCTTCTGAAGAGCGTACGTTTGACCTTACAATTAAAAAAGCAGCTGCGCCAGTACAGCTTGATGCATACTTCTTTGCTTATTTTACAGGTGAATATGAGGGTGGGGAAGAGATCTCCTTCGCTACAGCTGAAGATCCATTGTTCTGGAAAGCGCTGAATAATGGGAAGTCGATCCTTCAATCGGATATGGGTGAAAAAGGGCTTCGTGATCCATTCATTATTCGGTCAGCAGAAGGCGATAAATTCTATATGCTGGCAACCGATTTGAAAATGGGTGAAAGTACAGATTTCGACCAGGCTCAAATTACGGGCAGTCATTACATGATGGTCTGGGAGTCAGAGGATCTCGTTAACTGGAGCGAGCAGCGAATGATCGAGGTTGCTCCCAAGACGGGAGGAAATACGTGGGCACCAGAAGCGATCTATGATCCGGTAACTGGAGAGTATATCGTATTTTGGGCATCATCGATGAAAAATACAGAGACATATGGTGATTTTAACGGAAGACCGGCAGGTCAGTACAATGTGATGTACTACGCGACAACACGAGATTTCTACAACTTTTCTGAACCAACGGTCATGATTGATGAGTCACTGCCAACCATTGATACGACGTTTATTGAGCATGATGATATGTTGTATCGATTCACCAAGTCAGAAGTGAATACGAAAGTCTATGTAGAGAAAGCACCTAATTTCTACTATGACAAGGACGGTATTGCAGCAAATGGCCTTCAATACAACGCTGTTCCTGGAACACGTGATAACAAACTTGGCTTGATCGGAAAAAATGGAAACAATGAAGGGCAAACGATTTTTAAGGATATTCATAAAGACAAATGGTATCTGTTCCTTGATTCATGGCCCTATCATGTACGATACACAACAGATCTGGATAGCAGCACGCAATATATAAACAATGTATTAAGCAGTGATCAATATGCACTGCCACCAGGACCACGACATGGAACGGTCATTCCCATTTCACGTGCAGAGTATAATGCTTTGCAAGAGAAGTATGAATTGCAAGGACCAGCACCATCAACAGACCCGGTTGTACATTACTCATTTGATGCAGATACAGTGAATGGGGCAACGTTAAACGACATTTCGGGCAATGGCCATCATGCAACACTCTTAGGTGGAGCAACGATTAATGAAGAGGATCGTATCGGGATTTCGGGTGCTTCGCTAGAGCTTAATGGGTCAACAGGATATGTGAAGCTGCCAGATCACTTGATTCAATCCTTGAATCTGGAGAAGGCTACGTTCTCTACATGGGTTCAAATGGACCGAAATCAGGCAAATCAAAGAATATTTGATTTTGCTTCCGAAACAGGCAGACAGGTGAATCGCAATACGATGTACTTGAGTACACAAGGGGATACAGGTAGTTTAGAGTTCGCTGTCGTAACCCCTTTTACTGAGAAATTCAGCAATGACACCACAAAACTAGGGTCTGATTATAAATATGCAGTGAGAAATGCCGGACTATTGCCAACAAAGACTTGGCAACATGTTGCCATTACAATGGACGAATTCGAGGCAGTATTGTATGTGAATGGTCAAGAGGTTAAACGTAGCTCGACATTTAACGTGGAGCCGAGAATGTTACTGGAAACAACGATGAATTATATTGGTAAATCGAGAAATAGCTCTGATCGTCTATTTGCTGGTAAATTGGATGATTTCCGTATTTATAATCGTGCATTATCCGGTGAAGAGATTACAGCATTAGCAGATGAAGATGTTACTCCTCCAGTAGAGCAGCCCTCTGGTGCTGAGCTTATTCTCCACTACGATATGAACGATATCGATCGTGCGACTGCAACGGTTATTGACCAAACAGGTAACTTCAACGGTAAATGGATGAATCCGTCTAAGGCAGAATGGATTCGTACACAAGATGCTGGTGTGTTGAGCTTTAATGGGGGCAGGACGGACTCCTATGTAGAGCTGCCACAAGGAGTTCTCGATGGATTAACGGATATTACCGTTTCATCAATTGTGAACTGGAGCGGTAAAAACGCTGCGGAGTGGTTATATGCATTAGGAAGACCGAACAATAATACGCACTATACGTATTTCACACCACGGTATAACGCTAACGGTCTAGCCCGTTTGGGTATCGCGACGAATGCCTGGAATAATGAGTCTTCAACCTCGACCACGGGCTTAAAGAAAAATGAATGGAAAGTAGTTACGACTGTTGTTTCAGGTACAGATGGTACACTAACGCTTTATATTGATGGTGTTGCTGTTGCAGTAGGCTCAACGAATGGAATGACACTGGAACAAATAAAAAATACTTCAGGCAGTAGTGGAACCATCGGTAAGTCATTCTATACAGCTGATCCATACTTCGGCGGGTTGATTGCAGACTTCCAAATTTATGATGGTGCGATGACTGCGGCAGATATTACATCACTTCAGGCTCGTGCAGATCAGAAGATTGCTAAAATGGAGGGCATGCTGGTATCGGCTGCGACAGAGCAATTAACGATTGCTGATCTGCTTGCTTCGAATACATCCAAAGATGCGATTATAAGCAATGTAACCTTGCCAACATCAGGTGCGTATGGCACAACAATAAGCTGGACTTCAGATAAGGACAGAGTGATCTCAAATACAGGTACTGTAACCAGACCAGCTAACGCAACGGGCGATCAAGTTGTAACCCTAACAGCGGAATTTACAGATGGTACAGAGACCGTTAACAAAACCTTTACGTTGATGGTTAAGGCATTACCGAGCGATACCGCTTCTGTAGATGAAGCAAAAGCAGCGCTAGTCGTTCATAACATTACGGATGTGAGAGGTCATATATCATTACCGGCATCCGGGTTATATGGAACAACGATTACTTGGACTTCTGCTCAACCAAACGTCGTTTCAGTGACTGGTGAAGTACAACGTCCGTCGCACGGTAGTGGAGATATAGACGTGAAGCTTACAGCTACGATTACTTTAAATTCAGCATCCACTACAAAGGAATTTATTGCGAAGGTCAAGGAACGGCCTGCTGCTGAAAATTATGCGGGATACTTCTTCACCTATTTCACTGGAGAAGGTACTTCAACAGGCGAGCAAGTTCACTTTGCACTAAGTAACGGTAATGATCCGTTGAACTGGCGAGAATTGAATAATGGTAAACCTGTATTGACCTCTACCTTAGGGGAGAAGGGAGTACGTGATCCATTCGTTATCCGTTCGCCTGAAGGTGACAAGTTCTACATGATCGCTACGGATCTGAAAATTAACGGCAATGGTGACTGGGGCAAAGCGCAAACATGGGGCAGTCGTTCCATTATGGTGTGGGAATCGAATGATCTGGTCAACTGGACAGATCAACGCATGGTAGAGGTTGCACCGGAAGAAGCGGGTAATACATGGGCACCAGAAATTATGTACGATAAAACAACAGGTGAATATATCGTATTTTGGGCATCAAGAATGTTCGATGATGCATCCCATACAGGCAGTGCATATCAAAAAATGATGTATAGCAAGACAAGAGATTTTTATACGTTTACTGAACCGCAAGTATATTTGGATTATGGATATTCCATCATTGACACCACGATGATTGAACACGATGGAAAAGTGTATCGTTTTACGAAGGATGAACGAGACAACGGAGCTGCTGCTCCATTTGGCAAGATGATTTTTCAGGAGATGGGTGACTCGATCTTAGATCCAGCCTTCAAGTTGATTAATCAAGGTGTGGGTAACATGAAATGGGTTGAGGGTCCAACGATCTTCAAATCAAATACAGAAGAAAAATGGTATTTATTCGTAGATGAGTTTGGAGGAAGGGGGTATGTTCCATTCGAGACAACCAATCTGGCATCAGGTGACTGGACATTATCTTCTAACTACAATTTACCCGCTAGTCCGCGTCACGGAACCGTAATTCCGATTACACAAAGTGAGTATGATGCACTCAGTGGGAAGAACGTTCCTGTTAGCGGAATTAGCTTGGACAAAAAGACATTGTCCATCGTAGAAGGTCAATCAGGGCAATTGACAGCTACGATCGCACCGGCAAATGCAACGAAAAAAGCAGTAATATGGAGCTCAAGTAACCCAGTAGTAGCCACTGTAAGTGCGACTGGTCAAGTAAAAGCTGTTGCATCAGGAACAGCAATCATCACAGTAACTACGGTAGATGGTGGTTTTTCAGACAGCGCTACCGTAACGGTAAAACCATTGGTTGATGGGATGCCACAAGCACCAGGCAGTGGTGATGGAAGTGGTGGCGGTGGCGGTAACATCCCTGCGCCTACAGTACCACCAACTCCAGGTGGAAGTGAGCCAGTTGTGATGGACAACGGACAAATAAACATTAAACCAGTAGTTAATGAGAGCGATGCTTCTAAGGTGAAGTTAAGTGCAGATACGGTGAAGCGTGCGCTTGATCAAACGACAGGCGGTAAGCTACGGGTGCGTCTCGAAGCTGATGAAAGCTTGAACGGGATAACGATTGAGCTAGCAGTAGATCCGCGTTTAACAAGTGGAACGTCTACGGTAGATCGCATCGAGATCAACACAGGCTCGGCAGTCGTAACTGTGGCAACCGAAATGCTTGGAACAGAAACAAGCGCAGGGACAACGTTAGGATTGTCGCTTAAGAAAATACCAGCTAATCAACTGTCAGCTGGTGCACAAGCTGGGCTAACCGGTGAGGTCGTATACGATATCAAGTTAACTATGGATGGTAAGAAGCTTACAGTGTTTGATGGTAGAGATGATCTCGTGATTGCATTGCCATATACATTAAAGGTTTCGGAGAATCCAAACAACGTCATCGTATACGATGTGAAGGATAACGGTGAGCTAAGAGTGGTGACAAATGGTAAATACAATGAAGCGACGGGAAAAGTAGAGTTCAAGCCAACGTATCCAGGCAAGTATACGGTAGCGTATGTTGCAACGAGCTTTCAGGATGTGACCCAAGCTTGGGCGAAGGATGCGATCTCGGGATTGGGAGCAAGAGGCATAGTGAAGGGTGTAAATGTCGGCGAGTTTAATCCGAAGGGTCAAGTGACAAGAGCAGAATTCATCACCATGCTGATGAATATGTTGGAGTTATCGGATGAGCGCGCAACGACAAGTTTTAGTGATGTGAAGCAAGGTGAATGGTACCATGGAAACATCGCAACCGCGCAGAAGCTGGGGATTGTGAACGGGAAACCAGATGGAACATTCGGAGTTCATGAGAACATTACGCGTGAAGATATGGCCGTTATGGTATACAAGGCAATCCAAATGAAGCAACTAGCGTTAGCGATTTCTGAAGCTAGAGCCTTCAAGGATGAAGCAAGCATCGCAAACTATGCGAAGCAAGCGGTAGAGGCAATCCATAGAGCCGGCATCATAAACGGTGTAGGTAACGATGAGTTTGCACCGAAGAAGAATGCCAGCCGTGCAGAAGCAGCAGTGATGATCTATAAACTGTTGGGTTTGATGTAGGCACGTGCTCCTTGTATTAGGGAATAACAAAGCGAAAAACGTTACCACCTCGTGTGGTAGCGTTTTTTTTCTAACTTTACCTGGCATCAACAATCTCATTATTTTACCCTGATATCGGTTGGATTCTTCCTTGCAGCCTCGATATGTTTCATTTGATTCACTTTATGAATAATGGAGACAGCAGTGTTTTTTAAGATTTATAGCAGCGACACTTTTATTGAAAGCGCTTTTAAATTGTTATAGACAACAGTCGCGTCGGATGATATATTGTTTCTGTAAGAAACAATATTATTTTTAAGAGAAATAATAATAAGCGTGTCCACGGTAGGCGGAGGAAGTGATTTCTCGAAGCTTAAGCTTGGACACCACCAAAAGGACGGGGAAACGATGACTAAGATTGAAACAACAATCAAATCCTTTGACGGTACACAGCTTTATTTCAGCAAGGATACAGTTGAACATGCAAAAGCCGCTGTCGTTATTGTACACGGACTCGCTGAGCATGCAGGGCGTTACGATTATGTGACAGAGAAGCTGAGCCAGCGCGGTTTTAACGTATATCGGTTTGACCATCGCGGTCATGCCAGATCCGAAGGACAACGTACGTTCTACAGTGATTTCCACCAGATTATAGAGGATGTCAACGTTGTAGTGGAGAATGCATTGCAGGAGAGCGGCGACCTTCCGCTGTTTGTTATCGGACATAGCATGGGTGGTTTTGCAACCTCATCCTTTGGAACGAAATATCCTGGCAAAGTCAAAGGCATCGTACTATCCGGAGCGCTTACTCGTTACAATACAAAAGTTGCCGGAGAACTGCCGATGGATCTTCCTACAGGCACCTATTTCCCCAATGAGCTGGGCAATGGCGTATGCAGTGATCCCGCTGTTGTATCCGCTTACGCGAATGACCCACTGGTGGAAAAGCAGATCTCTGTAGATTTGTTTAACAGCCTGGGAAATGGCATAGCATGGCTGAAGGAGAACCCTAAGCAGTTTACAGATCCTGTACTTGTTCTGCATGGGTCCAATGACGGGCTGGTCAGTGAACAGGATTCTCGTGACTTTTATGGGGATATTGCTTCAACAGATAAAACACTCAAAATCTATGCTCATCTGATGCATGAGATATTTAATGAAACGACTCGTGATGATGTTATTGAAGAAGCAATTACATGGATTGAAAAACGAATCTGATTTCAGTAGAGTAAGAGAGAGAATCTGAATATGAAAGGGATTACTCATGAAATTAGATTGGATGGGCGACCATCGGGCACTGATTGAGAAAATTATCAAATACGGCAATGCATACTCGAACACCTACAAGTTGCAGCGAAGTTATGGTACGGATATGATGTTCTCGGCTTCACAGATTCAGACGCTGGAATACATTCTGGAAGCCGAGGACAAGGAAGAGAAGATGTCGGAAATGGCCGCACGCTTGGGCGTAAGCCGTAGTACATTTTCCAAGAACGTGAAGAATCTAACGGAAAAAGGTCTGCTCGAAAAATTTCATTTAAGCGGCAACCGCAAAGACATCTACGTCAAACCTTCTGCAAAAGGGCGCGAGGTATATGCGAAGTACACTGAATTTGTAAGGGAGCTTTGCTTTGATGAGATTTTCAAGTATGCAGATCAGATTTCGGATGCGGACAAGCAGAACTTTATTCGCATCATGGATTTGTTTGCCGACGTGCTCGTCTGGTATGGGGAAAAGGAACAGGAAGCGCGCAAGTTAATCAGAATTGATTCCGATTTGAGCAGAGACTAGTTCAACAACATTAAAGGAATTTCCTCAAGGCTGTCTGTGGCCTGAAAGGGAAATTCCTTTTTGCTTGCTCTGAGACATGAACCTTGAAATTAAGGCCCTAGCCCATTCCCTCCGCGAATGTCCGTCATACAGTATAAAGTGCTTGAGGCACCAGAGGCTGTAGGACAATTATTCAGCAAGGAGTGGGATGTGTGAAATCATCAACAAAGCTTACCGGACGGGTTATTTACAAAGGTGATCCAGGATATGAAGCGGCGCGCAAGAACTGGGACCCGCATACCGACAGATACCCCAAAGTTTTTGTTTTTGCCCAAAAGACGAAAGATGTCTCCAACGCTATCCGTTGGGCTCGTGAAAACAATGTTCCGATCAGGCCGCGGAGCGGCAGACATGCGCTTGAAGTAAACCTTTCGCAGGTGAACGGCGGTATCGTGATTGATGTGAGTGATCTGAATTCGATCAAGCTTGATAAAAAGAATGGAACGGTTGTTGTTGGAACAGGAAACCGCGTGGGAAGAATTGCGAATACCCTTGCCAAGCAAGGTTTCATAGCTCCTTTTGGTGATAGCCCAACTGTAGGGATCGGTGGAATTACATTAGGTGGGGGAATTGGGCCTCTCCAACGTACCATTGGTCTCATCAGTGATAACTTGCTTGAAGTAGAGATGGTGGATGCCAAAGGAAAAGTGATTCGAGCCAATAAAAATTGCAATGCAGATCTCTTTTGGGCCTCGCGCGGAGGCGGAGGTGGTAACTTCGGAGTGTACACCCGCTACAAGTTCAAAGTGCGCCGGGCTCCAGCGAAGGCGACAGTATTTAAAATCACCTGGCCATGGGCTCAATTCGAAAAGGTGCTCAAAGTATGGCAGCAGTGGGCTCCCTCTGTTGATACGAGATTGGGCAGCGAGTTGTCCATCGGACCGAAAAAGGGTGGCAATGTCGTCATGGAGGGGCTGTTCCTAGGGTCAAAAACGGAGGCTCTCCGGCTATTACAGCCGATTACGAGTGTCGGCACACCGACAAGTACCATCGTTCGTTTGTTACCATACACAGAAGTTGTAAAGTTCTTATTGCTTCCTGATCCGATCGAAACTCAAAGGTACAGTAACCAGTTCTCGTCCGGTTTTGGACGAAAACCATTCCCCGATAAAGCCATCAAATCGATGCGTGCATTCTTGGAGAACTTGGAAGAGGGGCCAGGCGGGTTCTATTTCCTCAACTGGGGCGGAGCAGTAAGTCGCAAATCGCCTAGATCAACCGCGTTCTTCTGGCGGAAAGAGAAGTTCTATGTGGAATGGACCAGTACGTGGATCAAACCATCCCATGCCGCCAAAAATATTGCACTAGCTCGTAATACCCGCAAGAAATTGCAACCATACATTGTCGGTTCGTATATCAACGTTCCAGACCAAGGAATCAAAAATTCCGGTCCAGTGTACTATGGAGCCAACTATGCCAGACTGCGGAGAGTCAAAGCCAAGTACGACCCGAAAAATGTGTTTAACAATCCGCAAAGTATCACTCCCGCCCGGATGGTGTAGTTGAGTACCAAGAAATCGTGGATCTGAAGTGAACACATTTTAAAAAAAGGAAACCAAAAAGCTGCCCTCGGTCATATGACCAAGAGCAGCTTCTTCGCATGTTAGATACGCATGGCAACTGTTCTGCTATTATGCTTTAACTTGTTCTCCAGCAAATACTTCAACGTTCATAGGAGCGGCCATAAATGCTGCTGCTTGTTGAACAAAAGCTTGGAAATGTGTGCTTGTATTGTGGGATGCTGTAGCAGCTTCATCTTTCCACAGCTCGATCATTGTGTATTGTTGTTCGTGTTCAGTGCTTTTTGCCAGGTCATAGCTGATGTTGCCTTCTTCTTGACGTGTTGCAGCGATCAGTTCTTTCGCAGCTGCGAGGAATGCTTGTTCTTGGTCCGGTTTAACCTGCAAATGAGCGTGAATGATAATCATAATGTGTAACCTCCATATTGTGTTTGTTTGGAATGTGTTAAGAATGTATGCTTATTGACCAATATAACCGTAACTTACAGGGAATGACGTTCCTGTTATTATGCCCAAGTTGTGATGGTTTCTACAGGCAGACGGTAGGACGGATGACCTTCTTTGGCTGATTTACCAATAGAGATCAACATAACTGCTTGATAACGCTCTTTGTCCATGCCAAATGCTTCTGCAATTTGATCTTTTTCGTAACCGCCGATTGGGTTGGTATCATAACCATGAGCACGTGCTACAAGCATTAATTGCATGGAAGCAAGTCCAGCGTCGATCATATTGACTTCGCGAATAGCGGGAGCAGGCATACTTTCATAATAAGGCAATACTTTTGATAACTGCATATCTTTGACTTCTTGTGGCATATAACCCAGTTCTACAGCTTTACCAAAAATCTCTTCCATATGTTCGGCATTGTTCATATCAATGAATACGCCAATGACTGCGGAGGAAGTCAACACTTGATTCTGATTGAATCTCGCAAGTGGAGCAAGCTTTTCTTTACCTTCAGCCGTATCTACAACCAGAAAGCGCCAAGGCTGCAAATTGATCGAAGATGGTGCACGGGAAGCTTCTGCCAGAATCTCAGTCATTTCTTCACGGCTGATTTTCACCTCAGGATCGTAAAGTTTAACAGAACGACGACCGTAGGTAATTTCGTTAAAATCATTGGTTTTTTGGAATTTGCTTTGGATTGTACTCATGAATGGATCTCTCCTCTATATATGGGTTTAAAAATTGTTTTGCATACGTTCCAGGAAATCGGCGAGTGCCTGAACTTCGTCCTTACTGAAATCCTGTAAAATCTGGTTGATAAAATTGGTCTTCTCTGCTTTGTAGCCTTCAATCTGCTTCCGACCGTGGTCCGTCAAACGAACAAAAGTTACCCGATTATCTTCAGGATTCTTGCGTCTTGTAACCATTTGGTCAACCTCAAGCTGTTTCAAGTGGCGTGTAATCGCAGCACTATCAATGTTAATGATTTTCTGCAACATGGATTGGTTAATCTCATCTACCTGATCCAGCTCATGCAGAATTTCAAAGCGAGAGGAACTGATCCCTGTACAGCGTTCGAACTTGGGACTAATTTTGTTACCCAATACGTTCAACAGATTGATGATTTGTTCTTCTTTGGAAACAATACGTGTCATGACTAGACCTCCCGGGTGAATCTGAATCATGAACAACGGCGCATGTTAACCAATAATAAAAGTTGCAGTATACAATGCCATTGTCTAATGATTATTTGGATGCTCTCGATCATTGATGTATCAATAGTTGATGCCTCAATCATTGATGGCTCAATTAATATATCATGCCTTTTAGGATTTTGCAACAGGTTCAGAAGAAGAGGATGATTATACCTGTATTATCACGGTACATAAGCATTGTCGTCTATGTAGGGTGTCCATTTGAATCAGTTTATATCGATCGATGGAGTTATTGAGAATTATTATCAATTGATCTATAATAAAAAAGATATGCACATCGAGCGAACGTGACAGGTTGCAGTTCATACAACAGCTGAGAAGGTAAGAAGGTGCATTTGGATCGGAGGGTAAGTACAGAAGATATGAATTTGAATGATCACATCAAGCTGTGGAATCATGTTTTTGTCAAAATACTCGATGTACGCCAAAACAATTTGCAACCTGGCGAGAAGCTGAAGACTTATCAACTACCGGCGAGTGTCTATTTGTATATCATCCATGGCAGCGCACGAATACGAATGGATCAACACAGTTATATTGTAGATGGATTCCACGTTATTCATGGCGGCAAGCAGGCATACTTAAACATGGAGACGGATTCGGGCGTGGCGTATTATATGATTTTGTACAAAACCATTCTTGCGTTGCCCTGTGGTATGGAAATTCAGCATTTGATGGATCATGAACGTCCGTTCCAGGACCAATATGCACTTGTACCCACCCGTCCGCTGGACATGTATCGATGTATGGAGGAACTGAAAAGGGAGTGGGAACAGTCCACCAAACTCGCAAAGCTGCATGCCAAAACTCTATTTCTTCAATGGGTATATTCTTTGTTGGAAGACTTACATAAACAATCCATCCAACCATGGAAACCGGATACGGTCACACAAGCTATTGATTATATGAATGCTCATCTGCACGAACCCATAGCTCTTGATATAATGGCGGAAGCATTGGAATGCAGCGTGGGGCACCTGTCCAGATTGTTCAAACAAAAGTTGAACGTCAGTCCCATCCAGTATCTTGCACAGATCCGAATGGAGAGGGCTGCACATCTTCTGGTACACACGGATGCTACGTTGCAACAGATTGCAGAACAAGTTGGTTATCTGGATGCACATTCACTAAGTCGCAGTTTCAAAAAAATCAAAGGACAATCTCCAATTCGCTACAAAAAAGCTCTAAGCCAACGGTTAGATAAGCCGAAAAAGGCATTGGTAATGAACCAAAAGCAAGATTTGCCCACTGTGATGCAAGAAAATGCCCTTCATCCGCTACATACCTCTCTATATAATGATATTGATTATCAATATCACAAGAATGTTGGAGGGGAATTACTGATGCAAGGAAAATTCAAAATGACAGCTGTAAGCATGCTGCTGTGTCTTACTCTATTACTCGCGGCATGTTCCAGTACCGCACCGTCTGCAAGCGGTTCGCAAACAGAGAGCAATACGACTACTACACAATCGGGTAACCAGGCAACAGAGGCAGGCAAATCGACTGCCCAACCAGAGACAAGAACGGTTTCTACATTGAGAGGAGATGTGGTGATTCCCGCCAACCCTCAGCGTGTTGCTTCGGATCAATACATGGGGTACCTGCTGAAACTGGGCATTATACCGGTTGGTGTGAGAACGTTCATGCTGAATGAATCCTGGATTGAAAAGTCCAATATTCCTGCTGATGTGATAGCCGGTATTGAAGATTTGGGAGGAGAATTCCCGATGAATCTGGAGAAGCTGGTTTCGCTTGAGCCCGATCTTATCATCGGTTCCATTGATAAAAATATCGAGGATTACGAGAAAATTGCAACGACTGTCTTTTTACCCTATTGGGAGGGTGAAACAACTTCAGGTCCACTGGAAAAACTGCGCCGGATCGCTGGTGTGTTTGGGAAAGAGAAGGAAGCAGAGACATGGATTACAACCTATGAAGAGAAGGTCGAAGAAGCCAAAAATCGGATCGATGGTATTATTAAAGATGGGGAGACCGTATCCATTGTACAGATAGGTAACAAAGCGATGTATGTAATGGGGGCAGATGGCGGTAACTACGGCAGCTCGACCATTTATGAAATGTTGAAATTGCCTCCTACTCAGCAGGCATTGGAGATGAAGGAAGGGTTCGAAAATATCTCCCTTGAAGTGCTGCCGGAGTATATGGGAGATCATATCTTCGTATATGGTTCGGGAGACGCAGACGCTGATGAGGTACTGAACAGTGAGGTATGGAAGCATCTTCCCGCTGTGCAGAAAGGTCAGGTTTATGCTTATGGTTCCTTTGGAGACAAAGGCGATGAGTTCGTGATGGAAGATCCGTATTCACTGGAATTGCAGCTGGATACGATCACAAACATATTGCTGAAAGCAAAATAATTAAGTGTAATCAGGTAGTTATAGGTTCGATCCGAACTGGGAAGGGACGTCAGCATGGGAGAAAATGATTGGGTACAACGACTGGAGCAACTTTATTTCACTTCTGTCCACATTTGCCATTACGTCAGCAATCCGGGGGCTGTCCAGCGCAGGATCTGGAAGCGGTTCGCCATTTGCAGGGTTCTCGCTGGCAAGGGATCTTTGTCTATGGATAACGTTGTACATACGGTGTCCCAAGACGAGTGGTTTTTGTTGAAACCAGGAATGCATGTGGAGTTTCAGACAGATATGGAAGCCCCCGTGCGATATCAGATCATTTTATTTTCCTGCGTGGCACTTACCCGGAATCGAAATGCATGGCATAGCGGTGCGGTTGATTTTCCTGTTACAGGCAAGCTTAATATTTCCTCCAACGCACCTGTTATTCAGGAGTTGATGGATACCCTGGTACGTGGAAAAGACTCTTTCACGAGTTTGGAGAAGACGCGCAGGAAACATTTGTTGCACCAGTTGTTGATCCAGTTAATGATCTGTGCGAAAGAAGTAACTCTACCTGTCACAGGCATGGATCGGGCACTTGAATACATGACACATCAGTATATGAAAGACATCCGAATGGATCAGATGGCCCGTATGGCAGGGCTGAGTGTGAATCATTTTATAAGAACGTTCAAACGGCAATTAAACATGACTCCGATCGAATATATTATGAAACAACGTATGGCGAAGGCCAAACAGCTGTTATTTTCTTCAGATAAAATCAAGGAAATTGCGGAGCAAGTGGGCTATCGGGACGAACACTATTTCAGCAGAGTCTTCAAGAAAAACGAAGGTGTCGCCCCAACGTTGTATATGAAAAATAAAGTGAGCCGCATTGCCACCTTGTATTATGGTTTGGACGATTATGTAATAACGCTTGGTATGACGCCAGTGTGCGCACTATCTTATGGTCAGAGAGTGGCTCGTCATGTTGCTGTTCCTGCGCTTCAAGCGCACAGCCATCAGGGACTTGTCCTGGACAGTTTCAATCACAACTATGACGAGTTGAGGCGAGTCCAACCGGATCTGATCATCACAAGTGATCGTTTGCAGCCGAATGAATCTCTGCATCATATCGCACCTACCGCTATGCTGGAGCATACCAACCATTTTGGCGAAAGACTGCTGTATATGGCAGACATTATGGGCCGTACCGAAAAGGCTGTACAGTGGATTGAACAGCATGCTGACCTGAGTCTGGTGCTTCGAAGACGAATTCAATCGAGATGGGGGAAACAGAGTGCGATGTTCATCCGGGTGTCCTCCCATTTCTACCGAATGTATGGGTTGAATAACCAGACAGGGGCTCTGTTGTATGATGATTTAGGTTTCCATTTGCCTGGTCATTTTCCGGAACAACAGTGGGCTGTGGAGACGAAAGTTGGCGATTTGCAGTTATACGATGCGGATCATATATTTGTAATGGTCGATCCTACAGAAGAGGCGCGCGCTCAACTACGGCAATTGCAGCAGTCCAGTGAATGGTTGGCATTAAAGGCTGTTCAAGAGGGCTGTGTCTATAACGCTGGAGACATTTTCTTCAAGACGTTGGGTCCAACCGGACGCATGTGGGCTATGCGATATGTAGCAGAGCAGCTTGGTGTCACTGTACGGTGATATTGTGCAAGTGAAGAGCGTGGAATAATCCATGGCAAGCTTGTTCTCTTTTCCCTACTATAATGATAATGATTATTATTCTTAAATAGTAGAGGGGATTTAATACAAATGGTAAGACAGAGAGCAGCAACTATACTATTGTTGACCCTGCTTATGCTTGTTCTGGCGGCATGTGGCAAGACTTCGGAAGTATCGGAAGAAAAGCCTCAACAACAGGATACCCCTGTGGAAGAGAGCGGTACACAAACGATTGAGCATCTTAAGGGAACAGCGGTTGTACCGCAAAAGATAGAGCGTATGGTTGTATTATCCGCTGCATATATCGATCACATGCTGACGATTGGTGAGAAACCAGCAGGGGTTAACGTAGAAGTTCGTTACGGAGGAGATTATCTGCCTTACTTCGCAGATCAGCTTGAGGGTGTTCCAACAGTTGGGTCGGCAGATAGTCCTAACCTGGAGGCTATCCTTCAGATCGATCCGGATGTTATCGTTATTGAAAGTCGAACTGCCGAGAATACGTATGATCAGTTGGAGAAAATCGCGCCTACGATTGTACTTGGTACCGAATGGCTGGATTATGAAGATGACGCAACCTATTGGACTCAGGATTTGATGACTTTTGCTGGAATGTACAATAAGGTTGATCTAGCGAAAGAAAAGATTACAGAGGTAGAACAACAGGCAGAGCAATTAAAGGCGAAGATCGCACAACTGGATCAGAAAAAGCTGGCTTATCTGCGTGTAAGAGAGAAGACCTTGCAAATATATGCGGCAAAAGGACATCCAACCAATACATTATTGTATCATGATCTTGGG
Source organism: Paenibacillus sp. SAF-068 (assembly GCF_051967555.1). Classification (NCBI taxonomy): domain Bacteria; kingdom Bacillati; phylum Bacillota; class Bacilli; order Caryophanales; family Paenibacillaceae; genus Paenibacillus; species Paenibacillus sp. SAF-068. The sequence goes on from NZ_JBQCJX010000001.1 coordinate 1,106,916, forward strand.
TTTGAACCCACTACTGTGACGCCTGCCGAACAGCGTGAGGACCTGTCTATGGAGAAAATCGCGGATATCGATGCCAATTTCGTAGTTCTTGAGGTTGATCCGAATGCCGAGGATTATCTAAACAACATCAACGCAAGCTCACTCTGGAAGGGAGTACCAGCTCTTAATGAAGATCAGGTCTATACGACAGACTCATTCTGGCTGTTTAAGGGCTGGGGGGTCATTGGTCGCAGCGAGATAATTAACGAAGTTGAAGATATGATTCAATAGATGGGACATTATCAAGGACTTAAACATGCAGAGATGACGGAAACATTACAGCATTTTTTTGTGACGACGATCCGAGCGAATTACGATGACCTCAAGTATCCTTTCCGAGTGAAGGATCTGCTGGATGAAAAGAAACGAGACTCGATACTGCGTGAGCAGGCTATGCAGCAAGGGCTCCAACTGGGCGGCAAAGGGAGTGCGGCCGTCGGTACACTTTTTGCCAAGCGTTATTCGGTGCTTGTGATGGCCGTAATCTCCGCATTCAGTCTATACGACACCACACTTAGCATGGCTGAGGATGATATACGATTCGAATTGAATGGATCAGGCGGCATGCGATATGAGACTCTGCTGGAGAGAACCTTTCTGGAAGGTGAGGATTCTGTCCAGCGCATGTCAGAAAGCGGCTTGCTCAAGAAGAGGATGCTGTTACATCTGGAGCCTGTCCTGCGAGCAGTAGCTGTTGATACAGGAGCGAGCGATAAGGTCATGTGGTCTCTGGTTGCGCATAATGTGCAACAATTGTATGTACGTATGGTCCATGATCAAAGAATATGGAAGACGAATCAACGGCTTGCACAGATCAAGGAAGATCAAAGCATATGGCTGGATCCGCATAACGATAATGGATATACTTTTGCCAATGAGCTAAAACCATTTGAACATCCCACGTGGCAGGGACCGCCTTTCTTGATACGCCGATATTGCTGTCTGGCTTATCAGGTTGGAGACGGCAGTCATACACATGGTTACTGCAATAGCTGTCCGAAGCTGGATTCAGAAACACGATTGCGCAATCTTCTACAGCAGTGAACTGACACTTTTGTACCGCATCGTCCGTATCTGTTTCAGACGATCCATGTTCTCTTCGAAACTGGCGCCAGAAGCCTGGGCGAGACCACGTCCAAAATCCTTTTTATACAGAAAAGGGGCTTCCGGGTACAAGGCAATAATGTGGAGCTGATTCCACTCCGGGTAATCTGGGTGATGAGTCCATACTTCTTCGGTTTCCAGGGCATAGAAGCTATGGCACCATTTCCGTTCACTCAAAATGAAATTCATGGCTGGTCCATTTCCGTGGATCATGATGTTGCGGAATTCTTCCAAGGAATCCTGCTGAACATCGACATGTTCCACAACCTGCAGCGGCTTGAGCCAGCGTCTGCGGGTTTGTTGGTTTTGGACGGGAAAGTTACTGCTTGGTGTACTGACGAGCAATTCCTGACGAACGATGATGGCATCAGGAAACGGCTGGATCTGGTTTAGTTCGCTCATGAGAGGTGCAGCCAGATCACGATTTTGAAGTTGTATAACGTGTAACATGTTCCATAAGGGAAATTCACCGTGTTTTTCTGTCGTTAATTTGTGAGTGTATATGTTGTATGTTGTGATGGACTCATTCATATTTCGCATATAAACCGGAATCACGTGTGTGTTGAGGTATTCATGATATGCTTTAAGCTTTGGCTTGGGGATATGGAAACTCAGTGCGATATAGTAGGTGTTGTCTAGGGATTTCATGATGTCTGCTCCTTATCTAAGGTTAAGTGACGAGTATTGGTTTCAATAGATTGATGTGTATAGGTTACAACGGATACGCATGCACTTGTTACCTTAAACGGGAGCTTTTATATCTGAATAAGGAGGAACGATATGTCCACATTTTATCTACCGGATCACGCAGGAAGTGGTGTATTTCAAACGACAAGTCTGGGACCACATGCCAATTGGTCGTTCTGTGATCTTACCCCGTGTAGAGATACAGTCGTCGATGAGCGTAGTGAACATGCAGGGTTTGTTCTTGCATTTAACCTGACGGGTGAGCAGCAGTGGTGTAATCGAGATACTGGACGTAAGCATAGATTGTTGGAAAATCACTTTGGGATCTATGAGGGTGGTGCATTTGCCACATCCAATATGTATGAAGAAGGGCAGCGAAGTGTGCAACTGGGGTTACAGGTCCATAAGGAATACTATCCGATGCTGTTTGAGACGATACGTCAGACTGGAGCGATTGGGATATTTAATCATTTGCCGAAAAATGCAGGGATCGATATACCGCCTGTGGCACGTCGGGTTATTCAGGACATGATACAATGCAATTACACGAATGAGATCCGTGAATATTATTTGGAAGCCAAGTTGGCGGAATTAATTGCAGTGCTTGCCGGAGAGTTGACGGACCGATCTCATTCCCATGTGCAAGAGGTGAGACTGAGTGACTCCGACCGAGCTGGATTAGAGGAAGTCAAACGAATTCTGGATACCCGTTATGCCGACGCACCTACAATTCCGGAGCTGGTTCGACCGGCCATGATGAATGAAAATAAGCTAAAACGAGCATTCAAGCAGCAATACGGCAGATCCATTCATGCGTATGTCATTCAGAAACGGATGGAAAAGGCGCGTGAGCTACTGGAGAGTGGGCAAGTTGGTGTATCGGAGGCCGCCCATCTGGTTGGGTATGTGAACAGCAGTTATTTCATCAGTCGTTTCAGGCAAACGTATGGCTATAATCCCAGTAAGTTCAAGGGTTAAATGAAGTGTCACTATATTGCATTTTGCCTTGATTACATGAATCAGATATACTTCAGGTTATTGATCAATTCATAACTGTACGTTGGAAGGGGAAAATGATGGCTAAAGATACAGCAGCGTCGGTTAATCGGCGAAATGATATTATCTCTGCGGCAATCGATGTGTTCGCGGAAATTGGCTATTATCGTGCGACTACAGCCCAGGTGGCTGAACGGGCACAGATCTCACAGCCGTATATCTTTCGCTTTTTCAAAACCAAAGAAGCTTTATTATTAACTGCAATTGAGGTCTCATGGACACGGGTGATTGATTCGTTTCGAATTGTGGTGGAGACGGCGACGCCAGATCAGTTGGAGAATGATCTCATTGAAGCCTACGATAAGATTCTGGAATCGCACAAGAGCGAAATTTTGCTTCAGATGCAGGCACAAACGATCCGGGAAGAAGTCATTCGTCAGGCCATGCAAAAAGGCATTCGTGATGTACGAAGCATGGTACTGGAAGCTTTCACCGTTGCAGGTATTGCTGAACCGCTGAAAAGAACCATGATTTTCCTGGCGATTGGGATGTTGTGTAATTTATCTACTGCACTGGACATGCCTGAGCTGAAGGACCGATAGAGAGGGATGGGAACTCCCTTTTTGAAATTTAGTTATTGATCAATCACTAATTATGGATTATATTGTTGTCAGGTAAGTTATTGATCAATAACTAAATGGATGGAAGAGGTCGATCTACGATGAAAAGAGCTATTGTGATTGGAGCCACAGGTGGAACAGGTGCAGCGATTACGGAGGAATTGATTAAACGAGGCATTTCTACGATTGCTTTTGGGCGCTCCCGTCAAAAACTGGAGCAACTTGCGGTAAAGTTGGGATCTCCAGATCACCTGCAAATCGCAGTGGGAGATGCATTTCGGTCGGATGATATTATCGCTGCTTCTCAGGAAATGGATGTCATGTTTCATTGTGCGAATGTCCCGTATAACGAAATGGAGAGCAGTCTGATTCCGCTGGGCGAATCCGTGATGGCGGCGGCAGAACACTTGGGTCTGAACGTGGTTGTAATAGACGGAATCTACCCTTATGGTAGAAGGCAAATGGGGGAGGTAACGGAAGAACACCCGAAACAGCCACACACCCGCAAAGGCAAGACACGACTTGCCTATGAACAAATGTTATTTAGCACAAGATGGAGCAGAGCACAGGTGATGATCGTTCGTTTGCCGGACTATTATGGCCCATCGGCTAATCAGGCTTCCTATCTGGGTTCAACGCTTGAAGCGATAGCGAAAGGCAGAATGGCTTTTTTTATCGGAAATATGAAAGTACCCAGAGAGTACATCTATTTACCGGATGCTGCGGTTATGGTGGTGGAGCTGGCAAGCAGGGAGACGACGTATGGACAGAACTGGAACATTCCTGGATCGGGGATCATTCCGGGTCATGAGATTGTGCGTATGGCACAGAAGGCTGCGGGGATAAGAAAACCTGTGATAGCATTAGGAAAAGTGGGATTGTCGTTGATTGGACTGGGTGTACCCGTTATGAAAGAAATTGTAGAGATGTTATATCTGACCGAGGAACCCCTGATCTTGAGCAGACAGAAATATGAGGAACAGATTGGTCCAGTTGTGGCAACATCTTTCGAAGAGGGAATTGCGTTGACGATTAAGGAGTTGCAGGTGGAGTAAAGGGAAATATATTTTTTGGAGAAAAGTAATTGATTGATCACTAACTATGGTGGTTTCATAGGCATATTGATTAGGGGGCGCACAAAGCTAGTCCTGGGCATAGACTGTACTATTGTAAAATGCGGAGATTTGACGTGGTGTACAAGGAGGGGGGATTTTCTTGTGAGCGGTATGTCCAGAAAGAAACGTAAAATTTCCTCAATCAGCACAGTTAAACGGAAAGCCAAAAAATCAAAAAAGCACTCTATCCCAAAGAAGAAGAGTAAGTCATGTAAGAAAAGCAGACGTTCATGCAAAAACAAGAAAAGCCACAGGATTCCTTTCCTTCGCGGCCCACGGGGTTATCGGGGAATGAGAGGATACACCGGAGCAACTGGAGCTACCGGGTTAACCGGAGACCCTGGGTCTCCAGGCAAAAGGGGAGCAACCGGACTAACAGGACGGACTGGGGTCACTGGGGCTACGGGAGTTACGGGTTCAACTGGAATAACTGGGGCTATAGGGGCAACTGGAGTTACCGGACTGATGGGCACCACAGGTGTGACTGGAACTACCGGATTTACAGGTCCAACCGGTCTAACGGGTGAGGCGGGAGCAACTGGATCTACAGGAAGCATAGGAGTTACAGGTGCAACTGGCATCGGATCGACTGGAGTCACAGGAACAACCGGCGCAACTGGAATTACCGGTTTTGGTGCCACAGGCGTGACAGGTGCTACAGGAAATACTGGTATAACCGGCCTTACAGGTTCAACTGGAGTTGCTGGATTAGCTGGGGCCACGGGGTTAACTGGAGCAACTGGTCCAACTGGCATTGGTGTGATGGGACTAACTGGAACTACTGGTGAAACAGGAACCACAGGAGCAACCGGACCAACTGGTATAACCGGTATTACTGGAGCAACGGGAAGTATGGGTACCACAGGAATTACTGGCGTTACGGGCAACAAAGGTGTGACTGGATTTACTGGAATTACTGGTGTTACAGGGTTAACAGGACCCACTGGTACAACCGGAGTTACTGGCGAAACAGGAAGCACTGGCACAACAGGTATTACTGGATTTACAGGTGTTACAGGGGTAACCGGTCTAACTGGAGAAACTGGAATCACAGGAGTTACTGGTGTTACGGGTACAACAGGTGCGACCGGTGTGACAGGAGCCACCGGAGGTACTGGATCAACGGGAAGTACTGGCATTACAGGTTCAATCGGAGCAACTGGTGCCACTGGAGAAGCGGGGCTAACAGGGGTCACAGGTCCGACAGGGACTACTGGTTCATCTGGTAATACCGGAACCACAGGTGTAACTGGAGAAACAGGACCCACGGGCAACACTGGAGCGACTGGTATCACTGGTACTTCTGGAACAACAGGCACTACGGGGGCAACTGGATTAACTGGTGAGACGGGAGCTACTGGAAATACTGGTGCTTCAGGAATTACTGGATTTACGGGCAGTACAGGTGCGACCGGAGCAACTGGTGCCACTGGAGAAACGGGTCTAACAGGTGTGACAGGACTCACCGGAGCGACAGGAAATACTGGTCTAACGGGACCCATCGGTGTAACCGGCACAACCGGGGTCACAGGCGAAACAGGAGCAACAGGTACGAATGGCGTCACGGGTACTACAGGAATTACCGGACTGACTGGCGCCACTGGCGTAACTGGCACAACTGGTGTCACAGGGGAAACGGGGATTACAGGTACGACTGGCCCAACTGGGGAGACGGGACCCGCAGGACCCGCAGGAACCACGGGCATTACAGGAGAGACGGGAGTAACAGGCGTTACAGGTACGACAGGTGTAACTGGAAGTACGGGTACCATAGGAATTACTGGCGTAACTGGGACGACCGGTATTACTGGATTGACTGGAATAACTGGCGCGACCGGAGCTACGGGAGTTACTGGTGTTACGGGCAACACAGGTGTGACTGGATCTACTGGAAGTACTGGTGCTACCGGAATTACTGGTGAGACGGGTCTAATGGGGACTACTGGCCCAACTGGTGTTACGGGATTAACTGGAGTAACAGGAACCACGGGCATCACAGGCGCGACCGGTGAAACAGGAATTACCGGCACGGCAGGTGAGACAGGATCAACCGGTGCTACTGGAGAAATAGGAATTACAGGTACGACAGGCCCAACCGGTGAGACAGGTTCGACTGGATCTAGTGGAGAAACGGGTACCACCGGAGTTACAGGTGCTACAGGATCTACTGGGGAAACGGGTCAAACAGGATTCACAGGCACGACAGGAGCGACGGGACCGACTGGGGCGACTGGAGCAACTGGAGCAACTGGAGCAACCGGAATTACAGGTATCTCGGGAGTGACTGGCGTAACCGGCCCGACGGGAATTACGGGAGCGACCGGGGCCACTGGTGTCACTGGAGAGACGGGTCTAACAGGAGGTACAGGTGCAACTGGTATTACAGGTCCTACGGGTGCGACTGGACCAACTGGTATTACCGGAAACACGGGTACAGCTGGTGTAACTGGCCCAACAGGAGAGACAGGACTAACAGGTATAACTGGAGCTACTGGAAGTACGGGTGCAACCGGAGTTAGTGGCACAACAGGAATTACTGGTGTAACTGGCGCGACAGGACTCACCGGGGTTACTGGTTCAACTGGTAATACCGGAACTACTGGCATAACTGGGGTCACCGGCGAAACAGGGACAACCGGCACAACTGGCGTAACTGGCGTTACGGGTACAATTGGTGTGACCGGAGCAACAGGCGTCACTGGAGAGACGGGGCTAACTGGGAGCACAGGAGCCACAGGAATTACCGGTGCAACCGGAATAACTGGAGATATAGGTCTAACAGGGCTCACAGGTACGACTGGTGTGACGGGACTGAACGGTGCAACTGGAGAAACTGGAATTACAGGTACAACTGGACTAACTGGCATTACTGGAACCACAGGTATCACAGGCGTGACCGGAGCTACCGGACTGACTGGTGTCACTGGGGAAACGGGCCTAACAGGATTCACAGGCGCGACGGGACCGACTGGGGCGACAGGAGCAACCGGAATTACAGGTATCTCGGGAGTGACTGGCGTAACCGGCCCGACAGGTGTTACTGGAGAGACAGGTCTAACTGGAAACACAGGTGTAACGGGCCCTACCGGTTCTATTGGCCCAACTGGTGAAATAGGACCAACCGGCACGACTGGTTTAACTGGAGTAACGGGAACAACTGGTATTACGGGAGTAACCGGAGGTAGTGGCACAACAGGAATTACTGGTATAACTGGCGCGACAGGACTCACCGGGTCTACTGGTTCAACTGGTATTACCGGAGCTACGGGCATAACCGGGGTCACCGGAGAAACAGGGCCAACCGGCACGACTGGCTTAACTGGTGTTACGGGATTAACTGGAGTAACAGGACCCACGGGCATCACAGGCGTGACCGGTGCTACAGGAAGTACTGGTGAAACAGGAGTTACCGGAACGACTGGTCTAACGGGATCCACCGGGGTCACAGGCACAACCGGAGTCACTGGCGAAACAGGACCAACTGGTACGACAGGTATTACTGGATCTACCGGCATTACGGGTACCACTGGGGAAACGGGAATTACAGGTGCGACCGGCCCAACGGGAAGTACGGGTACAACCGGCATTACGGGTCTAACGGGAGTCACTGGTGCGACTGGAGAAACAGGAACCACGGGCATTACAGGAGAGACGGGTGTAACAGGCGTTACGGGTACAACAGGTGCGACCGGAGCTACTGGCGTCACTGGTCAGACAGGTCCGACAGGAGTCACCGGGGTTACTGGAGCAACGGGAAGTACGGGTATCACAGGAATTACTGGAGTAACTGGGACGACTGGTATAACTGGGACGACTGGTATAACTGGCGCGACTGGAGCCACTGGGGAAACAGGTCTAACAGGAATTACCGGAACGACTGGTGCGACCGGATCTACGGGAGTTACTGGCGTTACGGGCAACACAGGTGTGACTGGATTCACTGGAATTACTGGTGCTACCGGCATTACTGGTGATACAGGGTTAACAGGAGTCACCGGCTCAATAGGACCCATCGGCACAACCGGAGTCACAGGTACGACTGGAGCAACAGGAAGCACGGGTACAACCGGCACAACTGGCGTAACTGGTGTCACAGGGGAAACAGGTCTAACAGGAAGTACGGGCCCCACCGGAGTTACCGGCATCACGGGAACGACTGGTGCTACTGGAGTTACAGGGGCAACTGGTTCAACGGGTATTACTGGTGAAACAGGAATAACTGGCACGACCGGCGTAACTGGGGTTACAGGTACTACAGGATTTACCGGCACGACTGGATCAACCGGTGCGACCGGAGCCACTGGTGTCACAGGGGAAACGGGTATAACTGGTCTCACGGGTACGACTGGAGCAACAGGAAGCATGGGACCCACCGGAGTTACTGGCGTAACGGGTACAACAGGCATTACAGGGGAAACAGGTCTAACAGGAATAACTGGCGTAACCGGGCCGACTGGTGCTACTGGAATTACTGGTCAAACTGGTGTGACAGGATCAACCGGAGTTACTGGAGTTACGGGAGTAACTGGACTTACTGGATTCACTGGGGAGACGGGTCTAACCGGGATCACAGGTGCGACTGGACTGACTGGTGCTACTGGCATTACTGGCGTAACCGGATTTACAGGAGAAACAGGAATAACCGGCACGACCGGCGTAACTGGCATTACGGGTGTGACTGGAGCTACTGGAATTACAGGTGCCACCGGCACAACTGGCCAAACTGGTGAGACGGGTCTAACAGGGGGCACAGGTACGACTGGTGTGACGGGACCCACCGGGGCTACTGGAGCAACGGGAACGACGGGAGTTGCTGGCGTAACAGGTACGACTGGATTAACAGGAGTCACAGGGGAAACAGGTCTAACAGGGGTCACAGGAACGACTGGTGCGACAGGACTCACCGGTGGTACTGGAGCTACTGGAGAGACGGGTGTAACAGGCACTACCGGTACGACAGGTGTAACAGGCACTACCGGTACGACAGGTGTAACGGGAGCAACCGGTGCCACTGGCATAACCGGGACGACTGGCGTAACTGGTGTTACGGGTACTACAGGTGCGACCGGAGCAACGGGAAGTACGGGGACTACGGGAGTTACTGGTTTAACCGGTACTGGTGTAACTGGGGTCACAGGGGAAACGGGTCTAACAGGGGTCACAGGTACGACTGGTGTGACTGGAGCCACGGGAACCACGGGAGTTGCTGGCGTAACAGGCGCGACTGGAATTACGGGCGTGACTGGAGCTACTGGAGAGACGGGTGTAACAGGCGCAACCGGTACCATTGGGGTCACGGGGACTACGGGAGTTACCGGCATAACCGGAACTACGGGTATTACAGGTGTAACTGGAGCAGCAGGAAGCACTGGAACAACCGGAGCTACTGGCGTAACGGGCACAACTGGCATCACAGGGGAAACAGGTGTAACAGGAATCACTGGTCCAACTGGTGTTACGGGATTAGCTGGAGAAACAGGAACTACAGGTGCAACGGGCACCACAGGAGCAACCGGAGTTGCAGGAGCGACTGGTCTTACAGGTGCCACTGGTTCAACTGGAGCAGCAGGGAGTACAGGAGCCACAGGTGCAACAGGGACAGCCGGAATCACAGGTCCAACCGGCCCGACTGGACCAACTGGTGCTAACGGACTTACAGGAGCTACTGGCATCACTGGTGTAACTAGTGCCACCGGAGCAACAGGAACAACAGGAGCGACTGGGGCAACGGGGCTGACAGGAGCCACGGGCCCAACCGGGCCCAACTTTGCAACACAAGGCTTCTCGGCCTTCCTGGCATCACTTTCTACAGCAACGAGCACACAATTAACCAACTGGACAACAACGAGTCCTTATTACGGTAATGCCAACTTCAATGCAACCACAGGAAATTATACGGTGCCCGTGACAGGAAGATATTCCATTGTGGCCACGATCAATTATGCAACGACCGCAGCAATCGCTTTATCACTGGGTGCTGGAGTTAACCCTGCCTTTCTTGTCCAGAGGACATCACCTACGGTTACAACACTCGTTAGTGGTTTGTTGCCGATCTTGAATTTAGCTGTTACCTTGCTTACAATACGGGCAGTCTTGGGGAGCAGTTCAGTTACATTGGCAGTTGAGGTGGCACTGAATGCGGGAGATGTGATTGGGTTGTTCTATGCCGCGAACGGGCTAACGATTACGTTGAACTTGGGCAGTGGTGCTACAAATGGCATTGTGTGGTCTGTGCATGAAATCACCTAAAACTTCTCAATGGATCGAGCCTATGGACAAATTCGTAAAGTTGTAATAAGTTAGTTTGAAGATATTCGAAATATCTTTTGGAAAATGGACTAACAAGTGAGGTGGATTTCATGATTCCTTTTTTGGGACGCATTAATGAATTAAGTCGAAAACAACGCAGCAGCGTCGGTTTGACAAAGGCAGAGCAAAGCGAGCAGCAGGAGCTTAGAAAACAATATTTGCAGGCTATTCGAGGTCAGGTGCTGACAACCATGCTGGCAGTATCCGTTGTGGACCCACTGGGTCATGATGTGACCCCTGAGAAATTAACCAATGAAAAATTGCAGCGCCGTGAACAGGCCGACCAATAGCATTTCTTTTAAAAGACAGACCAAGGTTACATCTTGGTCTGTCTTTTTTTTGTTTTCTGCAACTCTTCCGTTGAAAAGGAAGCAACATCTGGAGAGGAAGTGACCATCCAATTAGCGTTTCGTGCAGATTAACAAGCATGTCAGTTATTTTTAGTATTGATGACAATAAATCTGCCACCAACTTCAATTCATCCCTAATAAATCTTATAATAACGCTAATACATTTCAGGAATACAAGTGAAGTGCAATTAATCTTAGTGAAGTTAACAACAAACTAACACCAAATGATAAAAAAAGCGAGTTCATATATGTATCTCGAAAGGGTTGATGAATCATGAGCCTGGAAGCTTTGAATGAACGTGTGAAGACTGATCTGGATTATTTGTCATTTGGTGGCGCGAACTGGGTACGTCCAAGAGAACATATCGATGGTCACGTCTATGATGTCGTCATTGTGGGTGGAGGTCAGAGTGGATTAGGGGCAGCATTTGGACTTCTTCGGGAACGAATCTCCAATATTCTTGTCATTGACGAGAATACATCGGGGCTTGAAGGACCTTGGCAGACTTATGCGCGTATGGTTACTCTGCGTACCCCCAAGCATCTGACTTCCATCGATCTGGGGATCCCCTCGTTAACCTTCCGCTCATGGTGGGAAGCACAGGTTGGGGCCGAAGGTTGGAATGAGGTAGATAAAATTCCGCGTGGAGACTGGATGAATTATTTGCGCTGGTATCGTGAAGTGCTGAATCTGCCTGTGCTTAATGAGATCCAATTGACGCTGGTTGAGCCGATAGAGAACGGAATACATCGACTTCAAGTGAAGAAGGCAGGAACTCACAAGGACGTCATCCTTGCACGGAAAGTCGTGTTTGCCACGGGAATACAAGGCGGTGGAGAGTGGCATGTGCCATCCATGATTGCTGATAGATTACCTCGGGAACTGTATGCCCATACGTCGGAAGCGATTGATTTTGAGCGGTTAAAAGGTAAAAGGGTTGCTGTGCTGGGCGGCGGCGCTTCTGCTTTTGATAATGCGAGCTATGCCCTTGCCGCGGGCGTGGCGGAAGCGCATGTATTTGTACGACGGGAACAACTGCCTAGTGTTAATCCCATTCGACAGATGGAGCAGTCCGGTATGATTGAGCGATTCCACGCTCTTCCGGTTGCGGATAAATATGAAGTGATCTCTCATTTCTTCAAATTCAATCAACCGCCAACCAACGATACGTTTAATCGAGCGGCAGCCTGGCCTGGATTCCAACTGTATCTGAACTCGCCTTGGCTGAGTGTAGAAGCGATGGACGAAGGCGCGATTGTGCATACGGCACAGGGGGCATTTACGTTTGATTTTCTGATTATCAGTACAGGTCTGCTTAGTGATCCGGCACTTCGTCCTGAACTAAGACTGGTGGAGCCATACATCGCTCGCTGGAAGGACTGTTACCAAGCTCCGCCAGAGCATCGTAATGCATTACTGGATGCACATCCATACCTGAGTTCCGGGTTTGCGATGACCAGCAGGGATGAACAAGGTGAGAAGCAGTTGCATGGACTGTTTGTATTTAATTACTCTGCACTTGCCAGCTGTGGTCTGTCGGCATCGGCTATATCGGGCACCAAGAGTGCGGTACCCAAACTGGTCTCGGCCATAGCTGATCAGTTGTTCCTCGATGACCGGGAGGTTATTTTGCAACAATTCTATGCGTATGAAGAACAGGAATTTACCGCTACATGGGTGAAAACCGGTGCCCTCGCTGAGTGAATTGCCCCCCATAAGATCGTGAACGTGTGGCATTTGATGCTGCACGTTTTTTTGTTTTTCACATGATGAAGGTTACACTTGCCTTTGATTTGTTGTAAAATGTCGGTTGGAACATGTTAAAGGCAGGGATAATAGATGAAGGAAATGAACTATGAACAATTTAGGGCCCATGTGAAGAAAGCTTCGCGTAAACGAAATGTACCTCTGATTAAGATCGTTGCATTTCAAGAGAAATACATGAAGATCGAAGAAATTCAATTTTACGATGTGGAACAAAATCATATGAGTGTTCAGGCCTGCAATACGTTGTGGATGCACCTTGAGAATAAATCTTTCCGTAATATGGTGTCCCAACATTTGCAGTTTTATAGAGATATGGAGAACTTGGGTCGGCATTCCTTTGAGAATCTGATCAAAGAACTATATGATACGTCTGTTCCTGTGCTGCTCGATTACAATCCCGCTCATTACTACACCTCCGGGCAGCTCGCTGAGATTCTGGTCATGGACGAGGAGAGGCTGATTGAACAATTGGAGATGGGGCGCTTCAAGGGGGCGTTTATTAATGAGGATGGCAACTGGCTTAAACCTAAACCGGATGCAATGCTTGTAGAGTCATAAACGAGAATGAAATCCCCATGAAGAGTAAAATCCTGCAACGCCGCGCATAAGCGATGGACGCTGCAGGATTTTTAATGGAGATACGAAGGTCTTGAAATACCAACTTTAAACCACGAAGTATGAAACTTCGTTCAATCATTAATTAATCAAGTGCTGCGACGAACCTTAAAGCGACGAACTGTAAATCCATCTTTGCACCGATTAGGGGAACCAGGGATTGAGACGATACCTCCTCCTTGAATCATGATCCCTTTTTGAGAGGTACGAAAAGTAGGAGAGCATCCGTTCAGGCGGCACATGTTGAAGGTCACGGGACTAAGCCGTGCCATTGAGGCGATGGAACTTCCGACAGTGGGTGCTTCGACAATCCATTCCGCAGAGGATTGCGGACCCGAATAATACTGAATGGTACGGAAGGTCCAGCCAAGGGTTAGATTAGAAAGTGTGATGCACCAGGTCTTGCGCGTTAATTTGGCAATGACTGCTCGAATATGATGGCCTGGGGAAACCGGATGTGGAATGATCGTCTCCACGTCAGGCAGGATCTCCCACCAGGCGTAATAGCTGGGTTTGCCTTGAATCCAGTCGTGACCTGTTCCGGTCTGAATAAGACTGCTGTTCTCAAAGCCGTCAATTCCAATCCATGCGGATGAGTATGCGTTACGTGTGCCAGATAGAACATAGGGGACAATCCATTCAGCTGAGATGCGGCGGTATTGGTTCTGTGTGCCTGTACGAGCATAACCACTCCAGTTGGAGGAGATCCATCCAAAACGAGGCTTCGCAATTTTCTTTTTCTGATGCAGGACACAAGGTTTTCGCCGTTTGTTTGGATGATCTGCCATCAGGTCACCACCTTCGATAAAATAGGGACTAGATTATCAGATGCATATGTAGGATTCGGGGGAAGGGACAATCGGACAAGAAAATAAGTCGAAAGATGCGGGTTTTTGAATGTTTTTAAATTATTTTGAATGAAAATGGTTGTTTTTTGAGGGATTTATGATACTATAGAAGCAGTTGGAGGAATGAAGATGCTGACTGAAGAACGATATGCTGCAATTATAGAGCGCTTACATTTACAGGGAATTGTGAAATTGCAAGAGCTTGTTGATGTGCTAGGTGCTTCTGAATCAACGATTAGGCGTGATTTGATCGATCTGGAGAGTCGCCAGATGCTCAAACGCATCCACGGCGGTGCCGCACTGGTGAACGAAAAAACGCTGGAACCGGGCATGGAAGAAAAAACGTTCAAAAACATTCAACAAAAAACAATGATCGCTCGTTTGGCTGCTCAGGAGATCGAAAATGGCGAATGCATCTATCTGGATGCGGGAACGACAACGTTAGCCATGATTCCCTTTATTGAAGCTAAGGACGTAACAGTTGTTACCAATGGACTTTCACATGTTGAAGCTTTGGTAAGCAAGCGTATTCGCAGTTATTTGCTTGGAGGTATGATGAAAATTCATACAAAAGCAGTCATTGGAAGTATCGCATTACAGAACATGGATAATTTCCGTTTTGATAAATGTTTTCTTGGAAGCAACGGAGTAGATCCCGAAATGGGGTATACAACACCGGATCCGGAGGAAGCCTTGATTAAAAGGCGTGCACATCAATTGTCGGGAAAATCTTATGTGCTGGCTGATTCCAGCAAAATAGGGGAAATTACTTTTGCCAAATTGTTTGATTTGGAGGAGGCCGATTTGATTACCGAGCAGATGCCAGAACACTGGCGGCCTGGAATCGCCCAGAAAACTAAAATAATTGAGGGATAACAATGATATATACGATAACACTTAACCCGTCCATTGATTACATCGTGGAAGTCGATGAGCTGAAACTTGGTGGATTGAATCGAATGAATCGGGATTTGAAGCTTCCGGGCGGCAAAGGCATTAATGTCTCTCGCATACTGAATCAACTTGGAGCAGATAACACGGCTATTGGTTTCCTTGGTGGATTCACAGGACGTTTCATTAATGACAAGTTGCAGGAAGATAACATTCTCACAGACTTTGTGACGATTGCAGACGATACTCGCATTAACATCAAGCTGAAGCATGGAGAAGAGACCGAGATTAATGGTCTTGGACCTGCAATACGTGCAGAAGAGGCAGAGCAGTTGATACACAAATTGTCTTCATTGCAAAAAGGAGATATTGTCATTCTGTCCGGAAGCGTACCGCCTTCACTTGGATCGGATTTCTATGATCGCCTTATTAAAGTCTGCAAGCAAACGGGAGCCGAATTTGTGATTGACACAACTGGCCCTGCATTAATGGAAGCTCTTGAACATGCACCCTTGCTGGTGAAACCAAATCATCATGAACTGGCCGAACTGTTTGGTGTAACCATTGAGACTCGTGAGGAACTCGTGTTGTACGGCCGCAAGTTGCTGGAAGCAGGTGCGAAACATGTATTGATCTCCATGGCAGGCGAGGGCGCACTGTTCATTACTCAAGCGGAAGTTCATCATGCAAGTGTGCCAAAAGGTACTGTGAGAAACTCGGTTGGTGCCGGAGACTCCATGATTGGCGGATTCGTAGGAACCTATGTACAGAGTGGTGATCTGCTGGAAGCCTTCCGTACAGGGGTTGCATCTGGAAGCGCGACTGCGTTCTCGGATGATCTGGCAACACGTGAATTGATTGATGAATTGCGCAATCAAGTAACCATTACGACGATCTAGTCTAACGGCGATATAGAAGGTTTTTATTGTAAACGTAATGAGGCCTGCACATCGCAGGCCGATAGAACTTAAGGGAGTGTACCAAGATGAGAATAACTGACTTGATGATCCAGGAAACAATGATCATGGACCTGCAAGCCACAACCAAAGACGAGGCTATTGATGAACTAATTGCAAGCCTGAACCGAAGCGGACGTATTAATGATCCTGTTCTGTTCAAGGAAATGATCTATAAAAGAGAAGCTGAATCCAGCACGGGGATCGGTGGCGGAATTGCGATGCCACATGCGAAGACAACAGCGGTAAATGAACCAACGGTTGTATTTGCGAAGAGTAGAAAAGGACTTGACTTTGAAGCATTGGATGATCAACCAGCTCATGTGTTCTTCATGATTGCGGCTCCAGAAGGCGCAGGTAATACCCATCTGCGTACGCTTGCAGCTCTTTCCAGGTTGTTGATTGATAGCGATTTCATCTCACAATTAATGAGTACAGATACTCCTGCAGAAGTGAGTGCATTGTTTGATGCGAAACAGGCAGAAGCAGCTGAGAAGGAAGCAGCCAAAGAGAAAGCAAAAGCTGAAAAAGCAGCGAATGCCGCATCAGGCTCCACTGGCAGTCAGCAGCAGAATACTTCTGGTGTGATCGTAGGTAATGCCAATTCGGAAGATTTTGTTGTCGCGGTGACTGCCTGTCCAACAGGGATAGCGCATACGTTTATGGCTGAAGATGCACTTAAAAAGAAAGCTCAGGAGATGGGCATCAATATCCGTGTAGAAACAAATGGTTCCGAAGGAGCACAGAATGTTCTGACGGCTGACGAGATCGCTCGTGCCAAAGGGGTTATCGTTGCCGCAGACAAAAATGTGGAGATGGCGCGTTTTGATGGCAAACCGGTACTGCAAAGACCGGTGAGCGATGGAATTCGTAAATCCGAAGAGCTGATTCGCAAGGCGGTTAACGGCGATGCACCGATTTATCGCAGTCAAGGCGGTAATACCAAGGAAGAGGGCGCAAGCGCGGGCAAGATCAGTGTAGGTAGCAAAATCTATAAAGATCTGATGAACGGTATCTCACATATGCTGCCATTTGTTGTAGGTGGCGGTATCCTGCTTGCGATCTCCTTCCTGTTCGAACAGATTGCTAGTCCGGATAATCCGATTGTACAATTGCTTCAAACCATCGGTGGCGGAACAGGTGCATTCCACTTCCTGATTCCGGTATTGGCCGGATTCATCGCGATGAGTATTGGTGATCGTCCAGCCCTGATGCCTGGTATGGTCGGTGGATTAATGGCGGTTAACTCAAACGCCGGTTTCCTTGGTGGTTTGGCAGCCGGTTTCCTGGCTGGTTATGTCGTTATTGGTCTTCGTAAAGCGTTCAAAGGATTGCCTAAAGCTATTGATGGTTTGAAGCCGATTCTGTTATATCCGGTATTCGGACTGCTGATCGTAGGCGCAATCAGTTACTATATCTTTGATCCAGTCTTCGGTTCCCTGAATACATGGCTTGTAGATGCGCTTGGTAATCTGGGAACAGGCAATAAAGTATTGCTCGGTTTGTTGCTTGGCGGTATGATGGCCATCGATATGGGTGGTCCGTTCAACAAAGCGGCGTATACGTTCGCGATTGGTGTATTCACATCCAGTGGTAACACGGACGGTGCATATATGGCAGCGGTTATGGCAGGCGGTATGGCGCCTCCTCTGGCGATTGCACTTGCAACAACGTTCTTCAAATCCAAATTTACAGAGCAAGAACGCAAATCAGGCCTGACGAACTATGTACTTGGATTCTCGTTCATTACGGAAGGTGCGATTCCGTTTGCAGCAGCTGATCCATTGCGTGTATTGACATCCTGTATCATCGGTTCTGCTGTAGCTGGCGGATTGACACAACTGTGGAGCATTAATGTACCAGCTCCGCACGGCGGGATTTTTGTTGCTGCACTGGCGAACCACGCATTATTGTTCCTGCTGGCCGTTGCCATTGGTGCTGTGATCTCTGGTCTGATCCTGGGATTGTGGAAGAAGGCACCAACGCTTGTGAAGTAATCAATATAAGAAACATCTCCTGGGTGAAATTTACTTGGGGGATGTTTTTTTATTTCATCTTTTCGTTAGGTCGTGGAAAGATGTTTCAGGATTGATGTAAAATGCTTATTTAGCATTCATATGAATATGTGGTAAAATAAAATATATTATGAAACATAGTTTTGTCTGATGAAACTTATGCAGGAGGAATTCGAATGTCTGATGTAATCAAAAGTCAGGTACAGAAGCAGTTTGCGAAAAATGCTGGGAAATACGTAACGAGTGCGGGGCATGCACAAGGTGAGGATCTTGCGTTGCTCGTGGCTTCATCTCAAGCCACTTTGGATATGAACGTGCTGGATATTGCTACTGGAGGAGGGCATGTCGCCAATGCTTTGGCTCCACTTGTTCAGCGGGTTATATCCCTGGATTTAACGGAAGAAATGCTTCAGGTCGCTGAACAATTTATCCAGAGGAATGGACACCGTAATGTGGAGTTTGTTGCAGGAGATGCAGAGAATCTGCCATTCGACGACGATTCCTTTGACCTTGTGACTTGTCGAATCGCTGCTCATCATTTTCCTAACGTTTCTTCGTTTGTTCATGAGGCACTACGAGTGCTGAAGATCGGTGGCAGGTTGTTATTGATTGACAACGTGGCACCTGAACGCGATGAGAATGACCAGTTTTACAATGAAGTAGAGAAGTGCCGAGATGCAAGCCATGTTCGAGCATGGCGAAAAACGGAATGGATTCAAATGCTGGAGTATGCAGGCTTCCGAATGGAAACGATGGTATCCTTCCAGAAGTGCTTTAACTTTGATGAATGGTGTAACCGTGCAGCGTTGCCTGAGCGGGAGAGAGAGGAGCTTGAAGCGAGTATGCTAAGTGCCCCTTCCGTCATCCGGAAATTTTTTAATTTTGAGGTATCGGAGCACGGGAAACTCGTCAGCTTCCAAGGAGAAAGTATGTATTTTCAAGCGATTAAACCGGCTCATGTCTGAATAGATAAACCAATTCATCTAGATAAAATCAAAACAAGCAGAGTACCTTGAACAGGTAGTTCTGCTTGTTTTATTTTGCACATTTTAGATCGACAAGATCGATCAGGGCTTGAGTATGACTTTGGTACATTCGTCTTCATGATCATTGAAAATGCGATACGCTTCGCTTGCATTCTCCAATGGAATACGGTGAGAGATGATCTCGGTTGGATCAAATTCACCAGCAGTGATTTTGCGGAATAATTCAGGCATATAATGTATAACAGGAGCTTGTCCCATTTTGAGGTTGATATTGCGTTCAAACAGATTGCCTAGTGGGAACATGTTGTAGGAAGAGCCATATACACCCGTAAGCTGGAGTGTACCGAATTTGCGGATCGCTTTCATGCCGATTTCGATCGCACTCAGTGAACCGCCATGAAGTTTCAGCTTCTGTCCGATTTCTTCCAACATGTTCTTTTTGCCATCCATCCCTACACAGTCGATAACAACGTCGGTCCCGCCTTGTGTAATCTCACGAATGTGCTCACCCATATCATCGTAATCTTCAAAGTTAAAGATTTCTGCATCGTTTAGGCGTTTGGCTTTTTCCAGTCGATAAGGCAGGCGATCCACAGCAATAACGCGTTTGGCACCTTTCATCCAGGCGAACTTCTGTGTCATCAGCCCAATGGGGCCGCTGCCGAGTACCGTGACTGTATCTCCCGGTTTAACTCCGGCATTCTCAACGCTCCAGTAAGCGGTTGGAAGAACATCGGACAGGAACAATAAAGCTTCATCTTCCAGTTCGCAGGATTCCGGAATTACAAATGGAGTGAAGTTCCCGTAGGGAACGCGCAATAATTCTGCCTGACCTCCAGGGTGATTTCCGTAGCGTTCGGTGAACCCAAAATAACCACCTGTATGAATATCCGGATTGCCATTGGAATTATCACACTGGCTCTCCATGTCATGATTACAATAGAAGCATTCACCACAAGCGATGTTAAAAGGCAGGACCACGCGGTCCCCCTTCTTCACACGTGTCACTTCCGGACCTACTTCTTCTACAATGCCCATCGGTTCATGACCGATAACGTAATCTTTGGCAGCAGGCAGAGCACCCTGATAGATATGCAAATCGGAACCACATATGGCTGTGGAAGTAATACGAACGATAATATCATCCTTCTGTTGCAGTACGGGATCTTCAACCTCTTTGACTTGAATATCCTTCATTCCCTGAAACGTAACGGCTCTCATCTTCATATTCCTCCTTATATAGTGGGATTCTCTTACAATTACCCCTTTTCAGCGCAAATGATAGAGATACATACTAAATTAGACCACAGGCCATTTTACTTTACGCAAGGCATCGAGCAACTCAGGCGGTGCATTCAGGTTGTCACGGACCAGATTCTGAGGGGTTAACGCCATCCACTGATTCAGCGATACATCCTCGAATCGATCACTTCGGAATATTTCCAAAAACCATAACGTATCTGTGCCGGTATTCTGTATATAATGACCCATTGCTACAGGAACATACCCGACATCTCCAGCCCGATAATCAAATGTACGAGCAATGCCATTACCGCCAAAGACGGTCATTCTTCCTTGTCCTGTCAGATAGTATTGCCATTCATCTGCATTGGGATGCCAGTGCAGTTCACGCATGGCGCCGGGTCGAATCTCAACGAGTGCGGCTGCAACGGTAGTTGAGATGGGGAAGTTGGTGGAATCGACAATCCGCACGCTTCCTCCAGGTGTAATGAGTGGTTCTTGGGCCAGTAATCGGTGTTTGAATGTGAGAGGAACGGTACCATATGGAGATTGAACTTCCTGGCTCTCGATGGAACCCGGTACAGTATCTTGAAAAATGTATACCTGTTCCTTCGGCATGGATTGAAAAGCGGATTCGGGCACGCCGAAATTGACAGACAATACCTCGGGTGGCGTATGGGCAAACCAATCGGATATGGATAACGTATTCAGATCGGAGAAGGACCCGTCATCAAACACAAGCAGAAATTCACAACCGTCCTCCAGTCCTTGAATGGAATGGGGCAGACCTTTTGGGAAAAACCAGAGATCGCCAGGCCCGACATCCGCAATAAAATTACGTCCGTTCTGATCTACCGAAGTGATTCTTGCCGTTCCCCAGATCATGTAGGCCCACTCGGATTGTTGATGCCAGTGCAATTCCCGTACACCTCCGGGTGTCAGGCTCATGTTCACACCAGCCAGTGTGGTGGCAACAGGGAGATCCCGTACGGTGATTTCACGTGACCAACCCCCATGGTTCAATTGCATATGGGTATCGGAAAAAGACATTCTCAGATTGGGCAATAACCCGTTATCGGTTGCTGGGGGTACCAGCATATCAGGGTTCTGTAGATCTCTCATTACATCTCGGGGCCCCAGATCAGGTCCGCCGGCGCCATCACTGCGAATGGGTTGCGGGATGATAACTGGCTTTTCGTTTGGCTGCTGTCCTTTGGTCATGATGTAATCCCTCCAGATTCAGTAACATGTCATACGCGATATTGTATCGTTATGTTTACACCTATGAATCAGGGCCTGGATAATATGTCTCTCATGATTAGACTGGGTGAGGTGCGGGCTTTCCAGACTATGTTGTACGAAAATGCTGCTCATAAATCTCGTTTACTCGATGGAGAACGGCGTGGCCTTGTTCTGTGAAACGAAGCACTGCCGGTTTATTTTTCACCAGAAATGTACCGGATTCATGTTTGGTGGATGATAAGGCCGCACTGTAGAGCAATGAAGCGCCATGGCTTGGATGGGGAAAGAACCACTTCATAATGGGTTTGATATAGAAGGGCAGACCGGATGTTTTGTTGCCCCGTAGCGTATTATTTCCACCGGGATCTACGCTTAGCAGTTGTATGCCATCCGCATTGGCAGATTTGGCAACCTCGCGTGTCCACAGAGATAAGCCGAGCTTTGAAATGGCATAGGGACCAAACAGTTTTTTGAATTCAGCTGGACGTTCCAAGATGTTCAGATCAAATTGCTTGACCATTTTGAACGCGGTGGTGGAAGTATTGACGACTGTCTTCATCTGTCCTTTGAGCAATAGCTCAACCAATTCCATGTAGATGATATAAGGGACTACCGTCTGAAGTTCGAAGTGCAGTTCATGCCCCTGATCAGAGAAACGAAGGTCGGAAGCGCTGCCCCCGGCATTATTAAACAAGACATCAATCGAATCGGTATCGGATCTGATCTGATCCAGTGCAGTTTTCAGACTGTCGTAATTGGTCAGATTAGCCTGAACCCAACGGAGTCGGCCAGAACGTAAGGCATGCTGAATTTCGGTATCCTCGGATGGGAAAGCCGAACGGTTGAGGCCGATTACCTGCCATCCTTCAACCAGTAACTTGCGTGTCAGTTCAAGACCAATTCCGGACGTTGAGCCTGTGATGAGAGCGGTGCGAAGCTGATTTTGATTATTCATATATACCTCCAGAAGAATGGGATTACAGACGAATCTGTATGCTGCGCCCATTCTACAACTTGGAGCTGACTCCAAGTCAAGGGGGAAGCTGTAACCGATCATGCTTGACTTGGAGTCAACTCCAAGTTGTAATATGGAGAGATATGAATACGGAGGAGGGCTATAGGATGAGCCAGAATGAAGTGTTCTCCATTAAAGAAACGTCAGAACAGGCGGGATTATCGGAAGATACGATTCGTTATTATGAGAAGATTGGACTGCTTCCCCGAGCTGAACGCAGAGCCAATCGCCATCGGGTATACCGTCCGGAGGATATTCATACGATGAAGTTGATCACATGCCTCAAAAAAACGGGAATGTCTCTGGAAGAAATGAAGCCGTACTTGCACATGTCCCTGGATTCGGATCTCGCAGATTTTCCGGAGGAGCGGGAAATGCTGGTTAATTATCGAAAGAAAGTTGAAGCACAGGTCGTTTCGTTGCAGCAGGTGATAGATTTCATCGACGAGAAGTTGCATAAACGAAGTATGTTTCCTGATGAATGTCCTGTTACCGGGGAGAACCAGATGTCTGTTTTTGAAAAAAAGAATGTATTCTCTTGATGGACCATTGATATTGAAAAGAGGAAATCTACAGTGACTCTACAACAATTAAAATATGTAATTGAAGTTGCCACACGTGGCTCCATGAATGAAGCGGCCAAACGCCTGTTTATCTCGCAACCCAGCCTGTCGAATGCCATCCGGGATCTGGAGCAGGAGTTGCGTATTACTATCTTTGAACGTACCAATAAGGGCATATCGCTGTCCAAAGAAGGCGTTGAGTTCCTAAGCTATGCACGTCAGGTGGTAGAACAAGCTGAACTGCTGGAGAATCGTTATCTGAACGCCAAGCCGTCCCCGCAGCATTTCTCCGTATCGACACAACATTATGCGTTTGCGGTGAATGCCTTTGTTCGTCTGGTACAGCAGTATGGTCAGGATGAATATGAGTTGGCCCTTCGAGAGACAAAGACCTACGAGATTATCCAGGATGTGAAAAGTCTGCGTAGTGAAATTGGCATCCTGTATTTGAATGAATTCAATGCCAAGGTAATTAACAAATTGTTAAAAGATGCGGGCCTGGTCTTCACAAGTTTATTCACAGCCAAGCCTCATATCTTCATCAGTGTGAAGAACCCGTTAGCCAAGCAAGAGTCGGTTGCGATTGAGCAACTGCAGGATTATCCGTACCTGTCATTTGACCAGGGAGAGTATAATTCCTTTCATTTTTCCGAAGAGATCCTGAGTACGTTATCTCACCCCAAAAGCATACAGGTCAACGACCGTGCAACATTGTTTAACCTGTTGATTGGTCTGAATGGTTATACGATCTCTACAGGCGTACTCAGCGCTGATCTGAACGGAAACGAGATTATTCCTGTACCTCTGGAATGTGAGGAAACGATCAATGTGGGCTGGATAAGTCACAAGAGTACTTCTCTCTCCAATCTGGGCGTTGCATATGTCCAGGCTCTGCATGAGGCCATAGGGTCTTAATCGTGTTGAAAGGTTCATCAGAAAACCGTTTCCGGTATGATCGGAAACGGTTTTTTCTTGTTCTGCCCCCATCACTCAAGTACAGGGTGGTATGTTGTCATCGCGTGTAATAGAATGAAGGTATATGTCGAATAGGTGTGTAAGCACGAAGGGAGAACGGTTAGTGAGAGTTCTGTATCGGAATAAAAGTGAACAGCATGAGCTGACGGTATATGATACCCAAAAGCTTTATGGAGAGAAGGGGCGATTTCGTGTATTAGAGTTCTCCAACGCAGCTGTGCAGGGTGCAATGGACCTGGATGACCCTACTCGTATGGTGTTGGAGTACCCAAGAGCTATGGTTCATCTAATGGAACAGAATGATCCTGAATTCGATAAGGTATTTGTGGTAGGACATGGGATTGGCACATTGCCAACCCACTTGTCTGATCGTCAGGTAAAGGTGGCTGAACTGGACGAAGAGGTTGCCAAGTTGAGCCGAACCCTATTTGGGTATAAGGGAAGCCCTGTACTTATTGGAGATGGTCGTGAATTATTGGGACAGGAACCTGCAGGGACATACGATTATATTATTGTGGATGCGTTTACGGCAACGGGTACACCTGAACAATTCATAACCAGTGATTTTTTTGTCATGGTCAAGGACAAGCTGGACTCGGGTGGAGCTGTGCTCCTTAATGTGTTTGGGCGTGCGGGCAACGATCGTCTTGTAAATGCCATCTACACAACCCTTCAGGAGCAGTTTGCTTATACACGTGCGTTCGCATTGCCAACAGATACAACGGATGAAGTTCAGAATCGTATTTTAATGGGCAGTCATCATCCGATCGAATTTCAGATTCGCGACATGGCGGGGTTTGTTGAACAGGAGCCGGAAGAAGGATATATCATCGTTGATCCAGATTGCCCTGAACAGTGATTTTTCCAGGGAAAGTAAAATGTCATTAAATCGTCAATCTTACGATGTTATTGTTAAGATTTGTGAAACTCTTTATTTGATCTTAACAACTTTCGTATAAGATAGGGAGAATATGCTTTTCATGAAAATCCGGGGGAAGTAAATAATGATTGGACAGATCAAAAGATCCACATTACGAAGAAAAATAAAAAACATCAAGAAAATCAGCCTTACTGCTTTGCTTGGCGGTCTGGTAACCATATCCGTCTTAATGACATTGACCATCATGGTCATCTCATCTTATACATCTCAGAAACAGTCACTCATTGATAACACTCTATCGCTGAACTATGCAAGCGCTGTGCAAATGAGCCAAGCCCTGGATTCGCTTTTTAATTCCATGCAGGAGAGCTTAAAATATGCAGCCAACTATTTCCCCGATATGGATTACTCCAACACCAATGAATTGAATTCCACAATGGATTTGGTTCGCAATAGCAGTAATTTCTTTAATTCTGTTGCTTTGGTGGATAAAGAGGGAGTAGTTCGGTCTACCTCACCTTACTCACAGGCTAGCGTAGGTCACCATGTTAGTTCCAATGCAGCAAAAGAAGCGGTTAAATTGAGGGCTTCATATATATCGGAAGCGTACCAGACACCCCGAACCAAACGCAGAATTGTATTTGTCAGTGAACCGATCTTTGATTCGGCAGGGACGTACCAAGGAACGCTCGGTGGAAATATCTTTTTGCAGGAAAATAATATATTGAGTCTTTCTTTTGGCAGTCAGCTCAAGACAAGCAACGGTTCCTACTTTTTTATTGTGGATAAAAAGGGCACTTTATTATTTCACCCAAACACCAACCGAATTGGTGAAAATGTCAGTAAAAATGAAGTAGTGCAGAAGCTGCTAGTAAACAAGAACGGTAAAGAACAATACAAAAACCTGGCAGGTGTGGATTCACTTGCAGGTTATTACAAAGTTCCATCAACAGACTGGGGCGTCGTAATTGTGTCTCCAACCCAAACGGTGTACGATCAGTTGAATCATCATATCCGTATGTTGTTGCTGTACACTTCAGTGCCTTTCCTGATCCTGACCCTTATTGTGGTTCGGGTTGCACGCAAGCTGGCCAGTCCTTTTGCCATGTTGGCTGATTTAGTGAATCAGGTTGATAAGGGACAAGTGGATCTGCCGGTCATGAAGCCTCACTGGAATAGAGAGGCAGACCTTCTCACAAGAGCCGTTGTTGGCGCACTTGCGAACTTTAGGAAACAGACAAACCAGCTTGTCTACGATGCCAGAACAGATGTTTTAACAGGTATGAACAATCGCAGAACTTTCGAAGAAGTCATTCAGGAGTGGATTCAGAATGAGGTACCATTCTCCATCATTGTTCTGGATATTGACCGCTTCAAATCCATTAATGATACATTCGGACATCATGCAGGGGATGAAGTACTGAAACACATTGCCAATATCATTCAATTGTCTGTTCGACCAGAAGATGTCTGCGCCCGGTTTGGTGGAGAGGAGTTTGTAGTGTTGTTAAGGAACTCCGAATCCATCGTGGCTTTTGAGACTGCTGAACGTATCCGAATAACGGTCGAAGAAAGCATATTGCCTATAGATCGTTCCGTTACCATCTCGGCTGGGATTGCTGAATATCCGAAGCACTCCACAACATCCACAGAACTGTTTCACTTGGCGGATAATGCATTGTATCAAGCGAAGGAAGAGGGACGTAATCGTACGGTTACGATCCAGACGGTTATCAAATAACAAAATAAGCTGATCCCTAGAAACAAGGGATCAGCTTATTTTGTTCTCTATACCTCTTGTGAGGATCTGGCCAGAACCTCATTGGTATACGTTTCTCCCCAATCTCTCATGCTGAAGATGATTGGCCGTAACGTTTCCCCAAATGGTGTGAGCGAATACTCCACTTTGGGTGGGATCTGGGGGTATATTTCACGATGAACAATTCCGCTGCCTTCCAACTCTCGAAGTTGCAGTGTGAGCATACGCTGGGTGATTTCAGGAAACAGTTTGCGAAGCTCATTGAATCTCAAAGGACCGGAGAATAAATGATATAGAATGGCGCCTTTCCATTTACCTCCGATCACACTAAGGGTAACTTCCACGGAACAACCGTATGGCGCGGGACATGGCTTGATTGCGTCTTTTTTCATGATAAGTACACCTCCACTTTACGGTGATTTTCTATAGTATCTATTTAGGTGGTTGCATTAGATAAAGTACGTATAGTTCATAAAAGAGCATATCACTTATCAAGCAGATTATAAACCCTAATCCCAGGCGCAGGCAGATGTAATGATATCTCATAAGAAAAAAGAGCCCAGCTTCGTCTTGCGAAACATGGAGGCTCCATAGGATGCGTGTATAAATGTTGAAATAGTGAGCGTATATACGCTACTTCAGTGACGATAGAATCGAGTCACACAAAGCCATCGTCGCAATATTATCCTTGGCGCTGGAAGATGGGGCTGTCTGATTCTGGCAACACGCAATGAAGTGCGCCATTTCACCAACGAACCCACGTAGATAAAGGTCGCGATAAGCTCCTGACATGGGAGAACCGGAAGGTGTGTATACGGTATCTTGCTCTTCGAGAGATTTCCAAGGAAGGCTGGTCGAGATTCGGGATTGATGAACAGTAAGTGTGTTGATCTCTTCAGCTGACGCAAATCCATTGTCGAAGGTGACGAGTACACTTTCACTCTCCCGTGACCACGCACTCATGCTGGTAAAATAAGCACTGCCAACGACGTTATTCTCAAATACGAGGGAAATGCTTTGATTAATGTGTTCCCCATCCGTTACGGTAGTGCCTGTGACTCGTATCGCTTCTCCAAATAGGAAACGCATCAGATCGACCATATGAATGGCAGCGAGCTTCATGAACTGTTCCCCATCCTTGCAAAATGGGGTACTGTCTACAGCGAATTTCACATGGAATGAATGCACTTTGCCTAGCGAACCACTCTCAATGAGTTCCTTCAGTTTCATGTACACCGGGGCATAACGTTTCATAAAACCGACCATCACAACGACGCCAGCCTGCTCGGCAGCTTCTGCTATAGTGGAGGCTTCCGCTGCGTTCCATCCGAGCGGTTTATCCACATATACGTTTTTGCCAGCACGAATGCATTCAAGAACAAGAGCGGTCTGATCTATAGGCTGGGCCACCACAACGACTCCATGACAAGGTTCCTGCTGTAACATGAGCTGAGCGTTGTCGTACGCTTTTCCGTTGCTGCCAAATCGCAGCAGAGCTGCTTCAGAGCGTTCCATACTGCGAGTGGCAATGGCCTGGATCTGCGCTCCGGCTTCAATAACAGAAGGATATATATTCGTAGTGGCATGAAACCCTGCACCGATAAAGCATAAATGGGTTGTTTTCAAAGTGGTTCTCTCCTTCGTTGTATCATTTGTATAATTGGTTCATTGGTTTAGGTATACGATAGGGTGTTTGGATTTAATAAAAAAGGACATATGTCCTGTTTCTGAATGTATGAAAAAAGAAGTTGCATTTTTATTTTGGAGCATGTATACTCTGAATTACGGTAAAACAAGGAATTGCTTCACCGGAACGCTTTTCATCGATGGATGAGGAGATACATATTATGCGGTCGTGGCGGAATTGGCAGACGCGCACGGTTCAGGTCCGTGTGGGCTAACCCCCCGTGGAGGTTCGAGTCCTCTCGACCGCATCTACCAAAGAAAGGTTCGTGAATTGCTCTAGGGCAATTCACGAACCTTTCTTTATTTTGTGCATGTTTATTGTAAATCCGTCCATTTGCTGCTGGCCTTCTAATGCTGCCGCTGGCGCAGGATGAATGCCATGATGATCCCGGCAATCGCGCCTGCTATTCCGAACAGTGTAACGCTGGCAATAACTTCAATTGACTGGAGACAAAACAAAAAAGCGATACCGCTGCCAAAGGTGGTCCCAGCGAGAAATCCGAGGGAAATTCCTAATTCTTTGGTTAATTTCATTGCTTCACCTACTTGGGAATGTGAGAATTGGATTTGCAAATATGGGGTACAGGAAGTAAAGTGTGATCAGGAAAATCTTCACATTTTATTTCCTTTTTTTATCTTGTGGTTTTACCCCGTTAATTATGCATCATATCTCATATGGGAGGGTAAGAGCGAATGAATATGAACGAACGAATTGCAGCATGGAATGAGGAAGCACAGCGGTGCGCTTGCGGTCATCAACACCGAGTGGTCGATATGCTTATTCATCTGGAAGCTGGAGCCATTCAGAGGTTGCCTGGTTACTTGTCTGAACAAGGTTACCATCAGGTGACGGTTGTTTATGATCGTCATACGTTTCGGGCGGCCGGATCTGATGTTCTGAACAGTATTCGAGATGCAGGGATGCATGTGGATGAGATCTCTCTACCGGAAAATCGCACGGGTGACATTATTGCGGATGAAGCAGCTATTGTGCAGGTCATGTTGGGTGTGAAACTGGAAAGTCAGGCTGTAATTGCGGTGGGCTCAGGTACCATTCATGATCTGGTGCGATTTGTATGTTCCAAAATGAACAAGCCCTTTCTGTCGATACCAACTGCGGCTTCAGTGGACGGGTTCACCTCTGCAGGTGCACCTTTAATTGTAAGCGGCGTCAAACAGACATTTCAGGCTGTTCCGCCTGAGGCCATCTTTGCGGATATGAATGTCCTGGAGCAAGCTCCCCAAGAGATGACAGCTGCTGGATTCGGAGATATGCTTGGCAAATATACTTCCCTTGCAGACTGGGTTGTTTCCCGTGAGCTGGGAGGAGAACCGTTCTGCCCAGTTGCTTATCGGATGACAGAGGAAGCGCTGTATTCCTGCATAGATCATGTACAAGCTATTGCGGAGGGGCGAGCAGAGGGAGTAGCTGTATTAATGGACGCCTTAATTGTTTCTGGCATCTCCATGTTGATCATTGACCATTCCCGTCCGGCATCCGGAGGTGAGCATCATCTGTCCCACATCTTGGAGATGGATCTGATGCAAGCGGGAGAAAGACCGGTTCTGCATGGCGCCAAAGTTGGTGTAGCTTGTGCATTGCTTACAGTGAAATATAAAGAACTTGCACAGACATCGGATGAAGCGGTGTTTACGATATATAATCATTTGCCGGAGGCTTCTCAGCTCATCGCATGGTTGGAGCAAGTAGGTGGACCTGTAACTACCGAACAACTTGGGGTAACCCCGGAGATGGTGGAGCATGCGTTCAAGACGGCGCATACGCTTCGTCCTCGGTATACCGGGCTGAAATACATTAATGAAGTGTTAAACACGAGGTAAGGGAGAATTTTATAAAATGTTTGTCTTCAAGATTGCGTAAACATAGCTTCTAGAGCGCTATAATGGCTTCCGTTGGGATTGGATTGCAGAGAACGGGGAATGGCCTGACGTTGTCGACAAAAGAGCCAGGAGGCTGCTTCAAGCTCGAGAGGGAAGAGGAACAGGTTTCATTTTAAAAAGGCTCTGGCCTCCTTTGAGGAGATCAGAGCCTTTTGGCTGTTCGCTTATTTAGTTGTTGCGACGATCTTTCAAGATGACATCTGCGAACAAAATAGTTTTCGGGATGCGGAAAAATTGCTCCGCTTGTTCCTGAAACGCAGCGGAAGGCAGTGTTCCCTGATGCAGCCATTTGCGGAAAGTGCCGGGATGAACCCCGATCCAGTGGCTGACATCTGTCACCGACAAATCATGGACCATACACAAGCCTGTCAAAATACGGTTACTAACCGGAGAGCGGGTCACCGTACGCTTCATGAAGCGAGACGACTCGGGTTGACATATGACAGGGCTATTACGCACAACTTCCTCATTAAAGAGGATGTGGCGGGGATAGCCAAGTAATTGGCATGTCTTGTCCAAATTGGTACTGCCGGGTATCCGTCCTTCATATACCCACGCACTGACACTGCGTGAAGAGATGGAGAGGTCTTCTGCAAGCTGGGACAATTTAATGTCATTGGCCATCAGCACGGCAAGAAGAACACGATTGCGGATTTGACAGCGTGTCGGTTTTCGGAATCGTTTAACACGGACGCCTTTTCCCAAGTATTTACGGTTGATCAGAGACCACGCCTGGATGGAATGTTGTTCTGGTTGATTAGGCATATTTCCTCCGATTTTTTTAACCAAATACTACAATAAACAACGGGGTACTTTCAAGTGCCGAGTTTACCTGTTTCAAATGCGTCAATGTGTCAATTCCTGATAAAGAGGGAACTACGAACTAGACCATACGCAATTCACATCCTAGTATATTCCTAGATTACAATGTTTCACTAAAAATGAGGGGGCAAAATGAGCAGTAATAAAGATAATATGGTTCTAATTACTCATTATTAGGTCTAAAGAACTTTTATGTGTTTTTTGTTGATATGATGCGGGTTATTTACCTGAATTCCCCAAAAAACATGGAATGTACTTCACCATATCCAGTAGAAGGTGTGCACAAATCTGAAAGATAAATCCGCAAGTTCAGCATGACATGTGACCTGTCAAATCTCTTACTTTTACATATATTGTAGGGTACTCAAGTGAAGGGAGAGGTGAGGGACGTGAATCTGTCTGTGAATACCTTTGCTGCCATCTCGGGAGCGATTGTTACGTTTGCTTTTGGTGGATGGGATCAATTGCTGAGCCTGCTTGCGGTCGCGATGGCTGTGGATTATATAACAGGTTTGGCAGCGGCGGTTAGAACAGGTACCGGGTTGAATAGCAACATTGGCTTCTGGGGGCTTGCTCGCAAAGGGCTCATGCTGACCGTTGTCTTGCTTGCTCACCGAATTGACCTGATCATGGGAACCGATATTATCAAGGGAGGGGCTATTTACTTCTACCTGGTCAATGAACTGATCTCGATCACTGAAAACTATGCAAGAATTGGTCTTCCATTGCCCGGCAAACTCAGACAGGCCATCGCAGTGTTGAAGAAACAGGAAGATCAGGAGGTTTTGCCTGATCGGAATTGGTCAATTCCGCAAACTCGGGATAGCCTTCAACAGCAGGCTGAAAGAGGACAAACTTCGCAGGATGAATCCGCGAAACAGGTGGATGATGGTTCCCGAGAGAAATCCGAATCGAAAAAAGCTGGTTCGGATTAGTTTTTCTTTTCAAGAGAACGTTTCCAAGTATCCTTTCGCAATAGAGAACGTTATGATATATTTTGGATACATGATAAATTATTCATTTCTACTATTATATTAAACGAGGTGCTTGCCCAAATGATAAAACATATTGTCCTGTTCAAAATGAAAGATCGCTCAGCAGAAAGTATTGAAGCTGCCGCCCAGGTGCTTCGCAATCTGGAAGGAAAAATTGATGTTCTGATTTCGCTTGAAATCGGGATTGATGTTCTTCGCTCGGAGAGATCATTCGATATTTCACTCACGGCGGAGTTTGCTTCACTGGAGGATCTTCAGGCGTATCAGGTGCACCCGCTTCATCAGGAAGTTATCAAGTACATGAATGAAGTCAGAGAACAGTCGATTGCAGTGGACTACGAAATCTGATCTGTATTCAAACTACGTTGAGATAAAGGGGACTCTGCATGAGCGATTTAAGAGACGTTATGGAATTTCTATATATTTTTGTTGTGTTTCTAATCGCTTGTCCTGTGATGATATTCTGGCTTAAGCGAAGAGGGAAACGGAACCGATAACTCACTGGACGGGAAGTGAACCGAATGTATTATGTGAACAGAGAACAGATCGCGCGCCGGCTTGCAGCTGTACCGGAAGTAGCTGAAGGGCTTCGACGGGCATCACAGGCTTGGGATGGCAGTCTCATGCTGGGGATGGTACAGGAGCGATGTCTTCATCTGGCAATTGAGATTGTTACCGATGTGGGAAGTTATCTGATTGACGGCTTCATTATGAGAGATGCGAGCAGCTATGATGATATTATTCAGATTAATTATGAAGAAAAGGTTTTTGACCATTCGACCTATGAGATCTTGCGTCAGCTTGTCACGTTACGCAAACCATTGGTGCAGGATTATTACAGTTGGGAACGGTCTGAGCTCCATCCGCTTAGCGTAGAATTGCCGAGCATACTTGAACATTTTACTACACAGGTTAGCGCCTATGTGGAAACCGAACTTGGTCCTTTCAATGCGGAACAGGCTGAGGGACAGCGTAAGGAATGAGGGAAATCGCATGACAAATGAATCAAATGAATTCAATGAAGTAAATACTGAAAGTAAAGAACCGAATGAAACACCTTCCGGATTCCATCCGGTATATATGGTTGAACTCTTGTTCAGGGAACGTCCCGAGATTGATCGCTTGCGTGTGAAGGAAGCGATGATTCGTCATACCGGACAAGTCCGACTGGATGTGAAACAAGAGAGCGGAGAGCAAGCACATGAGATGCTGGTGTTCTATCATCTGGACCATAAGGTATCCTTTCAGGAAGGGGATATCCCTGCACAGACCTGCATGCTTCCTGTGAATGAAGTTGCAGATCGTGCTCGGTTTGGCGGGGCTGTGCAACAAGCATGGCATTGGCCTGAAGTGGGACAAGTTGTAGAAGCTTCGCGGTACTCCATTCGGATACATGATATGTTTACGGCTGCCATGCCTCGTAAACAGCGCCTGGGCCTGTTTCAGAAGACTGTACTGGCAATCATGGAGAGTGTGACCTGTGATGCACTGTATTGGTATGGCAGTGATAAGCTGGTTGAACCGGAAGCATATACGCAAGCTCAGGAACGTGAGGAACATCTGTATGCAGCTATGAACGTTCGCATGTACCAGGCTGGAGGTACGGAAGAACAGCGTGGATTGGTCATGGATACCGTTGGTTTGTCTGCGTTGGGGGTACCCGATGTACAGTGTCACTTTGTTGGTCTTGATCCCGATACGGTAGCTCAGACCTTACTGGGTGCAGCGTATTACATATTTGATCAGGGGGATGTTCTGCAAGATGGACAGACACTAGGTTCGTCAGGTGGACGTCGCTGGCGTTGTGAACATCAGGCGGCATTGATTGCACCTGGACGATATGTCATTGATTTGGACCCGGGGGATGAGCATGCAGCGGCTGATCTTGAGCCGGCTCGTCAGAATTGAGTTTAAGCCAAGACACTTGGCATCCTTTCAAGAGAGCGCTCAGATTATTTTTAACATTTGGAGTGTCAAGTCAAGCCTGTGCTGCTTATAATGCATCAACAGAGTAGGCATTCGCCCGGATGGCTGAGCGACAGAACGTTGCTTCTGATCCGGTACTTAAACCATAGTTAAGGGAGAGATGTAACGTGAAGGATTCTAACAAAAGCTTGTTGTGGGGAGCTCTTATTGGCTCCGTTGTAGGTTCTGTAACGGCATTGTTGCTGGCGCCGAAATCAGGACGTGAACTTCGTCAGGATATTACAGAAGGTGCTCGTCAGGTATCGGAGAAAGGTCAGGAACTGGCCGGTATCGTGGGAGAACAAAGTTCACAGATTGTATCCAAAGTTAAAGAAACGGCGGATGTCGTGATTCAGGACATTCAATCCTGGCGCAACTGTGCTGAAGGCAAAGAAATTCGCATTTCGGCAGCTATTGTTGATAACGATAGTGATAAAGCAGTTGATAAATCAGGAATTGACATCGTAGCAAAGCTTCCTGCGGATGAGTCCAAGGACGACAACTAAGCAAAGCTTGAGATGAGCAGGCTTTCCTCTTTTGGAGGAGAGCCTGCTTTGTTGCGTGTCCAGTCAAAGATGACGTAGCGCGGATTTAATTTGAACCCCGGGATGAAATCGGGTAAGATGTAGGTACCTTTTTGCCGGAATGTTCATACGGTAGGAAGAAAGCTCTGGGAAATAAACGTGTTGAGAACCAATTCAATGAAGAAGGAAGCGGTGTGTTCGTGCAGCAAGCAATCGCTATATTAGACTCCGGTGTGGGGGGATTGACCGTCGCCAAGGAAGTGATGCGTCAGCTCCCGCGGGAAAAGATCATTTATTTTGGGGATACTGCCCGGACACCGTACGGACCCCGTTCGTCCGAACAAGTAAAACAATTTACGGAACAAATCGTTGATTTCTTGATCCAATTCGATCCGAAGGTTATCGTTATCGCCTGTAACACAGCAACAGCAGCAGCGTTGGAGTATATCCGATCCAAGGTAAATATGCCTGTCATTGGTGTTATACATCCGGGTGCGCGGGCAGCAATCACAGCGACACGTACAGGACGTATTGGTGTGATTGGTACCACGGGAACCATAAGTAGTGGGGCTTATACATCGGCACTCAAGCAGTTGTCCCCCTATATTGATGTGGTCAGTCAGGCTTGTCCGGCGCTGGTGCCGTTGGTGGAACAAGGTGAATTTCGTTCCGAGCACACGACACATACGGTGGAACAATCATTGGGCGAGATCAAACAACAGCCAATAGATTGTCTTATTCTGGGTTGTACGCATTATCCCTTTCTCATGGACACGATTCAGGAGGTTATGGGACAGGAAGTGAAGTTAATCAGTTCGGCAGATGAAACGGCCCGTGAAATTAGTACGATTTTGTATGATAAACGAAAGCTGGCCAGTGGGGATGAGACCCCGGTGCATCAATTTTTCTGCACTGGCGACCCACGCATGTTCCAGAATATCACCCGTCGATGGTTGGGGGAACAGATCTCCAAGACCCCTGTTGTCTGGCAGGTTACGCAATTATCATAGTTATACTCCAATTATCCAAGAAAAAGACTCTTAATTCATGTATTTTGTTGTGAACGATCCCGGAACTGTGAAGTTTCGGGATTTTTCGTCGTGATTTTGGATCAACAGCTGATGAATATGATTCATGTCACATGACGGACAAACTGACCTGCATACATATGTTACATACACGAAGTTGGTGAGATACCGGACAGGAGACCTGTCTTTTCCTGTGGAAAGGAGAGCAACATGGAACTGCAATGGATTATCGTTCAGCGGGGAGATACGTTGCCGCGAATTGCGTCAGCATACCATATGACAAGGGAGTTACTTGCTGCACTGAACCCGGAAGCTGCCTCCCAGCCTTACCTTTTGGCAGGTCAGATGCTGCGTATTGTGCCCGGGACAGGTCGCAGATACGCTGTGCCGCCTGGAGAAAGTGTAGGAGAGATTGCAGGGAGATTTGGTCTGGACGAAGAGGACTTGCGCCAGGCCAATCCTGAAATTACCAGCGTAACCGACTGGGTTGGTCGCTGTATTCATATTCCGGCTACGAATGGAAAAACTATTGTGAAGATTCAGGGAGAGTATGGATATCGAGAATTAATCAAGGATATAGACAAACTGGAGCATCAATACCCGTTTATCGAAACGGGGTCCATTGGAACAAGTGTTATGGGGAAGTCGCTGCCTTATTTACGTATCGGGCATGGGTCGAGACATATCCATGTTAACGCTTCTGTTCATGCCAATGAGTGGCTGACATCAGCAGTTCTGATGAAGTTTATCGAAGAGTATGCCGAAGCGTATAGTACACATGGGACATGGCATCAATACCAGACAGAACGCTGGATGCAAGAGACGTCACTCTGGGCAGTGCCGATGGTTAATCCGGACGGTGTCGAACTGGTTCAGGAAGGTGTGGTCAATCAGCACTCACATGCACAGCAGTTGTTAGGCTGGAATGCGGGCAGAGCAAATTTCACCCATTGGAAGGCGAACATCAGAGGAGTTGATCTGAATGATCAATTTCCCGCCCATTGGGATGAAGAGGCAGCGAGAAGAGGTGTGACCTCACCTGGGCCTAGAGATTATGCAGGAACGGCTCCATTGACAGAACCGGAGGCACAGGCGCTTGCGCGATGGACGCAGCAACACACATTCGATGCGGTTGTGTCCCTGCATAGTCAGGGACAGGAAATCTATTGGAACTATCGTGATCTGGAACCCAGAGAGAGTGCACCGCTATCGCGTAGACTCGCCAAAGCCTCCGGTTACAAAGCGGTGAAGCTTGGTGGAAGTGATGCCGGATACAAAGACTGGTTTATCCAAGCGTTTGGTAAACCCGGCTTCACGGTGGAAGTGGGTTTGGGTGTTAATCCGCTTCCCGTAGAACAGTTTGATGATATCTGTATTGAGGTCGGCATGCTGCTGGCTGAACTGTTAACCAATGGGTAATGTGGTTAAGACTTGGTTGTGAAGCTGTGAAACTTAACAGTAGATCATTCGTATAACAGGAACGGAGCTGCGCGCGACGTTCCGTTTTTATTTTTTTGTATTTTTTATATTTTTTATATTTTTAATCGCAATATGCATTGTTCGTTCTGGATGGTTTTCGAACGGGTAATGAAGGATGCGCCCTTTTCGGCGACATAAATGATTATACGGAGGGATTCGAATGAAGTGGAGAAGACTGCTGTCGTTCAAACGATGGACACAAGTTTTCAAAAGGCTCCCCCGGCTGCTCCGGGCTCCGCAGATTCCTTTGGGAGAGAAGCTGTTGTTTATTATTCCGGCCCTATTGTATTGGGTTCTTCCGGACGTGATGCCGTTTATGCCCATTGATGATATCGGGGTTACTTTGATTCTGATGAACTGGTTTGTAAGCCGCGCAGAACGTAAATATCCCGTGCTTCAGGATGGGGCACCTTCTTAATTTGCAGCCCAGTGGATCATTTTAACAGTGAATTCGCATCAATGTTATTGCGAAGAGCGGTAACTTTCTTTACAATAGATGCTGTAGTTTAAGAATGCTGAAATTGTTGAAACCTGCAATTACAATATAGGAGATGAAGAGAATGAACTGCAAAATTACGCGTAATGCTGCTAAAGTATTGAAGCTTGAATTGGACAAGCCGGAGAACGAAGGAAAAAAACTGCGCGTTGTTATCACACATGCACATGGTGACCATGCTCACTACGGACTTGATCTCGACACGCCAAAAGAAAATGATACGGTTGTATCTACCGATAAAGAGATTGATGTCATCCTTGCGAATGATCAGCCTATGTTGAACGGTGTTAAAATTGACTATCTCTACTTCCCGGAAGAGGGATTCGTTATTACGAATCCGTCCCAAGGCAATCACGGCGACCACTAAGGGCGCGAAGAAGGGGAACCCATGGCTAACGATATCCGCGTATGCGAAAAGTGTAATCATGTCCGACTGAAATCGATTGTGCCCAAGTTGCAAAAAATGGCTCCAGACACGGAGATCAAGATTGGGTGCAAATCCTATTGCGGTCCTTGCGCGAAACGTGCATTTGTCTTTATTAACGGTCGGTATATCAGTGCTCCGACAGAAGAAGAAGTGCTCGTCAAAGTCGCAAAGTTCGTCAAGTAAAGGATATAAGGGTTTTACAAGGTGGATGGGGAAACTGCCCACACACCGGAAAGGAGAGGCGACGCGCCTCTCCTTTTTGGCGTTTGAATCGTAGGGAGAGAAATTTGTTACTCCATAGCGCCTTTGATCATTTCAGTAATCTGGAAGGAATCTTCTCGAACTTCAATGGCAATCACGGTAGTATCCTTTTTCAGAAAATGTACATGTCCCAGTCGTTCTTCCTCCAATTCCACCCAACCTGCATCCGCTAACTTCTGAAAATAATCCATTGGGGGGTATAGTCCTTGTTCGCCGCCAATATGTTTCAGCTCATACTTAACGCCTTTTTTGAGGGTGGGGTGATCGGAATAAGCAATGTTTTCGATAAGCTTTGCATTGGATGGAACTGGGATATCAGCGTTAATGGAAGATCCAGTGTATCCTTCTATCTCGTATGTTGCAGGAGCGCAGCCTTGTATCCAAATGAGCAGGGGCAACAGGCAGAGTATCAGTACTATTTTCTTCATATGAATTCCTCCCGTTCGGCATGATTACCTAATAAACGTAGCCAAATCGATTAAAGTTACGATATAAACACAAAAGAAGAATAAGGAAGGCTTGTGTTATCCATCCTATAGGGGTAACAGGAACATGATAATCCCAAGGAGGAATACTCATGCCGAAGCGTTATGATTCCAGTTTGCAAGCCGATACCACCGTATCTCAGGCGCAAAATGCGGTGAACAAGCTTCATTATGCTGTATCTCAGGCCATGTCTCATCCGACGGCACAAACAATTGTACAGGCGGAACGTCGTCTGGCACATACGGAGCAGGCGATGCGTCAAGCAGAGCTTTCACTCGGAGGACAAGGTGTTGAGTTGGCAGAAGAGATGTTCATCGAGGAGAAGAGAAGATTGAATTCAATCCAGAGTCAGCACGGTCAAGGGAATTTATAACGTTCCTGTCACAACAGAACCCGCAGAGACGCAATGCTTTGCGGGTTTTTCTTGTCTTTTTGTAATGACTCCCAATGCATGGGTCTGGTTCGACAACGTGTCGAATGGTCGCTTAAAATTCTGTGAGAAGGTTAATAGAACAAGAGCAGGCAAAATTCCATACGGGAGGTACAGAATGACAAAACATATTACAGATTGTACGATTCTGAACAACGGAGTAACGATGCCATGGCTAGGATTTGGAACATATAAAGCAAAAGGTAAGGAAGTACAACAGGCGGTTGAGACCGCTTTGGAGGTTGGATATCGCAGTATTGATACCGCGTCCATCTATGGCAATGAGGAAGAAGTGGGACAAGCTATTGCAAGCAGTGGTGTTGCCCGTAATGAACTGTTTGTAACGACCAAGCTCTGGAATGAGGATCAGGGATTTGATTCAACGTTGAGAGCATTTGAAGCTAGTCAGAAGGCACTGGGACTGAATGTGATTGATCTTTACTTAATTCACTGGCCTGGCAGAGACCAGTATAAGGAGACGTGGAGAGCATTCGAACGTCTATATAGCGAAGGAAGCATCCGCGCAATTGGTGTGAGTAATTTCCAAGTACACCATTTGCAAGATATCATAGATGAAGGCGGCACGGTGCCAGCAGTGAACCAGGTTGAATTGCATCCGGGTCTGATTCAACAAGAACTTCAGGATTTCTGCGGGGCGCAGGGAATTCAGCTGGAGGCTTGGAGCCCGATTATGAAAGGTAAGCTGAACCAAGAGTCGACCCTCAAAGCGCTGGCCCAGAAATATGGGAAAACGCCGGCACAGATTATTCTGCGTTGGGACATTCAGAATCAGATTGTGACGATTCCGAAGTCGGTTACTCCGGAGCGTATTCGTGAGAATGCGGACATCTTTGACTTTGAATTAACACCGGATGAATTGAAACAGATTGATGCGCTGGATTCGGATAAACGCACGGGCCCGCATCCGGATCAACTGTTTTGGGATTAAGTGGGTGGCGCTAATTGAATACAGTGTTTGACGAACTACTTGTGTTTGTTCCGGTTACGGAATCGTTCTTCCGATCGCTGTTGTCTCCAAATTTTTTTGATTCCTCTTTTCAGAGGATAAAATTCGGAGACAGCTTATGCTTCCGATGTAGCTTTCTTGCAGAAAGCTTTCAGGCGAACGCTTCGCTTCTTCAGAATCGATTCCGTCTCCTCCACAGTAACTGTTCATCAAACACGAAAATATACAATGAGCTAAGTTGTGCATAGTATAAACAAAAGCAGCGGGATCAGGGAAATATACCCTAGATCCTGCTGCTTTTTCGTGTGAATTGGTTTAATTTTTTTTCGGAACTGCGCAGCCGTCATCTGTGCAGACACCGTTGCCGTCAGCTTCGGTTGTGTTGGACTCTACCATGGTGAACGGGGAACGTTCGTCCCAAGCTTTCTGAATGGCATCCAGGAATACCTCGTCCGGCTGAGCGCCAGATACAGCGAACTTGCGGTCGAATACGAAGAACGGTACACCACGGATGCCCAGTTGCTCTCCTTCCGCTTGGTCAGCGCGGACATTGTCCGTGAATTGATCACTGGACAGCACTGCCGTAGCTGCATCTCGATCCAAGCCGACATCCTCTGCTAACTGAGCCAACACTTCAGGGTCTCCTGAGTGTTTGCCTTCGATGAATACTGCTTGGAAAATCCGCTCACTCAGTTCAAGCGCTTTGCCTTGTGTATCTGCCCAATGTGTCAATCGGTGAGCGGAGAAAGAGTTGGTAGGGATCATGGCATCAATATTGTATTCCAGTCCCGCTGTGCGAGCATTGGCATTCATCTGAGCATTCATGCCTTGGGCCTGCTCCACACTAATGTTATATTTGGATGCCAAATATTCCGTATTGGTTTTGCCTGGGTTCAATGCAGCATTCGGATCAAGCTCGAAGCTTTTGAATTGCAGCTTCACTTCATCACGATGTGGAAACTGTTGCAATACATTCTCCAGGCGACGTTTACCGATATAACAGAATGGGCACAGGAAATCAGACCATATCTCAATATTCATTATGTTAAAACCTCCATTATTCTTTAGTTGAAACTACTATAGTTACAATTATAAAGCCACTTTCTATAATTCGCAAGAAGATTACGATTTATCCCGATATGCCTTGGACCAATGATAAGGCTGGATCTCATCGAGTCTCTTGAAGACCAGTTGACCATCAGGGTCGTATACAGCAGCTTTAACTTCTTCACCCCAGTAAAATAATCGTTCCTGGCATACGCCACAAGGTGTAAGGACCTTGAATTCAGAATGCTCGTCATCACGAGCGATACAGAGGGAGTGGGTGACACGTTCGTTCAATTTGTGGGCTTCCAGATAAGCCCCTGTTTCCATACACAGATGCGTGGCATCATTGATAACCTCTGGCGCTACGCTAATCAGCAGGGAACCAGCTTCGGTATAGACGGCGCCCGCACCGCCCCATCCCTGAGGATAACGTTGCTTCACAAAGGCGGCGGCTGCATCGAACAATTGTTGTTCAATATGGAGTGGTTCAGTGTGTGATGTCATGTAATGAAAGTTCTCCTTTTTAAAATCCAATTTACTTCATCTTATGTTTGTTTTAGCTTGTCATTAGGATATTGCTTATTTCGATGTTACTGTTGAACTGTCTTCCTCTCGAAAGCGCTGAATCAGATCATAGGTAATTACGTTATCCGAGACATGCAATCGCTTGGCTGCTTCATCGTGACCAGATCGGCAGGCGTTAATATCTGTTTGGTCACGTGTGGACAGGTCATAACAAGCACCGCTCTCATAGATATAATCATCCGATGGGATATAGAATACAGAACCATCGGAGAATGCTCCATTACGCAGCACAACCGTACGTGCAGAGCCGTTATACACATCGTTGCCCATATGATAATAGGGCTGGTCGGACACGCCGAGCAGATGCAAGACGGATGGGGTGATATCCAGTTGTCCCGAAGGTTCGTCGATAGTTCCGGCAGCTGCTCCGTCTGGTAGATGCACGAGCAGAGGAACCTCATTCATAATCTGTGCCATATCCAGTTCGTTCAGCGAGCGTCCCAGGAACTGCTCATATTGGGATTGTTCCTTGATCGAGTTGTCGTGGTCCCCGTAAAACATAAAAATGGTATTTTCCCATAATCCCCGATTTTTCAGATCTTCCACCATCTTGCCTAGCGAGGAATCCACGTAATGAACGGATTGCAGATAGTTACCAAACATTGTTCCCTGGAACTCGCCTACATCGAGCTGCTGTTTCTCTTTAGGCAGGGCATATGGGTGATGACTGCTGAGTGTTATGAGGAACGAATAGAACGGCTCGGTAACCTCACTGCTCATTTTCTCAACGGATTGACGGAAGAATGATTCATCAGACAGGGACCAGCCAAGCGGGTCGTCCTGTGCAAAATCATTTTTGCTATAAAACTTGTCGTACTTCATGTTCTGATACATCGTATACCGATTCCAGAAACCACTCTCATAAGCGTGAAATACGTTGGTGCTATACCCGTTATCCTTCAGAATGGAAGGAAGGGAATCATACGTATGGTCTGCATATCGTACAAAGGCTGAACCTACCGGCAGTGGATGCAGGGAAATGTTTGCTCCAAAATCGGCATCTGACGTTCTGCCCTGACCTGTCTGGTGGTAAAAGTGACTATAATACTGACTTTCCTTCATCAGTTCATTAAAATGGGGTGTGATCTCCTGACCGCCAATGCTCTGGCCAATCATGAAGTTCATAAAAGCCTCACCCTGCACAATGATGACGTTGCTGTCTTTATATTTGCCAAACAAGTCATCATTCTGTGGAGGATCTTGCTGCCTTTCAGCGAAGAACGCTTTTGCTTGCTCAACATCAGCGGGTTCAGCTTCTGGCCCGGAGCCGATGTGATCTTTGGCATAGTTGTACAGGTCATAACCGTGAAAAGCGAGAAGTCCGGTCACATTGTACATGGATACATTCCACCAATTGTTATCGAACAGGCCTTTGGCCCATGTTTTGCTGTAAAAATAAATCGGGCCAACAGCGAGAACCATTCCCAGCACAAAAGCGATGCTGCCAGCCGTGAGACGACGGCGTAACCGTGCCTTGCCATCGTGATAAGAATAACCCCCGTAACCATGAACAGACGTGCTGGTGTACTTCGAACGGTAACGTCTGCTGAGCAGTACGATCGCTGTGAACGGAATGACGATAAGCCAATCGGCAAAGAACCAGAGATCGCTTGTGTAGATCAGTGTAGCGATGCTGTCACCCAATGCGTCAACTTGTCTGGCCTGCATCAATACCGGAATGGTCAAGAAATCCTGGAAATAGCGATAATACACCATATCGGCGTAGATTAGTGCGGTGAGCAACAGGTTAAGCACGGCGAGTGACACGATCATGCCTCTACGTGGCAACCACCAGGTCCAGAAGGACAGAAGCAGTAATGATCCAATCGCAATGACTTTATCCAGCAGTCCCATTGTAATGTTATAGGCATGAAGATTGTGATGGAGCCACATGAGTTTGAGCAGCATAAGCACAAGAAAAATAAGATATAAGGTTAGTGGATGATTTAGAAGCCCGCGTGGCGTGGAGCTGCGCGTAGGCCGAGTGAAAACCATATGTATGTCCCCCTTGCTTTCGTTGTTTTGTTATCGGAGTGTAAAATAGGGCTCCATTCATTATAGCGTGGCCTCAAGGGTTTTCAACTATGCCTCGGGGAGAATCAATTCCTGCGGAAGCGAAGGTCGACAACGGTGAATTCATATGAACAGAATAGCGCACAAAAAAAGTGCCCAAGCCATGGAAGGCGGGAGCACTCAGTATTGCAATGCTTATGAAGGTTCTGGTGTTTTATTCCGTGGAGGCAGTGGGCCCAAATACTGATAGTACTGGGTTTCGATTCGTCCGTTAAACAACTTGCGACGCTTGTCTGCCTTATGACCGAAATACTCCTCGAAAGATTTGGTTGATGTGATTGCGAAAAAGGACCATGTTGGCATGTCGAGATAACTGCGCCCTAATGAGCGGAGCAACTTCTGCACTTCTTTTTCTTCACTCAAGCGTTCGCCATATGGGGGATTGGTGATGATAACACCATAATCACCCTGTGGTCTTGCGCGATGAGCTGGAAGGACACTGACTTCAATTTCGTTGGCGAAGCCGG
Source organism: Paenibacillus sp. SAF-068 (assembly GCF_051967555.1). NCBI lineage: Bacteria > Bacillati > Bacillota > Bacilli > Caryophanales > Paenibacillaceae > Paenibacillus > Paenibacillus sp. SAF-068. The sequence goes on from NZ_JBQCJX010000001.1 coordinate 1,151,531, forward strand.
CACTCTTGATCGCTGCCATAGCAACTTCAATTGCTTCAGGATCGATGTCGCTGCCTGAAATCTGTAACGGGACATCGTCTCGCACAGCATCGAATGCTTCTTCGCGCGCCTGTTCCCACAATTCTTCAGGAATGACAGCCCAGTCCTCGGAATTAAAGGTCCGACGGAGTCCTGGTGCAATGTTCCAGCCGATCATAGCCGCTTCGATCAGCATTGTACCTGATCCGCAGCATGGATCGTAGAACGGACGGGAAACATTCCAGCGACTGAGCTGAATAAGAGCTGCAGCAAGGGTTTCTTTGAGTGGGGCTTCGGTTACGAGTTTACGATAACCCCGTTTATGCAGACCTGGTCCGGTTGTATCCAGCGTAAGCAGGGCACGATCGTTCAGCAAAATGACTTCAATCACATAACGAGACCCATCTTCAGGGAACCACTCTGTATCGTAGGTCAGCTTCAGTTTCTCTACGATTGCTTTCTTCACAATCCCTTGTGATGCAGGCACACTGCTAAGTTGGGACTTTTGAGAGCGGCCTTCTACAGGGAATTCACCATCGGCGGGAATCCACTCTTCCCAAGGCAGTGCTTTGGTGCCTTCAAACAATTCATCGAAAGTTGTGGCAGGGAATTCACCCATTTTGACCAATACGCGATCCGAGCTTCTCAGCCACAGATTACAACGGCAAATATCAATATAATCTCCTGTAAAGAAAACCCGGCCGTTGTCGATCGTAACATCTTCATACCCCAGTTGTTTCAGTTCCCGGGCAACAACAGCCTCGAGTCCCATCGCCGAGGTTGCAATCAATTGCAATTGAGCCATGTGATTCATTTCAACTCCATTTCAAGCTGGAGAAGGAAGTTCCTTCTCTCTGCTGTATAGTGACGGTGCGGCCTTGCCGCTTTCCGTGAAAAAACTTACAATGAGAAATGCGGTGAACGTATGCACTCCTCTTTCGAGGTGATGTGTCAGTCAACCGCCTGTGTTGATAACAAACATTTATTATAGAACATTGGCATCCATATGGAAAGCAGTCCAAGTGTCCAAGGAGGATTTAGTGGTGAATCTGACCCCTGATGAATATGTGAATCAATTATTTCAAGAAGATGAACTTTTGCTGAAAGTGAAAGAGGCCATCCGTTCGAACGGCATGCCCGAAGTTTCCGTTGCTGCGGCGTACGGGCGCCTGCTCACGTTTCTAGCCAAGACATCCAAAGCGGAAGCCGCGCTCGAAATTGGCGTGCTGGGCGGTTACAGCGGGATCTGTATCGCACGCGGTTTGCGTGAGAATGGAACCCTGACTTCGCTGGAATTGAAAGAGGAATATGCGGCAATGGCGCGTGGTCATCTGGAAGAAGGCGGTTTTGGCGATAAGGTAGAGTATCGCATTGGTCCGGCTGCAGACAGCCTGAAGCAATTGGAACAGGAGGGTCGCACGTTCGATTTCTTCTTTATTGACGCAGATAAGGAGAATTATCCGGTATATCTTGACTATGCCATTAAGCTGGCACGGCCAGGGGCTGTCATTGTAGGAGATAATTGTTTTCTGCGTGGCCGTACGCTGAATCCGGACAAGCAGGGACCGGCTGTGCTTGCTGTTCGTCGCTTCAATGAACAGATGGCGAGTGACCCGCGCCTGGTGACGACCATGTTGCCTGACTATGATGGGCTCGTACTTGCCTGGGTGAAGTGAAAGTAAGATTTTCCTAAAGACAAAACTCCGATGAAACACGATCTCACGCTTCTATGTTTGTGAGGAGATCGTGATCGGGGTTTTTAGCCGTTTTTAGTATTGCCCGTGTACATTCTGCTTATTGCAATGCTGGTTTTCTTGATTTTTTTGAACATACAAAGAAAGAGATGACAACATTTTGAAGGACAGAAAATGTGTCGTCTCTTTCTTTGTATTTTAACAATATCGTTGCAGTAGTTCTATTTATACTTCAGGTGTTCCGTAGGTTTCAAACCACTTTTTGATGGTGTCAAAATCATCACTGAAGGACAAACCCAGCATTAATAATACACGAGCTTGTTGCGGACTCAGGTTGTCGCCTGCAATGATCCCTTTACCGCCGCCGTAGACACTTCCTGAGCCCGTTCGAGTGGTGGTCACAAAGACAACACCTTCTTCGATGGCTTTGGTGCGAGCTTGTCCCATCGCTCTGGAGATGCCGCCAGCTCCGGTACCGGAAGTCACGATGCCTTTGGCACCGCTGTTCACGAATCCTTCAATGGCTCCGCCTCCAGCTTCCTGATAAGAGATCGCTATTTCAACTTTGGCCAGATCAGCCTTTGTGATCTTACTTAGATCAAATACGGGCTTTGCTGTGCCTTCAGGTTTCAACGCACGTGCAGGAGCGCGGTAAATTCGAATATTTTCTTCATCAATATATCCTACAGCGCCGAGCATTGGGGTTTCAAATGTATCTGTCCGATAATCATTCGTCTTAGTTACGCCACGAGCCAGCTGGATCGTGTCATTCAACATGAGTACTGTCCCGAATGACGTGGTGCGACCACTGCCTGCAAGCTTGATTGCGTTGTACAGATTGGCTTGAGCGTCAGAACCGATGACAGTCCATGGACGCATGGAGCCTGTGATCACGACTGGCTTGTCACTCTGAACCGTCATATCGAGGAAATAGGCGATTTCCTCCATTGTATCTGTACCCGTTGTAACGACAACACTGTCATACATTGCAAGAGCTTTGTCTACCGTCTGCGACAAGTCATAAAGGTCGGCCATGCTATAGGAACCTGAACCTGAGTTTCCGAATTGGAGTGTGCTAACATCAGCAATCTTCAGTTTATCCGGTAAGGCATCTACCATCTCTCCAATGGGAAGCGTACCTGCCTTATAATTCTGGAAGCTGGTGGCGTCCTCGGATTGTCCGGCAATCGTTCCGCCAGTCCCGATTACCAATACATTAGGAAGTGCGGATTGTTTGGAAGAGTCGGGTATTGCAGGAATGGATGTATTGCGAGCTGGAGTGGTGGTTGCTGTCTGAACAGCGCCTGTTGTGCCTTTTACCTCTGTAGCTGCGTGTGCAGCATAGGTACCAATGGGGGACAGCGAGATGGTTAATGCTGTTAAAGCTGCGGTGCTCCATACGGCCCAGGGACGAAGATTGGATGTTTTACTCATGAATAGCACTCTCCTTCAAGTAAGTGTGATGTTAAGTTTGTTAAGAAGAATATGTATATCATTTCAAAATGATTGTATTTTACGTCAGGAAATATGACAACAAAAGAAAATGGTAGAGTAATCGGTTACATTTGTAGAATACGAGAGTAAAATAATTATTTACAAGGTTAAATGAAAGAATATAAATTCCAATAAGGATAGGATATAGCTGCTTTTAGTATTTTTATAAAAAATAAATCCTTTTTGTGTCAGTTAATATTACATAATGAGTCTTTTGTCCTGATGAAACAAAGTGTTTCAATAAAAGATTGTCGAATTGGTACTCATATCAGAAGTAGGCAATGGAATGAGAGGGTGATAGCAGCACATATTAGGTAATGGGGCTCAATTACGGTCTAAAGATTGGTTTCGTTATAGAGTTATGTTTATAATAGGGATGATCAACATATGTAAATAAATATATAATATTGATTGGAGGAGAAACGATGAAACAGGCACCGAGAAAGTATGCGAATTACATTCCGATTCGGGAACTGGAGACTTTGGAAGAGAGGTTATCTCCCTTCAAGGTGTATGCAGAACTTCGTGATAACACTCCAGTCCGATATGATGAGCATCGAGAATGTTGGGACGTTTTTGGTTATGAAGATGTGAAGTACGTTCTGAAAAATCCGAAACTGTTCTCTTCGGCACGTGATCGTGGCAATACGAGCATGCTGACAACAGACCCTCCCAAACACAAACAGCTGCGTGATCTGGTGAACCAGGCGTTTACGCCCAAGGCCATCGAAGCGTTGGCTCCGCGTATTCAGGAAATCACAGATGAGTTAATTGCTCCACACCTGTCAGAAGGACATATGGAACTTATTGATGACCTTGCAACCCCATTGCCTGTCATTGTGATTGCGGAATTGATCGGAGTCCCTGCGGCGGATCGACAAAAGTTTAAAGACTGGTCTGATGTATTGGTGAAAGGCGCACGTGATGATAGTGAGCAGGCTTTTCAGGAGTTATTGGAAGAGAAAAAAAGAAATATGCAGGAATTGCATATCTATTTCACTGGCATTATGGAAGAACGTCGGTTGCAGCCGAAGGATGATCTGATCTCTTTACTGCTTGCTGCAGAGATTGATGGTCAGAAATTGACTGCAGATGAAGTGGTAGGTTTCTGTATTCTCTTGCTTGCTGCCGGTAATGAAACAACAACCAACCTGATTACCAATGCGGTTCGTATATTGTCTGAACAACCCGAGCTACAACAGGAGTTGCGCGAACATCCTGAACGGATTACTTCTGCAATCGAAGAGACACTTCGTTATTATCCGCCCATTGTTGCTATTGGGCGGGTCGCAAAGGAAACTGTAGAGTTGAATGGTCAGACGATTCAAGCTGGAGAGCAGGTGATTTCTTGGGTAGGAGCAGCCAATCGGGATGGTGCCCAATTCGAACAACCGGAAGATTTCATCTCTGATCGCAAGCCAAACAGGCATATGGGATTTGGATTTGGCATTCATTTTTGTCTGGGAGCACCGCTCGCTCGTTTGGAGGCAAGGGTCGTTCTTCATACACTGCTTCAACACATGGAGCGCATTCAGCTTGTGCCGGGAACAGACTTGCAACCGATACAAAGTGCTTTTGTGTTTGGGGTGAAGCACTACCCGATACAATTCAATCTTATAAATAAATAAATAAATAATGAATGGCACATGAATGACAAAAGCCGCTCTCAGGCCAATTAGGCGCTGGAAGCGGCTTTTTAGATGGAAAGGTGATATGGACTCGTAAAGTGTTGGATAGGGAATCAGGATTCCCGAACTGAAGCAGGTTTGTTGTACAATTTGAATCTAACCCAGACCATATTAAGCAGGAGCAGTCCGCCAGAGACGATAAACAGACCTTCGATCCCAATGAATCCTGCCATAAAACCTCCAATGATCGCTCCAAGCATGTTGCCTAATGCAAGGGTGCTCGTATTAAAACTGAATGCACGGCTAATCATGCTATCTGCTGTATAGGAACGGATCAGGGCATTAACGCTTGGAAGCAGGCCACCCATGAATACCCCCATCATGAATCGAACAAGAATGAGCTGCCACACGGTCTGAACAAAGGCCTGCGGGATAAGCATGAGTCCTGTTCCTATGAGGGAGAACGTCAGCACCTTGTGAGGACCAATTCGGTCACTCAGCTTCCCGAGAATTGGAGACATGGCCATGTTGGATAGTCCCGTAACTGCACCGACAAGTCCTGCCCAGAAGGCCACATTTACATCCGAGGCATGCAATTTTTGCACATACAGCGGCAAGAGTGACATGGGGCTAATCATCGCAAACTGCAACAGAAACGTCACAGCAAACAGTGCGGGCAGTTGAGGCGATTTGTTCAATTCCTTCAGACCGGACAGGACGGATTGTGCCGGCAGTTTGGCTGCTTCTTGACGGTCGAATTTCTCTCTCACCAGGAACATGGCGAGCATGGAAGCGACAAAGATCAGTCCGCCTGTAATGTAGAAAATGGGACGGAAGCCTACAGCATCCGCTAGCAAACCGCCAATAAGCGGACCCAGTATTGTGCCGGCAACCTGTCCGGACTGACTGATTCCCATGGCGAAACCCATGCGGTCTTTCGGCGTGGTACCCGATATCAGCGCAACAGCTGCAGGATTGAAACCGGAGATTGTACCGTTAAGCAGACGCAATAAAAGAAGCTGCCAGGGATTCTGCGCCAGACCCATAAGGGCAATTACGATGGCCATTCCGAAGCCCGAGCGCAGCAGCATTACCTTTCGACCATATTTATCGGATAACTTGCCCCACAGCGGTTGAAACAAAAATGAGGTGAGGAAATTGGCTGCAAAAATAAATCCCGCCCAAATGCCAATTTCATGTTCGCCAACAACGCCAAGATCCCTTGCAAGATATAGAGACAAAAATGGGGTAATCATGGTCATGCCCGAATTGACCAAAAATTGTCCGAACCAAAGCACAATGAGGTTAACTTTCCACGTTTTCAAAGTGCTTTCACTTCCTTTCAAAGATATTTCTGTAATTCTCTAAAAAAATCGATTCTTTCATTATAACACAATTGGCATATGGGGGATGGGTGTAAGGAATGTCATAGTATTGTCACGTAGAACGCATCCGCATATGGTTGTTACAGCTGTTTAAAAAGGGCATAATGGTAATTATGAGTCCAAAAACTATTGGAGGCTTCTTACATGAGCTATAATGATCGACTGATTCGGGCAAGTTTCAAGCAACAGGTAGACCGTGTTCCGGTATGGTACATGCGTCAAGCTGGACGTTACGACCCTGAATATCGCAAAATCAAAGAAAAGTACTCCTTGTTAGAAATCTGCAAACAACCCGAGCTGGCGGCTGAAGTTACACTCATGCCGGTACGCAAACTTGGTGTAGATGCGGCTATTTTGTATTCCGATATTATGAATCCGGTTGCCTCATTGGGCATTGATTTTGACATTGTAAAAAATATTGGACCGGTAATCGATAATCCTATTCGTTCAGCTGCAGATGTGGATCGGCTGCGCCCCATCGATGTAGAAGGGGATCTGTCACATATTCTGGAGACCATTCGAATTCTGGATAAGGAACTTGACGTACCTCTGATTACGTTTGCGGGTGCGCCTTTCACGATTGCGAGTTATCTGATCGAAGGCCGACCTTCGAAAGGTTATATCCGCACCAAAACGATGATGTACAGCGAGCCTGAAGTGTGGCACAAGCTGATGCAGAAGCTTGGTGATATGGTCATTACATATGTCCGTGCGCATATTGCGAATGGCGGTAAGGCATTCCAGTTGTTTGACAGCTGGGTTGGAGCGCTTTCTCCCAAAGACTTCAGAACATATGTGTTGCCTACGATTACCCGTATCTTTACCGAATTATCGGATTTGAATGTACCGAAGATTTATTTCCCTGGTGTTGCATCCGGCGAGCTGTTGCCAGCGCTGCATAATCTGCAAGCCGATGTGATTGGACTGGACTGGAGAGTATCCATCTCGGAAGGGCGTCAACGTCTTGGCGGCAAATTTGCTGTACAGGGTAACCTGGACCCATATGTGCTGACTGCCCCGATGGAACTGATCAAGGAGCAAGCCAAAGTGATTATTGACGAAGGAATCAAGGAGCCGGGATATATTTTCAATCTGGGACACGGACTATTCCCAGAAGCATCTCTTGATAAGCTCAGAGAACTGACGGCTTATATTCATGAATATTCTGCTGAAGCAATGAAGACTGGGGTGACGGTAACCAATGACTAATACTGTAGGTGTACTGGTGATGTCGTATGGCACACCAGAAGATATGGAGAGTGTTGAAGCGTATTACACACATATCCGCAGAGGGCGTCCACCTGAACCGGAACAATTGAAGGAACTGAAGGACCGTTATGAAGCCATTGTTGGCGGTGTTTTCCCACTTCGGGAGAACACGGACAATCAGGTCAAGGCCCTTCAGGAGACGTTAAACCGTGATGAGCGTGGCGCTAATGTGGAATTCCGTTGTTATCAGGGACTAAAGCATGCCTATCCGTTTATTGAGGATGGTGTGGAACAGATGGCGAAGGATGGAATTGAGAGAGCAATTGGGATTGTGCTGGCTCCTCATTTCTCCACGATGAGTGTAGGCAGTTATATCAAACGTGCGCGTGAAAAAGCAGAAGAACTGGGCGTTCATATGTCCTTTATTGAGAGTTATCATCTGCATCCGAAGTTAATTCAGGCGTTGTCCACACGTGTCAGTGCCAAGTTGGATGCGTTTGAGGAAGCTGGGGCAAAACGTGGGGATGTAAAGGTGTTGTTCAGTGCTCACAGCCTGCCGGCACGTATTGTGGAGATGGGTGATCCGTACCCGCAACAATTGCTGGAAACTTCCGAAGTGATTGCTTCACGTGTAGGAATAACCAACTGGCAATTTACGTGGCAAAGTGCCGGACGAACAGCTGAGCCTTGGCTCGGACCGGATATTCTGGATACGTTACAGGAACTTTCGCGTGAACAGGTAGAGGATGTGCTTGTTGCACCAATCGGGTTTGTCTCGGATCATCTCGAAGTGCTCTATGATCTCGATATTGAGGCCAAATCGATTGCCAAAGAGATCGATATGCGCCTGATGCGTATTGATTCTCTCAATAGCGATCCTCTATACATGGAGACGTTAAGCGACGTTATTATAAGCCAATGGCAGCAAGGGTCGGATGAGTAATGGGTGATAAGAAACGCCGTGTTGTTGTCGTCGGCGGTGGCCTCACCGGCCTCAGCGCGGCATTTTATATCCGCAAGCATTACCGGGAAGCGGGCGTTGAACCTGTGATCACTGTGGTCGAGAAAAGCTCGTCCATGGGAGGCATGATTGAGACACTGCACCGGGATGGATTTGTAATTGAAAAAGGACCGGATTCTTTCCTGGCTCGCAAAACAGCCATGATTGACCTGGCTAAAGAATTGGAGATTGATCATGAACTGGTCAGTCAGAATCCGGAGTCGAAGAAAACGTATATCATGCAACGGGGCAAGCTTCATCCTATGCCAGCAGGACTTGTTCTCGGTATCCCTACAGAATTAAGACCGTTCCTGAGAAGTGGGCTGGTCTCTCCGGCAGGCAAACTGCGGGCGTTGATGGATTTTGTCATCCCGCCGCGTCGTACAACAGAGGATGAATCGCTCGGTTATATGATTGAACGCCGTCTTGGAACAGAAGTGCTGGAGAACTTGACAGAACCACTACTCGCGGGAATCTATGCAGGTGATATGCGGCGTTTGAGCCTTCAGGCCACCTTCCCGCAGTTCGGAGAAGTAGAGCGCGATTATGGCAGCTTGATTCGGGGAATGATGACAGGTCGCAAACCGACTGAGACGCATACTGGAACGAAGCGAAGTGCCTTTTTGAATTTCCGCCAGGGACTGCAGAGCCTTGTTCATGCACTCGTCCATGAGTTGCAGGATGTGGATCAACGTTTGAACACCGCGGTGAAATCACTGCAACGTCTTGATGGAGCACAGACCAGATACCATGTTGAGCTGGAGAATGGTGAAATGCTTGAAGCGGATGATGTAGTGGTTACAGTGCCGACGTATGTTGCATCGGATCTGTTGAAACCTCACGTAGACACGGCGGCACTGGATGCGATTAACTATGTATCTGTAGCTAATGTCGTGCTCGCTTTTGAGAAAAAAGAGGTAGAGCACGTATTTGACGGGTCGGGTTTCCTTGTTCCGCGGAAAGAAGGTCGAAATATCACGGCTTGCACGTGGACATCGACGAAATGGCTGCATACCAGCCCGGATGATAAAGTACTGCTCCGCTGTTATGTGGGTCGCTCCGGTGACGAACAGAACGTTGAGCTTCCGGATGACGCCCTGACGGATCTGGTTCTCAAGGATCTGAGAGAGACGATGGGTATCGAAGCAGTGCCGATCTTCTCCGAGATTACAAGGCTTCGTAAATCCATGCCGCAGTATCCGGTAGGGCACCTCCAACATATTGCCGCCCTTCGTGAGGAGCTTGGCAGCAAGTTGCCGGGTGTGTACATTGCAGGTGCAGGTTATGAGGGCGTAGGCTTGCCGGATTGCATCAGACAAGCGAAGGAAATGTCTATTCTCGCAACGCAAGAGCTTGCAGCAGACTAAGTACAGCAAGAGAGCTGTCTCGAACGTAGAATTATCTACTGGAGAGATGGCTTTTTTACATGGAGGTCTGAAAGTTATCCGAGTTAATACCCTTTCAATCGATACAGTTCCAAGGAATGATGGAAATCCAGAATATGCCTGATATAATGGTATGTATGGCTGTGAAGAAGAAGAGGAGTTGCTTATGTATCCCCCTAGATCAGATCGAAGTGTAGAGAGAAAAAAAAGAAAGCGCACCCGCGATAGAATTATCTGGACCATTAATATGGTATTGATCATGACCATTGGTCTGGTGGGCATTTTTTATGTCATTAACACACGTCAGCAACAGGCAGACCCCCCGGTAAAACAAGAAATTGTTGATCAGGATCAGCCTTCCATTGGAGACGATGCCAAAGGCGGGGATCAAGTAAGTGCTCCAGACTCGGAGTCCGATGAGACTCCCGAAGAAGAACCCGAAGCGACGGATGAAGAAACCACAGCGGACCCAGATAAGACATCCGGAGTAGCGAAACCTGATACTTCAGGCAATACCAATAGCGGGAAAGCCGAATCCGGAACGAAAAAACCTGCCACAGATTCGACACCGTCCGGTACTAAGGGAAATGCAGGTGTGGATACCGAATCAGGGGCGTCGAAACCTTCCAATTCAGCGAAGGATGTCACCATTAACTTTGTGGGCGATATTCAATTTTCGGGCAAAGTTGCTGAACTGCTGGATAAGAACGGTTATGATTATCCCTTTGCCAAACTCGGCAGATTATTCAAGGATGACGATCTTACCATCGGCAACCTGGAGACACCGATAACCCTGGGTGGTACGGGTGCAGCTGACAAAACATATGTATACAAATCTTCGCCCAAAGCATTGGCGGCAATGGCCTCTGCGGGTTTTGATGCTGTCAATTTGGCTAACAATCATATTCTGGATCAGGGAGTAGAGGGTCTGGTAGATACGTTAACCTATCTAAAGGAATATGGTATAGCTCACACCGGGGCTGGCATGAACAGAGATGAAGCGTATGCACCAGCGTATCTGGAACGCAAAGGCATGAAGATTGCATTGCTCGGGTTCTCCCGCGTTGTACCGGAAACGAGTTGGAAGGCGGAAGGCAATCGGGCTGGCGTGGCTGAAGCCTATGATTCTACAGGAGCAGTCAAAGCGATTCAGGAAGCCCGTAAGAAGGCTGATCTGGTGATCGTGATTGCACACTGGGGAGAGGAACGTGTAAGTACTCCGAACAGTGACCAGACTCGATTAGCTCATGAATTTGTCGATGCTGGCGCAGATCTGGTCATAGGTGGTCATCCTCATGTGTTGCAAGGAATGGAGTACTATAAGGGAAAGTGGATTGCATACAGTACGGGAAATTTCATTTTCTCCAGATCAACCACAGAAGAGACATGGAAAACGGCGGTATTTCAGGCTCGCTGCAGTCGCGATGCCGATTGCAGTATGAAAGTTATCCCTTATGAAGCGGCGCTTGGTCAGGCCATCCCAATGATCGATGAGGCGAACAAACTGTTGCTTGAACAGATGGCAAAGCTTTCTCCAGGCATTCGTTATGATGGGAATGGAGTTGCTTCGCCTAATTAATAACCTTTTTGAGGAGGGAATCGAATGAACAACCTATGTGTAGCGCACCGTGGATTTTCTTCTATTGCACCTGAGAATACCATGGCTGCATTTCTGATGGCCATGGAGCGGCCTGAAGTTCAATGGATGGAGCTGGATGTGCAGTTGTCGCGTGATGGTGTGCCAGTGATCATTCATGATTTTACAGTGGATCGCACGACGAATGGCAAGGGTTTGGTTCGGGAAACCGATTGGGCTGATCTGCAGCGTCTGGATGCCGGAGCATGGAAAAACAAGTCTTACAAAGGTGAACGGATTCCGGCGCTTAGTGAATTATTAGATCGCTCGTGCGGCAGAGTACGTCTGAACATTGAATTGAAAACGCAGGGTGATATGTATCCGGGTCTGCCTGCAGCGGTTATACATGAAGTGAGAAAAAGACATATGCAAAATGATGTGGTGATCACCTCATTTGAACCAGCCGCTCTGATCGAAGTGAAGAAACTTGCACCGGAGTTCCAGACGGGGCTGATTATCGATGCACGACCAGGGGATCTGTTAACCGCTCTGCGGCAGATGAATTGTACATTTCTCTCGATTGGATACACCAATGTAGACAAATCCTTAATGAACGAGATGCGGAGTGCAGGCATTCGGGTGATGGCTTGGACAGTAGATGACAAGACCATTATGAAGAAACTGGCCGCAGTTGATCCAGAACTCATGTTATGTACGAACCGTCCTGACGTATGGGAGCTGGCATTTCAGGAGACGAGCAGCCGATTCTTCAGACCGTAATTACCCTAAATGCACTATTGAATCCAATAAAGGTGGTAATATACCCATGTTGACGAACATTCGCAACGTATACTGTGTAGGACGAAATTATAAACTTCATGCGGAAGAATTGGGCAACGCGGTTCCGGATGAACCAATGATCTTTATGAAACCTTCTCATGCAGTCGTGCCCCTGAATGGTGAAAAGCTTGAATTGCCTGCTACCAAGGGTGAAGTTCACTATGAAGCTGAATTGGTCGTTCAGATCGGCCGGAGTTATGAGCTGGGTATGGCGGTAGATGAGCTGGTGAATGCGTATGCGTTTGGTATTGATTTTACGTTACGTGACGTACAGTCCGTGATTAAGAAAAAGGGCCATCCGTGGACAGCCGCCAAAGGATTCAGAAATTCGGCTCCGGTTACTGCATTTCAGGCGTTCCCGGGGGCGGCAGCACTGCTGGAGAAAGACTTTACGTTGACTAAAAACGGTGAGGAAGTCCAGCGTGGTAATATTCGTAACATGTTCTTCAGTTTACAGGATATTGTCGATTATGTAGGTCACCATTATGGCCTGGGGCCGGGAGATATCATTTTTACAGGAACACCGGAAGGTGTTGGACCAACACAAGCAGGAGATGTGCTCGAACTGGCATGGGACGGCGAATCCTTGGGTACATGCACGATTGGGGCAGCGCAATAAGGATTACACATCATACCTGCTTGATAAGAATAGGGTACAAGAAAGGGGCGTGCATACGCTCCTTTTTGTTATGTTATTCATGGCAATTTCATATTTTTATCGTACAGGTAGGTTGTTAATTACGTCAGATTATAAGCTGTATTTGCGCTCTGCGTGACCAACGCCTCCAGTTCAGCGTGTTGTGCAGCGTGTTGCTCCGAACGGATACTTCCACTTGCGAGTCGCTTATCCAACTGCTCTCTGAGTTGTTTTACTTGTATAGCAATCACTTTATCCAAGTCCCCGTTGTTTTCTTCCGTAATTGTTCTCAGTGATTTTCCGTTGTACAGCTCCTGATACAGATGCTCTTCTGAAGGCTGATTCAGAGCGCTGAGCAGCTCGTCACTGCTTCCCTCACGAGTATCCAGGTCAACGATGGACCATTTTGCAGTAGGTATCGGGGAGATGGCGGACTGGCCCCATGCTGTTCCAGCGAAGGACATGGTGACAATCATTGTGCCTATAATAATGACTCTTTTCATGTTCATATGGATAATCCTCATTTCTGCGTAGTTGAGTACGAACTGAATCGTAACTTGTCATAGATGTATTTGTTGATGTATCGATCTGAGAATAGTGTAAACGGAAAACCTGAAGTGAAACTTAAAACAGGATAAATAAACTCAAATACAATTCTCACTTGACAGGTTGGGTTAGTTGGTTATATGATGATGTCAATTATTTTAATGCTCATTAAATGAACAGTGAACTAATTTCAATTAAAAAATAAATCGAGCTGATTGGACCGCCAAAGGCTCCCGGGACTACTCCACTATGGAATGTCCACGGGGGCCTTTTTTCGTGTGCTATTGAGGTTTTAGACGATCAAGGAGGTTATGAGATGAGTGATGGAGACTGGGAAGCGTTGGAGCGGACAGACTGGTTGTTCCGCAAAATGGTCAGACGATTTGTCAAAGAGCGGGATCGCATCTCTGTAGAAGGCATCAGCCTGCCAGGTATGCTTATCCTGCACAAGATCATTCGTGAAGGGGAACAGCGGCTTGGCGATTTGGCAGAACAATTGGACTTTACATCCGGTGCCATTACAGCCCTGACCGATAAGTTGGAGAAAAAAGGACTCACCATTCGCAGACGAAAGGAAGATGATCGTCGGACGGTTTTACTGGACATCACATCCAGCGGCCGGGAGATGTATGCGAGAAACAGCAATATCGGTGCCCGATGTATCACGCTTCTGTTTGAGGGTTTTACGACGGAGGAACTGGAGCAGCAAAGTCAATTCTACGAGCGGGTGGTAGCGAATCTGGAGGGGTTCTCGGACACGGTGCTGGATTTGGCGGAGAATAACGGGATACAGAAAGATGATCGGTCCTCCACAAGTGACCTTGAGCAGAAGCAGCGGGACAATACAGGGAAGAGTAACTATCTCAGTTATTGAGGTTGGGTCAAGTTAACGACATTTGATATACCACATACATTCTAAGGGAGAGATGATCAATGGGACACTCAACAATATATCCAACTGGAGCGACGCTGTACAATCCGGATAAGGCTTGGGGCGGTTATACCGTCTATCAGGCAGGTGAGGAAGGCGTAGTGTTGATCGATATGAACGGCAAGGAGGTTCACCTGTGGAAAGGCTTGTTGGGATTCCCGGCCAAAATATTGCCAGGCGGCTACGTGCTGGGCAGCACAGGTCGTAGAGATCCGAAGTTCGGTATTCAGGATAATGTCGATCTGGTCCAGGTGGATTGGGACGGCAACATTGTATGGAAATACAACAGCTACGAACACATCGAAGATCCGGGGTATGAGCCACTATGGTATGCCCGCCAGCATCACGATTATCAGCGTGAGGGCAATCCGGTAGGTTACTATGCACCTGGGCTTGCGCCGAAGACGAAGAGTGGAAAAACACTTATTCTGGCTCACAAAAATGTGAGTAACCCGCACATTTCCGATAAGCCATTGCTTGATGATGCCATTATTGAAGTGGACTGGGAGGGGAAGGTACTCTGGGAGTGGTTGCCTAACGAGCATTTTGAAGAATTAGGTTTTGATGAAGCTGCTCGAAATGTGCTGTTCCGTGATCCGAATACACGCTCTTTCGGTCATCTGGGTGGTGGTGTCGGTGACTGGTTACATATTAATTCTGCTTCTTATGTTGGACCCAATCGCTTCTATGAAGACGGAGACGAACGGTTCCACCCCGACAATATTATCTGGGATGCAAGAGAGGCCAATATAATCGCTATTACAGACAGACAGAGCGGAAAAATCGTATGGAGACTGGGCCCTGATTATACTTCTCCTGAAGCGAAACATATCGGCACAATTATCGGGCAGCATCATGCACACATCATTCCTCAGGGTCTGCCTGGAGAAGGGAACCTGCTCGTATTCGACAATGGCGGCTGGGCGGGTTACGGCCTTCCGAATCCGGCTTCTCCATTTGGATTAAAGCATGCAATTCGGGATCACTCGCGGGTGCTGGAGATTAACCCGGTTACGCTGGAGATTGTCTGGCAGTATACCTCGGCAGAAGCAGGTTTCTCGGTTCCGACGGATTCTTATAAATTTTATAGTCCATATATCAGTTCCGCCCAGCGTTTACCTAACGGCAATACCCTGATAACCGAAGGTTCCAATGGCAGATTATTCGAAGTGACAGCGGAGCATGAATTGGTGTGGGAATATGTCTCTCCATACAACGATCGGCGGAATACCAATATGGTTTATCGCTCGTATCGAGTTCCTTATCAGTGGGTTCCGCAGTTGGAGAAGCCGCAGGAGATTGCCATCGAAGCGATTGATGTCTCCACCTACAGGGTGCCGGGAGCAGCACCCAAAGGTTCTGCATCCATCGTGAGTGTGGAGACGACTCTTCCATTTGTGGAAGGTGCAGCCTGTGTGGCAACGTCGGATGAAGGTAAATCGGGCGGTTAGGCGTCAAGAATCATGACTAGATCGAATGGGGTGTATATTGTGAGAAAATCATCCATAATTACCGGCGTATTGATATTATTCCTGGCTACGGCACTCTTATTATCCGGATGCAGTTCAAACGCAGCCGGATCCAAAGACGCTACTGGCAAAAATGCCGATAATGTAAAAATTCGGATTGCAGATACAAGTACCAACCCAACGTTCAGGGTAGCCATTGCCAAAGGTTTCTTTGAGAAACGGGGCATTGATGCCGAGAGTATTACGTTTGGCTCACCAGCTGAAGGTGTAAATGCACTATTTATCAAACAGGTGGATATTGCGTATGGGGCAGATTTCCCGGTATTGAATGCATTGGCTAAAGGAGAATATTCCGTCATTGCTTCCGCAGGCCAGGCAACGGATGAAGCGGCGGCAGCCTGGAAGCTATATGCAAGAGAGGATATTCAGAGTGGAGCGGATTTGAAAGGTAAGAAAGTGAGCTTCATTCGAGGTACATTTATTCCGTATCTATGGGATGAATATTTGAAAGATCAGGGATTGGCGCTGAGTGATGTGACGCAAATTGGTCAAGGGGCTTTTGATGAGTCCTACATTGCACTGAAACAGGGAGACCTTGATGCCACTTGGGTCATAGGTTCCGCGTTAACCGATAAATTCGATGCACTCGAAGGGGTACATCAGCTGACGGATATGTCCCAGACCCCTATACGTCTTGGTATGGGATTGGTATCGAGTAATGAATTCATCCAGGCCAACCCCGATAGGATAAAGGATTTTCTTGAGGCGCTAGATGAGGCGTCTACGTATGCCCAAGCGCATCCAGAAGAAGTTGCGGATCTGATGTATCAAGAGACCAAACAGCCTAAAGATGCCACGTTGAAAGACCTTCCGATCAATCCGTGGGAAGTTGGATTTACGCAGGCCGCTTATGATAGTTTGGCAGGTCAGAAGCAATATATGGTGGACACCGGAATCATTGAACAGGATTTTGATCTCGACACTAAACTCAATCTGACCTCTCTCCAGCAGGCTCTACCGGAAAAAGTGACATATAGCAAATAATTCATTCAAATGGGAGGTGTTCGTGATGTCCTTACCTGCAACTCAGCATACCATTCATATTGAACAGCTTCGGAAAACGTATCATGCCCCGACCAATGGGGATGTGCACTATATCATCAAGGATGTCGATCTGGTTATCAGGGGAGGAGAGTTCTTTGTCCTGCTGGGTCCCAGCGGATGCGGGAAGTCAACGCTGCTGAACATGATTGCGGGATTCATCTCCAAGTCGGGTGGACAGCTCAAGGTGGATAACAAGGAGATTGACAGACCGGGCAGGGATCGGGCGATGGTATTCCAGCAGGCGGATTCTTCTCTCTTTCCATGGTTAACCGTGAGGGAGAATGTTGAATTCGGGCTTAGAATGTCCAAGGTGCCTAAGGCAGAACGGCGTGAGATCTCTGATCGTTACATTAAGCTTGTTGGGTTGAGTGCTCATGAAGGGAAGTTTCCGAAAGAGCTCTCGGGTGGCATGAAGCAGCGGGTTCAGTTGGCTCGGGTGCTTGCGAATGACTCGTCGATCTTGCTGATGGATGAGCCATTCGGTGCACTGGACGCGATGACGAGGCGAACCATGCAGAAGGAACTGGTGAATATTTGGAAAGAAACCCATAAGACCGTTATCTTTGTCACTCACGATATTCAGGAGGCCCTATTGCTTGGTGAGCGCATAGGCATTATGTCCGTAGGGCCGTCATCGAATATAACAGATATTTACCACGACACCTTACCTTACCCGAGGAACATCGCCTCATCTGAGTTCAACACCCTGTATGACCGAATTCAAGGCCACTTTGAAGAATAACTGAGGTGATATGTGAGATGAAATGGTTGGAAAAAAAATCGGTGTCCATCCCGCTCCTATGGGTAACGGTCATCCTGATCTGGCAGCTTGGTGCCCTCATCTATGGGCCTGACGTAATCCCTGGCCCCTGGGATACAATCCTGGGAGCACGTGAACTGATTGCTGACGGTACGCTGATGCAATATATCGGAATCAGCTTCACTCGTGTACTGGCGGGCTGGGTACTCGGAAGCATCATTGCAATTCCGGTAGGGCTGATTATTGGCAAAGTGCATATCATCCGGCTGTTCGCCGAGCCCTTCCTTAACTTTATACGTTTTATCCCGCCGATCGCATTTATTACCTTATTTCTGGTGTGGTTCGGAATTGGAGAGCAATCCAAGATCGCACTCATCATGTATGCAACTTTCTTCATTGTTGTGCTAAACACCTTAACAGGTGTACTCTCCGTTGAAGAAGACAAAATCCGGTCGGCCCGCAGTATGGGAGCCAATGAACGGCAGATTCTGCTGCATGTGATTGTTCCGGCGACAACCCCGTATATTTTCACAGGTGTGCGCCTGGCAATGGGAACCTCTTATATGGCCATAATTGGTGCGGAGATGATTGCTGCAAATGAAGGAGTGGGTTACCTGATCTGGAATTCAAGGCTCTTTTTCCGGACGGACTGGATCTTTGTCGGACTGATTTCCCTGGGTTTTATGGGATTCCTGACGGATCGATTGTTCAACTGGTTTGGTCGCAGGGTACTCTACCGATATGGGGTCGTTGGCGGAGGGAAACGAGTCTGAATAAAAACATAGAAACCCCGAATTACACACGTTACTTGAAAAGAAGAGTTATCTTGTTGTAACGTTCGAGCAATACCTGTTTTGGCACTTCTACACGAGGCCAGAACGGGTTTTTTGTGTGCTTGCCTCAGGAGTTTCGGCATTGGCATCAAACCGTGGTATAATTGAATTTCAAAAATACAATTAACGTCATGCGGGCTGTACATATGCTGCATGCAGGAGACATTATGGATTGGATTATTGGCGCCGTATGCGCTTCTATGGTGGCAGGTGCTGCCTATGCGAAAAAGTCGCTAACCCTGTCTGGCTGCCTGGCAGCCATCTTGATGGGAACGATATATTACGGAGCAGGTAACCTGTTCTGGTTTGGCACGTTATTGTTGTTCTTCATTACTTCAACATTGCTCTCCAGATTTCGCAAA
This sequence comes from Paenibacillus sp. SAF-068, assembly GCF_051967555.1. Taxonomy (NCBI): domain Bacteria; kingdom Bacillati; phylum Bacillota; class Bacilli; order Caryophanales; family Paenibacillaceae; genus Paenibacillus; species Paenibacillus sp. SAF-068. The sequence continues at coordinate 1,170,402 of NZ_JBQCJX010000001.1, forward strand.
GATCGGAAGCAGGAGCTGGAGAAATCCTATGCCAAGTCAGGAAATCGGGATGCCGGGCAAGTGATGGCTAATGGTGGGATGGGCATGTTCCTATGTCTGGGATATTGGATATTTCCACATCCGGCATGGGTATATGCTTTCATTGGTGTGATGGCTACTGTTACATCGGATACATGGGCAACCGAACTCGGAAGTCTCAGTCGCAAGCCGCCGCGATCTGTTCTCACATGGAGGGTACTTACTCCTGGTGCTTCAGGAGGTGTCTCATTTCTTGGCACCGTGGCTGCAGCCGCAGGCGGGGCTCTGATTGGTGCGGGAGCATTTTTGTTTTCATGGATCGCCGGGATCGAAGGGCTTAGTCTGTTTAGTTGGACTGTTATTGGTCTTGTAGGCGGGTTGGCGGGTGCTTTTGCCGATTCCTATCTGGGCGCAACGGTGCAGAAGATGTATCGTTGCACTGTGTGTGGCCGTGAAGTTGAGGTACATGAACATTGCGGGCATCCAACGGTTCGGGCACGTGGGTGGGCATGGATGAGTAATGACCTGGTTAACGTGCTTAGTTCGGTTATCGGAGGATGCGTTGCGATAGGTTTAGGTAACATTTTGGCGTTGTAGGGGGGAGTACATTTGAGCACGGTACATGGAGACAAATCGGAGGCTATTTTGGATGCGGCCTATGGTATTTTTGGCTCAAAAGGTTTTTATGAGACCAAGATGTCTGATATTGCAGACGAGGCCGGCATCGCAAAAGGCACCATTTATTTATATTTCAAAAGCAAGGAACAATTATTTGTTGCCGTGTCCAAGCGGGACTGTAACAGCTTTATCAGTCGTCTTGAATATGCTTTGAACTCGCATGAGAACACAGGAGATAAACTTGGAGCAATTGCCAAGACTCATCTTACGTATTATTACGAGCGCCGCAATCATACCAAACTCTTTTTTATGGCACCCAATAATGATCCGGATCTAATGCAATTCATGAAAGAATTCATGAATCAATATATGAGCATGGTGTGTGAGGTGCTGGAGAGTGCAAGTGTACCTGAGCCGGTCCTGTTGGCCAAATCGTACATTGGGATTCTGGATCGTCTGAAGATGGATATTATGCTTAATCCAGAGTTCAACGAAGAGGATCTGAACAAGCGAATTGCCTTTTCCGCAGCGTTGTTTCTGGACGGGTGTCGATCCTTTTTGAAAACGTAAGTGCTTGTGTGTGGATACGGGGAATATGGAATACTATTTTACAGAGAAGTGGGTACACGCAATGAACATAATGACGGTAGAACAAATTACAAAAAGTTACGGCGAAAAAATATTGTTCAAGGACGCTTCATTTGGTATGGCTGATCAGGACAAAATTGGCGTCGTTGGGGTAAATGGCACCGGTAAATCCACGTTTTTGCGTGTGATTTCCGGAATGGAACCTGCTGATGCGGGCCAGATCTCGATCGGTAATGATGTACGCATTCAGTTCCTGGCGCAGAATCCGGACTTCAATCCGGATAATACGGTATTGCAACAAGTATTCGAAGGTGACAGCATGGAAATGAAAACCGTGCGTGACTATACGGAAACGATGGAATTATTGGAACTGAATTCGTCCGATCCAGCCTTGCAAGAGCGATTATTACGTTTGAATCAGCAAATGGAGCAGCTTCAGCTCTGGCAGATGGAGAGTGAAGCGAAGAGTATTTTGTCCAAACTGGGTATTCGTCAATTCGATGCACTGATGGGTACATTGTCTGGTGGACAACGTAAAAGGGTAGCACTCGCTGCTGCTCTGATTCACCCATGCGAACTGCTCATTCTGGATGAGCCGACGAACCATATTGATAATGATTCGGTCGTATGGCTAGAGCAGTACTTGCAGAAGCGCCGCGGCGCACTGCTTATGATTACACATGATCGGTATTTCCTGGATCGTGTGGCGAATGTCATGCTTGAATTGGATCATGGTCGTTTATTCCGATATGAAGCCAACTATACACGCTTTCTGGAATTGAAAGCAGAGCGCGAAGAACGGGAAGCCTCTTCCGAACAGAAACGCAAGAACCTGCTTCGGACGGAACTCGCATGGATTCGTCGCGGTGCCAAGGCACGGACGACGAAACAAAAAGCGAGAATTGATCGCTTTGAACAACTCAAAGATCAACAAGGAGTCCAGCGTTCGGGTTCATTGGAAGTGTCGGTAGGTTCCACTCGTTTGGGCAAAAAGATACTGGAGATTGAACACCTTTTCAAATCTGTCGGTGGTCGCAAACTGATCGAGGATCTGAGTTATATTGCCGTACCCGGAGATCGGGTAGGGATTGTCGGACCGAATGGCAGTGGTAAGTCCACGTTGTTACAGATGATATCTGGCAAGTTGGAACCCGATGCAGGCGTGGTTGATGTAGGTCCGACGGTCAATCTGGGCTATTTCACACAGGAACATCAGGAGATGGATGAATCTCTGCGTGTCATAGAATACATCAAGGAAGTGGCCGAGAATGTGAAAACGGCCGATGGCTCTCTGATTACAGCATCCCAGATGCTGGAGCGGTTCCTGTTTACCCCGGCATCCCAGTGGACCCCTATCTCGCGTCTGTCTGGTGGAGAGAAGCGTCGCCTGTATCTGCTGCGTGTTCTGATGGCTGCGCCGAATGTATTGCTGCTGGATGAGCCAACGAATGATCTGGACATCCAGACACTCGCTGTATTGGAAGACTATCTGGATGATTTTCCGGGTGTTGTGTTTGTGGTATCCCATGATCGCTATTTCCTTGATCGTACTGTGGATAAAGTGCTCTCTTTTGAGGGCAACGGTGCTGTACGTGTACATGTCGGCGCTTACAGTGAGTATGCGGAATGGATGCTGAAAAATGCACCTGGAGCTACGCAAGAGAGTGACACAGGAACAGCGAAGATGAAGCAGTCATCGGAGAAAACGACTTCTAGTGTGTCAGCGGCTAAACCGAAGTTGAAATTCAGCTTCAAGGAGCAACGGGAATACGATCAGATTGATGAAAATATTGAGAAGGCTGAAGCCAATCTTGTCCGGATTAACAAAGAGATGGAAGAGTCGTTTAGTGATTCTGCCCGTCTGCAGGAGTTGATGACGGAGCAGGTTGAGGCTGAGCGTCATCTGGACGAATTGATGGAACGCTGGACCATCCTGAATGAACTTGCAGAGCAGATTGAACAGAGCAAGTCTTGATTTATAATTAAACATCGCCCTTTCTTCTATATGTGACTTTATGTCGCATAGGTGGAGAGGGCGATTTTTTTGTCTGCGAATTTGCGATTTAATATGAAACGTTCTTCATATTCATTACGTTGTATAAGTAAAGAATTCCATAGAAGGGGGAGAACACCACATTTATGTATAAAGAAATGAATAAACAGTTGGCAGTGCTCAAGGAAAAGGGGAGAATTTACGAGAAATGGGTCAAACGTCTGGAGAAGCTTCAAACGGAAGAAACCGAATGGGAAGCAAAGGTAAAGCGTCGTCAGGCGCATCTCCAGAAGGAGCAGAACGATGTGGATCGACTGAACAGGATGACATTGTCAGCATTTTTCTATCAACTGATTGGCAAGAAGACGGAGCGGCTGGAAAAGGAAGAGCTGGAACTGATGGAAAGCAAGGCTGCATACGACACCGCTTGTCGCATGTTACAAGACGTACAGGAGCAGCGAATTCATGTGGAGCAGGAGTTGGAGGGCCAGCGGCAGTATCAGTACTGGCAAAGCGACTATAACGCGTTATTGGGGAAGAAGGAAGGTCGTCTGCTGGACCAGGATGCGGAATTGCAGGACCTGGCTGAGAATCGGGAGCATCTGGCTAGTGAACTTAAGGAATTGGATGAAGCTTTCCGGGAAGGCGAATATCTGATCTATGCCCTTGAACGTGCGGAGAAGGCATTAGCTTCGGCAGGCAATTGGGGTGTATATGACATGATGGGTGGCGGAGTAATCTCCACACATATCAAGCGGGGACGAATGGATGATGCTCAGGTCGCCATTATGGATGCAGGTAAGCGTCTGCGACGTTTTCAGAAGGAATTGGAGGATGTAGAGATGGCAGTTCATGCGGATCTGCATCTGGGAGGCCTGCTTTCGTTCGCAGACTATTTCTTCGATAGCCTCTTCGTGGACTGGATGGTTCAGGACAAAATCCGCAAAGCCGAACGTCAGGTGAAAGATGGACTAAGCGCGGTTCGTAAGACCATGCATGTGCTGAGGGATGAAATGCGTGACCATCAGGCAGCGTTTGAGAACTTGGATCACAAGTATCATGAATATGTAGAACAGGCAGATTAAAAGACACGGAAACTTAATAGATATGAGAGCAAAAGACACCTCCAAATCGCGCCGAAGAGCTGTGCTTGGAGGTGTCCTTTTGTTATGGAAAGTATATGGATGTCACCATGATGATTTGTTAAAAGTGTGTTACTTGGTCGTAATGTAAGCAGCGAGCAATCGAGCCGTATTCAGGACAGCATCCTTATGTGTACGCTCCATGGAATGAGAGGCGTGAACCCCCGGACCGATCAGTGCTGCTCGGATATTGTTTCCTCCACGTAATGCTGCACTGCCATCTGAACCATACTGGGGATAGATATCCACGACGTAATCCAGCCCACCTTGTTTCGCCAGTTCAATGAGACGACTGGTCATATCATAGTCATACGGGCCAGAAGAATCTTTGGCGCATATGGATACATCCGTTTCTTTACAGCTCAGGTCATCGCCCATGGCACCCATGTCTACTGCAATCAATTCACTGATTTCCGCAGGGATATACGATGCGCCATGTCCGACTTCTTCGTAGTTAGAGATGAGCAGCGAAACATTATGTAATGGTTTCCAGCTTTCGCGATATGCAGACTCAAGGATGCCGAACAAGGCAGCTACGCTGGCTTTGTCGTCCAGATGACGTGATTTAATATAACCGCTTGGGGTAATGACTGCACGCGCATCAAAGGAGATGAAGTCACCGACAGCGACCCCGAGTTTCAACACATCTTCCTTGGAGGAGACGACTTCATCGATTCTCACTTCCATATGGCTCTCGGTCCGTTCAAAGGTACGTGCATCTGGATAAACATGTACAGACGGATGAAGGGAGAGAATGGTTCCGGTGTATGTCTTTCCGTCCCGAGTATGAATGCTGCAGTACTCATTCTCGATACTCTGCATGGAAAATCCGCCGACAGAAGTCAGTTTCAATGTCCCGTAAGATGTAATGGAGCGTACCATGGCCCCTAGCGTATCCACATGAGCACTCAAAGCAATCGTCTTGGACGAATCCTGCCCGGGTAATGTAAGTACTGCACCACCCTTGTTATTCAGCTCACAAGCGATGCCCAGTGATTCTGCTTCCTTGCGAATCATCTCGATAATATGATGGGTGTAACCGCTTGGACTTGGAGTGTCCAGTAATTTTTTCAGAAAAGATAGAACGTAAGATTCATCAATTGTAAAACTCATTGTGTAAATTCCTCCTTGGTACGTGGGTATGGTCTGAAACGAAATACAGCCTGTCTGGGGGAGTGAATGTGATATGACCATTCCTGACTCGCCAGCAGGCTGATGCTGTTGGTTACAATGTCCCCGTAGGGTTTCCTTTGCGCTGACTCTGGATCGAATCGTTCTCCAATAGGCTGTCCGGTTCAGTTGAATCAAGCGAATCTACCGATTTGAAAGAGTCGAACGAAGCATTGCTTGTTGCTGAACTTTCCAAGTCAGCTACTCGCAATTTCAATTGCTTGTTCTCGCGTTGCAGTCGATATTGGCGATAGATGCCATATGAACCTACAATAATTCCACCGATCAGGGTGCAACCGAGAATCAGCAAAATCAGCGGGATTTGAACGGTGTTAAATAACAGGTTCACTTGTACGGAATCTACATTAATAACCGCAAAGATTCCTGTGAACAGTGCAAAAACAAGACCTGCTATGAGCGCCCATTGCATTTTCATGGTGTTGCCTCCTTGTTGAACAATTGAGAACTAGTATGCATTACCCATATTCGGATATGTTGCATCTTGCATTGATTATAAAATCCCCTGCCCAAACGGGCAAGGGATGCAGGTCATATGGAAGGATAACCTTATTTGGTTAGTTGCTCCATCTGTTCAATCAATTCCTTGAATACACTCATGGCTTCACGAATTGGCTGAGGTGTAGACATATCCACACCTGCTTTTTTCAGAATGTTAATGGAGTAATCACTGCCACCGCTCTTCAGGAAACCGAGATAACGGTCAACAGCTGGTTGGCCCTCTTCCAGGATTTGCTTGGAGAAGCTGGTCGCTGCGGAGAAGCCGGTAGCATATTTGTATACGTAGAAACTGTTATAGAAGTGGGGAATACGAGCCCATTCCATCTCAATATCTTTGTCAACAACCATGTCTTTGCCGTGATATTTCACGTTCAGATCATAATAGATCTCGGATAACAATTGTGGTGTTAATGCGTCACCTTGTTCTGCGCGCTCATGAATGATTTTCTCGAATTCAGCAAACATGGTCTGGCGGAATACCGTTGTACGGAATTGGTCGGCATAATAGGTCAACAGGTACAATTTTTCCTTTGGATCTGTTGATTTGTTAAGCAGGTAATCCATCAGCAATGCTTCGTTGGTTGTGGATGCAACCTCGGCCAGGAAGATGGTGTACTGGGCATCACGATACGGAAGTGTTGTATCCGAGTAATGGGAATGCAGAGCGTGACCCATTTCATGTGCGAGTGTGAACATGCTGTTCAGGTTATCTTTGTGATTCAACAGAACATAAGGGTGAGTGCCGTAAGCGCCCCATGCATAAGCACCTGAACGTTTATTTTCATTCTCATAGATATCGATCCAGCGATTATCATAACCAGTCTGCAATGCATCCCCATAGTCCTTGCCAAGTGGTTTCAGACCGTCTTTGACCGTTTGTTTCGCTTCCTCATAGGTAATATCCATTTTGTACTCGTCTACGAGTGGAGCGAACAAGTCGTACATGTGCAATTGATCCACACCCAGCAACTTTTTACGCAGGTCCATATAACGATGCAATAACGGAAGGCTCTCGTGAATCGTGTCTACCAGATTCGTATACACATCCGTTGGGATGTTGTCTCCGTATAAGGACATTTCCATCACGGAAGGGTACTTTCGCACATTGGCATAGAACATGTTCTTGGTTACATTTGCATTTAAGGCAGCTGCAATCGTGTTCTTCTGTTTGGCATAGGTTTCGTATACCGCCTTGAAGGCACGTTCGCGAACTTCACGATTGGGATTCTCAAGGAACTGAATGTAGCTGCCGTGTGTCAGCTCGACTTCGTTACCCTGTTCGTCCTTGATTCTTGGGAACTTGAGATCGGCGTTATTCAGCATGCTGAAGATGGTCTGTGGTGCTTGTGAAAGGTTGCCTACCTGTGCAAGCAAAGCCTCTTCTGCTTGGCTAAGAACGTGAGCTTTTTCCCGTTTCATCTCTTCCAGTGTAAATGTATATGCGGAGAGTTTTTCGTTTGCAATAAAAGCGTCCAACTGATCATCCGGAAGGGAAAGAATCTCCGGTGTGACAAAAGAAAGTGCTTCACCCACCCGTACGCTTAATTTCTGGGCTTTTTGGGACAGGTTTTGATATGTAGGATTAGCTGTGTCTTCATCTTGATGCATGCGTGCGTATACAAAGAGACGTTCTATTTTGAGGCTGATTTCATCTTCGAATTCGAAGCAAGATTTGAGTACATCAGGTTCACCCAGTTTGCCTTGGAATTCGGAGGCCTTCTTGGTCAAAGACGATACTTCTTCATATTCCTGATCCCAGGCTTTCTGATCGGCAAATAAATCCTCCAGTTTCCAGCTATGCTCAGCCGGCACCTCGGAACGTTTCAATAATTGACTCATGGTAATCCTCCTTTGATGATCTGATGAATGTGTGGACGAAGCCGCCTTCGTCACGCTCGCCTGTGCGGGAAGAGACGAAGGAATCAGGCTAAGTACCAGTATTACAGCTAGCGATTTCTGATATTTCAACGGCCTTCCTCCTTACCATACGAATAATCTCGTATAGTATGACCTAAGGCACGTTAAAATATTTGAATATCAAGGTTCCTTGTGATTAGGTTCCCATGTTATAGAGAAAATAAACGATTAAGAAAAAGGCGAAACAAATGAGCAGGGTAGCAATAAGCGCCATTCCCCGTCTCAGTCGATCCGGGATGGAATTGCGCCCGAGAATAAGCACAATACCGAGGGAAAAGGCAAGGATGATGAAAATGACGACATTGCTTGAATCAAGCTGCATGGGTTAGACCCCTTTGAAGGCAGCCATCAATTGACGCCATTCATCCTCACGGTTCTCAAAATCTGCTTTTGGGAAACGACGTTCAGCCCAGTGCATTAAGGCAGGACGGCTAAGGAAAGTATGGCATTCTTCGCCCCACTCTTCCGAAATTTCTCGCAGTACGAGATATTTGCCCTGAACTTCTACGGTCATCATATTCCACTTGTCTGTTTTGTATATTTCATGTTTTTTTATCATAGGTAGTCTCCAAACTAACGGTTTTGGTAAAATGATACCGTACCCTACGATTCAAAGCAAATTTTTTCGGCATTTATGGAAAGATAAATTGCAAAATGGAAGCCCATACAGTATAATAAGGGTATTCGCCATAGATGGCGATATTTTTAGGAGGTTTTTCATTTGAAAGGTACAGTTAAATGGTTTAACGCAGAAAAAGGCTATGGCTTTATTTCAGTTGAAGGCGGCGAGGACGTATTCGTACATTTCTCCGCAATTCAAGGAGACGGCTTCAAAACATTGGAAGAAGGTCAAGCGGTAGAATTCGAAATCACTGATGGAAACCGTGGTCCTCAAGCAGCTAACGTAAACAAACTGTAAGAATTTTTCCGGTTAACGGACTTCTTATACATGATAAATTTATAGCTGAATATTAAGAATCCAAGCACAGTCCCCTGAGGGAGGCTGTGCTTTTTTTGATTCTAAATTTTTGGTATGAATAACGGTCGAACGTGGTGTAGATTCACTGTTATTCAAGACACTCGATTGGTCATGCTGGACCATAACTTCAATCCAAAACCGATCAGTGCAGCCAGAGAGAACGCCATAGCGGTGAGATAGAAAGTTTGTCTGCCTGCATGTTCCAGTAACAGTCCGCCCAACGTTCCACTAAGCAGTCCTGAAGCACTGGACCAGACAATGGTGAACAAGGCCATACCCGTAGCCCTGTAGCCGTCAGGAACCAGGCGAATGATATAGCGGACTGCCGTAACGTAGAAAATACCGAAGGTAACACTATGCATCGTCTGAATCGCAACGACAGCCGCAGGGGTATCGGATATGGACATGAGAAGTAAACGAATGGTATACATTAGTGCTGCAAAAGCAATTAGCGGCAATTCCTTATAACGGTTTCCATATTTGCTGAGCAGCAGGAATATGGGGATTTCACTTACAGAAGAGATCAGCAAAGACCAACCGATCAACCCTTCACTGGCACCCAGCTCTTTCAGCGTAATGGTAAGGAAAGCTTCGTTCATCCGATGTCCCATGGCAAGCAAAAATACACAGCCAAAAAAGGTGAGTACATCTCTGCGTTTTAAAATAGCCCATAGCCCCGATAGATCCATCTTGCTACTAGTTCCCGAAGGTTGATCCTTCAATTGAAAACTGATTAATAGTGTAGTGGCAGCAAGAGCAACGCATACCCAGATCGTCCATGCTGGACCAAAAGATCCAAGGAAATACCCGATACTTAATGCGAAGAAGGCATATCCGATCGATCCGAAGACGCGAATGGAAGTGAAATTACGACCGTACTTGCTGGCTGTTGTAATAGCCATCGTATCCGAGAGCGGATAGACCGGATAATAGAAAAAGTAAAACAGGGTGACGAGTACAAATACCTGCCCGAACGTTGTTGCATTGGCGAGCATGATTCCTGTGATCAATTGACCACCAAGTAGAATAATCATCACTTTGCGTACCGTTTGGTATCGGTCGCTGGCCATGCTCCAGAACATATTAGAGAACACAGAGATGAGGGGGCCAATCCCGTAGAGATAACCAATCTCAGCCCGACTGAAGCCCAGATGACTGAAGTAAAGCTGAAAGTAGGATACCACCAGAACGGTGGAACCGAAGATGGTGAACATGAGAGCCCGCAGCCAGTTCTGATCCGGGCGGGCATTGTGACTTAATTTCATGATGAGAGACTCCAATCCTGTTAACAGTTCAATGATTTTATTACCCTTTCAGGGTTGTTGATTTACCAGTAGGTGGCGCGGACATCGTAGGTTCTTTCTGGGTGCGCCGGATGACAAGCCAGACAATGACAAGTTCGGCGAGCAGGCCAAGGGATTGGGCTACAGCGCCAATCATGCCGTTCCACGCAGGGAAAATACTAACAAGAATAAGCAGCACGATCACCGTGCAGATTGCATTCGCTGTTTGAGAACGAAACATCGTTTTCGTCTGACCGCGAAGCAGAATGAGGCCGTTGCTGAAATCCAGAAAAGGAAAGATCAGCGGGAATAAGACGAACGCACGCAGTGTCCACAGACTTTGTTTCAACAGTTCTCCCTGAACGCTCATGACATTTTCCAGTACCCATGGTCCCAAGGGAGTATAGGCAATCGACACCATTATCGCAAACGGAATAAATCCGGTAACAAGTGCAAATTTCCGTACAAGTTTGGCATCCACGAGGTAGAAATTCAACACGATCTGATGGATGTATGTAAAGAAGCTTAGCATCAACTGCATCAGACTGCTTGCTATGGCAAAGGAAGAAATGGCCAGTGCGATTCCGGTCGTTTTGCCAAGAACAATATTAATGACCGGTCCTATGAATAGCGCCACAAAGCTGGATAATAACAGCGGCTTATAAAAGCGAAATACGTCTCCTTTACTCTCGACGGGATGATCCTCAAGTTTGGCTGGCATCTTGCGTTTGATGCTGTTTCCCTCCAAAAAGCTAACCAGCGCTTCAATCATCATGCCCGCAGCAAAAATGATAGCGCCTACACGTCCGCTGTCAATACTGTCTGTGTAGATGAAATACAGGGATAGGCCGTACATGCCGGCTAAACGGAATATCATGCCGATGGTTAACCACTTGGTTCGGTTATTCGTAATGATGATCCCCTGATAGATGTTGCGAATCACTGAAAAAATACTCACATACATTAGAATTTCATATACATCAATGACTTTGTTCAGCAGATCGGGACTTACACCAAACAGGTATTTGAACACCCCGGTACCAATGGGAGAGTATACGATAAGGAAACCGATGAGAAGCACACAGGCAAGAAATATTTTGGTCACAAACGTGAGGGCCTGAAAGGATAGGCGATCGCGAACCAGTGCGGAACAGGTTTGCCGCAGCAGGGTGGAGGGGCGTTCCGTGAGGGTCAACAAGCTACCGGCGATGGCATAGCTGGCAATAACCGTCTCCGGATGAGCGGAACGTGCTAATGTGCTGTTTATAATGACGTGAGAAATGGTGACGAGAGAGGCGGAAATGCCAAGTGGCACAAAAAAAGAAAATAACCGTCTCCACGAAAGTGATTCACTTGACGACATGTCAACGACTCCTTTGATGGATGAAATATGCCTAGTATATCACAAAGCTTTGAGCGCGGATGCGATTTTTTGTGCGGAATATGCGGCAGATCATTTGTACAATTAAGGGGATCATATTATAATAGGAATGGTTAAAAATCGCTCTAATACGTATTCAACCAAGTGGAGGCACATTTATTTTGAGCCAATCAAATCGAAAACGTCATCAATATCCGCGTGGACCGCTGGCATTGATGAGAGGGGTGTACAAATACACCATTCCGGAAACACGGAAGGCACTGAGTGGATGGCGTGCTCAAGCTGAGATAATTCCGAATGAGGAATTGCGTACGCAGGCACTTGCCAGTCTGAGGGATAAGCAGTTTCACTGTGAAGGCGGAACCGTCTACGCTTTAGCTGACTTGCCCAACAGACACATTCTGATTCCGCTGATCGTTTCATATCAAACTATTAGTGATTATTTGGACAATCTGTGCGACCGCAGCACGTCGATGGACCCGGATGACTTTCGTCTTCTCCATCAATCCATGCTTGATGCGGTAGATCCCGAAGCAACTCCCGTCAATTATTATGCCCTCCGTGAGGAGCAGGATGACGGTGGTTATCTGCGGAATCTGGTGACCACATGTCAGGAACTGACCCGTCAGTTACCAGGCTATGCGTCCGCCAAGCCCCAAATTCAGGATCTGGCAGGCCTATACACGGACCTGCAGGTATATAAGCATATCAAGCCGGAACTGAGAGAAACGGCACTGCTCGAATGGTGGTCGGAGCATCGTCATCGCACACCTCAGTTTCGTTGGAACGAATTTGCTGCTGCAACTGGCTCTACACTGGGCGTTTTCATGCTGTTTCTGGCTGCGAGTGACGATCAGTTGACTGAAGAGCAAGCGGCCTCGATCCACACGGCCTATTTCCCACATGTATGCGCATTGCACATTATGCTCGATTATTTAATTGATCAGGATGAGGACCGCATCGGGGGAGATCTCAACTTCTGCAACTATTATGAGAATGTAGAGACAATGCTGGACCGAATTGCTTTTATTGTGGAGATGGCTCGCAGTGATGTGCAGAAGATCCCGGGAAGCTCCTTTCACCGGATGATCATCGAAGGACTGATTGCCATTTACCTGTCTGATCCCAAAGTCAGCGAACAGCAGGAAGTTCGCGTCGTATCCAAACGTCTGATGAAGAATAGTCCGATGACAAGAATATTTTTCTTTGTTTTCAGTCGCTGGATACGGAAGAATATGTAAGTCAGGTGTGTAGTTGCGGAGCCTGAAGTGAAACTAGAGGAGGAAGAAACATCATGACAGCAGTAAAGAAAATCGCAGTATTAACGAGCGGTGGTGATTCACAGGGGATGAACGCGGCTGTTCGTGCGGTTGTTCGCAGCGGACTGTTTCACGGTCTGGAAGTATACGGAGTCCAACGTGGATACCAGGGTCTTTTGAATAATGACATTTTCCCAATGGATTTGCGGAGCGTAGGGGATATCATCCAGCGTGGGGGAACGGTTCTTCAATCGGCACGTTGCAAGGAGTTCTATACCGCTGAAGGACAGCAAAAAGGTGCTGACATTCTGCGCGCGCGCGGCATTGACGGTCTGGTTGTTATCGGTGGGGATGGTTCCTACAACGGAGCAAACAAACTGAGCAAGCTCGGCATTAACACAATGGGTTTGCCAGGAACGATTGATAACGACATTTCATTCACCGACTATACCATCGGATTCGATACAGCAGTAAGCGTAGTAGTGGATGCCGTGAACAAATTGCGTGATACGATGTCTTCACACGAACGTTCTTCCATCGTGGAAGTTATGGGTCGTCACTGTGGGGATATCGCTCTGCATGCCGGACTTGCTTCGGGTGCTGAAACGATTCTTGTGCCGGAAGTTCCGTTTGACATGGACGAAGTGGCAGATCGGATGAAAGCTAACTTTGCACATGGTAAACGTCACAGTATTATCATCGTTGCAGAAGGCGTGGGCAAGGGTGAGGATGTAGCGAAAGAATTGATGGAACGTTGCCCAACATATGAGCCGCGTGTAACCGTTCTGGGTCACATTCAGCGTGGGGGTACACCAACACCTTTCGACCGTAACCTGGCTAGCCGTCTGGGCGACTTCGCTGTTCGCAGTCTGATCGCAGGCGAGACAGACAAGGGTTGTGGCATTATCAAGGGTGAACTGACCCTGACGGATATTGATAAAGTGGTTAACACGAAAAAAGATTTCGATATGGAGACTTACGAGCTTGCACAACGTTTGTCCCAATAATTCGATCCATAAACAAAGAGCACAATCCTGCATGAACGAGGATTGTGCTCTTTTTGTTGTTTCAAGGGGTGTGTATATCGATGTTACGCCTTGCGCATCGCGGCTTGTTTTTGTACCAGGAAGAGTCTCCATAGAAGTGCTGTTGCTCCGACAGCAAGGCCGGCAATGAGCCCGATCCAGTATCCGAAGGCACCGAGTGGAGTATATGTAGCCGTGAGATAACCTACAGGCAAGCCAATAATCCAATAAGCTACAAACGTAATGATTAGTGCCGGATTAACATCTTTATAGCCACGCAATGCTCCCTGGGTCGGTGTAGCAATGGCATCCGAGATCTGAAAGAAAATCGCGTAAATGAGGAAATGCTGCGTAAGTGCAATCACTTCTCGATCGTTTGAATACACGCCTGCAATCTGTTCGCCGAACACAATCAGCACGATGGCTGTAAGCAGCGAGAGACCGATGGCTCCACCTATACCGAGCAGACTGTATTGTTTGGCGTCTCTCAGACGCCCTGCACCTGCCTCAAAACCCACAAGGATCGTAAGAGCCATACATATGCTAACAGGCAACATGTAGAGCGTAGAAGCGAAGTTCAGAGCCGCCTGATGGGCAGCGATCGTTGTGGTGTCAAAACGGCTCATCATTAATGTTACAGCAGCGAAGATGGACGTTTCGAAAAAAGTCGCAAATCCAATCGGAACCCCGATTTTGAGTAATTCTTTCCACTTGGCCAAGGATACACGGGTCACTTGACGGAAAATGCCATATTGGGCGAAAGGTTCAATCCGATGGACAAAAAATAGACTAATGAGAAAAATGAGCCAGTATGTACAAGCTGTAGCGACCCCAGCACCTACGCCGCCCAATTGGGGGAAACCCCAGCGACCGAATATCAGCAGATAGTTCAGCAAGATATTAACGGGCAGGGAAACCAGCGTAATGAACATTGTCGTTCGCGTCTGGCCCAGTGCATCCATGAAGCTGCGCAGCACGGTATATCCAAAGAGCGGGATAATGCCAAAAGCAAGTGCACACAGAAAATAGAAGGCGACTTGGGCAACCCTTGGCTCCAAAGGCATCCCGTTCAGAACAGGGCCAAGTAACAACGCCCCGGCTCCGATCACGACGAGACTGACCGCAACGCCAAGATACAACGCCTGTATGACGTTATACCCGATCTGATCATTACGTTTGGAGCCTAACAGATGGGATACAACGGGTGTTATGCCAATTAGAATCCCGCTTAGTCCCGTTTGAACCGGCATCCACAGACTTGTGCCGATGGCGACTCCTGCAAGGTCAGCCGGGGAGAACTTGCCTGACATATTCGTGTCGAAGAACGACATGGCAGAGAGGGCGATCTGAGTGGTGAAGATGGGTAAAAATATAATCAGGAATTGCTTCACTTTTTGGGATAAGCTTGCGGTATGCATGTTCACTGGCAGTGCCTCACTATTCTAAAGAGATGTCATCCAAGTGTCATATCTGGACAGCTATTTATTGTAGTGGATTTTGTCCATTTTGAATAGGGACAGGAGCAGGGGAGGGGCACAACCGAGAAAGATAAACATCAGAAAACCTCGTTCCGCCTGGAGCGGAGCGAGGTTGGAAGAATACAAAAATATGAAAATTGCGGATTACTTATATTGTACACCTGACGTATAACGGTTGGACGCATTCCAGAGCAGATATTCATGCACATCCATGTCTTTCATCGCTCTAATCTGGTCTTCCACTTGTTTCTTGCCATACTTGATGTAATGTCCACTTCCCAGCCAGCTTGCTGTGAAGTCCTGAATCCACGGACGAATGACGGGTTTGAGCTCTTTGGTAGGGTCCAGTTTCTTGTGCGTGTCTTCCATCGAACCTTTGATGGTGGTGTAAGGATCTTTGTCAGGGTCCTTCACCCCGTACCATCCGGTTGAATAGTGACTTGGGTATACCATTGGTGAGATCACGTCCACGTTTTCGGATATTTTAACAAAATCCTGTCCAATGCCTTCAGCCGCAGGCACAGAAGCGGCATAACCGAAAATATCAACCGAGACACGAACACCTAACGGTGCGAGCTCCTTGCGTGCATATTGCACGAATTCAGCTACCACATCGACGCGGGACTTTTCAGATTTGGTGTATTTCAGTACATCGGCACGAGTCTCGAAACCTTCCGGGAAACGAACATAGTCAAATTGGATTTCTTTGAATCCAAGCTTGGCCGCTTCCTTGGCGATCTCAATATTATAATCCCATACTTCCTTGCTGTAAGGATTCACGAAGCTGTCGCCTTTGCCATTCGCCCATACAGAGCCATCCTTGTTACGGAAGGAAAGCTCCGGATTTTTCTTGGCAAGAATCGTATCTTTGAATACAACAACACGTGCGATCGGGTAGACCTCATGTTTTTGCAAACGTTTCATCAAAGCATCGATATCCCGAATAAAGGGTTGGGATTTGCCCATTTTCTGTAGCGCTTTGTTTTTTGTAGGGTAAGTTATGTATCCGAGATCGTCTTTGATATCAATGACCATGGCATTCAGTTCCGTGCTGTCCGTCAGTTCCAGCAATTCTTTCATACGTGCGCCCCCAGCGCTGTAGGCTGTTACATAAATACCTTTGACCACGGGTGCATCAGGTTGAGGATCAATTTTGGCAGGTGGATTATCGGCATCAATAACGACCTGATCTTTTTGAGATTGAATGATAGCGGTGTTAAAACTGTTGGTTAACGATTGGAACTGGGGAGTTCCCTGATCCGCGACTGCGGGGGCGCCACCAAAATTTCCAAAGGCCATAGCCAGTAGAGCCAAAAACATGTTCATTATTTCCACTCCCTTATGTGCATTCCATGTATGAATTATACATTAAAGCCTCCGGGCTTTTAACCATATTTATCAAGTAATGAAACACATGGGAAAAATGAAAACCGCTTCCTGACGAGGAAATCCTCTGCAAGAAGCGGCGTGATCAATCTAAAAATTATTGAATGTAAATCTCATTTTGATGCTCACAAATACTGTACTGAATGATTTCCAATGCGTCTCCCTGTTCCAGGATGCCCAGCCCATCCCGGAGGACAATCAGTGAGTCGAGTTCATTCGGTTTCAAGAAAGGGAGCATTTCCGGGCACCATCTGTTGACAATTTCAAACAGTTTTACCGTTTCCATATCCACAATAATCACCCTTTCCTACTCGAA
Organism: Paenibacillus sp. SAF-068; assembly: GCF_051967555.1. Classification (NCBI taxonomy): domain Bacteria; kingdom Bacillati; phylum Bacillota; class Bacilli; order Caryophanales; family Paenibacillaceae; genus Paenibacillus; species Paenibacillus sp. SAF-068. Next base: position 1,187,474 of record NZ_JBQCJX010000001.1, read on the forward strand.
TTCCAAAATGGTAAGTCATTCGGTGCAATTCGGGAAAGCATATGGCCTGTGAAATTGAAGGGTCGAACCTGCTATACAACATATTTAGGAGCCGTACACCGTTATTATACCACAATGTTGTGAATTGTTAACCGTACAGGTGTCTTAACTTCTGCGAAAAGAACCCATAACACCAACCGTTTCCACAATGTTAACAAAAGCGTTTGGATCTGTATCCTTGATAATACGTTTAATTTCAACCAATTCGTAACGGGTGGTAACGGTCATGAGCATGTCCTTTTCAATATCCGTGTACGCTCCCTGTGTCTTAATTTTGGTAACTCCCCGAGGCCGAACAAGTAATTTTTTTAACATGGCTTCGGTTTCGTTTGTGATAATGTACAGTGTTACCTTGACGTGACTGATATGGATCAGATCAAGCACTTTGCCCGTAATGTAGATGGATACCATGGATGCAAGGGCTGTATTCCAATTGTCACCCAGGTATCCTGCAAGCATAATGATTGCACCGTTCATGCCGGCCATCACTGTTCCAATCGGAAAGTCTCGTTTACGGGTGAAGATGGAGCCAACAATATCAAGTCCACCTGTGGAGCCGCCGACTCGGAAGGAAACCCCAGTGCCCATGCCAATAAGCACACCGCCAAATACAGAACTGAGTAACGGGTCTGTAGCCACAGCAAAAACCGGCAGAAGCGCAATGAACCAAGAAGTGGCTGCTACCGAGAGAATGCTTAATGTAATGAAGCGTCGTCCAAGAATAAACCAACCTGCAATGAGCAGGGGAATGTTAAGAACAAAATACATTATACTAAGATTCAACGTTGTAAAATAACCCAGAAGCATTGAAATACCGGACACCCCGCCGCTTAAAAGCTGATGGGGGACCAAGAACCAGTTAAAGCCGCAAGCGATAGCTGCAGCACCCAAAATGATCACTATAGAGTGCCAAATTATTTTGGGCAATTTAATCACCTCATTTATATTTAAAACCAGATTGCTGGTAATCTTGAATTGTTTTGTGATATAATGATTTGTGGATATTCTTGAGTAGGAAACTTTTCCCAAATGGAACGATGAAATTTGAAATGTTTCAAACAGATGTATGTAGTTTTAGTCTTATGTTGGGGACCCATTCATGGAATTATAATAGTTTATGAAAATAATTTGCCCTGTTGGGATACCCTATAAATATTAATGCTACTTAAGAATACAGACAACAAAGTGGATTGTCCACCATGTCCACCATATAAAAGGAGTATGAATAATTTTGACAAATTTAAATTTCACAGATTTCAATCTTGAACCGCTGGTGCTGCAAGCCATCACTGAGCTCGGGTTTGAAGAAGCAACACCGATTCAATCCAAATCAATTCCTTTGGCACTCGAAGGAAGAGACTTGATTGGTCAAGCACAAACTGGTACTGGTAAAACAGCTGCATTCGGTATCCCGTTGATCAGCAAAATCACGAAAAGTGACGAAAAAATTCGCGCCCTCATTATGGCACCTACACGTGAACTTGCAATCCAAGTTGCTGAAGAGATCGAAAAACTCACTCGCTTCAAAGGTCTGCGCTCCCTGCCAATCTATGGCGGACAAGATATCGTTCGTCAGATTCGTGCACTGAAAAGAAAACCACAAATTATCATTGGTACACCTGGACGTCTCCTTGACCACATCAACCGCAAAACAATCAAACTTGATGATGTACAAACTGTTGTATTGGATGAAGCAGATGAAATGCTCGACATGGGTTTCATGGAGGATATCCAATCTATCCTGAAACAAGTACCAGACGAGCGTCAAACAATGCTGTTCTCAGCAACAATGCCTCCTAACATTCAAAAATTGGCTCAACAATTCTTGAACAACCCTGAACACGTATCTGTAATTCCTAAACAAGTAAGTGCACCATTGATTGACCAAGCTTACATTGAAGTTCCTGAGCGTCAAAAATTCGAAGCACTTAGCCGTTTGCTGGATATGGAATCTCCTGAACTGGCGATCGTATTCGGACGTACCAAACGTCGTGTTGATGAATTGGCTGAAGCTCTGCAAAAACGTGGATATTCTGCTGATGGTCTCCATGGTGACCTCTCCCAGAATCAACGTGATACAGTAATGCGTAAGTTCCGTGATGGCAGCATTGATGTACTCGTTGCAACAGACGTGGCTGCACGTGGTCTCGACGTTTCCGGCGTAACTCACGTTGTGAACTTTGACCTTCCGCAAGATCCAGAGAGCTATGTTCACCGTATCGGTCGTACAGGTCGTGCGGGTAAAGAAGGTGCTGCTTGGTCCTTCGTAACACCGCGTGAGATTGATCACTTGCACTTCATTGAGCGTGTGACACGTCACCGTATTCCACGCAAACCACTGCCAACAATGGCAGAAGCGGTTGAAGGCAAACAACGTTTGACAGCAGAGCGCTTGCTGGAAATCGTACAATCGGGCGAACTGAACGAATACAAAGGTATTGCGATTCAAATGCTTGAGCAATATGATTCTGTTCAACTGTTGTCGGCAGCTCTGAAGCTCCTGACAGGTGACAAAAAAGACGCTCAAGTTGACTTGACTCCTGAAGATCCAATCCGTGCGAAGCGTCGCAAACCGGATGTTCGCTCTGGCGGACGTAAACCATCTGGCTATAGCGGTAACCGCAGTGGTGGAAGCGGCAGCGGTGGTGGTTATAACCGTGATCGTAACAGCAGTGGCGGCGGACGTGGTGGTTACAACCGCGATCGTAACAGCAGCACTGGTGGCGGAAGCAGAGAAGGTGGTTACAACCGTGACCGCAAACCGCGTCCGAGCAACAACGAAGGACGTCGTCCAGCGAAAGATTCTTCTTTCGAATAATATATACGTGTGAACTGGGAAATGGAGCAGGCAACTGCTCCATTTTTTTATTTTACATGGCTGGCCCCTCTTTTGCTCGCTAACAAAAGCACCGGGCAAGGGCGTACCCGATCTCTTTTCGGGAAGTACTGGCTTTTCCTATCTATAATAAGGTATATTAATATTAGACTTCAGGTAATACGCAAGGCTGCGGAGGAGGAGAAATGTTTGGAATTTAAAGGAGCTATGGGTGGGATCTACCGGCTTACAGAGTGGATTACGAGACTGGCCGCAACCAATCTGTTGTGGGCTATTTGTTCGTCTCCGTTCTTGTTTTTCTTGATTATGAAACTGCTCGTTATGCAGCAGAACCTCGCCAACGAATCATTGCAAATGAACTGGGCTATAGCCATTGTGGCACCGCTTACACTGTTCCCGGCGACGTCGGCGCTGTTTACGGTTGTTCGTAAATGGAATATGGGGGATACGGATGTGCCAATCTTCCGTACGTTCTTTGTAGGTTACAAGGAAAACTACAAGCAAAGTTTAATCGGGGGCATTTTCTACACACTGTTGTTCGCGATAATGTATCTGGATTATACCGTGTACATGACGCAGTTCCGCAACATGCAGCTCGTGGGAATCATTATGCTTGTGCTGCTTCTTTTGTTATTTGTATCGCTCTTTAACTTTTTCTCGATGGTTGTACATTATCACATGTCCATTGGACTCATTATCAAAAATGCAGTATTGTTAACGCTGATCAGACCATTCCGTGTGTTTTCCACATTGCTGGGAAGCGGCTTGCTGTTCTACATCGGTTTCCGTTATCCAGTTTTGTTCGTCTTCTTCATTATCAGCATCATTGCTTGGTTCGCGTTCTTTAACTTCTACGCCACGTTCAACAAGATGCAGGAACAGATGGAGAAGATGCAGCTGAAGAAGGAAGAAGAGGAAGCTGCTGCGCTGGCTGAACAATCCGCAGAGAATGGTGAAACCTCTGAGCCATCAGACGACAAAAACATTACATTGCAAAAATAAAACATGATGGATCGCCATTTACTTTTTACACAGTTAGGGATATAATAATTGTACATCCTGCGATGTACGTTTCGGTTATTCGTTGTTTTGAACCAATGATGATGTCTTCGGGAGATCAACACAGAATGTTGCTGAAAAGCCCTGTCTATACGACATGGGGACTTCAAAAAGCATTTTTGCGGTCACCCACCTGCCAAGCAGGTTCATAAGACAATGTAGCCGGACGGCATAGGCGGGTTCCTAAATTTTCTGTACAGCACCCTGACTTTCCCTCTTCTGAAGGAATCTCAGGGTGTTTTTAAGTTGTGATGATTGATTTTGCGATAAATATGATGCTTACCCTTTTGTTACTACTTGAACAATGTTACACTTAGATACATAAATGGAACGGTTACATTCAAAGGAGGAAGGGTCTTGACCTTAAAGAGAACGCTCGTCGGTATCATCCGCAGCATGGAGGGGACCAGCGATCGAGCCAAGGATCCCAAATTAAAAACACGGTATTATAACTTATCCAAAGATAGAGCCTGGGAAGAGGTCTCTTCGACACTCAAAAAGATTCCGGGTTATAAAGTGCTGCATGAAGTGCCTTCTGTTGGAGAAGTTATTTTGGAGAAGCGGACTACCTTTGGACGGACGATGGATATTACAGTTTCCATTATCTCGGTAAGTCCTGTTCGTAGTGCGGTGGATATGTATTCAGCTTCACGTGGTTCACTTGGAGATTTGGGTTCCAATTATCGCACGATTATGAACTTATTCTCTGTCCTGGATAAGAAGCTAAGCAAGTATAAAGCGAATGATTGAAATAGATGATAAATAACAAAAAGCGAGTGAAGGTTAACCTTCCTCGCTTTTGTTCTGAACGTATGGTCACTTCTACAGCAAAGCTTTTACAGCAGCAATGGCTTGTTCGAAGTTAGGGGAGTCCGTCATTTCAGGCAAATACTCCACATATGTAATCCGGTCTTCGGCATCCAAAACAAAAATGGAGCGCATGTCGAGTTGGAATTCTTTGATCAAAACGCCGTAGTCTTCACCGAAAGAACGTGTTTTGTAGTCTGACAATGTAACTACGCGGTCAACACCAGCTGCTCCACACCAACGGGCTTGAGCGAACGGAAGGTCAACGCTTACTGTCAACACAACAACGTTGTCTCCGAGTTCTCCGGCTTCAACGTTGAAGCGACGAGTTTGCGCATCGCATACGCCAGTATCCAGGGAAGGAACAACGCTGATTAATTTAATTTTGCCTGTAAAGTCTTTCAGGGAAGCATCTTCAACCAGGTTTTTGCTCAGGGTAAAGTCAGGTGCTTGATCGCCCACTTTCAGTTCGGGTCCGATCAAGGTAATAGGGTTGCCTTTGAATGTGGCTGCGCCTGTGCGTTCTTGTGTCATAATAATGTTCCTCCTTATAAATTGGTGATCCGTGCCAAAATCCATTATAATCTTTTATGAAAGGCATTGTCCAATTCGGACATGTACCATTACGATGGATCAGAGATGTAAGTCCGATCTGAACAGGGTGGAGTGAAAGAAGAAATTTATGATATTTATTCGCTATGAGAACTGGAAAGGTTATTTGAAGTATTTCCCTTTGACGTCGATTTTTTTAATTGCCAATGTTGTGATGTTTATTGTGTTAACGGTGAACGGTGGCTCAACGAACAATATGGTGCTGCTGAAATTTGGAGCACTTACGAATCATGAACTGTTCGCACAGGAGTGGTGGCGTTACATCACATCCATCTTCTTGCATGCGGGGTTCAGTCATTTATTGTTTAACAGCTTTGCGTTAATCGTATTTGCACCACCGATGGAGCGGTTACTCGGGTCAGTGAGGTATGGTGTTTTGTACCTGGGTGGCGGCGTATTGGGTAATATTCTTGCTGTTGCATGGTACAACTCGATTGGGAGCATTACCATCTCGGTAGGTGCTTCAGGGGCGATCTATGCCGTTTATGGTGCATTTCTTTATGTAGCGCTGTTCCAACGAACGATGATGGATGAAACTTCGCGCAAAACAATGTACACGCTGCTATTGTTCGGGATCATATTCTCCTTTGCCATGTCGGGCATCAATTGGATGGCACACCTCGGAGGATTGTTAGGTGGATTCTTCATTTACGGACTGTTGATCAGATTGTGGAAACCCCGCAGCTTAAAGCGGTAGTCAGAACGTTCTCAAGATGGAATGCAATCAAGGATAAGTAGGGTATAACAGATTGGAGCGATCAGGCGAGTGGAATTAAGACAGTTGCATTACTTTTTGAAAGTGGCACAGAAGGAACATGTAACACAGGCTGCTGAAGAGTTGCATGTGGCACAGTCGGCGGTGAGTCGTCAGATTCATCAGCTGGAAGAAGAACTGGGCGTGGACCTTTTTATGCAAAAGGGACGAAACCTGCAGCTGACTGCAGTGGGACAGCTTTTTTGCAAACGAATTGAAGGCATATTAAAAGATTTGGACAAGGCAGTGGGGGAAGTTCATGAGTTTCTTGACCCGGAGCATGGAGAGATTCGCATTGGATTCCCGCACAGCCTGGGGATTCATCTCATTCCTTCCGTTGTGGCTGCTTTTCGGCAGCGCTACCCCAACGTGAAATTCAGATTCAAGCAGGGGATGTTCCCTACATTAATTCGTGATGTGTTATCGGGAGAGGTAGATCTGGCATTCATTTCTCCTTTCCCGGAAAAGCATGATCAAGTCGATGGTGATATTGTACTAACGGAAGAATTACATGCCATCCTTCCTCCGAATCACCCGTTAGCTGGTGAAGAGACCATTGCGCTTGAACAGCTCAAGGATGATAAATTTGTTTTGTTCAGCAAAGGTTATTCTCTTCGTCCTATTGTGTGGCATGCATGTCTGGAAGCTGGTTTTACACCCAAGATCGCTTTTGAAGGGGAAGAGACCGACACCATCCGTGGATTGGTCGCTGCGGGCATGGGGGTAAGTCTCCTGCCGGAGATGGCACTATTCCAGACGAACCCGTTGCAGCCGGCACATGTAGCCATCTCTCATCCGAAAGTAACACGGACCATTGGCTTAATTCACCGGGCGGATGACAAACTGCCGCTGGTTGCCCAGTCCTTTCGATCGTTTTTGCTTCATTATTTTGGTTTACAACAAAACAATACCCCATCCGTTTAACGGTGGGGTATTGTTTTTTGTTGTATAGGTATCCAATTAATCGCGGCTGTTGAAGATTCCGATGTAACGAATCAACTCAAGTAATGAGATTAACGCTGCAGCGACGTAAGTCAAGGCTGCGGCATTCAAAACTTTGGCAACTCCTTTTTCTTCTTCGTTACGGATGTACCCTTCGGATACCATGATCTCTCTGGCACGATTACTTGCATTGAACTCAACCGGTAAAGTGATGAGTTGGAATGCTACAGTTACGGAGAAGAAGATGATACCGATCCCTACAAGGTTCATGGCATTGAAGAGGAATCCTGCAATCAACAGGAATGGAGCTAATCCGGATGCAAAGTTCACAATCGGGAAGATCCGGTGACGCAGTGCCAGCATCGGATAACTTTCTTTATGCTGAATGGCGTGGCCAACTTCATGACACGCTACCGAGACAGCTGAGATTGAGTTTTCATAATATACTGGTTCCGATAAACGTACAACCCGATTAATCGGATCATAGTGATCAGAGAGCGTGCCGCGTACGGGTTCAATTGGAACGTCGTGTAGCCCGTTAGCATCAAGCATCTGGCGAGCGGCATCATAACCCGTGATTCCGTTCTGGTTCGGTACTTCCGACCAACGTCTAAACGTACCTTTAACGCGAAATTGCGCCCATAAAGAGAGCAAAAAGGCGATAATGATCAATACGAACATACCGTTATTAAAACTCATATTCATTCCTCCGCTTTCTAAAAATAAGCTACATCATGGTGTTCTCAAGCAAGATTTTCAGTGCCTCCATTGTGCCCGCACTTTTGGTGAGAAGCCCTGCCATCATTTTGCGTGCTTGTACAGGTTTCATCTCTCCAAGTAGCGGTTTGAGTTCGTTAACCTCTCGCTCAAGTTGTTGTACATGAAGCTCCAATGTTGTCAATTTGCTGGCAACCTGTTCTTCTGTACTAACCAGACGCCACTTCTCAAGAGATTGCTTAATCTCGTCGAGACTATACTTCTCTTGTTTCATCTGTACAATACGTTCAAGCCTCGTTAAAGTTTCATTACTATAGAGACGGTAATTTTTTTGTGTTCGTTCTTCGGGAGCGATCAGGCCAAGCTTCGTATAATAATCGATCGTCCGTTCACTAACACCAGCGGTCTTGGCAAGTTCGCCAATCCGAAAAAGTTTCATATCCCCAATGATATTCACCTCGCTTGCAAGTTCAAATGTAGGGAATTGTAGCTTTCATTTACGAATTTCTATACTACGCCCAATTTTTCTTACTAATAAGTATGATACATGATCTTTAACCATACAGTCAAACGTTATGCTTTGGCGATCAGTGTACTTCATTTCTATATCTATGTACTCATAGAATGTGATTATGTACTTAAGTGCAAGAAAAAGACGTATGACTTTATTCCCAGAAATAATTTTCAGTTTTGATGAAAATACTCTTGTCAACTTTCCTCTCTTCTGCTTATAATGACATTAAGAGTTTCACGTTATGTGAAGAAACTTAACATAAGAGGGAGTGGGGTATATGAGAAAGAAATGGTTGGTTTCCGTGTTAGTAATGCTTACTTTGTTTGCTTTTCCAGTCAGCGCATTTGCGGCTGCGGAGGGTCCGACTAACATTGAACTTCAAAGCGGTTTGAACTCAGCCTTTACGTTTTTGGCTGTTGTACTCGTATTCTTGATGCAAGGGGGATTTGCTTTACTCGAAGCGGGTTCAACACGAATGAAGAATGCAGGACACATTGCGGGTAAGACCATCCTGACATTGGGGATTTCAGTTATTGCCTTCTGGGGACTGGGTTTTGGTCTAGGCTTCGGTAATGGTAATGGATTTTTTGGAACTACCGGATTCTTCCTGAGTGGAGACAGTATGGCAGCTTCCTTTGAATCACTGGCTTTCTCGGATGTTCCACTGACTATTAAATTCGTATTCCACCTTGCCTTTGCGGCGGTATCTCTGGCCATTGCCTGCGGTGGTATGGCTGAACGTGCGAAGATGAGCGTATATATTGTTTTCGGTACATTGTATACCATTATCATGTATCCGGTTGTTGCTCACTGGGTATGGGGCGGCGGCTGGTTGGCTGAGCTGGGTATGCAAGACTTTGCAGGATCGACGGTTGTTCACTTGACTGGTGCGACTGCAGCATTGGTAGCTACCATCTTGTTGAAACCACGTATTGGTAAATATAACAAAGACGGCAAACCTAACATCATTCCAGGTCACAACCAAGTGTATTCCGTACTCGGGGTTATTATCCTCTGGATTGGTTGGTTCGGATTCAACCCAGGTAGTACATTATCTGCTATGGGCGATGGATTCTTCGGTTATGTTGCATTGACCACTAACGTAGCTGCTGCAGCCGGTGGTGTTGCTGCGCTGTTAATCTCTTGGGCAGTACTTGGTAAGTCTGATATTCCTAGTATGTTAAACGGTGTGCTTGCGGCACTCGTTGCGATTACAGGAGCATGTGCATTCGTTGAACCTTGGGCAGCTCTGGTTATCGGTGCTTTGGCCGGTATCATTACATTCTTCACAGCACAGTACTTCGATCGTAAAGGAATTGACGATCCAATCTACGCTTTCTCTGTGCATGGTATCGCTGGTATGTGGGGGGCGATCTCCACAGGTTTGTTCGCTACTCCTGAACTTGCCGAAAATGCGGGTGTAGGTCAAGCGGGTCTGTTCTATGGCGGTGGATTCCACCAACTGGGGGTACAACTTCTAGGTCTGGCAGGTGCTTTTGCCTTCGTACTGGTAATGTCCTTCATTATTCTGGGCGGAATGAAAGCGATCATGGGCATCCGTGTTACTGAAGAAGAAGAAACAATGGGTCTGGATATCAGTGAGCACGGTACTTACGGATACCCTGAGCAAATGAAAAATGCAGAATCTAAATCGGGTGGCGGTACGTTCAGCTCCTGAGATAAATAATGCTGAAACATGCTTCAAGGAGGTTGGACATGATGGAACCCATCTCGTTTACGAACTATTCCTGCTCTTATCAGGGAATCGATGGTGCGGCGTCTGTTCCAGAACTGCGCCAGGCACGTGTGATATTACAGAATGAGCTCCAGGAATTGTTGTCCGCTTCCTTGTCGCCAATCGAGTGGTACCAGACGGTAAATGAACTGCATGACCGGATTGCACGGAAGGCAGTAGAGCTATGCATTCAGGGGATGGTTGAGGAAGGCTTCGGCCAACCTCCCGTCCCCTATGCCTTTATCGTATTTGGCAGTTCTGGCAGGGAAGAAGCAACGTTATGGAGTGATCAGGACAATGGCATGATTATTAGCGATATTCCACATGAGGGTAAAGGAGCATACTTTGCCGAGCTTGGACAGCGAATGACGGATGTGTTGGAGGGGCTTGGTTACGCCAAGTGCGAAGGTAAAGTTATGTGTTCAGAGCCCTTGTGGAGAAAAACGCTGGCGTCATGGAAGCAACAGTTAGCAGAGTGGAGTTCAGATCTGAATTGGGAGCCTGTTCGTAATCTGATCATCGCTTCAGACATGCGTTTTGTTGCGGGCGAGCAAAGCCTGGCAGAGGAATGGATTACGAGTTTTTATGAACAGTTTAGAATTGTTCCTGGACTTTCGGATGCCGTTCTTCGAAATACGGTTAAACATAAAGCTACATTAAATGTACTTGGACGTGTGGTCACGGAACGATTTGGTGAACATGCAGGCGGATTTGATGTCAAGTATGGTTTGTACATCCCGCTGGTGAACAGTGCCCGTTATTTGGCTTTGCAACATGGGATCAAGGAGTCATCTACGTTAAAAAGAATGGAGAGATTGACTTCACTTGAAGCTGTTCCGTTTACTTTGCTGGATGCATGCCAGCGGGCCTTTATTGCCGCTTTGAAGTTTCGTAGAAATACGCCGGTTGTCATTCAAGGAGATCTGCATCAGAGCAGTGGGTTCCTGGATGAGAAACAGATGAAACAAAAACAGATTCATTATGAGCTCAGGGATACGCTCGGGTTGGTACGACGAGTGCATCGTGCTTTGCAAAGACAGTTGCGTTTTGCAGAAAGGAGACGTCCATGAGAGAGCCGGCAAGGGGCAATACAGGATTCTGGAATTCGCTGCGTCAGGGAGGGGTTCCTTCCGCCATCGCTTCCATTATGGGAGCCCCTACGGCGCAACACATGGCGTTTATCCGCTCGATGATGAGAGAACAGCGCAGACCTGAGGTTCTGCATACGCCTCTAAATGAGCTGAACGCGGTTGTATTTGATCTGGAAACGACAGGTTTCTCGCCCCAGCATGGGGATGAGATTATCTCATTTGGTGCGGTCCGTATACATGGTGGTGTGGTGCTGGAAGGAGAACAGTTCTATACCGTGGTGCAGTCAAAGACTGCGGTTCCGGAACATATTACTGAACTTACAGGTATCACACAGGAGATGACGCTGGACGCACCAACTTTGCTGGAGGGATTGCATGACTTCATGTCTTTTGTAGGTGGAAGTGTTCTGATTGCACACGCAAGTGCGCATGATCGGGCTTTTCTGAATGCTGCTCTGTGGAGGACTTCGAAAGTAAGACTGACGCATCGTTTAATTGACACGATGATGTTGGCCCGCTGGCTTGAACCAAGCAGGCCGGGGTATGGTCTGGATGAATTGCTGGAATCCAGAGGCATTCCGATCCATGGACGTCACCATGCACTGGAAGATTCGAAAATGACTGCACAGTTATGGTCCTGTTATCTGGAGGACATGATGCGCAAAAATGTGGAGACCTTGGGTGATTTGTATACCCAGCTAAGTCACGCATAACCGAACGGGAAGCAGATGGTACGAAGGCACAACCCGTGTCTGATTCTGTGATTCCTTCGAGGATTCAATCTGATAACCGTTCAGATGCATATGAGATCGCAATCCGTTTGTTAGGTCAGGAGAGCCGATGAGGTACATCTGAAGCAAACCGGCGAAGGCCGGAAGAGCTTGCATGTCCTCTAAGGAAGGAACGGGCCTGGACTGCGGATGGGAATGGAAGATGCCAATAAGCTTAGGCTCGGAGAATACGCACCGAATCCATTCGGCATTGTCCAGAACAAAATGGTGCAGCGGGTCAGGTGCTACGTTACGAATGGGCTGAAACCGACTGATTCGTATACCGCCCGCTGCGGTTTCACCCAGCATAACCCCGCAGGCTTCTTGCGGCAGCGAAAGGAACATGTGCTTACACATCTCTTGTTCTACGGAAGAAGGGATGTAGAAAGTGTTTTGCTGTCCGTGAAGTGCTGCCATTTGTATTCACCCCTCTCTCTTTGGCTCCTGCTTTGGCAGGAGTCCTTTTTCATTTTATTTTCTATGATGTGGATTGTAAAATTTTAAAGGAAAAGGGTACAATATTAAAGAGTACGTTGGTGAATCATGTTCTGGTGAACTGTTATAGAGAGTGATCAACATTTAGCATGCACAGAAATTACGGTTTCAGCTTCAATATGCTAATTATATAAAAGGGTGGCTGGTTATGAAACGAAACATATACATACTCCTTGGTGTTGTCTTGCTGGTTGGTATTGCACTGGCCCAGAATGCGAATGACGGTATTGCTGCCGTATTTAAGCAGGAAGAACCCATGCCTACAGAGACGGGACCGCGTGCTGGTCTTCTGGCACCTGCTTTTTCGCTGACAGCAATGGATGGGAAAACGTATAGTGTGGGCGGAACCAAAGATAAGGCCACTTTCGTCAGTTTCTGGGCATCGTGGTGTGAGCCGTGTAAACAGGAAGCTCCGGAGCTGAACAAAATGGCTGAGAAATATAAGGATAAGCTTGACCTTTATGGCGTGAATGTTACATCCTACGATAAACTGAAAGATGCCAAAGCTTTTGTGGATGAGTATCACCTGACGTTCCCTATTCCCTTGGACGAGAAGGGAACAGTGTATGCTCAATATAATGGAGTCGCTTTTCCAACGAACGTATTAATTGACTCCAGAGGCGTTATACAGGAGATCGTTCTGGGCATAATGCCCGAGAAAGAGTTGGAACGTAAGATCAAAAAATTGATTGCAGATTAATTTTCTGCATAAAAAGAAGCCTTTGCAACCATGAATCATGGGTACAAGAGGCTTCTTTTTATTTTCCGGGAAATACACCTTAATGATTACTTAGCCCGTGAGTAGGAATAGGGAGTGTGTCGGGCTCATCCTGCAATTTTTCTTGAAGCAAGGCGTAGCGGAAACTGTGCACGAGAGCTTCCCAACTTGCTTCAATTACGTTCTCGGATACACCCACAGTGTTCCATGTGTTTTCTGTATTTTTCGATTCGATTAAAACACGAACTTTGGCAGCAGTGGCATCTTTCTCATCGAGTACACGCACTTTGTAGTCTGAGAGATGCATATTGGAAAGTGAAGGGAAGTATTGCACCAGCGCTTTCCGAAGCGCGTTATCGAGTGCGTTAACCGGACCGTTACCTTCAGCGGCGGTATAGACACTTGTTCCAGCTACATTAAGTTTGACAAAAGCTTCAGAAACAACGGATTTGCCAGCCGTCTTCTCCACAAGCATTTTGAATGATTCAAAAGTGAACAATTCTCTCATGTCACCGTTCGCTTCACGAATTAACAATTCGAGCGAGGCATCTGCGCCTTCGAATTGGTAACCCTGATGCTCCAGGTCTTTGATTTTCTCAATAATCTGACGTGAATTGGCACTGCTTGGATCGAACTCAAGCCCCAGTTCCTGCGCTTTGGATACAATATTACTCTGTCCGGCAAGTTCCGATACCAGTACACGTTGCTTGTTACCCACCAGTTCAGGCACGATATGTTCATACGTACGGGAATCCCGCAGGATGGCAGAGACGTGAATTCCACCTTTGTGAGCAAAAGCGGCATTGCCGACATAAGGCTGATTTATCGGCATATTTACATTGGCAATCTCGCTAACATAACGAGCCACATTCGTAAGTTGTCTCATAGAATCCTCAGTAACACATTCATAACCAAGCTTCAATTGCAGATTCGGGATAATGGAGGCGAGATTGGCGTTACCGCAACGTTCTCCATAACCGTTCATCGTTCCTTGAACCTGACGGGCTCCGGCTTGTACTGCGCTAAGTGTGTTGGCCACAGCCAGTTCGCAATCATTATGTGTATGGATGCCGAGATGGGCGTGAGGCAGGCTTCTATGCAGTGTGGATACGATCTCGTGCACTTCGTTCGGCATTGTCCCGCCGTTGGTGTCACACATGACAAGCCAGTCCGCTCCAGCCTCGTGAGCCTTGGTCAAGACAGCTTGAGCATACTCGGGGTTATGTTTGAAACCGTCAAAGAAGTGTTCTGCATCAAAGATGACTTCCATGCCATTCTGTTTCAGATAGGCGATGGAATCATAGATCATGGACAGATTCTCTTCCAGTGTGGTTTGCAAAGCAGTATGCACGTGGAAATCCCATGATTTTCCAACAAGAGTTGCGGCCTGGGCACCAGATTCGATCATGCGTTTCAGGTTGGCGTCTTCACTAGCGACACTGCCTTTACGGCGTGTACTGCCAAAAGCAACGACCTTTGCGTTCAGGTTCAATTCCTTGACTCTTTTGAAAAACTCAATGTCCTTGGTATTACTGCCGGGAATTCCGCCTTCAATATAATGGACACCCAGGTCATCAAGCTTCTTGGCAATTTTGAGTTTGTCATCTGCCGATAAGCTGACACCCTCCCCTTGTGTGCCGTCACGTAAAGTCGTATCGAAGATGGAAATGGCCTTTGACATGAAGATCCTCCTTTGAGATAAAGCGCTCTTTTAAAAGTTTGGATTGTAAGTTTGGAAAAGCAGTTAAGTACGTTAATCGACAAATCCTTCGATTCGGCAACGCTACACTGTGTTAAACTGGATGCGTGGATTTGTCCTAAAGTCGTCAATTTGTATAATTAATTATTATAGCACCATTATAGCCAAATGCTACATAGAAATCGCAGTTTCATGTAATAATTAACGGATTTTAGAGCTAAAAGAAGGATGTTAATCATAATTCATATGTATGTTATAATTTATTATTGCGTTTTAATAGGAATATATGGAAGATAAGGAGGGTTGATTTTGAGTATTGTATGGGAAAATATAGTTATTACTCTGATCACTTTGATCCTTTTTGTGAGTGTAGGCTGGTTAATTATTCGGTCACTGATCAGATCTCGCAGAAAATAAAAACCTTGACTGAATTAACATAACGGGTTTGATATACTATAGAAGAAAGTAAATTATTTTTCATTATTTAGTGTGCATGAAAGGGTGGGGGTCATGATGTCTTATGACGGCAATCCTCCAGCGAATGTGGACCAATATTACCCTACAGCCGGACGGGTGATTCTGCATGTGGATATGAATGCTTTTTACTGCTCTGTACATGAAGCGGAGGAACCGGATCTATATAGAGGAAAAGCAACGGCCGTTGCGGGCAGCAGCGAACTGCGCAAGGGTGTAATCGTAACCTGCTCATATACAGCTCGTAACCGGGGGATCTCAACAGGCATGGTTGTACACCAAGCGATGAAGAAGTGTCCTGATCTCATTGTGATTCGGCCCGATTTTCATTTATATCGTCAATATTCAAGAGCGTTCATGCAGATTGCGTATAGTTACACCCCTCAACTTGAGGCAACATCCATTGATGAGTGTTATCTGGATATTACAGGCTCAAGGCAATTCGGAAATCCGATGGAGATTGCAGAGAGCATTCAACGTAGAATCAAGGATGAATTGGGGTTGCCATGTTCCATTGGCATTGCACCCAATAAATTATTGGCGAAAATGGCCTCGGATCTGAAAAAACCGAACGGTATCTCCATTTTACGCATGAGGGACGTACCCCGGATTCTCTGGCACAGGCCATGTAACGAGATGTTTGGCATTGGCAAAAAAACAGCCGAAAAGCTGAAAAAATTGGGCATTGAAACGATTGGTCAACTGGCCAAGTCGGATGAGAACATGCTAACCGAAATATTCGGAGTCAATGGATCGTGGCTCAAAAATTCTGCGAATGGCATTAACCATTCCACCGTTCACGCGGAACGGGAAGCCAATAAATCGATTGGGCATACAACCACTCTGCCGGCGGATGTATCGGATATGAATGAGATTCATCGGGTTTTCCTCAATATCAGTGACCAGGTAGCCAGAAGATTGCGCAAGCACGAAATGTTCAGCCAGGGTATTCAGATTACGATCCGGACACCGGATATGAAGACCATCACCCGATCACGTCTCATGGAAGTTCCTACGGAGGATGCAGCGGTCATTTACCGTGAGGCATGCAAACTATTCGGGAAGCATTGGGGTGGTGGCAAGCCTGTACGAATGCTGGGTGTGACACTTCAAAACCTGATTCCAAGAGAAGAATCGGCTGTGCAGATGGACTTGTTCGAATATGAGCAGAAGCCGAAGAAGGACAATCTGATTCGCATTATGGATCAGTTACGTGATAAATTTGGTGAGAATGCTGTTGTGACCGCAGGCATGCTTGGGGATGATCCTTCCGTGCTGCTTCGCAATCATAAAGTGCGCGGCACATCCCTGCAAAAAGATAACTTGCAAAGTCTTGATTAAATAGGGGATAATAAAGACTTGTGGTTGCAAAATGATTTGTAATTATTCTTACTTTGGTTTAATATGTTTCTAGATAAAAACACTGTACGTTTCGAATTTTAGGAGGAGAGAATGTAAATGAGTAAATATACTTGGGTTGAAAAAGACACTTGCATCGCATGTGGCGCTTGTGGAGCAACGGCTCCAGACATCTACGATTACGATGATGAAGGTTTGGCAGAAGTTATCTTTGACGGCGATGCTAACAAGGGTGTTAAAGCTATTCCAGACGACTTGTTTGACGATATGCAGGATGCATGCGACGGCTGCCCTACAGATTCAATCAAAGTAGCGGACGAGCCTTTCAATAAAGAGGGTTAAGGTTTTCTCACATGAATACTGAGCACTTTCTTTTGTCTTTACGACAAGGGAAGGTGCTTTTTTTATTTTCATTTTACTGGGACCATCTGATCTGTGAATCAAGGACGAACATTGTCGAAATGCCTTTTTCCCACCGGGTACTCAAGTCCTATGGATTCAACGCCTGCTTATGCCGATATATAAGGATATACGGAAAAAGGCGAAATAGTGGAGGATCGGATGCAAAATACTCATCTAAGAACATATGTCAAGAAACATCCAGACAATAAAATGGCTTGGTATTTGCTTGGAAAGGAGTACCTGGGCGAAGGACAGGAGGCTAAAGCCAACTATTGCTTTCAGCAAGCGGGCGAGGTTTACGAGGCGTTTGAACGCAGCAAAGCTCCTGCTGACATCTGGGTGGACTATCAGGACAAACTGGTGGAAATGTCTGAGCAAAAAGAGAAAAAACAACGTAGACGCAAAATGTGGCTCACGTTATTCATGCTGCTTGTGCTGGCTGGTTTGCCACCTGCGGACGCTCCAGGTTTCAGTCGCGAAGCAGCCGATGCACTGTCAGCAGCACTGGAATCCACAGATGACATCACAGAGCCTGTAGAAAGGGATCAACAGGCCGGGGCTGCGTCCAGTCCACCCAGTAATGTGTTCACCGCTGCGGCGTTTGGCGGGGGCAATCATGGTGAGGCAGCGCTCGCAGCTGCATGGTCCGGATCTGGACCAAAAGTAGAGACTTCGGCTGTATTGGGAATGCAAACCTCGGAGGATTGGTCTTTGTGGAAGCGAAATATGCCTGTGAAATACATTGTGCAGACGAATACAAGCGGGAAACTAACTGCACAGAGTTATGATGCCAAGCAGTGTAACTGTGAACCTCCAGAAGTCACGCCGAAGATCAAAAAGATGGCTATGGCGTGGACCGCGAAGCAGGAAGCCGCTGCATCATTATCAAGTGCAATCGTTGCCTATCGCAAAAAAAATGACACCTGGCCCAAGAGTGTAACGCAAATGGCACAGCCATTTCCGAATAATATTCTCGGAGAGACTGCGCCAGGCATGACCGAGATGTTTCCGAAGCTGTTAGCCTTGCATCAAGGAAAGGCACAGCAAGGAAAGGGTGAAGCGAGCGGTGAAGAGAACGGTTCGACGACTTCGAATTCATCTCAAGGCAAAAATGTCGCTTTTGCGGATACGCTGGGAGGTCAGCCTTTTTTGCAGGAACCACTTGAGATTGTCATTGATAAGGATATACATAAACTTGCATTAATCAGTGGAGATACCATTATTCGTATGTATGATGTGGGGCTTGGCGGTGATCGAACACCGGAAGGTTCATTTGTGATCACAGATAAAGTGGTCAATCCGAATGGACGCTCGAATGGTGAGTTTGGAAGCAGGGGGATGCAGCTTTCCAACACGAATTATGCCATCCACGGGACCAACGAGCCAGACAGTATCGGACTGGATGAATCCCTTGGATGTGTGAGAATGCGTACAGGAGATGTAGAAGAACTATTCGCTCTCGCTCCGCAAGGCACTCCGGTACGCATTGGAGAAGATGTACTGCCAGATCTGACGCTTGTTCCAGAAGCAAAGCAGCGTTATCAGCATACGCTTGTTCCAAAACAAAATAATCCGAATAAAACGTATCACTGGCTGAATTGATCTGTTTGGTATGTAGAATCAGATGGATTCCGCCTGAATCATCTACATATTGGCAATAATGATAAGAGCACCAATAATGATGATCAATCCGCCTACACTGGCTGCTGTCCATGCAATGGCTTTGCGATTCACTTCTTCTTTCTTTTGCTGTAAAGCAGGTGGTTTACGTTTGGGAGCCATAAGTTATTCCTCCTTATTGGAATAGAACTGGTGTAGAGTAACCATGCTCTCATTGTAAAGAATTCAACTCGTCATTTCCAGTGGGCGGGTGGATTTCTTGTGAGCATTTTGCATCATTCGATTTGTGCTGTCTATGCGCAAACTACTTTCCTTTTTAATAAGAAACAGATAGACTTGTGTGTAGAGTGTTTTTTTACATATGAAAAGACGGAAAACGGCTTTTTGGCGTACCGGACCAGAACGGAGTGAGTGATTTGTTGTACAGAAGTCTTGCTAAACCTTTGTTGTTCAAAATGGACCCTGAACAGGCCCATCATCTGATTATTGGCGGCCTTAGTGGCGTGGGTAGCATCCGTCCGGTTCCTTCCGGACTGCGAGTGATGTACGGCGTTCGTGAAACGTCTGATCTGGCTGTTGACATGTTCGGGTGTCATTTCCCTACACCTGTTGGTCTGGCTGCGGGTCTGGACAAAAACGGACAGGCCGTAACGGGCTTTTCTTCCATCGGATTTGGGTTCATGGAAGTGGGAACGGTGACACCACTCGCACAACCAGGTAACGATCAACCCCGGCTGTTCCGTTTGCCTCCAGATGAGGCTTTGGTAAACCGGATGGGCTTCAACAATCTGGGTGCGGAAGCCATGGCAAGTGAATTGGCACGTCTACAGGACCGGCGTATTCCAGTGGCTGTTAACATCGGCAAGAATAAGGCGACGTCTAATGAAGAAGCTCACCTGGACTATTCGAAGTGCATTCAGGCACTATACGATTATGCTGATCTGTTCGTGGTTAATATCAGTTCACCAAATACACCGGATTTGCGTAATCTGCAACATGGGAACGAATTGAAGGAACTGCTTGTTGCGGTTATGAACGAGATGAACGTGCAGCATGCACGAGCAGGCGGAGCGACCAAATCCGTTCTGGTGAAGATCGCACCGGATGTGAATGATCAGGAACTTGAATACATGATTCGCACCATTGCAGACAGTGGTGTTGCGGGCATTATTGCAACGAACACAACCATCAGTCGTACAGGACTTTCCCACCAACATGCGAAAGAGACTGGCGGTCTGAGCGGTAAACCTCTGCGTGATCGTTCCACGGAGATTATTCGCCAGATCTATCGTCAGACCGAAGGCAAACTTCCGATCATTGGTTCAGGTGGCATTTTCACCAGCGAGGATGCGTATGAGAAAATTAAAGCCGGAGCAAGCCTGGTCGAAATATATACAGCATTGATCTATGAAGGACCTGAGGTCAATCGGCGTATTCATGCCGGGCTGCGTGAATTACTGCGCAAGGACGGTTATCGTCATATCTCTGAAGCGGTTGGCGCGGAGCATCGGTAAGAAGGATTGTGAATCCCCGGAATGAAAATATAGAAGCATGGAAGAGCGTAAAATGCTTCGGGGCTCTTCCCCCCACCAAACATCATGTATAATGGAATAGAACAGGGGACGCTATAGAGACAGGAGGCATAAGCATGGACGGTAGAGACTGGGGTACATTTTTACTTCCTTATGAACAAGCGGTAGAGGAATTAAAAGTCAAGTTTAAGACAATGCGGGCGGAGCTGAAAAAACGGGAAGAGTATGCCCCGATTGAATTCGTTACCGGTCGTGTCAAAAAAATATCCAGTATTCTGGAGAAATCCAGACGACTGAATGTGTCACTTGATGACGTGGAGACAGGCATAGAGGATATTGCAGGTATCCGTATCATGTGTCAATTCGTAGATGATATCCGTCGGGTTGCCGAATACATTCGAGGCCGCAAGGATCTTACGGTACTTATTGAAAAAGATTATATTACGAATTTCAAAGAGAGCGGTTATCGCAGCTTCCATATGATTATTGAATACCCCGTTCAGACGGCTTTGGGACAAAAGATCGTATTGGCCGAGATTCAGATCCGGACGCTTGCCATGAATTTCTGGGCTACCATTGAACATTCGCTCAGTTACAAATTTCGGGAGAGCTTACCTGATGACATGCGTGCCAGGCTGAAAAAAACAGCTGAGGCCGCTTTTGTACTGGATAATGAGATGTCTGCGATTCGTCTACAGATTCTGGAAGCGCAGAAGGCCTTTGAAGATGATTCCAATATCGTTTCAAGAACATTGAATATTATACATCAATTATACTTCTATCACCTTGTCAGTGAAGCGATTGAGGCCCAGAAACGCTTTAATGATTGCTGGGAACGACATGACATGGAAGGACTCAAAGATCTGCTGGATGATGTGAAAGAACTTCTGAACAACGCCAGAAAGGGCGAAAACCCGGATGAGCAACTATGAACCACTGTATATCGACTACTTAATCTACTTTAATCGGGATCAGGATTATTTCGAGTGCCATGAGGTGCTGGAAGAATTGTGGCTTGAACGGAACCGGGATGCTCTCTATAAAGGGTTGCTGCAAATTGCGGTTGGTTTGTACCACTTCAGGAACGGCAATCTCCGCGGAGGCACAATGATGTTACAGAGCTCACTTGACCTTCTGGAACCTTATCCTGACACGGTTCTGGGCATTGACCTTCGGGCTTTGGTATCGGATGTACAGGAAATCGTGAAGGAACTGTCCCAATCTGATGCTCAGTCCGTGACTTATAGGGATCTGTCCATACGAATTGTTGATGAGGTCTTGGAACAGGAGATATCTAGAAGATCGCTTGAGCTAAAACCCAATATTCCGCAACGCCGGAGTCCTACCAGAGGGCGTATATATGAAGAGAAGATGAAGGCGATGGATCAGGGTGAAAGTTGAGTCGTAATCAGTGTTAAATTTCAAATGAGCATCCCATGGATATGAATGTCCATGTATATGAAACACCCCGATGATTCCTGTAAAGGGAAAGATCGGGGTGTTTTTGAATGTTGCGGCATATTCAGATGATTGCAGGTGACACAGCCTGTCCTTCAACAGAACAGTGTCTGGTGATACAAGTGCCAGATTGTAGATACTGTGGAAACGGATCTATTATTTAGCTTGCCGAAGGAGCAGCACTACTTTTATATTTTTCGAAAAATTGTTTGTAATCGTCTAACGTGTAGCCTTGGTCACTGCCATTCTCTTGCAGTCCGCCAACCATACGGTCTTTCTCCACACCAGCCTCATAATAGACGAGTGTAGGCGTGAACTCGATGTTGTAATCAGTCCATCCGGATTCGAATTCGCGCAAATTGAACTGTGGAAGCTCGATACCTTCACTGTCAACCAGTGGCATTAACTGAGGTGTTGTGGCACGGCAGTGCGAACAGTCGGAAGCGAAGAAATATACAAAGAAGCTGTCTTTGTTATCAATCTTGGCTTTGAGATCAGCGGGGAGAATGATTTGTTGGTAATTGGGATCGCTAAGTAGCTCCCGTGTCGCTGGGTTAAGCTTGGAAGCAGCGATGCCATAAGCATTTTCCACTGAATCCATCTGTTTCTTGGATTGCTGGTCTACGACAACCAGTGCAGCAATCATAATGATTAAAATACCCAGGAATATAAGGATCGCAGCACTTTTCTTTTTCTTCTTGGATTTCATTGGACATCCCCCATCGATCATATCGAAATATAGTTTGGGCAAAAATAAAGGTTGGGATAATATGCATAAACACCCGGATTTTTGCTCAGGAATCAATCTACTTGCCATTATACTACATTACACGCTGTAGTGGAATAGATACAATATGATAGGAAAGCAAAGCTTGGATATGATAAAATAAAACGATATTGCAATCTTACCAAGACAGGATGAGTGGGAATATGGGTGTAAAGTTACCTTTTATATTTGCTGAGCGAATGGAAAGTTTGCTGGGTGATGAGTTTGATCAATTTATGAAATCGTATGAACAGTCTCCCCATGCGGGATTGAGAGTGAATACGCTGAAAATATCGATGGAACAATTCGATGGGATTGCTCCGTTTGAGCTAAGACCTATTCCTTGGTGTGAGACAGGGTTCTATGTACCTCATGGTGTTAAACCGGGGCTACACCCTTATTATCATGCAGGCCTGTATTATATACAGGAACCAAGTGCAATGGCTCCAGTTGAATTATTACAGGTTGAACCTGGAGATCGTGTGCTTGATCTGTGTGCTGCTCCGGGAGGGAAAACGACACAGATTGCTGCTAAGCTGCAAGGTAAGGGAGTACTTGTCACCAACGATATCCATGCTGAACGAACTAAAGCGCTGGCCAAGAACGTGGAATTGTACGGAGTGAGGAATGCCGTTGTTTTGAATGAGTCACCTGAGCGGATCGCGCACGCATTTCCTCATTATTTTGACAAAGTATTAATTGATGCGCCATGTTCAGGTGAAGGTATGTTCCGCAAGGATGAAGACATGGTGAAATCGTGGGAACATCATTCGGTGGAAAAATGTGTACTCATGCAGCGCGATATCCTTGAGACTGCGGCACGATTGCTGGCTCCGGGAGGTACGATCGTATATTCAACCTGTACCTTTGCGCCGGAGGAAAATGAAGCCATGATTGCAGAGTTTCTGAATGTAAACCGTGATTTCGTTGTCAGGGACATTCCTGAAGAGACAGGATTTGCTCCAGGGCGTCCGGAATGGGTGCGTCAGATGATGTATGAGAAGGCCGAAGAGACCAAAGATGTGCTGGATCAAACACGTGGTACCGCAAGATTGTGGCCTCACCTTCTGGAAGGAGAAGGGCATTATGTGGCTGTATTACAGCATCGTGCAGAGCAAGGATTGGAAACAGATCAACCAGGAGTAGTTAAAGAAGGAGCAATGGAGTATGGACAGGTCGGGGATATGTCCAGGATTGAAGTAGAGGGGAACAAGGATCACTCTATTGCTGCTTCTTCAATTGCTATGACCAAGGCTGATCGTAAGAAGGAACGTCTGTTGCGAATCGAATCCAGAGAGTCCCATGACAGACAGGCTGGCGGCGGCAAGAATCCGGGTAGACCGGGCAAAAAAGGTAAAGATCACGGTGGACGTAAATCGGAACGGGGTCAGGGACGGGGAGCTGATCCGACAAGTATGGATCCGGTCGGGATCTACACTTCGTTCATGAAAGAACAATTGGAGATGGAGTTAACTGGAGAAACGGTATGTTACGGAGATCGTGTGTATCAATCATCGGTTGGTGCAACAAGGCTGGAGGGACTGAAAGTCATTCGTCCAGGCTGGTTTATGGGTACGATCAAGAATGGACGATTTGTTCCTTCCCACCCGCTTGCGTGTGCTCTAAGTGCAGCTGAGGCAAGGCGAAGCGTAAATCTGTCATCCGCTAATGGCGAAGCTGTGAGGTATCTCAAGGGTGAAACGTTGAATATTGAAGAAGAACGAGTGGTGCTCAAGGCAGATACGATTGCCAAAGGGTACGTTCTGGTATGTGTAGATGGTTATGCCGCTGGCTGGGGAAAATGGTTGGATGGTGTGCTTAAGAATGAATATCCGGCAGGCTGGAGGTGGACATCGGTATGAGTGGAAAAGGCAAACAAACGCTGCGTCTGGACAAAATATTAAGTCATATGGGTGTGGGAACACGAAGTGAACTCAAAAAGATGGTGAAACAAGGCAGAATCCATGTGGACGGCAAAGCGGTGAAAGACAGTGGTGTGCAGGTGAATCCCGAAGTCAACGTCATTGAAGCCGATGGAGAGCGGATTGTGTATCGTGAGATGATCTATCTGATGCTGCATAAACCTCCGGGTGTTGTGTCTGCTACGGAGGACAACAGAGATAAAACCGTGCTGGATCTGCTGCGGAAAGAGGATCGTGTCTTCAATCCGTTTCCTGTGGGACGACTGGATAAGGATACAGAAGGGTTGCTCATTCTCACAAATGATGGTCCCCTGGCCCATGATCTGTTATCTCCACGCAAGCATGTGCCCAAAACCTATGAAGCCCGTATACTTGGAAGCGTGGATGAAGCGGATGTGCAACGTTTCAAAGCGGGCGTTCAACTGGATGACGGGTATGAGACATTACCTGCTGAGCTGACTATACTGGGTCAGGAAGAGACGGATGAAGGCACGATCTCGTCAATCTCGCTTATTATTCACGAAGGGAAGTTTCATCAGGTAAAACGTATGTTTCAGGCGGTTGGCAAGCGAGTGATCTATCTGAAGCGTGTAGCCATGGGTGAGCTTGAACTGGCTTCCGATCTTGCCATCGGAAGCTATCGTGAACTAACCGCAGACGAGTTAAATCTTCTGCGGAAGTAAAAGCTCCCGTCCTTCGCGAAGCGGAGCAGGGAGTTGTAGAGGGAAGCGAAGCCCCGGTACAAACGCCGAAGGCAAGAAAGCTCCCGTTCTTCACGAAGTGAAGCAGGGAGCCGGGCAGAGAGCGAAGCTCTGCCCTCAATGGTCTCGGTCAAGCTTGGACGGGACCACTCCTGACCAGCTGTGGTCCCGTCAACAAGCGTTCCTACGCCAACCGTTACATAGCAAGACCCGACCTACCCCCGTTGAGCAAGGCGGGAGTCCAGAGGGCAGAGCCCTCTGGGGCCCTCCCTCGGAAGGGAGGGTTTGGGTGGGTGCGACTACTAATAGATGAGGAATGAAGCCAGAATGACTTATAAATTAATTGCACTTGATGTAGATGGAACACTGCTGAATGATCATCATGAACTAACCGAATGGACTCAGGAGACCTTGATCCAAGCTTCCCGTCAGGGAGCAGAGATCGTTCTTTGCTCAGGCAGAGGTCCTGCCAACACGATTCCTTTTATGGAGCAGATGGGACTGGATGGATATGTGATTACACATAATGGTGCCGTAACGGCGCAAGTGGATACCCGTGAGGTGGTTCATCATTTTGCATTAGATGGACAAGGACTGGAGCCGATCATATCCTACTGTCGAACCAATGGAGTACATTTTGACATCAATACGGCTTTTGGTCTGTACGTGGATCAACCGGAAGGTTTAGGGTTGCAGGTGCGTGAGATGTATTACAACTTTATGGCGGAGCCACTGAAGTTACCCAAGTGGGTTGACATGACAGAACCGCTGGCCAAATTCACTGCATTTGGACCCATTGAACAGATGGATGCAGTACTTCAAGAGTGGTCTACCTGGAATCTGCCCTATTATATGACACGGAGTGGTGACTTTTTTATTGATCTGATGCATCCCGAAGCGTCCAAAGGCGCTGCGCTCAAAAGGCTTGCCGAATCCAAAGGAATTTTGCCTTCGGAGATCATGGCAATTGGCAACTACTTCAATGATATTACGATGCTGACCTTTGCGGGCAAAGGCATTGCCATGGATAACTCACCAGATGAGGTGAAAGCTGCCGCTAACGAGGTGACACTCTCCAATAACGAGCAGGGAGTAGCACACGCAATCCAAAAATATGTGTTATCCGTCTAACTCTGCATCTTATACGTAAAATGCACGCTTACCTCATAATCTACCGTCCTCAAGGGCATCCTAAGAGAATAACGTTAGGAATGAAGGAGGATACGTGATGAAATATGATGTGGAATTGGTTGCAGACCTGCGGACATCAGGTGGAGAAGTGCAGGACGTGATGGTCAATGGTCAATATGCGGGTTCACTTTTGCTTGTGTACAGAGAAGGAGATCGTTTATCAGGTAGTCTTCAGATCGAGCAGGAGTCTCTGCCGGAGGGTACAGAGCAACTAATTGTGGAAAAAGTGCATGCCTATGTCCGATCTCTTGCAGATGCGTTGGAAGCTGCATATTATGAAGTGCTGGTTAGTTGTGGCTCGCTGCATTCGGTTCTGCATAAGCCTGAGTCGGAGACAGTGTGGTCGTCTGAGTCTGAAGATATGAATGATGACGAAGGCAACTATGAGGATATAGACAGCATGGAGAGTAAGGTAATTCCTGTTTCACAAGCCGAATCATTTACATATGAAGATCGGGATCAGGTTCTGGAGATGGAGATGGTAAGCGCGGGACGCAGCATATCCACATATATTTTCAATGATGTCGACGGACAGGAACTTGCAGAAGCTTCCTTAAAACAATATGGCGCTGATGTTCAAGGTGAAATACATTGGTACGATGAGCCGGAAGAAAATCAAATGGAAGCCGCTGCAGAGTTGTTGGTCAGAGAGCTGGATGAGGACATCATCGATACGATTACGATCCGCATGTGGCATCAGGGCAACGAACTCGAGACGTTAGAGTGGATACATCGCGATTTCACCGAGGAGTTTGAGGATACCGATGAATCTGATCTGGATGCGTTGGAAGCTGCTGAAGAAGCATGTTATGTCATGCTGAAACGTAAGGATCGGGAGTTTCGGGTATATGAGCTGTTTCTTCAGGAACGAGGTGGATTGCCTGTCGGAACAGCAACGATAGACACGTCTCAATCCGATCTGACGGGATATATTGATTACGAGGTTCCTGGAACCAGCGTGCAGCGAAAGAGCCTGGTCGAAGTGTTGATGCAGGAGCTTGACAAGGAAATGGAGTTTGATACGCTGCACCTTACGATGTTGTATCGAAATCAGATTATTGATGAAGCCAGAATAGATGGGTAAAAGGCGGCTGCCTTTTACCTTTTTTTGTTCCCATTTTGACGAAAAATCCATTTCTCGGTATAGTACCATTAGTTTAAAGAGAGAAGAAGCGGAGGAAAATAATGATGCACTCATTCAGAATCAGTAGCGAATATATTAACGATGGTTTTCAAGCGGTTCAGGCGAAGCCCGAAGATACGGAGGGGGTAATGTCGCTGTTGCTAGAGACAGCCGAATGGTTACAGAGTCAAGGTTCTTCCCAATGGAGCGCTTTGCTTGAAGGTGAAGATTCACATGATACGGCAGGGGCAATTCGGCGTGGGGATGTGTTTGTATTCAAAAAAGGAGAAGACGTAGCGGGGATGATCATCCTTATGGTTCAGCCAAGCCCGTGGGATATTCAACTCTGGGGTTCAAAAGCTCACGCCGAGGATGGAGCTGTATATCTGCATCGGCTGGCGATTCGTCGAAAATATGCCCAGAGTGGTCTTGGAGGGTCCATTTTGCAATGGGCCAGCAGCGGCATACAATTTGAAGGCAAACACACGGTCCGCTTGGACTGTGGAGCGAACAATACGACGTTGAATGCTTTTTATGCGCGGAACGGTTATACCTTTTTGGGTGAGACAGATGGTTACAGTACATATGAGAAGCTTGTGGAGCTGCTCGGCTGAGAATTCTGACTTTCCAATGAATAGGTTGACGACAATTGCGAGGCGTTGATTGCTGGTTTAAAGCTTTTGCTTCTGAGGGACATGTTTCATGAATATGTTGTATATACGAGTTGGTGAACAAATGCTTAGTCGTATTGCTTAGATTGAGCGGTTTAAATAGCCAAAAGTTTGCAGTATCTTTCGAAATATAGATGTTCCGGCTTCCCTATGTCATAATGGATAGTAGAGCCGTATTCAGAGATAAATGGATCATGAATGGAGATGTATGAACAGAACGTAAGTTAGAAAGGGGGAAACTAACAGTGAAATTGCTGCAGGCGCTTTTCTTTCCTCCGGAGCAGCCCGGAGGTGTATCCTCTATGATTCCGTATATGCAAGAGAGATTTACAGCCCCAAGGTGGGAGATGGATCTGTTCTCGTTGCCGAAGCGGATTCGCAACAAGGGCAGAGAGGAAGTTCAGTTCGAAACGTTTGACTGGACGGAATATCAGGATAGTCCTGTTGTCCAAAAATATATTCAAACCTATCGTGATTATCTATGGTGGACCAAACTGCGTATTCAGAAGTCCTATGATCTGATCCATGCTCACCACCCGATTGCAGGACTTGCGATGAAATCGGTATTCCCGGACACACCCCTCATTCAGACGATTCACTCCAGTTATGAACGAGAATTAATCCTTAATGGACGCATTGAAACGGATGGACCGGAGCATCGATTCCTGCTCGCGATATATGGTGAGCTGGAACATCAGGCAGTACGCCTTTTAACCGTGTCGGATTCGTTCCGTCGTTATCTGGCTCCCCACGTGAAGGAACCTGATGTCATCGGTGTGATTCCCAATGGATTTGATGAGAAGCGGTTTAAGCCGATTCCTCATGATAATGCGATACCACAGCTGGTCACGGTATGTCGGCTTGTTCCGGCGAAAGGGTTGGATATTCTTTTCAAAGCTTGCGCCGAATTGAAGGGCCGAGGTCATGATTATGTGTTACATATTATTGGAGATGGACCGATTCGTCCTGATTTGGAAGAATTGGCGCAGCGATTGGGGATCTACAATGAAACCATTTTCTATGGTTACACACTGCATCCTGAAGAATTTATGCCATTCTTTGATATTTTTGTACTCCCTTCACGGGCAGAAGCCTTTGGTTCCGTTTTCGCTGAAGCTGCGCTGAGTTGTCTTGCCCTTGTGGGTACGGATGTAGGTGGTATCCCGGAACAGATCGAGAATGGTAGCAATGGGTTGCTAGTTCCCGCAGAAGATCCTTCTGCCCTGGCTGAAGCACTTGAAAAGGTGATGCTGGACCCGGCTTATCGTTATGAACTTGCCCGTTCAGCGTGCGAAAAAGCCAAAACACATTACTCGCTCGGCAGATCGGTGAATGAGCTGAAAAAGATGTATCTACAGTTTCCCGGCAAAGCCTAGGAAAAAGAGCAAAAAGTGAAAGCCGCTGAGCTAAACAGCGGCTTTTTGTCCTGTTTAAGCAAACAGTTCGCGCAATGAGTTGTAGTTATGATGCAAAAGGATGCTCATATTCATAAAGAAGCACATGACCGTTTATATTTTGTTGCGTCCACGAAAGGCGCCCCAGCGATTCAGTACCAATTTGGCAGCCCAGATCAATGCCATACTTCCGAAGATCGGGTAAAGGATGGATAGCAGCGAACTGAACCCAAACTGACTGAGTGAGTAACACAACAGCATAATGGTTAATGTAATGAAACGGGGATGGACACGTATATGTTGTCTGAGTTGCAAGGTCATTCCATAGATATCGGCTACAAAGGTACTGAATATTTCCATGAAAATAAGGGATACATATACAGATTGCACTGCCCATCCAAGTTGAAAGGCAATACTGCCCATTGGGATTTCGAATTGGATGATGCCCGGCATCTGTGCTGACATGGCAAAATGAGCTGCCATGAGCATGAAACCTACGCCAATTCCACCGAGTACGCCGCCCCACTTCAGTACATTCCGACTGCGAATCTGGTTGCCAACGGGTACCAGAACAGCCTGAGCTAATACCAGATTGAACGAAGTATACAGCAGTGGAGATAGCCATACTTGAATAGGGTTTGAGTCTGTGGTCAGTGTGATGAATCGGGAAGCACCTGGATGATGGATGGTACTTGTAATCATAAGCAGCGATAACAGGAGCATCATGGGAACGACAATGCTATTCATTTGAAGGATGGCTTGAATGCCCCGACCGAGAAGCAGATATGTCCCTACAAGTGTGACAATCAGACCGGTTTGATAATGCAAACCCAGATGTTCGACAAAAACGGAACCTGCTCCGGCAAGCATGACACTGTTCACACCAATGAGAATGAGAAGGGTCACCCACGTGATCCACTTACCCGCCTTGTGGCCGAATAGATGTTTGTTCAGATCTTCATAAGAGCGGGACCCTGTATCGTGAGCAATCAGCATCATTTTGGTACCTAACCAGACAAAGAGCATGGTGGATAAGCCTATGGTGACGGTGGCCCATTTGCCATACTGGGTAAAAAACTGCAAAATTTCCTGGCCTGTAGCGAAGCCGGCTCCAACAACCGTTCCGATGTATGTAAATGCGATCTGCAGCACCCGAAATGCCTGTTTCATGTGTTTCCCCTCTCAGGCCCCTGTTTAGTTTGGACATGCGGGTACCATGGTACAAGGTATGCTTGACCCACGAAAGTCATGACAATCGATCATGAGCTATGGCTTGAATTGTCTCTCAAGGACAGCACCCAGGCAATTTCGCTTGAACTTATAGATAGATATATGATACTTTTACCTCATAGGATAGGCTTGGGAGGTCAAATCATGGAATTATTGAAACAACGAATTTTACAAGAAGGTGTAGTCATCTCGGAACAAGTTTTGAAGCTGGATGGTCTGTTGAACCACCAGATTGATCCTGCGTTAACGATGGAGATGGGACGCGAGTTCGCTGCCCGTTTTCGTGAAAGTGGAGTGACTCGGGTAATCACGGTAGAATCCTCAGGAATTCCGGTTGCGTTTGCCGCAGCTTATGAACTTGGGGTGCCACTTGTGTTCGCCCGTCGCAAAAAAACACTTCTGGCTGATCCTGATGCTTACTGTGAACGTGTGCCTTCCTTTACCAAAGGAATTGTAACGGACATTATGGTATCTCGCGAGTTCATTCATGAGAATGACCGTATTTTGTTCATTGATGATATTATTGCCAATGGAGATGCCGCTCGTGGCGTCATCAAAATAATTGAGCGTTCCGGTGCCGAACTTGTTGGATTCGGCGTTGTGGTCGAGAAAAGTTTTCAGGCAGGGGCAAGAACGATTCGTGAACAGGGCATACCGGTTGAAGCCTTGGTACGCATTCGTTCTCTGAATGATGGAACAGTACAATTTGACGATAACGAAATGTGACATTTTAAAGGAATAGGGCCTATTTTTTGAACTATGCCTTTGCATGACCGCGGATTTCATTTATAATGGGGTTATGTTAGGGAGAGGAGGCAACACCATGGGGAACCAACCGGCAACAGAACAATTCTTTAATGATAAGCTGGCGGAATCGAAAGTTCATTTTGAACGTGCCCTGGATTGTAAACATACGGAATTCGATGACCTTTATCCCTATATGATTGAACATCCTCAATTTTTCTGGTACAAACGCTACGTTGCCTGGTCAGAATTACTGACGATTGTAGGCTTATGCGAAGAGTTGTCCTTCTCTTGGAAAGAACAATTTACACCGCATCAAGTGGAGTACCTTGAAGAACGTGTGATGTCCGCCAAAGTGCTTGATTTTTGGTTCGAGAAGAACGACAGCAAAGAGCACGCGCAGCGGTAACTTTCAGTCGGGACATAATTTCGAATGACATGACAGTCCAATACAGTCACGTGAGACCTAAATGACTTTTCATTTAGGTCTCTTTTTGTAAATAAATTTGGAATATAGGAGCCATGCGCATGATTAGTGATACAGAATTGGACGCCCTGCGTCTGTCAGGTGAGAAAGTCAGAGTAGTACGGGACGAGCTGGAATCGAACGATGTAACCGGAATTGTTGTTGCCTGGGATGGGGAGCAAGTACTTATCCGTCGTCAGAATCGACGTGTCGTCAAGTTGGATCGTGGTTACCGATATCAGTTGTTCAGCGAACCGCGCCAGAGCCCACTTGGTGAGTAAAAGCCTAGCACTATGGCTGAACCATGAGACGTTTAATTGTTTGGAATTACCATGATTACTTGGCATAATTGACTCACTCAGGAGAGAAGATAGGTACAGTGAGGAAGAACTGTAACTATAGCCGAGAGGGTGTGCTGCAAGCCATGACATTGATGAATGATAAAGTTCATGCCTACAAGGATCAGATTGGAGCATTAAGCGATGTGCTGCCAGGTGTGGTCAAGTCGTATCATGAGTTTACGGGAGAATGTTTTCAACCTGGTGTGATTGATGCCAAGACAAAACAGCTGATTGCGCTCGGCATTGGATTGTTCGCCAACAATGAGGTATGTACCTTCTACCATGTAGAAGAAGCCCGTGCCAAGGGTGCTACTGATCAGGAGATCATGGAGACCGTTGCCGTGGCCGGAGCTGTAGGAGGCGGACATGCCCTGTCTCAGGGCGCGATGCGAGTACAGAAGGCGCTGCATTAAGTGCACATGGGGGTAGTCCAAGGACTGTTCGCATAAATGGGAAGCAAACAAAAGAGGAGGTTCCGGGTTAATCCGGAGCCTCCTCTTATTAATTTTGCCTACATTTTACCCAACATTTTATCATACATAAACTGTCCAGTTACCCGACGTGCTGTCACGTAACGATCATTGAAGTAAGGGTTGGTCATTTTAGTGATGCTGACACCTTTGCTGCTGGAGGCGTGAGCAAATTGTCCGCCGCCGATATATACACCTGTATGTGAAATGCCTTTGCCCGTCGTATTGAAGAACACCAGATCACCTGTACGAATGTTGCTTTTCGATACAGGAGTACCTGCTTTGGCTTGCTGCTGGGAAGTACGTGGCAATTCAATACTATATTTGTTGAAGAGATATCTCATAAAACCAGAACAATCGAAGCCGGCTACAGTCGTGCCACCCCATTTGTAAGGTATACCTGTCATGTTGTTCACTACGGAGTTGATACTGCTAGCCTCTGTGCTTGTTGCCCCGGATGTAAATAGTACAGCTGCTCCAAAAATGGAGATAATCAGTTTTTTCAAAATCAATGTTCTCCCTTCGATGCCTACGGAGTTAGCTAAGGGTTCGGTAGAAGGTTCCCTATATTTCCTATGTATAAGAATAATTCACCCAAAATGGTTCCCCCGTTTTCAAACATGAAACTCGGCAAATGAATAATTAAGTTTTTGTAACTATTTGAAACTATATTGCATAAATGCGTAATTGTCAAACCCATTTAAAGCCCTTCTTAGTGCCCCAATGTTATCGGAATTACGGTTTTTATATGCAAGAAGCGATTAAGTTTGGGTATCATTCATGACAAAAACGTCATTATTGATTCGTTTAGAACGAATTTGGATAAATAAATAGGTTTGTCATGAGTTGAAAGAACTATTCCGTTATGTAGAATTAAAGAGATTATATTGATTAAGTTGCATATATTGACAAAAATATATTTTTTGCATATTATCTCAGTATCCAAACCACATATTGGATGAAAATAGATCTATTTTGTTATACATCTAAATTAGGGAGGTTAGGAACTGGCCTTATAGGCAAGGTTGAATTCTGGGTTTTATCAAAATGAACATGGGAGAGTGTTACATTTGAAAGCGAAGAAAATAATTACTTTTGTTCTGGCATGCACGATGGTATTCTCAACAGTTGGAATGGCAGTTCTTCCTGTAGGGACGGTATCTGCTGCGGATGCATCGGGTACAACAGCGAGTATTTCTGATATTTTGAAGAACCAGCTGCCGAATGGAGGTTGGAGAAAAGATTATAAACAAACCAGCGGAGAGTGGGCGAAGTCCACGATAGACAATAAGGCTACATACTCAGAAATTAGAAGATTGGCGAAAGAATTTAAAAAGACAAATGATCCTCGTTACTCCGCAGCTGCAATCAAAGGAATTAACTTTTTGATCAATATGCAGTATTCGAACGGCGGATGGCCACAAGTCTATCAAAGCTCCGGATATCACAAACATATCACTTACAATGATGATGCCATGATCAACGTAATGTACATGCTGGATGAAGTAGCAACGCGTAAAGGCGATTTCTCATTTATCGACAGCACACTTGCCAATCGAAGTAAAAATTCAGTTGCTAAGGGCGTAGATGCGATCCTGAATACACAGGTCATTTCAGGCGGTAAGCTGACAGCATGGGGACAACAACATGACTCCAGTTCCCTTAAACCGGCAAGCGCAAGAATCTATGAAGTACCATCGCTGACAGCTGGAGAGAGTGTAACGATTGTTAAATTTCTCAAAACGAGACCTGCCAACGCGAAAATTACCGCATCCATTAAAGGAGCAGAGCAATGGTTTAACAAGGTGAAAATTACGGGTTACAGGTATGAAAGAGCAAATGGAGATAGCAAAATTATCGCTGACTCCAAAGCGGCACCGATTTGGGCACGCTTCTATGAGATCGGAACGGATAAACCCATCTTTATTGGTCGTGATGGGGTAGTCAAATACAAATTAAGTGATATTGATAAAGAAAGAAGAGGCGGTTACGCATGGTATGGCAACTGGCCTTCCAAGCTGTAATTTGTATGATCCCTTCGTTTTAACGAACCAAACAATGAGCTGTTAAAGGTAAATCCCGAATCGACATAAATGTCTGGTTCGGGATTTTATGTTATTATTTTCAGTGTTGACATGATAGATTCCGCATGATATATTATTTCTTGTCGCCGAGATTAAAGAAGATACAATATGCGGTCGTGGCGGAATTGGCAGACGCGCACGGTTCAGGTCCGTGTGGGCTAACCCCCCGTGGAGGTTCGAGTCCTCTCGACCGCATCTAATAAAAAGACGCCTCAAGCTAACGCTTGAGGCGTTTTTTTTGTTTGCATTTTTGATATTTATTGTGCTGCGGTAACATTAATGCTGTCAACATTCGGTCCTTCTGTTCCCGTCGTAACAACTTTCAAGGTATTGGTCCCCGTGTTCATGGGGACCTGAATTGTTTTTTCAATCCATGTGGACCAGCTTCCCGTTGCCGGAAAGGGCTCGTTGCTGATGACTTTGGTTCCGTTAACAAAAATGTCGAGGTTACGGGTTCCGCTTTCCAGCGCATAACGAAACTTTACGTTTTTGGTGCCTGTAATCGTGTTGTTAATAGCGTTCCATTGAATGGCTGAACCAGTCATTGCATTGAAGTTGACATACCCGGAACCAGTGTAACCAGGATAGATCGTTTCAATGGCAGCTTCCGTAAGTGTCGTTCCGGTCTCTGCTTCATACGTAGTGCCACTGCCTGTATTTCCGCCGTTATTCCCGCCAGTAATATTGGCAACAAATGTTGTTACGCTCTGAGCCGGGAGTTGTGCCGTAAAGGCTCCATTGGATACGGTAAGCGAGGCCCCGCTTGCCAGGTTGCGACTGCTGTCCGTAACCCATGAGGACACCGTGGAGGCATTACCATTCTGCAGAACGAATTTTTGGCTTGTGGCTGAAGTTCCACGGTTAATTGCTACGACAACGACCTTGTTATCCCCTTTGTAGGCAGAAACAAATGTGTTTGTATCCGGGTTTTTGGTTGCATCCACTCTGAGATAGCCAGGACGTACAAATTTGGAGAAGTGGGCCATGTTATACCCGCGTTTGCTTATAGTACCGTCCTCTTTCATCGGACCATACTGTCTGCGGATGTACCACCACACATAAGCTTGGAAATCACCTTCTACCATGGCATTGTGCATGTGATAGGAAACGTCCAGTGCTTCAGGCCAGCGGTCTGCTGAATTGTTATCACTGTTCGGAACGTATACCTCAGTCATCCACAGTTCTTTACCAGCTCCTTTTTGCTTAAAGAGAGGGTACGCAAAATTCGAAATCTGGGTTCCGTACGTGTGTGCTCCCAGAATGTCCATGTTGGCAAGGGCCTGCGGATCATTCAGGATTGGGTCGGATATGTTCTTTAAGTATTGGAAGGATTCAGGCGCCATGACTTTGGTACCTTGAATGGAACCGGCATTTTCCTTCATGAATCGAAGGATCTCTTGTGGAGTCCACCAGGTCCAGTCATGGGCATAATCCGGTTCATTCTGCACAGAAATGGCATACAGATCTACACCGTTATTTTTCATGTAGGTTACAAAGTCGTTCAGATGTTGCGCATATGCGGCATATTTGTCGTATTTCAGACGTTTGGCATTTGTATCCCCATTACGGTTGAATGTTTCAACCATGCTACTTGGAGGATTCCACGGGGATGCGAATACGATCGCCCCCTTTTCAATAGCCCGTTTGGCTGTGGCAACTTCACGATACCAGTTATTGGAATCGGGATCGACGTAGATTCTGAGAATTGAAAAGCCTAACTGATTCTGGTCGTTACCGAAAGCAGTTTCACGTTGAGCAGGCGTCAGATCACCAATCCAGGCAGGGAGGTTAATGCCACCAAAGCCCTTGATCAGTTGTTTTTCCGAGGACAAATTAATGTTGGCATCACTTGCCGCCGAAACTTGTGTAGGACTTAACATGAGGGGCAGAGCTGTTAAACAGGCCAATAAAACATTGATCGTTTTTTTGAATTTGAATTTCACTATTTTCATCCTCCTCAATAATGGTAAATGGTTACATGGAGAAACCGCGACCAGGGATAACAATAAGAAGAGCTGATAGTCTGGTATTTATTTCATGTAAACCCTTTCAAAACCTCCTTTCGCAAATCATAGGAAAGAAATAAAAAAAGTATTAACGTCTTTCATTTGTTGATTCTACTAAATAATGTCTACCTTGAAAACCTGACAAATTACAGTATTTTTTCTAATTAATCTCTTTTTTATGCGGTTCAATGACAGTTCTTGTGTGAATGTAAAGGTGAAAACGAGGGGATGATGGCGTTGTTGCCTCAAGATGCAGGTCTCCAGCGGCGGGAGGGGGCTTGTTATAAAGGAAGGCTTTGGCTTACATATTACTCCCTTCATTATCAAACAATGAGATCACAGAAACTTACGGGGAGGGAATCATGATGAAGGAAAAGAGAAGACATTATCGATTCATTGCAGGTTGCATGGCATTGTTGATTGTGGTTTGTGCAGGCATAACGGCAGGAGGGCCAATAGCTGCAGCTTCAGACTCCTCATCGAATCACAAACGGTTAGGGATTATCATCGATGATGTTGGTAATGACATGAAGGGTACGTCAGAGATTCTGGCGATGCCAGTTAAATTAACGGTAGCGGTCATGCCTTTTTTGCAGACAACGAAGAAAGATGCAATAGCTGCACACGAAAAAGGGATGGATGTGATTGTGCACATGCCCATGGAACCTAAAAAAGGAAGACCTGAATGGCTGGGCCCGGGTGCCATCACATCCAATCTGACAGACGAAGAAGTCCGCTCACGCGTGGAGAAAGCGATTGATGATGTACCCTACGCGATTGGCATGAACAATCATATGGGTTCCAAAATTACTTCGGACAAACGTATCATGTCAATTGTGCTCGATGTATGCAAAGAGCGGGGCCTCTTCTTTGTCGATAGCCGTACGAACTTTCGCTCCGTGGTGGGGGAACTTGCCATATCCAAGAATATGCCGCCTGTAGGTAATGACATTTTCCTGGATGATCAAAACTCCAAGCAACACATTCGCAAGCAAATGGATCTGGCAGCTCAGCGATCCATCGACAAGAATATATGTGTTGTCATTGGTCATGTCGGACATACGGGGTTGAACACCTCCGCAGTGATTCGTGAATCCGTCTCCCGTCTGCAGGGGCAGGTTGAGTTTGTAGGAATCGGTGATCTGGTTCGAGATGTGTGGCAATGGCAGTCTGGGTCTGCTCCTACACTACCGACAGATAATAAATAATGCCGCTCGCAATAGACTCTGCGATTCGTTTTTGCTCAACGGGATCACTCATTCTTGCTCGATCTTCGGCATTGCTCAAAAATCCGGTTTCGACAATGACAGCAGGTTGCTTCACGTAATTCAATAAATAAAAGGGCTTGCCCCACACGACCCCGTGCTCCGTTCCGAACAATTGGTTCATGGCGTCCTGAATGGATTGGGCCAGCAAATAACTCCTGCCTTCCTTCTGGTGCAATACCACCGGGCCATGTGAAGCTGATCGGGGACTCCAGTTCGCATGGATGCTGACTACGATATCTGTACTTACTTCTTCGCTAAGGCTCTTGCGTTGGGCAAGATCCCTAGTATGACGGGAGCGGCTGTTCAGCCAGCGGTTCTCATCACTAAGTGCATAATCACCAAGTCGATTGATGATCACGGCATACCCTTTGCTGCGAAGCAGGAGATAGACCTTTTGGCTAATGGCCAGGTTGATATCTTTTTCCAGAACACCTTGGGCTGACGTACCACCATCAATACCGCCATGGCCGACATCGAGCAGGATCACGGGTGCTGCAAAGGCATGATGACTTGAACGGTAAGCATCACCATCGGTCACCGGCAACATGGATGGACTGTTCTGGGACGGGGTGGAATGATCTGAACTTTGGGATACGGCAAAATCAAAATGGGCTGCTTTTCTATAAGCAACATGGGGCAGCATGGGAAGGCAATGGAAGCTGATCAGCAAGGCTAACGAAGCGGTCAGCAGCTTATACATGGGATACACAACCCTTCATGAAATAGGTATCGGATGCAGATTCATGGCTGTATGGATACCTTTGGCATTAGACTGTGCATTCTAAGGTTTTTCATACCCCTTTCAATAAAAAAATGTTTAACGATTACACATCCTGCGCACAATAGAACTATCGTAAGCTCCGCGAACGTGGAGGAGCAAAGGAGGCAGATGTTATGGCCAAAAGTGATGAGTTGGTAAAATATATTACGCAGCGTGTTGTTCATTATATCGATACACCCAAGGATGAGCGGAAAGAGCGGGCCAAAAGGAAAGAGCCGTGGGCAATGAAATGGTTTGGTATGATTCCGTTCGCTGTATCCCTGTGGGTAGGAAAAAAGGAAAAGGAATTGGATACACCGTCCCATAAACGAAGTTCTTCAGGCAAAAGGTAACGATCGCTTACCTATTTCACTTGGCAAGTTTCAAGACTTGCCTATTGTAAAACCAAAAGACGCAATCCCTTATTACATGGGAAGGCGTCTTATTTGTTGTGGTTGTTTGATTGTCTTAACGTTATTTGAAAGATCTATGGAGTTAGCTGACTGTTATGGCTTTAAAATGTAAAACTGACCGTCTTGTTGTAATGTGCTCAAAGGCACAAAACGTTGAATGGATGTTTTTCCACCTAACGCTACATATAGAATGGATTCTTCCTCCTGTTCTGTATGCCATAGCTGATAACCGCTAACGGGGAGAGGACCACCGTATATGACGTTACGATCATCCGCTGAGAAAACAATCTCTTGAATCTCAACGTGTTGTATCACATCTTGTACCCGGTCGGCTGCAACAGGCTTGGAGGTAATCCACAACAGATTGTCATCCGGATTGAAGACTGGTCGCAGATGAAGGGGATCGACTGAACCAGATGGAGCTGGGCTTAAATGAGTTTGGCTCGCAGAGACTTGTTTGGAATCAGCCTCCAGCAGGTTCAGTAACTGAGGTGGTAGTACATCTCCGTTCGTAGCATCAATATAAAGTGCGGGATGATTAGGTTGTTCCACTTTCCAATATGCCAGCAGGGGAAGAGCGTAACCAAGATGAAGCTCTCCGCCGCCAGCGAGTAACGCCTCAAGTTCCACATGTTGTTGATTCAGGGCTTGTCCAAGAAGTTCATAGTTGTATGGTGACTGTTCTCCTTGACCGTATTCGCTAAGCATCATCTGTCCCTGTTCTGTGGCGGTAATAATCATATATCCAATGGGTTTGCCCTCAAATGCAGCTTGCACCATCCAGCTATGTGTACCCGGCCCCAGAGGGTAGAAATCGAGGTCAGCGTTCTTCCAATTAGCTTCGGCGTTATTCGTACTGAGTGTAACAGCTTGTTGCTCTGCAAACCGTTGTACAGCAGCGGGAGCTGACTTGTCATTCTGGAATGCATGATGTGTAGGACGATGTTCTGGGGATAATGCGAGAGACGGTAAAGACGTTTTGGGTTCCTCAGCATTGGCTATAGACCAGAAAGAGAATAGGACAAGACAACTGAGTATGCCCAAGGTCATACAGGTTGTTCTCCGAGTGTTGTTCCAACACATATGAAAGAATCGTTTCAAATTTACACCTACTTTTCATTTATCCGTTACCTGAGCGGATCCTATTTTTATTCTAGGGGACAGGCAATGCAAAGGTTGCCGCAACCTGTCGGGCAGCTGATCATGAATAAACACTACTTTTGCCAGCATTTGCAGGAAAAGTAGTGTCTTCGTCTATCTTAAGTGAAACATGCCGCTGCTAATGGCAGTCACTTTCACTTTGGGTTCATATTGCCAGATCATCTCGGTTCGGCGTGTCTCATACTGCAGTTTCATTGCTTCACGATCCATTACTGCCTGTTTGGCTTTCTCTTCTTCGGCTTCTGTCTCGGTGTCGATCGGCACTATGGCCTCTGCAGCCAATTCTACATCTGCTCCAATGGGTTTAGCTTCAGTTATATCCAGAACTCTTTTCAGAGGTACAGGTGTCGCACGGTTAGAATGGACATTATCCGTGCCGGAGTCTGTATTACCCGTTGGCTGCACCTCAGGCATATCTTCCCGGAGTACCGCTTCATAATATGTGTCCAACACGTCCAGCTCCAGATCAAGCCGCTCTTGGGCTTTCTCAGCCCAGTCATAATCGAGTTCCAGCAAGCGGTTCGTCAAATGAGATTCCAAAGCAGCCCCGGCATCAACCAACGAAACTTTAGCTGTCTGCACATGCATGTTCTCGGCAAGCCTCGGACTTAGATCACGTCGATTCAGCTTGGTGCCGAATTTTTCTATAATTTCACCCGAGCGTAGGGAGATGCCAAGAAAATGCAATTCCTCCCGTTTCAAATCACAGGCGAATTCCACCTTGAAGCACACACCAAGCCAAGGCTCATATACGGCTGGCGCTGTAGCACGCAATTGCCGTTTGGCAGCCTGTTCGAACAGGTTCACGAAGGCACCGCCTTCACGTGCTGCGCCGAAAATCTGCTGCAGTCTGCGACTGCCGTACACCACTTCTTCACGCAATATCCGTCCTGGTCCCAGCTGTGGCAAGGATGGGGTGATCCCGAAGTAACGGCCTAGAATGGTTTCTTTTGGTGGCTCGCCTTGAGGACTGCCGTTGGTTACACCATTCGTTCCAGCAGGGTTAGGTACAACCGGAGGTGTGGCTTGCGCAGCTTTGGCTTCCGCTGCTTCCGTGATCTGTTGATAACTGTCAGGATCAAATATAAATGTAAAGGACATCGTCTCAGCAGGGGCTCCGGTTCGCTCCACAAACCCCCAATAATAAGGGCGATTGGTCAGCGCTTTGTCCGCCTCAGGTGAAAGTTTGACTGTAACATGGGCAGGGGAACGCTCCATGATCTGACAATCGAGGGCTTCCAGATAGGTGAGAACATAAGCCTGCACTTCATGGGGAGACATGGTCATGGGTCAGCTACCTCCTTTGCGAAGATCTAACAACCCGGATACAGCAGGGCCTTCATCGGCAACCTCACGTTGAATGGAATTCAGCGATTGTCCAAGTGAATCCATTTTACGGCGAATATCTTCATCATTTTGTGATTCCAACATGATTTTATACAGGCTTTTCTCAATGGATTCCTTCTTCTCCAGGCGTTCCAGAATGACATCCAGCCCGCCGATCACCATCTCAAACATGTTGATCTTCTCATGCAGCAGGTTCAAAATATGTTCCTCTATGGTTCCGATCGTGGATAGGTTGAAAATGTTCACATCATTTTGTTGTCCCAGCCGGTGTACCCGACCGATTCGCTGCTCTACGCGCATAGGGTTCCAAGGGAGATCGAAGTTGATCATATGATGGCAAAATTGCAGATTTATGCCCTCGCCACCCGCTTCGGTTGCAATCATGGCCTGTACACGCCCGCGGAAGAGATCCATCATCCAGTCTTTTTTGCCTCGATTCATGCCGCCCCGATAGGGTACAGCCGTAAGCCCGTTGTTGCGGAAATAGTTAAGCAGATACTCTTGCGTGGCCCGGTATTCGGTGAAGATAATTACTTTTTCATTCATGTTCCGAATCAGTTCCATCGTTTTCTCGGCTTTGGTATTTTCCTTGATCGCTTTAATATGAGCAACGAGTTCCCAAATCTTGTCCCGAAGGGGCGAGTCCAGCGGAAGTTTCTTCGACAGGTTGACGAGCGTCACGAATACAGCATCCCGACTGCTGCACACTTCACGCTGCAATGTAACCAAGGAGAGCATGCTGCTGAGGTTGCCGCCAGCTTCCTGATACTGGTCTTTAACAAAGGATGTTACGCCATCATAAAGCGCTTGTTCTTCGGGCGATAGTTGCAGATTCACGTTGGAGACGTTCCGTTTGGTAAATTGAACGGGGCCTTCGCCGCGACGGTTACGAATCATGACTTTGGATAACTCGTTCTTAAGCTGTTCCTGATTCTTCGGAACCCGCTTGTCTACGACAAAGTTGGCCGCAAAGTCACCCTGACGACCCAATTGACCGGGTTTCAGCAGGTTGATGAGATTGAACAACTCGCTCATATCGTTCTGCACAGGTGTGGCTGTGAGCAACAGACAATACTTCTTTCGCAATTTCAGCATGAATTGATAGTTGGTTGTTTTCTTGTTTTTGAGTTTATGAGCCTCATCAATAATAATCATGTCGTAATCGGTATTCAGCAGCATATCTTTATGCGGATCA
This sequence comes from Paenibacillus sp. SAF-068, assembly GCF_051967555.1. Classification (NCBI taxonomy): domain Bacteria; kingdom Bacillati; phylum Bacillota; class Bacilli; order Caryophanales; family Paenibacillaceae; genus Paenibacillus; species Paenibacillus sp. SAF-068. Next base: position 1,230,360 of record NZ_JBQCJX010000001.1, read on the forward strand.
CGTTTGGCTGTATCCATGGAAGCGACCACCACTTCATTCTGCCAGGAATAAGCTTTTTTCTGGGCAATAGCAGGGATGCCAAACTTCGAATTCAATTCCCGTACCCATTGCAGTACAAGAGACGCAGGTACAAGAATAAGTACCTTGGATACGAGACCCCGAACCATATATTCTTTCAGAATGAGACCGGCTTCAATGGTTTTGCCAAGTCCCACCTCATCGGCGAGAATGGCCCGGCCCGACATTTCAAATAATACTCTGCGTGCAGTGTCCATCTGATGAGGAAGTGGAGTAAGGCCTTGTAGATGCTTCAAACACTGAATTTCGTCAAAATTGGGAATCAGATTGGTCTCTTCGGCCTGAATGCCCAGTTGAAAGAGTCGGTAATCCCCCCAAGGGCCTCCTTTATCCAATCTTGATTCCAACTGATTGATCCAGCTTCGATCAAATTCAAGTGGAACGGGCAGCTCGGCTACAGGTTGATTCGTGTGATGCGGGTTTTTCCGGTTCATGATGCTTCCTCCCCTGCCATACGTGATGACGTTTTATTCGTAGGTAATAGTATGGACGAATGAGACTGAGTTCATAACTATGTAAGTTGAAGCACATATTTTTTCTGTCCCAAAAAATTCACAGGTTTTGTATGCGTGAGTCTGAGAGTGTGTGAAGAAGCTTGTCTGAGTATGGGGAGTTTATGAAGATGGAATATGATAAAAGTCGCATGGAAAATCAATATATGGTGTAATATACTTGGTTTGTATCACTATATGTGGTGTTTCATCATAATTTACTCTAATAGTGAAAATGGAGCGTTATTCGGGGAGGTTGAACGTAGCGATGAAATCAAACCAACGATCGTACCAATTAGAAGGACTGAGCGAAAAAATATTTCTGGACCGATACGCCTGGAAGGACGCTGATTCGAATCATGCCAAGGTCGGAGATGTGGTATTGGTATTAACAAAGGATGATCCCAAGTTCCCAACCAAGGAAGTGGGCGAAATCACAGAACGTCAGGGTCAGCTCGTACAAGTCAGGACTCGAAGCGGAGAGATCATCGAGACAAACGTGGAGAAACTGACACTCAACATAGAAAAAACACCGGAAGAGATGTGGAACCGGCTGGCCAAAGCCATGGCTTCTGTTGAATCTACAGCAGATCAGCGGGCAATGTGGGAGTCCAAGTTCCGCTCCGTGTTGGAAGATTGGAAGTTAGTACCCGGAGGGCGCATTGCTGCGGGCGCGGGTGCAAGCGATGAGCTGACACTCTTTAATTGTTATGTCATTCCGTCTCCGCAGGACAGTCGGGGTGGCATCATGAAGACCTTGACCGAGATGACGGAGATTATGGCACGTGGGGGAGGTGTGGGCATTAATTTGTCCTCTTTGCGTCCTCGCCGAGCGGTAGTGAAAGGTGTCAACGGATCATCCAGCGGTTCCGTATCGTGGGGCGGATTGTTCAGTTATACGACAGGACTGATTGAACAGGGCGGAAGCCGCCGGGGTGCACTCATGCTGATGATGAATGACTGGCATCCGGATGTACTTGATTTTATTACCGTGAAACAAACGATGGGTCAGGTGACCAATGCCAATCTGTCTGTATGTGTGAGCAATGCATTTATGGAGGCTGTCAAGCAGGACGCAGATTGGGATTTGGTTTTCCCCGATACGAATGATCCAGACTATGACACGGAGTGGAACGGAGATATGCAGCAATGGAAAGCCGCAGGTCATGCGGTGGTGCACTATCGTACACTGAAGGCTCGCGATATCTGGCATACCATTATTGAATCAGCCTGGAAATCGGCAGAGCCTGGTGTGGTTTTCATGGAGTACTATAACCAGATGTCCAACAGCTGGTACTTCAATCCGATTATCTGTACTAATCCTTGTTTTCATCCAAAGACCAGAATTACAACTGAATACGGACTTATAACAATAGAAGAACTATACAACCGGACAGCAGGCAAATCATTTCTAGTTGGAACAGATCATCGTCTTGTTGAGCAGGCAAAGATTGTAGGTGGCAGATCATATGAAATTCCGGGATTGCATTTGAGAACAGCAAGCGTTTATCCAACCGGAATAAAAGAGACGTTAACAATTTACCTTCAAAATGGATTGGAAATTAGCGTGACATCTGACCATCAGTTATATACTAATTCAGGTTGGAAACAAGCTAAAGACTTGACCTCCGAAGACTATATCTATATCCAATCGGCCGAAGGAGCTTTTGCCAAGGAAGATCAGCTAGGAGAGGAATGGGGACTTTTCCTGGGATGGTTAACCGGAGATGGTTGGGTCTCTAAGCGTGGTGAAGTTGGTATGGTTTTTGGTGCAGAGGATGAGGAAGTTATTCCACGGTTGATTGATGCTGGAGAAAAAATATCAGGCGTAAGAGCAAAAGTATATCAAAGAACGAATGGAATAAAACAAGTGTATTGGTGGCGCAAAAAGCTGATTGAAGAAATTGTAAGATTAGGTGTGAAGGCAGTTAAGGGACCTGAGAAGGAAGTTCCAGAAATGATATTTACTTCATCTAAAAAAACCATTACGGCTTTTTTACAGGCTTTATTTAGTGCGGATGGTACTGTATACAAAAGAGATGAGATGCATCGTACCGCAAGATTGACTTCATCTTCCAAAAAACTATTGCAGGGTGTTCAGCTACTTTTGCTGAACTATGGAATCAACAGCTCTATTTACGCACGCCCTAAGTCATCACAAGCCATGTTTAAATACACAACAAAAGATGGAGATCACAGGACATATTCCAGTAATGATTTCTACGAATTGGTCGTGTCAGGGAACAATTTACTTGTGTTTAAAGAGAAGATTGGTTTTAAATATGTAACAAGAAAACAGGATGCTTTAGAACGAATCGCCAGACCTTCTAGAAAATCAGAAAAGTTTATGTCGAAAGTTAAAAAAATAGAAAAGGGAGAGCAAGTAACTGTATATGACATAACTGAGCCTGTGACTCACTCCCTGATCGCTGGTGGAATTGTTGCTCATAACTGCGGGGAACAAGGCCTGCCTGGCTGGGGTGTATGTAATCTGTCAGCAATCAATCTGTCCAAATTCTACGATGAAACGAATGATGATGTGGCATGGGATGAACTGGCGGAAACCACTCGCATCTCGGCTAGATTTTTGGACAATGTCATCGATGCAACACCATATCATTTTGAGGAAAACAGACTGAATCAACAGCGTGAACGCCGGGTTGGGCTTGGCACGATGGGATTGGCAGAGCTGATGATTAAGCTCCGTATAAGGTACGGCAGTCCTGAATCCCTCGAATTTCTGGATAAACTGTATGGATTCATGGCGAAGGAGGCCTATCTGGCATCAGCAGAGATCGCAGCAGAGAAGGGTGCTTTCCCAGCATTCGAAGCTGAACCGTACTTACAGAGTGGATTCATGAAAAACATGGTTGCGACGTACCCTGAAGTGGGAGAGGCTATTCGTAAACAGGGCATTCGAAATGTCACACTGATTACTCAGGCGCCAACGGGCAGTACAGGTACGATGGTTGGCACATCAACAGGTATTGAGCCGTATTTCGCCTTCAAGTATTTCCGTCAAAGCCGTCTGGGTTATGATGAACAGTTCGTACCGATTGCACAAGATTGGCTGGATGAACATCCGGGTGAAGCTTTACCAGACTACTATGTGACGGCGATGGATCTGTCGGCTGAGAATCATATCCGGGTGCAGGCTGCGATTCAGCAATGGGTGGATAGCTCCATCTCGAAGACGGCCAACTGTCCGGCTGATTTTACAGTGGAGGATACGGCAGAACTATACGAACTGGCCTTCGACCTTGGTTGCAAGGGAGTAACGATATATCGCGACGGCAGCAGGGATGTGCAGGTGTTGTCCACGTCGAAGAAGGAGGTGACCCAGGCCGAAGATGAGAACACGGCGAAAGCTGAAGAGATGACTATCGTATCTGCAACAGAAAACCCGAATCATATCGGTGGGCAGGCAGGTGTTGAAGCGTTCGGTAGCGAGGTTGATGGTGAAACCCATACTTCAGTTGAAGTCCCTTCCTCTTACAAAGTGCTGGATAAACAATATAGAAGCCGCCCTCAGGTACTTCGCGGTGCGACATACAAAATCAATACACCATTCGGGATGGCTTACATTACGATCAATGATCTGGAGGGAACGCCGGGTGAAATCTTCCTGAACGTGGGCAAAGCGGGATCGGATGTGTTCGCCATGGCTGAGGCACTCGGTCGAGTATGTTCTCTGTTCCTTCGATACGGAGATCACGGGCACAAGGTTGAACTGTTGATCAAACATCTCAAGGGAATCGGCGGATCGGGCGCGATTGGCTTCGGGGCCAACCGGGTGGAATCCATTGCTGATGCAGTCGCCAAAGCATTGGAAAGTCATGTACAGAGTAATGTACAGGTGAATGAAACGGGAGCTTCACAAGAACAGAACCAAGTGAAGAGCGCATATCCACAAGTGGAGAATCAGAAAACGGTTATCGAATCAAGAGATTTATGTCCTTCATGCGGCTCAGCATCTCTGATAAATGTCGAAGGATGCAGAACATGCAGCAACTGTGGATACAGTAAATGCAATTAAATATCTCTAGAACATGAGAAAAAGAAAAGGCGCTCCATGACTCCATCAAGAGTCAGGAATGCCTTTTCTTCATTTAGCTAACTAACACCATTCATGACAACAATCTGCAAGTGATTGCAGATCATTGAATAGAACGCCAGCATGATAGCCGTCGCACACAGCATGGTGTAACTGAACAGATAGGGGAAGATAGACCTTATCGTTTTGTTGATTATATTTTCCCATCGTGAAGATAGGCAACAAGTAGGTTCCCTCATTGTAAATATTCAGATTAAATCCCGTAAAGTTCACCCAGGGAATACTGGAAACGGGGAATGTATTCAGTGGTTCATTGGGTTTGGCAACCAATTGTTTGTGATCTTTGTAATCCTTCATATCTTCCAGATAACGATTGTGGAACGTCTTGAAATCTTCATGGAATGCCGTCCAGATCGTTGAGAAACTTTTGTCGTCCTCATGAAAAATCGTATAACTCGGAGACATTTCGTCCCAGTAGCCCAATCTACCCTTGGTATCAAAACAGGTTCGAAATTCTCTGTGTGCATTGACAACCGTAGAGATCATATGAATAAGAGCCGGATAGAATTTCAATCCTTTAAGCTTGAGTTTGGTGATCAATAGCGTGATATCAAGATTGGCAGTTATGCTGTAGGTACATCTGACATGGTTTAAGTAGTGGTCAAAGTATGGCTTTCGATCCCACTGATCTAACACGATTGGATCAAACATAAGTTATAACCTCCTAAATTTGAATAATGCCTTCATTTAGGAGGTGTATTTGACTGATTTAACCATATCCTATCACATTCCCAGTATTGTATTTTAAGAAATTGATCCATTTCATTATAACATGATACTGAATGTGGTCGGTTATAGCGAAATCTGCTGCAAAGCGCTTTTTCAACCTGCTTCTTTACTTTATAATTAAAATGGTCTTTATAACGAAGAAGAGAGGGGATTAGATGCGTCAGCCGATAGAAGAACCCAAATTTTATTCTTATCCGGGAATGGTAGCGGTGGTGACTTCGCGTCATGAGGGAGTCCAGAATGTGATGGCGTCTGGATGGCATACATATATCGGATCATCTCCAGGCGTATATGGCATCTCCCTTCGTAAGGAAACATACTCCTATGAACTCATTGAGAAGAGTGGCGTATTCGGTGTTCATTTCCTGCCAGCTCATCGATCGGAGTGGATTCAAGCTGCGGGAACATTCAGTGGAAGAGATACGGATAAATTCACAAGATTCGGCATTCCGTATGAGGAAGGAATTAAGGTAAGTGTACCCATTTTGACAGACGCTTATTTTGCTTATGAATGCAAGGTTATGGATATTACGACATATGGTGATCATGAATGGATTGCAGGCGAAGTATTGCAACGATATCAGGATCAGGAATACTTTCTGGAGAATGGAATGGTTGATCTGGAGAAGTTGCAAATCCCGATGTACACCGGGCGCTCAACATACCGGATCATGGATGCGAGGACAGAAGAAAAGAATCACTCGTTCTACCTCTAGGGTCCTAGGCAAGAAGAAGCAATTATGAGCAAAACTTTCAATCCGCTCTGACATAGGTTTATAATGGATAGTGGCTGCTGAGCAAGTCGGCAGCCTTTTGTTATGAATTCAATTGTTTCAATGATTGAATACGTGGGTATGCTGGTTTGCGCAAGCGGGACAGGTAATTTTAGCCACTCGATGAAAAGGACTATATTTAACGACAAAATTAGAGTATGATTTTACAGCTATATGAGCTGGCAGGAAAGGTTACATCGGTTTAATCGTTTGTAACTATTCCTGTAAAGTATGAGGCTTATTTCGGGCGTATAATGCTAAACGTGAACTCACGAATCAATATAAAGAATATGTAAGGATTAAAACTTAATGGACAGGCAACGCGTCTTTTTTAAGATAACAGAATTATCAAGGGTGTAGCATCATTGGATAGCGCTTCGACACAGGAGCTTTTCTTATGCTGTAAATGAAAGATGGAAGGTGCAATACGTATGTTAATGACAACCAGAACGATCAGGAGTTCCTTTATGCCCCCAACACCGATGTTGTTGACCCACAGTAATAAGGAGGGGCATGCATGTCACAATCGTCTAATACCAAGCGACATATGAACGGACTGGATGGCTTGCGAGCCATCGCTGTACTTGCAGTAATCGCGTATCATCTGAATTTGGATTTTATTCCGGGCGGACTGCTCGGTGTAGGTATATTCTTTGTACTCTCTGGATATTTAATTACCGATATTCTCGTGTCACAGTGGCAGGAACATGGACGTATCTCTCTCGGTGATTTTTGGGTAAGACGGGTAAGACGTTTGCTTCCAGGCATGCTGACCATGACAGCTGTGGTGATGATCTGGCTGGCCTGCTCAGATCCATCCCGGCTCGCTGCACTTCGGGGTGATATCGTTTCGGGTGTATTATACATAAGCAATTGGTGGTATATCTTTCATAACGTTTCCTATTTCGAAAGTTTTGGCCCGCCATCTCCGTTTGGACATTTCTGGTCTCTGGCTGTGGAAGAGCAATTTTATCTCATATGGCCACTTCTGCTTATTGCAGCAATCGTCGTGTTCAAAAGAAAGGGATGGCTGGTCGTCTTCATTGTCGTCGCAGCTGAATTGTCTGCTGGCGCAATGGCCATCATGTATAATCCGGATTTGGACCCGAGCCGTGTATATTATGGAACAGACACGCGGGCATTTGCACTGCTTGCTGGTGCTGCACTTGCCGTGGTGTGGCCTAGCCGCAAGCTGTCGAACTCTCTGCCTGGCATGAACCGGCTTGTACTCGATGTATCGGGACTAGCAGCACTTGCTTTGTTAATCTACATGATGCTGAATAGCAGTGAATATGATCCATTTCTGTATCAAGGGGGCATGGTGCTTCAGGCTATAGCAACAACGTTGCTGGTAGCGGTGCTGGCTCACCCATCGTCTTTCCTGGCACGACTCATTGGAGCGAAGCCATTGCGCTGGATCGGAGAGCGATCCTACGGATTATATCTGTGGCATTATCCTGTTATTATTTTAACGAATCCCGCGGTGGATACGGGAGGAGCACATCCTGTACGAATCATTTTACAGGTCGCTGCAACGGTTGTACTGGCCTCATTGTCCCTTAAGTATATTGAAAATCCGATTCGGTACAATGGATTCCGTGATTCTTGGTCCCGATTATGGGGAAGAGGGCGGTCATCGATCGGTATACGTAACGTGCGGTTGAAGCGGGCAGGTCTGTTGATGACGATTCTGCTGTTGTCCTATACGGTATCCCAGATGATGGTCTCACATGCAGCGAATTCCGACTCCCATTCCGTATCGATGTCCACCACATTGAATGGAGAGAATTCTGTAGCAGAGGAACAGGGACAGGATGTTTTGCCAGCTATTACAGCGACACCGGGTTCAGGTCAAAAGAATGATACTACTCATAGTGATAAACCGGAAGCAGGAACAAAAGATAATCCGGGGAAAAATGAGAAGCCGACAGGAGAGTCGACTCCAGACTCCAAACCTGGGGACCAGTACAGTTCAGTAAATCCTGACAAGGGCGGTCAGTCTGAAGATAAGCCGGCTGATCACTCCGTGAATAACGAGAATGACGCTCCGGACGACACTGGATTGAATGCACCCGATGGTACAGATGAAACACCTGACTCATCGGAGGAACATGAAGAAACGGCTCCTCCTACCAAGGATGGCAAGGTTCATTATACCGTCATTGGAGATTCCGTGATTTTGGATGCAAAACCGTATCTGGAGCAAAATATATCGGGAGTGTACGTGGACGGACATGTCGGTCGTCAGATGTGGCAGGCAGGCGATGTATTGGAAGGTCTGAAGCAAAACAACCAAATGGGCAGCAAAGTGGTGCTGGAGCTCGGGACGAATGGTTCCTTTAACTCCAAAAACTTGAATGCTGTGCTTGATTATCTGAAGGATGAGGATCAGGTATATCTGGTTACTGTGCGTGTACCTCGTCCTTGGGAACGAACGGTGAACAGAGCTTTGAATGAGGCTGCATCCAAATACAGCAATGTCTCGTTGATTGACTGGAACAGTGCGAGTGAAGGACATGACGAATATTTTGAAAAAGACGGCGTACACCTCACTACGCAAGGGTCGGAAGCTTTTGCAGATCTGGTGAAAAACAGTATCCAATAATGCGCAATCCATATTTAATACGATTTAGCACTTATTCATTATATATAGCCTGGGTTGAAGCTACCGACGGCTGCAACAAGAAAGAGCTCTCATGGTGAGGGCTCTTTCTTGTTGTTATGAACAAATAAGTCAACAAAGCAAATTCCAAACAGGGGAACCGATATTTTTCACCCCTGCATCCGTGGATCGTCACCTTACGGTATGATAGCGTTACCATTTACAATAAGTGTATTCAAATCGCCGAGGGGGATTATAGAGATGTTGAAAAAATGGCTTTCGGGTTTCCTGGCAATAACATTGTTCTCCATTATTCTGGCTGGCTGTGCTGGCGGGGACACTTCAGAAGGAGGCAGTGGCAATGACAAAGTAACCGTCACTCTCTGGCACAACTGGACCGGACAGGATGCGAAGGCAGTTGCCATGCGCCAAATTATTGAAGATTTTCGCTCAGCGCATCCAGATATTGAAGTCGTGGATGAAGGCCTGCCTACAGATGGTCTCAAAACCCGGCTTCGCACGGTCGCAGCTGCCAACGAGATGCCCGACCTGTTCGTGATGTGGCCGGATGCGATGACCAAGGAATTTGTAAAAGGGGATCTGTTACAGCCTATCAATGCAGAGCTGGACGCGAAGCCGGAGTGGAAGGACAACTTTATTCCGAATGCATTAGATGGGTACACAGTGGACGGAAATATCTACTCTGTGCCGATGAATCTGGCGCCAAGTTCCTTCATTTATTACAATGAAGCTCTTTTCAAACAGTACAACGTGAAAGTGCCTGAGACGTGGGCGGAACTGGAACAAGCCATTGCTACGTTTAATCAAAATAAAGTCATTCCCATGGCGCTTGGCAACAAGGCCAACTGGGTAGCACAATCGACGATATTCAGTACACTGGCTGACCGGATTACCGGCACAGAGTGGTTCCTGAAAGCGGTAGCACAAGATGGTGCAAGTTTTACCGATCCGCAATTTATTGAAGCCCTGAACAAGATGCAAGAGCTTGGCAACACCAAAGCATTTCAGGATGGATTCAACAGTATCGATGAGACACAGATGATGCAGCTTTATTTTCAAGGGAAGGCAGCAATGGTTATGAACGGCGGATGGGCCTTGGCTAATCTGGTGAACAATGCACCTGAAGAGGTATTGAACAACACCCATATTACGATCCTTCCTCCAGTAGACGGTGGTAAGGGAGAGCCAAGAACCACATCTGGTGTTGTAGGAACCGGGTTGGGTGTAAGCAAAAAGCTGACTGGTGCTCAAAAAGACGCAGCAATGGAGTTGTTTTATGCACTGGCAGGACCTGACGGTCAGAAGGCCACATTGGATAGCAGCACATTGGTGAGTTACAAGATCGATCTGGATAAAACCAAGGCGCATCCATTGTTCGTTGAGTTATATGATCTGATGCAGGAAGTGAAGATTACGCCAGTTTACGATTCCAAGCTGGGATCGGCAACGGTTGAGGTTATTAATAATGCATTGCAAGAGTTGCTCATGGGCGGTAAAGCCGAAGACATTGCAGCCAAGATTCAGGCGGCTCAAGCCAATGCAGTTGGTCAGTAATCAAGCGTCAAACAGGCAGGACTTGTAAGGGTGCAGTTTGACGTTAAGAAACAATGAATTTCATCACATCACATCGGTGGCTGGTTATTCGTTAAAACCCCTTCCCGGCAGGGGAGGGGTCTTTAAGTATGGAAGGGGAGTGAACAGATGAACGCACTGCGAAGTCGGCGTTTTATTATGCTGGGGCTGGCCCCGGCAGTCATCATTTATGCATTGTTTGTATTTGTCCCAGTCGTATGGTCGGCATACTATGGCTTCTTCAACTGGTCCGGCATCGGCGCATCCAAATATATCGGTATGGATAATTACGTGGAGATCTGGCATGATCCTGTATTTTGGCGGGCGCTGAAAAATAACGTTATCTTTGTGTTGGCATCGGTATTTGGACAAATTCCGTTAGCACTGATGCTCGCGGTCATCTTGCATAAAAGCAATCCTTTACAGCGGTTTCTGCGTTCAGCCGTATTTCTGCCGATGGTGTTATCCACTGTCGTTATCGGTATGATCTGGCAGTATATCTATCATCCGCAGATCGGGATATTGAATTTTCTGCTGGACGCTCTGGGGCTGGAGAGTTGGAAGCTGCAATGGCTTTCCGATGACAAGATTGCCATTTTCTCATTGGTACCGCCTTTGCTCTGGAGCTTTGTGGGGCTGTATCTGATTATCTTCATCTCGGCACTACAGAATATCCCAGGCGAGATTCATGATGCTGCCAAAATAGATGGGGCTTCAGGAATCCGGAAGCTGGTATCGGTCTCTCTGCCCATGATCTGGGGTACGGTTCAGGTTGCGATCATTCTATGTATTTCGGGTAGTCTGAAATCATTCGATCTGGTCTACATCATGACCAAGGGTGGTCCGGCACATGCCACAGAGCTGCTCGCAACGTACATGTACAATTCGACCTTTACAACATACCGGTATGGTTTCGGTAGTGCGATCTCAACAACCATTGTACTGATCTCCCTGCTGCTGATCGGAACAAGCCAGTGGGCGACCAGTCGCAAACGAAAAGAGAATCAATAGAGAGGAGGGGCTATCATGCAAGTAACACCTGTATCCATGCCATCACCACAAAGTGGCTCAGGGCATCCGATTCGCCGCCTTCGCAGCGGAATTGTTTGGACGCTGCTAACGGTCTATGGTATTTTAACATTGTATCCGTTCTACTGGCTCGTGATTAGTGCATTCAAAACGAATGAAGATTTCTATAGCAGGCCCTTTGGACTGCCGGAAAACTGGAATGTAGCCAACTTCAGCAATGCATGGGAAAGCTCCAGGTTGGGGACTGCTTTTGGCAATTCACTCATTGTATCCGTGGGATCACTTATTCTGACGCTGTTTATTGCAGCCCTGGCTTCATTCATCCTGGCCCGTTTCCAGTTTCGGTGGAAAGGGTTAATCATGACCTTCTTTGTTATTGGTATGCTCATACCGATCCATAGTACGCTCGTCCCTTTATTTATCTTAATGAAACAGATGTCCTTGCTAAATACGTACTGGGCATTAATATTACCGTATACGGCTTTTGCATTGCCTACAGCTATTTTCGTGCTTACTGCTTATCTTACAAGTGTTCCACGTGATATTGAAGAGGCCGCTTTTATTGATGGAACAGGACTGTGGGGGCTGTTTACCCGGATCATGCTACCCATGTCCGTACCTGCGTTGTCTACGGTTACGATCCTGAGTTTCCTGCATGCGTGGAATGACTTTTCGTTTGCGCTTGTATTCATCAACAAAACCGGATTGAAAACGTTACCGCTGGCCATTGCGAACTTTGCGGATGGGTATCAGACGGATTATGGTTTAACCCTTGCTGCCATGACACTGTCGGTTATTCCAACGATTATCCTGTATCTCATATTTCAGGAACAGGTTATGAAAGGCATGACAGCCGGAGCTGTCAAAGGATAAGGGAAAGCGCATCCTGAGGAGGAGAAACGTTTGGCACGCTGGCTCACATCTTCGTTACAAAGGAAGCTATCTGTTGTCGTAACGGCTTCAATGATTGTGCCTTTGCTGGCCTTGGGTCTGTTCGCCTTTCTGATCTCTTCCCGCATTACAGAGCAAAAAACAAAACTGTCCGGCATGGATACGTTGAAACAGGTGGAAGCGAATCTTCGTTATATGCTGCAAGATGCGGAGAACCTGTCCATTTTCCTGATTGGAGAACGGGATATCCAACACTATCTTAGCCAAAATGAGGACCATGAACTGGACCGTGTGGATATCCTGGGCAGGATGACCAATCTGGCTGCTTCCAAAAAATATATCGCCAACATCGCCATATACCCTGGACGCTTTGATGCCACATTGTCGACCGCTACCTGGTATGAATCCAGTGAATCCAACCTGACGTATCCCTCTGTTCCAAGTGGTGAAGCAGTCAAACAATGGACGGGAGTATACCCGGTGCAGAATTACGCGGGTATACAGAATGTGATCACATTGGTTCGGCCGATTCGCAGTATCCATGATTATCAACCCATCGGCTGGTTGGCCATTAGTCTGGATGAGAAGGCCATATCCAAGGGATGGGCCGCTCTGGGATTAGGCAGAGGGGAAGGCAGACTTGAACTCATCGGCAGTTCTGGAGAGATTCTGTCTTCAATGGACAAATCCCGGCTTGGACTTAAGCTGGAGGGGCTCGAACCAGGGGTCACAACGTTAATACAGGATGGTGGTAACGGAACCACTACGTATGGCAGTGGTGAGGAAAAACGGACGTTGCTCTATTATCCGGAAGAATTGACGGGGTGGACGTTAGTTGGAACAGTACCATATGACCAGTATAAGTCCGAGAATCGGTATATCCTTATTCTGACCGGGTGCGCCGTTGCCATGTCAGCAGCGATCAGTGCAGGCTTGGTCTGGTTTACTGTGCGGCGTGTGACGAGGCCGCTTCGCGTGCTTACCCGACATCTGTCCCGAATTGACCCGGAACGTCCTCTTCCGCTGTTTCGATCTGAAAGCGATGACGAGATCGGCAGGCTTGGGGAGAGTTACAATCTGCTCGGAGCACATATTCAGTTATTGAAGGAAGAGGTTATTCGAGGTGAAGCTCGCAAAAAAGAAGCCGATCTTCGGGTACTTCAAGCGCAGATTAATCCGCACTTCCTGTATAACACGCTCTCTTCGATTCACTGGATTGCCTTGATGTCTGAAGAGAAGAGGATCGCGGACATGGTTGAGGGCTTGAGTGATTTTCTGCGCATCAGCTTAAACAATGGTCAGGATTATTATCCTGTGGAACAAGAGATTGCTCATATCCGACATTATGTGCGTGTGCAATCCATTCGTTTCCCTGATCAATTCGTACTGCATTACATTGTAGATCCAGCATTGGAGAAGCGAATGATGCTGAAGTTGTTGCTGCAACCGCTCGTTGAGAACGCCATGATTCATGGCATTCAGCCCAAAGCAGGCGTGGGTACCATCACCATCATGATTCGCAAGGATCCGGATAATGAACAGATGAATGTGCTGGTATTGGATGATGGTGTCGGCATGGAGCCGGACAGGCTGGAGCAATTAAGAATAAGCATTAGGGAATGGAAGGGAAAACAGCCGGAAAAACAGCTAAACCAAGGCGGTTACGGGCTTTGCAATGTGAATGAGAGGCTGCTGCTCCATTATGGAGCGGATGCACAGCTTGAAGTAGACAGCAGGGTTGGGGGCGGTACGCGGATTTCGTTTTCCATTCCAATCTTGGAGGGTGCGCGATGAGACTATTAATTGTGGATGATGAAGTGATTATCCGTACAGGGCTTGCCAGCGTTATCGCTTGGCATGAACTCGGAATTGAACTTCTTCAACCTGCTGCCTCGGCAGAGGAGGCGTTAACACGCATGGCTGAGGAACGTCCACATATCCTGATGACGGATATTCGGATGACAGGCAGATCAGGGCTGGAACTGGCAGAAGAGGGCCTGAGATTGCTACCTGAGCTGGAGGTCATTATTTTATCCGGATACGATGACTTTTCTTATGCGCAGCAGGCGATTCGTCAAGGGGTTACAGATTATCTGCTCAAAACAAGCAAGCCGGAAGAGATCATCAAGACGGTATTACAGGCCAAGCAGCGAATCGCGGAACGTTGGGCGGAGAAGTCCAGAGAAGGACAGCTTATACGGGAGAATCGGGAGCGGTTATTTGCCGGGTGGATCATTGATGGTGACACGGCTTCGGGCCAGTTCCCTTCATGTTTGCGGTCTGATGCTGGACTAGAGGAGGCTGTTGATGGCTTTGATGATGAACAGATTCTCAGACAAGTCATTGTTCTTCGAGCAGAGGGCTGGGATCGGTCCTCGGATGCGCTATTACGATTCGCGGTGCAAAATACCCTTGAGGATATGTTGCCGGGTGCCATTGCTCATGTAGAGAAACAGCAAATTATTTGTGTAGTTTCATGGCCGCCTGTGGATCAGGAATATGCGTTCAGACTGGAGAGTGCATTACGTCGGGTGGAGCAATTGCTGAAGTGCACCCTGCGTGCGGCGGTAGGTCTGCCAGTGAGTGGATATGCAGATCTGCATGAAAGCTACAGAACTGCTTCAGTTGCATTCCGATACCGGGGTTTGATGGATGATAAAGTATGGCATTATGGGCATGTTCAGGATCGCCAAGGTGGTAAAATTGTACTCACGCACGAAGAGGAGACCACACTTGGCACATTATTGCTGGATAATGATTCAGTCACGTTAACGACATGGACGCGAGAACTTGTGGCTAATCTGATTACAGAACCGGAGGTCACGCCAGAATCATTCAGTGCTTGTCTGCACTCAGCGGTCATTGCAGGTCATCGCTGGCTTACTCGCACAATGCGAGCCACAGGACGTGAAGAAACCGCAAGACTCGAACCTTGGATGCCGGAACCGGATGCCGAAGCTGCGCAGCTCGGGGATATGCTGTTCCACCATCTGTATGGTCTGATGCATGTCTATCATAGTCGGATGGGTCAGGGACAGGCAGCCCATGTGCAAAAGGCTATTGGTTATATTGAATCATCATTGGCACAGGACATTAATTTACAGCTGGTAGCTGGACATGTCCACTTGCATCCCGGGCACCTCAGTGAACTGTTTAAAAAAGAAATGGGTGTGACCTTCGGTGATTTTGTCACCGATATGCGTATCCGAAGAGCGATGGATATGCTCGCCGTGTCTCCAGCGAAGGTCAGTGAAGTCGCTGCCATTAGCGGCTACGAAGACGTGAAATATTTTAGCAGACTGTTCAAAAAACATACCGGCAAGACCCCGAGTGAATATCGCGAAGAGGCGTTGTCATTCAAACCTTCGGGAAGTTAGCAATGAGCAGACCAGGCAGCATGTCTTGTATTTCTGCAAACGTTTTCGATATGGTATTACTCAGGGTCAAGGGAGAGTGAGGACATACGGATGAAGACTCATAGTACAAGTCAGGATTTATCGGGACAATGGAAGATACAACATTTTGAAGTTGGGGAGAAGCGGGCGATGGATGTGGCAGCTGCCGCGCTGGATGACCGATTCTGGATCGGGGCTGAAGTGCCCGGAGATGTACATGCTGCACTGATTGAGCGCAGTATCATTGATCCGCCCTATTACGGACATAATGATGCCAAAAGTCGCTGGATTGAGCAAAAGGAGTGGTGGTACCGCACAACCTTCAATCTGGTGAGAGATGCAGAGACCGAAGAGCACTTTGAATTGGTGTTCGAAGGGTTGGATACGTTTGCAACGGTATATGTGAACGGCCATGAAGTTGGGAAAACGGCCAATATGCTGATGTCACATACGTTTAACGTCACGTCATTGGTACGCAGCGGCTGGAATGCGATTGCCGTCAAGTTCGATCCGCTTCACCTGCACCACAAGGACAAAGAAACCTTTGACTGGTCCTCGTATACGAAGGAACGGCCATGGTTGCGCAAAGCAGCGATGAACTTTGGCTGGGATTGGGGACCACGCATGGTTACGGTCGGGATCTGGGGAGCTGTACGGCTGGAAAAACGAACAATCGCCAAGCTGGAAAGTGTGTATGCCCGAACGGAATCAGCCCGTACAGATCTGGCTGTTTTACGAGTCACGGCGGATGTGAAATCCGTTCTGTCTTTCCGTAGCAGACAGAAACGTGAACGGGCTGTGGTTGCGTCCTGTGATGTTCGTCTGCTGGATCGTAACGGACACGAGGTGGCAGGTACCACTGAACTACCTGTAGAAGGTGGTAAGGCAGAGGTCACATTGAACGTCACGTCACCTCAGTTATGGTGGACTCATGATCTGGGTGAGCCTTATCTGTATACGCTGGAGGTTACATTGTACGCAGATGGCGTTGAGGTGGATCGTTATAGCGAGCCTTATGGGTTACGGACGATTGAGCTGGCTCTTCACAATGAACAGGGTGAAGATGCATTTACTTTTATTCTGAACGGAGTCAAAGTATATGCCAAAGGTTCCAACTGGATTCCAGCGGATCATCTGATTGGTGCTATCCCTAACTCCCGGTATCGGGAGCTTGTCGAGCTGTCGGTAGAAGGACATATGAACATGCTGCGTGTCTGGGCCGGTGGTATATATGAGAAGGATGTCTTCTACGATGAGTGTGATCGGCAAGGCGTGTTGGTGTGGCAGGATTTTGCATTCGCGAACGCCTTGTTCCCGGACTTCAATCGTGAGTTCATGGATAATGTACGGCAAGAGGTTGAAAGTAATGTCCTGCGCTTGCGCAACCGTGCCTCACTTGCCATCTGGTGTGGCAATAATGAAATAGACTGGCTCTATGATATGAAGTCTGCAAGTGGAGACATTACCAGTCCGTTCTACGGCGAACTTATCTATCATGAGCTGATCCCGGAAGTGTTGGATCGCTTGGATCAGTCCCGTCCGTACTGGCCTTCTTCGCCGTTCGGGGACAGTAACGGTCAGGACGCCAATGATCCCGATGTCGGGGATCGTCACAACTGGCAGGTATGGCATGGCTCGGTCTATCCGAGGAAGCATGGAGAGCCGCCGCTGCTGGACTACAGTATTGAAGGTGTGACGTTCAAAAATTACAAAAACGATCATGCGTTGTTCAGCAGTGAATTTGGAATGCATGCCTCGGCCAATCGTTACACGCTGGAGAAAAATATGCCCGCAGGGCAGTTTTACTGGGGCAGTGCAGAGATGGCCTACCGTAACAAGGATACCAATCACCAAAAAGGCATATTGCTGATGGAAGGTTACACAGGTATCCCGCAAAATATAGAGGAGTACATGAACTATTCCATGCTGACTCAAGCAGAAGGATTGCGCTATGGCATTGAACATTTCCGGCGCATTAATCACCGTAACAGCGGTGCGCTCGTGTGGCAGCTGAATGATAGCTGGCCAGGAACAAGCTGGTCCATGATTGATTATGAACTGCTGCCGAAGGCATCCTTTTATTACGGGAAAATATTCTTCCATCCTGTCCTGTTGTCTCTGGAGCATGAGCCGGAGGAGCCGCTTGCGTTGTGGGTCGTGAACGATACACGGGATGTGCTGAAAGGTGAGCTTCGGTTCAATGTCTATGAGTTACATGGAGAGAAAATCTATTCCAGCATACATGCTGTTGAAGTAACATCTCAATCTGCATTGTGTATTGCCGAATTAACTGAAGCAGAGGTGCTGCAGGGCAGACGTGCGGAGGAAGTTATGGTTGAGCTGGTATCCGAAGGGTTTGCGGCGCCGATTAATCGGTACTTCCTGCGTGATCCTAAGGACGTGGCATTGCCGGAATCACAATTGAGCGTACATGTGAATGAAGAGGAACAGTCTGTAACGGTTACAGCGAGTGGTGCGATTGCACGCTTGGTGAAGCTGGAGTTTCCTCTTGGGCGTGTGCGATTCAGTGACAATTATTTTGATCTGCTCCCCGGGGAGAGCCGGACGGTAAGACTTCGTCATCCAGAGCAGTCGTCTATGCCTCTGACGGAACTTCGGGTCAGTGCCCTAAACGGCAGAGAAGGGTAAAACAATAATAGACTTCGAATCGTATGCGAAGTTCAAGGTGGTCATCCTGATCAGGGATGCCACCTTTTTTGCTTTTGGAGCAGGAGAGATCAGATCATCGAGTCAGGTGGTCCTGTACTTATTCCACAGGCAAAACATCCAATCGGTTTCACATCTTGGCACATTAAGGTTAGAATGATAGAAAGAAATCGTTCTCAAAAGGAGGTGAATTCATGTCGTTTGTCTTTTATCCGGAGATGGTTATCTTCATTTTGATGTTGATCCTGCTGATTATTGGTATTGTATATATTGTTCGTAAAAGCAGACAAGTTCTGCGCCGCGTAAGCAATCTGGAGAAAGCGATATATGAAAAAGAAGGTTTGATGCCCAATCCGAAGGACGTGGATACCCCTCAAGGAGAAACTTCCCGGGAAGACACATTTGCTCCACGCAAACGAAAATGAAAAAGGGCACGGATTATATAAAAAAGATAAACCAACAAGCCAAACAGCCGATTCTTCTTCTGTAGGAAGCGATTGGCTGTTTGTGCATGTCGGCAGAGATTCGTATTATCGGGTTTTAAAGAAAAGATTCATAACGCTGCTGAAAAGAGGATTCCATCTCCACTTGTCGTGCAAGTTGATGTTGAACCTTCGCTCCGCGAATCATCTGAAGTTCATGGAGTTGGGCGGTGGAACTGAATTGATCTTTAGCCATTTGAACAAGTAATTCCGAGAGCGCATCCGCATCTTCGAGTGCGGCATTAAGTCCAAACGCACCGGTTGGGGTCATGGTATGAGCGGCATCACCGATGAGTATGACATTGTCCAGTGCCCACGACTGACAATAGCTGCTTTCAACAGATAACAGAACAAAATCGCTCCAGCTCTGAATATTGGCAGCTACAGAATCAGACAGGCAGGGAAACGCGGATACCAGTTTGTCTACAAAAGGAGCAATCGGCTGCTCTCGCAGCTTGGAGTATGCGCCTTCGGGGATGTTCCATCCAATCTGAACATAGCCGCCGAATTGTGAGAACAGGGCAAGCTGTTGACCATCCATGCTGGCCATTCGAACAGCAGGCTCCCAACCTGCAGGTGCCGGAATGCGCGCCCACAGCAGATCATACCCGTGCTTTCGAATCTCGGGAGTCAAACCGGAATGTTTGCGTACAGCAGAGTATCTGCCATCAGCACCGACAATAACAGAAGCTGCGATGGAGGCAGGCACGCCGTTCTGCCGGATGTTAATACCAACGATCTGGCCGTTCTTGTCTCGCAGCAAACCGGTCATAATCGTATTAAATAGTACTTGTTCAACTGAAAGATGCTGCTGAGCGTGCGACACGATGGCTTCCAGGAGATGATCTTGGGGAACGTGAATACCCACATGAGATTCTCCATTACCCGGCGAAACGGTATGAATAATGTTCCCGTTCTCCCAATACTGTATCTGTTCCAATGGCAGTGCTCCGCGTTCCTGGATGAGTGAATATAAACCATGTTTATTTAGAATCGCTTCTCCGTCGACATTAAGCAGCTCCCCGCGAAACGACTTGTGAAGGTGGGGCTGTCGCTCTATGAGCATCGTGGATATCCCTTTTTGATTCAGTAAATAAGAAAGTAAGGCACCGCCAGGGCCAGCGCCAACGATGCAAACATCCGTTTTTAATGGTGACTGTAAACTCTGATTCATGTGCATAAGTCCCTTGCAGTATATTGGTAACTATTGTTTACTTTATAACAACAGATTTATTAAAATCATTAAGTAACTAAAAGTAACTTTGAAGATATAGGTTATTATAAACAAACCTGTTGCCATAATGCAATAGGTGAAACCCAAATTAAAAACTCAAGTCTTACGATTGAGTAAAGGTTGTCCAATACAAGCGTATTTTTCACAAACATCATAGTGTAAATATGTTACAATATGAGGTAGGTTATGAACAAAGGCAGGAGGAACGTTTATGAGCCCGGATACGGAGCGAAACTCTCAATTGGCAAATGTAGATCAATTGTTGGAGGCCTTCTTCAGATATAAAAATAAAGTATTGGATCAGCAGCAGAAGACCGAAACCAACTGTAAACTGAATCCGACAAAAAGTCATATATTGGGCATGATTTTACGTGAAAAACGCTGCATGGCGGTGGATGTAGCGAGACAACTCAGTTTGTCTTCCGGCGCAACCACCATTGTACTGAATCAACTGGAAACGGAAGGCTTGATCCAGCGGGTGCGCAGTGAAGAAGATCGGAGAATTGTGTGGTTATCCTTAACGGATGAAGGGGCACAGCTTGCGAAGACGCTTAATGCGAATCGCGGCCGAATGACGTGGGAATTGTTGCAGGCACTTTCCGAAGAGGAACAACAGCAGATGTTTGGCATGCTGAAGAAAATTGAACTGAAATTGCTGGAGAACATGAAGTCGTTTGAGCAGATTCATCGGTAGTGAATATGACTTGATTCCTTGAAGACGTCAGTCCTCATGAGTTCGTCCCTAGTTGCGGGGGGATGAGCCTTGAAGACTGGCGTTTTTGAGTTGGTTACAAATGAAAGCGAACCACATGATCCATCAAGCCTTCCTGAATCAAAACCTCTTTTTGTTTGCGGCCCATCAGGTCAAAGTGGGGAAATGGCTCCCTCTGATGAATGTATCGCGGGTCAAGCCCGTGATCGTGACACCAATGCTCGAGACGTTCCAGATCTGCACAGCCAACTTTGGTGACACTGGTGATGCCTGGGAATCGGTTGTCAATCCAGAAATGAGTGAGGTACGCAATCTCACCACGAGCCACTTGTTCCTTCCACGCAGCAAGCTCCTGTCGTTTAATTCCAAATGCCATAGATGCAAGTTCCTTTCCGAAGGGTATTGTCCTGAGCATATTGTAACATCTTATATACAGAATCCATCAGAATTCTTCAATTTATATAAGTTAACTAAAGATTAATTACACTGACACTACGATGACAGAATAACCTTCCAATCGCTGTTATCCCCAGATTTTTTTGATTTCCTTTTCCAAAGGGGAAAATCCAGGGATAAGCATATGCTTCCGATGTAGCTTTCTTTCAGAAAGCTCTTAGGCGAACGCTTCGCTTTTTCAGGTTTTTTCTGTCCTCTCCGTTATCGTGTAAATGAATAGTTCAACTTATATAGACTAGTCTGAGAGCAGTTAAATGGGTATATGAATATGACAACATTTTTATAACAAAGTTTGGATTATGTTAAAATAAACCTATGCAACAAAGGTATCACCACATCCATAGCGGAAAGGGATTGTCATCATGGAAATATTTATAGCCGTACTTGTCTTACTGGTACTGATCGGTTTATCAAATATCCTGAACCGGTTTGTACCCTTTATTCCCGTTCCGCTCATTCAAATCGTGCTTGGTGTAGCCATAGCTCTGCTTCCTGCTGGGGTACATTTGCCGTTGAATCCGGAATTGTTCTTTGTGCTTTTCATCGCACCTTTGTTATACAACGATGGTAAGCGAACACCAAGAAATGAATTATGGAATCTGCGTGCACCCATACTTCTGCTTGCGCTGGGACTTGTGTTCGTGACGGTGGTTGTAGCGGGATATGCCATTCATTGGTTGATTCCTTCGATTCCGTTGCCCGCTGCTTTTGCTCTAGCAGCCATACTGTCCCCGACAGATGCAGTGGCCGTTGGCGCCATGGCTGGACGGGTCCATCTGCCCAAAAGCATACATAGGCTTCTTGAAGGAGAAGCATTAATGAACGATGCATCCGGTCTGGTCGCCTTCAAATTCGCGATTGCAGCCACGGTTACAGGTGTGTTTTCCCTCGCCCAGGCGACCTTCAGTTTTATTCTGATTGCGATTGGCGGACTTCTCGTCGGTGCCTTGTTATCTTTTCTGTTAATCAGGCTCGGGGTATGGATTCGCAGGTTGGGTATGGAAGATGTAACGATTCACATGCTGTTGCAAATATTGACCCCGTTCGTTATCTATCTGGTGAGTGAAGAAATTGGCGTATCAGGAATTCTTGCGGTAGTTGCAGGCGGCATTATCCACGCCATCGAGCGAGACCGCGCTGAATCGGTTCAATTGAAAATGCAGGTCGTTTCTGCGAGCACATGGTCAGTCATTTTATTTATACTGAATGGTCTGGTGTTTGTTATTCTGGGTGTTCAGGTTCCGGATGTGTTGAGTACCATTTTTGAAAATGTTTCGTTTAATAATCTGCAGGTGTTGGGCTATGTGGGCCTGATCTCGGTGTTATTGCTGGTTCTGCGCTTTCTCTGGATATATCTCTTCTGGCAGGGGAATGAATTGCTGCGAACCAGATCCTCCATTGGCCGACCGCGGTTTAAGGAAATCACGATTATTTCTCTCTCTGGCGTGCGGGGGGCCGTGACATTGGCGGGTGCCTTTTCGATTCCTTACGTGCTCCAGGATGGATCACCTTTCCCTGAACGGGATCTGATCATTTTCCTGGCGGCAGGAGTTATCCTCTTCTCCCTGATTGCGGCGAGTGTGTTTCTTCCAGTTCTGGCCAAAGAGGATGGAAAATCCACTGAGGAATCCCCTCAGAAGTCCGAAAGAAAAGCACATGACATTATGCTGAATGCGGCGATACGAGCTGTCAAATCCGAAATGAATGAGGAGAATAAAGCTGCGGCACTTGCGGTTGTCTCCGACCTGTCCAAATATATCAGGCAAGCCGCAGGTCAGCTCACTGCCGATAAACGCAAACATATCCAGAAACAGGAAACGGCTATTAACCTGATTGCCACCCGAGCAGAGCGCAAAGAAATCGAAGCGATGCTGGATGAAAATGCAATTGCTTCCGATGCTGCCTTCAAATGTGACAGCTGGCTGGATCGCAAGGAAATGATGCTGTCCAATCGCGCCAACACTCAGATGATGGCCTCAATCAACGAGATTGGGCGTATGCTGGGTCATCTGTTCACCAATCGATCCCAGAAGCCGAGCCAACCTTTCATGCTTGAAAATGCGGAACTGTTCCGTGAGGTGAAGCTGCGCACCTCTGAAGCGGCAATTAAGGCAATTCGCGCCCAAATGAATGATGGGAATCGAGTTGTCGCCTTGTCGGTTATCGCCAAATATGAGCGTGTAATTGCCAAATTGCGAACCTGGAACCAAGGGAAAACAGAAGATCCGTTTAATCAGGAGAAGCTTGAATTGCAGATGGTGGCGATTCAGGAACAGCGAAACACGGTGCAGCAACTGTATGAGAACGGCGAAATCAATCGTGATGTGGCAGCGAAGCTACGCCGGTTTATTAACGATGTGGAAGCAACTGCATTGAAAAATACCTAGGCGTATTCCAATCCGATAAACCCGATATTTTTAATATGCTAAGCAGTTTGGTATACTATCTGACAAGAAATACGGCACAACCAAATGAAATGTATTCAATTAGTGAGGGAGAGATGAGACATGGCAGAACAACAAGTTCGGTTGGGCAAGACGGATCTTATGGTGAATCCCATTGGACTGGGGGCGAATGCAGTAGGCGGACATAATATCTATCCGGACATGCTGAATGATGAGACAGGTAAGGAAGTTGTTCGAACCGCCCTGAAACAAGGTATTAACTTTCTGGATACAGCATATATCTATGGACCTGAGCATTCCGAGCGATTGATCGGCGAAGTATTGAAGGAAACCGGTCAACGTCAGAATACGATCATTGCAACCAAAGCAGCCCATACATTTGTAGATGGCAAGGTTGTTATTAATAACTCCCCGGCTTTTCTAAAGGCGGCTGTAGATGAGGCATTAATTCGTCTGCAAACCGATTATATTGACCTGTTCTACATCCACTTTCCGGATGAGCACACGCCTAAGGATGAAGCGGTAGATACGTTAAAGCAATTAAAAGACGCTGGTAAAATTCGTGCCATTGGCGTATCTAATTTCTCCATCGATCAGTTACGTGAGGCCAATAAAGACGGGCATGTAGACGTATTGCAATCTGAATATAATCTGTTCAAAAGAGAATCGGAGAAAGAGCTGTTGCCCTATACAGCTGAGCATAATATATCTTTTGTTCCCTATTTCCCACTGGCAGCGGGACTTCTGGGCGGTAAATATAATCGCAATACTACATTTCAAGACGGACGGGCGAAAAACCCGCTGTTCACAGGTGAAGCTTTCATTGAAAATTTGGATAAAGTCGAGCAACTGCGCAGCATAGCACTATCGAAGGAAGTTGAAGTTGCTCATCTGGTTCTTGCCTGGTACCTGACTCAGCCTTCGATTGATGCCTTGATTCCGGGTGCCAAGAGACCGGAGCAGGTCATTAACAATCTGCAGACATTGAATGTGGAATTAACTGCTGAAGAAATTGCAGTCGTGGATCAGATCTTTCGTTAATGAGTTCGAGTGAATCGGGAAATGCTAACAGGGAGTTTACGTATGAAGACAAAGTGAGGACACAACATGAACCTGAAGGCAGCCCGAGTCATCGGAATGTTCACGCTAATTATTTTGCTGGGTAGCAGTTCTGCCTATGCGAAGCCTGTACAGAAGAACCGTCAGTATTATGAGGAACGAGGAGAGATCGTATGGGAGGTTCCCACAGAGGATAAACTCATCGCTCTTACCTTTGATGATGGACCAGATCCGATTCAGACTCCCCAGATTCTGGCGTTGCTTCAGCAATATCAAGCCAAAGGAACCTTTTTTGTACTTGGCAAATGGGCAGAAAAATTTCCTGAACTGATTAGGCAGGAACAGCTCGAGGGGCATGAAATCGCCAATCATACGTATGCGCACACGTATGCAGTCCGATCCACACGTGCAGACAAGTATATGAAGGAAATGAACGCAGCGGAAAGTTCCATCATTGAAGCGGGAGCGGAGAGGCCCCTGCTGTTCAGGCCACCGGGCGGCTATTACAATGACATGGTCATTCAGGCTGCCAAACAAAAAGGGTATACCATTGTACTCTGGTCCTGGCATCAGGATACACGGGACTGGGCTTCTCCAGGTGTATCGGCTATCGTTAAAAAAGTATTGAATAACGCACGTAATGGGGATATTGTACTCTTCCATGACAAGGTGGAAGGCAAGTCCCATACGGTAGCTGCACTCAAAACGATCCTGCCGAAGTTACAGCAGCAGGGATATCGATTCGTGACGGTATCTGAACTGCTTGCTGTGAAGGCACGTGAAGCTGCGAAAGATGGAACGTCACCTTCTTCTTCGTTGAAGCACGTGGAGCCCTGAATATTGCGAATCAATTGGAAACCCGCAGGTCTCGATATGGAGAGGCCTGCGGGTTTTTCTGTTGATCTCCATATGAAACTTGAAACAGAAGTCAGTGGGTGGGTTTTTTCTATCCCTTTTGTTTTGAAACCAAAACGTCTACAATAGATGGAGCTTTGTGGTGAAGGGCTAGTTGAATCATGATATGAATGACGACATAGAGGAGAATGAATACGATGAATGGACAACAACGAGTAAATATTAAACCAGGTCTTGAAGTGGACATTGTACTGAAGCAGGACCAAGCTACAGGCAAGCTGACACGTGGCATTGTGAAGGATCTGTTAACCAAGTCTCCTACACATCCACACGGAATCAAAGTACGACTGACGAGCGGCCAAGTGGGACGTGTGAAACAGGTCATTACAGGAGGTTCGAACTAACGGTGGCCCAAGACGGGAAGATGAGCACTACTGCAGAAGTAATGGCACATCTGGCTTCGGGTAATACACGTCAGCAAGACGCATATCACGTGTTACAGAGTAGTGGATTGCTCGAACTATTAGCTGCCTATCACCCCTATCCAGCAGGGACGGTACCGATTGATATTGATGTTCCGGGAAGTGATCTGGATCTGCTGTGTTATGCAGAGGATCTGGATGCATTTGAAGCTGACATATCTGATCAGATTGGAGCCGTTGGTGAGTTTCAATGTGTTCGTGGTGGGGATCTTCCAGGCCAACGTCCTTATGTGACTTGTAATTTGCAAGTGGGACATTGGCCAGTGGAGATTTTTGCCCAATCCGTGCCAGTTATTAGACAGAATGCATACCTACATATGATCGTGGAGTGGAGATTGTTGCAACTGTGGGGGGACGCGGGACATCGTGAGATCCGCAGACTGAAACAGGCAGGGTGGAAAACGGAGCCTGCTTTTGCTTCTGTACTTGGATTACAGGGAGATCCATATGTGGAAATGCTGCATCTGGCCGAGATGAAACGGGAAGATCTCTGGAACTGGGCGCGTTCACGCACGTGTTTTGAAATGTCTACTCAAGATAAACAAATGATTTACACGATAAACGGAGAGGACAGAAAAAACCTGAAAAAGCGAAGCGTTCGCCTAAGAGCTTTCTGAAAGAAAGCTACATCGGAAGCATATGCTTATTACCGGATGTTCCCTTGATAAAGGGAATCAAAAAAATCTGGGAATAACAGCGATTGGAAGGTGTTTCTGTCATCGTAGTGTCAGTGTAAATAACTTTTGGTCAGATCAGAAAGATAGCTACGATCGTCGTTACAGTGAGTCCCAGCACGACAGGCTTCAGGTTGCGTCTCGCAAGTTCAAAGGGACTGACTCCGCAGATTGCAGCAGCAGGGATCAATGCCCATGGAATCAAGGTTCCACCACCTACCCATATGGCTGCGACCTGACCTAGTGCGGTCAGTACAGGTGCGGAATCTGTTGAACCTGCGAACATGGACGCAATCGAGCCAACCAGAGAAATCCCCGAGAACCCCGAACCATCCATTCCGGTCACTGCTCCGGTCACCGTCATTGTAATTGCGCTCACCGTATCATTCAAGGGCACCAGTCCAGCGAGTGCGACCCCGAGATCATTCACAATCCCGTGTGAACCTTCAGGAAGAGGGTTGATGAACAACTCCGTAATTGCAGCATCTCCCAGATAAAAAAACGCGGCTATGGGAATAACCGGTCCAAACACCTTGAAACCGAACTGAAATCCTTCTATTAAATAATGGGTCGTTTCCTCTGGTCCGGCCTGACGATGTGCGGCAAGGGTGACAGCAATCAGAATGACCACAGCGGTTCCACCAATCAGAGCAGTTGCGTCGCCGCCTTGCAACTTCAATACAAACATCAGAATCACATCAACTGCGAATAACAGGGGAATAAGCAGTGCGAAAGCTTTTTGCAGACGGGGTGACATCACTTGACGTTGAACAGGCTGATTAGCGGGTAGGGTGGTGGTGGGCACAGTCTCAGATGAGGAAGAAGGTTCTGTACTCACGATACCTGATATGGCATCTGGGGAATGAACAGGTGAGCCTGATCTCATCTCTTTGCGCAGCATCCAGAAGGCTGTAAGGGTAGATACGGTTCCCATGACAATAACCAAAGGAATGCTTGCCGTCATAACGGAAGTAACGGGGAGACCCGCTGCATCAGCCGTAAGTTTGGGAGCCCCTTGGATAATGTAATCGCCCGACAGTGCAATCCCGTGTCCAAACAGGTTCATGGCAATGGCAGCCCCAATCGGAGGAAGACCTACACGCACGGCTACAGGAAGGAGTACTGCACCGACAAGTGCTACGGCCGGAGATGGCCAGAAAAATAGTGATACAACCATCATAATTAATCCGATACCCCAATATGCGACCTGAGGAGAACGGATAAACCGGGTGACGGGTGTCACCATGACCTCATTAATTCCGGTTCGGATCAGAACACGGCTCATCGCCACAATAATCGAGATGATAAAGATTGTACTTAGCAATTCTTTCGTTGCATAGATAAAACTGCTGAAGATCCCGGCAACTGACCCACTTAAGGTCTCGGTTGCCAGAAGTCCAATGGTCATTATACCCGCGACACAGATGATCGTGGTGTCCCTGCGCCGGATCATTACGGCGATGATCAAGACGATATATGCCAGATAGACATAATGTAATGCAGTGAGTTGAATATTCATCGAACAGGCCTCCCTACATCCTGGGTGACTATCCCGAGGAGTGATATATCGTATGCATGTCAAGATCGGGCGTTCGTGGAGTCCAGGGCTTGCCGCAGCATTTATTTTCAGGGAGAAGCTTAAGAATAATAATGAAGGATTTTTTTTACAACTGGAGAATTTATTACAACATGAAGCTTGTTACTCTTGAAATTGGAGCGGATGAAAGTCACCAGAATTGATATATGAAGGTCACGGGACCCCATAGACAATGGCAAGCAGGGGTGATTACAATAAACATGCCATCCAAAGGAAGAAAATAGAAAAACGATGTTGAACTAAAAAGTGTGTGTTCAAAAAGTCTGGTTTTCAGTTTTTTGAATTACCTCTAAAAGGGCGGGAATCCATAATCCATGAGTATGATCCGTTCACTCCGTTTTAAATTTATTGTGGGTCTTACATTGATCATGCTGCCACTGTTCATGCTGCTTTATTATAATAACGTCTACGCCATGAAAGTCGTACGTGACAAAGTGTCCCTCACCAATATGAATCATCTCGCCAAGAGTGTGGAGCAGAATGAACGAGTATTGCAGGAGACGAATCGGTATTTATATAGTTTGGGCGAGAGGGACCCGGATATTATCTCTCTGTTTTTTCTGAAATACGGCAGCGGCGATTATATCATTGCTAAGCAACGGATTATGAATAAATTCATGACAGATATCGGTTTTTATAATCTAATCGATTCTTTTTTTCTATACGATGCCGTGAATGATGATCTGCTGCTCGCCACTTCAGGCAATTACGATGTCAAAAAGTCGGTTGTGCAGGAGAGTATGCCGGTCCAGATGCAGCAGTTGGAAGGGGACATCCAGAGTCCGGAATGGAGCATTGTGCGTGGAGGGACGTGGAATGCGCTCGTAAAAACGGTGCGTATCAACCAGCAGTTCTATGCAGGTGCCCTGGTTGATATGAATGCACTGAATCATACACAACAATTCACTGAATCTGGAGATCGAGGAGGCGCAGTCATTGTTGGAGCAGACGGTGGGGCCTTATCGGATTCCACATTAAATACTGCACAGATTCAGCTGGCTGCAGCGCATCTTTCCGGCCTGAAGAATCCATACCAGGTTATCTCTGAAGTTGTGAACAAGAGAGAAGAACGCCAATATCTGATGTTGGGTATTGCCTCGGCCATGTCCCGGATGAATTATATCGTGCTGCTGCCTGAGGAAGACATGATGCGTAACCTCCCGTTCTTCCAGCAGATCATTCGTTTGCTTCCCATTGGTGCTGCAGTCATTCTGGTTACTGCACTGATCTTTTTAAGGCATCTGTTATTCCGCCCGATGAATGCGTTGATCCGGGGCATGAGAAGGGTAAGCCGTGGAGATCTCGATGTGAAGCTGGACCCGCCATCTTCTTCGGAACTCGAATTCATGACACGAAGTTTTAATCAGATGACCAGTGAGATCAGGCATCTGAAGATTGATGTGTATGAGGAACAGTTGCGGACGCGGGAGGCAGAGTTCAAACAATTACAGATGCAGATCAATCCTCACTTTTACCTGAATTCACTCAATATTATTCATAGTCTGGCTTCCTTGCAAAAGCATGAGTTGGTGCAGCAGATGGCTGGTCATCTGGCCGATTATTTTCGATTCAGTCTGCGTGCAGGCAAACGTGTTATTCGTCTGGATGAAGAACTTGAGCACATTCGTCATTACTTGGAAATTCAAAAGCTGAGGTTTCCAAGCAGATTCGATTTTGAACTGGATGTCGAACCGAATCTGGGTCATTATGTAATTCCTCCATTAACCATTCAGCCCTTCGTGGAGAATGCCATTATCCATGGATTTCAGCGCCGGACGCAAGTCTTTGTCATTCGGATCGTGGCGCGCCTCGATGAGACATCATCCGTTCATGTCAATGGAACGGTGCTTCAATTGATGATTGTGGATAATGGTGTTGGATTTGATGAGGAATTGTTGGAGCGTCTGCAACATGGACAATACGCTGAAGACCCGAGTGGACAACATATCGGCATATGGAACGTGGCTCATCGCCTTTTAGTGAAGTATGGTGATCATGCGAGTTTGCAGTTTGAAAATGAGGCGGATCATGGCGCCAAAGTCATCATAGATTTACCCGCACAGACCGAAGAGGAAGAAGGGGGAGCCTATGCGGAACCTGTTGATCGTGGATGATGAAGTGTATGCATTACAAGCGATGGTGGAAGGAGTTGACTGGCAGGCAGCTGGCGTCGACCAGGTATTCAGTGCTTGTGATGCGGAAGAGGCAAGAAAAGTTCTGAAGGCAAGTTCCATCGATATTATGATCTGTGATATTGAGATGCCAGGCGAAACCGGACTTGATCTGCAGAGCTGGGTGCTGAAACATGATCCAGGCATGCTGACCATTTTCCTGACGGGGCATGCATTGTTCGATTATGCTCAGACGGCAATTAAACTTAACAGTTTTGATTATGTACTAAAGCCTGCTCCGGCGGATCAGTTGATCAAGGTGGTAAGTCAGGCAGTGGAGAAGATCAAGGATGGAGAGCAGCGCACCCGTACCAACGAAGTTTATGAGACCGTATACAAACGATGGAAAACGCATAAACCGATACTGACAGAACGTTTCTGGAAGGATGCCATCTCTCAGCGAATCACGTTAACCAAGCAACGACTGCAAGAGCTTGCAGAATTATATGGTGCCGAGATTGATCCGCAGGCCCGTGTATTACCTGTAGTGATCTCGGTAGAAGAGTGGGTGCGTGAATTTGATTTGCGTGATGAAGAGGTATTAGAGTATGCCCTTCGTAATGCAGCCAGGGAAATGTTGCTTGGCGACAAACCGGGTGAAGTGTTTCAGGATCATGGTGGATTGAATATTGTGCTTGCTTACGAGCAAGACGGCATCATACCGAGTGCATGTGAAGTGGCACAACGCTGTCAGGATTATATTCGGGAATGTGGTACGTATTTCTATTGCCGGTTGTCCTGTTATGTTGGTGCCCCGGTTGCTGTAACGGAGCTGCAAGGCATGTTGAATGAACTCATGGATATGGAGCGGCGTAATATTAAGGAGCTTGAAGAAGTTTTTGTCTATGATGAGCAAGGCAGAGTACAGGAAGATCGCTTTTTGCCTATTCCTTGGTTTTCGGAGTTATCCATTCTGTTTGAGACGGGCAAAGTAGGGGACTTGCGAGAACGTGTGGATGAGATTTTTGAGTTGCTTGCTGCCCAGGAGGGATTGTCTCCTGAAATGCTGCATCTCTACTATCATGCCATGCTGCATGTGGTCTACCCGCTGCTACATCAGAAAAACGTATCCATACGCAGTCTTTATCCGGGTGAACGGGAGCCGGAAGAAAGTGTGGTGACAAGATCGTTGCCTCAGTTGAAGCAATGGACATCGGATCTGATTGATCGTGTGATCCCGGTGTTGTACCCGGACGATCATAGTCCCATGACCATTGTGGATCAGCTGTGCGTTTATATTGAGACTCATATTGGTGAAGAACTTATGCGAGAGGAACTTGCAGCTTTTGCCGGATTCAATCCCGCTTATCTATCCCGTCTGTTTCGGAAAGAGAAAGGGATGTCCCTATCTGAGTTTATCCTGCAGGGCAGAGTAGCCAAAGCGAAGACGTTGCTGTCCCAGTCCACGGTCAAAGTGACGGATATCGCTGGCAAGGTGGGGTATTACAATTACTCGCATTTCACCAAAATGTTCAAAAAGTGCACGGGTATAACGCCGCAGGAGTTTCGCAAACAGTCACGTACCGTATAGTTCAGGACGCAGCATGCTGCGTCTTTTGCTTTTTTTCGGATGTCATAATTTGATAAGTCAATAGGTCACCACAGCAGATAGAGGTCTTACTCGCCCCGCCGTATACTTGAACCACAGGAGCCGCAACGGAGCTTCATCCTGAGGAAGAATTCAAGAGGAGTGAGGGAGAACACGTTATGAAGACACAACCCCAGGCGGGTAAGGGAGTACGGATATCGGAAATACCGGAAGGATCAGTCCGAAAGCGCAAATCGGTGTGGTACAATCTTGGCAAATTCAAGGTCCTGTATCTCATGTTCTTGCCAGGGGTCCTGTTTCTGCTGGTGAACAACTATATGCCGATGTTCGGCGTTCTGATCGCATTCAAAAATGTAAACTATGCTGATGGTATATGGGGGAGCCCGTGGAGTGGATGGGACAATTTCAAATATTTGTTCTCGACCAGTGATGCATGGGAAATTACCCGAAATACACTCGCGTATAACACCGTGTTTATTGCACTGAATCTCTTGGTAGGTGTTGGGCTTGCTATTTTGCTCAATGAAGTGAAGAACAAGGCAATGTCCAAGTTATATCAATCACTTATGCTATTGCCATATTTCCTGTCCATGATTGTGGTCAGTTATCTGGTGCTGGCTTTCCTGGGTAAGGATTCAGGGTTCATGAACTCAACAATTCTGCAGATGTTCGGCGGTCAGCCGATCGACTGGTATTCGGAGCCGAAGTATTGGCCGTATATTTTACCACTGGTGAACACATGGAAAAATATTGGATATTATGCCGTCATCTATCTGGCAGCTGTTGTGGGTATCGATGAAGAATATTATGAAGCAGCTGTGCTTGATGGAGCAACCAAATGGCATCAGATCCGCTTCATCACCATTCCGTTTCTCGTTCCATTGATCGTCATTATGACGTTACTGCAGATTGGCCGTATATTCTATGCAGACTTCAGTCTGTTCTACCAGGTTCCATTGGAATCGGGAGCGCTTTTCCCTGTAACGAATGTACTGGATACCTATGTATATCGTACGTTCCTGATCGGTGGAGATATCGGGATGTCATCAGCAGCCGGTCTATATCAAGCAATCGTCGGATTTGTGCTGGTTCTTGTATCCAATACCATCGTAAGGCGAATAGATAAAGATAATGCATTATTTTGAGAGGGGGCAAGTCAGCTGTGAAATCACATGATCCACTAGCCGTATCGAAGCGTTCCGCATCCGTAATTCATGCGATGTTTCTATTCTACGCCATTGCCTGTATCGTGCCGATCCTGCTTGTTTTTGCCATCTCATTTTCGGACGAGACAACTGTAATTGCCAATGGATATAAGCTAATTCCAGAGAAGTTCAGCCTGACAGCTTATGAGTTTTTATTCAGGGATATGGATCAGATCCTTCACTCGTATGGTATCTCCTTTATCGTTACTGTCGTAGGTACCATTACAAGTGTTGCACTGACCGCATTGTATGCGTATCCGCTCTCGCGCAGAGATCTGCCTTACCGAGGCTGGTTCGCCTTCTTCATCTTCTTCACGATGCTGTTCAATGGAGGTCTGGTACCTTGGTATCTGGTCTATGTCAACGTATTGGATCTGAAAAATTCCATACTGGCACTTATTCTGCCACTACTGCTATCCCCGTTCTTTGTACTGGTCATGCGTACATTCTTCGCCAACTCCATCCCGGTATCCATTCTGGAATCGGCTCGGATTGATGGTGCGGGAGAATTGAGAACGTTTGCACGTATTGTACTTCCGCTCTCTCTTCCCGTAATGGCAACCGTCGCGTTGTTCAGTACACTGAATTACTGGAATGATTGGTACCTTAGCATGATTTTTATATCAGATAACCGGACGATCAGCCTTCAGTACCTTATGTACCGGACGCTGCTCGATATTCAATATTTAACAACCAACTCCAACGTCTCTTCACAGATTTCATCGCAGGGCGGATTGCTGAATCTGCCTAACAAGACTCTGCAAATGGCGATGGCTGTTGTCGGTATTGGTCCAATCGTACTGGCATATCCGTTCTTCCAGCGTTATTTCATCAAAGGTCTTACAGTTGGCGCTGTGAAGGGATAACTCTGAACCGGTTAGCGGAGTGGTCAGGGTTAATGAAGATGGACTGAAAGGGCATATACAGAAGTAGTTGTAAGTTTAATTGTGAATTGGGGAAATCGGTTGTAGGGTTCAACACATGACAGGAGGGGTTCAATTGGTAAGATCATTAAAGGTATGGTCACGCATGATGGCAACAGTTATGGCGCTGAGCCTGGTGCTGGCAGCGTGCTCATCAGACAAAGGTGGAACAACAACACCTGGCGCAGAAGGAGGAGGAACAAGTGAAGGTGGGGGAAAACCCTATGAAGTGACACTGTTCTACCCAGGGACACCACAGAAGGATGTCGCTCTGGTGGAAGCCGAGATTAACAAAAAGATGGAACCCAAGATCGGTGCAACACTTAAAATCAATGCGATTGACTGGGGTCAGTGGGATAACAAGTTGAATCTCATGATCTCCTCAGGTGAAAAATCAGATATCATCTTCACAGCAGCTTGGCAGAACTACACGGTGAATGTAGCTAAAGGCGCATTCTTGCCATTGAATGATCTGCTTGATGCACATGGTCAGGATATCAAGAAAAACCTGGACCCTGCCTTTTTGGAAGGTTCCCAGGTGGACGGCGTGAATTACGGCGTTCCTACGAATAAGGAACTCGCTGCCACACGTGGTGTATTGGTACGTAAAGATCTGGCTGACAAGTATAAGCTGGATCTGACAGCTGTAAAGACATGGGCTGATCTGGAGCCACTGCTCAAAACCATCAAGGAAAACGAGCCAGGCATCACACCGTTCTATATGTCCAACACCAATGGTAACGGGCTATTGGAGAACCTGGATTGGGATTATCTCGGTGATGCTTCCGTGCCTGGAGTGATCTCCAAAACAGCAGGCGGAACAACGGTGCTGAATGAAGTGGAGACTCCTGAATTCAAAGAAGCGGCTGAACTTGCCCGCAAGTGGTATCAAGCAGGATATATCAACAGTGATGCTGCTACATCCAATGTGTTCCCGAAAGACCAGGCGAAAGCTGGAAAAGCGTTTCTTTGGACCGATGGCATGAAGCCAGGCAAGGATAAAGAAGAAGAAGGGTATGTGGGTTTCCCGCTGACTCAGATTGAGATGACACAGCCGACCATTACGACTGGTGATGCATCTGGAGCAATGCTCGCGATCTCCCGTTCTTCAGAGCAACCGGAGAAAGCGATGCAGGTCATCAACCTCCTGCATTCCGATAAGGAAATTAACAATTTGTTGAACTTCGGAATTGAAGGCACACACTATGTGAAAAAAGATGGACAGGATAATATCATTACTCTTCCTGAAGGCGTTGATGCCAACAGCCGTACCTACAACCCAGGTGCCCAGTGGCAGCTTGGTAACCAGTTCCTGAACTTCCTCTGGGATAATGAAGACCCGCAGAAGTGGGAGAAGTTCAAAGAATTTAACGCCAAAGGTGTGAAGTCACCTGCACTGGGCTTTACCTTCAATAGCCAATCTGTCAAAAATGAAATTGCTGCGGTCAACAATGTGAACAAACAGTTCAAACCGGGTATGACATCGGGTGCCGTTGATCCGAATGAGATGATTCCGAAATATCTGGAGAAACTGAAAGCAGCGGGAATTGATAAAATTATTGCAGCCAAACAGGAACAACTGGATGCATTCCTTGCCAAAAGTAAATAATCATTAGCTATGATAGAGGGACTTGTGTTACTGCAAGCTCTTGTCAGTGGCAAATATGGAGGACGTTTTCGGTGAACAACCGAAGGCGTTCTTTTTATTGTTGTTTTTTGATTTGGATTGTTAATCATAATTAGGAAAAATATGATATAATCAGGTGGTTGATTAGGGGGTGTTTGTGTGCTGAGAACCAGACTTGCGTTCTCTGTGGCTTTATTGCTTTTTGCGATCATCTTTACATTTAACCACCATCTGGGTTTTTCGGTTGGAGATACAATGCTCTCAGCAATAGGTGTATCACCGTATACTACATCTTATTTAAGTGGTGTTCATATCACACTTTTCCTAGGATTGGGGATTTTCGCCTGTGGTTTCTACCTTACTCGCAGAGAAATCGGAAAGTGGTTTCCTGGTTTTGCGAAAGGGTTGTGGATCGTAGTTCTTGCTATCGTTCTCAGTTATTCGTACATGACGGATAAATTCATGTATGTAGCCAAGTGGGGAGTTAGTGGTATTGATGCGATATCCTATGTACAGAATTCGAGCTCCTGTACCTTTAATGTGGTCAAAACGGGTGAGACACGAGCAACTTGTGATCTGACACTCAAAAACTACAGCGGGGAAGCCTTATCCGTTGTATTAATACCAGATCTGGCACGCAGTTACAAGTTTAAGGATGATCCACTATTGAATGCCCTGCAGTCTGTCCAATTAAGACCAGTACATATTGAGATTGAGCGTTATGGAACGTTTAGGGGCAAGCTGGATTTTTACGGGAAAGCTGAATCACCTCTGTTCGTGAGTGGAAAACTTATGGATATTGTACTGGATGTAGGTGTGGATGGATCGAATACCGTGTTTGATTACGATATTCCATAGTTGATATTTTTATAGCAAAAAAAGAATGATTACATAAACAGAAGTGGAATAAGGTTTAAGTTGAATATAAGATCAAAGATATATATTGAAATCAGGTAGGAGCTGGCTAATCGCTGGCTCTTTTTTGTGTATGGAAGTTGTATTTAGTGCAGAAATATTGGTTTTATCTCCTTCCCCCTTGAATTGGTAACGCTTACGCTAGATAATGAATCGGTTTGTCTTAAAAAAATAGTTTGTCTTTACCGCTTACATCATTAGAATTAATGTCACGACAAATTAAGACAAGGTGAGATGAAAAGATGTCATATCGGACAAATCTGTTTTCCAAAATGGTCATTTTAATTCTGATTATGCTAGTTCCAGTTGTGCTCCTGTACTGGTACTCCAATCACAAAACGACAGCCGTTCTCAGAGATGAGTTGAATCGATCAAATAGTAACCAGCTTGAGTTTTTCCAAAATCAGGTGAACACACACATTGAGCTGTTATCCTCATGGCCGAATCTGCTCATACATGATCCTGATATTGCCAGCTTCCGACGAATCTATGCAGACAGTAACTATTTTGACCTTGATGCCATTAATTTGGTTAAGCGTATTCAAAATAAGTTGAGCATTCAGGAAAGTTCTTCCAACTGGGCCACTAAGTTATATCTGTATTCTCCTTCGTTAGGAAGGGTGGTTTCCGAAAGGGACGCACGTTCTTACGATAAGCAGATGTTAAGGGAGAATATTATTTCCGGCTGGGATGTACGTAAAATCCAGGATGGCGAAGATGATCGGTTCATGTTTAGCTGGATTACGGTATCGCCGTATGGCATTAAAGACCCGGCTAATAATGCGGAAACAATTATTAAACTGGAGTTTGATAGTGACAACATTCGGGATATGCTCGACAAATTCAAGGATGATGGCAGGCATGATCCTTTCTATTTCCGTGAAGAGTCGGGGGTTATCTATAACCGGACTTCGGATCGTTCCCTGACGAATCAATTGATGGAAGAACTGTCCATCCATACTCTTCAGGATGTTGATAACCGAACTGTGGTGATAGATGGCGAGCCTTACATGGTTAACACCGTGAAATCCAGTACGACAGGCTGGTATCTGGTAGACTACATGCCGCTGTCCGATATACTGAAGCCCATTCATCAATCGAATATGCTGTTCTATTCTTCGATGATTTGTTTGTTGTTGATGAGTTTTGGTGTAGCCTACTTGTTATATGTACAGGTGCAGGTACCCGTGAAACAACTCATTCGCGGGTTCCAGCGATTGAAGCAGGAAGATTATTCAGTGAGGATTAAGCCGAAGGGCCGCAATGAATTCAGTTTCCTTTCCGAACGTTTTAACTTGATGGTGGAGCAGATCCAACAGTTATTTGAACACGTTTACCTGGAACAGATTCATGTGCGTGAAGCACGGTTGAAGCAGCTGCAATCGCAGATTAACCCGCACTTCTTCTATAATTGTTTCTCCTTCATTACGAGTATGGCAAAGCTGAAGCGTATGGACGCCGTTGTGGCGATGTCGCATAACCTCTCCCGGTATTATCGGTATACGACAAGACAGGAGCGGGACGTGGTACCGTTGACAGAAGAGATTGAATTTGTCAGTTGTTATCTGGAGATCCAACGGATGCGTATGGACCGGATTCATTACACGCTTGATCTGTCAGATGAGATGTTAAGGCAGGAGGTACCGCCACTCATCGTGCAACCATTAGTGGAGAATGCGGTGATTCACGGTATCGAAGCGGATGCGGAAGCTGGAGAAATAAGAGTATCCGGAGAAAAACAGGGCGGTGTCATGGTTCTTGTGGTTGAAGATGATGGGCAAGGTATGACACAGGAGGAACGCGAGGCGCTCCTGAATAAGCTCAGGGGAACGATGGATCAGGAGATGGGCTGTGGTCTGTGGAATGTGAATCAGAGACTTCAACTCCGATATGGGGATCAGGCAGGGATCGATATAACGGAATCGGAACTTGGTGGATTGCGTGTGACCCTGTCGTGGCCAGCCGAGCAGGAGCTGCTTTTGGAGAACGAAGGATGAGCCTCTAAAGTGTCTGGAGCATGATGAATAATGGAATGCATTTGCAGAATGAACGAGATAGGGAGTGACTTGCTTGATAGATATACTGCTGGTAGATGATGAAACGTACGTAACAGAAAGTCTGGAACTTACAATCCCTTGGGGAGAGCTTGGAGTAACGACCGTGCTTCGTGCTGCCTCCGGTAAAGAAGCGCTGGAGATTTTGGAGGAAAATGCAGTAGATATCGTGGTAACCGATATTCGCATGCCGGGCATGTCGGGATTGGATCTTATTGCAGAGGTAAGCAAACGCTGGTCTCATATCCGCTGTATTTTGCTGACCGGTCATAGTGACTTTGCTTATGCGAAGAAAGCGATTCAATTGCAGGCAGCAGATTATATCCTGAAACCTGTAAACGATGATGAATTCATGAGTTCTGTGTCGGCAGCCATCACATCTCTTCGCGATGAGTGGGATGAATTCGACAAATATCACCGACTCTTATACAGTCGGAAGTCTGACTATAAGATTTTACGGGAAAATCTTATGCATGATCTGCTGCTGGGTCGTGAGATCACGGCGCGGGCACTTCGTGAACAACTGCAACAATATGAGATTCATATTGATCCGGAACAATCCGTTGTCATGATGCTTATTCGCCTGACAGGACGCTTCTCATCAATGGACCAGCAGTCTCTGGATCTGATGGATTTTGCGGTAGGTAATATCGCAGAGGAAGTGCTTGGAGAGCAATTTAATGTATGGTTCGGTCGCGGACCTCATGAATGTCTTGTTATGTTTTTGCAAAATCAAGAACAGAGTGAGTCTCCACATATGAAGTTGGAGACGTTGAGCCTATCGGCTGAAACATTCCGTGAGCATGTCATTCGGTATTTGCAGGGAGATCTGTCGATGGTGGTTACACCTTCATTTCCCTTTAATGAGTTGACAGCAGCTTATCGCAAAAGTCTGGGTTCGCTCGTTCTTTCCGGGCCGGAAGAACACAAGATTATATATATGAACATGGATCAGGCACTCGGCAAAAGACCGGAGAATGATGCGACGCTGGCGCTTGAAGAGCTGTATAAACCGCCTGTGCTTCCGCAACTGCTCGAGACCAAGCAATGGGAAGCGGCGGCGCGTAAGCTGAACACGGTCTTTGATGCGGCAGAACAGGTACGATTGTCCAGAGAACATGTGTATGAGATGTATCTGTCCGTAACCAATGCATTCATGTATATCGCCCATAAACAGGGGCATCTGGTACATGAGATTGATCATGCGGGATTCGACCTGCTTCTCGCTCATCAGTTGATTCAATCCCCTGAGAAGCTGCGACGCTGGGCAACCGAGATGCTGTCCAAGCTGCAGGAGGAATTGTCGGATCAGGAAGGTGTGCAGAGCCGCAGACATGTGATCAAGCAGGTTCAGGAACTGGTGACAAGAGACACCGGACAGGATCTGTCGGTGAAGATGATCGCCGACAAGGTGTATTTGCATCCCGTATATCTATCAAAAATTTACAAGGCAGAGACAGGGGAAGGTCTTGGGGATTACATGATACGTATGCGTATGGAACGTGCTCTGTATCTGCTTAAGAATAGCAACAAAAAGATATACGAGATTACGAGTGAACTCGGCTATCAAAATCCGCAATATTTCAGCAAAATGTTCAAAAAACATTATGGTATGACACCCAATGAATTTCGGGATCAGGCATAATTACAACAACATTCCAGAATATAGGTTGGCAAAGGTGCAGAAATCTTGATTTCGTATCATAGGATCAAAGTCCTGGTCAGCCTATAATGAAAGGGTAACCAAAACGATTTAAGGGGGAACAACATGAGAGCGCAATCAACGAAAAAGAGATTCTTGACGCTTCTCGCTACAACGCTGAGTCTAACTGTCGTTCTTGCAGGATGTTCAGGAGACAGTGGAAGCGGAAATAGTGCAACACCAAGTACATCTGGAACCCAAAACGAATACAAAGAAAAGTATGATCCGGAAGTAACCATTACAACAGCATGGGGAATCGACCCTGAGTTGAAGTTTAAAAATGGCGAATCCATGGAAAATAACGTGGCTACCAAGTGGGCCAAAGATCAATTCGGGATTAACATTAGCTCGCTCTGGTCTGTAACGGATACGAATGGCGCATTTGCAACCAAACTTCGCCTGGCGATGTCTTCTGGTCAGGATATGCCTGAAATTGTAACGGTGGGTGACAACTTGCTTGCTCAGGATCTGATTGATTCCGGCATGTATCAGGAAGTTGGTCCACTGTTCGACAAATATGCTTCAGACACATGGAAAAAAGCAATGGAGCAAGATCCTAACGTATGGAACCAATATAGCCGTGATGGTAAAAGAATGGGTATCCCTGTTCTGGACTATGCCTACAACAATGATTACTTGCTCTGGATTCGTCAGGATTGGCTGGATAAGCTGAAGCTGGAAGCTCCAAAAACAATCGATGAGCTGGAAACCGTTATGGAAGCATTCAAAAACAATAACCCGGACGGTCTGGCTCCTGAAAAAGTCACTCCGCTCAGCATTGGTTTCAAAACATCCATGAATACATGGATGGGAGACCCATCCTGGATTTTCGGAGCATACGGAACATTACCGTTCCAATGGAATCTGGCTGCGGATGGCAAGCTGGAGTATGGTTCCATCAATCCAGGCATGAAGCAAGGATTGGTCAAATTGAGCGAATGGCTCAAAAAAGGGTATATCCCGCAGGAAGCAGCGCTATGGGATGAGAACAAAACAGCAGAGCCAGCAGTTGCAGGCACCGCCGGTATTATCCCAGGTCCTTACTGGATGAGTGGATGGCCTTTGACTGACACGGTGAAGAATTCACCTGGTGCCGTTTGGAAACCGATTGAAATTCCGACAGGGCCTGAAGGTAAAGCAATGCGTCACGGAACACAATTTGTAAACGGTGTCACGTTGATCAAAGCAGATATGGAACACCCAGAAGCATTCTTTACGTATCAGAACTACCTGTTCGACAATTATGCTGATCCAGCACCGGGTAGCCCGTATGATAACGGTCTATTTGACGGATATGACTACCAGCTGGACGCGAACGGAAAACAGAAAAAGCCAGACGAAATTGATGGCGGATATGTCAATGTCGTACGTTATTTGTTAGTTCGTGATGGTGCGCGTATTCCAGATGCACAGATGAAAGCACTTCTGAACTTGGCGGATGGCAAAGAGCCTGAAAGCAAGTTGGAAAAAGACGTAGCTGTAAACTATGGTGCAGAAACTCCAGCGGCAGCAAAAGTGTTGCTGAGCCAAGAAGAAATTTCATTCAAAAATATGTTCACAGGGCCTACAACACAGACGATGAAATCCAAGCTGGACTACCTGAACAAAATCGAGAATCAGGCATTTAACGAAATTATCTATGGCAAAAATCCGGCTGATGCGTTTGATACTTTTGTACAAACGTGGAAATCCGGTGGTGGAGATCAAATCACACAAGAGGTCAATGCGTGGTATGACGGTGTGAAAAAATAGTTTTAAGCAGCGCCCAGACGATATCGTCTGGGCGTTTTTTTATGTTAATTCAAGCTGAAGCAAAGTGGTTGAATTTGTGCCATTTATATTGCTTTTATGTGCTGTTTGGACCCCGTAAAAGGTTGATATAATCGCATTATAAGCCACTCAGGGAGTACTTGAGTAGGAAGAAATACAGGGGGAGCAATCATGAGAACTTTAAAACGTACTTGGCCATTCCACGTAATGCTGCTGCCAGCGATCGTCTTTCTGATCATCTTCAGTTATGTGCCTATGGGCGGGATTGTTATGGCATTTCAGAACTATAAGCCATGGCTTGGAATTAACGGATCTGAATGGGTCGGACTGGACAACTTTAGATATTTGTTTGAACGTGAAGACAGCTTACAAGTTATCTGGAATACATTGATC
Source organism: Paenibacillus sp. SAF-068 (assembly GCF_051967555.1). Lineage (NCBI taxonomy): Bacteria > Bacillati > Bacillota > Bacilli > Caryophanales > Paenibacillaceae > Paenibacillus > Paenibacillus sp. SAF-068. The sequence goes on from NZ_JBQCJX010000001.1 coordinate 1,272,987, forward strand.
ATTGCTGTGCTTAAACTGATCTTTAACTTATTTGTTCCATTTGTCTTTGCCATTCTTTTGAATGAAGTTCGCAAGATGGCGATACAGCGAACCATACAGACGCTTGTCTATTTACCTCACTTCTTGTCCTGGGTCATTCTGGGCGGGATTCTGATAGATCTTTTGTCAACAGGCGGCTTGGTTAACCGGGTTCTGGGGACCTTCGGACTTGGGCCATACTTCTTCCTCGGGGATAACAGTTACTTCCGTTCTACGGTCATTCTGACAGATGTGTGGAAGGAATTTGGCTATAATATGATTGTCTTTCTGGCTGCCCTTGCCGGAATTAATCCAGCATTATACGAGGCAGCAGAGATTGACGGAGCAGGACGCTGGAAACAGACACTGCACATTACAATTCCTTCGCTTGTCCCGATGCTGATGGTTGTAGGAACACTGGCACTTGGTAACGTACTGAATGCCGGATTTGACCAGATTTTCAACCTGTATAACCCGCTCGTCTATCAAACGGGAGACATCATAGATACCTTTGTATATCGTTCTGCGATGCAAAACGGTGAGATGGGCTTCGCAACCGCGATCGGATTATTCAAATCGGTCATTAGCATGATCTTGATTCTTGTATCGTACAGCTTAGCCAAAAAATACGCTGGATACCGCATATTCTAATCGAATGAACAGAGAAAGAAGGGACCACGATGTACCATAAATCATTGCCTTATCGCGTGTTTAATATAGTCAATACCTGCTTTCTGATTCTAGTTGCCATCATGTGTATCATACCGATGGTTCACGTACTGGCGGTATCCTTTAGTACAAAGGCTGCTGCGGATGCGAATCTGGTCAATCTCTGGCCCGTAGGTTTCTCACTTGAGGCATACAAAAAGACGATGAACAATCCAATTTTCTTGAACTCCCTCTGGATCTCACTGTTACGTACAGTGATTGGTACAGCTATCACCTTGCTGATTACGTTCCTGGCGGCGTATCCGTTGTCCAAAGAAAATAGTGAGTTCAAAGGCAGAACGATTTACTCCTGGATTTTTGTATTCAGCATGATTTTCAATGGAGGACTGGTTCCATTCTACATGGTTATCCAGAAGATCGGGTTGATGGATTCCTTCTGGGTACTTGTACTCCCAGGGGCGGTTAATACATTCCTGGTCATCCTGATGCTGAACTTCTTCCGTGGTATTCCGAAAGAGCTGGAGGAAGCGGCGTTAATGGACGGTGCTAACCACTTCAGAACACTGTTCAGTATCTTCCTGCCGATCTCTTTGCCGTCGATTGCAACGATTGCATTGTTCAGCATGGTGTTTCATTGGAATTCCTGGTTTGATGGATTGCTGTATATGAATAATGCCAAGGATTATCCACTGGCTACCTTTATGCAAACCGTTATTATCGGACGTGACATGAGTAGCATGAGCATGAATCCCAAAGAGATGGAATCTCTCTCTCAAACGACGGTAAGAGCGGCTCAGATCTTCATTGGAAGTGCACCAATCTTGATTGTGTATCCTTTCCTGCAACGTTTCTTTGTCAAAGGTATGACGTTGGGCTCAGTTAAAGGCTGAGCCTGTACCCCAAATTAATGGAGGTTGATACAGTGAGCAATATGACGGAAAAGACATTCGTTCTGGGAATGGATGTGTCTTTTATGGATGAAATTGAACAGCATGGCGGGAGTTATAGTGATGTGGACGGCAAGGAACAAGACTTGCTGTCCATCCTGAAGTTCAATGACGCTAACGCGATACGACTTCGAATCTGGAATGATCCTGTCGGCGGGTTCTGTAATCTGGAGCGGACGGTGGAGGTAGCCAAACGGATCAAGGAACAGGGATTGCAATTTTTGCTTGATTTCCATTACTCTGATCGCTGGGCTGACCCAGCCAATCAATGGAAGCCAAAAGCATGGGAGAATCTGTCCTATGAAGAGCTTCAACGTGCGGTATGCATGTATACGGCTGATGTCCTCAGAACGTTGAAGGAACACGATGCGCTTCCAGACATGGTGCAGGTCGGCAACGAGATTACGCCAGGCATGTTATGGAATGAGGGGCGTGTCGGTGGAGAAGAGCATGATACGGATGAACAGTGGGAGCGTTTTGCAGGCCTTGTAAAGTACGGAATTGCTGCGGTCAAATCCGTTGACGCGGATATACAGATCATGATACATATTGATCGGGGTGGAGATAACGCCGAGAGCCGCAAGTTTTATGATCGATTTGAAGCACTGGGTGTGGAGTTCGATATCATTGGTCTCTCATATTATCCTTGGTGGCATGGCACACTTGATGCGTTACGTGATAATCTTCATGACCTTGCTGAACGTTATGGCAAGCCTATCAATGTAGTTGAAACCGCTTATCCATGGACGCTGGAGCAGCCGGAAGGCATTGAATGGATTCTGAATCAAGAAGAACTGTTGTTGCCAGGATACCCTGCAAGCGTAGAGGGACAGACCAAATATCTGAAAGATTTATTGCAGATTATCCGTGAAGTTCCGGGTGGATTGGGGCACGGATTCTATTATTGGGAACCTGCCTGGATACCAAGTAAAGAAGAGTGGTCTGTCGGACATCCGAATAACTGGGGCAACCTCACCATGTTTGATTTTAAAGGTCGCAAGTTGGAATCGTTTACAGCGCTAGCTACTACAGAGGAATCGGATGTTGTGACCTACGTGTAATATCGCACAGGTTCTCAAGTTGTATCTGATGAAAATATGAAGTCAATGACAGTTGATGCTGGGTAATTTGAGTCGTGAATATCGTTGTATTAAATAAAAATTGCAATCAAAAGCAAGGGAGTTGTCCTTATGACATACAAATATGCACCCGTAAGTTCCAAAGCCCCGCACATGTTGCATGGCGCAGACTATAACCCGGAGCAGTGGCTCCGCTATCCTGAAGTTTTGGAAGAAGATATCCGCTTGATGAAGCTTGCGAAGTGTAACGTGATGTCCGTCGGCATCTTCTCGTGGGTATCCCTTGAGCCGGAAGAGGGCGTGTACACGTTTGAATGGCTGGATCAGGTGTTGGATCGTTTTGCAGCAAACGGCATCTATGCCTTCCTGGCTACACCAAGTGGTGCGAGACCTGCCTGGATGTCCGCGAAATACCCGGAAGTGCTCCGCGTATCCGAGAATCGTGTCCGCAATCTGCATGGTTTCCGTCACAATCACTGTTATACTTCCCCGGTATACCGTGAGAAGGTTACTGCGATCAACACAAGACTGGCAGAACGTTATTCGGATCATCCGGCTGTCATCGGCTGGCATATCTCGAATGAGTTCGGCGGAGACTGTCATTGTGATTATTGTCAGGAAGCGTTCCGTGGTTGGGTTCAGAAGAAGTATGGAACACTTGATGAACTGAATCATTCGTGGTGGACCACATTCTGGAGCCATACGGTTACAGATTGGAGTCAAGTGGAATCCCCGGCTCCACACGGTGAGACACAGGTACACGCGATGAATCTGGATTGGCGCCGTTTCGTTACGGATCAGACAGCTGATTTTATCGTGCATGAAACGAAACCGTTGAAAGCGCAGAATCCCGATCTGCCAGTTACCACCAACCTGATGGAATTCTATGGCGGTCTGAACTATTGGAAGTTCGCTGATATTCTGGATTTCCTTTCCTGGGATAGTTATCCGACTTGGCATGATGCAGATGACGATGCAAAACAGGCATCCCGAATTGCAATGATGCATGACATCGTTCGTTCCATCAAAGGCGGTCAGCCGTTCTTGCTGATGGAGAGTACGCCAAGTTCGACGAATTGGCAAGATGTCAGCAAGCTGAAAAAACCTGGCATGCATCTGCTCTCTTCTCTTCAGGCTGTGGCACACGGTTCCGACAGTGTTCAGTACTTCCAGTGGAGAAAGAGCCGTGGGTCCAGTGAGAAGCTCCATGGCGCAGTCGTAGACCACGTTGGAACGGAACATACTCGCGTGTTCCAGGATGTGACGGATGTAGGTACGGCTCTTGAAGGCATGGAAGCGATTGTCGGAACAGCGGTTCCGGCAGAAGTTGCAATCATATTCGATTGGGAAAACCGCTGGGCCGTTAACGATTCACAGGGGCCGCGCAATATCGGTGTAAAGTATGAGCAGACGGTGGAAGAGCATTATGAAGCGTTTTGGAAAAAGGGAGTCGCTGTAGACGTTATCGATATGGATGCAGATCTGTCCAAGTACAAGCTGCTGATTGCTCCAATGCTCTATCTGGTACGAGAAGGTGTTGGGGAACGCATTGAGAAGTTTGTAGAACAAGGCGGTACATTTGTAGCAACTTACTGGTCGGGTATTGTTAACGAAAACGATCTGTGTTTCCTGGGTGGATTCCCAGGTCCACTGCGGAAGACACTTGGCATCTGGTCCGAGGAAATTGACGGATTACATGATCGTGATCTGAACGGAATTATCCCCGAGCAGGGTAACGAGCTTCAGCTGAGTACAGCATATGATGCCATTGAACTGTGTGATCTGATCCATCTGGAAGGCGCGAAGTCCCTGGCTATCTACCGTTCTGACTTCTATGCCGGGCGGCCGGCATTGACGGTTAACCAGTTGGGTTCAGGGAAAGCATATTACGTGGCGACACGTCTGAAAGCACCGTTCTATGATGATTTTTATGCTCAGCTAATCGCTGACCTGAACATTGAGCGTGGACTTGAAACGGAGCTTCCTGCCGGAACAACGGCACATACCCGTACTGATGGTACTGCTGATTACGTGTTCGTGCAGAACTACACACCAGATGAGAAGCGGATTGAATTGGACGGACAGTCCTATACGGATCTGCTCAGTGGTGATGCTTTGGAATCCAGTCTCAGCTTGAATCCATATGACATTCGTGTCCTTCGCAGGCCGTCTGTTCGCAAATAATATAGGTCCATTCTGACTTTATAAACGGAGTGAATATGCAAAAAGAGTGCCCTGAACGCCTGAAATTGGTGTTCAGGGCATCTTTTTTTATTTTATGTATTTGGCGGTTGAACGACTTTTTCTGGACAAGATAAAGGATAAACGTGTCCACGCAGCGAAGACAAACAGGTAACTTGTAACTCAAGACTTTCAGTCTGGGAGGAATGGAAATGAATCAAAGAAATCTGGATGGTAACAGCATTATTATTCGACTGGAAATGACAACTAAGGATATCAAGTTTGGCGAAGTGGCCTCGGCCATCTCGGAAGGTGGGGGAGACATCATTGCCATCGACGTGATTTCCACCAATCAGGATGTAAGTGTGCGTGACTTGACGGTCGCCGTTACAGATGCGCAAGATAACAGTAAAATTATAGAAGGGGTGCGCCAGCTTAAGGGTGTGTCCATTATTAATGTATCGGATCGGACGTTCCTGCTTCATCTGGGCGGTAAGATCGAAGTAACACCCAAAACCCCGATTCAAAACCGGGAAGATCTGTCACGTGTGTACACCCCGGATGTGGCTCGTGTATGTTCAGCCATTTCAGAAGAACCCGGCAAAGCCTTCTCACTGACGATTAAACGGAACACAGTGGCCGTCATATCTGATGGCAGTGCGGTGCTGGGACTTGGTAATATTGGTCCTCGTGCAGCGATGCCCGTCATGGAAGGTAAAGCCATGTTATTCAAACAGTTTGCAGGCGTGGATGCTTTCCCAATCTGCCTGGACACACAGGATACCGAGGAAATCATACGTACTGTGAAAGCGATATCACCTGGCTTTGGCGGCATTAATCTGGAGGATATCTCGTCACCGCGTTGTTTCGAAATTGAACGTCGTCTGAATGAGGAATTGGACATTCCGGTATTTCATGATGACCAGCATGGCACAGCGGTTGTGTTATATGCCGGTCTGATCAATGCGCTCAAACTGGTGGGCAAGTCCATTGAAGATGTGAAAATCGTGGTCTGTGGTATCGGTGCGGCAGGTGTAGCATGCAGTAACATATTATTGTCTGCGGGAGCCCGTCGGCTTATTGGTGTCGATCGTGAGGGGGCGATTGTACGGACACAAACCTATGAGAATGAAGTATGGAGTGATTATGCAGCTCGTACCAACCCGGACCTGGAAACCGGTTCACTGCGTGATGTCATTCGTGGAGCCGACGTGTTCATTGGCCTGTCCCGCGGCAATCTGTTAACTCGTGAAGATGTGCAGACCATGGCAGAAGATCCTATTGTGTTTGCGATGGCGAACCCGGTACCTGAAATTATGCCTGCATTGGTGGAAGACATCGTGGCTGTAATGGCAACAGGACGATCCGATTATCCGAACCAGATCAACAACGTGTTATGTTTCCCAGGCATCTTCAGGGCAGTTCTGGATTGCCGAGCGACTGAAATTAATGAAGAAATGAAGCTGGCAGCTGCGCAAGCGATTGCTTCGGCCATCACGGACGAAGAGCGTACACGCTATTACATTATTCCGAGTGTGTTCAATGATAAAGTGGTTAAATCGATGCGCCGTCGCGTGATTGAAGCAGCCGTTAAAACGGGTGTGGCGCGACGTATTCCTCGTGAACAGGCCCGTGAAGGCGGGGAGTCGTAAGATGTCAGAGAACCCTCTTCAACCTGGTGGGAATCTGCAAGAATTAGGCCACATGCATAATATAGATGGAATAACAGCAGGAGAGGCTGTTCTGCGAGCTGCGCGATCGTATGTTCAAGGTGACTCATCCAAGCATAGTGATGGTCATGACTGGCCGCACATCGAGCGGGTAACGGCACTTGCAGTCGAACTTGCTCATCGCATGGGTGCAGATCCATTTATCTGCGAACTGGCCGCATTATTACATGATGTACCGGATGAGAAGCTGAATGAGAGCCTGGAAGCCGGGATGTCCAAACTGAATGACTGGCTGGATACCCAGCCGCTTGACCCGGATTTACGTCATAAGGTTGTGGGTATTATTAGCACCATCTCATATGCGGGAGGCCAGCGTCCTGCAGTCGGCTCGCTGGAAGCACAGGTTGTACAGGATGCGGATCGACTGGATGCACTGGGTGCCATTGGCATCGCGCGAACCTTTGCCTTTTCAGGGGCCAGAGGGCGCGAGATGTACGATCCTTCCCTTCCCCCACGGAAGCATATGACCCGTGAGGAATATCGCAATGGGCGCAGCACAACGATCAATCATTTTTACGAGAAGTTGTTCAAGCTCAAGGATCTGATGAATACCTCCTATGGCAAGGAGCTGGCGGAACAGCGTCATGATTATATGGTGCAGTTCGTGGAGCAGTTCAAAAGGGAATGGGATGGCACAGACCGTTAAGCTGGCACAATAAGCGTGCATTTCTCACCGTATAATAAGTAATGGAGGCGAATCTTTGAAGTGGTGAAAATCATTTTGAAGATTTGCTTCTTTTTGGGTTAATACTGTGTATTAACATACATAAACGACTCATTTCATAATACCTCTGACTTATGGCATGGCAACGGAACACCTTCCATGGTACAATAAATCGTTCTCCTGAATGAATTCAGGCAAAAAAAGAAATATGGGGTAATAATGAAAATGATCATCACATGTAAAATTAAAGGTTCGGTAAAGAGGAGGGGTCGCCGCCATGTCGTTTGGTGCACGTGTACTTAAGACGGGGATCGCGGTAACGCTTGCTTTGTACCTAAGCAGCCTGTTCCTGAACCCGCAATCTCCCGTGCCTGCCGCAATCGCGGCCATATTCGCCATGCAGCCTTCCATCTATCGTTCCTGGAAATATTTCCTGGATCAGCTGCAGACTACCACGCTTGGAGCTATTGTGGCCCTGGTCGGAGGCATGGTGTTGTCCAATGAGCCAATCGCTGTTGGATTGATTATCGTACTGGTCATCATGATTTGTCTTAAATTGAATATGGGTGAGACGGTTGGCCTGACACTGGTCACGGTTGTATCCATTATGGAAGCTTCGGGCGACTGGCATTTTGCACTCAATCGTTTTCTGTTGACACTGGTTGGCATTGTATCGGCGTTTCTCATCAACATTACCGTATTTCCCCCGAAACCAAAGATTCAATTCGTGAAGCAGATTCAGAGTGTCTTCAGCGGCATGTCGTTGCTTCTGCGAACCTCTATTTCGGATGAGATTAAGGAAGTTGTATTCCGGGAGGAGAAAAACAACCTGGGCGGTTCCATTAAGTCTCTGTCCGACAAGTATAACTTGTTTGAAGAGGAACAGAAAAAGATGAAACGTTCGAAATTCAGCGAAACTCGGCAGATGGTGGTCTACAAACAAATGCTGCTGAGTCTGCAAAAAGGTTATGAGGTGCTGGATTCCGTGGAACGTCACTATTTCCAGGCACCGCGGACAACGGCCATGGATCAGTTTTTTGACTCACATCTTGAACTGGTTATCAAATTCCATGAGCACGCACTGCTCAAGTTCGAGGATAAGCTGAAACCTAATGGGGAAGAGGCCGCACAATTTGTATTGGATAATGACCGCTTCATGGAGCAGGCGATCACCCAGTTTGATATCGACAAGGAAGGAATGTTACGATTGTCGATCGTGGCTGCTGCGATCTATGATTACGGATATCAGCTGGAGCGTCTGAATCGACTTGCCGAGCATGTGCATAGCTCCAGTGAAGACAAAGAATCTCAGGACAAAATCTTGAATTGGCTCAAGTGGCCTTAATGAGAATTGCGTATCTGCTTCGTGATCAGATACAATGGAACTACAACATTGCCCGGACAATCGTGTCCGGGTTGTTTTGTCATACATAGGGCTGAATGGCATGAATCGCATGAATCGCATGAATGAATATTAACGAACTGAGGGATAGAGACATGATTATAGAGGAAATGGACGCTGAACTAATGGAGTGGTTGAGTGGGACAAATCTGGAGCATAAACAGCATGAAGCCATGCAATTGCTGACCGTATCAGAGGATCGGTGGCCGCATCAGGCGATGATTAGTATGGGGGAAGTGATTGCGTTAAATCCCCATAAGCTTCGACTGGCTCTATGGCAGAGAACACAGACGAGTATGAACATGAGCAAAACAGGTAAGGCTACCTTGATTGCGGTTCAAGGACAGCGATTGTTACATATCCGTATAGAAGCAGAACGGCTGCCTGAGATGAAGGGTGCTGTTCATCCGAGGGATCGTTTTGAAGCACAAGTACTCCATGTACGTGTGGATCACGCGCCATATGCGGAGATCACCTCAGGAATAACCTTTCAATTAAAAGATGAACTTGGAGCGATTGCGCGCTGGAAAGAGACGATTGAAGAATTACGAAAGTAGGCATGAGTAGATTGGTCAGTTGAGGACCCGGTGATTGGGTAATAATGAAGAAGAAAACAACAAAAAACGCCTCCGCTTGCATCGGGACGTTGTCACTGGTACAATAAAAAATGGTTTTCAGAAAATTAGAACTAATTAACATATAATAAAAATGTTTACTTTCTAATAATTATACCATTGCCTTTTCGGGCTTGTCAAATGGGATTTTGAGGACACAATCCGGGGAAAGAGGGGCTATTAACATATGAGTACAGAGCAGCAATGGAGCGAAGAGCAACAACGGGTCAATATGGTGACCAATCAGATTGAGCGGAAAATCACAACGTTAGAAGATGAAGTAGGCTCCTTCCGTGATGAAGTGGTTGGCATGAGAAAAGACTTCTGGGACGAAGTTACGATGAACTTCAGTGAAGCGGATGATGTCGGGGAGACTTCAACCAGCATGCGGCAGCAGTCACAGGTCTTGTCCGACCGGGAGCGCAGCCATCTCAATACAGCGGCTGCGTTGGACAAAATGAAACGACTGCACCATTCACCGTATTTTGGTCGCATTGACTTCAAGGAAGATGGATACCCGAATGCCGAACGCATCTATCTGGGTATCGCATCGTTGTTAGACGAGAAAGAGGAATCCTTTCTGGTCTACGACTGGCGTGCACCGATCTCCAACCTCTATTATGACGGAGCACCAGGGCCGATCACATATCATACACCAAGCGGGGAGATCAGCGGTGATATAGAGATGAAGCGACAGTTTGTCATTCGGGACGGACGTATTCGCTTTATGTTTGATACAGGAGTAACCATTGGCGATGCGTTGTTGCAGGCCGTGCTCAGTCGAACTTCGGATGCACAGATGAAGAGTATTGTTGCAACCATTCAGAAGGAGCAGAATCGGATTATCCGCAATGACCGGACACGCATGCTTATTGTGCAGGGCGCAGCCGGAAGTGGCAAAACATCCGCTGCACTCCAGCGTGTGGCATATCTTCTCTATAAATACCGCGAGCATCTGCAAGCGGATCAGATGGTTCTTTTTTCACCGAATCCGATGTTCAACAGTTATGTCTCCACGGTACTGCCCGAGCTTGGGGAGGAAAACATGCTGCAAACGACCTTCCAGGAGTATCTGGAGCGCCGTTTGGGTCGTGAATATCAACTGGAAGATCCATTTATTCAGCTCGAATATGTACTTACGGGGACGGAAGATCCCGATTACGATGTTCGCATGTCCAGCATCCAGTTCAAGTCATCGGAATCTTTCCTGAAAGTTATTACGCGTTACAAGGAAAGCATGCTGTCAGGTGGCATGAAATTCAAGCCTGTTCGCTTCCAGGGCCGAGCGATTGTCACATCAGAGGCTATGGCTGAGAAGTTTTACAGTTTTGAGTCATCCGTCAAGCTGGTCAGCCGACTGGAGATGTTGCGAGACTGGATGCTGAAAGAACTGTCCGCCTTTGGTAAAGGTGAACTGGATGCGCCTTGGGTCGATCAGCAGCTTGATCTGATGGAGCCGGAGGATCTGCAACGTGCATATCAACGATTGAAGCGCAAGCAAAAAGGAAAGACCCATACGTTTAATGACTTCGAGCAGGAAAGAGAAATTCTGGCACGTATGGTGGTCAGTGACCGACTTAAACCGTTACGGAAATGGATCAAATCCTTGCGATTCGTTGATATAAGACAATTATACGCACATCTGTTCACTGATCAGGCTCAGATGGTGCGATTGCTGGGTGACGAAGCGTTGCCTGCTCAATGGGATGAAATGGGTAAGATGACTTTACGCAGATTGAAGCTTCAAGAGTTGGCATATGAAGATATTACGCCCTACTTGTACCTGCGTGAGCTTATGCTTGGATTCCATATTAACTCCAATATACGTCATGTCATTATTGATGAAGCCCAGGATTATTCTGCGTTTCAGTTGGCATTTATGAAGCGGTTGTTCCCGCGTGCGAAAATAACCGCACTGGGTGACTTTAATCAGGCAATCTATGCCCACTCTTCCGTGCTTAGTGGAACAGGACCTCTGACTAACCTGTACGGTCCAGACAATACGGAAGTGATTGAGCTGACCAGAAGTTATCGATCCACCCGGGAGATCGTGGAGTTTACCCGCGGCATGGTGCCTGGTGGAGAAGAGATTATCCCATTTAACCGTAGCGGCGAGAAGCCTAAAGTGATCGTTTCTTCTGATGCCGAGCGTCATATGAACGTCATCACGGCAGACCTCAAACACTTGATTAAGGAAGGGTATGAATCAGTCGCAGTCATCTGCAAGACCGCCGAAGAGAGCAGAGACGTACATGCCGCATTGAGTAAGACGCTGTCTATAGCACCGAAGTTAATCAAGAAAACGACGCTGGCTTTTGAGCAGGGTGTTCATGTCATTCCGGCGTATCTGGCCAAAGGTGTGGAATTCGATGCTGTCCTGATTCATGACGGCTCTGCGAAGCAGTATGCCCAGGAACATGAACGCAAGTTGTTCTATACGGCTTGTACACGAGCGATGCATCTGTTGCATGTTTACTGCGTGGGCACACCGAGTCCGTTCATTACCTCCCAGTCGGAAGAATGGTATGAGCTTGACAAGGTATCTGCTGCGCAGGTGGACTGACATAACGAGTTCCTATGCATAAAAAGGGCTTCCGTTCGATGGAACGGGAGCCTTTTCTGTATATGATACATATATCCGGAAGAAGCTAACTTAGCGAGGGAAGAATGAAAATACCTAACGTGAATTCGTAAGGATTGGGTCCCGTGGATAAATATGACTTCATAATTTGTATTCAAGCACAATGGATGTGATTTTTCTTTACACATGAGTTCCGGACTCATATAATCGTAACAATATATTTTTTTGGGTCGTTTATTAAAGGAGGCAATAATATGAACAAATCATCTTTTGAACGGCCACTTATGGCCGATTGTGTACCGGATCTGGTCGCTACAGCACGGGGAGATTTGCCGGCGACATTGGTCATACGGGGAGGTACGCTGGTAAACGTGATATCGGGTGAGATTTTACCTGAGATGTCCATAGCTGTACAAGGAGCTCGAATCGCTTATGTGGGGAAAGATGTAAGCCACACCATCGGAGAGCATACCCGGATTATTGAAGCGAACGGTAAGTATATCGCTCCTGGTTTGCTGGATGGACACTGCCATATCGAAAGTACACAGATGAAAGTAACCGAGTTTGCGAGAGCGGTGTTGCCTTCAGGCACGACCGGAGGTTTCTTTGACCCGCATGAGATCTCGAACGTGCTTGGTCTCAAAGGTCTGAGACTGATGCTGGATGAAGCACGGACCACACCGATGGCTGCTTATATGCAGGTGGCTTCCTGTGTACCTTCCACCCATCCAGGATTGGAGACAACAGGAGCTTATATCGGGCCTGAAGAGGTCGCCGAGGCTCTTTCCTGGGGGCCGGACATGATTGGTCTTGGTGAAGTGATGAACTTTCCTGGAGTAGTCTATGGGGACGAGACGATGATCGGTGAGATACAGGCGACCCTCCGCGCAGGTAAAGTGGCTGACGGTCACTTTACCTGGGCTGCAGATGACTGGCGTTTGCCAGCGTATGCAGCGAGTGGGGTTACAGGGGATCATGAATGTGTGACCAAAGAAGATGTGGTCGAACGTCTGCGACTCGGGATGTACGCGAAGATGCGTCAAGGTTCGGCATGGCATGATGTGGCTGAGACAATTAAAGCCTGCACTGAGCTTGGACTGGATACACGCCGGATGATGCTGGTGACCGATGACCGAAGCTCGGAATCCCTGCTCAAAGAAGGACATATGGACTTTGTTGTTCGTCTCGCAATTTCCCAGGGTGTGAAGCCGGTCACGGCTTTCCAGATGGCCACCATTAACACAGCTGAGCGCTTCGGCGTAGCTCGCGACATTGGTGCGGTTATTCCGGGCAATATAGCGGATATTATTCTGCTGGACGGCCGACTGGCGGATGTACGTGTCGGCATGACAATTGCCGCCGGCCAAGTCGTAGCCGAGAACGGGAAGATGACGGCGGTCTGGGACAGCTTCACGTACCCGGAGGAAGCGCTGAACACGGTGAAGTTGGAAGCTAATATTCAGCCGGAAGATATGGAACTGGTTGCACCGATTCCAGAGGGGACGATTGGTGCCAAAATCATTCATGTGACAGAGAATCATGTGGATACGAAGGAAAAACACCTGCCTGTCACGGTGCAGAACGGCAAGGTTATGGTTTCAACTTCAGGGGAAATATGCAAAATCGCGGTATTGGAGCGTCACAAACAAACCGGGAATCGGGCGGTGGCTCTTGTTGGAGGCATCGGTTTCACATCACCTGCAGCGATTGCAATGACGGTAGCTCATGATAGTCACAATTTGTTGATTATCGGTAACGATGATGCCTTGATGGCTGAAGCCGGTAACCGTGTTATTCGCATGCAAGGTGGGGTAGCTGTAGTAACAGCAGCAGGTGTAACTGAATTCCCGCTGCGAATTGCAGGTTTGATGTCAACCGAGTCTTTCGAAGTCGTTGCAGCCCAATCAGCAGCAGTCAGTGAAGCTTTACAGTCCGCAGGATGTACGTTGAACAATGCGTTCATGACCCTTTCCTTGCTGGCGCTGGTTGTGATCCCAGAATTACGATTGTCCGACAAGGGGCTTGTGCGGATCTCGGCAGAAGGTATTGAACTGGTCTCCCTTTTTGATGAAGTGGTGGACGGTACCGCAGTAGCTTCTCCATCGGGTAATGAATAAAAATGTTGATTGGAGCTTCAACAAATTGAGATACATGCAAAGCCGCCTTAGGGCGGTTTTTTTGTACATTTTGGAAGAAACCGCTTTCTAGGTCTTCTGGAGCTTGGAATACATATGACAATAATGACTGGAGTCATGCTGAAAAAAGGGTTAATTTAGAATATAGTTAATAATTGTAACTTTAGAACTATACATACAGAACTACGAATTCCCGAAATATAGTTATATGATTCTTTCGTCGTAAGTCTTAAAGATGATATTGCATATAGAAGCAATCTGAATTCGTCGTACCTAGTAAGGTTCCATTAAATGAATATGAAACGACACAATTTCATCTAGATTTGCACGTCAGAGCTGATAACTTCAGAGGGAGTGTACAAATATGAAAAGCAAAAGGGGTTACCGTTTTATCGTATTGCTAAGTTGTTTGATCCTGTGTGCGAGCACAGCCTGTTCTTCCAAAGCTATCGCGGATGGCTCAGTTGACAGTTATGCAACGATTCATGGGAAACTTGATACACCCGTGCGAGCGACATGGGTGTGGGATACCACCCAGATCCGAAGTAATCCTCAAGAGGTGTTAAATTACGCCACAGCAAACAAAATCAATACAATCTATCTGCAGATGAACCGGGATATCAAAATTCCTGAGTATAAAAGTTTTATTCGCCAAGCGAGAGCCAAAAATATTGCGGTTGATGTTATGGATGGAAGATCAGCGTGGGGCCTGACGGAAAGTCGGGAACAGATTGCATCTTTCATGGACTGGATCGAGGCATATCAAGAACAGGCGTTGCCCAATGAGAAATTCGCCGGTATCCATCTGGATATTGAGCCACATGTGCACCCACAATGGAAAATCAACCAGGCAAGCGTGATTACCCAGTGGCAAGGCAATGTGGAGTACATTGTTGAGAGAGCCTCACGAATGAAGATGCCGGTAGCGGCTGACTTGCCTTTCTGGCTGGATAACTACAAGATTCCGGGTTCAACGATGGCGGTTAGCAGCTGGATGATTCGCAAGTTTGATTCCATCACGATTATGGCTTACCGTGATACAGCTGCTGCAATCTATAGTGTAGCGAAGGATGAACTTGCAGAAGCAGCTCTGCTTGGCAAAACGATCTCCATAGCTGTGGAAACAAAGCAAAGCAAGGAAGGCGATTTCATTACTTTCTATGAAGAGGGATCTGTTTATATGGAAGCACAATTGAAGTTGGTCGAGAAAATGGCTTCAGTACATGCGTCCTTCAACGGGTTCTCCGTACATGAGTACACTTCATGGAAAACGCTGAAAAAGTGATTCAACAATGAATAAAGAAGGTGTTTGCAGCTGAATAGCTGTGGGCACCTTCTTCTTCTTTTTCTTCTTCTATACCTGAACCAAGGCAGATTCCATAGCCACGTTCTCATAGAACATTTTGCGATACTGTGAAGGCGTAGTGGACTTATGCTTTTTAAACGTAGTGATGAAGTAGCTTAGATGTTCAAAACCCACATCCATGGCGATATCGACAATCTTGTGATCCGTATTCTCAAGCTGAACGCAGGCCTGTTGAACACGGTAATAGTTGATGTAATCAACCGGGGTTTTCTGCACCATCTGTTTGAAGAAACGGCAGAAGTGCCCTTCGCTCATATTGGCTTCATCAGCCAGTTCTTTCAGCTTCAATGGTTCGGGATAACGCTTGTGGATATATCCGAGCACGGATTTCAAGCGTTCTACCTTGTCATGACTCCCTGTTGCCACGGTACCTTTGATCGGAGCAGGTCTCCTATGTTCAAACATGCGGGCAAATATGAGGTACAGGTACGCTTTCGTTGACATTTCACATGTTTCGGTTCGGGCAGCATGGTCGGCAAATATACGTTTCAGGAGATCCAGAATTTCGTGTCCCCAAGCCTCATCTGCCTTGATATGACAAGGGGGGATCACCGTTTTGCGTACCAGTGGACCGATGAATTTCTCCTGAACCGTATCGAAGGTGCGGCTGCCAAGCAGCTCGGGATTAAATACAATGGAAGAGAATACACAGGGAACATCACCCTTCAGATACCCCGCATGAATCTCGCCCCGATTGATAAAAATGGCTTCTCCAGCTTGAACCTCAACAGTGTTCATATCGATCTGAAAGACGGCGCAGCCTTTGGTCACCATAGTGAACTCCATCTCATCATGCCAGTGGCAATCCAGAATGCTATCTCCGTTTAGTTGCTGAATATCCGGGTACACACTGACTGGATACATGGCATTGCCGTGAATCCGGTCTTCCCGTAATCGTTCACGTTCCATATCCGCTTCTCCTTTTTCTATCATTATTAATGTAATCGTTTCCATAGATTGGTGTTGATGATCAAGAATCGGATGTATATTATCAAAATCGTGATATATTTGGTCAAAATAAGAGAAGAAATTCGTTATTAATATCAATATTATTATAATATAACCAAAGGGGGAAAGAAAACATGAAATTTACTGATGGATTCTGGATGACTCGTGAAGGGTACCACATTCAAAACCCGACTGATATTCGTGATATTGTGCAAAAAGGGGATTCTCTGACCGTATATGCGGCAACTAAATATATTCGTAGCAAAGGCGACACATTGAACGGAACTTTGCTTAAAGCAACTTACAGTTCTCCTATGCCTAACGTCATTCGTGTAACCTTGAATCACCATAAGGGCGGAGTGAAAAAAGGTCCTGAATTCGAGCTTCATACGCAAGATGCAAACGTTGACATCTCGAAACATGAACAAGGTGCTGTGTTGAAAAGCGGCAACCTGGAAGTTCAGATCGACAAAACAAACGGGTGGGACGTCAGCTTCCTGTATGGAGGAAAACGGATTACAGGCAGCGGCCAACGAGCAGCTGGTTATATTACAGGTCCGAGCAAGGAAGCGTACTTCCGCGAGCAGTTGGATCTCGGTATTGGTGAATACGTATACGGACTCGGGGAGCGCTTCACACCGTTTGTTAAAAATGGCCAAATCGTAGATACCTGGAATGAAGATGGCGGTACAAGCAGTGAGCAGTCTTACAAAAACATTCCTTTCTATCTGTCCAATAAAGGATATGGCGTATTTGTAAATCATCCGGAGCGCGTATCATATGAGATTGCATCCGAGAATGTATCTAAAGTGCAATTCAGCGTAGAGGGCGAGACGTTGGAGTACTTTATCATCGGTGGTGACAATCCGAAGGATGTACTGGATAATTATACAAAATTAACTGGTAAACCAGCGCTTCCACCCGCATGGACATTTGGTCTGTGGCTGACAACGTCATTCACAACGGATTATGATGAAGCAACCGTTAACCATTTCGTAGATGGCATGGCTGAACGTGATCTTCCGCTGTCAGTATTCCATTTTGACTGTTTCTGGATGAAGGAATACCAATGGTCTGATTTCGTCTGGGATGAAGCGATGTTCCCGGATCCGGAAGGCATGCTTGCACGTCTGAAAGAGAAGGGTCTAAAAATCTGTGCTTGGATTAATCCATACATCGCAGAAAAATCCTATTTGTTTGATGAAGGTATGGAGAACGGTTATCTGGTCAAAACAGCCGATGGCAGCGTATGGCAATGGGATATGTGGCAAGCAGGCATGGCTCTGGTTGATTTCACGAATCCGGATGCTGTGAATTGGTATAAGAGCAAGCTGGAAGTCCTGCTGGATCAAGGTGTGGATTCCTTCAAGACTGACTTCGGTGAAAGAATTCCGACAGATGTTGTGTACTTCGATGGTTCTGATCCGGTTAAAATGCACAACTATTATACTCAGCTCTATAACAAAGCTGTATTTGAATTGCTCGAAGAGAAGATTGGCAAAAACGAGGCAGCCCTGTTTGCACGCTCTGCAACAGCAGGTGGTCAACAGTTCCCGGTTCACTGGGGCGGAGACTGCTCTTCCACATATGAATCCATGGCTGAATCCCTTCGTGGCGGTCTGTCGCTTGGCCTTTCCGGTTTCGGATTCTGGAGCCATGATATCAGTGGCTTTGAAAGCACAGCAAGCCCTGATGTATACAAACGCTGGGTACAATTCGGACTTTTATCTTCACACAGCCGCTTGCATGGCAGCACTTCGTATCGTGTGCCTTGGTTGTTTGACGAGGAATCCGTGGACGTTGTCCGTGACTTTACCAAACTTAAGATCAGCCTGATGCCGTATCTGTACAATTCTGCGGTGGAGTCGACGGTAAAAGGCATTCCGATGATGCGCGCTATGTTGTTGGATTTCCCAGAGGACCCAACAACATATAGCCTGGATACGCAATACATGTTTGGTGATTCTATTCTCGTGGCTCCAATCTTCAACAAAGAAGGCGATGTGCGTTACTACCTGCCTGAAGGAACTTGGACGAACTATCTGACAGGAGCGAAAGTACAAGGTGGACGCTGGATCAGTGAAAACCATGATTTCAAAACACTGCCTATGATGGTTAAGCCAAACAGCCTGATTGCTGTCGGTGCTGTAGATAACAAACCGGATTATGACTTTGCAAATGATGTGTCCCTGCACTTGTTCGAGCTGGCTGATGGTCAAACAGCTCAAGCGGTCGTTGTGAACCAGGCTGCTGAACAGGAACTGACAGTTAACGTTACACGTAATGGATCAGTGCTGGACGTTCGTGCTGAAGGCGCAGGCAAACCATGGAGCTTGGTACTTCGCGGTATGGAGAGTGTATCCAGCGTTGAAGGTGGTTCCCAAGTGTCTGGTGCAAATGGTGTTGTCGTTACGGCAGCAACAGGCGCAACCTCGCTTACAATCCAACTGTAACATGATATAGTAGAGGTAAAGGACGGTGCCGCAAGGTGCCGTCTGTTTGTCTACAATGATAGGAGATTGAAGAAATGAGTACGATGAATTCGGGTTTGCACTGTACGATATCAGCAGAGATACTGCATCAACTGGTAGAGATTCATTTTGGAAGCGATACCAAAGTGGAGTTTGGTCTCCTGCAAGGTGGACTTTTTAATACAACCTATCGGATTCAACTTGAACATGCACTCTATACGGATGTGATTTTACGATTGGCTCCAGAGCTAGGAGAGATGGCGGCGGCTGGTGTTGCGAGTGATCCCCTTTTTTCGTTCGAACGTACAATGATGGCGGCTGAACCGATTGTATATGAATATTACCGAAAGGCAGGCATTCCTGCTCCAAATATTATCGCCTGTGATGACAGCGGGTCCATCATGCCAAGAACGTATATGTTCATGGAATTTATCCCGAGTAAGCAGCTGGATCACGCATCAATTTCAGACATGGATAAAGAGCGATTGTACCATCAGCTTGGTGCGTATACCGCCATCATGCATCAGATCGAGGGGACATCGTTTGGCTGGCCGCAAGGAGATGGGACCATTAAAGGCTCGAATCAATGGTCCGAGGTGTTGCACTCTTTTGCAGAAGAGACGGCACTTAAAGCGGCACAAGCCGAGTATATGCCAGGTGTGGGAGAAGAGATTACAGCCATATTCATGAAAAATAAAGATTTATTTGATCAGGTGACCCGTCCGGTACTGGTTCATAATGACCTGTGGGAAGCAAATGTGCTTGTTCATGAGGAAAATGGTGAGCTAAACATTGCGGCAGTCATCGACGGGGATCGTTCCATGTTTGCCGACAGGGAGTATGAAGCCATATTGTCGACAGAATCGGTGGCCTTTCATGAAGGATATGATCATCCTCTGGACCCGTCCGCTGAAGGACAGGCACGCAGGCTTGCGTACCGAATGCTGTCTTCGTATTTTAACGCCTACGTGCATGAACATCAGGTCAATCAACCTGAAGATGGTCAGAAGTATCGCCAGCGTACGCTGGATTTACTGGAGCAATGGAAACTACTTGCACATCACTAATTCGCAGGAGGAATGAAGGATGAAGGAGTATCATCAATACCCGATGTGGGATGCATCACTTGCGCTTGAGGAGAGATTGGATGACCTGATTGCACGATTGACAACAGAAGAGAAGATCAGACTAATCCCTACACGCGAAGCAGCTGTACCAAGACTGGGCATTCCAGCCTACAACGTTGGGGGCGAAGCGGCTCACGGGGTTGCATGGAAAGGGGAGGCAACGGTATTTCCGCAACCACTTGGTCTATCAAGTACCTGGAATACGAGGCTCATGCGAGAGATTGGTTCAGTTATTGGCGATGAAGCGAGAGCATACCATCACCGTAATCCTGAGGTTCACGGGTTAACCTTGTGGGCACCCACGGTCGATCTGGAACGTGACCCACGCTGGGGCAGAACGGAAGAGGGATATGGCGAGGACCCGGTCCTCACGGGAGAAATGTCGGCAGCTCTCGTCAAAGGTATGCAGGGTAATGATCCATTTTATCTGAAAATGGTTGCGACATTGAAACACTTTTTTGCCAATAATAATGAGAAAGATCGGCTGAATTGTTCATCCAGCATCGATCCGCGCAATCTGCGGGAATATTATTTAAAAGCATTTGAGACGCCATTTGTGGAAGGCGGAGCTTTGTCCATGATGACTGCGTACAATTCCATCAACGGTACACCTGCCATTGAAAGTCCGTATGTGAACGATGTGGTTAAGGGCGAGTGGGCGATGCCAGGTTTTATTGTATGTGATGGGGGGGATCTGTCTCAGACGGTGAACTATCATGGTTATCACACCAGTCATGCTGAATCAGCAGCAGGTGCGTTGAAGGCAGGGGTAGATTGTCTTACGGATGAAGTGGATCTTGTCGTATCTGCGCTGGAGGAGGCTCTTGATCAGGGTCTGTTGAAGGTCACTGATTTGGACCGAGCGATTCGTAACATCTTTGGTGTACGGATGCGACTGGGACAACTGGATCAGTCCGGACGCAACCCCTATGCGTCTATCCCCGAGTCGGTATTGTGTGCACCTGAGCATGCCAAACTTAGTTATCGTGCCGCTGCCGAATCCATTGTTTTACTCCAAAATGATGGATTGCTCCCTTTGAAGCCAGAAGCATTACAGAAGATCAGTGTCATTGGGCCGCTTGCCGATGTTGTCTATACGGATTGGTATAGTGGCACACTGCCTTATCGTGTGTCCGTTCTCGATGGACTTCGTGATCGGCTACCTCAAGCCGATATAACGTATACAGATGGGAATGACCGTATTCAGCTCCAGACAACAGACGGGCAGATTATTACCCTTGGTGCGGAAGGTACACTTGTTGCTGTACCGGAAGGCAGTGCAGTTTCAGCTGACTTTATACATCAGGATTGGGGCTGGGGAAGTCATACGCTACGAAGTTTGAACAATAATCGATACGTTAGCTTAACCGAGCAAGGCATTTATCAGGCAAACGCACCCGAGATAGGCGGCTGGTTTGTGAAGGAAGTTGTTCAATTTGATCTCCAAACGAATGGCAGTAACATCTTGCGGACGTGGAATGGTATCCCCGTTGGAATAAGCGAACATCAAGGACATTCTGCTTTAGCGCCACTTCCCCCACAAGCACAAGGTCAACAAACTACGGGATTTAATATTAATAGGGTGGCACGCGGAATCGAACAAGCCGTAGAAGCTGCACGAAGCAGTCAGGCATCTGTCGTTGTTGTTGGTAACAGTCCATACATTAACGGCAAAGAAGAAATTGACCGCTCAAGTCTGCTGCTTCCGCCGAATCAGGTCGAGCTTGTCAAAGCTGTGTGTGAGGTTAATCCCAATACGGTGGTTGTCATTATGGGCAGTTATCCATTTGCCCTGCAGGAATTGAAAGGTATAGCCCGGGCAATTGTATATATGACTCATGCAGGTCAGGAATTGGGAAATGCGCTTGCAGACGTGCTACTAGGCTATTATGCCCCGGCAGGCAGATTGAATATGACATGGTATGCAGATGAATCCCAGCTTCCTGACATCATGGATTATGACATCATTCAGCGCGGCATGACCTATATGTATCATCAAGGACCGATCCAATATGCATTTGGTCATGGCCTGACCTATTCTGAGTTTGAATACGAGGCGATTCATGTAAGTCGTAGTGCCCCGGTGGAAGATACCAACACAGATCATTTGAAGATTGAAGTGGAGATACACAATAAGGGTGAACGTGACAGTGATGAAGTTGTTCAGATCTATGGATCTTCACGTACCTCGCGTGTGAAACGCGCCCAGAAGCAATTGCTTGCTTTCCGTCGTGTTCATGTGAAAGCAGGGACGCGTGTTACGATAAGTTTCGAGATCCCTGTTCAGAAGCTGGCGCTATGGGATGTTACCCGAGATCGATACTGTCTGGAAACAGCGACTTGGGCCATTCTGGCAGGGCGTTCTTCCGCAGATATCCGCCAGTCGGCTGAGATTGAGATTGAAGGTGAGACGATTCCTGATCGTCCGCTGCAATTGCTTACCTTTGCCGAGAATTACGATGCTTGTGCAGGTGTTCTGTTGGATGAATGTCTGGAAGGACGTTCGGCAGTTCGGGCAATCACTCAGGAAGAACCGTTATATCGAGAGGGTCAGTCATCCTGGATCGCTTTCAACCATAATGGTGTTCAGGAAGTAAAAGGATTTGAAGCCAGAGTGGCCGCTTTTGGGGAAGAGGGCAGACTGGAGATTCGGTCTGGAGGACCCGAAGGCGATCTGCTTGGCGTATGTGAAGTTTCTGGACCTGGAGGCAGTGTGAACGGGAAAAATATCGAGTGGACAACGGTCCAGTCTTCGCTTGAGGCGCCACATAAGGTGAATGAGCTGTATATTGTTTTCAAAGGTGGTGCAGCGTTACGGCACTTTAAATTATTGTCGTTGTAAACATTATGAGCCAAAGGAGCTGTCTCGCACAAATACGTGCAGGCAGCTTCTTTGTGTGAACAAGCGGCAACATCCAGCATGTCCTGAATAATCAACCTCCGAAACAAGCACAATAATGCTGTTGTGTGTAGAATCTGTAAAGGTGGTTGTGGTATGAATGATAAAAAGTGGGACCTCGTCGCACTTGCTTCCATCCCTTTAATTATGACCTTGGGTAACTCCATGCTGATACCGATCCTGCCACAGATTGAACGTGAATTGAAGGTATCTGCATTCAAGGTCAGCATGCTTATTACAGTCTATGCTATAGTTGCCATCCTGCTTATTCCGATCGCAGGATATCTGTCTGATCGTTTTGGCAGAAAAGCAATCATTATTCCCAGCCTCATCATTGCAGCCGTTGGGGGAGCTGTAGCGGGTGTTGCTGCATGGATGCTGAACGGAAATATAGCCTACTGGAGCATTTTAGGTGGCAGGTTACTACAGGGGGTTGGAGCAGCCGGTGCATTCCCTATTGTCATTCCTTTGGTTGGAGACATGTTCAATGATGAAGATCAGGTGAGCAAAAGTCTGGGAATCATTGAAACCTCAAATACGTTCGGTAAAGTGTTAAGTCCAATTCTGGGGGCAGCACTGGCTGTTTGGTTGTGGTATTTACCATTTATGGCGATTCCGGTACTGTGTGTACTTTCGCTGATTCTGGTTATTTTCCTGGTGAAAACACCCAAGAAAAAAGAGAAGCCACCCACCTTTACGGAATTTGTGGCTTCCATTCGGGACGTTTTGAAAGAAAAAGGGCGATGGTTGTACGCTCTGTTTGCGATCGGCGGAATTTGCATGTTTATTCTTTTTGGCGTGCTTTATTATCTATCCGAGACATTGGAGAGCGAGTTCGCCATGAAAGGGATCGTAAAAGGTCTCGTGCTTGCCATTCCGTTGGCGGCGCTGTGTCTGTTTTCCTTTTTCGCAGGAAAATGGATCGGAAAGAGTAAGCCTCGTATGAAATGGCTTGGGTTCGCAGGACTTGTTCTTGTAACCGTTTCGCTGGGTGTTATTGGAATTTTCGATAATATCTATATTGTGATTGGACTTTTTACATTGGGGAGTGCCGGAATAGGAGCAACCTTACCGTGTCTGGATGCCTTAATCACTGAAGGTATAGATAAGAAACAGCGAGGCACGATTACGTCTTTGTTCAGCAGCATGCGATTTATCGGTGTATCCCTTGGCCCGCCTGTTGTGTCTTTACTGATTGGCAAACAACATTTTTTGCTTTTTGGTGTGCTTGCTGCATCTGGAGCCGTAGGCGGGTTGCTTACATTATTTGCAGTGAAGCCGGATAAGGGAGATCAACCTACTTCAGGAAGCGGAAAGAAACAGGATGAACGACATATCGATCGGATCGAGACGAGTAGAGGTTACGCTCCCATAGGTCGCAAGAAAAGTCCATTTTAGATAGACGGTGTTGTATGCTACGTTCATTCCGAAGTTGTATTAAGTTTGTTTAACAATCAGATCTGTTCCAATAAAAAACGCGTTTACGCCTAAGAAAGCGGATGAATTTGCTTTCTCGGTGTAAACGCGTTTTTATGTTCAGAATGATGTTAACCAATCATTCGTGTTTGCTTTTATTCGAGTTGCTAGATTCTGTATTGTCATCTCCAGATTCTGAATTCTTGGATTGATCTTGAGGTGGTTCCGTTGCAGTGATATGAGTATGAGCGAGCAGAGCATGAGGTTCAATGGAGAAGCTGCCGCTTCGTTTTCCCTGAATCAGATAAATAAGCAAGAACAGAATCATAAACATTACGGAATACCGGTACATATCCGTATAACTGGTTATGGCCGCGATCGCGCCGAGAAGAAGGGCACCGGTCGCAATGCCCAGATCGAGCGAGTTCAAAAACATGCCATTAGCCATACCTCGTTGAGAAGGAGATACAACTTGAATCATCCAGGTCTGCAGAGAAGATTGCATGGAACCATAGCCGATCCCGTAGATAAAGGCAGCGATGAACAGGACCAACATGGAGGTTGCAAATGAAAGTAGAATGAGGCCGATAGCGATGAAAACTGCTCCTGGAATGAGCAATGCTTTGGGGCCTTTGGTATCATAGATTCGTCCTGCAAATGGTCTAACCAATAATACAGCGAGTGCATTGAACAAAAAGAACAGCGCAGGATTGGCCAGATTGGCTTCCTTGCCATACAAAACGATGAATCCGACAAGCCCACCATAGGTAATGGATAACAGGCAATTTAGCACACTGGGCAGAATCAGCTTGCGGTTGAAAGGAGTCTTCTGTTTCGGATTGACTCCTGAAGCACTTGTTGTAACTTGTGGAATGATATGTTCATTGGTACTGGTTCTGGCGACTTTTTTGCGTGTCAGCGTGTAACTAAGTGGATAGATTACAGCAAGGACACCCGCAGTACATAACATCAGGGTTACAAATCCAGCACCCTGGAGCAGGGTCACCCCTATGATTGGACCCATGGACATGGCCAGGCTCGTCGATAGCCCGAAGTAACCCATGCCTTCACCCATTCGTTTGACAGGTACAATGTCCGAGGCCATCGTTGGAAAAGCGGTGCTGCTCATGCCAAATCCGATACCAAACAACATTCTCAGCAATAAGAGCACGGCTATGCCCGCAGCAAAATAATAGCCGAGCGTTGCCAGCAGGGCTACGGAGAGGCCGATATAGATCATGGCGTTACGAAGACCCTTCTCCAATGCTTTCGCGGAATAGAGACGGGCTGCAATGGCACTTAGTGCAAACAGACAGGTAAAGAGGCTGACCTCAAAAGCGTTAGCGTGGAATCGCTCCTGAACGTAGGACGGAAGTGGAGAGACGATCATGTGCAGCTGCAAGAATAACAAAAAGTTGCACAGCATTAGCAGAATAAAATCGGTGGTCCATAGCCTAACTTGTGTTGATTGTTCTTTCATGATGATGTATTCCCCCTGAGTTGTGATTCATTACAAATTGCGGTTAATGAGGGAAAGAGTATGTTTAAATGCTTCCATCTGGTCTTCGGATATACCTTCAGCAAGTTCTTTATTCATTTCTCTTTCGATCGGAACGAGGATATCGATTAACGCTTTGCCTTCCTTGGTAAGATATAACAGATAGGCTCTGCGATCCTGTTCGCTGGTCCGTCGTTCTACCAATCCTTTTTTCTCCAGCAGATCAATAATCCGGGCAGTGGTGGGTTGGTCTTTGAAAACACGTGCAGCGAGCTCCTTTTGGTTGACACCTTCGCCTCGGTCAACATTAAAAAGAACAGAAAATTGTTCTGTCGTAATATCATAAGGTTTGAATCGCGTAGCAAGTAAAGCGACTGCTTTACGATGCGTGAAACCCAACATGAATCCAACAGATTGTTCCAGGGTGTAGTCCATATGATTGTGAATCCTCGCTTTCCTTAAGAAATGTTCCAATCAAATTAGTTGTTACAACAACTATATGTTAAACAAGTACTTTTGTCAAAATAAAATATCTTATCTCGAACAATATGTACGCTGTACAATGATCAAAAAATACTGGTAGAATAGAAATGAAAACGCTTCTATGAAATGGGAATTCAGAGTGCTTTTGAAGAATGGAGAAAACCAATTCGCTCTAACCGATGTTGGAGAAGATCAAGGAGAGCTGCATATGCTAAAGAATATTCCCTCAATCATTCCTCCAGAATTGCTCAAAATCATGTCTGAAATGGGGCATGGGGACGAGCTGGTTCTGGCTGATGGCAATTTCCCGGCAGCGAGTCATGCCAAGCGACTGGTACGCTGTGATGCACTGGGAGTCGTCGAACTATTGGAAGCCATTCTGCATTTATATCCACTGGATACCTATGCAGAGCGTCCCGCTGCTGTCATGCAGGTTGTCAAAGGGGATCAGGTGGTACCGATCATATGGGAAGACTACCGTCGTTTAATTGAAGAATACGAAGGCATCACGGATGCTTTGGATCATGAAGAGCGATTTGATTTTTATAAACGTGCTTCGAATGCCTATGCGATTGTTGCTACTGGTGAGCGTGCACAATATGCCAATCTGATTCTGAAGAAAGGCGTCATTTTCCCTGATGCTGATCCTGCTCAGCAACAACAGAACGCTGAATCAAACTGAATCCCTACTAAGATGGCGACGGAGCACCTGATGCTTTGGTCGCCTTTTTATTTTTTCCATTGCGTAGCCAGTATACCAGAACGTACAGAATGGGCATGGATTCAATAAGTACAGTGTAAATTGGAATTGCGTACGAACGAATGGCCAGCTCATACGACGTAGCGTCTTTGGCATATTGAAGCACAATGGCGGCAGCCGTTCCCCCGATTAGATACACAACAGATTTTTGTTGCCTAATCCCACTCAATTTGGAAAGACAGACGGAAGCTACATACAACAGAAACGAGCTGCGAGTGAACATCGTCGTTGACCATATCGCAATCAGAACAGGGTCCAGATTATCGAGAAAATCCCCGTATCGAGCAAATCGGACCATCTCAAGCAAAGGGTAGCGGAGACCTGCGGCAACATAAGGACCAAAATTCATCAGTGTGAACATCCAGAATATAATGATAAATACAACAACGGTGCTACCGGCGAATAACATGCTTTTCAACATAGGACGCCTAAAAGCAACGACTGGTGCGAGAAAAAGAAACAACATCCATTCGGAGAACCATGGCATGGTAGATAGAGACCCCATCACGATCTCACCCAGATCATGATGGGTTGCCATCGCAAGCAGTATTCCGGGATTTCCCCCGCCTCCAACCGCTGGAATAAGTAAGGTGGACGTAAGCAGCTGCACCAGAAAAATGCCTTCTGCCATAAATACAATGGTAACCAATCCTGAACGTGCAGTCAGGCAGATGCACAGGAGAGTAAGGGTGGATGTTAACCAAATCGGAGTTTGGGGCAGATACATCGATTGCAGGAAGATAATGAAATTTTCCACATCAATCGATAACAAGTAGATACATAACAGTACAATTAATCCGATATAGAAGCGATGCACTACCTTGCCCACAATATCCTCTCCATAGGAAATCCAGGGTTTATCAGGATTAATGGAACCCAAACGGTATGTAAAGAACAGAAAAATCAGACTAATTGAAAAACCGCCGATGGTGGACAACCATCCCTGATAACCGCTCATTTTGAACAAACGTTGCAGGAGGAAGGCAACAGGTTCGGAATATAGGTAAACAAACATGAAGCGGTAAGCCTGTCCGGCAGTCAGATGGTTCATGGTTAATCTCCTTCCTTATGAATCATAGGATCAGCCCAGCCAAAGACCCATTGAATTACATCATTGGGATTAGGCCATGCTGACCAGCTTACTGCGAGTGTATTCCATACCAGAAATAGACCAAGCAGGATGAAATAGGTACGTCTGATTGTTTTTTTGCTTGTTTTTACAGATGCCCAGTCCAGTAAATACAGTCCCGCAAATACGATAACAGCTAACACATATGTAACCTCCTTGGAAAAAGCCATTCCGTGCAAGCTAGAAGCTTGACTCCGAGCCGACAAATTGAATGTTGATATTCGTGTTGACGGTAAACTGCAGATCGTTTTTTACATAATTGACCCATGTGGGCCGGAGCTTCTTCCATACCTGCGGGTATCTCCACTCCAGTCGGTATCCGAGCATGAGTATATCTGCACCTTGGTGTTTTGCGGTTTGCAGGGCTCGGGTAAGATGAGCATCCACTTTTTCGTTAGCGGCTTGTTCAATGTCCTTTGTACCGACAATGTCTTTGGCCTTAAGGACTGGAATGACCGAGTTCAACTCGGCTTTACCTGTCAAGGTAATGATGAAATGTGGTTCACCATTCTGAAGTTTTGCTTGAATATCAGAATGCATGTTATACAATGTCATGCTTGCTTTTTGTTTCTTGGTTCTAACGGAGAGGGTCAGTGAATCCAGATTCTCCCCTGCCCACGCAACAGCACGTGCCTCATCGGCTGAGAGTGTCCCGACCATTCGCATCTGTCTGAATATGGTTCCGCCAATCTGACTGATCCACTTTTTGGATTCACCTTCTTCACTGACCATGGCTGTTTTTTTGCTGCCTAACATCGATGTGGCGAATCCCTGATTCATTTTATCTGCTGTAAATATGCTTAACATCTGGGTTTTCAAGAGATTTTCCTCTGTGGAAAACTCCCTTAGCACATCACTCGGTGTTTCCTCAAATACAGGAGTCAGATCAGAAACATCCTTGGCTCTGCCACTGGTAACCATGACGTAGCTGCTCAGATGGAACAAGGGCTGGCGTGCGATCCATTCCATCGTATCTTGAATTCCTTCACGTGCGTAGGCTTGTCCAAACACAATCACCCGCGTGTGCCCCCAAGAGATTTTACGGGTAAGATCTGTCTGGATTCTCTCGATCGCGTCTGCAATCGTTGGTGCTGTCGCTGAAACGGCTGCATAGGGTTCTTTACCTGATCCGCCCCCTTCGGGAGAAAGACGATTGGGGAGCGGCATGCTCAGTGTAACCTCGATCTCTCCTGGGGTAGCCGCTTTATCCACGTACATGGCTGTGATGAAGGTACGCTCGTTAATTTCAACTTTGGACCAGCACCCGGTGCATAACAGACAGCAGATCCAAATGACTGCAAGATGTAGAGGAGGCTTTCGAAATATCATTGTGTATCCTGCCTCCTTACATTATCTGTCGTATAGGCTTTGGTTCGTTTTTTCATCATGAACCAGGGCACCCGAATAAACGTATCCTTGAAATCACGCAGTACGAGTGGGGCAAAAGGCTGCATATATGGAACACCAAATGAACGCATGCTGACCATATACCAGTACAACACGTAGATTGAAATGACGACACCGAACAGGCCCAGTGTTCCACCCATTAGCAGTACAGGAAAGCGGAGCAGCCGGAAGGCCAAACCCAACTCAAAATGCGGAATAATAAAGGCCGCAATACCTGTAATGGATACAACAATAACCAATGGAGCAGAGACGATACCTGCCTGCACAGCTGCTTGTCCAATGACAATACCGCCGATAATAGAAACCGTCTGTCCGAGTGGCTTGGGGATCCGTATACCAGCTTCACGTAATCCTTCAAAGGTAATTTCCATGATGAGGGCTTCTATCAATGCTGGAAAAGGAATGTTCTCTCTTGCGGATGCAATGGTAATGAGCAGATTGGTGGGAATAATCTCGGGATGGAATGTAGTGACTGCTACATATACAGAAGGCAACAGGAAAGCAATGACGGCAAACAGCAGCCGGATCATTCGTATAAATGAAGCGGAATGAAACCGCTGGTAATAGTCCTCGGACGATTGCATCAAAGAGAAGAATGTGACTGGAATGAGCAGCGAGAAGGGCGTTCCATCCTGCATGACGCCGATTCGGCCTTCTACAAGAGCAGCTGCAACGGTATCCGGTCTTTCGGTATATTGATACTGTGGAAAAGGAGAGAGCGGGTGATCTTCCAGAAATTCAGACAGATAACTGACACCAAGGCTGCTGTCCATATCAATCTCTCCCAGACTGGTTAATACATTTTCCAGGATGTCAGGTTTGCATAAACCTTGAATATAGATGACAAACACTTCGGTTTTGGTATATTTGCCGATGGTGAATTTGATCATTTTAAAATCAGGATGTTTAATTTTATGTCGCAATAGGGACATATTTACATTAATATCTTCGATAAACGCTTCCTGGGGGCCAACAACGACGACTTCGTTAGTTGATTCCGGTACAGAGCGCTTCTGATAATTCTGAATTGAAAAAATAATCATGCCAGACATGCCTTCGACATGGAGTGCGGTATTACCAGTTACGATATCTTCTACCAGCGTATCTGCTGAATCTCTGTGCTGGCTTTCGAGTGAAAAAAAGGTTCCACTTACGACTCGTGTAATAAAATCAGGGTCAACTTCGTTCCGTTCAGCCTCTTCAAGTAAAGGCTTCACAATAGCTTCTCTCATAATCTGTGTATCCACGATGGATTGGATATAGAGCAATGTACAGTGTAAAGGGCCAATCTGAAGCGGTTGGTAGATCATGTCTGCCACGCCGATCAGGCGTGATT
The DNA here is from genome assembly GCF_051967555.1 of Paenibacillus sp. SAF-068. Taxonomy (NCBI): domain Bacteria; kingdom Bacillati; phylum Bacillota; class Bacilli; order Caryophanales; family Paenibacillaceae; genus Paenibacillus; species Paenibacillus sp. SAF-068. The sequence goes on from NZ_JBQCJX010000001.1 coordinate 1,303,847, forward strand.
GTACCTGTAAAAGAATGCTTTCTTTCATAAGTGTCTTCCTCCTATATCAACGAGTAGTCCATCCAGTCTCTGTCAGTTATGAGTGATACTATAGTGTGCAACGCTTTGACTGAAATATACTCGTAAGGATGAATGGTCAATATCTCCAAAGAATTGCCCAAGATACTACAAACTTTGATGCAGATGATGAATGGGGAAAAGGAAAGGGGTGTTTTACAATTAAAAGATATAAAAACGAAGAGACATTGGTCTCGATCCCAGAGGAGTTGAGTGGAATGCAGCACCGAATTAGACAAGCAGGTCTTCCTGATGGTGATGAAGTGGGAAGATTGTTCAATGAGTACAGGATGTTTTATAACCAGAATGCTGACATTCAGGCAGCGCGTCAGTATATTAAAGAACGAATGGAACGCCATGAATCGGTGATTTTGGTAGCAGAAACCGATGTGGAAAGGGATCATGGATCAGATGAAAGCAACGGTAAGCCAATCTCGAAGGGCCAGAAATGTTCTGGATTCGTTCAGCTGTATCCCAGTTACAGCTCGGTATCAATGAGGCCGATCTGGGTACTTAATGATCTATTTGTGCATTCGGATTATCGTCAGCAAGGTATTGCAAGGGAGCTGCTGCAAGCAGCCAAGCGATTGGCATCTGAGCATGGCGTTCTACGTATATCACTCTCGACTGAGTTAAGTAACAAGCAAGCCCAAGCTTTGTATGAGTCCGAAGGATATGCACAGGATACCAGATTCATGTATTATGAACTTAATGTATAAGAGATTGCTCCAATAGGCGCATGATCTATATGAATGGCAGACTTGTATAGTCGGGAAAGAGGGAGGGGAGTCGCAACATGATGCAGTGGATTGCCATGATCACAATGTTAATTGATCATATAGGCGCTGTCTTTTTTCCACATATAATAGAACTCAGAATCATAGGCCGTATCGCTTTTCCAATCTACGCATTTGCAGTGTATATCGGTTACAAACATACACGGGATGTACAAAAATACATATGGCGGCTGTTCTGGATTGCGATACTCTCACAGGTGCCATTCATGGCTGCGTTTAACCATTATTCTCTGAACGTGGTATGGACATTGTGGTCGGCCCTGCTGGTACTATTCGTTATTGATAAATTGCCAACCCGCTTACTGGGTATTCCCATTGCCATTGGAGCAGGATGGTTCATGGAAATTAGTCACATGGATTACGGGATGTACGGGTTATTATTGGTCCTGTTATTCCGTTATTTCCAGGGGCCTGTACTTGTCGTGGCGCATGTTGTGTTAAATGGACTATATCTTCTGCTACATAACAGCTCTGTGCAAATGTATAGTGTAATGGCAACCGCCGGCATTGCTATTGCTCAGTATTACCAAGCAGGATTCCGTATGAAGGGGCCACGTTGGGTCTGGCGCTATTTCTATCCAGCTCATCTCGCCATCATTGCCCTCATTCGCTGGATCTAAAAGAATGATCCGGAAAAACGGCAAAAAAAAGCCACTTTCATCGTTTACTGACGAGAAGGTGGCTTTTTTAATAAAGTGAACTTACTCCATTGCTGTAGACGTACCATAATGCGGCCGTATTGCTGCGGGGAAGTACCCGATCTGAACAGCATATTCTAACATGGCGGAGATGAATCGGTCATCTGTTTTCGCACAAGAGATTCCGGCAGGTTCCACATAAGCAGTTGTTACAGGGCAAGCATAGACATAAGCTGAATCCTTGGCGCCGTCGCCTTCAAGCTGTGCAATAGCCAACTGAAGAGCTTCCGGCTCCTTGCTGATGCTGGCATCGAACAACCAACGGGTGTAATCCGCGAAAGGAAGTGTTTCGACATTGTAACCAGCCCGATTTACTGAACGGATCAGCTCATCATAGCGAATTGGCTCCGGATTACAGATGTGGAATACACGGCCGGCTGTATCCTGACGCAAGGCCAGGTGAACAATGGCTTCACTTGCATAATTGATCGGTGTAAAATCAACCATCCAGTCAGCCGCAGGAGCCTTGCCAAGCAATAACATGGCTTTGATCATGCGATAGAAGGCGTTGCTATCAATATTGGACTGGAAGCGTCCAGTATCGGAGTGGCAAGTCAGATTACCTGCGCGATAGATACTGACAGGTACACCTTCTTCTGCGGCAATCATGAGCACTTTCTCGGCTTCAAGCTTGCTGTCCGAATACAGGTTGTCCACATGCAAGTCAGCCGGGAACCGATCATATTGAAGGGAAGATTCCCATTGTCCGCTGAGTGCGAGATCTTCCGGAATACCCATCGTGGATACATGGTGGAAGGAGGCCCCAGGTTTGCTGCGAATCAGATCCAGCAATGCGACCGTTCCTTCCACGTTCGTTTTGGCGAATTGTTCGGCATCCCCGAAATGTCGTACGTCTGCAGCACAGTGGATGACACGGTCAATACGTTCCTGAACATAAGCTGTATGTTCCGCTGAAAGACCGAGATGAGGTTGTTCAAGATCGCCTTCAATAATCTCCACGCGAGCAGCCAGTTGATCAGTCAGTTGTTTGCCGAAATATCCTTCCAGCACTTTAGTTAAACGTTCCATTGCAGTTATTCCATTGGTCGGACGACGAATTAGAGCATAGATTCGAGTACTGGAATTCAGAATTAACTGTTGCAGCACATGAGAGCCCAGATAACCTGTTGCTCCCGTCAGTAACACATGCTCAGGTTCACGAATGACGGGATACCCCAACTGGGACGTTAGTTCCACAGGGTGTTCGGATAATTGAGTAATCATGCCATCCGTCACAGCCGAATGCGTTACTTCTGCGGCACTTTGAGACAGCAATTCCACGCGACGAGCGAGAGCACGGACTGTTTTCTCGGCAAAGAAATCGGCAATTTTCAGCTGCGGGTAATGCGGCTTCAGAATAACCAGTACATGAATGACCCGGAGTGAATCACCACCGATATTGAAGAAGCTGTCTTCGACACCGAAGTCATCGTGTTGAAGGATTTCTATCCATGCGTCCAGGATAATGGATTCTGTCTCCGTCTCCGGCATAACCCGATCAGGGCGATCTTCATGTCGTTCCACATGAGGCAGGGATACCATCGATTTGCGGTTGATTTTTCCAGTCGGTGCAATGGGCATTTCATCCAGCTGACAGATCCACTTCGGTACAAAATAGGAAGGGAGCTTCTCGGTCAGTGCTGCCTTAATGTCGGAAACAGAAAGGGTGCTACCATCTTTCGATGTAAAATACCCAACCAGCATATTCTGTCCATCCGATTCTTTCTTAGGAATCACCGCAACGTTCTGGATCTGATCAAGCCGTGCAAAGTGATCTTCAATCTCCCCGATCTCAATCCGGTGACCACGAATTTTTAGCTGCGAGTCACTGCGACCGACGTATTCCAATAGTCCCGTGTCCAGCAATTTGGCAATATCGCCAGACTTGTAGATTTTCTCACCGATCGCGAACGGATTCTCAATGAATGCTTGCTCTGTACGCTCTGGCTGATTCAGATAACCTTTGGCCAGTGCTGGGGTAGAAATATATACCTCACCAGGAACACCTACGGGACAGAGTTGATGCTCTTCATTTACAATATATACTTTGTAGTTATGAATCGGTTTGCCGATAGGGATGTTCACCACATCTTCGGGAACCTGTTTGCTAATGCGGTGAGTGGCAGTGGCTACGGTACATTCCGTAGGTCCGTACACATTAACAATATCAATCTGGTTTCCGAATTTTCGCTGGAAGGCACGAACCTGTTCACCATAAAGCGCTTCTCCGGCTACGGTAATAATTCTGACTTTGGCCAGCTTGTGGAAACCTTCATCAGATAAATAGGAAGCAAGCTGATTGAAGAAAATGGTAGGCAGTATCGTGATGATGGTTGTTCCTGTACGTTCAATTGCACTTGCGAATTCTTCAACAGATACGCGTTCTTCCGCAGACAACAGATATAATTCTGCTCCGTAGAACAAGGCGCCAATCGTATCCCACACGGATGCATCGAAGCTGTATGTAGCAAATTGGGTTAATACATCACCTGGTTGAATGTCACAATCACGCTGAACCACACTGCCAAGATTAGTTACACCCCGATGGGCAATCAGTGCACCCTTCGGCTTACCTGTTGACCCTGACGTGTAGATAATATAAGCAAGGTCATCTGGCTGAATATCCAGATTAGGATTGCTTGCTGCAAATCCGGCCAGGCGACCATCGACAGCGAGAATCTGACGGACCGTAGTTATACTGGAGAACAAGCTGGAAGCCTGGGCAAAAGACGCTTCCGTAGTCAGCACGAATGAGGACGCCGTATCTTCCACAATATAACTGTTACGTTCTTCTGGATGCTCAGGATCGATTGGAACATATGCACCACCTGCCTTCAGAATACCGAGCAGGGAAATGATCGTCTCCAGACCTCGATCCATAAAGATACTGACGAATTCACCTTTCTGCAACCCATTGGATAACAGAACACGTGCAACCTGATTCGCTCTTTCATTCAATTCTCTGTACGTATAACTTTTGGATGGTGATGTTATCGCCGGTGAATTCGGATAGGCTGCTGCCGTTGCTTCAAACCAGCCGTGAACCGTCTGATGCTCTGGTTCGAGAGCGGCAGTATCATTCATTTCACGGTAAAGCAGTCGATCTGAGGCGGATAGAATATCTACCGCGCCGATTGCTTTCTCACTGTCACGCACAAGGGCAAGTAGAAGAGTCTGATAATATTCTGCATATCTCAGCACGGTAGACTCTTTCAACAATGAACTGTCATAGAACAGATCGAGGATGAGCATGTTTTGATCATCTCGAACGTTCCAATTCAATATTTGAGGCGCTTGAGGCAACTGTACGCTATTCAGCATAAAGAACGTTTCAGGGTATCCACCGGTTTGCAGCATGTAGTCAATCTTGAGCTGTTCTGAAACCTGATCGCATAGTTGGCTGAAGGTCAACTGTCCCTGAATCTGTAATGAAAGATAAGAAGCTGCCTGATCGGGTGCGAGTATACCTATGGCGAGTTCCTGTTCAGCTGACAATCGGAATAACAAGGCTGCATAAGCTGAGAGGAGTACCGGGTACACCATCTGTTCTCCAAACTTCTGTTTAAGATCACGACTCAGAGAAGCCTGCAGTGTAATTTGAGCAGACTGATAAGAGAATGATTGTTGACGTCGCCCAAAATCCAGTGGAATTTGCATAACCGGCAAACTGGATTCCATGGACTGGGAAGATGATGGTTGGTTTTCAATCACTTCAGTTATTCCTCCTTGGTTCAAACCGAATGTTTATGGATTTGAATTATTGTTTGCTTACATTGAAATGAGAGATCAGTTCTTGCAATTCCTCAGACATGCTGTTAAGGCGTGTAGAGGAGTCTACCAGTGTAATCAACGATGCTTTTTGCTCATCAACCGATGAGGAGATTTGTTCGCTGCTGTTTGCTGTCTTGCTCACGCTTGAAGACAAGTCATCTGCTGTAGCAGTCATTTCCTCCGTACCCGCAGAGATCTCTTCTGTAGCGCTTGATACTTCCTGAATCTGATTAGATACTTTTTTAGCTGCTTCCAAAATATCTTCGAATAATTGTCCTGTTTGATCGGCTACACTGAGCCCTGTATCTACTTCTGACGTACCTTGTTCCATAGCACGTACAGCTTGTTTAATTCCAGCTTGGATCTCTTGAATCAATACGCCAACCTGGCTGGTCGCTTGTTCAGATTGTTCGGCAAGTTTGCGTACTTCACCTGCGACAACTGCAAATCCTCTTCCTTCTTCACCGACACGTGCTGCTTCAATGGATGCATTAAGGGCAAGCAAGTTCGTTTGGCTGGAGATTCCCGAGATGATATTGAGGATATCGCCGATTTCCTGTGAACGACTCTCCAGGACTTCAATGGCAGAAGCGGTATTCTTCACCGATTCCGTAATCAGATTCATCTGTTCGGATACTTGACGGACAACACTGTTACCTTGCTGTGAACGACGTTCCATTTCATAGGCTTCATCCGCTACACTTGCGGAACTGCTGGCAATTGTCTGGATTACGGTAGCCATCTCGGCCATGGCACGTGCACTATCCCGGGTTGCCTGTTCTTGTGAACGAATATTTGAAGTGATTTGAGTCACATTGCTATTGATAGAATCTGCATTCTCACTATTTCGTTCGGAAACCTCATAAAGCTCTTTGGCAGATTGATTCACTTCTTGTGATGTAATTTGCACTTTTACGATCGTATCGTTGATTTTACGAACCATCGTGTTGAACTTCTCATTCACGAGTCCCAGATCGTCCTTGCCTGTCGGAATGTTGACATTCAAATTACCCCGACTAACGTCATCAATTCCTTTGATCAAGTGACGGATAGGGGAAAGAGTGTTTTTAACCACAAGGTATTGAATAATCAGGAATAACAGCAAGAAGGCCACAAGGATGATAATTCCGTTTTTGAGCAAGGAGTTAAGTCCTGCGGGTACGGCTGATGCATCTGCATCAACGGCAAAATAGGAGAAAATCTTACCGTTGCTGTCTTTGATTGGATAAGCAATGGTTGTCCATGTTCCGAAATCATCGGAGTAGAATGTAGTGAAAGTTGGGCGATCCGTATTAAGCATTTCTTTCAGTGCATTGGCTACAACGACTGGCTGCTCATACATGTCACCGATATTTACGTTCTCACTTTGAAAAGCCTCTCTTAGGTTGGTCGGCATCGCTACAAGGGAAGTTAATCTCTTGTTATCGCCACCGAGCTCAACACCGAAGATGTAGGCTTGTGCAATGTTAGGATAATATTCTTGCATTTCGTCGAAATACGCTCGTAATTTTGTTTGTGTTGCTCCATCATAGCTGCCTTCCGCAATAGCAGCTTGTACTTCGGTGGGATTGATATCTTCAGCCCACTTTTTGGTAATTTGTTCCACCTGTCCATGCAGTTGATCAACAAGAACTGTTTTTTGAAAATAATAACTGCTTGCGATAAGTGCTACCCCGATAATAATGATATTGGTAAATGAGAGTAACAGATTTTTGGAGAAAAACGACATGCTTTTCCAACTTAATGATTTCACTTAATTCCACTCCTGATCTTCTTTAAATTAAGAAACTTTAGGGTTGCTTTGGTACAGTGAACTAGATCATTCCGTGATCCCCTCCAAAGGAAATTTATGCGACCATGGTCTTGGTTTATCAGTCGCTTTCGTAGAGACTTATGTACCGTATGAACCATAGGTGTCTAATTATTAAAACACATCTATAATTAATATGTCGTATAAAATGTCGTTAAATTGAATAGTATCGTTAAATTTTTTTTAATATTTTACGTATTTATGGACATATCAGACGGTTTATAGGTATTTAGAACTGTTTATTTTAAAATTTCCCATTTTTTAGCTTCATTCTGTATTCTATAACATGGTGGGTAAAAATACATCCTTCAACAAAACAAAAATAAGATGGCAAGGATGCAACAGAAGGCACGGATATACATCGGAAGCGGTTTTATCTATAATAACTACATATGCATTTCTCAAATTATGAGCAGCGGGGGTTTATAGATGAATCTTAAACAGATAGCAGCAGAGCGTGCGGCAGAATATGTTGAAGATGGAATGAAGGTTGGATTAGGTACAGGTTCAACCGCTTATTATGCCATCTGCCGAATCGGTGAGCGGGTACGTGATGGATTGAACATTCAGGCGGTTGCCACATCAGAGGCTTCGGACAAGCTTGCCCGTGAGTGGGGAATTCCCATCGTCCCATTCGACCAGATTGGACGTCTGGATCTGACCATTGATGGCGCTGATGAAGTTGATCCCGATTTTAACCTGATTAAAGGCGGAGGCGGGGCTCTTTTGCGTGAGAAGATCGTGGCGGCCAATAGTGACAAATTGATTATTGTAGCAGATGGCAGCAAATCCGTGCAAAAGTTGGGAAAATTTCCGCTTCCGGTCGAGGTTGTTCCATTTGCTTCTGAGTGGACCTTCCAGGCGCTCAAAAAATTGGGATGTCAACCACACTGGCGGATGGATGGAGAGCAACGTTATTTGACAGACAACGGAAACCTGATAGCGGATTGCCACTTGGAAGCGATTGATCACGCTGCGGATCTGAATGTCCAATTGAATATGTTACCAGGTGTTGTTGATAACGGACTATTTGTGGATATGGCCAGCACGGTCATTCTTGCCCATGCGGACGGCAGTATTGAAGAGCTTCATCGTTCCTAATATGGAAGAGGGGGGCGTTGCATCGTATGAACGAACTACCAATTGTGGATGATGAACTTGTTCTCCGGTGTGTGGAGAAAAAGGATCTGAAAGAACTCTATGAATTGATCAACAGTGATGATGTACCAGAATGGAAGCAATGGGATGCACCCTATTACCCACTTAAACACGAAAGTTATGAAAGCTTCGAACAAGGTATGCTCAAACGGTTGGACGTTGATCCAAGTGATTCCAAACCGGTATCGATCCGTATCATTGAATCTGACAGACAAATTGTGGGTACGATCAGTTATTATATAGAAGATGAGTTATCCATGTGGCTTGAAATGGGGATTGTAATATACAGATCTGCCGAGTGGGGACGCGGGGTTGGCACACGTTCACTTGTGATGTGGTCTAGTTATTTGTTTAAACATCTACCATTGGTTCGGGTGGGACTAACCACTTGGTCAGGCAATGAACGAATGATGCGTGCGGCTGAAAAAGCCGGATTACAGGTGGAGGGGCGAATGCGGAAGTGCCGTATCGTTCGCGGGGAGTACTATGATTCAATTCGTATGGGGATGCTCCGTGAGGAGTGGGAGCAGAAGCTGGCCTCTCATACGAGCCGAAATGTAAACAACTGATGGAGGATTATTGAAATGCTGAACACGGAGGACAACCGGGAACTGTCTTTACAATTATTCGTGGTTCTTGTTCGGGCCTATAATTCTGTGACCTCACGTTCCAATCGGGACATTCAGAGTCACGGACTGAATACGACAGAATTTGGTGTGCTTGATTTGTTATATCATAAGGGACCGCAGGCATTGCAAAAGATTGGTGAAAAGGTGCTAATGTCCAGTGGTAACATTACGTATGTTGTAGATAAGTTGCAAAATAAAAATCTGCTGTTTCGTCGTCCATCCAAGGAAGACCGACGTGTCATTTACGCGGAGTTAACCGATGAAGGAAGAGAATTGTTCACTCAAATATTTCCTCAACACCATCAGGTCATCATTGATGCTTTGGAAGGACTTGACCCTTCCGAAAAAGTGGATGCGATTCGGATGTTGAAGAAGCTGGGACTTGCGGCAGAAGGGAAAACTGACTTGCGTTCATAACGCAGGTCAGTTTTTTTGTGGAAGTCCAAAGTACAGGTTTATACTGGCTGACTGACTTGCAAGGCCCTCCATAATATAGGAAGATTGTTCAATACATTCATTGTGTGTAAAACATGTTCATCAAAAGTTCATGTATAATAGAACAGAACGATTAGAGCGGAATGGATGAATGGGATCAAGTAGAAGAACCTATCCGAATTGCAAGTTAGTTCACATGGATCTCATTCTGGATTAGTCTATGAATGATGATGTAGATGTGATGCGGGTAGAGGAGGGGTGCATCTATGAGTTATCAGGAAGCAGGAGAACGTTTACTCCAGGAATCGGGGGACTTAGCTGATAAGATAACGGAGAAACAGTATCTCAGACAGCCCGATTTACTTGAGCGATTTGGTGAGAACGGGAAAATACGAACCAAACAGGATTCTCAATATAGCTTGAATTACTTGGCAGAAAGTGTGCTCGTACAGAGTCCAGGTCTTTTTACTCATTATATTGCCTGGCTGAAGGTTCTACTTGAAGGTTACAAGGTATCACCAGAGGATCTGGAAATTAATCTCAATCTGATCAAAGAGACATTGGAAGAAGAATTTGACCATCCGTCCAAGGAGCTCCTGCTCAAGTATCTGGAGATGGGAATATATAGAACAAATCACATGGAATCACAGGCGGGTTACATCAACGAATCCATGCCATATGGAGATGCCGCACAATCGTACTTGAAGTGTTTGCTTGACAATAAGCGGAAAGAAGCCTTCGAGATCATTGAAGCTCAGTTAGAAGCTGGGGTGACGATTCGTGATATTTATCGATATATCTTTCAGCCTACCCAGTATGAAGTTGGGCGATTGTGGCAATGCCATCGGATCAGTGTGGGGCAAGAACATTTTTGTACAGCAGCGACCCAGTCCTTCATATCACGTCTCTATTCTCGTTGGTTGATTCATACGGGTCAGGATAAAAGGCTGGTTGCCACCTGTGTAGGGAGTGAACAACATGAGATCGGACTGCGCATGCTCACAGATGTGTTCGAGATGGAAGGCTGGGATACACACTATTTGGGAGCCAATGTTCCCAATGGAAGTGTAGTAGAGGCTATAGAGCGGCATCAGGGGGATGTTGTTGCGATTTCAGTTACGATGACGTATCACCTTCATCTGGCCAAAGAATTGATTCATCTGATTCGGCATCATCCGGCAACGGCACATGTGAAGATCATGGTTGGGGGTTATCCCTTTAATATTGATCAGGAGTTATGGAAAACGATAGGAGCCGACGGTTATGCTCCAGGAGCCGATGAGGCAGTTGCGGTCGCAGAACAATTACTGGCTCAGCCAGCTATATGTAATCACCTTGATATGGCTAGGGATTAGGAGAGGGATGATGTGATGTCTAATGAGAACGGAGAGATACAGAGGCTACGCAGAACGATTGAGCAGTTGTCGGATCAAATGATCCGGAGTAAAGAACAAGAGGAACGGACACTTGCGGAATTCTCGGATATGAATAACGAACTGGTGACACTCCAGCGTCTGCTTGCGAAGAACAATAGCAGTCTTGAAACTGCGCGTCAGCAAGCAGTAGATGCAGGGGAATCCAAAAGTGCATTCATTGCAGGCATCAGCCATGATTTTCGTACGCCATTAAATGGCATATTGGGGATGGCAGAGATGCTTAAGCTGTCTCCCTTGTCTAAAGAACAGGAGAATTCCGTTTCCGTTATACAGGATGCTGCCAAACTGTTGCTTAAGCTGATTCAGGATCTTCTGGATCTGTCCAAACTTGAGGCAGGTCAGATGCGACTTGAACTGGGAGAAGTGGATCTGCAAGAGACGATAGACTCTATTGTTCGTTTGCTCGAACCCCAAGTCAGAAAGAACGGAAATCAGTTGTCGGTAGACTGTGACCCCGGCATTTCAACTCTTCTTGAAGGGGATTCAACGAGGATCACGCAGATACTGATCAATCTAATTCAGAATGCGAACAAATTCACATCAGAAGGCTCGGTGCAGATCCGAGCGAGCCTTATTCAGGATGATGAGCACAAACAAATCATTCGGTTTGAAGTTGAAGATACGGGGATAGGAATTTCTGAAGAAGATCAAACCCGGTTATTTCAACCCTATGTGCAGACTGAACGTGGACGCTCGAGAGAGTATGAAGGGACAGGGCTTGGATTATCCATCTGCAGGTCACTCGTTATACTAATGGAAGGTGAGATTGGAGTAGAGAGTCAGGAGGGTGAAGGATCAACATTCTGGTTCGAACTTACACTTGGCAAAAAACAAGTTAACCAGGCCATTAACCCGTCTGCTGCTTTCGCTCAAGAGCATCCGGGACAGGCTTTGCATGATGAAGCCCCTTCGGTATCCGTATTGCTGGCCGATGATAATGTCATCAACCGGCAGCTTGTTATGTTGCAGCTCAAAAAATTGGGAATAACCCAAGTGGACGCTGTCGTGAATGGAGAAGAGGCAGTTGCTGCTTTCCTCAGCAAAGAATACAGTTTGATTCTTATGGATTATATGATGCCAGTGATGGACGGTTTGGAGGCAACACGCAAAATCCGCTCCATCGAAATGGATGAAATGCGCTATAGCACACCTATTATTGCTATGACAGGTAATGTCATGCAGGTTGAGAAAGACAAGTGTATGGAAGCCGGAATGAATGACTTTATTGGCAAACCCTTCACGCTGGAAATTCTGGATAAGATGATTCAGAAGTGGCAGCAATCCTCTGAAACGACAGAGATACTGAATATGAGCGTCGTGCATGAGCTTGCGGAACTAACCACCGATGGCGATCGCACACTCCTCGGAATGTTGTTGGAGATGTATCGTACCGAAACACCTGGCAAGATTGAGGTGTTGCGCAGACATATTGTGTCGGGCGACCATGTCGCTGCAACAGAGGTAGCCCATGATCTGAAATCAGGAAGTCTGAGCCTGGGGATTCGTTATTTATCATCTTTGTTTGCCAGGATAGAGCAGTTTGCGAAGGAAGGTCAATCAAGGAAAGCAGAACCTTTGCTGGATGCTTTGTTACCCGCTTATCAAGCAGCATGTGCCTCACTGCAGCGAGTAAGCACAGATTGATCATATCTTAAAAAGGAAAGAAGGTAGGCCCCCTTCATGTTATTTTACGTACTTGCAGCACTGGTGCTGATCGTTCTTGCTCTTCTGTGGACAGGTGGGCTTTATTTTTTCAAAACCGCTATTCGCCGGACGCCCAAAACATTTTTGGTCGATAATCCGAATCTGATGCCTGAACCGGACAATGAAATCATCAGCAGTGCTTCTGACCTGAAGTGGCTGGATGCTCAGCCGGTAGAAGAAGTATCCATTCTATCGCATGATGGATTAAAACTGCACGGTACATGGCTTGCTTCCAATAACGGGTCAGATCAGACAGTAATTCTGGCACATGGCTATTCAGGCAAAGGTAGAGAAATGGCAGGTTTTGCCCGATTCTATGCGGAAAAGCATGGGTATAACGTGTTAATGCCGGATGATCGGGGTCATGGACTGAGCGAAGGTGATATCATTGGTTTTGGCTGGTTGGATCGGAAAGATTATGTCCAGTGGACCAACTGGGTGCTTGAAAAAGTGGGTACAGCAGGGGAAATCATATTGCACGGCATATCCATGGGAGGAGCAACCGTACTGATGACAGGTGGTGAAGCCCTGCCGAATCAGGTTAAAGCGATTGTGTCTGATTGTGCGTATACATCCGTGGAAGAAGAACTGACATTCCAGCTAAAGCAATTATACAAGCTTCCTGCATTTCCGTTTATACCCGTCACGAGTCTGATCTCCCGGTGGAAAGCAGGGTATTCCTTTAGAGAGGCTTCGGCTCTCAATCAACTTGCCAGAGTCAACGTTCCTGTGCTGTTCATCCACGGTGAGTCTGATACGTTTGTACCAACCGAAATGGTGTACAGGTTGTATGAAGCTTGCCCAACCGAAAAGGAATTTCTGACTGTCCCCCGTGCTGGTCATGGTACAGCGTTTCAAGTGGATCGCACCGGATATGAGGCGGCACTTGAATCCTTTATGAAGAAGAATCTGCATCATCCAGCATCCGTTGTCCATTGATTTCCGCCTTCAATTATGGGTATTGATTATTAGAAAGATGCGGAAGGAGGCTGATGATGGCGCGCACACAAAGGAAGTGCTCTTACTGTCATGAAGGAATGGCAGAAGATGAGTTTAAGTGCAAATCGTGTGGTAATCTGGTTGCCACAAAAACGGCATTGCCTGAACAACCTTATATGACCGAATATGAAGAATCGGTATTGGACCGTTATTCCATCGCGTTGCTTGTACTGATTACACTTTTTCTCGCTCCGGTGGCTATTTCCATTGGTGGAGTCATGTTATTTAACGACAGTTCATACAAGAGGGATACGGGTAAATTGCTCGTAACGGCTGGCTTGGTCATCATGATCATTTTTTCAATCATACTATTCGCCGGTACAGGGACTTTGACGTTTAACTTCTAAAACTATGGAGGTGTCTTGATGGGAAATGAACAATTTGAGGCTGCACGAAAAGCAGAGGCAGGTTATCATTCCAACTTCTATCAGAATAATGAATTATTCGCCTCTGGCACTTGGATGTCCAGGCCGATGCCTATGGTTATGGATATGCTGGAACGTTTACTTGCTCACAAGGAGGAACTGCGTGTCCTCGATCTGGGATGCGGAGTAGGAAGGCACACGATACCGATTGCACAGGCTCTTGCACAAACGAACAGTGAAGTCATCGGTGTGGATTTGCTGGACGAGGCGATAGATGGACTTCGCAAGTATGCAAAAGAATATCAGGTTGATCATCTCGTGAAGGCTGTAAAAGCAGATGTTGAACATTATGCAATTGAGCAGGATTATTTTGACTATATAGCTGCTTGTTCATGTCTGGAACATGTATCAAATAAGCAAGCTTTCATGGAAGCGTTAGAGCGATTGCAAGCAGGAACTCGAACAGGTGGCATTCATTGTATTACGATGAGTACCAATGTGGAAGAAAAAGAAATGAATTCAGGCCGTGAGATCGAGCCGTTAATTGAGCTGAACCTGCCAACAGCCGAAGCGATTGCTATACTGGAGAAGGCTTACAAAGGCTGGAATATTCTGCTTCAGGAACATGTCACACAGACGATTGAAGAGGAAAAGTATGATGAGCCGACACAATTTCGTTGTGAACTGCTTCGTTTTGCTGTGCAAAAGCAATAAGTTCTCTGCCGGGACCTGGTAAAGCCCCGGCACTTTTATTGTTCAAGTGGGAGGAGATAGTCAAGGATGATGAATACATACGTAATTGGGATGGATGGAGGGGGGAGCCACACCCGCGTGGCTGTCGCCGATCAGCATGGAAGGCTGTTATCCTATGTGCAAAAGGGAGGTTGCAATCGTTATCATGACATCCATGCGGAGCAGAATGTGTTGGAAGGTATCGCTGAGGCCATAACACAGGCTGGACTCAAGCCAGATCAGATCGGCTCTATACAGGCAGGGATGGCTGGTCTGAATAAGCCTGAAGATACGCTTTGGGCCGAAGCATTAATTGCCCGAACCGGGATTACAGGCAAAATCAGTGCAGTGAATGATACACATATTGCACATACAGCCGCCTTCGATGGCGAGCCAGGCATTGTTGCCATTGGAGGTACAGGCTCCCTGATCCTTGGCAGAACGGAACAGGGCGCTTGGCTCCGTAACGATCAGTTCGGTCATTATGCGCCGACAGCAGCAAGGTTTTTGGCTTATGACACGGTGCATTCCATTCTCGCGGGACGTTATGAGTTGCAGGATCAAGAATGGATTGAGCAGGTTTTAACGTACTGGCATGTAAACTCTATTCGGGAGCTTGCTGCACTGGGAGTTTCCGGTTTTGCTGATAATCAGCAGGCTATCAATCGGAGGTTTGGTCAAATGGCACCTCTGGTGACCGAAGCTGCAGCCCGGAATATTCCCCTTGCGGTTAGAGTATGTGACTCTGCTGCTGATACAGCTGTTGTCGGAATCCTTCTGCTGGCATGCTGTTTTGATCAGCCAACCGTATCCTTGGCGATGACTGGAAGCTGTCTGAGTTCACCATATATGGTGGGGGCTGTTCAGAAAGGGCTGGATGCTGCTTATCGGTCCGAAGGGAAAAAAATTCAGTACATAACCAGTAACTTGCAAGCAGTTGGGGGCGCATTGCTGGGTGCCTATCATCTGGCGCAGATTAACGCAACGGATAACCTCCCGACAATCCTTCAATCGGAGCTAAATGGTTATACGACTTGAACTTTGAGGGGTTAACGACTACAATACGATAGCGGAAACAAGCAAGGTATAGGAGGAATAAAGGTGTTAATTAATTTGAAATCACGCATAGAAGAGCCGGTAGTGCAGGAACTGTTATCTTACTCGGTCTTTCCTGATCCGGATCATCTGAAACGTGCGTTGAAACAATATGTAGAGAATGAAGAATGGTGTCTGGCCGGATACGAAGCAGAGGAGCAGTTGATTGGTCTGGTTGGTTATGAGCATACTGGCTCCAGCGAGATTACCATCCACCATATTGCGGTTCTGCCGGAGAACCGATTCAAAAATTATGGTCGGGGCATGATTTCACAACTGCTGGAGAAATACAATCCTGATACTTTGATTGCAGAGACGGATCTGGAGGCCGTGGAGTTTTACCGGAATACGGGATTCGTCGTATATAGTCTGGGCGAACTGTATCCGGGTGTAGAACGGTTCCGTTGTGTTCTTGAAAAAGAGGAAGATACAGACGAAGAGTAATATTTGATGCATTCTACTACTTTATAAAATATATAGAGCATACGCATTACAGGATGTTGGATTTGGCAATTAGCTGAGTCGGACGTCCTGTTTTTTTGTTGTTTTCATTAAAAAAGCAGGAAAAAAGTATTGATTTTCAATATAGTTTCATTATAGAATAGTTTCACAGAAGAATAGTTCGTTAAGTGAACTATATTGTGAAAGGAGAATGATGAATGAACACACCGGATGCTGGAAGTTTGGTTAACCGCTATTTGGATGCTTCTTTCCTGGTAACCAAACGGTTTGATACCCAGATACGCGAACGTGTAGGGCAGATTTTGACGATGGATCAGTTCTGTTCACTTCGACTCATTAATGAGAAGCAGTCTTGTACGCCCTCTGATCTTGCAGAACTTCTGTGCATCGGCAAGAGCAGCATTACTGCTTTGGTTAACAAGCTGGTGGATCGTGATCTGGTCCATCGGGCCGGAGACGAACGTGATCGCAGGGTCGTGTATTTGACTCTGACAGAGACCGGAAGCCAGGTATACAGAGAGACAGAACAGGAAATACAGCAGATTCTGGAGCCGTATCTGGTTCATTTTACGCCGGAAGAGGTTCGTAATTTCATTGAATCTTTCGAGAAGCTTGCAGCTTTGTTATCGCATGAAGGAGGACAGGAGAACGAATGAGAACGATATTGAAAGCACGATGGTGGTTGATGGGGTTATGGGTAGTTGTAGCTGCCATATTGATGTTTACTGCCCCTAACATGAGTGAACTGATTCGGGAAAAAGGACAGTTTTCAGTTCCAGAAGGTTACTCTTCCACCCAGGCAACAGCGATTTTGAATGAAGCTGCAGCACAAGAGGGAGAACAGCAGGGCAGCCAGATTGCCCTTGTATTCCATAATCCCGATGGTCTCGGTACCACGGGAAAACAAGAGGCAGAGAAGGCCATTAAGCAATTGGAGGCCGACAAGGAGAAGCTGGGCATTCTGTCCATTCTGGAACCCTTCTCTCAGCCCGAATTGTCCGAGAAGATGATCTCGGCTGACGGCAAAACCATTCTAACATCGCTTTCCATTGACCAGGGAGATCGCACGGTCAAAGAAATGCGGGAAGATCTGAATGAAACATTGAAGTCCGTCAATGTGGAACACTACATAACCGGTAAAGGTCTGATTGACGAGGATACCATTGAAAGTTCCCAAGAGGGGCTTAAGAAATCGGAATATATTACAGTTGTCTTTATTTTACTCATTCTGTTCCTAGTCTTCCGTTCGTTTGTAGCTCCGTTTGTACCGCTGCTGACGGTGGGGATCAGTTACATTGTATCGCAACAGATCGTTGCATTCCTCGTGGATGGAGTCGACTTCCCAATATCGACGTTTACACAGATCTTTATGGTCGCCGTCATGTTTGGGATCGGTACAGATTACTGCATCCTGCTGATCAGTCGGTTCAAGGAAGAGCTGGCTCACCATGAGAATACATGGGATGCCATTATTGCAACCTATCGTACTGCGGGTAAAACGGTACTCTTCTCCGCACTAGCCGTGCTGGTTGGATTCATTGCGATCGGCTTTGCCCAGTTTATGCTGTATCGTTCTGCAGTTGCCGTAGCTGTGGGTATCGCTGTGATGATGCTTGCTTTGGTGACGATCGTTCCATTCTTCATGGCGGTACTGGGCAAAAAGTTGTTTTGGCCGTCCAAGGGTTCACTTGAACATGCCGAGAGCAAGATCTATGGTGCAGCTGGTCGCTTCTCACTGAAACGTCCATGGGCTGCGTTACTCATCGTTGCGGCTGTTTGTGTACCTCTTCTGGCAACCTACGATGGTAAACTGTCGTTCAACAGTCTTGATGAGATTGGGGAGAAATATGATTCCGTAAAAGCATTCAACATTATCTCCGACAGCTTCGGTCCGGGTGAATCGCTGCCAGGTCAGATCGTCATTCAGAACGATGAAGCGATGGATAATGCGAAGTATATGGCGGTTGCCGAGAAAATTAGCCGGGAAGTAGAGAAAGTAGCCGGGGTCTCTGGTGTCCGCAGTATGACACGGCCTACGGGTGATGAGATCAAAGATTTCGAAGTTACACAGCAAGTAGGAACATTATCGGATGGACTGGGTGAAGGCAAGACGGGTCTGGACAAAATCCGGGATGGTCTGAGTGAAGCCAGCAGTCAACTAAGTAAAAATGAACCACAATTAAAAGAAGCTGCCGATGGAGCAGGGGAACTTACCAAAGGAACTTCCCAGTTGCAATCGGGTATCACACAACTTAGTGAAGGGCTTCAGCAGATTGAAAAAGGGATTCGAGATGGTTCCGCTGGTGCGGGTGATCTGAAAGCCGGACTTCAGCAAGCCAAAACGAGCGCAGATCAACTTGCGCAAGCGAACAATCAGTTACTTGAAGCCTACCGTCAGGCGGGAGCTGGTGTTGCTGCACTGGGGGAAGGAACTCGTGAACTGCAGCAACAGCTGAGCGGGGTTTCAACGGCTTTGACCAGTCTGTCCGAATCCTTCACAGCACTTGAAGAGCGATATCCTGAATTACAGCAAGATACTGACTACCAGCGTATCAAAGGTACAATTGGTGAAACAGGTTCTGGCACAGCGCAGCTCGCTCAAGGTTTGGGTCAGATTCAGACCAAGCTGGGCGAAGCCGCTGCTGGAATTAATCAGGCCAATGAAGGATTTGCCTCCGCAGCTGCCGGACAGAAGGCACTTGCCGATGGTCTGGGACAGATTGTAACGGGAATCAGTCAGCTTGAGACAGGTCTGAAACAGGCTGCTGATGGTCAAGGTAAAGTGATTAAGGAGATACCATCCATACAGAACGGGCTTGGCCAGCTTCAGGGTGGTCAGGAGAAAATTCAGCAAGGCTTTTCGGATCTGAGTGGTCAGCTGACACAACTGACCGATGGATTGAATCAAAGTGTAGATGGTATTAAACAGGTATCCGGGGGACTGGATTCCGCACAGGACTATCTGACACAATTGCAAAATGCACCAGATTCCGATCTGGCAGGCTGGTACGTTCCGGAAGAAGCACTGAGCAATAAAGACTTCAAACAGGTATTTGATACGTATCTGTCCAAAGATCGAAAAACGATGACGATTGACGTTATTTTCGCCGAGAATCCATACGGCACAGAAGCCATTGATCGTGTTCCTGACATTGAAGCGGCTGTACATCGTGCAGTACAAGGCAGTACGCTTGAAAAAGCAGACATCGCCATAGGCGGAGTTACCAGTACGTTTGCAGATCTGCAAGAGATCTCGAATAACGACTATACACGTACGGTAATGCTAATGCTGGCGGGCACATTCATTATTCTGGTCGTGCTGCTTCGCTCGGTCATTATGCCATTGTATCTAATCGTTTCCTTATTACTGGCTTATTTCACATCGATGGCATTAACCGAAGTGGTTTTTGTTAATATCCTCGGATTCGCAGGCATTAGCTGGGTTACTCCGTTCTTCGGATTTGTTATGCTGATTGCACTCGGTGTGGATTATAGCATCTTCCTGATGGACCGTTTCAATGAGAACAAAGGCATGAAAGTACAGGATGCCATGTTGTACGCGATGAAGAACATGGGGACCGTTATATTATCTGCAGCGGTCATTCTGAGCGGAACATTTGCTGCCATGTATCCATCCGGTGTTCTCTCGATGATGCAGATTGCTACAGTAGTTCTTAGCGGGTTGGTCTTATACTCCCTGCTGTTCCTGCCATTCTTCGTGCCAGTGATGGTGAAGATGTTTGGCCGGGCGAACTGGTGGCCGTTCCCTAATAAGGAACAGGCGGATTCCGTTGATTCAGATCGGACCATAGGCATGTAATATAATGCATTGCAATGAATGGATTAGGCTCTGCCGCGTTATGCGGCAGGGCTTTTTCTTTTTTTTACCTCCACATTGGAACTGCGGTCTTATGCAAAAGAAAGGTGCATGCCTAAGGACACCATCCCGCGCCTTGTCTTACCGCTCATCATAAGATATAGAGCAATTCATTATTGGTCAGGAAATCACAGCAGAGAGGGGCGACGGGATGGTATATCGATATGTGGCTTTAGGAGATTCATTAACGGTCGGTACAGGAGCGTTGCTGGGCACCGGCTTTGTTCCTTTATATCGGAGAATGGCAGAAATGAATGTTCGTACATTTGTATCCATGGAAAATATGGGTGTAAATGGACTGACGTCGGGGGGGATGTTGCAGATGATCTCTTCTCATCCCCGAGTGCGGCAATCGCTGCGTGAAGCCGATATCATTACCATATCCATTGGCGGCAATGATCTGATTCGTACGTTCAAAGCAACTGGCGGCATACCCAATGCAAGTAAAATGACGCAGGTGCTCGGAGAAACCCGCAGTAATGTATCCCAGATCATGAGGCACATCCGGCAGTTAAAGGGCAACGATGAGTATATGGTTCGATCCATCGGATTGTACAACCCGTATCCACAAGCGACAGAAGCTGCGTATTGGGTGCGCCAATATAATTCCTTTCTAAACGGAGCTGGATCAGGTAACTATGCGTGTGCTCAGGTCTATGACAGGTTTGAGGGTCGTGAGCGTGAACTGTTGTTCTGGGACAGGGTGCATCCCAATGCAAGGGGATATCGTGTCATTGCAGAACAGCTTAATCGGACCGGATATTATCCGTTCTCTTGAACACTTCGGAACAGAGCTAGACCGAGCCATGGACATCCTTTAAGATAAATAGAAGACCGTTCCAATTTGTGAGTTAAAGGAGTTAATTTCAGGTGCATAACATCGATTCCGCTTCTCTCCATCATTCAGAGCAGCAACGAATATCCGAAGTATTGGATTCATATGGTTTCACATCGGACTGGAAAGGCGAGCGTGGAAAGGGTGGAATGAATAATTCTACCTACATGCTCCATATAGATGGGACTAGTTACGTAATGAGACAATATGAGACACATAATGATCCGATGAAAATTTCCTTTGAACACCAGGTGTTGGAAGCCCTTCAATGTTCGAATTTTAAGCTTGAAACACCTTCACCGGTAAGGCGATTATCTGGCGAGGCAGGTACATTCCTTCCTGTAAAAGATACTCTCACAGGTCATACCAAAATTGCGACTCTGTTTCATTATCGGGAGGGCGTCAATCCGATCTGGGATAAGCCAGCTCAATTATATGGCCTCGGTAAAGCGGCGGGAGCACTGTCTTCTGCTATGGCTACGCTGGATATAACACTTGAACCTGTGTATCCACCGTACTATCAAATTCAGGATGCGTATCCGCTCTGTTCTCCAGAACGATTATTACAACTATGCGCCTCGCCGCCAGAGTCATTAATCGCATGTGCGCATGAGCTTAAGCAACTGGGGAATGTGCTGCCAGATCTGTTTGAAGCCCTGCGGGGAATGGAACGGCTGCCGCATCAATTGGTCCATGGAGACGTGAATGCTTCGAATGTATTGGCAGATCAGCAGAATGGTGAAATCTGTGCCATTTTGGATTTTGAATTCGCGACATGGGATTTGCGGGTCATGGAGTTAGCTGTTCCAATGTCTGACCTCCTGACCATGGACAAGAGTGAAGATTGGATGTGGCAGGCACAAGAGGGACTGATCAGGGGATTTCGGGAACAGGTCAGCCTGGAGCCGGAAGAGTTGTTATCCATACCTCGATTGATTCTGCTGCGCAGTCTGGATGTGGTCATGCATTTTATCAGTCGCATGTTCGAGGGTATCGATGAGCCGGAAGTGGCTGTAGATCAGATTGTGAAGCTCAAAGAGCGTATGGACTGGATGTCGCTTCATGAAGCTCGACTGCGTGAGATATTGGTATATTAATATCGTTATCATGAATAAAGTGCACTGTCTCTGCTCCATATGAGGGCAGAGATCAGTGCACTTTTGTTGATTAGCAGAGTGATATAAGAAAATTACAGCGTATAGCGGATGACATTACAATCCACGTTTGCGGAACCAACTGCGGACAGCCCAGCGGCGCTCCTGACGTTTCTTGTACTTGGGTAATGAACGATAAACGTTCAATGATTGCTCATAGGCCTGCCTCGCATCTGCGTTACGTCCGAGGGAACGATGAACCGAACCGAGCAGATAATACGCTTCACTGGAAGAGGAATGAATCTCCTGAAATTGATGCACATAATCCAACGCCTTGTCTTCATGCGTATCTTTGAAGGCACCAGCAAGGGTTAGGTACGGGCGTCCGTACTTGACTCTGGGGTTGATCTCGAGTGCTTTCAAAATGTGACGTTCTCCCTGTTCGATGTTACCCAGATGAAGCTCCGTCGTCCCCAGTGCCTCCCAGTACTCAGCGGATTGTTCATACGGGCGCTCCAGTTCAAGCAATAAGGCATGTGCCTCACTGTAACGCTTGCGCTCAATTAACAGGCGAGCCAGTTCCAGCTTGGAAGAAACTTCATTGGGACTCATGGCAAGCTGTTGCCGAAGCCGGGAGATGTTACGCATACGCTTGAGAGGTTTGGTGAAGCTTGGGAACACCCCAACGTAACGACGATCCAAGAAATACAGGATAACGAGTAAAATGAGGATGGCAATGAACGGATTACCCACAATCCGCCATAGAAGGCCAAAGATAAGAAATTTAATAAGCACAGATTCAACTCCATTTATGATGTAATCGCATTTCGTACACTCAAAATATATTTCGACTGATCCAACGGGTCAACCCCTCTGCGTTTGCGAGCATGAGTTACATCTGCAGGACAATCCTGATACCCGGCAAACGAAGTGGTAATCACCCCGCGTCCGCTTGTCTCGGAACGCAGCTTCACTGGATAATCCATTGAGGTAGCAAGAGGCATGAGCCCTTCAATAATACAACGTCCGTTACCGATGGCGGGGGCTTCGAAAGTGGCTCGCATATGAACCAGATCGCTAAGCGCCTTGCCACCGTAATCCTCCGGAACCGTCAGCCTGAACTGAAGAAGGGGTTCCAGCAACGTGGTACCTGTTCTCGCTAATCCATCCATGATTCCCATAGGCGTGGCTACGACAAAATCCAGCGGATGGGTATGCCAGACATGATGCTCTCCTTCCACAAGTGTGATGCGCAGATCGGTTACTTCCCAACCATGCATGCCTTGAGACAAGGCTTCGGGAATCCGGCGTTCCACTTCATTCTGATAACGTAGCAGCAGATCCTCAGTCCTTACGGTTGAGGCATAGATCAGACCGCTTCCGCGAGGCAAAGGTTCAATCTTGAAGCGGAGGATGGCCCAGCAAGGCTTGGGCATCGTATAAGCGATATAACCTTCTCCGGCTGCACGAGGCGTTTCCTTATAGATAACGGATGGCGGATCAAACACGACATCCAATCCGAAACGACTCAGTAACAGGCTGGATAAAATCTCAAGCTGGATGGTTCCCATGACCTTGAGATGAAGCTCGCGTTCCTCCGGCAACCATTGCAGGTCAAGCAAGGGATCTTCATCCGTCAATTCCTGCAATGCTGCCACAAGCTCGGGGTAACGTGCCGGGTCCTTGCCATGTACTTGTACGGTCAGCAAAGGCACAGCCATCTGTGGCAGAGGAGGTACACCTTCGGGACTGCCGATAATGTCCCCTACATGGGTGTCGCTCAGTCCGTATAGCGCAGCAATCTGTCCTGCGTGAACGCTACCTGTGTCGGCCCACTTCCGTCCATCCATACGGCGAATCTGAGTTATTTTCTCTTCAAGTTCCCGCGTCGAATTATGGATGGTATCCCGGTTATGGAGACTACCACCATACATGCGGACGTAAGCCGTGCGACCCATGGTGCGGTCACGTTCAATCTTGAACACAACTCCCGATACGGGAGAATCCACAGGTTGTGCGGGTGGAGGCAGAAATGCAAGGACTGCGTCGAGCAATGCCGTGACGCCGATTCCTTTGCTGGAAGCACCATAACAGACAGGGAACATCTCACCCTGATGTACATAGCGCAGGAACGCTTCATTTAGATCCCTTTGGGATAACGAAGTCTCTTGGATGTAGGCTTCCATGACTTCTTCGTCCAGTTCAGCAAGGAGCTCGACCAGACCTGGGAGGAATGGTGTGCGATCTGACACCGTATCTTGATTATGATTATTATTCCATAGGGAGTCGATGCCATGAAAAGTATCTTCATGGAGTTGATACGTTTGGATGTCACATGCAAAGGGAGACAGGGTGGAACGAATCTGCTCCATGACTGCCGGGGCAGATGCGCCAACCCGATCCATTTTATTAATATAAATGATGGTTGGGATGCGAAGTGAACGAAGGGCATGCCAGATGGCTTCACTCTGGGATTGAATTCCCTCTACTGCCGACAGAATGAGAATAGCACCATCCATCACTCGAAGTGTTCGCTCTACTTCAGAGCTGAAATCAATATGTCCAGGCGTATCAATGAGGTCAATGATGGTGTTCTTCCAGATCAGAGAGGTCATGGCTGCCTGAACCGATATGCCACGTTCTTTCTCAATGTCGAGTGAGTCTGTAGCTGTTGTTCCGTCATCTACACGTCCCGGACTGCGGACAACACCACTCTCGTATAACATATGCTCGGTGGTCGTTGTTTTCCCTGCATCTACATGGGCGAAGATGCCAATATTTCTGCGATTCAATTCGTTTAACATGGAATGCCAAGCTCCTCTGACAACGGAATGCAATGTTTCCGACAAGTAATAATCCAGATTATCATACCACATCATCCATATGGAAGAATATGTGGATATATATGATTCGTGCCAGGAATCTACGTCCAGGCTGGTTCTATTTTAACGTGAACTGTTCATGGTTCTGCGGTAAGCTGCGGGAGTAGTACCGGTTAATTTTTTGAATTGACGGTAAAAGTGGGGCAGGCTGTCGAATCCGCAAGCATCAGCGACGGCGGCCATCGTCTCATCGCCTTGCACCAGATGCTCTTTGGCCATAATCACCCTTCGTGCTAATGCGTAATCCGTCAGAGTCATGCCGGTGTATCGTTTGAAGGCACGACTGAAGTGGGCGGGTGACACCGCAGCATACTGAGCGAGTTCATGCAGGGAAAGGCCATTCCGCAGGTTATTGTCAATATGGGAGATCGTAGAAGAGAGCCATGAGGGACCCTGTGCGGATGTACCCGGGTTTGCAGGTCCTGCAGCTTCCAGACGTTCCAGAAAAATGAGAAGCAGTTGTAGCCTTAACAGGGCTGCATGTGCGCTAAGATGATGACCGAGCTGGAATTCAGTCTGAATATCATCAATAAGGGCTGCCACCTGTGATTGCTCCGTTGTATTCAGATGTCTCTTATACACTCGTTGTCTGCGACAACGTTCAAACAGACTTAGCAAGGAAGAACCGGCGCCTCCGGCGGTCGAAGCCAGCAATCCCGGGCTGAAGAACAATGCGGAAGATGTAACGGGATTTCCTGCATCCGGCAAGGCTCGATGAACCGTGCTTCCCGGAATAATGAACAGATCGCCTTCCTGCATAGTTTCAAGTCCCGTATCAATAAAGATGCTTCCCTGACCCCGATATACATAGATAATTTCATGCCAGTCGTGAAGATGATCTGGCAATTCGTTCTGAGGGGATTTGGTATCACTGTACACCAGGCGGAACGGAATACCCGATTCTGCCTGAATAGTCGTACGAACAGGTGAACGTTCCATAAAGACTCCTTTCCAGACGATCTTGTCAACGAGAGGCATACCTGGTCATGAGAGAGTATATTTACCGCAATATAAGCAATTTAATTTCCTTTTATTGATGATACAATGAATTTAAAGCGTTTACAATAAAAGGGTGCAGAGCCTTTGAACTGCACTCCGACAGTACAAATAATCGATGAGGTGAGTGTCCATGTCGGCAAGCACAAAACGGCCAAGGTTGAAGCTGAATTTACTGGGAAGCGATGGTCAGCGCAAGTGCAAGGAGATTATGGAGCGTCCCGTGAAGGTTTTGCAGATTGGAGAAGGTAATTTCTTGCGGGGATTTGCAGACTGGATGCTTCATGAGAGTGCCAGACAAGGCAAATTTCATGGAAGTGTAGCTGTGACGCAACCACGACCGGGAGGCAAAGCCAAACTGGAGCAGATTCGTGATCAGGACGGATTATATACAATGATTACGCGAGGGCTGTCTCAAGGGAAACCAGTGGAGCGCACAGAGTTGATCTCCATTTTCTCACAGTGTATAAATCCGTATGAGGAATGGGATGACTTTCTGAACTTGGCGGAACTTCCTTCACTTGAGTTCGTTATTTCCAATACAACCGAATCAGGATTGAAATATACGTATGCGGACTATATCGAGGGGAAACCCGTTCAATCATTTCCGGGGAAATTAACGGTTTTCCTGCATCAGCGATATTTAAAATTTGATGGTGATCCATCCAGAGGTTTGATTCATCTGCCATGCGAGCTGCTTGAGGGCAATGGTGATGTGCTGCGCAGTTGTGTCCTCCGGTACAGTGAGGATTATGGGTATTCCGATGGTTTCCGCTCTTGGATCGAGAACCATAATCAATTCCTGAACAATCTGGTAGATCGAATTGTCACAGGTGCGCCGACCCAAGAAGAAGCCGATTCCCTGACGAATCGCTGGGGATATGAGGACCAGCTGATTAATACGGCAGAACCATATCATTTTTGGGCCATCCAGGGTGATGAATCATTGGACAAAAAACTTCCTCTCAAACAGGCAGGCCTCAATGTCCATTGGGTGAAAGATCTGAAGCCTTTTCAGATACGCAAGGTTCGTATTTTGAATGGGGCACATACCTTAATGTCATCCCTCGGCATTCTCCAAGGCAAGCAGCATGTGAGAGAAACGATGGAAGACCCACAGTTTGGATCATGGATCAGGGAAGCTGTGCATCAGGAGATCGTCCCTGCTCTGGATATGCCCGATCATCAGCTGGACCAGTATGCGGAAGAAGTGTTCGAACGATTCCTTAACCCGCATATTGATCACAAATTGCAAGATATTGCACTAAATACGATCGGGAAATTCAAGGTTCGTGTGCTGCCTACACTTTTGTCTTACGAGCAAAATCAGGGAGGTTGGCCAGAACGTTTAATTCAGGGGTTCGCTGGATTACTGTGTCTCTATCGTCCTGTTAATACAGTAGATGGCTACAAGGCACAACGACTGAATGGAGAAGACATTCTGCTGCGGGATGATCCGGATGTCCTGGCTGCTTTGGCAGCTCACTGGGACGGCTATGACAAGCTTAACAAGGATCAGAAACAACTGGATAACCGCGTAGCGGCTGTGTTGTCAGATACCCTGATCTGGGGTGGAAATCTGGATGCAAGAGAAGGGTTGCGTGCAGCACTTGTTCGTGAAATCGGTATATTGGAAGGTGAAGGGAAATGAACACCACAAGTACAATCAATGATTGGATTGCCATTCAACCACAGGATGATGTTATTATCGCGCTTCGGGATTATGTTAAAGGAGAACGCATTACTCTGCCAGGCGGAGTTTCTTTTACCCTGCTGGATGACGTGCCCAAAGGGCATAAGATAGCTGTGCACACGCTGGCACCGGGTGATGATGTGATGAAGTATGGTTTCTCTATCGGCATTGCGAAAGAGCAGATTGAGCAGGGAAGCTGGATTCATAGTCACAACTTGAAGACGGGTCTGCACGGATTGCTTGAATATGAGTACCAACCGGGATTGCAGGTTCAGACGGACATGCCTCCGGAACATCTGCAATCATTCGATGGATATTTGCGCCCTAATGGTGAAGCAGGTATTCGTAATGAGATCTGGATTGTGAATACGGTTGGATGTATCAATAAAGTGTGTGAAGCTTTGGCACGTATGGGGCAGTCCCAGTTTGTAAGCCGGGTAGATGGTGTGTTTCACTTTCCACATCCATTCGGATGTTCACAGCTTGGCGATGACCTGAAATATACACAACAGCTGTTAGCCTCCTTGGTGGAGCATCCGAATGCAGGAGGCGTGCTGGTCATCGGTCTGGGTTGTGAGAACAATCAGGTTGACCAGTTCCGTGAATGTATTGCTCCGGAATATCTTGGTAAAGTACGATTTCTCAAAGCACAGGAAACGGATGACGAGCTTGAGGAAGGGCTCCGATTAATGGAAGAACTTGTGGAGATCGCGGAACATGAACAACGGCAGCCCCTTCCGCTCAGCAAACTCAAAATTGGACTGAAGTGCGGAGGTTCGGACGGGTTGTCCGGTATTACAGCGAATCCGCTGGTTGGTTCCGTTGCGGATATGCTGGTTGCTGCCGGGGGAACGGCCATTCTGACTGAAGTTCCCGAGATGTTTGGTGCGGAAACAATCTTAATGAATCGAGCTGCCAATGAAAAGGTATTTCATGATTTGGTGGACCTTGTGAATGGTTTTAAGCAATATTTTGTGAACCATGGGCAGAACATCTATGAGAACCCCTCACCTGGTAATAAGGCTGGCGGCATCACAACGCTGGAGGAAAAGTCACTTGGATGTACCCAAAAGGGGGGACGTTCTTCGGTAGTTGACGTTCTACGCTATGGCAAACGGGTGACTCAAACGGGTCTGAACATTGTGGAAGCACCGGGTAATGACTTGGTATCTGTTACGGCACTGTCTGCTGCCGGAGCACATATTGTGCTTTTCACTACAGGGCGGGGGACTCCATTCGGAGGTCCGGTACCTACCGTGAAGATTGCAACCCAATCCGATCTTGCGAACCGCAAAAAACACTGGATTGACTTCAATGCAGGCCAGCTGTTAGAGGGGCGCACGATGGATGAGGTCAAAGTACAGCTGTTCAGCCAGCTGATTGACATTGCTTCAGGACGATCACATACACTCAGTGAGCAGCATGGATTCCGGGAGATTGCCATATTCAAGGATGGCGTGATTCTCTAGATCCATTTCTGGGTGGAAGGGGTTTATCTTCTGCAAGACATTATATGGTGAACCACAGCCACTCCCGGTTGAAATGTGCACGACAACGGGGAGTGGCTTTACTTTATTTTATTTCACGGATGCCCAGTGCCTTGGTGATGCTTGATAATGCTGCGGTTGATGCGTGTTTCTGTAATTGCTCCATCAACAGTTCACGTGCCTCTTCTACGCTGCCTTCAAATGGCTTAATGCCATGACGTTGCATCCAGTGATCCGCGGTCTCATAGGAGGAGCTGTTCCATGCGACTTTGCCTTCTGCGAGCCCCTCTTTTTCTTTGGTTCCACTGATCACAATGGCTGTACAGCCCTGAAGGTCCAGCAGCCCACGGTCAAATGTTTTTTTGTCCTCTTTTGCCCCGAAACCGGCTTGTGATCTCAAGGCACGTCCATCGATGCCTTCCTGTTCTGCAACTAGCGCATGGAGTTTAAAGGCTTCACGGGAGAGCAGACCTGCATCATACTGTTCCTTGATCGTTCTGGAATCGGCAAGCAGTCGGTGTACCCAGGGAAAGTATTCACACGAGACAAGAAGCGCTTTCTTTTTGACGAATTTTCCATATGCAGCAATGCCTTCTTCAGCCAGGCGTGAACGCCATAACCAGGGATCGAGTTCATCATCCTTGTGCCAATGTTCTTTCGGTGTTAACGATGATAGAGAAGGATATTCGGCGAATAGGGGGGCCAGAGGGAGCAGCCCTATAGACTGGATACGCTGTATTGCTTCTTCATACGTTATAACGGGTTCATATGTCATGATAATCAGTAGGCTCCTTTTTGGTGTAGTCAGGCTACGACTTGTTTTATGCGAGGTATCTTCGGCTTACTTCCTCGGCATGCTGACGAATCTCGCTGCGAAGTTTGCGAGGTTCAATCACTTCAGCTTCACGTCCCAATCGGTAAAAGAATCGTACGGCCCATTCCCATTCCCCCGGCGGACAGAGAAAGGACAATTCCCAGAGATCCGGGGCAATTTCAGTCATCTTTTCACCGATATGCTCGTCCTGTTCGGCTTCAATCATGCCCCGATAACTCAGCTGCACTCTAACCAGGGTTGGCGGTTGTTCTGGGGGAGTTGGTTTGCTGCACTGTTGCTGCATCTGTTCGTTAAGCATCTGTGTATCCTGGGGTTCGATCGCCTTGACTTCGATAATTCGGTCCACCCGGAACAGACGCTGTTCACCATGTTCGATGGAATATGCTTCACAGTACCAGAAGCCGGAGGAAGCATACACCCGTGTGGGACAGATCTGCAACCATCGCTGACGCGATACGGAGCGATAGAGTACATTTAGCCACCCGTGTTCGGGTATGCATGCCAGCAGTGCGTCTAGATGAGGAAGAATGTAATTGCGGTCAGGAATATGATGATGCAACTGTTTGAGCATGGGATCAATTCGGGCCATGATGTCATCCGGAATGATGGTCTTAACTTTGTTCAGCAGGGTCCAGCGTTTCTCATGAAAGGGTGTGTCGGCGTAACGACTCAGACCCTCAAGAGCGAATATGAGCGTCGCTGCCTCTACGGGGTCCAGCTGTAATGGAGGCAATACGTAACCTTCTATAAGTCTGAAACCGCCACCCGGACCGGAAATGGCAATAATGGGCACATTCATCTCGGAGAGGGACTGAATATCCCGGAGAATCGTGCGACGGGAAACTTCAAATTTCTCTCCTAATGAGTGTGCCGTTTCGTGACCATGCTGTAACGCCATTACGATGGCAGCAAGCCGATTTGTTCTGTTCATGTCAGCCACTCCGTTTCGATCATTGCGCCGCCGGAAAGTGATGCCGTAGTTAGATTTCTATTGTAACAGCTCTTTGGTGACATCATGAATGTCACCAATATTTTGGCTGCATCCTTATTTTTTAATGAATCAGCTACTTGGTGTGCATCAACATGTTCCGGCGGGCTTCGTTAAAATGTATGTCTCGTCCAATTCGCTCTCCCTGCTGATATTTCCTTCTATCAAAAAAACGACAGATAATACCAAAAACCCGTATCTGATGTGGACAGATACGGGAAGTAGCAGCTTTTGGCTTATAAAAGATGATAAAGGTCTGGAATATATACCAATATCTTCGATGAAGACAATAACAAGCATAAAAGGAATGGATATGTGACACTTTGTATCACGTGTTTTCCTTTGTGTAAAGGATTCCAATATTACCAATTTAGCGAAAGCGTTTATTTCATTTCGAGCAATTGTACCCCTCGTGCTTCAATCTCAACGCTGCCCGAAAGCTCGCGATCGGTGAGCAGATCATGTGCCTTGGCTGTACCGAGATCATAGGATTGTGTGGTTGCATTATGATTCATGACAAACAGGTAGGGTTTGCCGTCTTTGGTCCGTACGCTTACTTCAACACCTTCCGGTGTCTCAAGCAAGGATTCCACGTTTTTGGCTGCTGCAAGCTGTCCCAGGAAACCATCCAGGAAGCGCTCATCCGGATCGGATGCAACGTACCAGGCTTCACCTTGACCAAAGGTATTGCGTGTCACAACAGGCATGCCTTTATAAAAGTCGTCTCCATACTCCGCGATGACTTCGGCTCCTTCACTGTGCAGCAGGTCACACAGCATACCGCATTCATATTCTCCTTGAAGATCGCCGTAGGTTTCTTTGAGGACAATGCGATTCTTTTGCTCAGGCAGCAGCGCATCAATCTCTTCTACCCAGATTCCGAGCAGTTTACGGAGTTCTCCCGGATATCCACCTGTGGTCACGAGATCGTTCTCGTTGACAATGCCACTGAAGAAGGTTGTCAGGAATGTTCCACCTGCTTCAACATACTTCTCCATTTTGGCGGCAAATCCTGGTTTAACCATGTAAAGGACAGGGGCCAGGACAATGTCGTATTTGCTCATATCCGTATCGACACTGATGATATCTACTTGTATGTTGCGGCGGAAGAAGGCTGCGTAGTATTTGTGGATCTGATCCACATAGTTCAGGGCAACCGTAGGTCCGCTTGATTTTTCGATGGCCCACCAGTTATCCCAGTCGAACACAATCGCTACTTTGGATTCAACCGATGCATCCAGCGTGCTGTCACCAAGGATCTGCAATTCTTTGCCAAGCTCAGCGACTTCGCGGAATACACGTGTATTCTCGTGTCCGACATGCTCAATAACTGCACCATGATACTTCTCACAGGCACCGATGGAGCGGCGAAGCTGGAAGAACATGATGGTATCTGCCCCGTGCGCAACAGATTGATAACTCCACAGACGCATGACACCTGGACGTTTCAGTGAGTTATAGGGCTGCCAGTTCTGCTGACTTGGTGTTTGCTCCATAAGCATGAACGGTTGACCATCCTTCAATCCGCGCATAAGGTCATGAGCCATTGCCGTGAAGCTGACAGGTGTTGCAAGACCGGGATAGCTGTCCCAAGAAACGATATCCATATATTTGGCCCATTTGAAATAGTCCAATTGCTTGAAGAATCCCATCAGATTGGTAGTCACAACGGAGTTCGGAATGTGTTTTTTGATCGCATCGTATTCCAACAGATAACAATCCAGCATGCTGTCTGAGTTGAAGCGGGAGTAGTCCAGCGAGATTCCCTGGAATGTTGAATTGTTGTTACCCCAATGTTCGCTCAGGTTGCTCGGTAGCACAATCTCGTCCCAATCGTAGAAGGTATGCCCCCAGAAATTCGTGTTCCATGCTTTGTTAACCTGTTCCAGAGTCTCATAGCGTTCTTTCAGATACACGCGAAACGCTTTCTCACAGTTATCACAGTAACAGTCACCGCCATATTCATTGGAGATATGCCATACGAGAACAGCGGGGTGATCCTTGTAACGTTCGGCCAGTTTATCTGCAATCTTCTCGGCATATTTGCGATAGGTCGGGCTGTTGGGACAGGAATTATGTCGCCCACCGAATTTGCGTTTGCGTCCATCAGCATCTACACGAAGCACATCGGGATATTTCTTCGCCATCCATGCCGGATGGGCAGCCGTGCTCGTTGCAAGGCATATATAGACACCATTCTCATATAGACGATTGATCAGTTGGTCGAGTTCTTCAAAACGGTAAGTAACTTCATCAGGCTGAATCAGTGCCCATGAAAATACGTTGATTGTGGCAATATCTATGCCTGCCAATTGGAACATGCGCAGGTCTTCAAGGTGGGTTTCGTGGTCCCACTGTTCCGGATTATAATCGCCCCCGTAGAACATTTTGGGCAGTTTGCTGCTAATCAATGTGTTCACCTCTTGTATAAGAATAATCCTATACTATATGATACATATGACTTTTAAAATATAATAAAAGTAATGAATCATATAAGAATACGGAAGTATATTTCAGCTTATATCCAAGGAGCCAGCCCATGTTTATCTCACCCCGACATCAACGATATTTCATGACATCACGTGATCAGCCACTTCCCCTGTATATTGAGAGCTTAGGTTATAATGGCAATCAGGAGAAGGTGTCCAGACCTGTGGGGTATCCATGTTACCACTGGCTTCAGACCGTGAAAGGAGCCGGGGAATTCAAGTTTTCCGGGTCCACGGTCATACTGGGGGAAGCATCGGGTATTTTGCTGCCGCCGAATGAACCGCATGAGTATGTGCGTGCCCAGGGAGAGTGGGAGACACTTTACATTACATTTGGCGGTTCGCAGTGTCCTGCCATTATGGAATCGCTTGGTATGGGTGAAGCGGCGTTCCATCAGTGGGAGCAGAGCAGCCCATTCAATGATTACGGTCAGGAAGTGCTGGATTCGATCAGAAGTGATCAGGATTTGTCGGGACTTGAGGCGTCAGCGGACATATACCGATTTCTGATTTTGCTCAAAAAACATGGTATGACAGGCAACCGTTCTTCCATCTCACATGCCGTGGAGAGACTCGCTCCGCTCATTGCATTCATGGAACAGCAATATGCAAATCCCGAGATTGGGCTCGAACATATGGCTACCGTAACGGGGATCTCTTCCAGACATCTGAACACCTTGTTCAAGCAGTCCTTCGGCATGACAGCCTATAGTTATTTCATTCTGCTGCGTATTCGCAAGGCCAAGGAAATCATGACCGGGGATACTTCTTTGACGATTAGGGAAACCGCCGTTCGGGTGGGCTTTCGGGATGCAAGCCATTTTGTTGCTACCTTTCGCAGGATTGAGGGGGTTACTCCTGAACAGTTCCGTAATTTGTACTAACATGTACCGGAATGAACAAAAAGTTATGCCAGGAAGGTATTGATGCGTTAGGGTCATTCCCGTTATGATGGTATCGATTCCTGAGATTGGAAAACGTTTAAACGGAGCCGTGGTTCCGTTTTATTTGGAGAGGATGAATGAAGATGACAACAACGATACCCTTATGGGATCATGCTGCACCTTATGCAGCGCAGGGCCATGAAGACGAAATGCCACATTTGATTCCATTTGTTCAGCCTGGTTCCGAGAGCGCTGTCATTGTATGTCCAGGGGGCGGTTATGGATTTTTGGCTGATCATGAAGGCGCTCCAATAGCCGAATTGTTGAACAGAGCGGGCATAAGCGCATTTGTCCTGAAATATCGGGTGGCGCCTCACCAGCATCCTGCTCCGATAACAGATGGTCAGCGTGCTATCCGTTATGTTCGTGCAAATGCCGAGCAGTACGGTATCAATCCTGCCAAGATTGCAGTGCTCGGTTTCTCCGCAGGCGGACATCTTACAGCAACATTGGGAACGTTGTATGACGAGGGACAACCGGATCACGAAGATCCGATTGAACGTCAAAGTTCACGTCCGGACCGGGTTATCCTCTGTTATCCGGTCATTACGATGGAGTCCTATGGACATGCCGGTTCCCGTGAAAATTTACTGGGGGCCAATGCGTCAGCTGAGCAGATCAAGGCTTTCAGCGCTGAGCAGCAGGTAAGAGCGGATGCTCCGGAAGCGTTCATCTGGCACACCAGTGATGATCAGGCAGTACCTGTGGAAAATAGCTTGCGTTACGCACTTGCATTGGGCGCGCACGGAATTCCTTATGACTTGCACGTTTTTGAGAAGGGCTCCCATGGTCTGGGATTGGCTGAAGATAACCAAGCGGTTCGTGCCTGGTCTGATCTGTGCTTGACGTGGCTTAAGAATCAAGGCTGGTAATGATATTAGCGCTTTGGAGCGAAGGAGAAAACGACGATGAAATTGCAGAAAAATGACAAGCTTCTGTTTATCGGAGATTCGATTACGGATTGTGGTCGGGAACATCCTGTAGGCGAAGGCAGTTCAGGTCTGGGCCATGGTTATGTTGCACAAGTTTATGCACTCTTGCGGTCCATCTATCCGGAATTGATGTTGCGTATTCAGAATGTGGGTAATGGTGGAAATACGATTCGTGATCTGAAACAGCGTTGGAATCGTGATGTACTGGACCTTAAACCGGATTGGTTAACGATCATGATCGGCATTAATGATGTATGGCGTCAGTTCGACAACCCATTGTCAACAGACTCCCATGTGTTCCTGGAAGAATACGAATCCACCTTGCGTGAACTGGTGGCTTCGGTTCGTCCCAACCTGAAAGGTCTGGTATTGATGACGCCTTATTATCTTGAGGCCAATCCGGAAGACCCGATGCGGGCAACAATGGATATCTACGGGGAAGCGGTACGCAGGGTAGCCAGTGAGTATGATGCGGTGTATGTGGATACACAGGCTGCATTTGCCCCATTCTGGGACCATTTCTATACGTCTGTGCTGACTTATGACCGGGTACATCCGGATGCAACGGGCCATATGGTACTGTCCAAAGCATTCTTGGATGCGATCGGATTCGAATGGTCAGGAGGCGTCAAATCTTAAAAAGGACGTGATGGCATGAGTGAAGTAACAATAGCAGTACACACCCCGGCATTGCTTGGGGAAGGCCCAAGTTGGGATGCGGAGAACAATCGATTATTGTGGGTAGATATTGAAAGCTTCAAGGTGCATGTGTATGATCCGGCCACAGGGCAGGATCAAGCTTATGATGTCGGTGAACATGTCGGTGCTGTTGTTCCCTATCGTGGGGACGAAGTTGTAGTTGCTTTACGCAGTGGATTCCACATCTATCACTTGCTTACGGGTGACCTGCAAGCCATTGAGGACCCTGAACAAGATAAGGATACCAATCGATTTAATGATGGCAAGTGCGATGCGAAGGGCCGCTTCTGGGCAGGTACCATGAGCATGAACAATCAGAACCAAGCCGGTTCGCTGTATTGTTTGGAGGAAGGACAACCTGTGCGCACGATGGTACAAGGTGTATCTACATCCAACGGCCTGGGTTGGAGTCCGGATCGGCAGACCATGTATTACATTGATACCCCGACACGTTCTATTGACCGGTTTGATTTTGATCTAGAAGCAGGTACGATCCAGAATCGGACAAGTGTCATTCACATACCGGAGGAATTCGGTTATCCGGATGGCATGACGGTAGATGGTGAGGGCATGCTATGGGTTGCGCACTGGGGCGGGGGAAGAGTCACTCGCTGGAATCCGAATACATCAGAACTGCTGCAACAGATCGATGTGCCGGCAGATCAGGTAACATCCTGCTGTTTTGGCGGAAAGGACCTCGAAGATTTGTACATCACAACAGCGCGTATAGGGATTAAGGAAGATCGTCTGAAAGAGACACCGGATGCGGGCTCACTTTTTGTCATTCGACCGGGGGTTAAAGGGCAAGAGACACATGTTTATGGTAGCTCAAAATAAACATGTATCAATCATGTGGTGAACCGCTACTTGGATTTTCCGAAAAGCAACGGTGTTATAAGTTAGACTTTTACATGCCATGTCGAAAGATGCTGTTATAACAGCATCTTTTTTGTTGTGTAAACAAGATAAAACACTGAAAATATTTTACATAAATAGGAAAGTGAATGAAGGTGTCAGGCGTTTTCCATCGAATGTTATTTATTGAAAGAATTATCCATATGACGACGAATTAAGAGTGATTTTGTAAGCGCTTAATAAATGGCTGAAAGGGGGTGAGGCTTCTTGTATCAAGGGATGCATTGATTCGTCTGGCACGCCTTCATCAGCACGATGAGACAGCGGGGATAGACCGAAATGCAGTAACCAATTGGAAGAGGAGGATAAGTTGATATGAGAAAGTTTATGGGGAAATTACGAATCATGAGCCTGACGGTTGCTGTTGTAACCGCTTCGCTGGGAGGACTTGCTGGAACTACATCGGCGGCACCAAGTGAAGCCTATGAGTGGAAAAATGTGGTGACTGGTGCAGGAGGCGGGTTTGTTCCGGGCATTATTTTCAACGAGTCGGAAAAGGATCTCATCTATGCACGTACCGATATCGGGGGAGCCTATCGCTGGAATGCGGCTGATGAGAGCTGGATACCCTTAACGGATTTTGTTGGCTGGGATGATTGGAACAAGAATGGTGTGGATGCACTGGCTACGGACCCGGTTGATCCTGATCGAGTGTATATGGCAGTTGGGACGTATACGAATTCGTGGGACCAAAATAATGGTTCCATCTTGCGTTCTACGGATCGGGGAGATACATGGCAGACCACAACACTTCCGTTCAAAGTAGGTGGTAACATGCCAGGACGTTCGATGGGAGAACGCCTGAGCGTGGACCCAAATGATAACCGTATCCTGTATTTTGGTGCACGAAGTAGTCATGGATTATGGAAAAGTACAGATTACGGTGTAACCTGGAACGAAGTCACAAGCTTTCCGAATCCGGGAAATTATGTGCAAGACCCTTCGAATGAGTATACCAGTGACATCGTAGGTCTGGCATGGATTACGTTTGACAAAACAACAGGTTCGGCAGGACAAGCAACCCAGACAATCTATGTGGGTGTTGCGGATAAAGCTCAAAGTGTATATCGCAGTACGAATGGCGGCCTGACCTGGTCAGCTGTTGCCGGTCAACCTACAGGTTATATCCCGCATCATGGTGTGCTTGATGCAGACGGTAGCCTCTATATTACTTACAGCGATGGTGTTGGACCTTATGATGGGGAGAAAGGCGATGTATGGAAGCTGAATACCTCAACGGGTGTCTGGACCAACATCAGTCCTGTTCCAAGCAGCAGCACAGATAATTACTTTGGATATGGCGGATTGGCTGTCGATGCACAGAATCCAGGTACATTGATGGTTGCGACATTGAATTCCTGGTGGCCGGATGCCACTTTGTTCCGCAGTACAGATGGCGGAGCGACATGGACACGCATATGGGAATTTGAAGGATATCCGAACCGGAAGTTACGGTATACACAGGATATTTCGGCAGCGCCATGGCTCACATTTGGCACGACTCCTGCCCCGCCCGAAACAACTCCAAAACTGGGCTGGATGATCGGTGATCTGGAGATTGATCCGTTTGATTCGGATCGCATGATGTATGGAACAGGGGCAACGATCTATGGAACGAATAACCTGACAGATTGGGATGATGATAAAAAAATCAATATTTCAGTGATGGCGAAGGGTGTCGAAGAGATTGCCGTACTGGATCTGATCAGCCCGCCAAGTGGTGCACATTTGTTAAGTGGAGTGGGAGATGTCTCAGGTTTCCGTCATAACAATCTGGACCAGGTGCCAACAACCATATTTACGAATCCAAACTATTCTTCCACAGAAAGTCTTGATTTTGCAGAGTTAAGTCCGAATACGATGGTTCGCGTAGGAAAAGCAGATTATGCTGCCGATCCAAACGCAAGATCCATTGGTTTGTCCAGTGATGGAGGCACTACATGGTATAAAGCGAGTGTAGAACCTGCCGGCACAACCGGAGGGGGAACTGTAGCCATCTCCTCCAATGGTAATCGATTGGTGTGGAGCACATCAGACAAAGGTGTACATTACTCGACTGGCGGCAATTCCTGGACGGCAAGTACAGGAATACCTGCACAGGCGAAAGTGATTTCTGATCGTGTAAACCCAAACAAATTCTATGGATTTGCAGCGGGTAAAATCTATGTGAGTGTAAAC
The DNA here is from genome assembly GCF_051967555.1 of Paenibacillus sp. SAF-068. NCBI lineage: Bacteria > Bacillati > Bacillota > Bacilli > Caryophanales > Paenibacillaceae > Paenibacillus > Paenibacillus sp. SAF-068. The sequence continues at coordinate 1,342,839 of NZ_JBQCJX010000001.1, forward strand.
GGTGGTGCCACCTTCACGACATCGCCAGCGACCGGACTTCCAATGGCAGGAAATGCTGATCTGGATGCCGTTCCAGGTGTTGAAGGCGAACTCTGGTTTGCAGGTGGTAGTGAGGAAGAAGGGCCATACGGATTATGGCATTCTACGGATTCAGGAGCGACCTTCACGAAGCTTGCCAATGTAGAGGAAGCAGACAGTATCGGATTTGGTAAAGCGGCCCCTGGGCAGAGTGTTGTTGCGTTGTACACGGTTGCCCAGATCGATGGAACACGTGGGTTCTTCCGCTCCGATGACGGTGGTGCCCATTGGGTTCGTATCAACGATGATCAGCATCAGTATGCTCGTGTAACCACCATAACGGGTGATCCGCGTCTGTATGGCAGAGTATATCTCGGAACGAATGGCCGCGGAATCTTGTATGCTGACCGTGTTGGAGGTAACAATGGCGGCGGGGACGGCGGGGGTACAGCACCAGTGACCAACGCTGCGATTACACCGGTTACAGCGGAATTTGATCGTAAAGCAGGCAATCAGGTTGATATTCCAGTCACATTAACGTTGAACGGGAATACACTTGTATCCATTCGTAACGGGAATGCAACGCTGGTTTCAGGTACAGATTACACCTTAACAGGTAATGAGGTCGTATTGAGTAAAAATTACCTGTCTTCACTGCCAAATGGCGCAGCGGCTCTATCCTTTCAATTCAGCGCAGGCGCTCATGCGACCTTGAATCTGCTCATTAAAGACACGACAGCTGCACCAGCTGGAAATATACGCATTGAAATGTTTAATAGCAACACATCGGCAACGGGCAGCTCCATCAGTCCCAAATTCAAACTGACGAATACGGGCACTGCGGCATTGAATCTGTCTGATGTGAAAATCAGATACTATTACACCATTAACGGTGATCAGCCGCAGAACTTTTTCGCGGACTGGGCGAGTGCTGGCAGTTCGAATGTAACAGGCACATTCAGTGCAATCAATCCAGTGCGGACAGGTGCTGACCACGTGCTTGAGATCGGTTTTACGGCCTCGGCTGGCACATTGAGTGCGGGACAAAGCACGGAAATCCATTCTCGCATCTCCAAGAGCAATTGGACCAACTATACGCAAACGGATGATTACTCCTTTGCAGGTAGTCAGACTTCCTATACCGAATGGTCCAAAGTCACCGGTTATATCGCTGGAAATCTACAATGGGGCATTGAACCGTAGGAGTGATTTAACGAAATAAAGGATAGTAAATAGGGGTCCTGATTCGCCAAATGACCAAATGGCGAGTCAGGACTTCTTATTTTGTCGAAATATAGTGTAAACTATAGATAGTTACCATTGTATAAAGGATCATTTTAGGATATAAAAAAGATGTACAATCAATTTAAATTTAATGTAACCGCTAACACTGGAACGTGTTTATAACCGATATATAATAGTGGGTATAGCCTGTACAGATATAGAGGAAAGATTAGACAAGGGGGTCGCGATCATGAACCGGTTGTGCAAGGTGCTGATTGTTGACGATGAGTTTCTGGTAAGACAGGGCATAAAGCATCATATGAACTGGGAAGCCGAAGGATTTCTCATTGTGGGTGAAGCTTCCAACGGTGAAGAAGGATTACAGCAGGTGAGCCTGTTAAAACCGGATATTGTGATTACCGACATTGTTATGCCTGTCATGGACGGCGAAACATTTGTCCGTACACTTAAAGCCAGTAATCCGCAGATTGAAGTGATTGTACTTAGCAGTTTCAGTGAGTTCGAGTATGTACGTTCTACGCTTCAGCACGGGGCAGCCGATTATATACTGAAGCCGAAGTTGGATACGAATGAATTATTGCAAGTCCTTCAACGTACAGCGGGTAAAATTCCGGAGCTACAGTTCGAGCCGTCGCACGATGGCTGGAGACTTGGACAGCTGATGGAGAAGATGCTGTCGGGATTCACACTGGACGAAGACAGTGAGATGCCGATGATTCGGGACACCTTTCCACATGAATCCTTTCGGATGCTCGTGTATAGACCCATGGATGCTGAGGGCAATCCGCTGAAGCTGGATCAGGAACAGATCGAATCGAGGCTACGCAGTGATCTGCCTGAAGTGGAATGCGCAGTAATTCCGGCAGAGGGTACACTACCAGTTGTACTTCTTAATGTTAACCCTGCAAGAGATGAATGGATGGTAGGACGCATTAGACAGCTGGCTGGCGAACATGTAGCGGGACAAGGCAGCCCTGGCTGGGTGCTTAGTGACAGCTTTACTTCATTTGAACAGATGGGAGTAGTCTACAGGGAACGCCTGATTAAGCTGATGGAATATCGCTTCTATTATAAGGATCGACCAATTCTGGTGTATGGTGAACTGCCTCCAATGCATCCCGCAGGTTACCAGTTTAATGTGAATATGTTCTTACAGCATGTGAAGCGTAACCGGGTTGAAGCGGCTAGAGAGTATTTGCAGGATCATGCGACAACACTTGGACGGGATTATATTGCCGATGTGTTTGAGATCAAATCATTTCTGGGTAATTTGATCTTCAACGTAACCATTACCCTCGCGGATATGGATGTTCAGTCTGCTGGGCTGGAAGAGAGCAAATATACGTATTTTAAAAATGTGGACGGGGCTTCGAGTCTAGACGAAGTTATGACTGTGCTTGACCATTTCATGACGGAAGTTCAGGAGTACATCGTCGGTGCGGGTGGGAAACGAAGTGATCCCAACATGAAGATGCTGCTGGATTACATGCATGAGCACTTTGACCAGCCGCTTGGGCTTGCGGAGGTCGCCAAACACTTTCATTTTAATCCATCCTATTTATCCAGTTATTTCTCATCTCACAAAAAAGAAGGTTTTAATGAATATCTGAATAAAATCCGGATTGAAAAAGCGGAGGAACTGCTCCGATCCGATGATGTAACCATTTCTGAGATTAGCAGTATGGTTGGCTATTCCGATCATAGTTACTTTTGCAAAGTGTTCAAAAAATTCACCGGACTATCACCAAGCCGATACCGTCGCAAATTCTGGGCATAAAGTCAGAAGGATAAGATCATGAAGAAATGGATGAACAGATTATCTCGTCTCGGATTATTTCCCAAGTTGTTTCTGGTTATGGTCATCAGTATTGTTCTCGTCTCTGTACTCATCTTATGGACGACCATTCACATGTCTACGAATCTGTTTACCGAGACATTCAGTATCACGAACTCCAAGGTGCTTAATCAGATCAAGACAAATTTTGAATCCTTTAATGAGGCCATTGCTGCCGTATCCAATAATGTGACGCAGAGTGGAGCGATTCGGGGATTCCTGTCTGAAGGTGATGCCGATTCCCTCACGATGGCCAAATCCTTCTATAATATGAGGGAAACGATGGATCGGGTTCAATCTATAACCGAGTCCTACGAAGTAGGGATAACGATTATCGGGATTAATGGACGAAGCTATTCCACCAATCGTGCTCACCTTCAGATGTCAGTGGACGAATTGAAGCAGGAGCCGATTACGATGGAAGCCGCTGAGACGCCGAGCCGTCTGATCTTTGATGATTACCAAAACGAGGCAATGCTCGGGAGTCAGCAGATGATCTCTGCGACGAAGGCATTGACGGATCGAACACGTAGCCGAATATACGGTACGCTCTATGTCACCATGAGGGAAGATATATTCCGGCAATTTTACAGCAGTTTTACAAGTCGCGGCAATGATGTGGTCATTATGAATGAAAAAGGTGAGATTGTATCATCGAATCGTGAAGACTGGATTGGAACAACTCAGCTGGATCTGCTATCGTATGCCCGAGAAATGAACAGCAACACTCCGAGAAGTATTAATGCTCGTGTGATGGATCAGGATAGCGTTGTTCTATCCGAGTATTTACCATTCTATCGATTCTATATTGTCAATGTAGTGGATAAGGATCTGGCGATGGGACAACTCATCGACATGAAGACAGTTGCTCTGATCTGTGCAGCTATCGTAGTAGGGGCACTCATTCTTGTGTTTCTCATCACCAGCCAGATTACCAAGTCACTGCGCAGACTGGTGAAGCAGATGTCCAACATTACGAAAAGTGATCTGGATAACTATATTCCGGTGAGTGGAAGCTACGAGAGCAGGCAGCTTGGCCATGCTTACAATTATATGCTTGATGAGCTGCATGATTATGTGGATCAGTTGGTGCAGACCCAGCGTGAACAACGTAACGCTGAGCTTGCGGCTTTACAGAGTCAGATTAATCCTCACTTCTTGTACAATACCCTTGCTTCCATCAAAGTTCTGGTGCAACAAGGTAACAAGGACAGGGCAGCAGAGACCATTAATGCATTAATTGGACTGTTGCAAAATACGATTAGTGATGTGAGTCAGACCGTGACAGTCGAACAAGAAGTCGAGAATTTGAAAAATTATGTTTTCATTAATCACGTTAGGTACGGTGGCCGGATTAAAGCGGCTTTCTACATTGCTCCGGATTGTACTCACTATCATGTACCCAAGCTGGTGATCCAGCCGTTTATCGAGAATGCATTTTTCCATGGATTTATCAAGAAAGAGATGGGTACGATTCATGTCATGGTGTCCAGAGCAGGTGAATCACTTATCTGTGAGATCATGGACAATGGTGATGGAATTGAAGGACTCGTTATGGGAGAAACATTGCCTAATCCGAAAAACAATCGTCAACTATTCAGCGGGATCGGTATTCGCAACGTGCATGATCGCATTGAGCTATTATATGGTTCACCTTACGGTGTCACCATTATGAGTACCGTCGGGGAAGGCACGAGAGTAACGGTTACACTGCCTTTGATTACAAGTTAAATTGAAACCCGATTCAATGGAATTCACTCAAAATCGAGATCCCCCGTTTCTGTAGTACTACAGAAACGGGGGATCTTTGCATGTCAGAGTTGAAGTGAAAATACATATTTGTACGATTTCAAGATCAAGATAATACAAAATCAAAAGAAATTACAAAAAACCAAATTTAATGCAAACGGTTTCTGTAAAGGTTTTCATTGTGGTAATAAGATGACAAATCCGTACAAAATTATTACTAACGAATGGAGATATGGGAATGATAAGATGAATACATCGAAAGCAACCGCTTTCAGAAAACGCAAACAAATTACACACAAAGAGGTTAAAGGGGAGTTGAATGTTTTGAAAAAAATGTGGGTATTGATGCTCGTTACAGTATTGCTGTTGTCTGCATGTTCATCCGGTGGTGGAGGTAATTCCGCTAGTGGTGGTGACGAAAAAACAAACGAAATTACGGTTTGGGCTTGGGACAAAGCTTTTAACGTTGCAGCCATGGAAACTGCCAAAGAAGCATATCAAAAAGCAAATCCTGATGTGAAAATCAACATCATTGAATACGCTCAAGCTGATATCATTCAGAAATTGAACACGGGTCTTAACTCAGGAACTGCAAGCGGTCTTCCAAACGTAGTTCTGATTGAAGACTATCGCTCACAAAGCTTCCTGAATGCATATCCTGATGCGTTCAAAGATCTTTCTTCAAGCATCACGGCTTCCGACTTTGCAGATTACAAACTCGGACCAACAGCGTTTGATGGCAAACAATACGGAGTACCATTTGACTCCGGCGTTGCTGGCTTGTACTACAGAACAGACTTGCTGGAAGAAGCAGGCTACAAATCTGCTGACCTGCAAGACATCACTTGGGATGATTACATCCAAATTGGTAAAGACGTAAAAGCTAAAACAGGTAAAGAGCTTCTTTCTCTTGACCCGAATGACCTTGGTTTGATTCGTATGATGATCCAAACTGCAGGTAAATGGTATTCCGCAGAAGATGGTAAAACACCTGATATTGCTAACAATGCCGCACTGAAAGAAGCGTTTATTACTTACAAAGCAATGATGGATGCCAACATTGTTAAATTGCACTCTGACTGGAGTCAATTCGTTGCCAACGCCAATAACGGCAGTGTAGCAACAATTCCTACAGGTAACTGGTTCTCACCATCTGTACGTCAAGAAGCTTCACAGTCTGGCAAATGGGCCGTAGCTCCAATGCCGAAAATGGCTGGTCAACCAAACTCTGTTCACGCATCCAACTTGGGTGGTAGCTCTTGGTATGTAATGAACAATGTTCCTGGTGCAGATCAAGCAGCTGACTTCGTAGCTAAAACATTCGGTTCTGACAAACAATTGTATCAAGATCTGTTGAACAACATCGGTGCAATCGGTACGTACAAACCAGCAGTTGATGGAGAAGCATATGCCAAAGAAGACGAGTACTTCGGTGGACAAAAAATCTTCACAGACTTTGCAAATTGGACGAAAGAAATTCCAAGCGTAAACTACGGTATCAACACTTATGCCATTGAAGATATTCTGGTTGTAGAAATGCAAGCATTCCTGAACGGTAAATCAATCGATGACGTTCTGGCTGATGCACAAAAACAAGCTGAAGCACAATTAAACTAAGATACCCAAGGTAACTTATAGAACCCTAGGAAACATCGGAGCCATCTCCCATGTCCGGCGCAAGTCGTACCGGATATGGCGAGAGGCTCCGTGGGTTCTACCCATGTTCCATGGAGAGAGAGAGGAGCCATACTGTGAAAGCCATGAATACAGGAGACAGTCTCCAAAAGAAAAATAATTTGACTGGATGGGCTTTTGTTTTGCTGGCTGTTGTCGGGATTGTTGCATTTTACTTCTACCCGATGATCCAAGCGCTGCTCTTATCGTTCAAGTCTGGTGTAGGAGCCAATCTTGAATTTTCGGGCCTTTCTAACTATAAAAGATTGTTAGTTGACACAACGTTCCGTACAGCATTGTCGAATACATTTATCTACTTGATTATTCAAGTACCTGTAATGATTATTCTTGGATTGTTTATTTCCGTATTGCTGAATGACAGCACACTGCGCTTCCGGAGCTTCTTCCGTACAGCGATTTTCTTGCCTTGTGTAACTTCATTGGTAGCATACTCTGTTGTATTTAAATATTTGTTCGCACCAGATGGAATGGTGAATCAATTCCTGATGGGTTTGCACATTATTGGCGACCCAATCCAATGGATCACAGACCCGTTCTGGGCTAAAATTACGATCATAATCGCCGTTACTTGGCGTTGGACCGGATATAACATGATTTTCTATCTGTCATCCCTGCAAAACATTGATCAATCGATCTATGAAGCTGCAAGAATTGACGGAGCGAATGCTTTTACACAATTCTTCAAAATCACAGTACCTTTGCTTAAACCGATTATCCTCTTCACGTCCATCACATCAACGATTGGTACACTGCAAATCTTCGATGAGATCATGAATATTACCAAAGGTGGTCCAGGTAATGCGACCATGTCGATTTCACAATACATCTACAACCTTTCGTTTAAATATTCACCGGACTTCGGTTACGCAGCAACCGTTTCGTATTCCATCGTAATCTTGATTATTGTATTGTCCATCATCCAGTTTAAAGTGGCAGGTGATAATAAAAATGGCTAAAGCTAAAGCAAAACGGATTTTCACTTATGTGTTCCTATCCATCGTCGCCTTTGTATCCATTTTCCCTTTCTTCTGGATGCTGGTCAGTTCAACGAATGCATCTGTCGATGTAACCAAAGGCAGATTATTACCGGGTTCAGCTTTCATTGATAACTTCAACAAACTGATTGATTCGACCAATCTGGTTCAGGCACTTGGAAACTCGGCGATAATCTCGGTGATCTCCACTGTTCTGGCGCTGTTGATTGGTTCCATGGCAGGTTATGGCTTCGAGGTATATCGCACGAAGTCTCGTGATGTTGTGTTCAATATCCTGTTGTTATCCATGATGATCCCGTTTGCAGCAATTATGGTACCACTGTACCGCATGTTTGCAACGATCTCGGGTGTAGCACCAGTGATCGGTATCAATACGATGGCAGCCGTTATTCTGCCAACCATTGCAACAGCGTTCCTGATCTTCTTTTTCCGTCAGAACACGAAAATGTTCCCGAAAGATTTGCTGGAAGCTGGACGTATTGACGGTCTGAGTGAACTGGGGATCTTCCTGAAGATCTACATGCCAACGATGAAAACAACCTATGCAGCAGCAGCAATCATTACATTCATGAGTAGCTGGAACAACTATCTGTGGCCACTCATTGTATTGCAAACGCCTGACCAACAAACGATTCCACTGTTGATCTCGAATCTGGGTGCTGGGTATGCGCCTGATTATGGGGTAATCATGACAGCAATCGTTATTGCAACACTGCCTACAGCAATCGTATTCTTCATCATGCAAAAACATTTTGTAGCAGGTATGGTAGGTTCCGTGAAGTAATGAAAACAGCATAATCCGTGCAAATGACGGGTGCAGGAAAGAAGAGAGGACGCCAGTAATGGCGTACCTCTGTCTTTTTTGTTTGTTTATGTAAAGCAAAAAGGAAATCAGGAATCAACCTTGAATTAGTTCAAACTATAACGTTTTAAAGGGAGAGAGAGCCGATGAAAGCAACAAAGGCAGATATCAACTGGTTGGGAGACGTAAGTGTATTTGAGGTGAACCGTCTTCATGCCTATTCCGATCACCGTTATTACCAAACGATGGAAGAGGCTGTAGGTTCAGGCGCAATGTCCATGCGTTATGATCTGAATGGAACCTGGAAATTCAACTATGCGATTCGTCCAGACAGTCGTTCTGAGTTTTTCTATACATCCGATTTCTCCAGTGAAGGCTGGGATGATATTGAAGTTCCGGGGCATATCCAACTTCAAGGATACGGACAGATTCAATATGTAAATACACAATACCCTTGGGATGGCTTGAACGACATTCGTCCACCAGCATTGCCACAGGATAAAAATCCTGTTGGAAGTTACATTCGTACATTCCACCTGCCGACAGGTTGGGAGTCGAATCCGGTATATATTTCTTTCCAAGGAGTAGAGTCTGCATTTTATGTATGGCTTAATGGACAATTCGTAGGATATGGGGAGGACAGTTTTACGCCGTCTGACTTCGACTTGACACCATTCCTTCAGGATGGAGAGAATAAACTCGCAGTTGAGGTGTATCAGCGCAGCACAGGCAGCTGGCTGGAAGATCAGGATTTCTGGCGTTTCTCCGGTATTTTCAGAGATGTATATCTGTATACGGTCCCTGCTGCACACGTACGTGATGTTCATGTTCGTACAGATCTGGACAAGTCCTATACGAACGGTACATTGCAACTGGATTTGAAACTGGAAGGAAAAGCGGTTGCTGGAGCACGTGTAGAGGCTGAACTTCGTGATCGTGAAGGCAATACCGTTAAAACGTTTGAATCCAAGGTTAACGATGGACAAGTAAGTCTTCGTGAAGATATCGGTACAGTGAATCTGTGGAGCGCAGAGATTCCATACTTGTACCGTCTCTATATTCGGGTATATGATGCTGCGGGCACACTGGTAGAGGTCGTTCCTCAAGCTGTTGGTTTCCGTACATTCGAAATGATTGACAAAGTAATGCACATCAACGGTAAACGTATCGTATTCAAAGGTGTAAATCGCCATGAGTTCAACCCGCGTCGTGGGCGTGCGGTTACGAAGGAAGATATGCTGTGGGATGTTCGTACGATCAAACAAAATAATATGAATGCTGTACGTACGTCACACTATCCAAACCAAAGTCTATGGTATGAGCTGTGTGATGAATATGGATTGTATGTTATTGACGAGATGAATCTGGAGACACACGGATCTTGGCAGAAACTTGGCGCCGTTGAGCCTTCTTGGGTTATTCCAGGGGACAAACCGGAATGGCATGATATCGTTATGGATCGCGCTGTATCCATGGTGGAGCGTGACAAAAACCATCCGTCCATTCTGATCTGGTCTTGTGGTAACGAATCCCATGGCGGTGAAGTTATCTACAAAGTGTCCCAATACTTCAAGTCGGCTGATCCAACTCGTCTGGTACATTACGAAGGTGTATTCCATGATCGCCGTTTCGATGAGACAAGTGATATGGAGACCCGTATGTATGCCAAACCGGCGGACATTGAGGAATTCCTGAATGCCAACCCGACCAAACCTTATATTAGCTGTGAGTACATGCACGCCATGGGTAACTCTATTGGTGGCATGCACAAATATACGGAGCTGGAAGACAAATACCCGATGTATCAAGGTGGATTCATCTGGGATTACATCGACCAATCCATTTATAAAAAAGATCGTTACGGCAAAGAATTCCTCGCCTATGGCGGAGATTTCGGTGATCGTCCATCAGACTATTCATTCTGTGGTAATGGTATTGTTCATGCTGATCGTAAAGTAACTGCAAAAATGCAGGAGGTCAAATTCCTGTATCAGAACATCAAGCTGTTCCCGGATCGTGAAGGTGTCAAAATCGTGAACGGTAACCTGTTTGCAGATACATCTGCATTGGAACTGGTGTACAGCCTGGAGCGTGAGGGACATGAAGTGCTGCGCGGAACATTGGAAGTGAACGTGGATGCGCAAAGCGAGACAGTAGTTAAGCTTCCGCTGGGTACAGAATCCCTGGTGGGCGGCGAGTACGCTGTGAACACTGCATTTGTGTTAAAAGAAGCTACACTGTGGGCTGACAAAGGCGAAGAAGTGGCATTTGGACAGTTTATTTTCACACAGGATCAAGTAAATGATGCAGTTGAAGTCGACTTGAACCTTGTAAGTGATGTACAGGTGGTTGAAGGTGACGTTAACATCGGTGTTCGTGCTGGCAAAACGCATGCGTTATTCTCCAAACAGTTTGGCACACTGGTTTCCCTGAAATTGTCCGGTCGTGAGACCATTGCTGTACCACCTGCACCGCTCTTCTGGCGTGCAATGACGGATAATGACAAAGGCATGGCGATGGGCTTCGAACTGGGCGCTTGGTATGCCGCGAGCCTGATGCCTCGTTCTGTGGAGTGGAAAGCAGAACAGAAACCGGATCAATACCGGATTGAATTCACGTACAAACTCAACATTTCCGAGGATGTACAAGTCAAAGTGGTGTACACCGTTCATGCAGATGGAAGCGTACGTGTGCATAATACGTACAAAGGTACAGCCGGATTGCCGAACTTGCCAATTCATGCATTGTCCTTCAGAACATCACCTGACTTTGAAAACGTGGAATGGCTTGCGATGGGACCGGAAGAAAACTATGCAGACCGTGCATTTGGCGCACGTCTGGGCATCCATGGCAGCAAGGTTGCGGATACCATGGCTCCATATCTGGTACCACAGGAATCAGGCAACCGCACTGGCGTACGTTGGGCTAAATTGACTGACAACGCGGGACGTGGCTTCAAGATTGAGGCATCCGGAACTCCGGTTGAGCTGAATGTATCACCGTATACCGCATTTGAGCTGGAGAACGCACAACATGCGTACGAATTGCCTCCTGTGCACTATACAGTCGTGACTGTAGCGGGTAAACAAATGGGTGTCGGCGGTGATGATAGCTGGGGTGCTCCGGTTCATCCGGAATATCTGATCCCTTCGGACGGCGAACTGACATTTGAATTCGTTATTCGTGGACTGTAATTCAAGAATCCTAGAAATTAAAGAATGTATTCTATTAAGAACAGAGGTCTTCGCTCATCGGAGGCCTCTGTTTTGTCATGTCAAACGAACAGTTCGAAAGGCATTGAATGAAACCGTTCTCTCTCCAACCTCGTAATGTACGAGACAGGAAACATAAGAGGGGGGATTCAAAATGAGTCGAAAAGCAAAGACAGGGATATGGGTCACGGTGTTGGTCTTTCTGGGCATCATTGTTGGATGTTTCATATGGTATTTCAATACAGCTTCGGGTGAACGCGCACTCAAAACGATGAGATCCAATAACTCGGGCGGCCTGGAGAGGGTTGTTAAAGTGTACAGCAATAATGGTGAATTGATTCAGACCTATGATGGCAAAATTGACGTGGAAGATACCGAATACGGAAATAAAGTATTATTCGATCTGAATGGTAAACGTGTTGTGATCTATAATGCAACGATTGTTGTTGAAGAGAAGTGAAGACACCCTATTGCTTATATGGTAAAATTAAGGAAATGACATAAGGGTCGGGTGAGATTTTTATGGTGGATATGTATCTCATAATCACTGTTGCCATTTTGGGAATGATCCTGTTCTATAGCTTGATCGCCTATTTCTTGATTCGTTTCATTTCGAAAAAAGCATTCAAGCTTACGTTAACCAAATATGAGATGACGGAGATTATGACTTGGCTCGCCGTGCTGTTTATTACCTTCATGATGATTAAGAATGGTTCAATAAATCTTCTCTTGCCGGTTGTTGTACTTATCATTCCATTGATCAATTTGCGAAGGTCTAATCGGAAGCATCGAGAGATGAACTAGTATAGCTTCCTGAGTTTGGTAATACACAAGAATGATAAACATTAGGAAAGGTTGACGGGGATTACATCACTAGTCAACCTTTTTTAGTTGCATTATGAATGTTGAAAATGAACAAGAAGGAGTTTAATGATGATCCTGGGCAAATCAACGGATACTTCCGGATTAACGCGGGTTGACGATCTTTCGGATGAGTTGCAGTCTGTTTTTGATAAAGCAGAAACCAAATATCAAGGAGTTGATATTGAAGTCTTCTTTGTTTTCAGGTGTCTTCCTGAAGAATACGATAGAAGGTCCACGGTTAGACATGTGAAGAAGGAGAATGTCATCTATTTTGATCTGGTGGTCAGTGAGGACCGGTATAAGACATTAAGCAAAACCAAACAACGGTATGCGTTAAGCCATGAGTTCTATGCTTTTTTGAGTGAGAAAATACAGAAGTACAAGATTGAACATCTAAACACAAATGAATTTATCGCAGATATAGGCATGTGGCTAAGGGAGATCGGATGGTTGCAGACCGAAGAGCAAGCCGAAATAAGTGAATTTGAAGAAACATATAACTAACAAAATAAATGAAAATATAAACAACAAAAATAGACCCTCTTTCGAGGGTCTACTTTTCATGGGAGAGGAGAAACCGGACGAAGAGCTTATGGGGAAACGTAAGTCTTCTCCGCGGTTGTCTACGACACTTGTGATGTCGATAATTATAGAATCGCCCGAATGTTTTCTTTTTATACATATGCGTTAACAATTCGTCAACATTTTTCCAAGTCATATCAAGACTGAGTATTTTTCAAACAGAACCCGAGTGTGGTACGATAGCTGTATCAATAAATTTACATAGAGAAAAGGTGACTCGTCAGTGAGAGTGGTATCTGGGAGTGCGAAAGGCAGGCCTCTGAAGGCTGTTCCTGGCACAGGTACGCGGCCGACCACCGACAAGGTGAAGGAAGCGTTATTTAGCATGGTTGGTCCTTATTTTGAGGGCGGTGCAGCATTGGATCTGTTTGCAGGCAGTGGAGGTCTCGGTATTGAGGCACTGAGCCGCGGCATGGACAAGGCTGTTTTTGTTGATTTGGAATCAAAAAGTATTGAAGTTATCCGCATGAATCTGAAGGCGACCAAGCTGGAAGACCAAGCGGCCGTATATCGTAATGATGCAGGTCGTGCATTGAAGGCACTCGCCAAACGAGGCACAACATTTGATCTGGTGTTTCTCGACCCGCCATATCGTATGAAGAACGGACACGAGTTGATGATGACCATGCACGAATTGGAACTTCTGGAACCCGAAGCAACGATCGTGCTTGAATATGAATCCAAACATGATTACCCTGAGCAATTCGGCCCGTTTGAACAAACGCGCAAAGCTGTGTATGGGGAGACGGCAGTATCCATCTATTATTATGCTCCTGAAGCAGTAGAAGATGGTGAATCCATTACACCGGAAGAGGAGGCTCCTCATGACTGAAATGATACATCGACAGGAACGGATTGCCGTATATCCTGGAAGTTTTGATCCTGTAACGATGGGGCATCTGGATATTATCGCCAGAGCATCGAAGCAATTCGATCGCGTCATTGTGGCTGTGTTGAACAATATGAGCAAAAATCCGCTGTTTACGGTGGAGGAACGCAAAGAACTGATTACGGAAGTAACCCGCCATCTACCCAATGTGGAAGTGGACAGTTTCCGCGATCTGACAGCCAATTACGTCCGGCAAAAGGAAGCTCAGGTCATCGTTCGCGGTATACGCTCGGTAACTGATTTTGAATACGAGTTGCAATTGGCATCGACCAACAGCAAGTTGAATCCGGATGCGGAAACGATATTTATGATGACGAATCCGAAGTATTCCTATTTAAGTTCCAGCATCGTGAAAGAGATCGCTCATTATCATGGAGATGTTACAGATCTTGTATCACCTGAAGTGGAAGCTGCGCTTCGTCAGAAAATCAGCGAGAAAACCGGCGGTTAAACCAGAAGGTAAGACCCGATAGACTAATCATGACTGCAAGAAGTAACGCAAGACCCATGCATGCAGCAGGGAAGATGCTCCAAATGGTGTTGATTGTGTATGTGTTACCTGGACCATGTATCCATAGCCAACCGAATGGTGTCGAGAGCCCCTGCGCTGCATTGGTCTGTATTGTGGTCCAGGCTTCTGTGCTATAACGACTGAACGGCATCCATAGGAACAGACTGATGAAAAAGGCGGTTAATCCATGAATCAGACGAACTCCGGCAAAGTACAACATGGATTTGCTGTTTGGACCCGTTGTTTTCAGTACAGCAGAGACTTGCAGATGGGAGCATAAACCACCCCACCCCAGAACGGCTGCAAGCAGAGGTATAAGCAGGGCGGGGGTAAGTGTAGTCTGACTCAAATGATAGGTTCCCAGGTGAAGCTCAAAGAAGGCTGGCCATAGCGCAGCAGAGGACCCTGGCGTCAGATAAAGGGAGACCAACCGGATAAACACGGCAAAACCGATCATGTATCCTCCAGTCATCATCAAGGTCTGCACAGCTTGGGATACGGTGTCACCGAGCAGTTTGCCAAACCCTCTTCCATCACGACTATGGGCTTCCCTTGCTGCAATCGTCATTTCAGACCACATACTGCGTCTTTTGAACGTAGAGTGTTGAGGTGCAGATGAGCGACTTATGGAACTTGGAGGACTTGCAGACTGAGAATCAAGAGAGCTGTCATTTGCTTGCACGGCTGTCGAGCCAACCTTGTCTGTCTGGTTACCCGGTGCAGGCAGGAGACGTGTGGCCAGAATGGCGGCGATCCAGCCGCTAATCCAGTGGACCACGAGTAAAAAATATCCGGCCGCTGGCTGGTGGAGAAATGCAGCACCGACGACCAGTATGATCATCATTGGATTGGCAAAATGAGATGCCGCCGCAAGGACAACCGCCTGCTTGGCGGTAATTTGTCTATCCTGAAATAAACGGGATACCGCATCTGCTCCTGCGGGGAATCCGCCGCACATGCCAACGGCAATCGCCAGACCTGCGTTGCCTGGAAGTCTGAACCATCGTTGCATTAACGGTCCGAGCAAGGCGCCGATCGCATGGGTGAAGCCAAACGCAGTGAGCATTTGGGATAACATGAGGAACGGGAGCATGGCAGGGAAGATAATTTTCCACCATATATCCAGGCCTTGAATAGAGGCATCAAACGCTTCTTTGGGGGACGCCACTACTGCAATGACCAACATTAAAGCGCTAGTACTTAGGATTATCGTTCGTAACGGGCCAGTATCTCTAACCTCGCTCTGTAATGTCATCGTTTCACCTCATATCAGATAACGCCCATTCGGCATTTGAATCGTTATGGACGGCCGAATGACGCCCGAAGGGCGGTTCGGCCTTGGCCGGACAGGCTATTGTATACAGCGGCCTATCCGGCCTGTACCATTGTATGCACAGGGACCAGAGTGTTAGACTTGAAATAAATGTACAGCTTATATAGAGATACAAAGAACGGAGGCTCATGCGATGAATCGGATTCGGAAATCTGGCGGATTCAGAGCTTCGATCTTTGTGATCGTGGTGGCTCTGGTCGTCTATGTTGCCGTGTACATGCCAACGCCGTATATCATATATATGCCTGGCAGTGCAGATGAAGTAAAACCAATGGTAACTGTGAAGAGTGGGGACCAGGAGGAACGCGGTGTGTTCATGATGACGACCGTGTCGGCAACATATGCCAATGTGTTTTTGCTAGGAACCTCTCTGTTCAATAAAAATGCTCAAGTGGATAAAAAGGAAGACCGACTGCGCGGCAAAAGCGAAGCGGAATACTCTGCCGAACAGGTGTGGTTCATGAGTGATTCACAATCCTCCGCAATGGAGGCCGCATATGAACAGGCGGGTGTGGCTTACTCTATTGTACCTGAGCATATCTTTGTATTTGGACTGTCCGAAGACCCCAAACCGGAGGGCGATATTGCCCCGGGCGATATTATTCTGGGCGTAAACGGGACAGCTACGCCGGATAATACGGTGCTTTCTGCCCAGTTAAAAGATAAGAAGGTCGGAGATACAGTCGAAATGCAACTGGAACGTGGTGGAGAGACCATTAGCCGGGACGTGAAACTGATTCAGGTCAAAGACAATAAAACAGGTGAAACCCGCCCGGGACTCGGCGTAATGATTGGTGCGGTTCAGAAGGTGAAAGCCGAAGATCCGAATAAACAGATTTCTTTCACAGATACTCAGGTGGGGGGTCCGTCTGCGGGCTTGATGTTTACGTTGGAGATCTATAACCAGTTAACACCTGGAGATCTGACCAAGGGGCATCGAATCGCGGGTACAGGTACCATTACCAAGGACGGTACGGTGGGTGCCATTGGGGGTGTCGTGCACAAGATTGTAGCCGCTGACCGAAAGGAAGCGGAGATCTTCTTTGTACCGAAGGATAACTATAAGGAAGCAGCAGCCAAGGCTGAACAGATCGGCACCAAAATGAAGCTTGTGCCTGTGAGCACGGTGGATGATGCACTCGCTTATCTGAAGACGTTGTCCGTGAAATGATAGGATTATGGACGTGCGGGAAGTGATCGAGTTGAATTGAACCCGGATGGATAAAGAACGGATGAAATCAGAATAATTGATTACAGTGAAATGAAGTGAATTGTAATCAATAGAAATGAGAGTATCAGCAGATTCAAAGGGTGTAAGTGAACCAAGAGAATCAAGCTAAATAAGGAAGTTAATGAGAGAATCCCCTTGTTGCGATGTGCCTGGGCGGCGCGCAGCAAGGGGGTTTTTAGTTGTATAGTTTAGTGTCCAATAATCGATATGAACGATCTGTTTGATGATGGAATGAAAAGCTTATTAAGATTAAAGCATATGGTCAAAAACGGATTACAGTCTCACAGGCGACTCATAGTAATCACTGAACATCCTGCGTGTGTCCCCATGCTCGCAAGCGAGCCCATAAGCAACCTGGGCTTGGATATCCAGTTCAAGTTGATTGTGAGTGAACGTCGAAGGTCTTAACACAACAGGCAAGGACGCTGTCTTCTTCATCCGTTTAAGCAGGCTCTGCCCCTGAGTATTGAACCCGAGGACTCGGAGATACCCGGGTCCGTCAGCCAATTGCTCTGGTGAACACTCGACTTTGGTGTGATTCAGGAGCAGGTGGGCGAGCATACGCTGGAGTTTGGTGCGTGTGTAACGTTTGGTCTTCAGTGCATTCAGGAGTGCTTCGACTGAAGGCTCCGGGAGCTGAGCGAGTGCGCGGCTCAGTCGATGTTCGAGGCCTTCCGTGACTTCGGCGATGCGTTCCAGCTCGGAGGCCCGGCGGGTGGCCGCAAGGTGCAACAGCGGCTGTGCAAAGCGCTCCCAGTGTATGGGAGCGCGCCCCTCTTGCCATTCGCGATGCAGAATGGCAAGAGTTGCCGCCGGCACGTATGGCGCGGCGGCATCGGGTCCGTCCGCCATCAGCAGGCGGCGGACGGCTGTGGCACTGGCGATCGCCCCCGGCCCGGGCGTCGCCTCATGATACGCGGCACCGGTACGCGCCGCCGTAAAGGGCTGAATCGCGCTGCCAAGTCGTTGCAGCGCGATCAGGTAGTGCAGCCCAAGCGAATTGTTGGGCTGCTCCAGCAGTGCGGCGGCGTCGTGAGCATCGACGCCGCCGGGCGCCAGCGCTGCCGCCGCTCCTGCGTACGCGGCGGGATAGCTGGCGCCTTCCCGCAGGCGGTGCGCGATGTCCTCGCGCATCCCTGCGGGCTCCACAGCCAGCACGCGCGCAATGCGCTGCAGGCTGTCCAGGTCGCCGGACTCGCTGCCGAAGCAAAGCGAGTCCACAACGCCGGTGCGGTGCAGCAGCGATACCGCACCGAAGGCAAACCACTCCGCCGGTTGCACAGCATAAGCCACCGGCAGTTCAAGCACGAGATCCGCTCCTGCGTGCAGCGCCATCTCGGTGCGTGCCCTTTTACCCACGATGGCGGGTTCGCCGCGTTGGAGAAAAGGGCCGCTCATGACTGCAACAACGGCGTCTGCGCCGCTCAGCCGCCGAGCTTCCTGCAAATGATAGACATGCCCATTGTGCAAGGGGTTATATTCAACAATGACGCCTACGGCTTTCATGATTAGACGTGCTCCTTTCAATTGCATAACCGATTATGTATCACAATCATTCCATCATAGGGGATGTCATGTATTAGATCAAATCAAGCACCAATACAGACCAGAAAAGGCACGAATCCGACATCAACGGATGTCAGACTGTGCCTGCAAATTTATTGTATAAAACGCTTATACGTTTTCCGGCGCGGGAGAAAGACTTACTTTCGGCCCGAAAAATTCATAATGAATGTTGTCCGCTGCAACACCAAGCGCCTGAAGCTCTGTATACACTGATCGCATGAACGAAACTGGGCCGCATAGATAATAGCTGGCATCCAGTTCATCAATCACTTGGCGAAGCCAGGCCGCATCCATATACCCTTCCTTATGGAAAAACTCACTTTCACGATCAGAAACAGCAGGTTGAGTATAACAATAATAAGCTTTAACCCCCTGATTACATTCGGCCAGACTGTTCACATGATCACGGAACGCGTGAGATTGACCATTCGGACTTGCATGCAAAAATGTAATTGTGCGATTTTCGTTCAAGTTAACCAGCGTATTTAACATACTGATCATGGGTGTTAGACCGACGCCACCACTTAGGAGAACAACAGGACGTTTATCGTCCGTATTCAGCGTGAAGTCGCCGGCAGGGGCGGATAGTTCCACTTGACTGCCTTCTTCAATGTGATCGTGAAGATATGTGGATATGACTCCATCAGGACGTTCTAATCCACCTAGCTCGCGTTTAACGGAAATGCGATAGTAAGGTTTACCCGGGCTATCTGAAAGGCTATACTGACGAATCTGGGTAAATGACTGTGCCTCTGGTTTGATTTTGATACTGATGTATTGTCCCGGTTCATAGCTTGCAATGGGCTGACCATCATCCGGAACGAGGTAAAAGGACGTGATGACTTCACTTTCCTGCACTCTTTTGGCGACCTTGAAGGTGCGAAATCCTTCCCAGCCACCCGTCTGGCTTTCCGCTTGCGCATACATGTCCTGTTCGATCCCGATAAAGGCGCCTGCAATGACATTGTAGGCCTCACCCCATGCGGTGATAATTTCATCCGAGGCCGCGTCTCCAAGGACATCTTTGATGGCTTGCAGCAGATAGGTACCGACAATCGCATATTGTTCCGGAACGATACCCAGGCTGCGATGCTTATGTGCAACTTGTCGAACGGCAGGCAGGATGGAAGTCAGATTGTCGATATGAAGGGCAGCGGTGTATACCATATTGGCAAGGGCCGCTTGCTGCCGTCCCTGCTTCTGATTTGCATGATTGAAAATATTTAGCAGTTCCGGATGAGCTGTGAACATCGTTTCATAGAAATGGCGTGTGATCGCTTCGCCGTGGACTTCAAGAACGGGGACTGTAGATTTAATGACTTTAATGGTGTGCTCGCTTAACATACATTTTCCCTCCCGAGTGGATATGAGATGATTGGATATAAACGGTTATGGAGCTGTTCGTGCTTCGTTTTATAGCAAGTATAGGGAGAGAGCAAGAGGGTCTGTGTGATATAGATCACACTAAACGTTAACGAAATGTGACCGGTGTTTGCAAGCAACTGCAACTGAAATGACGACTTGTAGTTTATCTTGAAGTGAGTCTATAATAGACCAGATGGAGTAAACGGCTGTGTGGTCCGTGGTTTTAAAAAGGGTGTAAAGTTAAAAGTGTTGACAAACGTCTTGAAAAATCGGTATAATGATTTTTGTTTGTTAAGTCAATTTCATAATACTTTTAACGATGAAACGTCAGAATACATACAGTCAGGATTTATTGCTTTACAAAAGCAGGCTTGACCTGTATAACTGTCGTGATACGTTTGACATGAATTATGAAATTGGTTTCGTTTGGAGTGATGGAAATGTTAATGCCATTTCGCAAAGTGGCTACCAGTGATGGTCCCCTGAAGTTTAACGAACAATGGGATATCAAGGAACTGGTTTCTAACCGACAAGATATCACAGCCGTTACCCCCCTGACTGCGGACTTATCTGCAGAAATCAGAGAAGGTGACGTTGTGGATGTTCATGGCAAGCTGACAGTAGGAGTGGACATGTTATGCTCCCGTTGTCTTAAGCCGATCAATGAACATTTTCATATTGATTTTCATGAGCAATTCAAGCAGGGAAAACAGCCAGAGGAATTACACGAAGACGACGATACGCTCTATGTGGATGGGGATAGCGTTGATCTGAAAGGTTATGCCGAGGAAGCTTTTCTGCTGGATCTTCCGTTTATACCGCTATGCAGCGATACATGCAAAGGGTTATGCCCTAAGTGTGGCCATGAGCTGAACGAAGGTGACTGCGGTTGTGATAACCAGGTTATCGATCCGCGGCTTGCAGGGCTCAAGGATTTTTTTAAATGAGCATGATTGAAAATCGAACGTAACAACTACCTGCAAAGGTTGATTTTGATAAGGAGGTGGGAATAATGGCAGTACCTCAACGGAGAACGTCCAAGACGCGTCGCGACAAACGTCGCACTCACTTTAAATTGGCTGTACCGGGCATGGTGAAATGTGAACAATGTGGCGAACTTAAACTTAGTCACCACGTGTGCAAAGTGTGCGGAACGTACAAAGCAAGAGAGATCATCTCTCAATAATAGTTGGACATTAAGTAGCACTTCATTTCGATGAGGTGCTACTTTTTTTGGATTAGAGTGTGTAATAGAGTGAGTTAACAAGCGTGAGATCGATGCTCCGCAAGGGTGAATTGTTTTTGTTAGGCCAGCCTTTCTTTTTGACACGGGATGAGATATACTATAGTTTAGTACCAGGTTCTAAGATTTGACGTTACATATAGATGAACCATAATCCGTTTGAGAACGACCCTGGTGACCAGGGATGCAACTTATAGAAGCAACA
Source organism: Paenibacillus sp. SAF-068 (assembly GCF_051967555.1). Classification (NCBI taxonomy): domain Bacteria; kingdom Bacillati; phylum Bacillota; class Bacilli; order Caryophanales; family Paenibacillaceae; genus Paenibacillus; species Paenibacillus sp. SAF-068. The sequence goes on from NZ_JBQCJX010000001.1 coordinate 1,364,178, forward strand.
CGAAAGAATGGTTGAACTGGCCGGAGGGGACGGTTCCGTAAACGATACAGCGGGGGGTGTCAGGCATCGAACGTGTACCGAAGAGACAGAGGCAACAGCAGTTAACCAAAATGATAGAAGAGAACCCGTTTGTGACGGATCAGGAACTTACACGCCAATTGAAGGTGAGTATTCAGACGATTCGTCTTGACAGACTGGAACTTGGAATACCCGAACTTCGGGAGCGGATGAAACTGATGGCGGAGCGCTCGTATGATCAGGTACGCTCGTTGCCCCTGCATGAAATTATCGGTGATATTGTTGATTTACAGCTGGACAAGAGCGGGATTTCCCTGTTTGAGATTAAGGAAGAACACGTGTTTTCAAGAACAGGGATTGCACGTGGGCACTATGTTTTCGCACAGGCCAACTCCTTGGCTGTAGCCATTATTAATGACGAGATCGCGTTGACTGCATCAGCAGACATTCGCTTTGTGCGTTCGGTTCATTTGGGTGAGAAATGTATTGCGAAGGCTTATGTCAGATCGATTCCAGGTCAAAAGGGCAAAGCCAAAGTGGAAGTATTCACTTATGTAGGTGAAGAAATGGTGTTTCAAGGCAACTTTGTAATCTACCATTCAGGTGGAGAAGACAGCGGAGAAGGAGGTCATTTGGAATGAAAATCGTCATTGATGCCATGGGAGGCGACAATGCACCCGCATCAACGGTAGAAGGTGCGATTGCCGCAGCCACGGAATGGGCGGACACACAGATCGTCCTGATCGGCGATGAAGCCAAGCTGGAGCCTCTTTTGAGTCAGTCAGGTGTTAGACCTGCCAATCTTACGGTCCGGCATGCTTCCGAAGTGATTGGTTCGGATGATGAACCCGTCAAAGCAGTACGTCGCAAGAAGGATGCCTCCATGGTGGTCGCAGGCCGCATGCTGAAAGAGGGCGAAGCGGACGCGATGATCTCGGCGGGCAATACCGGAGCGCTGATGACAGCGGGTTTGCTTGTTGTGGGTCGAATGGAAGGCATTGAACGTCCGGCGCTTGCGCCCATGATTCCAACGATTGATGATGTAGGTGTGCTTGCGCTGGATCTCGGAGCGAATATGGATGCCAAACCGGAGCACCTTGCACAATATGGCCTCATGGGCAGTTTGTACCGGCAAAAAGTACAGGGCATAGAGTCCCCACGAGTGGGATTGCTCAATGTAGGAACAGAGCCAGGCAAGGGAAATGAGTTAACCAAACATGCATATCCTTTACTGGAACAACTCCCCATTCGTTTTGTCGGTAATGTCGAGGCACGTGATGTTTTGACGGGTGCTTGTGATGTGCTTGTATGTGACGGTTTTGCAGGGAATATACTGCTGAAGTCACTGGAAGGCACAGCAGGTGCCATTTTCGCCTTGCTTAAGGAACAATTCTCATCTTCCCTCAAAAGTAAACTGGCTGCGGCTGTACTGATGCCTGAGCTGCGTGGGTTGAAACGGAAGCTGGATTATACGGAGCATGGCGGTGCGCCCCTCCTCGGTTTGAGCAGACTGGTTGTGAAAAGTCATGGATCTGCTGATGGCAATGCCATCAAAAATGCTGTGCGCCAAGCTCGGATTGCAGTACAGAATCAGCTGGTAGAGAGCATATCTAAGGAAATTAGCGGGAAGTGAGTGACGACATGAATAATTTGCGCCCAGTAGGGATTATTGGTACGGGGAAATATGTGCCTGAGAAAATTTTGACGAATAGCGACCTGGAGAAAATGGTCGATACGAATGACGAATGGATCGTCAGTCGTACAGGAATCAAAGAGCGTCACATTGCTGCACCCGATCAGGCAACCTCTGATCTCGCATACGAAGCGGCTATTAAAGCCCTTGAATCTGCAGGCATGACAGGCAGTGATCTGGATCTGATTATTGTGGCAACCATTACCCCGGATTCTTCGTTCCCGTCGACAGCTTGCATTTTGCAGGACAGATTGGGTGCAAAAGGTGCGGCGGCATTTGATCTGTCGGCTGCTTGTTCCGGATTTGTATACGGTTTGGCAAGTGCCACAAGCTTTATCCAAAGCGGTATGTACAACAACGCTCTTGTTATTGGAGCCGACTGCTTGTCTCGTATTACGGATTATACAGACCGTAACACATGTGTTCTCTTTGGTGATGGAGCAGGCGCAGTAGTCGTTGGTGAAGTTCCGGAAGGTCGCGGATTCAAAGCATTCGATCTCGGCGCTGAAGGTGCTGGCGGTAGTCTTCTTCAGATGGAAGGCGGCGGCTCCCGTCTGCCTGCTTCCGCAGAGACCGTTGAAAATAAAAAGCATTACATCTACATGAACGGTCGTGAAGTGTTCAAGTTTGCGGTACGTGTCATGGGCACGGCTACCGTTGAGGTATTGCGCAAGGCTGGGATGGAGCGCACGGATGTGGATCTGTTTGTTCCTCACCAAGCGAATATTCGGATTATTCAATCTGCGATGCAACGACTTGAACTTCCTGAAGAGAAGGTTGTAGTCAACGTGGATAAGTATGCAAACACATCGGCTGCTTCCATTCCGCTTGCTCTCGTGGAAGCGGCAGAGGAAGGTCGTATGAAAGCCGGAGATACTGTCCTGATGGTTGGATTCGGTGGCGGTTTGACATGGGGAGCATCGGTACTCGTTTGGTAAAATAGACATCTGGGAGATGAATGAGATGGGTAAAATAGCATTTGTATTTCCCGGACAGGGATCACAGGCTGTAGGCATGGCCAAGGACGCGTATGAGTCCGTGCCTGCGGCAACCGAAATTTTTCGCACAGCGGATGAAACGTTGGGTTTCTCGCTGAGCAACCTTGTATTTGAAGGACCGGAGACCGAGTTGAAACAGACATCAAATACACAACCGGCTCTGTTGACAGCAAGTATTGCCTTGCTTGAAGCTTTCAAAGAAAAAGGAATTCAGCCTGACTATACGGCTGGACACAGTCTGGGAGAATATAGTGCACTGGTGGCAGCGGGCGTTCTTTCGTTTGCTGACGCAGTTAGCATTGTACGGGCACGTGGTCAGTATATGGAACAGGCAGTACCGGGTGGACAAGGAGCGATGGCTGCTGTGCTTGGTGCGGATCGGGAAGCGCTGGGGGTGCTTTGCCGTGACGTATCCGAAAGTGGTCATGCGGTTGAACTTGCCAACATTAATTGTCCGGGACAAATCGTCATTTCTGGTGTGAAGGAAGGCGTAGCTGCTGTCGCGGAACGAGTGAAAGAAGCGGGCGGCAAACGCGCCATTGCACTTGAAGTAAGCGGTCCGTTCCACTCTTCATTGATGAAGGGTGCAGCTGAGAAGCTGGAAGAGAAACTGAGAACTGTTACCTTCTCACCGGCAGTAGTCCCTGTAGTCGCTAATGTGACTGCAAGACCTGCAGAGGATGGACTGGTTGAGGATTTGTTAACGGCTCAGGTCTATTCTCCTGTATTATGGGAAGACAGTGTGACATGGCTTATTGAGCAAGGCGTGGATACGTTCATTGAAATTGGATCTGGCAGTGTATTGACCGGTTTGATTAAAAAAACAGATAAAACCGTAAAACTGTACAATGTGAACAGTCTTGAAACGCTCGAAGCAACGGCAAGTGAATTAGAAGGAGTTATATGAGTTAAACTAAACTTTTTACACGAGAACGGAGAGGACAGAAAAAAACTGAAGAAGCGGAGCGTTCGCCTTTATCACCGGATTTTCCCATTAGAAAAGGGAAGCAAAAAATCTGGGGATAACAACGATCGGAAGTTTATTCTGTCATCGGAGTGGCAAGTGTAAACATTCTTTGGTTGAACTGATATAGATTTGGGGAAAGGAGGAATGATTATGTCTAAACCATTAGAAGGTAAAAATGCACTCGTTACCGGGGCATCCCGGGGAATTGGGCGCAGTATTGCATTGGCACTTGCAGAAGCTGGAGCAAACGTAGCCGTGAATTATGCGGGTAGCCAAGCGGCAGCTGAAGAAGTGGCGGAAGAGATTCGTGCCAAAGGAGTCAAGGCGATTACACTTCAAGCCAATGTTGGCCTGATGGATGAAGCTGAACAAATGGTCAAAGCTACACTCGAAGCATGGGGCAACGTTGACATTTTGGTGAACAACGCCGGTATTACCCGTGATAATCTGATCATGCGTATGAAAGAGGAAGAATTCGATCAGGTTATTGAAACCAATCTCAAAGGAGTGTTTAACTGTCTTAAGGCAGTTACACGTCCAATGATGAAACAACGGTCGGGAAGAATTATCAATATCTCCTCGGTTGTAGGTGTGCTCGGTAATGCTGGACAAGCAAACTATGTTGCTGCCAAGGCAGGAGTCATTGGTCTGACGAAGGCATCTGCTCGTGAACTGGCTTCCCGTGGAATCACAGTCAACTGTGTAGCACCAGGTTTCATTGAGACGGATATGACAAAAGAGTTGTCCCAGGAGCTGGTAGACGGTATGCTGAGTGGTATTCCGTTGTCCCGTTTGGGTCAGCCGGATGAAATTGCCGGTGTAGTCACGTTCCTGGCTTCGCAGGCTTCATCTTATATGACAGGGCAGACGCTGCATGTCGATGGTGGCATGTACATGTAATTCTTCCCGGACTTGAACAATAGTCGGGGAACAGGCGCTGGACGATCCGAAATGCCGGAAAAAGGCCGGGTTCCCCGGCCGGGAGCCGCATATGTCTTCTATGGCATTTTGCCTGCGATTCTCGTATAATACCAAAGAAGGAGGTGAACCGGATGTCCGATGTATTGGAGCGTGTAAAACGCATCGTCGTCGACCGCTTGGGCGCAGACGAAGCTGAAGTTACACTTGAAGCATCTTTCAAAGAAGATTTGGGTGCTGATTCTTTGGATGTAGTGGAATTGGTCATGGAATTGGAAGATGAATTTGATTTGGAAATCTCTGATGAAGATGCAGAAAAAATCACGACCGTAGGTGAAGTTGTAAACTACATACAATCTCATACCTAAAGTCATTTTAGTCCCGCACATGTTTTCGAACAGGCGGGACTTCTCATCATTCATTGGTTTTTCTCATTCCGCAAGCAGCTCTACTCAATCAGATCTTCCGATCTTGGTTGTATAGATGCCTGTTTGCGGTTATTCCCACAAAATACTTGCGTAATGCAGTCGATATAGAGGTGACTCGGTTTGAAACAAAGAGTAGTAATTACCGGAATGGGCGTAATGACATCGCTCGGAAAAGATTTGGAAACGTTCTGGGGCAGTTTAATGGCAGGAAAGTCCGGAATTTCTCAGATTGAGGCGTTTGATGTTAGTGAATACACGACACAGATTGCAGCTGAGATCAAAGATTTCAACCCGGAAGAATATATGGATCGCAAGGATGCTCGCAAAATGGACCGTTTTGTACAGTTCGCTGTGGCAGCCGGCTTCAAAGCCGTTGAAGACAGTGGTCTGAAAATTGACGAGAATATTGATGCAGAACGTTTCGGTGTGTCTATCGGATCAGGTATTGGTGGATTGGGTACGTGGGAGGACCAACATAATGCATTGTTGCAAAAAGGTCCAAAACGGGTAAGCCCGTTCTTCATTCCCATGATGATCTCCAACATGGCTTCTGGCCAAATGTCCATTTCTCTTGGCGCCAAAGGTCCCAACATTAACGTGGTTACCGCTTGTGCAACAGGTACACACTCCATCGGAGATTCCTTTAAGCTGATTGCCAATGGTGATGCAGATGCCATGATCTGTGGTGGTGCGGAAGCAACAATCAGACCAACGGGTCTTGCAGGATTCTGTGCTATGCGCGCAATGTCTACACGTAATGATGATCCTGCGAAGTCGAGCCGTCCTTTTGATACAGAACGTGATGGTTTTGTTATGGGCGAAGGCGCTGGCGTTCTGATTCTGGAATCCCTGGAGCATGCTCAAAAACGCGGTGCACGCATCTATGGTGAAGTGATCGGTTACGGTCTGACAGGTGATGCACATCACATGACAGAACCAGATCCGGACGGAGCAGCACGTTGCATGAAGATGGCGCTTCGTAATGCGGGTATTGAGCCTGAAGAAGTGGATTACATTAATGCACATGGAACTTCGACTCCAGTAGGCGACAGATCCGAAACGCTTGCGATCAAAAAGGCGTTTGGTGATCATGCGTACAAGCTCGCAGTGAGTTCAACGAAATCCATGACGGGCCACATGCTTGGCGCTGCTGGTGGTGTAGAAGCGGTTATCTGCGGATTGTCACTGACACATCAGACACTGGCTCCAACAATCAACCTGGAAAATCAGGATCCGGAATGTGATCTGGATTATGTTCCAAATGTTCCACGTCAAACCAAAGTTAATATTGCCATGTCCAATTCATTTGGATTCGGCGGTCACAATGCCACCATTATTCTCAAAAAATTTGAAGCATAAGGGGCTAGTTCGTTTGAGTGAAGATCTGAAGCAGTTACAACATAAACTTCAAATCAAATTTGACAACAGGCAGCTTTTAAAACAAGCGTTTACCCATGCTTCTTATGTAAACGAACACCGGTTCAGTCAGCATCAGGACAATGAGCGTCTGGAGTTTCTGGGCGATGCCGTGCTGGAACTGACTGTATCGGAATACTTGTATCATTTGTATCCTAACCGTCCGGAAGGCGAATTAACTAAGCTGCGGGCATCCATTGTCTGTGAGCCTTCCCTCGTCAAATTTGCTGAAGCGTTGGGTTTTGGTCAGTATGTACTTCTTGGTAAAGGTGAGGAACTGACTGGAGGACGGACACGGCCGGCTCTGCTGGCGGATGTGTTCGAGTCTTTCATTGGTGCATTGTATCTGGATCAGGGGCTTGCGCCTGTCCGGGCATTTCTCGACCAGCATGTCTTCCCATTAATCGTGTTGGGCAGCAAGCTGCAAATGAGTGATTACAAAACGGAACTGCAGGAACTTACTCAGCATCACAATATGGGAGCTTTGGAGTACCGTATCGTTGAGGAACGGGGACCTGCCCATGAACGTGAGTTTGTCTCGGAGGTCCATATGGGTCAAGAACGGCTTGGCAGAGGTACAGGGCGTTCCAAAAAGGAAGCGGAACAACAGGCTGCTTCTGCAGCACTTGATCGACTGAAGCTTCCGGAAGCCGGAGCTTAACCGATAGCGCATAGACAAACGAAGAGCAAAGAGCAGCCCGCGGGTCCGCCCCGGCGGAAGTAATCGGCCGGACTGCTTTTTGCTCTTTTTTTTGTAAAGAGGTTCAGGGGGAGTTAGCCTGATCGTTAACTAATAAGTTAAACCTTATTTTACACAAAACGAAGAGTGCAGAACCAATCTGAAGAAGCGAAGCGTGCGCATTTATCAACGGATTTTTCCCTTGGATAAGGGGATCAAGAAAATCTGGGGATAAGGGCGATCGGAGGATGGTACTGCAATCGAAGTAGTGATGTGTAATAACAATGGTCAATTTATTTAGGCGCTGGAATGCAATACTTGAAATTTGCAAGAGGAGGTGACGAGAAACCCTATGTTTTTAAAACGGATTGAATTGGGTGGATTCAAGTCATTCGCCGACAAAACGGAGTTGGAATTCGTTCGTGGCATTACGGCTGTTGTAGGTCCGAACGGAAGTGGCAAGAGTAATATATCGGACGGAATCCGTTGGGTTCTGGGGGAACAAAGTGCCAAGTCGCTGCGTGGTGGCAAGATGGAAGATATCATTTTTGCAGGCAGTGACGCACGAAAGGCCGTTAATTTCGGTGAAGTATCGCTAACGCTTGATAACGAGGATCACGCACTTGCATTGGATTTCGGTGAAGTGACGGTGACTCGTCGTGTACACCGCAGCGGAGATAGTGAGTATTTTATTAACAAGCAATCTTGTCGCCTGAAGGATATTACGGAATTGTTTATGGATACCGGTATCGGTAAGGAAGCCTATTCGATTATTGGACAAGGACGAATTGAAGAGATTCTGAGTACCCGTTCAGAGGACCGCAGGGGCATCTTTGAAGAAGCTTCAGGTATCGTTAAATATAAATCCCGCAAGCGGGATGCTACGCGCAAGCTGGATGAGACAGAACAGAATTTGCTGCGTATTCATGATCTGGTGACCGAACTGGAAGATCAGATTGGACCGCTGAAGGAACAATCGGAGAAAGCCATTCACTATAAAGAACTTCGTTCTCAGCTCAAATCGCAGGAAATTTCCATGTATGTGTACCAGATCGAACAGATTCACGCATCGTGGAGTAAGGCCAACGAAAGGTTGCAATCGCTCAAACAGGAAGAGGTTGGACTGGCTGCGATTGTCTCCACGCATGATGCCAAGTTGGAAAATGATCGGAATGCGCTGCGTATCCTGGAAACAGAGACGGAGCAACTGCAATCCGCTTTATTGCAATTTAGTGAAGCGACGGAGAAAAGTGAAGGACTTGGGGAATTGCTCAAGGAGCGCTCGCACCATCTGCAAACGAATCAGGAGCAGCTCAAAGTAACGCTTGCAGCCAGTGAAGAGAGACATCGCGAACGGGAAACCGAGCTGCTTGCACTGCGAGAAAAGTTTGGCAAACTTGAGCATGAACTGGGTGAAGTTAGAAACCAGTTGTCTCAGGAAGAAGCCAAACTCATCGGTGTCACAGGCGGCATCAGTCAGCAGCAAGAGGAAAGCCTCAAAGGCAACTTGCTGGAACTGATGAATCAGATGGCTCAGACACGCAATGAAATTCGTTATGTGGATCAGCAGAAAGAAACGCTGGAGCGCAGAATGAATCGCGCGGCTGAAGAATCAGGCAAATGGGAGGATCAGAAAGAAACACTGGAAAGTCGCAAAGCGGGCATTGAGAAAAAAGTTGTTCGTTTGGGCAAAGAAATCAGTGATTTGCGTGGTGGTTATATTACGGAAAGTGAACGACTCCAGTCGTTGCAGAAGCTGCTCGAAGAAAGTCGGGGCACGGTCCGTAAATGGGAACAAAAACGTGAAGCTCAAGTCTCCCGCCGCGATACGATGAAAGAGATGCAGGATGATTTTGACGGATTCATGCTGGGTGTCAAGGAGGTCCTCAAGGCTTCACGCAAAGGTACGCTGAGCGGTGTTCATGGAGCTGTGGCTGAACTTGTTAAAGTTCCCGAGAAGATCGAACTTGCGGTAGAGACAGCGATGGGAGCATCCCTGCAGCATGTGGTCATGGAGAATGAATCAGTTTCCAGACAGGCGATTGCTTTCCTGAAGCAACGTCAATTGGGGCGAGCAACGTTCCTGCCTCTGGATGTCATTCGTCCTCGTGCCATTGGAGCGGCCGAACGTTCCATGATCGAAGGTATGGAAGGTTTTGTGGGGATTGGTGCTGATCTCGTACAATTCGATTCCAAGTATGCTGCGATCATTGGCAGTCTGTTAGGTAATGTGATTATTGCGGAAACACTGGAGGTCGCCAATAAAATTGCGGCTCGCTGCCAGTATCGTTTCCGGGTTGTGACACTTGAAGGTGACGTGGTCAATGCGGGTGGTTCCATGACCGGTGGTAGCCAGCACAAGAAAAATGTGAGTCTGCTCAGCCGGAAACGGCAGCTGGACCAGCTCGACCAGGATATTTTGGATACCGAAAATCAGATCGTGAAACTGCATCGCAGTGTGGATGATGTAAAAGTTCAACTGGAGCAGTGTCAGGACAAGCTGGATGAACTTCGTCAGTCCGGTGACGACACCCGAAATGCGGAACAACAGGCATCGATGGAAATGAAGCAGGTAGAGCATGAGCTTCGTCACGTACTTGAACAAGTTGCCGTGGCCGGGCAGGAGAAGAGCGGGTTTACCGAAGAGATCAAAGAGCTGGATGCGGCTCGCATCGTGGCTGAGAAGAAGCTGGAGCAGCTTGAAGAGGAAGAAAAAGCGACGCATCGCGCCATTCATGCAGCTGAGTTTGCTCGCAAAGCCAATGAATCCGCGAAGGAAGAATTGCAGAGCCAACTCACCGAATTGAAAGTACGCGAAGGCAAGCTCGATCAGGAGCGATTCTCCAATGGGGAACAATTGCGACGTCTGGAGCGGGAAGTAGAGTCTCTGGTCAAAGATCTGCGTCAGAATCGCACGTTGTTAGCTTCGATGGAAGCAGATCTCAAGAAAACCCAGACCGAGAGTGTCAAGCAGATTGAAGATCTGAACCAGTATAAGCTGAAAAAAGCGGAAGCCTCCCAAGAGCTGGACTTTAAACGTGCCGCCCGTAGCGAGCTGTCGAAAAAGCTTGAACTAGCCGAGAGTGAAACGAAGGAACAGCGCACTCAGTTGAAAGCTGTGGAAGAGCAGATGCGACAGACGGAAATTTCTGTAAACCGGTTGGATGTTGAGCTGGAAAATATATTGCGAAAGCTGACGGATGAATACGAACTGGGCTATGAACTGGCCAAAGAGCGTTATCCTGTGCCGGAAGATGTAGAGCATACTCAGGCAGAGGTACAGAAGCTCAAGCGCAGTATATCTGCGCTGGGGGATGTTAACCTGGGAGCGATTGAGGAGTTCCAGCGAGTTAATGAGCGATACGAGTTCCTGAGTGAGCAGAAGAATGACTTGGTGGAAGCCAAAACAACGTTGTATCAGGTGATTCGGGAAATGGAAGACGAGATGGCGAAGCGATTCAAGATCACGTTTGATGCAATCCGTCGTGAGTTCGGCACCGTGTTTACCAAGCTGTTTGGCGGGGGACGTGCTGACCTTGTTCTGATGGACCCGGAGCGCTTGCTTGAAACGGGAATAGATATTGTGGCTCAGCCACCAGGCAAGAAACTGCAAAACCTGCAACTGTTATCCGGTGGGGAGCGGGCTTTGACCGCGATGGCATTGTTATTTGCTATTCTTCATGTCAAACCTGTACCATTCTGCGTGCTGGATGAAGTAGAGGCAGCGCTGGACGAAGCTAACGTGGTACGTTTTGCCCAGTACTTGCGTGAATTCTCCGAACAGACACAGTTCATCGTTGTTACCCATCGTAAAGGTACGATGGAAGAGGCTGATGTGTTATACGGTGTTACAATGGAAGAGGGCGGAGTATCCAAGCTCGTTTCGGTTAAACTGGAAGATGAGGAAGCGGTAATTGCCTGATCTGATCCAAACCTGCGAGACCAATGAACTCATTGAAAATCATTGAGATTGAGCATTTTTTGCAAATGTGCTTAGATTATGTACACGATGGAGGGGCTTTATGAGTTTTTTTAAAAAGCTGAGAGACAGCATTGCAAGCAAAACGGAGTCGGTCACCAAACAGTTCAAGGACGGATTGGAAAAGACACGTAAAGGGTTAGTGGAAAAAGTGTCGGATCTCGTAATCCGCCGCAAAAAAATCGATGAAGAGTTCTACGAAGAACTTGAAGAGATTTTGATCGGAGCAGACGTTGGCGTAAATACGGTCATGAATCTGGTTGAAGACCTGCGTGTTGAGGTGAAAAAGCGCAAAATTGAGGACGCTGCTGAGTTGCAGCCTGTATTGTCCGAGAAACTGACGGATCTTCTTCGCGGTGAACAGAACAATGAATTGAAAATGAATCCGAATGGCATTACCGTCATTTTGTTCGTTGGCGTTAACGGTGTTGGTAAAACAACAACGATTGGCAAGCTGGCACATCGATTTAAACAACAAGGTAAAAAAGTCATCATGGCAGCTGGAGATACATTCCGTGCCGGAGCCATAGAACAGTTAGAAGTATGGGGACAACGTGCTGGTGTTGATGTCATTAAACAGCAATCCGGTTCTGATCCAGCAGCGGTTATGTATGATGCCGTCCAGGCAGCGAAGCAACGGGGTGCAGATGTGCTGCTCTGTGATACAGCAGGTCGTCTGCAAAACAAATCTAACCTGATGGACGAGCTTAACAAGATCTATCGTGTCATTCAGCGTGAGATTCCGGAAGCTCCACACGAAGTACTGATGGTACTAGATGCAACAACGGGCCAAAATGCCTTAAACCAGGCTAAACTTTTCGGTGAGAAAAGCGGCGTAACTGGTCTCGTACTGACGAAACTGGATGGAACGGCCAAAGGGGGAATCGTTGTTGCGATCCGTCAGGAGCTGGACTTGCCAGTGAAACTCGTGGGACTGGGTGAGAAGATCGATGATCTGCAACAATTTGATTCCGAGCAATTCGTGCATGCCTTGTTCGCCGGATTGATTCAGGAACAGCCAGCTGAAAGTGTCGAAGAAGAGGAAGCTAATTCCTAGACATTATTAATTGGATAAATGAATAGCGTTAACCGTAATTGCCAGTGATATACGTGATAAGTGTCACGTGTAATGTCACTGGCAATACGTGTATAATGGGAATAAAGCAGGCAATGCTAAAGGGTTAGAAAGGACGGTTGAAAATGGCCAATACGTATACCTATTCTCGCCGTGAAGAAGTCGCCAATGCCGTGACACATGGAATCGGTGCTGCACTCAGTGTGGCTGCACTGGTGATATTGATCGTATTTTCAAGTTTGAAAGGCACGGCTTGGCATGTGGTCAGTTTCACGATCTACGGGATTACCATGCTGCTGCTCTATACGAGCTCGACACTCGTGCATGCATGGAAAGAAGGAAAAGTGAAAGATTTATTTGAGATTTTCGACCATTCTTCCATTTATTTGTTTATTGCGGGATCGTACACTCCACTTTTGTTTGTTGCTGTTCGTGGTACACTTGGATGGACCCTGTTCGGTATAATCTGGGGAATCGCACTATTCGGTGTGATTTTTAAGGCGTTTTTCACGAAAAGGTTTCTATTCATGTCCACGATTTTCTATATTGCGATGGGCTGGCTCATCGTTATTGCCTGGCAACCGCTCATGTCTGCCATTCCTACAGGCGGAATTGTTTTGCTGGTCGCCGGAGGCCTGATGTATACCCTGGGTACGCTCTTTTATGTGTGGCGTGGATTTCCTTACCACCATGCGATTTGGCATCTCTTTGTATTGGCAGGCAGTATTCTTCATTTCTTTATGGTATTGCTGTACCTGACACCACTTCGCTAGAAAGCCCTAAACGGATGCATCTCACGGACTGAGACGCATTCGTTTTTCTTCTACATAGAGGTGATCGCAGAGATGGAGATAGAAATTGCATATTGTGAAAAAAGAGCATAAACCACGTGTTAAACATCGAAATAACCTATCATCAGCACCGTTTTTATTGTGACAAGTATTTTTGCTTGACAACCTGATTTGTTTTAGGTATTATTAGGAACGTTGCAAGAGTGTAAAGTGTTTTTCCTTGACGAAGGGAGTGCCCCGATGTGAGTCAAGAAAACCGGCTTGAGAAGACAAACCGGATTAACTTGCTGTTTGCTTTTTATGAATTGTTACTTACCGAGAAACAGCAGACTTTTCTAAAGTATTACTTTCATGACGATTTTTCACTTGGTGAAATTGCAGCCGAGTTTGAGATCAGCCGCCAGGCGGTATACGAGCATATCAAGCGTGCCGAACAAGTGCTGGAAAATTACGAAAGCAAGCTGGGCTTGCTGGAAAAGCATGAACGGCGTAATCGCAATCTTGAAGATTTGCAAAATGCATTGGAACGCGCAGGCGTCTCCGTTGATAACAACAAACAAATACACGATATCGTTGCTCAGCTCAGCGAATGAGAAAATATCATAACGGCTGAGTGGAACGTATCGGTCTTAAAAAAAAGTAATAAAGCTTAAGGAGGTGGGATCATGGCATTTGAAGGATTAACGACCCGATTACAGAATGTGTTCAGCAAGCTGCGCGGCAAAGGCAAGGTATCTGATGAAGATGTAGCCGAGGCTATGCGCGAGGTACGTCTGGCATTGCTCGAAGCGGATGTAAACTTCAAAGTGGTCAAGGAATTCATCGCCAAGGTGAAAGAGAAGGCTGTTGGCAAAGAAGTGATGGAGAGCTTCACGCCAGGAATGGTCATCATCGACATCGTTAACAAGGAACTAACGGATTTGATGGGTGGAAGCCAGGCGAAATTGGCTAAAGCAAACAAACCGCCTACGGTGCTGATGATGGTTGGTTTGCAGGGTGCTGGTAAAACAACCACATCGGGTAAACTGGCCAAAATGCTGCAAAAGCAAAACAGCAGACCATTGCTTGTTGCAGGAGATATTTATCGTCCGGCAGCGATCAAACAGTTGCAAGTACTTGGAGAGCAGATCAAAGCGCCGGTATTCACACTGGGAGATCAGACAAGCCCTGTGGAGATCGCACGTCAAGGTCTTCAACATGCAAAAGATAACGGTAATGACTATGTTATTATCGATACAGCTGGACGTCTGCATGTTGATGAAGAGCTCATGGAAGAGCTTCGCCAGATTCACAGCGTAGTGAATCCGGATGAAGTATTGCTTGTGGTAGACAGCATGACAGGTCAGGATGCGGTTAACGTAGCAGAACATTTTAACCAGCAGCTTAATCTGACCGGGGTTGTGCTGACGAAGCTGGATGGCGATACTCGTGGTGGTGCTGCGCTTTCTGTCAAAGCAGTTACAGGGTGTCCAATCAAGTTTGCTTCCCTTGGAGAGAAACTTGATGCTTTGGAGCCGTTCCACCCGGAACGTATGGCTTCACGGATTCTCGGTATGGGTGATATGTTATCTCTGATAGAGAAAGCACAATTAAACATTGATACCGATAAAGCCAAGGAAATGGAACGGAAGATGCGTAATGCAGAATTCACGTTTGAAGATTTCCTGGAGCAGATGGATCAAGTGAAAAAGCTGGGACCAATCGATCAGATCATGGATATGATTCCCGGCATGGGTAAAATGAAACAAGCCAAGGACCTGAAGGTTGATGATAAACAGATGGGCCGGATCGAAGCGATCGTTTACTCAATGACGACGGAAGAGAAACGCAACCCGGACTTGATCAACCATAGCCGTCGGAAGCGTATTGCTACCGGAAGCGGAACATCTCTGGCTGAAGTAAATCGTCTGATCAAGCAATTTGATGAGATGCGCCGCATGATGAAACAGTTCTCGGATATGATGGGACCTAAAGGCGGTAAAAATAAAGCGATGAAGCAGCTTAAAGGTATGGGCAAAGGAATGAAGTTCCCTTTCCGTTGATTTAAGCGAAGCTGGATCATATACAGATTTCATTGAAGGAGGTGAATTTTCAAATGGCAGTTCGTATTCGTCTGAAACGTATGGGTGCTCACAAAGCTCCTTTCTACCGCGTAGTGGTATCGGATTCCCGTTCCCCACGTGACGGTCGTTTTATCGAGGAGATCGGTTACTACAACCCGGTTGAACAACCGGCTGTTGTTAAGATCGATGAAGATAAAGCATTGGCATGGCTTCAAAACGGTGCACAAGCATCTGACACTGTCCGCAACTTGCTCAGCAAAGCGGGCGTGATGAAGAAGTTCCACGAGTCTAAATTATCTAAATAAAGTGCTGATTCGGAGGGTCATCTATGGAAGAATTAGTAAGCATAATTGCTAAGGCTTTAGTCGATCATCCGGAAGATGTGGCGGTTCGGACGGTTGAGAAAGACCGGCTTGTCGTTTATGAGTTAACCGTTCATCCTGACGATGTCGGGAAGGTAATTGGTAAACAGGGACGAATCGCGAAATCACTTCGTACGGTCGTCACATCAGCAGCAGTTAAGATGGATAAACGGGTTACCGTTGATATCATATCTTAAAGATATACGAAAGGGGGTTAGGATGCATGTCCTAGCCCCTTTTCGTGCATGCTGAAACTTAAATAATATGATTGAAGTAGTTCGTCAAGTATGATTATTTGCGGAAGTAGTGAAGGGGACGGAATCGATTCTGAAGAAGCGTCAGCGTATAACAGCGATCCGAGGAACGATCCGTCACCGGAACGGTCGCAGGAAGATCATCAAATATGAGTACCATATGAATGGATTGTAGGAGGAAATATGGCAGAGTTTATGAATGTAGGTAAAATCGTTAATACGCATGGAATTCGTGGTGAGGTGAGAATCATGCCTTTGACCGATTTTCCGGAAGTGCGATTTGCTAAAAATGCGGAGTTGTTTTTCTTTACACCAGATAATCATCCAGTCATGGTTAACGTAGAATCTTCACGTTTGCATAAAAATATGTATATTCTTCGTCTGAAAGAGTATGGCAATATTAATGAAGTAGAGAAGTTTAAGGGCGGCATGGCTAAAGTGTTAAAAGAGAATCTGGCTGAACTGGAGGAAGGTGAATACTACTTCCATCAAATCGTTGGGTGTACTGTCATCACTGAAGAGGGTGAAACGCTCGGAACGATCTCTGAAATACTGACTCCTGGTGCGAATGATGTATGGGTTGTCAAAACGCCGGCTGGCAAAGAAGTGCTGATTCCTGTTATTGATGATGTCGTGCTTGATGTGGACATCGAACAGAAGCAAGTGAAGATTCACCTGATGGAAGGGCTGCTGTAACATGAAAGTGGATGTATTAACGCTATTCCCTGAGATGTTTGACGGTGTGTTCGGTGCAAGCATTCTGGGCAAAGCTCAAACGAAGGGACTGGTATCCCTCGGTGCAACCAACTTCCGTAATTATGCGACCAATAAACACAATACAGTAGATGATGCTCCTTATGGCGGGGGTGGGGGTATGGTGCTAAAACCAGATCCCATCTTTGCTGCTGTGGAAGATGTTCTGGAGCAACGCGGAGAAGCTGCGGCAACGATGAAACCTCCACGTATCATTCTAATGTGTCCGCAAGGTGAGACGTTTACACAGAAAAAAGCAGAAGAACTTGTACAGGAAGATCATCTGATTTTTATATGCGGACATTATGAAGGTTACGATGAACGAATCCGCGAATTTCTCGTGACGGATGAACTATCCATTGGTGATTACGTACTCACGGGTGGGGAGCTACCTGCTATGGTTGCGATTGACAGCATCGTACGTCTTATCCCTGGTGTGCTTGGAAATGAGACAAGCGCCGTAACGGATTCATTCAGTACTGGACTTCTCGAATATCCACACTACACACGTCCACCCGAGTTCAGGGGCATGAAAGTACCGGATATGCTGTTGTCAGGACATCATCTGAACATTGAGGCGTGGCGCAGAGAGCAGTCGTTGCTTCGTACGCTGGAGCGCAGACCGGAGATGTTGGAAACGGCCGACTTGACGGAGAAAGAACGCATTTGGCTGAAAAAGATACGCTCAGATCGTAAAAATAGTGCAGAGTAAATAGCTCTATCCTATAAGCACATAATAATTAGAGAGTTTAAAAATGCCAACCTTGATACCAAAGGCTGGCATTTTTTTATTTATAATGTAAAGACTACTGGATTTACTTGGATATATTCTATAAAATGAAGATATATTTTAAAACTAAGTTTCATTTAGTGAAACTAAAGGCGGTGTATGAATGACTTTCCAAATGATTGGTCTTGATCATATTCAGCTTGCAGCACCAGATGGTTGTGAAACAGAGGCACGTCATTTTTTCAATGATGTGTTGGGCTGGAAGGAGATTCCTAAACCTGAAGCCCTAAGTAAACGGGGTGGTGTATGGTTTGAGTGTGGCAGACACCAAGTGCATATTGGCGTACAAAAAGATTTTGTTCCCGCTACAAAAGCTCATCCGGCATTTCATGTACAGCATTTGGATCAGTTGCGTGATCATCTGATTCATAATCATATTCCTATTGTTGATGACGAAGCTAGGATAGATGAAGGTGTAAGGCGCTTTTATATAAATGATCCGTTCGGTAATCGCCTAGAATTTATGGAGTGGTTATAAGTCATAGGTTAGAGATGTATGCGTTGGACGTGCATACTTTTTTTGCAGATTTGAACATTTTTGCATGACCACATCAAAGGGTTGTAAAAAAGAGGGGATTTCTTTATGGTGAACTCAGTTGTAATGGAATGTTAACGTACGCTGAGGAGGAAGAAGATGAGCAACCAACCTTATGAAATCGCCAGAATCAAGATTAGCCAAGCCGGAGAACGCTGCAAAATGCTTTTGGGAGATCTGAATGGAGACGGCAGACTTGAGATGTTGTTGGTACAGGCTGATGGAGGGATAGACGATCGGTACGTTCCGCATCAGGTATGCTGTTTGACTGCGTTTGATCTGGAAGGAACATTACTATGGCAGGTGGGAACTCCCGATCCCGATGCAGGTGGTCCGGGCTCAGACTATCCCGCTCAGATCGCAGATTGGGATGGAGATGGAGATAATGAAGTATTGTGTGTCATGGGCAAACAATTTCTCGTGTTGGATGGCCAGAGCGGAGAGATCAAAGAAACACATGATCTGCCAGGTGATGAAGCACATGACTGCATTATTCTCGCCAACCTGACGGGCAACCAGCAAAAAATGGACATTATACTGAAAGACCGCTATAAGACGTTATGGGCACTGGACCATGATTTCCATTTATTATGGAAGCATGAAGGGAACCCGGGACATTTTCCTTGGGTATACGATATCGATGGAGACGGGAAGGATGAAGTCATGGCCGGATATGACATGCTGGATCATGATGGGACATTATTATGGTCTTGTCATAATCTCGATGATCATGCCGATTGCATATGGTTTGGAGACGTTGACGGCGATGGGGAAGTCGAGGTAGTTATCGGTGGCAGTGTCACGGTTATAATGGACCGCTACGGTAATGAGAAATGGCGTTATGAAGATTCGATTGAATCACAGCATATTGCGTTGGGCCATTTTTGTACTGAAATGGAAGGTTTACAGATTGCAGGCCTGGACCGGATTGTCCGGGGGGATGAGCACGGTAAGGACGGAATGTTCATGCTGGATAACGCTGGGCAAGAGATATGGAAAGAAAATCGCACGACTCGTGGCTGGTTAACCATTATAGAGCCTGTTGCTGACTGGGATGAAAGTGGACTCGATTATATTTTGGCTTATCGCCGAGGTGGCGATGTGTTGCCTTCTTTGGTAGATGGAAATATGAGAACGATTACCGAATTTCCAAAAGAGGGATATGCGGTACATGCAGATCTGGCTCAGAGCGGACAGGAACAGATCATCATCTATGACGCACAAGAAGCAGTGATTTACGCCAATTCTCCAATGACATTATCACTAACGGATGCAAAAAAAGCCAAGCCACAGCTCAAAAGGCTATATAGCTCGACTCTTTATCCAGGCGGTGAAGTTGAATTCTAGGTATTACTGGTCATCCTCCGATGAAGGTAGTTCATTCTGCGGACTGGATCCGGGTTGAAGTAAGGCTGCCAAGTCAGTGCCTGTCGTGACCGTCAAACGAGGCAGTTTCATGAGATCATCTCCAGGATGAACAAATCCGGGCTTTACGGTAAAAGCCATACGATATCCATGTTGCTGTAACTTGTAGATCATCTGTGTACTGGTATAACCAAAGGGGTAAGCCAGATATGGTGTGTCTATTCCGGTTTGCTTCATTTGCTGGACATCCTCATCCAGAAGACGGGTGTCCAGACCGACGGGTACGCTGTTACCACAGCGCATAAATCCCTTGTGATGCAGGTTATAGGTATGGCTGTTGAATTCAAATACGTCAGTTGCCGCCTGCATCTCTGGCTTGGAGATGAAACTGTTAATGGCGGGGCCAGATTCTGAAGGTTGATCTTGAATTTTACTACCAATGACAAACAATGAGGCATGGAAATTATATTTTTGAAGCACAGGGTAAGCTAACGTATAATTGTTCTGGTACCCATCATCAAAGGTAATTACAATGGACTTCAGTGGTAGGGAGAGTTTCCCGTTTACATACTGTTCAAGCTGATCCAATGTAATCGTACGGTAACCTTCATCGTGCAGGTATTTCATGTTTTGCTCGAAATCCTCCAGACTAATGATGGATTTGTTACCTGTCTGGTTATTGTTCAGTTTGGGCTCTATGTAATGATACATTAGTACAGGAACTTCTGTAGCCGTGCCTTCTTCAATCTTGAAGGTAGAACGATCCAGTACAGATTGATTGGAGTAGTCAGTGTGTGACAGCTGGAACGCTTTGTGTTTAACGATGTCCCATGAGGTACAGGCTTTGTGTGACATGGCATTCGTAGGATGAGTTACGGCATAGGCATATAGTGTAATGGAGCATGTGAGTATGGCAAGTACAGAAAGCGTGATCTTTTTCCAATGTTTCATGAGTCTTGGGGTTCTCCTTTAAAGTGGTTATTAAGTTATATCATAGACGATATTTCAACACGGGAGGTTACAGTATCTTTTCCTGTATCAGGTTGACATGCAGATGAGAGCGCTGATTAACGATTTGGATAGTAATGAGTTTCAGCATTGCGGATTGAGGAATAGGCATTTTGTATAAATTCTCTTGTGTTTTGATATGCTGCGTGATACAATAAGTCTGTTATGTGGAATACGGCGGTCCTCTATGGATAATGAAGGAGACAAGGTGATCTCTGGAAGAAGTATGAACGCCTGTACGGAAGGAGGGAGTCATAGATGAATATCGTTCAAGCGATTACACAAGAACAACTTCGTAAGGATATTCCGAGTTTTCGTCCTGGTGACACTTTGAAAGTGCACGTTAAGGTAATCGAGGGAACTCGTGAGCGTATCCAATTGTTCGAAGGTGTTGTGATTAAACGCCGTGGTGGTGGAATCAGTGAGACTTTTACAGTTCGTAAAATTTCTTACGGTGTAGGTGTGGAAAGAGCTTTCCCGCTTCATTCCCCTAAAATCGATAGAATCGAAGTGGCTCGCCGTGGTAAAGTGCGTCGTGCGAAGCTTTATTATCTTCGTGAACTACGCGGTAAAGCAGCGAGAATTAAAGAAATTCGTTAATATAACGGATACCGGGAAGGGCTTGGAGACAAGCCCTTTTCGTTTTTGTCCGGGAAAAGTTGAACCGGAGGTACACTTCCGAGTAAAATGATATGGCAACACATGCGGGGAATAGTCCGGGAGGCTTGTAAAATCAGTTATTGAAGTGCGTGTTCAAAAGACCGGTCTCAGTACCGACTTTTTGAACAACCTCTTGAAGGCATTTGAATTGTGGATTAAATGTACTGTAATGCTTGGTGTAAGATTACATAACTGATATGAATGTTTTGTATCCGTCCCTTGAGTTATTGGAACGATACAAAACAAAATGCTGGATGTGTGTACTGCTATAAACATGTACTGTGAAGAGAGGAAGATCTTGAATGGAACAAGAAGTTCAACATGACCGGGGCAATCCTGCCGAAGAGAAAGACAGTCGATCCAAAAAAGCCAAAAATGAAATTGTTGAATGGCTTAAAGCCATTGTTATCGCATTAGTCCTCGTCATTCTGATTCGGTGGTTGCTCTTCAAACCGTTTGTTGTGGACGGACCGTCCATGCAGCCGAACTTTGAAACGGGTGAACGTGTGATCGTCAACGAAATCTTATATGATATCCGAGAGCCGAAGCGCGGTGAAGTTATCGTCTTCCACGTACCAACCGAAGGTCGAGATTTCATTAAACGTGTTATTGCTGTCGAAGGTGATACGGTTGAGGTTCAAGGCGATACGGTAATGGTTAACGGGAAGAAGGTTGATGAAACCTATATTCAAGGAGCCATCGATGCAGCTGAAGCCAATGGTGGAACCTATAACGTGAAGGATTTCCCGAATGAGCAGTTCCCTGATGGCAAAGTGCCTGCAGGTCATGTGTTCGTCATGGGGGACAACCGTCCAAATAGTACAGACAGCCGTATGATCGGTTATGTTTCATTAGAAGATATTATTGGTCGTGCAGATGTTATTTTCTGGCCGATTGGGGAGATTAAGTGGATTAACCACTGAAATTGAAGTAAATAATGAGGTGAAGACAAGGTGACGATACAATGGTTTCCAGGTCATATGACTCGAGCCAGACGCCAGATTCAGGATAAGTTAAAGCTCATCGACGTGGTCATCGAACTATTGGATGCCCGTCTGCCTGTCTCCAGCCGTAATCCGATGATTGACGAAATATTGCTGGATAAACCCCGGATGATTTTGTTAAACAAGTCGGATTTGGCAGATGCCAAAGTGACGCAAGAATGGATTGAATATTTCAAGAAAGAAGGAATTACCGCCTTCCCTGTGGATGCCTCGACAGGCACCAATGTTAAAGACATTCCGGTACAGGCGAAGCTTCTTCTGAAAGAAAAGATTGATCGTCAACTGGCCAAAGGAATTAACCCTCGTGCGGTTCGCGGATTGATAGTGGGAATTCCAAATGTGGGTAAATCAACACTGATTAACCGACTGGCTGGACGGAGTATTGCGTTAACAGGAGATCGTCCTGGTGTGACGAAGGGGCAACAGTGGATTAAGGTAGGCAAAGAAATGGAGTTATTGGATACTCCGGGTATTCTTTGGCCCAAGTTTGAAGATCAGAATGTAGGTTATCGTCTTGCCGTAACAGGTGCAATCAAAGAGGAAATTCTGAATGCAGAGGATATCGCCTTTTTTGGAATCAGTTATCTGATGCGTTATTACTGGGACGCTCTGGAAGAGAGATACGGACTTCAGGAGTTCTCCAAGGATGCAGATGATTCAGACAGTGTTATTGCGATTATGGAACAAGTCGGCCGTATCCGTGGTTGTGTTGTAAGCGGTGGACGCATTGATCTGGAAAAGGCATCGCGAGCATTTTTGCGTGAACTGCGAGCGGGTAAAATGGGACGTTTCTCTATGGAAGCCCCTTATTAAAAAATGGACTCTACACGATGAAGATCAATATCTTTATCTGTTCATTTCATATATACAAGTGCCGCAAGAAGCGGCCGTTACCGGATTACCGGGAGCGGTCGCTTTTTTGTGTATAAAACGCCGAATTGGAGTTGGACTTATGTTCAATACGATAAAAATGGAAGAGGATTGAAGAACAGTGCGCTTTATGGAATTGGCAGAGCTATATATCAGGTGTATCTAAATCGTGCTATGATGAATGGTGGCGCAATTTAGATCAGACGAGGTCTGATATATTCAATTTAAACCATCAAATACCGATAAATGAAGACATCACTATCTTTATTATTGTAAACCCTCAAAGAAAATTTTTGCTGAGAGCGACAGGTTATACAGAACAAAGACAGCGAATCTACGTCTATATTATAAAAAGTTGTAAGTGATACGCATGTTGAAGAAGCATGGGTAGAGGAGATGAGCGTTATGATTGAAAAAAATGAAGAGATCGGGTTGAATCTACTGGATTCCCCGATTGGACCAAAGAAGAAAAAAGAAGCTAGTGAACCAAGGGACCTGTTGCTCTACGAGCGGGAGTATTGGGATAGTGGATTTGAACGTATTGCTGGTATAGATGAGGTAGGACGGGGATGCTTGTTTGGGGATGTTGTCGCGGCGGCAGTTATTTTACCGAAGGATCTCATTCTGGAAGGCGTGAATGACTCCAAGAAATTGACGGAGAAAAAACGTGATGCCCTGTATGACGTCATTATGGAAAAGGCACTGGCTGTAGGTGTCGGGTATGCGGATGCAGAGACAATTGATCGGCTTAACATCAAGCAGGCTGCGAGACTCGCGATGAAACGGGCTGTTGAAGCGTTGGGAGAAACTCCTGATTATATGCTGGTGGATGCCGAGAAAGTGGATATGAATATACCTCAACTGTCCATCATTAAAGGGGATGCCAATAGTCAATCCATCGCAGCGGCTTCCATCATTGCCAAGGTAACGCGAGATCGGCTTTGTAAGGAAGAATGGGATACGTTATATCCGGAATATGGTCTTTCGATACATAAAGGATATGCAACAAAAGTTCATCGGGAGCAAATTATGGCGTTGGGGGCAACCCCAATGCATCGGCGCAGTTTTCTGGGAAATCTGCTTGGAGAGCAGCAATCGTTGTTTTAACACAAGTTTGAAGGAAGGAGGGGGAGAGATTTGAATATCGGTTCCATGATTAAGGGATTATTGGGTGATAGTAAGCCAGGGAATGCCAAGCCGCTGGAATTAAAGGAAGGTCAGGTGGTTCGTGGCTCTGTAGTAAGTGTATCCGATGACGGAGGGGATGCAGTCCTGCAGATTCAAGGCGTGCAGGTGCGCGCCAAGTTGGAAACTCCACTTCGTCCGGGTGAGACCACATTGCTTCAAGTGCAGCCACCAGGTGAAAATGGCATAACGGTAATGAAGCCGATGTCGGGCACACTTGCTGAATTGCCACAAGCTTCTTTGAACAACCTGCTTCAGGATGTGGGACTGCCGGATACAAAAGGGAACCGGGAATTGTTGCTTGCCATGCAGCGTAGCGGTTTGCCGCTCACGAAGGATAATGTGGCAATGGTCCAGAATGTGATGACTGCCAAACCCGCACAGGTCCCTGTGGAAGAATGGGTGCAGGCGACGGGGATTGCTTTTCAACGTGGTCTTCCGGTTACGGCGGAAACGGTAAAAGGATTACACCAGACGGTGTTTGGCCCCCCTCTGCACCAGTTGTTAAGCGGACTGGCTGATGAATTGGAAACGATGCTGACTCAAACAACAGGTAAACCGACCCTGAATGGAGAACAATCTGCTACGTTAAAACCAGCAGTGAATGCTGGTGTACCTGTATTGCCGAATGTAGCGCAGATGGAAGAAGGACTGGCTGCATCAGCCAATGGTCGTCAGGTAGCCGGAACTGGAACCGGAGCACCTGCTCTGTCGACACAACAAGGTCAAGCGGCGTTGGCAGG
Source organism: Paenibacillus sp. SAF-068 (assembly GCF_051967555.1). NCBI lineage: Bacteria > Bacillati > Bacillota > Bacilli > Caryophanales > Paenibacillaceae > Paenibacillus > Paenibacillus sp. SAF-068. The sequence continues at coordinate 1,388,732 of NZ_JBQCJX010000001.1, forward strand.
AGCTACATCCATGACAGATGGTGTGGCGGAGGATGCAGGTACTGCAGTAAAAGGAAACATGCAGCCTGGTGGGAGCGCGGGAAATGCTGAAGCTGCGACGAAGGCCGCTGCCAGCCACGTTGAAATGGCTGGCAAAGGTGGTGCGAGTATTCCGTCAGGAACCGGAATACCTGAAGAGAGCCCGCGCGGGGCTGACGCGGGTGGGAGCCGCCCACTTACACCAGGGGCGGCAGCTGAATCTCAGGCTGGCCGTGTAAATGCAGGCCAGCCTGAAGCGGGCGCGGCCGGACGGACTGACGGCCGCGCTGAAACGCCTGCTGCTGCGGGGACGCCGTCCGCAGCAGGTCAGGCGGCGCCAGCAGCACCTACGGCAGCGCAGCTGGCGCCCAAGTTGCTGGCGCTGCTGGACGCACTGCGCAGCGCGTCCACTGCCGCACCGGCCGCCCCTGCATCGCAGGGCGGCCAGGCGGCTGCGGCTGCCGGAGGCGTGCCGCAGCCGTTGCCAACCGGCGCTGATGCGCCGCCGGCTGGCGGTACTGCCGCAGCACCTGCGGGTGCTGCGGCAGTGCACGCGCCTGTCACCCACGAGGGGGACCCGTGGGTGGGGCGCGTGCTGAAGCTGCTCGGTGCGGAGCACGAGCAGCAGGCCGTTCACGGCGCGGCAGCGCAGCCGCGCGTGGGGGGCGATGCGGCGAGTCCGGCGAATGCGGACACGCTGAAGGGCTTGCTGCTGCAGCTTGCCAGCAGCGAAGGTGCACCGGCGGCGCTTAAGGATGCCGCCGGACAGGCTGTGCAATATCTGACAGGTCAGCAGTTATTGCTGACGACAGATCGCAGTGCAACCTTTGCACAGATGCACTGGTTTATTCCGATCACTGGACCGGACGGGGAAGAAACCGCTTCTGTTCAGATTCAGTCACGTCGTGGAGCACGTGGAGAGTTGGATGCTTCCAACTGCCGTCTGTGGTTCGATCTGGATATGAAAAGTCTCGGGCCTACTCTCGTAGATGTACATGTGGTTAATAACATTGTCAGTCTGCGTGTATTGAATGATCGCGAGGGAATGGGACCGCTCCTGGAGAGCGGACGAGAGGTGATCCATCAGGCATTGGACAAACTGGGTTATCAACTGCTGACCTTCAAGGCAGAACCGTGGCCTGTGGGTCAGGAACCGGGAGCGGAACGAAAAATGAGGGCCTCAGACTATAGTCCCGAACGATACAAAGGGGTGGACGTGAAGGTATGAAAGACGAGTCGTCACAACCGGACCTGCTCTCCAAAAAGGCGGTTGCCCTTAAATATGTTCCTGGAGAGAGCGAAGCGCCTGTTGTTGTAGCCAAAGGGCGCGGCAAAGTGGCAGAAGCCATTCTGGATAAAGCCAGAGAAAACGGTGTAGCTGTTCAGGAGGATGCAGCACTTGTGGAGGTGCTCTCCAAGTTGGATCTGGATGAACAGATTCCAGCGGAACTGTATCAACTGGTCGCGGAGGTGCTGACGTATGTCTATCGTGCAGACCGGCTAGCCTCAGGACGTGGGGAAAATGAGTCATGGTAGAACATAGATTGGGCCAGGGCCAGGAGCCGGTTCTGAAGCTTACACGACAACAGAAGGGCCGATTAGGTGAAGAAGCTGCCTGTCAATGGTTGCGAGAGAACGATTATCGGATCATCCGACAGAACTGGCGTTGCCGTAGCGGTGAGATTGACATTATTGCTTCCCGCGAGGGCCTGATTGTCTTTGTAGAAGTAAGGAGTAGAAGTGGATCGGCTCGATACGGTACACCTCAAGAATCGGTTGATATGCGTAAAATGCAGCAGGTGCGCTCAACTGCATCCGTTTATTTGCAAATGACGGGAGAGGCGGACCTTCAGATCCGTTTTGATGTCATTGCCGTAATGCTGGATCAAGCAGGAGAGACGGTCTCCGTGAATCATATTGTTAATGCATTTTAAGAAAGACAATAAAAATCATTACTGTAATTTTGTTGATACGTAATGTATCTCATGGATTTGAACGCATAAGTTATTTCAAAGTACAAGTTTAATTATGTCTTATCTTTGCATTCGTTAAGTTTTGTAATGAGATGGTATAGTAAAGCCACGGTTCCTCCTTACACAGGAACTGTGGCTTTTTTTGTTTTATCCTATGAAATCATACAATAGAGGATAAGAGTATCAATAAAAAATCAGTGTATTTCAGAAATTTATAGATACAAAATGTATCATTTGTAATACACTAAGAAAGTTGAAATACAAAGAGAGGTTGGTGGGATGTATGAAAGAGATTCAGAATACTTCGAACAACTCAGTAAAACAAGTATGGGAGTGCCCTCGGATGGAAGTGTTGGATGTTAGTGAGACCATGAACGGTGGGCAAGGGATTTGGCAATATGTTTGGGACGGTGAATTCTGGAAGCTTGAGCTTTTAGTTAGTTAAGAGAGGTTATAGGAGCATTAGGTTTATAAATATATAGTGAGGTGTAGTGAGAAAATGAAGACAAGTATCAAATGGATAATTCGACTAAGTGCACTATCTTTATGTTTCATTTTGTTTGGAATGATGTATTCTGGCGTTTCTTATGCAGCTGATCCGTCTACACAGGCAAAGGTATCAGGTAAAGTTACGGATCCTGAAGGATTTCCTATCCAGGATGCAACAATCAAGTATTCCCTTAGATATCAAGGGGAAAATACCGAAAAAAGCGTGAAGACAGATGGCACTGGAAGTTATTCCATCCTTGCGTCTGTTCAGGATTATACTGAAATTAGTTTTATTATTGAAGCAGAAGGATACGTGACAGACAGGCATCGTAACACCTACTATTTGTCAGAAGGGGAACAGATTCTGGTTAACTTCGAACTATATGAACCTTCTACGATTGTAGGGTCCGTAACCGATCCTGCAGGTAAACCTGTTCCGGATGCTCTTGTCAAAGTAACAGGTGCCTTGGATCGTCCGGTGAAGACAGACCAACAAGGCAGGTATACCGTTACGGGCATTGATTACGACTATAATCCAAACATTGCAATCTGGGTCGATTCTGCCGATTATATGCTGTATGAACAGGATCGTTTGAATGTTCAGGCTGGAAAGACCTTAATCGTGGATGTTGTTTTGACAGAAGCCGCCCACGTGCGGGGAAAAGTTGTGGATGAGGCGGGCAATCCAGTAAGTGGAGCTAAAGTTAATGCCGGGGTTTTGGCAACAACAGATGCCCAAGGCAATTATTTTATAAAGCGCGTGCCAACGGGAGTCAGAACGATCACAGGGGAAGCTGCTGGATATTTAAAATCGAGCTTGAGTGTTACACTTGTGCAAGGAGATCGAAATACATTTGATATCGTACTTAAGAAGGATGCGGATATTACGCCGCCTGTAACCAAATACAGATTAGTACCGATTACAGATACGGTGAACGGGAAGGTATACATCAAAGGATTTACATTCAGACTTCAGGCAACGGACGAAGTCAAAGGTTCGGGCGTAAAAACAACGCAATATCGAATCAATGGCGGAGCATGGAACACGTATGAAGGACCCGTCAAATTTTATGCTCCCGATGTCAAAGTGGTAGAATACTATAGTACAGATGTTGCAGGTAACCAGGAGAAGTACAACAAAATGGATTTTGTTAAAGGCACATTTGAGGGAGCAGGCGCATACTGATCCAATCGTTGACGTAAGCGTGATCTCGTCATGATGCAAGATTACCGGTTTAAATAGACGGCTCCGACTTGATGATCGCCATTAGTGGATCAGGATTCGGCGTCGTCTTTCTTATTTTAAGCGCTGCTGTCTTACTAGTAAGAGCAATCCCTTTGAATCTCCCGAACAGAAGAGTGTATAATTAAGGATGTAATCTGGCGTTTTAATCTTTTGATTTGTCATAAACGAATTGTTCCAGACCGTAACCCGTCGTTAGGGTTACAAATCATATAATAAACAGGAGGTACGGCCGATGAGTAAAGCTACGAAAACAACGAATGAAGTCAGAAATGCGATTCAAAACCGTCGTACGGTGAAAAAATTCAAAAAAGAAGCTGTTCCTACACAGCAGATTATAGAATTGCTGGACACCGCAGTCTGGGCTCCTAACCATAAACTGCGTGAACCTTGGAGATTTTTACTGTTTACCGGGAATGGGCGGAAGAAACTGGCTGAAGCCATTGACGCAGAAATGGGAGAAGACAATAAATTCTCAGCCAATATTATGCAAGTCCCAGCCGTTATGCTTGTTGTTTTGGAGGAAGATCCAAGACAGAATATTTGGGACGAAGACTTCGCTGCGGTAAGTGCATTGGTTCAGAACTTTATGCTTGCAGCCTGGAGTGAAGACATTGGAACGTTCTGGGTGACCAAGCCATTCCTGTACGCTCCCAAATTCCGCAAACCTCTTGGAATAGAGCCGGGTGAGAAGATCATAGGCATGGTTTATATGGGGTACCCCGATGTTATTCCTTCTGCCAAAGAACGTACACCTGCGAAGGACAAACTGACTCTTTTTGAATAATGAATAATTGTAATAGGTAACTGCACATGCCCTAACAGTTTCAGATAAATTGACGTACAAGTACCTTTCTTTTCAAAAGGGAGGCACCTGCACGTTTTTTTGTCATGTTGACATACCGTATATTAAAACCTGCATGAAACATCCGTTGTCTTGGCCAAGTTATTCAATCTACAGGTTGAACTTCGCGTTGTTGTGTTTGGTAAACTTGTTCTTCCTTCATATGCTACTCAAAATAAATTAAGATCCAATTGACGGTACTGTATGGCTTCAGCTACATGAGCTGTCACAATCTCACCATCATGGTCCAGGTCGGCAATGGTCTGTGCCATCTTGATAATCCGGTCATGTGCACGCATGCTCAGGTTCAATGTTTGCAGCGTTTGCTCTAACAGTTGCTCTGCCTCTTGAGGGAGACGGATCGTTCGTCGCAAAAACGTGCCCGAAAGCTGACTATTCCAGCGAACGGAACTTCGGGCATAGCGGTTGGCCTGAATTAGATGAGCGTGAATTACTTTTGCCTGCATTTCTGCAGAAGAAGGCGAGACCGTAGACTTGCGCCACTCGCCTGGTGAAGGGACCTCAACCTGAAGATCGATACGATCCAGCAATGGTCCTGAAATTTTGGCACGGTACGCGGCAACGCGGGAGGGACTGCATATACAGCGCTGCTCCTCCGAATGAGCGGATAAATATCCGCAGGGACAGGGATTCATGGAACATGCAAGCATGAACTGTGCAGGGAAAGTGAATGCAGCACGTGCCCGACTAATTGTCACTGTGCGATCCTCTAACGGCTGCCGTAATACCTCCAGCACTTGGCGCTGGAATTCAGGTAGTTCATCCAGAAACAAAATACCCCTGTGGGCTAGGCTCACTTCACCCGGTTTCGGAATACCACCGCCTCCAATCAGGCCCGAGGTGGATATTGTGTGGTGAGGGGAGCGAAAAGGTCTGTCTGCAATCAGGCCTTGAGGCGCTTCTTTCAATTTGCCTGCGGCACTTAATACTTTGGTGACTTCCAACGCTTCATCTTCTGACAAAGGAGGAAGGATGGAGGGCAGCCGTTTGATTAACATCGTTTTGCCAGTGCCTGGCGGTCCAACGAGCAGTATATTATGCATGCCTGCTGCAGCAATCATAAGCGCGCGTTTTACATGATGCTGCCCCAAAACATCACTATAGTCATCTGCAAATAATGGTGTTTGTCTCGGCGTTCCATCCGCCATCTTGTTAGTCTTAACTGTTATAGGAGCAACAAGGTGAGCATAATTTTTCAATACGACTGGTCCTGCATTCGCATGGTTTGGTATCCCTGCTGAATTAGCAGGCTCATCTGGACTTTTCGGAGCAATATCCTGCAAATGACGAATGCCAAACACCTGAATCTCACGAATAAGTGAAGCTTCCTCCACGTTATCCAAAGGCAGAAGCACAGATGTAAAGCCTTGTCGTTTGGCCAGATCCACCATGGATAAAATGCCAGGCACGGACCTGACCGAACCGTCCAATGCCAGTTCGCCAACCACGAGTGTCCGTTCCTGGGGAGGAAGTACAAGCTGGCCACTTGTCATAAGTAAACCCATCGCAATAGCAAGATCAAAGGAAGATCCTTCCTTGCGCAGATCAGCGGGGGCCAGATTAATTGTGATCCGCTGTAAAGGATATTGATATCCGCAGTTTTTAATCGCTGCCCGAACACGTTCAACAGCTTCACGAATGGCTGAATCCGGTAAGCCGATGATGGATGTCTGTGGCAGACCGTTGGATAAATCGGTCTCTACCTCGATCAGAACACCATCAATTCCGTACAAACACGCACTGTGCAATTTTCCGTACATGACAAAGAAACACCTCACTCGATTCTTGGCTCCGAATAACACGGGCCAGTCTACGAATTAAGGTGCTTCCTCAGCTTCTACTAAGCATTTTATATAAAAGGAATCATGGAGTCAACCTGCCCATATCATTGTTTTTGTCATCATTCCTGATCCCTGAATTTTATTTCTGGAAGGAAATCATAAGATGTATCAATTACTTTTTTTAATGAAGCATGAAGAATGTATTTCGGGTAATATATTCTCTTTTATATTTTACACAATCTAATTTAACATAATTAAATTGAATAGTAAAATCATTTGTGCTCAATTATTCTGTTTTTTTTCTAATTTGTGATAAGATAGATTTATAGTTCCTTTTTATTAGGAATAGAATGCACAATAGGCAGGTGAGAAAGACATATGCAGACTGACAGTTTGAAGCTGGATAACCAATTATGCTTTGCCATATATGCTTGTTCACGTGAGATTACGAAGATGTACCAGCCTTATCTGGAGGTACTTGGCGTAACGTATTCCCAGTATTTAGTTTTAATGGTGTTGTGGGAACGTGAAGAATGTACGGTTAAAGAGATCGGGGAGGCACTCTATCTCGATTCGGGAACATTGACACCACTTCTCAAACGTTTGCAGTCCGCAGGACTTATTAATCGCGAACGCTCGGCTCAGGATGAACGAAAAGTATTAATTACACTAACCGACTCCGGCCGTGAGTTGCAGAACAAGGCATTGTCCATACCTGCATCCATTCAGGGAGACGCGTGTTTGAACAGTGCAGAGTTTGAAGCATTGCTGGGTCAGTTCAAAGGGTTGCTGGAGAAGGTTCACGAAACCAACACGAACACAGCCAAAAAATAAAATGTAGATATATACCAGGGAAACCTTAGCTTTCAGCTGAGGTTTTTTCCATATATACCCAAGCATTCACAATATGGGATCATACTCATATCAAAATACTGTCTATTAACCATTAATTTTTTAAGGAAAGCGTTTTAAAAACGTGTTACAATGAATTGGGTTTAAGTGAAAATAGTCAACATTTGTCTTTTGTTAGTCTACCAACCCGCCTTGTTGCAGTCATGTTGATAGGAGGATTCGAGAATGAATATCCATGAATATCAAGGAAAAGAAGTACTGAAACAGTATGGAGTTACCGTTCCAAACGGAAAGGTTGCTTATACAGTCGATGAAGCGGTTGCGGCCGCAGAGGCACTGGGCAGTCCGGTGACTGTTGTTAAAGCGCAAATTCACGCAGGTGGCCGGGGTAAAGCCGGCGGCGTAAAAGTGGCGAAGAGTACGGATGAAGTTCGTGCCTATGCTTCCGAAATTCTGGGTAAAGTATTGGTAACACACCAGACTGGACCAGAAGGAAAAGAAGTGAAACGTCTTTTGATTGAAGAAGGATGCGATATCCGCAAAGAGTATTATGTGGGTGTTGTTGTGGACCGTGCCACAGGCCGTGTAGTTATGATGGCTTCCGAAGAAGGCGGTACTGAGATTGAAGAAGTAGCTGAAGCTACACCTGAGAAAATTTTCAAAGAAATTATTGACCCTGCCATTGGATTGCAAGTGTTCCAGGCGCGTAAACTGGCTTACAGCATTAATATTCCGAATGAACTGGTGAACAAAGCTGTTAAGTTCATGCTCGCGCTGTACACTGCATTTGTCGAAAAAGATTGCTCTATTGCCGAGATCAATCCTCTCGTTGTTACCGGAGATGGAAACGTTATCGCTCTAGATGCGAAATTGAACTTTGACTCCAACGCGTTGTTCCGTCACAAAGACATTATGGAACTGCGTGACCTGGATGAAGAGGATGAAAAAGAAATCGAAGCTTCCAAATACGACCTCAGCTACATAGCACTCGATGGCAACATCGGCTGTATGGTCAATGGTGCGGGACTTGCGATGGCAACGATGGACATTATCAAATACTACGGTGGAGACCCGGCCAACTTCCTTGACGTTGGGGGCGGTGCTACAACGGAAAAGGTGACTGAAGCATTTAAGATCATCTTGTCCGATGCCAAAGTAGCGGGAATCTTTGTTAACATTTTCGGTGGCATCATGCGCTGTGATGTAATCGCCAATGGTGTTGTTGAAGCCGCGAAGCAGCTTGGCCTGACCAAACCGCTGGTTGTTCGTCTTGAAGGAACTAACGTGGAGCTTGGCAAACGTATTCTGGGCGAATCTGGCCTGAATATTGTTCCTGCTGATTCCATGGCCGATGGTGCACAGAAAATTGTTGCCCTCGTAAAATAAGTTCATTCCTTAGTACCGGAGCTGTCCGGGAATTGAAAAATAACCGTAAGGATGTGAAGCAACGTGAGTATTTTGATCGATAAAAATACAAAAGTCATTACGCAAGGCATTACGGGTTCAACGGGAATGTTCCATACGAAGGGCGCATTGGACTACGGAACCCAGATGGTAGGCGGAGTTACACCGGGTAAAGGCGGAACTAATGTGGATATCACGCTGGAAGACGGCACAGTAGCCAGTCTGCCAGTGTTCAACACTGTGCAGGAAGCGAAGGAAGCTACAGGCGCAACAGCGAGCGTCATTTACGTTCCTCCAGCATTTGCAGCAGATTCCATCATGGAAGCTGTTGATGCAGAGCTGGACCTCGTGATCTGTATCACAGAAGGTATTCCGGTTCTTGACATGATCAAGGTTGACCGCTTCATGGAAGGTAAGAATACTGTTCTGATCGGACCGAACTGTCCAGGTGTCATTACACCGGGTGAATGTAAAATCGGTATCATGCCTGGTTATATCCACATGGCAGGACATGTTGGCGTGGTTTCCCGTAGTGGAACCCTTACCTATGAAGCCGTTCATCAACTGACGACGCGTGGCATTGGACAATCTTCTGCTGTAGGAATCGGGGGAGACCCTGTCAAAGGTTCCGAGTTCATTGATATCCTCAAACGATTCAATGAAGATCCACAGACTCATGCAGTCATCATGATTGGTGAGATTGGTGGTACAGCTGAAGAGGATGCTGCAGATTGGGTACGTGAAAACATGACCAAACCGGTTGTTGGCTTTATCGGTGGCGTAACAGCGCCTCCAGGCAAACGGATGGGCCATGCTGGCGCTATTATCTCTGGCGGTAAAGGTACAGCCAAAGAGAAAATTGCAAAGCTGGAATCTTGCGGTATCAAAGTGGCACCAACGCCTGCTGAGATGGGCTCCACTTTGGTGAGCGTACTTGAAGAACGCGGTATTTTGAATTTATGCACGACACATTAATTCTTTTTCGTTATAATAGAAGAAACGGCTCGGATATAATACATTTCCGCTAGTCCGACTATTATGTATACGGAAAAGGTAAGCAACCTTTTGTCCTTAAACAGGGCGAAGGGTTGCTTTTTTGCGTTTATTTACAGGAAAAAGGAAGAGAAATTGCTTCTCATCTGCGTAAACGCTTGCATTCCGTGGTCACATAACACACAATATGAGGGAAGATTCTCTTCCCGCTTTGGGAGGTTTATGGTATGGAAGAACGATGGATCTTGTTTGGTTTGCATGAGATGGAGGGTATTGGCAAGAAAACAATCTTGAAACTAATCCAGGGACAACATCAATTGTCCGATCTTTTGGATTATCAGGAAGGTGACTGGACTGCGGCAGGCTTGCGCAAAGATCAGGCTGTCCGCTTGGCTAGTCTTTTTAACCGTAACTGGATTGAGTGTAAAAGAGAATACGTTTACAATCAGGGGATAGAGGTTATTACTTATCTGGATCAGAATTATCCTATATTAATGAAGGAAACCGTTCAGCCTCCCTGGGTAATGTATGGTCGAGGGGATATAAACTTGCTACACAACCCGTCCATTGCGATGGTGGGAACTCGTATGCCAACCGTGTATGGGCGCAAAGTTGGCGAGAAGCTGGCAGAACAATTATCCGGTGCAGGGCTGACGATCGTAAGTGGGCTTGCCCGTGGTATTGATAGCGTATGTCATGAGGCCGTATTGCGTGCGAAAGGAAAAACGATTGCGGTATTCGGAACAGGGATTGATAATATATACCCACCCGAAAATACAAGTCTTGCCGAACGAATCGCTGAGTCGGGTCTGCTTTTGTCGGAATATCCACCAGGTACGAGAGCACGCCAGGGACTATTTCCAGAACGGAATCGAATCATTGCCGGCTTGACGCTGGGAACATTGGTTGTTGAGGCTGACATTCGCAGTGGTTCACTCATCACAGCGGATGCTGCGCTTGAAGCGGGCAGGGAGGTATTCGCAGTTCCTGGACCCATTACATCACCGAAGAGTCGGGGGGCACACAATCTAATTCGTCAAGGAGCCAAATTGGTCACTTGTGCAGCAGATATATTGGAAGAGTATCGTTTGGGCTTGCCAAATACAGATCAACTTCCTTACAATAGAGGACGTTCGACTGAAACAACTGAGCCTTCCAGGCAAGGGATATTCGCTGAGGTTGAGCTCTCTCCAGATGAACAACGTGTGATTTATCTGTTGGAGCAGGAGGAGCAATCACTGGATCAACTGCTTGAACAGCTAGGCTGGGATTTTGGACATTTGCATTCAGTTCTGTTATCTTTAATCATAAAAAAGCAGATTAGCCAATTACCAGGCACCAAATATGCGCGGGTATGACAATGCTGCAACCTATGCAACGTGTGGAAATATATAATTAGCTGAAGTTATTTTACCTATGCATAAGCATACAGAAACAGTTACATGACAGTTTCATGACTGAGAGGAGGATGAACCTATGGCGGATGCACTCGTAATCGTGGAGTCGCCCTCAAAGGCGAAGACGATAGGCAAATATTTAGGCAGCAAGTTCATCGTGAAAGCTTCGATGGGACATGTTCGCGATTTGCCAAAGAGTCAGATCGGCGTTGAGGTGGAGAATGATTTTAATCCGAAATATATTACGATCCGCGGCAAAGGTTCAATTTTGAAAGAACTGAAGGATGCACGAAAGAAAGTGAAAAAAGTGTATCTCGCAGCTGACCCGGATCGCGAAGGCGAGGCTATTGCATGGCATTTGGCCCATGCGCTTGAATTGGACGATACGGCAGATTGCCGGGTAGTATTTAATGAAATTACAAAGCAGGCGGTCAAAGATGCGTTCAAAACGCCGCGCAAAATCAATATGGATCTGGTTAACGCGCAGCAGGCAAGACGTATTCTGGATCGGCTCGTTGGATATAAAATTAGTCCATTATTATGGAAAAAAGTTAAAAAAGGTTTATCTGCCGGCCGGGTTCAGTCCGTAGCTGTTAAAATCATTCTGGATCGTGAAAATGAAATTGATGATTTTGAGCCGGAAGAATACTGGAGCATTACCGCCAAACTGACAGCAGACGGCAATCCGTTTGAAGCCAAGTTTCATAAATTGAACGGGGCCAAAACAGAGTTAGGCAGTGAAGCGGAAGTGCAAGCGATCCTGAAACAGATCGAAGGTGCAGACTTTACGATCAAGGAAGTTAAAGAGAAGGAACGGAGCCGTAACCCTTCTGCCCCGTTTACGACGAGTTCTTTGCAACAGGAAGCAGCTCGTAAATTGAATTTTAGAGCTTCCAAGACGATGTCGGTGGCCCAACAACTCTATGAAGGTGTAGACCTTGGAAAAGAAGGCACAGTAGGTCTCATTACGTATATGCGTACGGACTCCACACGAATTGCAGCATCTGCACAAGAGGAAGCCAAAGAGTACATCGTTGGGAAGTATGGTGAACCATTTGCACCAGAAACACCACGAAATTATTCCAAAAAAGCAGCCAATGCTCAGGATGCGCATGAAGCGATACGTCCAACTTCCATTCTGCGTGATCCCGATTCAATCAAGTCATTTATGAGTCGTGATCAGTTCCGGTTGTATAAACTGGTATGGGAACGTTTTGTAGCGAGCCAGATGTCTTCAGCAATCCTGGATACACTCTCTGTAGATATTGCTGCGGGGGATACGATCTTCCGTGCAGCAGGTTCAAAAGTACGGTTCCATGGTTTCATGAAGGTATATGTTGAAGGAAACGATGATGGTACAACCGATGAAGATCGTCTGCTACCTCCATTGAAAAGTGGAGATGTGCTTGAGAAGCAGGAGATTGAGCCAAAACAGCATTTTACACAACCGCCACCCCGTTATACGGAGGCAAGGTTGGTTAAGACGCTTGAGGAATTGGGTATAGGGCGTCCGAGTACATATGCGCCAACGCTGGAGACCATTCAGAAGCGCGGATATGTTGCGATAGAGGAAAAGAAATTCATGCCGACCGAGCTGGGTGAACTGGTCATTGAACAGATGGAAGAATTCTTCCCGGAAATCCTGAATGTTGAATTTACCGCTAACATGGAAGGCGATCTTGACCATGTGGAAGAAGGTTCGGAGGATTGGGTCAAAGTACTCGCGGAATTCTACGAATCTTTTGAGAAACGGCTTGAGTTTGCGGAAGAAGAAATGAAAGAAATCGAGATTGAAGATGAAGTATCCGATGAGATTTGTGAGAAGTGCGGCAAACCGCTGGTTTATAAACTCGGACGTTTTGGCAAGTTTCTCGCGTGCTCAGGCTTCCCTGATTGCCGGAATACCAAACCGATTATTAAGGACATCGGCGTAAATTGTCCGAAATGTAAGGAAGGTCATGTTGTTGAGCGTCGTAGCAAAAAGGGACGTATTTTCTACGGTTGTGACAAGTATCCTGAATGTGATTTCGTCTCATGGGACAGACCTTCAGCCAAACCATGTCCAAGTTGCGGATCGTTAATGATTGAAAAGCGGAACAAAAAGGGAGCCCGATTGCAGTGTACTTCATGTGATCATCAGGAGCCAGTGGATGAACCGGATGACGAATCAGCGGATTAATATGAAATAGAATCAATTTTAGTGAATAATGAAATTGTTTTGTGGGGGTAAATGATTTTGACGAATGAACAACAAGTAACTGTAATTGGTGCCGGGCTGGCAGGAACAGAAGCGGCTTGGCAGATTGCAAGTCGCGGTGTACGCGTAAAATTATATGAGATGAGACCTGTTGTGAAAACACCAGCTCATCATACCGATAAATTTGCAGAACTGGTATGCAGTAACTCGCTGCGTGCGAATGGATTGACGAATGCAGTGGGTGTGCTAAAAGAAGAAATGAGAATGCTCAATTCTCTTGTATTGTCAGCAGCAGACAAACATGCCGTTCCGGCAGGTGGAGCACTTGCTGTGGACCGGGATGGATTTTCAGGTGAGATCACATCCACGTTGCACCAGCATCCGCTAATCGAAGTGGTGAATGAGGAACTAACTTCTCTGCCGGAAGATGGCATCGTTGTTGTTGCAACGGGGCCCCTGACTTCCCCTGCATTGTCTGAGCAGATCAAGGCACTGATGGGAGAAGAGTATTTCTACTTCTATGATGCAGCTGCACCGATTATCGAAAAAGATTCCATTGATATGAATAAAGTGTATCTGGCTTCCCGTTATGATAAGGGTGAGGCGGCGTATCTAAACTGTCCGATGACAGAAGAAGAGTTTGATGTCTTCTATGAAGCTCTCATCACTGCTGAAGTCGCTCAATTGAAAGAGTTTGAGAAAGAAATCTACTTTGAAGGCTGTATGCCAATCGAAGTGATGATGAAACGGGGAAAACAGACGGCTCTGTTTGGACCCATGAAACCGGTAGGCCTGGTTAACCCGCACACAGGAGAATTGCCACATGCGGTTGTTCAGCTTCGACAGGACAATGCAGCCGGTACCCTGTATAACCTGGTGGGTTTCCAGACGCATCTGAAATGGGGAGAACAAAAACGTGTCTTCTCCCTTATCCCGGGACTTGAAAATGCAGAGTTTGTCCGTTATGGTGTGATGCACCGTAATACGTTCATTAACTCTCCTAAACTTCTTCTTCCGACGTATCAGTTTAAAGAGCGTCCAAACCTGTTCTTTGCAGGTCAGATGACCGGTGTTGAAGGATATGTGGAATCTGCTGCATCAGGGCTTATTGCCGGCATGAACGCAGCCAAAGCAGCGCTTGGACAGGAACTGGTGGTATTGCCGGTAGAAACAACACTTGGCAGTATGGCTCAGTATATTACAACGGCTGACTTCAAGCACTTCCAACCAATGAATGCAAACTTTGGTTTGTTGCCGAAGCTTGAAACGAAAATCCGTAACAAAAAGGAAAAAAATGAAGCTCTTGCACAACGCGCACTGGACGGCATCACCAGTTTTGCAGCGGCAGAAGGTCTAACTGTTCCGGAACGCGTATAAATTATTCGTGGGAGGAGGCTGATATCATGGATATGTCATTTCATGCTACAACGATCTGTGCTGTTCGTCATAATGGTAAGGCAGCAATCGCCGGTGATGGTCAGGTGACCATGGGCCAAAGTGTTGTGATGAAGAATACAGCCAAGAAGGTAAGACGTTTGTACCGCGGACAGGTTGTGGCTGGCTTTGCTGGTTCTGTGGCGGATGCAATCACGTTGTTTGAGAAATTCGAAGGCAAGCTGGAGGAGCACCATGGTAACTTGCAGCGTGCCGCTGTGGAGCTTGCCAAGGATTGGCGTCAGGATCGGATCTTGCGTAAGCTTGAGGCACTGTTGATTGTAATGGACAAATCAGGCATGCTGCTCATTTCAGGCGGCGGGGAGATTATCGAACCGGATGATGACGTCATTGCTATCGGATCAGGTGGAAACTTTGCCTTATCTGCTGCACGTGCGTTGAAACGTCATGCTGTAAACCTTGAAGCCAAAGATATTGCCCGTGAATCGCTTCAGATTGCCTCTGAACTATGTGTATATACCAACAGTAATATTATTGTAGAAGAGTTATAAACCAAAGAAATCTCCCGTAGTGGAGCATGATTCTATAATCTGCTCCATGACGTCTAGGGGATTCTTTGTCCTTGTTAGGTAAAATTAATTCAACATTCTGATAGGAGGGAAGCAATATGAATACTCAAGCGCTAACACCAAGACAGATTGTTGCAGAGCTTGACAAGTATATTGTAGGTCAAAAGAAAGCTAAAAAATCGGTAGCTGTAGCCCTTCGTAATCGTTATCGGCGTAGCCTTTTGCCTGAGCACACTCAGGACGACATTGTGCCTAAAAATATCCTCATGATCGGACCTACGGGTGTGGGTAAAACGGAAATCGCCCGTCGCCTTGCTAAACTGGTAGGTGCACCATTTGTGAAAGTGGAAGCTACCAAGTTCACTGAAGTAGGTTACGTTGGTCGTGACGTTGAATCGATGGTGCGTGATCTGATTGAGACATCACTTCGGATGGTGAAGCTGGAGCGGACTGAAAAAGTGAAGGACAAAGCTGAAGAAGCTGCCAATGAGCGAATTGTACATATTTTGGCTCCTTCACAGTCCAAGTCCAAAAATCAACGCAATCCTTTTGAAATGATCTTTGGTAACAATGGGAACAACACGCAGGAACAGGAAGATCCAGAACCCGATACAGGGGTTGCGGAGCGTCGGCGCAAGATCAAGTTTGATCTGTTATCTGGCAAGTTGGAGGATGACATCATTGAAATTGATGTTGAAGACACTGCACCTAACATGATGGATATGTTTGCTGGTCAAGGCAATGATCAGATGGGGATGAACATGCAAGAGATGTTTGGTAGCTTGCTGCCTCGTCGTACGAAGAAACGTAAGCTCGCTATCAAAGAAGCGCGTAAAGTGCTGATCCAGGAAGAAGCAGGAAAATTGATCGACATGGATGATGTTACTCAGGAATCCATTCGTCGGGCGGAACAGACAGGTATCATCTTCATTGATGAAATCGATAAGGTTGCCAGTCAAGGACGCGGTAGCGGACCTGATGTATCCCGAGAGGGGGTTCAACGGGACATTCTTCCTATTGTGGAGGGTTCTACAGTGATGACGAAATATGGTCCTGTTAAAACGGACTATATTCTGTTTATGGCAGCTGGTGCATTTCACGTCGCCAAGCCTTCTGATCTGATTCCTGAGCTACAGGGACGCTTCCCGATCCGTGTGGAACTAAGCAGTCTAACATTGGAGGAGTTTGTATCCATTCTGACTGAACCTCAAAATGCATTGACCAAACAGTATGTTGATCTGCTGCGTACCGAGAATATTGAGATTGAGTTCTCGGATGAGGCCATTCACGAGATTGCCAAATTGGCTGAATCCGTCAATCAAAATACAGAAAATATAGGTGCTCGTCGTTTGCATACGATCCTTGAAAAGCTTTTGGAGGATTTATCCTTTGAGGCGCCTGAGCTTACACTGGAACGTATGGTGATAACTCCGGAGTATGTCCGTGAGAAATTAAACGATATTGCGCTAGATCGTGATTTGAGTCAGTATATTCTTTAACATTAGGCCTAACCAGTAATGGACTACATGGTCGTATCAATGAACGATATGCACTGAAGAGTAGAGAGCACTTACGGATCGACGAAGGATGGTCATTCCTTAATCGCATCGTGTAAGGTACTCATACGGACCAGTGTATGTCGTTTATTTTTGTTTCAACCTAAAGGATTTCAATGTTATAACCGATAAAAGAGGTGGGGTTGTTATACGGATCGACAAAAACTAGGACTTGTGCCGCATGTATACGGAGTTAAAACCTATCGGAGTGGTCGTTATTCCTTGTTTCTATATCCAATGATTCCCATTAAAAGAATTTTACTTATTCCAAGTCTGGTTATCGGTTTAGTGAATAGATTGGTAAATGTTGCGTAAATGCGCAAAATGATGAATTGTAGAAAAGTGTGAAGTCACCAATTGTTTTCTCGAGATTAAAATATAGAGACCCCTCCTAATTGTTAAGAAAGTGTTGTGCAGAAAAGGTGAGTTTTCTTCATTCTTGAAAAATAACTTGTCAATTGATTAAGATACAGCTTTATATGTATACCTACCATATTATCCATAAACCCTTAGTGCAACGCCAAAAAATTCTAATAATAACAACGATGAAATATTCGGAAATATACATAATTACGAGCGTTATACGCTCATGTAGAGACTGGAAAGTCTTTTTTTATTTTAAGAATGTTTAAGAAGAATAAGGCAGAGTATTAACATACTTTTGATTTGGGCCTGAACATTTACGAAAAAATTCATAATTTGCAGAAAATACACAAAAAGCCCTGTCTTTCAGAAAAGATAGGGCTTTTTTCTTATTGTAATAAATCCCAAACTCGAAGAAACTTATGTTATACGACAACATCAGAGTTAATTCTACTTAAGTCCTAGAAAACCGTGTAAAGACGAATGTTTTTGTCGAAAAAACATAAGAATTTTCAAGGGAAAAGATTCAATCTTTTTCCATAACTTCTAAAGAGAGGAGGGGGATTGTGAATCTTTTAAATGATATCAGTTTTAAAAGATTACAAGGTGCACTCGACGCGGCCAATATCAGACAAGGAACGCTTTCTGACAACATCGCGAATGCCGATACCCCGTATTTCAAGCGCTCGGACGTTTCTTTCGAAGAAATGTTACAAGGGCAAATGAATGGAGATATGCCTGTTCTTAAAGGCAAAGTAACTGATGCAAGGCATTTTGTCATAGGTCCTTCCTCTTCCATACCTGCGCCAGTAGTTAATATGGACCAGTCAACGTCCATGAATAACAACCAGAATAATGTCGATATCGACAGAGAAATGAGTCTTCTGGCGGAGAATCAGTTGCGGTATAGCGCTTATATTCAGCAAGTGAACGAACAAATTAAAATGATGCGCGTTGGCGTGGAAGGGAGATAACCTAAATTGAACATTAGTAACAGCTTTAGTATCAGTAGCTCTGCACTGACAGCTCAACGGTTGCGGATGGATGTTATATCTTCCAACATTGCCAACGCAGAGACGACGCGCGCGAGCGTATCCAATGGTGAAGCGATTCCTTACAAACGTAAAATGGTCGTGCTCGAGCCGAATAAAACGTCATTCGGCACAATGCTGCAAAATCAGATGAGAGGTAGCGGTTCAGGAGATGGCGTCAGAGTAACTGAGATTCGCGAGGATCAGTCACCATTGAAGCCTGTGTACGACCCTTCGCATCCAGATGCCAACGCTGAAGGATATGTATTTATGCCTAATGTGGATATTGCGAAAGAAATGGTCGACATGATCTCTGCTTCGCGTTCCTATGAAGCAAACGTAACGGCACTGAATTCAACTAAAGCGATGATCTCGAAAGCTATGGAGATTGGAAAATAATTTGTTACGAAATGAAATAAGAAATATACAAACCAGGGATGAAGGGGAGGGACATTAATGATTCAGAACAACATGTTCAGCACTCAAGGAATACAACCGCTACAGATGAAGACTGCAACCGAAAGCAAGCCTTCTACACCAGCCGAAACCATTCAGAGCTTCGGTACATACTTACAGAATGCATTAGGGTCCGTCGCAGCTCAAGAGACTCAATCGCATGAAATGTCGAATCAATTTTTGGTCGGCAAAGCGAATGTGGATCAGGTGTTGATTGCTTCAGAACAGGCCTTGTTAAGCCTGCAACTCACAACTCAAGTCCGAAACAAAGTGGTCGAAGCATACCAGGAAGTTATGAGAACGCAATTATAGAATAACCTACTTGCGCTTCGACAATAGCGCTGATCATTACAACAAAGCAGCTGCGATGCTGCTCCTGATTATCAACCTATGGAAAGGCAAAGGTTGAGTAAGGACAGACTAAGCAAAGTTTCGGATGGGGTGACAGAGTGAATGAGAGAATCGCCCAGTACAGGGATAAGGCATCCCAGTATTGGAATAGTTTTAGCAAAAAGCAAAAAGTATTATTTATATCGACCTTCCTGTTTCTGATTTTGGCAGCAGTTGTACTTACGATGCAATTGTCCAAGACTGAATACGAAGTTGCCTTTACAGATTTGAACGCGAGTGATTCAGCTGGCGTAATCAGTTATCTCGATTCATCTAGCATTCCATACAAATTAAGTTCAGATGGTAAGACCATATCCGTACCGAGCACAAGTGTTGCAATTGCAAAGGTGAATGTCGGATCTCAAGGGATTATTCAGAATGGTTCATTAGGGTATAAGTCATTCGAGGAGTCATCATCCCCTATCGGGATGACAGACAAAGAGTTTGATGTAAAATACAACAACGCTATAAACGGAGAAGTTGAGCAGTTGCTTCAGCGGATGCAAGGCATTCAGGATGCTAAAGTACTGGTGAATATGCCGAAAGATAACATTTTTGCTGGTTTAGAAGAACAAGACAAAGCATCAGCATCGGTAGCTCTCCAATTCAAACCGGGTTATCACCCAAATCAGGCAGCGGTAGATGGCTACTTCAACTTGGTGAAGACGGCCATTCCTAATCTACCTATTGAAAACATTACAATTACGAACACGGATGAAGCAGAATTGATTCCAACTGCCCGAGGTGGAAGTGGCGGGTTGTCTTCCGAAGTTCAAGAAAACATGGCATTACAGAAAAAGTTTGAAAACGATGTTCGTAACAATGTAAAACAATTTCTTTCCCAGATTGTAGGCGAAGACAAAGTTAATGTGTTGGTCGCCTCCAAGCTTAATTTTGACAAAGAAACACGTAAGGAAAATCTGGTCACACCTGTTGATGTAGAGAATATGAAAGGCATCGAGATCAGTGTGCAGGAGATTCAAAAAAGTTACACTGGCGCAAGCAACCCGACAGGTGGTGTTGCTGGCACAGGACAAGAGGAAGTTCCGGGTTATCCATCAGCTGATGCAACAGGTAACTCGACCTCAGAAGAATCATCAAGCACTATAAACTACGATGTTAATCGAATCGCCAAGGATATTATTTCCAGTCCATATACTGTAAAAGACTTAACCATTAACGTAGCAGTTGAACCACCGGATGGAGAAACGGAATTGCAGGGACCGGTTCAAGACGCGATTGAAAACATTCTGGTTAACATTGTTCGCGCTTCATTGGCAGACTCAGGCACCGTAATAAGTGACGCTGATCTGACAAAGAAGGTTTCAGTCATGTCACAAGGGTTCCAGGCTGCCTCGACAGCAAATACAGGCTTCCAGTTGTCCCCAACCATGATGTGGGGCGGAGGCGCACTCATAGCGGCATTGATCGCAGCGGTTATTATTTTGTTAGTACGCCGTCGCCGCAAACAGAACGAAGTCGAAGAAGAAGAGATTCCTCTTCCAATAGCAACAGAGTTCCCGTCCATTACGCTGGACAGTGTAACGAACGAAAGTCAGGTGCGCAAACAATTGGAGAGTTTGGCCAAGAAAAAGCCAGACGAATTCGTCAATCTGCTGCGTACATGGCTGGCTGACGAATAGAGGTGAACGAATTGGCGAAGGCAAGCAGTCAGGGTTTGACTGGCAGACAAAAAGCAGCAATTTTGTTGATTACATTAGGTCCGGAAGTATCGGCTCAGATCTTTAAACATCTGCGTGATGAGGAGATAGAGCAACTTACGTTGGAGATTGCCAACGTTCGCAAGGTTGATTCTTCCGAAAAGGACATGATCATGGCCGAGTTTCATCAGATCTGTCTGGCTCAGGAATATATCTCTCAGGGCGGTATCAATTATGCAAGAGAAATCCTGGAGAAAGCGCTGGGTTCTTCAAAAGCACTTGAAGTCATTAACCGTTTAACAGCTACGCTGCAAGTCAGACCGTTTGACTTTGCACGCAAAGCGGATCCAAATCAAATTTTGAACTTTATTCAAAATGAAAGTCCGCAAACGATCGCACTGGTTCTGTCCTATCTTCAGTTCGAACAGGCTGCAGCAATTCTGTCATCCTTGCCACAAGAGAAGCAGGCAGATGTCGCTCGCCGGGTGGCGGTTATGGATAGTACTTCGCCAGAAGTTATCTCTCAAGTGGAGCGGGTTCTGGAACAGAAGTTATCTTCTACGGTAACGCAGGATTACACCAATGCAGGTGGCATCGAATCGATCGTTCAGATTTTGAACGGAGTCGATCGTGGTACAGAGCGTACCATTTTGGACTCACTTGAAATTCAGGATCCAGAGCTTGCAGAGGAAATCAAAAAACGCATGTTTGTATTCGAAGATATCGTCAATGTGGATGATCGTTCGATCCAGCGTATTATTCGGGATATCGACAACGCGGATCTGCAACTTGCACTCAAGGTGGCCAGCGAAGAAGTTCGGGATGCTGTGTTCCGGAATATGTCGAAGCGGATGTCCGAAACATTCAAAGAAGAGATGGAATTCATGGGCCCTGTGCGATTGCGTGATGTTGAGGAAGCTCAGACGCGCATTGTAGGAACGATACGCAGATTGGAAGAAGCCGGTGAGATCATTATCGCACGCGGTGGAGGAGATGATATCATTGTCTAATTTGATTAAATCTTTCCAGTATGTACCCGTAGATGACCACAAAAAACTAGAGAATCATCATCATTACGGTGGTGCTGAGGAGTCTGAAACGGAATTATACGGCGATAGTGCCGAGAGTTCTGAAGCAGAGACGCTTCAAGCACGCGTGGACGAAGAAACACAACGTCTTACCGCAGAGATGCTGGAAGATGCCAAGGAGTTTGCAGAAAAGCAAGTACGTGAAGCTTCGGAAGAGGCAGAGCGCATGCTTCAAGAGGCCCGTGAACAGATCGACAGCTGGTGGCAGGAACAACGACAACAGGATGAACATCTGACTGAAGCGCTTCGTTCACAAGGTTTCCAACAGGGTTTTGAAGAAGGCAAAGTACAAGCTGAACTGGATCTCCAGGTGCAGATCGATAAGATGATGATTGAAGCGCAGGAAGTGCTCAAGGAAGCTTATGTAGCTAAAGATCAGATCATTCAGGAAGCCGAACCGTTCCTTGTGGATCTCGCTTGCGGGATCGCTGAGAAGGTTATTGATAAGCAACTTACCATTGAACCTGATCATACATTGGAACTGATTCGTCAAAGTTTGTCACGTAAACGCGAGCAGGGGTTAATCACACTTTGTGTGACACCTGATCAGTTTGCATTTGTACAGGCAGCTCGTGAAGAATTGTCTCTGTCTATTGACTCCCAGGCAGAATTGCAGATTTTGCCTGATTCAACAGTCAAAGATAAAGGTTGTGTCATTCGTTCTTCGTTCGGAAGTGTAGATGCGAGAATTGATACACAGCTTGCTGAGATTAAGAAAGAACTGGTCCGCATAGCACTTGAGGATGAGGAGCGAAAAAATCAACATGAAGGTTCTTAGTTCACAGCGATACATGGAACATTTGCGGCAATTCGATCCTGTTCGTATTAACGGCAAAGTTACTCAGGTTATTGGTCTTATGGTGGAGTCAGAAGGGCCGGATGCAAGTATCGGAGACGTATGTTATATCTATCCTGGTAAATCAGCCAAGCCTCTGCAAGCCGAAGTCGTTGGGTTTCGAGATAACAAAGTGTTGCTTATGCCACTAGGTGAACTTCAATCTATCGGCCCTGGTTGTGATGTAGTAGGTACGGGTAAACCACTTGGTGTTCAGGTGGGCTCCGAATTGCTTGGTAAAGTATTGGACGGACTTGGACAACCGTTGGACGGTTCACTCCTTCCATCCAGAATGCCGATGTACTCCACATCCAATACACCTGTCAATCCAATGGATCGTCCGCGTGTACTTGAAACGATGGGTGTTGGTGTAAGAGCTATCGACGGATTGTTGACCGTAGGTAAGGGACAGCGTGTAGGTATTTTTGCAGGTTCAGGTGTTGGTAAGAGTACATTGATGGGCATGATCGCCCGTAATACAGCGGCGGATGTCAATGTCATCGCGCTTGTGGGTGAGCGTGGACGTGAGGTACGCGACTTCATTGAACGGGATCTGGGTCCGGAAGGACTGGAACGCTCCGTAGTCATTGTTGCAACTTCAGATCAGCCTGCCTTGATTCGGATCAAGGGAGCAGTTATTGCGACTACGATTGCAGAGTATTTTCGAGATCGTGGAATGAACGTGATGCTGATGATGGATTCGGTAACCCGATATGCGATGGCACAAAGGGAAGTTGGTCTGGCTGTAGGTGAACCTCCGGCAATGAGAGGATATACACCGTCGGTTTTTGCAAGTTTGCCCAAGCTGCTTGAACGGGCAGGTACAGGACCTACGGGCTCGATTACAGCCTTTTACACCGTTCTGGTTGATGGGGATGACATGAATGAACCGATCGCGGATGCAGTAAGGGGTATTTTGGATGGACACATTGTGTTAAATCGCTCCATTGCGAATAAAGGTCATTTTCCAGCGATTGATGTGCTAGCTAGTATAAGTCGTGTTATGAAGGATATTGCTCCGGAAGAACAGCTGGAAGCTGTTAATAATATGAAACGTCTGATGGCTGTGTACAAAGAATCGGAAGATTTGATCAATATTGGGGCTTACCAGCGGGGATCAAATGCAGCCATAGATGAATCGATAGACCAGATTGATAGTATATGGAACTTTACCAAGCAGAAAGTCGACGAGAAAGTCACCTTAAGTGAAGTACAGGAACGTTTGATTCTTGAATTTGCAAGGAGATGAATGGGTAAACGATGAAATTTCGATATCATTTCCAGAAAGTTGTTGACCTGAAGAGTAATGAAAAAACACAGGCAGAGTGGATGTTATCCACAGCGATCGGTAAACTTCAGACGGAGGAAGAACATCTGATACAACTTCTTAATGATAGAAGTAATCTGGTCAGCATCATTCAATCTGCTACGGAAAATACAGCGTCTGTAAACAGTCTGCAGGAGATGCAGCGTTATGTACATCACCTTGACGAGTGCATTTCACGCAAAAACAGTGATGTTAAACATGCTCAGGTCAATGTGCAGCGGAATCAGACATTTCTCAACGGTAAGATGATTGACGAAAAAGTATGGCTTGGAGCAAGAGACAAGGCCAAAATCAAATTTCAGCAGGAGATGCTCCTCCGGGAACAGAACGATCTGGACGAGATGGCTACTGTACGCTTCGCTGCCAAAGCCGGACGCGCGAATTGATGTGAGCCGGAAGCGAAGTTGTCTCGTGAAGGAGGAATGAATGATGGCTGTTAAAGATGATAGCGACATGGAAAAAGAGTCGGGAGGCGGTTGGGAAAAATTTCTCATGATCTCAATCCCGATTGTATTCACCGTAGTATTGCTAGGTGTATTACTTACGCTATTTAATGTAGATATTCGTAATAATTTGTTTGAATTCGCCAACAAGATACCGGTAGTGAAGGAATGGGTACCTGATCCTGTACTGGATCCGGAGAAAGAGAAGCTGGAGAAGAGTGAGCAGCAGGTTGAAAGTGCTGAAGCCACAATCGAAAAGTTGAAGTCCCAGGTAACTGCCAAAGAAACTGAGCTTAAGGCAGCACAGGAAGCAACAACAACCGAAGCGAAGAAGGCCACGGAACTTCAGAAGAAGTTGGATGATGCGGAAAAAGCGGCTGAAACGGCTGCTGCAGCAACGCCGGAAACGGAATCCGATTATCAAAAGCAAATCAAAGATTTGGCTAAAATGTATGCTGACATGAGCCCGAGCAAAGCTGCACCGATCTTGCAAAATATGACGAATGAGGAAATGGTGTTGTTATTGAATGCCATGCAATCATCTGCTCGGACCAAGGTGCTTGAAAAGATGGACCCGAAAACAGCAGCTGATGTCACCATGATGATGAAGGATGCCAAACCATCCGGGGATCTGGCATTGGATGCATTGCAATCCAGATTGAAGAAAGAAACCGCAGCAACTTCAACTGCATCCACAACGACAAGCAAAAATCTGGATAAAAACCAGCTTAGTCAAACATTTGCTTCGATGTCCGCTTCAAGCGGCGCCAAGTTATTGTTGGAAACATACAAGTTAAGTCCTGACAAAACACTGACCATTCTGAATTCGGTAGATGATGCAACACGCTCTCAATTGCTTGAGAACATGTCTTCAGAGAACTCGGTTGAAACTGCAAAAATTTTGAACAGATTGATGGGCAACAAGTAAAACGGATTACACTGAACTTTATTGAGAGGAGGTGAAAATAAATGTCGATTGTATATCAAATGGCATCCACAGCATCTGCAAAAGCAACGGGAACAGGTCAGACGACTGGAACACAATCGAAAGGTTCAGCTGCAGGTACTAGCGGTGAATTTCTCCAAACTCTTGCACAATCGTTATCAGGTGGAAACACAGAAGGGGATAGTTCAAGCGCTGCTGGAAGCCTAACTGCCAATCCGTTGGTCTTTTCTTTTGCTACAAGTGAAGAAGGGGAAGAGACATCAATCACGGATGTGCTGAATTCATTGTTCACGGACTTGGATTCGCTTGACGAAGCTTTGGAAAATGATCCAACTCTACTCGCAGGCTTGCAGACTCTGATTCAACAGTTGTATGCACAACTAAATGATGCTTCTGGTACTAACGCAGAAGGTTCCAACGAGTCTTCGGATGGACCAAAAAGCGCGAGTGTAGTACCTGCAATTGAACTGTCGCAGCATCCGGCAGCAGTACGGTTTGTTCTGCAAGATATGCTTACACAATTAGTAGCTGCGATGAATGAACCTGAAAGTACTGTTGCGAAGAATGCTCCTGAATTCAAGCATCTGCTACAATCTCTGCAGAGTCAGCTTCAAGAGGCTGGAGTGGATACGACCCGTAACAATGGATGGACGGAATTAAAATCCATACTGGATACATTGACTGCGGTTAAGGAACAGGCTGTACAAGTCGCTCCAACGACTTCACTTCAGACATCCAAACAGGATTCTGTCATACCACAGGTTCTTGTTGCGGCAGGGGCGAATTCTGGAATCCAGGTGAAAGATGAGACGGAAACCACATCTGCTTCAAAAGCAGGTGGTGAAGTGGAACATTCCACCATCATTACTGCGGGAGAGCTGTCCTTGCGTTCATCAGGTACAACAGCGGGAAAACCGGCTGAACCTGTAATGCAAACATCACAATTTGCCAAAGAAATGACACAGTTTGTTGTCAATAAGCTGGATATTGTACAGCAAAAGGGATTTTCCGAGGCGACCATCTCACTTCGTCCTGAGCATTTAGGGAAGTTGGACGTTCAAATTACCTTACAGAATGGTCAATTGGTGGCACGGTTTATGACTGAGCATACGATGGCCAAAGACATGCTAGAACAACAAATGATGCAGCTGCGTTCTTCACTTCAAGCCCAGGGAATTCAAGTGGAACGACTTGAGGTTACCCAGAACAGTTCAATCGGATCACAGATGTATCAGGACGGAGGTCGTCAGCCGGGAAGTAACTCTCAGCAACAGCGCCGTTCACGTGAGCGAGAGGAACAATCGGATGATGCTATAGCTACAGCAGGAATTCAAGAAGAATTGCGTAACTGGCGTAGCGAGCAAGTCGAAGGAAATGAATTACAGAGAGATACGTTTAGTGCGAAGGCTTAAACAGGAATGAGGTGAGCAAATGGCTAATGAAATTGTTTCAACGAACAATACCTGGCCGAACTATTCAGCAGCTAATAAAGCAACCACAAGTGCTGCAACAAAAGAATTAGGTAAAGACCAGTTTCTAAAAATCTTGATTACCCAACTGCAAAACCAAGATCCTATGCAACCGATGGAGGATAAGGAATTTATCGCTCAAATGGCACAGTTCAGCTCCGTGGAACAACTGGTCAACATTTCTACACAGCTTAAAACATTGAACCAGTCACTTGGTGCTGTATCCGGCATGATTGGCATGGAGGTAAGTTGGCTTTCTTCTAATAAAGACGACAATGGAACTCTTCGTCAGGGTATTGTGGATTCCATCATTGTAAGAGATAGTGTTCAATACGCAAAAGTGGGTAACGACGAGATTAAGCTTGATGAGATCATTCAGGTGAATTATCCAAAACAGGCTGAAGAGAGTCAAACTCCGGTACAGAACGTTCAGGACGTAGCCCCTGAAACGAACCAGAGCCAGGAAGCTGAATCTTCCGCTGGAACGGGTGATACGGAAGATAGCGGGAAAACGATATGAGTGATCGCATAACGGTTGGACAATTATATGCAGGCTCAATTAAACCCAATATGCTTCAAAGACCCAAAACGGGAGAATCATCGGCTGTTCCCGAAAAACCTTTTGCAAAGGTACTGGAAGATAATCTTCTGAAATTGAGCAATCATGCTGCAAAACGTTTGGAACAGCGTGGTATTGAACTCAAGACCGAACAAATGGAGCAAATTGGTTCGGCTTTGGACAAAGCAGCTGCCAAAGGAGCCAAAGAGTCATTGATTTTAATGCAGGATATGGCTTTTATCGTCAATGTCAAAAATCGTACGGTGGTTACAGCTATGGATAGTGAGAGCATGAAGGATAATGTGTTCACTCAGATTGATAGTGCCGTAATCATTTCTTGACCGGCTGGCCCTTCTCGGGAGCCGGAATACCGCTGACCGACTGATGCGGTAACCAAATGAAGACTGGGAGGATTTTTAAAAATGTTGAAATCAATGTACTCAGGCGTTTCCGGGATGCGGGGTTTTCAAACCAAACTCGACGTAATTGGTAACAATATTGCGAACGTAAACACGGTTGGCTTCAAGGGCAGTCGGGTGATGTTCAAAGATATTATGAGCCAAACGACGGCAGGGGTAACTGCCCCTGGAGATGCATCTGGTGGTGTCAATGCGAAACAAATCGGTCTTGGTGTATCCGTAGGTTCAATTGATACGCTGCATCTGGCAGGTAGCCCAATGACAACGAATAATCCAACAGATCTTCGGATTAATGGAGATGGATTCTTCTTGGTACGTTTGAGTGAAGATCAGGAAGTACCTTACCTGACTCGTGCGGGGGATTTTCATGTGGATGCTGCACGTAACCTTTTGACTTCGGATGGATTGTTTGTTCTGGATAACGGTGGCGGAAACATTACCATTCCAGACGATGTCGTTTCTTTTACGATTGGTCAGGATGGAACCATTAACCAGACCATGGCAGACGGAACGATCGAAGCGGGTCCACAGATTGGAATAGGTAAAGTTGTCAATCCAGAAGGTCTTGAGAAAATTGGGGGCAACTTGTACCGTATGACAGCAAACGCGAATCCGGAAGGCGCACTGGAACCATTGACAGCGAACAGTGCTGAGGACGGAACGGGAGCAATCATTGCTGGGCAGCTCGAAATGTCTAATGTGGATCTGACCGGTGAATTTACGGAGATGATCGTAGCTCAGCGTGGATTCCAGGCCAACTCCCGAATCATTACAACGTCGGATGAAATACTTCAGGAAGTTGTTAACCTGAAGCGTTAATAGCTGATTAATGAATATTTAAAACGTGGGGGAGCTTGCTCCTCCCACTCTGATCGAGGGGGCTTAGCATGATTTCGGTTACGCGGTTAAATGGTTCTCCCATGTGGTTAAATGCGCTGATGGTTGAAATTGTGGAAGAGACGCCGGATACGTATATTACTCTGGTAACTGGAAAGAGACTCATTGTGCTTGAAAAAGCCGCTGATGTTATTTCCAAGATTAAAGATTACAACCGTGAAATCGGGGTTCAGGCAGCCACTATTAAAGTGCAGCAAACGGAGGAATCCTGATGAAAAAAATGATGCCCTGGCTTGCAACCATGTTGCTGGCAATAACACTCATTGTGGTGGTTGTGTTTGTATTTATGCAAGGACAGAACGGGAATAAGAACGACACACATACGGCTGCAGCTTCAGAAGCCAAGAAGATGACTGCGGATGAGATTGTAGAAGTTTCCTCTGAGCTTGGAGAAATTAAAACCAATTTGGCTGATACAGATCATGTTGTAGTTGTCAGCTTCTCATTCAAGTTGTCAGACAAAACAGCCAAAGAAGATTTTGAGAAAATTAAAGAAATTACAGTGAAGCCTATTATCATTCAGACGTTCGCGGATACAAAGTCTGAGGAATTGGCAACAGCGAAGGGCCGAGTACAATTTAATGAGAGATTGACCGGACTAATTAATGAAGCTTTACCTGAAGGTAAGTTGAGCAGCACCAGTTTTTCAGCTTTTGTGATGGCGCCAATGTAATGAACAGAACACGCTGTAGACCTGTAAGGGGGTGAGAACATGGTGGATGTATTATCACAAAATGAGATTGACGCCCTATTAGCAGCCCTTTCTTCTGGTGAAATGGACGCAGAAGAATTGAAGAAGGAAGAAACTCAGAAGAAAATCAGATCGTACGATTTTAAGCGGGCAGTGCGTTTTTCCAAAGACCATATCAGAAGCTTGACTCGTATACACGAAAACTTTGCACGCTTTCTCACCACTTATTTTTCAGCCCAACTGCGGACGTTCGTTCAAATCAATGTCGTTCAGGTCGAACAGTTGCCTTATGATGAGTTTATCCGTTCTATTCCTAAGATGACGATATTGAACATTTTTGAAGCGGAACCACTACAGGGACGAATGGTGATGGAAGTCCATCCGAACGTGGGATATGCGATGTTGGATCGCCTGCTTGGTGGAACCGGGAGTGCTCCAACCAAGATTGCATCGATGACGGAGATTGAAACGACCATCATGGAGCGAATATTCAGCCGTGCATTTGAAAGTTTGCAGGAAGCATGGAAGACCGTGTTGGATATTTCCCCAAGGATGGAAGCGTTAGAGACCAATCCGCAATTTATGCAGATTGTATCTCCCAACGAAACGATTGCTCTGATCTCGCTCAGTACCAAAATTGGTGACACGACAGGCATGATCAATCTATGTATACCGCATGTCGTTCTTGAACCTATTATGTCACGGTTGTCCACTCATCAGTGGTTTGTTTCGGAGAAGAAAACGAGAGCCCCGGAAGAATATGATGCTCTAAGAGAGCGTGTGAACAAAGCCAAGTTACCCATCGTCGCGGAATTGGGAGAATCCAGAATTTCAATTGCAGAATTTTTGGGTCTGTCCGTTGGTGATGTCATTACGTTGAACAAACCCGTTGATGAGGGACTTTCCATTAAAGTGGGTGACAAACTGAAATACATGGGCAGTCCGGGGACAATCAAGGACCGTGTGGCTGTGCAAATAGACGAGATTGTCACCGAAGGAGTTGAAGAATTTGACGAGTAAGGATTATTTATCCCAAGAAGAAATCGATGCTCTGCTCAGGCAATCGGAATCGATAAACAGCTCGGAACCCGCTGAAAAGACGGTTGATGATTTTTTGACCGAGCTGGAACAGGATGCCTTGGGGGAGATTGGTAACATTACATTTGGTAGCGCGGCAACAGCCTTATCCACGCTATTGGGACTCAAAGTAGATATTACAACACCTAAAGTTTCTATTATAAGTCGAACGCAGTTTGAAGAAGCTTTTCCCAAGCCGCATGTTGCCGTTCATGTGAATTACGTGGATGGATTTGAAGGCATTAACTCACTTGTTATCAAGAAGAGAGATGCTCAAGTCATCGCTGATTTGATGCTGGGTGGCGAAGGAAATCCGGTCGATGAAGAACTGAATGAAATCCATATTAGTGCGGTACAGGAAGCGATGAACCAAATGATGGGGTCATCTGCTACTTCCATGTCTACGATTTTCAACCGCTTTGTGAATATTTCTCCTCCGGGAATTGATATTCTCAATTTGGAGAGTGGTGAAGGTGTAAGCAATCTACCAGAAGATGAGACTCTCATCCAGGTTTCATTTCGTCTGTTAATCGGGGATCTGATCGATTCCAATCTGATGCAGTTGCTTCCAGTGCATTTTGCCAAGAACATGGTAGACATGCTGATTGGAGGCGCTCAAGAGTCAACTGCCAGCGCACCAGTGGCAGCAACACCTGAACCTGCACCAGCACCAGTAGCAGCAACGCCACCACCAGTGGCTGAGCAGCCGCCGGTTCAGCACCAGCAGCCCCCACAGGCTCCTCAGCAGCCTGCTCAGGACTATAATGGATATGGACAGGCTCCAATGGGGATGCCGCAAGGAATGCCGCCACAGCAGCCGTATGGCATGCCACCGCAGCAACCTTATGGTGCACCTCAACATTACGGTGGAATGCCAAACAGGAATGTTAACGTGCAACCAGTTCAATTCGCCAATTTGCAAAATGGGGCGTTTGGCCAGGTAGACGAAAACAATTTGAATTTATTGATGGACATTCCCCTTAAAGTCACCGTAGAATTAGGAAGGACCCAGAAGCAAATTAAAGATATTTTGGAACTGTCACAGGGTTCGATTGTCGAACTGGATAAGTTAGCCGGGGAACCTGTCGATATTTTGGTGAATAACAAACTGATCGCCAAGGGAGAAGTTGTCGTAATTGACGAAAACTTTGGTGTTCGTGTTATAGATATCGTTAGCCAATGGGACCGAATTCAGAAATTACAATAAGCACAATTTAGGGAGGACTTGAATCAAGATGGCAAACCGAATTTTAGTCGTAGACGACGCTGCATTTATGAGAATGATGATCCGGGACATTTTGTCCAAAAATGGATATGAGGTTGTTGGTGAGGCACAGGATGGTTCACAAGCAATTGAGAAATTTAAAGAGCTTCGTCCGGATCTGATCACAATGGATATTACGATGCCTGAGATGGATGGCATTGCAGCTTTGAAAGAAATCAAGAAGATTGATGCTAATGCAAAAGTGATTATGTGCTCTGCAATGGGTCAACAAGCGATGGTAATCGATGCTATTCAAGCTGGTGCCAAAGACTTTATCGTTAAACCGTTCCAATCTGACCGCGTTATCGAAGCGATTAGCAAGACACTGGGCGTTTAAGAAACATGATGATGGCTCAGGGTGATATACCAGGAGGAGCTGGCGCGGGAACCAATTATTATTTACAGCTTGTATGGGTGATTGTTGTCCTGGCCGTCATCCTGGTCCTTATTGTCTATCTAATTCGGTTCTTAAACAAACGGAATCAGCAATGGTTCCGGAATGGCACTATTCGTATTCTGGGCGGAGTCGGACTGGGACAAAACAAGTCGCTGCAAATTATAGAAATTGGTGGAAGTGTATATCTGCTTGGTGTAGGTGAAGACATCCAGTTGGTAGATAAGGTTTCAGATTTGGAAGAGGCGCAAAGAATCATAGATTCCTTCGAACGAGATGCTGCTGCACAACAAGGAAGTTTCTCGCCTCTCATTGCCAAGCTCGCAAAACGCTTCCGTAAAGATGAACCGCCGCGGGAAATGGAACTAGAGGACACAACTTCTTTTCACGAAATGTTTGAATCCAAACTGCGGCAGATGCCTAACCGTAAAGAGAAGATGGAAAAGCTCCTGGATAAAGACAATACTACAGATCGGTCGAGGGATTCATGAAGAAAAAGATTTGGTTAGCGTGTTGTTTATTAGGACTTATCAGTCTGGCATCTGTAACGGTTGCCTTTGCCGAACCCATTCCGAATATTGATATTCAGATTGGAAATGGTGACGGTGGGACACCAAGCACGAGTTCGCTGTCCATCATTCTGTTAATTACGGTGCTTAGTATTGCACCAGCAATGCTTGTACTTATGACCAGTTTTACTCGGATTGTGATTGTGCTCGGCTTTGTACGTACATCTTTGGGTACACAACAAATGCCACCCAATCAGGTGCTGGTCGGTTTGGCGCTATTTCTGACACTTTTCATTATGTCGCCGACGTTGTCTTCCATTAATCAGGTAGCGCTTCAGCCCTATCTCCAGGGAGAACTTACACAAACCGAGGCGCTGGAAAAAGCAGCAGATCCCATAAAGAAATTTATGTTTACCCACACCAGAGAAAAAGACCTTTTGCTATTTATGAAATATAATCAGACTGAACAGCCAAAAACATACCAGGATATTCCAATTACTGTGATGGTACCGGCATATGTAATCAGTGAGTTGAAGACAGCATTCCAGATGGGGTTCATGATTTTTATTCCGTTTCTGGTTATAGACATTGTTGTTGCGAGTACTCTCATGGCAATGGGGATGATGATGCTTCCGCCGGTTATGATCTCATTACCTTTCAAAATACTGCTCTTTGTCCTTGTGGACGGGTGGTATCTGGTTGTCAAGTCACTGTTACTGAGTTTTAACACTTGATCCGGAAAGTTAAAGGAGGACGGTCATGACTTCGGAATTTATTATCGGTCTGGCCGGGAAAGCGGTATACACGTCATTGCTGGCCAGTGCACCCATGCTTATACTAGCTCTGGTTGTAGGACTTGCAATCAGTATTTTTCAAGCGACAACTCAAATTCAGGAACAAACATTAGCTTTTGTGCCCAAAATTGTGGCCGTACTTCTGGCGGTACTTTTGTTTGGACCCTGGATCTTGAATATATTGGTCGATTTTACGTTCAACATTCTCGATAATCTATACAGATACATAGGGTAGGCTTTAGCAGATGGAGACATTATTGCAAAGTTTCCCTGTCGCTCTGCTTATGTTTTGTCGAATCACATCATTTTTTGTAACTGCGCCGATTTTTTCGGCTCGAAATGTACCAGCTTCAATCAAAATTGGACTGTCTGCTTTTGTCACATTGACTGTATATATGATATATGGCATAAACCAGACGGTACCCACAGATCTGAGTTATATTTTGCTCATCATCAGAGAGATTTTGGTTGGTTTGCTTTTGGGATTTGTTGCGTATCTTCTGATGACGGCTGTACAGACAGCAGGTGCTTTTATTGATATACAAATTGGTTTTGGTATTGCGAACGTATATGATCCGATGACAGGTGCTTCAGCACCGCTTACAGGTAATTTCAAATATGCATTTGCAGTACTTTTATTCCTTACCATGAATGGACATCATTATCTGCTGGATGCCCTCGTATACAGTTATCGATGGATCCCGTTGTCAAATGTATTTTTCTTAAGGCTGGCCGATGGAAGTATTGCTGAATTTCTGATTCGTACGTTAGGTGAATCATTTATGCTTGCTTTTCAGATGGCTGCACCGATGGTAGTTGCTTTGTTTTTGACCGATGTAGGATTAGGATTTTTGGCAAAAACGGCTCCTCAATTTAATGTGTTTGCTGTCGGAATGCCGCTTAAAGTACTCGTCGGGCTTGCTATTTTGCTTTTGCTGGTTCCCAGCTTCGCCTTTGTATTTAGTCAATTGTTCGAAGTAATGTTCAGATCCATGGAAAAATTGCTTGGGACCATTGGGCAAAGGCCGGGATGAGTGAAACGGAGGACAAGATTCGAATGAAACTTCAACTCGACCTCCAGTTGTTTTCAGGGGAAAAGACAGAGAAAGCTACCCCGAAAAAGAGACAGGATACGCGTAAAAAGGGACAGGTTGTCAAAAGCATGGAGATATCGGGTGCTTCAATTCTCCTGTTCACCTTTTTAATCATGATGGTTTTTAGTGATTTTTACAAGGAGCGTACGGTTCGACTCTTTACGGATATCTTCATCAATCGGTTGAGCATGGAAGTCACGGACGAAAATGTAATGTCGCTCATGATGCGATACGGTATAGAAGTGATGTTATTACTTGCTCCTGTGCTGCTCGGTGTAGCATTAGTTGCTCTGATCGTTAACTAC
Source organism: Paenibacillus sp. SAF-068 (assembly GCF_051967555.1). Taxonomy (NCBI): domain Bacteria; kingdom Bacillati; phylum Bacillota; class Bacilli; order Caryophanales; family Paenibacillaceae; genus Paenibacillus; species Paenibacillus sp. SAF-068. Next base: position 1,423,476 of record NZ_JBQCJX010000001.1, read on the forward strand.
ATGCAGGTAGGTTTTCTACTTGTAGGTGAAGGTTTAAAGCCGAAACTGGAGAAGTTGAATCCGATCAAGGGATTCAAAAATATTTTTTCTCTTCGTTCTTTAGTCGAATTTGCTAAATCCATTTTGAAGATGACGATCATCGGCTACCTTGTGTATAGCACAATAACAAGTTACCAGTCCGATATAGCATCGCTTTCTCATTATTCAATGGATGCCATTTTACATTTTGCTGCTTCAATTACTTTAAGTCTTGGAGTCAAGATTGCGGTAGCTCTGTTGGTACTTGCTATATTTGATTACATGTACCAGAAGTATGATTATGAGAAGAATATTCGAATGTCCAAGCAAGACATCAAGGACGAGTACAAGAAAATGGAAGGTGATCCGCTGATCAAAGGTAAAATCCGGGAACGTCAGCGTCGTATGGCAATGCAGCGTATGATGCAGGAAGTGCCGAATGCGGATGTAATCATCACGAACCCGACTCACTTTGCGGTTGCGCTAAAGTATGAAGGTTCCGAGATGGAGGCACCGCAGATTATTGCCAAAGGTCAGGATTATGTCGCCTTGCGTATTAAGGAAATTGCCAAAGAGAACGGTGTTATTACGATGGAAAACAAGCCGTTAGCACGGGCATTGTTCCAGAGAGCCGAGATTGGTGACGCCATACCGGCCGATTTGTTTCAAGCGGTAGCCGAAGTGCTGGCTTATGTATATAAACTAAAGGGCAGAACGAAATAAAAGGGGATCGGAGGCCGTACATTCATTGAAGACTAAAGATATTGCTGTCCTTGCGGGTATCATTGGCATTGTGTTGATGATGATTCTCCCGATCCCGACCTGGCTGTTGGACTTGTTACTGGTCGTCAATATTTCAATTGCACTAATGATACTCCTAGTTGCCATGAACAGCAAAGAAGCGTTGCAGTTCTCTATTTTTCCAGCTTTACTGCTGATCACTACACTATTTCGGCTGGCACTGAATATTTCGACAACCAAGCTAATTCTTGGTGAAGCGGATGCCGGAGCTGTAGTTGCTACCTTTGGTAGCTGGATTGCCGGAGGGCAAATTGCAATTGGATTTATTGTGTTCTTGATCCTGGTTGTCGTTCAATTCATCGTTATTACCAAGGGGTCTGAACGTGTAGCAGAAGTTGCTGCCCGATTTACCCTTGATGCGATGCCAGGTAAACAAATGAGTATTGATGCGGATCTGAATGCAGGTCTGATTAACGAGCAACAAGCTCGTGAGCGTCGTTCCAAAATTGAACGTGAAGCCGATTTCTATGGAGCGATGGATGGAGCAAGTAAATTCGTAAAAGGTGACGCAATTGCAAGTATTATCATCCTCCTGATCAATCTCATTGGTGGATTTATTATCGGTATGACTGTACATGGTATGGCTTTCGCAGATGCAATGTCAACGTATTCTGTATTGACAATTGGAGATGGATTGGTAAGCCAAATCCCTGCTCTGCTCATTTCCACAGCAGCAGGACTTATCGTCACCAGAGCGTCATCCGAAGGAAACTTGGCTGATGATATTACGGGGCAACTGTTTACATATCCAATACTTATTTATATCGTAGCTTTCGTTATTGCCATGCTCGGTTTCTTCACACCTATTCATGTTATTACTACACTTCCGTTGGCAGGTGTATTGGCATTTGCCGCATGGCGCATGCAGAATAATCTGAATCTCAAACAGGAAGCAGAAGAACAGTTGGAAGAAGAACAGCAGATTGAAGAGGTCAGAAGTCCTGAAAGTGTAATTAACCTGCTTCAGGTTGACCCTATCGAGTTTGAATTTGGTTATGGTTTAATCCCGCTTGCTGATAATCAGCAGGGGGGGGATTTGTTGGATCGGATCATTATGATTCGGAGGCAATGTGCTCTTGAACTGGGGTTGGTCGTTCCGGTCATACGGATTCGAGATAACATCCAGCTCAGACCCAATGAGTATGTGATCAAAATCAAGGGTAACGTGGTAGGCGGTGGAGAACTGTTATTGAATCACTACCTTGCTATGAGTCCAGGTTATGATGAGGAGTCCGTGACAGGTATTGAAACGACAGAGCCTGCTTTTGGCCTTCCGGCATTATGGATTGATGAAGTAACCAAAGACAGAGCGGAACTTGCAGGATATACGGTCGTGGACCCGCCTTCCGTTGTGGCTACACATCTGACGGAATTGATTAAGAAGCATGCGCATGAATTACTTGGAAGACAAGAGACGAAAGCACTTGTGGATAATCTCAGAGAGAACTATTCTGCCCTTGTGGATGAATTGATCCCTTCTCTACTTTCCATTGGTGATGTGCAGAAAGTACTTGCCAAGTTATTGCGTGAGAAAATATCTATTCGGGATATGGTTACCATCTTCGAGACACTGGCTGACTATGGTACGTATACGAAGGACCCTGATGTGCTAACTGAGTACGTCAGACAATCGCTCTCACGTCAGATTACTCAGCAGTTCTCACAGAAAGGTGAGACACTTCGAGTGATCACCGTTGGACCTGGTCTTGAGAAGAAAATTGCTGAAAGTGTGCAACAATCGGATCAAGGCAGCTATCTTGCGCTAGACCCTGTTTCTACACAAAGTGTATATCAGAAGCTGAGTGAACAAGTGAATCGTTTGATTCAATCAGGTCAACAACCTGTTGTATTAACTTCTCCAACCATTCGGATGTATCTGCGTCAGGTTATTGAACGTACCATGCAGGACATTCCTGTGCTTTCCTACAGCGAGTTGGAGCCGAATGTTGAAATTCAAAGTATCGGGGTGGTGAACTTATGAGAGTAAAACAATACGTTGTTGAGACCATGCCCGAAGCTATGCTTCAAATTCGCAAAGACCTGGGAAGTGATGCCGTCATTCTGTCCACCAAAGAGATTAAGGTGGGCGGTGTGATGGGGATGTTCCGCAAAAAAAGGATCGAAGTTGTAGCTGCCGTGGATAAGGAAGAAAGCAAGCAATCGACAAAGCCCGTACAAAATCAATTTACACCTGTACCTCGTGCTTCTGTACCTGAGGCTTATCGGCAAACGGCTCGTTCGTTTGTTGCGGCTTCTGATGAGTCGGCGACAACGAATACAGCTGATCAAAGTGTACAGGAACAACCTGCGGCCGCGCCGTCAGTGTTTGAATCGCGTAATATCAGTTCAGACATAGACAGCGGCTCAGGTTTTCCGAGCACGAATCATAAACCGCGACCGCAAGGGGCGGATTTTTCGGGTTCAACATCTGGCGCGGAACCAATAGGTACAGACCTGCAACAGGATAAGTTGATGAATGAATTGCAGGATCTTAAACAGATGGTGACCAAGCTTTCAAGGCAAGGTACTTCTGCGGATCCTGTACCAGAGGAACTGCAACCGATCCGAGAGCGTTTGACAGAACAAGATGTTTGGCCTGAAGTATGGGAATCCTGGTTCGATTCAATTCAAGCAGAATTTTCTGAGGATGGATTGAAAGAACAGGATGTAGAACAATTGGTGAAGCTTGAGGTCACGCACTTTTTGGATCAACGTATTGAAGAAGGAATTCTTCCTACCACTCGAATCGTATATGTTGCTGGACCAACCGGTGTAGGGAAAACGACAACAATTGCAAAATTGGCTGCTGAACAAATGTTCAAAAAGCAGCGTAAAGTCGGATTCATTACATCAGATACGTATCGGATCTCGGCGGTGGAGCAGCTAAGAACATATGCATCTATACTGAATGTTCCACTTGAGGTGGTTCAATCACCTGGTGATACACAACGTGCCATTTCTCGATTAGAGAATTGTGACTTGATCTTTATGGATACAGCGGGCAGAAACTACAGAAATGAATTACTTGTTTCGGAACTGCAAAGTTTGCTTGCTCCTGTAGAGAACAGCGAAACCTTTCTGGTCATGAGCATGACTTCCAAAAGTGCTGATATGGTTCAGATCACGGAGCATTTCAGTAAATATGGACTGGATAAGGTGGTTTTCACCAAAATGGATGAGACGGGGAGCTGCGGTCCACTATTTAACTTGTTACACCGTTTTCCACTCAAGCTCGCCTATGTGGCCAATGGACAAAATGTTCCGGACGATTTGTTGAAGCCGGATGCAGAATCGTTGTCTAAACAGTTGCTGGGAGAAGGGTCACAATGAAGGATCAGGCAGCTGCACTTCGAAGTATGGTCTCCAACCCAATGAAATTGGAAGGCATTGAGCGAGATATTCGATCCTCGAAAATCATTACAGTGGCCAGTGGTAAGGGTGGTGTTGGGAAATCCAATTTTACTCTGAACTTTGCCTTGGCATTGCAGGCTTTGGGGCAAAAGGTACTTGTGTTTGATGCCGATATTGGAATGGCAAATATTGACGTTCTTATGGGTACTTCTTCTTCCTATAATCTTTACCACCTTTTGTACCGACAAAAATCTATAAGGGAGATCATTCAACTGGGTGCCAGCGGCTTGCCTTACATTGCTGGAGGATCAGGCATGAAAGAGTTGTTCTCATTGTCTGATCGTGATCTGGAGTTCTTCGCCAGTCAAGTGGAGGATATTGCCCAGGAAATGGATTATGTCATCTTTGACACTGGGGCAGGACTCTCCAGGGAGAATATGAAGTTCATCGGTGCTGCCGATGAATGCCTGATTATAACCACACCTGAACCGACTTCAATAACCGATGCTTATGCTTTAGTCAAAGTTATGCACGGCCAGGAAAATGCTACGCCCTTTCGGATGATCGTTAACCGGGTGGAGGACGAACGAGAAGCGGAACGGGTAGCAGAAAAAATAGCTGGAGTGGCAAGGCGGTTTTTGCAGACGGATATTCCGCTGCTTGGGTATATCTCAGAAGACGCCCAGGTAGTCAAGGCGGTTAAAAGACAAATGCCTTATAGTCTGGCTTATCCCAATGCCAAAGCCTCCAAAGATATAGAGAAACTTGCTCTTCGCTATTTGGCTGTACCTGCAACTCCGGGATCCGGAACCTTGACAGGAATCAGGGGATTTATGAATAAGTGGCTTAAACGGACAACATGATTTCTGAATAAAGGAAACAGGGGTGACACAACATGGCGGTGTATCAAGTATTGGTTGTCGATGATTCCGCTTTTATGCGTAAGATTGTTACGGATTTGATCCAAGCGGATCCGGAATTCAAGGTCACGGCAACGGCATCAAACGGTAGAGAAGCGATTCAAAAATCACTAGAATTGAAACCCGATATTATTACGATGGATGTTGAGATGCCCGAAATGAATGGGTTGGACGCATTAAAATCAATTATGAAGGAATCCTTCGTTCCTGTGATTATGCTCTCTGGTATCAATGAGCAAGGCATGAAAGAAACCATTATGGCACTTGAAGCTGGGGCATTTGACTTCATTCGCAAACCATCCATTTCACATGACCAAGATATTGCTCAAGTCGGTAAAGCCTTGGTGGAGCGCATGCGTGCTGCGATGAATGAGATCAAACGAAAAGCTGATCGCGATTTGTCTTTAAAAAATTTAGACATGTTGCGAGGAGCAGTCGCTCCCCCAACGCAGTCAGTGCAGAAAGAAATGCCAGGCAGAGATCGAGTAGAGCCTGTGAGAAAACCAATTGAGCCACCCAAGACGAGTCCACGTTCTCTTCGAGAACCGACTGAAGTCTTTCAGGCCAAATCCAAGAAACCAATTGAACCATTATCACCTTCGAAACCAGGCCGAGTAGAGAATAAACCTAAGCCTTTGCCGAAGGTGGAGCGTAATTCGGTGTCAAATGCAGAAAGAGTAGTGAAGTCAGCTAATCCAGTGCAGACTCCGAAGGCGGTTCAGCTACCTAATGCATCTAGAGTGGCAGCTGATCAAATAGCAGCAGCCTCTGCCTCTGCAAAAGCCAAGGATGTAATCAAGCCTAATCCTGTGCCCAAAGGTGCAATGGGGCCGGAAGGAACATTCAACAAGCTTGTGGCAATAGGTTGCTCTACAGGTGGACCGAGGGCTCTCAAGACATTGCTCGAGCAGTTGCCTGCTGATTTGCCTGCACCTGTCATTATTGTGCAGCATATGCCGCCCAATTTCACACGTTCTCTGGCTCAACGACTGAATACGTTCAGTTCACTGCATGTAGTTGAAGCTGAAGAGGGCATGGTTCTGAAAAAAGGGACTGCTTATATAGCACCAGGCGGATTCCATGTGAAAGTTAACAAAACAGCAGACGGGAAGTATGTCGTGAAGCTGACTGAAGACCAACCTGTGAATGGACATAGACCTTCAGTGGATACGATGTTTGAGTCGCTTCTGCCGTTTACATCTTTACAAAGGCATCTTGTTTTACTGACGGGAATGGGAAGTGATGGAGCACGTATGATGAAGAGATTATACGAAGCTGGAGTTACATCAACCTTTGCCGAGAATGAAGAAACATGTGTTGTATATGGTATGCCGCGTTCTGCTGTAGAGCTGCAATGCGTTCGTCATCTTCTGCCACTACAGGAGATTGCGTCTAAACTTGTTCAAGCAGTGAAATAACGGAGTGTAACTCACGGAGGAGGTGCCTCACAATGGACATGAACCAATATTTATCCATGTTTATTGATGAGTCTAATGATCATCTGCAATCGCTTAACGAAAACATGCTTCAACTTGAAGGCAATCCGGAAGATCTGGGCATAGTTCAGGTTATATTCCGTTCTGCTCATACCTTAAAGGGTATGGCAGCAACCATGGGCTTTGAAGATTTGGCATCATTGACACATAAAATGGAAAATGTGCTGGATCTGGTTCGTAATGAGAAGTTAAAAATGCAGGATTACATTTTTGATACCATGTTTAAGAGTCTGGATGCTTTGGAAACCATGGTTCAGGATATTACTGAAGGTGGACAAGGTAAAGCGGATGTGTCATCCATCGTTGCTTCACTTCAGGCAATTGAAAATGGTGAAATGACAAGCCAAGCTGTTCCTGCAACTGAAAACAAACCGGCTAACGCCTCAATTGCTTCGGCTGTGGAGCTGGATGAATTCCAGTATTCGGTGCTGGATCAGTCCATTGCTGAAGGCCACCGCGTGTTTTATGTGGATGTACTTGTTAGCGAGCATAGCCAGTTAAAAGGTGTACGTGCTTATATGGTCTTTGATATGCTGGAACGTTCAGGCGAAGTCGTTAAAGCTTACCCGTCCGTTCAGGATATTGAGCAGGAGAAGTTTGAGCGCAGTTTCTCGTTGTATTACATAACAACTAAAGAGGCGCACGAACTGGAAGAAGGTATCATGAGTATCTCTGAAATTGAAAGTGCAAAGCTCATTCAACTGGATCAAGAGACTCTTCAGCAGATGGCCAATCAGGTAGCAGCTACAGTTGAAGCGCCAGAAGCACCAACAGCTGTAACGGAGGTTGCTTCATCCGATAATAATTCTGCACCTACAGAAGAATCCAAAACGGCACCAGCCAAAACAGCTGCGCCGAAACAAGCTGCTGCACCTTCACGTACCATTCGTGTGGATATTGAACGTCTCGATGTATTGATGAACCTGTTCAGTGAATTGTTGATTGACCGTTCACGTCTGGAGCAACTCGCCAGTGAGACAGGCAACAATGATTTATCCGATACGGTAGCACATTTAAGCAGAGTTAGCACAGATTTGCAAAACATTGTATTGAAATTGCGGATGGTTCCAGTGGATACCGTATTTAATCGATTCCCGCGCATGATCCGTGATCTGGCTAAGACACTTGATAAGAAAATCGATTTGGTCATTACAGGTGCTGAAACGGAACTGGATCGTACGGTAATTGATGAGATTGGTGACCCGCTAGTGCATTTGCTTCGTAACGCCGTTGACCACGGTGTGGAATCCATTGCAGAGCGTGTAGCTGCAGGCAAACCAGAGATGGGTACAGTCAATCTGCGCGCTTTCCACAGTGGAAATCACGTATTTATCGAGATTGAAGATGATGGAAAAGGTATCTATCGCGACAAGCTTTTGAAAACCGCGATCAAGCGTGGAGTTGTTACTGAAGAACAAGGTGCCAAGATGAGTGACGATGAAGTAAATCAACTGTTGTTCGCACCTGGTTTTAGTACTGCGGATATTATCTCGGACATTTCTGGCCGAGGCGTTGGTTTGGACGTAGTAAAGTCGAAGATCACATCGCTTGGCGGTAATGTAACGATTCATTCGACTCCAGGCAAAGGCACGAATTTCTCTGTTCAGCTTCCGTTGACTCTTTCCATTATAGCAGCAATGCTTGTACGACTTGGTTCAGAGAAATACGCTGTTCCATTGTCCTCCATTGTAGAGACAGCTATTGTACAGCGTGAGCAGGTTCGCAATATTCACGGTAATAAAATGATCACATTCCGTGAGTCATTAATTCCATACTTGTCCTTAAGCGAAGTGTTCTCCGTACCGGATTTCAATGACGCTGATGAGCAGGAAACAGAAATTGTCGTGATTCGCAAAGGTGACCGTCTTGCAGCTGTAGCTGTTGAGGAATTCATTGGACAGAGTGAGATTGTTCTCAAATCAATGGGAACCTATCTTCCTGCTATTGAAGGAATCTCTGGAGCAACCATTCTCGGAGATGGACAAGTAGCCCTGATTCTTGATCCTAATGCATTTATTAAATAAGCATAGAGCTAAGTCTTACATTTAATAGGGAGGTTTTTTACATGGAAGAAGAGTTGAAAGTCATCGTCTTTAAATTGGGTTCCGAAGAGTATGGTATTGAGGTAGACAAGGTTCAGACGATTGAGCGCATGATGCCAATTACCCGTGTTCCCAAGACACTTTCTTTTGTAAAAGGAGTTATTAATCTACGCGGTGTTGTCATTCCGGTCATTGATCTACGCGGTCGTTTCTCCCTGCCGGAATCGGAATACACGGATCAGACTCGTATTGTTATCGTAGGTGTAGACGACATGCAAGTTGGCTTTATCGTGGATTCGGCCAATGATGTTATTGATATCAAGAGCAGTGCGATCGATAGCCCACCAGAAGTGGTTGGCGGCGTCAAAGCGAGATACCTGCGAGGTGTTGCTAAATTGGAGGACTCACGCTTGCTGATTATGCTTAACTTGAACGAAGTATTAAATAAAAGCGAGATTGTACAGCTGGAAAGTGTTGAGGGCTAGTACCGTGGAAATGTTCAACCGATTTGAGGTATTCCAGATGGATGTGCTCAAAGAGGTCGGTAACATTGGAGCAGGCAACGCCGCAACGGCGTTGTCTCAACTCCTCAACAGACCGATTGACATGGGTGTACCTAAAGTACAAATGCTGCCTTTTGAAGAAGTTGCCGAAAAAGTGGGCGGTGATGAACGTATCGTAGTTACCGTGTTTCTTCGTGTAGAAGGGGAAGCACCGGGAAATCTTTTCTTTATGATGACACCAGAGGCTGCTAAAATGTTGTTGAATAGACTTGCCGGCTTTGATCTGAAAGAAGGACTCGATTTTACAGATATGGAGCAATCAGCGCTTTCCGAGATCGGAAATATTTTGGCTGGATCCTACCTCTCTTCTTTGGCAGATTTCACGAAGTTGTCCATGTATCCAACCGTTCCTGGACTTGCCATTGACATGGCGGGTGCCATTCTAAGTTATGGTTTGTTGCAGTTTGGTGAGATGGGTGATGCTGCATTGTTGATTGACACATCTTTCTTTGAAGGTGAAGATCAGGTGGAGGGTCAGTTTTTCCTCATTCCGGACCCACCATCCTTTGCAAAGATATTTGAATCGCTAGGGGTGCCACTGAGCCATGATTGAGGACAAAAGCGTCGTTAAAGTCGGTATGGCGGATTTAAACATCGCTCATCTTCCTGGTGTAATCCGTACGACTGGCTTGGGTTCGTGTGTGGGCTTAACAATGTACGACCCACATTTGAAGCTGGCTGGAATGGCGCATGTCATGCTTCCTACTTCAGAGATCGCCCGCGAGGGGAAACTGAACACTGCGAAATATGCGGATACGGCGTTGCCTGAGCTTTTGGAAAAGATGATAAAACTAGGCGCTTCTCACTCACGTATTGTGTCTAAAATGGCCGGAGGCTCTCAGATGTTTGCCTTTGCTGGGGCTGGAGATACGATGCGCATTGGGCCACGTAATGCAGATTCCTGTCGAGAGTGGCTTCAAAAACTCAATATCCCTCTTCTTGCAGAAGATACGGGTGGAAATTATGGACGAACGATTGAGATGGATTGTGAAACTGGACTTTTGACTATTCGAAGCGTACAAATGGGTGTAAAGGAACTATAAGACTATGATAGGAAACTACCGCATTAATCTTGGAGCAGGCATCGTTGGGTTTATTATTACTTTTTTTGTAGCATACAGCAGCAATGTGTTGATGACCAGTTTAATTCGCGGATTGATCGGATTCGTAGCCTGGTTTGTCCTTGCATACGGTTTACGCTGGGGATTGGGATTGCTGCTGAACCCTCAGGTCGAGGGAAATGGATATGGTTATGATTCACCAAATGCTCAAGATCAAAGAGGTTCACAGGTGGACATTAAAATCGAAGACGATGGACAAGAGCTGAATGATCTGCTCAAGAGTGGACAGAACGCTTCATCTGGGGATGATCTTCCGCCATCTGAGACGAAAGCTCCAACGGGATTCGCCCCTTTGGATCCGCCTAAACTTGTCCGGACCAAGGATCCGGAGGAATTGGCGCAGGCCGTTCGTCACCTGACAGACAAATAAGGAGGGTGAAAGCAATTGAACGAGCGTAAAGCTTCACATTTGAACCATTCTGATCTGTGGGAAAAGTGGAAAGAACATGGAGATCTTGAAGCCAAGAAAACTTTAATTGAAAAGTATCTTCATATTGTTAACTATGTATCCGGTCGGCTGGCTGTTGGTTTGCCCAAAAACGTTCCCAAGGATGACTTGGAGAGCAATGGCGTTATGGGGCTAATTGATGCATTGGAGAAATTCGATTATGAACGTGGTTTGCAATTTGAAACATATGCATCATGGAGGGTCCGCGGAGCCATTCTTGACGGTCTGCGTCAAGGTGATTGGGTTCCGCGTTCTGTTCGGGAGAAGGCCAAGCGAATCGAAGACGCCTACCAACAGCTGGAACAAAGCTATCTTAGGTCTGTTAGTGATGAGGAAATGAGTCAGTATCTGGACGTGTCTACCAAAGATTTTCAACATATGCTTCAGGAAGTGGCAGTCATGTCACTTTGTTCACTGGAAGATCCCATTCGTGAAGAAGAGTCTGAGACTCGTCTGTCGTTGATGGTGGATGAGAAAGCCAAGAATCCGGATTATAAAGTGAATGAGTTTTATTTGAAGGAAGCTTTGGTGCAGGGACTTGACAAGTTGACGGTAAAAGAGAGAACGGTTGTTTCGCTCTTGTATTACGAAGATCTTTCTCTTAGTGAAATTGCGGAGGTCATGTCTCTTTCTCCGTCTCGCATATCCCAATTACATTCCAAGGCAATATTACGACTACGCGGCACGTTGGACAAACAGAAAGATCTGTTGATGCGTAAAGATTAATAGAGAAAAGTAATATCATTGGAGTTTGGGGAGTGGAAAGTCTAAAAGGGGGAAGAACTGCAGTGACACAGCGGACTGCTTTGGAACAATGTTTAAACATTGTTTTATCGGACGACAAATGCACAGCCTACCTTGAATTTTCCAAAGAGGAAGAAGGCTTTGCCTGCACGATCGATGAACTTGAACAATTTGTGGCGAACAAGGGAATTAAACAAGGGGTAATGCGAGAGGCATTACTACTGTTTGTGAGCAACCCTGAAACCTATTTAAAAGAAAAATATAAGATTGCCGAGGGTATTGCTCCTATTCAGGGAACCGATGGATTCATCAAGATTCTGGTTGGGATGGATGATACGAACGAACGGCGACCGCTCGAAACGGAAGATGGAACCGTCGATTACAAAGAAGTGACCCGTTTAAACAATGTCCGTAGTGGTCAGATCATTGCAGAGCGAATCGCTCCTAGCGAGGGCATACCAGGCAGGGCAGTAACGGGTGAAGAAATTCCTTATCGTCCCGGTAAAGAAGCCCGGTTTAAAGTTGGGAAAAACGTTGTCATTAATCCGGATGGTTCTGCGATGTATGCTGCACTGGATGGGCTGGTTACCAAAACCGACGGTAACAAACTTAATGTGTTTCCGGTTTATGAAGTCAATGGTGACGTTGATTACAATAACGGTAATATCGACTTTGTAGGCACGGTTGTCATACGAGGTAATGTACTTACCGGATTTAAAGTAAAAGCAGCAGGTGACATTCGTGTCGTCGGTGGTGTCGAAGGAGCGGAACTGGAAGCAGGCGGCTCAATCGAAATTACCGGTGGTATTATTGGTTATAACAAAGGTCTTGTACAAGCAGGCCATAATGTTAAATGTACGTTTATTCAAGAGGGCAACGTGGATGCTGGTGAAGATGTTCTGGTTTCCCAAAGTATTATGCATTCCAATATTCGTGCTGGCCATGGTGTCATCTGTGCGGGAACCAAAGGTCTTATCGTTGGTGGCTCGATTCAGGCTGGTCAGAACGTCTCAGCGCGTGTTGTAGGCAATAGCATGTCCACGGTGACTTCCATTGAAGTGGGTGTGTTACCCAAGTTGCGCAATGAACTTAATGACTTGCGTAAGGAAGTCAGAGAACAGATGGATTCCTTGGACAAAACGAAAAAGGCTTTGACATTGTTAGATCAGTTAGCTGCCGCTGGACAGTTAAGTCCTGATAAGATGTCGATGCGAATCAAGTTAAGTGCTACGCAGAAATCTGCTCTTCGTATAAGTGAAGAAACGAAAATGCGTATTTTTGAAATTGAAAAGGCACTTGAAGATACAAGTAATGCTCGTGTTGATATTCTGAAGATGATTTATGGAGGCTCTAAAATAGTTATCGGCAGATACACGAAATTTATTAAAGATCCAGTGAGTCGAATTTCATTTTATTATCATGATGGCGATATTACGATGGTTCCATACGTTTAAGTACAGCATTCAAGCACAAGAAGAAATCCATTCGAAACCGTGAGGTGAGCGTATGAGTTTCAAAGCAGTGGAGTTGCAGATTGCGGTACCACGAACAAGTGAAGCAGGTCGTTATCAAAGTGAAGCCCAGCAGCGACCGATTACGGATCAGAATCTTTTGGCAGAGCAAACGTCGAAAGAAGCAAATGAAGCAAGGCAACGAAGTGAAGCAATGGACGAAACTTCACAGACTTCGGTGCGCGATGGTCATACCAATGATGGCAATCAGCAGAGTGGTTCCGCTGGACAGGAGAATGCTCAGGCTCAAGAAACTGTCAAACCTGCAGAGCACCCGTACAAAGGAAAACACATAGATCTGTCTTTATGATAGATGGTTGTTATGGACATACTGTCTTGCGCACCGATGGTTGAATCAGAAGGAGAGAACTTAATTTGTCACCATGGATCATTATTGTCATATTAGGGGCCTGCGCCATCGCCTACGCTTATATTATGCCTCGAAAAAACAAGGCGCAAGAACCTGTGCATCAACTGGTGCAGGAGATGGAATCTACGCTTGAACACTACATGACCGAGATCGAAAATGATAATGATGCTCTTATTCAACGTGTGGCTGAGATGAAGGGAGAAGCGACAGCAGCCGATCAGCGTATGCAATTGCAACTTCAGGAATTACAGCAGCGGTTGGACCAGCTGGAACAGAGCAAAAAAAACGAACCTGTCGCATCACCTGTGCCACACTCAGCGAATGTACCCGTACAAACTTCCGAAGGTTTGCAAGCACAAGCACTTGTGAAAAGTGTACAAGCAGAGGCAGCTCAGCAGGCGTTAGAAGCAGATCTACAGATCAGCAAAGTTGAATCTTTGCCACAACGTGAATCGATTAAGGATCGATATGCAGAACTCTTTAATCTATATGCTGAGGGGAAGTCGATGGATGCCATATCCAAGCAGACAGGCATACAGCGTGGTGAGGTACAGTTAATACTGCAACTGGCGGAACGGGAGGAAAGCTAAGTCATGGACAAGCGATCCTTATGGATTGGTCTCGGGAGCGGCATGATTGTAGGTGCAGTTTTGCTTCAACTGGCCACAGTCGGACAAAATGCATTATCGGATAGCAATCTGGACCCCGAGCAGCCTACGAATATGACCAAAGAACAGCTTGAAACAGCTGCGAAAAGCCTGGATATGAAATTGGTCGGTTCTGAAGAGGAATTATACACAGAAGCAGAGTGGGTGACGAAGAAAAAACAGGAGAGCAGTGAGTTGCAGGGGAATTCAGCAACACCTCCTGAGACAGTAACCTCTACGGAGACACCTGCAGAGCCTGAGAAGCCGCAAGAACCTGCTACAAGTGAAGTTGAGGGGCAGAAAGAGATAACTGAGCCAAAGACAACAGATCCTGTAACGCCGAACAATCCGAAAGGCGCAACAGTATCATTCAAAGTACGCTCGGGCAATAGTCTGTCAATTGTCGCTGCAAATCTAAAAAATGCAGGAATTGTAGATGATGCTCAAGCTTTCATAAAAGCTGGCAAAGCCGAGAAAATCAATACCAAAATCCAAGTGGGTACTTATGCGCTTGAAAAAGGCGAAAGTTTCAATTCCATTATCGCAAAAATTACGAAAGAACCGTCAAACTGAGCATGCTCGGACAGGGCGGTTCTTTTCGAATTAAACGGGGCATTCTCAAGGCTTGATCATAATTAACGTTAGAATTACATATCAAGTTAAAATGCTTCGATTCTAGCAAAAAGTAAAAAGTAGATTTTAGCTTTAAAGACTGTTGCATCAGATATCCAGATGTGCTATATTAGATAACGGTGTTAAAACACACGCATGTGCTAATTTTGTTGAGGGTGCTTTCCTTATGGAGAGTCTTGGCGAAAAATGATGCCGGCGGAGGACACAATAAAAACCATATTAGGAGGTGTGTGAAGATGGCAGTAATCTCCATGAAACAGCTTCTTGAAGCAGGGGTACACTTCGGTCACCAGACTCGTCGTTGGAACCCAAAAATGGATCGTTATATCTTCACTGAAAGAAACGGAATTTATATCATCGACTTGCAAAAGACGGTGAAAAAAGTCGAAGAGGCTTACAACTTCGTTAAAGGAATCGCAGGAGAGAATGGTACAATTCTTTTCGTGGGTACTAAGAAACAAGCTCAAGATTCCGTTAAAGAAGAAGCTGAACGCGCTGGTCAATTTTACATCAACCAACGTTGGTTGGGCGGTACCCTGACTAACTTCTCAACTATTCAAAAACGTATTGATCGTTTGAAACAGTTGGAAGCTTGGGAAGAAGACGGTACATTCGCTGTATTGCCTAAAAAAGAAGTAATTTTGCTTCGCAAAGAAAAAGATCGTCTGGAGAAATTCTTGGGCGGTATTAAAAATATGAAAGGCCTGCCAAGCGCCCTGTTCATTATCGATCCACGCAAAGAGCGTATCGCTGTTGCGGAAGCTCGCAAATTGGGTATCCCAATCGTTGGTATCGTTGATACTAACTGCGATCCGGATGAGATCGATTATGTTATCCCAGGTAATGACGACGCGATTCGCGCTGTTAAATTGCTGACAGGTAAAATGGCTGATGCTGTAATCGAAGCTAATCAAGGCGAAGAGACTTCCGCTTAATAGATTCGAACATATGTTATAAACTAAATGAAAAGGGTGGTTGGCAGGTGGATAACCTCTCACTGCCCTTTTTTTAGAGTGTACGTACAATACTTAATTTTGGAGGGAATTTATAATGGCAGTTAATGCGAGTGCAGTAAAAGAACTTCGCGAAAGAACGGGCGCTGGTATGCTCGATTGCAAAAAAGCACTGGAAGAAGCAAACGGTGATGTGACGAAAGCAGCTGAATTGTTGCGTGAGAAAGGTCTTTCTGCAGCAGCAAGCAAAGCAGGCCGTGCAGCAACTGAAGGTGTTGTTGAATCTTACATCCACGCTGGTGGTCGTATTGGTGTCTTGGTTGAAGTTAACTGTGAAACAGACTTCGTTGGTAAAACGGATCAATTTAAGGATTTCGTTAAAGATGTAGCTATGCAAATCGCTGCAGCTAATCCTAAATTCGTTACACGCGAAGAAGTTCCTACAGATGAGCTGGAGAAAGAAAAAGAAATCCTGAAAGCTCAAGCTCTTAACGAAGGCAAACCAGAGAAAATCATTGAGAAAATGGTTGAAGGCCGTATTGGTAAATACTACGAAGAGTACTGCCTGATGGAACAAACTTTCGTTAAAGATCCAGATAAAACCATCTCCCAATTGCTGAACGAAAAAATCAGCCAAATTGGTGAAAATATCTCCATCCGTCGTTTCGCTCGTTACGAACTGGGTGAAGGTCTTGAGAAAAAAGTAGACAACTTCGTTGAAGAAGTAATGTCCCAAGTGAACAAATAAGAAGGTTTCTTTAACCGGTAAGCAGAATTGATTTTCGAAGATATAAGAATGATGATAAAACTTCGAAGCGTAAACTCCCTTATATCTCAGGAAAACAGTGCCGTACCGGTTAAACGTTTTTCCTAAAAGAGCGGAACACAACTGTGTTCCTTTCTTTTTAAGCAGGAGGCCATGCGCGAGAAGTTTTGTTGGTTGAACACGAGTGTGTTCGATTCAAAGTGGAGGGTGAATAATTGGAACAGCCAGTATTTAAACGTGTTGTCTTAAAAGTCAGCGGAGAGTCTCTTTCCGGTCAAAACGGCTACGGTATTGATGCAGATACGATCTCGTCGATTGCCCAACAGGTAAAAGAGGTTGTTGCACTTGGTGTACAGGTTGCTATTGTATGTGGCGGCGGAAACATCTGGCGTGGAATTGCCGGTAGCGAAAATGGCATCGATCGTGCAACTGCCGATTATATGGGTATGCTGGCGACAGTAATGAACTCGCTGGCACTGCAGGATGCTTTGGAACAGATTGAAGTACCTACGCGTGTACAGACATCCATTGCAATGCAACAAATTGCAGAACCTTATATTCGTCGCAGAGCTATTCGCCATTTGGAGAAAGGCCGGGTCGTTATTTTTGCAGCAGGTACAGGTAACCCGTTCTTTTCCACGGATACAACAGCAGCACTGCGCGCAGCGGAGATTGAAGCAGAAGTTATCTTGATGGCCAAAAATAAAGTTGATGGTGTATACTCAGCAGATCCGTTTAAGGATAGTACAGCTGTGAAATTTGATCAGTTGACTTACATGGATATTCTTAACAAAGACCTTGGTGTAATGGATTCAACGGCATCCTCGCTTTGTAAGGACAATAACATCCCGTTGATCGTATTTGCCATTACGGAACAAGGTAACATCAAACGTGTTGTTCTGGGCGAACGTATCGGAACAATCGTTAAAGGGAGTGTAGATTAATGCCACAAGCGGTTAAACAACATGCCGAAGAGCGTATGGAAAAAGCAATTCAAGCATTGCGTCGTGACCTGGCTACTTTGCGTGCAGGCCGTGCAACTCCAGCTCTTCTGGACCGAATTCAGGTAGAGTATTATGGAGCGATGACGCCATTGAATCAACTCGCTAATATCAGTACTCCGGATTCCCGTACACTGATGATTCAGCCTTGGGACAAATCTTCCATGGGTGAAATCGAGCGTGCCATCATGAAATCGGATCTGGGTCTTACTCCAGCCAATGATGGCAACATGATCCGTTTGTCTATTCCGGCTTTGACGGAAGAACGTAGAGCGGAACTTGTAAAGCTGACGAAGAAGTTCGGTGAAGAAGGTAAGGTAGCGATTCGTAACATCCGCCGTGATGCGAATGATGATATTAAGAAAATGGAGAAGTCCGATATTTCCGAGGATGAATCCCGGAGACATCAGGACGATATCCAAAAATCGACCGACAAGTTTATTGCTGAAGTCGATAAGGTACTCGCTGCCAAAGAAAAAGAAATCATGGAAGTGTAAGACAAGTGCAGCCCCTCCAATACGGTGGGGTTTTGTCTCTTTTTCCAAGCTTCAGATGAAGAAACTTCAGGGATTTTGGAGGAACAGGAATGATCAAACGGGTTCGGTCGTGGTGGAATGGGGCTGACAAGCAGGAAACGCTGACTATATCCGAGGACAATATCCCGCAGCACGTCGCCATCATCATGGACGGTAATGGACGATGGGCCAAACGTTTGGGACTCCCGCGTATAGCTGGGCACCAAAATGGCATGAAGGCGGTCAAACGTGCGACCATCGCGGCGGATGAACTGGGCATCAAATATCTGACGATGTACGCTTTTTCGACAGAAAACTGGACGCGTCCAAAAGAAGAAGTGGATTTTCTGATGCGACTTCCGCAAGAATTTCTGGCTATAGAGCTGGATGAACTTATAGAAAAAAATGTGCGCATTCGCATGATGGGCCAAGAGGAACATTTACCTTCTCATACCATCAATGCCTTGCGGGAAGCCATTCGTCTTACGGAACATAATACAGGTCTCGTTTTGAACTTTGCAATGAACTACGGAAGTCGTCGTGAAATGACGGACTGTGTTAAACAGATCGCTCTGCAGGTGAAATCGGGGGAACTATCAGCAGAGGACATAACACCTGAACTCATTGATAGACATATGCTGACGGTTGACATGCCTGATCCGGATCTGCTGATCCGGACGAGCGGAGAGCTGAGATTAAGCAACTTTATGCTTTGGCAGCTTGCATATAGTGAATTATGGTTTACGGATATATACTGGCCCGAATTTGGCAAAAAGCATTTGCTTGAAGCAGTAGCCGAATATCAGCGCAGAACAAGGCGTTACGGCGGTTTGAAATAGATGGAGGATGAAGCCGTTGAAACAGCGATTAACGACAGGAATCATAGCAGGTGTGTTGTTTTTAGGTTTTTGCATGCTGGGCGGACCCTGGTACCACGGTTTGGTTTTGTTTATGGCTCTCATCGGTTATTATGAATTTGTTAAAATGACCGGGGTAATGCCTTTTTCAGGTGTAGCCCTGATTGGATATGCTGGTGTTTTTGCCATTGTGTTTCCTTGGGAAATGGTCTGGGAAGCAAGGCCGCTATCCTTATTTCAGGTCATCTGGATTGTAATGCTTGTATTGATGACAGCTTCGGTTGTCACCAAAAACAAGGTTCCCGTGAATACGGTGGCCATGCTTTTCCTGGGCGTATTGTATATAGGGATCGGTTTCTATTACATTGCAGAATCCAGACATCTGCATCACGGATTGTTCTGGACGTTCCTGTTGCTGGGCTCCATATGGGCCAGTGATGCAGGCGCCTATTTTGTAGGGAAGCTAATTGGTAGAAACAAACTATGGCCTTCCATTAGTCCAAACAAAACTGTGGAGGGTGCACTGGGTGGCATTGTGATTGCAATTGTTACTTCTGTTATTTTTGCATTCGTATCAGATGGTCTGCTTTCCTGGCAGAGAGCAATTGTAATTGGAATTGCCTGTGCAGTCGTAGGTCAGATGGGGGACTTGATCCAGTCTGCATACAAACGTGTATATAACATCAAGGATTCAGGCAGTCTTCTCCCAGGGCATGGAGGCATTCTTGATCGGTGCGACAGCTGGATTGTTGTATTTCCATTCGTACATATATTAATGCTACTGCCCTACTGAAGAAGAACATGGTCTGAGATAACAGTATTGTTCGTTGTAGGCATTGGATAATTAAAGATGAGGTGCAGCATGAAAAAAATTGCAATTCTCGGCTCGACCGGTTCTATTGGCACCCAGACACTGGATGTAGTTGACATGCATCCAGAACTCTTTCAGGTGGAGGGACTGGCTGCCGGAGGCAATACAGACCTGCTGATCGAACAAACCATACGTTACCGACCGAAGAAAGTATCGGTGGGGTCCAAGGAATTGGCGGAGAAGGTAGCTCCACATTTGCCAGCAGGAACGCAACTGTTTTATGGCACAGAAGGACTTGTAGAGGTTGCGGCAGGAACGGATGCGCATACGGTTGTTACAGCGGTGGTTGGAAGTGTTGGATTGGAGTCAACGCTTGCTGCCATAGACGCAGGCAAACAGATCGGTCTGGCAAACAAAGAGACATTGGTTACGGCGGGGCATATTGTTACAACAAGAGCCGCTGCCAAAGGAGTCTCTCTGCTGCCCATTGACAGTGAGCACTCTGCCATATACCAGTGCTTGAATGGTGAAAACAGACAGCGCCTGACAGGCATCACGCTCACCGCTTCAGGTGGATCATTCCGTGATCTTACTCGTGAACAGTTGAAGAGCGTGACAATAGAGGATGCACTTAAACATCCAAATTGGTCAATGGGGTCCAAAATTACGATAGACTCGGCAACGATGGTTAACAAAGGACTCGAGGTCATTGAAGCACATTGGTTATTTGGTCTTCGATATGATCAGATTAATGTATTGCTTCACCCAGAAAGTGTTATTCATTCCTATGTGGAATTTGATGATACCAGCATCATCGCTCAACTGGGGAATCCGGATATGCGAGTTCCCATTCAATATGCATTGACTTACCCGGACCGCTTGCCATCACCAGCACAGAGACTGTCTCTTGCTCAAGCTGGGAAATTACATTTCCGTGAGATGGATATGGAGCGCTTCCCATGTTTAAGAATGGCATATGACTGTGGTAAAATGGGAGGAACCGCAACAACGGCGTTTAATGCAGCCAACGAGGTTGCTGTAGCCCGATTCTTGCGTAAAGAGATTTCATTCCTTAAAATAGAAGATATTATTGCTTCTGTGCTGGAGGCACACCACAATGTGGACGAGCCTGATCTGCAGGAGATCGCCCGTTGTGATCAGGAGAGCCGTAAGCTTGCGTCCAGTCTGTAATCTCTTTTTTCATAACAAATTGGAAGAAGTGATTCTCTTGTGCGGCATCAGAGAATAATGATAATCTATAGGGACAGACTGCGGTATGTGCCGTGAAGGAGGATGGATAGGGATTGGAAACCATACAAGTGGTATTTCTAACGGTGCTCATGTTCTTTGTCATCGTGACGGTTCATGAATGGGGGCATTATTACTTTGCCAAACGCGCCGGTATTCTTGTACGGGAATTTGCGATCGGTTTTGGTCCCAAATTGTTCTCATATAAAAGAAACGAGACCCAGTTTACATTGCGTTTACTGCCTTTTGGTGGATATGCACGGATGGCAGGGGAAGATCCGGAACTGGTAGAGATCCAGGAAGGACAGACCATTGCGGTAAGATCTGCTGATGACCAGGTGAAGATGATCTATCTGGACCAGCTGGATAACCGTAAAAATGTAATACGTGGTGAAGTCATCTCCATTGATATGGAGAATGCCTTGAAACTGCAACTGGACGTAGATGGTGAAATTCAGGAGTACCGAATTCATCCCCAAGCGATGTTGGTAAGTCGGGGTAAACAAACGCAGATCGCACCGAAAGATCGTCAATTCGGCAGCAAAACGGTTGGACAGCGTGCATTGGCTATTTTTGCGGGACCGCTGATGAACTTTATCCTGGCCTTTGTGTTGTTTGCTGTATATGCACAAATGGCAGGAGTTCCGGTGGAGAATCCCAAAAATCTAGAAATTGGTGAAGTGCTTGAAGGTGGGGCAGCTGATCAGGCCAACCTGCAAAAGGGCGACATTATCGAGACGATCAATGGAACTGTTATTGGTACAGATTCACAAAAAATGGTGTCGATGATTGCTGATTCCAAAGACAAGCCAATGGAATGGACGCTGCGCCGGGGTTCGGATACGTTTAATATAACAATTACTCCACGTGCTGTAGAAGGACAAGAGGGCGGTAAAGTGGGAATCGTACCTACATTGCCAACCCGATCTGTTGGATTTGTGGAAACATTTAAAGTCTCAGGCGTGGCTATGGTGGATACAACCAAAGTGATATTTGAAGGTTTTAAACATCTGATCAATCAATTCAACATGGATGATATTGGTGGTCCAGTTCGTACGTTTGAAGTGACAGGTCAGATCGCTAAACAAGGGATCGAGCAGTTAACGAGATGGGCAGCGATTTTGAGTCTGTATCTTGGGATTTTCAACCTGCTACCAATACCTGCACTGGACGGCAGCCGTCTCGTATTTTTGGGAATTGAAGCGCTGCGTGGCAGACCTGTTGATCCCAATCGCGAAGGCATGGTGCATTTCATCGGATTTGCGATGTTGTTTGTGTTAATGCTGGCAGTAACTTACAATGATATATTACGTTTAATTAACGGATAATTACGGTTGGACTACGCTCGGGACATTTCACTCAGAGTGTAGTCGTTATGGGAGGACGCTGGAGTCTTATGTCAAAGGAAAATGATAAACAGTTCGTGACTGAAATCACACCACAGGGTGAGGATTTCTCGCGCTGGTATATTGATGTTATCAAAAAAGCTGATCTTATGGACTATGCACCCGTACGTGGTTGTATTGTGTTCAAGCCAGACGGATTCGAGATCTGGGAACATATCAAGGATGAGTTGGATCGTCGTTTCCGGGAAACAGGGCATCGCAATGCGTATTTCCCGATGTTCATTCCTGAGAGCTTCTTTCAAAAGGAAAAAGAGCATGTGGAAGGGTTTAACCCTGAATTGCCATGGGTTACGGAAGCTGGCGGAGAGAAGCTGGAAGAACGTCTGGCAATTCGTCCTACATCCGAAACGATTATTGGTCACATGTATTCCAAGTGGATTCAGTCGTATCGGGATCTTCCGGTACTGATCAACCAGTGGGCTAACGTAGTACGTTGGGAAAAAAGAACGTTGCCTTTCCTTCGCACAAGTGAATTCTTGTGGCAGGAAGGTCATACTGCGCATGAGACCGAAGAAGAAGCACGTGAAGAAACGATGAAAATGCTTGAGATTTATCGTGAAGTAGTCGAGGAGTACCTAGCTATTCCTGTGATTGTGGGTCAGAAAACCAAATCCGAGAAGTTTGCGGGCGCGGTGGATACGTACTCCATCGAAGCCATGATGAAAGATGGACGTGCTGTACAAGCAGGTACATCTCACTACATGGGTACGAACTTTGCAAAAGCATTTGAAATCCAGTATCTTAGCCGGAACAATGTGCTGGAGTTGGCTTACACTACTTCATGGGGAGTAAGCACACGTTTGATCGGTGCGTTAATTATGGTTCACGGAGATGACCGTGGTCTCGTACTTCCTCCTAAAGTCGCACCGACACAAGTGGTCATGATCCCAATTGGACCTCCGAAAACGCGTGATGCTGTGGTTGGACGTGCAGATGAGCTGTTCACTGAGTTGAAAAAAGCTGGAGTCCGTGTGAAAATGGATGATCGCAGCGATGTTCGCCCAGGCTGGAAGTTCAATGAATACGAGATGCGTGGTGTTCCGATTCGTCTGGAGATTGGTCCACGTGATATGGAAAATGGCGTTTGTGTACTCGTATCACGGATTACAGGTGAGAAAAAAGTTGTAGAACAAGCGAACTTGGTAGAAGAAATCCAGTCTATGCTGACACAGATTCAGGTAGACATGTTAGAGCGTGCTCGGACATTTATGTCGGATAACTTCTACTCCGTGGATACACTCGATGAGATGAAAGAACTGATGGAAAATAAACGCGGGTTTACTCTGGCTGGATGGTGCGGTTCAGAAGCTTGCGAAGATAAAGTAAGAGAAGTCACTGGTGCAACAAGCCGGAACATTCCGTTCCAGCCTGCGGAAGAAAAGCATACGTGCCTGGCTTGTGGTGAAAAGGCAGAACACACCGTTGTGTTTGCAAGAGCGTATTAAGTCAGGATAACCTGACGGAAATTACTTTTTCACCAGTTGAGTAATGAATGGGAGCTTCTGTCGGATAAAATGAGTCGGTGCGAGTTCGGATCGGTGACATTTTTGAATGCAGGGGCTTTTCATGCTTTAAGGGGGTACAAGGAGGAACACGATGAGCGGATTTGATGAGAAGAGAAAACGGTTTGAGTTGTTGATGAAACAGGCAGAGCTTCCGTCGGGTCTTTTAGAGCCCTATTTTTTGGATGGATGGATTGAACAAGTAGAGACCAATCGAAGTAATCGGGAATGGAATATTCTGATTGCGAAGGATACATTGGTACCTGCTCCAATCTATCGCACATTTAGTCTGCATATTCAAGAGAAGATGAATCATATCGCCAAAATTTCATTTGGCTTTAAATATACGGACAAGGTACAGAATAGTGATATTGTCAGTGAGTATTGGAATCTGTTTTTGGAGTGGGTTACCCGTGAGATTCCATCTGTAAATGGTTGGATCAATCGGACAACCTTTGAATGTGAACAGGATCTCCTGCAACTGACAATGAGTGATGCAACGTCAATGGAATTGGCTCGGAAGAAACAGATTGATCAGGCTATTACGAAATTCTATGAAAAATACTTTCATTTACCGCTTCGTATCAAGATGCAAGTAGGCGAAGTGGGAAGCAACAAAGAGGCCATGGAACAGTTCCAAGCCCAAAAGCGTGTTGAGGAACTTGAGGTCATCGAAAAGATGATGAGTGAAGTGGATACAGAAATTCCGGTGGATGAGGAGCAGGGCGATCTGCGTTTGCAGATGGGTTACGATATCAAGGAGCCAGCAGTGCCTATGCAGGAAATTCAGGATGAAGAGAAAAAGGTCACGCTTCAAGGTTCGGTATTTGGACTGGATCGTAAAGAACTGCGAAACGGCAATACCTTGTTTACCTTCTACCTGACCGACTTTACAGATTCCATGCAAATGAAGATGTTTGCCAAAACAAAAGAGGATGTTAAAATTCTCAGTCTGCTGGCTAACGGTAAGTGGGTAAAAGTGCGTGGTCGTGTAGAGTATGACCGGTTTATGCAAATTCCTGAACTCGCGATGATTCCATCGGATCTGATTGAAGTCAAAGCACCACCGTCTCGCAAAGATAATGCACCAGAGAAACGGGTGGAGTTTCATCTGCATTCTACAATGAGTACCATGGATGCTGTAACTTCAATTGACAAATACGTGAAAATGGCAGCGGAGTGGGGACATAAGGCAATTGCTGTAACTGACCATGGTGGGGTGCAGGTATACCCCGAGGCTTCCAAGGCTGCAAAGAAAAACGGCATTAAAATGATCTACGGTCTTGAGGCGAATGTCGTGAATGACTCCGTTGCAGTTGTAATGGCTCCGCAGCCTTTGGATCTGCAAACCGCGACATACATCGTATTTGATATCGAGACCACAGGACTTTCGGTAACGCAGAACAAAATTATTGAGATTGCCGCCGTGAAGATGCAAGAAGGTAAAGAAATCGACAGATTTGCGACGTTTGTAAATCCGCATGAACGTATTCCCTACAACATTCAGCAATTGACCAATATTAATGATGACATGGTAAAAGATGCACCTGAACTTGAGCCTGTTATCCGTGATTTTGTGCAGTTTGCCGGAGATGGTGTACTTGTTGCCCATAATGCACGTTTTGATATGGGCTTTATCCAGGCTTCCCTGAAGCAGATTGGGATGCCGGAGCTTCCTAACCCGGTCCTTGATACGTTGGAACTGGCGCGATTGTTATTTCCAAAAAATAAAAACCACCGTCTGAATACGATGGCGGATAAATATAAGGTTGGACTGGAAAGCCATCACCGTGCTATTGATGATACGGTTGCACTCGCGGGTATCCTGATTGGATTACTAAATGATGCTGCACAGATGAAAGGTTTGACGAGACTTGATCGTTTGAATGACTATGTAGGTGTCGACTTGTCGAATACAAGACCTTTCCATTGTGGAATCTATGCACTGAATGATATCGGCAAGAAAAATCTATATAAGCTGGTCTCTCTCTCTCATACGGAACATTTCAAGCGGGTACCGTGTATTCCCAAATCGAAACTGATTAATTTGCGTGAAGGTCTTGTTGTGATATCGGGTTGTGAAAAAGGTGAGTTTTTCGAAGCGGTACTTAACAAATCGCTCGAAGAAGCGGAAGAGATTGCCGAATTCTATGACATACTGGAGATCCAGCCCCTTACCATGTACATGCATTTGGTGGATAAAGGGTTGGTGGCTACACCCGAAGAAATCAAAACAGCTATTCGTAAAGTCATTGATATAGGTGCAAAACTTAACAAACCGGTCATAGCCACAGGTAATGTGCACTATTTGGAGCCGCGTGACAAGTTATATCGGGATATCACCATTCACGGAATTACAGGGTTTAGTCCGCTGAAAGATCAACGTAAACCGGATGCACATTTTAGAACGACAGAGGAAATGCTGGAAGAGTTCCAATTTCTCGGTCAAGACAAAGCATACGAGGTCGTTGTTACAAATACGGTGGAGTTGTCTGACCGATTTGAGGAAATTAAGTTATTCCCGGACAAACTGTTTACTCCGATTCTGGAAGGTGCGGACGAAGAAATTCGTAATACCTGCTATAACACTGCCAAGTCCATCTATGGTGAGGAATTACCAGAAGTAATCGTGGCACGACTGGAGAAAGAACTCATTCCAATTATTAAATATGGTTTTTCTGCCAACTATCTTATTTCGGAACGCTTGGTTAAAAAATCGAATCAGGATGGTTATCTCGTGGGTTCGCGGGGATCGGTAGGCTCCTCTGTCGTTGCTACATTCCTGGGTATCTCCGAGGTTAATCCACTACCAGCTCATTACATTTGTGTGAATTCGGAATGCAAACACAGCGAGTGGTTCCTGGACGGCAGTGTTCGGAGTGGATTTGACCTTCCAGAGAAAGAATGTCCGAATTGTGGTGGTACGCTTAAAGGAGAAGGCCAGGATATTCCGTTTGAGACCTTCCTTGGATTTAAAGGCGATAAAGTTCCCGATATTGACTTGAACTTCTCTGGGGATTATCAGCCTCATGCTCATAACTATACGAAAGTACTATTTAGTGAGAAGAGTGTTTTCCGTGCGGGGACCATTGGTACGGTGGCTGAGAAAACAGCATTTGGTTTTGCCAAGAAATATGAGGAAGAACATCACAAGAAATGGCGCGGGGCTGAATTGAATCGATTGGCGTCGGGATGTACAGGGGTAAAACGGAGCACGGGACAACACCCCGGCGGTATTGTCGTGGTACCTGATTACATCGAGGTTGAAGATGTTACACCTGTTCAATTTCCGGCTGATGACGTTAATGCGGAGTGGAAAACGACACACTTTGATTATCATGCTTTTGAAGAAAACTTGCTGAAACTTGATATTCTGGGACACGATGATCCGACGATGATGCGGATGCTGCAGGATCTGACAGGAGTCGATCCAACGACCATTCCAATGAATGATCCCAAAGTCATGAGCATGTTTAACTCCACCGAAGCTCTGGGTGTTACACCGGAACAGATCAGGTCGCCAGTCGCGACGTTTGGTGTACCGGAGATGGGAACGAAGTTTGTACGTCAGATGCTTGTTGAATCCCAGCCGACATCTTTTGCCGATTTACTGCAGATTTCCGGATTATCCCATGGTACAGGGGTATGGCTTGGAAATGCTCAGGACCTGATTAAGAACGGAACGTGTAACATTAAGACGGTAATCGGTTGTCGGGATGATATCATGTTATTCCTGATCTATAAAACCGGAATGGATGCAAGTCTGGCATTTAAAATCACGGAGAGCGTTCGTAAGGGACGGGGTCTGCCACAGGAATGGATTGACGAAATGAAGAATTGTAAAGTGCCTCAATGGTACATCGATTCCTGTCTCAAAATCCAGTACATGTTCCCGAAGGCTCACGCAGCCGCTTATGTTATTTCGGCAGTACGTACGGCATTCTTCAAGCTGTATCATCCCATTGAATATTACGCAACCTACTTTACCGTTCGAGCGGATGAGATTGATATCGAACTGATGTGTCAAGGATATGACGCCATCTATCGAAAAATAACGGAAATTGAGCAATTGGGTTTCCAGGCACCACCGAAAGAGAAAAACATGTTACCTGTCCTTGAAATGGGTCTGGAAATGGCAGCACGTGGATTCTCGCTGAAATCCATTGACTTATACCGTTCGGAAGCGACGAAGTTCATCGTTGACGGAAAATCATTAATCCCTCCATTCTCGGCGTTGGCAGGAATCGGGGATAATGCTGCTCGTAATATTGCTGCAGCCAGAGATCATGGTGAGTTTCTGTCGGTTGAGGACTTCCAGCAGAAGTCGAAAGCAAGTAAGACAATTGTTGAACTGCTGTCGAATATGGGATGTTTCCGTGGCTTGCCAGAGAGCAATCAGCTTTCTCTCTTCTAGGATTGAATTTGGATCTTAAAATGGTGATTAATGGGGGGAACGTAATTTTTCCTTCATTAGTAAGTTAACCGGCTGAATCATCGCTTACTTGTCACTATTACCAGACTATGTTATAATTTTTGAAGTGAACGAGATAGTACGAATTTCTAAAGAGTGGGGAAACCCACTCTTTAGTCTTTGGTATACAAGAATCTTGGGTATTGAATAATCTGCCAGTGCTTTTTTGCTGGTGTAACCTAAGTTGGAGGTTATTGGTTTTGAGCACAACGAACATTAAATCTACCGTGGAAGAAATGATCCAACCCTACTTGAACGAACAAGGCTTCGAGCTGGTTGACATCGAATACGTCAAAGAAGGCAGCAACTGGTTTTTACGGGTGTATGTCGACAAAGAGGGTGGCATCGACATCGACGATTGCGTCTTGATCAGCGAAAAGCTGAGCGCCAAGCTGGATGAGAACGATCCGATTCCAACCATCTATTTCCTTGAAGTGTCTTCTCCCGGTGCGGAGCGTCCACTGAAAAAACCTGAGGACGTTACCAAATCTGTAGGAAAAAATGTTTTTGTTACAACCTACGAGCCGGTGAACGGATTGAAGGAATTTGAAGGCAAGCTGCTTTCCTTTGATGACGGGCAACTCGTGATCGAAGCAGGCAAAAAACAGCATGCTATCTCTTATGATAAGGTTGCCAGTGCGCGCCTAGCTATTTTGTTTTAAGTGCCTTGTTCACTTTATTAATGAAAAAGACACATCTCACGATAACGGCAAGGTGCTCATGAGTTCAGAGCCTTTCGCCGTTTTACGTATGAGATGCCATGTTTGAAAGGGGGATCAACATTCATGAGTATGGATTTTATTGAAGCAATGAATGAATTGGAACGGGAAAAAGGGATCAGCAAGGATGTGCTGTTTGAAGCGATCGAGGCTGCACTAATTTCCAGCTACAAGCGGAATTTCAACACGGCCCAGAATGTGCGTGTTGACATGAACCGTAATACGGGAGTTATTCGGGTGTATGCCCGTAAATTGATCGTGGAAGAAGTCCTGGATTCACGTACCGAAATTTCATTGCCTGCTGCACGAGAAATCAACCCACACTTCCAGCTGGAAGATATTGCGGAGATTGAAGTTACGCCGCGTGATTTCGGACGTATCGCCGCACAGACTGCCAAACAGGTAGTGACCCAGCGGATTCGTGAAGCCGAACGCGGCCTGATCTACAACGCTTTCGTAGATAAGGAAGAAGATATCGTTACGGGAGTGGTGCAGCGTCAGGATTTGCGCAATATCTACATCGATCTGGGCAAAATCGAAGCGGCTTTACCGCTGACCGAATTGATGCCGAACGAGAAGTTTGTTCATGGTGACCGTATTAAAGCGTATATCACCAAGGTCGAGAATACGACTAAAGGGCCGCAAATCATTTTGTCCCGTACCCATCCGGGCCTCTTGAAACGTCTCTTTGAACTGGAAGTGCCTGAGATCTTTGACGGTGTAGTTGAAATTCGCTCCGTCGCTCGCGAAGCAGGGTTCCGCTCCAAGATTGCCGTACATTCCCGCAACGAGGAAGTTGATCCAGTTGGATCTTGTGTAGGTCCTAAGGGAATGCGCGTGCAGACCATTGTGGGTGAGCTGCGCGGTGAAAAAATCGACATCGTTCGTTACTCCGATCAGGTAGACGAATATGTTGCTAATGCACTGAGTCCTTCCAAAGTATTGGAAGTTCATGTATTTGAGGAAGAAAAGATGGCTCGGGTTATCGTTCCGGACTATCAACTGTCGCTCGCAATTGGTATCAAAGGCCAAAATGCCAGATTAGCAGCCAAGTTAACCGGCTGGAAAATCGACATTAAGAGCGAGAGCCAGGCGGAACAGGAATTCGGCAGAGAAAAAGATTCTTCTTCTGAGATGCATCAGGATTCCGTCTCCGTCGACTAAAGTAAAGTACGGGGGGCGCTGACGTATGAAACCAAAAAAAGTGCCGCTGCGCAAATGTGTGGCATGCCAGGAAATGATGCCCAAAAAGCAGCTGATCCGCATCGTTAAAACGCCAGAGGATGAAGTGCTGATCGATTTGACTGGCAAAAAATCCGGACGTGGAGCCTATTTATGCGGCAAAGAGTCCTGTTTTAAGCTCGCACTCAAAAACCGGGCTTTGGATCGGGCGTTAAAAGGCAAAGTTTCACCTGAAATTTACGAGCAATTAGCAGCAGATTTCATCGCAGTTGAGGATGAATTCAAAGCAGCACAGGAGCGTGAAAATGACTAATATTAAAACGCTGTCTTATCTGGGACTCTCTATGCGTGCGGGCAAACTTGTAACAGGTGAAGAAATTGTACTTAAAGCGATCCGTTCTTCCGAAGCTAAAATGGTTATTGTTGCGGGTGACGCCTCAGCCAATACACAAAAGAAATTTCGCGATAAATGTGGAACTTATAAGGTTCCACTGTTGATCGGATTTGACCGGGATAGTCTCGGTTCAAGTATCGGTAAAGACACGCGTGTAGTTCTTGCAGTAACGGATCGAGGGTTTGCAAAAATGATCTCCAAGCAAGTCGGTATAATGTCGGAGGTGGAGTATATTGAGTAAACAGGAAAACAAGGATAAATTGCGAGTTTATGAATATGCGAAGTCCCTTAATATGAGCAGTAAAGAAATTATAACCATTCTTAAAAAACTGGAAATTCCCGTAAACAATCATATGAGTGTCATGGAGAATGGTTCAGTGGGTAAGGTGGAACAATTTTTTAAAGATATAAAATCCACTGCGGCTTCCAAACAAGGCAACGAAGCAAAACCAGTTGCTACTTCGGCAGTACGCAGTGACAAACCAGTGGACAGCAACAAGCCGGCCGGCGGAGTGAACACGCCGAATAGCAGCAACACATCCGGTAGTCCCGTACAAACAAAAATACAACAGGAAAAGCAGGTAGGTATGAACAATAGACCAAATTCCAACAATAACAATGGCACCCAAAGACCCAGCGGCCAAGACAGCCGCAACAGAACGAACTCTTCCCAAGGCTCAAGCCAAGGAGGACAATCAAGTAACCGTCCAAGACCAGCTCAAGGTGGACAAAGCAGTACTGCATCCCGTCCGCAAGGATCGGGTCAACGTCCGAATAACAGCGGTGGCGGTCAAGTAAGAACTTCAGGACCTAACGGCGGTGGCAATACAGGTACTGGTGGCAATCGTAGCGGTGGTCAAGGTCAGAGTCAAGGACAAGGCCAACGCAGAAGTGGCCCAGGCGGTTCTACTGGCAACAACAATAATAGTGGCAATCGTTCGAACAGTGGTGGCGGCGGACGTCGTTATGATGACAATCGTGGCGGCAACTTCCGTGGTAACCGTGGTGGTAAGAACAACCGCAACAGAAATCAACAGCAGTACCAACAACGTGAGAAAATTGATAACACACCTAAGAAAATCATCGTTCGTGGTGATATGACCGTAGGTGAAACGGCGAAGTTGCTCCATAAGGATGCTTCCGAAGTTATCAAAAAACTTATCGCTATGGGCGTTATGGCAACAATCAACCAAGAGCTTGATATCGAAACGATCCTTCTGCTTTCAGGTGAATTCGGTGTCGAGGTTGAAGTGAAGATTGTGCTTGAAGATGATCGTTTCGAAACTCTGGAAGAGAATGATGATCCTGCAGATTTGCAGTCCCGTCCTCCAGTAGTAACCATTATGGGGCACGTTGACCATGGTAAAACAACATTGCTTGATGCCATCCGTTCTACGAATGTAACAGGCGGCGAAGCAGGCGGAATCACGCAACACATTGGTGCATACCAAGTCGAAATCAACAATAAAAAAATTACGTTCCTGGATACTCCGGGTCACGAAGCGTTTACAGCGATGCGTGCACGTGGAGCACAGGTTACGGATATTACAATTATTGTTGTAGCTGCGGATGACGGTGTTATGCCACAAACGGTTGAGGCGATTAACCATGCTAAAGCTGCTGGGCTTCCAATTATCGTTGCTGTCAATAAAATTGACAAACCGGGTGCTGATCCGGATAAAGTAAAACAAGAATTGACTAACTATGAACTCGTTCCGGAAGAGTGGGGCGGAGATACCATCTTTGTTAACGTATCGGCTAAACAAAGAATGGGTCTGGAAGGTCTGCTTGAGATGATTCTGCTCGTTGCAGAAGTGAACGAATACAAAGCGAACCCGGACAAACGTGCCCGTGGTACAGTGATTGAAGCCGAGCTGGATAAAGGACGTGGCCCAGTAGCCCGTATCCTCGTGCAGCACGGTACATTGAAAGTCGGAGATGCTTTCGTAGCAGGTAACTGCTTCGGCCGTGTCCGTGCGATGGTCAATGATAAAGGTCGCCGACTGAAAGAAGCTGGACCTTCAACACCTGTAGAAATCACAGGTTTGACTGAGGTTCCAGGTGCGGGAGATCCATTCATGGTGTTTGAAGACGAGCGCAAAGCGCGTTCCATCGCTGACAAACGTGCGATTACGCAACGTGAATCCGATCTGGGTACGCATACTCGTGTAACGTTGGATGATCTGTTCCAGCACATCAAAGATGGTGAAATTAAAGATCTGAATGTGATCATCAAAGGTGACGTACAAGGTTCGGTTGAAGCATTGAAAGGTTCCCTTGCGAAGATCGAAGTTGAAGGTGTACGCGTGAAGATCATTCATAGCGGCGCTGGTGCAATCACCGAGTCCGACATCATTTTGGCTGCAGCATCCAATGCCATCGTGATTGGTTTCAACGTTCGTCCTGATAACCAGGCGAAAGCAACTGCAGATCAGGAGCAAGTAGACATTCGTCTGCATCGCGTGATCTACAGTGTTATCGAAGAGATTGAACAAGCGATGAAAGGTATGCTTGATCCGATCTACAAAGAAAAAGTTATCGGTCACGCTGAAGTTCGTAGCACGTTCTCTATCAGTAAAGTGGGTACCATTGCTGGTTGTATGGTTACCTCGGGTAAAATTACACGTTCTGCGGAAGCTCGCCTGATTCGTGATGGCATCGTTCTTTACGAAGGTAAGCTGGATTCCCTGAAACGTTACAAAGATGATGCCAAAGAAGTAGCTCAAGGCTACGAGTGTGGTATCACACTGGATAAATACAATGATCTCAAAGAGGGCGACGTTATCGAAGCCTTCATTATGGAGACCGTACAACGATAAGCAAAGAAGCATGAGGTGAACAACAATGGCTAAGATTCGTACAGGTAGAGTGGGCGAGCAGATCAAGAAAGAATTGAGTCTGCTCATCCAGTCTGAACTGAAAGATCCACGTATCGGCTTTATTACGGTAACGGGAGTCGAAGTGACAGGAGACTTGTCGCAAGCCAAAGTTTATCTGAGTGTCTTCGGTGAACAGGAACAAAAAGATAACTCGCTCAAAGCACTGGCAAAAGCAAATGGATTTTTGCGCTCAGAGCTGGGCAAACGTATCCGATTCCGTCATGTTCCCGAGTTGATATTCAAGATTGACGAATCCATCGCTTATGGTAGCCGCATTGAGAAGCTGCTTGGCGATATTGGTTCCGACAAAAACGAATCCCAGTAACAGAATAGAGGAGACGGCAATGCACACTTATGAACAGGCGCTCCAGGCCGGAAAGCAATTTCTGCTGGAGCATGATGATTACCTGGTCGTGTCGCATGTACAGCCGGACGGTGACGCAGTCAGCTCGACGGTAACGGTGGGCTGGCTGCTGTCATGTCTGGGTAAGACATTCACGATGATTAATGAAGGCGAAATCCCCGGGCGCATGCAATTTTTGTGGGAAGCAGGCAACATTGTGAACATGACCGAACAACCACCGCAGCGAAAATATAAAGCTGTTATCTGTGTGGATTGTGCAGACTTTGCCAGAGTAGGTTTGACGCGTCATTATTTCGAAGAAGATGCTGTAATTCTGAATATCGATCATCACCCTACAAACAATGGTTATGGTACAGTCAACATCATTAAGTCAGATGCTGCTGCAACGGCTGAAATTTTGTTCGATTTTCTTAACCTGTTCCAAATAACATGGGATAAAGATGTTGCGACAGCAGTTTATACAGGACTGCTTACGGATACAGGTGGATTCCGCTATGCCAACACCAGTCCTAATGTAATGACAACGGCCTCCAGACTGCTTGAACATGGTGTGGATGGACCCTATCTCGCCCAGACTTTATTAGAGCAGGTAACTCTTCCCCAAGTTCGGATTTTGAATCAAGCCCTATCAAGCCTGCAGATGACAGATGATGGCAAGATAGCCTGGGTTGTTATTACACCAGATGATATGGTAGCTTGCGGAGCAGCTAACGAAGATCTGGAAGGTGTAGTGAACTATCCTCGCAATATTCAAGGCGTGGAAGTGGGCATCTTTTTCAAAGTCATCAACGAGAATGCTGTCAAGGTTTCTCTGCGTTCAGCTGGCAAGATTGATGTTGCTGCATTAGCACAGACCTTTGGCGGAGGCGGGCATGTGCTCGCAGCCGGATGTCGACTGGAAGGCAAACTGGATGATATTGTCGCAAAAGTATTGAAGCAGGTGAATTCACAATGGTAAAGCCATTTGAAGGTGTACTTCCGGTATATAAACCGGCGGGATTTACTTCTCATGATGTTGTAGCCAAAATGCGCCGCATTCTCAAGATGAAGCGCATCGGGCATACAGGCACACTGGACCCACAAGTTACAGGCGTTCTGCCGCTCTGTCTTGGGCGAGCGACACGTGTGGTAGAATACATGCAGGAGCTTCCGAAGGAATATCTGGCTACGCTTAGATTGGGACTGTCTACTGACACAGAGGATATGACAGGGGAAGTCATCGAGCGTGCTGAAACAACGGTGGAAGTAACACAGGATCAGGTTCAACAGGTGCTTGAGCAGTTTCTGGGCACGATCTCTCAGGTACCACCCATGTATTCTGCAGTAAAGGTAGACGGGAAACGACTTTATGAGCTTGCTCGTGAAGGGAAAACTGTAGAGCGTAAGAGCCGTGAGGTCACAATCTATGAGCTTGAGCTTACAGGGATTGAGAGTCATGGCGAGACGACCGATATTTCTTTCCGGGCCTTGTGTTCAAAAGGTACTTATATTCGGACATTGTGTGTAGACATCGGCCGACAACTCGGATATCCATCGACCATGGTTCAATTGGAACGTACAATATCGGCAGGTATCTCTGCAGATCATTGTCTTCGTATTGAAGAAGTGGAACAACGGATGGCTGATGGGACTTTGGCAGATGCACTGATTCCTGTTGACAAGGCTATTGACTTGATTCCGGCCCACAAGGTTGGGGAAGAACAAGCCAAAGGAGCACTTCAAGGTCAGAAACTGTCTGCACGTCTTCTGGAACCCCCTGTAGAACAACCTGGATTGCTACGGTTATATGCTCAGGATGGTACGTTTCTGGGGATATTTGAACGGGATGAAGTAAAACCAACGGTGAGGGCAGTTAAAGTCTTTTTGCCGGAATAAGAGGTTTCGGGCTTGGAGTTGTGGTGATGCTCAAGCTTGGCCTATCTAGTGAAATGCAGGTGAATGATTGTGAAAACCGTAATGCTAACCTATCCGCAGACGTTACATTCGACTGAACTGAGCACACTTCCCCAAGTGCTTGCGATTGGTCAATTCGACGGACTGCATCTCGGACATGCAAGTGTCATATTATCAGCTGTCCGCATTGCGCGGGAAACGGGCATGCAGGCAGCGGTCATGACCTTTCATCCACATCCGAAGGAAGTTATGCGCAAAGGCGATTACGAGGGTTATTTAACTCCCTTGAGAGATAAAGAAGACATCCTGGCAGGAATGGGCGTTGATGTACTCTATGTGGTGGAGTTCAATGAAGATTTCTCACGGTTGACGCCGCAACAATTTGTACACGATTTGTTGATTCCTCTTCAGACACGAACAGCGGTGGTGGGTTTTGACTTCCGTTTTGGTCACAAGGGCGCAGGGGATGAACAGCTTCTTCGTACGTTGGGAGAAGGAGAGATGACGGTGGAAACCGTTCCTCCTTTCTTGTTAAATGGTGAAAAAGTGAGCAGCTCTCTCATTCGTGGCCTGTTGAAGCGTGGGGAGATGGATGAGGCAAGTCAGTGGCTTGGCCGACCTTACAGCATCAGGGGAACCGTCATTCACGGGGAAAAGCGTGGACGAACGATTGGATTTCCTACAGCCAACCTTGAACTCACGGATCATTACGTTACCCCGTCGAAGGGTGTATACGCTGTTCGTGTACAGTATGGTGAACAGGAATTGCACGGTGTAATGAATCTCGGTGTGAAACCTACGTTTCATGAAAGCGGGATGAAACCTACGTTTGAAGTGCACCTGCTTGATTTTGATGGACACTTGTATGACCAGGAACTTAAGGTTGAGCTCGTTCACTATATTCGTGCAGAACGAAAGTTTGACTCCATTGATGCATTGATTAGCCAGATTCGTGAAGATGCATTAACTGCTGGTCGCCTGTTATCTTAAAGGCCCAGGATTAAATGCATGTTTACATTTACTTTAACTAGGCAATTATGATATACTGTACTACGTTGTCGATTGAGACAACATTAACCTTGGCTTGGTTGCTTGCTCTCACCGGCGGTGACGAGGCTAATGGCGATTATATTGAAGGAGGTGAACAGGATGGCATTGACTCAAGAACGTAAACAACAACTGATCGACGAGCACAAAACTCACGAGTCCGATACAGGATCTCCAGAGGTGCAAGTTGCTATCCTTACGGAAAACATCAGAAGTTTGACAGACCACTTGCGTACGCATAAGAAAGACCACCACTCACGTCGTGGACTTTTGAAAATGGTAGGTCAACGTCGTAAGCTTTTGGCTTACGTGAAAAACAAAGATGTTAAACGTTACAGCGCACTGATCGAAAAACTCGGATTGCGTCGTTAATTATCGTACATGTTTTCAAAACCAACCTGGCTGTTATCCGTCATTCTTTTGTCTAAAAGGACAAGCGGAACCTACAGCCGGGTTGTTTTGTAGATGAACATGTTGCCATATATTTGTAGATGGGGCTCCGTGAGGAGCTTTTGTTGTGCAGGTTAGCATGTTGAAAGATCTATACATAGCTAATGAATGCAGGACAAGCAGGAAATACTGTGAATATGCAGAATCCATTGAATTAGGAACGAATAAAAGGAGGGGTTTCATGGAACAGCGTGTTGAAATGCAGCTTGGTGGAAGAAAACTTACGCTTGAGACCGGGCGTTTGGCCAAGCAGGCTAATGCTGCCGTTAAGGTAACATACGGAGATACCGTTGTATTGTGTACCGTAACAGCATCAAGTGAGCCGAAAGATCTGGACTTTTTCCCATTAACGGTGAACTATGAAGAAAGATTGTACGCCGTAGGTAAAATCCCGGGTGGATTTATTAAACGTGAAGGCAGACCGAGTGAGAAAGCAATCCTTTCAAGCCGTCTGACAGACCGTCCGATTCGTCCATTGTTCCCGGAAGGCTTCCGGAATGATGTACAAGTTCTGAATATCGTTATGAGTGTGGATCAGGATTGCGAACCGCAAATCGCTGCAATGATTGGTACATCAGCAGCATTGAGCATTTCGGATGTTCCATTCAGCGGACCAATAGGTGGCGTAAAAGTTGGACGTATTGATGGGGAGTTCATCATTAACCCAACGATTGCACAGCTGGAAATCAGTGAACTTGAACTGGTGGTTGCAGGAACCAAGGATGCCATCATGATGGTTGAGGCTGAAGCAAACGAATTACCGGAAGAAGTGATGCTTGAAGCCATCATGTTCGGACATGACGAGATTAAAAACATTGTTGCGGTAATCGAACAACTGGTGCAAGTCGCTGGTAAGGAAAAAATGGCGGTTAAGCTGCATGCCGTGAATGCTGAGGTCAACAGCAGTGTGCGTGATTTCGCAAGTGCACGTCTGGTTGAAGCCGTTAAAATTGCCGAGAAGCATGCTCGTCAAGATGCGATTGATGTCGTGAATGACGAAACGGTTGCTCACTTTGAAGAGAAGTATATTGAAAGTCCTGAATTGCTTAAAGACGTGAAGGAAGTGCTGCACGATATCGTTAAAGAAGAAGTGCGCCGTCTGATTACGCATGATAAAGTTCGTCCGGATGGTCGTGGACTTGCTGAGATTCGTCCAATTGAATGTGATACTTCCCTGTTGCCACGTACGCACGGTTCAGGTTTGTTCACACGTGGTCAAACGCAAGCACTTAGCATCTGTACACTTGGTGCACTGGGCGATGTTCAGATTTTGGACGGAATTAGCCTTGAAGAAACGAAACGTTTCATGCATCACTATAATTTCCCACCATTCAGCGTAGGTGAAGCTCGTCCATTACGTGCTCCAGGCCGTCGCGAAATCGGACATGGTGCTCTGGGTGAGCGTGCGCTTTCCAAAGTAATCCCTTCCGAAACAGACTTCCCATACACGATTCGTCTGGTATCTGAAGTTCTGGAATCCAACGGTTCAACTTCCCAGGCTAGTATCTGTGCCAGCACATTGGCGATGATGGATGCGGGTGTACCAATCAAAGCTCCAGTTGCGGGTGTAGCTATGGGTCTAATCAAAGACGGAGATCATGTATCCATTCTGAGTGATATTCAAGGTATGGAAGATCACCTCGGTGACATGGACTTCAAAGTAGCCGGAACACCTGAAGGTGTAACTGCGATTCAAATGGACATTAAAATTGATGGTATTGATCGTCAAATCTTGTCTGAAGCATTGGCTCAAGCCAAAGAAGGTCGTTTGCACATCTTGAGCAAAATGACTGAAGTGATGAATACGCCACGTGAGCAGTTATCACAATATGCGCCTAAAATTACAACGATGCATATTAATCCGGACAAAATCCGTGATGTGATCGGTGCAGGTGGTAAAATTATCAATAAAATCATCGAAGAAACCGGTGTTAAAATTGATATTGAACAGGATGGACGTGTCTTTATCGCTTCTTCCAACCAAGAGATGAATGATAAAGCAAAAGCGATCATCGAAGGAATTGTGCGCGAAGTATTAGTCGGCGAGATTTATGTCGGTAAAGTAAAACGCGTTGAGAAATTCGGTGCATTCGTTGAAGTACTTCCGAACAAAGAAGGTCTGGTACACATCTCACAACTCTCAACAGAACGTGTTGCCAAAGTGGAAGATGTTGTAGCCATCGGTGATTCCATTACGGTTAAAGTAACAGAGATTGACCCACAAGGTCGAATCAACTTGTCCCGTAAAGCGGTTTTGACTGCTGAAGCTCCGGCTCAATCCTAGGATACCGAAGCGACAGGTTTATAAATGGATAGATTGAATGAAGAGACAGAATGTGAATTTCTGGCTCTTTTTTTAACGTTTAAATACGAAAACAAGAAGGAAACCATGGCTTGGTATTCATATTCTTGCCCTTGTCCTCATATGATGGGGACAAAGACGGCGGGAGGATGGAGCTGTGGGAAACCAATCCAAAAAGCTGGCGGCTGTTCTGGCGGGTGTGACTGCGGTCATAATGATCGGACAAGTTGGCAGTGTACGTACATACATTACGGAGATCCGTGATGGGCCAGGTACGCAAAATGCTTTTGACATGTTCAAGGAAGCAACGGGAGAAGATGCGCTGTTGTCGGCGATTCGGGATAAAGCGGCTGAGACGAAAATTGCTCCGGTGAATGCCAGAGTGGATCGGGTATGGAAAGCGATTCCTGGCTATAATGGGATGGAGATTGATGTGGAGGCGACATATCGGAAGGCGCTCAGTGGAACGTTGAATACCAAAATTGCTTATATCTACCGTCAGATTGAGCCGGAGATTCAGCTTAAGGATTTGGGTGCACATCCCATCTATCGGGGGAATGCGAACAAACCGATGGTTTCTTTTATGATTAATGTCGCGTGGGGGAACGAATATATTAAACCGATGCTGGATACGCTGGATGCCGAGAAAGTGAAGGCTACTTTTTTTCTGGATGGAAGTTGGTTAAGCAAAAACGCTGAACTGGCCAAGGAGATTCAGAAACGAGGGCATGAGCTGTCCAATCATGCATATTCTCACCCGAATATGAGTCGATTGAGCGCAGAACGGGCCAGACTGGAAATTAGTAAAACCCAGGATCTGCTCCATAAAACACTGGGGGTTGAGAATCGCTGGTTTGCTCCGCCTTCCGGTGACTTTAATCAGAAGACCGTTGACATTGCTTCTTCCATGGGATTGCAAACTGTGCTATGGACAGTAGATACTGTAGATTGGCGTAAGCCAAGCCCGGATGCCGTTGTTGCCAAAATTGCGAAAAATACCGAGGCAGGCTCGTTAATTCTAATGCACCCCACAGCTGCTTCTTCGGGAGCTTTAAAGGGTATGATTCAATCCATTCGGGCCAAAGGTCTCGTGCTCGGAACGGTAAGTGAGACGTTGTCTTCGGAACGTGTAAACACGTCTGCGGTTGAGTGAACGTTGTTTTTTTGTTAATATCAAAAAGTTGGAACCAAATGTCTATTTCAATTACAAGATTGAGATCAAGGCAATTATAGAGATGTAGGAGGGCCAACCATGAAAAAAATTCAGCTGGGCAATGGCCTCAGAGTTGTCATGGAACAGATACCGACCTGCCGTTCTGTGTCTTTCGGAATATGGGTCAAGACAGGTTCGCGTAATGAGCAACCTGCAAGTAACGGAGTATCACATTTTATTGAACACATGTTATTCAAGGGAACAGATCGTTATGATGCCAAGGCAATTGCGGAGCAGTTCGATGCGATCGGTGGTAACGTGAATGCGTTCACTTCCAAAGAATACACGTGTTATTATGCTAAAGTATTGGATGAACATTTACCGATTGCAGTTGATGTGTTATCTGATATGTTTTTCCGTTCCAAAATGGATGATGGTGAATTGATCAAGGAGAAAAACGTCA
Source organism: Paenibacillus sp. SAF-068 (assembly GCF_051967555.1). Classification (NCBI taxonomy): domain Bacteria; kingdom Bacillati; phylum Bacillota; class Bacilli; order Caryophanales; family Paenibacillaceae; genus Paenibacillus; species Paenibacillus sp. SAF-068. The sequence continues at coordinate 1,464,517 of NZ_JBQCJX010000001.1, forward strand.
TTCTGGAAGAAATCTCAATGTATGAAGATACGCCTGATGATATGGTTCATGATCTGATGGCCTTGGCTGCCTATGGTGAGCATCCGCTCGCATACCCTATTCTGGGTACGGAAGAACGACTCAAAGCGATGGATTCCAGCCATCTGCGTGCATATATGAAGGAGCACTACACGATTGAGAACACAGTCATCAGTATTGCGGGTAACATTGACGACAGTGTAATTGATCTGATGGAGAAGCATTTTGGTGATTTTGATGTAAATGGCGTAACGGAAGCAGTTACGATGCCAGCGTTCCAAAGCGGACAGCTCTTCCACAAAAAGAAAACGGAACAGAATCACATCTGTATCTCGTTCCCGGGCTGTAAAATCGGGGATCCGCTTCAATTCGCCATGGTTGTTCTAAATAACGCCATTGGTGGAGGCATGAGCTCCAGACTATTCCAGGAAATTCGTGAGAAACGGGGTCTTGCATACTCCGTGTATTCCTATCATAGCTCTCATGCAGACAGCGGACTTTTCACCATATATGCGGGTACAGCACCGAAACAGACCAAAGAAGTGCTCGACCTGACCAAAGAGGTTCTGCGCGACCTGGCTGTAAACGGCTTGTCCGAAGATGAACTCCGCAAAGGAAAAGAGCAGCTGAAGGGAAGCCTGATTCTTAGTTTGGAAAGCACAGGCAGTCGCATGAACCGTCTGGGTAAAAACGAGCTGATGCTGGGCAGACACCATACGCTCGATGAGATGATCACCAAAATTGAGCAAGTTACCATGGACGATATTAACGCGGTGCTTGATCTGATGTTTGCTGAGCCTTTTGCACTTGCCATGGTTGGCGCTTCAGATAAGACAATCGCTGGATTGAGAAGGGATGATTTTGTTGCATTACGTTCAAATACAGAAACTGCCGGGCAATGAAGATATTAAGCTGCCACAAAAAATGTCGGAGCTGGCATCCGGCTTTGATGTCGTAGCTGCACTTCAGGAAGACGTTGTATTACAACCGGGGCAGCGCACGCTGATTCCAACCGGACTTGCGATGGCGATGCCAGCTGGCTTGGAGGCACAGATCCGGCCTCGGAGCGGACTGGCTTTCAAACATGGAATTACCTGCCTCAACACACCGGGTACCATCGATGCGGACTATCGCGGAGAAGTTAAAGTGCTGTTGATTAATCTGGGTCAGGAACCGTTCACGATTGTACGGGGAGAGCGCATCGCACAGATCGTCTTCCAGACCGTGCCTGCGGTTGAATTGACGGAAGTGACTGAACTTTCAGAAACGGTACGTGGCGAAGGCGGATTTGGCCATACCGGGAAATAATCAGCGTAAATATACCCATTCTTTAGAGTCGTCCCTGACAGGGGCGGCTCTTTTTTACATTTGAGGAACGGACGGTTGAATGCAATTATTGTTTTCACCCCCCTGTGGGCCCCTGCATACGATAAGGCATACATGTGGTGAAAGGAGTGACGTCCCGATGCTGACCGGAGTCCGGATTGTAGTCCTGGGCGGAGATGCGCGGCAGCTTGAAGTCATTCAAAAGTGCGCTGAGCTGGATGCAACGGTAAGTGTGGTGGGTTTCGATAAAATAGAGCGTTCCATTCCAGGGATCGAGCACCAGGAATTGGAAGACGAAGTATTTGCTTCCGCTGATGTACTGGTACTGCCTGTTGTCGGTTGCGATGACCAGGGAAAAGTAAGTACTTCATTCAGTGATACGCCGATCTATCTGAAAAAGGAACACATTGCAGCATTACCGGAGCATTGTATTGTGTTCACAGGTATGGCTAAGCCATTCTTGCGCGAACTTTGTCTTGAAAATGGGCTGCGACTTGTTGAAGTACTTGATCGTGATGATATTGCACTTTACAACTCTATTCCAACAGCTGAGGGAGCCATCGCCATAGCTATTCGGGAGACGGACTTCACAATCCATGGTTCGGAATGCATTGTGCTGGGCATTGGTCGAACAGGATTCACAATGGCCAAAACACTGCAGGGACTTGGAGCAAATGTACGGGTGGGAATCAGGCGGGAAGAGGATGCTGCCCGCGCTACAATCATGGGCTGGAAGCCTTTCATGACAACGGATTTGGCCGCTCAAACCGGGGAAGTTGACTTGCTTTTTAATACGATACCGACTATGATAATCACAGCACAAATCCTGTCCAGAATGCCGCAAAAGGCTGTCATTATCGACCTCGCATCCGCTCCTGGCGGTTGTGATTTCAGGTATGCCGACAAACGCGGTATCAAAGCGCTACTTGCGCCTGGCCTCCCCGGCATTGTTGCTCCCAAAACGGCTGGCGGCATTATTGCCGACGCGTTGATCCGTTTGCTTTTGGAAGAACAGAACGCACGGGAGGTTAAATCATGAACTGGCAGGGAAAAACGGTAGGTTATGCAATTACGGGGTCTCATTGTACGTTTGAAGAGGTTATGCCGGTTATTAGCCGCTTCGTGGCTGAAGGCGCCAACGTCATTCCGATTATTTCCAATTCGGTTCTGACAACCGATACACGCTTCGGTACGGCGCAAAATTGGCAAAAACAGTTGAAAGATATAACGGGTAATGATATCATTTCTACAATTGTTGAAGCGGAGCCATTAGGGCCTTCCAAGCTGCTTGATGTGCTGGTAATTGCTCCATGCACAGGCAATACAACAAGCAAGCTGGCTAATGCGATGACCGACAGTCCAGTGCTAATGGCAGCCAAAGCGCAAATGCGCAATCAGCGTCCACTTGTGCTTGCTATTTCCACGAATGACGGTCTGGGCTTGAATGCTGCGAATATCGCCAAATTGCTCGTGGCCAAATATTTGTATTTTGTGCCATTTGGGCAGGACGATCCAGTGAAGAAACCAAACTCGTTAGTCGCCAAAATGGAATTGATTCCAGAGGCTTGCTGGAGTGCCCTTGAGGGCAAACAGTTGCAGCCGATGATTGTGGAGCGTTCTTCACAAGCTTAAGGGATTATTGATTCGGTGACAACGTTTATGCGCTTGGAGAAATGAAGGGTTTGAGAGACAAAGAAAATCATGGGGGACGATATGCTGGATTGAACAGCTGCTTGTGTCCACGTTCCTGTCTATAAGGCATTCCTGCTTGCGGCAATAAAGGTTAAGCAAGCGGGAGAGGTCTATTGTGAGTGTATGCGTCATGATCTCGATAACAACCGCCACCTTTCATTTGTGATTGTCTCAGACAATTACAAAAAACAAGGAGCGGCAAGGAATGCCGTATAAAATGCTGAAATTATTGCATCAGAACGCTCCCTAGAGTGATCCATTTGTTGATTTGACCCGTGTCCAGTCTTCTTGCGTACACAAATGGAGGAATAAAGATGCGTATCATGGTACAGAAATTCGGAGGCACGTCTCTCTCCACTGTTCAGGCGAGAGAGCATGTGCTCCGTCACGTTAAACGTGAACTTGAGGCAGGATTGAGTCTAGTCATTGTTGTGTCTGCAATGGGGCGCCGCGGCGAGCCGTATGCGACCGATACATTGCTGGATTGGGCTGCACAGAACGGAAACGCACTATCCGCACGCGAAAAGGATTTACTGCTGTGCTGTGGTGAAATCATATCTGCAACGACTTTGAGCAGCTTACTCGAACACGAAGGCATTCCAACTACAGTGCTGACCGGTGCACAAGCAGGTTTTGTGACGGACGACAATTTCGGGAATGCCCGGATATTGGATGTCCGTCCTGTTCGTGTGTTGGAGCAGCTTCAGCTGGGCCGTGTCGTTATTGTAACCGGATTCCAGGGGCAGACGGAGAATGGTGACTTCACGACATTGGGTCGTGGGGGAAGTGATACGTCTGCAACAGCTCTTGGTGCAGCATTACGTGCTGAAATGGTGGATATCTACACAGATGTGAACGGGATACTCACTGCCGATCCGCGAATTGTTGAGGATGCGCGTCCGCTGACTGTTGTGAGTTATGCTGAAATCTGTAATATGGCCCACCACGGGGCCAAGGTAATCCATCCACGTGCGGTCGAGATTGCCATGCAATCCCAGATTCCGGTGCGGGTAAGATCTACTTTTGCAGACACGGAAGGAACGCTGGTTACGCATCCGGAAGGTTTTCGGGATGTACAGACAGGCATAGTGGACCGTTATGTAACAGGCATTGCCTACGTAAGCAATGTAACCCAAATTACGGTGGATGTACCTGGTGGTGCAGATCGATTGCAACTTAAAGTGTTCAAAACCATGGCTGAGAATTCGATCAGCGTTGATTTTATTAATGTTACCCCCTCGGGAGTTGTCTATACGGTTTTTGACAGTGATTCCGAGAAAGCCATACAGGTATTGCAGGAGATAGGTCTCAAGCCACAAAGCCTGTCCGGTTGTGCTAAAGTGTCCGTCATTGGCGGAGGCATTAATGGTGTACCCGGAATTATGGCTCGAATTGTCGAGTCCTTGACACTGGCTGACATTCAGATCCTGCAATCGGCAGATTCGAATACAACGATCTGGGTGCTCGTAAAAAAAGAAGATATGGTTCAGGCCCTGAGGGCACTTCACGCCTCATTCGAACTTCATTTATAAGTAACTGGAGTTAGAGGAGCCAAACCTGTTTTGAAGGAGGAATCGAATTGGACTTTGGAAGATTGATTACAGCAATGGTCACTCCGTTCAATGAACAAGGAGAGATTCATTGGGAGGAAACGGCACGTCTAATCGACTATCTGATTGTAGATCAAAAGTCGGAGACGCTCGTGGTTTCCGGAACAACAGGGGAGTCTCCAACACTTAGTGATACTGAGAAAGTTCAATTATTCGAATTTGCAGTGAAACATGCGGCCGGTCGGTGCAAGATTATAGCCGGAACGGGAAGCAACAACACGGCACATTCCATCCATTTGACACAGGAAGCTGAACGTGCCGGAGTGGATGGCATATTGTTGGTTGTTCCTTATTACAACAAACCAAGCCAAGAGGGTTTGTTCAAACATTTTGAAGCGATTGCAGGCTCTACCAAGCTGCCTATTATGCTGTACAATGTGCCTGGGCGTACAGTAACCAGCCTGTCAGCAGCAACAACGCTTCGTCTTGCACAGATTCCTAATATTGTCGCTACGAAGGAATGTGCGTCTACAGAGCAGGTTACGCTGATTGCAGCAAGTGCTCCAGAACATTTCAGAGTTTACTCCGGTGATGATGCCTCAGGCTTACCAGCGATTGCGGTTGGAGCACATGGAATTGTCAGTGTGGCCAGTCATGTCGTAGGGGCAGAAATGAAGAAAATGATTGACGCCTTCTATAGTGGAGAACCTCTTCAGGCTGCTCAGATTCATCAGCAGCTGTTCCCTGTGTTTAAAGGCCTGTTTGAATGTCCACAACCTCTACCAAACCCGGTAGCGGTGAAATACGCGCTGACATTGCGTGGATTGAATGTTGGATCTGTCCGCTTGCCCCTTATTCCGCCAACGGAAGAGGAGCAGGTTTATATCAAGGGTCTGCTTAATTTGTAATCATTTAGGTTGCAAATGGAACTATTATATTAATCATGAGAATTTCATTAGATCAGCAAAAGAACCGCTCCTCGTATTCGAGGTTGCGGTTCTTTTTTTACGAGTAATTGTGAGGTTTCTTTTCGATTGCTAAGGGGAAACCTACAGGTTAACGAGAGAGTGACTTGTTTTTTTTGTTTTTAATCATGTATAATGATGTCAAGTGACTGGGTGCGGTATTTTTTTGAAATTGAAAGCGACATCGTTTCGTGGTGTGGCTTTGCGGTGAAAAAGGAAGGAACGGCTAAGAGGGAATTTTCAATCCAACTTGTTGGTAAAAGGGAATCACTTCGAAGAACTTCTTCCAAATATCGTGAATAAAGGTGTTCTTTTGCATTCATCCCGATAGGTGGGTATGTGATGTATGGACTACTTTTCTTAACTTACAATAAATAATAAGGTACGACGTCCAACTACCATAGGAGGTTTAGATTCATTTGTCTAAGAAAAATAATAACGATAAACTGATGATTTTTGCTTTGGGCGGCGTAGGCGAGATTGGTAAAAATATGTACGTCATCCAATACGCCAACGACATTGTAGTCGTAGATGCTGGTCTTAAATTCCCTGAAGAAGACATGCTTGGTATTGATATTGTCATCCCTGACATTTCTTACCTGACTGAGAACCGTGACAAAGTAAGAGGGATCATCCTTACTCACGGACATGAGGATCACATTGGCGGCCTGCCATATGTTCTCAAACATCTGAATGTTCCTGTATACGGAACTAGACTGACGCTTGGACTTGTAGAAAACAAGTTGAAAGAAGCGAATTTGCTGGGTGAAACCAAACGTATTCTGATTGATGCAGACTCCGAGATTCAACTTGGAACTGCATTGAAAGCATCGTTCTTCGCTACTAACCATAGTATTCCGGATTCTGTTGGTGTATGTGTCGAAACACCGGAAGGTGCAGTAGTTCACACAGGTGACTTCAAATTCGACCATACTCCAGTTAATGGTCAATATGCAGATCTTCAGCGTATGGCACAGATCGGAACAAATGGCGTGCTAGCGCTGTTGTCTGATAGTACAAATGCTGAGAAACCTGGATTCACACCATCGGAGAAAAATGTGGGTATCGTTCTGGAAGATATCTTCCGTAAAGCGAGTCAACGTGTCGTTGTAGCGACATTTGCTTCCAATGTACACCGTATCCAACAAGTCATCAATGCAGCAGAAGTGACTGGACGTAAAGTTGCAGTTATTGGACGTAGCATGGTGAATGTCGTGGGTATTGCTTCAGAACTGGGTTACCTTGAGATTCCGGATGGCATGATCATTGAACCAGAAGAAGTAGGCAAGATGGCTGCTGATCGTGTCGTGATTCTCTGCACAGGAAGTCAAGGAGAGCCAATGTCTGCACTGACACGTATGGCTCGTTCCACGCACCGTAAAGTGGACATCCTGCCAGGCGACACTGTCATTATCGCAGCAACTCCGGTTCCAGGTAATGAAAAATATGTAGGCCGTACAATTGATGAACTCTTCCGTCTGGGCGCTAACGTGCATTACAGCGGTGCTAACAGTGGGGTTCACGTATCTGGTCACGGTAGCCAGGAAGAGCTGAAACTGATGCTCAATCTGATGAAACCGAAATTCTTCTTGCCAATTCACGGTGAATTCCGTATGCAGCGCCGTCACGCGGTTCTTGCTGAATCTGTAGGCGTAGAACCGGAAAACATTTTCATTACGGATATCGGTGAAGTGATTGAAATTCAAGGCGGAGCAGCACGCAGAGCAGGTAAAGTGACTGCTGGTAACGTGTTGATTGATGGTTTGGGTGTAGGCGATGTGGGTAACATCGTACTGCGTGACCGCAAATTGTTGTCCCAAGACGGTATCCTTGTTGTCGTGGTAACCCTGAGCAAACAGGACGGAAAAATTGTTTCCGGTCCAGACATCATCTCTCGCGGATTTGTGTATGTACGTGAATCGGAAGGACTTCTTGATGAGGCCAACCGGATCGTTAGCAGCACATTGCAAAAGTTGATGAGTGAGAACGTTAACGAGTGGGCTTCACTCAAAACGAATGTTAAAGATGCATTGGGACGCTTCCTATATGAGCAAACTCGTCGTAGACCGATGATTTTGCCAATCATTATGGAAGTTTAAAATAGGCTAAACAAAAACATATATTCAGGCACACAGTCGCCCCTTCTCTACGAGTAATATTGGACGGTTCCTCGTAGAGAAGGGGCTTTTTTTGCGTTTTTCAGGAGATCGCAATGGAATCAATATGTGAAGCAATTTAGATGAAGCGGGTATAAGGCAGCTGGAAAATTCCCCATACTAAGGAATACATTAAATGTTTCTGGAGAAGGGGATAAAAGAAATGAATGAACGTATGAATGGCAAGCAGACATCAAGATCCAATCAGCCGGAAGTTGAAGCACCGGAGATTCCAATGCAGGAGGATAAGAACATCTCTCCCGTGACAGAGACGATTCAGCAATTTGGGCAGACACAGTCGCCTGCTGGTGAATCGAATATTTTCTGTATGACCATTATCGGACAGGTCGAAGGGCATTTAATTTTGCCCCCACAAAATAAAACAACAAAGTACGAGCATATCATTCCACAGCTGGTGGCTGCAGAACAAAATCAGCGTATTGAAGGTATTCTGATCATTTTGAACACGGTAGGGGGAGATGTGGAGGCAGGTCTGGCCATCGCAGAGATGATTGCTTCACTAAGTAAACCTACGGTTACCGTGGTCATTGGCGGCGGGCATAGCATTGGAGTGCCGATTGCTGTAGCTTCAACGTATTCTCTCATTGCCGGAAGTGCAACGATGACCATTCATCCCATTCGGATGAACGGCCTTGTTATTGGGGTACCTCAGACGTTTGAATACATGGAGAAAATGCAGGAACGGGTTGTTCGATTCGTGACTTCTCATTCGAATATCTCTGAGGATATGTTCAAAGAACTGATGTTTAAGACCGGTGAGTTGAATCGGGACATTGGTACAGCTGTAGGAAGCGCAGATGCAGTGAAGTATGGGTTGATGGATGCGGTAGGCGGAATTGGACAGGCCATTGCTCAGTTAAATCAGCTCATAGGAGACAAGAGACAGACTCTGCAAGCGGGAGGTTACACCCAATGACGTTGTATACAGTGATGCCCCCTGAACAGCTTTGGTCGGGAATGTGGAAAGAGGGCGAAGATACAAGGGAGATCAAGATGAATGGTTTACTGATGCAGGTGAGGCCTGTCAATGACAATGAAGCTGTTATTGTACGTTTACTGGATTGTCCACTTGAGGCCTACCTCGATCCGAGTAATATGCCCGGTTCGACCGTGCCGCTTTCAGGTAACTCGGGATCAGCATAACGCGACGAATTCAGACAAATTGAGCAGAAAAAGAACATATGTACGGAATATATATGTATGGTATAATATTCTTCTGGGGGTGACCTGATTTTGGCCAGAAGAAAAAAGAGGAAAAAAAAGGGCGCTGGTTTTAGTGGCGTTTTAAAATACGAAATTTACGGGATTGTGCTTATTACCCTCGCTGTCATTGCATTATCGGGTGAAGCCACCGTTGGACGTTCGCTTTCCAAGATGTTCGGGTTGATACTTGGTAAGTTTTATTTTGCGATTCCGCTTGTTGGTATCTATTATGGTCTCATGGTGATGATTCACCGGAAATGGCCGAGTGGCTGGACTACACGCAAAACAGGATTGGTATTGCTGGTCTTTGCCTTAACCCTAATGAGTACCGTCTCTGCAATGCATCAGAAGCTCATTCCTGTAGGTGCGCTTGAGCCCGGTGCTGTGATTACACAGGTACATAATGATATGCAAACCGAGTTGCTGACCCCCGCTGCACCAGGAGAGAGAGACTCCATGCTTAACAAGGATATCAGCGGTGGTTATCTTGGAGCCGGGCAATTTGCTCTTTTCCTGTGGCTGTTCGGCAGCCTTGGTGCAAGACTTATCATGATTGTCATGTTTGTCATCAGTTTTATGCTGATTACAAGTCTATCTTATGTGGATCTGATTCGAATATTCCGAACCAAGGTCTGGGATGCCGGGAGTTCGATGTACAAGAAGATGGAATCGCGGGCTTCTGCACGCTCGGCTGCAACTTCTGATGGAAGGAAAAAAGGTAACGCTCGTAAAGTGGTGCCTGTTCCTGTTGAAGATGATGAAGACGAGTATGAGGATGAATTAGAGGAACGGCATCTGCCAAAACGAAAGGCACCAATATTCTTCCAACTTTTTGGAAAATGGGGAGCTAATCGAGAGCAGGAGACATCAGGACGTGAAATGGATGAGGTCGATTCGGTAGAAACAGAACAGATTGTATACCGCGCCGAACAAGATCACAATACAGGATCGTGGCAGGATACAACCGGAGATGCAGTGAACAAATCAGCTTCATCACCTATTCCAGTTCAGGCTGTTCAGGCTAAACCTAACTCAGCGCCGATCATACGAGACTTTTTTGAGCATGTCAGAGCCGAGGATGCAAGCATGGAAGATGATCTGGACGATGCTTATCCTTTCCCTGATGATCTCGCCGATCCAAATGTAGTTCAACAGGGCGAACAGGCGATTAAAATAACGGACGAACTGGTAGAGACAGAATGGTCAGCATCCGATGCGGGTATGGGCGAGCTGAATGCTGTGGATGGAATTCAGAGTGGAGAAGAACTGCCGAATGAATCAACCTCGGGTACAGATCTTCCAACTCCCGAGGGGCAGGACGCACAACCCATCAAACCACCGCCCCCACCTCCGAAACCGTACAAGCTGCCATCCTTCCGTCTCCTCGCCAAGCCGAACAATGGAGGCAAGGCGGGTGACCAGAAGGATTATATGCAGACAGCACGCAAGCTGGAAGCTACACTGGAAAGCTTCGGTGTTCGTGCCAAAGTACTTGAAGTGGTTCGAGGTCCGGCCGTTACAAGATATGAAATTCAGCCTGATATTGGTGTCAAGGTCAGCAGGATTGTAAGTTTAACTGATGATATTGCGCTGGCTCTGGCGGCAAAGGATATCCGGATGGAGGCGCCGATTCCCGGGAAGTCTGCTATAGGTATCGAGGTTCCTAATGGCGAGGTATCCGTTGTAACGATGCGTGAGGTAATGGAGACAGCTACGTTCCAGGATGCAGAATCCAAAGTGACCATTGCATTTGGCCGAGATATCTCCGGACAGACGATCATTGGTAACTTGGCTCGTATGCCCCATTTGCTGGTCGCGGGTGCGACAGGTTCCGGTAAGTCAGTGTGTATTAACGGAATTATTACCAGCATATTGTACAAAGCAAAGCCGGATGAAGTGAAGTTCCTGATGGTCGATCCCAAGATGGTTGAGTTGAACGTATATAACGGAATTCCGCATCTGATGGCGCCAGTAGTAACTGATCCTAAACGGGCCTCACTTGCGCTCAAAAAGATTGTGGTCGAGATGGAGAAACGATATGAGCTGTTCTCCAAATCAGGCACACGTAACGTTGAGGGTTACAACAATCTGATGAAAGATAATCCTGCGGCTGTTCTGCCTTATATCGTTGTCATTGTGGATGAGCTCGCAGACCTGATGATGGTTGCCGCCGGAGATGTGGAGGATGCCATTGCGCGACTCGCTCAGATGGCCCGTGCAGCCGGCATCCATCTGATTATTGCCACACAACGTCCTTCTGTTGACGTTATTACCGGAGTTATCAAGGCTAACATTCCATCACGGATTGCCTTCGGCGTATCCTCACAAGTGGATTCCCGAACAATACTGGATATGGGTGGGGCGGAGAAGCTGTTGGGTCGTGGAGACATGTTGTTCATGCCAATGGGCGCATCCAAACCGGTTCGGGTACAAGGTGCATTTATGAGCGATGAAGAAGTCGAGAATATTGTAAATTACGTACGTGGTCAAGGTGAAGCGCAGTATGATGAATCCATTGTACCTGAGGTGGATGATTCCATACAGGCAGCAGATGAAGTACAGGATGAGTTATATGAGCAAGCTGTACAGATTATATTGGAGGCAAAACAAGCGTCAGTATCCCTGTTGCAACGTCGTATGCGGGTAGGTTACACGCGTGCTGCGCGTTTGATTGACTCCATGGAAGCCCGGGGTGTCATCGGTCCTTACGAGGGTAGCAAACCACGGGAAGTGCTGGTTTCGCTTGAACAGTATCAACAGAATAAAATAAGCTCATAGTGACTTGGAAGCACCAGTCGCTAAGCCCTCAAACTTATTGGTTGAGGGCTTTTTGTATGCTCAGCAGATTGAAGTTTTGCCATCTACTCCAAAGATCGGATGATTTGGTGCATAGGAAACAAGCAGGCTTGTCATAATAACCTTAGCGATTCTGTTAATCCCACAAGAGAAAGGTAGAGCACAGTCGATGCGAAAAATGAACCTATGGCTTTTCACTGCTATTTTGCTGATATCCGCATTGGGAATTCGTTATTTGCTTCCTGGGAATACAGCAACTGAAAGTTCAGCTGAGCGTACACCGCAGGTAGAAGAAAAGGCCATGCCTACGTTTAGCAGCAATACAGTGAAATATGGAAGTTACGGTCAGGACGTATATGAGCTTCAGGGGCGTCTGAAGTACCTGGGATTTTACAATGGTAAAATCGACAGTAATTTTGGCAGCAGCACACTGAAATCCGTCAAATGGTTTCAATCCGAGTTTGGCATGAAGGCAGATGGTGTGGTTGGAGCTGAAACCAAGCTCAAGCTGTACAATGCTTCAACCAAATGGTCGCCAACAGAACCGCCGCTACACAAGGAATCCTCAGGTGGTGGCGGGGGAAGCAGCAATAACACAGCAGACAAAGAGCAGGATAATATGGGGTCTGCCAATGCACTCGGTCTCTCGGAGAATGAACTCAAGATTATGGCTAACGCCGTATATGGTGAAGCTCGGGGTGAACCGTTTGAAGGTCAAGTCGCAGTGGCGGCAGTCATTCTGAATCGCGTAAAATCACCAAGTTTTCCGAGTACACCCTCAGGCGTAATTTTTCAACCAGGTGCATTTACGGCTGTAGCGGACGGACAGATCTATCTGGAACCAAACGCACAAGCCAAAAAGGCAGTTGAGCAGGCCCTGAATGGCTGGGATCCGTCCGGCGGTTGTCTCTATTATTTTAATCCTAAGACAGCAACATCGAAATGGATCTGGACCCGTCCACAGGTGAAAACAATCGGGCAGCATATCTTTTGTATGTAATGATGTTGGAAGCAACCAGAAGGCGTGACTTCGGTTGCTTCTTGCCTTTTGAATGGGTTAAAATGGTTGTTACGTTTAGCTTCATACGATTGCATGACAAATGACGCCGTAAAGGGGTTTTGACAGTTGAATACATCAGGATTCGAACGAGGTAGCAAGAGAGAGTTTCGTATACATGTGCTTCCGACTAAACGATTCAAAACGTTTGCTATATCGCTGTATGCAGGCGTTCCCTTACGAGAAGATACAGTAACCAAAGTAGCGCTGACACCCTTTGTTCTGCGACGCGGGACGGAGTCCTATCCGGAAACAACGCAATTCCGTGAGCAACTGGAGCATCTGTACGGAGCCGGTTTTGGTTTTGACGTCTACAAACGTGGCGATTATCAGATTGTACAGTTTCGGATGGATACCATTAATGATTCGTTTGTTGGAGGGGATGAACAGCTACTGGATCGTTCATTTGCCTTCCTAGGAGAGGTTCTTACCCGACCTGCACAGGAGAATGGACATTTCAGGACGTCTTATGTACAAGCAGAGCGAGAGACGGTCCGCAAAAAGCTGGAGTCCATCGTAAATGATAAAATGCGTTATGCCGCTGAACGCAGTATTGAGGAGATGTGCAAGAACGAGCCGTACCGTCTTCACCCACTGGGTGAACGAAAGGATCTGCCCGGAATTGAACCGGACACACTCACTGCGTCTTACCAGGAGTGGCTGCAACAGGCGAGTATGGATCTGTATGTGGTAGGGGACACGACACTTGAAGAGGTTGAGAACCTGGTTCAACGTCATTTCAAAGTAGATCGAACGTCCTCGTCCGATTACCAGACACAGGCGGCAGTTCGAGGAGACAAGGAAGTAGAAACCGTTGTCGAGCGACTGAATGTGAGTCAGGGAAAACTCAATATGGGGCTCCGTACATCTATCACTTATGGAGATCCTCAGTATGCAGCAGCACTAATGTACAACGGGATACTCGGTGGTTATCCTCATTCCAAACTGTTTGTAAATGTTCGTGAAAAAGAAAGCCTTGCGTATTACGCGTCTTCGCGATATGACGGACATAAGGGCATTGCCACCATTCAATCCGGGATTGAAATCCCTAATTATGAAAAGGCCGTCACGATCATCAAGCAACAGCTGGAAGAAATGAAAAGTGGAACGATCAGTGATCTTGAAATGTCCCAAACCAAAGCGATGATTCGCAACTTGCTTAAGGAAATGCAGGATTCTGCTTTTGAGATGATCGCTTATGACTTCAATCGACAGTTGTCTGGCAAGGAGAGAACGGCTGAAGAACTGTTGACTCAGGTAGAACAGATCAGCAAGGAAGACGTTCGTGAGGCGGCAGAACAATTCCGTCTGGATACGATTTATTTCTTGCGGGACGAGAAGGAGGAATAGTCGGTGGAGAGCATTCGGTATGAGCATTTGCAGGAGACACTATATTACGAAGTAATGGATAACGGACTGCATGTCTATATTTTGCCTAAACCGGGATTCCAGAAAACGTATGCTACGTTTGCAACCAAGTATGGATCGGTGGATAATCATTTTCAGGTTGAAGGACAGGAAGCGGTGAAGGTTCCGGATGGGATTGCCCATTTCCTGGAACACAAAATGTTTGAAGAACCAACAGGTGATATTTTTGCCACATTTGCGTCTCACGGTGCCTCAGCCAACGCATTTACGAGCTTCGATCAGACGGTTTATTTGTTTTCAGCGACCGAACATGTGAATGAAAATATACAAACATTAGTTGACTTTGTGCAAAATCCTTACTTTACGGATCAGAATGTGGAAAAGGAAAAAGGCATTATTGGGCAAGAAATTGACATGTATGCTGATAATCCGGATTGGCGTGTTTATTTTGGATTGATCGAAGCCATGTATCAGAAACATCCGGTGCATATCGATATTGCCGGAACGGTGGAATCCATCCGTACGATTACCAAAGAGATGTTGTATGAGTGCTATAACACCTTTTATCACCCGAGTAATATGCTCCTGTTTGTGGTAGGTGGTGTAAATCCACAGGAAGTCATTGATATGGTTCGTTCGAACCAGGAACAGAAGGATTATAAGCCACAAGGGAGTATCGAACGTTTCTTCGAACCGGAGCCAGATCAAGTAGGAGAAACCAGACGGGAATCGAAACTGGCAGTTTCACTGCCCAAATGTCTGTTTGGATTCAAAGAGACGGACGTTGGACTCACCGGAGAAAAATTGTTACGGCGAGATATGACAACGCAGCTGATGATGGATCTTTTATTTGGCTCAAGTACACGATTGTTTCAGAAGCTCTACGATGAAGATCTGATCTCGGACAGTTTTGGACATGAGTATAACAGTTCGCCGCAATATGCGTTTTCAGCCATTGGTGGGGATACGAAAGATCCGGACCAACTGCTCGTGCGTATACGTGAAGAAGTGGATGCCATTGTAGAAAAAGGGTTCGAATCCACGGATTTTGAACGTGCACGCAAAAAGAAAATAGGCGGATATTTGCGTATGCTCAACTCTCCGGAGAACATTGCGCATGAATTTACACGCCAGCAATTCCGTGGCGGTGATTTCTTCAATATGCTCCCGCTCTATGAATCGATTACACTGGAAGATGTAAATCTCAGACTGAGAGAGCATATTCGCTGGGATCAACTGGCTGTATCGCTAGTCGTGAGTCCTTGATATGGAGAGGGGAACCGGACAATTGAAGGCAATTGGGGAAATGACTGTACTGGTAACTGGAGCAAGTGGTGGCATCGGAGCGGCTATCGCAGAACGTTTTGCCAGAGTGGGAATGAATGTTGTTATACACTATATGAAATCGCATGAAGCCGCGAATGAAGCTGCCAGACGGTGCATGGACCAGGGCAGTGGAAGAATCATGACCGTGTCTGCGGATCTTCGCAGCAGGGAACAGATTCAGCGTATGCGTGAGAAGCTGGAGTCACACCATCTCATGCCAGATATCCTTGTGAACAACGCAGGCATCTCGCACTATGGAATGTTGTCTGATGTGACAGAGGAAATCTGGGATGAGGTGATGGCCATTAATCTCAAAGGCACGTTTATGTGTACACAGGAGATGATGCCTCACATGATCTCCCAAAGGTATGGCCGAATCATTAATGTATCGTCAATCTGGGGACTGTCCGGTGCCTCTTGTGAGGTGCTGTATTCCACAACTAAAGGCGGGGTGAATGCATTCACCAAGGCGCTTGCGAAAGAACTCGCACCTTCCGGAGTAACCGTAAATGCCGTTGCTCCTGGCGCCGTTCAGACTTCCATGCTGGACCATCTGGATCAAAGTGAACTGAAGATGCTGGAAGAGGAAATTCCGGCAGGAAGACTGGCACAACCTGATGAAATCTCATCATTGGTCTATTTTCTGGCTCTACCTGAATCGGGTTATATCAATGGGCAGATTATCAGTCCAAATGGCGGTTGGTTAACGTAGAACAGCAAGAAACCAGAGTGGCAATGAACGAAACAGGTGAAGGTTGCCGAGAAGCAGGCGTCTTCCGGATTATTTTCAAGATGCTCGTATATAAAATGTCTCGAAAGCACATATTACAACTGTTGATTTTAAATCTCATGCGTTATCTAAGGAGGATTTATCATGTCAACAGAAAAAACAGTGCTCTCCAGTTTTGACACATGGAAGAAGTTCCTGGGTGACCGCGTATTGCAAGCAGAGAAGATGGGGATGAGTGAAGAAACCATTAACAAACTTGCGTATGAAATCGGCGACTTCCTTGATGAGAAAGTCGATCCGGCGAACCATTCCAACCGGGCATTGAAAGAGTTATGGGATGTCGGCGATGCAGATGAGCGTCGTACGATTGCGTGCCTGATGGTCAAATTGGCCAAACAAAACGCATAAGATTACAGATGAAGAGCTCCCGCAAGGGGGCTTTTCTCTAATGATTACAAACGGATTACAGAGCTGTTCTTGTAATTCATTTTCATTTTATATATCATTAACGTGACCCATTTTTAGAAGATGGCCCAGATTGTTGTCCAGCGGACACGTTCTGTTGCTGTCGAATAATGTGGAATAATGCATTACGGGGTGTTGAAATGGAATCTAAACAATGGTACATGGAATATAAAATACATAAGAACAGACCCGGTTTGTTAGGCGACATTGCCTCCATGCTGGGGATGCTTGAAGTGAATATATTGACCATTAACGGTGTGGAAGGCAAAACTCGAGGCATGCTGCTTGAATCGGATGATGATGAAAAAATCCGTTTGCTTGGTGAAATGCTTGGCAAAGTCAACAGCATCACCGTATCGGCTTTGCGTCAACCTAAATTGGTGGATATTCTGGCCGTGCGTCATGGCAGATACATTGACCGTGACTCGGATGATCGCAAAACATTTCGGTTCACACGAGATGAACTTGGGTTACTTGTGGACTTTTTGGGTGAAGTATTTAAGAGGGAAGGTAACCAGGTCATCGGTTTGCGCGGAATGCCTCGTGTCGGCAAAACGGAGTCCATTATAGCGGGCAGTGTATGTGCGATGAAGCGATGGACGTTTGTTTCCTCCACACTTCTTCGTCAGACCATAAGAAGCCAACTCTCCGAGGATGAATTGAACCCAAACAATGTGTTCATTATCGATGGTATTGTTAGTACAATTCGCTCCAGTGAGCGGCATTACAATCTGTTGCAGGATATTATGACCATGCCTAGCACCAAAGTTATTGAACATCCGGATATTTTTGTTCAGGAATCCGAATATGATTTTAATGATTTTGATATTATTATTGAACTTCGTAATAATCCGAATGAAGAAATTATTTATGATACGTTTACGGCTAGCTACACGGATGAATTGTAAGTAACCGTACGGAATCATGGAATAGATTAGCAACAACTCAAGAGATAAACATAAGGAGGAGATGGCATGTCTGAACTGGGTCAGCAGTTAAGAGAGGCCCGGCTGCAAAAAGGGATGAGTCTTGACGATGTACAGGAAATGACAAAAATTCGCAAGAGGTATCTGGAGGCCATAGAAGCAGGAGACTATAAAGTGCTGCCGGGCAGCTTCTATGTGCGCGCTTTTATTAAAACCTATGCGGAGACCGTGGGACTAAACCCTGATGAGCTGCTGGAGGGACACAAAAAAGACGTACCGGCAGAAGAGACGGAAGCAACAATGGAACCGGTGATACAGAAGCGTTCCAACCGTCCGGTTGAGCGTAGTAACAGGTGGATGTCAGTCGCACTGATGTGGACATTCCCCGTTTTGATCGTAGTCCTGTTGTATGTGTACGTAGTATATAACAAAGGTGATGACGCAGATAATCCGGGGCTGGATTCGGTCAAAATTACAGACAGTCAGCAACAACCTGAGGATAAACCGGATCAACCTGCCGACAACGGACAGGCATCTAATCCGCCTGCGACAGACCCAGGTACTGACGGTACTGGTGAAGGCGACGCTGGTGGTAACGGTGGCGGTACGGACACGGAAGGTCAGCCGGACGGTCAAACGGATGGCCAAACGGACGGAGAAACCGGAGAAAATCAGGAAGAACCGACAGACAATTCACCGTCTGCTGTAACGGTTGCAGAAGATGGGAAATCAGGCAATATTACAAACTTCAAAGTTAACGGAAGTGCAGGGCAACCTGTAACGGTTACGATCAAAGCCACAGGTCATAGCTGGCTGGAAGTGTATAAGGGCGAGAACTCCAGTGGAGAGAAGTTGGAGTATGGTAACACAGCCGAAGGCGACAGCTATACCTTTGAGCTTGATAGTGCAGGCATGTATATCAAGTCCGGTTATGCTGCCGCGACCACCATTGAGGTTGGCGGGCAAGTTGTAACGGATGGCAAGGCGACCAATCGGATCCGTTTGAAGCTTGGTGAAGACAGTGGCAGTACTGCTTCTTCCACAGGTGCTGAAAATGGTTCAACGGACAGCACAGGAGGCACCACTGGTAGCGAATAACCGGGTCAACTGCAGGAGATAATAAGCTTGTCTTAACTTGCAGTTAACTTTTGGTGAAGTGAGGTGGATGGCTGTGACAGTCAGCTGGATCGTAACGGGTTTAGGGATCATTGTCAGCCTCCTGGGTTATTACCTGACTCCAAGTGCTTGGGGTTACGGAATATTGGGTTTTGGACTTGCGCATGTCCTTCTGGGTGTGCTCGATATGTTCAGACAGCCCAACCGCAGCCGCTATTAGTTGGAAGCTGGACCAGCAAGCATTTTTGGCAACCACATCAAGTGGATGTCAAAAATGCTTTTTTCTTTGTATAAAACAGCTTGAAATTAGACTTTTGCTTAAGGTATCCTCTATAATGTTACAGAACATATGATTAACTGAAAGGGTGACTGGTTTGAGTTCAGAAAATTCATTTGATATCGTGTCCAAAATGGACTTGCAAGAACTGACAAATGCCGTTACACAAACCGAGAAAGAAATTGGCACTCGTTATGACTTCAAGGGCAGCAAGAGCAGTCTGAAACTGGATAAGGATGCGTTAACGATCGTATCTGATGATGAGACCAAACTCAAGGCTGTCATTGACGTACTGCAGTCCAAAATGGCGAAGCGTGGTCTACCATTGAAAAATATTGATTACGCCAAAGTAGAGCCAGCGTCTTCTGGTACAGTCCGCCAGCGTTTGAATTTTAAACAGGGGATTGATCAGGACATTGCGAAGAAAATCAATATCCTGATTCGGGACTCCAAGATGAAGGTGAAGAGTCAGATTCAGGGAGACCAGCTACGGGTAACAGGTAAGAGTAAAAATGATTTGCAAGCAGTGATGCAGCTGCTAAATGGCGCTAACCTGCCTCTGGATTTGCAATATACAAATTTCAAGTAATATGGCCTTTTTGTTGCAGAAGTGTTTTTTGACACGGTATTAGGCGTATATTATACTAAGTGTGCATTGCTGGCAGCCATGCATCAAGTCCAGTCCTCATCGTTTGCTGACTTTGTGAAAAGCAGTACATCTTCTGGAAGTCACCGGAACGTTTAAAGCGGTTTTGCTTTTGAGCGGTTGACTTTATTTTTTGCGTTTTTACATAGTGGTCATGTTAATATGGATTGACATTGAAACTGTACATTTCATGTTCCGGATGATGATAACGGGATTATGATGATTGTTTGGAGTAATGGAGGATATGAGGGAGGGCGTCTTGTGAATTTACCCAACCGGATTACGCTTGCACGAATTTGCTTAATCCCTTTTTTGATGGTGTTTCTGCTCGTGGACTTTCCGTTTTATCCAGAGCCGTTGCAACTTGGAAGCTTTTCGCTTCCATATAATCAGCTGATAGCTGCTGTTATTTTTATCATCGCCGCAAGCACAGATGGAATTGACGGATACCTTGCGCGGAAAAATAACATGGTTACCAATCTGGGAAAACTGCTCGATCCACTCGCAGACAAGCTGTTGGTTACTGCAGTTTTGATCTCGCTTGTGGAGATGGGCAAACTGGATTCCTGGATTGCAGTTGTTATAATTAGTCGTGAATTTGCAGTTACCGGCTTGCGCCAAATCGCATTGCTGGATGGTTCGGTTGTGGCGGCCAGTGCTTGGGGCAAGCTGAAGACGGTAGTTCAAATCGTGGCGATTGTGCTGTTGCTGCTGAACAATTTCCCGTTTTCATACACAGGTATTCACGTCGATATTATCGCCGTATGGGCGGCAGCGCTTATTACCATCTGGTCGGGTGTCGATTACTTTATCAAAAACAAAAACCTGCTTCATTTAACAAAAGCATAATGGTTTGTTCTTAAAATGGGTAATCATGAAGGAAGCATTGGGTCGGGGCAATAGGAGATTATCCTATTGCCCTTTGATCACTCACCACATGTACAGGAGGATGCTCAAATGAAGGCAGAAATCATTGCAGTTGGCACAGAGCTACTGCTTGGACAAATCGTCAATACCAATGCCAGATACCTATCCCGTGAATTGGCTGCGATGGGGATCGATGTATATTTCCAAACGGTGGTTGGGGATAACCTGAACCGACTTAGTGAAGCTATTCGCATTGCGCAGGGCCGTGCAGACGTTATTTTATTTTCCGGTGGCATTGGACCTACCCAAGATGATCTGACCAAGGATGCGCTCGCAGCTGTGCTTAACCGAAAACTGCATACAGATCGAATGGCTATGGACAAAATTGAGAGCTTTTTCAGAGATCGTAATGTGGACATGACAGAGAATAACCGACGTCAGGCGATTGTTATTGATGGTGGCACACCTCTGGCTAATGAAACAGGCCTTGCGGCGGGAAATGCGATTTCTGATAATGATAAACATTATGTTGTGATGCCTGGACCTCCTAAAGAGCTGATTCCAATGTTTGAACAGGAAGTCAAGCCTTGGCTGTTCCAGCATGTACTCACGGAAGAGATGCCGATCTATTCCCGAATGCTCAAATTCGCAGGTATTGGTGAATCTGCTCTAGAGGATCGACTCCTGGATCTGATTGACGCACAGACAGACCCTACGATTGCTCCTTACGCGAGCGAAGGCGAAGTTACTGTACGTGTCTCCACCAAGGCTGCGAGCGAGGGAGAGGCAAAGCTGAAGCTTGATGCGATGGAGGTTCAGATTCGGGAGCGTTTGACAGAACATCTCTACGCGAACGAGGATGTGCCTATAGAGTATACGATTGTAACCATGATGTCTGACATGGGGCTGACACTTAGCGCTGCTGAGAGCTGTACAGGAGGGCTTGTCATGCAAAGTCTGACTTCTGTACCCGGAAGTGCCTCAATGCTCAAAGGTGGAATCGTGTGTTACTCCAATGAAATCAAAGAAAAGCTGCTGAATGTGCCTCATGATTATCTGGAAGGTGAAGATGCGCCTGGGGCGGTAAGTCCGGAGGTTGCCAAAGTACTTGCTGAGCAGATTCGCATGATTGGCGATGCTGATTTTGGCCTGGCTGTTACCGGTGTGGCTGGACCGGGATATTCGGAACGCAAACCGCCCGGACTTGTCTTCATCGCTCTTGCTGAACGTGGAAAAGAGACGGAAATCCATGAGCTGCGTATTAATGGTAATCGCGAGACGGTTCGTATTCGTTCAGCCAAAGCAATTCTCTATCGCCTATGGCAAAAACTTGTGGCAATGGATTGATTAGTTAATCACTTTGATTGCATTTGGAACTCCAAACAGGTATAATTAAGAAAGACGGAAGAACCGTAGAATTAGGCTTTACAGCCTTGTTTACGGTTCTTTTTTCTGTTTAATGGAAAGTTTCCTTGAGGAAGAGGCGCCTCGGCCTTTACAAAAAAAACGAATGTATGTTCGAAAAAAAGCTTGGCAAACGTGTTAAAACAAGGTATCATTATCTTATAAACAGTAAAGGGTGTGAGCTTATTGTCAGACCGTCGTGCCGCGCTTGATATGGCGCTCCGTCAAATAGAGAAGCAATTTGGTAAAGGATCCATCATGAAACTGGGTGAGTCCACTCATATGAACGTGGAAATTATTCCCAGTGGTTCCTTGGCTTTGGATATTGCATTAGGAACAGGCGGCTTGCCTAAAGGCCGTATTGTTGAAATATATGGACCTGAATCTTCAGGTAAAACAACTGTCGCATTGCATGCGATTGCTGAAGTACAACGTGTTGGTGGACAAGCAGCATTTATCGATGCCGAGCATGCTCTTGATCCTCAATATGCAAGCAAATTGGGCGTTAACATTGACGAATTGCTTCTATCTCAGCCAGATACGGGTGAGCAAGGGCTGGAAATTGCAGAAGCTCTTGTACGCAGTGGTGCAGTAGATATCGTCGTTATTGACTCTGTAGCTGCATTGGTTCCAAAAGCAGAGATCGAAGGCGAAATGGGTGATTCACACGTTGGTTTGCAAGCACGTTTGATGTCTCAGGCGCTACGTAAATTGTCTGGTGCAATCAGCAAATCTAAAACAATTGCAATCTTCATTAACCAGCTTCGTGAGAAAGTCGGCGTTATGTTTGGTAACCCGGAAACAACACCTGGTGGTCGTGCTCTGAAGTTTTATTCTACAGTACGTCTGGATGTGCGTCGTATTGAGAGTATCAAATCAGGCAATGACATGATCGGTAACCGGACTCGTATTAAAGTTGTGAAAAACAAAGTGGCGCCTCCGTTTAAACAAGCGGAAGTGGATATCATGTATGGCGAGGGTATTTCAAGAGAAGGCAGTATCATCGACATTGGTACAGAGCTGGACATCGTTAATAAAAGTGGTGCATGGTACTCTTACGAAGGTGAGCGTTTAGGACAAGGCCGTGAGAACGCGAAGCAGTTCATGAAAGAGCATAAAGACATTGCTGAGATCATTGAACAAAAAATTCGGGTAGCTAGTAACTTGACTACCGCAGTTCCTGTACCAACTAGTGAAGAGCAACAAAAAGAAGCAGAAGAAGAACAAGAATTGTTTGAAATCAACGAGTAATCTCTCGAATCCTCCCTTGTAGGGAGGATTCTGAGGGGGTTCCACGGACTCCGTAAATTTATCTGATTGAGCTTGCATCAATCTGGATAATGGATTGTAGTGGGATTGCTCTTGCTGTCCAACAGCCCCTGTCCCAATGGACAGGGGCTGTTGGTACGCTAACTGTGGAGATGAAGGCCGGGCTGAGTTCCCGGCCTTTTATATTAGCGTTTTCGTCTTAATTGCAGAGATGCTTGGCGTAGTCAGAATGAACATGTTATGAAAGGGGAGACCTGAATGAACCAACATGACGAGGATTTATATGAAGAAGCAGAACAGGACGGCCTATCCCAATTTCCGGACAACGAAGAACTTGTTATTACACGTGTAGAACGAACGAAGCACAGGCAAGCTCGTTATCGAATCACGTTTGGCATCCACTCCATTACAGTTCTTGAAGATGTGATGATTAAATACAGGATGACGCAAGGCAATACCTTTATGAAAAAGGATCTGGAAGAGATCATTGTAGCTGACGAGCGACAGCGGACGTATGCACAGTCTTTGCGCTTTTTGGAGCATAAGCCGCGTAGTCGCCATGAATTAAGTCAGAAACTTCGTCAGAAGGAGTTTGCTTCCCCTTTGATTGAAGAGACGCTGGATCGACTTGAGCGGGAAAAGCTGGTGGATGACGATCTATTTGCAAAGGAATGGACAAGACAGCGTATGGAGGGCAAGCGGAAGGGAAAACTGTGGATAAGGCAAGAGCTGCGTCAAAAGGGCATTGCCAGTGAACTCATTGCTGAAGTACTGGAAAGTGTGAGTACGGATGCGGAATTTGAGACTGCCTTGAGTGCCGGACGCAAAAAATGGAATCAGGTCAAAGGGGACATTAAAGAGAAGAAAAATAAAACGCTTCCCTTCCTGATGAGACGTGGTTTTTCAATGGATATGGTGCGCCGCGTCGTGAATTGTTTAATTGAAGAAGATGAGGCTATGGACTCTGAAGAGGACGAAGCGTTGTTATGGGATTAGCAGACAGGAGTCTCTACACTGCATTCTCTTGACAATTTCTTTCGTCAAATACTAAAATGGACATGAGTCTGTAAGAAATGGACAACCCTTTTTCCTTCCAAAAAAGCGGTTTCGGTTTCTTAAGATTTATACCATTCTTAATTATGGGTTCGCTGGAAACAGCGAATAGTACGTGGAAACATGTACATGTGAAATGAAAATCGGCGGGGGATCGCCGTGAGTATTCGTTATTCCCAAACATATGTAAGGTTTGAAAACTGCAAATTAACCCAAGGAATGCCTTGGAGGAACCAACGAGGAGGTGAACAGTATGAATCCTGCAATCACGATCGCTCTCGTTGTGGCCGCGCTAATCATTGGGTTCGGAGTAGGATATTTTATTCGCAAATCTCTTGCAGAGGCTAAAATCTCTAGTGCGGAACAAGCTGCCGTACAAATCGTGGAGAACGCGAAGAAAGAGGCAGAAGCACTGAAGAAAGAAACAGTGCTGGAAGCGAAGGATGAAATCCATCGCATTCGTGCTGAAGCTGAAAAAGACACTCGTGAACGTCGGAACGAAATTCAACGACAAGAAAGACGATTGTTGCAAAAAGAAGAGTCGCTGGATAAAAAATTGGAATCACTCGAACGTAAAGAAGAGCAAGTGGCTAACAAAGAGAAACGAATTGATGAGACACAGCAGCAGATCGAAATGATCTACAAAAACCAGGTGACGGAGCTGGAACGTATATCCAACCTCACTATGGAAGACGCACGCAGTATCATACTGTCCAACGTAGAACAGGAAGTTCGTCATGAGACGGCTCAAATGATCAAGGACATCGAACAACAAGCGAAGGAAGAAGCGGACAAAAAGTCCCGCGAGATTATTACACTCGCCATCCAACGCTGTGCGGCTGACCACGTAGCGGAAACAACGGTATCTGTTGTTACCCTGCCAAATGAAGAAATGAAAGGCCGGATCATCGGTCGTGAAGGACGTAACATCCGTGCGCTTGAAACCCTTACAGGGATTGACCTCATTATCGATGATACGCCAGAAGCTGTTATTCTGTCGGGCTTTGACCCGATTCGCCGTGAGATCGCCCGTACTGCCCTGGAGAAACTGGTGGCTGATGGACGTATTCACCCGGCACGGATTGAAGAGATGGTTGAGAAATCCCGCAAAGAAGTGGATGAGCGCATCCGTGAATACGGTGAGCAAGCTACCTTTGAAGTGGGCGTGCATGGTCTGCATCCGGATCTGATCAAGATTTTGGGCCGGTTGAAGTTCCGTACAAGTTACGGTCAGAACGTCTTGAAACATTCGATGGAAGTCGCTTATCTGGCTGGACTAATGGCTGGCGAACTCGGAGAAGACGTAACTCTGGCAAGACGTGCAGGTCTATTGCATGACATCGGTAAAGCGCTGGATCACGAAGTGGAAGGATCACACGTCGAAATTGGCGTGGAACTGGCGAAGAAATACAAAGAACATCCGGTTGTAATCAACAGTATCGCGTCCCATCATGGAGATTGCGAAGCGACTTCGGTCATTGCCATGTTAGTTGGTGCAGCAGATGCACTCTCCGCAGCAAGACCAGGTGCACGCCGCGAAACGCTGGAAACGTATATCAAACGACTGGAGAAGCTGGAAGAAATCTCGGAATCCTTCGAAGGTGTCGAGAAATCGTACGCCATTCAGGCAGGACGCGAAGTTCGCGTTATGGTGCAGCCTGAGAAGATCGATGATGCTGAAGCCTTCCGCTTAGCCCGTGACATTACGAAGATGATTGAGAATGAACTCGATTATCCGGGTCACATCAAAGTCACCGTCATCCGGGAAACCCGTGCGGTTGAATACGCAAAATAGAGCAATACGGAAAAGTGGCCGCTGTAGTGGGCCACTTTTCCTGTTGATAGCCTGTTAAAAGGCAAATACACATCATGGAACAAGAGATAGAGTCCTGCAATGTTCAACATTTAAAGGAAAAGGATTTTGCAGGAATTGAGGAGGCAGTAATCAGTGAAAGTTTTGTTTATTGGTGACATTGTAGGCAACGTCGGACGTAAGGCGTTAAAGGAAAATTTACCGTACCTGAAATCGAAGTATAAGCCCCATGTGGTCATTGTGAATGGTGAAAATGCGGCAGCAGGTCGCGGCATTACCGGTGCGATCGCAAATGAGTTTTTCAATTGGGGTGTACATGGGATTACACTTGGTAATCATACTTGGGACAATAAGGATATTTTTGATTTTATAGATGATGAACCGCGCATGATTCGTCCAGCGAACTTTCCACCAGGTACACCAGGACGAGGATACACGGTTGTCAAAGGCGAAGGCAAAGAGCTGGCGATTGTCAATCTGCAAGGAAGAACGTTCCTGCCTGCTCTGGATTGTCCATTCCGTGTAGCTGACGAGATTGTAGACGAGCTGCGCCATGATTATAAATGTATTCTGGTCGATATGCATGCTGAAGCAACGTCGGAGAAGATTGCCATGGGATGGCATCTGGATGGACGTGCGTCTCTTGTAGTAGGTACACATACGCATGTACAGAGTAATGATGATCGGATTTTGCCTGGAGGAACGGCTTATTTGACGGATGCAGGCATGGTAGGGCCGCGTGACGGCATATTGGGTATGGAGCGTGAGGCTGTGCTACGTAAGTTCTACACCCAGCTACCGGTACGTTTCGTTGTGGATGATGGCAAATGGCATTTCCATGGTGTGTTTGTTGAAATTGATGAAGCAACAGGTGCAGCGACACGCATCGAAAAAATTCGTCTGATGGAGGACGAGTGGCGCATGGAATAGGGGTATTGTCCCATTTTGCTGGGAAACCCGTCTAAAAAGAAGGAATTTTTTTGCCTCCCGCGAATAACATCTAGTAAGTGGAAACAAACTTTCAACATTCCCAGGGAGGTACTTACCATGGATGTATTAAAAGTTTCAGCAAAGTCCAATCCTAATTCTGTAGCCGGCGCTCTTGCAGGGGTTCTTCGTGAACGTGGAAATGCTGAACTGCAGGCAATTGGAGCGGGAGCACTGAACCAAGCCATCAAAGCGGTAGCGATAGCCCGGGGATTTGTAGCACCAAGCGGAGTTGACCTGATTTGTATTCCAGCTTTTACAGACATTGTGATCGACGGCGAGGACCGAACGGCCATTAAGCTGATTGTGGAGCCCCGATAATACATGTAGTATGCATTGAACCTGTTTACGATGTAGACAGGTTTTTTTGCGTTTTTTTTCCAATAAAATATGGAGGAGGGTAACCCATGTCCATGTCAGATTGGCGTGTAGCCGATTTTCATTGTGATGCGCTGAGCAAAATTTTGATGCAGCCTGCTCTTTCATTTGAAGATGCTCCACAACTGGATGTGAACTTGCAACGTTTGAAAGAGGGCGGTGTAGGGTTGCAGGCGTTCGCCATCTATTTACCCGAAGTACTTGGCAGAGGCAAGTTTGAACATGTGATGGGGCAGTTGGAAATTTACCGAAAACGTGTAGAGAGAAGTCAGGAGCGGGCTGGAGGCACACAGACGTTGTTGTGGCGTGATCAGGTGGCTCAGGTGGGGCAAACAGAGGGGCCATGGGGATTAATCACACTGGAGGGTGTGGATGGTCTGGAGGGCAAACTGTTCTATCTGGAGCTGTGTTATCAGATGGGCGTTCGAGTCATTGGACTAACGTGGAATTATGCCAATTGGGCGGCGGACGGAGTGATGGAGAAGCGTGGAGCAGGTCTGACCGAGAAGGGGAAAGAACTGGTGCGCCAGTGTAATGAAATCGGAATGCTGTTAGATGTGTCACATTTGACGGAGAAAGGTTTCTGGGAACTGGCTGACTTGAGCAAGCGTCCTTTTATCGCCTCCCACTCGAACAGCTATAGCGTATGTCCCCATGTACGTAATCTGAAAGATGATCAGATTCAGGCCATCGTTGCCCGGGAAGGGCGGATCGGACTGACGTTTGTTCCCTGGTTTGTTAAACAGGAGGGGGAAGTGCTTATAGAAGACCTGCTGCCTCATATCGAGCAGATCTGTTTTTTGGGCGGTCAGCATCACCTGATGATGGGGTCTGATTTTGATGGGATTTCAACGTATATCCAGAGGCTTGAACACTCAGGACATTACCCGAGACTGACGGAGATTTTGCTCAAGCATTATGATGAACAATTAGTACGGGGTTGGTTGTGGGGGAATGCAATGAGTTATCTGGGGGAACACTTGCCAGAGAGTGATTCGAAGATAAAGAAGGCTCCGTGACATAGTGAAATGCACATGGGACCACATGATTGAATTAAAGTTTGTTATCCAAATTAAGGAGTGAAATGATGGTGAAATAAGTGTATTTCATGAATTTTCACCAGTTCGTTTTCATTTCACTCCAAAAAGGGGTATAATACCATTGGATTGTTAAGAGCCTGAGTACAGGCCATAGATAAACAAGGAGTGAAATTTACAATGAGCAAAACAGTACCTGTGGGCGTATCTGCCCGTCACATTCATGTATCCCAAGAGCACGTTGAAATTTTGTTTGGCAAAGGTTACGAACTGACTGAATTTAAACCTCTGTCCCAGCCTGGCCAATACGCTGCTAACGAAACTGTAGCGGTCATCGGTTCGAAAGGACAGTTTGATAAAGTGCGTATCCTTGGACCTGTTCGTCCTGAAACGCAACTGGAGATCTCCATGACGGATTCATTTGCGATTGGTGTTAAAGCACCTGTACGTGAATCTGGAAGTATTGAAGGTACACCGGGAATTACGATTAAGGGTCCTGCTGGCGAAGTTACAATTGATAAAGGTGTTATCGTTGCTGCTCGTCACATCCACTTCCATACTTCTGATGCCGCTAAATGGGGTATCGAGGACAAACAATTGCTGAAAGTCCGCCTCGGCGGAGATCGTGGTCTGGTATTGGAAAATGTACTGGCTCGTGTATCCGATTCTTTCGCATTGGACATGCATATTGACACAGATGAAGCTAACGCTGCTGGCGCTCGTAATGGCGACACTGCTGAAATCATCGATTAATACCATGTAATAGCTTCAGCAGCCCATTAGGGCGGTCTGAATGACGTATAAACCTGAGCACAGCCAACAAGGGTCGGTTAATTCCAACCCTGATGGCAGGCTCAGGTTTTTGTGTTTTCGGAGGGTTCTTTTGCGCATTGGAGGTTTCGGATTAGACGAAGGGACATGCGGTTTGGATGTGGAACTACAGCCCAATTCATGCTATAATTTGCTGTAATGCTCTTTTAATGTTCCCGACAAGAGATTCATGTGGAACAGGGATGAATGAACGATTTTTTATTAATAGAGGCTGTAAGGAGTGACCGAAGGAAATGGCTAAAGACTCAAAAAAGGATTACTCCCAATATTTTGATTTCTCCGATGCCAAAGTAATTTCGCAAGATGAATTCAGCAAAAAGATAAGAATCCGGGGCCGTGAGATTAACATCAAATCGGAACCCAATCATCGTCAGGAGAAACAGCGGGGCAAGGAAGACGTCCAGGTACTTTACGAAAATGCCGTTCCCGATGAACTTAAAGACATAGGGAAAGGCAAACACTATATTGTATATACGTATGGATGTCAGATGAACGAGCATGACTCAGAGACCATCAAAGGACTTCTTGAGTCTATGGGATATCAGGCTACAGAGGATCGCAAAGAGGCTGATGTTATTCTGCTCAATACGTGTGCCATACGGGAAAATGCGGAAGATAAGGTGTTTGGTGAGCTTGGTCACCTGAAAACGCTAAAACTCGAGCGTCCAGGATTATTACTTGGCGTATGCGGGTGTATGTCTCAGGAGGAAGGCGTCGTCAATCGAATCATGCAGAAGCATGGCTTTGTGGATATGATCTTCGGTACACATAATGTGCATCGGTTGCCACATTTGATCCAGGAAGCGCTGTTCAGCAAAGAAATGGTTGTTGAAGTGTGGTCCAAGGAAGGCGATATCATTGAGAACCTGCCGAAGAAACGCGAGGGTATGCGCGGCTGGGTGAACATTATGTATGGCTGCGACAAGTTCTGTACATATTGCATCGTTCCGTTTACGCGGGGCAAAGAACGTAGCCGTCGTCCTGAAGATGTCATTGCCGAAGTTAGGGATTTGGCACGACAAGGTTTTAAGGAAATCACTCTGCTCGGTCAAAATGTGAATGCATACGGCAAGGACTTCACCGACCTGAACTACAGCTTTGGTGACTTGATGGATGACATTCGCCAAATTGATATTCCGCGAGTACGATTTACAACCAGTCACCCACGTGACTTCGATGACCGCTTGATTGAAGTACTGGCCAAGGGCGGAAATCTGGTAGAGCACATTCATCTTCCTGTGCAGTCTGGCAGTTCGGAAGTACTCAAACGTATGAGCCGCAAGTATAGCCGGGAACACTATCTGAAACTGGCTGACAAAATTAAAAAGGCCATCCCGGATGTCGTGTTGACAACGGATATTATTGTTGGTTTTCCGGGGGAAACGGAAGAACAGTTTGAAGATACACTTTCCCTTGTCCGTGAAGTAGGGTATGATTTTGCCTATACCTTTATTTATTCCCCGCGTGAAGGTACGCCGGCTGCGGTGATGGAAGACAACGTACCGATGGAAGTGAAGAAGGAACGTTTGAAGCGCTTGAACGAAACCATCAACGAATATAGCCACCGGAGCAATCAAGAGCAACGTGGTAAAGTCGTTGAAGTGCTCGTTGAAGGCGAGAGCAAACGAAATTCCGAAGTTCTCGCAGGACGTACACGCAGCAACAAGCTGGTGCATTTTGAAGGATCCAAAGATTTGATCGGTACTTTCGTACAAGTGGAAATCACCGATCCGATGACTTTTTATATTCGGGGCAACCTGCTCTCTGAGCCGGTAGCTGCCAATCTGTAGTACACACACTAATAAGATGAGAATTTTGGGTTTCAATATCAAGTTCGGACATTCGCGCAAGTAGCGGAGGGGACGGAATCGGTCTGTAGAAGCGAAGCGTTCGCCTTTGTCTCCGGATTTTAACCTTGAACAATTGTAATCAGAAAAATCCGGAGACAACAGCGATCAAAAGAACGATCCGTACTCGTAGCGGTCATGGAGCAGACGTTTGAACTCAATTGAGCCCAGGTTCTCATCTTATATCATCTCATAGAATGGAGCGATTTCAGTGGCGCAGGAAGAAGTGCAGTACAACCATTACGGAATGCCTACCTACGATACGCGCAATCTGGTCATACGCGACGACATTATGGGAAAAGCCAAAGAATTGGCTGATATGCTCGGAACGAGTGAGGAAGTTAGACAGTTTCAACAGGCTGAAACCAAAATTCGTGATCATGAACGCATCCAGCAGTTAATTGCAACGATCAAGAAGAAACAAAAAGAAATCGTTGCTTTTGAGAGCTTCAAAAATGTGGAGATGGTTAACAAAATTGAACAGGAAATTGAAGATCTGCAAAGCGAACTGGACAGTATTCCATTGGTTACGGAATTCCAGCAGAGCCAGAGCGACATCAACTACTTGCTTCAACTCGTGATCTCTGTAATCCGGGATACGGTTTCCGAAAAAGTAAATGTGGAGGCTGGAACGGATTCACCTCCGACCAGTTGCGGTTAAATGACGGAAGGGTGCGGACGCTGTCCGCGCCTTTTTTGACGATTATAGAATTATAAGTTTTCAGCGGAACTGAAGGATTCGATAATCGCAAGAAAAGCAACTGCCAAACCACGAATGTGGCATCATCGTTAAGGCTTCGATCAGAAGCTTTTCTTACATTGCATAACCGTTAACGTGGAGAGGCTATCGCCAAGTACTCGGAATATCATTCCAAGCAAAGCTCCACACTGTGGGGTTATTTTGTGTGGCGCGCTGATTTTTGAATGACATAGGCATCTGACATCAAGAGAGCATGATACGTACAGTGATAAAGGAGAAATGAATAATGAGCATTTTGGACAAAATGGTTGAAGACGGCGACGGACGATTCTGGGGATTTCTCGGATGTCGATATATTAAAGGGGATGGCAAAGAAGTACAGATCGCGTTGACAGCAGGTGAACATCATACCAACTCCATGGGGATTATTCATGGGGGTGTATTGACTTCACTGATGGACCAGGCGATGGGGATGGTCGCAACAGCAGCCATGGAAGTGGATGGCTGTGTGACAACGAATCTGAATGTACATTTTCTGGCACCGATGAAACAGGGGGAATTAACAGTGACTGCTACAGTACTGCATCAGGCTGGACGCAGTGTTACGACGCAATCGGAGGTTCGTGATGCATCAGGCACGTTGGGATGCATGGCTACGGCGACATTCCGCATAGCACGTCCGAGAACGTAAGCGTGAACTCCGGAGTTGACAAAAGATATTATTATGTCATAATGAAATTATCAAAATGAAAATAGTCGGTGGTGCCCATGAACGAAAACTACGAACACTTCAATTCAGAGAGTGACGAACAAGCAGCACGTGCCTATAGCTCCAAAAAATATCGTACACCCGATGGTGTTCCTGCGGATATTGTGATGTTCACTTTGACCAAGCGGGAGCGCAAGACGGTGACGAAGACACTTCCCATTCGGGAACTGAAAGTGATGCTGATCAAGCGCAAAGGCTGGCCTTTTGCAGGTAGATGGGCATTACCCGGTGGTTTTTGTCAGGAGAATGAATCCATCTATGGTGCAGCAAAGCGTGAGCTGATGGAAGAGACAGGTGTTGACGGTGGACATCTGGAGTACTTGAATGTATACAGTCAGCCGGGTCGTGACCCGAGGGGCTGGATTATCTCGCACGCATTTTTCGCGCTTGTGGAAGAATGGATGCTGGATCAACGGCAAGCAGCAGATGATGCTGAAGATGTTGGACTGTTCACCATTCAGGAGGCATTGCAAGAACTGGAACTGGCCTTTGATCACAGAACCATTATCGAAGATGCTTATCGACGTATTCAACAACAGATGCTGGAAACGACGATTGCTCGTCAGTTCCTGCCACGTGATTTTACATTAAGTGAATTATATCAGGTTATTCAAAGTGTTGTACCGGATTTTGAAGAACCAAACTTCATTCGCAAGATTACGTCTACCCGCAGCCGCAAAGGCATTGTGGAAGAAGTACGGGATGAAGAGGGGAACTTGGTGAGTTCCAACCAGTACTCGCAGCGTCCGGCGCAGCTGTATCGTTTTACAGAACTCGTACCACGCCTGTCCATCTATACGTAATAAGGTGTAGATGTGTCAATCGGATTGAATCAGGATCAACCATTTCTGGACTAAAGGAGTGTTGACGATGAAAGCACTGATTGTAATTGATTTTACGCAGGATTTTGTGACAGGTTCTTTGCCAGTAGGTCAGCCGGCAGTAGAGATCGAAGAGACGATTGCAGCTGTAACCGAGACCTATTGTAAGAACAAACATGAAGTAATCATGGCTGTGGATCTGCACGAGGAAAATGATCCGTATCACCCCGAGACTGTACTTTTCCCGCCTCATAACATCAGAAATACGGAGGGAAGACAGTTATATGGTCGTCTTGCCCAAGTGATGGAAGAACGGAAAAACGATATTCTGTGGATGGATAAGACGAGATACAGTGCATTCTGCGGGACCGATCTGGAACTCAGGTTGCGTGCACGTGGCATTACGGATATTGCACTCATTGGGGTATGCACGGATATTTGCATATTGCATACCGCAGTGGATGCTTACAATAAAGGTTTTCATATTACGATATATGAAGATGCCGTTGCCAGCTTCAATCCGGCAGGACATGAGTGGGCGCTTGGGCATTTTCGTTCGAGCCTGGGTGCTTCGGTGGTTAAGGCGAGTGAGACCGTCCTTGCGTGATCTGATTGATAATCCTGTTTACCTGACTTCCTGTTAGGAACCGGATGAATGTGGTGAATGGTGTATAGTGTTTTTTTACGGGAGACTTGTTTGTTTAATACGGATGAACAGAATCATGAAGAATAAGTCTCCATATGTTAACCCGTGTCTACAGACGAAAATCTGTGGGCACGAGCGGAAGTCAGAGAGGATGAGACAAATGCAGACAACTAGCCTGGCTTTACATACGGATAAATATCAGATCAATATGATGTACGCCCATTGGGTGAATGGTACGCACAAGCGGAAGGCGGTATTTGAAGCCTATTTCCGTAAGCTTCCTTTTGGTAACGGATATGCAGTATTTGCCGGATTGGAACGGATTGTGAACTATATCAGCCAGCTTCGGTTTACGATGGACGACATCAAATTTTTATCCAAACAAGAGGAAAATTACGATCCGGTCTTTCTGGAAGAATTGCTCCAGTTTTCATTTCAGGGAACGATTCATTCCATGAAGGAGGGGGCCATTGTTTTCCCTGACGAACCGCTCATTCGGGTAGAAGGCTCCATTATGGAGACACAATTGGTGGAGACGGCGATACTTAACTTCATGAATTATCAGACGTTGATTGCAACCAAGGCTTCGCGGATCAAACAGGTAGCGCAGCAGGATACCTTGCTCGAATTTGGTACACGGCGTGCACAGGAAGCCGATGCTGCCATCTGGGGAGCACGTGCCTCATATGTAGCAGGCTTCCACGCAACGTCCAACATGCTGGCCGGTGAGCGCTTCGGAATCCCAACAGCAGGTACACATGCCCATTCCTGGGTACAGAGCTTTATGAGCGAGCAGGAGGCGTTTGACGTGTATGCCAAAGTGTTGCCGGACCAGGTTACGCTGTTGGTCGATACCTTTGATACGTTGAACAGTGGCGTACCTCATGCCATCAAAACAGCCAAGAAGTTGGAGAGCCAAGGCAAAAAGATGAATGCGATTCGTCTGGACAGTGGTGACCTGGCGTACTTGTCCATTCAGGCACGTCAGATGCTGGATGAGGCTGGCCTGGATTATGTGAAAATTGTAGCATCCAATGATTTGGATGAAAATACGATTTTCAACCTGAAGGCTCAGGGAGCCCGGATTGATACATGGGGTGTTGGTACACAGTTGATTACAGCTTCTGACCAGCCGTCTTTGGGTGGAGTGTACAAATTGGTGGAACGTGAAGTGGACGGTGCTATGCTGCCTACGATCAAAATATCTGCCAATCCCGAAAAGGTGTCTACACCAGGGAAGAAGGAAGTGTTCCGGATCATTGATCCGAAGCATGGCAAAGCGATTGCAGATTATATCTGCTATCCGGATGAAGAACAGCCGCTACAGGGCGGGCCGCTCAAGCT
This sequence comes from Paenibacillus sp. SAF-068, assembly GCF_051967555.1. NCBI lineage: Bacteria > Bacillati > Bacillota > Bacilli > Caryophanales > Paenibacillaceae > Paenibacillus > Paenibacillus sp. SAF-068. The sequence goes on from NZ_JBQCJX010000001.1 coordinate 1,499,921, forward strand.
GTTCAACCCGCTACACCCTTACCTGAAAAAGACCGTTACCCGCTACGAAGCTATCAATATGCTGGAGCCGATCTTTGTAAATGGACGCAAAGTGTATGACCTGCCTAATTTGGATGAGATTAGAGCGTACCACCGGGAACAGATGAATCTCTTCTGGCCTGAATACCAACGGAAGCTCAACCCCGAGATCTACCGTGTGAACATCAGCCCTGCAGCATGGAATATGAAGCAGAAGCTGATTGCGGAACATGTGAAATCCACAGAGGAATGATCTAGATATAAGAATTACAGAGAGGCATAACCAGGGAGAGATACTGGCTTATGCCTTTTTGATGCTCATAAGTGTATACGTTTTTCTTAAAGGATCCCGATGAAATGGACCAGTGATGTAAGAAATCTCATGGACAGACCGCCAAGGTAGCAGGCTATACTGGAAATGGTCATCCGAAATCCATGAACTTGCAGGGGAAAAGCAGTCATTATTTCTCGGGAAAGCGCAGGAGACGTCAAAATCTGCAACTATTGATTCAATCCCACAGCTACAGGGGATGAAAGTAAGAGGAGGTGCAGATATGAGATGGATTTTGGGACTGGTTTGGGTCGCTTTTATTGCCTATGCATTGTTGTTGGCACCAGGGCAATCAACTGGAAGTGATCCGATATTCAAAGAACTGATCACAATGCAAAGCAAAGAACCTTGGTTACTTACTGTGTTTTCGTGGTTAGGTATTTTCCCGGCAGTTTATGCCTGCATGCTGTTAAGAGCATCTGTGAAAGAACGAGGTGGGCGTGTACCGGCTTGGCCTTTTGTCTTGTTTTCTTTCGGACTGGGTGCTTTTGCCTTGCTCCCCTATTATGCATGGTCATCCTCCGCAAATAGAGATTCGGGTTACGAAAGCCTGCATTTTGGTCGTCAGAGGGAGTCGGGAATTGCACGGGTAGCGGCCCACAAGCTGACCTATGTTATCCTTCTCTTGTTAACGCTGGGGACAGCATTCTATGCCGTGATGCAAGGTCATCCGGATGTATATATGGACGCGTTCAAACAATCTTCCTTTGTACATATCATGACCATTGATTTTGTACTGCTGACCTTGCTCTCCATGCTTGCGATATACAGGGATGCTGAAGGAAGTCGACGTTCGCCAGCTTGGGCAGTGGCAGGCATTATTCCCATTGTGGGTCCGCTAATCTATCTGTTGACTCTGAGGAGGGGCAGAGCTTGATCATTCGCATGGGGAAGAATCCAGAAGGTAAAGGTAGCCCTTAAGCCGGAATGCGAACAATTCATATGCTTAATGGAAAAATATATAAAACTCAGAAGAAGGAGTGGCTATCGATGAAAAAGCAGTTTAACGCATATGTTGTCCATAAAGAAGAACAAGGCGGAGTGAAGGCTGTAATCGAGCAACTAAAACAGGAAGACCTGCCAAATGGAGATGTAACGGTACGGGTGCAATATTCCAGTGTCAATTATAAAGACGGACTCGCGACGCTTGAAAAGGGTGGTGTCGTTCGTGAATATCCGATGGTACCCGGAATCGATCTGGCCGGAATGGTAGAGGAGTCGGTAAGTGGACGTTTTGCACCAGGAGATCGGGTGATCAGTACAGGATTCGAACCGGGTGTATCCCATTACGGAGGGTACAGCGAGTATGCGCGTCTGCGCAGTGAATGGCTGGTGCCGCTGCCACCTGGTCTCAGTGAGAAAGAAGCCATGGCGATTGGAACCGCAGGATTCACGGCTGCACTTTCGGTAGATGCGCTTCTGCAAGCCGGAGTTACACCGGAGATGGGCAAGGTTCTGGTTACGGGTGCAACAGGCGGCGTTGGAAGTATGGCCGTTGCGATTCTGGCGAAACTGGGCTTTGAAGTAACAGCCAGCACAGGCAAGAAGGATCAGGAGGAGTCATTGCTCCGAAACCTGGGAGCCTCAGAGGTGATTACTCGTGAACAAGCTGATGCTCCAGCGAAAGGAGCCATGGGGAAACAGCTGTGGGCGGGCGTTGTTGATCCAACAGGAGGACCAGCTCTCGCGGAGCGATTAAAACAGATTCAATACGGAGGCGCGATTGCGGTATCCGGGTTAACCGGTGGCACAGCTTTTGAATCCACGGTACTTCCGTTTATTTTACGTGGTATCCAGCTTATTGGTATAGACTCTGTATATTGTCCGATGGAACGTCGGGAACGCTTGTGGAAACTGCTTGGCGGAGAATGGAAACCGGAGCGGGCGCTGGAACTTGGAATCCGTGAAATTTCTCTAGAAGAGTTGCCTCACACGCTTGAGACAATACTCCAAGGTGGTGCAGTAGGTCGGACTGTGGTCAATACCATATCGGATCTGCCATCCGCATAAGATTCTAAGTCCTTAGACATGCTAATTTTACCTGATTGGGTCACAGTACACGTGGCTGGAAAGGAAGGATTAGCATGTGGTATGGTAGAAAAGAGCAAAATTCGGTTCGAAGAATAATGAAATCTGTACTTGTAAGTGCAGTATTGATTATGAGTGTCTGTTCTCTGGTAGCTTGTTCTGCATCATCCATTGAGCAGGAGCGGAAGGTTTACACCCGCGAAGCAACAGATGAAGGCAATATGCGAGCACAGAGTCAAGGACATGGATTAAACGGTGAATTGGTAAGTGAGATCAGTAAGAGTTTTGAAGCAAAAGGCATTCAGCTGATGAATAATATGACTGCTGATGACGGCCATGGTGGGATTTCTTATATGTATTTGTTGAATGGAAGTGGCAGACACATTGTGAAAGTTCATATTTTCAGTGATACAGCAACCCGGGCTGCCAGCATGAAACAAATGTATAGTGAGAATCGTGATGAGGCTGTCTTGGAGAATGCACTTGGCCGGACAACGATTCGCAGCAAGGGATACGTCTCACTCGTGTATACAACTTCGGGTGGGGAAAAGGACAAGTATGAGCAGGATGTTATGCAGGTGTTCCAACATGTGCTGGGGCAACTAAAGTAAGTAGACCGAGATACCCTTCGGACATTAACGTACAGTTGAAAATAAACCTGAAAAACCCGTCTGATCTTTCAGACGGGTTTATATATTTCACGCATGACATGCCGCAGTTCAGGCAAAATGAGTTTTTCCATGGCCAATTTCACGGCTCCTTTGGAACCCGGCATGGAGAACACCGCTGTGCGTCCAATTGTTCCAGCGACGGCTCTGCTCAGGATGGCTGCGGAACCGATATCCTCTGTGTAGCTGAGAAAACGGAAGATCTCACCGAAACCCGGGAGCTCCTTGTCGAGTAGTGAGGATACTGCTTCGTAAGTCGTATCTCGGGGTGCAATTCCTGTTCCACCGCTAAGCAGCACGGCTTCAATATCATCACGAACGGCTGCATCTTGCAGGATGCTTCGAATGTTCTCTGTTTCATCAGGTGTGATGATGTATTCAACAATCTGATAACCCCCTTCATTCAGAAGCTGATGCATGAGCTGGCCACTGGTATCGGTATCTTTGGTACGCGTGTCTGACACTGTAACAATCATGCACGATACCGTGGTCGGAGCTTCCTGGCGATGTTGTTCCACTGAATTAGTCATGAAACTTCCTCCTTCAATCAACATGTCCTCATAGCATAGACCATCCGTTAGAATCAGGCAATGCATGGGGAAACGTTGGACGTTATTGCACAACGAATGCGGGATGGTGTACACTCGCTAGATACAGATAGATCAGGTTACAAGAAAGACAATCAGAGAGGTGTATACGCATGAATGAAACGATTTTAAAAGAACAATCCATACCTGTATATATACTGTCAGGTTTTTTGGGAAGTGGCAAAACAACACTGCTTGTTCAGTTGATCGAACATTGGCAACAGCAGGGTTTGCGTCCCGCAGTGGTTATGAATGAGTTAGGCGAAGTCAATCTGGATGGTCAGATTGTGGATTCCACCGTTCCCATGACAGAGATGTTGGGTGGATGTATCTGTTGTACCGTACGTGGTGACCTGGGATTGCAACTTGCTGATCTCGTTCAAGAGGAATCCCCTGATGTGATCATCATTGAAGCAACCGGTGCGGCGAATCCAATGGAGATTCTGGATGCGGTCACGGAGACCTCACTCTACATGAGACTGGAACTGAAAAGTCTCATTACTGTTGTAGATGCAGCACATTTATCGGGCCTGTATCAGGAACAAAAGGGGCAGACGTTCAAACTGATGCAGGAGCAGATTCGTTGTGCGTCTGTGCTTCTCTTGAACAAAACGGATCGGGTGAGTGCACAGGCACTACAAGATCTGGAGCAGCTTTTGGCAAAATGGAATGGCTTCGCACCTGTAATTCCTACAGTCAAATGTGAGGTGGATATGGATCTGTTGCTTCATAGTGGCGCAGACGTGCACGTGCGTGAATCAGCTTCTGAAGCAGGTAAGCATGCTCAACTAGAGCATCATGTGCATACGGAAACCTGTGATACACATGGCTGCAATCATGGACATGAACATACACATCATACAGTCCAAGGTGATGCTACGAATACTGACGCATCCCATAGCCAAAGCCATGACCACGGTCACGAGCATTCCGCTCCTCATGCCTCACACGAACATGTCATGGTATATACGCATTATTTCAGTCATCCGGTGAACAGCGAGGCGTTTGAACGATTTGTATCCGCACTGCCACGGGATGTGTATCGAGCAAAAGGCATTTTATCATTTAGTGACACGGCGAGCCGCTTCTGGTTCCAGTATGCCTACCGTGAATCGGACTACATGAAGATCACACCTCAGGGAGATGTCCCTAATGTTGCGGTGTTTATAGGTGAACATTTTGACCAGACTGTCATTCGTGACCAATTACTGGAATTGGAAGCGATAAAGTAAGTTGGATGATTCAATATTCCTCCCAACTGGGTATTAAGAAGCATAGCAAACTTTGCCTGGGAGGTAACTTTAAATGACACAACAACAATATCAACAATGTATCGATGCTTGCCTGGAGTGCATGAATGCTTGCAACGTATGTTACATATCGAGTCTGAAAGAATATGATCTGGCGATGCTGCGTGATTGTATCCGTTTGAATCGGGAATGTGCGGAGATCTGCAGTTTTGCTGCACAAGCGATGACACGTGGAAGTGATTTCATTGCCGAAATATGCGAATTGTGTGTGAAAGCTTGTGAAGCTTGCGCCGCAGAGTGTGGCAAACACAACCACGATCACTGCCAAGCATGTGCAGAGGCTTGCCGCAGATGTGCAGAAGCTTGCCGGTTAATGGCAGCAGTAGCCTAATTACGATATCACTGGAACATATAATTAAAACCGATAATGACCTTGGTCCCCTAAGGGAAGGCAACGAACACAGGCATCTGAGACGATGTGCCAATGTGTTGCCTTTCAGTAGGGGATTTTTAATGCGGGTTGCCAAGTCTGATCGTGGTATGTATAATGATGGCAATGAATCGAAACGAAGAATATCAATGATCGGGAGAGTAACCAGATCCATACATGACAGCGAGCCGGGCGAGGTGGAAGCCGGTATGACATGACCTGAGTGAACCGCACCCGTTAGATGGTTATCCGAAAAGATGTACGTATCCCGATTGGGGTAGGCCAGATCTGTCTGAGGGTAACCCGGCTTGCAACCGTTATATGCATCGAGCGGAATAGAAACTACTGGTGTGCATGTTAATGCATATTCAGAGTAGCTGTTCACCTAGAGTGGTACCGCGGGAACTGTTAAGTCAGCTCTCGTCTCTTATGTAGAGACGAGAGCTTTTTTGTGTTTATTTTCAGCTCATAATGAATGGATAAGGAGTGTTCGACATGTTGATGAAGCAGGCTGCGGCTGATATTGCCCCTTTAACGGGATTGAATGAAGAAGAGGTTTTAAGATTACTGGAAGTCCCACCTCAAGTGGAGATGGGGGATGCAGCATTCCCTTGTTTTGCATTGGCGAAATCATTAAAAAAAGCACCGGCAGTCATTGCCACTGAACTCGCAACTGGCTTGCAGGCCGCTGGAATTGAAGCGACTCCCGCCGGGCCGTATGTAAATATCCGTTTCAATCGGGAGAAGATCGCGCCGAATCTGCTCAAAGAACTGGGGAATGCTGCATTTGGTAAGCTTCAGCTTGGTCAAGGTTCGCGTGTTGTGATTGATATGTCTTCCCCTAACATCGCAAAACCCTTCGGAATCGGACATTTGCGTTCTACTGTAATCGGTGCAGCACTGTATCGGTTGTATAACGAAGCGGGTTATACCTCCGTAAGTGTGAATCATCTGGGAGACTGGGGAACCCAGTTTGGCAAGCAGATCGCAGCCTACAAACGGTGGGGCAATGATGAAGCGTTGCAGGCAGACCCGATCCGTACGTCACTGGAACTGTATGTGCGCTTCCACGATGAGGCAGAGAACGATCTTTCTCTGGAGATGGAGGCACGGGAGTGGTTCCGCAAGCTGGAGCAAGGGGATGAAGAAGCACAGCGGTTATGGGCGTTCTTTGTGGAAGTGAGCATGCAGGAATTCAACCGGATGTATGAACGTCTGAATGTACAGTTTGACTATACGCTGGGAGAAAGCTTTTATAATGACAAGATGGGGGCGGTGGTTGAAGAACTCCAGGCGAAAGGCTTGCTTGAAGAGAGTGATGGAGCACTCGTGGTACGACTGGAGGACGAGAACATGCCCCCTTGCCTGATTATCAAAAAAGACGGAACGACAATCTATCCCACGCGGGATTTAGCAACGGCGGTCTATCGTCATGCGGTGATGAAGGCAGATCGGTTGTTATACGTGGTCGGAGGCGAGCAGAAACTTCATTTTCGGCAGGTATTTGCGGTTTTATCCCGCATGGGGCATGAATGGTCTGCGAAGTGTGAACATATCCCGTTTGGATTAATGCGTTTTGAGGGACGGAAAATGTCTACACGCCGGGGTAAAGTTGTCTTCTTGCAGGAGGTGCTGGATGAGGCAGTCGCTCGTGCTTTGCAGATTATTCAGGAGAAAAACCCGAATCTGGAGAACCCTCAGCAGGTGGCAGAAGCGGTCGGTGTAGGTGCCATAATCTTCGGTGATCTGCGTAATAATCGGTTAAACGATGTGGACTTCTCATTGGAAGATGCGGTGAGCTTTGAAGGAGAGACCGGACCTTATGTGCAATATACCCATGCCCGGATTCTAAGTGTGCTTGCCAAGGCAGAAGAGGCAATCCGCGTGGAAAATGAAAACCATCTGACTAACCCCAGCCTTGCAGACGGTGAAAATGAAACAGTGAGCACTTCATTATTGATCGGAGATACTGCGTGGTCATTGCTGAAACTGCTCAGTGAATATCCTGAGTATCTGGCAAAAGCAATTCATCGGAATGAGCCTTCGGTCATTGCCAAATATACAATAGATGTTGCTCAAGCGTTCAACCGCTTCTATCACGCTGAACGGATTGCAGATGCGTCATCTGATGAAAGATCCTTCCGGGTGGCGTTGGCTGAGCGTACTGCTGAACGACTCTCGCACAGTCTGTATTTGCTTGGTGTGCAAGCCCCAGGACGGATGTGATTCCAGTGATATGGAGGACCCGTGGACTTTTCAGGAATTCTGATGAAACTGCACCAGACTCAACAGGTCGAGGTATAATGCTTCAACAGGTGAGCAAACGATTAGGTACTGCTCAAGTACTGAATCAAATTAATCTGGAAGTGAAGCAGGGAGAATGTGTTGTGCTTGTTGGCAGAAACGGTTCGGGTAAAAGTACATTGTTACGTATATTGGCGGGGATCTTACTACCTGATACAGGATCGATTCAGCGTACAATAAAAGGTGGTTCTGAGAAGTATGCAGTAGATGGTCTGCCACGTGTACCATTTACATCCGAAGAGTACTTGTGGGAGATGGGACGGATTCGGGGCATACGCCCCGAAGTACTGCGTGAGCGGATTAGAGAACTTAGTGAACTTTTATATCTGGATACCGCGATCCATCAGAAGTTACCGCTATTGTCCAAAGGTACATTGCAAAAAGTAAATTTGATTCAGGCTCTGTTACCTGGACCGGGCGGTCTTTTGTTGCTGGATGAACCGTTATCAGGCTTGGATATTCCAGCTCAAGAGGCTGTTGTATCCTTATTGGGGCAATGGAAGGATGAGGGGACATCGATCGTTACAGCTTGCCATGAACCGTTGCTTATTGAACGTTTGGCGGACCAGGTGATTGTGTTGAAGAAAGGCAGCGTACTCCGCTACTGGAGTCGTGAGGATATACTGCAAGCTGACGAACCGGTTGTATATATTCAAAGTCTTGCCCGTGCTGGAGTAGATCTGGCTAACGATCCATCCATTTTACATCAACCGGGAGTGTTGTCACTAGTTCGTAATACGAGCTTGGAGAACGCAAAATCTTGGGTTTGGGATTGGAGAGTGGTTCAACAATCAACAGATGATGTCCTCAGAATGATTTTGGCATCAGAAGGTTCGATTGTCTCTGTGCAACAGGAGGAAAGTCAATTACATATGGAGAGTCTGCTGGAAGGTCAGCATCCAGCTGTACATGCGAGTCGTGGCCGTGTCACAGAATCTGTGGACTTAAGCTCTTCCATGGATGATGCGGAGGGAGAAGCCGAATGATCTATCTGGCCCGATATTTGTTAAGGCATCACATTCGCTCACAGAAATATTTTGCACCGGTCATCTTTTATATCATCGCCATGTTGCTGATCTATTCTTACAAACCCAACCCAATTGCGGACAGTTACAGTGTCACGGCTATGTTGTTATTTCTGGCAGCAGCTTGGCATGGAGTAATGGTGATGAATACCGAACCTGCGAAGCAGATGCAATTACTCGTCCTTCATGCGGGGAGCAGGCGTAAGGTTGTAACAAGTCAACTCATCTGTGCCTGGATCATGCAATTCATGCTCACCGCCATTACTGTGCTGTATCCGGTGTTCGCTGGAATGTTCGAAAGACAACCCGCAGGTGAGGAGTGGATGATGACTTGGTTAGGACATCTGGTTTTATCGCTGTTGGGATTGGGCATCAGTGTATTCTTTCAAAAATCGTACATTCCCTTGCTTAGTCGCAGTATGCCAGCCCTCATTATTGTCTTATTACTATCGTTTATCCAAGGTGCCCTGAGTGAACGTTTGCCTGAATCATTAGAATGGCTTGGCCGCATGCTTCCACCAGCCTTTTATCTGGTTCGCGAGATGATGTTATTTGATGAATCAAAGATGGACACGTTCGTTTCGGTTACGCTGTGGGCTGGGCTCTATGCAATGGGGCTACTAATCATCCATGTGTGGCTGTCCGGAAGAAGAGATCTGCGGGGTTAGAAGACGCGCTTCCCGACAACTTGAATGTTGCTCTTGGTTTGGTTAGGATAGAGGGACATGGAATAGATAACATTGTACGGTTGAAGGAGGCGCTCGCAATGCAAAATACAGATATCCAGAATGGTGACATGCTGGACAGCGAACACTCCAGAGAATTGTTTGCCTATTACGGATTGGCAGTCTACTACGGGCAGGCGCTTGAACAGCAGCTGGTCAATCTGATTTTATTAATGAAAATGTCTCAGGGCAAAGCCGTGTCTGAAGAAGATTTGGAAGATCTGTACGAACGAAAGATGAGCAGTTCACTGGGGCAGCTCATTCACGAAGTGCGCCATCATTTTACATTCTCTGAGGAAGAGACTGGCCAGTTGAATGAATTATGGCAGCAACGTAACCGCATCGTACATCATTATTTCAAGGAACGGATTCATGAGACATTCAGTCCGGAAGGACGATCGCGCATGATTAAGGAATTGGAGGATTTCAAAGACCGCGCACAGGAGTTGGAGATCCGTCTTCAGCAATATACGGGTGCCTGGATTGCAGAGCTTGGTCTGGATGCTGAATCCGCAGCAGCTCTGCAATCGCTGGAGCGTATGCATACCGAGAGTATGCAAGCACGGGCTTTGGAAGAGGAGAATGACAAGTAAAAGGATAATAAGACGCTGGATTGTAATTATGGCTCTGGTTGTAATATCCGTTGGAATCCTATGGACTATCGTTACAGCAGTACGTATATCTGCATATACGGATGAGGATTCATCCAGAATATCGGACGCAGCAATCATTCTGGGTGCAGCCGTGGAGGGGGATGACCCTTCACCGGTATTTCGTGAACGTATTGAACACGGGATTGAATTATACCGTCAGGGTACAGTGGGCAGTTTAATTTTCACAGGTGGTTCGAGTGGCAATGGTGAACATGCGGAAGCTGAAGTTGGTCAGAGGTATGCCATCGCACACGGAGTAGATCCTGCGGACATTCGCATAGAGACCACATCCAGAATTACCGAGGAAAATCTGTTCAATTCCATTCCAATTGGTGAACAGGCCGGCTATCAAACCTATACGATTGTGAGTGATCCGTTACATATGAAACGGGCCATGAAGCTGGCTTCCGGACTGGGTATGGATGCCGTACCCTCTCCGACACGAACAACGGCTTATCGAACCTGGCGCAGCAAGATTCCTTTTCTCGCAAGAGAGACCGTAATGTACATGGGATATACGATCAAAGGATGGATAGACAATCCGCAGCAACCGTGAGGTTGCCCGCGGATTGTTTTTTGGTCTGGACGAAATAAACAGTAACGAAAGAGGGGACCTGATGAAAACACAAAAAAAACGATCTACACTGCAAACCTCTAGGGTAGCTGAGTAGATCGTTTTTGGTACTGCCTATTGCGCGCACATTATGGCGTGCATATTATTTTATGCATTTCCTCCTGCAAAGGAGGCTGATGTTCGAACAGTCTCGCCCGACGGATTCTCCGCCGTTGCGACCGCTGCTGCTTGCGCACCTTGCTGAAGCTGATACATCTTATAATAGCGGCCTTTAAGCTCCATTAGTTCATCATGTGCACCCTGCTCCACGATTCGCCCACGATGCAGAACCAGAATCTGATCTGCCGAACGAATAGTAGAGAGACGGTGAGCAATGATGAAGGTGGTACGTCCTTTTTTGAGGACTTCGAGTGCGTTCTGAATGAGTGCTTCCGTTTCCGTATCAATATTGGCAGTCGCCTCATCCAGAATGAGGATTGCCGGATCAAACGCCAGTGCACGAGCAAAGGAGATCAACTGACGTTGTCCAGCAGACAATGTGCTTCCTTTTTCGATGACAGGTTCGTCAAAGCCTTGAGGCAAATGAGCCAGTATACGTTCAGCACCTACATCACGCAGTGCCTGTTCAATTCGTTCACGGGAGATCTTCTCATCGCCGAGACTGACGTTGGAAGCAATGGTGCCTGTGAATAGATACGGGTCCTGCAATACAATCCCCATATGCTCTCGAATCCACTGTTTAGGCAGATCCTTGACGTTCTGACCATCGATTGTGATCTTGCCTTTTTGCGGATCATAGAACCGGAACAGCAGGTTGATGATTGAGCTTTTACCCGAACCGGTATGGCCGACCAAAGCCACCGTCTGACCCTGGGATGCTTTGAATGAGATATTGTTAAGCACGAAGTCCTTTTTATAGGCAAAGGATACATCGTCGAAGACAACATCTCCCTTGTATCTTGGCATGGAGCCATCAGTTACGGGTTCTCCTTTTTCATCCATCAGCTCAAAGACGCGACCAGCGGATACGAGAGAGGAGTCCAAGTTGGCGAGCTGATTGACCATACCCGTGATCGGCTGGAACAAACGGCCCAGAACATCAACAAAGGCATACAGAACACCCAATGAGATAATACTTGTGCCATCCAGCACACTGGAACCGAAGTACCACAGGACCACCGCAAAGGCGATATTCCGTAATACGTTAACCAGGTTATGTGAGGTGAAGGCATTCAGGTTGAGCATTTTGTTCTGGTGTTTCATATAATCATCATTCAGATCTTCGAATTCCTGCTTGGTTTGTTTCTGATGGCGGAATACGCGGATAATGGACATCCCCTGAATGGACTCGTTAATGATTGCGTTGATCTCACTCAGTCGTGATCGAATGATTGTGTTGTAGCGAGTGGCGAATTTACGATAGAGCACAATCCATGTAATGAGCATCGGCACCACGAATAACGAGATCAGACCCAGGCGAACATCAAGCAGGAAGAGTGCGACATATACACCAGTAATCGTGATGATTGCTGAGAAAAAGTTCGAAAGAACGGCAACGAACAGATCCTTAACGGCTTCTGTATCGTTCGTGACCCGTGATACAACTTTACCTGCGGGCAGGTTATCAAAAAAGTGCACCGGCAGTCGCTGAATGTGTGCATACACATCGTTACGCAGTCTTTGAATGACCTTGTTGGCCGAGGACTGCAGCCAGAATGTTTTACCGAACTCCATAATGACCGAGATCACGAGGAAAATCATGTAGTACACAATTAATTGATAGATGCTGGGCATCTCCGGTTTGTAAAAAGCAAACAGTTCACCGGCGGACAGCGGTGCTGCCGCATATTGGCCTGTCACTTCACCTGCGCGTGTAACCGTGAGGGTTCCATCCGCATATGTGCGGTCCCCGTCAGGTGCAATGACCGGTTCGTTTACAAAATAAAAACTTCTGCCGGCTTGTAATACCCGCACTTCGGAACCTTTATTTTCATCCGGTTCGAACAAGCCTTCGCGTTTGTAGTTCTTGCCTTTGTAGACTGCGGCTTCATCTGAAGCTGTCGTCTCATAGAAAGGCTGCTCGATCGCGAGCAAGTGATTGTCGATCATGGATTTGGCGATGAACGGCCCGGCTAGCTCGGCCGCAACACCAATGGTAAGCATAATTAATGCAGCAATAAATGTTCCTTTGGCTTTCAAGGCGTAATCAAGCAGCCTTTTGCCTGTATTAGACTTCAATGAATTGACCTCCTACGTGGACAGATTGGACTCGACCTGTTGCCGTTCATACTGTTCACGGTACCAGCCGTTCATGGCCAACAATTCCTGGTGAGTGCCTTCTTCCGTAATTTTTCCGTGCTCCAGTACGATGATTCGATCAGCATGTTCAATAGCAGACAGGCGATGAGTCGAGATCAGCGTCGTTTTGCCCGAGCGTTTGTTGCGTATATTTTCAATGATTTTGGCTTCAGTGCGTGCATCGACGGCAGACAAGGCATCATCGAGGATCAGAATATCAGGATTAGCGATAAAGGCACGCGCCAGCGATACCCGCTGTTTCTGTCCACCGGACAGGGAGATTCCTTTTTCACCAACGAGTGTATCCAGTCCATCGGACAAGGTTCCCAGATCCCCGTCAAAAGCGGCGGTACGAATAGCTTCCATGATGACTTCATCACTGGCCCCAGGTTTACCGAATTGAATGTTTTGACGAACGGATTTGGAGAACAGGACCTGTTCCTGTGGTACGTACCCGATCCAGCTGTGCAAGTCATCTTTGGCGATATCCTGAATCGGATGACCCGAGATGCTTAATGTGCCCGAACCGGCCGGGTATTCATGAAGCAGTTGTTTGAGCAGAGTAGACTTTCCGCTACCCGTACGACCCACCACACCCAATGTTTGACCCCGTCGCAGCGAGAAGCTGATATGACTGAGATTGTCGACTGTGGAGCTGGGATAACGGAAGGTCACATCCTGCATCGCAATTTCTTCCGGATTCGTAACGTGAGCTGGTTGCTCCACATCCTGTACGGCAGGTTCTACCGATAAAGTCTCGTTAACCCGATCAAGGGAAGCGCTACCGCGCTGCATCAAGTTGATCAATTCTCCGATAGCGAACATGGGCCAGATCATCATCCCCAGGTACATATTGAATGATACGAGATCTCCCAAGGTAATTTCATTATGAAATACAAGATATATGCCGTAGGCAAGTGCAATCACATAACTGAGTCCAACGAATAGTCGAATAGTCGGTTCAAACAGGGCATCCATTCTGGCAACGGCCAGGTTTTTGCGGTACACATCCTCAGTCACGTCGGCGAAGCGTTTCTCGTCCAGACGTTCCTGCACATAGGCACGCACAACACGGATGCCGGCGATGGATTCCAGCACCTGGTCATTCATATCTCCGAATGCATCCTGTGCCAGGGTGTAACGTTGATGTACAGCTTTACCATAGATCATCATGGCAATGGCGATAAAAGGTAATGGCAGGATTGCTGCCAAGGTTAGTTTCCAACTAACCAGGAAACCCATGGCGAACAATACGGTAGCCAGAAAGGCTGTAGAGTCTGTTAAGGTCAGCATGCCGAAGCCTGCTGTCGTGGCGATGGAACGAAGATCATTGGTGGCCCGAGCCATCAGATCTCCAGTTCTGTTTTTCTCAAAAAAGGGAGGAGTCATCCGTAACAAGTGGTCCATAAAGCGTGAACGGAGCAGCCGTTCCACCAGATTGGCACCTCCGAACAGTTTGTGCATCCAAACGTATGTAACCAGATAGATAATAATGACCGTTCCTAGAATAAGCAAGATATAACGGGTAAGTGAGGTGCCGGTAATGGAACCGCGCACAATCTCGTCGATGGCATTGCCAAGAAGACGGGGAGGCAGCAGTTCGGCAATGCCCACCAAAATAAGCAAGATGACACCGGTTAGGTATCGTTTACGTTCCAGCCGGAAGAACCAGGCCAGGTTTTTAAGTACAGAGAACAAGTGTTATCCCTTCCTTTCGATGTCCGAGAACTGAAAATTCCGTTCATGTATGCCGAAATGTACCCACAAAAAAAGACATACCGCACGCAGGCGGTATGTCTTCATATCATCATACGGCAGCATGGCTCCGAGTACAGAGCCGCCACCATATATAAGTTCGATTGTGAGTATACATCACAGAGGTTCTAATAAAAGACCGCCTGTAATGCCGACTTATGAACGGAATAATGATTTCGGGTGTGCTCCGGTATTCAATTGTGTGCTGAATTGACCTATCATATGTTTGTTAAACACCGTAATCACCCTTTCTTTTTTTGGAAATAAAACCAATGTAGACCTCGTATGTTTGCATCTTAACACCAGTTTTTACAATCTGTCAAACATTTTTCACAACTTAATTTGTCTTCATGTGCTCTCTCGGGTTTGTATTCAAGTCCCTGTCGAGATATGATGGAACATATATATACAGAAGGAGCTGACACCAAATGAGTACCATACATGTATCCGATCAAGCTGCTCGCTGGTACAAGGAAGAACTGAATTTGAACGAGGGAGACAGCATTCGATTTTTTGCCCGTTATAGCTCTGGCGGAGGTCTTCATCCTGGATTTTCGCTTGGTATTGCTGTGGAGAAACCAAGACATCCTGCGGATCAGACCGAAGTGTCGGGGATTCAATTCTTTATGGAAGATCACGATTATTGGTATCTGAAAGGGCACCAACTGCATGTCGATATCGTTGATGAAGGTCAGGACATCGAATATCGTTATACCGAAATCTAATTCTTGAAGTATCTCTAGGCAATAGATGAATCACAGGTCGCCACCGGCTTCCGAGTAGGAGGAGGGGATAAGCAGTGAATCTGCCGCCACGAGATTTGGCCCAGTATATCGCAAAACGCTCTCATATTGTTGTTAAAGCAGCGGTGCGGGCTGAGAACGAACAAGGTGAATTGCTGCTGATTCAACATGCCGGGCACGGTCATTGGCGGCTGCCAGTCGGTGAGATGCGTCCGGGGGAGGCCATTGAAGATGCTGCACATCGGGAGTTATGGGAAGAGACAGGTTGGACTGCTGATACCATGACGCTGGAAGGTCTGTATTCGGGGCCTGATCTTCGGTATCTGCACTCCAGTGGGGATGAAGAGTATCACGTCATTGCCTTGTTCCAGACACTGATCATTCAGGATGACCTTGTAGAATCTCGTGTAAATAGTGATGCGGGTCTGAAGTTTTTTACCCTGGAGTCGTTACCACCTCTGAATGAGATTAGCCGAATTCTGTTAGCGCGGGATATTGCGGAGTAAAATAAGTGCTGACGCAAAAAAAATGACCTTTGCACCCACGATAGAATGGGTACTGAGGTCATTTTTTGTGTTCGGATTTTCGTGCACTACGTGATGAATTACACCTGATCCAGTGGTTCATCATCCATTGCAAAATCAAAATCATCAATATCAAATACCTGTACAGGTGATTCCGATTCAATAATACGTGCGATCAGTTCAACCTGATCGGTGAGAATCGGGATACTCAGGCGTTGAGATGTAAGGAGCAGTTCAGTCTCGATGGGATCGAAATACTCTCCATACTGTGCCGTATCTATTGCATTGATAATGGCAATGGATACTTGGTCGCCAAATAAAATGGAGGGGCTTTTGGCCCATGGAACAAGTAACGCACGCTCTATTTTTTTCTTATTCAGCGGTTCCTCAAAATAAGAAATCATTTCATTGATTTTGGATTTCACATGCTGATCATCTGCCGGGTTATCCATCATGGGATCAGGGCTGGTCTGGAATTCATATAGCTCAAGGATGGTGGTATAAGGAACAATATATTCAACAGGCGCGTGCGGCGCTAGCAATTGACCGTAAATGGCCACCATCACGGCTTCTGTAATAAACTGACGTGACATGGTTCCTTAATCCTCCTGCGCCATTAATAGTTGCAAAGTGAATCCATAACTTCATGCAACAGCATAATCATAATGTGGATTATTCTGCTGTAGACTCGTGTACATAATTTGTCTGAATAGAAGTATATCACACAACGGTGGGAAATACAGCCAATCTGCCTAGCATGTCAGGTCACAAGCTTCACAACTTGAATCAGGATTTGCCCAGTAGCAATGATAAAATTCCTGCCGCAATCAATGGACCCACAGGTACACCCTTGAAGAGGGCAACCCCGAGGACTGTTCCGATTAACAGCCCTGCAACGACAGTTGGCTGTGTCCCCATCAGCGTAGCTCCGCGTCCTCCGAGATAGGCCACCAGTAATCCTACACCAATGGCCAGCAATGATTTCCAGTGAAGGAAAGACTCTCCGATCGTCTGAAGACTCATCTTGCCACTGGCAAGAGGTGCCATTACACCGATAGTCAGAATGATAATGCCCAGTGTAAGTCCGTATTTTTCAAGCCATGGAAATGCCTGATTCAGGTTCAGGACTCGCAGCAATAACAGAAATACCATCGCTACGGTCACAGGTGTGTTGCTGCTGATTATTCCGAGAGCCGCAAATACAAGCAACAGCAGGGAAGTCATATCCATGGTTTTCATTTCCCTTCAGTCTGTCCACGTTGTCTGCTAACGATATGTTCCGCAATGTAACGTCCATGCCAGCGTCCGGATTCAATAAAGACTTCATTGGCATTACGCCCCGAAGCGATAACTCCGCCCACATATATGCCAGGTACGCTGCTTTCCATCGTTTGTGCATCATATAGAGGTTTATCCATATCATCAGACATCTCCACACCTACCGACGTAAGTAGTTGACGATCCGGACGGAAACCCGTCATGGCCAGAACAAAGTCATTATCCAGTTCACGAGTGGAACCATCCGTGTGTATCAGACGAATCGAATCATCCAGTATTTCATTCACGCGTGATTCCAGGTGCAGCGTGATACGCCCTTTCGTCACCAGACTCTCGAACAACGGACGTACCCATGGTTTAATATGCTGGGACAGACCAGTGCCACGATAAACCATATCAATATGTGCGCCAACACGAACCAGTTCCATGGCTGCGTCCACGGCTGAGTTGCTTCCTCCGATAATGGCGACGCGTGTACGGGTATACGGGTGGGCTTCCCGGAAGTAGTGGGTCACTTTGTCTTTATCTTCTCCAGGGATGCCCAGATAGTTAGGATGGTCAAAATAACCGGTAGCTACAACTACGTTGCGTCCAACATGTACGATGGCCTCCCCGCGGCGATTGAGCGTATGTACCTCAAACGTGCCATCATCCTTGCGTTTGATTTCACGGGCTTCCTCATAGTTATGAACACGCAGACCAAAATGTTCGGCTACCCTGCGATAATAGGCGAGTGCTTCATAACGAAACGGTTTATCATTCGGGGTGCTGAACGGAACGTTTCCGATCTCAAGCAGCTCGGCTGTGCTGAAAAACTGCATATGGGTTGGATACAGATAAATAGATTGAACGATATTGTATTTCTCAACGATCACAGCGGACAAACCCAGCCGTTCACATTCAATGGCAGCAGACAGACCGCATGGGCCTCCGCCGATAATAATGACATCTTCCATGTTCTTAATCCTCCTTATTTCAAGCAATATAATCCTACCGTAAATAACGAGCCAATGCCAGTTCAAGCGTGAGTTTAACTCAGACAAGCTTAATTGAATCCTAAGGAGTTGACGTGAAGATAAGAAAAGACTAATATCAAATTAGATATTTATCTAAATGAAAGCGAGATGAACGATGATGCAGCTGGAGAAAATTGTGGCTTATCATAAAGCGCTGGCTGACCCGACCCGGCTTCGCATGCTGCTGCTGTTGGCACAGGGTGAACTGCACGGTCAGGCACTTGCCGAGCGGCTCAATCTGTCACAGCCAACCGTGACACATCATGCATCCAAGCTGAGAGAGGCGGCGCTGATTAAGGAGCGACGGGAGAAAAATACAGTGTATTTCACACTGAATCCTTCGTTTATCCGCGAGAATGCACAGGCTTCGGTTGATTTTATCTTTAAGCGAGAGGAGGTCACGGATATGAGTGATGTGAACGAAACCTTGAAAGCGTCGGTCATGAGAAATTTTTTCTCTAAAGATGGACGACTGCGTCAGATTCCGGCTCAATACAAGAAAAAGCTGATTGTACTTGGTCATCTGGTGGAACAGCTTGAATTCGGTCGGAAGTACACAGAGAAAGAGATTAATACATTTATACAGCAGTATCATGAGGATTTTGCGACCATTCGGCGGGAATTTATCATGCATCAGTTCATGTATCGGGAAGAGGAAATCTATGAAGTGAATCCGAAGGAAATGTGGACGCGCTGGGATCAGGTCAAATAGATTAGATGGGTAAATCAATAATTTGGGCTTGACAACTGCAGATGGCAGTGTGTAACATATGGATAATTCTACAAGGGAGGCGATTGTTTATGACAAACTTAAATGCAGTATACGTTAATTTGAATATGAACAGCGTCTCCGAAACGGATCAAAGCATGTAATTTTGCGTTAGCTGGATAGCAGTATCCATTATAACGTGAAGTATCGCATGCTCAGATGAAGCTACGGGTGACGCACCCGTGGCTTTTTTGTTTGCCGATAGAAGGGCGTTCCTGAATTGTTTATAGCGGATGGTTAAGCAGGCAATCCGGTATATCAACGAGAAGGATGATCTTTGATTCGGCTAACTACGTATTGCCGCGGGTGTATTTCTACTCGTGGTTTTTTGTTTTGATCTGAACCGGAGATGACTGTTCACTTGGCTTGAACGAAGTAAACAAACTATTTTGGGAGGGATTTTTATTTTAGATAACCTTATTGAGAAGTACGGCTGGTCAGCAAAGTGGCAGAAACTGTGGCAAGAGTCAGGAATGGAAGAGCAGGAGAGAACGCCGGCCAGAATTATCGCAGACCATGGACATCTGCAACGTTTGATTACAGAAGAGGGCGAATGCTGGGGGAGAATTTCGGGCCGAATGCGTCATGATAGTGTGGAGACGAGCTTGGTACCAGCGGTTGGAGATTGGGTGGCGATTACAGGTCGGGCAGGTGAGGAAGCAATTATTCACAATCTGGTGCCACGTCAGAGCAGGGTGTCGAGACAGGCGGCAGGTCCGGTGACCAAGGAACAATTAATTGCAGCAAACGTAGATATACTGTTAATCGTGGCTGCACTTAATCATGATTTCAACCTTAGACGACTCGAAAGATACGTGATGATGGCTTGGAATGGTGGCGTAAGGCCAGTCATTGTCTTGAGCAAAAGTGATCTGTGCAACAATGTGGAAGAACAGATCCGAAGTGTAGAAGGAATCGCTCCAGGCGTGGAAGTACTTGCGATATCTGCAATGGAGGGTCAAGGGAAATCATTACTGGAACGATATTTGCAGCCAGGGTTGACTGTTGCGCTCACAGGATCTTCGGGCAGTGGCAAGTCTACGCTGGTGAACTGGATGATGGGTGAGGATGTGCAGCTTACACAATCCGTCCGTGAGGGAGACAGCCGTGGTAGACATACAACAACACATCGGGAGATGTTTGTACTTCCACAGGGGGCCGTATTGATTGATACGCCAGGAATGCGTGAGCTTAACCTGTGGGATGAGGGGAATGATGGGCTGTCGCATGCGTTTGGAGAGATTGAAGAACTTGCCGCCATGTGCAGATTTTTGGATTGCAGTCATACACGGGAAGCTGGATGTGCAGTGAATCAGGCTATACAGGAAGGTTCATTGGATGAAAAAAGACTAAATAATTATCTGAAGATGCAGAAGGAATTGCAGTATCAGCAACGCAAGGAAGAAGTGGCCTCGAGAAGACGTACCGCCTCTAGCAAACCGGCCAGTAATCGCAAACCCAAGCACTCCCGAAGTGTGAAAGAGTGGGAGGAAGCTTGAAATCAGGCGGGCATCATCCGGTACCTTGCATAAGATAGGTCAGGAGGGATGTCACTATGCCAGATTACAGGATTATTGTAGATCTGTCTGACCACATGTTATATCTTCTGGATGGCAATCAGGTGATTAGGGGCTATCCCGTGGCCACGGGCAAAATGCTTACGCAGACGCCAAACGGGGAGTTCACAATTGTTAACAAACAATCCAATCCAGGTGGACCATTTGGCGTGTTGTGGATGGGGTTATCTGCCCCCCATTATGGCATACACGGAACCAATGAGCCTTGGTCTATTGGCAAATCCGTCTCCCATGGTTGTATCCGCATGTACAACTCGGATGTACTCGATCTGTCTTCCAAGGTATCTGTAGGTACGAGAGTAACGATCCGGCCCTAGGGCCGGATTTTACTTCATGAACGGTAGTTCGAAAAGTTGCTTTTGATTACGAATCATGCCTAGCAGCATGATCAGCATCGAATATGAAATTCAGCCGAAATAAGCGGGTGGCTTTCGAAGTATGTTTCCTGAGGAAACATTGTGGTTGCTCACGTAGCTCTATCTACGCTCCGCTACTCCATTTCTAGCTTCATTCCATCTTCTTGGTACTGAAAACCAGACTTTTTGAACACGTATTATAAGGTTAAGATAGCCAGTTACCAAATAAGTTTTTACAACCAGGACTAAAGTGGATGGATTAGGAATGATAGAAAGAAGAACATATAATATGGTAAAGATAACAACAGTAAGAGAGAAAGCGAGTGATAGTGATGCTGATCAGGCCGGCGCGCGAAGGGGATGCGCGAGGAATAGCCCATGTACATACAGAGAGTTGGAAAACAACGTATCGGGGAATTGTACCCGATGATTTTTTGGATCATTTGACTATAGAATCAAGATTGTCCCAGTGGGAGAAGACCATTCGTTCTGGCGAAAAGGATCAAATTCTGGTGGTAGCTGAACAGGATGATGGGAACATTGTCGGATTTGCGTGTGGGGGTAAGGAGCGTGAGGGTAAAATACCTTATGATGGAGAGTTGTACGCTATATATTTACTGAAGGAAGTGCAGCAAACAGGTATAGGTCAGGAACTGGCGAGACATGTCGTTAAGCATCTGCAGACCCACGATATGCAACGTATGATCATATGGGCTTTGGAGCGTAATTCAGCTTGCCGCTTCTATGAAAAGATGGGAGGCACTCCCGTCCTTACTCAGTCCATCCGCATGGGTGGTCAAGATCTGATCGAAGTTGGCTATGGATGGGAAGACTTGAGCCTTTTTGGAGAGAAGAGCCTGCCCGACTGATGAAAGACGTGCAGATGGCGACAAAATACTGTGGGTTGTATTGTTTCCTTAAGCTTTAAGAATGGAGGAGCTGATTCAGGGCTGCACGTTTGCGTAAATCTGAACGAGGTTAATGATGTATTACACCGTTGTGCAGGTGTGACATTCAATCTTGATCAGGAGGCGTTTTACATGACTTTACTGAACACTGAACATACAACAACATGGACGAAACAATATATTAATGGCCAATGGGTAGATGGCTCCGGTGAGAAAACAATGGAGAATATCAACCCTTATACGGGAGAAGTTATTGCCACATGGCGCTCTTCCAATAAAGAAGACATAGATAAGGCGTATGAGTCTGCTCATAAAAATTCGATTGAGTGGGCGGAGTCATTACCTGCTGTGAAAGAAGAGGTACTGCGGAAAGTTTCATCTCTGATGGCAGAGCGAAAAGAGGAGATTATTCAACTGTTGATCACAGAATCCGGGAGTACCCGAATCAAATCGGAGGCGGAGTTTGCAGCGGCTAAACGCATTGTGGATGAGTCAGCATCTTTTCCTTATCGTATGAAGGGTGAGATTATTCCATCCAATACCGCTGGCAAAGAGAACCGTGTGGTTCGAGAGCCGAAGGGAGTGATTGGTGTTATCGGGCCGTGGAACTTCCCTTTGCATCTATGCCTTCGATCTGTAGCTCCAGCGATTGCTCTTGGTAATGGTGTGGTGATAAAACCGGCATCAGATACTCCGATTACGGCAGGTTGGCTCATTGCTGATTTGTTTGAACAAGCCGGTCTGCCTGAAGGCGTGCTGAATGTCGTTGCCGGAAGCGGTAGCGAGATCGGTGATTACTTTGTCGCTCATCCGGTTCCAAAAGTAATCTCATTCACGGGTTCCACAGAAGTTGGACAGGGGATCGGTAAACTGGCGGGCGAACATCTAAAAGAAACGGCACTGGAACTGGGCGGCAACAACGCCATGGTTGTGCTGGAGGATGCGGACATTGAACGCGCTGTCGAAGCGGCGGTCTTTGGCAAATTCCTGCATCAGGGACAGATCTGCATGGCTCTGAATCGTATAATTGTGCACGCCGATATTTACGACAGATTCGTTGATTCATTTGTTACCAAAACGAAGAATGTCCAGGCAGGTGATCCAGCGGATGCGAAAACACTCGTGGGTCCTCTTATTCGGGAAAAAGAGGTAGAACGATTGCTGGAGCTTGTGAACAAAGCCAAGGCCGAAGGTGCAAGGTTATTGTTCGGGGGAACTAGTAAAGGCAGTGTGCTGTCTCCAACTGTACTCGCCGATGTTAAACCTGAACAAGATATCGTACAGCAGGAATTGTTTGGTCCAGTGGCAGTGATCATGAAGGCTCATGATGAGCAGGAAGCTGTACGTTTGGCGAACGATACGCCTTATGGACTTAGTGGTTCTGTATTCACCAAAGACCTGAACCGAGGATATCTGGTTGCCCAGCACATTGAATCGGGTATGGTGCATGTAAATGATCAGTCTGTAAACGATGAAGCGCATGTGATGTTTGGTGGGGAAAAAGCTTCGGGGATCGGACGTTTCGGTGGTGATTGGGCCATTGAGAAATTTACACGTACTCGCTGGATCAGCATTCAGCACCAGTATCGGGAATATCCGGGAGTGAACTAAGTCGAAAAAGGGAGAACGAGCGAGGCATCTATGAATGATTAGAGTGGATTACAAAAAGCTCGACAAATCATGCGAAAGTCCGTCTCCTGCTTGGTGGGACGGGCTTTTTGCACAATTTTACACCGCAGAAAAATACGGCTTGATAGAAGAGCTAAAAAGCTGTTTGGGGCTGACACTATCTGGTTATTTATGGATACACGGAAGAATCGATCCGTAAATCCAACGGCAAAGGGGCTCTTCAATCATGTCCATTGACCGCTTTATTCTGAGGAAACTGAATACCTGTCAGGAAGAACATACACGTGCCAATCTGGTTCGGCTGTTTGTCATTCGTATTCGTAAAGCCGAGATTGCGGAAGAACATGATGCCGCCTACGTCTTGAGTAAACTGCACTGAGTGATGGCTGGTCATAATTGCTGCTGCCTGTTAACGTGCATATTACGCAAAAAAGGAAGCTTGTCCTTAGCGACAGCTTCCTTTTTCATGTCTTGTAATGAACGTGGGGCGAATGACTCCTGTTAATATAACGATAAAGCAAGGGAGTCGTTTTCACTTCGACTGTGGAGAATGGCTTCTCCATTGACAATCTCAATACTAATTAAAGAATGCAGACATTTTTGAAGAGCACGTTTACCATTGCTAATTTTATGCTCCAGAGCACTGCTAAGCAATCTTAATGTCTTCTGCATAGGTTGTTTGTTTTCTTGATTAAAGTATACAGGGATTGATTTGTTTTGAAAGGTTATTAGGGTTCTCACTTGAAATCACCTCACGGTTGTTATTTCATACAGGTAATATTAAATTCCAATGCTTAAAATTACCTTAAAATCAGCTTATGAAAACATAAAGGTGGGTAATGTTTGAAAAGTGTTCACAATTCAATTGTGGGCGAAGGAATAAAAGTCCTGAAAAAAGAAACTAAATTACCATTTAAATGGAACGGAAAATAAAAATTTTCGTATACTCGCAAGATACAAATGCATAACTGCCACGAAAGTTCTGAGTCGAATGTACGATATTTTAATATATACGTGGGTCATATGTAACAAAATTACAGATGGTACATTGCAAACAGGGTGTTTATGTAAGAAAATAGGGTTGATATAACGATTCATTCTCTTTTTTTTGATTTAATCTGACATTAGGACAATTTACATATGAGACCATGGAGGGATTCGGATGATTCTAACCGTGTATTCCGGCCGCGAGGAAGGTGAATGGTTCGACATCGATGTTCCGGACGAATGTACCATTGAACATTTGAAGACATTGCTCGGCGTTCGCATTTTTGGACAGGCACCGGGAGACGGCATTCAGTACATTCTTGAAGCCAAGTTTCCGGAAGGTCTGTGGTTCTCTCCGCAGAACGCACAACAGTTAATGGAAACAGGGCTGCGGCAAGGCAGTTGCGTACGTGTCCAGCGGGCTTTTTCTACGACTTCGGAAGAAGCGCCAGTGTATGGAAGACGTTCATTGTTTCAACAGGACAGCAACGAATAGGGCTTTTGAACGTATACATTCTATTGAACGAACTTAAAGGAGGTCTTCTCTTCGTGAATGTGTTGTATCAGCGTTCTCCAAGAATGACACCGGTTCTCAAGGAAGAGGGACTTGAAATACTCAGGCCTCCAACAGAACCGAGCAAACCCACGTTTTCCATGATATCCATTATTGTGCCGATCATGATGACCATGGTCAGCATTGGTTTCTACGTATATATCAATATGACCGGCAAAATGGGCAACAGCAATTATATGATGTTTCAGATGATGACGGTCATGATGATGCTTACTTCTTACACTATTCCATTCTTCGTGTATCTGAGCAACAAGAAAACATATCGCAAAAAATTGGAAGAACGAAAAACAATGTATCTCGCCCAACTGGACAAACACCGGGAAGAACTGAAAGAAGCTCAGGCGGAGCAAGTGAAGAGCCTGTATGAAATTCATGGTGATCCGGGTGTGTGTCTTCAAGTAGTGAAGAACCGGAACAGTTCCTTGTGGGAGCGTTCACCAGAGGATGATGATTTCCTTCAGGTGCGCATTGGTACGGGAGAGATTCCATTCCGTATCAAACTTCAGGTTCCGCGAATTGATGGTTACGAGAAGGATGAGCTGATTGAAGCGGCCCATGAACTAGCGGCTGAGTTTCAGACGGTACCGGATGCTTCCATTACCCTGCCTTTGTTCCAATCAAAGGTGATGGGACTGGTCGGTGATCGGGAGGAAGTGCTTGCTTCCCTGCGAGTCATCATCTCGCAACTGACGGTTCGTCATTCCCCGGATGAATTGAAGCTTGCTGCTTTCTATGAAGAGAAGGACAGCAAGGAATGGGATTGGCTTCGCTGGATGCCTCATATCTGGGATGAGGACCAGGGACAACGCTATATGGCCGACAGGCACAGCGGTGCGCATCAATTGGCGGACAGCTTGTTTTCCGTGTTGAACCGCCGTCGCAACAACAAGGAAGACCGTTACAAGAAAAGCATACAAACGCCGTGTTACGTTGTGATTCTCTCCGATACACAATTGATTGAAGAAGAACCGTTACTTCCGCTACTATTGGAATCAGCCCAGGACATCGATGTATGCACGATCATATTGGCTAATCGCAAGGAATCTTTACCGATGCACTGTCAGTTGATTATGGATGCCTCCAAAGGCAAAGGGGTGTATATCAAAAAAACGGAAGATGCGGATGTTATTCAGCAGACGTACAAGCCTGATGTGATCTCGAAGGAGATGGCAGAGGCGCTTTCGCGTTATATGTCACCGATCCGGTTAAAGCGGTCATCTGCTTCAGATATCCCGCAAGTGCTTCCGTTATTCGATATGCTGAGCACATCACGCGTGGAAGATCTGGATGTCGTGTCCAGGTGGGGACAGACGAGATATCCTGACACACTTCCCGTACCAATGGGTGTTCGAGCTGGCGGTAAGAAAATTGCGATAAACCTGCATGACAAAATTGAACGTCAGGGTCATGGACCCCATGGTCTGATTGCAGGTACAACTGGTTCAGGTAAAAGTGAAGTCATCCAGTCCATCGTAGCTTCACTCGCTGCTGAATTCCATCCACATGACCTGGCATTCATGTTGATTGATTATAAAGGTGGCGGGATGTCCAATACATTTGTTGATCTGCCTCATGTGGTAGGCACAATCACCAATCTGGATGGAAATCTGATTGAGCGGGCGAATATCTCACTTCGGGCCGAACTGGTCAGAAGGCAAAAAATATTAAATGATGCGGGAAACCTCCAGCATATTGATGAATATTACAAAATTCTGCGTTCCAGACATGAACAGCCGCTTCCACATCTGGTTATTATCATTGACGAGTTTGCTCAATTGAAGCGAGATCAACCGGAGTTCATGGATGAATTGATCAGTATCGCGGCCATTGGCCGGACACTCGGGGTTCATCTAATTCTGGCGACTCAAAAGCCAGCCGGTGTTGTGGACGATAAAATATGGAGTAATTCGCGCTTCCGGATCTGCCTGCGTGTACAGAGTGAGGGAGATAGCAGGGACATGATCAAGATTCCGAATGCTGCCTGGATTACGAAGCCTGGTCGCGGATATTTCCAGGTGGGTAGTGATGAAGTGTTTGAAGAAATGCAATTCGCCTGGAGTGGTGCGCCTTATAACCAGCAAGAGGATTCAACGACCGTATTACCTGTCATGGAAGTGCGCCTGAATGGTAAACGGGAGCCGCTGTTAACCGGAGAGCGCAGAGCTGTTCTCAAAGGTGAAGATGTTCCGAAACAGCTTCAGGTATTTATTGATTATGTTGCGCAGTCTGCTGCAGATGCGGGTATCCGCCGTTTGCCAGGACCATGGTTGCCACCTTTACCAGAAACACTGGAATGGGAAGGTCTTCAGGACTGGCAGGAAGAAGAGCATCGGGATCTGCTGCTTGACGGCGGAGCCACTGGTCTGAAACCACTGGTTGGTTTGCTGGATGATCTCCCTAATCAACGCCAACAACCGCTCGCATTGCCTGTGGACCAAGGCCATCTGGTCGTTTACGGCATGCCGGGACTGGGAAAAACAACTTTTGTTCAGACCTTGCTTATGTCTCTGGCCCGTTCCCACAGAACTGAGCCGTGGCATGGTTACATTATTGACATGGGTCGCATGATGAAGGACTTTGCAGCACTGCCTCAGATCGGTGGCGTGATGATGGCTGAAGAGGAAGACCGGATCAAACGGTTATTCCGCTATATTCTTAAGCTGTCAGCACAACGCAAAGATATCATCTCGGAGGCGGGGGTTAAAACGATTTCGGCTTACCGTCGGACAGCTCACGCGGCTGTCCCGCAGGTTGTGGTGGTTATCGACGGTTATCTTTCATTCCGTAATGCCTATCCGGAAGAAAATGAACTTCTGGAGACGATCCTGCGTGAAGGCGGAAGTCTGGGTATTACCTTTGTGCTTACTGCCAATCGGGTAACCGATGTATTTGAGAAATTCAGAAGCAATATTCCCAATGCGGTTTCATTTGAGTTATCCGATCCAAGTGATTATTATTATGCCGTGGGAAGACCTTCCAAGGCACCAAGTCAACTTCCGCCAGGAAGAGGTCTGGTCAAAGGGCAAGTGCCTCCGTTAATGTTCCAGGCGGCATTACCTTCTTCCGGGGCAGATGAGGGCAAGCGTTCATCGGCACTACGCCGCACGATCGCTGAGATTCGCCAAGGCTGGACAGGAGAAGAAGCGCCGCAGATTGCTCCGCT
Organism: Paenibacillus sp. SAF-068; assembly: GCF_051967555.1. NCBI lineage: Bacteria > Bacillati > Bacillota > Bacilli > Caryophanales > Paenibacillaceae > Paenibacillus > Paenibacillus sp. SAF-068. Next base: position 1,528,091 of record NZ_JBQCJX010000001.1, read on the forward strand.
TCCGGAAGAGATCAAGCTTAAAGATCTGCTCATTCGGACCGGATCATATGGTCAGGCTTGGGATAGCTCATCTGTAACTGTCCCTGTGGGACTGCTTACGGATGATCTGGAACCATTCCAGCTTAATCTGCGTGAAGGTCCTCATTTCATGGTAACGAGTCCGATGGAAGGCGGCAAAACAACATTTTTGTTGACATGGATGTTATCCCTGGCTTATCATGCTTCTCCGGAAGATGTACAGATATATACAGTAGATATGCGTTATGGCGCAGGTGGGCTGGGGGAAATCAGCAGTTTGCCCCATGTCCGTGGACATGTATCTCGAGAAGAACAGCTTGCACCTGTGATTCAACAGTTGTACGATGAAGTTCTGAAAAGAGGCGAGATTTCCGGCGGACCGGAACTTGTGCTCGTTATCGACGATGCCGACACCTTGTCCAAGCAGCTAAACGATTTTAACGTAAAAGATCAATTGGGAGCGATTGTTCGTCAAGGAAGGGATCGCGGTGTACACGTGATTCTATCCGGGGTTCCAGCAGACTTCCCGACCTTCGGTTCTGACTGGGTAACGGATGTGAAGGCTTCCCAGAGCGGAATGCTGTTCGGGACTTTAGACCCTAACGATCTCTCGTTCTTCCGTATACCTTATTCGGAATCCGGTGGTAGTTCAGGTGGGCTGAAGGTACTGCCTCCGGGTCAAGGTTATTATGTAAAACGTAAATATTCCAGGGTTAAAGGTGCAGTTCCATGTGATGACAGCTGGAAAATGACCGATTGGATTTCTGAAATTCGTGACCGATGGCATGTTGTAGTTTGAGGGGAGGTGGCTCATAATGTTGACGGTTCATGATTCTAAGCAAAAGGTAGTCACGTTGCAAACAAAAGAACTTTTTTTCCTGGCCGGTATTCTCGGTTCAGACCGACTGCTTGGTGTGGAAGATCCGTTTCGCGGCTATATGGCGGAGGATATCGCGATGGAGTGGGAGCGGGTCAAAACCTCCCTGCTTGACAAAGGATATCTGATTCGGGATCAGGATACCGATGAGCTGATCATGACACCGACCGTTTTCTCCAGGGTAGCCATTGCCGGATTGTCCGACAGAGCTTGTTGGATTCGCTACACGATCAGCGGCAAATCGTATGAGAGTTATATACATTGCACGGATGAGCGGGTCGTTGAAGTTTCCCGTGTTGATGACGTATCAGACTCATTCCGGCTCAGCGATCTGGGAAGTGTTCGTGAAGCCATTGATGTTCTGATAGAACGGATGAAATGGAGTGGCCATTCTCCTGCGGAGAAACCGGCCCTGATGTGCTCCAAGAAAAAATTTTATGATGTCATGAATGAGCTCGATAACAGCGGGGTACAGGCCGTAGCGCATGAACTCGAACAGGAGACAAGTGATCCTGAGGGCTCACTTGCGCTGGCACGCTGTCTGGTGGGTAAGGAGTCAGACGGAGAGCTTAAGCTGCTCGTATGGAATGAAAATGGGTGGAAGTCGCAGTCGGCAGCATTCGCTGCAAGTGCGGTATCCAACTGGTTGTTCCGGATGAGTACTGCGGCTTCAGATGATTGGCTTGTTGCAGCACTGACGACTAGAGAACAGTTTCACGAGATGCTGCTGGACTGGCTTAAACAGCCTGCAGGGGAAGAGGAAAGGTGATGGTAAATGCGCATTCGTGTGGAACCGGATGTGCTTCGGGCACTGAGCAAGCAGATTCAGTATGCAGCGGAGCAAATACAGCAAAAGATGACAGTGTTGGATCAGGCGATTCATTCGCTGGAGTGGGAGGTTGAATCCCGTGCAGCGGTGATGAATGAATGGAATCACAGCAAACGACTGGGCGAGGATGCGCTTCGTCGATTAATGGACTTGAGCGTACAGCTGGGACGCAAAGCGTTGTTATTCCAGCAGGCAGACATGGAGTATCGTTCCGTGCTGAGTCATGTGAACACAGCCTATGGCAATGCGGTCAATATGCTGAATGTTCTTCAGAACAATCGTACAGGAGAAATCATGCCTGCACATTCTGCAACTGTAGCTGTAGTATCCGATCCTCTTTCCGCAATGGCGGCCGTATATCGTGTACAGAATGCTGCTCCGCCTGATGGCTCCCCGGCTACACTGGTCCAGGCCATGCAGCCTGAGCCTGTAGCGTGGAGATTCACAGATCCTTCCTTCCGGGGAAGAAGAGGGACCGAGCCTGTCGTTTCCTGAACAGGTGAATAAAAGAAACAGCAGAAAGTGAATCTTTTTTTGTAAATAGGCTGTTAGAAGAAGTTTCAAGTGCTGAAAATGGGGTAAATAGGATTAGGTCCTTCGGCTTTTGTCCGATCGATCCTGGTATAGTACAATTTGAACAAGTTAAAATTTAATTGCACAAACCAAGGAGGAATTTACAAATGGCAGGACGTATTTTAGTTACCCCAGAGCAGCTTGATCAGGTTTCCAACCAATTTAAACAAAGCGGTGAGCAAAGTCAGCAAATCGTATCTACATTGACTCAATCCATCACAAGCATGGAAGGACAATGGGAAGGTATGACAAAGCAACGCTTCTTCCAGGAGTTCCAGGAAGCTAGCAAACAAATGCAATCATTCGTTCAAACGCTGAACAGCATCAGCGCTGAACTTACAGCTATTGCTAACAAATTCCGTACAGCTGACCAAGCTCGTTAATCTGCTTTACATAGATCAGGCCGATTTGAAATCTGAATTCGCTCTGAATTATAGGCGGGTAGCAAGCTGAAGATGTACAACTACAGCAAAAACCGGGCGTTGTCACAACACCCGGTTTTTGCTGCAACTATGACACTAGGACAGAGAGAGGGATAAGCATGTCTTTTCAACCAAATCCCGGGGATGAAGTGGTGATTAACGACATTGCCTATACGATTGGGCAACATCCGGCTGCGCCGGGTCTGGCTTATGCCCAAGCCGGAAGGCAGGGGATTGTTTATCAGTTGATACCCCGAAACGGTTCCATTCATGGGGCCAAAGCACTAAAAGTGTTTTTTCCTAAATTCCGTATTCCGGCTATGGTATATCAGTCTGAGCATATGGAGTCCTATAGTGAACTGCCAGGTTTGCAGGTATGCAAGCGTGATGTGCTCACTCCGGAAAGAAACGGAGCGCTCATTGGAAAACATCCCGATCTGTTATATGCGGTGTTGATGCCATGGGTGCAAGGTCAGACCTGGTTCGATGTAATCAGTGATCAGAGACAGTTGACGGCTGAGGAGAGCCTGAAGCTGGCCAGAGCACTTGCGGGAACGGGTTCGGCTATGGAGCAACGTGGACTGGCTCATTGCGATATGTCCGCTCCCAATGTAATGATTCCGTTTTTTTCCGAAGTGGAGAACCTGGGGAAGATGTCTGCGGTAGAACTTGTGGATGTCGAGCAGATGTACGGTTCCAAGATGGATCGTCCGGATGCCCTGCTTGCCGGGTCACCCGGTTACGCAGCCCATCGAACAGTGCACAGCGGTTTGTGGAGTTCATATGCTGACCGATTTGCCGGAGCTGTTATCATTGCTGAAATGTTAAGCTGGTCCGACCCTGTGATTGTAGAGAAAGCGTGGGGCGAAAGTTATTTTGACCAGCATGAAATGCAAACGGTGAGTGAGCGGTATTATGCGATGCGTGAATCCCTTGAGAAGCGTTGGGGCTCCAAACTGTCGGATCTGTTCATTCGGGCTTGGGAAAGTCATGATCTGAGCAGCTGTCCGACGTTTGGTGAGTGGTATGTTGCATTGGCTGCGGTAGACGTGGATCAGGCCAATGCGGCTGCTGCTGCGACATCGGAAGAAGAAGACGCCAATCCCTCCGAAGCTGATGAAAGTCTGAAAAAGAGTTCAGAACCAGTAAGCGAACCGTTGAATTCGCAAGGCGGACACATCACCCAAACGCCACATTCTCCTGATCAGGAAGCGGTAGTGAACCGTTTGTTCCTGCAAGCAAGAGCTCTGGAGGATGAAGAGAAACCGGCTGCAGCATTGGAAGTATATCGTTCACTTTATCATTTCATTCCTCATAACAGCGCGATGCAGATGGAAGTCGAGGCGACAATCAAGGAACTGGATGCCAAGCTTAATCCGAAAGAAGACACAGACAAGCCTGTACCTGTGCCATTCTACAGATCCAAAAAGTTCATGATATCCTCCGCTGTACTTATTGTATTGCTGGCAGGTGGTGTTCCAACGGTCAAAATACTTGCCGATCAGGCAGAAGTGAAGCAGAAAGAACAGCAGGAAGCTACACGACTGGCAGAGATCAAGGCTGCAGAAGAGGCTGAAGCTGCAAAGGCAGCTGCGCTCAAAGATCAGGAGGAGCAAGAGAAGCAAAAGGCCGCAGAGGCTGCAAAACTTGCCGCAGAGGAAAAGAAAAAGCTCGCTGCAGCCAAACAGGAGGAAGCAGAAGCAAAGAAAAAAGAAGAAGACCGCAAGGCATTACAGGCCAAGTACGACAAACAGGCGAAGTATGAGGCCTATCTGGTAAAGCAGGAACAGCAGAAAAAAGAAGCTGCCAAGCGAGCGCAGCAGGAGAAATACGATAAACAAGCAAAATATGAAGCCTATCTGGTCTGGAAAAAAGAGAATGATGCCAAGCTTGCAAGACAGGAAGCGGAGCGCAAAGCGGCAGCTGAAGTTAAACGCCAACAGGAGATTGCTCAGAAAGCTGCGCTTAAGAAAAAACGTGCCCAGAATGTGGTCACTTTGATTGCTCATTACAATAAAGCGTATAACGCACAAAAAGGAAGAAAAATTGAAAATGCGGAAGCGTACGCCCGTGATTTCAAAAATTTATACAATACCGATGCTGCTTATTTCAAAGGGGTCGGCAAAGTGGCAGCTCGAATGAGTGCCATTAACAAATTCCTGAGCAACACCAGTTACACGTTGCCCAACTTATAAAGTAATTGATGGAGGTGACTCACCCTAGATGAACTACACGATTCAAGCATCACAGCGTACACCTGCACTTATTATATATTTAATTGATATTAGCGCCTCCATGAATATGGTTCTGGAAAATCGTCGACGGATTGATGTCGTCTATGATGCCTTATCTCTCGCGATCCGCCAGATGGTATTTCGGTCTACAAAGGGGAATCGTTTGACACCTCGCTATCGCATAGCCATATTGGCGTACAGCGATGACGTATATGACTTGTTGAACGGTATTAAAGGGATTGACGAGATCGCTGCAGTCGGGTCCTTGCCTGACCTCACCCCGAGACGCTTTTCGGATTCTGCGAAGGCTTTCCTGCAGGCGGAAAAGATTCTTCAGGCCGAAATTCCGAATATGCAGGATTGCCCTGCGCCACTTGTGTGTCACATGACCGATGGGGTAGCCACAGGTGAAGATCCCGAGCCCATTGCGAAAAGAATCATGGGCATGAGTGTACCTGACGGCAATGTGCTCGTGGAGAATATTTTTATATCGGATCATCTGCTGGAAGGGCCGATTGCTGAACCTAGAAGATGGAAGGGAATCTCTTCGGAAACCAATCTACAGGATGAGCATGGAGAGAAGTTGCGGAATATGTCATCCGTCCTGCCCGAAAGTTATCGGGAAATGCTTGTTGAAGCTGATTATTTGCTTGCACCCGGTGCACTCATGATGCTGCCAGGTACATGTGCGGAGTTGGTATCGATCGGGTTCCAGATGTCTGCTGCTACACCTGTAAGATAGGAGGGGAATCATGAGAGCGATGCGTTTGGCAACATTGTCTGCTGGAGATAAAGGGGGCCATGCCGAGCAACGGCATGGCAACTTTCGCTATGTAAGTTTGCAGACCGGAGAACAGCCTCTAACCCGTTATCAGGGTACGTTTAAGTGCAGGTATGGTTATGGCAGAGCAGCTGAGACGGTACATCAGGGAGATACCGGACAGGATTTTGCTGCGGTACGTATGAAAGGGAATGTCTGCAATTTTGTATTGTGTGATGGGGTGGGCATGAGTTACCTGGGAGACTTTGCAGCACGTTTTCTGGGGAATGCTTTACTGGATTGGCTGGAAACGACGCAATACCCGACGGAAGAGGGTGTTGAGCGGCTTCTTCATGATCTGACTCTTCCCGCATCCGAGCAGCTGGAAAAATTGCAGCCACTGGATAGTTCCCCTCTTTTACTTCGGGAAGTATTAATGGAGAAGCGAAGTCGAGGCAGTCAAGCCATGTATGTATGTGGGCGGATTGAACTTACAGGAGGCGGCCGTAAAAGTCGGGTGTGGCTTGCGTGGCAAGGGGATTCCCGTATTCGCCTGTGGCGTAATGGGCAGGAACAGTCTGCATTATTTCAGACTCACTGCAAGACAAATGAGCGTTGGTCTACTCTTGAAGGACCTGTTGGTGGTAAGCCGCATATCTATGAAACCAAAGGGTCCGTAAACGATTCACTGCGTCTTCAATTATATACTGATGGCTTGAATGATTTGGATGCCATCCAAGCATATGTTCCTGATGAGCACATTCAGGTACTGCTGGACGCTACACATACCGGCGGTCTTGAAGATGATGCCGCTTTCATTGAGTTGGAATGGTGAGCGCAGGATATCAAGTTGTGGTTTGATCCTTAAGTTGCCGTACATTGGTATAGGCTACACGTGAAAAAACTTGTTGCTGTTGATTTAAAAGACACTCTTTTTGGGTAATCTTGTGAAGAATTGATTTTAAGTGCGTGTTCAAAAAGGTCGGTTTTCAGTACCGATGGCGAGCTTGAACGTACATTCTTACATAATTTCCAAATCAAAGGAGTGGATTGGATAATGACACAACAAAACGGCAGGTCACGGTTTCAAGGCAAGGTCGCGATTATTACCGGAGCAGGCTCCGGTATTGGGAAGGCCACTGCGGTCAAGCTGGCAAAAGAGGGTGCACACGTTGCCTTGTTTGATCTGGTGAATGATCGCATCTCGGTAACGGAAGCAGAGATTAATGCACTGCACCCGGGTGCGGCAAGAGCATTTGATGTAGACATTTCCGACCCGGCTCGTGTGGAAAAGGCTGTGCTGGAAACTGTAGAGTTATTTGGCGGATTGGATATTGTTTTTGCCAATGCGGGTATTAATGGTGTATCGGCACCCATTGAGGAGATTCAGGTTGAAGATTGGCAGCAGATTATTACAACCAACTTGAATGGTACATTTTTCACCATTAAATATGCATTGCCTCATGTGAAGAAACGGGGCGGGGGCAGTATTATCATTACGAGTTCCATTAACGGCAATCAACGCTTCTCAAGCTTTGGCATGTCGGCGTACAGTACGTCCAAGGCAGGACAGGTTGCTTTTGCGAAGATGGCTGCACTGGAGCTTGCGAAGTTCAAGATACGTGTGAATGTGATCTGCCCAGGAGCGATTGCGACGAATATCGATCAAAGCACGGTCAAAACGGATGATCTGCAACAGATCATTATTCCGATGGAGTTCCCTGAAGGACAGCAGCCGCTTGCAGACGGGCCGGGTCAGCCGGAACACGTTGCCGATCTGGTAAGCTTCCTCGCATCGGCCGAATCCAGACATATTACCGGAGCAGAGATCGTCATTGATGGTGCCGAGTCATTGCTAAGCTAAATGAGCATTCGGGTTAAATTTTATTTTTATTTAAGGCGTGTCTTAAGGTATGTCTCCGATAGTCGTTCCTCCGGAACGGCTTTTTTTGTTATAATGCTAACATTCGAATAGAGAAACCGAAGAGCAGCAGGTTACATTCATTAGGAGCGATCATATGCAGATAGAGTTACCGATACAAGAGATTCTTCCTGAATTAAAGCAATTATTTCGGGATCAGGATACAGGTGTGTTAATTGCAGAACCGGGGGCGGGAAAAACGACTGTGGTACCGCTGGCTATGCTGGATGAGCCGTGGGTTGCAGGGCGGAAAATCATCATGCTGGAACCCCGAAGGCTTGCCGCGCGTTCGGCTGCATCCAGACTGGCGGCTACGCTCGGGGAAAAAGCGGGGCAGACCGTAGGATATCGTGTACGCATGGATACCCGGGTGAGTCAGGCGACACGTATTGAAGTTGTAACGGAAGGGGTATTGACCCGGATGTTGCAGCAGGACCAGGGTCTTGAGGATACGGCGATGATTATTTTTGATGAATTCCATGAGCGTCACCTACACGGGGACTTGGGTTTGGCTCTTGCATTGGAATCCCGAGCGATGTTACGTCCAGATCTGAAACTGCTGGTCATGTCGGCAACCCTTGATCCTGTCCCTGTCTGTGCATTGCTTGGCGGAGGTACAAGATCAATTCACTGCCCGGGACGCACATTTCCGGTGGAAACACGATATGTGCCGAGACCGGCAGCCATGCCACTGGAACAATTCACGGCTCAGACGGTGACCCGGGCATTAACCGAACAGGAGGGGGACGTGCTTGTTTTCCTTCCAGGCGCAAGGGAGATACATCGTACAGAGCGGGAGTTATCGAATGGTTCTCTTCCCGGACAGGTGAAAATTCATTCTCTGTATGGCAGTATGCCGGTGGAACAACAGGATGAGGCCATACGTCCTGCGGCTGAGGGCACGCGCAAAGTGGTACTGTCCACCTCCATTGCGGAATCCAGCCTCACACTCGCTGGCGTTAAGATTGTGGTGGATGCAGGGCTGAGCCGTGCTTCGGCATTCTCGCCGCGCACGGGCATGAGCCGGCTTGTTACTCTGCCGGTGTCCAAGGCGTCAGCCGATCAGCGGCGGGGTCGTGCCGGGCGAATTGCCCCGGGGGTGTGTTACCGGCTATGGAGCGAAGAGGTTCAGGGGGGGCTGCCTGAGGCAGCTCGCCCGGAGATCACCTCCGCGGACCTTGCGCCGCTTGCGCTGGAGCTTGCCGTCTGGGGTGTCCAGTCCCCAGCAGAGCTGCAATGGCTGGACACCCCGCCTGACGCCGCCTACGGCCAGGCACAGGCGCTGCTGCGCCAGCTGGGCGGCCTGGACGACGCAGGCCGCATCACGCCCTTCGGGCGGCGGATGAACACGCTTGGCGTGCATCCGCGACTGGCCAGCATGCTGCTCCGCGCGGCGGAGCTTGGGCTGGCCAGCTACGCCAGCATGCTGGCGGCACTGCTGCAGGAGCCTGCGGGCCTCCGCAGCAGTGGCAGTGCAGGCGCGGGCACGGACCTGCGCCCGCGCGTAGAGGCGCTGCTGACCGCGGACAGCAGCGGCATGCCGCAAGCGGCAGCGGCTGCCCTAGACGGCGCGGCCGTGCGGCGCATGCTCCAGGAGAGCCGCCAGCTGCGCTCGGCGCTCGGCCCGGCGGCCGATCCGGTGCGGCCGGATGAGCACAGCTGCGGGTTGCTGCTGTCCTTCGCCTATCCGGACCGGATCGGGCAACGCCGGGAGGACGGCCGCTATCTGCTGAGCAGCGGCCGCGGCGTACGGCTCGCAGCGACAGAATCGCTGAGCCGTTCAGCGTATCTGGTCGCAGCCGAGGCAGACGACCAGGGCGCAGATGCGCGCATCCTGCTGGCTGCGCCGTTGCAGGAGCAGACATTGTTACAGGCAGCTCAGCACCTGCTGCAAGATGAAGTGCAAGTGGCATGGGATTCCAATACCCGCAGCGTGCGAGCACATAAGAGACTTCGTATTGGAGCCCTTGTGATGAAAGAGAGCAGTATTGCACAGCCACCTGAAGATCAGGTGCTGGAAGCATTGTTGGCCGGAATACGGATGGAAGGGCTGGATTGTCTGCCATGGACCAAAACGTCCAGACAACTTGCGGACAGGCTGCGGTTCCTGCATCTCCATCTACCTGAGTGGCCCGACCTGATCGAAGATGATCTGACCGAAGAGTTGGCAGAACATCTTACACCTTATCTTACAGGCATGCGATCGGCTGCCGACCTCAAGAGATTATCGATGCAAGATGTATTGCTTGGTGGACTGAGCTGGGCGCAACGACAACAACTGGAGGATGAAGCTCCAACGCATATACAGGTGCCCAGTGGTTCACGTATTCCTGTGGACTACAGTCGTCCGGAGGACCCTGCGCTGGCGGTAAGACTACAGGAGATGTTTGGACAACAGGAGACACCGCGTATAGCTGGTGGGCGAGTCCCATTGACCATTCATCTGTTATCGCCGGCTCAGCGACCTGTACAGGTCACACGAGATTTGGCCAATTTCTGGCGTGAGACCTACTTTGACGTCAAAAAAGATCTGAAAGGACGTTATCCGAAGCATTACTGGCCTGATAATCCACTTGAAGCGGTGGCCACTAATCGGGCCAAACCACGGGGGAAATAGATGAATGATTTCGTTTTTTTAGATATCAACACCGGGTTCCCGAAGGGTGCGTTTCATCAGGCGTAGACTCTGATGAACGACGACGTTCAGTATTGTAGCTGATCGAATCATGCTCTACCTTAATTAAGTAATCACCTTTCTAACCAGGATGTGTCTCCAAACTCGCTGAGTGCATATTGTACTGTCTTTTCGTACCGTGTTACGTCAATTTTCCTTTTCACCTCATGCTGCGTTACTTTGCTTTTTAAGCCCATGTTGCGTCACACTCGCTTCGCGTGCCCTCGGTTCGCTTGTGGCAAACTTCCGGCATGGAACGAGATTCGAGCAAAATCTGCTTTTTTAGAGGTTAAAGGCACGGCCCAGAGCGTGTCTTCAACCCTAGGGAAAGTCGGGAAGAACTGGGTAGTAAGATGTTTTGGCCCCTGATATCCAGCAATCTATCACCAGAACATGGAGCGGAGCGCTAACGAACCTGTGACATTATTCAGCGATTGGAAATGCCCGCAACATTCTAAGGAATATGAAACACGTTATCGTTGACACTCTATAGTTGGTTGAATAACGAGCCGTTCATTGCTATGAACACATACTATATTGACTTGCAAGCGTTTGAAAGAAACTTGGGCGGGTAATAACATAGCGAACCACTCAATAATATGAGGAGGAATTCACTATGCAGAAGAAAATCGTAGGTGTGTTTAATACAGAACGTGAAGCATCGCAGGCTATCGAGGGTCTGAAAGCACAAGGATTTACTTCAGACGAAATCTCCGTTGTTACTCAGGATCGGGATGAACTGAAGGCGATTCGGGAAGAGACAGGTACAAAAGCCCCTGAAGGCGTGGCTGCGGGTGCAGCAACAGGTGGTGTACTTGGTGGCGTAGCCGGCCTGCTCGCAGGTATCGGTGCACTGGCCATACCCGGCATAGGACCTATTCTGGCTGCGGGCCCTATTGCTGCAGCATTTACCGGTGCAGCTGTGGGTGCAGGAGCTGGCGGATTGGTGGGTGGCCTGGTCGGTCTTGGTATTCCGGAAGAGGATGCTAAACAGTATGAGGAGTATGTTCAGAATGGCAAAATTCTGCTTCTCGTAGACTCCACGGATCGAGACACCGATGTGTACGATGTATTTAGCAGCAACAGCCAACTTAATCGGGATAGAGCTCAAGTTCATGGTACAGATGTACCTGCTGAACGGCCGGATCTGGATATGGAAGAACGCAGATTGGAAGCCCAAACCAAGGCAGCGCGATTGGGTAACAATACATTCCTGTAATCCTGCCGATTCGGTTGATATGAAATAGTACCTAATGCTTTATATCTGCAAAATGGAATGACATATATGATCCACAAGGTGGTCATTAGCCGGTTTCCTTCAGGGAAGCCGGCTTTTGTCCCTGTGTGACATGTGGGCATCCATCATGGCGGGTGGTGTTTTTATCCAGTCAGACAGGGAATAACAATACATAGAGCAGTACAGCCAAAGCGAGTCCAATCACCAGTAGCATCATCGTGAGAAAACGAATTAAGCCGGTCGACGCCTGAAAGGTTTGTTCATTGATCTGTGTACGCTTTCGATGATAGGCTGCTGCAGAATAAACAATGATGGATATGCCGCCAACCAGAGATGTGATACCTGTAATAATGGCGGCAATATGTGCGAGACGATCATACGCCAACGAATTGAAGCCAAATCCGGCAGCAAGAAAGCCGATGCCTGCCATGGCAATACCTGTGCGTACCCAGGCCAGAAAAGTTCGCTCGTTAGCCAGATGCTGTTGGACATACTTGGAATCGGTAGTGGTTACGTCTTGGTCTGTTAATGAAATGTGAATCAACCCCGTTCATTTAGATATACCGTTTCCATTGTACGTTGTTTTAATTGCAAAACCAAGAAAGGATGTCTGCCTGTATGCCTCGCAAAGAACGAATTACAGAAATAGAGAGTTTAAGGGGAATCGCCTTTGCGGCAGTGGTTCTCCAGCATTCCATCGCACATTACTCTATAGTCCCGGAAACGAGACTGGAGGATGGCGTGTTACTGGCCATACTGCTGATGCTCTCCAAATTTGCAGTTCCATTATTCATATTCATAACAGGTATGGTGCTGTTTTATAACACGGGAGACAAGCTGCATTATGGCACGTTTATGAGGAAAAGAGTAAATGACGTTATCGTGCCTTACCTAATATGGTCACTCATTTACTTTACACTTGCACCGCGTGGCTGGGCCGGATTTGGATGGAATGACATTCCGGACCTAGGCCTGAAGTTGATTACTGGCAAAACGACTTCACACTTTTGGTACATTATTATGTTGATCCAGTTTTATCTGTTATTTCCGCTCTTCTTGCGTGCAATTCGTTATGTATATAACCGATATGAGGCCAAGGGGCGTCTGATTGCTCTGCTCATTTCGGGCCTTGTGTATCTTGTGCTTGCGGACCAATTAAGAAACATCGCCAAGTTCATGGAATGGCTGAATATCCCGGTACTGACAGATGCTTTTACAACGTATGCAGACCGGAATTTCATCTACTTCTTTATTTATTTTGTGCTCGGTGCAGCAGCGGGATTATCCGTGCAGCACTGGAATGAATGGATTCATCGGTTACGCTGGGTATACTGGCTGGTGTTTATCGTTCTGGGACTTCGGTTTACATATTTATTAATGCTGGAGTTTCAGAAGCCGGAGGGGATCAAAATTACATTTTACACGGTCAGTCTGATCCGCCCTGATATGGCTCTCTTTCTGATTGCTTCCATTATGGTCATGTACCAGTTGGCCGGGAAACTGCGTAATCTCAGGGCTGTACGATTGCTCGGATGGATTGGTGGTGTATCGTATGGCGGTTATCTGATGCATATGTTGATGCTGCGGTACAGCTATATTCCGGATGAGTTGTTCTATGTTGCCATGGGCTGGAATCCTGTCGTTCGAATGATCATTACCTGGTTGCTCGCTCTTGCATTATCCTGTGTACTGACATGGCTCATCTCTCGCGTAAGCTGGGGAAAATGGATTGTGGGAGCCGTGCCAAAATCTGTCCATAACAAATGAATCTATCAACATATGAAAAATTCTCAACAGAATCAGCTGTACAGGATTTTACAGGATTGTACAGGGTATATGCCGCTAAAGAAATACAGAATTCAGTATTACAGGCAACAGAGAACTCAATAATGCAGGCTACTCAGGATTTAGTAACAAAGGCAACACAGGACTCACTATACAGGCCACTCAGGATTCATGTATGAAGGATACAGGATTCAGGAGTACCAATGTAACAGCCTCCGCACAGTCGTATGATTAGGATTCAATCGAACGAATCGCTGAGTGCCTGAAATAAAACAACCTTTAAAATACGATTTAAAATTTCAATACATGAAAAATTCACAACAGAAAACTTTTTTCCATGCTACCTCAGGCCATTCGGTAACCAAACGATTTCTTGCTCGCTTCCTTATGAAGATGGTTAAAAAGGAGGTAAAGCGGAGAAAGATGGCAGAACCCGAACATAAGTTTTATAATACTAGATATATAGGTTCTGACTGAAGGGGGAATGAACGTGGCTTTTATGATTGCACAGCGGGCATTTATCAAGCTGTATCTGATTACGATGGTTGAACAGCACAGGGGGTATGGTTACGAGATGCTGGAGGCGATGAAGCAGGAATTCAAAGACTACGGTTATGTTCCACCCCAGAGCGAGGTATATCGGGCACTGCATGAATTGGTACAGCAGGGGGTATTTTATCGCACGAAGAAGCTGAAGGGCAATGATCCAAAGGTCGATTTTCAGGAAATCGTTCTATATCATTTCACGGATGATGGTGCGGAGAAAGCAGAGTTATACAAGAAACAGGTCAAAACAGATCTGGATCGTTGTCTCGGCATGTTACACAAGGCAGAAGAGGACAATTACGGTACGAAAGGAAGATGAGCATGAACAGACAGTTACAGTGGGGTGTACTCGGTACGTCAACCATTGCCAAAAATGCAGTCATTCCGGCGATCCAGCAGTCCGAACGTGGTGAGGTGTTGGCGATTGCCAGCCGCAGCAAAGAAAAGGCCGAAACCCTTGCTGAAGAACTCGGAATTGCCAGATCGTATGGCAGTTATGAAGAGCTCATCGCAGATCCGGATATCGAAGCCGTCTATATTCCTTTGCCTAACCATATGCACAAAGAATGGACCATCAAAGCGGCACAGGCTGGAAAACACGTGTTGTGTGAGAAACCAGCTGCCCTGAATGCAGATGAATCGGCAGAAATGATTGAGGCGTGTGAGCAGCATGGGGTTCTTTTTGCAGAAGCGATTATGTATCGATATCATCCCAAGCACAGACGTGTGCAAGAGATTATAGCCAGTGGAGAGATTGGTATCGTTAGAGCCATCCATGGCAACTTTACCTGTAATACCGCTGATGACAAGGAAAATGTAAGGTTCAAAAGAGAGATGGGCGGCGGATCCTTATTCGATCTAGGCGTATATCCGATCTCGGCAGCCCGAATGTATCTTGGACAGGAACCGGAAGCGGTGACGGTACACGCTCTATTCTCGGACGAGCATGATGGCGTGGATATGATGGCGTCGGGACTGGTAGAATTTCCGAATTCGGTAGCCTTGACTTTTGACTGTGGCATGTGGGCTTCAGGACGAGCGGAGATGGAGATTCTTGGGACGGAAGGGCGGATTGAACTGCCCAAAGTATTTGGCTGGGAGAACAGTGATATCCCACCTCAGATTATCATTCACACCGATTCGGTCAGCCGTGAGGAGCGTGTGTCGGTATCGAATTCCTATGTTCTTCAGGTAGAGACGTTTGCAACGGCTGTGCTTGAAGGCGAAGCTCTGCCTTTCAGTCCGGAAAATACCATTCAAAACATGCGCGTTATTGATGCGTGCCTGGAATCAGCGCGAACGCGTCAACGTGTGCAGCTGAACAACTAGATCAGGTCAAATCAGTTTAAACGTGTTAGAAAATGCAGACTCCATCTTCAGGGATGAGAGTCTTTTTTTCTGTCTTAAAATGTTATAATTATAATATTTTACAATTCAAACATCTTTATTTGATATTTCTACCAAAATGGTGTGATATAAATAGTCATGAGATGACTTGTTTACTATAATCTAGCAGAACGTACAACTAGACAATTACAACTTGCAGAGGACATATCGCGACAACGTTCATCTACTTTGAGGGATCGGGAGGCCGGATGGATGAAAAAACTACTATCAACCGCTTTACTGGCATTGCTGTTAACGTTCGTTTTCTTCACAGGATCACAGTTCACCCAAGCCCCACAGCAGAAGGCATCTGCTGCAACATGCACCATCATCAATACGTTTACAGGGGTAGCAAACTATTTGAGTGCAAACGGAACGTTGCCATGTAACTTTATTACCAAATCACAAGCCACAGGGCTCGGCTGGGTAGCATCACAAGGAAACTTGGCTGTAGTGGCTCCCGGGAAAAGCATCGGCGGAGACGTATTTGGCAATCGGGAAGGGCTATTACCAGCGGCAAGCGGACGTACATGGCGTGAAGCGGATATCAACTACACTTCCGGTTTCCGTAATTCGGATCGGATTGTGTACTCCAATGATGGACTCATCTACAAAACGACAGATCACTATGCATCCTTTACACGTATGAAATAGAGGAAGGAGCAGTCATGAACACCGGGATTCTGGATGGAGGATGGACCAACTACGGAATCAGTGAAGAACGACTGGGGAAGGAAGCAGGACGGGTACGGGATTTGATGTTGGAGGTACAGGCGGAACAGTCTGGATTTATATTGCGTGTTGAGAAGTAGCAGCAAATGAAAGCACGAATCGCTGATAGGTTAGCCTAACAGACCAAATGTGGTCTGTTTTTTTGTGTTATAAGAAGTTGTCTAAAAAGTCCGCTGTGAAATACGAATCACCTGAAAGTAAAACAAGACTGTCCTTTCCTACATGACGTTAAAATTATTTTCACGGAGGTATTGATTTCTGCTTAACTTACGTTAAAATAAAATTAACATGAAAAATATTTTAACGTTAGGGAGTGAAAGGACATGAATGATAGCACAGCCGTTGGCAAGCAAGGTATAGGGGAATTAATACGAATCAAGCCTTATATGCAGTTTATGCTCAGTAAAGTTGTATCCCGATTTGGTGATTCCATTGATTCGATTGCATACAGTTGGATGGTGTACATTCTGACCGGTTCAAAAGTGCTGATGGGTACTTTGCTGGCGGTGAATTTTTTGCCGAGTATCTTTCTGGGTCTGTTCGCCGGGGCTTTGGTGGATCGCATGTCTCTCAAAAGAGTAATCGTGATTACGAATACCGGCCGGGGGTTGTTCGTAGGGATTACAGCGCTGCTGTTTGGAATGGGTCAACTTGAAGTCTGGCATCTGTTTGTCGTTACCATTCTAAATTCTTTGCTGGAGTGTTTCACTATTCCTGCCGAAGTGTCCAGTGTGCCCAGACTGCTTCCCCCATCGATGCTGCTTTCGGGTAATGCCATGTCCTCTTCCGCAACCCGAGTGGCCGAACTCGCAGGACTTGCAGTAGCTGGTGCACTCATTGCTTCAATAGGCATTGCCTGGACGATCCTGATTGATGCGGGTTTATTTGCACTTAGTGCTTTAATGATGAGCCGAGTTGGATACCCTGAAGCTTCAACATCTTCTAACAATGCAAATAAAACATTATCTGGAATGGAATCTGTTCCATCCGAAAAACGTAATATATTCTCCGAAATGGCGGAAGCTTTTTATTTTCTCCGTAAACATGCCTTATTATTAATCGTCTCCATCTTGTTTGCCTTCGTTAATTTCTGCCTGATGCCGTTCAATGTTCTTCGTACACCCTATGTCATTGAAACGTTACATGCTGGTGCCGGGGGATTAAGTCTGCTCAGTGGGCTGATGGTAGGAGGCATGGTGTTTGGTGGGGTGTGGATGGCGCAAAGGGGTGCCCATTATCGTAAAAGTGTTCTGGTCATCAGCGGTGTTGTCATGCTGGGTCTCAGTTATGCCATGACGGCACTCCCGGCTTATATGACGTCCTTTCAACTGCCTGTTGCAGCGGCCTTTTGTCTTCTGATGGGAATGGGTATTCCACTGGCTACGACCCCTCTGGCTACGTATCTGATGGAGGTTACCCCTTCCGAGATGCTGGGCAGAGTGTATGCTCTTCAGAGTATGCTCGTCGTGAGTGTCGCACCACTTGGAAGCCTGGCTTCGGGAGCACTTGCAGATTGGATGAGCATGCCTGTTCTGTTTATCGTTTTTGGTATTATGCTTGCCATGTCAGCAGGTATGCTGTTATTTAGCAAAAGTTTTCGAAGTGCTCTATGAAGTACATTTAGAAGCGACCATTAGCCGATTTTCTGTATCAAGTCATTTCCCACTCGTTTTGACCGAAGCCCTGACGCAGCGGTATAATAGAGTTATTGATGGACAACAGGTACCCCGGAAATGAGGATACAGGAATGGAGCACAAGGTTCTTTCAACCATTGAAGAAATTAAAATCTACTCCGATCCGTATCGGATACAGATTATGAATATGTTTAACAGGCAGGGCAGACCATCCACTGTCAAAGAAATCGCCGACCAGATGGGTGAGGTGCCAGCCAAAGTTCACTATCATGTAAAAAAGCTGGAGAAAATTGGTCTGCTGACGATCGTTTCCACGCGGGAGATTAATGGCATTATCGCAAAATACTACGAACCATTCTCCGGAGAAATCCATCTTCGTCATGAAGATGAAGACAATGAAAACTCACCACTGAAACAGGTGTTTCGGTCTGAAACACTCAAATTATTAAATGAGATGTTCGAACAGAGTCGTCAGAGGTTCATGCATCAGGCGGAAAACGAAGATCGGATGTTTCTCTCGGACATGACGCTGTATGCAACTCGTGAGGAAGTAGAGGAGTTATATAAAAACATCATAAAACTCTGTGAACCCTATACAACGAAAGAGAATCAAGAAGGGGAACATGAGGTATTTCAGTTATTTTCTGCCCTTTCTAAACCTATAATGAAAATACCTGCTTCCAAGTCAGATGCAAAAGAGAAAAAGAAAGCTGCGTCAGGGAAGGCCAAATCCACTCCGAAAGCATCTCGATCTGTTTCGAAGCGGCAGGAATCTGCATCATCTGGTAGTGAGACGGAAGAATAAACGAACGGAAAGCGTTCAGCGATATTCTTGGAAGCATGTGACGGCAAACGTGGAAGACTACATTGGAGAAAACTAGAAAAAGCCGCCATTGGCGGCTTTTTGATGCGTGATAATGAAGGCTAATGGTGAAGCAACTTATCGAATCAAATTCAATTTTGACGCTTACCTTTTCAGTTTATAACAAAGTTACATGTTCTCATCATAGTCCTTCACATCACGCTTGGCTGCAGTTGCAGGGGAATTGGATGTGCCGTATTCTTCGACTGCTTCCCAAGCATCTGCATTATCAAACTTGCCGGCGTTACGCTGTCTTCCTTCTCCAGCACCACTTGGTGGCATAGTCATTACTTCTTCTTCTACGGGCCGATCGTTGCTGATCTCCCGGTTAGGCGTATCATCAATACAGTAAGCGGTATAGGGGATAGCTTCGAGTCGTTCAAAAGGAATATCTTCTCCGCACGTTACGCAGGTTCCGTATGTACCTTGATCCATACGTTCCAATGCGTCATTCACTTGATTGAATTCGTCAGTTAATGTATCGTCAATCGCCAAATCACGGCTGCGTTCAAATGTTTCCGTACCAGCATCTGCCGGGTGATTATCATAGGAGGACAGCTCACCCGTTGAATCTTTCAGCGACTGGGCCGGAGCACCGTCTTCCATGCTGGATTCAAAATGGCGCTGCAAGTTTTCGCGTTGCTCCAAAAGGGCGTTTTTTAATTCTTGACGTTGATCTTGGGTTAATGTATTCATAACAACATGCTCCTTTCCCGTTGTGGGGTGTAGTGAGTCTTTACCCGAATTGCATAAAAAGCAATCATTCTCGTGAGGAAAAGGGTCGTATCATTTTATATCTGACGGATTATGTGTTATAAAAAATAGAGAGAGAAAATGCCGTATGTTCTGTATAGGAAATAGAACCACGGCTTGGCTTATAATGGAGGTTGTCAATATGGATGAACATATGAAACGAAGATTGGATAAACAAAGACAATTGTTTAAACAATTGGGTGTACAGTTAGATGCACTATCGATACATGAAAAACAATTCAATTATAAACTTCGTGGTTATGATCCGGATG
Organism: Paenibacillus sp. SAF-068; assembly: GCF_051967555.1. Taxonomy (NCBI): domain Bacteria; kingdom Bacillati; phylum Bacillota; class Bacilli; order Caryophanales; family Paenibacillaceae; genus Paenibacillus; species Paenibacillus sp. SAF-068. The sequence goes on from NZ_JBQCJX010000001.1 coordinate 1,547,607, forward strand.
AGGTGGATGCTTATCTGGATCTCGTCATCAAAGATTACGAACGGTTCTATGCCAATATTGCAGATCTGATGGACAAATGGCAAGAGCAGCAGTTAACGATCCGCGATCTCAAATCGTCTGTGAAACCGGTGGAAGATCCGACCAAGATTGATCGCAAACAGCTGGATGATATTGTGAAACAACTGGAATACAGTGTGCGGCAGCTCAAGATCAGAGCACGTCCCGAAAAGGATCTGTTCTCTGAATAACGTCAGCATGTCCTGGATTATATTAAATAAAGGTGGTTAATCATGAGTACTCATTTTTCGGTCAGTGTGCATTGTTTGTTGTTATTGTCACTCAGCGCGCCTGAACGAATTACGTCTGCACACATTGCAGGTAGCGTGAATACCAACCCTGTCGTCGTCAGACGTATTCTGGGCGGGCTGAAAAAGGCGGGACTAGTAAACTCTTCTCCTGGAACAAGAGGTTTCTATTTGGCTAAGCCGGCAAGTGAAATTACATTAGCCATGATCTATCAGGCTGCCAAGGACGAAGGTCCATTATTTCCGATTCACGGCAATTGTAACCCGGATTGTGAAGTGGGCTTGCATATTGACAGCCTGCTGACCAATCTGTATCAGGTTGCGGAGGAGAAGGTGGAGCAGTTCTTCGCATCGATTACACTTGAAGATATGGAACGTTCCAGTTCCCGGATGCAAGCTGTCTCATCGCAGACAGAATAGATGGTAATAAGGACTTAAATTATTTCGGCTGAATTCCATATTCGATGCTGATGATGCCGCTAGGCATCTTTCGTAATTAAAAGCGGACTTTTTGAACAACCTCTTAAAGGAAAGGTGGGTTGTGAGATGAAAAAAATCGTAGTCATTTCCGATACGCATTGTTCACGTAAATCACAGAAGTTACCAGCCAGGCTCGTTGATGTACTTGCGAGTGCCGATCTCATACTTCACGCTGGCGACTGGTCGGATTGGAGTGTACATCCATTGCTTAGCGGGTATGCACCTGTTGAAGGGGTAGCTGGTAATACGGACCCGACCGAAATCGCTGAAAAACTGGGGTATTCTCGTATTGTTGAAGTGGAGGGACTTCGTCTGGGTCTTGTGCACGGTCATCTGGGATCAAAAGGTACGGAGCAGAATGCCATTCATACCTTTGCAGGCCAGCATGTGGATGCTGTGATCTACGGACACTCACACATTCCGGTAATGCATACCGTAGACAATACACTGGTATTTAATCCAGGGTCGCCTACGGATAAACGTTTTCAGAAGCAATACTCATTTGGCATCATGACAATAGATCAGGGGAAAATTCAGGCTGAACACGTTTTCTTTGATCGGGATTGAGAGAGAGAATCTCATCCTATATATAAATATGTAAAATTATTGTACAAGGCATCTTGGAACAGAATTGAACTCTGTTCCAAGGATGTCTTTTTGATTTGAGATCATAACATAATCTTGAGAAGTTATCTCTGAATGGGGAATGTGCTCTGTTCGTTATCTGTCATTCATCTGTTGGCGTTTGCCCCTATGGTGACGTTCACCGGAGTGATACAATGCCTTTACGACATAAAATGAATACGTTTACATAAGGAGATGGATCATGATGAAACTGTCTGTATTCACCGTGGCTACCCCTGATTTGAATGCAGAGGAATTGGCATCGGCTGCGGCATCAGCGGGGATTGATGGAATAGAATGGCGTTTCCGCGGAATTCCTGAAGATGCGATATCTGAGGAGCCTTCTTACTGGAGAAATAATCGATGCTCGGTAGATCCAAGCCGCTGGCAGGAACAGGTTCCTGTTTTTCGTGAAGCAGCGTCAGGGCAAGGTCGGAAATCCATTGCACTTGTACCGTATCTGAACTGCGGAGATATTTCTGCTACCGAGCAGGCGTTTCAGGCTGCGGCCGGGTTGGGAGCATCCATGATGCGTGTGGGTGTTCCTGGATATGATCGCAAGACCCGTTATCCTGAGTTGTATCGTAAAGCCGTTAATTACCTGAGCGAAGTACAGGATTTGGCCAAACAGTACAACATCAAGGCGATTGTAGAGACGCATCATCAGACGATTGCACCGACGGCATCGCTGGCTTATCGGCTTGTGCAATCGCTTGATCCGCAGCATGTGGGTGTATTGTACGATCCAGGCAATATGGTGCATGAAGGATATGAGAATCATCAGATGGGGCTTGAGCTGCTGGGCCCTTACCTAGCTCATGTACATGTGAAGAATGCCGGGTGGTTTGAACCCGAAGTTAAGGATTCGCAAAAGGCTAATGTGACTGAGAATAGCAGCAGAGTGGCCCTGAATACAGCCTGGAAATGTCACTGGACGCCGCTGACTGAAGGCATCGTCGATTGGGTGCAGATGGTCAGGGATCTTCGTGCCGTCGGTTATGACGGATATTACGGCATTGAGGACTTTAGTGGTGCCTTGGATTCCAAGGCGATGTTACAGCATTTTGCAGACGTATTTGCCGAAATTGAGCGTCGTGTGGACGAGGAGGAGCAGTCATGAGTATCGTACGAGTAGCGGTGATTGGTATAGGCAACATGGGGGCAGCACATGCCAGAACGTTGGTGGCTGGAGAAGTACCTGGTGCAGAACTGGTTGCTGTATGTGATGTAAGAAGAGAGATGGAGAGCTGGGTATCGAGTCATCTTCCAGCAACGGTCACCTATTGGCAGGATGCAGAACAGATGATGGCTTCGGGTACGATTGATGCGGTCATTATTGCAACGCCTCACTATGACCACCCGGAACAGGCGATTCAGGCTTTCCAGCATGGCTTGCATGTCATGATCGAGAAGCCAGCCGGTGTGTATACGAAACAGGTACGCAAGATGAATGAAGCGGCCGCAGCCAGCGGTAAAGTCTTTTCCATGATGTACAACCAGCGGACCAACCCACTCTACATTAAACTAAGAGATTTGATCGCTTCGGGGGAGCTGGGTGAGGTACGGCGTACTAACTGGATTATTACGAACTGGTACCGATCCCAGAGTTACTATGATTCCGGCGGCTGGCGGGCAACTTGGGCAGGCGAAGGTGGAGGTGTACTGATTAATCAGGACCCGCACCAACTGGATCTGTGGCAGTGGACCATCGGCATGATGCCAGTGCGAATGCGTGCTTTTTGTTCCTTTGGCAAGTATCGGAACATTGAAGTGGAAGATGATGTAACAGCTTATGTGGAGTATGAAAATGGCGCAACAGGTGTCTTCGTAACGACTACTGGGGAAGCGCCAGGTACGAACCGATTCGAGGTTAACGGAGATCGAGGGAAAATCGTAATCGAAGATGGAAAGCTGACGTTCTGGCGACTTCGGGAATCTGAGCCTGAATTCAACCAGCGGTTTACCGGAGGTTTTGGACAGCCGGAATGTTGGAAATGCGAGATTCCGATTACCGGGGTGGAAACGGGCCACCCGGGTCTGATTCGCAACTGGGTTGATGCGATTCGTACAGGCGCACCCCTTATTGCTCCTGGTGAGGATGGTATACACGGATTAACGTTATCGAATGCAATGCTGTTGTCTACCTGGACAGATAACTGGGTGGATCTGCCGATCGATGAGGATCTGTTCTACGAGCATCTGCAGGAGCGCATTGCGGGTTCCACGACGAAGAAAGACAAGGCATTCAGTGGCAGTCAACCTGCTGATCTTAGTCAGACGTTTAAATAAAGATGAAAACCTGAAAAAGCGAAGCGTTCGCCTAAAAGCTTTCTGAAAAAAAGCTACATCGGAAGCATACGCTTATCCCGGATTTTCCCCTCTGGAATAGAGAATCGAAAAATCTGGGGATAACAGCGATTGGGATGGTAATTATGTCGTCGTAGTATCAGTGTAGATAATCTTTAGTTCAGCTTATATAGGCGAGTTCATTGTAAACAACATTTTATAATAAGGATGGGATGACATGGCTAAAGACGGAATGTTCTATGCACCGAAAAGTGTTACCAAAGAGGTCGTATGTGGTCCGGGTGAGTTCACGATTGCTGCTGTTGCGCTGGATCATGGGCACATCTACGGTATGGTTGGGGGATTATTGGAGGCAGGGGCTACCCTCAAGTGGGTATATGATCCGGACCCGAAGAAGGTAGAGGCATTTCAAAAGCAGTTCCCACAGGCTCAAGCCGCTGGATCTGAGGCAGAAGTGCTTGCAGACGATGAGGTGTTATTGGTGGTAAGTGCAGCGATCACTTCAGATCGTGCGCCGCTTGGCATGAGAGCGCTGGCCGCAGGCAAGGATTATTTTACAGACAAAGCCCCATTCACCACGCTGGAGCAATTAAAGCTTGCACGAGAAGAAGTGAAGCGAACAGGCAAAAAGTACATGGTGTATTACAGTGAAAGACTGCATGTAGAAAGTGCGATCTATGCCGGACAACTCATTGAACAAGGGGCAATCGGCAAAGTCGTGCAAGTTATGGGTACAGGCCCGCATCGCCTGAATGCCGGAGGAAGACCCGACTGGTTTTTCAAGCATGAGCAGTATGGCGGCATTCTCTGTGATATTGGGAGTCACCAGATCGAACAATTTCTGACGTTTGCATCATGTACGGACGCTGAGGTAGGGTTCAGCCGGGTGCATAACTTCAATCACCCACAGTTCCCGGAATTGGAAGACTTCGGCGAAGCTTCGCTGATCGGGGATAACGGTGCTTCCGGTTACTTCCGAGTGGACTGGTTCACACCGGATGGTCTGGGCACATGGGGCGATGGACGTACCGTTATTCTGGGAACGGACGGTTATATCGAGCTGCGGAAGTATATCGACATCGCAAGGGAATCTCAGGGGGATCAAGTGTACTTGGTCAATCATGAAGGAGAGTACCGCTACAATGTAAAAGGCAAGGTCGGTTACCCGTTCTTCGGCCAACTCATTCGCGATTGTCTGGACCGCACCGAGACAGCCATGACACAGGAACATGCCTTTAAAGCGGCAGAACTCTGCCTGATTGCACAGCATAAAGCGATGAGCGAGCGTGTGGTCTGGAGTGGTGGAGCGAAGTAAGTGCTTTGTGTGAAGGAGCGCAAGGGGAGAAAAGTTTGATCACGGAAGGTATCGGCGATTCTTCTATTGTTGAGTGAGGAAAGAGCAGTCAGGTGTGAACTGCATCCTACGTGTTAGTTATAGCTAACATAGGGGACAGTTTACTCGGGCTGCTTTTTTGAGTACGTTGGTGACTTCGCAGATGGATTATTATGGGTTATATTATATGTAGTTTGGATATTTTATGTTATGTGAAATTTAAAAATAAAAAAACAGGAGAATGGTATGGAAACTATACTTAATCTCATTGAAAACTATACTAAAGGTAAACATGAAGAGATTTTTTTTAAAAAAAGCACTCCACATGCAAGCTGGTCTGTTAAGCCAATCTTTAGTAACTCTTGGTAAGATGCCGAAGATCGCAATGTGCCTTACGAATTGATAACTCATTTACTTGATTCTTACTATCAGGTGCCTCATAGACCAGACCTAGCATTCAATTTTTGTTGGCAGGCAATTAACAATTCGTATAATGAACTATTAATTTATGATTCCTCAAAGAAAACTTTACAAGACCCTGGTGGAATTAAGCTTCTCATATCTAAAATCAACTTAGATTACAATACTAAATACAAGCTATTGCTTGAACCATACTTTAAGAAAATACCAAAGAAACTTTACAATTATGTGGCTAATTTTTTGCTCAAAGGATACGTAATTGAATCAAAGGGTTTTGATCCTAAATTTAATAATACATATGGCGAAAGCTATGTGAAATTAACTAATCCGATACTTGAAGGCACTAAAATAAAAATGAATATTGATGAAAGCCGCCAACAAAAAGCATATGATATAATTCGAAGTCTTGCATCAAAACTAGAATTGCTAATGGAATTAAAAGAGGTTACATTTTGGGATTCAACTAAAACAATCAATGAAAAACATTTGTTTTCATCCGAAGAAAGAATTCAATTTGCGGTTTTGTCCATCCTCTATGCATCTAGATGTAATAATTTCCATGGGAACGTTGCCGCAAGATTAAACAGTATTTATGCAGATGCTAACACATATAAATCTTATAAGTACATGTATTTACTTGGTCATATGATTTTGGCCATTTCAATGAATATAAACGGATATCTTAAAGACTCAGATTTGCATGCATTAGAAATAAACACAAAGTTACTAAACTTCGCTTAACATAATATTCAAGCTGTGGGTATACGCCCTAGGTCCGGCATCCGCCGGACACTCGACATACGTCGAGTCGTAAATACAGGAACTTTATGAAACACTTCGAAAGCAGGAAGAACATGAAGACAAATAAGGCGATGAGAAATTTATTGAATGAGTTTGCTCAATCAAACGAATCGATCAGTTCAAATTTATTTAGCCCTACTTTTCATGAATGGGAAAATTGCATTTTAGTTGATGCTTCAAGTTTGAGAGAGATAGATTCTTTTGAAGAAACCATGTATCAAGATCGAACGGAACTAGAAGCCTCAATAAATCATTACCATCTAGAGCATTTAAGCACTGGAATAAAACTCATTTCGAATTGGAAAGAGAATTTAGAGTTGAGCTATCCTGAAAAAGACTTTATTTTAATTTTAAGTTCTACAATCGAAGGAGAAGATGTACTAATTAGATTCTATCAATTTAGAAATCATGAACCTGAATGGATTAAACTGAATGATCTTGAAGGATATAAAGAAGAAGCAATTTTAGTTATTGAGATTATGAATGTAGTTCAATGAAGCGAAGTACTTCGTATAACATAATATTCATGCTGAGGCTCCGATAGAGCCTTGGTCTGCGGTAAGAATTTCGAGGAGGGATTTCAGCAGACAACCCCGTTGTGGTTCTTGAAGCCAGAAACGTTATGTGAAAGTATTGCAAATACTATTAACTCATAAAAAATGAAAGAAGGAAAAATTATGGGATATGACTTTCGTGGAATTATTGCATCAGTTGATTTTATTGATTTATATAGAAACAGATATAGAAGTCTAGTCATAATTCCTTTAATTAATTCATTAGTAGCAATACCGCTCACTGATGATCTTTTCGATGAAATAAATACAAATAAAGGAATTACAATAACGAATTATGAATATTTAACAGACCAGATCGGAAAGTTCTGTTCAGAAATATCACAGTCTGGTAGGACGGCTTATGTTGAAGCTGAATATTTTGGTGGAGTCGGGTCACAAAATGGTATTGTTTGGGAACTGGGAGAAGTGATTTTTGAAGAGACCTTAAGTAATAATGCAATCAATAAGTCGCTAGAAATACTAGGAGTAATGAGACTGAAAGAAAAAGATGAATTTGATACAGCTCGATTAGGGAGACATAGATTTATTGATGATTGGTTGAATAAAGAAACTCATTTGTAGATATCTTCCGAAGGCAGTACCATAACATCATATTTACGCTGTGGGCATATGCCCTAGGCTCGGCATTCTCGCCGGACACCCGACATACGTCGGGTCGTGAATACAGGAACGCTATACGACAATACCTTAAAGCCAAAACCGAAAAAACTAAAGTACAAGTATAAAGAAGAAAGATAATAAAACTAAATTGAAGGTGATAATTATGAAAGAATGGGACTACAGTAAACCTTGGTTCCATGGCTCGCCAATACTCTTAAATGAACTACTAGTCGGAAGTACAATAACTCAGGATCGAGAGTTAGCAAGAATCTTTTCACACAAACCATCTATTGTTGCCTTTGATGAGAATGGCACAAGACTTCATAATGGTAAGTTATGTGGATACATTTACATAATTGATGAGGAAATTACAAGTGAGGATGTATACCCACATCCAGCAACTACAATGAACTCTGGTGAAGAATGGCTCATAAAAAGAGGATTAAAAGTACGAAAGATAGATGAAACAAAAACAAGAGCGGAAGAACAAATTTCAGAGGAAGAGGAGTTAGAATTATTGGAAAAGTTAAAAAACAGATAGCGAACAGCTTGTTTGTAGAAGAGGCTGCTGCGTATACTATTATTAAAGGACGGGGATTTCAATGGGTAGATTGTTATTAACCTCTTGTGGTTTTTATACTGAAGATATTAAAAAACAATTTCTGGAGTTGATTGATGGAGAAATTTCTCAATTAAAGGTCTCAATTATTACAACAGCATCCCCTTCAAAAGAAACTAATAGATATGCACAAAGAGCATTTCAAGAGTTTAAGGACATGGGATTTCAGCATATCAATTTTGTAGATATAGAATTTGATGATCCGCAAATCCTCTTACATAGAGATGTTATATATATCAATGGTGGAAATCCATTTACATTATTGTATTACGCTAAGAAAAGTGGTGCTGATGAAATTATCAGAACACTGGCCGCACAGAATGTAATTATCGTTGGAGTGAGTGCAGGAACGCTATTACTGGGGCCGAATATTAACATTGTGGATTGCTTTACTCCACAGATGAACACAATGAATTTAACGGATTTTAAGGCATTAGGAGTAACCGACAAACTTATTTTTCCTCACTATGATCGAGATGACATATTTAAAGATAGTACTAATAAAACAATTGAAGAGAGAATAGTAGAATTTGAAGCCAATGAGAACTGTAAGGTGACAAGGCTTACAGATGAAGAATATATCTCAATCTTAATAAAATAAGAACATTTGAAAGTCGTAAATCCAATATAAGTAGCTCGAAGAAGCCCATTGTTTAGGAGGAGTCTATGTGATATTAGAAAAAGTTATCAATAGAATTGAAATACAAAGTGAATATAAGGACTTGGTTGATAAGTATGTGGATCGTATCCTTAACGAATTCAAAGATAAGATTCATAGCATTTATATGTGTGGCTCGATTCCCAAAGGAACTGCTAAACCTTTTAAGTCAGATGCAGACTTTACTATTGTATGTGCAAATACCGAAGATATTGATTACGAAAGATTGTCAATGATCAAAGACAGGCTTTTGGAAGAATATCCATTCGTCACTAAGATGGATACGATCATTTGCTCGATTGATGATGTATTAAGTAGACCAAACGATTGGGGTTTTTGGATTAAGATCATTTGTGTTTGTATACATGGGGAGGACATTGGTGAAAAAGTACCCCCGATCAAAATTTCTCCAGAATTCATTTTAGACTTAAATACAGAGACCAAGGAGGAAGTAGATCGTGTACATCGTTCACTTTCTAATGCTAGTGATCACTCAATGAAAACTAGATATATTAAAGGTTACTCTAAGAGATTAATTCGTGCACTATACTCTTTGATTTTAGAAGATACAGGGATATGGGAAGATGAAATCATCAAGATGAAGGATGCCATAGTAAACTATTGCTCGATTGACGGCGCTTTAGTTGAGTATCTGTATACTTGTTACTTGAATAGCGATGTATCTGTTGAAGAGTTTCTGGAAATTGCAGATGAAGTATATGACTATTTTGAGAATGCCTTAAATACAATGGCTGCTTCCAGGGCTTCCTCTGGTTAACAACATTTTGACGATATTGGTCACTCTGAGAGGGATTTCGCCGTATAAATATTCAAGCAGCGGCTCCTCACGGAGCCTTGGTCTGCTATATATATTGAAAGCGCTTTATCAAACCCATTCAACTCATTTTGAACGTTATGATTACAGGAACGGTAGGCGAAATAATTGCTAGTGGAAGGAGAACCGAATGCATATTAGAGGAGTAATTCTTGAGGGGTACTCAAATGCCGGGAAGACTTCAGTATTAAAAGCAATTAAACGATATCAATCACAAGAAGAATCCTTAGAACGGAGTGTAGTTATTCTTGGAGAACATTATTCTCAAATTTTGAATAATAAACATGGAGAATATGTGAGTCTAACGCGAAAAGAACACATTGAGTTACTTAAAGAGCGGGTTGAAATGCTAAAGAAACTTAACGATTGGGCAATTCAACTTGGTCCTGCATCTAGAGGATCTAGGGGACTATTTTATGTGCTGGAGAGATTTCACTTAAATCATAGAGCTGCATTTGCAGATTCGGATGAGATAAATAAAATAGAAGAACAGCTCGAGTCTTTAAACGCCAAGTGTATTTTGCTTACAATCTCGCCCGAAGTCGTAGAAGAAAGAATCAAAAGCAGACAACCCGAAGAATGGATCTATAAAACAGAAGAAGAAGTAAGATCGTCGGTAAATGAATTATTAAAAGTCCAAAATGTATTAAGACATCAAGCTCAAATCTCAAGAGTGCCAACACTAGAAATCAATACAGACGGTAAGGATTGGGATGAGTATGTAAAGATAATTATGGAGGGCAACGACATTGCCTAACTGAATGTTCAAGCATCGTCGCTAGTGCTCCGCACAAAACGTAAAACTAAACCAGAAGGAGTGATCATTTGATTATTATGATGAATGGGTCATTTGGATCCGGCAAGACATCGACTTCTCAAAAGCTGTAGCCTCTAATACCTAATAGTATGATTTATGATCCTGAAGAAATTGGATATATGTTGAGGAAAATCATAACAGAAGAGATTTACTATGAAGAAGAACGAACGGATGATTTTCAGGACATAGCTCTATGGAGAATACTTGTAGTACAGACCGCTCATGAATTGATGAATAGGTATAAGAAACATCTTATTGTTCCAATGACCATTTATAAGTCCGAAAATTTCAACTACATATTAAATGGATTTAGAAGTATCGATCAAGATACTTTTCGTTTTGCCTCTTAGCATCTGAAGAGACGATCAAAAAACGAATTGAAAAACGTGGAGACAAATTTGATTTTTGGTATCAGGAGCAAACAAACGCCGGTGTAACTGCATTCAAAGATATTAAACTTCTAGAACATATTGACACAGATAATAAAGAAACAGAAGAAGTTATAAGCATAATTTTAAGAAAGATTTCGAAAATCAATTTGGAAGTAATTCAACGAAATGATTGAATCCACATAAAAACATGTTCATTCATCGGGCTACCCTTGTTCCATCAGAAGTTATGGGTGAATTCAAAGAGAAAAATCAAAATCAATATGAGGTGCGTAATGGATCGTACGATTACTCAAGCCTCTCTAGTTCATGAATACAACAACGTTATCTGAAACCAACGCAAAAAAAATTCGAAAAGATGGTGAAGTGAATAGTAGTATTTAAATAATCATTGTTGGAAAATTGGAGGAAGGCATTATCGTAAACATTCGTTTTTTGCGGGGGGATCTCAAGGATGCGTATAAAGTCAATAATTATTGAAGAATACGACAATGAATGGCCTGAAATGTTTTTTGATCTGAAATCTATCTTAGAACATAAACTCGGGGATCTAGTACTTAGAATCGAGCACGTTGGTAGTACTGCAGTACCTGGGCTAGCGGCAAAACCTATTTTAGATATTGTTGTGGTAATTGATTCTATGGCTTTGCTCCCAGATGTAATTCAAGGATTAGAAAGTTTAGGTTACGATCATGAAGGAAATTTGGGCGTTGAGAACAGAGAAGCTTTTGCAAGGAAAGATGCAAATGTTCCCTATAGTATAGTGAAGATACAGAAACCTGAACATCATCTATATGTTTGTAATAAAGAGAGCAAAGAGTTATTAAGACATATTTTATTCAGAGATGCATTGACTAGCAATTCCGAATTTGTAGTCGAATATGCCAATCTAAAGAAAGAACTTGCTATTAAATATAGAGAAAATCGTCAGTCTTATACGGCTGGGAAGACCGAATTTGTAAATAAAGTACTTAATGAATGTGGAAAGAATTTGTAGGTAGTTCATGGGTCATGGGTATAAAAAACACTTTGCATTTGCCCTGGATCATTTATAAGAAGTTCAAAGAAATCGGTATAAGGCGATACATTCAACGGGCTAAGTCTATCGATCTAATTTAAGCCGCTGGACGCTTAAACCTCAGGAATGCACAAACATTAGATTGAAAACCCGATGAATTATGAGGAGGCGTTCCATTGAAGTATTCTACAGTTGTCTTAGATTTGGACGGTACATTTTTAAATTCTAAAAACCTAGTCTCTGAAAGAAACTTTGAAGCCGTACTTTCCTGTTATCAGAGCGGGATGAGAATAATCTTTGCAACAGCACGCCCTCCTAGAGCTTTAAAGTTTTTTCTTCCTAAAGAGTTGTTGGATATTGGAGCGTTTGTGTATTATAACGGAGCACAAACAATATGTAATAAATCCATGACCGAATTTTATGAATCAATTCCATCTGATTTAACTTCCGAAATCATCGATTATTGCTTACATCATTATCCGCAACTCGATCTGACAATGGAAGTAAAAGATGAATGGTTTGGCTTACGCCAATATGACTATACTACCACAATGAATGCAAGGTCTAACCCAATAGTTAAATCATTGAGCGAATTAAAACAATATGAAGCTACGAAGATATTGCTCTCAGGCAAACACCAGGTTCCAGGACTTATTTCTAAGTTTGGACAGCAAGTTAATATACTGATTACGGATAAAAATCAACTGATTCAAATAATGCCACTTCAAGCATCGAAAGAGTTAGCAATTACTAGACTTTGCAATATATACAATGAAGAACTGGATTCATTGATTGTATTTGGTGATGATCACAATGATGTAGGATTGTTCGAGTCAGCTGCATATTCAATAGCAATGGGGAATGCTGTCGTTGAATTGAAAGATATTGCAGATGAAATAACAGAAACTAATGATAACGATGGAGTAGCAATAATCTTAGAAGGATTGTGTGGGAAACCGAAGCTCTAGGTTTCATCATCTAACACAACATTCGCACTACAAGCCATCGGCTCTTGATCTGGCAGAAGTATATTGAAGCTGAATGAGGTTTATACATCTATTCCCCTAAGATAAGAGTTATCTAAGTCGGCTCGGGTCGTGAATATAGGAACGTTAGATGAGCTCAGTACAAGAATCGGTGTCAGAATAAAAAACATGGTATCTTGTAATAAATACATTACATTATATTAAAAAAGGAGAATTGAAAATGAGAAAACTCGTTTTATTTCTGCACGCTTCACTTGATGGGTTTGTAGAAGGACCGAACGGTGAAATGGACATTGGCTGGGTTTCCTACGATGCTGAATTGGAGAAACACGCGCAAGAAGTTTTGAGTACTGCTGACACTGTCCTTTGGGGACGTGGAACTTATCAGATGATGCATAGTTACTGGCCATCTGTGTCTTCAGACCCATCAGCTTCACCGTATGAACGGAATCATGCTGAATGGATCGAAAAGACAGCCAAAATCGTATTTTCCACAACACTGGAGAAAGTGGAATGGAACAATTCCAGACTGGTGAAAGAAGATGTCGAAGAAGAGATTAGGAACCTCAAACAGCAGCCAGGCAAGGATATGGTTATCCTCGGCAGTCCCAGGTTTGCGCATCACGTGATGGGTCTTGATCTAATCGATGAGTACAAAATCACAGTGTCTCCTGTCCTGATCGGTAGCGGGTTGCCATTGTTTCAAGGACTCCAAGAGAAGACCAATCTTAAGCTTATTGAAAATAAAACCTTCAAGTCGGGAGCTATTGGTCTCTGCTACCAGGCGGTTAGATGACTAGCCTCGTAAAGTAGTTTGCATCACCCAATCATTCAACGGAACATACTAACAGACTGATAGTTAAAAATGCAGCCTTGAGCTAGTGATGCGTCGTGAATGCACAACGTTATGCGAAAGGCAAAAAAACGCATCAACCATGAAAATCAAAGGACGAAAGTAATGAATAAGAAGACATATCTTGTAAAAATATCTTATCTAATTGACTTAACTGACGATGAATATAAAGAAATCGATGGGGATTTGACTCCTGTACTAGAGAACGAAATTACAATAAGGAAAGATCTGAAATTACAATGGGAGAGTAGTTCCTCTGTGTATCTCGATCCAGAAGTAATGAATTGCGGAAGGTGTGCAAAATGTAATTCATGGGCAACTGATAGAGAAAAACCAAATCATATGGATGAACTTAATAATGGAGCAGTTATTGAAGGGCAATTACTTTGTGATGAGTGTTTGCCAGAGGAGCATCGATGGGCTTTTTAAATCATGGATAATGTAAGTAATTCGCAGAAGTCCATCTACAAATAAAAATAATGGAAATTATGATTAATATTTTCATTTTTTTTGGTGACAGGATAACACTTAGAGATTATCAAAATGAAGACTTAGAACATATTCGAGGATGGGTAAACGATCCGGATATTACCCATACCTTATCTGATCAATTTTTATATCCTCATTCGAGGAATGAGACGGAGTCCTTTTTTAGAACAATGGTTGAAGGTAAGTCGAGTAATAGAAGTTTTATTATAGCGTTTAGAGAATCACTCGAATATTTGGGTCAATTAGATCTATATAGGATAGATTGGAAGAATCGATTTGCATATTTGGCTATCGTTATAGGGAAAAAAGATCAATTGGGAAAAGGTTATGGTAGTGAAGCAATAAAAGTACTACAGAAATTTGTCTTCGAGGAATTAAACTTAAATAGGTTAGAGCTTGAGGTATACGAATATAACGAGAGAGCTTATAAAAGTTATGTTAAATGTGGGTTTAAGGAAGAAGGGAGATCTAGAAATAAGATATATAAGAAAGGTAAATATTGAGATGTTATTTGTATGAGTATTTTAAAAGATGAATTTGATAGGAGGAATTAGAATGAAATTTATCGTGTCTGCAAGTGTCATCGTTCTCAATGAACATAATGAGATTTTACTCATGAAAGATCGAAGAGGCTGGGAAACGCCTCAAGGTTGTGTTGAAGAAGGAGAGACTATCAGGCAGGCAGCAGTTCGCGAAGTGAAAGAGGAGACAGGGATTGACATTGAATTAATTAAATTTTGTGGGTTGTATCAGAACATAACGCGCGGCGTATGCAACAATATATTTACTGGAAAATCGATTGGTGGAGCTTTAACTACGAGTGATGAAAGTGAAGAGGTGGGTTACTTTACTTTAGAAGAAGCTGGGCAAATGATAACATGGGGAAATTTCTATGACAGAATTCATAATGCATTAGATGAGAAAAGCCATCCTTTTTTGATTGAATTTTCAGAATAAGGGCATCCATAAGATCTCAATACATTAAACGTATCGGGTTTGCTCCCTCGGTCCGGCAATAGAAAAGGAGAATCATTTTGCTCGGTAATGAAATACTTTCTCAAGCAGCTAATTCATTTGGATTTGATACTAATTCGTTAAAGTTCGTAAGCAATTCTTGTAATGTAGTATACAGGTTTAATAAAGGGGATAAGGAATATTTTTTACGTTTATCAGAAAAACCAGTTGAATTTGAATTTAATATTAAGGCAGAAGTCCATTGGGTACGGTATTTAGTTGAAAGAGGCATTCATGCATCTTTGCCAATCCAGACTTTTGAAGGTGAATTAACTGCTGTATGTAAGCACTATGAAAAGTGCTATATTGCGACTGTGTTCGAGGGAGCCCCTGGCATTTTTTTCGATAGCAATCCAGAACTATGGGGACCAAGCTTGTTTAAAACATGGGGCGAAACAATGGGGGCAATGCATCGGTTGACCAAATCTTATGATCCTGGCGATCTGAAATACAAAAGGATGGAATGGGATGTAGCGGAAATAAACAATCCACATTTACATTTCGGTAATTATCAAGTACTTCTCAACAAACTCAGAACAATTGAAACAGAAATGAAAAATCTGCCTAAGGGCAAAGAATCATATGGTCTAATCCATTATGATTTTCATCCTTATAATTTTCTTATCGATCAAGGAGAAATAACTGTTTTTGATTTTGATGATTCGTTGTACGGATGGTTTGCACTTGATATTGGAATCGCCGCTACTCACGCTGTTTGGTGGGGTTCTCATTTCAAGGCTTGGAGATCGAAAGATGAATTTGCAAAGCATTTCTTAAATGAGTTTCTAGAAGGTTATATCAAACAGAATAACATAGAGCAAGAATGGATCCAGAGGATCCCTTTGTTTATGGAATATAGAAATATTAGTTCCTTCTTTTGGTGGCTTACCAATTGGGATGGGAATGAAGAGAATCTTAATGATAGTCAAAAGAATGCTATTATTGAAACGGTAAACCGTATTGAAAGTGGCAAACTTCTTGATGGATGTGACATTCAATTATAGGTTGTGAGGGCTGACGTTAAAAGGTGATGAGAGCCGTTTAACAATATTAACGAATTGGACTTACTTCTCGGCCCGAAGACGAGACTAATGCCATCGAATTTGAACTGAAATTCGAACGTTGGGTATCTGATGAAATGGCTAAAGGTTAAGATATTAGAGAAGTTTAATAGAAGAAGCAGCCTGAAAATAAAGGTTGCTTTTTTTTCGCTTTTACACTTCGCAAATGGAACATTGTGGGTTATATTGGATATTATTTGGTTCTATAGTAGATAAATGGAGAGGTGGTCAAGCTTGGAGGTGACATATGGGAAATGGAAGGATTTTGGGTATTGCCTACAACGTGATACCAGTGAAAGACCTTGATGTATCAGCCGCCTGGTTTGTAAAACATTTTGGATTTAACATTCGCCACCAACGCGAAGGATATTTGAGTTTATTTCGGGGTGATCGCCCAATATTGGACTTGATCCAAAGCGATAATGAAACACGAGCGACATTTGAAGTGCATCAGAAAAAGAGATGGGTCATTACATTTTTCACCGATGATATTGGTCCTTTACATAACTATTTAACATCAGAGAATGTGAAAGTAGGGGCTATTAGTGATGAGGGACACTATGGGAAGTTTTTTGTGTTAGAAGATCTGGACGGCAACTTATTTGATGTGTGGGAACACCATGATTGTGAATTGAATTTTTAATGAGGAACTTTGGTCAGCTGCTATCATTTACCGAGGGATTAGGGGGATACGAATGTTGGTTGAAGACGAGAAAATATATCCTGACTGTTCAGTTGAAATAAGAATAGTAAACGTTGGCGGCTTAACAAAGCCACAGCTTATTCAGAAACTGGACCAACACTCTATTTTATTGAATAAATATGGAGAACAGTTGTTAAATGATGAGAGATTTATTGTCTCCAATACAAAGCAAAGCTTGCAAACGGTTGAGTTGACCGTCAGACAACTTGGATTTTCGGAGGGTGCTACAACTCTCCAGTTATTTAGAATAGCAAATGAACTTGGTTTGGAATCTTGTCCGGTTCAGTTAGGACCTTATCTAAGACTGCAGTATTTGGATCAGCCCGAGATAGGTTCTACCAACATTTCAGAGGAGAGGAAAGCTCCGTCCGGCTCCCTTACCATAGCATCTGAAGCCCTTACGGAGGATATTGATTTTCCAAAAGGTTTTTATCTCAGACGAATAAACGACGAGTTGTGGTTAAGAGGGTACCTTGCGGACCATTTACATATTTGGAGTCCTCATGATCGCTTTATCTTCTGCAGGGCTTAGCTTCTATTGTGTGAAGATCGAAAGGTATTTTGAAAGAAAAGGAGTGAAAGACCAATGGATATCAAAAACAAAAGCGGAGATGTGCTTGGAAAAATTCAAATTGAATCCTTACGCACAGATCGTGCGATTGACCGGATCGTCATTGACTTAAAGCCTGGTGAGGGGAAGGCGATTTATACCGCAGATGCTACAGAGAACCAATTCACACAACAGACCAATTATGCAGCCATTCCATGGGAAGACGGGTTGGAACAATTGCAGAAACTTTATTCTCCATGGCAACCGAAATTTCCGATCGATTCTGATATCGATGCCATTCATGTATTTTATGGATTCGATAATCTAACTCCGCAAGAAATCGATGAAATGATTGAAGAAAGTAACAGGTTAGGCAGAAATATAGTGATACGAGACCTGAAGCCCAATAAGAAGGTTGTGGGCATCAGCATCACGTATAAAGAATACGGTGGTTATAAACTTAACATTTTCGGGACAACAAAAAGCCGGATCGCATTGCCTGATCATGATGGTACTAAGGTTAAACAGGTAGCCTTACGTGGCGTCGAAGCATTTTATATTTTCAATAACGAAACTTCCCAATTGGTATGGATCGAAGAGGATGTGCATGGGAAGGCACTGCAATACGAGATCATTGGCAGAAATATGTCAGAAGATCTTGTGATGGAAATTACGAATTCAATGAACGGATAAATTTTATATTATTTTGAGTGAGGTGCAACGATGAGTTACAAAGCTATTCTCATAGATCAATTAAATGCCTGTTATCATGATCAGAGCTGGTTTACACCGCTTCATGATATGTTGACAGACCTTAATGCTGCGGAAGCCGCTTATGTAAAGAATGAGGGAGAGCATTCCATTTGGGCGATCGTCAATCATCTTATTTTCTGGAATGAGAGGTGGCTTGAGAGATATATTGCCGAACAGGTCGACGGGCTGCATTCAGTGAATAATGAGGATACATTTGACATAGATCCGTCTAACCTGAACGATGTGGAGTGGCGCAAGACACTACATAGACTGAAAACCGTTTTTAGTGATTGGAACAGGGCACTTGAAGATAGTCAAGAACATAAACTGACCCGTGAAATCCCTTCCTATTTCAACGCGCCATGGTGGGGAGTTGTATCCAATCTATGTATTCATAATGCTTATCATATTGGCCAGATCATGCTGCTCAAAAAATCAATGAAACACACGTAGTACACGCTGTATTGCGTTTATAAAATTTACTTAAGCAAAGGAAGATGAACATCATGGAAAAAGGTAAAATTATATTTTTGAACGGGGTAACCAGCTCAGGTAAAACTTCAATTGTAGAGGCGATGCAATCATACGATGATCCGTTTTTCTATGTTGTGGCCAATGATTTATTTGAAAATACGATCGGTGATAAACATCTTCAGACGGATTACTGGAAGTATCTGAGTGAAGCAATTGTAATGATGTATCATACGGCAAAAGTATTCTCAGACCATGGCAAGCATGTTCTGATCGATGGCATACTTGTGGAAAGACCGGAGCTTGCGCCGCATTATGAACAAGTCAAAAAAATTTTTGAAGGGTATCCACTGGATATCATTGAGTTATATTGCCCCCTCGATATCTACCGTCAGCGGAACATCGAACGTGGGGATCGCAGAGAAGAGCAATCGGATGAGCAGCATCAAATCATGGCTTCCGACATTCAGTATAGTTACTCGGTGGATACGAGTGTGCATACACCTGAGGAATGTGCCGAGATGATTATCACAGCGCTGTTCGAGCCCATCAAGAACCATTGATAAATATGTAAAGATGATATTGCGAAGCTGGACATTCATGAGCATGGTGTTCCAGCTTCTTGACTATTTGGAGAAGGGCGGGTGTAATCATGACCAAAGAGATTGAATATTTGCTTCAAACTTTTGAAGAATGGGCGATGTTTGTCAAGACGATGACTCATCTCGAAGAGAAGATTTGGAATTCCAGTATGGAAGAAGGGAAATGGACGATAAAATCAATCGTAAGTCACATCATGTTATGGGATCGATATTTTTACAAAGAAGCGATTGAGAAGATTGCTTTGAAGCAGGCAGTTACGTTGAAACATATCAATTTTGAAGAGTTTAATCGCAAAGCTATTGAGTATGGTTCCCGCACAGAGACGTCGGAAATTGTAAATAAGGCTATCACGTACCGCCATAAAATTATGAATGATATTCGAGGGCTACCGGAAGAGCAACTTCATCAGACGTATTTGGACGCAGAGGGTAACGTATTTTATATTCCTCAATACCTGAAAGATTTTATATGGCATGATCAGCATCATATGGAACCATTGAAGAAATACCTTGCCAACCTCGAAGCATAAAGGATTTAGCCTGTAGAGGCAGCATGGGATGCAGCATGTGGCTTGCTTTGAATATAATACGTATCTTAAACCAGGGAGGGATTGTAGTGAGTACTCATACGATTGAACTAACTCAAGAAAGTCTGATTGGGTCATTTACCAATGAGGTAACTCCCATGTTGAGCGTGAAATCTGGTGACTCCATTCGTTTTCAGACGCTGGATGCGGGCTGGGGGACGGGTGTGAGTTATGCGGAACGCAGGAAACCTTTTGATCGACAAGGTGAAAAAGATGGAGGTCATGCATTAATCGGTCCGATCTATATTGAAGAGGCGAAGCAAGGACAGACATTGGAGATCGTTTTCAATGAAATCGTGCCCGGGAGTTATGGATTTACTTCCGCTGGGGGATATCCGAACTGGCAGAATCAGAAGTTACATCTAACAGAGGTTGAAGAACTGTCGCTGAACTGGACACTTGATCGCCACACGATGAGTGGAACCTGTGAAATAAACGGGAAACCCTTCACGGTATCTCTCTCTCCGTTCATGGGTGTAGTGGGAATGCCACCTGAAGCTGGAGGAATTCATACGACTTGGCCGCCACGTTATTGTGGAGGGAACATCGACTGCAAGGAACTGGTGCAGGGAAGTAAATTATACTTACCTATTCCTGTAGACGGTGGTTATCTCGCGATTGGTGATGGTCATGCACGTCAGGGAGATGGTGAAGTCAGTTGTCAGGCCATTGAATGTGCAATGGAGGTTGTGGATATTACGATCAACGTGATTGATGATATGGTTCTGACCAATCCTCGTGCACATACGCCATCCGGCTGGCTTACCTTCGGTTTTCATGAAGATCTGAATGAGGCTACCGTTCAAGCATTAGACGGGATGCTCACTCTGATGGGGGAGTTATACGGCTTGCAGCGCGTGGAAGCGATTGCACTTGGAAGTGCGGTAATTGATCTGCGTATCACCCAAATTGTAAATGGCGTGAAGGGTGTGCATGCAGTCCTTCCACATGATGCTTTTAAGTAACTTGAAGTCTGGTATGGGTCGTATTTGATGAATTTGGGGGTCGATAAAATGAAAGGCAGACCACAGATCGTTTTAGATATCGCAGGTGTTTTGCTAAGTAATATGTCGTTGACGTGCTGGAAAGATATGATTCAGGAAACCAACCTATCGGCAGAATCTTTGAAAGTGCATTTTACCGGAATTAAAAGACAGCTCTGGACAGGAATGATGAGGGAAGAAGAATTTTGGCAATCGCTGAAGGAGATGTATCCCGAATTATCAATAAGCCGAGCGAAGGACATCTTAACCAATTCAATTGTTTCCTTACCAGCAGCTCAATACCTTGAGCGATGGAGTGAATCCGCCGATATCCATCTACTCAGCAATCATTGCAAGGAATGGATTGAGCCAAATCTGAGCCGTTTAAGCTCATTTACCAAAAGTGTAACCATCTCTAATCAAGTGGGTTTATGCAAACCGGAGATTGAAATATACCAACGGGTTGAAACCTTCCTGGCAGCTGGAGAAGAGGTTCTATTTATAGATGATCAAGAGAAGAATTTACATTCTGCTAAGCTACTCGGTTGGAAGACTTTACTGGCTGACGAGGAAGGAGATTGGGTTAATGAAGTTGAGCACCGAATACATTCCATTGCAGACAGGAGGAATAAAAAATGAGTGACTTGCGTTCAACATACAGTATCCAAACAGCAGTGTTAAGTTTACAAGAGGAATTAGAGAGGTTAAAGATGCAGGCATTAATGGGGTGGCCCAAAGAGTTTCGAAATCTGGAATGGTATGGTTTGAAAAATGGCATGCGAGTATTGGAGGTCGGAAGCGGACCAGGTTACATTACAGAGGAATTATTGAATAGTTTGCCTGACAGCGAGCTTACCTCGCTTGAGATTGATCGTTCACTGCAAGCACAAGCCAAAGAACGGCTGAAAGCTGTTCCTTCCAACCGATTAAAATTTGTAGAGTCTTCCATCTACCAGATCGAACTGCCGGATGATTCTTTTGATTTTGTCGTGGCAAGACTTATTTTTCTTCACTTGAACAATCCAGATGAAGCTGCAAAAGAGATATATCGTGTGCTTAAGCCCGGCGGTCGTCTTGCCATTATTGATGTGGATGACGGCGTTTTTGGAGCTGTGAATCCTGACGTTCCTGCATTGCATACGGTATTAATGAAAATTTCGGACTATGTGGCACAACACGGCGGTAATCGCATCATTGGCAGAAGTCTGCCACGTCTCCTTTCTGAGAGCGGATACATCGATGTTGACATTGATTCTGTCCTTCAACATAGTGATCTGTTAGGCATAGAAGGGTTTAAGCAGCAGTTTAATCTGAATCGCTTTGTGCATTTTGCTGAAAAAGGTGTGATCAGTTCAGAGGAGTTTGCTCAGCTGCAACAAGCCTCTGATGCGATAAATCATTCGCCGGAAGCCTATGCCATGATGAATTTCATTACAGCTTGCGGTACGAAGCCCTTGTAAGAACTGTGTACGTTTGAAATAAGCTTTACTTGCTCGGTGCTCGGACACTGTCTATGACAGACTAAGCTTCCTAAGAGACGGAGGATGGGAATGAATATCGCTCAAGCTTTCCAGGAAACTGTAGTGCAAGGAGATCATCGGAGTATGATTGAGTTACTGAAAAACTACGAACAATCCACCAAGCTATCTGTCAATGAACGAGGTTGGGTCTTCTGGAATGTTTCCGATGGCTATGCCTTGTTAAGAGAGCCTGAACCGCTTTATGCAAATCACCGGACATTCTTCGAATGGGGGAAAGAAAACCTTGCCCCCGAGCAGTTACACTGGATCGTTTCGGATTCGACACAAGCGTTGTCATTATCTCTGGGGAACTACTTTGATTATTGGATGGATTGGTACCGATATGCTTGTAATCATGCCCCGAAGTTGGATACCAACCGAGGTGTTCGATTCGAGAGCCATCGGGCTTTGGGGGGTTCGCTTTGGGTTTTGGAGAGATACAGTGAGATGGACAGTGTGCTTGAAAATATGAACCAGCTCATACAAGAAGATGAGACATGGTCCAATATTCTTTTTGCCCGAATTACATATAACAAACAGCGTCTGACCTATCTGTATCATGCCGGGGACGTTGTCAGAGTCGAAGCTCTTGTGAACGAAACGATGGACTGGATTGATGAAATCAATGATGGAGCACTGCCCATTTCAAGAAGAGATGAAGTGGTTGGTAGCTGGCAGGATATTAATGTCTCCAGAAATTCGGAGAGAGATATCAACATTGCGTTGAACAATTTGGCCTGTATTTTATCGGATATCAAAAGGTATGAGGAAAGTATGAAATTGTTCATGCAGATACAGGAACGTGGTCACCACATGAATGCATATGGTTTTTCAAAGTGGATATATTCGATCTGGAAGACAAGAGGGGCTGCGGCAGTTAAAGCTGCATTAGCGGCTAATACATCTTATGAAATAGCTGACCTTGTCAAACATACTCCTGATCTATCAGAGATCAAAGGTTTAGCATGAGGGATTGAGGTCGCAAAAGGTTTGCACAACAACGTGAAAGGAGTGATGTGATATGAGAAACAATTCGATTATGAGTAGAAGAAACGAAGTTGCGGGAGGTGTTTTTGTCTAGCGCAGAGGACTCAAGGAAGGGTTCGAGGGATTCCTCTGTGTATTTTTCACGAGGAGGAATTTCAAAGTATGATTCATCTAAAAGGTGTGTCGGTGGATAATTGGTATGCATGTACCCAACTGAATGTAACTGAAGAACAGAAAAAAAGTTTTCCCGCGCCGGTTGTATATTGGATTGCTGAATGCAAGGTCATGACCGATTTTCAACCCATGGCCATCTATTTCGATTCAGATCTGGTTGGTTTTGCTGTGTACTCCGATCAGCCGGATCATGAGGATAACTACTGGCTTCTTGCTCTAATGGTAGATACTAAATATCAGGGTAGAGGTTATGGAAGAGAAGCACTTAGGAAGTTAATTGATCTAATGCGAGAATCGCTAAAATGCAAATGTATCATGATTGGACACAGACCGGAAAATAGTATTGCTGGTAATCTGTATGAATCACTTGGGTTTCACAGCGTAAGTGAGGGATTGATCGATGGCGAAGTCGTTCGGCTTCTGAGATGCAAGTAGAGCCAAATCTTACGCGACACAAGAGAACTGAAATAAGTTATGATATGACATAAAAAGAAAGGGCAGATCAACATGATTACATTCCAATACTTTAAACCGGAAGATTTTGATCAACTAATCGAATGGAGTGGAGATGAAGCGTTTCTGCTCCAATGGGCTGGGCCTGGCTTTCAATATCCACTTTCCAAGGAACAGTTATCTGATTATTTGCAGGGTGCGAATGATAAGAACTCTTCGAATAAGTTCATTTATAAAGTGATGGATGAAACGACTCAGGAGATTGTGGGCCATATTGCTCTGGGAGGCATCGATCGATATAATCGTTCAGGGCGTATCGGTAAGGTGCTTCTTGGTAAGCCATTTCAGGGTAAAGGCTATGGGAAGAAAATGATCGATGAGGCACTTCGAATTGGATTTGAAGAGGAGAAGTTACACCGGATCAGCCTGGGCGTATTTGATTTTAATACCTCGGCCATCCGATGTTATGAAAAAGCGGGTTTTGTACAAGAAGGGCTTATTCGTGATGCGAGACGATATGAAGATACCTTCTGGAATCTTATCGAGATGAGCATTCTGGAAGACGAATGGAAAAAATAGCTTCTCAAAAGGGGTCATACACTTGAGAGGAGGTTCACCCACTCGTCATGCTGAACATAGTGAAAAAGCTGACTTTTTGGTTTGTCATTTTCTCGCTAATCGTATGTTTCATTAATTTATCAGGAAACGATGATAAGAATATTCTGATTTTTCTAACAAGTCCTATAAATTTGTTCCTGAATAACTGGTTGACCAAAATAAATACGAATCCAGAGACGACTTTTTTGTTCAGGCCATTGATATACCTGTTCCATTTGATTTTTTGGGGAGGATTGGGGTTCATTCTGGATAGGCTCATTATGAAGCTTAAACGTAAAGAGTAGATAGGAGCAACTCTCAGAAAAAGTTCATCTTTCTTGAGAAACACTTCGATGAACGGATGTAATAACTACGTGTACGAAAATTTAAAAGGTGCTGTCCTCCTGTCATTTTCATGACAAGAGGGCAGCACCTTATTTACTTCCTTCCTGATTGATTACAATGATCCCCGTATCAATAAATTCCTTCACGGGCACACCGTCGCTTGCGAGTAACAAGGTCTCCATCATTTTGGCACCCCAAACTCCTTCATTCTGCGAAATAACGGCAGATAATTGACCATTTAGTAATCCGCTCTCACTGGTCGGGCTGTCACCGAACGCGATTAAATGCCGGTTGAGGCCTTTTGCTTTCCAGATCAGGGTAGAGGCAGAGACAGAAACAAAATCAAGCCCGATAATTGCATTGAAGTGAGGGTGTGCTTGAATCATGTTTTCCATATCGGACATGGCTCGATCTTCATTCCCTTGATGATAACGAACCTCCAAGATTTCGATGTCTGTTTCACTGCGGATATAGTCAATGAATCCATTAAGCCGCTGCTGCAAACCTTGCATCTCCTCCAAGCCATTCTCGACTAGAATCATGCCTTGATTATGCAGAAGTCGTGTAGTCGTCATCGCAAACTGTTGGCCAGTGCGATAGTTATCGGCGCCCACATAAGCGATTCGATGACTGGATGGGATATCTGACTCAAAAGTAATGACGGGAATACCCGCAGCTTGGGCTGCATCAATAACGGGGGTAAGTGCAGCAGCATCCACAGGCGATATAGCTATCCCGTCCACATGCTGTTTGATCATATTCTCCATGATACGAATTTGCTGTTCGGTATTGGCTTCATCAGGTGCGGTTACAATTAACGTGATATTGTGTTTCCCTGCATATTCCGTTGCATCCTTCGTAATCATCTCATACGTGGGATACGTCATTGGATATATAATACCGAAAGTTTTGCTCGCTGCAGATTTCTCTACGGATGGAGTTGCAGGAAGTGTTGCAGCCATTTGCTGTGGACGAATGTGTGCCGAGCCGGATGAAAGGATCATCGGGAACAGCAGTATTAGTGTGAGTAAAAGTGCAAATCTGGCTTTATTCATACATGGGCTCTTTTCTTAAATCTGATGGTCTGGCCTGCGATTCCTCGGTTCCTTGAGTTCGGTATTCTCTTGGCGTAAAACCTGTGGTCTTCTTGAATATATTGGAAAAATAGTGAGAGTCGTTGTAACCAACTTTGTAAGCAATTTCAAAGGTTTTGTTGTTGGTTGTTTTCAGCAGCTCCTTGGCTTTGCCGATTCGAATCTGGGTTAGATACTCCGTTATCGTTTGACCGGTTTCCTGACTGAAAATCTTGCTTAGATGACTTGGACTGATTCGGACATGTGAAGAGATCATCTTCAACGAAACCTGTTCATTATTGTATTCACGGGATACATAGGCTTTCACCTGATCGATGACATCACTGTATTTACCGGAGCAGGCTGCTCTTCTCTCCCATAACAGGTTAAGCAGGGAACATAGATATTGGGTACATTCCTCCCAGCATGTAATCTTCCGGATCGTCTGTTGCAGGGAAGTGATGTTCTCATCCGAATGGTCACTCATGCGGAACAGCTGATTTGCGAGCCGAAAGGACTCCAGCGTAAGATCATTCAACAGATAGAAGCCATACGATGAGGACTTCCAGTCGAGAGACTGTAATGGAGTGGCAAACTCCTGCACAAAAGAGTCCCGCAGATTGGGGCTGCCTAGTTTGAGAAATTCAAGAAATGAATTCCTGTCGAGAAAAAGAGTTGTGTGCTCATCCAGGTTGATTTCACGTAGAGAAGCTCTATTCTGAAGAGTGAGCCGGGCAATATATTTATCCTCCTCCGCTTCCAGATACGAGATATGAATTCCTTGCAGACGCTCCTGTTGGCTGCCAATGCCCAGAATCAGATTACATTTGAACGTATGCTCAAGTTCCGTACGAACCCGCCCGCGAAGCTGCTCCAGATATACGGATATGCTGTCATCGGAATTATATTTGAGCAAAAGCACGAGCTCCGTCCGGCTTCGAATATAAGGAAGAAGTTCTACGTGGGGATCACGAGTATCCTCCAGTATAGGAAGAAGCTTCTTCATCAGGGATTCCGGGTCCGGGGAAAGCTCGGTTAATCGGACGTCGATAATGATAATGGTATAATATCTGGCAGAGAGAGGAAGTGAGAGTTGTTTGGCTGATTCAATCGCATCGGTTGTACCGATGAGTCCTCCGCACAGATCGGCCAGCAGTTTTTCTTTGGTGATCGTCCGGCTTGTCATGCGTTGGTGTTCTTCATCCATTTGTTTGCTGACTTTTTGAAGCATTTGGATTAGCTCTGCTGCGCTAATGGGCTTTAGACAGTACTCGGTCACACCAAGCCGGATGGCCTCCTGGGCATAGCTGAATTCATCATGACCGCTCATGATAATGATTTTGATGTCAGGTTGTTGAGTGCGAACGATGGAGGTCAGTTCCAATCCGTTCATAAATGGCATTTTGATATCCGTAATCAGAATATCCGGTGCCCATTCTTGAATTAAAGGTAACGCAAGCTCACCGTCAGGTGCATCCCCGCAATAGTGAAAACCTTCCTTTTCCCAATCAATGCAGCTGCGTATATTCTCCCGAATTCCAATTTCGTCATCCACGATCATCACCTTTTTCATCGGTTAACCTCCTTGCTTCTGGGGATACGAATCATAAATGTGCTTCCTTCCATATACGTACTATCCATTTCAACGCCATAAGCAGGTCCGAAATAGAGCCGAATCCGGTGATGTACATTGAGCAGACCGAACCCGCCTTCCTGATCGTCATCTTGGGGTGAACGGGAACCTGCCGGCTTCTCCAGCTCTTCACGTAATTGTGCCAATCGATCTGCAGACATGCCGATTCCGTTGTCTTGTACGGTGAGAATGATGCTATTGTCCTCCATATATCCGTGTATGGATATGCGCCCTTGACCACGTTTGTTTTTGATCCCATGGTAGAGCGCGTTTTCAATTAACGGCTGCAAGGTCATTTTCAAAATGGGATAATCCTGAAGCTCACGGTCAACGCTGATCTCGTAGGTGAGAATGTCGTGGTACCTCATCTGTTGAATGACCAAGTAACTGCGCGCATGCTCGAGCTCGGTTTGAATGGACACCCAGTCGAATCCTTTGTTCAGACTCAAACGAAAGAACTTCGATAGGGCCTGCACAAGTTTGATTACATTTTCTTTTTTCTCTGCTTCAGCCATCCATAGAATGGATTCCAACGTGTTATAGAGGAAGTGAGGGTTGATCTGAGCTTGCAGCGTACGTAGTTCAGCTATTTTCACCTGTTCATTCTCTCGAATGCTCTTTTCGATTAGCATTTTGAGCTTATCCAGCATCACATTGAAGCTTTTGCCAAGATCAGCAATTTCGTCCGAGCCGTGTGGTGTGACTTTGGCTTCCAAGTAACCGTTTGCAGCTTTACGCATCTTGTTCATGAGAATTTGAATGGGAAGAATCAGTCGATTATTCAGGAAAAAATATAACGATATCGCAAAGAAGGCGCTTAACAAAACCGTGATAATAATCAATTGGCGAATGCTATTGGCCTCTGCAATGATTTCCTGATAAGGAGCTACCCCGATCATTTTCCATCCGGTCTGTTTGGAGGTGCTGTATACAATAAACTGGGGCTTGGATCCTGCAGACAGGATAAAGCTGTCGTGTTGTAGATGTAAAGGGACGGATCGGATCTGATCCATCATGGTTATGGATGCCGGGGTGGCATCCGGCTTGAAGAGTGTATTTCCGTGTTGATCACTAATGTAGAAAAAACCGGAATCCTTAATGGGGGTACTCGTCAAAAAATCATCAATGAACGAATCATTCAAATCAATCACGATAAACCCGATGACCTCATGCGTAATTCGCTCTTTGACAGTGGTTATAATTGAAAGCGCATTCTGTTTAGGGTAAGCAAAACCATCCAGCCTGTTGTATTCGGCATAGGTTGCAGAATGAGGGATGCGCAGAATGGCATCCGGATACTGTATCAGATATTTGAAGTACGGGTTACGCAGCGGATTCCGTTCGAGCTTGAATACGCCTTTTCGTTCACTTATGCCTTTTCCATAAAAATTCACGAACGAGATATTAAGTACCTTGTCATACTTGTAGGTCTCCCGGTAAAGATTGTAGGTCTGTAGGATGGATTTGGCTTCCGGATAAGACTCCGATTGAGAATACAGGTATTGAAGCACTTGCGGGTTCTTGCCCAGTTCGAGCAGCCTTTCCGTATCTTCAAACAAGATGTCGATGTTCCTGGCAAGCTGGTCAGCAACCAGTTGTGTCGAGGCCTTGTTATGATTCGATACGACCGTATAGGATTTGTGGTAAGAAATCAATCCAACCACGATCAGTGGTACTGAACTGAGGATGATAAACATGCTGAGTAATTTAAGCCTGAGGCTTGAAGTAATCCACTGAATGAGTTTCAATGTATTCCACTCCATCTGAAGGGATCATAAATGTACCATTAGTATAACACGATTTTCTAATATATAAGAGAATCGCTAAATACTACACCATTAAACAAAGAAATTACACTTTTTAGAACTCCGTTTTCAAAATGGCCAAATGATTACATAAAAAAAGCATGAGACTCCATATCAGCTTGGAATGAAAGCGTTTTATAATGTGGTCACACCTCAAGGTGAAATGAAAAGGGAGGATCACAAACATGCGAACCAAAAAAAAGTGGGGACTTGCCATAACATTGGCTATGGTGATGCTGGTCAGCACGGCATGTAATAGTACCAATGGAGGAGCAGGCTCCGATAATGCGACTTCAACGAGCGGGGAGGGCAGTACTCCTGCCAGCGCCAAAACAATTACGCTCGGGTTTTCGCAGGTTGGTGCAGAGAGTGGCTGGCGTTCGGCAAATACCAAGTCGATTCAGGATTCAGCCAAAGAAGCAGGTTATGATCTGAAATTCTCCGATGCACAGCAAAAGCAGGAAAATCAGATTAAAGCGTTGCGATCTTTCATACAGCAGAAGGTGACGGTGATTGCTTTTTCCCCTGTAGTGGAATCCGGTTGGGATACCGTATTGAAGGAAGCGAAAGATGCTGGCATTCCCGTGATTTTGACGGATCGTGCTGTGGACTCGCCGGATAAAACCCTTTACAAAACCTTTATCGGCTCCGACTTTGTAGAAGAAGGACGCAAAGCAGGTCAGTGGCTTAGTGACCAATACAAGGACACACAGGATGAGATCAATATCGTGGAGCTGCAGGGCACAACAGGCTCCGCACCGGCAAATGACCGTCAAGAGGGCTTTATGGAATTGATTGCTCCCAATTCGAAGCTTAAAGTGATCGCTTCACAATCGGGTGACTTTACACGTGCCAAAGGCAAAGAAGTCATGCAAGCTTTCCTCAAAGCACATAAAAAAATAGATGTTCTCTACGCACATAATGACGATATGGCACTTGGTGCAATTCAGGCCATTGAAGCGGCAGGACTGAAACCAGGCGTAGATATCACGATTATCTCTGTTGATGCCGTGAAGGATGGAATGCAGGCTGCTGCTGATGGCAAAATCAACTTTATCGTCGAATGTAATCCGTTGTTGGGACCTCAATTAATGG
Organism: Paenibacillus sp. SAF-068; assembly: GCF_051967555.1. Taxonomy (NCBI): domain Bacteria; kingdom Bacillati; phylum Bacillota; class Bacilli; order Caryophanales; family Paenibacillaceae; genus Paenibacillus; species Paenibacillus sp. SAF-068. The sequence goes on from NZ_JBQCJX010000001.1 coordinate 1,578,122, forward strand.
AAGCGGTTCAAGCGGTAGTAGACGGGAAAGACATCGAACCCCGAATCGTAACGGATGAGACAACGTTCACATCGGAACAAGCCAAAGAAGCATTGCCTACACGCGAATATTAAAAGCAGATTCGTATAACACTGAAAAGTCATTTTTCGACCAGGCTGTCGCTAAATGACTTTTTTCCATAACAAAGGAGAGGGTTATATGGCCGCGCAAGCACCGATCTTGCAAATGACAGGCATCACCAAACAATTTCCCGGAGTTAAAGCGCTGTCCAGCGTCAGCTTTCGCTTGTTTCCAGGCGAGATTCATGCCTTGATGGGTGAGAACGGAGCGGGGAAGTCGACGCTGATTAAAGTTCTGACCGGCGTTTATTCCATTGACGAAGGAACCGTAACGATGGATAACCGTGTTCTTTCGATCTCCGGTCCGCTTGAAGCGCAAAAGGCGGGAATCAGTACCGTATACCAAGAGGTCAATCTCTGTCCAAACTTAACGGTTGCTGAGAATATTTATATCGGGCGAGAGCCCATGCGATTTGGCAAAATCAATTGGAAGCAAATGAACAAAGATGCCGAGAACCTGCTGCGAGACAGATTACATCTGTCTGTCGACGTTAAGGCTCCTTTACAGACCTACTCGGTCGCGATTCAACAACTGATTGCGATTGCAAGGGCACTCAGCATCTCGGCCAAAGTGCTCATACTGGACGAACCCACATCCAGTCTGGACAAAAACGAGGTTCAGCAACTGTTTCGAATTATGCACAAATTAAAGAGTGAAGGTCTCGCCATCCTTTTTGTTACTCATTTTCTAGATCAGGTATACGAAATGTCGGATCGTCTAACGGTGCTCCGTAACGGGGAATTGGAAGGAGAGTACATAGCCGCAGAACTTCCACGCATGGAACTGGTGCTCAAGATGATCGGCAAGGAGCTTGAAGTCTTAGAGGAGCTTCCGAAGGAAACGGATGCTGCCCAGGCGGAGTCGGGAGAACTGTTAATTACCGCCAAAGGACTTGGACGGAAAGGTGCGATTGATCCGTTTGATCTGGATATTCGCAAGGGAGAAGTAGTGGGTTTGGCTGGATTATTGGGGTCTGGTCGTACCGAGATCGCTCGCCTTTTCTTTGGCGCAGATCGTTCGGACGAAGGCAAGCTTCTCGTTGTGGATACTGGAAGTACGGTCAAGTCGCCGCGTCATGCGATTAATCAGAATATTGCTTTTTGCTCCGAGAATCGTAAAACCGAAGGCATAATCGATGATCTGACCATCAGGGAGAACATTATTCTGGCTTTACAGGCGACGCGAGGCTGGTCCAAACCAATCTCACGCAAGAAGCAGGATGAAATCGCCGAAAAGTACATCAACCTGTTAAATATCCATCCGAAAAACCCGGAGCATTTAATTAAAAATCTGAGCGGGGGTAATCAGCAAAAGGTGTTGCTTGCACGGTGGCTGCTGATGAACCCCGATTTGTTAATTCTCGATGAACCTACGCGTGGCATTGATATTGGTGCAAAGACCGAAATTCAGAAGCTGGTACTTTCTTTGTCAAAGCAAGGTATGGCCGTGCTATTCATTTCGTCCGAGCTGGAAGAAGTGATTCGTGTCAGCCAGCGGATTGCCGTACTTCGGGACCGCAAAAAAGTAAAAGAACTCAGCGGGGATCAGATCCATCAACAGCAAATTATGAAAGCAATGGCAGGAGGTTGAAGGGATGGCGGGCAAGATGCGTAAACATCATTTGTTTTGGCCGTTATGTATGCTTGGTTTACTTTTACTCTTTAATTTGCTGTACTCTCCGGATTTCTTCTCCCTCGTCATGCGTGAAGGAAATCTGTACGGCAGCTTGATTGATATTCTCAATTTTGGAGCGCCTTTAATTCTGGTATCCATCGGTATGACGCTGGTAATTGCGACCGGAGGTATCGATCTGTCCGTGGGCTCCATTGTAGCGATCTCCGGTGCCGTGGCTTGTATGAGCATCAGCAAAGGTGTGGATCAGAGTTCCTTCGGGCTTGTATTGGGTGCACTTGGATTATCTATTGGTCTTTCTCTGATCTTGGGCATATGGAACGGCGCGCTGGTATCGGTTGCCCGAATCCAGCCCATTATTGCGACGCTTATTCTGATGGTAGCCGGACGCGGCATTGCGCAACTGATTACGAGCGGACAGATTATTACGGTATCCAATGCGAACTACGCCTATATCGGGGCCGGTTCGTTAGCAGCATTGCCTTTTTCCATCTTCATTGTATTGACTGTCTTGCTTGTTGCCTCTCTGTTAACGAGAAAAACGGCACTGGGACTGTTTATCGAATCGGTTGGAAGTAACGCGAGTGCGAGCCGACTGGCAGGTATTCGGTCAAGAACGGTAATTCTCACGGTATATGTCTTCTGTGGTCTGTGTGCCGGCATTGCCGGGCTTATTCTCAGCTCGAATGTATCCAGTGCGGATGGAAATAACGCAGGGCTGTGGTATGAACTCGATGCCATTCTTGCTGTCGTCATCGGGGGTACTTCACTCAATGGCGGGCGTTTCTATCTGATGGGTACCGTTGTTGGAGCGCTTATTATCCAAACCTTAACAACGACGATCTATATGATTGGTGTACCACCAGAAGTTACACTTGTTGTCAAAGCCTTTGTTGTACTGGCCGTATGTTTGATTCAATCCGATTCCTTCCGCAATTCTATGCTGATCCGTTGGAAAAAACGGAAGTTTCCAGCCGAACAGGGGGTTAACCGCCATGTTTCTTAATCGTAAGTATCTCCCGGTCCTTGTCACTTTCGGCTTGCTGGCTGTAATGTTTGCCATAGGCTCTTTCCGGTATACAGGGTTCTTTTCCACCCAGGTCCTGTTCAATCTTCTCATTGATAACGCATTTCTGATTATCACGGCGATTGGCATGACTTTTGTGATTGTATCGGGAGGGATCGACCTGTCGGTTGGTTCTGTCATTGCGCTGACAACCATTATTAGTGCAAGTCTGATCGAGAAACAGGGCTGGTCACCTGCCATCGTTATACCAATGGTGCTGGTCATGGGTGCGTTGTTTGGCACAGTCATGGGTGCGATCATCCATTATTTTAAAATTCAGCCTTTCATCGTGACCCTGGCAGGTATGTTTTTGGCGCGGGGGATGTGTTATGTGATCAGTCTCGATACCATTACCATTACGAATCCATTTTACACGCAGGTTGCACAGGCGAAAATTTCCCTGCCAGGGGGCAGTTTTGTTTCCATTAATGTGATCATTGCTCTGGTCATTCTACTGCTAGCAATTTATCTGGCACATTATACCCGGTTCGGTCGCAACGTTTACGCCATCGGCGGAAGCGAGCAATCTGCGCTGCTCATGGGACTGCCAGTTGCACGTACCAAAATTTTGGTGTACACGTTCAGCGGTTTGTGCTCGGCGCTTGCTGGTGTCGTCTTTACCTTCTACATGTTATCCGGTTATGGATTACACGCCATGGGTCTTGAACTCGATACCATCGCGGCTGTTGTGATCGGAGGCACTCTGCTAACAGGTGGTGTGGGGTATGTGGCAGGAACCTTTATTGGCGTATTGATCCAGGGGGCTATCCAAACTATAATTAGCTTCGAAGGCACGCTCAGCTCATGGTGGACCAAAATTGTAATTGGCCTGATGTTGTTTGTCTTTATTTTGTTCCAACGACTTCTTAGCGGGCGGAGAGTATCTTCAAAATCACTGCATTAAGTGGATCAAAATGAAATGATATTGAACATAAATACCGAAAGATCATATTACAATCTGTTCTCTGCACCAGTGGCTGTAGAGACTAACATGGGGATGGGGGGGCATAAGTGAGAAGATATGTGAACGGGTTGTGCTTGTTCATACTGCTACTACTGATTGTCGGTTGCACAACGCAAGAGTCTGAATCTGTGCCTCCTCCTATCTCGTCTAACAACTTGGAAGCTCTCCCGTCCGTTGAGGAATGGATGGAATCAACAGTGGCAAGGGACACCTCTACGAAGCCAATTGTCTTGGGTTTTTCACAACTCGGCAGAGAGAGTGCCTGGCGGCTGGCAAACTCCACGTCTATTCGAAATGCTGCGGCAGAATCGGGAATTTCCCTAGTGATAAAAAATGCAGAACAGTCTCAGACGAAACAGTTCGAGGCTGTTCGGTCGTTCATCAGACAAAAGGTGGATGTCATTGCCATTGCACCAGTCGTGGAATCGGGCTGGGATGGTATTCTTCATGAGGCCAAGGATGCAGGCATACCCGTGATCATCGTAGACCGGTCAGTCGATGTGAAAGACACTTCACTTTTTGTGACAACGATTGGATCGGACTTCTATGAGGAAGGTGTGAAGGCTGGGAAGTACATTCACGATCGGATGAGAAATTATCCGGGTTCGATACGAATTGCCGAACTGCAAGGCACGAGTGGTTCTACGCCTTCCATCCAGCGTGGCGAGGGATTTAGAAGCATTCTGGACACCAAAGCAGGTATTATTTTCTCACAAAGTGCTCCTGCTGATTTTACGGAGGATAATGGTAAACAAGTGATGAAAGAGTTTCTTCAGGTTCCGGAAGAAGAAAGGCCACAGGTTCTTTTTGCCCATAATGATGAAATGGCTTTTGGCGCCATTCAAGCGATAGAAGAAGCTGGGCTGAAGCCGGGAGAGGACATCATTATTGTCTCGGTGGACGGCTCCCGCAAAGCACTTGAAATTCTGGCCAGTGGGAAAATCAACGCGGTGGTGGAATGTAACCCGCTGCTTGGTCCCCAGCTTATGCAGGCTACCAAAGAAATTATTGCAGGACGAACCCTTCCGAAGCGCATGGTGCCCCCGGAGGACATTTTTACACAGGAGAGCGCTAGACGGGAGATGTACAACAGGCGATTCTAGTGATCATTATTTGTTTTATACTGAATCCACCTTGAACAAAAAATGCTTATCTAAGAGAAAGTACGCAGCGGATTACGCATATTTGAAAGCGCTTTTTTCGAGAGGTGAAAGTCCATTAAAGAGAGGGAGTGTAGAAGGTATTATGCTGTAAATATAATACTCAGAATTTTGCAACGGGCACTCACAATTTTTCACTTCGTAGAGCTTCAAACAATGCCAACATGGCTAGAGTTGATTTGAAGATTGGTGGACAGACGAAGGAAACGTTTTACTCTGGCGGGAGTGCTCCAGCGGTTTATACTCTGAATAATATCAGCCATGGGACGGGAAATCAGGTCATTGAGTTGGTTGTAACAGCCGATGAGGGGACATGGAATATATATATCGATTACTTGGAAATACATTAATAAGCTCAAGGGTGAATGAAAAATAATGCACGATGATGAATTCCCATTGGGTTGTCCCCATGGGAATTCATCATGTTTTTGGATATTTTGTAACACAAAAATGGACGGAAGTCATTTATAATGGATGAAATTGCGGATAGGAAGAATCTGGTGTATATTGAAATATTCTATGGAATAGGAGTGAATTGATCCAATGATCATTATGATTAATGGAGCGTTTGGTTCGGGAAAAACTTCTGCGGCAGAAGCGCTTCAACCCTTAATCGCCAACAGTATGATCTACGATCCTGAAGAAATTGGTTACATGCTGAGAAAACTTCTTCCGGAGCGTTGTAGAGAGGAAAGGGAACGGACGGACGATTTTCAAGATATCGAACTATGGAGAATTCTAACCGTAAAGACGGCTAAAGAAGTAAAGCAAAAATACAACAAACACTTAATTATTCCCATGACCATCTATAAAGAGGAGAACTTTGATTACATCTATAACGGGATGAGTGAGATCGATCAGGACATTCATCATTTTTGCCTAACAGCTACAGAAGAGACCATTTATCATCGTTTGGCTAAACGCGGAGATGAATTTGGCGGCTGGCAGTATCAACAAGCAGCAAAGTGTGTTGAAGCTTTAAAGGATGAACGATTTCAAACCCACATTGTTACCGATCATCTGGAGACCAGTGAAATCATAGAGCTTATCTTAAAGCAGGTCCTATACAAATAATGATCATTTTTTTTAAAATAGGAGGGTTTTATAGTGATGATTGTACATGCACTCTTAAGAAAAGAGTGGGAAGTCGCGTTGATCAATGGGGTATACACAGCAGCATCTTTAAAGAAGGAAGGTTTCATTCATTGTTCACCTGTGGATAAGATTGTAGCTGTGGCTAATTATAACTACCATGGGACAAAGGGGCTAGTGCTACTTTGCTTGGATACATCCAAAATAAAAGCAGAGGTTGTATGGGAAGATCTGTATAATGAAGGCAGGGAATATCCTCATATATACGGTGAGTTAAATCTAGACGCGGTACTTCATACATATGATTTTGAGCCTAATGAAGAAGGGGGATTTTCGCTACCTGCTGATTTAGAGAGCATGCGGTGATGATGGATTTCTTAGAGAACCGTGGATGCGGGTGAAGAAAATGAACAGCAAGGGAGGAATGGTAATTGACAACAGTGACTTTTGAAGAGGTAACCGAACAGCACCTTCCTGAAATTAGAGTGATTTATAACTATTATGTAAAGAATACAACCATTTCGTTTCATACGGAGGAATTGGACCTTGATCAGATTAAATCCTCTGTGATGAACAAGGATACGCGGTATAAAACTTATGTAATTCTCGAAAACAATCAAATGATGGGCTATGTTCTGATCACCCAATATAAGAGTAAACAGGCTTATGACATATGCGGAGAAGTTACTATATATCTGAAGCCCGATATTTTGGGAAAAGGCTTGGGCAAACAAGCACTTCGTTATATTGAGAAGGTTGCAAAAGAACAAGGATTCCATACCTTAATTGCGACGATTTGCATGGAGAATACCAGAAGTAAATCATTATTCGAGAGAAATGGTTATGAACAATGTGCTCTGTTCAAAGAGATCGGATATAAGTTTGATCGAAAACTGGATATTGGAAGTTTCCAAAAGATATTGTAAGGGGAATACGAAATGAGTAATAACCTATATGTTGTATCTGGACCCCCAGGAGTAGGGAAATCTACAACTCCCAAGCTGCTGGTTCAAACTTTAGATAAAAGTGCATACATCTCTGGAGATGCGGTTAGTCACTTTCCGGTTAAAGGGCGGGGTAAACCCTGGCTCGATAAGGATACAAATGACTTAACGTGGAAAAACATATCTAGTCTGGTGAAAAACTTATTGGATTATAAATACGATGTAGTTTTGGACTATGTGTCCTTTCCGGAAGACGTTGATGGATTAATGACAGAATTGGCAGACTATCATGTTCGTGTAATCTATGTTGTATTAATGGTGGATCGTCAAACCATTATTCATAGAGACTGTCTAAGAGCAGAAGAACATCAAATGAAAGAAAGAAGTGTGATTCTGCTGGATGAGTTTGAAAATCATCTGGAGTTGAGAGTAGATAACAAGCTGTATACTCATCATTTTACAGAAGATCAACTACCTGAAATCGTCAGTGAAATTATAAACAATGAGAAATATCGGGTGAAGTAAATGCACGAGCGTCCAAATAGCTAATGGAGGATAGAAACAAGCATTTGATTGGGGGGATTTAGGTGTCTCGTATTTATGGAGAAAGAATTGTATTAAGAGAATACCAAGATTCTGACTTGAATTGCATTAAACAGTGGGTAAACGATCCAGAAATCACAGAGACTTTATCAGATAATTTTTTGTATCCTCATTCGAGTTATGAGACTGAATCCTTTTTTAAGTCAATGGTTGAAGGCAAGTCTTCAAACAAAAGTTTTATTATCGGATTGAGTGATTCATTGGATTATATAGGTCAGATTGATCTATACAAAATGGATTGGAAAAACCGCTTTGCATCTTTAGCAATTGTAATAGGAAGAAAAGAATTTTTAGGTAAAGGTTATGGGAGTGAAGCGATCCGTGTAATACAGAAGTTTGTCTTCGAAGAGCTAAATTTAAACAGATTAGAACTTGAAGTGTACGAGTATAATGAGATTGCTTACAAATGTTATTTAAAATGTGGCTTTAGAGAAGAAGGAAGATACAGAAAGAAGATATATAAAAAGGGGAAATACTGGGATAGTGTATGTATGAGTATCTTAAAAACTGAATATGAGAAGTTATAATCTCAAGAGGCATCCATGATTTGGAAGATCAATTATAATGGAAAACAGAAAATTGGAATTATAATATCAATAGCGTTGTTCAGTTGTATTCTTTATTAACTTCGGGTTGAATGACTGTCAGGTGGTTCTTCTTGTAATTGATAGTAACTACGTCACGGTTTATTGTGAATATCTAGAAAAAAGTTGAGGGATTATATAATCATATAGATAGACCGTCCCCTGCTGTCGCAAGTAACACTTAAGTAATATGTCTAACGAACCTGACACGTCTTATTCGGGGGGGGGGGGGGTGAGACGCTCTCCGAAATCTAAGGAATCTGAGACACGCTATATGGGGATAAATACCTTTTGTAGCATTTTTGTCAGATGATTTTGGGGAATAAGATGTCTCAGGTTCCTTACAATTTTAAAAGAGGACGTGAAGGCCGAATAAGATGTCCTGTGTTCCTTAGAAAATTGCTTGAGCTTGAAGACACACACTCTAATCATTTTCCTTAATGATATTTGACTGTTTATGAATACGATTACATCTTATGAAGGAGGGACTTCACCTTGTCTGATTACTACTGGGATGACCAAATGGAATATCTAAGAAATACGCGACGATATTGCGATAAATCATGCCCTTTATTACTCATAAGGAGGTACAGATGATGATTTATAGGAGAAAAACCTATATTATTGCGACTTCTTTTGTAGAAGAGTTTAATGCTCTATTTAATGATATTTTACTGCCATCCCAATTGAAATACGGATCAAGACTTATTGGGAGATGGCACACACCCATCGATGATGAAACCAGTGAAATTTTTGCGATGTGGGAATACGAAACCCTTGAACAATACGAAGAGATTGAGAAAAAGATAAAATCAGATACAGAACACGTAAAGCGAGTTCAAGCGCGTTTTGATCAAATCGGAAGACATCGGTATCAAGAAGTATTTCGCGAAGAAATTAGGCAAGCATTTTTCACATCGACAGTAGATCGCGAACAAACGATTTTAAAGTGAAATATAAGAAAAGGGAGATAAGAGTATGGTAGAGACAGAGCGACTTAATTTTAGGAAATATACCAAAAATGATTTCGATTTGCTTTTCGAGATGACACGTGAGCCAAGTATGATGAAATTTATAAGACATGGAGGACCCTGGACGAAGGAAGAAACCATGCAAAGCCTGGAAAAGTTCATCAACTGGAATGAAGACGATAAGGGGCTGTTCCTTGCATTCAATAAAGAGGATAACAAGTGCATTGGGACCTCTGGACTGATTCCTCAAATCATTGAAGGCATTGATGAGCTTGAAGTTGGTTACTGGGTTATGGAGCAATACTGGGGTATGGGTTACGGATATGAACAAGCACAAGCATGGAAAGAATATGGCATGGATCACTTGAAACAGAGACGATTAATATCGTTAATTCAACACGGTAATGTGGGTTCTATGAAAGTGGCGCAAAAGAATGGCATGAAACATGAGAAGGACGTAGACATCATAGGGAAAAAGGTAGCGGTGTACTCCATTGAGGTGAATGGATGATGACTCCATTTCCTGAATTAGAAACCAAAAGATTGCTGTTGAGAGAGATTAAACAGAGTGATTCCCATGATATATTTCAAATTTTTTCTTCAGATGAAGTTACAAAGTTCTACGATGTAGAGAGTTTTTCAAATATGAAACAAGCAGAAGAACTCATACAAAGATGGAATGAACGATTCGAAAAGGGTCAGGTTATCCGTTGGGGAATTGCTTTGAAGTCAGACAACAGAATTATTGGAACATGCGGATTTCATGGTTGGATGAAACAACATCATAAAGCTGCGATGGGATATGAATTAGCACCGGAGTTCTGGCGGCAGGATTATATGACTGAGGTCACTCAGAGAATTGTTGAATATGGATTCAAGAAGCTTGAATTAAATAGAATTGAAGCGTTTGTAGAGCCAGAGAACGCAGGATCAAGAACGTTGCTTGAGAAAATTGGCTTCAGTGAAGAAGGCATATTGAAAGAAAACTATTATTGGAAAAATCGATTTGTTGATAATGTCATCTATGCATTGTTGAAGAAAGATTATGTATGAGAATTCGAATTATTGGATCTTGCGGTAGTGGGAAATCAACATTAGCCAAAGAATTATCGGATAAATACGATATTCCTTCCTATGAATTAGACAATCTCATCTGGGACAGAAGCGCCGAAAATCTGAGATACCCTGAAAGTGTGAGGGATGAATCCGTCCAATCTATTGTCAGTTCAGGGGCTTGGATCATAGAAGGAGCACAGTGCAAAGATTGGACATTAAAGTCCATCCAAGAAGCGGATTTGATTTTTATATTAGCCCCAAATGTTTTCATTAGAGACTATCGAATTATAAAGAGGTTTGTATTGTCCAGATTGGGCTTGCGACCGTGGAATTACAAGCAGTCATTCAAGGGTTTATGCAAGATGATTGTGAAGTGGAACCATCAGTATAATATAGAAGAAGTTATATGTACAGTTAACGAGAACCGTAAGACTGCAACAATCACGAAGAATAAAAAACAAGTGATACAGTTGATTGAACATCATTTGGAGGTGGCTCTATATGACAGTGAAAAGAACGTTAGCATTAATCGTGGTTTACTGAAAGAGGAGATAGGATGAGAGATATAAACATTCAACCCGTTACACGAGAGAATTGGGAAGAGGCGCTGAAGATCGCTTTATATGAGCACCAAATCTCATTAGTTCCATCCGTTATTGAGGGGATCGCTTACGCCTATATAAAACCGTGGGATGTAGCATTTGATCCTTACGTACTTGTGATCGATAGTAAGGTATTTGGTTTCTTCTATCTGAGTTATACTCCGGATAGTACAGATAATTACTGGATTGGTGGTTTTCAAATTGATAAATCCTATCAAGGTAAAGGAATGGGAAAGCGCGCTATAAGAGCCATTTTAGATTTCATCTCGAAACAGCATCCTTTATGTAAAGTTATTTCATTAACGGTTGAACGTGAGAACAAAGTAGCACAGAACTTGTATAAGAGCATGTCCTTCATTAGTGAGAATGAAACCAATTCAGATGATGAAGTAATCTACAGGTTGGCAATAAAATAATAAGATATTCAAATAGTTTAACAATCACATGTGATGCAGTGGTTTAACAATTATATTTTGAAAGAGTAGTCACATATTGGAGGAATGAAATGAGCCAATGGTTTGATCTGGATGGACTTGATCCAGCGTTAATCAAATTTGCAGTTATGATCGCTAAATACAACAATCAATTCATCATTATAAAAAATAGAAAAAGAGGAGGCTGGGAGATCCCAGGAGGCAACAAAGAAATAGGGGAAACCATTTTACATACGGCAAGTCGAGAACTCTATGAAGAGACAGGTGCAGTGCATTTTGAATTAACACCTTATGGCGTATATGAATGGAATGGGAGCTTTGGTATGGTCTCTTATGCTGAGGTTATACTGCTCGGTAGCTTACCCGAGTCGGAGATTGATGAAATAAAACTTGTGGACGTATTGCCTGAAGGGATGAACTTCGGAGATATGTTTTATCATTTCCTGGATAGATGGGATGGACTTGAGAAGTATGAGTTTAAGAAATACACCATCGAAATAAATCATGTAAATGAGTTACCTGTAATTAAAATAAGCTGATTGTCGTTGGAGGAAATCTGTTTTGAAACTGAAGGAGAGATGGCAACGCCCATGATAACGTATAGGACTTTGACCCTTGAAGATGTCAACCAGTTGGGGGATATAGACCGTTCGGAACATATTGATCTCATCTATGAAATGAGAGAGAGCGAATTAGTAGAGCTAAAACAAAATCATGATTGCTCCAACTGGGATGAAAAGCTTTTGGAGGAGATTCAAAATCGATACATCTCCGAATTAGAACAAGGTGGCATGGCATATGGCGCGTTTGCTGACGATCAGTTCATTGGATTTGGAGTGCTGGCACATCAACTTAGAGGAAGAGAACAAAATCAATTACAAGTTGACTTGATGTATGTCTCACGCGGGTACAGAAGACAAGGCGTTGGAAAACGTATTCTAAACCAATTAGGTGAAGAGGCTAAGAAACGTGGCGCACAGTATCTGTATATCTCCTCCACAGAGACGAGATCGGCAGTATCCTTTTACAGAAGCCAGGGCAGCCAGATTACTAGTGAAATTGATCATGAACTTTATGACAAAGAGCCGAAAGATATACACATGATAAAGGAGCTGGGCACATGACAACAACAGTAGGCATACTTGGCACCATTCATAATCCAGAACTTAGGGAGCGTTATGATTGTTCCATTTCCCTCTACACGGATGTCATTACTGAGTTTAAGCCAGATCTCATTTGTGGTGAAGTGCATCCACAGAGTTGGTTGAGATATCAGAAGGACACACATGATAGAGGATACTGGGGAGAACCGGCCAGTGAGTATTGGGATTTGGTATTCCCTTTGTGCGAGGAGCGTAACATTCCATTTGTCCCTATTGATTGGTTTGAATTGGATGTGTGGAATGCTTTTGATCCATTTAACGGTTATTCGGGCGAGGAACGCCAGGAACTTGAACAGCGGGATAATCATTGGTTTGCGGAACAGATGGAGACGTATCGATTTGGCGAGATTCCTTTTAATTCAAAAGAGTTCGATCGGGTAACCAGACAAAAATATGAATGGTTGTATCAGGTGAATGCGAAGGCACAGAACTTTCGGTGGGTGGTCCGTAATCAGATTATGGTTCAAAGAGTCAAAAATACAATTGAAACTCATCCAGGAAAACGAATTCTCTGTATCGTAGGAGCCGATCATAATTATATCTTCCAAGAAGAGCTGATGAAAGAACCCGTTGAATTGCTTTATCCGTTACGATAAAGGTAAATTCGGTAGAATTACGGCCCGAAATTTATAATTTAAGGAGCATTACATGCCTAAAAAAGTCCGTAAAACATTCAAGTACAGCATATTCAGTATTATTTTAATAGTTATAGTAGCTCTACTATATCCCACATGGACACCCAAAATTACAGCAGAGAACAGCATCACCAGGTTAGAGCAGGTCGAAATTAACGGTACAGGACATGAAGTCATGATCAGGGGAGTTGACCGGAGTAATCCTATCCTGATTTTTGTGCATGGGGGGCCGGGATGCTCGGAGATCCCTTACGTTAGAAAATATCAGAAAGAGCTTGAGGAAAACTTTACTATAGTCCACTATGATCAACGTGGGAGTGGGAAGTCCTATCACTTTTTTGAGGATTACTCGAATCTGACAACAGATGTATTAGTAGATGATTTGTTAGCGTTAAGTGATTATGTATCTAAGGAGTTAAAACAAGAGAAGGTTATATTAATCGGTCATTCATTTGGTACATACATCGGAATGAAAGCTGCGGCTAAGGCGCCAGCTCAGTTTCACGCCTATATTGGCATTGGGCAGATGGCAGATACGCTTCAGAGCGAACGGGAGAGTTTGGAGTACACGTTAGAACAAGCGAAACAAGCCGGTAATGCAAAGGATGTACAAAAACTGGAGCTAGTTCGTGACTCAATCGAGCAAGGAGAGAAACTCACACCTAGAATTCTTGTGAAAAAGTACGGCGGCTCAGCCAGACTCATCCATGAGAATAGAGATTATATTTCAGGATTCCTATTTAGTCCCGAGTACAATGGGCTGGATATCATTCGCTTTTATTCAGGGATTTTCAGTTCGCAAGACATCTTACTAAGGGAAGCATTTGATCAAAATGTACCCGATATTGTGGATCATCTGGAGATTCCTAGTATTTTGTGATGGGTAAATATGATTATATGACCTCTGCGAATGCAGCACGTGCTTATTTTGATGTGTTTGATGCACCGATCAAAGACTTCATTATATTCAACGAGTCGGCGCATTACCCACAGTTTGAGGAGAAAGAGAAATTCGTAAAATGGTTAAATGAGCTAAAGTATCCAGTTCAATGGTGAAACTAAAATTTTGTAATAAAAAGTCAAAAATCAGAATGAAGATATCGCTTTATTTTCCATAAATGTGTTATTATGTTGATGAAAGACGAAAATTTCATTTGTTTGATCGATAGGAGAGGAGGCACGAATTCTCGATTCATTCAATCTGTAAATAATAGATTAACTGCACTGCTTGTTAAAAAATAATAGAATAAGCGGAGGTATGGTTATGTTCAAAAAATGGAAGAAGTTTGGTATCAGCAGCTTGGCGTTTGTGTTAGTGGCTGCGGTAGCCTTCACCGGCTGGAGTGCTAAAGCATCAGCAGCAGATGCTTCGCAAATTGTGGCTGAGATGGGTGCAGGATGGAACCTGGGCAATCAGCTGGAGGCATCAGTGAACGGCACTCCGAATGAGACAGCATGGGGCAACCCTACAGTGACTCCAGAGTTGATCAAAAAGGTAAAAGCGGCGGGCTTCAAGTCGATTCGTATTCCCATTTCTTACTTGAACAACATTGGAAGCGCTCCCAATTATACAATCAATGCCGCATGGCTGAATCGAATTCAGCAAGTCGTAGATTATGCCTACAATGAAGGTCTGTATGTCATCATCAATATTCATGGCGATGGTTACAATTCTGTACAGGGTGGATGGTTGCTCGTGAATAGTGGCAATCAGACGGCCATTAAGGAAAAGTATAAAAAGGTGTGGCAGCAGGTGGCTACCAAGTTCAGCAACTATAATGATCGTCTTATCTTTGAATCCATGAATGAAGTATTCGACGGCAACTATGGCAACCCGAACTCGGCGTATTATGCCAATCTGAACGCCTACAATCAAATCTTCGTGGATACGGTTCGTCAAACTGGAGGTAACAACAATGCCAGATGGTTGCTGATTCCGGGCTGGAACACCAATATTGACTTCACTGTTGGTAATTATGGTTTTGCTCTTCCAACAGATAATTTCAGATCCTCCGCAATTCCTAGCTCACAGAAGAGAATCATGATCTCGGCACACTATTACTCCCCATGGGATTTTGCAGGTGAAGAAAATGGCAATATCACGCAGTGGGGTGCAACGGCAACGAATCCTGCCAAGAAGTCGACTTGGGGGCAAGAGGATTATCTGGAATCGCAGTTTAAGTCCATGTACGATAAATTTGTGACTCAAGGTTATCCTGTAGTGATTGGTGAGTTTGGTTCCATTGATAAAACGTCGTACGATTCAACCAACAATGTATATCGCGCCGCTTATGCCAAAGCAGTTACAGCAAAAGCCAAGAAATACAAAATGGTTCCTGTTTACTGGGACAATGGGCATAACGGCCAACATGGATTCGCCTTGTTTAACCGTCAGAATAATACCGTGACTCAGCAAAACATCATTAATGCGATCATGCAAGGTATGCAATAATAGATGAACTAGCTTGATCCGTGCAAACGGCGTGTTCCTACAAAAGGGACATGCCGTTTTTTTGTGCTGCCGGATGGTGAGTTAAACAACATTTGCCAATGCATTTTACATAAGACATATACAGAATTCATTAAATGCCACAATAGCTTTTATATACTTAACTTGCTTGATATAGCGAACTAAAAGGACTAGGTGGTAGACGGAATGTTAAAAAAACGTGATTTGCAGGAATGCCATTCACTGTACAGCTTAATGATGGACCCCGCAGTTTCGCCTTACGTTCGTTATGCATGCCAATCATATGAAGAATATCTATTTCTCACGAAACAATTGATGGCCGAAGAAGAGCAAAAGACATTGATTTCCCGAACGATTTTGAATGAAACAGGGCAGCCTATTGGTACGATTGATCTGTATCATATTGAGCATCAAACCGGTTTTTTAGCCACCTGGATAGGATCACCGTTTTTTGGAAATGGGTATAGCCAAAGAGCCAAATCAGCCTTCTTTGTTGAATTGTTTCTGGAACATGGGATTGAAACGGTATTTATGAAGATACGCAAGCAGAATATAAGATCCAGAAAAGCGGTACAAAAACTGCCTTATGTTAAGTTAGCCAATGATGTGTATCCAGAAGTCTATCAACGGATTAATAGGAATGAACAGATGTATGATCTGTATAATGTTGAACGGTCAGCCTTTATCGAAAATAGTATGAATCTGCACCAAGTGGTGGCTACGTAACTTATTCAGAGAGCGTCAACAGCGGCGTCAGAGATGACGGCGCTATTTGGTTATGATGAGATTAAAGATGGAACATATTTGGACATAAATGCAGGAATATGGAATAGAGAATCGAAAGTCACATAAGCGGATAAAGCGTATGCAATAGGGTGTAAGGTTAATGGAGGAGGCGTACTATGAACAATATCAACAAAATTTTGGGTGTAATTCTCATGGTTGGCAGTGTGTTTATTTCGACAATAGAGAGAATCTCAATACGAGTATCTGTTGCTATAGTAGAAGCAGGATATGCTTCGGGAGGAACCAATGTACCCCAGTTCGCTCAGACGAACGAGCATTCAACAGGTTTACTTGTATACTTCATGTTCTTCGTTGGATTCATACTATTGGTTGCGGGGTTCCCGGGGAGTTATAAGAAAAATCGTAATCGTGGGCATAGCAAGGAAGTTTAACTTGAGGAGGGATGAAAGTGGCCGAACAGGAGGAAGTATTATCGGGAGGAAATGTGAATCAGGTTGTCAGAATAGGTGGGACGGTTCGCAGGAGTGCCAGACCTGATCCTTACGTGCAGGAGCTGTTGGTGCATCTCGAAAAAGTTGGATACGATCATGCTCCTCGATATCTGGGAGTAGATGAACAGGGAAGAGAAATACTTACTTACCTCGAGGGAGTCGTTCCAGGCAATGATTATCCCGATCTGGAAGAGTTTATGTGGTCAGACGAATCTTTGATTGAAGTCGCTAAATTATTGAGAAGTTATCATGATGCGACCATTGGATTTACAACAACATCAGAATCAACGAACAGATATCCAGGCATCACAGAAGATGAGGTTGTATGTCACAATGATTTTGCGCCATATAATATGGTGTATAAGGCTGGCCATCCTCAAGGAATTATTGATTTTGATATGGCGGGCCCGGGTCCGCGAATGTGGGATATCGCCTATACCTTGTATACATCCGTGCCACTTGCAGATTTCTCACCAGAGATGAATGGAAAAGGTGTTACGACATACGCTAGCGAGCTGCACGGTGATATTCGAAAGAATCGCATTGCATTATTCATGACTAATTACGGTCTGGGTGTTCCGCCAGACTTGAAGGAGTGGGTTGTAGCCCGCATTCGTTTTATGTGTCAAACACTGACTAATCGTGCGGCTGCCGGGGAACTCGCTTTTATAAACATGGTAGAGGAAGGTCATCTTGCACACTATGAGAGAGAGCTTACCTTTCTTGAAAAGCATTTTGATGACTGGACTTAAAAAGGGAGTGAAATTCTCAATGTACAAACCAAAAACAACCGTAACAGACCAAAGTATCGTTGAATTTATTGAACAGATCGAATCTCCTCAAAAAAGGAAGGATGCCTATCAATTATTAAATATCTTCACGGAGACGACAGGTCATGAAGCAAAGATGTGGGGACCAAGTATTATTGGATTCGGTACATATCACTACAAGTATGATTCAGGTCACGAAGGCGATGCACCACTGGTTGGTTTCTCCCCACGAAAAGCGAAGATCAGTTTATATTTTGCCACGGGGGATAGTGAACGTGAGGATCTCCTTAAGGACTTTGGAAAATATACAACAGGCAAAGCGTGTGTGTACATCAACAAGGTAGCAGACATTGATGTGGATGTATTGAAAGCACTAATCGTGCAGTCTGTTGAGTTCTTAAAAAAAAACTATCCGGATCACTAACTCAGCAGGCTACCACGAGTACTGAATTATTGGAGAAAATAAAACGCTTCATATCACATAAACATGATGACGCATAAACAGGATGTCTTGATGATCAAGACATCCTGTTTTTTTTGCTTGAGTCTTCCTACCGTGTACCTTCCCCGTAAGCCCGAATCTCGATCAACTCCGCGTACTTGCTGCCATTGGTCGCATGAATGCTCACCTTAAGCGCTTGCGCATAGATGGGCACATCCAGGCGATGAACGACTTTTCTTCTGCGGTTTTCCGTAACGTTGATAATCTCGATCCACTCGCCAGACTGAGCCAATACCTCGACTTGATAATCCCGAACGAGTTCAGGCATAACACGGAATGTCGTCTGATGGTGATGCAAATTAACCAGATCCTCGTTCACATCATCATTGAACGTCAGATGCAGTTCGGCCAAGGTTTGTGGCTCTTCCCATGTCAGTTGTACCCATTCCGGCTTGCCAGACTGCATCAGCTGCGACATCCACTGCTGAGGCCCGCCGTAAGGGCGATGATAACCGTTGATCGTGTTGTCCGCTGAAAAGGCGTTAGTCTCAGCGAGGGTACGACAACAGAAGGGCTGACGTGCTAACCCTTGCATGGACCACAATACAACAGGCTGATCCGGGGCATGATCCTCCAGATTTTTGGACACATGGTTCTCTTCCGTTCTGAAGAAGATCAATACCCCGGTGTGTGCTTCCGTGGAGTGGTAGAGGGTGAAGGCTTCATTCGCCCGGATGATTATAAAAGCATTTTGCGGCTCTTCCGGTTGCCATTCGAGTGGAAGCTTCACCCACTGCTTAGCCCCTGTTGTAACGTGAACAGTCGCCGTAACTTGTAACGAATGCGGGACGTAGTTCTCCTTACGCCCCGTATCCCATAGCTCTACCGTCAACGCGGTATCGCCGGATGCATCCAGCAGCAGCTCCAGGCCGCTGAGCAATGGATGCACAGGCAGCAGCAGGGCAACATCCGTACCCAACGGGTACGTCTCGCCAGGCTGCTCAAGAGCGATGCCCGTCAGCGTGCTTGAGGCTGTGACCTTGGCACGCCGGGCCAGATCCAGCTCATCGTGGCTGCGCACCCCGATGATGGATGCGTCCTGCCGCAGCAACGTCTGCTGCAGCACCGCCAGATGCCTTGCGTACAGCTCGCGCGGCGACACCCCCATGGCCGCGCAGAGCGCCGCACCCGTACCTGCGGCTTCGCCGATGACGGCACATGTCGCCATGACGCGGGTCGTGCCGAAGGCGACATGTGATGCGCTGATGTCGCGTCCGGCCATGAGCATATTCCGCACATTGGCGGAATACAGCGAGCGGAACGGCACGTGATATACACCGTCGGCATGCATATGCTTCGAGCCGCTCGCTTCGGCGTACATGCCCTGCGGGGGATGCAGGTCGATGGACCAGCCGCCAAAAGCAACGGCATCCGGGAACTCCCGTTGGCTGATGATATCGTTCTGGGTGAGTACATAGTCACCTGTGAAGCGGCGGTACTCCCTTTTGCCAGGCAGAGAACCGATCCATTCCAGCGTCATATGGTCGGCTTCGAATTTGCCGGAATTCTTGATATAGTCCCAGATCCCGTAGATCACGGACCACAGTTCATCACGGATCAGCTCATTGTCATGAACGGTGTCATGCTCACCGCCCCATTCAATCCACCAGTAATGACAACCGGAATCCCCGCTGCGAATGACCCGGCGAATCGGAATGCTCGTCTGCGTGATATCCTTGGCAAAAGAGGGCGGGATATAACGGACAGGCGCACCCGTATCCTTGGTATAAAAGAGGAGCGTACTGCCCAGCGTTATCTGATCGGCCACCTCAGGCGCCCATTCCTCACCATATTCGCTGCGGGCTTCCCGGCCGAGTGCAAACTTGGCACCTGCCAGAAAGCCAACCAGTCCATCGCCCGTGCAGTCCAGATAGATCTGACTTTCGAATCGGATTTTGCGCTCAGAGCCCATCATCCACCCGGTAACAGAGGTGATCATACGTTCCTCTCCATCCCCAGTGGCCTCAACTTCATGGACATCCGTGTTCAGGTACAGGCTGATGTTGGATTCAGCTCGAACGGCCTCCAGAATGATCAAATCCCAGAGATAAGGATTGCCCTCCGGATTACGATATTGATTCTCTACAAACAGTTCCCCCATGATGCCAGTCTCGCGCGCATAGCGGTTAATTCCGTGGGCGGTAGCGCCGCAGACCCATACGCGTACTTCACTGCTGGAATTACCGCCGAGTACAGGACGATTCTGCACCAGAGCGACCTGTTGGCCCAGCCGGGCAGCAGATATAGCAGCGCATACGCCGGCAAGCCCGCCCCCGATGACGGTAATATCCGGTGTAACGAGTTCATGCTTCATACGAACACCTCTCTCATTGAATATGGATAAGCCTTAGCTAAGATTTCTTGCTTCATATCTATAATTTCATATTAGTTCTATATATTTACTTTTCAAATACACTATATTATCATCGAGCATATACTTTATTTCATAACAAAGGCAGGTGTGTCATGGAGCTTTTTAATCACATCTACTGGAAGAAGAAAGCTGAATTTGCTCTGGCAGAAGATATCTACGACGCTTGGGTCGTCTTTGCCGTGGAAGAGGGCGTATTTCGTTACGAGATTGACGGGCAGACCGGAGAGGCGGGTTTTGCTGATCTGGTGTTGTGCCCACCCCACGTTCCTTTTCGCAGAGAGACGGTAACACCGCTGACGTTTCACTATATGTTGTTCCGTTGTAACTCCGCAGAGGGTGAGAGTCTCCTGCCGCCAATCGGAAAATCCTTTATTAATGATACGAAGCGACTGGCTTCTACATATGCCTATCTGCGTCTGGTGAGCGAGGATCACGATGAGGCTACAACAGGGTGGAAAACCCATCTAATGACGGATTTGTGGCGACTGTACCAATGGGAGCGCAGACAGAGCAGGCTAATGGAAACGAAGTTCACGGAGGATGCCCTGATGGCTGAAGCGGCAGTGTTGTTGGAGGAGTGGGCTGGAGAGGCAGTGAGTCTTCGAACGTTGGCGGAACATCTGGCGTTGAGTCCGGTCCAGCTTACCCGGAGGTTCCGGGAGGCCTTTCAAGAGACACCATCCGATTACCTAAAATCGATTCGTCTCAAAAAGGCAAAAGATTTGCTGGCAGATAGTAAGCTGACCCTGACGCAGATTGCCGAGAGATGTGGATATGAGAACGGATTTTATCTTAGCCGTGTATTTTCATCCACCATAGGAATAAGCCCCTCGGAATATCGGAGACGACATCAAGTGTGAGGTAAGGGTCCCACCTATCCAAACGATCTATTGATCAATCAAGTTTTTTCGAACACCAATAGAACATATCTGTGCATTTCACATGAAAGCAGACAGCGGATATCACAAAACCATGCAAATCATTCGCCTCCGGCTGTAAATGGCAGGCAGATGCTATAATGGGGTCATTAATTGCAGGGGAGCGAGCCAAGGGAATGAAAAAGCCACATTGGAAGAATTGGTTGCCACAGCGGCTCAGGTACCGCCTGTTCGGTGCGTTTGTCGTTTTGATTCTCTTGCCGTTCAGCGCATTGAATATTTACAATTATCAACAGATTGAATCGCTGGTCGAGCAGAAAATCAGTGAGCAGAGTCATGAGCAGCTCGTCCAGATGTACCGCTCTCTGGAGGACCAGATGAGCATTGCCTTCAAAACACTCATTTTTCTGGAACAGGATTCCGCGGTAAGAAGTGTGCTAACCTCCCCGGACAGTCGCACGCCGCTTGAAAACAAGTCACTGGTGGAAGAAAAGTTCAAAATGATCAATAACAGCTTTTTTCTATATAATCCTTCGGTGTACTTTACCTTGCTGGATTTTCATGATAGCGTTTACACTTCGTATTTGCCGAAAAATGCACTGAACTATGGCCCCTATCTGGAACAATTTCGTGAGCGGTTGGGTGAAATAACCTTTCCACAAGGCGGTGCAAAGTCACAGCCGCTTCAACCGGAAGAACTCTTTTATCGTTGGGATGCGAGGGATACCAACCCTGTGCTCAGAGAGTTATCCTCCAGCCCGTATCTGTTGTCACTGTATGCTTACATGAAAGATAGCGGCGGCAAGCGATACGGATTGGCACGAATTAGCATCGATTATTCCTACTGGTTCCAGACCATGCTGAAGGATTCACAGAGCAACCAGGAGTATTACCTTATTACAGGTAGTGGAGAGACCATAGCTAGTTCTTCCAAAACAGCAGTGCTTTCCCCGGACGTTACGCGTGAAATAGCTCTTCATCCAGCCCAGGCTTATCTGACCGATCCAGCCTCGGATACGCTGATTAATTACGTGTACATTGAATCACTGGATTGGTATATGGTGAATCGCATTCCACTTTCCATTCTGTTTACAGAAATATCCGAGCTTAAGCAGCGTTACTTTTTGACCTTTTTTGGTTTCACAGCTGCATTTGTAGTGATGGCTTTTATGATCTCGGCAACGTTCACGCGCCCTTTGTCGCACTTGCAGAATAAGATGAGGGAGGTTGTCCGCAAAAACCTCAAGATTCGTATTCCCGAAGGCCGCAGCCGAGGGGAAGTACTGGAACTGACACGTACGTTTAATACGATGCTGGATGATGCCAATCAGATGATCAACAGACTCAAGGTGGAGGAACGCCAGAAGGAAGCGGTACATTTTCACATGCTCCTGGCCCAGATGAATCCGCACTTTCTTCTGAATACGCTGAATACAATGAAATGGAGTGCGATCCGCAGCGGGAATGAAGAGATCTCCGAGATGTGTGTTTCCTTGGGCAAGTTATTGGAAGTCAGCCTGAATTCACAGGTCGAATTGGTATACCTGAAGGATGAGATCGAGTTGGTTCAAGCCTACCTTCATATCCAGCGGATTCGGTACCGCGATAGTTTTGAGGTGACTTGTGAGTTTGACGATAAACTGGAATATGCATTGGTGCCCAAGCTGAGCTTGCAGCCACTGGTGGAGAATGCCATTCATCACGGTGTCGGGCCACTGGAGCAACTTGGTCAGATCCGCATCGGAATTTATAGGCAAGACACAGGCATGCTGATGCTGGAGGTGGCAGACAACGGAATTGGAATGGCGGAATCCCGGCGTCAGCAGACAACCCGCACGCGTCCGGGGATTGGTCTGTCCAACCTCAGGGAGCGATTACGGTTATTGTTCAAAGGCCAAAGTGAACTTGAAGTGATCGATTCCGAGCCAGGGACATTAGTGAGGTTCAGCATTCCTTTTTTATTGTCGACGCCTTACGTACAGAAGCGATCAGACTAGCTGACTGGAGAGGGAGAATCTGGCATGTGGAAAGTATTGCTTGTAGAGGATGAGGTATTTGTACGGGAGTCGGTGCGAGAGATTATTTCCTGGGAGGAGCTGGGCTTCACGGTCATCGGAGAATCCGGTAACGGGACCGAAGCGCTGGCCATGATCATACAGGATACACCTGATCTGGTGCTGACCGACATTATCATGCCGGGCATGGACGGTCTGGAATTACTCAGGCAGACCCGTCAGGCCGGGTTGAAAACCAAATTTGTGATGCTTACCTGTATGGGGGAGTTCGAATATGTACGACGAGCGATGGAATACGGGGCTTCGAATTATATTCTAAAGTTGTCGATGAGTGTGAATTCACTGCGTGATACACTCCGTAAAGTAAGTGCGGAACTGGGAGCTTCGACGGAAGCCCGGACAGAGAACAC
The DNA here is from genome assembly GCF_051967555.1 of Paenibacillus sp. SAF-068. NCBI lineage: Bacteria > Bacillati > Bacillota > Bacilli > Caryophanales > Paenibacillaceae > Paenibacillus > Paenibacillus sp. SAF-068. The sequence continues at coordinate 1,601,805 of NZ_JBQCJX010000001.1, forward strand.
TCAACAGGAAGAGCCATCGTCCACACCGGTTCTCACATCAACGCCAGCTTCGCCTGATTCTCTTACCGTCTCATCTGCGCCGTCTTCTGAGACTGATCTTCCTTTCACGCCCGTTCGTGAGCCGATTGTGAAGCATCCGGAGATTAGCAAAATCATTGAGTACATTGGCCAGCACTACGATCAGGACATTACCGTCAAATCCATGTCACGGTATGTGATGATGGGCGAGAATTATGTGAGTGCTCTGTTCAAAAAGAAAACCGGTCATACCCTGATCCACTACTTGCACGGGGTACGGATGGAGAAAGCAGCGGAGTACTTGCGCGAGACGGATCTTTCCGTACAGGAGATTGGTTACCGGGTAGGGTTCGGAAGTGATAATTATTTTATTAAAATATTCAAGCGTTGGACCGGCTACACGCCCAGCCAGTACCGTCACCGCTCGTGACTGACAGGATGAGTAGAAGGAATATGTGTACCGAGTGCTTAGACAAGGTAGGGTAAATCCGTATTTTTGTTCAATTCGAATCATGGATATGTATCTTATGAACCCAGCAAGGTCCCTGCTACGATGTAACGGAAGGTATCACTTCAATTCAGGGAGGTCATGTGACCAGATGAGAATCAAAAAAGGATTAACCGGGTTAATCGTAGGTGCGCTGATGCTGGGCTTGCTTGCCGGCTGTGTTGGTAAAAATGAGACGAACGGTGGAGATAACGGGGGCGGAGCGGCAGCGGGAAAAGTGAAGCTCACCATGTGGGGCGCGGTGCCGCCCGAGAATGGTCCGCAGGAAGTCGTGGATACCTGGAATGCGGAGCATCCGGATATTCAGGTGGAGTATGTGCGGTTTGTGAATGACGATGATGGCAACCTGAAGCTGGATACGGCACTGTCTACCGGTCAGAACGTTGACCTGTATGTCAACTATACCCTCACCAATCTGGATAAACGCATTAAAGGCGGAACAGCACTGGATCTGGGCGAATTCACCGATTACAACATTGATGAGAAAATGGGTGAAGATGCGGCTTCCTGGAAAGTGGACGGCAAATATTACGGGATGCCGACCAAGAAAAATGCTGCCTTCTTCGCTTTAAATATGAAAGCGCTTGATCAGGCCGGACTGAGTGTACCCACGGCCTGGACTTGGGATGAAGCCCGTGAATATGCGCTCAAGCTGAAGTCCGCTGGGTTCAAATACGGATTGGTGCAGCATACCGCTTCCTATGTGGACCCGCTCGATTCCGTTCTGGTGAAGAATGGCTATGTTAAGGCGGACGGCACTTCCAACCTCGACGATCCGCTCGTTACCAAATGGCTGGAGACATTGAACGGAATGATGAAGGAGGATGCAACCACGCCACCTCTTGGTGAGCAGTTGACTTCCAAAATGCCGGTGGAGAACATGTTCCTTGGCGGCGAGTCTGCCATGATTAATATCGGCGAATGGCTGATTCGTACGTCGAACAATATGACCGAATTTCCTCGCGATTGGAAAATCGCCTTTGCTCCTGTACCGAGATTGGCTGCACAGGAAGCAGATATGGTGAAGAGCGGAGGGCTGGGTGACTTTATTGCGATCAATTCCAAGTCGAAAAATAAAGAAGCCGCATGGGAGTTCCTGAAATGGTACGCCGATGGTGGAATGATGCCGATGGCTGCGGGTGGCCGTCTGCCTTCCTCGAATGCAGTCGATCAACAGACGGCTATTGATCATCTGCTTGGCGATTATGCCGATTCTTATGACAAAGAGTCACTGGAATTCGTGTTGTATGGTGATGAGACACCCACGTTTGTCCGCAGCATTGCACAGGAAGTGGTCGATCTGCGTGCACAGGAGTATGAAAAGTTCTTCCTTGGGAACCAGACTGCCGAAGTTACGGTACAGAACATGGTCAAACGCCATAATGACTGGCTGAAGCAGAATCAATAGAATACAGAAGCAATGAGTCCAAAGACCGTTCCCAATGGAGCGGTTTTTGTCTTTTCAATATAAGCAATACACCAATAGACGAAAAAGAGGATTAGAGATATGACATGATCCAGGGTTATCCGGCCTAAAGGAAATAGAACAATTCCATGTGGTCATCCTCCCGTAAGACACTGCCAAAATACATATATCTGTGGTATCAGGAACGGGGTTATGTTCCTTAAATATTAGAGGACATCTTGTTATGCTTAATTCCAGAACAGATGTTAAGGAGTGGGGGAGCATATGCATAAATCCTGGATGAAACGGCAGAGCAGGCTCGGATATCTGTTTATTGGGCCCAATATGATTGGCGTGCTGTTGTTTTTTATTATACCGGCTGTCTATTCGTTCTATCTCATGTTCACGGATTACAAATTCATGAGCCCGGAGACGAATTTTGTGGGGCTGGACAATATCCGCCGAATGATGAATGATGACCTGTTTGGGGTGGCTCTTCGAAATACATTTGTATTTTTGTTAGCGGTCCCGATATCGATGGGGTTGGCATTTATCGTGGCGGTGGCGCTGAACAAGTCAGTGTACTGGCAAAAAACGTTGCGTGCCCTCTATTTCATGCCCTATATTACCAGCGGCGTTGCCATCGCCTTTGTTTGGATGCTGCTGTTCCAGCCAACATCGGGGCCGATTAACGGTTTCTTGCGCGGAATTGGTATTACGAATCCACCAGGCTGGTTATCGACTACTGAATGGTCCATGTACGCGATTGATATCATCTGGATCTGGTTCATGCTGGGTTACAACATGATAATCTATCTGGCCGCTTTGCAGGAAATCCCGGAGGAACTGGTTGAGGCTGCACGAATTGATGGAGCCCGCCCCTGGCAGACGATACGCCAAGTGATTTGGCCGCTTGTGAGCCCGACTACTTTTTTACTTTTAATTACAGGATTAATTATGACGATCAAAAACTTCGGTATTATTCAGGCAATTACCCAGGGTGGGCCAGGAAACAGTACAACGGTGCTGTCACTTTTTATCTACCAGAATGCCTTCCGATATTACGAGATGGGGTACGCTGCTGCCATTAGCTGGGCGCTCTTTGCCATCATCATGATCTTCACTGTATTGCAGTGGCTCGGTCAGAAACGTTGGGTTCACTACTAGGAGGGGAGGGATCGTTATGGAGAAACAAATTGCCGCGAATGCGAAGCCCACAGCTCCGCATTCACCTAAAGTACGCAGGGAGTCTATGACCCAGATTCGGAAGATCATCCTGACACTACTGATGTCCGGATTTGCTCTGCTGATGATTATGCCGTTCATCTGGATGATAAGCACGTCATTCAAATCGCCTGCGGACGTCTTCACCTATCCCATCCAGTGGATACCCTCCAGCCTGAACTGGGAGCATCATATCAAGGTCTGGAGCGGGGCGGATACCTTTGCGACGTATTATCTGAACTCGTTGAAAATATCGTTAATTAGCACAATCGGAGCTGTATTTCTTTCGGCGTTTGCGGCTTATGGCTTTGCACGGATTCAATTCAAAGGTCGGGAGACATTGTTTCTGATTTATCTATCGATGATGATGGTGCCGCCGCAGGTGCTCTTTGTGCCCAAGTTTCTGATGTTTGAATGGGTAGGCATATATAATACACATTGGGCTTTGATTCTGCCCGGAATGTTCACGATCTTTGGGGTGTTTATGCTGCGGCAATTCTTCCTGTCGGTACCTTCGGAAATTTCGGAAGCAGCGTTCATCGACGGTGCGGGTCACCTGCGTATCTTCTTCAGGCTGATTCTGCCCCTGGCAAAACCTGCACTGGCTACACTGGCGATTATTGATTTCTCCTGGCACTGGAACGATTATGAGAATGCGCTCGTGTTCCTGATCGACAAAGACCTGTACACCGTGCCGCTTGGACTGCAGAACTTTATTCTGGAGAACAATGTAGACTACAACGGCATGATGGCCGCTGCGACGGCAGGTATTATCCCGATGATTATCGTCTTCCTGGTGGGCCAGCATTATATCATTCAGGGCGTGGCCGGAAGTGCCGTAAAGGGCTGAAGCTGTGACACTGTGGTCTCTTAATATAACCCTTTTGCTGAACGAGGAAATTATCGCGGCAGAAGGGTTTTCTGTTGGGATGAGCGTTATCAACCGGAAAGTATCAGCAATGAAATAGATATATATGTAGCTTTGCAATCATAATCTCGGCAATCTTCCGCAATACAATAGTTCAAACTTCGTATATAATATAAAATCATATGATGCTGTATGACTACATAACTATCGCGAGGTGCACTAAACTTATGCCAACCATCTACGACTTTACTGTAACCCGAACCAGTGGAGAGCGATTCCCGCTCTATCAATATGAAGGAAAACCTGTGCTCATCGTCAACACGGCAAGCAAATGTAAATATACACACCAGTTCGATGACATGCAGAAGCTGTACGACCAGTACAAGGAGCAAGGACTTCAGATTATTGGTTTCCCATGCAACCAGTTTGCAGAGCAAGAGCCTGGAAGCAGTTCTGAAGCAGAATCCTTCTGCCAGATTAACTATGGTGTGAAATTTCCGATGTTCTCGAAATTGGATGTGAATGGAGAAGCGGCGCACCCGCTCTACGACTTTTTGAAAAGATCAGGGCCTTTTGCTGGCTTTGATGAAACAGATATACAGGCCAAACTATTGAAATTGATGGTGGCTGATAAAGCACCAGAATGGTTACATGGTGATGCGATCAAATGGAATTTTACCAAATTCCTGATTGATGCAGAGGGTCGTGTGGTCAGACGTTTCGAACCGATCGACTCCATGGATGAGATTCAAAAGAGTATTAAGCAGCTTCTATAAGTTCACTTTCATATATCCTACAGGGACATGACACGAATCGTTCCTCTTCCGAATAGGAGGTGCATGAATGTGCCGAGCATGATGCAATTTAGCGCTTCACTGGAGTATAGTTATCGTTCCACCAGTACATTTGATCCGGGCAAGTCAGATGGATTCCATTCACATCCACATTATGAGATTTATTATTTTCATGAGGGAGAATGTACGTATATCATAGGAGACCGGGTATACAACCTGGAGCCGGGTGATCTGGTGTTAATGCATGGTTTGACTCTTCATCGACCGCATCCGAAGCCCGGCAGTGCTTATGAGCGAAGTACACTGCATTTTGATCCGTCTGCCATTCGCAGCAGTTTGCATCCGGACCGTATGGTTGAGGTATTGAGGCCATTTGAAGAACTCAGAAATTGCCGGGTCAATCTGACTGGAGATAGCCGCTCCGAGTTTGAAGCTCTATTGCAAGATCTTCATCTTCTGTCTCAAAGTCAGAGCAGTTTCAGGCAGGAGCGCATGAATGTCAGACTATGTGATCTATTGTATTTTGTAGCAGAGATCTGCCAGGGTGATGTTGAAGAACAACTTCCTTCATCGGAGAAGGAGCGGCATGTGCAGCATATTATTCGATATGTGGATACCCATTATATGAAGGATATTGGTCTGGATGATATGGCACTGGAATTACATCTATCCAAGCCATATCTGGCAGGCATGTTTAAGGAAATGACAGGTTTGACGATATTCAAATACCTGTATGACCGTCGCATCAATCAGGCGAAGCTGTTGTTTCAGTTCCAACCGGAGATCACTGTGACAGAAGCAAGCCGCTTGTCCGGCTTCAAACGCCTTTCGCATTTTAGCCGGATGTTCAAACAAAGTGTGGGATGTTCGCCTGATCTGTACCGTACCCAATTGCATCGTCAATCGTAGAAGTCTTCTTAGAGCTGACCAGCTTGTCTGGTTGGCTTTTTTTGTTGATTTTCGTTCAAGAAATGTATTGCACTGTGTTTAGAGGGCGTTTAGAACAGGTAAAGAAAGGTAATGAACCCAGAGGAGGCGATTATGAATGAAACAACGCACACCGGATCAGAATAACAGCGATCCCCGTCAGGATCAATCCCCTGACAATCCCGAACAATATAAGACAGAGCACGAAAGTCTGCTTGACCGATATGAAGAAGAACAGACTGTAGATCCAATTCCGATGGAAGATCTGAATATGGAGGCTCAGGAAGAGAAGAATAAGGATCAGACGAAAAGCAACTCGTCTACCGAAGAGAAGTATCGGGCGGATTATCGCAAAAAGGCGAGCGAGTGAAAGTTAGCTCCAATGGCTGATTTTAAGCTTACATCTGTCACTTTTTGTCGAAAATATATTTAGTGAAAATAAATTAGTTTGTTGACTATTGTATGTTACTATATTATAGTTACTGTGTTGGCAATTGAATAAAAAATTTGGGAGGCGAATAAGAATGACTACTTTTTTTGATGCGTTGAAAAACAGAAGATCTTATTATGGAATCAGCAAGGAATCTACAATTTCGGATGCTAAAATCCAGGAAATCGTAGAAGAAGCGGTGAAATACACACCAACTTCCTTCAACTCACAGACATCCCGTGCTGTTGTATTGCTCGGTGAACAACATGATAAATTGTGGAATCACACAGAAGAAATTTTGCGTGAAGTGGTGGGAAATGAAGAAGCCTTCAAATCCACAGCAGAGAAAATGACTGGATTCCGCAGCGGATATGGTACGGTCCTCTTCTTTGAAGATAATAATGCGATCGCACAGCTTCAACAGAATTTTGCGGCTTATGCAGATAACTTCCCGATCTGGGCTAACCAATCCAACGGTATGTTGCAACTGGTGATCTGGACTGCTCTGGAACAAGAAGGTCTGGGTGCATCTTTGCAGCACTACAACCCGTTGATTGACGAGAAAGTGAAGCAAGAGTGGAACATTCCTGAGAACTGGAGACTGATCGCTCAGATGCCATTTGGTAAACCAACGGCAGCACCGGGTGAGAAAGAATTCCAACCGATTGAAGAGCGCGTAAAAGTAAACAAGTAAGCTTCGCATTTCCCAACATTTAACCACATACGGCCTCGCTTCAATTTGATACGATGATAGTTGATCGTAATCCAATGAAGCGAGGCTTTTTGATGTGAATAATAGATTAAAAGACATAATAAACCAACGTGTGTGGAAGATAGCTTTATGCGGGTTATTAACACTTGGGTCGGTGGCTGGGTACAGTTCTGGCGTTCAGGCTGCCGCCGTGCAGCAACAGTTTCAGGATACGCGTACGAGTTATGCGAAGGATGCCATTACACATCTGGTAGACAAAGGCATTGCTGCCGGCACGTCAGAGACTACGTTTGAACCAAAGAAATCCGTTACTCGTGCAGAGTTTGCGTCGTTTGCGGTGAGATTGCTAGGTTTGAAGCCTGTTAAAAATAACATTAATCCCTACCAGGATATAAGCATGAATGCTTGGTATTACGGCAATGTTGCGGCCATGACTAATCTTTTCATTCTGGAGGGAAAGGGTCAGGGGACGTTCCAGCCAAATGCTTCCATTACACGAGAAGAAGCGGCGGCACTTCTTGTTCGGATGTTAAAACAACAACCCGTAGAGACGTCACTCTTATCTTCAACGTACTTCGACGCAGCGGATGTCTCGGACTGGGCACGCCCTTATGTGCAGACGGTATATCAACTTGGATTGATGCGGGGAAGTGGCGGCATGTTCCGACCGCATGATCAGGTAACGCGCGAAGAAGCTGCCGTCATGCTTGACGCCATTTTACAAAAGAAAACATGGTCTGAACAGTTACAACGTGGAGATGAACTCGGTGTTCAGTTGGGCTGGCAATATAACTCCACTACCGCTGAATTCAAGAAGCAGGTGGAACAGTCTGAAGTGAATACACTTGTCCCGCGCTGGTTTTTCCTGAACAGCAGTATGAAAGTAACAAATCACGCGGACCCGGCATTGATCTCCTGGGCATCCGCCACAGACAGGCAGTTATGGCCATTGCTTGGGAATCGTTCTGATTCGGCACTTACGCATCAGATGTTATCCAGCTCAGCCAATCGAGCTGCAGTGATCTCACAGGTAGCCGCGTATGTCAAAACCTATAAACTGGACGGCATTAATGTGGACTTCGAGAATGTCGATCCTGCGGATCGTGAAGGGTTGACGGCATTTGTCACCTCCCTGACGGCTACGTTGCACGCACTGGGTGCAGTGGTGTCTGTGGATGTATCACCAGACCTGGGTACAGATTGGACGGATGCATTTGATTATGCCAAACTGGGCGCTGTATCGGATTATATGGTGCTAATGGGATACGAGGAACACTGGAACGGTGATCCGATAGCAGGATCCGTGGCGTCTCTTCCATGGGTGGAAAAGGCACTGGATACTATGCTCTCCGAGGTGGTACGTGCCAAAACGATTTTGGCCCTTCCGTTGTATACACGAGACTGGTCTTCAGTGAATCCGGCAACCAGTTCTTGGGATATTACACTGTCAGACCAGGGAACGCGTGCGCATGCCACGGGCTCTGTAAGACGATGGGATGCAAGTCTGGTTCAATATATTATCGGGTACAACAGTAACGGTATGCCAAGATATATATGGGCCGAGGATAGCCGTTCTTTATCAGCGAAAGTGCTGATGAGTGAGCAACGGCAGATTGCCGGTCTCGCTTACTGGTATATGGGCGGCGAAACAGCCGATGTATGGAACGCCATTTCGAATGCTTCGCGATTTGAATCATATAACTTCTAACCATTATGAATTGGATAGACCCAAACGAACCGTGATACAGGCGGATGGTTTGGGTCTGTTTGTTTTGGTATAAGATAAGCAATATGAGGAATCGTTTAGGCTTGGCTGAACGGTTTAATGTATAGAAGGACAAAATATATAAAGTTCAGGAGGAGAAGGAGCATGCGAGAGGTTGATTGCATTATCGTAGGCGGAGGGCTCGCAGGGCTTCAGGCAGCCATTCAGCTTGGACGTTATTCAGCTCATCAGGTGTTGGTAATCGACGCAGGTGAAGGCAGATCGACGTTGTGCCGGAATTATCATAATATTCTTGGTTTCCCCGATGGGATATCCGGTGAAGAGCTCAGAGCCCGAGGCAGGATGCAGGCAGAGCGGACAGGTATATCTTTTGAGAAAGACCGTATTGTGCAAGCAGGCCGTCATGGAGAGAAGATTCAATTGTTCGGTACTTCCGGCGTTGAATATCGGAGTAAAACTGTGTTATTGGCAACAGGGCTATCGGATCGAGTGCCGGATATTCCGGGATTAACCCCAACGCTGGGCCGAACAGTCTATGTCTGCCCTGATTGCGATGGTTATGAGATTCAGGATCAACGTACGGTATTATTGGGATCTGGCGAAGCAGGTGCCAATATGGCGATGATTTTAATTCAACGCACGAATGATCTCTTATATATCAATCATGAGCAGGCCCCCATATCTGCAGAGCTCCACCGCAGCATGAAAGAAGCGGGAGTGCGTTATCTGGAAGCGGCGGTTCAGGAAGTGCAACAGATTGAGGATGGCCATATCACCGGTGTTTTGACCGAAGATGGACAGATTTTTGAGTCGGAGCGTGGATTTATCGCATTTGGAGGCAATCGGGTGCACTATGAATTGGCAGAGCAGCTTGGAGCTGTGATCGCAGATAATAAACATGTAGAGGCTGATCCGCGCAGCTTGCAGGCAGCGACGAATGTGTGGATAGCCGGGGATCTGGGACTGCACGCAGAACAAGCAACCGTTGCAATGGGCGAGGGTTCCATTGCCGCGATCTGGATTCATAAGGCGTTACAGCAGATGACAAAGGATTAACAGTGGAGTTCATCATCCGAACAGTTTGAATAAGTAGAATATCATTTTTCCATGACCCCCAAAGACCTCCCAAGCCATGAATAGGCGGGAGGTCTTTGGGGTTAACTTCGTTAGAAAAAGGACGATCATTTATCCGATGAATTCTTAGGCTTGGTAGAAGACTTCTCGTCTTTCGAGTCATGGGAGAAGTCTTTGCGAATGTTGTCCACGATATCACCAACCACGCCTTCGATCATGTCGGTTGGTCCGGGATTATTTTTGTCTGGATGGATCACGGTATTCACGCCTGGTTCAAGTTCATCGTTTGTTTTCTCATGTTTCGCTTTATCACGCATGGAAATCCCTCCTGGTTCGATATTATATAAGTTGTAAGGTGTTCTTTAACATATCCAAACGCCCTTACGTATATGTAAACGATTAACCGCTGTCGTTCTTTTGAAACGCGTACTTGCGCATATCCATAGAAGATCTATACAGAATGGAATGTACTGATTAAACTTCTGCAATACGTTTATATTATAGATAACCGCTTGATTATGAAGTCTAAAGCTTTAAGACAATAAACAACTATTAAACTGGAGGTTATTCAAATGAATGAACAAAATCATGTAATCCATAAAGATGGCCAGGTTTCAACTGACAAGGTAGATCATGCAATCGAGAAGATTGCACCGGAAGAGAGAGAGCAAATTTTACAGAACTTTGATGCATTCAAAGAATACCTGGGTAAGCGAATTGCCATGGGAGAATCAATTGGACTAAGCGAGGAACAGATGGCCAAAATTGCCGAGAAAGTAGCGGATCATCTGGCTGCTAACGAAGAGCCCCGTAACCGTGAAGAGAAGTTGCTTCAGGAACTCTGGAATGTCGGCAAGGAAGATGAACGCCACATGTTGGCCCATATGCTCGTTCGTTTGGCACAAAGCTCCACACCCAATCATTAAGATTAACATTGATGCATAAGCATAAGGAATACTAGAGCAGGTCTTCAAACCTGCCAAAAGACGGAGCTTAACAAGAACCCCTGAATGACGAGGTCTTCAGGGGTTCTTAATGTTTACGGAGATTACAGACAGGAGTAATGACGTTCATTGTAACTATTTTTAATCTGGCTGATACTTTTAAATTCCACCTAACAAGTATGATAGGAGAAGAAAGAACGTTGAATGAATAGTCCACTTGAGCGTTTGATAAGGAAGACTTCCGGTTAAGGAATAATAACGTTCATATTAAGGAGAGATGTTACCCATGAAGAACGCGGCAAAACAATGGAAACTACGAATGATCGGTGCAGCTGTTGCTTTACTTGGCATGATTGTGCTGACTACATATTTGCTTACCCCTGCAAATGCGCAAGAAAGTGCAGATGCCCAACAGCCTTCTGCCAAAGACGGCCAGGTTGCGAACTCCGAGATGTTTACAGCCTATGTTGAAGGTATGCACATGGAAGACGGCAAATTGTTTATGACAGTGGACAAGATTGGCTGGTATCAGGGTGAAGAAGCCGATGCCGTTTTTGCACAGCGCAATCCGGAAGCGGGTATAGACGGTGCGCCAGATGGATACTATATTGTCAATGACAGCAAAGAGCAGGAACAGGTTGAGGTTAGTGCCAACGCTGAAGTATTGATGCAGTTGTATGATCGGGATGGTACGATGCAGGGCGCTGACATTCAGTGGAATGAACCAGTGACATTATCCAAGTTCGAATCGTTGTATGAGAATACCCGTATTCTTGATCTGTCCGTATTCCCGTATCATCTGACGGTGCAGGATGGAAAAGTTACCAAAATTGTGCAACAATACATCCCATAAAAATAAGATGAATTCATCATACAAGCATTCCTCCGGTTCATTGGAACGGTGAGGGATGCTTTTTGGTTATGACAAATTCATGAAAGCGATTGTAATTAATGGTAGGTACATGTATCATTATTGGAATGGCGTTTTTACATAGTTCAGGAGGAGCCTCATGCTTAAAGACATGATTGCATTAACTAAACCCGGACTTCTAAGGCTGAATGTGTTTGCGGTAGCAGTAGGATTCTGGGTAGCTTCAAAATGGGATATCAACTGGTTATCTCTGCTTATGGTCGTGATTGGATCAACTTTGGTTATTGCTTCTGCTTGTGTGATCAACAATTATTGGGATCGTGAATTGGACCAAAAGATGGAGCGCACCAAAAAAAGGATGGATTACATTAACCATCTGAAGCCAGGGTTCGTACTTGGCTATGGCGTTATTCTGGGCGTTGTTGGACTAGCAGTACTGTATCTCCTGGTGAATCCGTTATCAGGCTGGATGGCACTGCTGGGGTGGTTCGCTTACATTGTGATTTACACGATGTGGTTGAAACGCAGTTCAACGTGGAGCACGTCGCTCGGTGGAATTGCGGGAGCGATGCCGCCTGTCATCGGGTATACATCTGTAACCAATGAAATTGATGCGGGAGCCTGGTTACTGTTCGCGCTATTGTTCCTCTGGCAACCACCACATTTCTGGTCATTGGGGATTCGCAGGGTAGAGGAGTATCGTGCTGCCGGTTTCCCTTTGTTACCGGTGGTTAAAGGGGTGAAACGCACCAAGTTTCAGATGATCCCTTATGTTTTTCTGCTGCTTCCTGCTGTATTCCTGTTGTATTACTTCGACTACGTGGGTCTGGTATTTCTGATTGTATCACTGGTGGGTGGACTGATCTGGTTTGTGCATACACTTAGCGGACTGAAGACACAGGATGATGAGAAATGGGCAAAAGTGAACTTTTTGATCTCGGTGAACTATCTCATGCTTGTATTTATTGTGATGGTCGCGAACACGACTTGGTCATAATCAGCATAATTAAAGTTCAGCTTGGGAGAGGTTGCTTTAACAACCTTCACCGCATGTAAAAGCACACGTTGGAATAGCGTTTGGACAGCCTCTGGTTGTTAAACCATATTCTGCAGTGTGCTTTTTTGGTATAATAAAACAATTGAATCATATATGTGGGAAATATAATGCAAGATGGGAAGTGACATCATGAGTAATTTGGAACAGGCCGTACGATGGAGACAAGAAGGCAAGGTGCAGGAAGCGATTGAGCTACTGCAAGAGATTACAGTTCAGGAACCCGAGAATGCGAATGTCTGGTATCAGCTGGCGTGGGCACATGATTCGCTTGGATTGGAGCGGGAGGCTGTCCCGCATTATGAGAAGGCACTGAGTCTTGGACTACCTGATGAGGACAGAGCAGGAGCAATACTCGGACTAGGCAGTACATACAGAACGCTTGGACAGTACGAGCAGGCAAAGGTTTGGTTTGAAAAAGGAATGGAAGAATTCCCGACGTACCGGGAATTTGAAGTTTTCTATGCCATGGTGCTCTATAATCTGGGGGAACATGCAGAAGCGATGCAAAGACTGCTCGTGCAACTTGCGGATACATCCAGTGATAAGAGAATCAATGACTATAACAGAGCCATCCGTTACTACGCAGATCAGCTGGATCGGGTGTGGAAATAGATCGAATACGCAGAAAAGGGAGATGGATGTATGAACTCCAATCAAGATCTGAAGCAAGTAAATGAAAGATTGGATCAAATTGAGCGAAAGCTGGATAACCTGGGAGGCAGCCAGCAGAATAAACGCTCACCTGGCGTGCGCTTCCTTATTGGTTTTGGCATCACGATTGCGGTTATATTTGTACTGCTGCTGACCCTCGGGGTCATACAATTTGTGAGTAGCGGATAGGTGATATCGATCATAACGATACAGGTAGTGAATTCTTCAAAATTACATAGCCAAGCTAAGCCACTGCTGCACTTCTTCAATGAAACGCCGCGTAGCTGGCGATAGATTGCCCAAAGACGGGCAGGCCATGCCGATCGTGCGATACGGATCTCCAGTGAGTGGCACGAGCGCGAGTGCATCAGCATGATTTTGAAGTACCATTTCCGGTAGTAAGCTGATGCCGAGACCATTACGGACCATCGCCATAATGGCTTGATCTTCTGCGACTTCATAGACGACATTGAGCTTGGCTGCATGCTGACGGATTAGTCGTTCAATCTCATTATCCCCGCCCCACTTGGGCAGAATAAAGGGTTGCTCCAGTAGAATATCAAATGAAACAGATTCCTCTGAAGCGAGAGGATGATCCAGAGGCAGGATGCACATCATCCTGTCTTTTTGTAATGGGATCGTCTCAAAAGGGGAGGAATCGCCCAGGGATAGAAATCCAAGGTCGATGGCACCTCCAGCCAGCCAGCCCTCAATCTCAGCATAATCGCCCTCCCACAGCTTGATCTCAATTCCGGGATGACGCAGGCGAAATTGTTTCAGGATGCCTGGCAACCATTGCGCAGAGACACTTGCGAAGGTGCCGATTCGCACAGTGCCAATCTCCGCACCGCGAATGAGGGAGATTTCCTGGTTCATCAGTTCCGTCCAGCGCAGGATCTCACGTGTATATCCCAGAATGCGCTCGCCTTCAGCAGTGACCCTCACACCGGAGCGGCCGCGATGGAGCAGTGAAAAACCACATTCGGTCTCGAGACTTGCGATGGCATGGCTGACTGCGGATTGGGTGACATTCAGCGCTTCTGCTGCTTTGGTGAGACTGCCATATTCCACGACGGTATTCAATATTTCATATTTGATGAGTGACATGAATGGTTCCGTTCCTTCCCATTTTGGATACATGAGTTTATTTCATATAATCTATTATAAATATTCATTTTTATAATGCAAAGAGATCGTTTATACTTGCCAAGGCGAGTTAGTTTGACGCACGATCACACAGCTCAGAATACATAGAATGAAGGTTGAAGCAAGATGAATGGTGTACAGGTTAATCAAGGTCAGGCAACAAGAAGAGCGGATATACAGATGCTGCTCGCAACGGTCATCTGGGGATCATCCTATCTGTTTATGAAATCGGGCCTGGAGTCCATGCAAGAATTGAATCTGGTCGCATTTCGTTTTGGAATTGCCTTTATTGCAGCAGGACTTCTTTTCCATCGGCGGTTGTTGAACATGGATCGCAGAACACTTGTGGCAGGAGCCATTATGGGGACAGCTTTATTTGCTGCATTTGTATTCATCACCTATGGTGTACAACGAACAACGACATCTCAAGCTGGATTCCTGATCAGTTTGGCGGTTATTTTTGTACCTATCCTGACGACGATCCAGCATCGTCGTATGCCTGATAAACGATTGACACTAAGTATATTGGTTGCCGTTACCGGGCTTGGCTTGCTGACGCTTCAACATGAGTTGAGTCTGCACACGGGAGATATTCTATGCATACTTGCAGCACTGGTATATGCCATCTATATTATGATTGCTGGCAAGTTTACGCCGAAGCATGATCCACTAACATTGGGGACAGTTCAATTGGGTGTTGCAGCGATGTGGGGAATTGCAGCTACATTCATGTTGGAGACGCCACGTATGCCCGATACGGCTGAATCCTGGGCAGCCATTCTCGGCTTGGGTGTATTGTGTAGCGGCTTGGGATATATATTGCAGACACTCGCACAGCGTCATGCTTCTCCCACAAGAACGAGTCTGATCTTCTCACTCGAACCCCTGTTTGCAGCGGCCTTTGCATTTACTTTTCAAGGGGAATCACTAACGTTGCAAGGATATGCAGGAGCAGCGCTGATGTTGATTGGTGTTCTGATTACAGAGATCAAGCTTCCACAGTCTGTCTTCTGGCGCAGAAAACGCCCGGTTTTACAGTCGGAACTCAGTGATCAGGGAGCACCAGGCGTATAATTAAGGACAGTGGCCCTTTCGTCATCTTCCAAGGAAGGTGGGGAAAGGGCCTTTTTTTGGTCATGTCGTGCATGTGGTGTAACAGATAATCAACAACCTAACAAAAATCAGAATAACATAACTTGTTTTGTTGATTTTTGTTTTTTATGCTACACTGAATGAAAAATCAGGAAAAACGGGTGAGTAGGATGGCCAAAAGAGTAACAATGCAGCAAATTGCGGATGCTGCGGGGGTGTCCAAATTCGCTGTTTCCCGTGCACTGACGGGCAAGCCTGGTGTGAGTGAGCACACACGCGAGATGATTGTCAGAACAGCGGGACAGCTTGGATATTTTAGAACCGAACCGAAGCGTTATCCGGGTGAGATTCAGGTATCAGCGGAGATAAAGCCAGAAGCGAAGCGACAAGGCACGATATTGATTTTGTTTCCCAACATTCGTTCTCAGAATCGATCGTCCTTGTACTGGGGTCCTGTGTTTGACGGCATCTCTGAAAGGTTGAATGAGCAGGGAATGGATATTTTAACGCTGACAGAACCCTCTTCAGATCGGATGTTCTCGGTCCTTAATCCCGAAGCAATCAGCGGAGTCATTACGGTGGGCACCATCTCGACATCCGTATTGCTGGAGATTTACAGGCTGCGTATTCCGCTTGTAATGGTGGACCATGAAGACCCGGCCGTATACGCAGACTCGGTTTTTACGGACAATATGAAATGTATGAAAGAACTGGTTCTCATGCTCGTTGGTAAAGGGTACAGAAGGTTCCAGTTTGCCGGGCAACTGCCCGATGCGGCAAGTTTTAGAGAACGTTGGCTTGGATATCGTACAGTGCTGGAAGAGAAGCAGTTGCATGGAGAACAGCAAGAAGACTTGCTGGGACAAGAGTATGATCAGATTCGGAGGTCCATTGCTGGAATGAAGCTGGAGGACATGCCGGAAGTCTTCGTATGTGCGAATGATCATACGGCTGTCATCGTCCTTCAGGAACTCCGAAGCCGAGGGATTCAGGTTCCTGAACGCTGTGCCGTGACCGGGTTTGACAATACGCAGACGGATGAACCCATTCTTGCTTCGGTGCATATTAACAAAGAGAATCTGGGCACGAGAGCGGTAGACCAGCTGTTGTGGCGCATCAGACACCCGGATGAACCATATGAACGCAAGCTGATCTATTCGGAATTAATTATTCGTGATGAATATAACGCCAGTATACAGTAACGGGATATGAACGTATGGGGCATTTTAACAATGGAACCAGTGTAAGTGAACTCGGGCAAGAGACATGAAGGGGGGAGAGCTTCGTGTCTTTTTGGTATGCAGAGATAATTTAATAAATTAAATCACAAAACAGATTGACTATAAGAAGCATATCGTGGTAATTTTGTTTTGTAAGTTATTTATTTTTATGCTAACAAAACCTAACAAAATATTAGATAACAACTCTAACAATAATGGAGGCTGTCATGAGCACAATACAATCACAGGTTTTTCAGAATTGGACGTTCAAGGCTTGCGAAGATCAAGAGTGGATGCCGGCTCAGGTACCCGGCTGTGTGCATACAGATTTGCTGAAACTGGGCAAGATTCCAGATCCTTTTTATGGAACGAACGAGAAGGAAGTACAATGGATTGATAAGATAGATTGGGAATATCAGACGGAATTTGACGTGGCCGAAGCGTTGTTCTCCCAGGAACATCTGGAACTGGTGTTTGATGGTCTGGATACGTATGCGGATGTGTACGTGAATGATGTGCATGTGTTATCCGCAGACAATATGTTCCGGGTATGGAATGCAGATGTGAAGGGTGTATTAAAGGAGAACGGCAACATCCTTCGAATACGTTTTCGGTCTCCAATTCAGGAAGACCTGCCGAAGCTGGAGAAGCTCGGATATGCGTTGCCTGCATCCAATGATCAGTCCGATGTTGGCGGACTTGGCGATAAGAGAGTAAGTATTTTTGCCCGAAAAGCGCCATATCACTATGGTTGGGATTGGGGTCCGCGTTTTGTAACGAGTGGGATCTGGCGTGAAGCACGTCTTGAAGGTTGGACACAAGTCCGAATTAATGATGTGTATATCCAGCAAAATGAAGTAAGCGCTACCTCAGCGTCATTAACGGCTGTTGTGGAAGTCGAAACCTCACAAGCGGCAGATACGGTCATTCGTATCGGCGCAGATGGTCAGAGATGGGAAAAATCAGTATCGCTGCAACCCGGAGCTCAGACGGTGGAGATTCCAATCTCCATCCGTGAACCAAAACTGTGGTGGAGCCGCGGACTTGGTGATCCGCATATGTACACCTTCCTTGCCGAAGTGCTTCAAGGTGAACGGGCTGTGGCTGAATCTACAGTGAAGACAGGGCTTCGTTCCATTCGACTGGTACGTGACAAAGATGAAGCAGGAGCATCCTTTTATTTTGAGCTAAACGGTGTTGCGGTCTTTGCCAAAGGGGCCAATCATATTCCGAATGACAGCTTTATCACCGAAATAACCCGTGAACGTTATCGTCATGAGATTATCTCCGCTGCCGAGTCCAATATGAACATGCTTCGTGTGTGGGGTGGCGGGATCTATGAGCAAGATGATTTCTACGAGTTGTGTGATGAATACGGTATCCTGGTATGGCAAGACTTCATGTTTGCATGCAGCATGTATCCGGGAGATGAAGCGTTCCTGAACAGTGTGAGACATGAAGCGATCGATAATGTTAAACGTCTGCGTAATCATCCAAGTATTGCACTCTGGTGTGGAAACAACGAGATTGATTCGGCCTGGGCTCATTATGTTGAGAATGGTGGCTGGGGTTGGAAGAAAGATTATACTGCTGAGCAACGGGAACACATCTGGGCGGATTACGAAGCCATCTTCCATGATCTGCTGCCAGAAGTGGTTGAGGCGTATGCTCCAGGTGTAGATTACTGGCCATCTTCACCACTTGTATCCCTGACAGGGGATGAGAAACAGCATGCACACCCTTCCACAGCTGAAGGCGATATCCATTACTGGGGCGTGTGGCACAATGTAGAACCGTTTGAAAACTACAACGTGCATGTGGGACGTTTCATGAGTGAATACGGATTCCAGTCTTTCCCGGAGTACAAGTCAGTCCGCACTTACGCGGAAGAAGAGGATCTGGCGCTGGAATCGGAAGTGATGCTTGCGCATCAGAAGAACGGTGCAGGTAACCGTCTGATCAAGCAGTACATGGATATGTACATGCATGAATCGAAGGACTTCCCATCGTTCCTGTATATGAGTCAGGTGCTTCAGGCGGAAGCAATGAAGACAGCGATTGAAGCGCACCGGCGCCGCAAACCATTCTGCATGGGTACACTTTACTGGCAAATGAATGACTGCTGGCCAGTGGCCTCCTGGGCAGGTATGGACTACCTGGGTCGCTGGAAAGCTTTGCAATATTACGCAAAACGCAGCTTCAGCGATGTGCTTGTATCCGTAGACGGGACTAAGGAAGATACGACGGATATCTATGTGATATCAGATCAACTTGAACCGGTGAAAGGTCGATTACAGGTTCGACTGATTGGATTCGATGGCACGGTGTATCGTGAAGAAAATCATGAAGTAACATTGGCTTCGAACTCGGGTCAACAGGTGTTGTCCCTGAGTCAGGCTGAATGGCTAGAGGGACATGATGCAGCAACAACTCTACTACGGGTTGATCTGAAGCAGGATGGAGTAGCGGACATTGTGCAGGAGCATTATTTTGCACCATCCAAAGATCTTGCGTTGAAGCCTGCACACATTAAAGTGACTGAAGTTTCGGATGAGGCTGGTACCCATCTGGTGCTGGAAAGTGATGTGCTTGCCAAACAGGTATGGATTGCCTCTGAGGCGGAAGGTGTATTCTCGGACAACTTCTTCGATCTCATTCCTGGCATTCCGGTGAAGGTGCAGTTTACTTCCAGAGAAGGGCTGCAATCTGCCGAAGCGGTTTCCGATACAGGACTCATTCAGGTTCGTTCCATGGCTGACTTTATCAAACTATAATAAGGCTTACATCAGGACGGTTGAGATCTCTCTTAGGAGGGATTTCGACCGTTTTTATTTTGCAGCATCCAACAAAAAAGGAGGTAGGCTTCAAAGATGGTGCCATCATTGCTATAATTGATAATCATTATCAATTATAGATGGGTTTTTAGTCACAATGTTATGTATTGTAGGTGGTTGGGCACTTAGGAAAGGGAGTCTTTATGGGAATTCAGAATGACATCAAGCTATGGGATCAGGTACAGGTTCGCGTGCTCGATGTGCGTCTTATATCACTGGAAACCAACGAGTTCATACGTAATTATGTGTTACCGACAAGTGCATTTGTATATGTTCAAGGCAGGGGGCAGGTGTGGCTGGATGAAGAAGTATGGACTGCAAGCCAGTTCTTGCTGCTGCACGGGGGAAAAGGAAGGCGTCTGACCCTTGAAGCGACCGGGGTGACAGAGGTGCATTTGATTTTGTACAAATCCACGCTGCCATCCAACGTGCTGGTGGAGTACCGAATGATGCTGAACCAGCGCAATCCGTTCGAAGAGTCCTGGGCGACAGCGCCGGATCATGCACTTGAGCTGCGTGAGCTTGTGCGGAATATATATGAATGCTGGTCAGAACATGAGCAAGTGGGCAAAATTCAGGTCAAAGTGTACTTCTTTCAGCTGGTACAGATTGTATTGTTACAGCGGAGTCGCATGCTTAATGAAGTTCAGCAGCCTTCGCTTACCGATCGGGTTTTGCGATATATCAAAGCTCATTATCGGGAATCGATCTCACTTGATTCGCTTGCCCAGTCCTTGAGTTACAGTCCGCAATATGTATCACGCAAATTCAAGGAACAGACGGGGTGTACTCCGACAGAATATGTGATTCGGTTACGAATGGGTGAGGCGAGGAGTTTGCTTGCATCCACGGAAGCTTCATTACAGGAAATTGCGGCGTATGTAGGTTATATGGACCCGTTCTATTTCAACCGTATATTCAAAAAAGAGACCGGCATTACACCGGGACAATATCGGTTAAAGCAGCAGGAAAATTCGAAATCAGTTTCAAAAAGTACATTATATGCAACAAATGAATCCATTGTAACAGGCCGGAAGGAACGTTATCCTTTAATTGATGATGATAATCATTATCAATATATTGGAGATGAGGAAATCAACATGTTTAACCAGATTAAATCAGCGATCATGTCGCTGGCGCTTGTACTCACATTGAGTGCTTGTGGAACAGCCCAGCAGGGGGCAGAAACATCCGAGGTCGCGGCTGAGCCCGAACAACCGGCAGTAGTAGAAACCAAAATGGTCAGAACGACCTTTGGTGAGGTGGAGATCCCTGCACATCCAGAGCGAGTGGCTGCCATAGATTATCTGGGAACGGTGCTTGCTCTTGGTGTCAAACCAATCGGTGGGGGTCAATTTCTGATGAACAGTCCTTATCTGGAAGGTCACATGAATGGTCTTGCAACGATAGGGGATTCCGTTGAACAATTGATGGAGCTGGAACCGGATCTCATTATTACATTGAATCCCGACAAGGCGGCTTATGAGAAATACAGCAAGATTGCGCCAACTGTTTCAATTGCATCCATCACTTTCCCAACACTGAAGGACGAAGTAAACTATTTCGGTGATGTTCTTGGCAAAGAAGCGGAAGCAGAGAAGTGGCTGGCTGATTTTGATGAGGAGATTGCCAAAATC
Organism: Paenibacillus sp. SAF-068; assembly: GCF_051967555.1. NCBI lineage: Bacteria > Bacillati > Bacillota > Bacilli > Caryophanales > Paenibacillaceae > Paenibacillus > Paenibacillus sp. SAF-068. The sequence goes on from NZ_JBQCJX010000001.1 coordinate 1,622,943, forward strand.
AAGCAGGAGGTCCAGAACGTTGTCCCAGCTGACGTTACATTCTCCGTTATGCAGGAATATGATCGCCAAGTTTTCATTTTTGGCAATCAGTCAGGCCGTGGAGGACGTAACATCTATGAATTGCTTGGTTTGCAAGCCCCGAAGAACATTCCATCCGATTTGATGCAGGGAGCCTATCATGAATTCTCCATAGAACTGCTTTCCAAATACGCGGGAGATAACATTGTTCTGACCAGCAACTCTCAACTGAAAGACCTTCAGGCAGATCCGGTCTGGGGTTCATTACCTGCTGTCAAAAATGGAAGAGTATACATATGGACAGAGGAACAATCCTGGTTCCGTGATCCCATCGCCTTGCTGAAACAGACACAGGATCTGGCTGAATGGATTATTGGACTTTATACACCGTCTAAATAAGGATTGCCCGTTCCTGCCCACAGTTAAAGGCCCGAGTGCATCGCAAATGCACAGCGGGCCTTTTTTTCGTTTTTTGAAACCATTATTTTAACTAGTGATGCTTATTGTTATTCACTCATGGAATCATGAAATCATTGAATCTCCAAGATCTCGATCGCGTAACCGTCCAATTCCAGATGAGGACCTTTCCGGTTGCCGTCCAGTGCACTGGTGTATGAATCATTGAATTTAATGGAGGCAGGTTTGGGGCTCAGATTCAAAATAAAACGGAACGTACCATTTGGACCTGAGCGGGTGGTCACCTGTACTCCATCTGGCAGAGGCTGAATTCCACCAAGGTCACAGCCTTCTGCGATGCTTTGCACTAACTGGCTCAAATACGCTTCTTCCGGCTGGGTTGCCACATAATAGACCTCCCCTTTACCCCAGTTGTTCCTGGTTACAGCGGCGCTTTCGGCATAAAATTGATCCGCATATACAGCGACCGGCTGCGCCGTGTCCAGTTCCAGTACATCCACCCATTGAGAAGCAGCATAGAGATGACCTTGGTCATCACGAATCTGAACGGTATCCCCGCCAACAGGATCATACTCCGTAACCCGCACACCACTACAGTCAGACAACAGCCCTGGGAGCGGAGCCATGACACAGACGTTATTGTCGTTCTTGACACCCGTGCGATGAGTTAAGATCAGGATGCCCCCGGCTGCTGCAAAAGCTTGCAAACGTTCTGCTGTGGTCTCATCCAGCAGGTACAGATGTGGAGCAATGATGATTTTATAGCCATCCAGTGGCTCCGAAGTGTGTATTACATCTGTACTGATGCCCAATTTGGTTAAGATCCGATGCCATACCTTCATATTTTCGTAGTATTCCAGTCCTTCGGCCTGGGGCTGAATTCGAAGGGCGTTCAATTGATCATGCGAATGAAGAATCGCGACTTCATTATGCAATGTTGAACCTTGCAGACGTTCACTGAGTTTGTTCACTTCGGTGCATAGCTGTTGAAATTCCTTAAAGCGTCGCCCTGGAACGTTGCTGTGATCAATCAGTCCATGCCAGAACTGTTCAGCGCCCACAGTTGCGCTCCGCCAGCGGAAATGCACAACCGCATCAGCTCCGCGAGCAATGGTCTGCCAAGCGTAAGCGCGCAGGAAGCCAGGCTGTGGTGTACGCCACATGGGGAACCAGCATCCCGGAGGGCCACTCAGCTGCTCCATGATCCAGAAGTTGCGGCGCTTAATACCGCGTGTCAGATCCAATGAGAGTGCACCACTGTAAGGCGCGGTCTCTGTTTTGTTCGGTGAAGGGTTCGGATAATAATCAAAAGAAGCGAAGTCCAGCTCCTGACCGATTTTATACTGATCTGCTTTTTGTGGATAGCTGTGAAAGTTATGGGTGACAACATGTTCAGGACAATTGCGGCGAATAATCTCGACCTGAATATGTTGAAAATCCACAATGGAATCCGACTGAAAACGGGAGTAGTCCAACAGGAATGAAGGATTCTGGAACGAGGAGCCACCATAAGGCGGCGTGACTTGTTCCCAATCGCCATATTCACCACTCCAGACCACGGTCCCCCAGGCTTGGTTGATCTGATCCAGGCTGTTGTAACGAGCACGAACCCATTCGCGAAAAGCGTCCGCACAAGCGGCACACTGACAATCTGTGAAACTGAATTCATTGTCTGTCTGCCATCCGATAATTGCCGGATGTTCTGCATAGCGCTCGGTCAGTTTCTGTACAATTCTTGCACTGTACGTTCGCATACTGGGACTGTTATAACAACGATGTCCCCGAACGCCTTCATGATACGGTTGACCATGCGAAAGCACAGGCAGGACATCAGGACATTTTTCGGTAAGCCAGCGTGGGGGTGTCATGGTTGGTGTACCGATTACAATTTGAAGTCCGTGACGATGCAAGGTATGGATCGCTTGATCAAGCCATGCCCACTCAAACTGTCCATCTGCAGGCTCCATTCTGCTCCAGGCGAATTCACCCACACGCACAATGCGTACTCCACTGTCAGCCATTAAACGGGCATCCTGTTCCCACAGGGAAGGGTCCCAATGTTCTGGATAATAATCGACGCCCATTTGCACGGGACGGTTTGTATTCATATCGGTTGTTCTCCTTTAGTGTCAGCATCATGATCTTGTGAATCCTATACAAGTCTATTTCATTGTATACTGGATAATAACAAGGGAATATAACAACATGTTGCGACTGGATATCATGATCTTGCTATTTATCAGCTTCATATTCGTTACGTAAACAGGAGGTTGAACATATGCGAATACATTGGTTTATGCCTGAGCCGGGATTCGCCGGGTACACCTGTTATCCAGTGGCCTACGGAAGATATATCGATCCAGCGCATGGGGAGCATCGACCAGACGGTATACGTGAATACAATCTGCATCTGATTTTCAGTGGACAGGGATATGTTCGAACAGAACAGGGAAACGTCCGTTTGATGGCTGGACAAGGTTTTCTATATGCACCCGGACAGGTGCAGCAATACTATGCGGACCCCTCTGATCCCTGGGACGTGAGGTGGATTCATTTGCAAGCCTACGATCTGGAGCGTTTGCTGGACCTCCGCAGTCCAGACAAGGTTTGGCTGTTTTCGTTTTCGGGATTCGAACGTTTCGAGGCGTTGCATGAACAATTATGCCAGCTCGGTAGAACTTACGAGAGTGTTCATGAACCCCGATTGTCTGCTGTCCTGTACGAGTTACTGGCAGAACTTGCGAGGAATTCGGAGTCGCTGGCAGGCATGTCTATACTGAGTCATCAGGATACCATTCGTTCAACGGCCGATTATATCCGCCGTCATTGTACGCAGCCGCTAAGTCTTGCCGACATGGCCAATACAGCGGGATACAGTATGTATTATTTTAATCGCATGTTCAAAAGCATCATGGGGGTTCCCCCGGGCCGGTATCTGCTGGATTGCCGTATGCTGGCGGCGAAGAAAAGTCTGGCAGATTCAGATCTGACGGTGAAACAGATTGCTTCTCAATGTGGCTTCACACACAGTAGTTACTTTATTCACATGTTTCGAACTTATGTTGGGATGACCCCGCAGCAATTTAGGCTGCTCTATAGCTCAGGCAGTGCAGATAAGGGGAATGCCATAACAAGGGAGGATTAAACCCATATGTAACTCCAACAAAACCGTGCTGCCCAGTTTACTGAGCAGCATGGTTTTCATATTCGTATGTAGGACTGAACAGTAGAAGGGGACTTTCAGTCTGTTAGCACGGGCGGGGATGCACCAACAGTGTGATTTTCCTATAAGAGATATAGACTATCGATTCTACTGCTCATTCTGGATTTCTTGCAGATCCTCCAGTTGCAGTGAGAGGTCATTCTCCGGGTTTGCGCTCACAATAACTTCTGACTGTGATTGTTGCTGACCTGGATGGGTCGATTTGGCGGCAGGTTTAATCAGATAGAGACTCTGAACGGAGTTAAGCAGGCTGGCAGGGGTGTCTTCATACGTTTCCAGGAAAAGCACATAGTCTTTGGAGGGAATCAGCTTGAGGTTGTCATCATTAATAATCTCGGTGTTGCCTAATTGTCCGCCAAGTTGCTTCACTTCAAGTTCTTCCCCGGCCGTGTAACTGCCCTTATAGGATTCAGCTACCTTAATCGTGTGGATCGTATAGATTTTGTCAAAAGAAGACGGATCTCCGCCCGGGTCGGACGCGGGGTTTAACTCGTTTTCGTTGGCAGCATCGGTAACTTGTACGATATCGTTCAAAGCTTCCACACGCGTCTCAATAACACTACCTTTCACGATGGTATTTGCTCTCGCGGACAGGTCGCCAATGCTGGAATAACTCGGGTAATCTTCAGAAGCAATAATGGTCATGGGCATATCAGATGGGGAAGCGGCAGGTGTGACAGAAGAACATCCAACAGCAGATAGAATGAAAATGGAAGAGAGAAGCAGTGTTAATACTCGATTTTGTTTCATGGACAGGAATCCTCCTTGGGTTTATGAGATAAATTCGTAGCAGATTAGTACTTGGATCTTACGTTATTAATATCAAAGGTTTGGGGCTGGGTCATGGAATTACGGTTGCGGGAGTAAGACATAATGGAAGGACTGCTTGTTGTCGGGTTGTCACCAAGCCATATGGAGTGACCGAGTTCGTGGACGAATACGCTTTGGATGAAGTTGGATAAGTTGGTCGCGTCAGGGGTGATCGTGGATGCATTGAGTTCGATGCGGAAGCTTACGACTTGACTGCCGGATACAGAGGCGTAATTGACACCATAAGCTGTGTTATTAAAGTTTCCTGCGGTGATGGTGTTCGGAGAGTTGCTCGTTTTGGTGAATTTGACTTTGGCACCGGCATTGTTCCAGTTCGCGAGGGAAGTATCCATGGGAGTTTGCCAAGCAGAGGCGTAATTATACGTGCGAATGGGGATGGTGGTGCTGGGATAACCGTAGGTCAGAAAGGTTGCCGCATAGATGGTGCTGCCGAACATCGCAATCGCTGAGAAAAACATGATGCTCGTCAAAAACTTCCTTTTCATACTTAAAACCTCCAATAAATGTATTTTATTCTCTATTATAGTAACAAGTAATAATTAGATTGAAATGAGTCCGAGGTCGTTGTTTTTGTCGTGAAAAACATGAAATAAAGCTTGATCAGACCCGAGTGGTGTCAAAATAAGTCATTTTCCGTTCGATCTGCATGCATAATTTCCCTGAAGTTACAAACAATACATCCAACTTACACAGGGAAAGGTAGTGCTAGAGCATGTGCAACCGTTTTTCATTGGCAGCCGATTTGGACGAAGTCAGAGATCATTTCAAGATTCAGCGGGTAATGTATTATTACAAGAACCGATACAATATCAGCCCAACACAGCATACGCCGATTATTTTGCATCAGGATGGTGAGCGTGTATTGGATGAATTCCGGTGGGGGTTCATTCCATTCTGGGGTCGTGATGCCGTTAACGCGAATCTCATGACGGTACATGAGAATCCTTCCTATTACAAACTGGTAGAGACCAAGCGCTGCGTCATTCCTTGCAATGGATTATATTACTGGCGGCAAGAGGGCAAGAAAAGTTATGCGGTTCGTGTTGTCATGCCGGATCGCGGTCTGTTCGGCATTGCTGGATTATACGAGGTGTGGAGAGATACACGAAAAGAGCCGCTACGTACCTGCACAATGCTTATGACAGGCGCGAACATGGTTACACGTGAGTTTGGCAGTAAAATGCCGGCTATCCTCTCCGAAGAAGAGATCAATACCTGGCTTGACCCAGCTAATACACGGGTGACTCAGTTGCTACCGCTATTGAAATCGTATAATAGTACAGAGATGAATCTGTATCCTGTCACCCCCATGGTCGCAAACGATGAACACGACTGTTACGAGTGCGTGGAAGAGATGGATCAGAAGCTGGCTTATGTTCGGAGTTTCTGAATACCCTTTGGTTAGAGTGGAGGACTTTGAATACATTGAAGACGTTAAGGGGCTGAGAGTCTGAAGACACTCTGCTCTTTTTTTCCTTTCTGAAAATGAAGAGTTGCAATTGCAAAGAAACGTAACTATAATCATTACAGTAAGTGGAAGCATATATTCATATATCTATTAAAAGAGATATTTATAATCAGGAGGGAAACACGAATGAATCCAAAGTTTAACCAGATGTTTGAACAAGTTTCACTGCCGACTGGTATTACACTGAAAAACCGTATCGTGCTTGCTCCAATGACTCATATGTCCTCAAATGCTGATGGTACCATATCGGACGCGGAACTTGCTTATTATGCTCGCCGCACCGGTGGTGCAGGCATGTCGATTACGGCTGTAGGGCATGTAACAGAGCATGGCATTGGTTTTCCGGCTCAGTTTGGCGTCTATGATGACCGCTTCATTCCTGGTCTGAAGAAACTGGCTGACACCATGAAACAACAAGGCTCCGTAGCTGTATTGCAAATTTTCCATGCGGGCCGTTTGACTCCTGAACAAGCTGTACCTGCGGGTCAAGTAGTTGCTCCTAGTGCGGTTGCAAGTGAGCGTCCGGGATCTCCTGAACCAAGAGAATTGACGGATGCCGAGATTACTTCCATTATCAAAGACTTTGGTGAAGCGACACGTCGTGCAATTGAAGCGGGATTTGATGGTGTTGAGATTCACGGTGCGAACGGTTATCTGATCCAGCAATTCTTCTCCCCTCATTCCAACCGACGTGAAGATCGTTGGGGCGGAAGTGTAGAGAAACGTCTGACATTCCCGCTTGCTGTAGTGGATGAGATTCAGAAAGTGGTTGCCGAACATACGAAACTGCCATTCATCATTGGTTACCGTTTCTCCCCGGAAGAGCCGGAAACACCGGGACTTACAATGGAAGATACGTATGCACTGGTGGATGCATTAAAAGATAAAAACCTGGATTACCTGCACGTTTCCCTGAACGAATTCTGGTCCAAACCAAGACGTGGTGAAGCAGATACACGTTCTAGAATGGAATTCATTCTGGATCGTGTAAACGGCAAATTGCCTGTGATTGGTGTAGGTGCAATTCATACGGCTGATGAGGCCGCTGAGGCCCTTCAAACGGGAGTACCTTTACTTGCCATTGGACGTGAACTGATTATTGAGCCGGATTGGGTCGAGAAAATCGAGAGCGGACGGGAAGAAGATATCGAAACGATTCTGACGAAATCGGATCAGGAACGTCTGGTTATCCCTGACGGGCTGTGGAATGCAATCATCCACACACCGGGCTGGTTCCCTATGGCAGAAGATAAATAATTACACTTCTTGACTGGACCGGAGGGGGCGAAAGCTCCCTCTTTTTGCATGTGGTCCAAATTTTCCTTGTGATCGCACTGTGGTATGATGGATGAACAGGATCAACTGGATAATCAACGGTTTGGAGTGAAGGAATATGCTCGTAGCTGAACGGTATGAGAAAATAGTGGAATGGGTGGATACGCAGGGCAGCATGCGTGTGACCGAACTTAGTGAGCGCTGCGGGGTGACGGAAGAGACGATTCGTCGTGATCTGGACAAGCTCGAACAGGCGGGCAGGCTCAGACGGTCCCATGGCGGGGCGGTCAGTGTTAAATACAAGGAAGAGTTACAGTCGGAGATTCCATATCCGGAACGCGCTGTAGCCCATGCAGATGAGAAGCGCCGAATTGCAAGCGAAGCGGTGAAAATGGTGGAATCCGGCGATCGGATCGCCTTGGATGCAAGTACAACGGCGTGGTATATGGCGGCAGGATTGCCGAACATTCCACTGACGGTATTAACCAACTCGATTAAGGTCGCCGCAGAGCTGAGTAACAAGGAGCAGATTCGTGTGATTGCCACAGGTGGGCAATTGGCTTCGAAGTCACTTTCTTTTGTAGGACCGCTGGCGGAACGTTCGCTGGATGCGTACCATGTGGATAAAGTATTTCTGTCTTGCAAAGGAGTGCATCTGACCAAAGGGATCAGCGAATCCAATGAATTACAGGCTTTGGTGAAGCAGAAAATGATCCATATTGCGGATGAAGTCATTCTACTTGCAGATTCCAGCAAGTTTAACATACAGGCATTTACGAGAGTCGCTGAGATGAGCAATGTGGGCAAAGTAATTACAGATCAGGGCGTAGACGAAGAACATGTTAGCGCATTGATCGAACAGAATATCACGTGTATACGTGTGTAAATCAGAAAGGAATGAATGTCATGAAACATCCTTTTCATCTGAAAGCGGTATGGACTGGTGGGCGTAACAGTGAGGGAAGCATTGATGCGGGTGGGTTAAAAACAGTCATATCGATTCCGCAGGAGATGGGCGGACCCGGTACGGGAACGAATCCGGACGAGATGCTGCTGGGTGCAGCCTCCACCTGTTACCTGATCACGCTGGCAGCAATGCTGGAGCGTTCGGATATTACGCCGGATGAATTGACCCTAGAATCCGAAGCAACGGTAGATGTTACGAATAACATATTTACGTACGAACGGATCGTACATAGACCCCGGATTGTACTCGCCCAAGATGCTTCAGAGGCAGATATCACCAAGGCTGAGCGCTTGGCCCATAAGGCTGAATCATCATGCATGATCTCCCGAGCGGTGGCAGGTAATGTTGCGATTGAAACCCGGCCAGTCGTTGTAACCACAGGAGCTAACGCGGTGTGATATACTGAGAAACAGACAATTCAAGTTGTCATTTGTGTAAAATAAGGAGTCATTCGGCATGAACACACAGAAGCGCAAGACTAACCGCTGGGTACGTTTAACACGTGCTATGAAGCTGAACTTTCTCAAATTGTTACGTGCTCCCGGAGGTGCGCATAAAGTATCCACCGGATTTGCCATAGGGTTCGGACTGGAACTGATTGTGATCTCGACCGCTTCCCTGATATATCTCATATTCTACCCCATTGTGCGACTGTCTGGGGGTTCGATGCCGGCAGCGATTGTGGGTAACGTGATTGGAAAACTTACGTTTTTGCCTATCATTCTGATGCCGCTCGCGAAGCAGATTGGCTCATGGATTCTGCCTGCGCACAGTATGGGACAGGGACTTGTACACGAGAGTGCATTCATGGAACTGTTTCGCGGGAACTGGTCGGCCTTGAGCGAATTGTTGCTTGGTGGACTGGATATCCTGGCTGGTATGTCCGTGTTCGGCGTCATTCTGGGTGTGATTTCGTACTTTGTCGTAAAATTCTTCTACGTCAGAGCGCTCAACCGGCGTTATGAACGACGGCTGGAGAAACGCCGACAAGCGGATATGGCGTCGGTATCGGCACCGGTATTAATCAGGAAGCCATCACAATCATAATGGGCAGTATCAACATGGATGCAGCAGTTGTCCACAGAATGCAGCGGGATACGAACTGCGGAGAAGCGTTGAACTGCTCAGCCAAAATAACGGCGTTCACTGCGGTCGGCATGGATGCGAGAATCAGCAGCACACTGAACAACGTACCTTCGACCTGAAGAGCGGTCAGAATCAGCCAGGAAAGGACCGGCGCAGCTGCGAGACGTACCACAAGTCCAGTCCAGAAGGCTCGGCGTACATTGGGCAGCCAAGGTACCGTTGCACCTTTGGGTCTAAGCATCTGTGCTCCCAGAATGGCGAGAACGACAGGAGAGTAACCCGCAGCCAGCATGGAGATTCCTCCATCCAGCGCTTCAGGCAGGCTCAGGTTGGACACACGCAGTGCAATGGCAATGCCAGCAGCATAGATGGATGGCATGCGGAAAACAGACAGAATCGCATTTTTTACGGTGAATTGGGATCTCGCGGCAAAAAAGATACCCACCGTATTAACAATGATCATCTGTCCAATGACGTAGACCGAGGCTTTATCCAAGCCAAGCTGACCAAAGGCAAGCAGTACGAGCGGGAGCCCGTAATTCACGCAGTTCGTAAACGTGGAGACGAGGGTGAGGCCCGCTTTTTCGCTTGCACCCAGATGGAAAACCCGGCTTAACAGCTCGGCGAGAGCCCACAGGGCAATCAGATTCATGATGGAGAACCAGAACGTACTAGTGACGTCCGTCCAGGTAATCTCTGCATGCAGCAATGTATTGAAGATGAGCGCAGGGCTCAAAATATAAAGGGAAAAGGTCGAGAGCGACCGGGTATCCCAATTCTTGAAGCGTTTTAACAGGACGCCTCCGATTACGGGAAGTGATATCGGCAGGAATACATGATATAACGTGAGTATGAATGAGTGAAGCAATACAGTTCAGTCCCTTCTGGATGAAAAACCTATCTTATCATAGCAGAAGACACACTTCATATGAATGGATATCAGTATGATTGTGTGCAATTCGCGCGTGTTCTAATCGATGATTTTACGGATGCGCAGGGACAGCCGATTGCTATTTTGATATGGCAGATTTATTATAGAAGAGGTGCAACAAGATTACATACACATAGAGGAGGAAACTGTAATGAGTGAATCAAAACGCTTGCTCGTACTTGCTGGCTCTTATGCCGAAACGGAAAATGAGGGCATTTATGCATATGAATTGAATGAGGATACAGGCAGCTTGTCCAAGCTTGATGGCATCGCGGGCGTGAAAAACCCGACGTTTGTCAATGTGGATACTGAGGGTAACAAACTATATGCGATTGGTGAAACAGCGTCTGCTGAAGGCAATAAAATGTCTGAAGCTGTAGCTCTGAGCATTGATCCTTCAACCGGAAAATTAACATTGCTGAACCGAAATGACTCCATTTCAGCTCCACCATGCCATATCCAGCGTGATCCTTCCGGCAAATACTTGATCCTCTCCAGCTACCACGGTGGTCTGGTAGGTCTGCAAGCTTTGACGGATAACGGTGAAGTTGGAGCTCTTCTGGACGAGAAGAAACATGAAGGTCAAGGTGCGCATCCTGAACGTCAGGACAAGCCACATGTGCATTCCGCTTTCTTCAGCCCGGATGGCAAATACATGATGGTACAGGATCTGGGTGCGGATAAAATCGTGATCTATTCCATTGATGCAGACAAGAATGAACTTGTGCTGCACAGTGAAACCAAAACGCATGCGGGTGCAGGCCCACGTCACCTGGCATTCCATCCGAATGGTCAATTCGCTTATGTGATCAACGAAGTGGATTCTTCGATTACTTCGTTCCAATATGATGCATCAGCGGGCACATTGACAGAGGTTTCTACTGTATCCACTTTGCCTGATGGATATGATGGCAAAGAAAATACAACGGCGGAAATCACCGTTTCCAATGATGGACGTTATGTATATGGTTCTAACCGTGGACATGACAGCATCGTTGTATTTGCAGTAGATGCAGACAAAGGTCACCTGACACTGGTTGAGCATGTATCTGCTGAAGGGGAGCATCCGCGTCACTTTGCTCTGACACCTAACGGCAAACTGCTGATCGCCGCTAACCGCGATACCAACAACATCGTGTCATTCACGGTGGATCAGGAAAGCGGACGTCTGAAATACACAGGTCACAGCACTGGTGTATCCAAGCCGGTATGCGTGAAACCTGTATACTTGTAGAACGATAAATTCGTAAACCAGCTCTGCTGGCATTGAAAATGATAAGGACCCCGCCACATGGTGGGGTCTTTTATATTGAACACCTGGTTGGATGATCAGGTTGCTGTTCTGCAGCAAGCGGATTGAAAACAGGATTGATTCCATTGTTTAATTCACCTAACAACGAATTATTATCAATAGTATCGTCCAGGTAACTACCTCACTTCAAAGTGCGTACTTCCTGAATGGATAGTCAGGGTCTACAATGAGTAAGTAGCCAAAACAACACTGCATGCATCTGAACAGACCAATTGGTGCAGGCTAAATATCTGATTATTATTTTTACAGGAACGACTCATACTTGAACAACAAAGGAGAAATACATGATGAAATTGCAATTGGCACTCGACTTGGTAAACATCCCTGAAGGTATCGCACTGGTTAAAGAGGTAGAACAATATATCGATATCGTTGAGATTGGTACACCAATCGTTATTAATGAAGGTTTGCACGCGGTAAAAGCGATGAAAGAAGCATTCCCTAATCTGCAAGTTCTGGCAGACCTTAAAATCATGGACGCTGGCGGTTATGAAATCATGAAAGCAGCTGAAGCGGGTGCGGATCTGATCACTGTTCTTGGGGCAACCAATGACAGTACGATCAAAGGTGCAGTAGCAGAAGCGAAGAAACAAAACAAACAAGTACTTGTGGACATGATCAACGTGCCTAACCTTGAACAACGTGCTCGTGAAATTGATGCGCTTGGCGTAGATTACATCTGTGTACACACAGGTTATGACCTGCAAGCTGAAGGACAAAGCCCGTTCGAAGATCTGCAAACGATCAAAGCTGCTGTGAAAAATGCTAAAACGGCTGTCGCTGGCGGAATCAAGCTGGAAACATTGCCAGAAGTAATCAAAGCACAACCGGATCTGGTTATTGTAGGTGGCGGTATCACAGGACAAGCAGACAAAGCCGCAGTTGCAGCTGAAATGCAACGTCTTGTTAAACAAGGGTAAGCAAATGAGCAAAACACAATATGCAGCGGACATCTTGAAGGAGCTGGAACGTACGTTAAGCCAGATTGATGATGCAGAAATGCAAGCGATGGCTGAACATATTCTGGCTGCGGAACAGATTTTTGTGGCTGGGGCAGGCCGGTCAGGTCTAATGGGAAAGGCTTTTGCCATGAGACTGATGCAGATGGGAGTTCGAGTATATGTGGTAGGTGAGACCGTTACACCCGGCATCAGCTCGAAGGACTTCCTGCTGTTGTGCTCAGGATCAGGAGAGACAGGAAGTCTTGTAGCGATGGCTCAGAAGGCTAGTCAGGCAGGCGCACCTGTTGGATTGATTACGATCAAACCAGAATCCACAATTGGGCAATTGGCAACTACGATAGTGCGCCTTCCCGCTTCAGCCAAAGAGGACACAGCGACTTCTGGAGCGGAAGTAACCATTCAGCCCATGGGTTCGCTGTTCGAACAGGGACTGTTAATCGGCATGGATGCTCTCATCCTTACGATGATGGAAATGAAGGGCATGACCGGAGCGGATATGTTTGGCCGCCACGCTAACCTGGAATAGGAATAGATGAAAGACCGGAATCCTTCGATTATGAAGGGTTCTGGTCTTTTGTGCGATGTACAGTCTTTCAAGTGTATAGATTTTATTCGAGGTTGTGACTTAAACTTTGCATCCCGTTCAGGCTGTAGTAGAATTAATAGATAGCTGTATCGAATGAAAGTACTTATTACATCATGCATGGAGCGGAAAGATTACCTTATGTAAAGTATCCCCGTGATATGCGTAATATAGGCGATATAAGATTGAAGATGAGGGGGCTCGGAGCCATGGCAGCCGAAGTCAAGGAACGGATTAATCTGAAAGAGATCAACTGTGAGAAGGAACTGACCCTTGCGGTGATCGGTGGCAAATGGAAACTGATCATATTGTGGCATTTGGGTCTGGAAGGCACCAAACGTTTCAGTGAGTTGAAACGTCTAATCCCTCATATTACCCAGAAGATGCTGACCAACCAGCTACGTGAGCTGGAGGAAGACAAGCTGATTGAGCGCAAAGTGTATGCAGAAGTACCTCCTCGGGTGGAATATACGTTGACAGATCACGGCCAGAGCCTGATGCCTGTCCTGCATGCAATGTATAACTGGGGTAAAAATTACGGTGAAAATGTAATCTGGAAAGAAAGCTAAATAGTTATATTTTGAACAAACCGCTGGTTAAATGGATTTTTCCATAACCAGCGGTTTTTAGTTACTTTTAAATTTTGGTCAGTGGATCAATAGTTTACTCCAAACGAAGCGGGCAGAAATAGACTTAAGAAGCGAAGCGTTCGCCTTTATCACCGGATTTTCACCTTTAAAAAAGTGAATCAAAAAATCCGGGGATAACAGCGATCGAAAGGCTATTCTGCCAGCGGAGTAATATGGAGTAACCCGTTTGTCTGCTCGACCATAAATCTATACCAAAAGTCTCATTATTTGCAGATGTCATGTATACATAAACCGAATATGATACGATGAGAGATATTGGAAAATGCAAGGAGGATGACAACTAAAGATGGAAAAAATACGTACACGTGCCGAGGTAGATCAGGAAACCACTTGGGAATTGAAAGACTTGTTTGTAACCGATGTAGAGTGGGAGCAGGAGCTTCGATCACTTCCTGAGGCTGCTGCCCAGATTGAAACGTTCAAAGGACGTCTAGGCGAAGGCGCTCAACAGTTGCTAGCTTGTCTGGATGCCCGTGAAGCTTTGCAGGAGCGCATTGGCAAGACGGCTTCTTATGCCCGCTTGAAGCAGTCAGAGGACAGTACCAATCCGGTGAACATAGAGAATTCAGCCAAAGCAGGAGATATCCTATCGAACCTGTCGTCGTCCTTGTCTTTTGTCAATTCGGAGATCGTTGAACTTCCGAATGGAACGGTAGAGCGTTATATTCAAGAACTTCCGGGACTGGAACCATATGCGCGTAGTTTGGAGCGTTTGATTCGGGAAAAAGCACATCGGCTCACACCGGAAACCGAGAAGGTACTCGCTTCACTCGGAGAGGTACTGGATTCCCCATACCGAATCTATCTGCGTGGTAAACTGGCAGACATGACGTTTGACGATGCCCTCGATGGAGAGGATGATACTCGTCCGCTGTCCTGGTCATTTTATGAAAATAATTATGAAATGTCGTCCGATACGAAGCTGCGCCGTTCTGCTTATGCTGCATTCAGCTCGACATTGAATGATTACAAAAATACGTTTGCAGAAGGTTATGCAACGGAAGTGAAGAAACAGGTGGTCTTGTCCAGACTGCGTGGTTACGACGATGTTACAGATATGCTTCTCAGCCCACAGCAAGTGAGCAAAGAGATGTACAATAATGTGCTCGATATTATCCAGCAGGAACTTGCACCACATATGCGCAGACTGGCGGCTCTCAAGAAACGTGAGCTGGGTCTGGACAAGCTGATGTTCTGTGATCTGAAGGCCCCGCTTGATCCTGAATTTAGCCCTGCCATTACATATGACGAGGCGTGCACACTCATTCGTGAAGCCCTTGATGTGCTTGGGCCGGAGTATGGCGAGATCGTAGAACGCGCATTCAGTGAACGCTGGGTGGATTACGCTGATAATGCAGGCAAATCCACCGGGGCATTTTGTTCCTCTATATATGGTTCACACTCCTATATCCTAATTTCATGGGCGAACAATATGCGCGGAGCATTTACACTTGCCCATGAAGTGGGACATGCAGGTCACTTTATGCTTGCGGGACGGTACCAACGGCTCACGAATACAAGACCATCGCTTTATTTCATTGAGGCACCATCGACCATGAATGAAATGCTGCTGGCAGATCATCTATTGAAACGTTCCGATAATCCGAGAATGCGTCGTTGGGTCATTTTGCAACTGTTGAATACGTATTACCATAACTTCGTTACGCATCTGTTGGAAGGTGAATTGCAGCGCAGGGTGTATGCACTCGCAACTAATGATGAGCCGATTACGGCGAAGACGTTAAGTCAGCTCAAAGGGGACATCCTCTCAGAATTCTGGGGACCTGATCTGGTGATTGATGAAGGTGCCAAGCTCACGTGGATGAGACAACCTCATTATTATATGGGACTATATCCATATACCTATGCGGCTGGTTTGACCGCTTCCACAGCGGCAGCACAGCAGATTCGGAAAGAAGGACAGCCTGCGGTAGATCGCTGGCTTGAAGCACTCAAAGCTGGTGGAAGTCTGACGCCGCAGGAGTTAATGAAGCTTGCGGGTGTGGATATGTCCGGACCCGAGCCGATTCGTTCTGCGGTTGCTTATGTCGGCAGTCTGGTCGACGAACTTGAACGTCTGTATTCCTGATCTGGTTCATATAGTATACGGACAAGGCAGAACGGGTTGTCTGCATGCACCGCCTTCCTTGCGTGAGGGCGGTGCATCTTATTTTGCAAGGGGAAGGGAACGATGATGAATGGCGTTAACAAGCGTGTCCTCATCGATGGGCCGATTAAGCGTTGATGGCTTTGGTGTGTTTGACGACATGAATGGAGTACCGGGTTTTGAAGGCAATCAGGGTGGTTTCTTTTCGGGATTCAATGAGTTTGCTACAATGAATGCTTTTGCTTCGATTTTCATTGGCGGCATATTTCTGATCATTGCGGGAGTTATTGTTTTTGTTATTATTTCCGGGGTACGCACGTGGTCATCGAATAACGCAGCGGCCTTGTTAACCCTGCATTCAACGGTGGTGGCCAAACGAACGGAAGTCTCAGGTGGAAGCGGGGATAGCAGTGCGACTACTCGATATTATGTTACATTTGAATTCGACAATGGGGAGCGCATTGAACTGATCGTTGGTGGAAACCATTATGGCATGCTGGTGGAAAATGATCGGGGGATGCTGACGTATCAGGGGACACGGTTCAAGCATTTTGAGAGAGATGTACAGCCCCAGTCGGGGGTAAGCAAAGGCCAATTTTATACGTGAAGAAAAAGAAATGCGGCTCCTCCCAAGTGGAGAGAGTCGTTTTTGGTATACCCAAAAGAAAGAAAAAGCGAAGGGTATTCAAACGCTTACAATGGTGATATACTCGTAAAATAAAGTTAAACAGTATTAAACAAAAACAAACAAACATTAAATACAGCATGAAGTACAGGATTACGGACTGGAATAAGAGATACCGTTTGGAAAATAGGATGGGTTCGAAAGGTTGGTGAAGCGCAGTGAGTGTGCTGGCTTATGATTTGGGTGCTGGGAGCGGGAGAGCGCTACTGGGACATCTGAATGATCGAGGAATCGAAACGAGCGAAATTCATCGGTTCAAGAATGAACCAGTGAAGGTTGGCGAGCGGATGCACTGGGATATTCTGCGATTGCATCATGAATTGTTGCAAGGGCTTACGCTTGTGAAGCAGCAGGGAGAACAGCCGGAGAGTCTGGGGATCGATTCCTGGGGCGTTGATTTTGGTTTGCTCGGCAGTCATGGTGAGTTGCTGGGTAACCCGTACCACTACCGTGATACACAGTTTAACGGCGTGATGGATCAGGTACGCCAAGAGCTGACCTCTCAGCGAATCTTCGAACGCACAGGGATTCAGTTTCTTGGCTTCAATACATTATATCAATTGGCAACGCTAGAGCGTAGCGGTTCCCCGATACTTCATGAAGCAGAGCGTTTTCTCATGATTCCGGATTTGCTTCGTTATTTCCTGACCGGGGAAGCGGTAAATGAGTTCACGAATGCAACGACAACGCAATTATACAATCCGTCGGCGGGGCAGTGGGATCGTGAGTTGCTGGCACATATTCGCATTTCGGAGAAACTGTTCGGCGAAGCCGTGCTGCCTGGTACCCGTGTTGGACAGCTGCGCAGCAGTATCTGTACCGATCTGGGTCTGTCCCCGATTCCCGTAATCGCGGTTGCGGAGCATGATACAGGTTCAGCCGTTGTGGCTGTTCCTGCAACGGAACGTTCATTTGCTTATCTGAGTTGTGGAACTTGGTCTCTGATGGGTACGGAGATAGATCAACCTGCGATAAGTAGCCAGAGTCTGGCCTTGAACTTCACGAATGAAGGCGGGGCGGGCGGAACATTCCGTCTGCTCAAGAACATCATGGGCCTGTGGATTTTGCAGGAAAGCATGCGGGAGTGGGAGCGTCAAGGGCAGGGAATCAGCTACGATGGGTTATTGGCGAAGGCGGAACAGGCGGCTCCATTTGCCAGTTTGTTTGATCCGGATGATGAACTATTCATGCCAGCAGGAGATATGACGACCCGTATACGTCAGTATTGTAGGAATACAGGGCAAGTGGTGCCAGAGGATCAGGGGGCTATTGCCCGGGCAATTCTTGAAAGTCTTGCATTGAAGTATAGAAGAGTCCTGGGATGGACGGAACAATTATCGGAGCAGACATTTAACGGATTGCATATGGTCGGTGGAGGTATCCAGAACCGCCTGTTATGTCAGTGGACTGCGAATTCCATTAGCAAGCCGGTATGGGCGGGTCCGGCAGAGGGAAGTGCCATCGGGAATATGGCTGTGCAATGGATGGCAAGCGGAGCTTTTAAGGATATCTGGGAAGCTCGCAAAGCCATTCGTGATTCATTTCCGGTAACTGCATATGAGCCGCAGGACAGTTCCATTTGGGAAGATGCTTACGGCAAATTTCTGCGTTTGACGGCTTCCTCTACTTCACAAGCGGGGAGTGAGGTTTAACATGCTGGCAGCCGAGCGGTATGACCGGATTGTGGAGATGGTGAATGAAAAGGGCAGTATGCGTGTATCCGAGCTTAGTGAGCGCTGCCGGGTGACAGAGGAAACGATCCGGCGCGATCTGGATCGGCTGGAACAGGCAGGGCGACTGCGCCGCTCACACGGTGGTGCAGTGAGTGTGAAGGAAGATCAGCCGGAGATCCCTTACCGGATCAGGGAAACAACCCATGCGGAAGAGAAAAAGCGGATTGCACAAGCGGCTCTGGCGATGATTCATCCGGGTGATCGCATTCTGTTGGATGCGAGCACAACGGCAGGTTATATGGCAGCGAACATGCCGGATTTCCCGCTGACGGTTTTAACCAACTCGATTCAAATCGCCACTGAACTTAGCAGCCGTGACAAGGTTGAAGTCATATCAACGGGGGGCCAGCTGGCATCGCGCTCATTGTCTTTTGTTGGGCCACTGGCGGAGCGTTCTCTGGAAACGTATCACGTGGATAAAATGTTCATGTCATGTAAAGGTGTACATCTCGAAGGTGGCGGAATAAGTGAGTCCAACGAACTCCAGGCAAGGCTGAAGCAGAAGATGGTTGGCATATCTGATCAGGTCATCTTACTTGCCGATGCCAGTAAATTTGGTGTCCGTGCTTTTGCCCGAGTATCCGGGTTAAACGCAGTTCATACGATCGTTACCAATCAGCCATTGGAGGCTGAACAGACAGAACGTTTGAGCGGATACGACATCGAGATTATCACAGTTTAAGCTTTGAATTTATTAATATAAATTGAATTAAACATTTACACGAAACGGAGAGGACAGAAATAACTTGAAGAAGCGAAGCGTGCGCCTTTATCCCCGGATTTTATCCTTTAAAAAGTAATTAAAAAATCTGGGGATAACAGCGATCGGAAGGTTATTCTGTCATCGGAGTGTTCAGTGTAAATATTCTTTAGTTATTCATCTACTAATCAGTTAATAGGAGCGTGTAATTATGAAGGTCTCCTTATTCATTACCTGCCTCAGCGATGCCATCTATCCCCGAGTGGGGGAAGCCATGGTCAGATTGCTCGCCGCTCATGGCGTTCGGCTGGATTTCCCGCCGGTGCAGACTTGCTGCGGTCAGCCTTCCTACAATAGCGGGTACTGGGACGAGACCCGGATAGCGGCGAAGACGATTCTTGAAGCGTTTGACGATAGTGATTTTGTAGTCTGTCCATCCGGATCGTGCACGTATATGATCCATCATTATCCCGAATTGTTCGCAGATGAACCGGTGTGGTTGGAGAAAGCAAAACGATTGGAAGCCAAAGCCTATGAATTCACTCAATTCCTCGTTCAGGTACTCGGGATAACCGATCTGGGCGCACATTTTCCGCACAAAGTGACCTATCATCCATCTTGCCACGGCAGCCGCCTGCTAGGTGTGAAGGATGAGCCTATGGCGTTGCTCTCTCAAGTAAAAGGACTGGAATTGGTTCCACTTCCGTTTGCAGAGGATTGCTGTGGTTTTGGGGGGACATTTGCCATCAAAATGTCCGATATTTCAGGAGCGATGGTGACGGAGAAGGTCGATCATGTCAAAGAGACACAAGCTGAAGTACTCGTTGGGCTGGACATGGCCTGTCTGATGAATATTGCAGGTAATCTGCGTTATCGGAATGAACCGGTGCGTGTAATGCATCTGGCGGAACTACTGTATGAGGGGGTGCGAACAGGATGAGTCAACCGGGAGTTATGGATACGACGGTCAAAGAACGTGCCGGACTGGCCTTGAATGATGATTTTCTGCGTAAAGCGGTGAAATTCACGACAGAACGATTGCGTAACGGGAAGAAGTCTGCTTCAGAAGAACATGGAAACTGGGATGAATGGCGGGAACGTGGCCGTCAGATTCGTCTGCATACGATTGCGCATCTGGATTATTATCTGAATGAATTTGTGAATAACGCTCGTGCGAACGGTGTGCATATTCATTTTGCAGATACCTCGGTTGAAGCTGCTGCGATTGCTTTGGATATTGCGGCGCATAAACAGGCTTCTACGGTAGTTAAGTCCAAATCGATGGTGTCGGAGGAAGTGCACCTGAATCATGTGCTGGAGTCGGCAGGCATTGAAGCCATTGAGACTGACTTGGGTGAATATATTATTCAGTTGGCAGGGGAAGCCCCTTCTCATATTGTCATTCCAGCCATCCATAAGAATCGGTATCAGATCGCAGAGTTGTTATCCAAAGAAGCAGGTGAAACTCTGGAACCGGACACGACGGTACTTGCCGGATTTGTTCGCAAAAAGCTGCGCGAGAAATTTCTGGAAGCGGATATCGGCATGACCGGCTGTAATTTCGCAATTGCGGAGACAGGTTCCATGGTATTGTTCGAAAATGAAGGCAATGCCCGTATGGTATCCACTGTTCCCAAAACGCAGATAACACTCATGGGCATGGAACGGATCATTCCATCGTGGACGGATCTGGAGGTGATGGCAACCTTATTGCCTCGTTCCGCAACAGGTCAGAAACTGACGATGTACATGTCAGGCATCACAGGTCCTCGCCGTACAGCGGATGCGGATGGACCAGATGAAATGCACATTATTATCGTGGATAACGGTCGATCCCTTCAGCTCGGTGATCCCGAGTTTCAAGAACTGCTGAATTGCATTCGATGCGGTGCTTGTCTGAATGCTTGTCCAGTATATCGCCATATTGGGGGCCATGCCTATGGTGGAACCTATAGTGGACCGATTGGAGCGGTATTGACGCCTGCACTCAATGGCAACATTGATGAATGGAATGATATTGCGGGTGCTTCAAGTCTGTGTGGAGCCTGTTATGAAGCATGTCCAGTTAAGATTCCATTGCATGATATGCTCGTTTATTTACGTAGGCGTAAAGTGGAAGACGGTCATGGAAACAAGATGGAAAGTATGGGCATGAAGGGGTTTGCCGCTGTGGTATCCAATTCCAAACGCTTCAGTACGGCCATACGCCTGGGGCAGATTGGGCAGAAAGCAGTTGTACGCAATAACGGCATTTCCCTCAAGCTGGGTCCACTCAAAGGTTGGAACAATTATCGGGTTGCCCCGAGTCTGGCCAAGAAATCTTTCCGGCAGCAATGGAACAAGCTGGATCAGGAACTGAACCAGGAGCAGCCGGCCATGAGTTCTTCCGTTCGCAGCCGCATGGAGCAGATCATTCGTGAACGAAAGGAAGGGGAGGGTAAGCATGGTCACTGAACATCAGCAATGGCTCGCGCAATTGGAGAAGAAATCCAAGGAGAAGCAGGAGCAGTTCATGAATGACATTGCTTCGAAATTGAGAAGACCCCGGCAACGACACGCGCCGACCCAACCCTTTCGCGGAGCACCCGACTTTTGGACTGAACTGGAATGGGATGAAGAGAAGCGTATTCAAGCATTTACCGATAACTTTGTGAGTGTAGGCGCCCACATTGCCCGGGTTCAGAACATGGAAGAAGTGTCTCAATTTATTGCCAACAAATCTCATGAACTGAGTGCGAAGTATATTATTCGTCAAAATGAGGAGGCGCTTGATAATCTCGGTTTGGAAGCGCAGCTCCCGGATGTACAGATCTCAGTCTGGAATAGTCAAGCCGATGAGAACTGGAAAGCCAGGGCAGCTGAAGCTGATATCGGGGTGGTCATGGCGGATTATGCGACTGCATATACAGGTTCGGTTACTGTACTTTCTTCACCCGAAAAAGGTCGTTCCGTCAGTCTGTTGCCGACGGTACTCATCATCATTATTCCGGTGGAACGACTCCACACACGACTGGGTGAGACACTGGATCGGTTTGACGAAGCGGGAAGAGAGAACCTTCCGGCAGGCATTCACTTTATTTCAGGGCCAAGCCGTTCTTCCGATATTGAAAATGATTTAACCATCGGGGTGCACGGACCGGGTATTGTATATGGTTTGATTATGGGGTAACGGTAAGTGGAGCGGATACACACTATGATAGGATAACTGTCCGAGAAACAGCTTTTGGCTGTTAAGGGCAGTTTTTTTTAGTATGTCATAGGTGGAATCTATTAATTTTATATTCATTATATATTTCACCTATTAGTGATAGGGGTGTATAATCCAACTCAAGAGAGAATTCATGTGAGATACAAAAAGAGAAGAGAAAGAGGAAGGTGAGTACGAATGAGTATATTTTCTTACCAGGTTCCGTACATGGATGGCCACGAGGGTGATTTGTCAGCATTCAAAGGGAAAGTATTGCTTATTGTGAATACAGCAAGCCGGTGTAGTTATTCCCGCCAGTTCAGTGAACTTCAGCAGATGTACGAGACCTATGGTAATCAAGGACTGGAGATTTTGGCGTTCCCTTGCAACCAGTTTAACGAGAAAGAACCTGGCAGTAACGCCGAGGTTGCAGAATATTGCAGAAGTCAGTTTCAGATTTCCTTTCCGATCTTGGAGAAAGTTGAGGTGGTAGGGCAATCGCTGCACCCGTTGTTCCGTTACCTGACTGACGCAGCGCCTTTTCAAGGCTATGATCTGGATACCCAAGAAGGACAGTGGATGAACGCTTTTGTGAAAGAGAAGTATCCCGAATTGTACCGAGGAGACGGGATCAAATGGAATTTCACCAAATTCCTGATCGATCGCAGCGGGAATGTTCACGGCCGGTATGAAACGACAGTTTCTCCAATGGAAATGGAGTCGGTTATTCAAATTCTGTTGGAAGATTCATAGGTTTACCGCATTCCATGTCCTGAGGTCCTATGACTTTGGGACTGTTGAAGATTGGAACTGGAAATGTTAGGGTAAAAGGAGATAACAAGTCTCCATTTTTTTTATTCTAAAATGACCAATATACCATTCCGGTCAGTTAGTTCTTCGAAGTTTTATTGTTATCTGGATGAAATATGAAATTGTGCAAAAAATAACTTGAATCTGTTGATTTGAAGGTTATGTGTGATTTGAAGCTTAAGTGCAATTGCGTATGTATCAAGTCATTATTTTTTAGTTGTAAAACTCTTAACTTGGAAAGAAGGAGTGAGCGTCATGCCACCAATTTCAGTGCCTCAACCCAAAACATTTGGCCCGCTGGGCAATTTGCCGCAATTGAACTTTGAAGAGCCGGTGCAATCGCTGGTGAAACTGGCTGAAGAATATGGACCGATCTTTCGTATGGAGTATCCCGGACGAAGTGAATTGTATATTTCAGGTCACGAACTGGTCGCCGAGGTAACGGATGAATCCAAATTTGACAAACGTGTTTGGGCACCTCTTGCGAAGGTTCGTGCTTTTGCAGGAGATGGACTATTTACGAGTTGGACCGAGGAACCGAATTGGAAAAAAGCCCATAACGTACTGCTGCCAAGTTTCAGTCAACGTGCGATGCAGGGATATCACAACAAAATGATTGATCTGGCTGTGCAGCTGGTTCAGAAATGGTCACGATTAAATCCGGATGAGACGGTTAACGTTCCGGATGATATGACACGTCTTACGCTCGACACGATTGGCCTGTGTGGGTTTAACTATCGGTTTAACAGCTTCTACCGGGAAGAACCACACCCGTTCATTACGAGCATGGTTCGTGCGCTGGATGAATCCATGAGTTCACTGCAGCGACTGCGTCTGCAAGACAAACTGATGATCACCAAAAAGAAACAGTTTGAACAGGACATCCGTTCCATGTTCTCGCTGGTGGATCACATTATTGCCGAGCGCAAAGAGAAACCGCAGGAAGGCGCGGATGATCTGTTGTCCCATATGCTCAGCGGCAAGGACCCGGAAACGGGAGAAACACTGGATGATGAGAACATCCGTTATCAGATTATTACATTCCTGATTGCTGGACATGAGACCACAAGTGGACTGTTATCCTTCGCTGTTTATTATCTGATGAAGAATCCGGATACACTGGCTAAAGCTCAAGCTGAGGTGGATCAGATTCTGAAAGATCCGGTTCCCACGTACAATCAGGTTCGCAATCTGAAGTACGTTCGCATGGTTTTGAACGAAGCATTGCGGTTATGGCCAACGGCCCCGGCATTTTCCCTGTATGCAAAAGAGGACACGGTACTTGCGGGTCAATATCCTTTGCAAAAAGGAGACAGCGTCAGCGTACTTATTCCCAAGCTGCATCGCGACCGAGAAGCATGGGGAGACGATGTAGAGACATTCCGCCCGGAACGGTTCGAAGATCCGAGCAAAGTGCCGCATGATGCCTACAAACCTTTTGGAAATGGTCAACGGGCATGTATAGGTCAGCAGTTTGCACTTCAGGAAGCAACGCTGGTACTGGGCATGGTGCTGAAGCATTTTGACTTCATCGATCATTCGGATTATCAGTTAAAGGTGAAAGAAACGCTGACGCTCAAACCGGATAACTTCACCATTCGTGTACGTGCGCGTGGGGGGCAGCCAGTCATGGCCGTTCCAGGTGTAGCGGTCGAAGAACCGAAGCCGGTTGCCAAAAGAACGGAGCCGGATGCAGCGAATGCCCACCACACACCGATGCTTGTTCTGTACGGTTCCAATCTGGGTACAGCCGAAGGCATTGCACGTGAAATTGCGGATACTGCCAGATACCAGGGTTTCCGTAGTGAGGTTGCTGCGCTGGATGATCGTGTCGGCCAACTGCCGAAGGATGGCGCCGTCATTATTGTCAGTGCATCCTATAATGGTCAGCCGCCTAGCAATGCCAAGATGTTTGTCGAGTGGATTGAACATGCGGATGCCAATGAATTCAACGGGGTGCGTTTCGCCGTTCTTGGATGCGGTGACCACAACTGGGCCAGTACCTATCAGCGCATTCCGCGTTTAATAGACGAACAATTGTCTTCGAGAGGAGCAGAGCGGTTATCGCCCTTGGGTGAGTCCGATGCAAGCGGAGATTTTGAGAAACAGGTGGGAGATTGGACGGAGCAACTATGGCCGGATCTTGCACGAACCATGGGACTGAAACTGAACACAAGCTCCAATAGCGAACGCAGCTCATTATCTGTACAGTTTGTCAGCGGACTCGCCGTTACTCCACTTGCGGATACGTATGACGCACATGTGGCAGAAGTGCTCGAGAACAGGGAGCTTCACGACGCGGGCAGTGAACGCAGCACACGTCACCTGGAGATCAGATTGCCTGAAGGCATCACCTACAAGGAAGGGGATCATTTGGGGATTCTGCCGCAGAATCCACCGGAACTTGTAGAACGTGTACTTCGTCGATACGGGTTTACGGGTACGGAGCATCTGGTTCTGGATGCATCCGGTCGGAGTGCCGCACATCTGCCGCTGCATCAACCGGTTAACCTGTATGATCTGCTCAGTCATAGCGTCGAGCTTCAGGAGGCGGCAACTCGTGCGCAGTTGAGAGAAATGGCAGCATACACCGTATGTCCACCGCATAAGAAGGAACTTGAAGCGCTGCTTGATGAATCTGTGTATATGGATGAAGTGCGCAATAAACGGATCTCCATGCTGGATTATCTGGTGAAATATGAGGCATGTGAACTGCCGTTTGAGCGTTTCCTTGAATTACTGCCTTCATTAAAAGCCAGATATTATTCGATCTCCAGTTCACCGCGTGTGCAACCCGATCAAGCGAGTATTACGGTGAGTGTAGTGCGTGCCCCGGCGTGGAGTGGACAGGGAGAATATAAAGGCATTGCGTCCAATTACTTGGCTAACCTGAAACCGGGGGACGAGATCGTCATGTTTACCCGTACACCGGAATCCGGTTTCCAACTGCCGGAAGATGCACAGGTTCCCGTCATCATGGTAGGGCCGGGTACAGGTGTTGCTCCATTCAGAGGTTTCTTGCAGGCGAGACATGTATTGAAGCAGCAGGGTCAAGACGTTGGCGAAGCCCATTTGTACTTTGGATGCCGGAATCCCGAACATGATTATCTGTACAAAAATGAATTGGAAGCAGCCCAGCAAGAAGGGCTTGTGAAACTTCATACGGCCTTCTCCCGTGTAGACGGGGAGGAGAAATGTTATGTACAGCATCTGATGAGAGACGATGCTCAGCACCTGATTCCTTTGTTTGAAGAGGGTGCGCATCTGTATATCTGCGGTGATGGCAGCAAGATGGCACCTGATGTGGAAGCTACACTCCAGCAGGCATACGCTGATATTCATGGCAAGTCCGCGAAGGAAGCAGAAGATTGGCTCAATCAGCTTCAGCAGGAAGGTCGTTATGCCAAGGACGTATGGACAGGCATCTGAGTAACACATGTGAAACATCAGCTTGATCCGAAACTGGCTGAGCGGTGAGATACAGAAGCAGTTCTGTTCTCACCGCTTTTTGACATAAAATGATTCTTCAGCAGAGGAGTGGTTGGATGGGTTATAATTAACCATTGGAAGGGAGCGACCGCATGCTGACATGCGGGAACCATTGTATGACTTGTGAAAAGAACCAGTTTCACTTCCGCCTACAAGCTCGTTTCAGGTTCTTTCTCCCGGTGGTTGGCCGATAGATCGACTCAACGCTGGAGAGAGGAAATAGAATACGGGAAGGGACTCTGCCTTTTCCCTGGAGTTCAAGATAATCCAGTCCCACGCCAACCAGTCTGATATTGTTAAATGCATTCCAGGAAGGGAACGTCGTGCGGATTCCCACTCTGACGCCTCTCCGCGTTCGAGGAATATCGAATACCCGAATGGAATTCAGACTGAGCGGAATGAATAACTGACGGTTTACTTTGATAAACTGCCTTGGATAGACACGACGAATACGTCCCGGTTCCAACCCGGAGAGTGGAGTATTCAGTTCTGCAAGGTGCCCCTGGAGTTCTGCCAGACGCTGCTGAAGTGTTTTTCCAGTATGGAGATGCTGCCAGCTCATAAGAATTCCTCCGTTCGCCATTTGTACCTAGTATATGAAGGCACGGGGTAGGATGGTGTACGTTTGATAGCCCATGTTCGTTAAGGCTAAAGGGGTTTCATTTTATAATAGGGGAGTGATTCAAGTGATCGTAGAGATGTATAAAGACCTCATTCAGGATGAGCGTGGCAATTATTACCTGGCAGTACAGATCGATGGCAATGAGCTTACGCTTGTTAATGCGTTCGTCGAAGCAGCATTCACGCCTGAAATGATCTACAATGAGGAGTTTCGTGCCAAGCATAAGGAGATGGAAGGCGGGTTTGTAGGCAAAATTGCGATGGACCTGCTAAGACACGATGTGGTCATGGGGATGAAGCAAATCGACCGTAAACTGTTGAACCTGTCAGATGTGGAGCAGCAGTTCACGGTCAATTATATTGATACGATTGAATTTTATCGTCACCCGGCTTGGCAACGGAAGGTGTAGAAATATAGAAAAAAAGCGCAAGTGAGGGGCAGTAATGCTCCGCAACTTGCGCTTTTGCATACGAACCATTAACGATACGCAGGATGGATGATGCCAATATCGCGCTCCGTCCTGAGATCTCCGTCCGTGTATCGCTGCATTTCATTTCCTTTGATCCGAATAGGAACACACTTTCCTTGGTAGAAGAGCTCTCCCTCGACGGTGCGAACGCTCATTCCGATGATTGCCTCCAGATGTCCACTACGATCCGCTACCAGTCGAATTCCTGACGGGCCTTGCAAATGAACCTTGCCTTCCCTATATACCGTCATACGATCCGGTGTGTTCACCAATTCATATCCTGTTCCTTGGACCTTCCTGCTATAAGCCGTGTTGCCTGATACAACCTCTCCATGATCCATATCGATGGGGAGCAGTCCCGTAAACCAGAGCTGATTCGATCCAACAGGCATAATTCCGCATAATCGCTCCACATAATCGAGGAGACAGAGAATGGAGGGGGAATAAGTCTCGGTAAAACCTTGTTCCCCGGTCCACGGGCTGAGTACCTGACCAAATCGCTTATCTTTGGAGAGAGCGGACAAGATGGGCTGCAATACCCAAGTTAGCTCCACATAACGATGATGATATTCAAATGCGTGTGGTGCCCGAATCAGACTCAGAAAATTGGATGCGCCTCCCCAGCTATTATAGGAGGAAAAAGGATCGGATCTGGGGTCATCCATTGAAATCGATGTAAACGGATATTTAGCGAAAAACTTGCTTGTATTCAACAGGTACCGACGCAGTAGATTATCGAACAATTCACGGTCGCCCACCTCGCAGGCCATCACGCGAAGCAGCACATCGGATTGCACTCTGACGAATTCGTCATTGCGATCCCGATCATAGAAGAACATATCCTGTTCGTCGTAACAATAACGGAAGAGACTTTCCAGGCTGGATTCGGCTTGTGCTTTCCAATCCGTTCCCGATTCTCCCAGTTCCTCAGCTATACGAGAGAGATACTTGCGCTGACAATAGATATTGGCAGTCAGATCTGGTGCCAGAAAAGGCAGAATTGGAGAATCCGGGTGGTAGGCAGAAGCATCATTCATATACGGTGTATCCGGAACATGCCAGAAACGCGGGGATAAGTCATGTCCGGTGTCAAACGTACTGAAGGCTTCTACACAGCCGGTTCCTCGGGTATTACGGTTTCGTGCAATCCATTCATCGTAACGAACCATAGCCTTGTACATGGTGCTCAGGAAAGGTGACTGCTTGCCATGATTGTCATGAAGACGATAGTGGTTCCATACACTGCGTGCCAGTGGAGTGACCAACTGGATTTGCCGGAAAGAGGGCCCGTTTGCCGTGAGTTTATACGGAAGCAATCCATCTTCTCTTTGCTGCTCGGCAAATGCGAGGTACGTTGTTTCGGACACGGAAGGCAGCAGGCGAGACAGCAGCTCCGCATTAATGGTACCTGTACTCTCTAACCAACATCCCAGATAGATGCCGCCTTCTTGTAAAATAGGATCGCTGTCTCCCATGGGCAGGATGCAAGCAAGCAATTTTTCAACTGCCGCATAATACGTAGCTTCCATTCGTCCGCCCGATGCTGCAAACCGGACACCCGACGCATGCCATTCCTGTAATAAATGCTGATCTTCCGGTT
The DNA here is from genome assembly GCF_051967555.1 of Paenibacillus sp. SAF-068. Taxonomy (NCBI): domain Bacteria; kingdom Bacillati; phylum Bacillota; class Bacilli; order Caryophanales; family Paenibacillaceae; genus Paenibacillus; species Paenibacillus sp. SAF-068. The sequence continues at coordinate 1,652,068 of NZ_JBQCJX010000001.1, forward strand.
TAACAGGCTGAACTTGATCCATGATCGACATGTTGCGTAGACGATTCAGTATCTCTTCTGTCATATGTTCCTCCTCACAGCGTCTGCTTATTGATTCGACTCAAAGATGCGAACGGTCCCGTTATAGAAGTCCGAGACAGCCTGTTCCACACTTTTTCGTCCAAATCCGATCTCCTGATTCGTTGTCTGAGCTAATTTGGAGAACTCTGCAAACCCAGGCGGGTTGTAGCTTACGTCAAAAGGTTCAGTCTTCGTAGCTTCGGAGACAAGGCTCGTATAATTATAGACAATCTCCTCCACAGGACCTGCACCTTCCTGAAGAAGATTACGATTGGCTTCCGTAACGGGCACGCCGCGGTCATTACCGAGGATTTTGGCTGCTTCAGGATCATGAATCCAGAAGTCCATTAATATTGCCACTTCCTTCGGATGTTTGGTATTGGCATACCCTGATAATCCCTGACTGGATTCAAATACAACACCCGTTCCCTTAGGACCTCGGGGCACAGGGAGAAGAACCAGAGGGTCTTCAGTCAAGCTCTGGAACGCAGCCAATTGGTTGGACGGAAGTAAGGTCATGGCTGCTTTGCCTGTGATCAACAGGGATTTACTTGTGTCATCATGGGGATTGGAAACCTGCAATTCCGGTGTGACTACACCGCCGGATGCCGAAGTCTTTTCCCAATACCGGAACCATTCCAGCATGTCTTCCTGAGTGAATCCGAGTGTACCGTTTTTCATATCATACAGCTGTTTGCCGCGTTGTTTCAGAAAAATATCCATCCCGTCGACGGTGAAATTGTAGGTTCCATAAAAGCCGTCTCCGAGTTTGTCGGACAACTCCTTGCTGATGGCGGCATAGTCTGCCCAGTTCCAATCTGAAGCGGGCAAAGGCACGCCGGCCTTCTCAAAGAGTGCCTTGTTTACAACAATTCCACGTGCGTTCGCACCGGCAGAAATATGTTGCAGCTTCCCGTCGAGACGTCCGTATTCAATCATGGTTTCATCCATACCGTCCAGATTCAGTTCATTGCCTACGTAGGGGTCCAGATTGAGCAGGACATCTTTTTTGGCATAATCAACGACATTTCCACCGAGGAAAAAGATATCCGGTGCTGTGCCTGATGCCAACTGGGTATTCAGCTTGTCGAAATATCCAGAGGAGGGTGCAAATTCACCTGAAATTTTAATATCCGGATGTTTTGCCTGAAAGATCTTCAGGGCTTCATTCGTAATATCTGCCCGTTTCTGGTCCCCCCACCACATGATGCGAAGTTCGACCTGTCCATTCTCGGTAGTTCCATTGTTATTACCATCGCCTGTATTATCAGTAGCACCTGTATGGTCTGTTCCAGAGCAAGCTGTTACGAATAACAAAAGTGAAGTGATTATACCGATCAAGAAACGTTTGAACATGGTGAATCCCCCTGACTATGGATAATGAGAAACGTGTTGTTACTTCAGACCTGTTGTCGCAATGCCTTCAAGAAAATATCGTTGAAACAGTAAAAAGATAATGGTCACGGGAAGCAGTGACAGAGTAGACATGGCAAGCAATGCGCCCCAATCGGATTGTCCTGAGGGATCAAAGAGAGACCGGATGCCCAGCTGCACGGTGAACAGATCAATTTTGCTCAGATAGATCATCTGGCTGAAAAAGTCATCCCAGCTCCACAGGAAGGTGAAGATCGCTGTTGTAATCAGTGCCGGAACGAGAAGAGGCACTACGATTCTGAAAAAGATCTGTGATTGCCCACAACCGTCAATGGTTGCACTCTCGTCCAGTTCCCGCGGTATACCGCGTATGAATTGAACCATGAGCAAGATGAAGAAGGAATCCTGTGCGAGCCACTTGGGCAGAATCAGCGGGAAATACGTATTAATCCATTGAAGCTCATTATAGAGAATGTACTGGGGCACCAGAGTAACATGGTAAGGCAACATAATCGTGATCAACATCATGCTGAACCACAGGCCTTTGAATCTGAACTTCAATCTGGAGAAAGCAAAGGCTGCAAGGGAACAGGAGATCACATTACCCAGCACACTCATGACCGAGATCAGCACGGAGTTGCCAAAGAAACGGCCAAAGGAGATGCCCTGCAGACCTTTCCAGCCATTAATATAGTGCTCCAGCGTGAAGCTGGTTGGGAAAAGACTGCCACTGGTGAAAATGAGATGGTTCGGTTTAAACGAACTGAGAATTAACCATAGTACAGGATATAACATCAGCAGACCGAAAAGTATAATGGTGGCATGCCTCCCGGCCTGAACCAGTTGTCGTTTGATTGGCATATGCATTACCTCCCCTCCTGATTATCCCCGTAGAACACCCAAAATCGGGATGTAACAAAGACGATTGCGGTGAATACCCCGATAATGACCAACATGATCCAAGCCAGAGCCGAAGCATAACCCATATCAAAGAATGAGAAACCTTTCAGATACAAGTACAAGGTATAGAACATTGTTGCGTCGAGTGGACCCCCGCGGCCATCTCCGATCACGTAAGCGGGTGTAAACGCCTGGAATGAATTGATCATGCTCATGATCAGGTTAAAAAAGATAACGGGGGAGAGCATGGGCAGTGTGATTCCGAAAAATTGACGTATCTTTCCCGCTCCATCGACATCGGAAGCTTCATACAAATCTGCCGGGATCTGTTTCAGACCCGCAAGAAAGATGACCATGGCAGACCCGAATTGCCATACGGATAGCGTGATGATGGTATAAACCACATAATCCGGATGCGCAATCCAGGATGGACCCGAGATACCAAACCAGCTTAGAAACTGGTTGACCAGTCCGTTTCCCTCAAAAAGTTGACGCCAGACGATTGCGATCGCGACGCTACCGCCCAATAGGGAAGGGATGTAATATACGGTCCGGTAGATGCCAAGGGCTCGAATTCCTTTGTTCAGCGCCATTGCCACCAGTAGAGCAAAGGCAAGTCTTAGGGGAACGGATAAAAAGACATAATAAAATGTCAGCCCCAGGGACCTGCGAAAGGTATCATCCTCGGTAAAGATGTGAACATAGTTGCTAAGTCCAGTCCAAGTCGGTGATGACAGCAGATTGAATTTGGTCATGGATAAGTATAGGGACGCAATCATCGGTCCCAGTGTCAGACTGAAGAGCCCGATCAGCCAAGGCAGAAGAAACAAGTAGGCTGTGGTATTCTGCTGACCGTATAAGGGCTTGGTCTGTTTTTTCATCATGTGCCTCCCTTCTGCATGGATAAAATTCATGGTTACCCATTGTGAATCCGCTTACAACATGCGGCGTTCTCTTGGTAACCACATCATACCGGGGAAGGGCAGAAGCTTGAATCTTATTTCTTCGGATCATGGTTATCGATTTTTTCGGAATGTTGCAGCCGATAGTCTGAAGGACTCATGTTGAACATTCTTTTGAATTTCGAACTGAAATAACTTGGCGAACTGAAACCTGTCAGTTCAGTAATATCCCATACCGTTAATTGGGTATCCCTCAGCAGTTGCAAGGCATGATTCATCCGAACGCCTGTCACATATTGAACGAAAGAGGTACCTGCCCCTTCCTTAAACAATTCGGAGAAATAGGTAGGGTAATAGTTGAATCGTTCAGCGAGTAACGTCAGCGTGAGCTCCTGCATGTAGTTCTCTTCGATATATCGCTTGGCTAACTCTATAACCGTCCCATTCCCATTTTCCGAGGGAATTTGTCGACCCAGGAAGTCTTGAGCCCATTGCATTAATAAGCGTTCTGCTTGATCTGGCGTCTTAAGCCAAAGTATCCATTCCGGAGCCATAGGATAATCCATCAACAGTGAAATTTGAAAAATACTTCGTGTCATTCGGGAGGGAGAGAGCTGGAATGCCTCGTGAATCTCCTTGTGGATGATGCTGCGGAAGGAGTCCAGCTCTCCACGAATGAGGCATCGATGCAGCGTGCGTGTCGTTTCTTCAGGCAGTAATGGACTATAGTCTGTTCCTGCCTGAGGGTTCAGCCCGCTAACAGCCCGTTCAGCTGAATTCCAAGCCAGAAGGGAATGGATATAACCTTCTTTCCAGTGCTCAAGTCCAGATACCGATCGTCCAATCCCAACCCTAATATTCATGGAAAAAACGGATGCCGTAAGTCCCACGAGCTGCTGGATGAATTCGTGTTGTACACCGTCTGGTGTCATGAAATGCATGATCCCTGCGTGTGCCGAATCATGAAATACCTGGACATTGTCTGAATCTGACTGAGCGATTTCATAACATACCATCTCGAAAGGAAGATGCATCTGCTCGTGTGAGCGATCTTCTTGAAGATCCTGCTTGTCCGATTGACGTATACTCGCGGTGATGAAACAGACCTTCTGATCCTGCCATGATTCGAGATGGAACAGTCTCAGCCGTTCTGGCATTGAGGAAGGTGGTAGGCGATTGCCTTTGACGAGATCAAGAAGGAAACGTTCTTTCATTTCCCGGTAATACTGAGAGAGTCGCCATTGCAGCAATTCGGAATCGCCTCGCAATTTACGTTGTTCATCCAGATCCGCTTTGATTTTGCCTAATGTGGCTTTCAATTCATCCCGGGTTACAGGTTTCAGTAAATAATCCATCACCTGGCTACGGACACCTGCTCTGGCATATTGAAAATCTTCATAACCGGTGATAATAACAATCTGAATGGAAGGATTATAACTGCGGCAGACATCCAATAATCGGACGCCATCCATAACAGGCATATTCATATCGGTAATCAGCAAGTCAAAATGTTCAGATTGTAAAAGTTCATCCGCTTCGATTCCGTTAGCGGCTTCTCCTGTTATGACAAAGCCCATGCCATGCCAATCGACTTTCAATTTCAACCCTTCGCGAACTTCAATCTCGTCATCTGCGATTAATACGTTGTACATCATATTCCTCCTGTACGGGTAAAATCAGTTCTATACATGCCCCACTGCTCTCATCGTTCATCATATGAACCGTGAACAAGGCACCATAATGCAGGCGGCAACGAGCAATCACATTGCCAAGTCCAATATGCCAGCCTTCATTAAGCAATATGGATTCCAATGAGGGGGAAGCAACAGGGTGATGCATTTTATGGATTATCTCTGTTGGAATACCCGGTCCGTTGTCGGAAACGCGGATATGCAGACGATCATTTAGTCGGTTGATCCGTATCTGGACCTGAGCTGTTGTCTGATGCTGGAAGCTGTATTTCACTGCATTTTCAATAAGTGGCTGAAGAATAAACTTGATGATGACCAAGGCGTTCAGTGTGCCTTCCTTTGTTATCGAAATGTCGAGCTTATGACCGAAACGGGTCTGCAAAATAGAGATATAACGCTGCACATAATCCAGCTCTTCCGTTAGGGGAACAAGATCGTCATTGGTGTTAATGGAAAAGCGCATCATTTTACCCAAATCCTCAATGACCTGAACCGTATCATCCGTTCTACGCTGAATGGCAAGACTGCTCACGAGTTCCAGGGTATTAAACATAAAATGAGGATTAATCTGTATAAGAAGTGCTTTATACTCTGCTTGCTGGCGGAGCAGCTTCAACTCAAATTCATTCTGGATATGCTGTCGCAGCTGACTGATCATATAACGGAAGGTAAAGATGACATAACTGATCTCACTCTTTACATTTTTATCTGGAGGCAGAAGTGAATCCGCTTGGTCAAAAGCACCTCGTTGAACCTGTCTCATCGCCAGCACCAGTCTGGTCAAAGGTTTGGTTACGCCGTGGGATAACCATGCAGCAGCCAAAAGGGAGACCAGAATCAGGGCAACTGTCACCACCACAATCGTGCTTTGAAGCTTATGGAGAGAGAGATACATTTCTTTTTCAGGTGCCAGACCCGCCAACATCCAGCCAGTACGTCCCAGTTTCTTGAAAACAAGGATGTCTCGCTGTCCTTCATGGTTGGTGAGGTATGCCACACCGGATTTGAGCGGGCTGTTTCGAAACCGATTGATCTCTGCGGTAGCTACAGCACCCAACGTGTCTACTTGCTGTGACAGAATGGGATTTCCTTGCTCGCCCAGTAGAAAAATAGTGCTATTCTCCGCCAGATGTATACGCCGGAGCGGTTCCAGAAAATAGGATTCACTGACATTCACCTTCATGACATTCTGCGCTGTAGCATGATGAAAGGTGCCAATAGGCATCAGCAGACTGACCACCGGATTGCCATGGTCTCTGACACGTTCATGCTGATCGGTGTGTGCAGGTAACCAGCGTTCCCCCAACGAATAGAAATTCGTGTACCAGGATTCTTGTACAAAGGCAGGATCGTACGCTACCTGATTCTCGCTGCCAATTCGCAGTCCATTCCGTCGATAGATGGATACATCCGAGATACTGGTGTAACTGTTGGTTGCCTGCGTGAGAAAACGGCTCATCGCGAGGTTGGCCAGCATCTTTTCTCCTTCCGGAAGGTTAGGATCACCGATCGCGTTATCCCAGTTCTTGCCCATATCACTGTTGAAAACAAGTGAGGCGACATCATAGATCTGCATCTGCACCATGTCTACGTATGAACCGTATTCCTCCATTTTCTCAAGAGCAGAGGATTCGATATAAGAGCGAATGACCGTGCGAGATTCCTTGAAGAGCAGGTAGGAGAGTGTACCAAAAGCGAGGACAAACAGGACAACGATAAAGGCAATCAGGCGGTTTTTTAAAGAGAAGAACATGGATTTCCTCCTTTTACCGGGTCAACTTGCGTGCAGAGTAAGTATAAAAATATAAAAAAAGACTGCGTGATATGCGCAGCCTTCTAATGAAATTAATAATATAGTGCGGACCTGGGAGACTTAGAAACGAACCAGATTGTTGACGTTCACAGGCAAGCCCGTGGCGATGGCGCGATTGGCCGCAATACCCGTCAGAATGGATCTTGCACCGTCCACGTGATTAGCTGCGCGATGGAACGGATCTTCTACAGGCTCTCCAAACAAATCATTCAGTAGCACCGGGTCACCACCGCCGTGTCCACCTGCTTTCTCCTCCACTTCAACCTCATATGGCGCACCGAACATCGGAAGGACCCGCAACGTTTTACCGATTAATGCACCTTCCTTGCTTTTATCACCCAAAGAATTGACATAGGATTGCTCCACAATATTCATCTCAATCCGTCCTTTGGTGCCATTAATGGCAATGCGGTAACCTTCCCATGGCTGATAGGCAACGAGGGAGTAAGTCAGAATGGCTTTGTTTCGATACTTCACAAGAACGCCCATCGTATCCTCAATATTGATGCCATCCCCAAATACACTCTGGTCCCGCTGATAACCATCTTCTGATTCGGCATCCAGATACATGGACTTCATATGAGCATCCGAATCCAAGTGCAGTGCAAACGGATCTTCCTTCGCAATCGGATTGCCTGTTGCCCGAGTGTAGAACTGCGTTACACCGCGTTCTTCTGCGTTTTCTCTGCCGTAATACATCAGATCACCGAATGCAAACACGGTCTCCGGTTGCGAGCCAATCCAGAAATTCACCAAGTCGAAGTGATGGGTGGATTTGTGTACAAGCAGTCCGCCGCTATTGCGCTTGTCCCGATGCCAGCGACGGAAATAATCCGCCCCGTGGCGGGTATTCAACAGCCATTCGAAGTGAACGGAAGTTACTTTCCCGATGGTATTATCCAGAATAAGTTCCCGAATCTTCGTATGGTGCGGTGCATAACGGTAGTTAAAGGTGACTCTGACGTTCTGGCCAGTCCGCTTGACGGCATCCAGAATGTCCTGACATTTCTCCTCATCGATCGTCATCGGTTTCTCGGTTACAACGTCACAACCCAGTTCCATGGCGCGAATGATGTACTTGTGATGGGTACGGTCAACACTGGTTACGATGACATAGTCAGGTTTCTCGTTCTCAATCATCTGATCAAACTGATCTGCAGGATAAGTGGCTACCTCGGGATAATTATACTTTTCCTTCAACAGTTGATTCGCGTAATTCATGCGGACTTGATTTATATCACAAAAGCCAACCAGCTCGGAGGTATCCCTGTAATCCCGGGTCAACGCACCATAAAAAAATTCGGCACGGCCGCCGGTTCCGACTAACACATAACGTTTCTTGTTATTACTCATGTCTATCGCCTCCTTGAATATAGCTCTAGACTATAACAAGGGAGTACTTCTTTCGCCGCATTTTATGCGTAACCGCTTTCAAATGCCGCATATTTTGCTATAATTTATGGAAAGGAGAGAGGCCGACATGACAGAACCTTTCAGTGCAGATTTTCATGATCCCACGGATTTACTACATATTGAATATGATCGTCGCATTGGATATTTCTCGATGACGGATGACCACCTGCATGATCATTATGAGTTGTATTACCTGTTGTCTGGCGAGCGTATCTATTTCATCAAGGATCGGACCTACCGGGTAAAGGCTGGTGACCTGGTGTTTGTTGACCGAAATACGGTGCATAAGACATTGGAGAGTGGCATGCCCGACCATGAGCGGATGGTGCTGTATCTGAAGCCTGAGCTTTTTGCAAGTATGGCTATTTCAAGGGAGTTAGTTGAAGCCTTGAAGGAACCCTTCTGCTGGGAGATCCCCATTGTAAGGTTTCCTTCACAGGTCACGGAGGTCATGGAGCGGATGGTGAGCGAAATGGTTAATGAGATGCTTCATCCCCAACCTGGAAGCAATCTGTTATTACGTCACCGGGCTATTGAATTGTTGTTGCATGCCTATCGTAATCAGCATCAGGGCAGGTTATGCTCGGATGCTCGTGAGCCGGTTCTTCATCCCAAGACACAGGCCGTTGTTCGTTACCTGAATGAGAACTATCAGAAGCCGCTGACACTGCCGGAGGTGGCGCGTATGTTTCGCATTAGTCCGCATTATCTGAGTCGATTATTCAAACAAACGACGGGGTTTACCTTCAGTGATTATCTGAATCTGTTACGGGTGAAGGAAGCACAGCGTTTGCTGCGGGAAAGTCAGGCATCCATCACGGACATCGCCTGGCTTGCCGGCTTCAGTAACTTCTCTCATTTTGGCAAGATGTTTAAGCGAACCGTTCAGGTATCACCAAGAGTTTACAGGCAGGAATACAAGGAATCGGGTTCCGTGAGGACCTTATAAGAGGGAGCGATTATACGATGATTGAAGCAAGATTGAATGAACTGGGGATCACTTTGCCACAGGCCAGTGCCCCTGCGGCGAAATATGCCAATGCCGTTATTGTTAATGGAATCATGTATGTATCCGGGAAAGGACCAGATACCTCCGAACGTGGCAAACTGGGATCAGACTTCACAACAGAGCAGGGATATGAGTTTGCCCGCAATGCCGGACTGGAAGTGCTCGCTGTTGTTCGAGACGTGCTGGGGTCATTGGATCGGGTGAAGAGAGTGGTTAAAGTGCAGGGCTTCATTAACGCGTCCGCTTCGTATCAGGAGCATCATAAAGTGCTGAATGGATTCTCGGATCTGATGATGGAGGTGTTTGGGGATCAGGGGGTACACGCTCGTTCGGTATTCGGTGCCGTATCTGTGAGGGATAATTTGCCGCTGATCATTGATTCCATATTTCAAGTAGAGGAGTAGATATAACCATGACAGAACCTTCTTCATTTCATCCAATCATGCTAACGATTCCCGAGAGCTTCCACACGGAACGCCTCACGATTCGTGCTCCGCAGTGGGGGGACGGTGAGGCTGTTAATGAAGCAATCCGTGAGAGTGCGGAGCAGCTGCGGTTGTGGTTACCATTTGCCGAGAAGATCCCTTCATTGGAAGAGTCTGAAGTGACCGTTCGCAAAGCAAGACTGAAATATCTGGAGCGTACCGATATGATGTTACATTTGCGCGATAGACATACGGATGAATTCGTCGGCAGCAGCGGGTTACATCGCATCGACTGGAATGTACGCTGTTTTGAGATCGGTTATTGGATTCGGACATCGCGGTGTGGTGAGGGTTTGATGACGGAAGCGGTGAAAGGCATTGAGCAATTCGCCATTACTCATCTGGAAGCAAACCGGCTTGAGATCCGCTGTGATGCTCGGAACGTGCGAAGTGTCAAAGTAGCTGAAAGAGCGGGTTATACGCTGGAAGGTATCCTGCGCAAGATGCGGCGGGACAGTACAGGTACGCTAGTCGATTGTATGGTGTTCTCTAAAGTCCGAGGAAGTGAGTTCGAGTAAAAGGATGGATGGATATGGAGCGAATTGGTCAGGGAAGAACTGCGGAAATCTATGCATATTCGAACGAGCACATCATGAAGTTATATCGAATAGATTTTCCACTCGAAGCAGTCCAGAATGAATTTAGAATAAGTGAGTTGGCATTCAGAAAAGGACTACCCGTTCCACAAGCAATATCCTTGATAGAACATACTACGCCGCGTGCAGGGATTGTCTTTGAACGACTCCATGGGGTTACCTTGTTATCCCTTATCATCCAGCAACCTCAGTTACTGGAGCAGCTGGCTTTTAAAATGGCTGACTGCCATTACAGACTTCATTGCGAGCGAGATGATGAAGGAACACTTCCCTCCCAGAAGCAGATTTTATCAGGAGCGATTCACAATGTTCGATTATTATCAGAGGGTGATCAAGCGCGAATCCTCTCATACTTAACAACATTGCCTGATCAACAACAGATCTGTCATGGCGATTTTCACCCCGATAATGTTATGCTCAGTGAAGTTGGCGATCAATACTGGGTCATCGATTGGATGACTGGCATGGCGGGTGATCCTGCGGGTGATGTAGCTCGAAGCTGGGTAATATTGATGAGCAGCACATTGCCGGAAGGTACAGACCCTGCTGTACGAATGGGTTTTGAAACGGCTCGTGAACTACTGGTTGAATATTACATCCAACATTATATGCACCTTTCCGGGATTACACGTGAAGCCATTGAATCCTGGATGCTGCCAGTTGCTGCTGCGCGTCTCGACGAGGATCTGCCGGCTCAAGAGGTGGAACAGCTGCTCAAGTTGGTTCAGGAACGAATTCGTCTGTTATAAAAGTTAACTTTAAGATTATTTACACAGACACTACGATGACAGAATAATCTTCCAATCGCTGTTATCCCCAGATTTTTCGATTCCCTTTTCCAAAGGGGAAAATCCGGAGATAAAGGCGAAGCGTATGCTTCCGATGCAGCTTTCTTGCAGAAAGCTTTTAGCTTCGCTTTTTCAGGTTTTTTCTGTCCTCTCCGTAATCGTGTTAATAATTAGTTCAACTTTTATAGACGAATCTAATGATTTTATATATAGGTAGGGTAGAGAACGAGAGGGGACATAATCATGCTGCATTCATTAAAGGCCATACAATCATACAAGTCAGGTAACAAGCCGGAAGCCCAGCAGCAATGGCTGCAACTGCTGGCAGCAGCAGAGCAGCCCCACATTAACCTCGAACGCATTCATTCCATCGCCGAACTTGAGGGCACGAATCCGGTGCTGGATTACACCGAGCGTACACTGCACGTGCTGGAGAAGCTTCAGGTTTCTTTTTGGGTGCGAGAAGTGCTGGAGGACGTATTAATCTGGTCAGAGACGGCGAAGGCCGGATCACGGGAGCAGCGGCGGGTATGGCAAAAGCAAGGTGTTAATCTGTTTGTGCACAATGTGGGGTCCGCTCAGTTATATGATCTATACGCAGGGCCAGAGCATCTGGATAATGACATCGGTAAGATCAAGGAGACGAGTATCAATCAACCTGGATCTCCGAGTGGTGCCTATAGTAAGAGTACAGATACAAGCGCGCATGCTGTGCTGACTTCACACGCACCAAGGCATGAGATTATACGCACGTTAATTGCTACGCATGGACTTATTGGTCAATACATACGCGGCGAGATTCCATTTGCCGAGAATGCCCCGCTTCACGCTTTGATCGTCAAAGGATGGCTTACTACAGATGAACTTCACACCATATTGATGGCATTAAATAAGTGCATTATTGCAGGCGTTGATCCAGCGTTATGGGTTCAGGTTCATGCTGAGGTGCAGCGAATTGTAGGCTGGATTATCACTGGACCGGATCATGAGGACTGGAGCGTGATGGAACGGTTATCCCGCTTGAGAAGTTCATCCATTCGGCAGGGAGAAGCGATGGATACGGCTTACGCCAAGCTCCAAACGGAACTGGATGTAGAACACGCGCTGGCTCCGCTGGCTCATCGCACGTTATGGTATGTAGAGTCAGCCATGCAGGATTTTTCGCTGCAAGAGATGGTGAAAGTATTCCTGTTGACGCTTCGCAGCGAAGGTATGAATCCCACATCCATGGAGGGTCAATCTGAAACCGTTCGCCATATCAGCTTCGAACCATTGATGAATACGATGTATTACGACTACAAGGGCGTCAAAAAGCTTAACATTTACAAGAAACGAATGATTGAAAAATATCTGGAACAGTATGCATGGGAACAGATTGCTTCCGGGGAGCAGATCGTCTATCCCCATCTAACCCATCGCATTGAACGTCATGCAGATCTGTCCGATACCCTGTTTGTAACATTCGAATTTTCTCCAGCGGCGGAGAAGCTGATTGCATTCTGTATTGAAGCGGAAAAATCGCCGTTATACGAGAAGGCTGTATTACTGTTGTTTGACCTGTTCGGATTGCGTCGGGATGCCTATGACCGGTTCCACAACGAAGAGACGTATTTGTCCGATATGAACAGCTCCGGTGATTATAAAAAAGTACTGCTCGATTATATCGTCGGTAAACGGGTACTGGATATTGGTCCAGGTGGAGGAATTCTGCTCGATCTGATTGAGCTGGAAAAACCGGAAGTGGAGCCGATCGGTATCGATATCTCAGCCAATGTCATTGAAGCGCTGGAGCGCAAAAAACAGCGCGAGGGACATCGCTGGCAAGTGATGAAGGGCGATGCACTGCAACTGGAGCAATATGTACAACCGGGCACCGTGGATACGGTTATTTTTTCATCCATTCTGCATGAATTATATTCATATATCGAACTGGACGGTCGAAGATTTAATTCCGATACGGTTGCGGCAGCGCTGAGAAGTTCATTCCGTGTGCTGTCACCTGGAGGAAGAATTCTGATTCGGGATGGCATCATGAGTGAACCGGAGGCACAAAAGCGCCGGATTCGTTTCCTGGAACCGGATGGCATGCGCTGGCTGGAGCGGTATGCAGAGGATTTTCAGGGACGTGAGATAAAATATGAACGGATATCAGACAACGAGGTCGTCATGCCAATCAACGATGCGATGGAATTCCTATACACCTATACGTGGGGCGAAGAGGCATATGTGCATGAGATTCAGGAGCAATTCGGTATTTTCACGCCAACGGACTATGAAAATTGTATTCTAGAAGCGCTGGGCGAACAAACCGAGATTATTACATTCCGACATTTTCTCCAGGAGGGGTATACGGAAGCACTTGGAGAACGAATATTCTTCATGAAGGAAGATGGTGAGCCTGCGCCTCTGCCAGACAGTACCTGCCTGATTGTCATTGAGAAGAAGGGGTTGACGGACAGATGATGAGCGAGGCCAGTACGTTTTTGTATTTCGTTAGACATGCGGAGTCTCGGTATGTTGCAGGACAAGAGCGCGAGCGTGGGCTGACAGAACAAGGTCATCAAGATGCAGGGACAGTTGCCAGTCTGCTCCAAGGGGAGCAGATTCAACTGTTCTATTCCAGCCCTTACAGGCGAGCGGTGGATACACTTCAGATTCTGGCAGATCGTTCAGGTGGAATTGTGGTAACAGAGGAAGATCTCCGAGAACGCCAGATGTCGAGTTCAGATGTGAAACATGAGAATTTTCGCGAAGCCAAGCAACGTTTGTACCGTGATCCTGCGTATGCTTACCCTGGTGGAGAGTCTGGTGAAGAGGCTCGTTCAAGGGCGATAGCAGTGATCGAAAAAATTCTGGATAAACATTCCGGTCACAAGGTAGCCATCGGAACACATGGAGATGTAATGACACTAATTTTACAACATTATGATGCTTCATACGGTTATGATTTTTGGGAGAGTACTTCAATGCCGGACATCTATCAGTTGGAGTTTAGTGGGACGCATAAGTTGGTGCAGGTCACTCGATTGTGGGAGTAACCGAGCTGTATTGAGACATGCATTAGCCCATAATGAGGGTGGAGAGGAGTGGGTGGGACAGATGAAAATTACGCTATTGCCTGATACATACTTTATCGAAAATCTAAGTGTATCATCATTACAGGATAGAATGTACTGTATAGTTGATCTCGAAGGCACGGGTATTAATCCTGTGGTGGAGAGTGTGACACAATCAGGATACGAGTATGACCTGCCCATCTTGAAGCGGCATTGTGATGAGTATCTGACATGATGAGGAACTGGAGGGGAGATCAATGAGCAGAACAGATGTAGAGAAGCTACTGTCGGATCTTAACAAGGGACAGATTCTGACCCAGCAGACATTCGAAGGATTGGAAGTGGAAAGGTACCTGGATGAAAGGGATGCTTCTGAATTTGCTGACGAGTGGATGCAATCCTTTGAACGGTGGGCTCAAGCTACCGCCGTGGCTGAAGAAGAAGTGCTGCGTGCATCCAGGGAGCAGGCGTTCAAACAGACCCTGGCTCTCACTGGCGAACCCGAGTTAGCCGGGTATGTGAGCGATGATATGGGCTTAATTGGCGCTGCACTGTTCCAAGATGTGTTGAATGATTCCTTTGTGAATCAGCTGCTGGAAAGTTATCGTCAAGGTAGACTGCCCCTGCGATGAGCGGGGGAGGTCTACAGGGTAGTTTTCGTTTGTATAAAAAAATAGCCTCAAATGTACATTGTGAGTTGGCTGAAGGCTGAGGTACAATTCACCTATATAATAGATGAGAATGATAATCATTATACGTTATGTATATCATATTCTCACTTACATCAACAGATCATATAGGGGTGAAGGGTATCATGGTAGGTTTTACTAAAGGTTTCAAAGGGTGGGCGATTACATTACTGCTCATGGGTCTGGTGATTTCAGGTTGTAGTGCAAATACCGTTACAAATGCGGAACAGACCCCTGCACCTGAAAGTACATCTTCTGGAGAAAATGCTTCTGGGACGGAGACAGCACCAGAAACACGGGTCGTACAGGATGAATTTGGAGATGTGACCATTCCGGTTAAGCCGCAACGTATTGCTGGAATATATGTGGAGGATTATCTGAAGGCGCTCGATATTACACCTGTCGTACAGTGGTATAATCCGATGTGGGGTGTTCAGGATTATTTAAAACTGGATGTTCCGCAATTTGATACCACAGGCAGTATTGAGGCTTTATTGGAGTATGATCCGGATCTGATCATTGTAGATGGTGGAGCGGATATGGAGAAATATGAGATGTACTCCAAGGTGGCACCGACGTATCGCTTGCCTGAGGACGTGCTGCAGGATTCCAATCAAATGTTGAAAACCATTGCCGATGTTGTAGGTATACCGGACAAGGGTGAAGAAGTTGCTGCGGCATTTGAAACCAAAATTGCAGATGCCAAATCCAAGTTGCAGGAAGCAGTTGGGGACCAGACGGTAGCAGTGGTCCGGCTGAATGTCAACGATGACTCACTAGCATTGTTTGGTGTGAAGAATCGATTGACCGGATTTATTTATTCGGAGCTTGGTCTAACACCTCATCCTCTGGTTAGCAAGATGGAAGAATATCAGGAAGTTCTGTCTGACGAGGCCATCCCGCAGCTTGATGCAGATCATCTTATTATTTTCCCTTCCAATGGAGAATGGTCATCTCCCGAGAACAAGGAAGCTTTGAAGGTACTTGACAGCAAGTTGTGGCAATCCCTTCCGGCAGTTAAGAACAATCAGGTATACATTATGGAAAGATCACATTGGCAATCAGGTGGGATTACAGCGAATTCCATGAAAATTGATGATCTCTTGGAAAAGATGACTCCATAGTATTATCCCATAAGAAAGAAAGTTCTTCAGCAAAGGGTTGAAGAGCTTTCTTTTTTCGTATACACTATTCCAAATGATAACAATTCTCAGTTAAGGACGATGAACATGTGCCATACGATAAAGCAACATATTCCAAAGCCCTGGCTATCCACGCTTCAGCATATGGAATACATCGATCACCATAAATCTCATATCGATACACATCTGTTATACAAGATGTCGTCTGCCCACTCCATATTTGTTATAACGTCTGGACGGGGTTCAGTCGTCTGCTTGGATCGCAAATCTCAACTGGAAAAAGGAATGATTATATTTGTTCCAGCGGGTGCGTCCATTAAGATAGAGGGCTCTCCTTGGACAGAAAGTGAATTACAGTACTATAAGCTTGATCTTATGCTGGTTGAGGTGAAAGAAGATATATCAAACCAATCGCCTACGAAAGTCACGACTGAGCAGCATGAGTCTTTGGCAGGGAATGAGATTCAAGAAGCGCTATCTCTTATCGAGCTGAATTACACTCCATGGAGTTCATGTCTCGAAGCTTTGGAACAAATACTTCGTCAACAGGAAACTACCGATTGGATGGAGCAATGGGAGGTACAGCTTCGTTTTCAGGATTGGTTCCGTGTGTTGCTTCGCCAGAGTGATCCTAAAACAGAAACTCCAGATGAGCGTGCACGTCTTCAAAGTTCAATTCGTTATATTGGCGACCACTATGATCGGACCATAACCGTGGATGAGCTCGCGGCAAATATTGGTCTTACCAGAGCCAGCTACACGCGGCAATTCAAAAGGATTACGGGTAAGCTTCCGCTTGATTATGTGAATACGGTTCGGCTGGAGCGCTCCAAGCAACTATTGCAGCTGACGGATGACCGCATCCATGAAATTGCACAGAATGTGGGCTTTAGCAGCGAGTATTATTTTGGCCGTCGTTTCAAGCAATATGCGGGTATTTCACCTGGATTGTACCGCCGTCATCACCGCCAGGAGGTGCGTGTCTTTGCTCCGTATCTGGAAGACTTTGTGTTGGCCCTCGGTATAAAACCTGTACTGCAGTGTTCGCATCACTCCTGGGGGAGACAGCATTATTTGGAATTGGATGATGTACCCGAATTCGATGTGAGCCAGCAGGAAGCACAGTTTAATCTGGGCAATGTACCTGACTTTATCATGTTGGGCAAGGGATATGATCGATGGAATCTGGACCGCTTCGAACAGGTTGCACCTACGTTCTACGTGGAACATCTGGGAGAAGATTGGCGCTCCATTTTGAGATCGACAGCCGATGTCTTGGGGAAGGTGAATCGTGTCCAAGATGTAATTGGTGCGTATGAGGACAAGGCATTGGAAGCCAAAGACCGTTTAGCACGTTATATGCGCGGAGAAACAGTAGCTTTTTTGCGCATATCCGCTTCGGATATTACGCTCTATGGGGATCAGCAAGGCTACGTTGGACCTGTAATTTATCAGGATCTTGGACTGACTCCACACTCCCGTGTGCAGCAATGGACAAGACACGAGCGGAGGATCTTCATTGGATTGGAGCAGTTAAGTCAGCTGGATGCGGATCACTTGTTGATTACATTTGACACTGGAAATTCAGCCAAACCTGGAGACGAGCGCGAACTGCTCGAAAGGGATGAATGGAAACGCCTGCCTGCCGTGAAGAGCGGTAACGTGTATGAGGTGGACTTCATGACCTGGATGAACTACGGTGTGATCTCTCATAGGAAGAAGATTGAGGATGTATTGCGATTTATGGATTGAGGGATGGAAGTTAAAACTACAAACAATATTTTACTAATCCGATGTACTGTATGATAGAGGAAAAATGAATGGGAGAATAGACATCTTATGCGGGAAAAAAATCTGGGCATCACTTTTAGTAGTAGCTATCATTGGAATGGTACCTGTTACAGAGGTACCGAGGACTACGGTTGCCGAATCGCATGAAATCTTGCCTGAAGATCTTCCGGAAAGTTTAAGATATGATTCTAATCATCCAGATGTAATTTAAATGAGGGACTGTGGGGTCTACGAGAAAGTTGATTCGAGTTTAGTAGATTACAGCGAAAAAGAAGTTGTGATCGATGACTTACAAAAGGTAACAGATAAAACAAATGTAATTGTTGCTTATGATGCAACTTACATCAAGACAGGTGAATGGGAATAGGGAATATATTAATTTTGAATTTAGGAGCGCAAGGAGAGGTTTTTTCTTCTTGGGCTTTTTCAATATCCAATAAAAAAATAAAATTTCAAGAATTTAGCTGAATTTTATAGATGAGCAAGTTAATGTTTAGACACATGAACATATATACATTAAAGTGTGTTTGTACATAAACACTTTAGGAGGATTCATGTGAAAACAACACTATTCAAGAAGGTCGGATTATTGATTGGAGCATTTATTTTTACAATTAGTTTTACATCTACTTTAGGGGTACATGCTGCGGTAGATTATAGTGGCGGGCTCATGGATAAGATGGTAATGACACTTAGCGATACTGAAAACAAAGGGAATAAATCTACATATGCATTAACAGATAATAATGAAGCTACAAGTGCGATTATAGAAAAATGGAACACGCCATCGACAGCGGTGGATCATGCAGTTGGAATCTTTAATGGAACAGTTACAGCGAATGCTATCCGTGTAAAAGCAGATTTTGATGTTTCAATTGGATTATTCGATTCCACTGGAAAGGCGATTTTACCGACGTATTGGTACACAGTAAAAGCAAATCAGGCTGATGGAAGATTAATTTATCTTCCTACAACGTACAAAGGAATAGCAAAAGTTAACTTGTTTAATTATTCCAATACACGGACAGTTAGTGTTTCCGAGTTTCAGCTGTATAATATAACACCTCCAGCTAATCCATTAGATCTCGCAGCATCTGCAGTTGAATCATCCATTGGATTGACCTGGAATGAAGTGACGACAGCAACCAGTTACACGATTAAAAGATCCACTATGGCAAATGGGCCATATACAACATTGGCAACTGGAGTAACTAAGGCCAATTATACAGATTTAGATGTAACTCCAGGTACCACCTATTATTACGTAGTGACGGGTGTTAATCCTGTTGGAGAAAGTGTTAACTCAAATGAAGCCTCGGCAATTATTGAGAGTAACGGTCAGGTTGATCCTGAACCAGAGCAACCAACCACACCAGAACCAGAAGAACCTACAACTCCGGAACAACCGGAAGAACCTTCCACTACCCGTGCTATCTTTGTCGTTACCATGACAACGGGTTTGGAGAAAGAATTCGACCTAAGCATGAAAGAAGTAAATGATTTCATCGACTGGTATGAAGCCAAGCAAGCTGGAAGCGGAAAAGCTTCGTATGCGATCGATAAACACGACAATAACAAAGGGCCATTCAAAAGTCGGAAGGATTATATCCTGTTTGATCGAGTACTGACGTTTGAGGTAAGTGAATACTAAAATGCAAAGCTCCTTCAGCTCAGGCTGGAGGGGTTTCTTTTTGTTTACCACGATAAATGAGCCAATGCAACTACTCGAAAGGCTTGTTTCATCTCATTTTAGTGTAGCGTTTACAAAAAAACGGAACAATGAGTACAAAATGCAAAAGCGGATGTCCTTGACTGAAAGATTACGACATACCATTAGAGTGAAGGCCGATATGTAACACAGGAATTGAGGTCTTCAAGCATAGCCATGAATGGCGGATGGGAGAGCTGTAATGACAAAACGGGTAATTCTGTTGGAAGAAGGTACGGCAGAGATGAAGGGGCTAATGGGCAGTATAGGGGCTGATCTTGCGGAGCTAAAGCATGCAGGTTGGTCTGTCCCGGCCGGATTTGTAGTCACAACGGAATGCTGTCGCGAGTTCTGTACCCGTCTTGGACATCTTTCCTGTGAAGGAGAGGAAGAGGTTGTTAACGCGATCCGGCATCTGGAACAGCAAACCGGGAAGTTCTTCGGACATTCGGAGAATCCGCTACTACTTGCGATACGCACGGACCAGGATGGTGCATCAGCAACTGCGACCCAATCACTGCTCAATGTTGGTCTGAACGATGTTACCGTGGAAGGACTCGCACGTCAAACCGGTGATCGGTTGCATGCACTTCAACATTACCTGGAATATTTAATGGAATATGGACAGCTGGTATATGGAATGTCTTCTGAATTTTTTACAGGAGTAACGAGTCATGTTAAGGGTCGGGATGAAGCAGGGCTTGAATTAGCTATTAGGGAATTTAAATATATAATTGCAGCGAAGGAGCGTAATCCCTTTCCACAGGATGTTCAAATTCAATTGAAAGAAGTCGTACGTGCGGTATATCACTCACAGCGTGTTAAAGCATCCAGATCTCAGGACGAGATGGTGCGTAATTCCAATTACATTTCTTTGGAGCAAGGCGCTCCTGTTCTTATACAGACGATGATGCATGGAACGTGCGGAGACTCAAGCGGGAACGGAACAATATATACGCGTAACCCACTTACAGGAGAAAGGAAAATTACCGGACAATATGTGTCCATCGGGGACTCCCATTACAATGATCACGGTCTGGATAGTTTGCAGTTTGACAAACCTGAGCTGTATGCACGTTTGCTGGAGATCAGCAGCCAGTTGGAGAGACGTAAGGGAGAAATTCAGGAAATTAGCTATGTAATTGAATCTGGTGAGTTATATGTTGTGCAGACCCAGCCAGCACGATTATCACCTACAGCCACACTGAGGAGTACTGTGGATTTTGTCCATGAAGGACTCATCAACAAGGAGGATGCACTGTTACGCATCCAACCTTGGCATATCACGGAAGTTTTGAAACATAAGACAGATTCCAACAGAGATGTGGAGGCTGGAAGTCTTCCAACACTATTACCAGAACTACAATTACTACTTGCATGGGCTGATGAAGTCAAAGAGCTTACAGTACTGGCCAATGCTGATCGGCCACAGGATGCCATGACAGCACGGATACTTGGTGCCGAAGGAATTGGAGTGTGCCGTACAGAAAACATGTTATTGTCACCCGCAAGGTTACCCTTTGTACAAAAAATGATTCTGGCTGACAGTGAATCCGAGCGCAGGCGTGGCTTGGAGCGGTTGTTACCCATGCAGCAATTTGATTTTGAACAGATATTTGAAGCGATGGATGGACACCCGGTAACTATACGTTTGCTTGATTCGCCGTTGCATGAACTGCTACCGGATCTGGAAGTGTTGGAGAAACGACGCGAGTGGTTGCAAGCAGAGGAGTGGCAGGAGCACGCAGACCATCAGATTGAACTGGAGGAACTGGAGCGTGTGATTCGAAGAGTCAGTGAATTGCATGAACATAATCCGACACTTGGCCAACAGGTATGTCGTCTGAGTAAGGTGTTCCCGGAAATCATTGATATGCAGCTTGAAGCGATTTTTCGCGCAGCGGTAAAAGGCATCCGTGAAGGCTGGTGGGTACGTCCTGAGATTATGATTCCGCAGATCGGTCATGTGCATGAACTTCAGGTGATGAGAGATCTGGTGGATCATGTGGCTGACCAAGTGCTTGGTGAGGAGAAGCGGCATTGTCTCTATAGAGTGGGGGCGATGATCGAAGCTCCGAGAGCGGCACTGACGGCAACTCATATTGCTCGCCAGGCAGATTTTTTCACATTCGGCACGGATGAGCTGACAGAGAAGACGTTTGGATACAGTCGCCAAGAAGCCGAGGAACGTTTCCTTCAACTGGACACGGACTCTCGCAGGGTTACGAATAATCCATTTCATGTGCTGGACGTTGAGGGAGTCGGACAACTGGTCGAGATGGCGGTAGTCCAAGGTCGAATTCGAAAACCGCATCTGAAGACAGGGATCTGCGGAGAAAATGTGGTTGATCTGGAGTCGCTTGCCTTCTGCCACCGGATTGGGTTGGATTACGTAAGTTGTTTGCCTGAACAGATCCCTTATGCACGAATTGCAGCTGCACAAGCAGCCATTAAGGGACAGAGAGAGGGAGCGCACACACAGAACTCGGATATATCTACAATTGCGTAACGCTCACCCTGTACTACACGGAACTTCCATGGAATAGCAACCAGAAAACTGTTATACTGAAATATGCGTTTTGTAAAATGAACGTAAAATTTCAGGGTAAGGGTTGAAAGCGACCATGTATAATTCCAAAAATGAACGAAATTCTTCACGGACTTTATTCGCCGTGTTATTCATTCTTATGCTGCTGAAGCTGTCACTGTTGCGGTATTTCTTTTTCCAGGGTATGTCCGGCATCGGTCTGTTAACTGACGCATTAGGCGCACTAACCGTGGTATGCGTGCTGGATTTGATCGTGCCCAAAGGCTGGAAGCGAGCAGTATACGGGGGATTCAATATTCTGTTTTCTCTGGTGCTGTTCGCGGCCACGCTGTATAACGTTCATTTCAGTTCGGTACCCACGTATACCGCGCTCAGTGAACTGGGGCAAGTTGCGCAAGTACGGGGCAGTATCGGACCGCTGGTACGACCGGAGCATTTTCTGTTTTTTGCAGACATCGTATTGGCATTGCCAATATGGTTGATGATGCGCAGACGTGCTGGCGGTCGTAACCACAGCAGTTATCGCGATAGTGGTTTGACGTTTGGCAGAATTCGCAAACGATACTGGGGCAAGCTCGGCGTTGCGCTTACCGCTGCATTCTGCATCGTGCTGTCAGGCAGTTTTATTGTCAAAGGTGAAACGATTGATAACGAATTAGTTCGAGCTGAGAATCTCGGTTTCCTAAACTATCAGGTATCGTCGGCCATTCTGACGAGCAAAGAGAATGAGGCCATTGCAAATGGCAACATTAACGAAACCATTGCCAAGATCAATGAGCTGGTTAGTCAGTATCCGTATCAGGATAAACCAGGTGACGGCACAGCCGTGAAGGCCAAATATTTTGGTCAGGCGAAAGGCAGCAATCTGATTGTACTGCAACTGGAGTCTTTTCAAAATTTCCCGATTAATGCTTCATTGGATGGTCAGGAGTTAACACCGGTATTGAATGATCTGGCCAAAGAAAGCTATTATTTCTCTCATTTCTTCCAGCAGATCGGACAGGGAAACACTTCAGACGCTGAGTTTATGTCGAACACGTCGATCTATCCAACCGGAGTTGTTCCCATGTCAGCAGGATACAGTGACCGTGAACTGCCGAGTCTTCCCAAGATATTGGGAAAAGAGGGATATGAGTCCGAGACGTACCACGTCAATGATGTCACCTTCTGGAACCGGAACAAAATGTATCCGGCACTCGGATTCACACGTTACTTCGACAAGCCCAGCTTCGAGAATGACAGATTCAATGACTTTGGACCATCGGATGAAGAGTTATATCGTGTAGGTGTGGAAAAAATGACTGCGCATCAGGCTGCGAATCAGCCGTTCTATGCTCAGTTCATTACGGCATCAAGCCACTCGCCGTTTACGGTTCCCGCTGATCGTGCACGAATCACGATTCCTGCGACCATTACGAACAAACTGCTTCATGATTATCTGCAAGCAATCAACTATACGGACTATGCCATCGGTCAACTTATCAATGAATTGAAGGCGAATGGATTGTGGGATAACACAACGTTAGTGCTCTACGGGGACCATTTCGGTCTGCCTGCTGACGAAGAGATTACACAGCAGATTCAGGCCAATCTTGGCGTCCCGTATGCTGGTAAAGTAAGTCGTTTCAACATTCCGTTTATGATTCATACGCCGAAACAGACCAAAGGGCAAGTCATTGAGCAGCCAGGCGGTCAGTTGGATATGTTGCCAACGATTATGAACTTGATGGGTGTTTCGCTTCAGGATGAGAAATTCACTGCCTTCGGACATGATTTGCTCAACATGGACCACAATGCCTTCGGTATCCGGTATTACTTGCCGACAGGTTCATTTGTCAACAATGACATCATGTTTATTCCGGGTGCGGGGTTTGATGATGGAACGGCCTATTCGCTGAAGACATATGAGCCTGTAACGGATCTGGAACCGTATCGTGCCGATTATGAACATGTGCTCAGCCTGATGAAACTGTCTGACGAGTATGTGAAATTGTTACCGAAACGTGCGCCATAACTCCATTTTTCTGCAATAGGTTAGACCAGAACGTCACCAGTTCAAAAGCTGGTGGCGTTTTTTGCATGTTTCTTGCAAAAGTGTGGTAATAAAGAAAATAACTAAAGTTTGAAACTGTAATAATTAATGTTACAATGGTGAAAGTAAGAAAGAAGTGAGCGAGAGCGCGTATTATGCGCGGAACTCATATTCACAGCACTTATGAACTTAACAGACGAGAGGATTGAATATATATGAAACTGAGTGTACTCGAACATGGACATATCAATGAAGGCCGAAGTGTGCAGGATACGTTGCAGGAAACGGTCAAACTCGCACAACATGCGGATCAACTGGGATACTCCCGTTTCTGGATGTCGGAACATCATGGTAGCGGCGCGCTGTCTTTCTCCAGTCCAGAAGTGATGATTGCACATGTAGCTGCACATACGGATCGAATTCGGGTAGGTTCCGGCGGTGTAATGCTGCCTCATTATAGTGCCTACAAGGTTGCAGAGAATTTCCGTCTGCTGGAAGCTCTGCATCCGGGGCGGATTGATCTTGGGATTGGCAGAGCACCAGGCGGCATGCCGATTGCCAGCAGAGCGCTGAATGAAGGCAAATCATCGAATGTACAATTCTTCCCACAGCAGATTGCAGATCTGGGAGGATACTTCCACGAACAATTGCCTGAGGATCATCGGTTCGCCTCTCTAGTAGCAGGACCATCGGTTCCAACCGTTCCGGAAGTATGGTTGCTGGGTTCCAGTTCCGAGGGTGCGAGAATTGCTGCGGCGCAAGGGACATCCTATGCGTTTGCCCAATTCTTCGGAACACCAGGCGGCGAAGAAGCGATGAAGCATTACCGCAGACATTTCAAGCCATCCATCCTGAATGACAAACCACATTCCATGATTGCTGTCTCGGTATTCTGTGCGGAGACAGAGGAAGAAGCTGCTGATCTTGCGCGCAGCAATGAACTGTTCTTCCTGCGCCTTGGACGAGGTCTTGAACAAAGTTCCTTCCCATCCCTGGAGACGGTGAATAACTATCCATTCACAGCGATGGAGATGGAACAGATCCGTCAACGCCGTTCTTTTTCCATCGTAGGGACACCGGATCAGGTGAAAGACAAGATTACCGCAATGGCAGAACGCCATGAAGCAGATGAAGTCATTATTGCATCAGCGGTTCATTCATTTGAAGCACGGCTTCGCTCATTCGGCTTGATTGCAGAAGCCTTTGGACTCAAGCAGGACTAATGGTAAGCGAGCGGGAATAACTACTCTGAACAGACCGAAACCTTGCTCTTGCAGGGTTTCGGTTATACTCTTGCGTGATCAGGGAGAGGAGAGATTCACATGCGCAGATGTGTCATTAGTGATATTCATGGCTGTTACGATGAATTTAATGCACTGCTTAAGCTTGCAGATTATAATCCGCAGCAGGATGAATTGATTTTACTCGGTGATTATGTGGATCGAGGTCCAAGCAGCAAACAGGTCATCGAACAGATCATGCAGCTTCAGCAACAGCACCATATTATGGTGATCAAAGGCAATCACGATGCCATGATGGTTAAGGCGCTAACCCAGGATGTAGAGCAATATGATCAACACTGGATTCGTAATGGCGGATTACAGACGATGGCCAGTTATCTGGATCTGGAGCTTGCTTATGATGAGCAACAGATGGATTGGGAAGCTTATGCTGAAGCCAAACAGTGGATACGTACACATTATGAACATCATCTCCGTTTTTTGGAAGAGCTTCCGTTGGTGTACGAAATTCCGGGTTATATTTTTGTACATGCCGGGATCAACCCGGAGATCGAGGATTGGAGAAGCCAGTCCGAGCGGGACTTTATTTGGATTCGTGAATCATTCTATGCCAGACCAACCAGGGTTACAGAGACGGTTGTATTTGGACACACACCGGTGAAGCATTTGCATCAGGAGACAGGGATTTGGTTTGACCCCAGCGGAGATAAAATTGGCATTGACGGTGGTTGTGCCTATGGAGCGCAATTGAACCTGCTGGAGATTAAGGAGGATGGCAATTTACAGACCTTTTTTGTACAACGAGGGCAGATCGCGGATGAGCCTGAGATTTAATATTTTCGTTGCGTATCAGGGTTTCATATGCTAATTTATAAGGTTGTACGATAGAATAAAACAAGATACATATCATATCGACTTGAGGGGAATGAACCAAGTTTGGCTATCTATAATCTGGATCAACTGCAACATCACATTTTACTCTGTAATGGTGGAACGTGCATGCGTAACGATGGGGAAGAAGTAACTCAGGCGGTACGGGACGAGATTGTCAAGCAGCAGGCGGGAGGATTCATCCATACAACACGTACCAAATGTAATGGTCAGTGTGACGATGCATGCGTAACGATTGTGTATCCACAGGGTGACTGGTATGGCCAGATGACACCGGATTCAGGCAGAGCACTCGTACAGGCCTTGTGCGAAGGGGAGAAATTGGAGAAACACCTGATTGCTAATGTGGCCAAGAACTCTGTGAATTAGAATGACAGTGAGGATATTATTTTTTTTGAAATGACGTACCTGAGAATGATTTGCAATTAATTCGCTGTAAAGGGATTGGAACTAAGCCTTATAAGCGATATAATCAGTAGGGTATGATTAATATATGACATGTATTATTCTAAATCAGAATTGACGGAGGGCTATAAATATGGAAAAAGCGTTAATCTTCGGTCACAAAAATCCCGATACGGATACGATCTGTTCGGCAATCGCCTATGCGGATCTGAAAACAAAATTGGGTCAGGACGTTGAAGCTGTTCGTCTCGGCGAAGTCAATGGCGAAACCCAGTTTGCACTGGATCAATTCAAAATCGCAGCACCACGTCTGATTAAAACAGCTGCAAATGAAGTGAACAAGGTTATTCTGGTTGACCACAACGAGCGTCAGCAAAGTGTAAGCGATATTGAGGAAGTGACTGTCGTTGAAGTTATCGACCATCACCGTATTGCTAACTTTGAGACAAGCGGACCTCTGTATTTCCGTGCAGAGCCTGTAGGTTGTACAGCAACCATTTTGAATAAAATGTACAAAGAAAACGGCATCGAAGTGAGTGCACCGATTGCTGGCCTGATGCTGTCTGCAATTATTTCTGATTCCTTGTTGTTCAAATCCCCGACTTGCACAGAGCAGGACGTAGCCGCTGCGCGTGAACTGGCTACCATTGCTGGTGTAGATGCAGACAGCTATGGTCTGGACATGCTGAAAGCCGGCGCCGATCTGAGCCAAAAAACAATTGCTGAGCTGATCTCCCTGGATGCCAAAGAATTCGTAATGGGTCAATCCAAAGTGGAAATTGCACAGGTTAATGCTGTTGATGTAAATGATGTGCTCGTGAAGCAACCTGAGCTTGAAGCAGCTATTGAAGCGATTATTTCAAGTAAAGGTCTCGACCTGTTCGTATTTGTCGTAACAGACATTCTGAACAACGATTCCGTTGCTCTGGCATATGGAACATCCACCAAAGCTGTGGAGAAAGCCTACAATGTGACACTGTCTGATAGCAGAGCGCTCTTGAAAGGCGTAGTATCACGCAAATCACAAATCGTACCCGTTCTGACGGAAGCATTCAACACGCTGTAAATCGAACGAAAATGGCGTATTCGTTACGCTGATGTGCATTGCGAATCTTAGAAACACCATCCCAGCCTGCTCTGATCTTAAATGGTCAGGACAGGCTTTTGATGTAGAGGAGGAAGAATCATGATCAAAAATGAAAAGATCAAAGCAGCCGAAGTGCAGCTGACCGGCCTGAATGGTGAAGATTTGGGTGTAATGCCCACGCAGGAAGCACTTAAGCTAGCGAAGCAGCATAAAGTAGATCTGGTGTGCTTGTCCTTGATGACAAGTCCACCACCATGCAAGCTAATCGGAGCTGGAGCAGCCAAAGCGGAAGCACAGCAGGCGAAGAAAAAAGCGAGCAAATCCCCGGACAAACGTAAAGTAAAGGAAATTCGATTAAACCTTGCGATGGAGGATCATGACCGGGATACGAAGCAGTCTCAGGCGGAACGCATCCTGAAGAAGGGTGATTCGGTAAAACTCGTCATTCAGGTGCATGGAGCCAAAGAAGGTGTTGCTGGCAAGGAATGGGCAGAGCAACTGAGCCAATCGCTGGCTGAATTCGGTAGTAAAACGACGGGGGTTCAGGTAAGTGGTAAACAGGTTGTTGTGCAGCTGGACCCCAATGCGTAAAATGGCAAAAACGACCGACAATTTAACTTGGAGCTAAAGCAGGTTTGAATAAACCCAATTCATATGGTTGTGAAGGAAGCCCAATGAGATGGCAGGATAACTGCTGCTTTCACTGGGCTTTTTTTATCATCATTCGGGGATGCAGAACGACTTCAGTTCATAGCACAAGATGGCTCTGTTCCAGTAATTCAGCTACGTAAATAGCGGCTACCACCAAGACGTACATATAACTGCCCGGGTAATACAGGCGTAGAACCAGCGGCAATATTATTCGGGCTGTTCTTGGCGAACCGGGATAAATAAAAGAAGTCGGGATAGATCACCATATTCATTAAGTAGGCGGAGACCCGGCTACCTGGAACGCGAAACTGATTCAGGGTACGTATAATTTCTTCGCCGCGTGCAATACCAATGCCATGTCCATAATACCAGTTCTCTCGCAGCATAATCGTATTCTCTCCCTGCCATTCGGGGGTTTCGGGGGAAACATCCGGATTTTTGAAATACAGCACATCACCTGGCAGGGCAGTTTCACTACCGTTTTTTTCGGTCAATCGCAAATCACTGTCATAATGCCAGTCAAAAAGTAACAGATTTCGAAACAGGGAATTAAAGGCGTCTTCACGAATGCTTCCCAGCACTCCGCCATACAGTACAATGACGGTGGCTGTTGCACATTCAAAGGCGTATAAGTGACCATTCCTCCAGATATCACGAATGCCCTCAGCGGGTGTCACGTTGGATTTCAGCTCGAATCCACCTTCCGTATTACGATTCCAATAGGCAGGATTACATCTGGATTTTTCAAAAGATGCAAAACTCACACCACTTCGATCCAGTCCTTCCGCTGCATCCACGAGAGAGCCCCTCAAGTCCCATTCAAATCGAAGATGATCCATGGATTGGTAAACATATCTCGTTGGACGATTCTGAAGTTGCTGTAACCAATACCATTCAAAATCAGACCATTCCGAGCGGTTCAGCAGAGCAGGTTGATTGGCGACTATGATCATGATCCATAACCTCCGTTCCTATTCAACATTGTATAATCGGGAAAGCGCGGGTATTGTGTAGTATATGACGTGATGTGTTCGAATTGGTATGTACACAATGAAAGTCATCAGCATCTAGGAATAAAATGTCGATTCATACAGTGATTTTGTACAACCTCGTTTATAAATCATGGCATTTGGGGTAGTACTCTTATAGATGAAGTTATGTTCAGGTCGATCTATTCATACGGAATACATTCAGATTCTCATAAAGGAGGACATGTAATGTCGAAATCCATTACAGAGAGCCGATCTCTGTTCGAACAATTGTACACGCACGCACCAATCGGCATTGCTGTCGCATCGCATGTAAATGGACGGTGGTTGCAGCTTAATCCTGCATTTTGCGAGATGCTTGCTTACAGCGAAGATGAACTGATCGATACTTCGGTCGTACATATGATCTATGAAGAAGATCTGCATATGGAAGAATTCCGCAGCAAGTTCTGGGAAATGACCCATGAAACACGTTCGATGTACGAGACGGAGTTCCGATTGAAACGAAAAGACGGTTCGTTATTATGGGCAACGATCAGAGCTTGTATTGTTCGGGACGAAACGAATGGTGAACCATTATATCTGTTGGTACAGGCAGCTGACATTACGAAGCAAAAGGATGCTGAGGAACACCTTATTATACAGCGCAAGCAATTGGAAGAAAGCAGTAGTATTTCCCGTCTGCTGGCTGAATCTTCACTTGACATGATTGCCATACATCAAGCCGATACTAATCGTACATTCAAATATGTATCGAATGCCTGCAAAAGCATGTTGGGCTATGAGTCCGAAGAAGTTATAGGTAAGCCGGGAGCATTTGTGATTTATCCCGATGATATTCCTTTGGTTGAAGCCTACGTGGAAGAGCAGAGACAGGGGCTGGCTCCCAAACGAATCAGTTATCGTCTTCAGCATAAGGATGGGTCTACAGTATGGGCAGACACCATTACCCATTATGTATATGACGATTCAGGTGAACTAATGGAGATGGTTGCTGTGACCCGTGATATCACAGATAGTCAACAACAACAGATAAGTCTGCAAGAGTACAGATCGTTATTTGATTGTAACCCGCTAGGAGTGGCTTCTCTTGATCTGGAAGGCAATCTGCTGAAAGCGAACGTGGGTCAGGAACAATTGACAGGACACACCAAGAAGGAGTTGCTGAGTCGACCTTTTGATCATCTCATTGATCCTGTGGATCTGGAGAAGACCCGATATCATTTTGATGAGACGGTGAAGGGCACTGCACAGAGCTACGAGATCGGTTTAATACACAAAAATGGGCAGCGAATTGAAACAAATGTAATTAATGTTCCGATTATACTTGAGGACAAAGTTGTTGGGGTCTACGGGATTACCAGTGACATTACAGCCTCCAAACGTTACGTTGAGGAAATTGAGAATCTTAGTTATGAACGGGCGTTGATTTTGAATGGCATATCTGAGGGTGTGATTGGACTCGACCTGGATGGGAATCTGAACTTTGCCAATCCGGCTGCTGCGGAGATCATGAACCTCTGTCCGAGTGAATTAAATGGTAGACCTCTTGAAGAATTGATGATTCAAATGCAGAGTGAAGGTATCCCGTATGCATCCAAAGATACACCGATCCTGCAGGCTGTACGTGAGGGACGAGGGCTGCCGCGTACCGAATCCGTATTCTGGAGACCGGATGGGTCCAGCTTCCTGGCGGAGTTTCAATTGAAACCGATTATGGATCAGGGGAGAACCCGCGGGGCCGTTTTGGTTTTCCGGGATATGACATCCGTGAAGGATATTATACGTGCCAAGGAAGCAGCAGAACATGCAGACCGAGCGAAGTCCGAGTTTCTCGCCATCATGAGTCATGAGCTTCGTACGCCATTGAACGGGATTATGGGCATGGCCCATCTGTTAATGGAAACCGAGCTGGATGATGAACAGAAAGGCTTTGCAGAAATCATGATTGATAGCGGCGAATCCCTATTGTACATTTTGAACGAAATCCTGGATTTTAGCAAAATTGAAGCAGGCAAAATGGATCTTGAGCGGGCACCTATAGATATTAGGGCGATGCTGGGTGGGGTGATCGAGCTGTTTGCATTGAAGGCCTCAGAGAAAAATATTGAACTCTATTATGAAGTATCGGATCATATTCCTGAGCGCATTCAAGGGGATGAGACACGAATCCGGCAGATTTTGATCAATCTGGTGGGTAACGCTGTTAAATTCACAGAGCATGGCCGTATTAAGGTGAGCGTAGGTGCTGATATCTCAGATGATCACGGTCGGGACAACCTGATGTTGACCTTTAAGGTGAGAGATACAGGGATCGGCATTCCAATAGAAAAGCAGCATCAATTGTTCCAATCCTTCTCACAGCTTGATCCGGCCATCAATCGTAAGTTTGGCGGGACAGGTCTAGGCCTAGCGATCAGCAAAAAACTGGTGGAGTTAATGGGCGGAGCGATTGGCGTACAGAGTGAGATCGGTGAGGGGGCAGAATTCCAGTTCACCCTCGTAGTGGAGCGGTGGTTAGAGGAAAGTAATGACCCGATTGAAATCACCACGAATGAGGAATTGCAATTGGATCGAGCTAGTCTTGCTCATGACATCAAAATTTTGATTGCTGAAGATCAAGCGGTCAACAGTCATCTGTTGGAGGAAATGCTACGTAAGTTTGGCGGAGTATGTGATATCGTTGAGAATGGGGCACAGGCCATTGATTCTTTGAAGAAGGTTCAATACGATCTGGTGTTTATGGATATTCAAATGCCCGTTATGGATGGGATTGAAGCGACCTGTCGAATCAGACAGACCCACCCGGAGATCCCGGTTATTGCAGCGATTACAGCTTTTGCAGGCGCTGGTGACCGTGAGGAGTGTCTAAAATGCGGGATGCAAGACTTTATTAGCAAACCGTTTCATTCCACGGAGATTAGCCGCGTACTAAATACATGGGTTCCATATATTCGCTCTCAAAAGGTAACCTAACAGATAAATAACCTGTGCCTTGAAATTCAAGGCACAGGTTATTCTGTCATTTACTCAAATTAGCAGGCACCTGACAACGGGAATCAGGACCAGCCTCCGATTAACCCGGAGAGGGTTACGCATTCATCATCTTCCAAATCTGCAATCAGAGTGAGTTCTTCGTTATCTTGTGGATCAACGGAGAATAATTCACGGCGTCCGTCCTCATGTACAATAATGACTAACTGATGGCCGCCCTTTGTATCAAACTGGTACTTAACTCCGATACCAGGGAGTGGGCATTCGCGGATATTCATGAAACCTGTCACCTCTTTAGCTTTGCTTAATAAAAAAATAACCGTTCACACAGTACGGATGTATTCTACTATCCATAACACCGTTTGGCAAGTCACAATTAAAATTGGTGTGAAAGAATTAATTTTTTCCGCGATGTGTTCTTGCACTATGGCGCTGTCTGGCCCGTCTGCGACGAACAAAAAACCAAATGAGAAGAACAACGATTAATAACAGGCCGATGACGGCAATGATGATGATGTTCCGGATATTGGGAACCTGTACAGTCAGATCCAGTTTATTCATCTGGAGGGGGGAAACGTGCCAAATGAGCGTTTTTCCGCCATTCTCCACCTGATCCGCATTGGATTCGGCTGCCTTGATGGGTAAAGACAATTTGAAGTCAAAGTTAACATCTTTTAACAAGAGGTTTTTAAGAAAATTGGGCACCTTGTTAATCTGATTTTTGATCTCACCATCGGGCATGGACTCCATGAGGTCGGCTTCTGCTGTAATATGCATTTTGGAAGTGAAGAAGCCAGGCGTACTGGTTTGTTCAACCTTGATTCCTTGGGGTAGCTTGGAAGTGTCAAAGCTGGTTGTATTGCCTTTTTCATAATGGGTTGTCGCTGTGAGTTGTTTCTGATCTCCCTGTTCCGCCACTTCAGCCTGGAAGTTATTTCGATTCAACGCATCTGCGATCAGAGGCATGAGATTATCTTGTCCGATCTTTCCAAGAGCGGAGTTCTTGACGTTGAGATTGAGATCCAGATCCGTTGATCCATCCATATTAACCGTAAGATGGGCTTCTCCATCCGCACAGGCGGATAAAATAGATAACATTAGGGCAAGTAAAACAGTAAGAAATAACTGACGTAAGGGGATGCGAGTCGACATGTCTTTCAACCTTTCTGCGTAAAAATCCAAATTCCATTTCATAGAAATATAGTATACACCGTAAGCATGGCAGATGAAACTTTGAACCGTCCGGTGAAGTAAGTATGATTATGTGTTCTTGGGGAATAATCAATATATTAAAATTAAAGATTTCGTATTTTTGTCAATGTTCGGTCAATTCAAATGGGGCTTCACCGTGTACACTAGTAGTAGTGTGATGAATATACGGAAGCAGGGAGGTTACATTCATGACATATATCATTATTATGGCTGTTATTATGGTCGTGGGCATGGTCGGAATGGGCTGGTTCTATCAGATTATGGATAAAGACCAAAGCTAGTATTTTCTAAATGTGAAAAGAAAAGACAACCTATAAGCTGGCTTCGCTAACGCGAGGCGGGCTTATTTGTGTGGGGATTTTTTTTTGAGACACTGACCTTACATTTCCACGTAATATATGTAACCATTCATGTTGTACAATTTGACCGATGGACAAATATTTTTCGTAAAGATGGGATTTTTTAGCTGCTCTTTTGTATAATAGGGGGTAGTTTAACTCGGGATACTCCCGAAATTCTGCCAAACAGGAAAGGGTGTACATAAATGAAATTTAGTGAGTATACGTATACACGTCCGAATCTGGAACATATCAAGACGTCTTTCGGTGAGTTGCTGACCGGTTTTGAAGCTGCAACAACGGTTGAGGAACAGAGTGGGTTCATGGATCAGATTAATGCGTTGCGCAGTGATTTTGAGACGCAAGCCCAATTGGTCTACATCCGTCATTCCATCGATACCAATGATGAATTTTACAAAGCAGAGAACGAATTTCTGGATGAGAATGCACCCGTTGTGCAGGAATACATTACGGATTTTTACCGTGCACTGGTTAACTCGAAATTCCGCAATGAATTGGAACAAAAATGGGGTTCACAGTTGTTCCAGCTGGCGGATCTTTCACTGAAAACATTCAGCCCGGAAATTATTGAAGAACTCCAGAAGGAGAACAAACTTTCCACAGAATACAATCAGTTGATCGCTTCGGCCAAAATTCCATTCGAAGGTGAAGAGCGCACGTTGCCACAGCTTCATCCATTTGAACTGTCCACGGATCGGTCCATGCGGGAGCGTGCTTCGGAAGCCAGATACACTTTCATGGCTGAACATGAGGCTGAATTCGATCGCATTTACGATGAACTGGTTAAAGTACGTACACAGATCGCCAAAAAGCTGGGCTATCCAAGCTACGTGGAACTCGGCTATGACCGCATGAACCGTACGGATTATAACGCAGAGATGGTAGCCAACTTCCGGGCACAAGTTCGTGATTATATCGTGCCTGTAGCGACCAAGCTCAGAGAGCGCCAGCGTAATCGGATTGATGTGGATACGCTGTATTATTATGATCAGGGTTTCAGCTTCAAGACGGGTAACCCGACACCGAAGGGTGATGCGGACTGGATTATTGATAATGGTAAGAAAATGTACGCTGAATTATCGCCAGAGACGGATGCATTTTTCCAGATGATGACCGAAAACGAACTTATGGATCTGGTCAGCAAAAAAGGTAAACAGGGCGGGGGATATTGTACATTCCTGAACGATTACAAAGTGCCGTTTATCTTCTCCAACTTCAACGGAACATCCGGAGATATTGATGTATTGACGCATGAAGCAGGTCATGCTTTCCAAGTGTATGAAAGTCGTGATTTCGCAGTGCCAGAATACAATTGGCCAACATTTGAATCGGCTGAGATTCATTCCATGAGCATGGAGTTCTTCACATGGCCGTGGATGCAGTTGTTCTTCAAGGAAGATACGGACAAGTACAAGTTCGATCACTTGTCTTCCGGTCTGTTGTTCATTCCATATGGCGTAGCTGTGGATGAATTCCAGCATTATGTGTATGCGAACCCCGATGCGACTCCAACGGAGCGCAAGCAGGCATGGCGCAACATTGAGAAGACCTATCTGCCACACATCAATTACAAAGACAATGCTTATCTGGAGCAGGGTGGCTTCTGGCACAAGCAGGGTCACATTTTCTCATCGCCATTCTATTACATTGACTATACGCTTGCTCAAATCTGTGCGTTCCAGTTCTGGAAACGTAGCAATGAGGACATGAAGTCCGCATGGGCCGACTATCTGACATTGTGCAAAGCGGGAGGAAGCCTATCCTTCACCGGATTGGTGGAACTGGCTGGATTGAACTCACCATTTGAGGACGGTTGTGTCTCCTCCGTAATTGGCGATATTGAGGCATGGCTAGACGGCGTGGACGATAAGGCACTGTAAGCCTTTGTAAGAATGCTTTTAGTGAAAGTAGCTTCTGTAAGAAGGTATAAGTGGTGGATGTGGATAAAGCTAAAGAACGATTAATAAGACGACTTGGGGACCTTCGGGTGTCTGGGTCGTCTTTTTCATTACGGGTAAAAATCAACCTCAATGTAACATTTATCAGACTCATTGTGATTTATTTCACTATATCTGAAAACGGATTCAGTTACAATGTAGATAGTAAATCAGGGCTTACAGGAGGCTGGTTCAAATGGCAACACATGCATATTATGTTCCGCCCGTGAACTTGATGGGTAGAGGATGTTTACAGGAAGCAGGCCAGATGATTGAGCAGATGGGTATTCGCAAAGCACTCGTGGTAAGTGATCGTCAATTGATTGCTTCAGGTGTTGCTGAACAAGTACTGTCTATATTAAGAAAATCAGGGTTAGACTATGTTGTATATGATGAGGTTCAGCCAAATCCAACATGTCAGAATGTACATGACGGACTTCGAATATTCCAGGATCATGGCTGCGACGCCATTATATCGATAGGCGGAGGTTCACCGCAGGATGCTGCCAAAGGCATTGGTATAGTAGCTACGAACGGTGGACATATCCGTGAATATGAAGGATTGCATCAATCGAAACATAAGTCCGTGCCACTTGTGGCATTTAACACAACGGCTGGCACATCGAGCGAGGTGACAATAAACTACGTGATTACAGATGAGGAACGTAAAGTGAAGATGGTGATGGTGGACCGCAATAGTCTGGTCTCCCTGTCGGTTAATGATCCGGAGCTGATGCTCAGCAAACCTGCAAGTCTTACAGCGGCCACAGGAATGGATGCGTTGACCCATGCCGTGGAAGCGATGGTTACGCCTGGAGGATTTACAGTGACAAGTGCGACAGCTGCTGCAGCTGTTGAACTGATTTTTGAATATTTACCAAGAGCCGTGAGAGACGGCAGTGATCTGGAAGCGCGG
This sequence comes from Paenibacillus sp. SAF-068, assembly GCF_051967555.1. Lineage (NCBI taxonomy): Bacteria > Bacillati > Bacillota > Bacilli > Caryophanales > Paenibacillaceae > Paenibacillus > Paenibacillus sp. SAF-068. The sequence continues at coordinate 1,688,747 of NZ_JBQCJX010000001.1, forward strand.
GAACATATGACGTACGCGTGTTTCCTTGGTGGAATTGCTTTTAATAATGCAGGATTGGGTTATGTCCATGCGATGGCGCATCAACTGGGTGGGGTATATGATCTGCCGCATGGTGTATGCAACGCCATGTTACTCCCCTATGTAGAGGAGTTGAATGCCAAGCATGTACCGGGCAAATTCCGTCACATTGCCAAAGCAATCGGTATGGATGTGAAGGGTAGAACTGATGAGGAGTGTTCGGATTACGTCATTGAGGCCATTCGACAGCTATCGAAGGAAGTAGGCATCCCTGAGAAACTGTCTGAACTGGGTGTGAAAGATCCGGATGTGGAACTGCTTGCCGATAATGCGATGAAAGATGCCTGTGCACCAGGGAACCCATATCAGCCATCCAAGGATGAAGTGATGGAGTTGTTCCGCAAAATTATATAAGTGCAAACGTATCGAGTCGGAGGGAATCCGGCTCTTTTTGTTTTTTTCAAATTTCGAATATTGTATATATGCCTTTGAGCATCTTCACAAATGGAGTTCAATGCGTAATAATGTAGGTCGGGCCATTGGCAACATATGACATCGACATCAGGAGGCATCATGAGACTTAGTACAATTAACCTAAATAGCTATATTAAGCAATATGAGACTTATTTAAGCGTAGAGCGCAATCTATCCCTTAAATCCATTAAAGCCTATCTGTCTGATCTCAACAGACTTGTAGAATGGCTTGATACTAAACATATCCATGATGTGACCAGAGAAAATATACGCATGTATCTGGAGCAATTAAACAGTGAACACACACTTAAAGACTCGACTATTAAAAGAAAGTACATATGCTTCAAAGCATTTTTTAATTATTTGGTTCAAAACGGTGATATTGTCGAGTCCCCAATTATTGGTTTCGGGAAAAAATTTAAAACGGCAAGACGTATTCCCAAGACACTCTCTGTCAATGAGGTTGAAAAGTTATTAAATGCACCGCAAGAGCACATGAAACAATTACACACAAGTTTTAGAAGAAGAATTAATCTCCGCAACGATGCTATTATTGAACTGCTCTATGTTATTGGAATTCGTATTGGAGAACTGGTGAATATTGATATGGAGCACATTGATCTCGAAGAGAAAACCGTGTTGATTTTTGGGAAAGGTCGTAAGGAGCGATTACTCTACATCTCAAGTAACGAGGTCATCCATAAAATTAAAACATGGTTACATGCCCGCGAACATTTTGAACCCCAATCTGATGCTTTGTTTCTCAACAAATATGGAGATCGACTCTCCATCTACTCCATTGAGGATATTTACTCTAAATACAGGGACTTATCAAAGGTTAGCAAAAAATCAACTCCACATTATCTCAGACACAGCTTTGCTACCCATCTTCTGAACAACGGTGCTGATTTACGTTCAGTGCAGGAAATTCTCGGGCATACCAATGTAAGCACCACGCAAATATACACAGAAGTGTCTGTTGAACGGAAGAAAGATGTGCTGTCGAGGTTTAATCCTAGAAATAACTTAAAAGTGTAGAGAAAAACCTCCAAATAACTATAAATTATTTGGAGGTTTTAATTTGGAAAGCCATTCACAATTATACCAAGAGCTAAACGAATTAATTACATTTTCTCAGTCATACAGTGGAAAATATACCGTTGTTTTTATCAATGGTAGTAAATTATACACTAAAGCTAATTCTGGATATTTGGAAGAAACGGAAGCTAGTGAGATTAATAGGGGATTTAAGAATTCATCTGAAAAATATATTTTTTATAATAATCCGTCAACCTTCGTAGGAGATATTATTTTAAATAACCTACCCACTTCTAAATTCCATAAAATATTACTTTATTCCACAGCACAAATCGGAATTGATATTAATAGACGCTCGTTCATACCTAATTTCTCAAGCCTTCACAATATACATAACTTAAGTTGCGATGGGTATACATTAGCTTTATTACAGAATAAAATGCATTACTATGATATCGCTAAAAACTATGTGAATGTTCCCAAAACTACAGTATTTACAAATCAAAATTTCGAAATTTTTGAACGTATGGAAAATAAGCGTTATATAGTAAAACCTTCATATGAATGTTCGGCTAAAGGTGTAACACTAGTTAAGGACAAAAACAATCTGAAAGAAGTGGTGATTAATCTTTACAATCAATTTCAGCAACCGATCCTGATACAGGAGTATATAGCGGGAATCGAAGTCGAAGTACCGGTGTTGATAAAAAACATGCGTCCCGTTCCGTTATTGCCAGTAAAGATAAAAAAAGAAAAAAGTTTTTTATCTGAGGATGAAGTAGACAGCAACAAATATGGATTCGAGCTAATCAAAGATGCAAAGTTAATAAATAAGCTCCAAACATCGGTGAAAAAATTAATGTTAGCCTTACAGGCGGATGGCCTGTGTAGAGTTGATTTTATTGTTGATGAGAAAGGCGAGCCGTGGCTTTTTGACATTGCTGCTTTGCCCTTGATCTCCAGTCATAGTTCATGTTACACAGTTTTCCGTGAATTGTTCCCTAATGACCCGTATGCCCTCTACAAAGCTTTAATTGGTATAAAGCTAATTCATCAGTCAGCCCAATATTCAATGTTAGAGAAAAGCCCAAGCCTATTGTAATTAATTGTATAATCATTTTTACCATTTAGAATCATGAGAACATGGCTCTTGTTGTTATTATTTTGATAATAATATAACAGAGCCTCGTGTCTTTTACTCAATAAATCATTATCAAAGTATGCAATACCTCGTGCTAATATTGACTCACATTGTTTTTCCACAGCGATAGCTTGTTCAATATCGCCACTTAAGTATTTTGCAACACCCAAATTGGTGGTTAGTAGGAATAAATCGTATGGATCTGTGAATTCATTAGTATACTTTAAGGTTTCTTCTAGATACTTTGTAGCATCTTGGGTTTTATGTGGATCATTAAATGATAGTAGCAATAATGCGTGATTTGAGATACAAATAAATTCTTCATGTAAGTTACTTCTAGCCTCTTCATCTTCCCATATCCGTTCGTTGTAAGAGTCAAATGCATCTTTGTCACCATGATTCAAAATTGTTCTAATAACACAATTTAACTGGTAGACGACTCCCCATAATTTGCTGATTCCCTTTTTCTCAATAAAAGATATAGCTTCTTCAGTTATGTGAGAAGCATTTTTATAATCGCCTTGAATAAAGAGACTTCCCGCATAATTGCAAGCTAGCTTCAGATAATATTTATGATACTTATCTTTGTACTGCTTTAAGAGCAAAAAGGAACGATCTAGCACTGAAGAATTGTTTGTAAAACGGTCAGCTTTCAGAAGGTTTATTTTAGAAAGAAGCACAGCTTGGCGTATCTGCCAAAAACTCATATACTTTGGCGGAGTAGCGAATATTTGTGTTTGATAAATTTTATATAAGTTATCAAAAATTTGAGCTACAACTACATTTCCTTCATTACTCTTCAAATTTTCATTGCTTAATAACATAAGAGTCTCTTCAAGACGTGACGAGAGATCCACATTGATATCTCCCAACGCATCTAATATTCTTTTGATAAAAAGGATATCCTCTGTATCAATTTGTCGAGTATTTAGCTTTTGTCTGTTTATAGATCTCAGTAACGACAGTGCTCTTAGGTAACTAATTTCTCCAATTATCTCAATTGAATAACCGTAAAAATTTCCTTGCATTTTTTCCAGGAATGAATCCGCAAGATGAAATGCGACACTATATTGATTTGAACAGTAGTTTGTATACAGTTTTTCTAACGTTAATTGTAAACTTACATTTTGTCCTATAAATTTCAAGAGTTCTTCAGTGAATCGCGAAGCGCCTTCCTCTCTCATACGTTGAGAATAAGCCAGTACAGCATTTTTTACTGATAACTCATTATTTCCAATAAAATGGTATTGTTGGTATTTTTCATAATATAAAAAAGGAGCATTTTTTTCTAAATAGTCCAGATAAATATACGACCTGTTCTCGGCATTACCAATAGGGAAATGTTTGACGAGTAATGGGTAGTATCTGTCCTGTAGACTGATAAATTTATTGTCGTTAGAGAATTCCATTAATCCAATTTTCGATAATTCCTGTATATGTTCATTTGTCTCAAAGATATTATTGTGCCAGAGGAAATTGTTAATATTCTGATAATCACACCATTTTTCATGAGAAATTGAGCGGTAAAATAATAATGTGCTTATTATTGCTTTCTTTTCCTTCTCATTATTGATTTGGTTTATCGTATGCTTATAATCGTTATTTATATAATCGTTAATCGATTCTTCTTTTTGACTCTGGGCATATTCCATCAGCGTTGAGAGGGGGATATCCTCGTATAGTGGATTTTCTATTCCTAGTCTTTGGTAGTCTTTTTTCGTCATAGTACAAACTTGAACATAATCATTCTCTTCCTCAAACGTTATAAAGGTTTCCTCAGTTGTATCTTCAACTATAATGATTTTTAGATTGGTGTAGTTTTCGCAATGATTCACAATATCATTGATAAAAGAGATGGAGGTGTTGTCCATTAAACTAACGTTATCGATAATTAATAATCTTTTATTTTTTTTTATTTGTGCTACTAACTGGGAATAATCCGAGGCGACATACTGGTTTAATAAATTCTTTACTCCATTCAAAACTCCCTCTACTTGAAATAAAGATGCTACGATCTCCATAACAGAGTTAAGAGGAGTAACCATTTTATTATTCATCGTATATAACGGCGAGTCTTTGAATGCTCCCAATTCCTCGGATTTTTTTTCAATACTTCCAGAAACTATGCAAGTATTATATCCTTCAAGTTCAAGGTGATTAATTATTGTCGTTTTTCCACTTTGAGGCTTTCCCCTTAATTTAAGTTTGAACTCATTTTGGATGATGTCTTTAATGGTTTTTATCGTATTTTCTTGAAAATCATATAGTAGTGAATTGTGATCGTTTGCTTGCAAATCCAAGACCTCCAAATAATTTATAGTTATTAGTATATAACTCCTAGATAGGCTGCGTTGAGCAATTTCTAATTATTACTTTTCCAACCCCATTTTATTATTCGACACATTTCTATATATTCCTCTAAAAATTTACAAATAAATTGCCATTTCCTGATTCGTAAGACCTGCATTTTTGGTTTTGTAGGATTATGGGTCTAGTAGTGTCACACTTTTACCATGAATTTTCCAAAAGGAGTTTGATTCTCTTTTATCGAATACAATATAAATAACAGCGACATGTGAAAGGGTAATCTCACCCGCAACCTGATGTCGATGTTTCCAGTAAGATTCCCCAGTCCGTTTCGTGTTTAATGTTAAATAGGAGTAGTCTATTTCATTGTCACGAGCACACCTTAAGTTCTACAGCTAACATTCACCTCTGTAAGTCAGTTCGGGCAATTCTACACCAGCAACATCTCTATTTCAGGCTTTACAATCCAAGAAGTTCAACCGCAAGACGATTCATCCCGTTACACATCTGTACAGCATGCTCCTAATCAAGACACCAGTGTCCACACAACAGAATATCGATTATGGGCTCTGAAATGAATCAGAACGAATGCACGTGGAGGAGGCTGTAATGATGGCGAAAAAAGAAGTTGTAGCGATGCTGCTTGCCGGAGGGCAAGGTAAGAGGTTAAAAGGATTAACCAAATCACTGGCTAAGCCGGCTGTATATTTTGGGGGCACCTACCGAATTATTGATTTTCCGCTGAGTAACTGCTCTAATTCTGGTATTGATACAGTGGGTGTACTGACGCAATATGAACCACTTGTCTTACATTCCTATATTGGCATTGGCAGTGACTGGGATCTGGATCGTAAAAACGGTGGGGTATATGTTCTTCCTCCACATGAACGTGAAGACGGAAGCAATTGGTACCGTGGCACAGCGGATGCCATCTTCCGCAACCTGAACTTTATTGAACAATTCGATCCTGAGCATGTGCTCATTCTGTCAGGGGATCATATCTATAAGATGGACTACGAAAAAATGCTTAAGTATCACAAAGAAAAAGATGCGGATTGCACCATATCGGTCATTGATGTCTCATTGGAAGAAGCCAGCCGCTTCGGAGTGCTGAACACCAACGATGACTATAGCATCTATGAATTCGAAGAAAAACCTCCTGAGCCCAAGAGCACACTCGCTTCAATGGGTATCTATCTCTTCAAGTGGGATGTACTGAAACGTTTCCTGATCCAGGATGAACAACAGGCATCCACCTCCTATGACTTTGGTAAAGATATTATTCCTTTGTTGCTTGAAAACGAAAAATCCCTGTATGCATATCCTTTCGAAGGTTACTGGAAAGACGTAGGTACCATTCGCAGTCTGTGGGAATCCAATATGGACCTGCTGGACGAAGACACACCGTTTAATCTAAATGATCCGGACTGGCGTATCTTTACACGTAATCCGAACCAACCTGCACAATACATCTCGCCTTCGGCCAAGGTGCGGAATTGTATTATCAGTGAAGGCAGTGTTGTGCATGGGGAGGTCAATCATTCTGTACTGTTTTATGGAATTGAAGTGGGAGAGAACAGCGCCGTTATCGATTCGGTCATCATGCCAAGGGTGAAGATCGGGCAAAATGTGCGCATTCATCGAGCGATTATCTCCGAAGGATTGGTTATTCCGGATGGAACACACATTTCACCTGCACCAGGAGATGAAAGTGATATATTGCTCGTGGATCAGGAAGAACTGGAACGTCAGCTTCTCCAGGGAATAACCAGCAAGGCCTAATTGAAGCCAAAAGGACGGTGCATGCGATGAAACCATTGATCGGAGTTATTAACCTTGACCATGAACTTGAAGAATTGAAGGAATTGACGTACTTTCGCTGCGGAGCCGCGGTGCCTTACGCCGGGCGTTACCGTCTGATCGATTTTGTTCTATCCAATATGATGAATGCCGGAATTGAGAGTATAGGTGTGTTTGTCCGTCGCAAGTATCGCTCACTGATGGACCATCTCGGTGACGGTAAGCCGTGGGATCTGGATCGTAAACATGGAGGTATGTTTATTTTGCCGCCAGACTGGAACGATCCAACAGATACGTCACAGGGAGACCTGCAGCATTTTCATAACAATTTGGACTTTTTCCATAGAGGATCAGGTCAATATGTCGTGCACGCAGGCAGTCGCCATGTGACCAAAGCAGACCTCCAGGATGTCTACAGGTATCACATTAGCAAAGGAGCAGATGTTACACTGGTCTGCAAAAAAGTGGATCAGCTCCTGCCTGAGCATGATGCCTGTGTCAAAGTTGATCATGACGGGGACGGTAACGTGGTGGACATTCACCAAAGCGCCAACCACCCGAATATATATACAGAAATTTTCATTATGGAAAAGGAATTGTTCCTGCGCCAGGTGCAGCGCTGCATCGATCATGGCGAGAGCCATTTTTTCCGGGATGTCATTCAAAAAAATCCGGATGGATTGAATATCGCTGCATATGCATATGATGGCTATCACGCAGTTATCAATTCGATCGACAGTTATTATCGCAACAGTATGGAGCTGCTTAACACAGGGCAATATGAACAACTGTTCAAGGAAGATCCAATCCAGACGAAAATTAAATACGAAGCGCCTGCCAAATACCTGGATACCGCCGATGTTAAACATTCACTTCTTGCCAATGGCTGCATTGTGGCTGGAGAGGTGGAGGACAGCATTCTGTTCCGTGGTGTACAGGTGGCCAAGGGTGCCAAAATCAAAGGTTCCATCATCATGCAGAAATGCTATATTGGTGAGGGGACGGTACTTGAGAATGTCATTCTGGATAAAGACGTGAAGCTGACCGGAGGACAGACCTTGATCGGTGACCCGTCGAATCCATACATTTTAGCGAAAAGTACTATTATCTAATTCCCGCACGTAACCGATATCTTTTATAAATATATATAAAATAAAAATCCTGTAGGATGGATTCAAGGTTCGTACATTTTCTAAGCATCGGGAACCACTGCTAGAGCTTTTCATACGCACAAACGTAGTGGAGGGGACGAAATCGATTCTGAAGCGTAGCGTTCGCCTTTTGCTTCAAATTTTACCCTTGATTATATAAATTCAACTTAAACATTTACACAAAACGGAGAGGACAGAAATGACCTGAAGAAGCGCAACGCTCGCCTTTATCCCCGGATTTTCCCATTTTAAGAAGGAATCAAAAAATCTGGGGATAACAGCGATCGGAAGGTTATTCTGTCATCGAAGTGTCCAGTGTAAATGTTCTTTAGTTCAGTTTATATAGGTTAATCAAGAAAATATGGAGATAACAGCGATCATAAGAACGATTCGTAACCGTAACGGCCTCTTTGCACAATGTTGGGCAACTGAGTGTATGAACCGCCATCATCCTGCAGGATTTCTCTGGGAGGAACCTACTTTTGTTTGACAACAAGGAAACGTTCAAGAGTATCTTTACACGGAATCTGGTCAGCAAATTGGGCAAACCGATTGAAGAAGCAACGCAGGAAGACGTATACCACGTACTGGGAAGCATGATACGTGAATATGCAGGCCAGGATTGGGCAGCGTCGAATCAGGGGTTTAAGCAGCGCCAGGATAAACAGGTGTATTACTTCTCGCTGGAATTCCTGATTGGACGTCTGCTCGGCAACAATCTGCTGAATGTGAATGAATTGGAACTGGTCCGTGATAGTCTGGCTGAGCTGGGCTTCTCCTTGGAAGAGGTAGAAGAGCAAGAAGCAGATGCAGGACTGGGTAACGGAGGTCTGGGACGACTCGCTGCCTGTTTCCTGGATTCACTCGCTTCACTCGGATATGCAGGACATGGCTGCGGTATTCGCTATAAGTACGGATTGTTTGAACAAAAAATCATCAATGGCAATCAGGTCGAGTTGCCTGACAATTGGCTGGATAAAGGCAACGAGTGGGAAGTGCGCCGCCCCGACAAAAAGGTGGAAGTCCAGTTCTGGGGCCGGGTAGAAGCTCATGAGCAGGATGGGCATTACCAGTTTGTTACAAAAGATGCCGAATCGGTTGTAGCGATCCCCTATGACGTGCCTGTCATCGGTTATGGTCAAACGCATGTGAACACATTGCGTCTATGGAGTGCCGAGCCAAAGCGCGAGACTTCACTCGATACACCTTCGAATTACTACGGTTATCTGGATTATAGCCGTTCCGTGGAATCGATCTCGGAATTCCTGTATCCCGATGATTCCCAGTACGAAGGAAAGCTGTTGCGATTGAAGCAGCAATATTTCATGTGTTCAGCAGGCGTGCAGAGTGCGCTACGTACGTTCAACAAGCTGGAGCTGTCGTATGATCGTTTGCCAGATAAAGTGGCCTTCCATATTAACGACACGCATCCAACCCTGGTTATCCCGGAACTGATGCGCATTTTAATTGATGTGAAGGGTTACGGCTGGGATGAAGCTTGGGATATCACGACTCGTACTGTATCATATACCAATCATACAACGCTGAGTGAGGCGCTTGAAAGATGGCCTGTAGCCATGATTAGCAAGCTGCTGCCGCGGATCTACATGATCATTGAAGAGATCAACAAACGTTTCTGTGGCATGTTGCTGGAGCGGTATCCAGGAGATCAGGATCGCATAGGGCATCTGGCGATTGTCGCAAACGATCAGGTACGGATGGCGCATTTGGCCATTGTAGGCAGTCATAGCGTGAATGGTGTGGCCGCATTGCATACCGAGATTTTGAAAGAGCGCGAGATGGCGCCGTTCTATGCACTGTATCCAGAGCGTTTCAATAACAAAACCAATGGTATTACCCATCGTCGCTGGTTGATGCATGCCAATCCGAAACTGTCGGATCTGATTACGGATACGATCGGGAACGAATGGATAACAGAGCCGGGCAAGTTGGACCAACTGGCAGGTTTTGCGGATAATACCTCTTTCCAGGAGCAGTTCCATTCAATTAAGCGGGATAACAAGGAACGGCTTGCAGCGTATATTCTGGATCATACCGGCATGCCAGTGAATCCGGATTCCATCTTTGATGTGCAAGTGAAGAGATTGCATGGATACAAAAGGCAGCTGTTAAACATTCTGCATGTCATGCATCTATATAATCGGCTTAAAAATGATGCTTCGTTTGATATGGTGCCACGTACATTCATCTTTGGTGCCAAGGCAGCGCCGAGTTATTATTTTGCCAAGAAAATTATCAAACTGATCAACACTGTGGCTGACACGGTGAATCGGGATACGGCTGTAAATGATCGACTGAAGGTATTTTTCCTCGAGAACTATTCCGTCTCTCTTGCAGAGAAGATCATTCCTGCTGCGGATGTTAGTGAACAGATCTCAACCGCAGGCAAGGAAGCTTCCGGTACAGGCAACATGAAGTTTATGATGAACGGTGCTTTGACGATTGGCACGATGGATGGAGCCAATGTGGAGATGGCGGAGCAGGTCGGAGAAGAGAATATGTTCATCTATGGGCTGCGCGCAGACGAAGTGCTTGCGTATTATCGTTCCGGCAGCTATCGTCCCAATGAGATTGTGCAGCATGATGAACGTATTCGCGAGGTCGTGGAGCAATTGGTGCATCCAGGTGCATTCTGTTATCGTGATGGGGAGTTCTGGGATATTTATGACTCCTTGTTAGCACATGGTGACGAATACTTTGTATTGCGTGATTTTGCAGCTTACGCAGATGCGCATGCTGCCATTGATCGGGCGTATCGGGATATTCCGGGCTGGACTCGAAAAGCGATATTGAACACGGCGCATTCCGGTATATTCTCCAGTGACCGTACCATTAGTGAGTATGCTACAGATATCTGGGGTATTCATCCCGTTTCCGGGAATTGGAAAGGTTGAGCATAGATTTTAGAAAAATAAATCCCCTTGTTCACAAGAGCGATCCCTACTGGTTAATCAATTAGAGTAGGGAACTTCTCCTTGTAGAGCAAGGGGATTTTGGCTTAACGTGAATCATAGTGACATTCAAAAATGAAGTGAAGTGCAATTCATGTATCTATTCGCGTATATTTAGCCATATAAGTTCGCACACAAAATCAAAAAATTGAACTGGATCTCAGTCATACTACATAAGAAATCGTTTGATATTTCGAATTGAGATAGGGGAGCCGTCACTATGGATCATTACACACGAATTCAGCTAGCTATAGAGTATCTGGAGCAGCATTTGCAGGATGATTTTAATATTAGAGAGACGTCCGCTGCTGCGAGCTTTTCGGCGTTTCATTTCCAACGTTTATTTCAGGCGATCACCGGATTCACGGTACTGGAATATGTGCGCAGACGGAGATTAACAGAAGCTGCATGGATGCTGCGGGGCACATCGGAAGGCATATTGGGCATTGCGATGAACTTCGGCTATCAATCACAGGAGGCATTTACCCGTGCGTTTTCAGCCTACTTTGGAATGACACCCGCGAAGCTGCGCAAGCTGGAAGCGGATCAGATGTCTCTTTTGAAGATGCAAAAGAGCATTGATTTTAATGACTATCGTACTTCACTTGATGGAACCTTCCACATGAACACACCCCGTCTGGTTACAAGGGAACCGAACTGGATTGTCGGCTATGAATATAAGACGAACCTGAATGACAATCAGCATTATGCAGAAATCCCCGGATTTTATCACGATTTTGGGTTGGAACAGAGATTTATGGCAATTCCGGAGAGATCACATCCTGATATGGCTTATGGTGTGGCCTGTCATTTTGAAGAGGATGGTGCATTTTCTTTTATTGTGAGTGAAGAGAGCAGTGGAGCATCTCACGTACTGGACCCCGGTTTTACCTCGATTGAAATTCCGGGCGGCTTGTATGCAGAGTTTACCGTGGAAGGCTCCGGGCAGGATATCCGGAAAATGATCTATGGCAGTTGGCTGCCACAGTCGAACTATGAACGGAGGGAAGGACCAGACTTTGAAGTGACGGATGTCTGGAAGTCGACCCCTGAACAGTTGGACATGAAGATCTATATCCCGTTAAAATAGACCTACCGCTTCGCGGAAAATAAGGTCGGAGGATCGAGGGAATGAACGAAAAGTCGTGGATCCACTCCAAGTTTATGCTCGTAATAGTTGCTTGCATGGCAGTGCTTTACATACTGATTATGGGTAGTTTACTGTTTGTCAGTGGACGAACGCCAGGCTTGTATTATCAATATAATCTCATCCCCTTGGAGACCATTCGGCCCCTTCTATTGGAGAGGGAGAGGTACCATACAGATGCCTGGGTCAAGAATTTATTTGGAAATATTGTATTGTTCATGCCGCTAGGGGTCTGGATTCCAAGGTTGTTTCGGAGGTGTCGTTCGTTCCTGATCTTCACATTTACAGTTATTTTGCTTCTGCTGGGCGTTGAAGTTACGCAATTGATTACCCGTGTGGGTTCGTTCGATGTGGATGACATTATTCTGAACACAATCGGTGCCTGGATTGGTTACGCCGGATTTAAGCTATTCTTATTCTCATCAGGAAAGACTCGGAATTGAGCTGCAGATCGCGGGCCATGACCGGGTCTTTCTGCATAAGAACCCTTTCTAATGTTTACAAGGGAGCCAATTCGGATAAAACATATTAACGGCTTATTTATATCACGAGCAGAGGTTATATATACAAATTGAACTAAACATTTACACGAAACGGAGAGGACAGAAATAACCTGAAGAAGCGAAAGCGTTCGCCTAAAAGCTTTCTGAAAGAAAGCTGCATCGGAAGCATACGCTATCCCCGGATTTTCCCTTATAAAAGGGAATTCATAAAATCTGGGGATAACAGCGATCGGAAGGTTGTTCTGTCATCGGAGTGTCCAGTTTAAATATTCTTTAGTTCAATTTATATAGTACACATATGAAAGCGAGGTGGGCGATATCGTTTGGTGGAAAGAGAGTGTGGTATACCAGATTTACCCGAACAGTTTCAAGGATTCGGACGGAGATGGATATGGGGACTTGCAGGGGATCTGCGAGAAGCTTGATTATTTGGAGAACTTGGGCGTGGATGTAATCTGGCTCTGTCCCATCTACGATTCACCGGGACACGATAACGGATACGATATCCGCGATTATTACGCCATTCTACGCAGATATGGCACGATGGAGGATTTTGATCGACTATTGGCAGAGGCACACAAACGCGGCCTCAAGATCATGATGGATCTGGTGTTGAATCATACGTCGGATGAACATGCGTGGTTTGCTGAATCGCGGTCATCAAAGATGAATCCGAAGCGGGATTATTATATTTGGCGTTCAGGTAAAAATGGGCAGGTGCCGAATAATTGGGAGTCCTATTTCGGAGGTTCCGTGTGGAAGCATGATCCTGAGACGAATGAATACTATCTGCATCTGTATTCGGAACAGCAACCTGATCTCAACTGGAACAATGAACAGATGGCAGAAGAAATGTATGAGATGGTGCATTGGTGGCTTGAAAAAGGGGTAGACGGATTCCGTTTCGATGCAGTGGCGCATATCGCCAAGGCCGAGGGTTTGCCAAGTGCCCACAACCCGGATAATCTGCCAGTGGTTCCGGCCTATCAGCTCTTTTCCAACCTGGAACAAGTCCACTCGATTCTGAAGAAGCTGAATAACATGATCCTGAAACCTTACGGACCGATGACAGTAGGCGAGACTTCCGGACTTGGGCCTGAGCAGGCGCTGGCTTATGTGGGAACGGATCGTGATGAGCTTAATATGGTATTCCAGTTTGAGCATATGTTCATCGATGCCAAATCTTCCGGGATTGGTAAGTGGAACTATAAGGAATGGAAATTGAAAGATCTCAAAGAAATCATGAGCCGTTGGCAAACCGTTTTGCATGGAAGAGGCTGGAATGCCAATTATATGGGCAACCATGATCAGCCACGCCCGGTTTCCCGTTTTGGTGATGATGGCAAATATCGGGTGCGTTCCGCTCAGATGCTGGCGACATGGATGCTTACACTTGAAGGGACACCTTACATCTATCAGGGAGAAGAGATTGGCATGACCAATGTCGCTTTTCCGGATATTGAACAATACCGGGACATCGAGACCAAAAATTATTACAATCATTACATTGGTCAAGGGAAGTCGAAGCATGAAGTCATGCAGGCGATCTGGCTAAAGAGTCGCGACAATGCTCGCACGCCGATGCAATGGGATGACACGGAACATTCAGGTTTTACCCAAGGTCAGCCCTGGATACAGGTGAATGATAATTATCCCGAGATTAATGTAGCCGATGCCGAAAGTGATCCGCAATCCATTTTGCATTATTACAGGAAGCTAATTGCGCTGCGCAAACAACATAAGGTGCTTATTTATGGTGCGTATGAACTGCTGCTGCCAGATGATCCGGATATCTATGCTTATACACGAACGCTGGATGAGGAGCAGATGTTGGTCATTCTGAATTTCCGTGGGCATGAGCCTGAGATGGAGTGGCCTGAAGGGTGGAGTGCCGAGAAAGCCAAACTGCTCATCAGCAATGTCAGCAGACGGTATTCTACCGATGAAGGTGCGCTCCAGCTTCAACCCTATGAAGCAAGGGTGTACCGTATGATGCAGTGAGACGGAAGATATCCAATTTTGCGTTGATGAAGAATTATGATTTATAATAAATCGTGGTTTCAAATAATCAAAACATATGTCAGGAGGAACCCAAGTTGTTGAATATTACGTACCATGGTCACTCCAGTGTACAGCTGGGCACAGAAGAAAAGTCTCTGATCATTGATCCTTTCCTGCGTGGCAACGAACTTGCGATCACGAAGCCTGAGGATATCAAGACCGATGTTGTGTTGCTGACACATGCACATATGGATCACATCCTCGATGCTGAACCCATTGCCAAAGCAAATAACGCCAAAGTTGTGGCTATTGTGGAATTGGCTACATATATGTCCTGGAAAGGTCTGGACACACTCGGCATGAACATGGGCGGAACGGTGGATCTTGGCTTTGCTCAAGCTAAAATGATTCAGGCGTTCCATACTTCCGGGATTGTGCTGGAAGAAGAACAGCGGATCATGTATGCAGGCGTGCCTGCTGGATATATCATTACCATTGGTGGTAAAACCATTTTGCATGCCGGGGACACGAGTCTCTTTGGGGATATGAAAATGATTGGGGATCGCCATGATATTGATGTAGCTTTCTTGCCGATTGGTGGACATTTCACCATGGGACCTGAGGATGCGCTGCAAGCAGCCGAATGGTTCAATGCCAAACTGACGATTCCGGTCCATTATGATACATTCCCGGTGATTCGTCAGGATGCGGAACACTTCGTGCAACAACTGGCTGCAAAAGGGTTGGAAGGTCGTGTGCTGGCTCCGGGAGATTCCATTACCCTGTAAACCACATATAACCCCCTGTTCAATCATAAATGGAATTATGGATAAAGACGAATATCACGTCAAGATAACTGACGCGATATTCGTCTTTTTTCGGTTTTAGGTTCAATTTTCACCAATAGAGTTGGTACAAATGACAAAAACATAGAAATTCCATTGTTGAACGCGTGTCTGGAATGATATAAAAAGTTACACGGAAACCAAACGTAAATCCGAATTGACCGTAAACAGGGGGAGCGTTCATGTCATTTGTGAAATCATTATTTTTTCAAATTATTGTAGCGGTAATCATCGGGATTGGCGTAGGCATGCTGTGGCCGGATCTGGGTAGCTTGCTGCAACCGCTCGGAACAGGTTTCATCAAATTGATCAAGATGATCATCGCACCGCTGATTTTCATGGTGATTGTGACAGGCATTGCCAAGATCGGTGATCTGAAGTCAGTAGGCCGCATTGGACTGAAAGCTATCGTGTGGTTCGAAATTGCAACTACAGTCGCGCTGGTACTTGGACTGGGAACAGCCAATCTGCTTCGCCCAGGTGCCGGAATGAACGTGGACCCTTCAACCTTAGATGCAAGTGGCATTGAAGCGAAAACTAATGGATCCGAGTTACCGCATACGGTAGACTTTATCATGAATATCATTCCGACAAGTGTTGTGGACGCTTTTGCACAGAATGCCCTACTGCAAGTGCTGCTTGTGGCCTGTCTGTTCGGTGTTGCGCTGGCAGCAACCGAGAGTAAGGCAAAAGAAAATGTACTGACTTTGATTGAGAACTTGCTTGGTATTGTGTTCCGCATCATTGGTTATATCATGAAGCTCGCGCCAATTGGTGCCTTTGGAGCCATGGCCTACACGGTAGGTGCCTATGGGGCTTCCACATTGTCGTCCTTTGGTCTGCTTATTCTGGCATGCTACGGAGCAGCGTTGCTGTTTCTCGTTATGCTGGCACTCGCTGCCTGGTGGATCACCGGGCTGAACTTCCTGCAGTTTGTGAAATATACCCGTTCTGAAGTGATGCTGGCGATTGGAACCGGATCATCGGAAGTGGTGATGCCACGCATGATGGACAAGCTCACCAAGGCAGGTTGTGATCGTGCCGTTGTGGGACTTGTGGTGCCGACAGGGTACTCGTTCAATCTGGATGGCGCTTCGATCTATTTATCGTTGGCAACAGTCTTTGTGGCTCAGGCTGTAGGAATTGATCTGACATTTATGCAGCAGATTACGATTTTGCTGGTGTTGATGTTAAGTTCAAAAGGCATGGCAGGCGTGCCTGGCTCGGCATTCCTGGCCCTGTCCGCTACGGCAGTTGCCGTCAATGCTTTTCCGGTAGCAGCGGTTGCTCTGCTGCTTGGTGCAGATCGTTTTATGGATACAATGCGTGTTTTCACAAACCTGATGGGCAACTGTGTTGCAGCATTCGTGGTCGCAAAATGGGAAGGCCTGCTGGATCAAAAGCGAATGCATGCCGTACTTTCTGGGGAGATTAGTGCTGCTGAACTGGAAAGGGAAGAACAGGCTGCACGATCTTTATTGAAGTTGAATATGCAGGAAAAACAAGGGAAAGCTTCCGTTTCACCAGAGATGTCATAGGGGATGTGCGTACCCACAAACCACTACAATACCCTTTTAAATATAGAACCAGGTCTATCCAAGACAGACCGTCTGTTGCCCACAGCCATCGTGGGAAGAACAGACGGTTTCTTATTGAACCAATACAGATATCATGGAGTTCACGAACGCTGGTTCCAAAATAAATGTTACAGAGGAAAGGTTTATGGGGAATGTGTAGAAGAGGCGAAGAATATACATATTATAGTTTCAACTTGTATATACATGTTTACTTATGTAATATAGATATGAAGTTAGCCGAGAACATTACACGAGCAATACAATTTATTGGAGGCGTTAACATGAGTTCTAATTACACAACTCCGTCATCTTGGTGGAAGACATCAACGGTGTATCAGGTATATCCGAAGAGTTTTAATGATACAACCGGATCGGGTACGGGAGATATTCGTGGATTAACCGAGAAGCTTGACTATTTGCAGCATCTCGGTATCGATATTGTGTGGTTGCAGCCGGTATATGTATCCCCGCAGCATGATAATGGGTATGACGTAGCGGACTATTATCGGATTAATCCGGATTATGGAACGATGGAGGATTTTGACGAACTGCTGAAAGGTCTGAAGGCTCGTAACATGAAACTGATGATTGATATCGTGGTGAATCATTCCTCGACCGATCATGAGTGGTTCCAGCAATCCCGTTCTTCCAAGGATAATCCGTACCGGGATTATTATATTTGGAAAGATCCTGCGCCGGACGGCGGTGTGCCAAACAACTGGCAATCCAAGTTCGGTGGACCTGCCTGGCAGTATGATGAACAGACGGGACAATATTTCTTGACTTTATTTGATAAAACGCAGGCAGATCTCAATTGGGAGAATGAAGAAGTACGCCAAGCTGTGCGGGATATGATTAAGTTCTGGGCCGAAAAAGGTGTAGACGGTTTCCGTATGGACGTGATCAACCTGATCTCGAAAGACCAGCGTTTCCCGGATGACGATGGCAGCGTATCACCGGGGGATGGACGCAAGTACTACACGGATGGACCGCGTGTACATGAATATATCACGGAGATGTACGACGAAGTATTCGGACCGTACAACATGGTGACTGTAGGAGAAATGTCCTCCACAACACTGGAACATTGTATCCAATATTCGAACCCAGCTTCCCGCGAGTTTTCGATGACGTTTAACTTCCATCACCTGAAAGTGGACTATCCGAATGGTCAGAAATGGGAACTGATGCCGTATGATTTTGAAGCGATGAAGCAGCTCTTCAGTGAATGGCAGACAGGCATGCAGGCCGGTGGCGGCTGGAACGCGCTGTTCCTGAATAACCATGATCAGCCGCGTGCGCTATCCCGATTCGCCGATGATGGCGACTATCGTGCCGAGAGTGCGAAAATGCTTGCAACAACGATACACGGAATGCAAGGTACGCCTTATGTCTACCAGGGTGAAGAGATCGGCATGCCGAATCCAATCTGGAATGACGTTAGCGAGTTCCGCGATATCGAATCGACGAACATGTACCGCTTGCTTCAGGAAGAACGAGGAAAATCTGCGGAGGAAGCCTTCCGGATTGTGAAGGAGCGTTCCCGGGACAACTCCCGGACACCAATGCAGTGGAATGGAAGTCAGAACGCAGGCTTCACAACCGGAACACCTTGGCTGAAGGTGGATGAGCGGTATCCTTCCATTCACGTGGAACAGCAGCTGGCTGACCCGGATTCGATCTACTACCATTACCGCAAATTAATTGCCCTGCGTAAACAGGTGAACGTACTGACTGACGGTCTGTATGAACGATTGGACGATGCACATCCAGATGTGTTCGCCTATGCACGGACCAATGGAAGTGAAACCCTGATTGTTGTATCCAACTTCAGTAAACGGGATGTCACGTTCTCCCTACCGGAAGCGGTCTGGAATGATCACATTGCAGCCAAATCCCCAGAGTTACTCATAGGAAATACGGAGGTAGCCCCTGCTTTGACACAGGAGATCTCCCTCAGTCCGTATGCATCCTATATGTGGCTTGTGCCACAACAGGACTAATTACATTTTATAAATAGGAAGTGACACTATGGCAATTGATAAAAAACAGGTTGAGGAGATCGTCCGGGCAGTCGGCGGCAAAGAGAATATTGAAGCTGCAACGCACTGTGTTACACGACTCCGGTTTGCCTTGTACGATGAGAGTAAAGTGGATACCGAAAGTCTGGATCAGAATGATCTGGTCAAAGGACAGTTCTCTTCCCAAGGTCAATTTCAGGTCGTTATCGGGCCTGGTCTGGTGGATAAGGTCTATGATGAGATGATTCAGATTACCGGGGGAGATCGTTCTTCTAAGGATGATGTGAAGGCAGTCGCTGGTAAAAAGCAAAATCCAATTCAGCGAGCGATCAAAACCCTCTCGGATATTTTCATTCCCATTTTGCCTGCGATCATTACAGCAGGTCTTTTGCTAGGAATTAACAACATTCTGACAGGTCCAGGCATTTTCTTTGATAAAGAATCACTGGTGGATGTCTATCCGGCCTGGAAGGATCTTGCGTCCATCATTAATACAATCGCGAGTACAGCATTTACGTTCCTGCCGGCACTGATTGGTTGGGCAGCTGTAAAACGGTTCGGCGGCAGTCCGCTGCTCGGGATCGTGCTGGGTCTCATTTTGGTACATCCCGATCTGCTGAGTGCATATGGTTATGCTGATGCCGTGAATGATGGCACGGTGCCAACATGGAATCTGTTCGGTTGGGAGATTGAGAAAATTGGTTATCAAGGGCAGGTTCTGCCGGTACTGGTATCGGCCTATCTGCTTGCCAAGATGGAAATCTTCCTTAACAAAAGAGTACATGATTCAATTAAACTGCTGGTCGTTGCACCAGTTACGTTGCTGATTACCGGCTTTCTGGCATTTACGATTATTGGACCGGTTACCTTTGCGATTGCGAATGCAATTACATCTGGCTTGATCTATGTATACGACTCATACGCGGCGCTGGGTGGTCTGATCTACGGTGGTTTGTACGCTTTGCTTGTTATCACCGGTATGCATCACACCTTCCTCGCGGTAGATGTTCAGCTCATTGGTAGTCAGGGCGGTACGTTCCTGTGGCCGATGCTGGCATTGTCCAATATTGCACAGGGTTCAGCGGCACTTGCGATGATGCTAGTCCTGCGTGAAAAGAAAATGAGAGGACTTGCGGCAACGTCCTCGGTGTCGGCCTTCCTCGGGGTAACCGAGCCGGCGATCTTCGGAGTGAATATCCGTTACCGTTATCCGTTTATCTTCGGTATGATCGGTTCCGCGATTGGTGGTGTGCTGCTGACGATGAATAATGTTCAGGCAACCTCCATCGGTGTGGGTGGCGTACCTGGATTCCTGTCGATTTTCCCTAACAAATGGGGTGTCTTCTTCATCGGCATGGCGATTGTCCTGGTTGTACCGTTTGTACTGACCGTCCTTTTTGGCAGAGCCAAAATGAGAAAAGAAGATCGTAATGAAAGTAATGAAAACGTTGCTGAGCCTAAAGCGGCTACATCGCAATCTGCTTCGGCGGTTACCTCTTCAACTGGCAAAACAGATCCAAACCAGCGCACACATAGTGCAGCTCTAGTAGGGGACGAAGCCGTGAATACGCTCGAAATTATGGCGCCCTTGACAGGCCAGGCCGTGTCACTGGAGCAAGTTCCTGATCCGGCTTTTGCCGAGAAACAAATGGGTGAGGGTGTAGCGATTGAGCCTTCCGGCAACGTTGTTGTTGCTCCGTTTGATGCTCAGGTCGCTCATGTGATTAAGAGTAAACATGCGGTGATTCTGGAACACGCGAGTGGTTTACAGGTACTGATCCATGTCGGGATTAATACGGTATCGCTCAAGGGTGAAGGTTTCAACATGCATGTCGAAGCTGGCGAGCACGTAAAGGCTGGACAAAAGTTGTTGGAATTTGATCGTAAGGTCATTGAAGATGCAGGATACCCGCTGATTACACCGATTATCATTCCGGATGGTCAGGATATGGTTGAACGGGTGGAAGTCACGACAGGTGATGTTACATCTAATCAAAATGGTGTGCTGAAGGTTCATCTGAAAGGTTAATCGAATACGACAACATGAAGGGGCTGCGAGATGTGCAGCTCCTTTTTGCTGCATGATCGTTATTTTCATAAAGATCATGGTAAACTGTATATAAAATGGAAGAATCACATTTTTAAGATAATGGTCTCTAAAAGGTATCGTCTGGTAAAGCAAGCTACAGGCATGTTCGAGTCGTGACGTTCATATGGTGGAGAAAGAGTTCCTAGAGGAGGAGAGCCATGACACGTATTGCGGTGATGGTCATTCATGGGCTGGGTATGCGAAAGGAAGGGTACGCGGACAAGCTCATTGCTTGTTTGCATAAGGAATTAGACAAGGTGATGGTCTTGCCTGGAGCCTCCAAACAGATGCTGGATATTGAGCCCGTATATTGGGCGGATGTATTTGAGGAGCGAGAAGAGGCGCTGTTTCAACAGCTCGTCAGCGCTCCGGGATTGAATTACCAGGCACTGCGACGATTTGTCATCCATTACCTGGCTGACGCGGTTGCATATCAACCGGTGGAAAATCAAGGCCATAACTATGATGCCGTACATCGAACGTTGAATCAGGCGATGCATACCCTTGCACAACGTAACGGACCCGAAGCTCCACTCTGTGTGGTTGCCCACAGTTTGGGTGCCGTAATCGCGAGTAACTTCTTCTACGATCTGCAATATCCCTCCAGTCGTATTCCTGAGGTTGTGGATGTGAACTCGGCTCTGGAGCGGGGGGACACACTGACCAATTTTTACTCGTTTGGTACAACCCTGCCCTTATGGAGTTTGCGTTACCATGACTTTAGTTGCCCAATTCAGGTGCCCTCTGCCCATGTGAATCAGTATTATGCCGGACTGGAAGGGGAATGGGTAAATTTCTACGATCGGGATGATATTTTGGGTTATCCGTTACGACCCATTGATCCTGCCTATGAGAGAGCGGTTAAAGAAGACATTGAAGTGAACTCTGGCGGCGTGGCTATGAGTTGGAATCCGCTAAGTCATGGGGGATATTTTTCGAATCGAAGCATGAATCGGAGAATCGCGCAGGGGCTTGCTCGTACGTGGACCTGGATAAATCGTTCAGACCGGTCTTTTTGAACACGTATTGTAAGTACTATAGTTATTGAAATGAGGAGGGATTACGTATGGAATGCAGGACAGGCTGTGCCGCATGTTGTATCGCGATTTCCATATCATCACCGATACCGGGCATGGCTCATGGCAAGCCGGCAGGTGTACGTTGTGTGCAGCTTACGGATGATAATCGCTGCGGAATTTTTGGCCAAAAAGAGCGTCCCGCGGTATGCAGTGGATTACAGGCGGAAGAAGAGATGTGTGGCCGCACCGATCAGGAAGCATTTGATATTCTAACTTCGCTGGAGCAAGAAACTGCACCGACCGTAATTGCACCGAAAGTTGTTTAAGTGACTTGTTTTAATTAAATAGGATAATTATACTTAATATGGAAGAAGGTCGATCTAGAGAGGAGATGCGAATACAATGAACCTTGTTAAACGTTTTGTATTGGTTGTTGTGAATATGATCGGAGAGTTATGGATGGGATTTTACCGACGTAACTCGGATTATTATGACCATCAGACTTCGGAGTCCAAGAGCAAGATGGGGTATTATGCATTTATTATCGGGGCAACGGTAGTTACGGTGGGCATTGTAGGCTGGATGTACAACCGAATTTATTCATAAGTCTTCATTTTGCTTAAAATGGAATGGGGGCAGTATGCTAAAGTGGTGTTTGGACAAATAAAAGAGAGTATCCGCAGGATGTGATATCAAGAGGATACTCTCTTTGGCATGGAAATAAACTGAGTATGATCATTAAAGTGAGGGATCAGCTTTCTTCTTTTTCAACATATGTACGAGAATCATCTTCAGTACGGAAGAGACGATGAAGAAAATAAACAAGATGCGGAACAGTTGATACCCGGATACAACCGAAAGGTCGGCATTCACTTCATGTGCCATGATACTCATCTGATCCATCCCGCCAGGCGCCATACTAAGTAGTGAGGTAGCCGCCGAGAGAGAGAACACATTCATTAACAGATAACTCAATCCAAGCGCTCCTGCAATGAGCAATACACTGCTAATCACGGCTAGCGTGATGGTCTGTGCCTTGCGTTGCAACTGCTCTGGCTTGAGCATCAGTCCAATGTGACTGCCAATCATCAATTGCGATACGTTCAGCAGGGAAGCAGGAAGACTGGGTGTGTGCAGTGCTGTACTTAATTGAATAATACACATGACGATCATGGGGCCCAGCATAAAGGCTGTTGGAAACCGAAGTTTGCGTGCAATCCACGCACCAGCTACACAGAGCGGAGCATAAATGAGAATTTCGGGGAAAAGGGCACCCCATGTCGCTAATTCAATGAAAGGCTGATCCACTCCACCACCTGCTGTACCTCCAATCCAAGGACTGAATAGCAGGAAAGGCACACAGAAGACAATCATGATCAGCCGAGTCACCTGCAAAAAGGTAACCAGCGTCAGATTGATGGATTTCATCTCTTCTGCAAGGGAAACCATCTGGGATAGTCCACCCGGGATGCTGCCAACCAGCAAGGACGGGAAATCAAAGTGGGTCACCTTAGAAGCGATGTAGGCCGTAATCACACACAAGCTGATTAACAGCAAGGTCATCAGCAACATCATGGGAAGTTGTTGCAGAATGCCATGCAGTGCCTCTTCTGTTAAGGTGAGACCTATTGAATAACCTACAATCAGTATGCCATAGTCCCGAATGGAGGCAGGCCACATGAGTGGCCATTTGGCAACTTGTGAACCAAGCAGCATGAATACCATGGGCCCGAGCAACCACGGGATCGGTGTATGAATGACTGTGAACAGCCATCCGCCAAGAACTGAGACACCCAGACTAAGAAAAAACCGAAAGACAACGTAGGAACCAAGATTACGTATCAGTTCCATCCGTTTAGCCTACCGGTTGAATGAGGTAGTATGAGATTCAGGTATACATTCAGGTATGCATTCAGGTGGTTCGATGAAGGATTCATGTTCATGTGTGATCACTCCTGATGATGAGTTACGTTGCGTTATCTGTGAACCAACCGGGCAGCTTCTGCCTGCTCATGCTTCTCCTGCGAGAGCAGTCGCGGAAGGCTTGGGTTCTCGGAACATTACATAGTACATCAGTGATGAAATGACGTATAAACTGCCTGTGATGCTGAATGTGATGGCGTAACCCCAATACGTTCCGTACGTGGTAACCAGATAGGATTGGACAGGTCCCATGGTAGCCCAACCGATCATGAACGAAGTCTGCATCAGTGAATTGGCTATCCCGCGGCGCTTGTCCGAGATGCGATCCACCAGAATGGCTGAATGTATGGGATTGGCTGCATTCATCAAGGCTTGTCTGAATAAGAAACTGAGCGAAGCGATGAACAGCAGGTTGGTGAAGCCGGTTAATAGAAGGAAGGGCAGCGACATAACCTGGAAAATGACAACGGCTCGGACGCTTCCGACCCTTGCAGCCAGAGTGGGACCAATCAGCATGGATACAATCGTCATAATCTGACCAAGTGCAATGAGCAGGCTCATCCCACTCAGAGATACAGAGAAGCGATTGGTGAAATACAGATTCAGATAGGGTACAACCAGTCCTGAACCCAGTCCGATTAATAATTGGGTTACAACAAACTGACCAATCAGTCGGGAATCTTTTTTCTTGGTGATCGAATCATTTGTGTTGGCGGTATTCGTCAAACCTTCTTTTAGATCTGCATCGGGTTGAAGATCTGATTGCACCGAAATGGGTGTCTGCGGAGCAGCCTTGCCTTCAGTTACAAATAATAGAGGTACAAATGCAGCCAGCGTGGCTGCACCGCCGACAAACAAAACGGTCTGTAATCCGGTCACTTTGGCGAGTCCTGCCGTATGTAACAAATCTGCAAACACACCGCCACCCAGGCTACCAAGCACCTGGGAAGCGAGCACAAGAGATGAATAATAGCTGAACATCTTCAGCCGCTGGCTCTTCTTGACGTTTTCCGCGAGATAAGGAATGGCCAGTACTTGGAATACACCAGCGAAAAGGCCAGAAAATACCGCGAACCAGATCAGTCCTGTAGCCGAATAGTCGAAGGATCGCCCGATCAGGAAGATTCCGCTTAATAACGCCCCGGTAATGAGCAGCCGCTTGCGGCTGAACAGATCACCGCACAGACCGATAGGAACAAACATGATGGCTGTTGCGAGTGATTGGATACTTACAATCTGGCCGTTCATTGTATCATTATAGCCCAGCCCCTGAATGTACAGATTGTACAAGACAGAGAACATGCCATTTCCGATCTGATACAGAATGCTTGCCAGGAAAAAAAGTTGAATATTGCGGGACCAACCGCGAATTTCAGCATGAATCTGTTGTAAAACTCTCAAGTGGTTCCCTCCAGTCTGCCTGTGCAGTGATTCCAGTTTAACAGGAAAGGAGAATTTGCGGAAGAATTGACCACTGTTTATTTTGGTTCAGGGTTATCCAATACACGAGCAATGACGAATCCATCGTAACCTTTGCTACCGACCGTTTGCAGTGCTGTAGCTTCAAGGCGGGGGTTATCCGCGATCAACTGCAGGAATGATCGAACGCCTTGAACTCTGGGGTCCGTGCTGTCCGTACGGATCACTTCACCATCTCTGACGATATTGTCACCGATAATAAGACTCCCCGGACGAGTCAGTCTCAGGGCCCATCTCAGATAATCGGGATTACTCGGTTTGTCAGCATCAATGAAAATCATGTCAAAAGGTTCTCTATATTCTTCCTGAACATCGGGAAGGGTGGTCAGGGCAGGACCAACTCTCAGGTCAACTTTGTGCATAAGTCCTGCACGTGTGAGATTGGTTCGCGCCAAGTCCGCATGGCGTGATTCCGATTCAAGAGAGACGATGCGTCCGTGTTCAGGCAGCGCTCTTGCCATCCAGATGGTACTATATCCTCCCAGTGTGCCGATTTCAAGCACGCGGGATGCGCCTTGAATCTGCAGCAGGAGCTGAAGTAACTTTCCTTGATTTGGTGTTACATCATGAGCGGGCAGTCCAGCTTCGGCATTGGTTTGCAATGTTTGCACCAGCAGGGTGTCATAGGAAATCAGAAGATCGTTCATGTAGTCGTCGACTTGGGTCCACGTAAGCTGGAGATCGGTTGAATTTGTATTTTTCATTTTTACATGTTCCTTTCTTTGGTTCTTGTATTGGATTTCATAATTCAACTATAGATGGAGTGGGGATATAAATAAAATATATATTATGTATGTTAATATAACTTTAGGTTATGTATTTAACGTGGATGAGGTGTAACATATGAATTTGCATGGATTACGATTATTTCATGCCATTGTGAGATATGGCGGGGTCACTCGTGCCGCAGAGGAACTGAATATTAGTCAGCCAGCGGTATCTTCCCAGGTGAAGAAGTTTGAACGTGAATTGGGCATCCAGCTTTTTGTTTCGGAGGGGAGAAGGCTGGTGCTTACGGATGCGGGGGTACAATTAACAGGTTTTGCAGAACGTTTATTCTTGCTGGAGCAGGATGTCGAGAATTTTGTGCAGGATTTTCGGGAGGGCAAGAAAGGACTGATCCGTCTTACGGCAACCTACTTGCCTTCAAATTTTCTATTGCCGGGCTGGATTGCGCGGTTCAAGCAAATGCACGAGGATGTGGAGATTATTGTGAGCACAACCAACACCCGGTTGGCGTTTGACCAGTTACTTCGCTATGAGGCAGAGATTGCAGTGTATGGGGGAAGTGGAATTACACACGAGGGTGTCCAATGGGATGAATTGTTTGACGATGAGATGTGGTTTGTTGTACATCCAGACCATCCATATGCGGGCAAAGAAATTGAGCTGCATGAGATGATGGCAGAGCCGTTCATCATGCGCGAAGAAGGCAGTGCCACACGTGAGCGACTGGTCGCCCTTTGCACAACAAATAACCTGGCCGCTCCTCGCATTGCGCTTCAGTTCAATGGGCTGAATGAAACGATCAGTGCGGTGAAGGCAGGTTATGGGGTCAACTTTATATCTTCTTTGGTTGTGAAGGATGATGTACGGCAAGGCAGGCTGGCCCGTGTATACGTTCGAGGTGTACAGTTGAGAAATACGGTTGCCGTATGTACACGAGCCGGAGAGGTGTTGTCGCCTGCTGCACAGCATCTAGTCAAGCTTATCCGCCAAGAGGCGTCTTTGATGAAATAAAGAGTGCGATTGGAAAATGTGTTCAAAGTAAACAATCTACAGGCGAATCCTTTTTCGACTATTGGCCTTCACTTTGCTGTGACCTTCCCCATCCATGCAACCGGGCGTACAGGGTTACACCGCCAATACTCAGGACAGGAATCCAGACGGCGATCATAGGCACACGGTGGAACAGCAATGCGGCTACAATGACGCCGACCAGATAGATGACAACCGCACCTGCACGAAGATAGGAATCGGTAGACAGAGCTTTGGCCAGTGTTCGGATATTAACATGTCTCAGCCTTCTGACAATGCTTACGGTATCCTCTACCACAGCGGCCAAATTATTGGTCAGCACGGTTGTGGAGATACCTGCAATTCCAATGCGGCGTGCCGCCGTTGTCTGCATACCCATTGCCACGGCTAGGATGACAATTAACAGATAGGACAATTGTTCGGCGTACGGACTGATCATGGCGATGGCGAATAGCAGGAGCAGTATGCTCTCAACAGTGAATACGGATGTAACCCGAGAGGACCAGCCACTTTTGGTATGCACATGCCCGATCATGTGTGCGGCAATGGCATTGCCAGCAACAAAGCCGATAAGGGCCAAGAGGGACCGCAGCACGACAAATTCCTGGGCACGGGCAATGGCAATACCAAGCAGTACAATATTTCCCGTCATATTGGCTGTGAGCACATGTCCCAGTCCCAGATATCCAATCAGATCGACCATCCCCGCAGACATACATAGAAGGAGCATCGAGTACTTTTGGAGGGTGTTTTGATTCATCATATCCGTCCTTTCAAAAAAACGTAACCCCTCCAGTATACAGCCATATCGCATGATTCTTCAAAATGAAATTCATGGCGCGGCACTATGGTGGCGTAAGCCAAGCGAACATATTGTTCACCGCTGCCTCATGTATTCTCTCGTGAAAATGATGATCCTGACCGCCATAGGCGTGAAACGTAACGTTTGCACCTCTGTCTTTCAGCCAGTGATACATTCTAGTTCCGTGGCTATAGTTCACCTGTGTATCTGACGTGCCATGCATGATCAACACGGGACAAGACAGTTTGTTCGCTTTGGATAAGGGAGAACGGGCGAGATAAGCTTCTGGAACTGCGCGTGGAGAACCTCCCAGCACTCGTTTCAATGTGCGCCTCAGGTCAGTTCGCTCGTGATACGTTCGTTCGACATCGGAGACACCGCTCCAAAGGACTAACTTATGTACTTTATCCGGTCCCTCATTGTAGGTGGTTGCCGTATGTACAGCATTAATGGCTCCACGAGAGAACCCCATTAGTGATATCCGAGTCGGGTCGACAAAAGGTAAACGCTGTATCAACCGGTAAGCGGCATGCACATCTTCGGCATCTTTCCCGCCATACTCGTCACGACCTTCACCGCCTTCGTTTCCACGATAGGATGGGGCGAACACGATATAATTTTTATTTACAAATTGCTCAAGCCAAACGCTACTTACCCCGCCATAGCTTCCAAGTCCGCCGCGACAATAGATCAGCACGGGCCACTGTTTCTGTATGGGAGCAACATCATGCATGTTTGCAGCAGGATAGTGGCTGGCGAGCGGTTCCAAATGTAGAGATTGATGTGTGGAAGCGTATAACGAACAACCTCGTGGCAGGAATAAATAAGCTTTAACCTGAAGCATATCGGATGAATACGTCACTTGATAGAGCAGGGCAATCCACCTCTTTTACTTCGTAATAACGGGTCAAATGACAGGGATGCTTCTATATGATGCACGTAAAATATGTTCCCATACCTTCGGGGCTGAATCGCCAGCCTGAATGCAAGAAATTCGTTTATTGGCTCCATATGATTTATAATGGTTCAGGAGACATGTGGATAGACCGCTTGTCCTCATATTCATAAAACTAACTTTAATGTGTAGAAAGAAAGGGAGAAAGCCATGATGAACGCTCCACATCCAATCGATCAGTTCAAAAAATTTAAATATGAAATTACGAGATTTATGATGATTTATAAATTTGCTCTGGATCAAATGGAAACCAAGATTGAAGTCCTGAAGGAAGAATTTCAGTCTCTGCATGATTACAGTCCAATAGAGCATACGAAGTCCAGGCTCAAGTCCCCTGAGAGCATAATGAACAAGATGTTCCGCAAAAACCATGAGTTAACGTTTGAGAGCATCAAGCAAAATATCAAGGATATCGCCGGGGTACGGATCACATGTTCCTTTATCTCGGATATCTATCGCATTAAGGATATGCTGTGCAACCAGAGTGACCTGCGTGTTCTGGAGGTCAAGGACTACATCGAGAATCCGAAGCCAAATGGTTACCAAAGCCTTCACCTTCTCGTGGAAGTGCCTGTGTACATGTCCAATGGCGAGGAACGAGCCTGTGTGGAGATTCAGATCCGTACGATCGCAATGGATTTCTGGGCGAGTCTGGAGCATAAAATTTTTTATAAATACAATAAGGATGTTCCCGAGCATTTGACGAGAGAGTTAAAGAGTGCGGCAGATTCCGCAAATGCGCTGGATCAACAGATGGAGCGACTTCACCGGGAGATTCAGGAGATCAAGGACGCGGATAACGAGCGGGATGAAGAAGAATTGCGTCGTATTATCATTAACAATCAACAGTTCACACTGCCTTCCAACTTGCTGAAGCTGCTGGGTAGCGGGGAGTAGTTGTCGATGAAAAGTACAACAGTTTCATTGAACACGAACGCTACATCGCGGGTGCGAATGGCATTAATTTTGGGGACACTGTCGGCCTTCGGGCCGTTGTCCCTGGATATGTATTTGCCCGCATTGCCCACGCTGGCTGATGAATTTGGTTCATCAACTTCGTATGCTCAACTCAGTTTGACAGCTTGTATGATTGGTCTGGCGGTTGGGCAGTTGCTTGCCGGACCTCTAAGTGATGTACGTGGTCGGAGAACACCGCTCATTGCAGGTCTTGTGCTCTATACCATTGCATCCATACTCTGCCTGGTCAGCCCTACGATGGGCTCTTTTGTTGTGCTGCGATTCATTCAGGGTGTAGCCGGAGCGGCAGGGATCGTCATCTCGCGGGCAATCGTCAGAGACGTATATTCGGGCCCGGAACTGACACGGTTTTTCTCCCTGTTAATGTTGATCAACGGCGTAGCCCCGATTGCTGCACCGATTATTGGTGGACAATTGTTGACGTATACGTCTTGGCGCGGCGTATTTATTTTACTTAGCCTCATCGGTATACTGACGCTGCTTGCTGTCATTTTCGGCCTTGGAGAGACATTGCCTTCCAACCGCAGATCAAGGGGTGGATTGAAACAGACCTTGATTACGTTTCGTCAAATCGCAGGCGACCGTCAGTTTATGGGGTATGCGTTGACGCAGGGTTTCGTGGCGGCTGGCATGTTTGCCTACATATCCGGTTCACCGTTTGTGCTTCAGAAAATATACGGCGTATCCCCGCAAATGTTTAGTGTCTGCTTTGCCATAAACGGGCTTGGCATTATTCTGGCCAGTCAGGTTGCAGGCAGACTTGCAGGTAAGGTATCTGAAACCCGGCTGTTAATTGCGGGACTACTAACTGCGGCGCTCGGAGGAACATCACTGCTCATCGCCATTCTGGCTGGAGGTAATCTGATTTCTGTACTGATTCCGTTATTTTTGGTGGTATCCAGTGTGGGGTTGGTCAATACCGCGTCCTTCGCCCTGGCCATGGCTAATCAGGAGAAATCGGCAGGCAGTGCTTCTGCGCTTATTGGTGTGATGACATTCCTGTTCGGTGGTATTGTCGCTCCGCTCGTTGGTCTCGGAGGAGAAGGTACAGCTGTACCAATGGGAATCGTTATCGCGTGTGCTGATCTAGGTGCCTTGGCAATTTATTTCCTAATGGTCAGTCGGGGCAGGAAGCGTCAGATGGGTCAGGTGTGAAGTTAATGGAAACGGATTGTGCACAGCTTGCTTTTGCAGATTCTTGATGGTGCATAGTAGCTTTGGGCTAAAATAAAGAACAAAAAAGAGCCTCATTTGGAAGGGTTCGTGCTTCCAAATGAGGCTCTTGCTGCAGGTAAGGACAAGTTTAGCAGAGCGCAAACAAAATCTGTGTATTGGACAGTATTCCTGGCGTGAGGAATGGATAGAAGTACCCCACCACAAAACCAAACAGATTGATGGCAGGCCACATCAAGTACACATCATTATATGTGAAGACAAGGGACCACCGGTTGTAGCAAAAATTGGGCAGTGCACGTTCTTCGTTATCTCGGGGTGCCGCTGCACCCGTCTGTGCAAATTGCACAGCTTGAGTGAGACTTTGCGGCTGTTGCTGAAGGAAGAGCGGAAGCAGACCTGGGCTGCTTTTGATCAGGTTATACAGGAAAAGCATCTCTGCCGGAGGCTGACCTACTGGACGAGGATAGGCACTAAGCAGGGTGGGCAGATTGCCTTGAGCCAGTTGTGCAGGTACACTAGTTGCTGTACCCGGAATTGTACCGGGAATGCCACCAGGAATATATGGACCCGGTCCTCCGCCTGGAATGAATGGAGGATAGGTGCCTTGACCGCCAGGTGTGCCAGGAAACGTCTGACCACCGGGAATACCTCCACCTCCTGGGAATAGTGGAGGCAATTGAAAAGAACGGTCTTCTCCATAGGTTATATAAGGGTTATATTCGTAATACATGTACAGAACATCCTTCCTGTCGTCGTATTCTGCATTCAGCATATGGCGGCATCCGCCTATAGGTGAATGCCACCAAGACGATTTTGTATGATCTATATAGTTGAACTAATCATTTACACAAAACGGAGAGGATAGAAAAAACCTGAAAAAGCGAAGCGTTCGCCTAAAAGCTTTCTGAAAGAAAGCTGCATCGGAAGCATACGCTATCCCCGGATTTTCCCATAGAGCCATGAAATCGAAAAAATCTGGGGATAACAACAGCGATTGGAAGGTTGTTCTATCATCGAAGTGTCAGTGTAAATAATCTGTAGTTCAACTTTATAGCGCAGAGGATAATCGAATTGACAATTGAACTGATAACAATTATCATTGTCAATGGAATTGGACAAATGTACATACGGATATTATATGCATTAATAATAGTTTCCATATTGTTGAACGTTGATATCTGTCCCAATAATGCCGATAAGGTTTCCATATTGAAAGGGGATAATTAAAGTGTTTAAGAGCAATAAAAAGATGATCATGCTTTTGATTACGGTGATGGTCATGTCCATCTGGTTGGCCGCGTGTGGTACGAAGACCGCAGAGAACGGAGCAGCAGGAGAGAACGATACAACTACGGAAACAGAGACGCAAACGGAAGCCGCTACAGAGCGAACCATGACAGATGCAATGGGACACGAAGTGAAAATTCCGGCGAATCCGGAGCGTATTATCGCTTCTTACCTGGAAGACAATCTGGTAACACTAGGTGTTAAGCCAGCAGCACAATGGTCGGTAGCAAACGGCATTCAGGAATATCTGCAAAAAGATCTGAAGGATATTCCAACGATTGCCTTCGATCTGCCTTTTGAAGCCGTAGCAAGCTTCAACCCGGATCTGATCATTATCGGTTCCGAAAGTGTGGTGGAAGGTGAGAAATATGAACAGTACAGTAAGATTGCACCTACTTATGTACTCGGGGATGAGATCAATAGTGACTGGCGCAAAACACTGCTAAAAATCGGGGAAGTTCTGAATAAGAGTGCTGAAGCACAGAAAGCACTGGATGATTACGAACTTAAAGCTACAGAAATCAAGGAAAAGATCAACAGCGTTACAGGTGGAACAAAATCAGCAGCGGCCATCTGGTTGGTTAGCGGCAAGTTCTTCATCGTAAGTGACAACGTATCAAGTGGAGAAGTAATGTACAAAGAGCTTGGACTTCAAGAGCCTGAAGTTGTAAAAGAAATCTCTGCCAATGCAACAGGCAACTGGTCTTCCATCTCCATGGAAAAGCTGGCGGAAATGGATGTAGACTACTTGTTCTTTGTGAATAGTGATGAAGGTACTGGGGCGGAAGCACTGAAAGATCCAGTGTGGCAAAGTATCCCGGCTGTGAAAAATGGTAATTTGTTTGAATTTACCCGTTCCAGCAGCTGGCTGTACAGCGGAGTTCAAGCGAACCTTCAAATTATGGAAGACATTCAGAAGAGTATTGTTAAATAAGAATTGTCGAATATAAAAAGCGTGTTTTAACTCCTTGGTGCAATGGACACCAGGGAGTTTTTTTGTTATTACAGTATTTTAAGATATATAATAAAGAAGTTAGTTTATTGTATTGTCATGAAGTAGAGTTGTCATGTGCTTCATGAGCAGGAAGGGGACATTTACATATGTATACATTGGATCCACGTGAAATAACGGGAAGAGACAACTATAAATTGATGAGTGGTTCGGTGGTGCCACGTCCAATTGCTTTTGTGACGACACGTTCAGATGAGAATGGTGTGATCAACGCAGCGCCTTTCAGTTTCTTCAATGTGGTAAGTTCGGACCCGCCGCTGTTATCCATATCCATTGCACGTAAAGATGGCATGATGAAGGATACCGCACGTAATGTGCTTGCTCATAAAGAGCTGGTCGTGCATATATGTGATGAAGCAATCATAGAAGAAGTGAATGAGACAGCAGCTATACTTGAGCCCCATGAAAGTGAGCTTGAGCGGACGAAACTCACGACAGTGCCAAGTACAAAGGTCTCCGTGCCAGGAATAAAAGAAGCACTTATTCGGATGGAGTGCGAGCTGTACCAGCACATTCCTATCACGAATGATGAGGGTAAACCGGTGAGTGACCTGCTGCTGGTACGCATTGTGCAGTATCATTTCAGCGAACAGGTATACTATCCGGACAAGGGCTATATCCTGATGGATCATTTGAAACCAGTGAGCCGACTGGCGGGTAATGATTATGCCAAGCTAGGGGAAAGATTCACGGTGATTCGACCTGAGTAGTCTGACAGAACATGTATGTAATATATGAACGGGTTAACCCTGTAGCAAAGGCGGACAGCACGTGCGAAACTCGCATATGTTGCCCGCCTTTGCTTGTTAATATGAACATAAACAGGACAGGTAGTGAATAGACTTGTACTATATCTTGCACATTTCATATGAACCTATTTTATATATAGGTTGTTTGGAAAGCTTACTTTTGAACATGTACGATATAGGAGGTTAAGCCGATGAACCAGCTTGAGGCAACTACCGGGGCAAGTATTATGGGAATAGGAACGGCGTGGCCTGCCCACCGTATTGAGCAAAAAGATGTATCTGCCCGTCTCGCGCAAGCGCTGGAACATGAGCCAGATGCGAGAAGGTGGGCGAAACGAATCTTTAATCAGTGCGGTGTGGAAACTCGTTATACATGTGAACCGAATCTGCTGGAGCCGGTTGATTCTTGCCGATATTTACCTTTCACCAGCAGGGAGGAGGTTCCGACTACATCCGAACGTATGGGCAAATACAAAGCTGCCGCCGTTCCACTTGGTCTGGAAGCAGCCGACAAGGCGCTTCACGATGCAGACATATCCTCGTCGGAAATTACACATCTCATTACGGTGAGTTGCACGGGGCAATTCCTGCCCGGACTTGATGTTCGGCTGATCCAGCAACTTGAACTGTCACCACAGATCAACCGGATACCACTGGTATTCCAAGGATGTGCAGCGGGTCTGAAGGCGATCCAACTGGCCAATTCCATTGTAACGACAGATCAGAAGGCCACGGTTCTCATCGTGTGTGTGGAGCTGTGCACGCTTCATTTTCAGCCATCTGCCAAACGGGACGACCTGTATGCTGCATCGTTCTTCGGTGACGGTGCCTCGGCCTGTGTTATTGGTGCGTCTGGAACAGGTCGCAATGAATGTTTTCAATTAGGCCGTGGGCACTCCACGCTTCTCCCGGATTGTACAGAAGAGATGATCTGGGAAGTGGGCGATACAGGCTTCGACCTTTACTTGTCACCACAGATTCCGAAGCTGCTTGGTTTGCATCTGGGTCCAGAGGTAGAACGGATGCTGGAGGGGCGCAGTTTACCTGAAATATGGGCGATCCATCCGGGAGGCAGAGGTATCGTGGATGCCGTTCAGAAGCTGTATCAGTTGACAGATGAACAGGTCTCCTACAGCCGAAACATCCTGCGAGATTATGGGAACCTGTCGTCCGTGACGATTCTTTTTGTTCTTCAAGCCATCCGTGAGGATTACAGACAGAATGAAGATCCTTCCAGCGGGATCGCGCTGGCCTTTGGCCCGGGGCTAACAGCAGAATTGCTTCCTTTTACATACATCCCTGCCCGCATAGCGAACAGAACACCTGTGAATCACGGTATCCAATAGTTCGCGAACCCGAGTGAAGCAGACATACACCGCAAACGCATGAATCTGCTTACGAACTTACCGATGAACATAATCGAATGACTAATCTGATTGCAGAGGAGCTTAGGTATGGCTTATCGCAGACTTGCTGCTTTCATCAGCCGATATCCGCGGTTCATTATTCTCTGCTGGGTATTCATCATCGGGATGTCAGCGATCTGGGCGTGGAGGTTGCCTGACATGGTTCAGGATCACGGATTGAAACGGGTTGACGGGGATGCGCATGCAGTTGAGCGTGTTCTGGAGGATGAATTCGAGTCTCCTGCTGATCCGGTTATTCTGGTTTTTGAGAAAAAGGAAAACACCTCGCCATTAGCGTTCCGGCAGTGGATCAGGGATCGTCTGACACAGGTTCAATTGTTACCTGCGGTAACCTCTATCACGTCACCTCTGGATGCTGGCGACAGGGTGACGCTGCAAGACCATAGGGCATATGTCTTTGTGAAAATGAATGTGCCCCCGCATCAGATGGGTCCTCCCCTGGAGCAGTTGCGCGCCGTGCTGGCAGCAGATGGCCCGGGTACGGTGCAATTGACGGGAAAGGCAGTCGTGCAGCAGGATGTCAATCATCTGAGCTTTCGTGACCTGGAGCGGGCAGAGATGGTGGGGCTGCCGATTGCCCTGATCGTTTTGTGCTTCGCATTCAGTGGGCTATATGCCGCATTGATCGCGGTCATGATGGGGATCAGTGCCGTGATTACAGCGATGGGAGTCACGACTCTCCTTGGTTATCATCTGGAATTGTCCAACTTTATCATTAACGTTATTCCCATGGTGGGCATGGCACTGAGTATAGACTTTGCCCTCATCATTCTGAGCAGGTACAGGGAAGAACTTCAGCGTGCCTATGAAGATGAAGGTGAAGCTCACGTTACAGGCAGAAGTCTGGATATGCAGAGCGATGTTCTGCGCAGCGATATTCTTCAGCGAACCCTACGTACAGCAGGCAGAGCGGTGTTATTCTCGGCAGCTTGCGTGCTCCTTGGGCTTCTGGGTCTGCTTTGGATCAGACTGCCTATGTTTCTAAGTGTCTCCTTGGGGGCCATGATTGTTCTGCTCGTATCGCTAATGTTGAATGTTACACTGCTGCCAGCCCTGCTGTCACTGTCTGCAGATCGGATCTTCAGGCGAAAGGTCGTCCATCCATTACCCAGACGCTCGGTCTGGCATAGATGGTCAGCCATGGTCATGAAACGGCCCGTCAGCATGGCAATTGGAGGTACGGTTGTGCTGCTCCTGTGTGTCTATCCAGTGACCCGGCTGGAGCTGTCGGTCCCGGATGCCTCTTCACTGCCAGCCAGAATGGAGTCCCGCCAGGCAGCGGAGCAGTTGCAGCATGATTTGGGTCAAAAGAAGACCTCCACCATCGAGATCCTGATTGGCGGACATCAGGGACTGTTGACTGCCTCGCACTGGCAGATGGCCCACAACAAAACACGTCAACTATTGCAGGACTCGGACGTATGGAGCATTGTGACACCATGGGGCCTTTTACAGAAGAATCAAAGTGGCTCGCAAAACCTTTTAAAAATTTTACCGTCGTCGGTCAACTCATCCATAGAAGACAAGGAGTCCACAAGGGCGGTATGGCTGCGTTCAACGGTCTCGGATCATACCATTCGATTGATTGCCACCGTGCAGGGGGAGCCTGGTTCGGAAGAGGTGGCAAACTGGTTGGAGCGAATGAGGAGTAGTGATTATGCACTCGGTTCCACCAACGTAAAACTGCGTTATGGCGGGGAAGCTGTCAAGCAGGTTGAAATCATGGAGGAAGTCACAAGTCAACTGCCCAAAGTGCTGGTATTTGTAGTGGTATCCAATTATCTTGTGTTACTGGCGGCATTCCGATCGCTGCTTATTCCTATCAAAGCCATTGTGATGAATCTGCTTAGCTTAGCGGCTTCATTTGGCATATTGGTATGGGTGTTTAATGAGGGACATCTGGGGATGGAACCGTCAGCCATTGCCATTATGATCCCTGTATTCATTGCAGGACTGATATTCGGCATATCCATGGATTATGGTGTATTTATGTTGAGCCGTATTCAGGAGGTGTATAGACGAACCGGAGACAGTGATGTCGCGGTCCAACAGGGATTGGCTTCAACAGGTCGCCTGGTTACCTCCGCAGCGGCAATACTGCTTGCGGTGACCGTACCGTTTGCTTTTGCTGAAGTCGCAGGGGTGAGGCAGTTAGGAATCGGGATCACAGCAGCGGTATTGATTGACGTTACATTGATCCGGTTAATACTGGTACCTGCATTGATGAAATTAATGGGCAGGTGGAACTGGTGGCTGCCGGGTCAGATGAAATGAAGGATATTTCGTAACCTGTTTGCAGGTTGGAGATATCCTTTTTTGGCTAGAAATGGTGTGATTCCATTCAAAACTGGCAAACATGTTCAATTCATGAGTGACATAGATGTTCTATAATGGATGGGATTCATTCCATATGACAATTTTTCATCTGCGTTATCCTACAAAAAACAGGAGGGACACAAGCCCATGTCTGATATTGAAGCCTATCTACAACAACAAACGAATCTTCGTGGTCGTTCCGCGTATCATGCAGATCAATCCCTGGAATTATGGCGCAGTCAGTTACGTATTCGCATGAAAGAACGGCTTGGCGGTTTTCCAACCATGGTAGCAGCACTGAATCCTGTCTTACTGGAGCGCAAGACATGTGACGGATATATTCGGGAGCGGGTTGAGATCACGACCTA
This sequence comes from Paenibacillus sp. SAF-068, assembly GCF_051967555.1. NCBI lineage: Bacteria > Bacillati > Bacillota > Bacilli > Caryophanales > Paenibacillaceae > Paenibacillus > Paenibacillus sp. SAF-068. Next base: position 1,727,080 of record NZ_JBQCJX010000001.1, read on the forward strand.
TGCAGGACTCCGCATGCCTGTATATGTATTGATTCCAGGTGATGGAAGCCTTATCGGTGTAAAGAGACCTGCTATCGTTGCTTGTCATGGGCATGGTTACGGTAGCCGAGAGATATCAGGCATGGAACCGGATGGATCACCACGGACAGGAGAGCCCGGATTACACAAGGATTTTGCAGTAGCTCTAGTGAAGCGTGGATATGTGGTTGCGGCTCCAGAGCTGCTCGGCTTTGGTGATCGAAGACTTGAAGAGGACCGTGACGCGCCACCAGGGGTAAGTTCCTGTACGAAGATTGCTTCGCATTTGCTCATGGTGGGTCAGACTCTAGCCGGGCATCGAGTGTATGAAACAACACGAGTACTGGATTATGTTACGACACGACCTGAAGTGGATTTCGAACGAATTGGAAGCATGGGGATCTCGGGCGGTGGTCTGGTGACCGCATTTTCAGCCGCGTTGGATGAACGGTTCCGTGCAGCTGTAGTCAGTGGTTATGCAAGTACATTTCAGGGCAGCATACTGGATCGGAACCATTGTCTGGACAACTATGTGCCTGGTATCCTGCGTGAAGCGGAGTTGCCGGATCTTATCGGACTGATGGTGCCTAGGCCACTTTTTATTGAAGCCGGAAGTGATGATCAGGTGTTCCCGGTCCATACAGCAAGAGAAGCGTATACGCGTTTGACACACATATATGAGCAGGCGGGAGCATCGGAATCGCTGGATGCGGATTTCTTTACAGGTGGACATGAGATTAGCGGGGAGAAGGCCTATGACTGGCTCGATCAAGTACTGTGAAGTTGTGAATCATGCGGCAATTTAATTCCGTAACGAGAGGAGAATTCAGTGATGAACTGGTCAGCATCGGTAAAGTTTATGCTCTGCCTTGTTCTGTTTGCAAGTATGATGGGCATCGGTCTGGGAAGCAGTGGAGGGCAGGTCGCGGTGGCAGCAACGGACAATTACAGATTTGATTTTGGTTCGGGTCCCGTTGAGAACGGTTACACAGGCGTGTCCGCAGGAGATGCCTACACGGCTACAAGAGGGTATGGTTTCAATACTCCAGCCAGTATGCGTAATGTGTCTGCTTCTGGAAGCGGAGTGATGAGTGACGCCGTACAGTTTCTGACGTTTGGCACGAAGAGCAACAATACCTTTAACGTGGATCTTTCCAATGGCTTATATGAGGTCAAAGTGGTTCTGGGCAATACAGCCAGAGCTAGTGTGGCGGCAGAAGGGGTGTACCAGATCATTAACATGACGGGTAACGGGGCGACGGATCAATTTCAAATTCCGATAACCGACGGTCAACTCAATCTGCTCATTACGGAAGGAAAGACAGGCACTGCATTTACACTCAGCGCACTTGAGATCCGGAAGATATCCAATCAGACCGTAACCAACCGCACGATCTATATTGGTGGGGATTCAACAGTCTGCAATTATTATCCGCTTGGCAGCAGTGTACAGGGAGGGTGGGGACAGCTATTTCCGTCCTATGTGAACAATGCTACATTCCAGGTTCGCAATATGGCTGCAAGTGGTCAGTTTGCGAGAGGATTCCGCGATGATGGTCAGATGGAGGCCATTCTCAAGTATATCAAGCCGGGAGATTATTTTATCCTGCAATTCGGAATTAACGATACCAATGCCAAGAACAATACAACGGAGGCACAGTTCAAAGAGATTATGCGGGATATGGTGCGCCAGGCGAAGAACAAAGGAGCAACGGTCATTCTCTCCACGCCGCAAGGGCGGGCAACAGACTTTAATACAGTTAATGTACATCAAGCGGAGAACCGCTGGTACAATCAATCCACTCGTGCACTCGCTCAGGAAGAGGGAGTCACCCTGGTTGAATTGAATAAGTTGAGTTCAGCCTATTTCACATCCATTGGTCCGGCGGCAACACTTGCTCTGTATATGACAGGGGATAGTCTGCATCCGAATCGTCAAGGTGCGGCGCAGCTAGCTCGCATTGTGGCTGCAGATTTGAAAAGACAGGGATTGAATGGATTCTGACGAAGCATTTCAAATCTTCCAGCAAAAATACCCCCAGGAGCAACCCGCGATACGGGCGGCTGATCCTTGGGGGTATTCGTTATGCCTGGACTGGATTACTCCATCATGTCCTTGGCTTCATGGTTCACCTTTTTACCTTTTAACAACGGTTCCAGTTCATCCTGAACACTCTGCTCCCACAACGGTACGTCTGTGCGATAGGCGGCCCGTCCGTTCAGATGTCCGGCAACCGGAGCCGTAATGAATACAAACAGGATACCCAACAACAAGCGGGCACTGATATAGTTGTCGAAGTACCAGAAGTAAAAAAATGTAGCGCTTAGTACACAGAACACACCAAGCGTCATACTTTTGGTTGCGGCATGGGCTCGCAGATATACATCGGGCAGACGAATAAGTCCGAACGCACTGAGGGCACTAAGTAATGCGCCAAGCAGTACGAGTAAACCTATAGCTGTTTCAGCGGCTACTTTAACGATCTCCATCATTTTTGAATACCGCCCCCCGTTCAATATAACGTGCAAATGCCACCGTACTCAGAAAAGCCAGTATGCCAATCAGCAAGATGATATCCAGATAGGCCTGGGTTTGCAGCATCATCGACAGAACAGCAACAATGGCAATTACATTGATCCCGATGGTATCCAATGCGGTGATCCGGTCAGCCATGGATGGTCCCCGAAGCACCCTGTACAAGCAACCTAGTATGGCTAAGGAGAGAATGAGCAGTGAGATGAACAGCAGTGAGGATAACATTAACGCGTCACCTCCATAATTGCTTTTTCGAATGTATTTTGAATATCATCTCTAAGTTTCTGTTCATCCTTGATATCCAGCGCGTGGATAAACAGTTTGCGTTGATTACCTGAGATCTCAAGTGGCAGAGAGCCTGGTGTTAATGAAATAAGCAGACAGAGAAGAGTAACTTCCCAATCTGAGGACAATTGAGTTTTATACGTAAAAATACCTGGCCTTATATCGAGCTTGGGCTTGATAATCTGGCGTATGACCTCAACGCTGGCTCGTACCAGTTCCTTGAAGAGCAGTGCAATCAGTTTGAAAATGGCCCAGACTCTAACAATATAGAAGCGCTGGGGGAAGAATCTGCGCATCCCCCCAATGAGAAGCAGTCCGAGCAGGTAACCGATGAGAAAACCAACACCATTCCAGGCATTATTCAGAAACATCCATACAAAAGCAATGATAAGATTCAGTACGATCTGAAAGGCCATAGACATCTACTCCTTCAATACGGCATCAATATAAATATTGGGATGCAGTAGAATATCGCCAGCGCGGGAGGTCAATTGAAACATGCCTTCAGCCCCCACGCCCATTACGATGATGAATACAAACAGAATTCCGGCAGGAATCAGCAGACCGTTCACCGCATAAGGGCGTCTTGTGACCCCTGCAGGCGGTTCGCCCCAGAACGCTTGTATGAAGATGCGCAGCACCGAATATAACATCAACAAGCTCGATAGCACCGCGATTCCCGTAAGACCATACAAGCCTGCCTGCAAGCCTCCTTCAAAGAGAAGCAACTTTCCCGGAAATCCACTGAATGGCGGCAAACCTGCCAGGGCAAGTGCGCTGATGAAGAACATCCAGCCGAGCAGTGGATAACGATAGATCAGCCCGCCCATATTATCGAGCTTGGATGTTCCTGCAACAGCGATCAAAGCACCGCCGAGCAGGAAGAGCAATGTTTTGATCAACATGTCATGCAACATATAGAAGAGCAGACCTTCCAGTGCAGGACGACTCGCTGCAGCCATACCGAAAGCGACAAACCCCACACCTGCGACTACGTTATAGATGAGAATTTTGTTCACATCCCGGTATGAGATTGCACCGATGACACCAAGGACCATCGTTGCACCTGCCATCCATCCAATCAGAGCATGGAAGAACTCAGGGTCATGATAGAAGATCAGTGTGAATGTTCGCACAATGGCATACAAACCAACCTTGGTGAGCAACCCTGCGAACAATGCAGTGACAACAGCAGGTGGTGCGGCATAAGAGCCCGACAGCCAGAAGAACAGGAACAGTCCGGCCTTGATGCTGAATACGATCAGGAATAGAACAGCAATTAAGGTAATAACCCCGCTCTGTCCCACTTCAGCAATTTTCACAGATAAGTCTGCCATGTTCAGTGTGCCAGTAATGGAGTAGAGGAAGCCGATGGAAGCGACAAACAGGGCTGAAGAAACGATGTTAATCAAGACATATTTGATCGTTTCACGAAGCTGTCTTTCGGTACCTCCCAATACAATGAGTGCATAGGAAGAGATGAGCATCAGTTCAAAACTGACAAATAAATTGAACAAATCTCCGGTCAGGAATGAACCGTTAACTCCCGCAATCAGAAAATGAAAGAACGGATAGAAGTGATGTTCTTCCCGCTCCTTGTTCACACTGCGGAATGCATACAGCAGACACGCCAGTGCGATGATGGAAGCAGCAACGACGAGCAAGGCCGATACCATGTCAGCTACAAGCACAATCCCATAAGGAGGTGCCCATCCACCCATATTCAGCGTTAGAACGCCAGTCTGAGCTACCCGCGTAATAAGGATCGTTGAAACTGCTGCGGTAAACAAAAGTCCGATGACACTAATGAATCGCTGGATATTTGTTTTTCTAAAAAAGAGCAATGCCAGAACACCCGTAATCAAAGGCAACAGGATCGGCAGAACGACGAGATTATTCATATGGGCGCCCCCTTACTTCTTCCATATCGTCTGTTTTCAACTTCAGATAAGAGCGATAGGAGAGAACAAAGAAGAACGCAGTGAGCCCAAAATTAATAACAATTGAGGTTAGAATCAAAGCTTGAGGAAGAGGATCGACATAGCGTTCAGCCATCTCCCCAAGCAGAGGTGGTGCCCCGGTTTTGAGACGTGACATGGTGATCAAGAGCAGATGTACACCATGGGTTAGTATGGACATGCCAAGTACGATTCGGAGCAGGCTCCGCGACAAGATTAGAAAGACGGCAACCGCAAACAGAATGCCAACGGCTACACACATCAATATTTCCATATCAGCGATCCTCCCCGATCTGTAGAATGATGGTCATGGTGACACCCAGGACAGCGAGATACACGCCAAGATCAAACAGCATGGCCGTGGCGAGTTCGGTCTCTCCCAGCAAAGGAAGTTCGAAATAGCCGAAGGTTTGACTTAGGAACGGAACTCCGAATATAAATGAACCCGCACCTGTCAGTAACGCTATACCCAATCCGATTCCTGTGAGAACCCGGAAGTCAACGGGTAACGCTTTGCGAATCGTATCGGTACTGAATGCCAGGGCAATCAATACGAGTGCTGCCGCTGTGACCAAGCCGCCGATGAAACCTCCGCCCGGATTGTGGTGTCCTGCAAAGAACAGGTGCATGGCAAACGTCAGAATGATGAACACAACGACTTTGGTGGTCGTTTGCAGCAATACATCATTACTCTGCAAGGGTACAGTATCCCACGAGGATGAGCTGCGTTCCCGATTACCGTACTTTTTCGTATTGTCCGCTTCATCATCCAGATCCGGTTCGGACTCCTGTTTTTCTTCCTTTTTGCGAAACTTCAAGCGGGCTCCAAGATCTTTGGCTTCGAGGTTCAGATTAATCATAGAGTAGATGGATAATGAAGCAACGCCTAGTACCATGATCTCCAATAACGTATCGAAGCCACGGAAATCAACCAATAACACGTTCACGACATTTTTACCGCCGGCCGAGTCATACGCTTCCTGAAGGAAGAACGTAGATATGCTGTCAAGTGATGCAGTTCCGCTTGCAGCCAGTGCAACAAAAGTCATCACGACACCAACTGCAATCGCCACGATCATATTGACCGTGAGATAACTGCGGCTTGATTTGCCTCGTTGCAGTTCAGGCAGATGGTAGAAACAGAGCAGGAACAATGCAACGGATACCGTCTCAACAATCATCTGCGTCAACGCCAGATCGGGCGCCCGGAAGAGTACGAATAGCAGAGTTACGAGGTAACCAACTGCTCCGGTCATAATAACTGCTGACAGTCTGTTCTTGGCAAAAGGAATCGAAACGGCTGCACCAATGAGTGTGACTAGCAGTACGACTTCATAGAATGAATAAGGCGCATTGCCCTGGAGATTCCAGGTAATATTTTCTCCAGAACGGAAGAATGCATAGACCAACAACGCAACCGTGAATGAGAAAATGTAAACCAGATAATTACGAACCGAGCCATTCATATAGGCTTCCGTCCATTTGCGTGCATAATGCTGAAGATTATCCAGTACAACATGGTACATATTGTTAATCGTTAATCCTTGCGGATAATGCTCATAAATATTCCTCCATCGTGGCAACAGCTTATAGAGTGTGATTCCCAGAATCACGACTCCGATCGTCATAATCAGCTCCGGAGTCCATCCATGCCACAGGGAGAAATGTACATCGAAGCGTTCGTTCCCATTCAATAGGGAAGGAAGCACAGCAGCCATTGCGGGTTCGATCAGTGATCCGGCCAACAGGTTCGGAAAGAGTCCGAAGACGATGACAAGAACACCTAGAACAACGGGCGGAATCAGCATACCGGCAGGCGCTTCGTGTAATTTCTCGGCAGGGATCTCGCTTTGGCTACGACCGAGGAATGTTTTGAACACGATAATCAGTGCATAGATCAGAGTAAACACACTTGCAAGCCAAGCAAATACCGGCAATAGAACACTCCAGGATCCAAGTCCAAAGATTCGCAGATGCGTGACCTCGACCATGGCCTGGAAGAATAACTCTTTGCTCAGGAAGCCGTTGAAAGGTGGAATACCTGCCATGGCCAGTGAGCCGATTAATGCTACGGTGAATGTAATTGGCATGAATGAAGCAAGTCCACCGAGCTTCCGAATGTCACGTGTGCCTGTTTCATGATCGACAATACCTACGACCATAAACAGAGCGGCCTTGAAGGTTGCATGATTAAAGAGATGAAGCAGCGCAGCAGTTATTGCCACGGTGTACATCGCAGAGGATTCGCCATATCCGAAGTAGAGAGCAGCAGATCCGACCCCTAACAGGGACATGATCAGACCAAGTTGAGAGATGGTCGAATAGGCAAGAATCGCTTTGAGATCGTTCTTTTTTACAGCCAGGAATGATCCATAACACAAAGTCAGAATACCAACACCGGTAACGAGCCAGAACCAGAGTCCCTGTCCACCGAAGATCGGTGTAAATCGGGCCACAACATACAGTCCGGCCTTGACCATGGTCGCTGAGTGCAGATACGCACTGACAGGTGTCGGGGCTTCCATGGCATCCGGCAACCAGATATGGAACGGGAATTGGGCAGATTTCGTGAAAGCTCCGATCAGGATCAAGACAAGCGCTGGCAGAAATAGTGCGCTCTCCTGAAACTGTCCCAAACCTGCAATGGTCGCACGAATACTGAACGTTCCGGTAATGAGATACATCATCATGAATCCGGTAAGCATGGCGAAACCGCCAAATACCGTAATCAGGAAGGATTTTTGTGCTCCTGAAGTCGAGGCTTTACGTTTGTAATGAAATGCAATCAACAGGAATGACGTAATACTGGTCAATTCCCAGAATCCGTAGAGCACGATCATATTGTCAGACAGCACCACGCCCAACATGGCTCCCATGAACATCAACAGATACAGGTAGAAACGATTTAGCGCTTCTTTCTTGTCCATGTAGAAGATGGAGTAGAGAACAACGAGGACACCGATTCCGGTGATAAGCAGTGTCAGCATGAGGCTCAGACCGTCCAGATACAGGTTAAATCCAATGTCCAGTGAAGGAATCCATGGGATATTTCCGGATACGGCATTGCGTTGTGACACAGCGGGAATGAGACTCGCAAAGTATACAAATAATAGTGCCGGGACAAGGAGAACCGGCCATCCCAAATGGATTTTACGGAAGAAACGGTGCAGCATGGCAAGAAAAATGCCAGCGGCAAAAGGCAGAATAACAGCAACATGAAGCAGGCTCAACATTACACCCCCAATGTTTAGTATTTCGACTACTCTCTGTGACATACAGGCGCATAATCCTCAAAGGTTATGCTTGCTCTCTATATTCATAACCCAAGTATGTATATACAGAATCGTGTCTATTCTTTGAATGGAAGAAACACGGTGAAGATTCCAGTATAATATTGTATGGGCATGTATAATAAAAAAACACACAAGTTCCGATAAATATGAAAACGATTAGGGCGTGTCTGAAACTCCGAAGAAGCAGATTTTGCCGAATTTTCGTTCCAAGCCCGTGCAAGGCACGTCAAGGGAAAGTGACGCAGCAGGGGGCGAAAAGGCGGTAAAAGATGTACTTCAGCGAGTTTCGAGACACGTCCGAGGTGACATTCCGTGTACTCTTTGCAGCATAGTTATGTTGAAAAGCAAGATGGTTTCACCGTGTAATGGAGGAAGAAATGTCATTCAAAATTAGAACTGTGCTTACAGTCATCTTCGCTGTGTTATCCCTGCTGGTTACCTTGACCATTGGGTCTATTTTTAGCCAAAAGTCATTCGGTGCGGTCGAGACCGAGATTGGTCACTCGCTTACAGGCACTGCTTCACAGGCTTCGGATAAGCTGGATCGGTTTATGTCCGCGCGCGCGGGAGAACTCGATTTGCTGGGCCGAATGGCTTCGCTCGAAGATGGATTCCAATCTGGTGAGATTCAGATGCTGCTGGATCAGCTACAAGATAGCTTTCCCTCATTCTCATGGGTTGGATTCATGGACCCGAAGGGAAAAGTGTTAGCTGCGACAGATGGCATCTTGCTGGGGGAAAATTTATCAGAGCGACCTGTGTATCAGGAGGGAATCAAGGGTAAGTTCATTGGAGATGTGCATAACGCAGTACTTCTGGCCAAGCTGCTGCCGAATCCAACGGGAGAGCCGTTGCAATTTGTCGATATCAGTTTCCCGCTGAAGGATAGCAAAGGGCATATTCAGGGTGTGCTTGCTGCGCATTTAAGCTGGGAATGGGCAAAGGAAGTCGAAGAATCAGTGCTTGCCCCATTGAAAAGAGAAGAAAAGGATATTGAGTTCTTCATTGTGAGCAAAAATGAACATACCGTACTGCTGGGTCCCAAGGAATGGATTGGTAAGCCGTTGATTTTGCCCGGTATCGCAGAGGCACAGCGCAACAAGAGCAGTTGGTCCATTGAAGAGTGGCCTGATGGCAAGGAATATGTGACAGGGTTTGCCTACAGCCAGGGTCATCTGGATTATCCCGGATTAGGCTGGAGCGTAGTCATTCGACAAGTTAAGTCGACTGCTTTTGCTTCCGTATTTGACCTGATGTGGTTTAATGTGTGGGCAGGACTTGCCGTTACCGTGCTGTTTGCACTTATTGGCTGGTTTGTCTCGCGTCTGATCTCTGCCCCAATTGTGCGTCTTACCAGGGTAGCCAATCGACTGCGAGTAGGAGACGATCTGGAGATTCCAGAGAACAAAGGAATTAAGGAGATCGAAGTATTGTCCCGCTCATTACGGGATATGTTGACCTCTCTAACGAATAAAGATTCAGAACTGGTCGTGATGCAGAATCTGGCACATTTTGATCAGTTGACTAGTCTGCCGAATCGCACTGCCTTGGAAGCTTATCTGGAAGAGTCACTGGAGACTGAAAGCGAAGATCACACCCTAACCTTTCTCTATCTGGATCTCGATGGATTCAAACGTGTCAACGATACACTTGGCCATCAGGTTGGAGATATTCTATTACAGAAAGTGGCCCAGCGTCTGACCGCTCTTGGTCAGGAGAAGGGCATAACGGTCCGCCTGGGCGGAGATGAATTCCTGATTGTTCTTCAGTCGGTTGGAAGCCATCCGAGGGAAGAAGCCAGCGCTTATGCGGAGGCCATCATTCAAAGTCTGAACAAGCCGTTTATTATTGAATACGAGCGAATTCGGATTGGATGTAGCATCGGAGGGGCTGAATATCCAACCAACAGCAATAACCCAAGTGAGATTATCCGGATGGCGGATGAAGCGTTATATGAGTCCAAACGTGCTGGCAAGAACAGAATGACATTTTATTCCGAGTTGAAGCAGGAGCGTTAGCGTATAATAGCATGAGCTGGGTTATCACAATTAGCTTGCGCGTATCACTGTATAGACAAGGAGGGGCGTAATGTCTGGAAAATATACAACGGTACCTTACGGTTATGAGCCACCTGCAACCAGCCGCAAAGGCACACTGACTTTTTATGACTCGTTCGAACATGTGACTGATGAGCAGCTTGAACGCGCCGCAGCAACGGTGGATACTCGTTCCTTCATACAGCTTGTACTGTATCCTTTACACGAGAGCACGTTTAAGCGAATGAGCAAGGATACCATACAGGCATATTACAAAAGAGAAGACCGCCTGCATGATTGGCGGCGAGAGCACCCAACTTCACGTATACGTGTGGAGGGGCTTGAGGGCAAGAGAAAAAAATATACGCCGGTAGATAGCGCACTGCGCCATATCACTGCGGAATATCCAGCTCCTCATTTCTTGTATATGACAACCGAGATGGCGAATCTGTTCGCTTCTTTCGATTCCTTCAAGGATTGGATCAAAGAGCTGCGTCTCATCATCGATGGACCATCAGGCGAGCTTCATCCGAGGCTCGAGCAAAATCGCCACCGCTGGGAATGGGCGGAATAAAAACTTAACTGATGAAGAAGATCGGCCCGCTAAACATATGCATAACCCAAAAAAAGTTGTGTTGTACAACCCGGAATCTAGGTGTACAGCACAACTTTTTTAATCATGTTTTCTCTACCAAGGACGAAGTCAGATCAAGGGATGTTACGGTTTTATTTTTACCTGTGCGTTTGGCGGCATACAGACAGGCATCCACTTCCTCAAACAATTTATCTTTGCTTAGATGAGGACTGTAGCTTTTGAGACCGATACTCACCGTGATGGAAGCACCTTCAAGTTCCAGATGACCCATTAGGGCAATCTTCTGACGAATCTGTTCCACCAGGGCATAGGCCTGCTTGAAAGATTGCTCAAACATCAATAGGGCGAACTCTTCGCCCCCGTACCGTGCTGCAATATCACTTGAGGTAATGGTTTCCTGAATGATCAGGGACACTTTCTCCAGAATGATGTCTCCAACCCGATGACCATAAGTATCATTAATGGATTTGAAATCATCAATATCAATCAGGGCCAGATGCAGACTCATGCCACTGTTCGCATACTCAAATGCTTTCTCGTAATAATCCTTGAATGAGCTTTGATTATAAAGGTTCGTTAGACCGTCAGTCTTGGACTGTTTGGTCATAATTGCATTTCGCACAATAAGGTCCTGCTTGGCGAGCATGCTGGCCTGAAGATCGTTCAACACTTCAACGCCACTGGTTACGATAACCTGTGCTACATATGTACCTAAGATTAGAAAAGCAGGAATGGAAACCATGTCAAATGAAGACAGGTACAATCGGTAGGCTGGATCGAACAATACCAGAAGGTAACCAGCCATCTGCATCAGAAAGACAATCCAGACTCTTTTTTTACTGAAGAACAGCACTGAAGCGAAGATGGGCAACAGGCAGATGGCTAATATAATCCGAATGTCATAATTGACATGAATAATCGTCCAGGCGATAACCGTACTGGCTATGGACATGGTGTAGAAGGAATAGGAACTGAAGCGCCGATCAACCCAACTTGCGAACAAAATGCAAGAACTGCTGATGGCTGTAGGCCAGAACAGGACATTCAACAAGAAATCTCGAGGTGTGCGATCATAGACCAAAAACAGGAAACAGCCAACCTGAATGGCAAAATGTGCAATGATGACAACCCAGTAGGCCTGAAGCATTTTTTGAATCCATTTGGAATGCTTGAACTCGTATTCTGTGGGAATGTGGCTATTGTGCGTATGGAAACCTTTCATATATCACCGCTGACTGCATCATAATGGTACGACAGAACAACTCTCGTATATGATGATTATAAATCACAATGAACAAAACGCAAATGATTATATTTTAAGCATGAGAACTAAGCTTACATTATATCACATAGAAGACAGAAACTTTCCGAAAAGGGACATACAAATTTCGGAGAGAGCGTCATAGACTGTTAAAAGGCTCCGTTTCATAGGATTGTAATTCTTGCTGAAGGGAGGTGAGTTCTATTCCTCTTGTCGTTCGTTCTACCGTCAACGCTACGGGAGCGATTACGTTTACAGGTAATACGCTTGGACTGAGTCGTTCGGAAACAGCAGGGGTACCCGGAACACAGGACAGTATCGGAGGTTTTACCACAACGAATAGCACCGTCCAGTACGGTACCTACCCACTGGGAACCACAAGCTTGTACCAGAGTAACAGTTCCGCTGCCATCCTTGTTCTTCCCGCCGGAAGTACCGTTCTGTATGCGGAATTAATCTGGGGCGGAAGTTATATCAATGGAAATGTCAATCTGAGTTCAGCGATCAACAATCCGGTTACGTTCATCACTCCTGCCGGTTCGTTCAGTGTTACCCCTGACCCGGTGACTTACAATCAGTTTGATCTGGGGAACAACGCGGCAGGTTATGTACGTTCAGCCAACGTGACGACGCTTGTACAAAATGGGGGAGCAGGTACATATATCACCGGAGCAGTCGTGGGAACCATTGTAATTACGAATGATGCTACAGCCAATCATGCCGGGTGGACGCTTGGCGTTATTTATCAGAATCCCAATCTCCCTTTTCGTAATATGTCTTTGCGTGCAGGCGGCGTACTTGTGCAATCCACTTCACCACCGGTCGTAACAACATTGACAGGGTTCGCAACCCCACTCTCCGGTGTACTCGGAGGAAGAGCGCTGTTCAGTGCCCAGGAAGGTGACGCGAATCGAACAGGTGATCAGGCATTATTCGGGCCGACCTCTGCAACTTCAGTGGCCTTGTCCGGACCTAACAACCTGGCTGCGAACTTCTTTGCATCCCAAATCAATGGTGATACGGGAGCGCTTAACACAACGGGTACGTTCGGAACTCGAAATCAGATCAACGGAGCTCCAGGTTCCAACATTGTCGGCGGTCGTCAAGGCTGGGATATCACCAATGTAGATGTGTCTGCCAGGCTGATTAACAATCAATCTTCGGCAGTGCTTACGCTAACGACTTCAGGCGATGCGTACATCGTTAATGGCAATGCCATTCAGGTCGATATTAACGCACCGAGAATTACTGTATCGAAGGGATCAACGGCCACCGGTGCGGTAGCGGGGGATAGTATTCTCTACACGGTTACGGTTGCCAATGCAGGTACGGCCAGTGCCGCCAGTGTAGTTCTATCCGATTCATTGCCTGCAGGACTTACTTTTATCCCTGGGAGCGTCACAGTTGCAGGTGTATCCCGCCCAACCCTGGATATAACCGCAGGTATTCCACTGGGTGCATTACCCCTGTCCAGCAGTATTGTTGTGACCTATCGGGCACTTATCGGACAGGATGCAAGCATCTTGCAGCTTGTGAATTCGGCCAATGCGGCTTTTACGTTTCAGAGTGTGGCAGGAGGACCGACGATTACTGGCGTAATTCCCTCCAACAACTCCACACTTCCTGTATATTCACCGAACCTGTCCATTGTGAAGTCGGGGAGTACCACCAATGCCACGGTGGGCGACACGGTAACGTACACGCTCCAGGTAAACAATGGCGGGAATGTTGCGGCTAGCGTCACATTGACAGACAACATTCCAAATGGCAGTTCGTATGTAGCAGGCAGCTTCCGCCTGAACGGAAATGTCATTGCAGGCGCCAACCCCGCGACTGGTGTGAATCTGGGCAGCCTTGCTGCAGGCAGCGCGAATACCATCACCTTTCAAGTGCTTGTCACAAGCTTGCCCACACCGCCAACCCTTGTGGATCAGGCTACCGCTTCGTATTCGTATAACTCGCCTGACGGAAGGACCATAACAGGAACAGTAGCCTCTAACACCTTGACGATTCCGGTGACATTGCCCAATGTAACTGCGGTTAAATCTGCTTCCGTCAGTGACGTAGCTGTAGGGGAAACATTCACCTACACTGTAGTTACCACGAACGGCGGCATTCAGCCAATTAACAGTGTGATTCTGACGGATGCTCTCCCAGCAGGAACTATATTTGTTCCGGGGAGTGTGACCGTAAGGGGAGCAGTCGTTGCATCGGCTAATCCGAACAGTGGCATATCAGTTGGAACATTGACTGCCGGAAGTTCCGCGACGGTGACGTTTCAGGTTACGGTCCAATCCTTGCCTGCATCAGGCTCGCTGCTTAATCGGGCTTCTGTGTCCTATAGTTCAGGTACCTTTACGGGCATTTCCAACTCCAATTCGATTACTACCCCTGTGTACCAGCCGATCATTGCGATTAACAAGTCGGCGAGTCAAACGAATGCGACGCTGGGAGATCAGCTTGCATATACACTTGTGGTGACAAACAGCGGAAACATCGCAGCTCAAGTTACGGTAACCGATACGATCCCTGCAGGACTGACGTTTGTTCCGAATTCGGTCACGGTGAATGGTACTGCGCGTCCGGGCACCAGCCCCTTAACCGGAATAACGCTGGGCAGTCTTTCGCCAGGAGCGACGGCAACGGTAGTGTTCCGCGCAACACTGAGTACCCTTCCATCTCCGCCAACACTGGAGAATCAGGGTACCGCAACGTATACGTACCAGCTTCCGAGCGGACGTAATCTCTCAGGCGCAAGTCAATCCAATATTGTTCGCATACCTGCATCAGCCCCTAATATTTCGATTAGCAAAACGGTAAACACACCTGATGCGACTGTAGGTGACATCCTTACCTATACCGTTATTGCAACCAATGCCGGAATTAGTGCGGTCCAAAATCTGGTGATTTCGGATACACCAACCGGCTCCGAGTTTGTGCCGGGCAGTGTCACCATTAACGGAACAGCTTCTGCAAGTGCAAGTCCGGTCTCAGGCATTGTTGTCGGAACCTTAAACAGCTCAAGCAGCGTCACCGTTACTTACCAGACCAGAGTGACGTCTGTTCCTTCGACAGGATCAGTTACGAACCGTGCCAGCGCAGCCTTTACGTCGGGAAGTTTTAATGGTGTCTCTTCATCAATTACGGTTAGTACACCCATATTTCAGCCCGTCATTCAAGTGGTGAAATCAGCAAGTACAACGAATCTGACGGTAGGAGATACCTTTAATTACAGCATTCAGATTAACAACACTGGTAACATAGCAGCTTCGGTTACCTTGACGGATCCGATTCCTGCGGGAGCTGTTTTCAGTACGAACAGTGTCATTATTAATGGTGTACCTACACCAGGTGTAAGTCCGGCAACAGGTATTAGTTTGGGCTCAATTCCAGCCAACTCAAGCACGACCGTTACTTTTGTCGCAACGGTCACAAGTTTGCCTGATTCAAGACAGTTGACTAACCAGGCGGTTGGTTCATTCTCTTACACACTGCCAAGTGGAAGAGCGATTGCCGGATTCTCGTCATCCAACACCATCACGATTCCTGTCTCTCTGCCCAATGTAACGATTGTTAACAGTGACAATGTAGAGTACGGCGTAGTCGGGGATGTCATCAGGTACACATCTGTTATTCGCAACAACGGAACCGTAGCAGTTAACAATGTGGTATATGTCAACCCTCTTCCTCCGAATACCCCATTTGTACCCGGAAGCGTCATTGTGAACGGGACTTCATTCCCGCTCTCCAATCCGACCGCCGGTATTCCAATCGGTACTTTGGCTCCAGGAGCTGAGGTTACCGTAACTTTTGAGGTGACGATTACCATGCCGATCCCTTCGCAGATTAACAATCAGTCGACGGTCAGTTTCACATCCGGTTCATTTTCGGGGTCATCCTCGTCCAATACAACACAGACGCCGGTTATCCAACCGCAGATTTCACTCGTCAAAACGGCCAATACAGTCAATGCCACCGTAGGTGACACGGTTGTATACACGGTGACTGTCAGCAACACGGGCAATTTGCAGGCCAATGTTACCGTCACAGATACGATTCCTGCTGCGACTTCTTTTGTAGCCAACAGTGTTGTTGTATCAGGTGTGCCTCAGCCAGGAGCGACGCCGGGAACAGGTATTCCGGTAGGCATTGTTGCAGCTGGAGCAACAGCGGTTGTTACGTTTGCTGTGGTTGTAGATACACTTCCATCTCCGCAGCAGCTTAGCAACTTTGCTACATCGTCCTTTACCTTTACACCTCCTGACGGACGTACGTTGACAGGAACAGCCACTTCAAATACGCTGACGTTTCCGGTCTCTTCACCGAACGTTGCTGTCGTCAAAAGTACACCTTCAACTGCGGCAGCGGTAGGTGATACCGTCACTTACTCCGTTCAGGTAACGAACAGTGGTATAGCACCTGTAAACAATATTCAGTTTTCGGACCCGATTCCTGCGGGTGCATCCTTTGTCACAGGCAGTGTGACCGTGAATGGAGTAGCACAGCCTGCAGCCAACCCGGCAGGGGGGATATCACTCGGCACACTTGCTCCAGGAGCATCTGCAACTGTAACTTTTACCTTCCGTGTAGATGCGATACCGCCAAGCGGCCAGCTGAGTAATCGATCCACAGTCAGTTTTACATCAGGGGCTTTCTCGAGCACAACGTTCTCCAATACAGTGGTCACGCCGGTATTCCAGCCCATTCTGTCTGCAACAAAGACGGCAAGTACACAGAACGCCACCGTAGGTGACACGGTTAGTTACACGGTCACTGTATCCAACACGGGTAATTATGGGGCCCAGATTAACCTGACGGATAATATCCCGACGGGAACCATTCTCGTTCCGAACAGTGTCATTGTGAATGGCCAGCCGCTGCCTGCGGCCAATCCAGCTACAGGTATTCCGGCAGGCACTGTCGCTGCCGGTGCGACAACAACCATTACTTTTTCCGTGGTTATCGATACTTTGCCGTCTCCGCAAC
This sequence comes from Paenibacillus sp. SAF-068, assembly GCF_051967555.1. Lineage (NCBI taxonomy): Bacteria > Bacillati > Bacillota > Bacilli > Caryophanales > Paenibacillaceae > Paenibacillus > Paenibacillus sp. SAF-068. The sequence continues at coordinate 1,744,048 of NZ_JBQCJX010000001.1, forward strand.
AGCTGGTGAATCAGGCTTCGGTGGCTCTTTCCTTCACATTGCCGGACGGTCGGACAATTACAGGCTCTGTTCTGTCCAATGTACTCACCATCACCGTGTCAGCTCCGGATGTCGATGTAGTGAAATCGACGACATCCACGTCGGTATCTGTTGGCGATATTGTGACATACAGCGTAGCGGTGACAAATAACGGTATTGCGACGGTCAATAATGTGGTCTTCACAGATGCGATACCGGCAAGCACTGTTCTTGCGCCAACTGGCGTATTTGTGGATGGGGTTCTCCGTCCAGGTGCCAACCCCTCAACCGGGATCACCATTGGTTCCATTGCGCCCGGGGCTACCGTGACTGTGGTATTTAGTGTTCAAGTTACTTCGCTCCCGGCAAGTGCCGTTTTGAACAATCAATCCACGGTCAGCTTTACATCAGGCGCGTTCTCAGCCACCACGTTCTCCAATACGGTTACAACACCGGTGTTCCAGCCGATCCTCACGGCGGTCAAAACGGGAGATCAGACGATAGCCACGGTAGGGGATACCGTTGTGTACAGCATCGCCATCTCCAATGCCGGGAACTACGGGGCCTCGGTTACGCTGACCGATACGATCCCTGCCGGAACGGAACTTGTGCCGAATAGCGTTATCGTCAATGGTGCATCTGTACCGGGTGCCGATCCGGCTTCGGGTATTCCGCTGGGCGTCGTGTCAACAACAACCATGGTTATGTTCTCGGTTGTCATTGTTACTCTTCCGTTGAGCCAATCGATAACGAATCAGGCTTCTGCAACCTTTACGTATACGCTGCCAGACGGAAGAACACTGGGAGGCAGTCTAACATCCAATTCGCTCAACATTCAGGTATCTGCACCGGATGTAAGTGTAACAAAGACCACCACTTCAGTTGATGCAGTGGTCGGTGACACGATTGTGTACCAGATGGTTGTGACCAATAACGGGATCGATCCCGTTAACAGTGTGGTACTAACCGATCCAATCGATCCAGCTACCACATTTGTCGCTGGAAGTGTTCTGGTGGATGGTGTTCCGCGTACCTCGGCTAACCCGGCACTGGGCATCGCCATCGGATCACTGGCTCCAGGAGCCTCAGCAGCAATATCCTATGCAGTGCGAGTCAATACGCTGCCTACACCACCTTCTGTGAGCAGTCAGTCTGCTGTAAGTTTCACATCGGGTGTATTCTCGGGTGCTTCATACTCGAATATCGTAGTCACACCAATTTATCAACCGATTATTGCCGTGACCAAGACGGCAAATACATCCAATGCAACGATTGGTGATACCATTGTGTACTCTTTCTCCATCAATAACAGTGGAAATCTGGCTGCCAATCTGACCTTGACGGATGACATTCCGGATGGAGCTGTGCTTCTTCCGAACAGTGTATTAATTGATGGTGTTCCGCAGCCAGGAGCCAATCCGGAAACAGGTATTGTTGTAGGCACCATACCGCCTGGGGGATCCGTTAATGTGACTGTGACCCTTGAAGTTACCGTTGATTCGCTGCCGCAAGATCAGCGGTTGACTAACCAGGCTGTGGCCAATTATACATTTAGTCCGCCGGATGGCCGTCAGTTAACAGGTACCGTGTCTTCCAACGTCCTTGTAATCCCAGTATCTGCACCAAACGTGACGGTTGTCAAAAGCACTGATGCCATTGATGCTGTTGTCGGTGATGTAATAACTTATACGGTTGTTGTTACAAATGCCGGTATTGAAGTGGTTAATAATGTGGTCATGGTTGACCCTGTACCCGTAGGAACGGTGTTTGTACCCGGAAGCGTTACGGTGGATGGAGTTGCAAGACCAACCGGCAATCCGAATACCGGAATAACACTCGGATCGATTGCTGCTGGTGCTTCGGTGACCGTGACATTCAGAGTAGAGGTCGTGGTGATATGAGCCAATCTTCCGGTCCGTTGTCCCACTGGCTACAGAATCAGTCCCTGGTTCGATTCAGCTCGGGTACGACTGAACTGGAACAGGTGGCCTATTCCAATACCGTAGTCACCCCCTGGGTTGGACCCAAACTTGAAGTAAGAAAGGGATCCAATGTGACTGTAGCTGCACTGGGGCAGTCGCTCACCTACCAGATTGAGATTACGAATTCCGGTAATCGAACCGCCATCGTGCACGTAGTGGATCCGCTCTCGGAAGATACGCCACTGCTGCCGAATAGTGTGCTTCGTGACGGGATTCCATTACCCGGTGCATCACCACAGGTTGGGCTGCCTCCTGCGGAGGTCGCGCCGGGAGCCACACTGCGCTACCACTTTCAAGTTGTCATCGTGCGTTTGCCTCCGACACTGAAGCTGTTGAATCAGGCGCAGGTAAACTATGAATTTCTAACACCAGAAGGCAGAACGGTTACAGGCAGAGAACTTTCCAATGCGGTTGAGGTCATTCTGGCCTCATCCCGTCTGGAAGTGGTCCTACAGTCGGACCATATCTCAACCTTCTCAGGGGATATGGTTCAGTACAGTGTTGTTGTGAACAATCCTGGATTTCTGACAGCTACAGGTGCCAAGGTGACTATCGCTTTGGCTCCTGGCCTTGTATTTATTCCTGCAAGTGTTGTAATTAATGGAATGTTTGCCCCCCAGATGACCCCGGATTCTGGGATAGAGATCGGTGACATTGAACCTGGGAGTTTTGTTACGATTCAATATCGGGTACAGGTTGTTTCGGTAAGGAATGCTGAGAGCATTCCAACTCAGGCAGTGCTGGAGTATACTTCTTCGGGCAAACAGGAAGTCGTTTATTCAAACAAAGTTACACTTGAAGTCATCCAGCCTTTTATTTCGATTCAAAAAAAGGTACATCCGGCAGTTGTCTCATTGGATGATATCGTACAATATGACATTACCATTGCCAATGAAAGTAATTATGCAGTGGATGCCAAAGTATCGGATTCATTGCCTGCCGGCATGACATTTGTCGAAGGGAGCCTCAGCTGGAATGGAGTCAAGCGGCCCGGGGTCAATCCGGTGAAAGGAGTTAGTCTGGGGACATTGACTGCACGGTCTATCGTCAATATTCAATTTGAAGCAAAGATTGTAGAACAAGGGACGGCCATGTCTGAACCATCCGAGCTGGTTAACCAAGCGCGTCTCTTGTATACGTACCGATTGCCTGATTCACGAACCGTGCAGCGCATAGCTGCTTCCAACGAAGCAACGGTCTACCTGAAAAGCCCGTTGATCAAGGTTCACGTTGAAGTAATTCCTAATCTAGTGGAGCAGGGAGGATCCGTATCTTTTCAGGTGCGGGTCGAGAATACAGGCTCTCTGTCTGCCCGTGTACAATTGACAGGGGTTCTTCCACCGGGAGCCAAATGGCGTGGTCAGGAGGAAGGTCAGGTTCAATCGAACATACCCGAATACTCTTCGCCAAGATATCTTCATCTGGGGGAACTGGCCCCGGGTGCGGAGAAAAATATCTTCTATGTAGCGCAGCTGTCTCCGGAGGAAACAGGAACGCTGAATGGTTTCCTGACTGCCCTGTACACCTATGAACTGAACGGAAAGAGACGAAGTGGTGAAGCGCGTTCGAACGAGTACACGATTGTTATCGAATACCGTGAAGAGTAACGATAACCAGCTTACGAAGATGAATTGGAAAATTTGCCCCAATGGATTGACATGACATTACACGAACGCAAATGAATGGTATACTAATTGAATACGAACTCGGCAATCAACCCGTGGAATCGGGACGTCGGAGTAAAGGAGGCAGCCACATTGGCAAAAGCAAAAGTTGCAAAAAGACCTACCCGGGATGAATTTGAGCTGGAAGAGCTGGGTAATCAATTAGTTGAAGCGTATCATGAACGTTCGGAAGTGTTGTTGACCGTATGGGGTAAGGAAGATCAGGTGCAGGGAGTCATTGTCAAAATGGACTCCCGTACACGACTCGTGCATGTAGAGTATACCGAAGAAGAGTTCACGGCGAAGGTGCCTTTTCTGGATATCATGCGTGTGCAATCTCCCCGGTACTGAACGAAAAAACAGCAATCTGAATAATTAGGGCATCCGCCCTGTCAAAGTCGTTCTTCCTGCATAAGATAACCCATACCTGTTGCAGAGGAGGTACGGTCAATGAGCGAAGTATTAGGTGGAGAAACAAGAGGCTACGGATACGGAGGTTTCACTTCTGTAGGTGCCATTCTGGTTCTGTTCATCCTGTTGGTTATCATCTCCAAAGCGTTCTTGGTATAATTGCATAGCTCTAAAGAATGAAAGAAGCTCTGCCATCGCGGCAGAGCTTTTTTGTTCGTTCAGTCATTGGCGAATTTTGTAGAAAATCGGTGTAAGTCCTGCTGACGTTATGTTAGAATATAACCATCCCTAGAGAAAGAAAGAGGTGTTTGGATAATGAGCCAAGAGTTAACAGCATCTTTAAATGAACAGATGAACTTCGAGTTCTATTCCGCTCATGTATATCTGGCTATGGCAGCCTATTGTTCCAGCAAAAGTCTGGATGGATTCGCAAACTTCTTCATCGTGCAGGCCGAAGAGGAGCGGTTCCATGGTATGAAAATATACAAATTCCTGAATGATCGTGGACAACGTGCCACGCTAGCGGCTTTGCCAGAACCGAAGAATGAATATGATTCGATGCTGGATGTATTTGAGCATGGTTATGCTCATGAACAGCAAAACACGAAAAAATTCTACAATCTGGCTGACATCGCTCTGAATGAACGTGAGCATGCAACGATGTATTTCCTCAAATGGTTCATTGATGAGCAGGTTGAAGAGGAAGCCTTGTTTGACAACATTATTCAAAAGTTGCGCCGGATCGAAAAAGATAGCAACGCCTTCTACATGCTGGATGCCGAGTTTGGCAAACGTTCATTCACTGCTCCAGCTGAATAATGGCTTGTAAGGAGTCTATAAGATTCCAAGAACATATGACCAATGTACATACGGCAGGTGGAAATCACCCTCATAACGATAGGAGTTAGATCTCCTCGCAAGGGATGGCGGGTTCATGCCATATGCCGATTGAAGACGAAAAAGCTTGCACTTGTGCAGGCTTTTTTTGCATGCCTGGCTATTTCATTATTGTATTGAATTGCTTGAATTGGAGCAAAAGTCTATCAAAATTCTGAATGTGGGTAATAAAGGATATGTCACAATTGATCTATCCTGACGGGATCTTTTTTTGCTCAAATCTATCAAATTCGTATTAAATTTTAGGTTTATCTGACAAAAGTGTAACTCTACCGTAGCCTTTGAAGCGAGAACAGGAGTCACTATCTTTGATAGTATTAGGATTAATCGCCAAGGGATGAAGGTAGAAAACATGGACACCCGGGGAAATATAACACATAAGGGAGACTTTTAATTATGCTACATATTCGCAAATCTATCATGGTTACACTTACAATTCTATTAATTTTACCACTATTAATGCCTCAGTCGGTATCTGCCAAATCAGGTGCATCCAAGGAGAGCGCAAGCAAAGCGAATTCCAAGATCATATACCTTACTTTTGATGATGGGCCAACCGCTCACACAGGTCAATTGCTGGACATTCTGGATCAGTATCAAGCGAAGGCAACGTTTTTCATGCTGGGTCCTCAGATGGAGAATTTTCAGAAGGCTACCAAACGAATCGTTGCTGACGGGCATGGATTGGGCCTGCATGGTGTGAGTCACGTTCCTAGCAAATTCTATAAATCTGCCTATAGCGGATTGAAAGAGATGCAACAAGCCAATGTAAGTCTGAACAAGGTTGCCGGAGTGAAAACAAGTCTCGTTCGGACGCCATATGGCAGTAAACCATACCTTAAATCGGCATTCCGTAATGTGCTGCTGGGTCAGGGTGGATTCCATCTATGGGATTGGAATGTCGATTCGGAAGACTGGAAATACAAGAAAGATCACCAGAAAGTCTATAACAGCGTAATGAAGCAGATCCACAATGTACAAAAGAGCGGAACTGCGCCTGTTGTGCTTATGCATGACCAGGAAGCGACGCTGAAAGTTCTGCCACAAGTATTGAAAACATTAAAGGCAGAAGGGTATCGGTTTGAAGTGTTAAGCAAGAAAGTGCAGCCGGTTAACTTCTGGAATGACAAGCGTTAATCTTTTTAAGGAGGTACACATCATGAAGAAACAATCATTATGGATGACCATTCCGGTAACGACAGCTGTTTTACTTGCTCTGGCGGGTTGTGGCGGACCGGATTCGAATGCTTCATCATCAGAGAATAGTTCTTCACCAACGACAACAGTGGGGGAGCAAACCGAGAGCGGCAGCGGTGGTGCTGATTTCTCCAATGAAAACGAAGCAGCAGGAACCCAAAAGGACACGAACACATCGGATAGTAAAGGCGCATCAGGATCACAGGAGGGCGGCAACCAAACTGTTGCAGGTCAATCAGGCGTGAATGATGTGATCAAGCAAGTTCGCAACCAGTTGAAGATGCAGGATGCAGCATTACCCACTTCATTCACATTGGACAAAGGTACATCTTTGGGAGCGGCAATCCTGTCCAATTCTGCTGATGCATTTAAAGTGAATTTCTACGCTACCACTCAATCTGTTGCTGTTAACGATCAATCCTTAACAGCATCCGACAGTAAGATCCCTGTGCTGGCTTCCTATGAAGTGAAGATGTATAAAAATCCTGATCAAGATCATATTTTCCCGGAGACGGACCTGAAAGATATTCCAGCAGATATGGCTGTGGATCTGGGACATGGTATCAAAGGTATGAGTGAAGGTGCCGCAGGCAGTCAATATCTGACTTGGCAAGAAGGCAGATGGACGCTGCAAATTCGTTCGGTTTCCGAAGATGATATGAATAATCCGGGCATAGCGAAGAAAATCGTGGAGTATCTGGAGTCACATACATTACCCATACCCAAAGATAAAGGGTATATTCAGATAGAATATCCAAGTGGCGGAAAGTCTGTCCATGTAACGATCTCATGGCAGGACGGTAATAAAATTCATCAGCTTAAGACCGATCAAGTACCATTGGAAGCTCTTGGCATGGTTGTATCTGTGAAATCTTGATTGCTTTACGGATCTTCTGCAAGTGTAGAAGAGATGCGTGTTGGATTGTTGCAGTAATATATAAAAAGCTTGGTCCAGGATGTTAAGCTGGGCCAAGCTTTTTTATATGTAGCATGTTATGGCAGCTTGGGCAGCCGGTCTGCATGCTTATTTTTGTTTCAATGGGTTAAAGCGGTACTTTCATTTAAACCACCCTTTTTCTTTAGAGCGAGTGATAGCCTCAATCCGGTTACTGGCATTTAACTTGTTGAGAATAATGGAGATGTAGTTACGCACCGTGCCTGTCGTGATAAACAGATGCCCGGCGATTTCCTTGGTGTTCTTCCCGTCAGCCATGAGGCCAAGCACAGCATTCTCCCGTTCAGTCAGGGGATTTTCTTCTACATAAGCTTCATCTACCAAATCGGGAGCAAAGATGCGTCTGCCATTCATGACTTGGCGAATCGCCTCGGCAAGTTCTTCAATCGGACTATCTTTGAGCAGGTAACCACGGACACCGCCCTTGAGGGCACGTTCAAAATATCCGGTCCGGGCAAAAGTGGTCAAGATAATGACCTTGCAATTCATTCCTTTGAGTTCTTCTGCAGCTTCAAGGCCGCTTTTTACCGGCATTTCGATATCCATCAGACAGATGTCGGGGGCAAGCTCCTGGACAAGTGCAAGAGCTTCCTGGCCGTTGCTGGCACGTCCGACGACTTCCATATCTTCCTCCAGATTGAGGAGGGAAGACAAGGCACCGAGCATCATGCGCTGATCTTCTGCGATTACAATCCTGATCATGATTCTGCCTCCTTTATCGGTTTGCGAACGAGTTTGGGAACATGAATAATAATCGCTGTACCCTGGATGTCTGCCTTGGAGCGAATATCCAGACAACCATTCACAAATTCAAGTCGCTCCTTCATGCCCAAAATTCCTGTTCCGCGCTGATCCTGTTTGCGTGTTTGTTCTATTCCGATGCCGTTATCTTGCACTGTGAGTACATTATTGGCGGGTGTTTCCTCAATGACGATGGTACAAACTGTTGCCTGACTGTGTTTGACGACATTGGTGACAGCTTCTTTCAAGCACATGCCAAGCACATTTTCATTCAATTGTGACGTGTCTTGCAGTTTCGGATTGCCTTTCAGCACAAATTCAATTGAAGCGGCCTTCAGAATCTGCTCTGCTCGGAAAAGTTCATCGACCAATTGTGTTCCACGCATGGTGGTTACCATTTCCCGGACTTCCTTCAGAGCTGTACTTGCCGTTTGCCTGAGGTCGTTTAATTCAATCTCCGCCTGATCGGGATTGTTACGGAGCAGCCGCTTTGCCAGATCGGTTTTCAGACCGATTAGAGAGAGCTTCTGTCCAAGGGTATCGTGCAGGTCACGAGCGATACGCTGACGTTCTTCCATTTTCACGAGATCGTCAAGTCGCTTGTTCGCATTCTCCAATTGGCCTTCCAATTGTTCAGTCTTATTTTTGTTATACGTACTGATTGGAAGCAGGATGGAGGCCATTAAGCTGATGAATACAAACGGGAACTGACTCACGAGCAATGAACTCTGATTGATAAAACCATAATTGATGGTAAGGAAGCTGGCTCCCAGATTCACCGAGTACAGGGTGAAAAAACCCGCTTTATTTTTAATATTCCCAATAAAAAAGGCAAGAAACAATGAGAAGTACGCATAGTCATAGGCGATAGTCATCGTAATGGAAATGGCGATGAGAAGTCCAATCCACATGTATACCTGCCAGCCCTTGGTGATGAAGGCGAGCAGATAACAGACGAAGAAAACGAGAATGATAATGATGCCAGTCACCATTGTCCATAATTTGGAATATTGTGAAATGTAATAGAAGGGCAGGATGAAAAAGACAAGCCATACATAAGGGTTTAACCCTGTATTTTTATAAAAAATCTGCATCCACTTTTGAATGTAATTCTCCCCCTTGCACTTGTACTCAACTTTAGCATGACTGTAGCATGACTATCGCTTGAATACAAGAAAACGAATCCGACAGAGTTAAGGCTTCTCTGTCAGACCCGCTGGATTGTTTACACGGATAGTCGGTTGAACATAAGGTTTGCGGGATAGATCTTTGAGCTGTTTAAAGCTAATGAACTGTTTGGAATCCTCATCCCACAGACGGAAGCGCAGGGCAACCAGACTGGAACGTAATGTAATGGTAGTCGCTTTTTGCAAGGGTGGTGTTGCGTTATGTGCTTCTTCCAAGAAATAGTTAGGTACACGGGGGCTCAAGTGATGCACATGGTGAAATCCGATGTTACCACTGATCCATTGCAATAATTTTGGCAATTTGTAATAAGAACTACCTTCGACAGCTGCTTTTACGTAACTCCATTCATCCTCGTGTTCAAAATACGTTTCTTCGAACTGGTGTTGAACGTAGAACAGCCAGATTCCAAAGAAACCGGAGAAGAAGAAGATAGGTGCCTGCACCATTACAAAAGCCTGCCAACCGACTAACCAGGACATGAATGCATAGAGCACCACAATCAATACTGTAGTCAGGTGTGTATTGATGCGTTCTTTACGTCTTGCACCTTTACGGTTGAAACGGTAAGCCAACAAAAATACGTAAATGGGTCCGATACAAAACATAACGAACGGATTACGATAAATCCGATAGAACAGACGACCCCAAGGAGAGGCTTCTTTATATTCTTCGACTGTCATAACCCAGATATCGCCTACACCACGTTTGTCCAGATTACTGCTTGTCGCGTGATGGATAGCATGCTCATTTTTCCATTGCTGATAGGGTGTCACGGTTAATACACCGGTAATGGTACCGAGAATATCATTGGCGCGTTTGCTCTTGAAGAATGAACCATGACAGCAGTCATGGAAGATAATGAATGTCCGTAGTACAAATCCGGATGCCACCAAGGCAATCGGGAAGGTCAGCCAGTATGAAACCGATAAGCTAAAGTAAGCTGCCGCCCATAATAAGAAGAGCGGAATTAATGTATTGATTAACTGACGGATACTTAATCTGAGATCATTTTTTTCATAAGGGGTTACTTCCTTTTTTAAGGCCATTTCTTTTGATCTGTTCATAAAATGATGTCCTCCTTCAATCGTTGTAACTATACTCAGCTACAACTTGGCGTTTCCTGCTAAACTTTCCTGTAGGAAGCGTTTTTATCATTGTAAAATAATCCGATCATGACAGTAAGTCATAAACGTCAGCCCTCTGTAATGATGAATATCAATGATGGACCATGACATTTGTCATGGTTGTATGAAATGGATTGGCTTTGCCGAGGACAAAAGGGAGAATGGTCTATAAATCCTTTGCACAAATTACGCAACAATTTGTATTATGTATACAAATTTTGTTGTGAGCATGGTAAAATCTATCTTTGAGTGATTATGACAACTTATGAGACGGGTCGATTAGGTTGATTTCTGACGGATTGGATGGAATGTATAATGAAGAAACGAATTACGGATATTCTATTTATTATGGCAGGTGCATTTCTGTTTGCATTGGCGGTGAACCTGTTCGTCATCCCGAATGATTTGGCTGAAGGCGGGGTAACGGGCATCACGATTATTTTGTATTACCTGTTTGAATGGTCACCTGGACTAATGAACCTGATCCTGAACGGTATATTGTTAATTGTGGGATACCGGTTTCTTGATAAAACGACTACGGTGTATACGATTATTGCGGTTGTGTTCAACTCATTGTTCCTGCATCTGACAGAGAGCTGGACGATTGACTCGCATGAGTTGTGGATTAATACAATCTTTGGTGGATTGTTTGCCGGTCTGGGGATCGGATTGATAGTCAGAGTGGGGGGAACAACAGCCGGAACCGTTATCCTGGCACGGCTTGCCAATAAATATCTGGATTGGAACATCAGTTATGGATTATTATTCTTTGATTTGATTGTAGCATTTTCATCTTTCTTCATTATAGGACCGCAAGGTCTGATGTGTACAATTGTTCTGCTGTTCGTGGGTACCAAAACGATGGAGTTCATTATTGAAGGACTCAATCCGAAAAAGGCGGTTATGATTATCTCCTCCAAACAGGATGAGATCGCGAAGCAAGTGATTGAGAAGATGGACCGCGGGGTAACCGTGTTGTCCGGGCATGGGTATTACACGAAAAATGCGAAAGAAATATTATACATTGTCATTAGTAAGCAGGAAGTCTCGATGCTGAAGAAGATTGTGCGAGCGGAAGACGAGATTGCCTTTATCACCATTCATGATGTGCGTGATGTGTTCGGTGAAGGATTTATTGAACTTTCGAAAACTTGAGTAATAGTATACAAGTAATAGGTATATATGAAAGAAGGGAGTTGCGGTGAAATATCACCGCAACTTTTTTGATTGGTTAATTGAACAGGGTATTAATCTAGTACCAAAAGAAAGAACCCTTCTCAACAGAGAAGGGCAAAAGGATATTAATAATGTCTTCTTTTTTTGACTCCACAGTATTCAACAGTGACATGACAGTGTTTTTTACACTTTGTAGGCACATATTTAATTTTGGTAACACAAGTTTTTGTAATTTTTTTGTAAAAACACTTTGGTTTTGGGTGACATCCTTTATGCTTTCTGTACATATTGAACCCTCCCTGATTGTGATAAGGTATTGTATGAAGGGGGCATTGTATCGGTAATGTATAAACGTCTATTATTGTATAATAATCCCTTTATTAGGCTTTTGTGTTACGAATGGAGGCGTGATTCTCTCTAGTAAAAAGAGGACAATGACAAAAAGCTGTACACCTATCAAACACGATGATATATTGAATTTAATTTATTTGTTAATAAACTTAACTAACTATTAAAGGAGGCGATCACTTGGCTGGCACACCGCAATATATCCGCAATCTGAATGAAAATCTCATTATGGATGCCCTCATAACTCAGGGAACCATGTCCAGAGCGGATATCAGCCGTCAGACCGGACTTAGCAAACCAACGGTGTCGTTGGCTGTAGAACATCTGATTGACCGTAATCTGGTGAAGGAAATGGGGAGAGCTGACAATGCTCAGGGTCGCAAGGCAACCCTCATCCGTTTCAATGAAACGGCTTATTATGTCTGTGGCATAGATATCGGCGCAACACGTATTCGGATTGCATTATCCGATCTGAATGGAGAGATCATCGACTATCGAACATATCCCATGGTTGTCCAAGAAGGTCATGAGCGAGCGGAAACGACTATGCTGTTGCTTCTTCGAAGCCATATGAACGAATTGCTTGATGAGCATCATCTGAACTGGGAACAGATTCAGTGCATTGGGTTTGGCATACCGGGTGTAGTTCTCCCTGATTCAGGCCGAATTAATCGAATTGTCGACCCGTTAGCAGGTTTGGAACAAGCCTTTTCCCTGGAATCGTTGTCTGGTGCCTTTCCCTGTGAAGTCATCCTGGAGAATGATGTGAATCTTGCGGCACTTGGGGAGTATCGGAGTGGTGCCGCCGCAGGTTATCCCTTGTTTGTTTTTTTCTCCATCGGTACAGGGACGGGAGCTGGCATCATGGTACATGGTCAACTGCTTCGAGGTCTTGGTGGCTTAACTGGAGAGATCGCAGAAATGCTGGTGGAGGATGGTCGACGTCTGGAGGATGTGCTGTCAGCTGATGGTCTTATGAAGTTGGCGAAGCATTATCTTGATCAGCATGATGAACTATTGGATGCTGATGATGATGCGGGAGCGGTTGTGGATATCAATGAAGATGTAGTTGCAGATGATCCTCACAGATACCTGACTCCCGAGAAGTTATTTGAAGCTGCACGCAGTGGAGAAGTAGAGGCGTTAGACATTCTACAACAATACAGCCAGATGATCGCTTCAGCTCTGCGACAGATTAGCGTTGTGCTTGCTCCAGATCTTATTGTGCTTGGCGGAGGCGTGGGAGGGAACGGTGATGTGTTATTGCCTTTATTGAGGCAGATCATATCTGAGCAATTCCCGGTGCAACCACAGTTAATCTGTTCCAAGCTTGGTGAGCAGGCTGTTGTCACTGGTGCCGTGCAGGTGGCCATACAACAAACGATGCTGAACCTTCAGCAGGAAGCGATGGAATAAGAGATTGGATATACAATATCTGAGGAGGGAAACGGGATGACAGAATCCGTGAAAAACGTAAGTAAAGATGTTCAGTTCTATCAGGATACATCGGTTGGGGGGAAGCCGTCTGGCTGGATTGCAGGTATCGATATTGGAGGCACCAAAACATTGATGCTCTTGTCATCACAGCAGGCTGGAAGTGAAGTTCATGAACGTATCTTGCCTACGCCTGCCAGTGATCAGCCGGATGAGTTCTTCCGATGGTTATTCGCTGAACTGGACTCGTTCTGCCGCGAGGTTGGATGCCGTCTGGATCAACTTTCCGGTGCAGGCTTGGGGTTCCCTGGTGTGATTCTACAGGAGGAAGGCATCCTGCGAAGTGCTCCAGCTTTTCAGTGGCCTGAGCTTGATATTCGTCCTGTGATTGCGAAGTATTACAGCGGGAATATCATATTGGATAATGATGTGAATCTGGCCGCAATGGGAGAATACGATCAAGGGGCAGCGCAGGGACATCAACACTGTGTGATGGTCACGGTTGGAACAGGCATTGGAGCTGCTCTTATCCTGAATGGACAGCTCTACAGCGGCCAGCATGGAGCAGCAGGTGAGATTGGGCATTTCATTGCTGGAGACGAAGGGCTTCATACAGGTTACGTCGCAGATGCAGATTCCTTTGGCGTATTTGAGCAAGCGACTTCAGGTACGGGGATAACCGAACAGGCGAGACGTTATTTTGCAGATGGAAAAGGAAGTTCCTTATCCCTTATCATGAGTCTTGCAGGAGGGGAAGCGGGACAGATTGAAGCCAGACATGTCTTCAAAGCAGCCGAATCAGGCGATGTTGCTGCACTTGAGATTCTGGAATTGCCTATGCGTTATATGGCTAGAGGTCTGGCGAATATTACGGCTTTACTTAATCCTTCCATTATTGTAATCGGTGGTGGTGTGGCAGCGTCCAACCCATCCTATTATCTAAATGAAGTACGCGCACGCCTCAAACGTTACACCATTCTGCCTGTACGTTTAGCTATAGCTGAACTTGGAAATAGAGCAGGAGCAATCGGGGCTTTGGCTGCGATCAGGTCGAATCTAGCGCGGACATAACAATAGAGAATAGATGAAGCCACTATAGAATTAAAGGATGGAGATCCGGATGAGAAGTAGACATATGAAGGCTTACACAGAGAAAATAAAAGCCGATTCCAATGATGCAAGACGTGTTTTACTCAAATTACAGGGCCTGTATCTGTTTATGGGGCTTGCCGGGGGGATGTTTAACCCGTACATTAATCCCATTTTGGTTGCGCAAGGTTTTTCCAGTAAAGAAACCGGATTTATCATGGCGTTTGGCACACTCGTATCTATTATTCTTCAACCTATATGGGGAATTCTGGTAGATAAGTTTAAAAAGACACGGTTCGTACTGGTAATAAGCCTGCTTGTTCCTGCATCGTTAGCGTACTTTTACAATATTCAAGTGTACATTATATTAATATTGATTTATACTTTATGCACTATATTTCAAGTGACACAAATACCCGTCGCTGACTCCTATGCGGTTACTGCCGCGAGAACAGCCAACACCTCGTATGGCATGATCCGACTCTTCGGCAGCATAGGAACGGGAGTTGGTGGATTTGCAGCAGGGATGTATCTCTCCCAGTTTTCCATTCACATGTTATGGCTGCCATTTCTCCTGTTTAATGCTCTCAGCGCCATACTGGCAAGTACACTTCCCCGGCAGACGAGCATCTCCTCGTCCTCGGTAACCTTCTCCGTAGGTTTGGCAAGATTGCTCCGAAACCGGACATTCCTTCTATTTCTAACAGGTTGTTTCCTGGTTAACCAAACGCTCACTGCGTTTAACTCCTTTTTCGTTATTTCATTTCAGATGGCTGGCGGTTCTGTGACCATGACAGGTACAGCGCTGTTGCTGGCATCGATCACCAATGTTCCATCCATGTTGGCAGCGGCATTCATACTTCGAAAATGGGGACATGAGCGTACGATGCTGCTTGCAGCTGGTGCGTATATGTTACGTTGGGGAATACAATGGCTATGGCCGACGCCTGAAGTGATGATTGGCGTTCAGGTGCTGCATGGATTATCCTTCGGATTCTTCTATATTGCAGCAGTGGAATATGTGGCTTCCGTTACGGGACGGGAGATGCAGGCCACTGGACAAAGTTTATTTAACATGGTGTTTGCTGGCTTTGGCGGAATTGTTGGGAATATGCTGAACGGATACTTGCTTGATTCTGGCGGTCCATCACTAATGTATCTGGCTTGTACAATCAGTGCGGCACTAGGATCGGTGATTCTGTATATCGTCAGCCGGCAGGCCAAAGAACAGAGAAGATCATACTCATTAGAATAGAGATGGAAGGAGTTGGAGCCTATGAAAGTAAATCTGAAGCGGAATTGGCACACCAAGTTGATGTATTCCTATTTCCCTATTTTCCTGCTTACGATTTCCATTCTGATCTTTCTCTCCTTCCTGATTGTCAACGAACTCTCGCGTAACGAAACACAAAAAGCCGACATGATCTCCACACGCTATATCGTAGATACACTGGAACGCTCGCTAAGCGACATTGAACTCCGGTTACTTGAAGACATTGGTGCGAACAAAACCTACAGTCGCTTTTTGGAGGCTGAACAGGGACAATTATCGAGTCAGTTTATCTATGATGCGGCAAGCGGGCTGGGACGTATGCTGGATCAGCAGGATATGATTCAATCCATTTATCTCTATCGCATGTCAGATTCGCAGATTCTTACGCCCAGAGGCATGATGCGTCTGGAAGATTTCGAGGATCGTGCCTATATTGAGCAAGCCTTGAAAGATCGGGAAAATCTCGGTTGGAACCTGCCGCGTGAATATAAGGAACGTTCTTTCGATGTACCTTCACAGGTGATTAGCATGAATAAATGGCTTCCTTTACCGTGGGGTGGGGAAGGTCTGCTGGTCATTACAATACGCATGTATGCAGTCGAACGGCAGATTGATCATATGACCAATGATAAGTTATCTGTTCTTCAGGTTCGGGACAACAGCGATAATCTGATCTATAGCGCGCATCAAATGGACCCTTCAGCAGGTGAAATCCTGAACCGTGTGTCTGCGGATAAGCTTGGCCTGGTCTTCGAGAGTGGCATCCAATCCGGACAACTGTATTCTTGGGTATCGCTTGTCTCTTATGTGTGGATTGGCATTGGATTATTAACGATTGTTGGCGCGGTGGCGGGACTGATCTACATTACGCGCAGAAATACGCGGCCCATCCAACTCATCATGAATCGAATACAGGCGTTACAACCTCGTGCCGAGGAGGATGAAGCAACTCCGTCCGTCAAGGATGAACTGGCTCTCATCGACCGTGCACTCGAACATCTGATTGCTCAAACGGTTGATTATGAGAAACAGCACCATGAAAACCTGCTGATTCATCGCAGACAGTTACTTGTTGATCTAATGGAAGGAGAGCGAATGGATTCGTTCCGTCAGCGACTTCGTCATCTGCAACCGCTAGAGGAACGATTCATGGAACCGAAGAGCGTTGCTGTCCTCATTGCAGAGATGAATGGTGACGACCTATCAACCAATCAGAATATACTGAAGATAGCGCTCATGAATGTGGTGGAAGAACTGGTACAGAATGAGTCTCAATTCGGTGGTTGGGCTGAATGGTTTGGGAACCGAAGGCTTGTTGTGGTAATTGCATCTGATGATCAGGAAGGACTGGACCGTGAATTGCTTATGGATCTGGCTAAACAGATGCACATGTGGATTGCAGAAAATTTCCGCCTCCGGTTTACCTTCGGGATTGGACGAACCGTATCGGGGTGGGAGGAGATTACTCAATCGTATGCCAGTGCAGATGCCGGTTTGCAGCATAGACTTACCCTTGGTAAAGATGCGATTGTTCTTAGTGAGCAACTGCCAGATCGTATTGAGCTGCAATCGTACAAGTACTTGCAGATGCTGGCCGACTTTGTCCGCGAATTCAGACTAACCGGTGATGGGTGGCGGACGCAGCTTGACCAGATGTTTGTTGCATTCGGCGAAGATCAGATTACAGATCAAGATATTCGCATGTTGTTGCAGGCATTAATCCAGATGTTGTCGCGTGAATTCGGAGAGCTGTCTGAGCGGTTACAGAGCCAATTTGCAGAGGAAATCCTGACTCGTCTTCGCAGTGATATCCAGCAGGCAGAGACACTGGGGGGCATTCAGGAGATTTTGCAGGAATGGCTGAAAGAGGTCTATCGCAATTATGTGTCTGTGAATGAAACGAAAAGTCATCGCGCAATGATCAATGAGCTGCGGATCTATATTGAAGAACATTTTGATGATCCGGATCTGTCGCTGAAACATCTGAGTGATCGGTTCCAAATTTCAGGCAAATATGCGAGTTATCTGTTCAAGGAAGAATTTGAGATGAAGTTTGTTGATTTCCTGGTGAAACTGAGGGTTGAAAAGGCCTGCCGCCTGTTGTCTGCATCCGATATGGCTGTACAGGATATTGCGCTGCAAGTAGGTTATGCCAATGCCATCTCTTTCGGCCGGGTATTTAAACGGATTATGGGTGTGACACCGGGGGATTATCGCAAGCAGAGAGGGAAACAAGGGGATTGAATAACGAGGTCCTGAGCGGTAAAACATGGAACATGCAATTTCAAATAAAATTCAATATATGCTCAAAGTGATTACATGAAATCTTCTGTAAGAGGAAATAAGGTTCGTACCTTAAGGTCCTTTGACAGAAGATTTTTTGATGTTTAATACAACATCTACAAATCTTTGGTCCATTAAGCTGGTTCGTGAAGGAAATTTACGAATGTCCTATACTAGATTATGACAATCCATTCATTCATAGCGCAGGAGTTGAAGATGATGTATGCATACGGACAGCAAGTGTGGGGATCGGTAGATATCAGTAAACAGGTCACCGTTACAGCAAGCAACAACACATTTACATTTAACGTAGATGGCTCGTCATATATGGTAATGATACCTGTTGGTACATACACGACAAGTCGACAGAGGCATGAATCCGAACTTATTCAAGCTATTTCGAAAGCGGCCTCAGCTCAGAACATTCCGGTACGGTATATTTTGGGAGGAATGCATTATGACGAGCAGTATAATGTATTGATCCTGGAACATCTGGATACAAGCAACGAACATGTCATTGATCAATTGGCGGGGAATGCCAGGGATACGATATTTGGTGAAGTGAGGTTTAATCTTCCGCCAAGAGACTAGTGCATTGAATCGTTCTATACGTGTTGCTGAACAAGAAGACCACTTCAGGTGTGGTCTTTTTTTGCTTTTAGAAGAGAATGCAATGGAAAATGGATTATTGCGATTTGAGCGATGCCTGATTGTACGTGAGTAATTAATATAAATACAACATATTATGTTATTATAGTTAACATAAAAGGCGCGAAAATTGTATGTTCTCAGGAAATATGTTTATATATCGCGGTATTTAACTAAAAATACGTCATTATTTCATTTTGAAAATAGTTTATTGTCTAATGTCGAGATCGTATGTAATGATTAGTGACATTCACAGGTGCAACAAAATGGAATGAACAAAGTGGAGTGGCAATCATGTGAATCCATATCAGAGTGTGTGCGAAAGGGGAAAGGTCAAATGAGATTATTTCAAAGACGTAAGGCAGGCAAGGCAAGTTCAATTCTCGCAGTGGTAACAGCATTCACTCTATTATTATCCGCATGTTCATCAGGAAGCGAATCTGCATCTTCTTCAGGAGAGTCGGGTTCGGGGGAAAAAACGACTTTGAAAGTAGAAATCTTCGACCGGGGAAATACTCCGGCGGGCTACACCATTTCGGACAGTTATCTGACTCGCTTCATTCAAGAGAAGTTTGGTGATCCAAACAACATCGATGTTCAATTTGTTCCGGTACCACGCTCGGAGGAGGTACAGAAGCTTAACGTTCTGATGGCGAGTGGCTCCGAAGTACCTGATATCGTATTTACCTACGACTCGGGAACATTCAATCGCTATGCAGAACAAGGAGGTCTGACTGAACTTACGGATCTGATCAATCAGAGCGGCCCTAACCTGAAGAAGTTCCTGGGAGACGAAACGCTGGCTTACGGTCAATACGATGGTCAACAGTTTGCAGTTCCAGGTAAACGTCTTGTACTTGGCAAGTACGCATCCTATGTTCGTCAGGACTGGCTGGACGCACTCGGATTGCCTTCACCTGAGACAGCTGAGGAGTTGCATACAACATTAAAGGCCTTTAAGGAAAAAGATCCGGGTAAGGTTGGCACAGGACTTATTCCTATGGGGATGTCCATTGCTTCGGCTCAATATGAACCTCTGATCTGGTCATTCATTGAACCACTGACGGAAGAACAAAAATATACATTAACACAACAACTGGGTTCCAATGACTATCCAACGTTGTTGCCTGGTTTCAAGGATGCCTTGAAATATATGAACACACTTTATAATGAGGGATTAATGAGCAAGGACTTTGGACTTGACAAAGATAAGAAAAAGCTGTGGGAGGATGTATCTAACGGCAAAGTTGGATTCTACACCGAAGATGCAGGGGAGATTTACATCTCCGGTACGTACAAAAACCTGCAAACCAATCAACCTGGCGCAGTGATCACACCGATTGATGCATTCAAAAACTCGGAGGGCAAATTCGCCAAACCGGCATATGCACCCAATGCGATGTATGTCATGATCCCGAAATCAAGCAAAAATGCGGAAGCAGCGATGAAGTACCTGGATTGGATGGCTTCAGACAACAACTTGTTCGACCTGCAATTCGGTGTTGAAAATGAGAACTATGAGCTTGTGGATGGTGTGCCACTGATCAAAGATGATGCTTCTCCTGAAATCGCAGGTCGTATCTATAATTCCGGTGACATTGCCATTATCGTCAACGGTAAATACGTTGGGGATGACAAGAAAAATGAAGAGGCTTATGTCGTACAGGTAGAATCGAAGTATCGGGATGATATGCGCAAGTCGGTAGCCATTTCCAACACGGACACGATTCAACCGGTACGCTTCTCCAAACCGATTGATGCAGAAGCTCGCTACGGTAACGGCCTGAAAGACAAGTTCATGGAGTTCTTCGTGAAAACAACCATTTCCAAACCTGCTGATTTTGAAGCTACTTATGACAGCATGATGAAGGATTACATGGCGAGCGGTGGTCAAGCAATCCTGGATGAACGTACAGAAGCTTACAAAGCGATGAAATAAGTAGAGTAGAGATCACATCTAATGTGCACGACAACAAGAACAGGGATTTCATTAGGGCGATGGCAGCATCGCCTTGATGAAGAATCCTGAATGACATGGGGGGAAGGTTTATGAAAACAAGCATCTATTTCCGCAGAAACTGGCAACTGTATGCGTTGCTCCTACTGCCCATGATCTACTTCATTATTTTCAAGTATGGGCCAATGTATGGCGTGCAGATTGCGTTCAAGGATTTTAACTTCTTTCAAGGGATCTCCGGTAGTGAATGGATTGGCCTGGATGCATTCAGAGAAGTGTTTCAAAATCAGGGATTTTACACGGCACTACGCAACACATTAGTGCTTAACATGCTGGATCTGCTGGTGTCCTTCCCGGCGCCGCTTATACTGGCCATCTTATTGTTCGAGCTGAAGAAAGCCTGGTTCAAAAAGTTGGCACAGACCTTACTGTACATTCCTCACTTTATTTCCTGGGTGATTATTGGAGGGATCGTACTTCAGGTATTCGGTACACAATCGGGGTTCATTAACAATATCTTAATGAGCATGGGATTCGATCCATTGCCTTTCCTTTCTGACAAAAACTATTGGCTTTTTACGTATCTTGCAGTAGGCGTGTGGCAGAGTGCAGGCTGGGGTACGATTCTGTATCTGGCATCCTTGACAGGCATTAACCGGGAACTGTACGAAGCAGCAGAAGTGGATGGAGCAAGTCGGCTGCGCAGAATCTGGCACATCTCCTTGCCAGGCATCAAAACGACAATTGTTACCTTATTGATCATCAATGTCGGCAACATGATCTCCATCGGCTTCGACCGACCATTTATTATCGGTAACGTGGCTGTACGTGAATACTCGGATGTACTCAGCACGTTGGTGTATCGTGTCGGTTTACAGTCTGGTCAGGTTACGCTCGCAACAGCTGTAGGTTTGTTCCAGGCATTAGTTGGACTTGTCTTCATACTCGGAGCGAACTATACGTCCAAGAAGCTAACCGATGAGAGTATTATGTAGTGGATTGAAACACATATGATCTGTAAGGAGTGAGTGGTATGTCTGAAAACACGGCGAATCGAATATTCAACACGGTAAACGTCATTCTTATTATCATTACGATGGTGCTGTGTCTTGCACCATTCATTCATATTATTGCGATCTCGCTCAGTTCGAACCGGGCTATCGGTTCAGGAGAAGTTTCCTTTTTCCCCAAAGAGTTGTCTTTTGAGGCGTATAGCAAAGTGTTTGCAGATGGATCGATGATTCGTTCCCTCATCTATACCATTTGGCTTACCGTCCTTAGTACGGTACTAAGCATGGCGATGACCATTGCAGCGGCATACCCACTGGCGAAGAGTAATCTGAAGGGGCGCAAGTGGTTCATGCTTATCATTGTGGTGACGATGTTCTTCAGCGGGGGCATTATTCCCGAGTACATTCTGATCAAAAATCTGCATCTACTCGACAGTACATGGGGACTTATTCTGCCTGGATTGATTAGTCCATTCTACATGATCATTCTTATCACATTCTTCCGAGGGATTCCTGAGAGTCTGGAAGAAGCTGCGGGCATTGATGGAAGCAGCCACTTCGGCACACTTATGCGCATTATACTGCCGCTATCCCTTCCGGTTATGGCAACGCTGAGCCTATTCTACGCAGTAGGACGGTGGAATGGTTTCCAGGATGCACTCATGTATATTACCAAGCCTGAGCTATACCCTTTGCAATTGAAATTGTATCAGATGATTCAGCAAAACCAGATTACAGAACTGATGCAGAACGAAGGCATTGGTGCGGTTCAAGTCCTGCCTGAAAGTCTGAAAGCAGCTAGCGTTATATTCTCAACGTTACCGATCCTGCTGGTGTATCCATGGTTGCAGCGGTACTTTATCAGTGGCGTAATGGTAGGTGCTGTAAAAGGTTAATAGAAGTTGTTCAAAAAGTTCATCTTCTCGGTACTGAAAACTGATCTTTTTGAACACGCACCTATAGTCTCGGGAGGTTGCATGACATGACACAACGAATGGTAGAAAAGATGTCCAAAGAACAGCAGTATGTAGTGAATCAGTCCATGTTGATGATGGATAGCTTCTATGACAAGGAGATGGATCTGCTTTGCAGTTTCGAAGAAGAGGATCCATCGCAGCACAGCACACGAGCCAGTGCACATTATGCGCTTGGGTTGTTGATTCGAAATGAGCCTGGTGATGTGGAACGCGCGATACGGGTGTTCCACAAGGTGCTCGACTATCAATATGACGCTCCGGATGAGATCTATCACGGAACCTTCGCGACCCGACCAACTGATGTGCATCCACCAGCGGGTCACTATGGTTGGAAATCTTTTGCGCCAGGCACGGCCTATTTCCTGGAACGCACCTTTGAGAAGGTGTCTGCGCAGTTTATCCATAAACTACAGGAAGAGAGTTCTCTGCTTATCGAGGCAGCAGATCCCAAACAACTGAAGCATCTGTTTCATTCGGCAGTAAATCAGGTCCTGCCACCCGTCTGGATCAGTTATGATCCCAATTGGCGCGAATTTATCGCTTGTGTCTGTGTGGTGGTAACGGCCGAATTCGCTGAATATATACCGGAGGCGCTCATGAAACGGATGGACCATGCCATGGAGTTGGCTGTACAAGGGTCAATAGAACGCAGGTTATTCGACGTAATCCCCATGAACACCAATATTGAGCTAATGCATATTTTCATCACCCACTACTACGGCCATCGCTTGAACCGAACAGAGTGGATTCAGCATTCGGATGAACAGGCAGAGAGAATGATGAAGGAGTTTGAAGCGTACAACGGTACATTCGCTGAATTCAATACGACAACGTATTACGGTGTGGATCTGTCCGTGCTTGGCATGTATCGAAAGTATGGACTCACCGAACATTTGGTTGAATTTGGGCATCGGATTGAATACGGGTTGTGGACTAACATTGCGCTCTATTACAATGCCAACCTCGAGAATCTCTCCGGCCCATTCTCTCGGGCGTATGACATGGAGATGCGAGAGCATAGTTCAATCGGTGTATTTATCTATCTCATGCTTGGTGAAGGGTATGAATATCTGGCGGGTATTAACTGTGAATCAGGCCATGATCCGCTGATTGCGCTCCTTGGGGTGGATGTGCCCGTGGAAGCCGTGCCGTATTTCAAGGCTCATCAAGAGGATCGGCTTGTGCAGAAACAGTTCATGGAACTATGTGAGCGCCATGATCCAACGTCGAATCGGAATCTATGTACGGCCAAAGCCTGGATTGGTGAGGGGCGGATGATCGGGGCCATGTCGGGAAGTGTGAATACGAACGGACAGATGCATCCAGCCACGATTCACTGGCAGACGGAGATGGGGGAGCGTTATTATCTCCGCTTAATCCGCCGTGAGGTAGGCGAGGGGTGGAACAGTCATCTGCGCGGAGTGACGTTTGATGCGGATCTCACGCCAGATTCGTTAACCATTAATGTCGCATTGGATACAGAGGAAGAAATCGACGTTTATTTTGAAATCAGAGGGCCTTCCCTTCGTCAACAGGACATTACACCAGCATTATGGAAGTTCCCTGGACTTACGTGTACCGTGAAGACTGAGGCGCCTGAACCAACCGTGTTAATGTACGTGAATCATGCGGAGATCATCTATCGTTATGTGCCGGGAAAGACTGCGAACAAGATGAGATTTGAATTGACCCTACATGAAGATAACGGATAGAGGAATGAATAGATAGAGATAAATGGACCATGAACAGGCGATAGAATGAGAGGCGGGAGGAATAATCATGTATACGGACAAACAGGAATATTCGTTCTCAACATGTTGGAATATTAAACGTCACACGACCGGACAAGGTATGATCGAGGAGATCAAGTCTCTCGGATTCAAACAGGTTGAACTGAACTACAACGTCACCGAAGAGATGCTGAAGACGATAGAGCCGATGATTAAACGGGGAGAGATCGGTATATCCAGTGTGCATAATACATTTCCGTATGTGGCTGATCCGGATTACGGGACAGATTCCGTCCTGCTTGGATTCGATGATGAGGCGCGCCGCAAACGGGCAATTGAACTGTTGCTTCGCTCAGCCGAGTACGCACATCGTTATGGTGCCAAGGCTGTCGTTGTACATCCCGGTGAGGTGCCGTTTGAATACAATATTGATGAAGCGTTGAAAAAGATATACCACGATCAGGGGCCAGACTCATCGGCATATCAATCTTTATGGCAAGAGATGCTGGAGAAGCGGGAAGATGGCAGTGCTCATTACCTGAGCCGGATTGAGGAAAGTCTGGAAGAGGTATGTGAGTTGTCCGAGCAGCGGGGATATGGGGTGAATTTCGGTATTGAGACCCGCTCACGCTGTTATCAAATGCCGACTTTGCACGAAGCGGGAACGATAATTGGACGAATGAAAGGCGCGCCGCTTGGACTCTGGTACGATATTGGTCATGGCATGATGATGGATCGAATGGGACTATACGATAATGTACGCGAGGCTAACGCGTTGATTGATCATGTGGTTGGCGTGCATATTCATGAAACCGTCGGGTTGGCAGATCATTGGTGTCCGTACATTCATAGTAAAGACATGACCTTGTTCGATTCATTTCTGGATATTATCGACCGTTCACCAGTGAAAGTCTATGAGCTGAAAGCCGCTTGTACACCCGAAGAGATTGATGAAAGTCATGGAATGATTACGTCTCGCATTGCTGAACGCCATGCGGCGCGTCAGCACGGATAAGGGAGCATACGCCTAAGCATGAATGCACCTTATAGAACAACCTCATAGGAAAGTAAACCAACAAATAGAGCGGTTAAGAACCAACCTCAGGTTGCATTACAAGGGTGTTCTGTCGCTCTTTTGTTGTTCTTTTAAAGTGGTGAATGTTTTCATCTTTTCTCAGGGAGTGTTACATCACCGAGAATACCTGCCTGATAGCCTTTGACTACGGCCCCGATACGGGATTTAACACCAAATTTCTGTGTAATAGAGGTGATATGATACTCCACTGTACGTTGACTGATCGCCAGATCATGTGCAATTTCCTTATTAGTCATCTCCAGTGCGATACGGTTGAGTACTTCGCGTTCGGTTGTAGTGAGTGATTCCTCCAGATTAGGAGATAACATGGTCTCAGGAATAAGTACATGACCCAACATACTTTGTTGGATGGCGTTGATAATCTGTCCATATGTTGCTTGCTTAGATAAGTAGGCATGGACACCCAGATCATAAGCTTTCAACTGGAATTCGTGATAATTGTACCCAGATAGCAGTATAATTTTGACGGTTAATCCGTATTGATCTTTTAATCTTCTCACAACCTCAAAACCATCAAGCTGTGGCATGCGGATATCCATCACGACAACATCGGGTTGCAACGCCTCTACTTCAGACAAGAAAAGCAAAGGATCGCTGAATGTCTTTAGTACCTGTATGCCCGGTTCACGGGTTAATCGGTTGTTGAGACCTTCCATAACCAGGGGGTGATCATCAAGCAGAACGACTGTAATGGGTTCGCTCATTGTTTAATAGCTCCTTTGCTTAAAGGCAAACGAATGTTTATTGATGTTCCTTTGCCAATGCTGGAATGTATGGTGAATTCACCACCAAGATGCTGTATGCTGCTTTGTATGGAGATCAAACCGAAGTGTCCAGTTGCAGTGTCGAATGTGGTATGGACATTAAATCCCAAGCCGTCATCCTTTACATGTAGAATCAAGTCATGATCCTTCGTATGCACCTGAATGGAGCAAAATTTGGCCTGAGAATGCTTCATCACATTGATGATAAGTTCACGGATCGTCCGAAAGACGGTTGACTTCAGAGGTTCTTGCTTCAACTCTTCAGCGAGGGCATTGTACCTCATTTCCATCCTGATGCCACTTTGCATTTGAAGCGAACGGATGAGCCATTGTAACGCCTCCTCAAGATTGCTTCGATCCATAATATGAGGGTACAGATCATCACACAATTGCCGTATATCTTTCTGTGAAGCATATAGACACTCCAGCCAAACAGCCGTTTGATCCGCATTGGTTTCTCCCGTATTATGAAATTCCTCCAGATCACGAGACAGGAAGATCAGGTTTTGAAGCAGTTGGTCATGAAGGAAATAAGAGGTTTTCATACGCTCTGCCTGTTGCGCTTCCATCAAAATATCATTGAACTTCCGATGACGGTTTATCATGTGTTCATGAAGAGCTGTCTGATCTACCCGATGTTCGTATCGCTTCTGCAGATCGGATAAGAGTTTGCCATTCAGGAGCATTCGAATTGCTTCCAGCCTGCCTTTAGCAATGATATCCTGCTCTTCTGCTGAAAAAAGGGTGCGATTTACTTTGTGACCAATACCCAGTAATCCTAACATCTCTGTCGTTGGTTCACCTGACAGCTCCAAAATCTGTGCCAAGTCATACTTCTGTCGTAACACTTCAATATCCAATGCCTCGTTATCGATATTCTGTATGGAAGCAAAAACCCCTGTGCCTTCCTGAGTATATCTGTCCTTATCATCAATCCATATCACAATTACGCCTTCGATATCCAGCATCTTGTGGAACATCTCGGCAAACACGTGGATCATGTCTCGCATGTTTTGCTGCTCAGCCATTCGCACAGTCAACCGCAGTTGCTGCTGTTCCAGCCAGTCTTTGTTAAGTTTGTTTTTCTTGCGGGAGCGGGTCAGCGTGTACTGGTACACCCATGTGATTAGCAAAAATGAGACAAACAGCATGCTAATGTGAAGGAATGTGTACAGATGAGAAGCAGCCAGAAACAGTAAAAACACGATCAAAGCATATAGAACATGAATCATCAATCGTGGCATAACCAGTTTGAAGTCAAGCATACTCCGTTGTACAAGTACATAAGTGAACATCCATGATAAAGGCAGGAATCCAATGAGTGTGTACTCTACAGGCAGTAAAGGTTCACCTTGAAGCAGGGTAGGAATAGCAAAACAGATGATGAAGGGAATCAGACTAACAATGATTCCGGTTAACAAGAGCGATAGCTGGTTCTGCTCCTTGCGATTGTAGCTTTTACGATTGACCCATGTTATCCAGATTAAAATCATAAGGGTGGCACAAAGAATGATGTTTAGCAGATTGGTTGGACCAGACGGTGCAGCAGGGGTGTTAACGATGGTAATGCCTGGATTGAACTGAACATTGGTCATCATCCACTGCTTGATGTACAGAAATACTAGGCCTGTAGAATAGGCAATCGCAATTCCTCTGCTGATGAATAATAACCACCGGAAACGATGCAGACGGGTGCGAAATACAAAAGACACATAAAATGCGGTTAGACAGTAAGGTAACCATGCCGCACAAAAGGCGAGAATATAATTAGATATAGGCAACTGGGATGTATATATCGTCAGTATACATAAGGCCATGGACAGGTTAAGCAGGTAGAATAGACGCATCACCCGTGAACCGGGTTGGTTAAACAAAGCGTAACTTCCGGTCAGCAACAGCAACAATTCCAAGATGGATGAGAAGCCGATGTTGAACCATTCACGTGGTCCAGGCTTCATCGTATGTTCCGAATCCTGACCGCGAGAATTCTCAATACCAATGGTGTAGGCTTCAGTCACTAAGAATACTCCTTGTTGTTGGAGTAGCCGGAATTCTTTTTCGGGTTCTAACAAGATAACGGTATCACCTGTTCTAATCCCTGAGGTATAAGCTAAACCTAGCGGATCTACATCATGCACTGCCCACGAATTGGAAACACTCGGTATTAGTGAAAGACCAATATAAGGATTAAGAAATGAAGAGATATGGATATACGTGGCTGTCAGTATAAAGGACAACATCGTTACAAGCCAAACATAACTAAATTTATATGTAATGAATCTATGTAATGAATCTTTTAATTTCATGGGAAAATCATCCGTTCTTATGATTGTATCAGTGGTATAGGATGTGAAAAAGCAAGCCATGTAGCAATGTCATGGCTTGCCGTGCATCACTCTATGTTAATGTAGCAGAGTGCCTAACATTTTGTACATCAAAACAGATGATTCCTGCCTAAGCATAAGCTGCTTCGATCTATAATTAACAGCACCGCTGCTGGATATGGATACTTCCGGACCGTAGAGACCTAAAGCGACAACAAACTGGACACCTTCCTCAGCCCAATGATCCTGTGAACCGGCAAGATTGGCAGATACAGCGTGTGCGCCCAGTAGTTGTTGTGCTGTTCTCGAAATGATCACCGCGGCCTCTTGCCTTGTTATGGCTTGCTCGGGATGGAACAATCCACGTGTACTACCTTGCACAATACCCAGTTCTAAGGCGGTTTGAATGTAAGCGGCATAGGGGCTTGATACAGTGTCCTTAAACTTTGGAGATTGAGTCGAAATCGACATCCCGCTTATACCCACGACCTGTGCTACAAACTCCCCACGACTTACAGGCTTCTCTGGTTCGAAAAGGGATTGATCCTGTGGATATAGGCCAATCTGTGTCAAGCGATAGATGTACGGAGCATAGGGATGGTCTTCTGGCACATCATCATACGGATTGGCTTCTGGCAATTTTTCGGACCAGCTGTCTGACTTGTTGTAGTAGAAATAAGTGATTTCACCTGACTGATTTTTTTTGAAACCAGCGAGCTTACCGTCCTCATCCATGAACAGCATATCCTTAAGGGGGGTTAAGGTGTGAGTCCCATAAGCATCAACAACCTGGAGCCCTTTCGCTGTAGCTGAAATATCATATATCCATGCGGGCAGGCGAATATCCCGATATAGTCCCTCGTAGGAACGGAGTGAAGACTCAGGTACGCTATAATCAGCATACTGCGTCTCATTGTTCGGATAAAATTGATCCATAAATGCGTGGAAAAGCGCTTCTCGCAGATCGGGTCCATCACTGTTGGAGACGATAAATAGTCCGGTCTTCTCGTTAGGCAACAGCCACATATTGGAATGGAAGCCCGCTAGATCGCCTGCTTTACTCACGACTTTCCGTCCATGATTGTACTGCGAATAGGTGGATTCGAATCCATACCCTGTGCCGGGTATATCAGGGTGAATGGAGACATCCAACGTTTGCATGTCCTGTACGGATGAAGGATCGAGGATACGTGCGCCTTGGTACGAACCTTGATTGAGTTGGGCTAGCATAAAATGAGCCATATCCCGTCCGGTCGTTATTAATCCGCCTTCAGGTGAACTGTCGGGCACATTGGGATACTGCGAAAGTTCCTCTCCTTCAGCACCATAAGGAGTCGCGAGTGTACTCAGAGTGTCTCTGCTTAATGTAAAATGG
Source organism: Paenibacillus sp. SAF-068 (assembly GCF_051967555.1). Lineage (NCBI taxonomy): Bacteria > Bacillati > Bacillota > Bacilli > Caryophanales > Paenibacillaceae > Paenibacillus > Paenibacillus sp. SAF-068. The sequence continues at coordinate 1,773,709 of NZ_JBQCJX010000001.1, forward strand.
CTATCCGACATACCAAGTGGCTGGAAAATATGCTGTTGTACATAAGTCTCAAATGGAAGTTTGGACTGTTTCTGAACAATGTAGCCCAAGAGTGCGTAGCCGTAGTTGTCGTAACGGAAAACTTCTCCTGGAGAGCGGACAACGGAAGGTTTGTTATCTTGGATGAATTGCTCAAGCGGATAAGAACGATTAAGATCCCTGGGTATCGCTGCTGCATCCGTAAAATCAAACCCGCTGGTGTGCGTCATCAGATGTTCCAGTGTTAAAGCTGTTCGGGTATGGTTGGTCAGATCCAAACCATCTGTGTATGTGCTGATATCCTGATTAAGCTTGACTTTACCCTTCTCAGCCAATTGCATAATGGCGGTTGCTGTCAGCGTTTTGGAGATGGAGGCTACACGGAATAGAGTGGAGTCGGCATCGACTGGGATTTGTTTTGCCACATTGGCATATCCATATCCTTTATTAAGTACGATCTGTTCGTCTTGAACAACGGTGACTACGGCACCTTTCAGAGCAGATTTCATTTCAGGCTGAGCAAAGAACTGAGTGAGGAACGATTCCGTTTCCTGAGCGCTTATCCGTGGATGAGGTGTGCTACTCTCTGCCGATACGCTGCTCATTGTGGTAAAGCTCAGAGATGCAACCAGAAGGATGTTGGCTACCGCACGTTTCCATCTGGAATTCGATTTGTAGCTCTGTTGCTGATATTGTTGTTGTTGAGTTGCACATGTTGCTACATGAGATTTCATGAAATTCTCCTTTGTATTGAGATCTGTACGTTGTCTTACATTTGAGGTACATTTATAATCTATCAGTTCGACTGAATTGGCGATTCCGTAGTACGCGCTTATTACGGCAGGACTTCCGCAATCTTTTTTGCGTGATCCCGCAATCGCTGATGGTGAAGAGTGAGTTGCGAATGATCATGGACACATGAAAAGATGATCTTGAATATATGAAAAGAGGTATTGTCGTGATGGACCCAACGGGGGTCTCGACAAATACCTCTTTTTGTTTCTTCTTTTAATTTCCATGTGAAGGGACATAGCACAAAGGAATTGTAAAGTGAATTTTATAAAGCTACTCGTACATCCGTCGTTCAAGTTCAGCATAGGCAATCGCAGGATCATCACTGGAGTTGTCAATATAAGCGACGGATGAAGCGGGGAGGGGCCAGGTTACTTCTTTACGGACGAGAGAAGCTGTGAAGGCATCCCAGTGAGCAAGTTTCCACTCATCCAATGGAGATTGTCTTGCTGTAATCCGTTTGTGATATAACGCTTCATTCTCAAGATAAATATAGGCCACACGCACATCCGTATCATCCAGGGTACGTCCAATTCGTGCAAGTTCCTGGGCAATCCAATCCGGGGTACCGATTTCTTTGGTAAATGGCCCGACAACAATCGTATCGATATCCAACTTCACGTTATCCAGAGCGGCATCCATCGTAATGCGATACCCAAGATCACGGCACAGCCGCTTGTATTCAGGTGAATCTCGGTCGGATGGGTTAAATCCCTGAAGGGTCATAATTGCCTCGGCCGCAGGACGAAGCAGGATATCCATGTCGAAGAAAGCAGCTTTATGTTTACGGGAGAGGGTTTTAGCTAGTGTTGTCTTTCCGCTCCCAGCTCCGCCAAGAAAGAAAATTAGTTTGCTCATGAAATGTAATTCCTCCTTAAATGTATTGAAAAAAATAGGTTATGTAATTGAATTATTCGAATAGATGGATTCATCAGAATAGTTCGTCAATAAAAGGTCTTTATATTTTAACATAAATAAAAAAGGGTACTAGCTAGACAGAAAAGGAAGGATAAGGTAATATCATACCTAGTTGTTCTATGCATAGATTTCCGATGTATATAAAAAAGAGATTTGAAAGTGTAAAAGTGTATTTTTCAAAATAAAAAGTCTTGCTAAATGAATTGAAAAGGAAGGAGTGAGGGCGTTGCAGGTTAACAAACAAATGATTAAAGGCAGTACCGAGACACTGATCCTAACTTTATTGAAGGAACGACCGTTGTACGGTTATGAATTAATTAAGGAATTACATCGTCAATCCGAGGGTGTGTTTAATCTGAAAGAAGGCACGTTATATCCTATTTTGCATGCCATGGAGATTGAAGGATGGGTAGAGTCGTACTGGATGGAGGTTGAAGGCCGTAAACGTAAATATTATTCGATCCGAGACAAGGGCATGGAGGCCTTACAAAGTAAAAAAGCAGAGTGGAATTTGTTCCGTAGAGCTGTGGATCGGGTGCTTGGGGAAGGAGGCCTGACATGACGAATCGACATGAACGTATTGAGCATTATCTTGATTACATGTGTGTTCAGGTTAAAGCTCGTGAAGTACATAACGACTTGCGTGATGAGTTGGGAAACCACATGGAAGAGATCATTTTGGACAAAGAACAAGAAGGTTACACAGAGGAAGAAGCAATTGCATATGCCATTGAACAGATGGGTGATCCAACTGTCGTAGGCAAGAGTATGCACCGATTGCATCGCCATCGAATGCATTGGGGGCTGTTAACGGGACTTGCCAGTTTGCTAATCATAAGCCTGCTGCTGATGTGGATTTATACGACAAATATCTCAGATGAAAACTATCAGTTGATATATATAAGTCATTTGATGTATACCATTTTTGGTTTAATACTGATGGTGTTTTTGATGTATTTTGATTATCGAAAATGGAAAAAAGCTGCCTGGTGGATCTATATTTTGTTAAGTGGTATGTTGTGGGTTAATCCGCTGGTATCACCGTTTGATTACGGTGTACAACGGTTCTGGAGCATATTCGGGTTTACAATTGATCTTACAACGACATCGATGTGGGTATTGCCTCTCGCCATAGGTGCAATTATGCTGGATAAGTTGCGCACCAAGTGTGATGTACAATCCGTCTCAACATATATTCTTCTTGTGGCTTTGCCGTCTTATAGCCTATTTCAAGCTTCAGATTGGGTACGATTGTTTCTGTTCGGAACGGCTACGCTGATCATGCTTGCATGGATTACACGAAAATGGCTCTATACTTTCATCGGAGCTACAATAACCGGAAGTGTTATTATGTTGCAGTTGTTTTTGACAGGTGAGTACAAGCGCTTTGAGAGACTCAGTGTCGTTTTAAATCTTCAGAATGATCTGCTGGGGAACTTCGAGTATAACCGTTCAATTATAAGTATCCTTCAGTCCGCCGGATGGTGGGGCAACGGTTTTGACATAACCTTCGGAATTTCCCAAAGGTTTTATATGGACTATCCCGGAGTGATGCTTATTGATGTGTTTGGCTGGTCAGCAGGCATTTTGCTATTGCTTGGAATCGTATGGTTTATTGCCAGCATGTTAAAGACGCTGCCTTGTATTAGAGATGATTTTGGTCGAATGATTATTTTCAGTATTACAATTACGTTCGCTTTGCAAATGTTATATTCTCTTGCGATGACTACGGGAAAGGTTCCAATTGTCAGTGTCAGCTTTCCTTTTATCGGGCGCGGCATTCATATAGTATTAGAATACGCCATGATGGGTTTACTGCTTGGAGTATATCGTCGTAAAGATACCATTTTATTGAGAAGCAAACAGAGACATCCGATTACGACATTGTGAAAATAAAAAAGACACGTGATTGGATGATATAATTATATATAATACGATGTTTAATCAAACTGACGTGCTCGCGCGTCAGAAGGAAACCAGATATGACGCAGGTTCACCCAACCCTGGCTATTGAAAGATAGGCCACGTACCGAAGGCAGATATGCGGTTTCTACCGGTTTTTCGGATAAATGAAACAGTAAATTCTGATCAACTAAAAAATGCTCCATTCGGTCTAATTCAGAAGTTCGATCTGCTGCAATCGGAGAAGCAACAACGGTTTGCAACATCTCATGAATCGTTATGCGAGCAGAATCATCCAGATGCTCGGACAACGTGGAGTACAAATCATACCTGCGCAGTTCTTCGTCTCTGTCCCGAATCAGAGAAAAGAGAATCAGATCAGATTCCAACCGCAGATCTCCTTTGAACTGCTCCATCGTGCCTGTGCGGACGGTGCAGGAGTAACCGCACTGCTCCAATATAGATGCCAGTTGTTGGGCATCCCTGCGGTATTGTGGAATGGTAGCGATGTGCAGGGAGACGGGACTAACGGAAGTGAGTTGGTTGGTAACCTCTCTAAGTTTCTCATGCTCAACCATCTCCATATTCACCGTACTCAAATCAGTTATCACGACCTTAGAGTCATCTGCATGTGGGTTATCTCCATAGAGTCCAGCAAGGCTTGACTGGATGTGTGCTCTTACTTCCGGATCGTTTAACGGTCCGGCTTTTTGCGTATTACACGTGAGTAATTTATGAACCATCACGCCTGCACTAATCTGTGTCCAGTCTGCACCCTCGGACGAAGACGGATTATGGACAAGATGGAAGAACGGGGTTTCGATATCTTGACTATCATCCATTTTGGCCGAGGCACTCCACGGAATTTGCAGGATATCTACCCGGTCCATATGTGCTCTACCCTGAAAATATGAAGAAAAGGCTTCAAGTCTGCATAAGTGATCATCCCAGGCCGTGACCTTGAACGGTCCCGTCCCAACAGGTTTTTGCATTCCATGCAGATCACCCGCATGATTCATCTTCTGTTCGTGTGTTCCCGGTGAGTGTACAATCGCCGCACGACTTGTTGTAAGAAAGGACAGGAACAATTCGTGAGGTTTTTTAAGCCGGAAACACACGGTCAAGGGACTGACCGCTTCAATAGATAGAATCTGTTTACTCACATCACGGTACAGTGTTCGGCGGTCTGTAGATTGCAGCCGTTCAAACGTATGCACAATATCATGGGACGTCAGCATCTGACCATTGTGAAATGTAATGCCTTTTCGTAAATAAAACGTCCAGGTCTGTCGGTCTGCACTGACATCCCAAGTATGAGCGAGACAGGGGAGAATGTCGCCTTGTTCACCACGTTGAACCAATCCGTCAAAGACATGGCTGGTAACAAAGGATTCAGCTAATAGATTAATGTACAGCGGATCAAGCGCATGAAGCTGTTGACGCAGGGGCAACCGTAGTGTATCAATCTGCTCATTATTGGTGCCTGCTTCTGTATGATGTCCTGAATACCCAAGTAACCACTGGTTTAGATAATCCTGCATGGTTGTTGAACTGGAGAATGCACTCACCTGCTCGGCAGCTTCCTGCAATTCCCGGCGATTCATGGCCTGCATCATGTATTCAGCAGCGATTTGGTCAGCCGGGATGAGTAAGGTCAGTGAAGAACGCCGACCGCGGCCACGCTGGGAAATCCAATTTATCCATTTATGAGCAACCATCTTTTTGACAATCGTTAATGTATTACGATGCGTGCAATCGAGCAATTCAGCGAGGTTGGCAAGCGTAAGTTCATGTTCTGTAAGGTGGCCGTATTGGCGATGTAACAGCAGGTATTGCTGATGTAATTTCAAAGTGAAGATTCCCTCCTAGAGGTGAACACTAACGGATTTCTCTAAAATAAGAAGTTTTATTGATTTTAATTTCTATTTATATTCCTATTTTATCATCTAAAATTAGTCATAGAAAGGTTAATGGAGGTTTTTCCCATGATTGATAAAATAATGGATTCACCGCATCGTGCTCTAATCACGCTACTGTCTGCATGGATACTTGCTATCATTCACCAGTATTTATTCTATGGTAATGATTTAGGAGTATCTTATCCAATCTTTGTTATTTTCTTTTATGTCTTTATGTATTTGTTTGCACGGGACCGTATTAGGTCCTTCAAGTTGATTGATGCTTTTGTGGCGGGTGTAGTGTTGTTGTTATCGCTAACGTTCCTGTTATACGATAACGAACTGCTGCGTGTACTTAATTTTCTGGTTGTACCGGGCCTCATCATCTTACATATGACGTATCTAATGGGTAGAAAACAGAAGCAGTGGTGGGAGATTGGTTTGATTGGTACGGCGATTGACCATTTACTGCCTCAAGCCATACGTCATTGGGGGACTGTTGCGGCCATTGCTGTGAGAGCAGGCGGGCGTGGCATGGGCAAATCACAGAAAACGGTTGTTTTCAAAGTGATTATCGGTCTCGTGGCGTCTTTGCCTATCCTCATTGTAGTTGTCGCATTACTGTCTTCAGCTGACGGAGTCTTCGATCAATATTTATCCGGTTTCCCGGAGTGGTTAAATCAACTGACCCTTACACCAGGACTGCCAAGAATCATCTGGATGTTCATCGGAGGTATATTGTTATTCGGTTATGTATGGGGATTTGTCCAGCCGATGCAATATGAGGCAGAGAAGAGAGAGAATGCACATTGGAAAAATGGAGCAGCACCCACGCTTGATGATAAGCGTGATCACACCTACATATTCTCTCCTGTGGGTCCACTCCCTAAGGGTCAGGTTACGAATAAAATTACACCCGAGCCCGATCGCACTCCGGTTCATCGGGAACCATTCAGATTGGACCCCATCATTGTGGGTACCATGCTGATCGTCATCAACTGTGTGTACGTTATGTTCGTACTTGTACAGTTTTCGTATCTGTTTGGCGCGGGAGAGGGGCATCTTCCGGTAGATCTGTCATACGCTGAGTATGCGAGAAGTGGATTCGCAGAGTTGGTTCTCGTTACAGGTATTAACTTTTTTATTCTTATTGTTGCATTGCAATTCACACGTCCGAGTGGAAAAGTAGGCATGATCGTGCATCAGGCACTTCTCCTGATTCTGGTCAGCTGTTCAGCAATTATGTTATATTCCGCGTTTATGCGCCTAAATCTTTATGAACAGGCATATGGATATACGTACATCCGGTTCCTGGTACACGCATTCATGATCTTCCTGGCACTTCTGTTGCTGATTGCCGGCCTTCGTATACGTTACACGTCGATTCCGTTGATTCGCTGCTATATTATACTGGCACTTACTGCCTATGTTGCCGTCAATTATGTGGGCATGGATCGCAGGATTGCCCAATTGAACATAGAACGTTACCATCAAACTGGCAATATTGATGCATCCTACCTGGCAAGTCTATCGGCAGATGCCACTCCGTTACTTCGAGAGTTTGCTCTGAAGGAGTACCCGGATCTCAAGAGAGAAATGCTGGAACGTCAAGCCTATCTGGAGAGGGATACATCCAATCGTTCCTGGCCTTCTTATAACGTTGCAAAACACAGAGCTGAGCTAGAAATGTCCAAATTGAGAACGGAATAGTTGAATACTGGCTGTTTTCACGAACGGATTTATGCAAAAACAATATGTAAGTGTTATAATATAAAAACTAACCTATAAAGGGGGTGAATCCCTTGTTTGAACTGCAGGAGTTATTACCATATTTATTCTCGATTGGACTCATCTTCACCGTTAGCTATGCTTATATCGCCCATCTACACTGTGGCATGACAGAGTACTGGATGGAAGGTGGCGTGGGTGGTGGACTTGAACCCGTACTTCCCGCATTGTGTTTGGATAGACAACACAGACAGGAAGTCTGGAGCCGCTTGATCAGACGAAGAGAAGCGCCCGATGAAGATGATTCAGATTGTCATTCCTCGTTGAACGATTGGTCAACAAATCAACGAGGAGGATATATATGGAAAATAAGACTAACAAGGGATTCACTTTTGGATCGGGCAAGGGACGGATCTATGGCCTGATTGCTATATTGTTTGCAGTCATGCTGCTTGCCGGATGCAGCAACAACGTGTCGGAGATTACTTCATCGACACCGGGATTTTTTAATCACTATATTGTATTTCCGCTGTCTTATCTGATTCAGCATATTGCTACTCTATTTAGCGGAAGTTACGGGGTTGCAATTATCGTCATTACGCTGGTCATTCGTCTGGCGCTGTTGCCATTGATGATGCGTCAAGCCAAGTCCCAGCAGGGAACACGAGTCATTATGAACGCCATGAAACCCGAGATGGATGCGCTCAAGAAAAAATATGAAGGCAAAAATGACCCTGCTGATAAGCAAAAGCTGTCTCAGGAAACGATGGAGCTATACAAGAAGCATAAGTTCAATCCGCTGAATATTGGTTGTTTGCCGATGCTCATTCAGTTGCCTATCCTGTCAGGAATTTACACAGCCATCCGACTTACACCGGAGTTGTCCTCCCATTCGTTCCTTTGGTTCAAACTGGGCGCGCCGGACTACGTACTGGCTGTGGTGGTTGCGGTCATTTATCTGATTCAAGCCAAGGTATCACAAGCCAATATGGCGCCTGAGCAGCGAAAACAGTTCGCTATTATGGGATATATCTCCCCGTTAATGATGGCATTCTTTTCTCTATCAGCCCCGGCAGCCATGCCGCTCTACTGGACGGTTGGGGGTTCGTTCCTGGTACTACAGACGTTATTATTCCGCAAGATGTACCCTGTAGAACACCCGCAGGAGCCTGTAATTGTGGAAGTGAGTCAGAAAAAGAATAAAAAATCTGGTTCCTCCAAATCTACTCGGAAACCTGCAAAGTCGTAGGGTAACATATGGACGTAAATTACGGCCGCTTTATGTATGTAGTAATGAACGTGTGATACGTAGCAAAAGGTTAAGAAAGAAGCCGATCCTTCAGGATCGGCTTCTTTTTTTGCTGTATTCAAGAAACGAAGTAGATTAAATGTACTCGCATTCTATTGAGCAGCTATTCTTCTGTTCTGTCACGTCATATTGCCGGTTCATCCGACAGTTGGAAACGGGAAACGAAATACCAGATGAGCTCGCGACGGGAGGATACCTTGGTTTTGGCGAAAATCGATTTCAAATGATCCTGAACAGTATAGACTGAAATATGCATCGCTGCAGCAATCTCTTTGGACGAATAGCTGCGCAGCACATAACCCAGCAGTTCCCGTTCTCGACTGGATAATCCATGGCTCTCGGCAAGCAAGGGCAGCAAATCCTGCGGCATCGCCTGCTCCAAACGGATGGCGATCTGATCCGGTCCCACGAGCTGTTGCATAAGACTGGCATGAAGGATGAGGTAACGGCCATCCGGAAGCTGGATACAGACTTTGGAGGGCGAGTCGGGAGTGAGTTGAGTATCGTCAGCCCGTTCTGCCCGATTCTTGCGCTGCAAGTGGGAACTGACTGCACGTACCGGACGGGGCAGAACATCCGGCCCTATATGTTCCAGCATACGCAATTGGGACAGCCAATACTCCGCCGGGGCGTTCAGGGATAAGAGCTGGAACGTATCCGAGGTGATCATAATCCCGGGTTCCTCAGGACTTCCACTCGTGATTTCCTCCACAAGTGTCAGACTTGTTGACCGCAGCATCGATGCAATCGAAGCAGTCCAGGTCTGAATCAGCAACCGTTCTTCTTCTGTAAAAAAAGAATTCTCAGTCTTGCGATACAGGGTTAGATATCCCCAACAAGCGTCTCCACTGACGAATACAGCGCGCAGTTCATCACCGAACCCCGCTGGCTGAAGAATGTTGATATAACGTGGGCTTTGTTCATGCTGTGCGTTCATGGCCGTGTGAAGTGTAGCTGTATGTTCACCGCTGCGAATTAACTCAGCGTATTTATGTATGTCTTTTTCCATGTATTCATTCATGAATAACCGGTCATGAATGGCTTCAATGCCTTCTTCTGTCACGGCTCCGGTGGAGAGAAGAGTCAAAGGATCAACGGTGGTGAAACAGTATGCGTCGAACGGTATAACCGTCTGGATCTGCTTGAGAACAGCTTCCCGGTAGGTACGTGAAGTCCAGGTTCCTTTTTCAAGAGAAGTGATAAGTCTGTGGCTCCGGTCAATACGTGATGTCAACAAAGTTTCTCCTCTCTCTATGCGCATATCCCAATGTTCTGGGATTGTAGGCTTGGCGTATCCTTCTATAATGAAATTAGACGAACAACGAGTCAAGTCTAACTTCAATTCAAGAGGAGCGCGGTGTCCATGAATCACAAGCCATCACCGATGAGCTGGGAAACAGCAGATGTTCATCGTTACGAACAATCGATAGCCCTGAAAATTCCGGGTTATTCTCATATGCATGATCTGATGGAACGGCTGCTTGCAGCATATTTTGCGGATAACAACGGTATTCATATACTTTCTGCAGGAGCTGGAGGGGGAAAAGAATTAGCTCTGCTTGGTTCACGTCATACCGGGTGGGTGTTCACCGGAGTAGATCCTTCGCTGCCGATGTTGCAACTTGCTGAGAAACGAATCGCGGAAGCGGGTATTGGCTCCAGAGTGACGCTGCAACCTGTGACGGTTGAAGAATTGCCGGAGGATATTTTATATGATGGGGCGACAAGCATGCTCATGTTGCATTTCCTTCAAGGGATGGAGGCCAAAAGAACGTTTCTGAACAGCCTTGCAGCGAGACTTAAACCGGGTGCACCCCTAATCGTTGCGGCTGTAAATGCCGATCTTCGTTCACCTGCACATCCAGTCATGATGCAAGCTTGGGAGGATCACATGCTCAGTGTGGGTGTGCTTCCTGAAGAGTGGGAGCGCTTTGCAGCTTCCTTGGGCCGTGAATCCGATCCAATATGCTCTGAAGAGATGACTCAGCTACTGACCGAATGCGGTTTCTCACATATTACACGTTACTTCGGGGCGTTCTGGGTGGAGGGGTATTATGCAATTCGAAACTAACGTGAAGCCTGTGAAAGATCAGATCTGGGTCGTTGGCGGTTATGGTCAAGTAGGGCAGATGATATGTACTCAACTGGGAAAATTGTTCCCGGGTAAAGTATGGGCAGCAGGTACACGCATGAACCGTGCGGAAGAATTCAGCAGGTCTACAGGTGGTGCGGTACTGCCCCTGCAACTGGATGTGACCAAACCTGTGGAGCCGTCCATGTTACGGTCTGTGAGGCTGGTCATCATGTGTGTCGATCAGAGTGATACCCGGTTTGTTGAATCCTGCGCAAAAGCTGGAACGGACTATATTGATATCTCTGCAAAATATGATTTTCTCGCCCAGGTTGAACAACTGCACACCAAAATGCAACATTCCAAATCGACCGCGATACTCAGCGTTGGATTATCGCCGGGAGTAACGAATTTGCTTGTACGTGAAGCGACCATGCATATGGATCAGGTGGAGGAAGCAGATATTACCGTGATGCTGGGACTCGGGGAGAAACACGGAAAAGCTGCTGTGGAGTGGACGGTTGATCAGATGAATGCCACCTACCAGGTGATGCAAAAGGGCAAGCCTACGGAGGTGCAAAGTTTCGGAGATGGCAAAAGGATCGATTTTGGAGCGGAATTGGGAAACCGGAAGGCCTATCGATTTAACTTTTCGGACCAGCACGTGGTTGCTCGGACCTTACGTATTCCAACTGTATCGACCAGACTATGCCTGGACTCCCGCTGGATCACAACATCCATGGCAATCTCCAAACGTGCGGGGTTGTTTTCGTTGCTGCGTATACCGTCTATTCGTAATGGAACAGTGAAGGCCCTTGGTCTTATTCCTGGCGGAGAGCCGATCTATGCGGTCAAGGTCGATGCCATTGGATGGGAAAATGGGGAACAAGTTCGCGTCGAGCAATTGCTTGTTGGGGATAAGGAAGCAGATGCAACAGCAGCCGTAGCAGCAGCTGTGGCCGAACACGTATATAAAACAGAGTCAGCATTGCCACATGGTGTGTTTCATATTGAACAGGTCTTCTCTTTACAGGACATTCAGGATGCACTTCATACGCCTCTACAGGTGACGACCCAGATCACCTAGATTCATGTTCTTTTGCTCGCACCCTCCGATCTGCTATGATGGAACATAAACATGGCAGATCGGAGGGAGATCATGGACTGCGTTGCTGTATTACCTTATTACAGAGTACAGAGAGAAGTGACGGGACTCGCCCAAGAGATTGAGATGAATGCCCGCTCCATGATTCTGTATTCAGATAAAATTGTGACCAAATACCGCGAGTTCAACATTACGGAAGTGTTTGATATGTCTTTTCGCCGCATGGGTGATAAAGGTGGGTTTTTCTATCTGCACACAAGTACAGGCGTGTATCCATATATGGTTGAAATTGATCCCAAACCCTTTATACAAAGTTTCAGAAAGATGACGATCCAAAATTTAAAATGACTTGACCTTGCCGTTACGTTAAGGCTTAACCTCGGATATGGAAGGAACGATAAACAATCCAGAGGAGCTGTGAATGTAATGAGTATACTGATTCAGCAAGCTACGATCCTAACGATGAAAGATGCCGATGCCCCCTTTACGGGGGATATTCGTGTTGAAGCAGATCGCATTACGCAGATTGCTGACCACATTTTGCCGCAACCGCAAGATGAGATCATCGATGGCCGCCTTAAGATCGCCATGCCGGGTCTGATTAATGCCCACCAACATACGCCAATGAGCCTGCTCCGGGGATTCTCGGATGATCTGAAGCTAATGGACTGGCTTGAACGTAAAATGCTGCCTGCCGAAGCAAGGATGAACCCGGAAGACATCTACTGGGGGTCCAAGTTATCCATCGCCGAGATGATCCGTTCGGGTAGCACGGCTTTTGCGGATATGTATATTCATATGAATGAGATTGCGGAAGCTGTTCAGCAAACGGGCATCCGGGCATCATTGACACGGGGAATGGTATTCATGGAGGACGATGGGGGACGCAGGTTGCAGGAAGCGATTGATCTTGTAGAGCGCTGGTCTGGAGCCGCCGATGGGCGAATTACAACCATGTATGGACCCCACTCCCCATACACATGTCCAATGGAGCCGCTCCTTGAAGTCATTGCCATGGCTGTCAAGGGGGATATCCCGCTGCATATCCATCTGGCTGAGACGAAGGAAGAAGTCGTGAAGATTCGTGAGCGTTATGGCATGACACCGACAGAGTACTTGGAAGAAGCGGGGATGTTCGAACAGGCACATGTGCTGCTTGCGCATGGCGTACACCTCAATCGAAGGGACATCGGCAGATTGAAGGGTATGCGAGGTGGTGTAGCACACAATCCGGTCAGCAATCTGAAACTGGGGTGTGGGATCGCTCCAATTACCGAGATGTTGGAACAGGGAATCAACGTGGGGATCGGAACGGATGGAGCGGGAAGTGCCACAACCGTGGATATGTTCGAGGAGATCAAAGCCGCAACCTGGCTGCAAAAACTCGACTATGGCGATCCCACTCGCTTGCCAGCCAAGAACGTTCTACACATGGCTACAGGCGGAAGTGCGAGTCTGCTGGGTTTACAGGATGAAGTGGGTATACTTGAGGTAGGTCGCAAAGCGGATCTGATCCTGATCGATCTGGCGAAACCACATCTTCAACCGGTACATGAGGTAGAGTCGCTACTGGCTTACAGTGTAAATGGGGCGGATGTGGACACTACGATCGTGAACGGTCAGATCCTCATGCAAGGCAGGAAGTTGTTAACGATTGATGAGGAAGAACTTTACCGTGAGGTGAAGGTTAGAGCCAATAGAATTGTCGAGGGAATTTAATTTTTAGTGAATTTAATCCGAACTGGAAAAATATTTGTGTTCAAAACGCTATGGAGGCTTACTCCATGGCGTTTTTTGTCGAATTACAACTGGGAATAGTTCTGTGGTCCTGTTCAGAATTGGTTCAGAATGCCTCGTTATACTGAGCATGTAGTTGTTCAAATATGAAATGTACACGAGGAGGAACATGAATTGAAGGGGAAACAAAACAAAAAACGGCTTAAGCCAATATTGAAAAAAAGCATGTTGACTGCGCTCGGATTGGGCATTGCATTGCCTATAGGTGGAACGCTCCCGCAGGCTAACGCAGGAGCGATTGGTCCGGTAATAAACATTTCGCGACCTGTTCTTAATGATGGCATCAACTGGTTAAGTTATTCATCAGAACAAAATAATCCTTCTTTTGTACCCGATGTGCCCATCGAGGTAACCATCAATAATACAGTCAGAATCAATCTAAGTACACATTTTCGATCAGATGAGTTTAATACGCTCACAGCCATCTCAAATGATGAAAGTATAGCTAGGGTATATATAGAAACTGTAGAAAATGAGAGTACATTGGTTGTTGTTCCTTACAAGAGCGGCAAAATCAATATTGAATTGAAAGCAAGATATACTGTATCTGATGTACCAGAGACTGTTACGGATAACATTGAACTTTACATTAGTAAAAAAGGGGATGTAAATGCAGACGGTAAAGTGAATTCTCTGGATGCAGCAGACCTGTTCGATTATTTGCGCAACATGGTAAGTCGCCGCGGATTTAGCTATGTAGAGATGAACCGTATGGACGTGGATCGTAATACGGAACCCACACTGGGGGATATGGATGCTTTGTTAAAAGGATATAAAGGCAAAACACTTGGCGGGAAAAACAACGACTATGTGTTGACCTTCAAGCAAGTGGATGATGCCCCGTATGTACTGAATGGTCAATTGAAGGATTACATGGAGAGTGCAGTTGCTGTTGATTACTATTTAATGGATATTGATTATGATGATACCCTTAATACTCCTTCTTATCAGTGGTACCGCGCAACAGACGCTTTAGGAGAAGATAGGGTGCCAATCGTAGGGGAGACACGAGAACAGCATAGTGTTACATCTGAGGACGAGAATCATTATCTTGTGCTTGAAGTTATTACCCACTCCACTTCAAACCCAAATACGGAGCCTAGACGGACATTCATTGTTGGAAAAGAAAAAATACAATTTCCTGATTAATTCATATTCTTTATTTTAGTTAACGAATAACAACACTTTTTCTATCTTTACCATACCGATCTATTAATTGATACAGACATGGAGGCTATTACATGTTTCAACCGAAAAAGAAACGTCCTAGAATCAGAAAAACAATGTCGGGTCTGATCGCACTGACATTACTCTCTTCACTTATTTTGCCAAATGTAGCTGGAGCAGAACCGGTAGAACCATCACAAGTACAATTTGCAAATGTGAGCGTACAGGCAGGGCAGACCGTTCATGTACCTGTTGCATTGAAGAAGTCCTATTTCGGAGTGAAAGCTTATAATATGCAGATTGATTATGATACGTCTGCACTGGAAATTGTTCGGATCACGCCTAAATCGATTAACGCCATCGCTACCTCCCCAAATGAAGATGGTGTAGCAGATTTCCAGTACGAAATTAACAGTGCGGAAGGCTGGGTACGAATCATATGGGTTGATTTTACCGGGGGTGACCATTCAATTCTAGATGAAACCCAATTATTTGATATGGAGATCAAGGCCAAAAGCAACGCGACGCCTGGAACGAAACAGCTATCCGTAGATCAAACGGATTCAGAACATTGGCATTTTACGAATGTGGAACATCAGAGCTACACTGAATTGTCCGGTGGAACCATCACAATTACAGCAGCAAACTCAGGTGGTGGCAATTCTACACCTAATCCAGGTAATTCTTCGGGAGGAGGAGGCAGTGTATCGCCAACTTCACCAGTGGTTACACCTGTTCCCTCTACTCCAGCGGTAACCAAAGGTGTAGACATCTATGTGAACGGACAGAAACAAGAACAATCTGCCACGGCTACCACATCAACGGTAAACAATCAGGTCACCACCACGATTCACGTGGATAATGACAAAGTCATCAATCAGATTGGAAGTGGACTAAGAACTCTCCTGCTGCCTATGACAGGTACTGGCAAGGGTGCGGTCGTTGGTGAATTGAACGGCAAATTGGTCAAAACGATGGAAGGAAGCAATGCCGAAGTTGTCATTCAGACAGACAGCGGTACGTACAGCCTCCCGGCTAATCAGATTCAGATTGATCAGGTTCTTAACCAATTCGGAAGCACCGTTCCAATGGAAGATATCACGATTCAGATTGCCATTGAACCTAGTGCTGCATCCAAGCAAACAGCCATTCAGGCCGCAGCGGACAAGCTGGAGAACACTACAGTGGCTGCAGCTCCGGTTGATTTTGAAGTCAAAGCCATCTGGAATGGACAGCAAGTTCATGTGGATCGTTTTAACTCCTATGTAGAGCGCTCTATCACATTGCCAGAGGGTGTGGATGGTTCTAAGATCACGACTGGAGTTGTGCTTCAGCCTGATGGCAGCCTTCTGCATGTGCCGACCAAGGTTATCAAAGGCAATGGACAAGACTCTGCTATTATTAACAGCTTGACCAACAGCACGTATGCCCTGATCTATCATCCGGCCACATTCAGCGATGTAACGAATCACTGGAGTCGTGATGACGTACAAGATCTGGCATCCCGACTGATCGTACAAGGTACTGGTGAAGACGTGTTTGCGCCGGATCGGAGTATTACGCGAGCAGAGTTTACGGCCGTTCTGTTAAGAGGTTTGGGTTTGCACTCCCCGATTAGCACAGAAGCGAGATCATTCACGGATGTGAAGACAGGAAGCTGGTATGAGGATGAGGTTCAGACGGCTGTGTCCTACGGCCTGATCTCAGGTTATGCTGACGACAGCTTCCGTCCCAACAGCGAAATTTCTCGTGCTGAAGCGCTGACGATTGTGTCACGTGCGATGAAACTAGTCGGTCTGGCACAGGCCGACGCGTCAGAGACAACAAGTCTGTTAAGCGGATACAGCGACAGCACTAAAGTACAGGCATGGGCAGCTGAGCCGGTTGCATCGGCGATCAAACAAGAGCTGGTTCAAGGTGCTGATGGCAAGCTGATGACAGAGGCAGACATTAGTCGTGCGCAGTCAGCGGCGATTGTGAAAAGATTGCTGCAAAAAGCCGGATTGATCTAAACGATATAAGTTGAACTAAAGATTATTTACACAGACACTACGATGACAGAATAACCTTCCAATCGCTGTTATCCCCAGATTTTTTGATTCCCTTTTCCAAAGGGGAAAATCCGGGGATAAAGGCGAACGCTTCGCTTTTTCAGGTTTTTTCTGTCCTCTCCGTTATGTGTAAATGATTAGTTTAACTTATACTATCAAATGCAGTAACGAAATAAGACAACCCGAGTCCATATCTAAGGATTCGGGTTGTCTTGCACCTACACTTATTTGAAATGATTTATTTCAAAATAAGTGTAGGTGTTTTTTTACATATCGTTCTTTTGAACCACTCCTACAGGCCAATGCTCCAGTTCATTATCAGTTCACACTGATTTGTTACGCTATGAACATCAAATAGATAGATATTGTGCTTGACCAGGAGAGGAAGAGATCCATATGAAAATACTCGAAGTCAAAAATGTGAAGAAGTCATACACCTTATATGGAAAAGAAAAAGTTCCGGTACTCCACGGTTTGAACCTGAGTTTTGAGACAGGCGAATTCGTCTCCATCCTCGGTGAATCTGGCTGCGGTAAGTCGACACTAATGAATATTATTGGTGGCATGGACTCCGATTATGAAGGGGAAGTCATTGTTCGTGGCAAGAACTTAAGTGCCATGACAGAGAAGGAAATGGATGATTATCGGAAGAATAATATCGGCTTTGTCTTTCAAAACTTTAATCTGATCCCGCATCTGTCTGTCCTCGAAAATGTTACAATTGCGATGCAAATGACGGACACGAATGAGAAGGAGCGGAACCGGCGTGCCGTTGATATATTAACAGAGGTCGGACTGAAGGATCATCTATACAAGCGCCCTAACCAATTATCTGGAGGTCAGAAGCAACGGGTTTCCATTGCAAGGGCTTTATCCAACAATCCGGATATTATTCTCGCAGATGAACCAACGGGTGCTCTGGATCGGGAGAATGGAGATCAAATCCTTGCTTTGCTGGACAGTATAGCGAAAAAGGGAATGTTGGTCATCGCCGTAACCCACTCTCAGAAAGTCGCTGACTCAGGTACACGGATCGTAAAAGTAGAAGAGGGACGTATTAGTGACGATATTCTTCTGAAAGATCCTTCCAGGGCTGTCTACGAGAGTGGCCAGGACTCTTCCCGAAGCCTGGGATTGCTTGCTTCATTCAACATGGCACTTAAAAATATGAAACTCAACGCCAAGCGTAATATATTGGTAGCATTGGGTGGATCTATAGGTATATTAAGTGTACTCCTGATGCTTTCTTTGGGAAATGGTATAACGACATATATGAACGACGAAATCAATTCAAGTATGGACCCTTTGCTCGTGGATATAACCAAGCCGGGTGAAGAAGCCAAAAACATGCAAGGTCCTGAGGCCTTGATGGCGACAGGTGAACCGTTCACCGAAGCGGATATCGAGACGATTCGCAATTTCCCTAATGTAGATCATGTAGAGACAATCACGACCATTACGGGCCAATCGACTATGGTGAATGAACAACAAAGTGTAGGACTTGCGCAGTTAACAACGTTAACGGATGCTTTTGATCCAGCATTACTAACAACAGGTGTTCTGCCGGTAGGAAATCAGATGTTGTTGCCCCTCGATACGGCGAATAAATTAAGCGGAAATGACCAAGCTGATTCCATGATCGGCAAGTCTGTGTTTTTATATATCAATGAGATGGATAGCACTAATAAACCGGTAACGTTGGAGAAAGAAGTAACCATATCAGGGATCTACGAAGCGGCAGAACCACGTTCTCCAATGCAACAATCCCCGGGATACATCTCATCTGAGACGTTGGAGCAGATGTATACGGACAAAGGAATAACGATTGGGCCGATTCAGGTTAACGCCTATGCAACCGATATGAAATATGTAAATGAAATTAATGAAGCTGCTGTTGACGCTGGTTTTGCAGGCTCCCAAATGGCCAAAGTCATGGAGAATATCACGACATATGTAAGCATGGCATCCATTGTACTCGCGGGTATTGCAGGCATTTCGTTGATTGTATCTGGTATTATGATATTGGTTGTACTCTATATTAGTGTCGTGGAACGGACGAAGGAGATCGGAATTCTTCGGGCGATTGGAGCAAGAAAGAAAGATATCAAGCGAATATTCTTCTCCGAATCAGCCTTACTGGGCGTATTTAGTGGTACCATTGCGGTAATCTTTGCAGTGATCATAAGTTATGTGTTAAATATACTTCTGGACAATGCGTTTGGAGCAAAACTGATCAATCTCTCGGGATATTATATCCTGTTTGGTCTCGTGGTAAGTACAGTGATTAGTATCGTGGCCGGTTTGATGCCATCATCAAAAGCGGCCAAGCTGGACCCGATGGAATCTTTACGATACGAATAAATTCAATTGCGGAAAGGATAATGGCTACATGAACACGATTCTGGTGGTGGACGATGATTCCCATATCCGCAAATTAATCCGAATCTATCTTGAAAAAAATCAATTTTCCGTGCTGGAAGCATCAGACGGTCAAGAGGCGTTGGATCTTCTCTCTCATACGAAAGTTGATCTGGCAATTGTGGATGTAATGATGCCGCGAATAGACGGCATTGAACTGACAGAAGATATCCGGTCTTATCTGGATATTCCGATCCTGATGGTAACTGCCAAGGGAGAATCGAAGGACAAAGTCAGAGGATTTAATGCAGGAACAGACGATTACCTCGTTAAACCGTTTGATCCCGTGGAGTTAATCCTGCGTGTAAAATCGTTATTGAAACGATATAACAAAAGTTCATCGAACCTGATTCAGGTCAGTGGTGTAACGATTGATTTGGGCAATCTCATGGTTGTTGCGGACGGACAAATGATTGAATTGAAAAAGAAGGAATGTGAATTGTTATTTTCTCTGGCGAGTTCGCCAGGGAAAATATTCACACGTACACAACTTATTGATGATATATGGGGCATCGATTATGAAGGTGATGAGCGTACGGTTGATGTACATATCAAGCGGTTAAGGGAACGTCTTGAGCATGTTCCTGAGTTAGTCATCTCAACAGTAAGAGGACTTGGTTATCGTCTGGAGCGGGCATGAACATGTTTAGGAAAAGCCTGCGCCTTCGTATCGTAGCTACATTTATCGGGATTGTTCTGGTGAGTCTGATCCTCTCCTTTATGATCAATAATGGGTCCCAGGAAAAGACGCCAAATCGTTTTATGGTTACCTTTGCAGAAGATCTCGCTACACTGATTAACCTGATCGATGATCCGGAAAAAGTGAAATCAAGCTTCGATATCTTTGCCCGCTACGGGTTGAATATCACTCCCGTGACTGAACAAAGTGAAGTGTTATCCTCCTTGCCAAAGGATAAAGTCCAATCGTTATTTGAAACGGGTACAACGGATGCCATGTTTATGTCCAGTATAGATGGAATTGCGACCATAGGCGTTCCTGGAACAGGTGAGGGGATAGGTACATTTCTGATTCAGAGCGATTTCTCTTCTCTTTTTCATACATTGCGAAACACGCTCTTAACCTCACTGTTAACAGTTTTGGTCATTGGAAGTTTGTTAATCCTGTTCATGTCCGGCTACATTGTGAAACCGATAAAGCGATTAACGGTTGCAGCGAAGGAGATGTCCTCAGGGGATCTTTCGGTTCGTTTGAAACATAATAATCAGGATGAGTTTGGGGAACTGATGGAGAGCTTTAATCATATGGCCAGTGAGTTGCAAAAAATCGATTCGGTTCGTGATGACTTTGTTAGCAACGTCTCTCATGAAATGCAGTCTCCGCTCACGTCGATCAGGGGATTTACCAGAGCACTGCAAGATGGGGTTATTCCATTAGAAGAGCAGAAAGAGCATTTGGATATTATCTATGAGGAAACGCTGCGCTTATCGAGGCTCAGTGACAATCTGCTTCGGCTAGCCTCGCTGGATTCGGAGCATCATCCGGTTCATTTCACCACGTTCCAGGTCGATGAACAATTAAGAAGGGCGATCTTACTGGCGGAGCCGCAGTGGTCGCAGAAGGACATCCAGATCGAATTGGACTTGTTGCCCTGTGAGATCACAGTGGACAAAGATTTGTTTGATCAGGTCTGGCAGAATTTAATCAACAATGCGATCAAATACACCGGCCCTAAGGGTACCATTCATGTCGAGATTGAGACGTCATCTTCATTCGTGAAGGTATTGATTAGAGATTCTGGGCAAGGAATACCTGAGGAAGCACTACCGTATATCTTTGATCGATTCTATATGGTGGATAAAGCGCGAAGCAGCTCACTTCGAGGCAATGGATTAGGGTTGTCCATTGTGATTAAAATTTTGAAATTGCATCAATGTACAATTGATGTCGAGAGCGAAGTAGGAAAAGGTACGCAGTTTATGGTCACGATTCCCAGATCGGTTAGTGCATCATAAGGCACGCAGAATAGAAAAAAGCAATATGCAAACAATTGATTCCTGTGCGTTCAGGATTCATATTGCTTCATATTGCTTTTTTTGATAGAAGTATACTCGACAAAATTTCATATATAGTTTTGTTTAGCGGTGGATCATTTGATAAGATAGAAGAGACTTTATGTGAATCTATGAACTTAATCAATTTATCATACACAGAATGGAGCCATTCAATGAAATATCGCAATATGGAAGATTGTATTAACGATCTGGAGCAGCACGGTCATTTGATTCGGGTCAAAGAAGAGGTTGATCCTCATCTGGAGATGGCCGCCATCCATATGAAAGTGCACGAGGCTAAAGGCCCGGCGTTGTTATTTGAACATGTCAAAGGCTCGAAGTTCCAGGCTGTATCGAATCTGTTCGGCACGGTGGAACGAAGCAAATTCATGTTCCGCGGTACGCTTGAAGGCGTACAACGGGTCATGGCAGTTCGTGACGATCCCATAAAGGCGCTTAAGACGCCATTTCAACATGTCCGTACAGGTCTTGCTGCGTGGCAGGCGCTGCCGAAACAGAAGTCTATTAGCCTCCCGGTGTCCGCACAAGAGATTCAAATCTCGGACCTGCCGCTTATCAAGCATTGGCCAATGGATGGTGGGGCATTCGTGACATTGCCGCAGGTATATTCGGAAGATCCGGATAAACCAGGCATCATGAATTCCAATCTGGGGATGTACCGGGTTCAGTTGAATGGCAATGATTTTGAAATGAACAAGGAAATTGGATTACACTATCAGATTCATCGCGGAATCGGTATACATCAAGCCAAAGCGGTCAAAAAAGGTGAACCACTGAAAGTGAGTATTTTCATCGGTGGTCCACCAGCACATACACTTTCAGCCGTTATGCCTTTGCCTGAAGGACTTAGTGAGATGACATTTGCCGGTTTACTCGCTGGACGTCGCTTCCGGTACAGTTACAAGGACGGGTATTGCATCAGTAATGATGCCGATTTTGTCATCACGGGTGATATCTACCCAGGCGAGACGAAGCCTGAAGGTCCGTTCGGGGATCATCTGGGTTATTACAGTCTGACGCATGAATTCCCGTTAATGCGTGTGCATAAAGTCTATGCCAAACCTAATGCCATCTGGCCCTTTACGGTTGTTGGTCGTCCGCCACAAGAAGATACAGCGTTTGGCGATTTGATTCATGAGATTACAGGAGACGCGATCAAACAGGAGATTCCGGGCGTCAAAGAAGTACATGCAGTCGATGCGGCAGGGGTCCATCCATTGTTGTTCGCCATTGGCAGTGAACGTTACACGCCGTATCAGGCGGTGAAGCAGCCGACAGAGTTGCTTACGATCGCCAACCGTATTTTGGGTACGGGTCAGCTCAGTCTGGCGAAATATCTGTTTATTACCGCTGAGGATCAGCAGCCTTTGGATACCCATAAGGAAGTTGAATTCCTGACCTATATTTTGGAGCGCATGGACCTGCAGCGAGATATTCATTTCCACACGCATACGACGATTGATACACTGGATTATTCGGGTACGGGACTGAACAGCGGCAGCAAGGTCGTTTTTGCAGCATATGGCGATAAGATTCGGGATCTGTGCACGGAAGTTCCAGAGTCTTTGAAAAACATACGCGGATATGAAAATCCGCAGCTCATCATGCCGGGCATCGTCTCCATCCAGACATCAGCCTTCACAAGTTACGCGGATACAGCACAGGAGATGCAAGCATTCACGTCTCTATTGTCAGAACAGGGAGGACTGGACTCGTGTCCGATGATTATCCTCTGTGATGACAGTTCGTTCCTGAGTGCTAATCTCAGTAACTTCTTGTGGGCCACGTTTACCCGCAGCAATCCTTCACATGACATGTATGGAGTTAATAGCGGGTATGACCACAAACACTGGGGTTGTGATCAGATTATTATTGATGCGCGTACCAAACCTCACCAGGCACCGCCGCTGATTCCTGATCCTTCGGTCGAGAAGAGCATCGAACGTTTATTTGTGAGTGGAGCAAGTCTGGGTTCGATCAAAATTTAGTGCGAGATTTCTTGTGGAAGTTCAAACGAATGAGTTTGAACTTCTTTGGCCTGCCCTGATACAGCGATGAGACGCAAAGAGTTAAAGTTTAAAACCGGGACTAATTTGAATTTTGGAGTGAGGATAAAGTCTTATATGTTCGTATTTACCTTTGCGATTAAGGTCGTTTGAACTATGTATGAAATGAAGAATTATAACGATATAAAGAAGTATAGGTATTTTTGTGGCCCCGTTCCATTGGGTGCTGTTACTATAATGAATTGTTCAGGGGGAATACCGATTTGAGAATCCATATTATGAACCTGCAAGACGGAGACCGTCTGACTGCGGATACATTCAGCGATGCAGGATTACACGTTCTCGGGAAGGGAACTGTGATCAAAAGTGAGGATATCTCCTTGCTTATGCAGCACCGTGTAGATTATGTAGATATTGAATCACGTGAAGAGGAAATTACGGAGGCCGAATTTTTTGCTGCAGCGGCAAAGCATGCTTCCGGGTCAAGCGTAAGCACGAAGGAAGAGCCGCCTGAAGAAGAGATGAAGTCCCAATTTATTCAGACTGTACATAATTATCAAAATGCTTTTCTCGAAGCTCTGACTGTTGGCAAGTTCAACGCCACTATGGTGGATGATGCACTGCAACCGATGGTTGAGGGACTGGATGAGCAGAAAGATGTCGTTCATCTCCTGATGATGCTGGAACGCGATGACGTCAATAACTATACACATTCAATCCAGGTAGGTTTGTTGTCCTTCTACCTAGCGAACTGGCTCGGATATTCTCAGAAGGAAAGTTACCAGATTAGTCGTGGTGGTTATCTGCATGACATCGGAAAGTGTAAAGTATCCCACCGGATTCGGAACAAAACAGAACCGTTGACAGCGGACGAGCAGCTGGAAATGCAACGTCACACCATATATGGTCATGAAATTATCAAAAATTCCATGACGGATGAAGCGACAGCACTGGTTGCTCTACAGCATCACGAGCGGGAAGATGGGTCTGGTTATCCGATGCAGCTTGAGAAAAGTGAAATTCATCCATATACCCAGATTGTATCTGTAGCCGACATCTATATTGGTATGAGATCCGGAAGCCACGGAGGCAGCAATCCAAACCTGATTAACAACCTTAGAGATATTTATGGAATGGGATTTGGCAAATTGAATGAAAAGCCGGTTCAGGCATTGATGCAACATTTGCTTCCTAACTTCATCGGGAAACAGGTTCTGCTCAGCAACGGAGAAAAAGGTGTAATTGTCATGAACAATACGTCTGATATTTTCAAACCGCTCATTAAAGTGGAATCGGAAGAATATCGCGATCTCTCCAAAGAGCGTACGCTTGCCATTGATGAATTGCTTATTTAGAATTGATGGTTATCGCAAATCCATCATTTCCATTTTTTTTGAAAGACGGGCCTCCTGCACTAAGACAGGGGACCCGTTTTTTGTTATATCAACCTTTATGTGTTGTTCGACCAAAGAAGCAAGCGTATACTTTGCAAAGACCTTATTTTTCCTATGGGAGCGATCGTCATGATTGAAATATCAACCGAGATTACGATACATGCCTCGATAGAACGGTGCTTTGACTATGCCCGGAATATTGACTTACATACACAGACTGTCTGGAAACATACGCGAGAACGAGCCGTCGCAGGAGTAACCAGAGGAAGAATTGGAGCAGGTGATACCGTTACATTTCAAGCTACCCATTTGGGGGTCAGACAGCAGCTGAAGTCCCGAATTGTGCAGTTTGAACGACCGTTTCTATTTGTGGATCAGATGGAGAAGGGGGCTTTCAAGAGCATGCGACATGAACATCATTTTAGTGTGATTGGAGATCAGAAGACCTGCATGAGAGACACGCTACGGTTTGAAGCGCCACTTGGATTACTGGGTTGGGCAGCGGAGCGCCTTCTACTGAAAAGATACATGCAAGCATTTCTGGAGAGTCGTAATCGTAAACTCAAAGCGATGCTTGAACAGCTTCCAGAATGAAATGCATAAAGGAGAGATGACGTTTGTTTGACAATGAATATTATGTAGGTTGGGGCACTCTTGCCTTGATCAATGCCGGGCTGGCACAGGGAAAAAACAGAAGCGGTCGGAACTGGCTTCTGATTTCCCTGTTCGTTGGTCCGTTAGCAACCCTGTTTATTGTGGTGTGGAATAAACTGGACTAATTCAATGACCTAGATTCCGATGCATATAACGATCGATCATCCAGAACAGAAGTGCGGCTGCACTAACTCCCGCACCTAACCAGCAAACGGCTGTCCAACCTGCCCATGCGTACACTTGAGTAGAAACGATGGAGCCGGTTGCACTGCCGATCGAGTAAAAGATCATATACGCTGCCGTCAGGCGGCTCTGTGCTTCTGGGCGAACTTCGTAGATCAGGCTCTGGTTGGTAACATGTACGGCTTGCACGGCAAGATCGAGCAGGATAACGCCCATGATTAGGAACCAGAGGGAGTGATGGACATATCCGATGGGCAGCCAGGACAAGAGCAGAATGACAAGAGAGATACCGGTTGTTTTTTGCCCAAGGCCCCGATCGGCGAGTTTACCTGCACGGGCGGCAGCCAATGCTCCTGCCGCTCCTGCGAGGCCGAAAGCACCTACGACCGTATGAGACAGAGAAAGTGGAGGGCTACTTAGCGGCAGAACCATGGAAGTCCACAAGATGCTGAAGGCTGTAAAAATCAGCATGGCCAGTACACCTCGTACTCGTAATACACGCAACTCACGGTATAGTAGCAAGACGGAGCCGAGTAGTTGGACATAACTTTGTTTCACATGTGGGGATTGTTGCCTTGGGAGAACAAGAAACAAGGCCACAATTCCGAGTAAAGTAAGGCTGGCAGAGAAGAGATACACCGATCTCCACCCAAGCCAATCGTTCAGCGTACCTGCAACCGTTCGTGCAAGTAATATGCCAATGACGATTCCGCTGGTGACCTGCCCGACAATGCGACCTCGTTCAGAAGGTGCTGCCAGGTGTGCAGCAAAGGCAACCAATGTTTGCGTAATGACCGCGAGCAGACCTACGACAGCCATACCGGTGAATAAAAGTGAGCTGGACTGTGCGGTTCCTACGAGAACCAGTGCAAGTACGGATAAGAGCATTTGGGTGATGATCAGCCTACGGCGGTTTAAGAGGTCACCAAGTGGAACGAGGAGAAACAGCCCCAGAGCATAACATATTTGAGTCACTGTGATAACAACCCCTATGGATGATGGAGAGAGGTTGAATTCTTGAGCAATCGAGTCCAGCAAAGGTTGAGCATAATAGATATTGGCGACTGCAAGTCCACTGCACACGGCAAAGAGAAGAGCAACTAAGCGTGACATGGCAGGACGTTCCTTAGTGGTTAATTGTACATCTGAAGAAGAAGTTTGCATGATGGATGTCCCCTTTCTATTATGTACTGATCGGTATTTTATGTTTCGGGATAAACATACTTTATTTGCATGAACACTGTCAACAGAGAGTTGCATGAGATTTTTAATGTAGTTAAAACGCTTTATCTCTGGAACTCATTTTGTTTCAAATGAGTGATCTTTGACTTATTTATTGTTATGAGGTTAAAATAAATAAATATACTGATCGATACATAAAGAGGTGGATTGTATGGTTAGACAACGGGAATTTGATACGGATAAAGCACTTGATGCAGCGATGCATACATTTTGGGACAAGGGATTCGAAGCGGCATCTTTGAGTGATTTGACGAGTGCAATGGGCATTCAACGTCCCAGTCTGTACGCGGCTTTTGGCGATAAGAAGGAATTATTTGAAACTGCGCTTCGCAGGTATACCACTCAGCATGCGGCACAAGTCAGAGCCAGACTTCAACAGGGCTCCTCCGTGCGAGAAGCCTTTCGAGAACTGTTTGAACATATCGGCGCAGAGGGGAGTGTGACCGAGCCTAGCCACGGCTGTTTTTGCATTAATACGATGGTTGAACTGGCTCCACATGATCCTAAATTCGCTGTCCTTACACGGGAGCATCAGATGTATCTGGGTGTTCTTTTCAAGGAAACCATAGAACGTGGACAGCAAAAGGGGGAATTGTCTGCTCACTTGAACGCGAGTGCGGTCGCGCAATCTTTGGTTGTATCCATGATTGGATTGACTGTTCTGATGAAGTCAGGACCGGACCGCTTGTTTGTTGAGCAGAGCATCCAGGTCACGTTGTCTTTGCTGCAGTAATAGGGAATTATCCTGTTCAAAGTGATGTGGAGCAGTTTATTTTATGAAGTTGCTTCCCTGCTCTTATGTGTGTCTGAGGACATTGGGCAGATCAATGCAGAGTTGTTACAATGTAAATTAATTAAACTAAATATTTACACAAAACGGAGAGGACAGAAATAAGCTGAGGAAGCGGAGCGTTCGCCTTTATCCCCGGATTTTTCCTTTATAAAAAGGAATCGAAGAAAATCTGGGGATAACAGCGATCAGAAGGTTGTTCTGTCATTGTAGTGACCAGTGTAAATATTCTTTAGTAAAATTTATAGATAAGAATTGAGCAGATCTAGGAGGCGATCAGGAATGGATACGAAGTTGCGCTGTGCCGTTTTGGATGATTATCAGAACGTTGCGCTGACGTCGGCGGACTGGAGTCCGCTGATGGATCAGGTAGA
Organism: Paenibacillus sp. SAF-068; assembly: GCF_051967555.1. NCBI lineage: Bacteria > Bacillati > Bacillota > Bacilli > Caryophanales > Paenibacillaceae > Paenibacillus > Paenibacillus sp. SAF-068. The sequence continues at coordinate 1,801,560 of NZ_JBQCJX010000001.1, forward strand.
AATTCAGACATTCAACAACTATATGGGCTCCGAAGAAAAAGTCATTCAAGAATTGCAGGACTTCGACATTGTGGTTCTTATGCGGGAACGTACACCGTTTCCGGAGAAGGTCATTTCGCAGCTCCCTAAGCTAAAACTTCTGATTACAAGTGGTATGCGCAATGCGTCCATAGACCTCAAGGCTGCGGAGATGAACGGGATTATTGTGTGTGGAACCGAGGGAAGCTCTAATCCGCCGACGGAACTTACGTGGGCACTCATTCTGGGACTGTCCAGACAACTGGTTACGGAAAATAATGCACTTCGTTCCAATCGAAACTGGCAGAGCACTGTAGGGTTGGATCTGCACGGAAGAACACTTGGATTGCTCGGTTTGGGTAAAATAGGCACGCGTATGGCTGAGATCGCACGAGCATTCGGCATGAACGTGATGGCCTGGAGCGAAAATCTGACACGAGAGAAAGCCGAAAAATATGGCGTGATCTATTCAGAGACCAAGGAGCAATTGCTTGCACAGAGCGATATCGTTTCCATTCATCTGGTGTTAAGTGATCGTACACGTAATCTGATTGGACAAGCCGAATTTCAACAAATGAAACCGAGTGCGCTGCTCATCAATACGTCACGAGCGGGCATTGTCCATCAGGAAGCCATGGTGGAGGCGTTGCAAAGTGGTTGGATTGCCGGTGCTGGTCTGGATGTATATGAGCAGGAACCGCTGCCGGTTAACCATATTATGAGAACATTGCCTAACGTTCTGGCTACACCTCATTTGGGGTATGTGACTCGTGGCAATTATGAGATTTATTATAATCACACCGTAGAGAACATAGAGATGTTTCTGAAGGGAACGCCAATCAGGCAACTGCTTCCTTAGAATAATTGTATATTGAATAACGACCCTGCGTATTGTTATATGAACTCAATGATAAATAAGGTGTTGTCAGGATTGGATTATCCCTGAGCAACACCTTATTGGTGTTTCAGTGTAGTAGAAGAACTAAAGGGAAAGGTATAGTCCTAAGCACTTCATTCCATTCACCGAAATTAAATGCGCGGTCCTGACAGAGAAGAACGGATCGGGGCAACGCTAGATTCACGAACGATTAAACGAGGTTCAAACTGAATGTGCTCGTAGTCGGTCGTGCTCATCTCCCGAATACGTTTTAACAACAACTCGGTAGCGAGTCTGGCGACTTCTTCCCCCATAATGGACACCGAACTAATCTGCGGAGACGAGACAGTGGTCCATTGATTGTTGTCCACACCCACCACAGCCACATCTTCAGGAACACGAATGCCTAACTCCTTGAACCGATTAACCAAACCAATGGCGACCATATCATTAATGGCATAGACGGCATCTGGCATATGCGTAAGTCCGTAGAAATAATCTGCAGCATTGGCACCGGTATTCAATGAAAAGTCCTCACCGAAATAGACGAGCGAAATGTCCACATGGCCAACAGCTTGCTCATACGCCCGGAAGCGTTCTTCAATAATGTCTTTAGGTGCTCCGGCATAGGCAATCCGGGTCCGGCCGATCTTGAACAGATGCTCCATCACCAGTTTGCCTTCAGGTTGAGACAGAGAGACGATATCCGCTTTCATGCCCGGTTCCAGTTTCTTGCCGTAGTTAATCATGGAGATAGGGAGAGGGGCTTTATCGATCAGTCCGGGTAACGTTTTGGGATATGCGAGAGGCATGAAGATCAGTCCGTCGACATGCAATTTTTTTACATTACGAATGGTTTCCAGTTCGGTTCGGGCATTTCCTGCCGTATTGATCTGCACGACATGGTACCCATGCTGCTTCGCCGTTTGCTCTACAGACCACGAAATTTCCGGGATAATGGCGTTACGTATATCAGGTACAACGAGCGCGATTTGGTGTGTTTGCCTAATTTTCAGACTCTGTGCGGAGGTGTTGGGTACAAATCCCAGTTCCTCAATGGCCTGCATTACCTTATCTCGTGTTTTAATACTTATGCCTTCTGAATTGTTGATGGCCCGGGATACGGTAGCAATGCCCACACCGGCACGCTCTGCCACGTCCTTGATGGTAAGTTTCTGTTCTTTCCTCAATGTATGGTTACCTCACTTTATCGGAAACGATTCCGAATATTTAGGAATATGTATGCACTTCACGATAGTTATATAACTTAATTATAACATTTGAGCCATGAAGTATCCCATGAATGGACCATACTTATGCCGAGACATGGATTGAATTTAATCCATTTGTCATACCATCTATATAAATTGAACTAAACATTTACACAAAACGGAGAGGACGGAAAGGACCTGAAGAAGCGGAGCGTTCGCCTTTATCTCCGGATTTCCCCTTTATATAAGGGATCAAAAAAATCTGGGGATAACAGCGATCGGAAGGTGGTTCTGTCATCGTAGTATGCAGTGTAAATATTCTTTAGTTCAATTTATATAGCAAAACAACTGAAATTAAAGCATAAGCACTCCAAAGCGAACTCAGTATGATCACCAAATAGACATATTAGTGTAGAAATATGTTTGACAGCGTATCTAAAATGTGACATATTTAATTTACGGAAACGTTTCCGATTATATCATAACTTATGATCTGGGAGATGAAATGAATGAAAGCATTACGCTGGCATGGAGTTAAAGATTTGCGTCTCGAAAATATTAATGAACCTCACCCCACAGAAGGTAAGGTCAAAATAAAAGTGGAATGGTGCGGCATCTGCGGCAGTGATTTGCACGAGTACACAGCCGGTCCAATTTTCATTCCTGCTCAAGCTCCACATCCGCTAACAGGGGAACAAGCGCCTGTTGTAATGGGGCATGAATTCTCAGGACAGGTGGTTGAAGTAGGGGAAGGCGTTACACGTTTCAAGGCGGGCGATCGTGTAGTCGTAGAACCGATCTATGCATGTGGACACTGCGAAGCTTGTAAACAAGGCAAATACAATCTGTGCGATCAAATGGGTTTCCTTGGACTCGCTGGAGGCGGAGGCGGATTCTCCGAATATGTAACTGCTGAAGAATACATGGTTCATGCCATACCGGATTCAATCTCGTATGAACAAGGTGCATTGGTTGAACCTTCGGCTGTGGCACTTCACGCTGTGCGCCAAAGCAAGTTGAAAGTAGGCGATACCGCAGCAGTGTTTGGTGCGGGCCCGATTGGATTATTGGTTATCGAAGCACTTAAAGCTTCGGGAGCTTCTGATATTTATGTTGTGGAGTTATCGGACGAACGGAAAGCCAAAGCGGCAGAACTGGGTGCGATTGTGATTGACCCAACACAGTTCAATGTAGTGGAAGAGATCCATCAGCGTACACAGGGTGGCGTTAACGTAGCCTATGAAGTAACAGGTGTTCCACGTGTACTGCAACAAGCGATCGATTCGACACGTATTGGCGGTGAATTAATGATCGTCAGCATTTTCGAACAGGAAGCGCCAATTCACCCGAACTCGATTGTTATGAAAGAGCGGACGGTCAACGGCATTATCGGTTATCGCGATGTGTTCCCTGCAGTGATTAGTCTGATGGATAAAGGTTTCTTCCCCGCAGACAAGCTGGTAACCAAACGCATTTCGTTGGATGAAGTAGTGGAACATGGGTTTGAAGCACTCCTAAAAGAAAAAAATCAGGTTAAGATTCTGGTGAAAGCAGAATAGAAACATAGGCAGTAAAAGCAAGTAGACAACACATCATCAGATGTGATTGTCTACTTTTTTTGTATAGATCGGGCGGAATTTGTTGCATGTACGGGTCGAATTACATAGTATAAAAAGATACAATTTGTATCATCTTGGTGTGAAGGTAAATATTGTGAAACTATGAAGGAGGAAGCGGACATGCAGAGACCTGCGAAATGGACAGCCGTCATTTTGACTATCGTCGCTGGAGTGAGCTGGATGTTAATGGGTAACTCCAAGCCCAGAAACAGCACGTCTACGAGTCAACCACCTGCAACTGAACGTGGGCTTGCCAAGGTGTCGAATGCACCGATCAGTTCAGCGGATGTAACATCGAAGATTGAACTGCTGGGGAGACCTTTTAGCAAAACTCCCTATGCTAATAACGTCTGGGACATGCAATTGTACAATGGCAAAATATATTTGGGTCACGGAAACAGCAGCAATCTGGGTGTAGCGCCAAATTCAGGTCCTATTCCAGTCATTTATTATGATACAACGAATGCGAAATTCAAGACCCAGTCGGTAACCAATAGTGATCCGGGCATTTTGCCATCGACGAAGATGTATGTGGATGAGGAACAGATTGATATCTACAGAGTGCTGAACGACAAGTTATATATCCCTGGCAATGATTCGGATAGTGAGAAGTGGGAACTGGGCAATTTCTATCGTTTGGATGGAGAGACGTGGACCAAATATCGTAATCTGCCTCTCGGTGTACACGTATATGATTTAGCTTCTTATCAGGGCAAGATGTTTGCCGCGCTGGGTACGGAGTCCAAACCAACCATATTAATCTCTCATAATGAAGGTGAAACTTGGCAGAAATACGCGACGATCAATACCTTTGGCTTCCGGGCGTACACGATGTTTCATCTTAACGGCAAATTGTATGCTTCTGGCATGATGTATCCAGCCAATAAAATATGGAATGACAAAACGAATATTCTGGAAATTAATGAACAGCTTCAGAAAAGGGATGTTGTCGTCTACGGCAGCAAAATGCTGCCCGGACTAACCTATCAAACGGGCACGATTCCTTATAATAAAATAGGGAAAAATGTTAACTTTAATAACAAACTGCTCTATATAGCCGGAGGCGTGTTCAATGATGGACAGCTGCTGCCCAAATCCCTGAATGTCATGACCGACATTAATCAGGCCAGACGAGTGAATCTGCCAGATACCAAGGCGCTTCCAACCGATGTGTTGCTGCGTGAAGGCAAGGTGTATGTGCTTACGTACACGCGCCAAAGTGCCAATCTGTATATCAATCGGGTCTACCAATCGACGGATCTGACAACATGGGATGAAATTTTACGTTTTAACCAAGACACGTATGCCAAGTCATTTGAAGAGAACGAGGGTGACTTCTACTTCGGTCTTGGTACCGATCCGGATGTATTATCAACTTCGTCAGGCAAATTGCTTCGAGTGAATCGCGGAGATATCCCCGTGAATGCTAATTAAATTTTAAGGAAGATTATGGATTATATACTATGCTACATCCACATTATTGGTGACCGGGAAATACCTGAAGATGTGGTAGATTACAGGGCAGACTGCTGCGGCAGTGTGTTCTGAGGGAGGCTGCCACAAGGTAGCTTTCTTTTTTTGTCCATAAAATTAACTTGAAAGCCTAACTTTGAAAATTTGAAAATAAAATTAAGAGACTATAAAATGGATAGAGAAATAACCCTAAACCAGTCAGCTGGATTACACTTGTTACGATATACAAAAGCATGTCGCATTTCACGTGAATGCGGGGTTGCATACTTCCAATTGCAAAGGAGCAGTGTACCATGAACGTACCTTCAGCATTATTCAAACCTTTCACCACGGACAAGCTTACATTGTCTAATCGAATTGTTATGGCCCCCATGACACGCGGATTCTCACCAGAGGGTGTACCTGGACCGGAAGTTGCTGAATACTACCGGCGCAGAGCAGCAGGCGGAGTGGGACTCATCATTACGGAAGGTACAGGCATTAATCATCCATCTTCGGTTAGTGGAGCGAGTATACCCTTGTTTCATGGTGAAGATTCGTTGCAAGGATGGGCCAACGTTGTGGAAGCTGTACATGAGGCGGGTGGCAAAATCATGCCGCAATTATGGCATGTGGGTACTGCACGTCGTTCCGGTGATTTGCCTAATGCAGAAGCAGAACCTGTAAGTCCGTCAGGCGTTAGCATGGCAGGTGAACCATCACGTGAACCGTTGAAGGAAGAGGAGATTCAGGGTCTTGTACAGGCATTTGCCCAAGCAGCAGCGGATGCACAGCGAATCGGGTTTGACGGGATTGAACTGCACGGAGCCCATGGATACCTGATTGACCAATTCTTCTGGGAGCAGACGAATCGACGAAGCGACAATTATGGTGGTGATTTGGTACGGCGAACCCAATTTGCAGTTGAAGTGATTGAGGCTTGTCGTGCGGCAGTTGGTCCTGATTTTCCAATTGTGCTCCGCTTCTCCCAATGGAAGATGGGGAATTATGATGCACGTCTGGTGGAAACGCCGGAGCAATTGGAGCAATTCCTGGCACCACTCAGTGCTGCTGGCGTGGATATATTCCATTGCTCTACACGGCGGTTCTGGTTGCCTGAATTCGAAGGTTCTGAGCTGAACCTCGCGGGGTGGACACAGAAAATCACTGGCAAACCAGCCATTTCGGTTGGGTCAGTAGGACTTGAAGCCGAATTTGTGGACAGAGCAACCGAGAATCAGGGAACAGGGGATGCCCATCTGGATCTATTAAACGAGAAGCTGGAGAACAATGAATTTGACCTGATCGCCTTAGGTCGTGTTCTGCTTAGTGATCCAGAATGGCCTGCCAAAGTTCGTGAAGGTCGCATATCCGAAATCATCCCATTCACAACAGAAGTGCTGCAAACCCTCCATTAATTGAAGGCCTAGAACGTTTGGCAACAGGTGGACCGATGTCGACCAGCGCCGAACAGTAACGAATTACAACAAAAAATGAAAACAAACGAACAAATAGGCCGCCTTTGGGCGGCTTTTTTACCTACCTATAATAATAATTTCAACACATGAAAAATTCACAATAGAAAAACAATTTCTGCACCGCTGCACCTCTTTATCACATCCATACATCCCTCACGCGCGTAGTCACAACACCATTAAGTTCCACATCTTAGGTTCCAATGCAACACCTATTTTGCTGTTTATGTGCTTTAGTATCAATCTGATCGATCTTCAGAAGCGCTTATTTTGAAAATCATTCACCTTATGATAAGGTTAGGCCTGAACCCAAGCGTTGCCAAAACGACATTACATAAGGAGGATGAATATCCTTGTACAACTATAGTTTCAATTCGAATACGATTTGGAAAAAACCAATGCATATGATCTGTCTTTTGCTAGGTATCGTTTTGCTTTTATCGGCATGCGGACAAACTCAGAAACCTTCCTCCGCAACGGACTCGAACAACCAATCGAACACGGGATCCAGCACAGGACAATCTTCTTCATCGCCTGAGGGAAATGCCGTTCCACCGCAGGAAGAAGCAGAAGAGCAACCACAGGAGGAAGCAGATCCGGTTCGGGAGCAACTCCGCCAATTGACTTTGGAAGAGAAGATTGGACAGATGATACTTGCTGGTGTTCAAGGGACAATGCTGGACGATCAAGCGAAACAAATGATTACGGATCAGAAGGTTGGGGGCATTATTTTCTATGCAAACAATGTAACAACCCTTGAGGGGACAGCCAAGTTTGTGCAATCCATTAAGGAGACGAATCAGTCCAACCCGGTACCAATCTTCATGAGCGTTGATCAGGAGGGCGGCAAAGTCAGCCGTATGCCGGAGACGGTGGAATCGATTCCTTCCAACAAAAAGGTAGGGCAAACGAAAGATAGTGACCTTGCTGAAACGATGGGGAGATTGCTGGCCAGACAAGTCCAGCTTGCAGGTTTTAATGTGGACTTTGCTCCCGTGTTGGATGTGAACAGTAACCCGAAGAACCCGGTGATCGGAGATCGTTCTTTCGGCAGTTCGGCAGAACTGGTATCGCGTATGGGGATTGCTGAGATGAAAGGTCTGCGGAGTGAAGGCATTATTCCGGTCGTGAAGCATTTTCCGGGACATGGCGATACGTCCGTAGACTCTCATCTCGATCTGCCTGTCGTGATTAAAACGGAAAAACAACTGGCCAAGCTGGAATGGATTCCGTTCCAGGCCGCAGTGAAAGAGCAAGTGGAAGCAGTCATGGTGGCACATATTCTGTTCCCCAAGCTGGATCCCGATCATCCGGCTTCCTTATCTGATGTTATCATTGGTGAACATTTGCGCGGGGAGTTCAAGTATGACGGTGTAGTCATTACAGATGACCTGAGTATGGGGGCAATCGCTAAGAATTTTAAGCTGAATGAAGCTGCACTAGCGACGGTTAAAGCAGGTAGTGACATTCTTTTGGTAGCTCATAGTTATGAAAGTGCCAAGACGATTTTTGATACATTAATCAGTGCAGTGAAGTCAGGCGAGATCTCCGAATCCCGAATTGATGAAAGTGTATATCGTATCCTGGCATTGAAGCAGAAGTACAAGTTATCAGACGACCAGAAAACCTCTGGTGACCTGAAGCAGTTAAACGCAGATATTGTGGATTGGCGTAAGCAAATCGATGCTCGATAACAGATCCTGTGTTATGATTTTGGCAGAGGTGAGACCCAACCATGTATACCATTATGATTGTAGAAGACGATCCCAAGATTGCGGGATTATTGAAGTCACATATTGAGCGTTATGGAGACAAGGCCGTTTTGGCCGAGGATTTCGAGATGATAGTACAACAGTTTGAGCAGGTACAACCGCATGTTGTACTTCTGGATATCAACTTGCCCAGTTACGATGGTTTCTATTGGTGCCGCCAGATTCGTACACTGTCTACATGCCCAATTCTGTTTATCTCCGCCCGGAGCGGAAAGATGGATCAGGTCATGGCACTGGAGAACGGAGCGGATGATTATATTACGAAGCCCTTCGAACATGAGATTGTCATCGCCAAAATCCGGAGTCAACTGCGCAGAGTGTATGGGGATTACGCTGTACGTGACGAAGAACGCAAGGTAGAGTTAAATGGCTTGGTCGTGTACTTGGAAAGACTGGAGATTCAGCTCGGTGATCGCAAAGTGCAGTTGACGAAGAAGGAAACCATTCTGCTGGAAACATTATTGCGCCGCAGTCCCAAACTGGTGAGCAGGGAGACCATTCTGGAGAAGCTGTGGGATGACTCTTTTGTGGATGACAACACACTTAGCGTTAATGTAACAAGGGTGCGTAAGCGACTAGCCGAGCTTGGCATTACGGATGCATTGGAAACGGTCAGAGGTTCGGGTTACCGGTTGAATAATAACTGGAAGGCCGCTTCTCCATCATGAGACTTTTTATACGAGAACATCTCGCTTTAACTTGCTGGGTTGTTGCCATCTTGTTCACCGTAGTAGCCGTGTTCTGGTATGACGGTTACAACGATTGGACTACAGCTGCTTATGCCGTAGCATTGGGGTTATTTTTGTATGTTGGCTATTTGGTATATCGTTATTATTCACATCGCTCTTTCTATGATCGGATATCAAGATCCATGGATTCGCTGAAGGAATTTGTACCCTTGAACGAAACTAGTCCATTATCACGGGCACTGGAAAAGCTGCTGGATTCACAATATGGACAGTATCATGCTCATCTGCATCGGCTGGAACAGCGGCAACAAGAATATCTGACGTTCATGAACCAGTGGGTACATCAGATGAAGACACCATTATCCGTCATTGAGTTGACGGTGGAGGATCAGGAAGATGACGATCCCAGGCTTATAAGCATTCGCGAGGAAGCGGACCAGATGAGACGGGGATTGGAAACGGTGTTGTATGTGGCACGTTTGGATACTTTCGAACAGGATTTCAGTGTTGAACCAGTGGTATTGAAGAACGCTGGCGAAGAGGCGATCCATGAACTGAAGCGATTCTTCATCCGCAATCACGTCTATCCAGAGATGCATATTGATTCTGAGCTGGTTGTGCAATCCGATGCCAAGTGGATTCGTTTTGTCTTGGTACAGTTACTGTCGAACGCAATCAAGTATTCAGCGGGCAGCGGACAAAAGATTCATATGCGGGCATATGAATCGGAACGCTCCATTGTGCTGGAAGTGCAGGATCAAGGCATAGGAATTCCGAAGTCGGATCTGAACCGAGTCTTCCAACCGTTCTTCACCGGGGAGAACGGGCGGCATTTCAAAGAGTCTACAGGTATGGGACTCTATATTGCCAAAGAAGTGTTAACACGAATGAATCATCGGATCGATCTGGAATCCGTGTATGGCGAAGGAACAACTGTCCGAATTACTTTCAACTCCTAAATTGTCGGTGACAGATTATAGACAAGCGTGGAATTGTATAGTGAAACGAAAGAAGTCTGAGTATAGGTTGAAGTGAGAGTAAAGACGTCTGTTGCCTAGTCTGGGCAAAGACGTCTTTTTTTGTTTGCCATAATGCAACCTTACAACATTGTCATGTTGGTGAAAGGTTAAACCATAGGAGAATGGCCGAAACTTCGATAGACTGTAGTCAGAAGATCAAAGAAAAGGCGTCGCATAATATGCATGCACACTGCATGGATGTAGCTTGATTTAAATTTTATACATGACTAAGGAGTTGTAACTATGGAGATTTGTTCTGTAAAACAGATCAGCAAAATCTATAAAGGGATCGTATCGTATGAAGCTTTATCAGGTATTGACCTCAGTATCCAGGAAGGAGAGTTTGTCGGTATCATGGGACCATCCGGCAGCGGTAAAACCACCTTGCTGAACATGATCTCTACAATCGATCATCCCACATCAGGGGAACTGCGAATTGCAGGAAAGAATCCGTTTGAACTTGAACCAGACGATCTTGCGCTGTTCCGGCGTAAAGAACTGGGATTTGTATTCCAGTCCTTCAATCTGTTGAACACACTGACGGTCAAGGAAAACATCGTATTACCCCTTACGCTTGACGGCGTTTCACTGACAGAGATGAACACACGTGTGGAAAGACTTGCGGGCAAGCTGGGAATCGAAAGCATTTTGAACAAGCGGACCTATGAGATCTCTGGTGGACAGGCACAGCGTACGGCTATTGCCAGAGCGCTGATTCATTCGCCCAAGCTGATTCTGGCTGATGAACCAACAGGTAATCTGGATTCGAAGGCGGCAAGAGATGTGATGGAGATTCTGGAAACCCGCAATCAGGAAGACCGGGCTACGATGCTACTGGTTACCCATGATGCAGTTGCCGCAAGTTATTGCAGTCGGGTCGTCTTTATCAAGGATGGCAAACTCTACAACGAAATACACTACGGCGATAATCGAGCAGCCTTTTACCAGAAGATTATTAATGTATTATCCCTAATGGGAGGGTCCGGACATGAATTTTCGCCAGTTCGCCATTAATAACGTTGTTCGCAACAAACGAATATACCTGGCTCATTTTCTGAGCAGTACATTTTCCGTCATGATCTTCTTTATCTACGCATTGCTCTTGTTCCATCCCGATCTGAAAGAAGGGTTAAAGGGATCCAATGGAACGGTTACTTTGCTTGCTAACCAAGGGTTTATGATTGCGGAGATCATTATATTCATCTTTTCATTCCTGTTCCTGCTTTACTCGGTAGGTTCGTTTCTGAAGACACGCAAGAAAGAATTTGGTATTTTCCTGATCCTTGGCATGACACGCAAACAAATGAATCGGCTGCTGTTTATGGAGAATATGTGTGTCGGTTTAGCTTCGATCATTACGGGCATCGGACTCGGTCTCATTTTCGGCAAATTGATTCTGCTCATCTGTGGCTCCATGCTGGCTGTCGAGAACAGCCTTCGGTTCTACTTTCCGCTGAAAGGCATTGCCCTGACGGTTGGCGCATTTCTGCTGTTGTTCGTTGTCATCGCAATGTCGTCATCCTTGCTCATACGCAAAGGTTCACTTATTGAACTTGTGAAATCGGAGGAAAAGCCAAAACCGGAACCGAAAGCATCGCGTTTGCTCGCCTTGCTATCCGTACTGTTCATTGGCGGAGGCTACGCAGGGGTATTCACCTTTGTATGGGTAAGCTTCTCGTTTCCGCTATTACTGGCAAGTGTCGTGGTTGTAATTGCAGGTACATACTTACTGTTTACACAGCTCAGTGTGTACGTTATTCGGGCACTCAAAGGCAATTCACGGTTATTTTTCCGTAAAACCAATTTGCTCTTTCTATCGGAACTTACGTATCGAATGAAAGATAACGCGATTATGTTTTTCATGGTAAGTATCATCTCAGCTTCTTCATTTACGGGAATTGGCACCATGCTCGCAATAGCTGACCCGGGGTTGTCGTCCATGTCGAATCCGTACGCATTCAGCTATATGAATTCATGGGATACTCCCCAGTCAGAGCGACATATTCGGCAGATTGAAGAAACGTTGATTGATCATCAAGTTCCCTACGTGAAGGGCAGTTATGCTCCTATATATGAAAATAATAATGGAAGTATTATCAAGCTAAGTGATTATAACCGTCTGGCGAAGGCACTGGGGTATGAAGAACGTACGTTGAAACAGGTCGATGAGTCATTTATGACACCAAGCAATCTGGCGGTTCGCAAGAAGTACCGTGAACAGGCTGAACAAGGATTCTCCGGAGGGGAGATCAATCTGGAGGTGGATAGTCAACGCGTACCTGTTCAGCTATCGACACCTGGCACCGAGATTGTGATTCCTTTTCAAAATGAAATTAATCTCTACATCGTAACTGACGAATTGTTTAATCAGATGAGACCCGCGTACAACGAGGAAGTTGGCATGCCTGAAGGTTTCTATTCGATGAGAACGATCCAATTTATCGTGAAAGATTGGATGGGCACACGCAGCTTTGCTCCTGACTTGATCAAATCGATTCAAGATGATCATTCCGACAAAGGTTATTACGAGGTCAGCGCACTTGTGGTGGATTGGCTTAATTCCAAGCAGACCAATGGCATCATTCTAATTTTGAGCGGCCTGATCGGCATTGTTTTCTTCACCTTTGCAGCAAGCTTCACCTATTTCAGACTCTACGCAGACCTTGAACGAGATGAAGCACAGTATCGCATGATTGGCAAGATGGGACTCAGCCGTCCTGAACTCCGCCAGATTGTAACAAGGCAGCTATTGCTTATGTTCTTCCTGCCGATTCTGATTGCCGTCATCCACAGTTCAGTGGCCTTTGTAGCGTTGCAACAGTTGGTTGATTTCTCAGTCTTCGGATACAGTCTTCGCATCTTCCTGGTCTTTGCTTCCATGCAGATCCTGTATTTTGCACTTGTGCGCTGGCGGTACCTGCGTCATATGTATTCCAAGTTAGTCTAAAAAATATATGACCTAACAGACATCGGACTTGTAGTTCGGTGTCTGTTGACTTTTCTATCTCAGGCACAGTACTATTTTAATAGATACAGAATGTATCATTACATAGTTCTAAATAGGGAGGGCGTACATGAGCATCACGATGTCATGTGGACAAGCATACATTCAACGATTGAATGATGAGCGCAATGTATGGCTGGACGGAGAGCGTGTCCAGGTAACTGGGCATCAGGCCTTTCAGGGTACACTTCAAACGATAGAAGGATTATTCAATCTGGTGGATGACCCAAAGACGCGGGAAACCGTGGCCTACTGGGACGAACAGACGGGAAGTTACGTGCACCGCTCCTTTCTTGTGCCTCGTTCCGTTCTTGATGTGAACAGCAGGGCGGATGCTTTTCGGCTTTGGGCTGATAAGACGTATGGGGTGATGAGCCGATTGTCTGATTATGCCCGATCCCGCCTGACCGGTTGGTATGCAACACGACATGAGATGACAGCGCATGACCCGGCTTTTGCAGGTAAAATATCCGATTATTTTGAACAAGCCAAACGTAAAGACGCTTTCCTGACGATTGTCCAGCGGGACCCGCAGATTAATCGGTCCTTGCCAGTTGGTGAAGATGAGGATGCCATGCTGCGGATTGTCCAAAGTAATACGGAGGGCGTGGTGATCCGCGGAGCCAAAATGGTAGCAACAGCAGCCCCTTATGCAGATGATATCATGGCTTATCCCGTTCAACGAATTCCAGGGCACCGGCCAGAATTGGCCCATATGGTGGTTGTAGCCGCGGACAGTCCGGGCTTGCACATGATGTGCCGAGAATCTTTTGCGGCCAAAGATACAGATCAATCACATCCGTTAAGCTCGCAATATGATGAGATGGATGCCGTATTATTTTTTGACGATGTATTCGTACCCTGGGAACGTGTATTGCTGCACAATAACCCTGAAGCCGTATGGCAGATTCGCTGTAATACAGCTTCAGCCAGTCTGGCCTATCACCAGAGCGTCATTCGATTACACTCGAAACTGGAGTTTATTACATCCGTGACCTCAGCCATTGCCAAGGAGATCGGGGTGGATTCTTTCTTGAATGTGCAGGAACAACTCGGAGAGCTAATCAGTCAGATGCAGACCATTGAGGGACTGATTATTGCTGCTGAAGCGCAATCCAAGCCGGATACATTTGGCAACTGGCTGCCGGAATTCAAATATATTGAAACGGCACGTAATCTGGGCAATCGTTATTATCCCCGCGCGGTGGAGATTTTGAAGACGATTGCTGCAGGTGGTCTGATTCAGATTCCCTCAGGTACGTTGGAAATGAATGAAGCGATGGGCTCTATGATGGGCCAATATCTTGGTGGAGTAACGATGCAAGCCCCGGAGAAGATTCGACTTTTTCAACTGGCATGGGAGTTGACCGGAAGTCCGCTCGGAGCAAGGCATGATCTATACGAACGTTTCTACGCGGGTGATCCTGTGCGTAACCGGGCCAGTCAATATGTGCAATATGACAAGGAACGTTTATGGGACAAAGTTGAACCGTGGCTTCGGTCAGATAAGAGATGACTTCATGTGAATAGTCTGAAAGAAGAATGAACAGTTTGAATCAACAACTTGGATCAAGAATGAAAACAGTCCTACTATATTTGAATTATTCTTAAAGCCTTGGCCTGTGCCGGGGCTCTATTTTTTATTTATTTAGATTATCTTTAGAAATGGTTTAGGTTGAATTAAGAGACGTAGTATATAGTAATAAGGTATAGATAGGCATAGAGTATAGGAAATGAGAGGAATAACATGAGATACACCATATTGATTGCAGATGACGAACCAGAGATTGTGGAACTGCTTCAGCTCTATCTGGAGAAGGACTATAGCATTAAGACTGCGGTGAATGGAGCCGAGGCGTTACAATGCATACGTTCAACACAGATCGATCTGGTCATACTGGACATTATGATGCCCGTACTGGACGGATTGCAGTTAATCAAACAGATCAGAGCTACACATCACATGCCTGTACTGTTCCTATCCGCCAAAAGTCAGGATCACGATAAAATCCTTGGACTCGGACTTGGGGCAGATGATTATATAGCGAAGCCATTCAACCCGCTTGAGATTGTCGCCAGAGTAGAGGCATTGCTCAGAAGAGTGAATCAATTTGATGCAGCAGAGATCCCGGCAGCGAAAGAACAAAATCTGATATTGGGTGATCTGACGCTGGATCGATCCCAATGTATCCTTTTTCGTTCAGGGACACCTGTAACATTGACCTCCACAGAGTATAAAATTATGGAATTATTGCTGGATCAACCTGGCCGAGTATTCACCCGCAAAAAAATATACGAAGCCGTCTGGGGCGATTATTATGCGCACGAGGACAGCACGATTATGGTACATATCAGCAATATTCGGGAGAAGATCGAGCGTGATTCCAGACAGCCGGAATATCTCAAAACGATAAGGGGACTGGGATACAAAATTGAAGCGCCCATGGAAAGCTAGAGAAAAACGACTGTTGCAGACATCCCTGACACTGGATTTCTTGCTGTTCAACTTCTTTTTACTGTTACTGGTATTGATCGTGTACCTCATGGTGTCACTGGATGTCGTTGATTTTCGCATTTCGGATCAGGTGGTTGATCCGGATCTGAATGTTGAAGCCCACGTGTATGTGGCAGAGCTGGAGAACGAATTATACTCCGGTGGAGGTTCAGTGTCGAAAGGGAAAGACACAGAGATCCAACGTCTCAAGGACAGCGGCGGCTGGATCGAGATTCTGGATGCGAATCGCAACGTCATTCAGCATGTGGGAGACAAGCAAGATTCGTTCACACGATACAGTGAAGCGGATCTGTACGCAGGATTGGAGAACCGAAGCGACCAGCCGTATTATTACTCCATTACTCCGTTTAAGGCGGAAGGAGCGGCAACGTATGTGTTGCTGAAGATCCCGCGTGATCTGGTCAGCGTAAGGATTAATGATAATCAGTTGATTACCAATCTGAAGCACCCGTTATCCTTTTACATTATGATTGGCATCGGTTTGGTTTTGTTGTTGATCTTTGTATATAGCTATTGGGTCGCACGGAGAATCAAAAAACCACTCAGTATACTCTCCTCGGGTCTTACGCAGATGATCCAGGGAAATTATAATACACGGATGTCGATCTCCGCCGAGAGAGAGTTTGTCCAGATTGGTGAGACCTTTAACTACATGGCAGACGTCATTGAGAATACCTCGGCGGAGAAACGTTATGCCGAAGAGAGCAAACAGCGACTGATTGTAGACTTGTCACATGATCTGAAGACACCGATAACATCTATACAAGGATATGCTCAGGCTTTGGTGGAAGGGCGCGGAGAGGACAAGGACAGGCAGCAAAGATACCTGGGATACATCTATAACAAGTCCGTTCAGGTTGCACGCATGATACAGAATATGCTGGAGCTGCTCAAGGTGGATTCGCCTGATTTCCGCATGCATATTCAGAGAAGAGAAATTGGAGAATTCGTGCGCGAGATTATGGCAGATACGTATGGGGAGATTGAGCAGAAACAGTTTGTCCTGCATGTGCTTGTTCCTGATGAGGAGATTTACGCAAGGTATGATCCGGAGCTGCTATCCAGAGTCATCCAGAATCTGATCACGAATGCGCTTGCTTACAATCCGATCGGAACAGAACTGCGTGTGGAACTCATTCCGCTGGATACCCATGTGGTGATTGAAGTAGCAGACACCGGAGTGGGCATACCACAAGAACTGTGGTCAACGATCTTTGACCCGTTTGTACGAGGGGATGAGGCGCGGACAGCGACTGGAGGCACCGGACTTGGTTTGTCCATCGCACGGCGTAATACGGAGAAAATGGGCGGGCGGTTGATCCTTTCCGGGCGTGGTCGGGAGACCACCGTATTTACCATTCAGATTCCGAACTAAAGACCAGACCAAGCATTAAATGATTCAACGTAAAGAAAAGGTTATGTGGAGGGAAACGACTTGTTAAAAACAAATTCATTTGTCCGGTTCAGTATCGCACTGGCGCTGATATTGGTTAATATCTATTTATTATCACGTGTGAGCTTCATCTTTCAGCCGCTTGTTACTATGCTTACGGTGATCACCGTGCCGATGATGTTATCGGTATTCTTTTATTATCTGCTGAGGCCGCTTGTGAATTATATGGAGAAAAAGAAAATCAATCGCACACTAAGTATTTTGCTAATCTATCTGGTTATTGCTATTCTGGGTGTGTTCTTCATCATCGGATTATGGCCATCATTACGTGAGCAGCTGATCAATCTGGTTGATAACGCACCGAATCTACTGAATTCATTAAGTGAACAGCTGAGAGAGCTGGAGCAGAATGGAGCCATTCAAGCATTATTCCCTGAAGGCTCGACACCTTTCTCTCAGATCACGGAGTATATCAACAAAGGGTTTAACTTTGTAACCAACTACGTAAGTGGATTTATCTCACTCGTTTCCAGTTTTGCAATCATCTTGTTTACATTACCAATTCTCTTGTTCTATATGCTGTTACAAGGTGAGAAATTTGGTCGTAAACTGGCACATATCGCTCCCAAGCGTTTTCAAAATGACAGCCGTGAAGTCGTAATTGAGATTGATCAGGCGTTGAGTGGTTTTATTGTGGGAAGAGTTTTGGTCAATCTGGCATTGGGTGTACTGATGTATATCGGTTTCTTGATTATTGGACTGCCGTACGCATTACTGCTTACGGTGATCGCGGTCATCATGAACTTTGTTCCGTTTATCGGAGCAATTGTGTCGTCTGTACCCATTGTCATCATGGGCCTCGTGGTATCCCCATCGGTTGCCATCTGGTCTCTGATTATTATTCTTGTCGCTCAGCAGATTCAGGACAACCTGGTGGCACCCTACGTATTCGGCAAGAAGCTCGATATTCACCCGCTCACGACGATTATTCTGGTCTTGGGTGCAGGGGACCTGGGTGGAATTATTGCCATCCTGATTATTATCCCGGTCTATATGATCGTTAAAATTCTTTTGGTTCGAATCTATAACATGTTCTTCAAGGACAAATGGCAGAATGCATAAAATCTAAATTATTCGAAGGAGTGGAGTACATGTCTGAAATTATCGAAAAACCATACAACGAACCCGAATATATTGCACCTCAATCTGTTCAAATGGGTACCATTCACATCTCGAACGATGTGTTGTCCAAGATCGTGGGCATGGCCGCTCAATCAACGGCTGGGGTATCCTCCATGTCTGTTGGTCTGACTGAAGGCATTGCCAAAAGCATTAGCGGCAAGAGTCTGCAGAAAGGAATCGATGTGCACGTCAAAGACGATCAGGCCACCATTCAATTGCGCATCAACATTCAGTATGGCAACAAGATGCATGAGGTCTGCCGTGAACTTCAACATAATGTTCAACAGGCTGTAGAGCAATTAGCCGGCGTTATGGTCAATGAAATTAAAGTGCAAGTTGTCGGCATATCCATGCCAGAGACCGTATAAACAAACGTAAGTAACGAACGAATGTAAATAATAAAGGAATGTAAGTTTGAACAAATGTAAGTGATATGGATTGGCAAAAACAGCACCTTCCCATTAACAACTTAACTGGGAGGGTGCTGTTTTATGTTTGCGGTAGTAGGTGGGGGCTTCGCCCATCACTTTTTTGAACATTTTGGAGAAAAGTAATTGATCCGTGTAACCCACCGAGCGGGCAATATCACCGATAGTCAGAGCCGGATCAAGGGTCAATTCGGCTGCTCTGCGCATCCGGTAATGGACCAGATACGACTGAATGCTGCTTCCCATCTGATCCTTGAAGAGAGAGCACAGGTAACTGCGCTGCAAACCGACATGGGCGGCTATGGATTGAACTGTAATGGCATTCGCGTAGTTCATTTCAATGAAGTCCATGACCTGTGTCACATACGTTTCCTTTGAGTAATCGTGCACGGGTTGTAGCTGCTCTGGATTAGCCTGATCAATTAAAATCGAGAAGAATTGATACAGCAACCCCGTCATGCTTATTTCCCAGCCTTTAAGAGTATTGCGCGAATTGACCATTCGGTGTAAACAGGACCGCATCTCGTCATCCTCATTGCCCAGCTCAAAGATGGGGTGATGCTCCGACAGACAAGCCTGCTGTAGAAAGGATGAACTATTACTGCCTTGAAATGCAACCCAACTGTATTCCCATGGGTCATCCTGATCGGCTTCGTAATGAACAACAGAATGCGGAACGATGAGAAAACCTTGCCCTTTGTGCAGGGTGTACGTTTTACCTCCCACTTCGAAGGTGCCTTTGCCATACAAAATATAATGAATTTTGTAATAGTCTCTCATGGCAGGCCCAAAGTGGTGACCTGGTGTACAGGCTTCGGTGCCATAATGAAGGAGCTGAAGCTCCTGAAAATGATTGTTCTTGAACATATACGTAATCAAGGGTATTCACTCCTGTATGATTTCGTCTCATCTTGCATTTTAACATATTAATTGGTATGAAAGATAAATAAATTAAGATTACTTCAAGTGTATAACAATCATTTTTCCATATGGTTATAGTGAAATGCCATATCGTTTTGGCTGGAAAATGGCTAAGATGAAAAGGAATTCAACAAACCTTTACAGGAAAGCGAGAATAACGATGCCCTATACTGCGAGTGAACAACGATATGATGAGATGAAATATGTACGTTCCGGCAAATCCGGAATTAGACTGCCGCAAATTGCGCTGGGTTTATGGCAGAACTTTGGTGGTAACCGTACATTGGATATTCAGGAAGAGATGATTTTGCGTGCGTTTGACCTCGGAATTAACCATTTCGACTTGGCCAATAACTATGGTCCACCTCCAGGTTCTGCGGAAGAAAACTTTGGTGTGATCTACAAAAAACATCTGCGCCCTTACCGGGATGAATTGCTCATCTCCTCGAAGGCAGGCTACCATATGTGGAATGGACCTTATGGCGAATGGGGTTCCCGCAAAAATCTGGTTGCAAGTCTCGATCAAAGTCTTGGCCGGATGGGACTGGACTATGTGGACATTTTCTATCATCACCGCCCAGATCCGGATACGCCATTGGAAGAAACGATGACGGCGCTGGATCATATCGTGCGGCAAGGTAAAGCTCTATATGTGGGCTTATCCAATTATAATGCAGAACAGACGCAAGAAGCGGTAACCATTCTTCGTCGTCTGGGAACGCCATGTCTGGTTCATCAGCCAAACTACTCGATGCTCAATCGCTGGATCGAAGACGGTTTGCAG
The DNA here is from genome assembly GCF_051967555.1 of Paenibacillus sp. SAF-068. Classification (NCBI taxonomy): domain Bacteria; kingdom Bacillati; phylum Bacillota; class Bacilli; order Caryophanales; family Paenibacillaceae; genus Paenibacillus; species Paenibacillus sp. SAF-068. The sequence continues at coordinate 1,821,919 of NZ_JBQCJX010000001.1, forward strand.
GACGTTCTGGATGAGCAAGGCGTAGGTTCAATTGCATTCTGTCCACTCGGCCGCGGTCAGTTGACGAATAAATATGTCGACAAGATCAAGGAAGAACGAGCCAATCCAACAGGCAATTTGAAAAAAGAAGCATACGCGGACGCACGGATTGCCAAGTTCGATGCGCTTCAGGCGGTTGCGGAAAGAAGAGGTCAAACGATCTCCCAACTGGCTTTGAACTGGATTTTGCGTGGTAACCGTGTTACTTCTGCACTGATTGGTGCAAGCCGTGTGTCCCAGATTGAAGAAAACGTAGCTGCGCTCCAAGCTCCTGATCTGACAACGGAAGAGTTGAATGAGATCGAAAGCATTTTGGACGGCATGGGCAATTATCCGTGGTAATCGAAAAGTTAAGTTAGAAAAAGTGATGATAATATAAAAATTAAACTGAAATGGCACCTTCCTGATGCACAGGAAGGTGCCATTTTTTTATATGTCATTTTCTTTATAGGAAAAGATCTATTATAATAGTTAACATTAATTGACCTATGTTTATTTTTTCAGAATGAGCCTAGTTCATAGCACCTGGTCCTAGGATTTAGGGTATAATATATAGAAGCTTTACATTTGAACTATAAAGGAGAGGCTCCATTTGAACTTTGAACAGTGGATTTCGCCTGAAAGCTATAACCTGACATCCGAGATGGAGAATCACCCATCAGACCGGATTGCACTTAGATGGCTCAGCGATCATCGAGAATTGGAAGAGATCACATATGGTGATTTATTCAAGCAGGCGAATCGTCTTGCAGGAGGTTTGCGTGAACTTGGACTGGAGAAGGGTGATCGGGTGTTGGTCATGGTACCACGCCGTATCATTGCCTATGTCATTTACATTGCTTGTCTGAAACTGGGGATTGCCGTTATTCCTTCCTCCGAGATGTTACGGGCAAAAGATCTGGAATATCGTCTGCGTCACTCCGAGGCACGAGCTGTTATTGTATGGTCCGAGACGACTTCGGAAGTGGAAAAGATGGACGCGGATCTCCCGTCACTGGCACATCGCATCGTGGCATCACCCAATGGTGAAGTGGGCGTACCTGCCGATGGCTGGGTCAATGTGCATCAGTTAATGCAAGATCAACCTGAGGAGATGGCTGCGGTGGAAACTCACCGTGATGATACAGCTATTCTTGCCTATACATCGGGCACCACAGGTAATCCCAAAGGAGTTGTACATAGCCATGGTTGGGGATATGCCCACCTGCGGATCGCTTCTACATTATGGTTGGATATTCAGCCATCTGATACGGTATGGGCAACAGCGGCACCTGGATGGCAAAAATGGATCTGGAGTCCGTTCCTGTCGGTACTCGGAAGAGGTGCGACAGGCCTGGTCTATAATGGCTCATTCCAGCCCAAACGTTATCTGGAGCTGATGCAGGAACATCAAATTAATGTTCTTTGCTGTACACCAACCGAATATCGATTGATGGCCAAAGCCGATGATCTTGGACATTATGACCTGTCCCATCTGCGCAGTGCTGTTTCAGCGGGTGAACCGCTCAATCAGGAAGTCATTGAAATCTTCCAGCGTCACTTCGACCTCACTATTCGGACGGATATGGACAGACCGAGAGCACGTTGTTAATCGGCAGCCTCAAAGATGCGCCTGTACGCATTGGTTCGATGGGTCAGTCCATTACACCTGGATTGATTGAAATTATTGACGAAGAGGGACAACCTGTTCCTGCGGGTAAAGTAGGAGATATCGCGGTGCACAAAGAGATGCCAGCTCTGTTCCGGTCCTATTATCAGGATGAGGGACGGAAGGAAGCGAGTCAGCGTGGCGATTATTTTGTAACCGGGGACCGCGCACGTAAAGATGAAGAAGGTTACTTCTGGTTTGAAGGCCGCAGTGACGATATCATCATCAGTTCGGGTTATACGATTGGACCCTTTGAAGTGGAAGAAGCACTTATGAAACACGCCAGTGTGAAGGAATGTGCGGTGGTTGCAAGTCCGGATGAGATCCGTGGCAATGTGGTGAAAGCATTTGTCGTACTGCGAGATGATTCACTGGCTTCACCAGAACTGATGCGTGAATTGCAGCACCATGTCAAGGAAATCACAGCACCTTATAAATATCCGCGCAAGATCGAATTTGTTACGGATCTGCCGAAGACCAACTCAGGTAAAATCCGCCGGATCGAACTGCGTGAACAAGAAAAACGAAATGGTTAAGGCCATTAATATATGAAACGGGAGTGAACACAACCATGAGTCAATTTGAACAAACCTTTGAAAAGTCATTGGAACAATACGCAGAACTGGTTGTCAAAGTCGGCGTAAATATTCAAAAAGGACAGGACTTGCTCGTTACCGCACCGATCGAAACGCTTGAATTCACACGTCTGATTGTACAAAAAGCCTATGCGGCTGGTGCAAACTATGTGCAGGTGGACTTCGATGATGACAACATCACCCGCAGTCGTTTTGAACATGGCTCCAATGACAGTTTTGACTACTATCCAGCCTGGAAAGCGGATATGATGGAGAAATTTGCAGAAGCAGGCGGCGCTACTCTGACGATCAAAGTCCCAGATCCTGAACTGTATAACGGAATTGACTCAGACAGCGTTTCCCGGGCTACGAAGGCAGCTGCACATGCACGTCGCGGATATGCCAAATATACACGCAACCATGAAATTAGCTGGTGTCTGATCAAAGCACCGACCAAAGCTTGGGCCAACAAAGTGTTTGCAGACATCCCGGAAGAAGATCGAATCAACGTGATGTGGGAAACCATCTTCAAAATGAACCGTGTCGATGGCGGAGATGCCGTACAAAATTGGAGAAAACATCTGGATACTTTGACTACCATGAGTGATCTCCTGAACAAGAAAAATTATAAGAGCCTGCATTACCGTGCGCCAGGTACAGACCTGAAAATCGAACTGGTTAATAATCATATCTGGGGCGGCGGTGGCAGCGAAAATAAACAAGGCGTATACACCGTTGCGAATATGCCGACTGAAGAAGTATTCACCATGCCCAAGCGCAGCGGAGTGAGCGGGTATGTTAGCAGCACCATGCCTTTGAACCTGAACGGGCAGCTGGTAGACCAGATGAGAATCACATTTAAGGACGGGCAGGTTGTAGCGTTTACGGCAGCATCCGGTGAAGAGCATCTGAAGAACCTCTTTGCCACCGATGAAGGCGCACGTTATCTGGGTGAAGTCGCACTCGTACCGCATGACTCCCCAATCTCCAACCTGAATCGCATATTCTACAATACGGGTATTGACGAGAATGCATCCTGCCATTTGGCCGTGGGAAGTGCGTACCCTTTCAATATGAAAGATGGTACAACGATGTCTAACGAAGAATTGCTGAAGCATGAGTGCAATGTGAGCCTGACTCACGTTGATTTCATGATCGGTTCCGCAGAGCTGGATATCGATGGTGAGTTACAGGATGGCACAATTGAGCCGGTGTTCCGCAAAGGCAACTGGGCATTTTAATTTAGTTTTATAAGTTGAACTAAAGGTTATTTACACTGACACTACGATGACAGAATAACCTTCCAATCGCTGTTATCCCCAGATTTTTTTGATTCCTTTTCTAAAGGGGAAAATCCGGGGATAAAGGCGAACGCTTCGCTTTTTCAGGTTTTTTCTGTCCTCTCCGTTATCGTGTAAATGATTAGTTCAATTTATTAGTAGCAGTAGTAGTGTTTAACGAGAAAGTGACTTCAACATGAAGTCACTTTTTTGTTTCCTCGTAACGCGGATTACACAGGTCTCACAGGCACACATATTTCGCACCAATGCTGCTGGAGCAGTTTCCAACGATACCGCTCTATAACTGGTTTGTTGTCCATCATATAACCACTTGCATGCAAATGGGGGATGAGCACATTCCAAGCCTGCTGAATATCTTCTGCCGTATGTCTCACCTTACAGATGAGATAATCTCCACCTGATAACTGACCAATCTCAATGGGGTCATCTAGCCGACGTTCAGATTCAGTAATCACAATACAGGCATCATATCTGCAATTCTCAGGCGGTGTGATAGTCGGATCATCTTGAGGAATACCGAGTAATGTTGCTGATTCATTCAACAGTTGCTTGTTATCTGCCCATTGCTTCAGCGTATTCATCGCTTGGGCATTGGCTGGCCCGTATGGACCGACTTGTCGAACATAAGCTATACGATATGACGGGAGGTTTTCAATAACCAGTTTCATGAAAATCATCCTCTCTGTACGATTTCTCTTACATGTTGGATGCTAACATGGTATAAAAAAAATTGCATAGGTAATATTGATTCCCTGCGATGTAACTCATAGAATAGGAATAATATGTTGGAAGACTGTTCCAAAAGAAGAAAACGAGAGAGGAGGAATTGAATATGGATATTACTTATGCCTTCAAGGATGAACGTTTCAGGCAAGTTGTGTTGGAACGTTATTGTAATCAGCGCGGGTTCATTCAGGAGAGTGACATTTATGAGGTTGAGACATTGCAACTTTCCAATCAAAATATTAGCAATCTTGATGGAATCGAGTATTTCAGGAGTCTTCACGAACTGGATTGTGCCTATAATCAATTGACAGATCTGGATCTGACTCAGAACCACAAGCTCAGCACGTTAAGATGTAGAGAAAATCAGCTTCTTACACTGGACCTTACCTCCAATTCCGAATTGCAGGTGCTGGATTGCAGCTTTAATCGACTTCGTCAATTGGATATTTCTCATAATTCCAAGCTTGTCACGGTGGAGTGTCATTGGAATATGTTGTCGAAGCTGGCTTTGGAGCGTCTTGAGCAGTTGGAGGAACTCAGTTGCAGTTATAACGCTCTATTCTCTCTTGATCTTGAATACAATATACACCTGCGGCGACTAGATTGTGCGAACAATTACATGATGGAACTTGATGTAACCGGTTGTCCAGCCTTGCTTGAAATTCGGTGTAATCACAACCATATCAAGCAGTTGGATCTTCGTTCGAATCTGGTTTTGGAAAGTGCCCGGTGTTTTAACAATCATATTAGTGAGCTGGATATCCGCCACAACGTGCAACTAAGAGAGCTGTACTGTTCCGAGAACAAATTAACCGGGTTGGATTACAGTCATAATCTGATACTGGAAAAGTTGGAGTATGCCGACAATCTAATATTTGAATCCAATCATGAAATTCAGGGCATGGGTGTATTTCAGTATGATACATCCATGTCCAATTATCAGTTATACTTGCTTATTCAGGATAAAGAGCTCGTAGTTACTGCACAGGTTTCAACTAAGGCTGAGATGGAAAGCTTATCTCCATACATGGAAGAGACTTGGAAACGGTGGGACATGCTTCAGGAGCAGGCCCTTAAAACCATTGCCGAGGCCCATCCGGACGAGGATATCAGTGAATTGGTTTTGGCTGATGCAGAATTTCAGGGAGATCAGTATTTCCGGTTGGGTTATGATGCGGGGGATACACCTGCTGGCCGACTGTACATATACGCTGAGTTTGACAATGAATTTCAAATGTTGGACACATTAATCTATGAAACGTATTAAAGCCACGATATCGTGGCTTTTTTGCTTAATTAGTTTATCATTGTATTAATTTATCATTAAACTAGTTTGTCATGTTATATGTTATTCAGCGTGCATTTTGTTGAAGCTAACATATTCATGGATTGGTTTGCGGTAACCGCGTGGGCGCTGTTTGGCTTCCGACTTTTTGCCGATCGTGATCATCATGACCGGTACGTAATGGTTAGGAATTTCCAAGCTTTGCTGTAGTTCTTCGGCGTCAAAGCCGATCATTGGACAGGTGTCCCAACCCCGATCCTGAGCGATTAGCATCAATTGCATGGCAGACAGGCTGGCATTGCGAATGGCATCCTCACGTTGGAAGAATCTGCCGCGAGACTCGTAAAATTCGGTGACACTTTGGGATTCATGCTCATATTGAAACGGAGTGAGAGCGCCCAGGTTCAGCAATCCTTCGTTAATGGTGCGGATGTGATGATGTGCGTTGACGTCACCCAATACGATAATGACTGCAGAAGCTGTTTTTACTTTGTATTGCTGGGAAGCTTCATAGACTTTCTCTTTCTGTTCTTCATCTCTAATCACAAGATAATGTGTATGCTGCAAGTTGAAGGCAGAAGGGGCGAATTTGTTCAGGGCAAACATCTCTTGCAGCTCAGACTCTGAAATCTCAATTCCTTCTTCAAAAATAACGGCCGATCTGCGGTTTTTAACCAGGTTCTCAAACTCACTCATGATGGTTTCCCTCGCTTATGTATGATTTATAAACTGACTATAACACACTTAGTTACTTTATGTAAGTATTATTTTTGAATAAGACAAGGTTCGCTTGCCATACGCTAGAATAAAACACTAGAGGTGATTCATGAAAGCTCTCATCACAAGATTTAAGGGAGGACATGACCCGCATGAATTTCGGGTATATGTGATCCAATCTTCGACGTTAAAACGTTTTGTCGTTATGGAGATTATTTTGGGTTCCATCGTGTACAATGTTGCACTATATTTGTGCCATAATGCACTACTTGCTGGCGCAGGCTCTTGGGCTGGAACCGAAAGTCTGAAGAGATTACCTCTTGTCTTTAGGAGAATCGTCGGGACGTGATGATGTGTTCAAATGAAAAAGATTGAAGCAGAAGAGGGGGCGTTGCGGCCCCATATTCAATTTCAGCCTTGATATCTATAGTTATCCTTCTTTTATCTGATCGGATAGCTGACTACGGATGAGGTAGATACCTTCCTTATTTGGCACGTTCCAAATATTGCTCCAGTGTAAGTTTCTGATTGGTAATTTCACCTGCAATATATACTCCGACATAACGTACATGCCAAGGCTCATAGGAGTAACCCGTCAATTTCTCTTGGTCTTTGCCATAACGAATGATGAATCCGTACTTGTGGGCATTGGCTTTCAGCCATTTGCCCTCTTTGGTGTTTCCGAAGCTTTGTTCTAGACCATAACCGGCCGAGGCACTGGAGATATCCATTGCAAGACCTGTTTGATGTTCACTTTGTCCTGGACGAGCACTTGTTTTGTTAGCAACAGCTTCACCTTTAATACTGGCATTGCGGTCAAAGATTGATTTCTGAGTCGCATAAGAGCGATAGCCTGACACGGCTTTGATATCAATGCCGTCTTTTTTGGCAGCGGCAAATAATTTCTCTATAGCTGTTGCAGCGACTTTACGCATCTGCTTCTTCGGACTGGAGCCTGAGAAGCTAAAAGGAATGTTTGGTACAACCAAATCCTGAGGTGCATAAGTCGAAGGCAGATTTCTCTTTTTATTGACAAGTACAACTGTACTGGACACATTGGTCACGGTTGCCACATTTTTGATGGTTTTAATCGTACGACCAGGTGCATTATCATGCAGAAATTGAGTGAAGCTGGAGCTTGCAGCAGATGCGACGGGATTCAGGCTTGAAGTGATGGGGAGCGTAGTAAAAGCAGAACCTGCTACAACAGAACCTATGAGCATTGTAGATATGATGGATTTACGAGTAAAAGGTTTCATGATGTGTGTTCCTCCTCGGAATATATGAATCTATATACCGAGTATACTAGAGGATTATATCCATAGGTTCTCCAATTGTTTCCGAGTTGTAAACAAAGTTTGCTATAAAATCTAACTAGAGGGTATTTACCCTGCCACTTTGATGACAGAACAACCTTCCGATCGCTGTTATCCCCTGATTGTTTGATCAATTTATAATGGTGAAAATCCGGGGATAAAGGCGAGCGTTACGCTTCTTCAGGTTTTTTCTGTCCTCTCCGTTTCGTGTAAATGTTTAGTTTATCTATCTTTTATAGAGTCTTTTTTGCAACTCTGATAAGAGGTATATAAAGAAAAGAACATTAAAAGCCGTTGCATTAGTAGATGCAACGGCTTTTGTTGTGAAGAGATAATGCTAGATTACTGCAATTATGCTGGAGACTGTGTTACAACATGCAGGCGTCAGATCCACCGGAGCTTCCCACAGTTACGGCCCGTGTATCACGAACGCGAACGTTGGCGCTGAGCACTCCGGAATCACTGCTTAATTTGAAAGAAGGATAATTCTCTTCTGTATCCAGTTTCATGTGTTGTTCGAGATTCAACTGTTGCTTCGGATCAACATAGAACGGAACCAGATTGGTTTCAATCTGAGCATCAAGAGCCGCGAGTTCATCGACAATGATGATCGCGATAACTCCGTTACATCCGCAACCTTCCAGATCATAGATTACTTTGAAGTATCCAGGTTGATCATTCAGGCTTTCCGTCAATCGTTTTGCAGCCAGGTCAGTAATTTGAATATACATATGGGTACACTCCTTTATATGTGGTCATGGTTGTAAATGGTAAAAGAATTCATTCAGCTTCTATTCTCATTATACCACTTTGTCCAAAATCAAAGCATTTATTTTCTTGACTGATCAGTCTGGAAAAGGTATTCTTTATTTAATGAATAGGGAGGTGAGGTCTGAAATTGGGAAGAATTAAGGAATTTGACACGGAGGCTGTTCTAAGAAAAGCAACGTCTGTATTCGGAACGTACGGTTATGAAGGTACATCATTAAGTCTACTGCTGAGTGAACTTGGCATTGCACGACAAAGCTTGTATGACACCTACGGCACCAAACATGATCTGTTTGTCTCAGCGCTTAAATTCTATATACAGCAGAAGACAGAGGCAGGCATCACATTATTAAACGAATGCACAAGTGTGAGGCAAGGCGTGGCACAGTTGTTCAACGAAGTGGTTAACGTGCTTACAGACGATGAACGTCGTAATGAATGTTTCATCATTAATAGTGCGGTGGAGCAGGCACCACAAAATCACGAAATCGCAGCCTTTATTCAAACCACTAATCAACAAATGGAAGATGTTATTCATACTGCGCTGTTACGGGGCCAGAGGAGTGGCGAATTGAAGCACCCAGAGGAAGAATTGCCCGGTCTTGCCCGTTTTCTGAATTATTCCCGACTCTCATTGACCTTTACGGCGAAGAGCGGTGCAAGTGCAGAAGCGCTGAGAGATTTTGTACAGATGACTTTAAGGGCTATGGATTAACGTTTTACATGATGAATTCTATAATGGTTTTTTGAAAATGAACGCATAGGCGTTTATTTTTTGACTATTTTAGACTGATTGGTCTGGAAAAAGAACGCCAAACAAAACTGAAGGAGGAAGTAGGATGACACAATCTCAGCAGTGAGCCATAAGAATGAAAAATTACACATTATAAAGACTATTGGAATCCGATGATCGTACTTGAATCGAACCTAGGAGGAAGTAAACATGAATAATGATAAACCGGTGACACTGATTACAGGGGCTAATGGAAAGACAGGAAGCCGTGTTGCGGCTCTACTTCAAAAACAGCAATATCCAGTGCGTTTGGCAGGAAGAAGCAAACCCTTTCTTTCTGATTCTGGTGATAACTATGTCTATTTCGATTGGTATGATTCCGGGACATATGCTCAGGCACTGAAAAATGTAAACCAGGTGTACCTTGTCGTGCCAGTTATGGACACGAATCCGGGAGGCGTCATGATTCCGTTTATGAAGGAAGCATTGTGGAGCGGCGTTAAGCGATTTGTCTTGCTTGGCAGTGCTTCAGTTAATGAAGATGGTCCTATATTTGGCGAAGTACATCAGTATTTAAAAGCGCATGCTCCCGAGTGGGCTGTACTCCAACCATCTTATTTTATGGAGAACTTTACAGAGGGACCGCATCGGGAGACGACGAAGCAACTCGGTAAAATCTATAGTGCTGCGGGGGAAGGTAAAATCGGTTTTGTCAGCGCAGATGATATTGCAACTGTTGCCTTCCGAGCACTGACAGATGTTATTCCTCATAATACAGAGCATATTATTACAGGGCCGGAGACGTTGTCCTATGGGCAGGTTTCCAACATCATTAGTCGTATACTGGGTCAATCCATCCAGCATGAATCGTTGTCCGATGATGAATTGAGGAACAGCATGATTCAAGCAGGGATGCCCGAAGATTATGCAACAGCTCTGGCAGGGTTGGATATTGCCATCCGTGAAGAAGGCCGGGAAGATCAAGTAACGGATACCGTGCTGAAATTGACGGGGAATGGCCCAATCTCAATGGAGCAATTTGTTCAAAATCATATGGCAGTATGGAAATAGTGGAAGAAACATATTGTATTTAATGAGAAGACGGTGCCTGGTGCCCGTCTTTTTGCCTGTCTACCAGTATGTTGACATCGTTGATTTGGTATATGGATCTCTGCTTAACCTTAGGCACTACGGACGGCAGTGATTATACGAACACACTTTTGGGGAAATAGATGAGAATGATGTTAGGGCGATTTTTGAGACACGCCTTAGATAAAGGAGCGAAGAGAGCGGATGATTCAGTTCGAAAATGTATCAAAACAATATCCTGATGGAACTACGGCTTTGCGTCAGGTTAACCTCAACATTAACAAGGGTGAATTATTCGTCATGATTGGTCCGAGTGGATGTGGCAAAACCACCATGCTCAAAATGATCAATCGCCTGATTGAGCGAACAGATGGAACAGTCCGCATCAATGGACGCCCAATTGATGAATACAACATTCACGAATTGCGCTGGAATATTGGGTATGTACTACAACAGATTGCACTATTTCCACATATGACGATTGCCGAGAATATTGCGGTTGTTCCTGAACTGCGAAAATGGAAGTCAGATCAGATCAAGCAGCGCGTACATACGCTACTGGACATGGTTGGTTTGCACGGAGATACGTACAGTGAGCGCAAACCTGCCGAACTATCAGGTGGACAACAGCAGCGAATTGGTGTGTTGCGTGCACTCGCTGCCGATCCCGAGATTGTATTGATGGATGAACCGTTCAGTGCACTTGATCCTATGAGCCGCGAGAAATTGCAGGACGATATACTGGATATCCAGCGTCAGATGAAGAAAACAATTGTGTTTGTCACCCATGATATCCAGGAAGCGATGAAGCTGGGCGATCGCATCTGCATTATGAAGGATGGAGAAGTATTGCAGGTAGGTACTCCGGAAGAATTGATCCAGCAACCAGCTAATGACTTCGTACGTGAGTTTGTCGGGAGTCCTGATGCGGACTCGATCTCACCATTCGTATTTGATCTTGAATCCATCATGACACCACTCTCACCTGGTCATGTGCCCAAATCTGCGAAAACTGCCGTTCCTGTATCAACTTCGCTACCGGAGTTGGTTGAGATTATGAGTGCTCACGACCATTTGCTGGTTGAACGTAACCGACAGATTATTGGCGAGATCGATCGGGCCGACCTGATGAAATACTGGTCTGATCAGTTACAGGAACGAGGTGAGGGACATGAGTAGATTCACGGAGGTGTTCAGCGAGCGCAAAGGCCAGTTATTGTCTGCTCTCCTGGAACATATGCAGATATCTTTCATCGCATTGTTCTTTGCTGTCCTCATCGCTATTCCGCTTGGTATATACCTTACACGCAAACCTAGAGTGGCTGAACCGATTATCGGGATTACGGCTGTGTTGCAAACTATTCCGTCCCTGGCGCTTCTCGGCTTACTCATTCCGTTATTCGGCATAGGAACACTTCCAGCAATTATTGCACTGGTTGTGTATGCGCTGCTTCCTGTGCTCCGCAACACGTACACAGGCATATCCGAAGTTGATCCTTCCATGGTCGAAGCGGCGAATGCGATGGGCATGAATAGTAGACAACGTCTAATTAAAGTGGAATTGCCACTGGCGATGCCTGTCATCATGGCCGGAATTCGAACTGCTATGGTCCTGATTGTAGGAACCGCGACACTTGCTGCCTTGATCGGCGCAGGAGGTTTGGGTGCATTAATCTTGCTGGGTATTGATCGGAATGATACGGCACTGATCATCCTGGGAGCCATTCCAGCCGCCTTGCTGGCTATTTTGTTTGATGTACTATTACGTCAGTTCCAACGGTTATCCTTCAAGAAAACACTGGTCACCCTTGGTTCGCTGGCTCTAATCGCAATACTTGTGATTACCATTCCCTTTTTGGCACGTGGAGGGCAGAAGGATCTCGTTATTTCCGGGAAACTGGGGGCGGAACCCGAAATTCTCATTAATATGTACAAGTTATTAATTGAAAAAGATACAGACTTAACGGTTGAATTGAAGCCCGGATTAGGCAAAACGCCATTTCTTTTCAACGCACTCAACTCAGGTGATATTGACATCTATCCCGAATTCACAGGGACCGCGATCTCTGAATTCATGAAGGAAACAGCTGTTAGCACCGATCGGACGGAGGTGTACGAACAGGCAAGAGAAGGAATGCTGAACCAGTTCAACATGATGCTTCTTAAACCTATGGATTACAACAACACGTATACGTTAGCCGTTCCACAGAGCACCGCAGATCAATACAATCTCAAGACCATTTCGGATCTCAAGCCAGTGGAACAGCAGATGAAGGCAGGATTCACGCTGGAGTTCTCGGATCGGGAAGACGGTTACCTTGGCATTCAGAAGAAGTATGGGATTAAATTTCCGAACGTTGCAACCATGGAACCGAAGCTTCGCTATGGAGCTGTTCAACGTGGCGATATCAATCTCGTAGATGCGTACTCCACCGATAGTGAGCTGAGACAATATGAACTGGTTGTGTTGGAAGATGATCAGGAATTGTTCCCGCCGTATCAAGGTGCGCCGATGCTTCGTCAAGAAACGGCAGATCAATATCCACAACTGGTTGAGGTGCTGAATCAGCTTGCTGGAAAGATTACGGATGACGAGATGCGTCAGATGAACTACGACGTGAACGTAGAAGGAGCCAATCCTGAGCAGGTGGCTATGGAGTACCTTAAACAAGCTGGATTACTGTAACTTTAGGCGTCTCTACAACAGATGTACCAAGAAGACGAGGAGGAACCGTAATGACACAAGAAACCTATGACTTGATTTCGATTGGCACAGGAAGCGCTGCAAGCTCTGTCATCACCCGTTGCGCTGAAGCTGGCTGGAAAATCGCTGTGATTGATGAACGTGAATTCGGAGGAACCTGTGCACTGCGCGGCTGTGATCCCAAGAAGGTGCTGGCAGGAGCGGCTGAACTGATCGACTGGAACGAAAGGATGCAAGGGAAAGGAATTCAGGGACAGGCGACCATCAACTGGTCTGAACTTATGGCCTTTAAGCGCACTTTTACCGAGAGCATACCTAGAGCAAGTGAAGATAAATTCAAGCAAGCCGGAATGGACACGTTCCATGGTAAAGCTTCATTTGTCGATGAAAATCATATTCAAGTTGGAGAAGAAGTCCTTCATGGCAAACACATCCTGATTGCAACCGGTGCAAGACCTGCGCCACTTGAAATTGAGGGCTCAGAGCATCTTATATATAGTGATGAATTTCTGGAACTGGAACAGCTGCCGAATCGATTAGTGCTGGTAGGCGGTGGATATATTGCATTTGAATTTGCACATATTGCGGCCAGAGCCGGGACGGAGGTCCATATCCTGCATCGGAGTGAACAGCCGCTAAAATCATTTGATGCGGAGCTGGTGGAATCTTTGTTGCAAAAGTCGAAAGAGATTGGCATCCATGTTCACTTGAACGCGGAGGTGAAGTCCATACGGCAAGAGGGGAACACCTATGTTGTTCATGGCACACGCAACGGTGCAGATCACCAGTGGCAGTGCGGACTTGTCGTGCATGGAGCGGGGCGGGTTCCCAATGTGGATGGGCTGGAATTGGAGAAAGGCAACGTCAGCTACAGCAAAAAGGGTATTACGGTCAATGAGTACATGCAGAGTGAAAGTAATCCGGGAGTATATGCTGCTGGCGATGTAACGGACACCCGAGGGTTGCCTTTAACCCCGTTAGCAGGTCAGGAATCCCGGGCTGTATCGTTCAATTTGTTGGAGGGAAATCAACACAAACCCAATTATAAAGTGATGCCTTCCATTGTGTTCACTGTCCCTGCACTTGGTGCTGTAGGTATGAGCACGGAACAAGCCAAAAAAGAGGGCTACGAGGTGCAGGTAAATGATATGTCGAAATGGTATACTTACAAGAGAACTCATGAAAAATTTGCCATGGCCAAAGTGGTAATCGACAAGTCAACCGGTCGCATTCTGGGTGCGCATGTGCTCGGGAGCAAAACAGAAGAACTGATTAACCTTATTGCAATGGCGATTCAGTTCGATCTGACCATCGATCAGTTAAACATCATGAATTTTGCATATCCTACTGCTGCATCGGACCTGGGTTCTCTATTGTAAAAGTGATGATTAACGTCCCTTGGGACGGAAGGAAGGATGGAAATTAACGATGTCATCGGATTTTATAGGACTTCTTGAAGGCAAGTGGACGAAGGAACCTGTTGCTGCACGGATGGATGGGGATCGTTTCATTGTGGAAGCTCGGGAAGGCAGTGACTTCTGGGAGAAAACATTCTATGGGTTCTGTCATCGGGATGGACACGCCATACTTGCTCCATGGGACGGAACGGAAGCGATCGAGGTATCGTTTGATCTAAGTTCATTCACCGAACTATATGATCAGGCGGGCTTAATGTTATGGTACGGAGAAGACCAATGGATCAAGGCCGGAGTTGAGGTTAACGATGGTGTGGCACATGTTGGAGCCGTCGTGACGGATATGTATTCGGATTGGTCGCTCTCTCCGGTGCCAGAGTGGGGTGGACGAATTGTAACGATCAGAGCCTCCTACGACAACGAGGCCGTTATCATTCGTGCGCGCACAGATGAGCATGCTTGGCGTACGATTCGCGTTGCACGGTTTGCCCATCCGACGAACAAACACGCAGGCCCATTTCTGTGTGCACCGAAGCGTGCTGGGTTCGAGGTCGCTTTTACCAAGTGGAGAACCACGGAACCCGATGCTGATCTGCATACAGATCCACCGATTACAGATTAAAATAATTTGAGATGCACGATAAACAATGAATATGGACAAGCATATTTGGCTTAGAAAGAAAGACAACACACAAAAAGCAAGTCTTCCGTTAACGGAGAGCTTGCTTTTTGTGTTTAAACTTTTACCCATGAAGAGTTCTCTGGGTATTCATTTCATAATTTATCGCGGACAACGCGAAATTTTTTTATCCATAGCGAAGGTTTTTGCAAAATTTCTTGTGTGTAACGTTTATTTACTCGTGTCCGTATCCGAGGAGTGGATTTCGTTCTCTTGTTCAACATCATCCTCATCCTCATTGGACTTATTGAACTCACGCATACGCTCCTCATAATCATCCAGGAACCATAACGGGTCCATGCTGTCTTCTTCACCGTTGTAATTAATCACGATTTCTTCGCCAGCCTTGATGTCTGTATACGCGTAGAAGTCAAAGGTGTGGTTGTCAAAATTAATATCATAGGTAGCGTTAGGTTCATAGGAGTGGTTGATCAGACTGCCGTAGCCGAGCAGAATGGCAGTATGATTCGCCCCATATTCGAACACGTAATCTTCCAAAATCGTTTTTTCGACATGTTCATGATCTTCATTCGGGTAAGGCACAACGGGTGCCTGATGGATAAGCGTTCCTTTGGCAATGTCAACGGTAGCAAATACCCCACGGTTAAATTCACCGCCGTCACCCAACTTGGATTGTTTCACTTCAATCATATTGTTCACCTGATGCTCTTCAAAGAGCTCCGTTCTATATAGTAGTAATTCGTTAAGGCAAAATTTTAACCCATACTTTCATATAAGGCAAATTTCAGCCCGAAAGGTGCAATAATTTTGAATATGGCGTTGAGTTGTAAAGGAGATAACGCTTATAATATACAAAGAATTAAGTCTATATAGAAAAGGTGTCATGAATGAGCATATTAAATGTAGAAAAATTAAGTCACGGTTTTGGTGACCGTGCTATCTTTAACGACGTATCATTCCGCCTGTTGAAGGGCGAACATATTGGTCTGATTGGGGCCAATGGTGAAGGTAAATCAACCTTCATGAACATTATTACAGGCAAACTTCAGCCAGATGAAGGCAAGGTAGAGTGGTCCAAACGGATGCGTGTTGGTTATCTGGATCAGCATGCTGTATTGAACAAAGGCCAATCCATCCGTGACGTGCTTCGCGGCGCGTTCCAGTATTTGTTCGACATGGAACAGGAAATGAATGATATGTACGGCAAAATGGGCGATGTGACTCCTGAGGAGCTTGAACAACTTCTTGAAGACGTGGGTACGATCCAGGATACACTGACAAACCAGGACTTCTACATGATCGACGCCAAAGTGGATGAAACCGCACGTGGTCTTGGTCTGACGGATATCGGTCTGGATAAAGACGTCAATGACCTGAGTGGTGGACAGCGTACCAAAGTACTGCTCGCCAAGCTATTGCTGGAAAAACCCGATATTTTGCTGCTCGATGAGCCTACAAACTATCTGGATGAATTGCATATCGAATGGTTGAAACGTTATTTGCAGGAATATGAGAATGCTTTTATCCTGATCTCTCACGATATTCCGTTCCTTAACAGTGTGATCAACTTGATCTATCACATGGAGAATCAGGATCTGACCCGCTATGTGGGGGATTATGATCACTTCCAGGAAGTACATGAGATGAGAAAACAGCAGCTGGAGTCGGCGTACAAACGCCAACAACAAGAGATTGCTGACCTCAAGGACTTTGTAGCGCGTAACAAAGCAAGCGTAGCTACACGCAACATGGCAATGTCCAGACAGAAGAAGCTCGATAAGATGGATGTTATCGAACTCGCGAAAGAGAAACCGAAACCGCAATTCAATTTCCGTGATGCAAGAACATCCGGCAAGCTGATTTTCGAAACCAAAGGTCTTGTGATTGGTTACAACGAACCGTTGTCCAGACCACTGGATCTGCGTATGGAGCGTGGACAGAAGATTGCCCTCGTTGGTGCGAACGGAATCGGTAAAACAACCCTGATGCGCAGTATTCTGGGTGAAATTCAGGCTCTGGAAGGAACCGTTCAACGCGGTGAACATCTGGAGATCGGTTACTTCCAGCAAGAGATGAAGGATGCAAACTATAATACCTGCATTGAAGAGATCTGGCAGGAGTTCCCTTCCTATACCCAATTCGAAGTGCGAGCTGCACTTGCAAAATGTGGTTTGACTACAAAACACATTGAGAGCAAGGTAGCTGTACTGAGTGGTGGCGAGAAAGCCAAAGTACGTCTCTGTAAATTGATCAATAACGAAACCAACCTGCTTGTACTCGATGAGCCGACGAACCATCTGGACGTTGATGCCAAGGAAGAGTTGAAACGTGCGCTCAAGGCTTACAAAGGCAGTATTCTTCTGATCTCCCATGAACCGGAATTCTACCGTGATGTAGTTACGGAGACGTGGAACTGTGAGTCATGGACAACGAAAGTATTCTAAACAGAGGTTGTTCAAAAGTCACTCACTAATAATTCGAGCGAGCTGGCAAACAAGCTCGAACGGTGAAAAAAGGCGCGAATTTTGCTTGCAAAACAGGCAGAACTCGCGCCTTTTTTGCGTGGTTTTAACGAAAAATGTTTGCACCCAATTCACAGTTGACAGCTTGAATAAGGCAATAATATAATTCAGGAAAGCGATTACATTTATATAATAGAAACCTGTTTCACTGTATAGGGGCAAGGAAGAGACGGTATTCCGTATGGGTATCATTGCACTTAGAAGGGAAGACAGGTCTTTTTTTGCACTCCAATGAAACCGGTTTCATTAAAATGAGGAGGTGGAAAACGCTCTGTACTGACCGCCGGCTGCTGAGGATAGGCTGATCAACACCACCGCGCCTTCAGGAACCATGCTTTCATCTTTCACGCCAAAGGAGAGAATGAACATTGGATAAACTCAGAAAACCCATGATATTCATGTTATCTGCAACACTTGCGCTGTCTTCGGGACCGTTAATGCTGCCGAGTAAGGCGTATGCCAATCTGGGTAGTGTACCCGTCACGTTGCTGCAGGACGATTTTTCGGATGGGGAATATACGGAAGCACCTGCGTGGAATGTAAGTTCAGGCAACTGGGAAGTGATCGCGGACCCGACAGACGCGTCCAACTTCACGCTGTTCCAAAGCGATACCAATGAAGGCATTATCTCTACAGGAGACTCCATATCGGACATGACCGTGTCCATGCGCTTTTATACGGGAGCCAGTCAAGGATATCCGGGAATATTGCCGCGGTTTCAGGATAAGAGCAATTTTTACTATTTTCAAATGCAGGTTCCCAATAATAAACTCGTTTTCTCAAAAAGGATGAACGGTTCAGATACCACTTTGAAAACGGTGGACTATGCATTTGCCAAAAATACATGGTATACCCTCAAAGTGGTGTTATCAGGTAGCACCATTCGAGGGTATATCGTGGAAAACGGCTCCGACCGGTTGGTATTCGATCTGGTTGATACTACATATGAATCAGGTACCGTGGGCATTCGGAATAAGTGGCAGTCGGTCCATGCAGATGACGTGACCATTGCCGAGCGACCGCCAGAGAACGATATTCAGCTCTCTATTGCCGAGCAGACGGCGTCTTCGGTTTCCTTACAATGGTCTGAACTCGCGGGTGCATCAGGTTATCGCCTGTACCGTTCCTACACGCCTGAAGGGGGCTATTCCCTGGTAACCAACACCGGAACTTTGGGACACACAGATGAAGGATTAAGCGGGGATACGGTCTACTATTACAAGCTCGCCTATGAATATGGAGGATTAACTGAATCATTATGGACTGCTCCACTGGAAGTTCGAACGACTGTGGCGGCACCACAGGCTCCGGCTGAATTAAAGGCTACAGCACTTAACGCGACCAGCGTTCAGCTGACTTGGCCCGCTGTGGATAAGGCGACTGGTTATCGCGTGGTTCGTGCCGAGATTGGCAGTGACCAATACGAGCAGGTTTACGAAGGTAAAGGACTAACTTTCACGGATAAGGCACTTGAGCCTGGGAGCAGCTACAGCTATCGCGTAACGGCCTTCAATACAGCTGGTGAGTCAGCAGCCACTGTTGCAGAAGCCACGACATACGCCATTGACTCTCCTGCAACATTTGCTGCGACGGCCGTGACGGATACATCAATCTCTCTGGAGTGGGATGCCCTTACTGGATCTGATGTAACATATAAGCTTTCCAGATCCACGAGTGCTACGGGCACGTATCAGCAGGTCTATAGTGGAAATGAAAGCATGTTTAATGATAGTGGTCTGACGATGGGCACAGGATATTTTTACACCATTCAGGCGACCGTGGACGGCGTAACTTCTCCAGCATCCGCACCATTGAGCGTTGCCACAGTTCGCACAAGCATTACACCAGGACAATTGTGGCCAGATCTGGACGGGAAGCCGATTGATGCGCATGGGGCTGGTTTCTTCTACGATGAACAGACGGAGACCTATTACTGGTATGGCGAATATCATAAGGGTGGCTGGCCAGCTGTTGGTGTGCGTGTGTATTCTTCCAAGGATCTGATGAACTGGACAGACGAAGGCATGGCTCTATCGACACTTCAATCCATGGATGATTTTGACAATGACCCGTTGATCTCCAAACTGTATGCGGGGCGTGATGACCGCGTGGATATCTGGGCAGATATCCGAAAAGGACGGATCATTGAACGACCGAAGGTCATCTACAACGACAAAACAAAGAAATACGTGATGTGGGCCCACATGGACGGTGATAAGGACCCGTATAACGATAATGCGAACTACGGTAAAGCGCGGGCCGGTTATGCGATCAGCGACTCACCAACTGGACCTTTTGTGTATCAGAAGAGTTACCGAATGGACAGAGCTCCGGAAGGGGAGAAAGATTACTTCCCAAGTGATAAGGGCATGGCACGTGACATGACATTGTTCAAGGATGATGACGGCACCGGTTATCTGATCTACTCCAGCGAAGAGAACCTGACGCTCTATATCTCCAAACTGAATGAAGACTACAGTGATGTAACAGGTTGGCATAAGGAAGGACGAACGGATGACAAAGGCAATCCGGAACGTGATTCCACCTATCAGGCCGAGTACGGCGTAGATTACGTGCGGGTGTTCCCTGGAGGGCAACGCGAAGCACCGGCAATGTTCAAGTATCAGGGTAAATATTATATTTTGACTTCCGGAGCTTCCGGCTGGGCCCCTAACGAAAACAAAGTGACGGTGGCGGATAACATTTTTGGCCCCTGGTCAACGCAAACCAATCCGTTCGTACGCACGTTGCCGAGTGATCCCGATCCAGGCAAGGCTTTCGGCACTCAGACCACATCCGTCCTTCCGGTCGATCCGGAAAAAGGAAAATTCATTTACGTGGGGGATACGTGGAATGGTGGCAATTTCTCGAATGATGCTGCAAAATACGTGTTCTTGCCCATTGAGTTCGGTATAGGCTCCGACATCGCGATCAAGTGGTATAACAGTTGGACACCGGATCTGCTGGATTCGATGGGCAAGGTGGATATCGCTGATCCGTTGCCAGAAGCGGTGGCGCTTGGCAAAGTGCCATCTCTGCCAACGATATTGAATGTGCGCGACGGTGGTGAATTGGTGTCAACGCCAGCAGTATGGACAATTGACAACCGGGCCATGATGGCAGAAGATTTTGCTAAGCCAGGACCACTCACGTTACAGGTAACAACACCGGAATATAACAACAAAAAACAGGCGGTTCGTGTAAACGTCATTCCAGAGAATGCCTTATATTTTGTGAATAGCGGAGGGTACGAAACAGCTGATTACAATCTTATGGGTGCATATATGAAAGGAACACTGGCTAACCCGGGTACGGCTGACCAGATGTATGCGGCGGCAGAGGGTCGCCATTGGGGGTATACCAGCGTAGATGCTCTGTCATCCGGTTCGAATGGCGGAGATATATTCTCGACCGTACGTTATCTGAACGGTGGCAATGTCAGCAATTCACCTAAAGGCACGGACTTAACCTATAGATTTGATGTGCCAAACGGGACGTATGATGTGTATGCAGGATTCAACGATCCGTGGACGAATACATCGCGCAGAGCCAATTTCATCATCAATGGCACGAATACCGGTGCTGTCACTTTTACACCTGCCAGTGTGAGAGCACATCAAGGTATTAACGTGTCTGATAACAAGTTGGAACTGACCGTGCGCAATACGGCATCACAGGACCCGATGATTAGCTGGATTATGATCGTTAAGCCAGATGCTACGCCACCTGTTAATGACAGTGCTGGTCTCAATGCGGATACAGTGGATTCAACGAGTGCAACGCTTCACTGGGATGCTCATCTTGGTGCAGCAAGCTACAAGCTCTACCGCGCAGATCGTGAGCAAGGTGAGTACAAGGTGGTTTATAGCGGCAATGGACGAGAGTACAGGGACAGTGAACTGAATCCCGGCACGGCATATTATTACAGAGTGGAAGCTTTGGACGCGACGGGGCAATCTGTGAGAGATGTATCTTCTGCATATCAGGTACACACGGCTCAGCAGAGCGCTGCAGATGTAGCTACAGGCATTACGGCACTGGAACAGCCTTCCGCAGGAGCGAAAAAACTGAAGTTACCATCCGTGCCGCAAGGTTTCACAGTGAAGATTGCTTCCAGTTCGGTACCGTCCGTCATTCAAACCGATGGAACGATTGTTCCACCATCGAAGGAAACAACAGTACTCCTTGCGTTGGAAATTACTCGAACTTCTGACGACACAAGAGCCTTGACTGTACCTTTGACAGTGAAGGTGCCTGCGTCTGTTTCTTCCCCCGGAGGATCGGACCCTGGTTCGGGTAGCAACCCAGGCGGCAATTCCGGTGGCAATTCAGGGAATAGTTCTGGTTCAAACAACAATGGCGGACAATCAGGAGGTGTTAGCCCAGGTGCAGGGAATGCTATACCACAACCTAAACCGGAGAAAGACCGTTCCGTTCTGGAGTTGCAGGCACAGCCTGACCAGAAGGGGGTAGTGCAGTCCAACGTGGATGCTTCAACGATTAAAGAGGCTTTTAAAGTTGCCCCTGTAACAGATGCGGGTCGGCGCTTGGTCGAACTACGGTTGAAGCCGGTTTCGGGAGCAACGGCATATGAAGTATCTCTGCCTGCCTCTGCGTTGATAGCTCAGGGAGAGTCCCGTGTGTTCAGCATGGTTACAGAGCTGGGCATGTTGGAGCTTCCTGCGATACTGTTAACGAAGGATATCGTTGGTGATGGGATTGCATCCATCCGATTGGTCAGAACGGAGTTACCAAAAACAGTCGCAGATCAGCTCGGCACGAAATATGGAGTCCAGCTTGAACTTCAACTGGATGGTCAACCATGGCCATCGGAAAGCAAGTTGAACCTTCGTCTGCCTTTCCAATCATCCCATAATGCTCAGCAGGATCGGATTGTAGCATTTGCCCTTGGCGCGAACGGTGTGGCAACCCCATTGCCGCAAAGTTACTACGAACCAAAGAGCGGGCAGCTTGTATTTTCCCTAACGTCACTCACAGGAAATTATGCTGTTGTGTCTGTGGAGCAGGCATTCGCAGATCTTGCAGAAGTGCAGTGGGCCAAGAAAGCGATGGAGGCTTTGGCTGTCAGAGGTGTAATTGATGCAGAGGCAAAGGGTGATTCCACGCAGTTACATCCAAAACAGGAGATGACCCGCGGCCAATACATGCAATGGTTGATGACTGCGCTCGGCTTGAATGCTTCTTCCGGGAATGCGTTCTCTGATGTAAACGAAAAGGCTCCGTACTACGAAGCAGTTACAGCTGCGCGTTCACTAGGTATCACCAGTGGTACTGGTGACGGGCGCTTCCTGCCAGAGTCCACGATCAGTCGTCAGGAGATGATGACGTTGACAGTGAGGGCACTTGCAGCGGCTGGACTGATTGACTCCGAGAAGGCTCCTACAGATGAACTTACTCGCTTCCGAGATGCTTCCGAGATTCGCTCCTATGCCAGGGAAAGTGTGGCATTACTTGTGGATTTGGGTATCGCACAAGGGTACAACGGTGAGGTGAAACCACTTGCCGAAGCGACCCGAGCCGAATCGGCTACGATGCTGTATGCGATGATGAGCAAGCTGGTATGGAAGAAATGATGATACGCCCGGATTACAGCGTGTGAAAAAGAAGGCTTACTTTGACCTGGAACTTAGGTTGGAGTAAGTCTTCTTGATTGTGCGCCCTTCATGTGCGAAAAGTCGGATACTCAACGCACGAACTTCCTATCGTATTGCAGTTGTCATGTGTAATGTCTACGAATTGTTAATTGTAATGTTTGCCGATTTGATAGGCTTGCTCCAACAAGCCTTCGATATGTTCTTTGGATTCTGAAATGGTTTCATAGAGGAATTCGACTCGGGATTCCTGCATTCTTGCATAGCCTGCAATCCCGTTATTCAGATAATTGGAGATCATGTTGTAATAGTCGTATTTATGGAATGAAGCCTCCGTTCCTCCAGCTAGTGCAATCCACAGTGCCTTTTTGGAGTTAGCCTTGTTCAGCAGCCCCATGTTCCATACCTTGTCCAGATAAGCTTTGAGCATGGAGGGGACGTTGTACCACCAGATCGGGAAAACAAATACAATGGCATCAGCCGCAAGCACACGATCCAGCTCTTTGCGAATCACAGGGGCATGCTGTTTATCAGGATTTTGCCAGTCTCGCTCATCTTCTACACCATATAATGGATCGAATCCGTCATGATATAGATCGAGGATATCGATCTCATGTGAATTCTCCTGCATACCTTCTATAAAACGATTCATCACGGCAAATGTTAAGGAATCCTGTCTTGGGTGAGTAACGACAAGTTTAACTTTCATGTAGGAGTAACCATCCTTTTTTCTTTTTTTTGGTTAAACATTCTGACCAATGTTATTATAAGTTTCATGACATCTTATTGAGAAGTACGCACCTTCGAGTGCTGTAGATACCTTGAGGTTCTTCGGTTACTTTTAATAATAGGTATACATATATGTGAATTATGGGGGAGTACACGTGGAACCAGAAATGAAAAAATATGAGAGTGGTGTGCAGGCGATGCTGGAACTGATCGGTGGAAAATGGAGAATTCTTATTCTGCATCAGCTGATATCAGGTAAAAAACGAACAAGTGAACTTCGCAGGGCCATTCCTGGCATAACCCAGAAGGTCCTTACCCAGCAGCTTCGTGATTTGGAAAAGAATGAAATCATCCGTCGAATTATTCATCCTGAGATTCCGCCCAAGGTAGAGTATGAGCTGACCGAATATGGCCTGACACTACAGGACATCATTGATCGCATATGTCTGTGGGGAGAAAATCATTTGGACAGAGTATACGGAGATAAAAGCAGCGTGCTGGGAGATCATTTTAGTGACTATATTCCACTTTCAACTTCAACTTGAGCTGACCGTGCAGTTAAAAATAAATCAAAACCGTCCTTGATTTGTAAAGGAGGGTTTTTGTTGTTTTTTGTCCTTTATCAGTGAAACTGATAAATGCTATAAAATCATTGAAATTGACCCTCAACACCCGGTGTGTTAGGTTTTAGAGAGAAGAAATTAAATTAATATGATAATTTTAGTCGGAATTAAAATCGAAGCAATGCGCGAGGTGGCAAACAGTGGAACTTCAAGTGACAAACAGCCCTTTTAATCAAGAACAAGTTGAACTGCTTAATCGTCTTATTCCCACATTAACCGATGGACAACGGACTTGGTTGAGCGGATATATTGCAGCAATTCAGGCAAGCGCAACAATAGCGGCTCCAGCGAACCTGGTACAGGCTGCATCAACTACAGGTATTGCACCAGTCAGTGCTGCGCCAGTATCTCGTGAAGTTACCGTGCTCTTCGGTTCACAAACTGGGAATTCCAGCGGCCTATCGAAGAAGCTGGCCAAGAAACTTGAAGAGCAAGGCCTTCAGGTAACGTTGTCATCGATGGGAGATTTCAAACCGAACGGACTCAAGAAAATTGAAAATCTCCTCATCATCGTCAGTACGCATGGCGAAGGCGAACCACCGGATAATGCGATTCCGTTGCATGAATTCCTGAACAGCAAACGGGCTCCGAAGCTCGAAGGGCTTCGTTACTCGGTGTTGGCTCTGGGAGATACCTCCTACGAGTTCTTTTGTCAGACAGGTAAGGACTTTGATAAACGATTGCAGGAATTGGGGGGTACAGCTCTTGTACCGCGCGTGGACTGTGATGTTGATTTTGATGAACCGGCTGCGGAGTGGATGAATGAAGTATTGGCATCCCTAAGCAGTACATCTGCCGCTGCGAGCACGGTAACTACTGAGGCTGTTACAGCTGCGGTGAGCGGCGGGGAATCCGAATATGATCGCACGAACCCGTTCAAGGCTGAAGTATTGGAGAATCTCAATCTGAATGGCAGAGGATCGGACCGTGAAACACGCCACATTGAATTGTCTTTGGAAGGCTCCAGCCTGGACTACGAGCCCGGTGACAGCCTTGGGGTATTCCCTGAGAATCACCCGCGCCTTGTCGATGAATTGATTGCGGCCATGGGATGGAATGCTGATGAGCGCGTGACCGTAAATAAAAACGGGGACCAGGCATCTGTGTACGAAGCGTTGCTGCGTTATTTCGAGATTACAGCGGTGACGAAACCGGTCGTGGAGCAACTTGCGAAACTGAATCCTGGGAGTGGCCTGACAGCGTTACTCGCCGATGATTCCGAATTCCGTACGGTCATGAATAGCTGTGATCTGCTGGATCTGGTTCAGGATTATAACCTGAAAGGAATTCCTGCTGCAGAATTCGTAGCTGTTCTTCGCAAAATTCCGGCACGTCTGTATTCGATAGCAAGTAGTTCGAAGTCTTTCCCGGATGAAGTTCATCTTACCGTTCGCTCGGTTCGTTATGAAGCACGTGGCAGAGAACGTTACGGAGTTTGCTCGGTACATCTCGCTGAACGTATCGAGGCTGGCGACACCTTGCCTGTATATATACAGCATAACCCGAATTTCAAGCTGCCTGAGAATCCAGATACGCCGATCATTATGGTTGGGCCAGGTACAGGTGTAGCGCCGTTCAGATCTTTCCTTGGTGAGCGTGAAGAAACAGAAGCAGAGGGCAAGACATGGCTGTTCTACGGAGATCAGCATTTCTCCACCGACTTCTTGTACCAGACAGAATGGCAGCGCTGGCTCAAAGATGGTGTGCTCACGAAGATGGATGTAGCCTTCTCACGTGATACGGAACAGAAAGTATATGTACAACATCGTATGCTGGAACACAGCAAAGAAGTGTACCAGTGGCTTCAGGAAGGTGCAAGCGTATATATCTGTGGTGACGAGAAAAAAATGGCACATGATGTGCATGCTGCGCTCATCACGATTCTTGAACAAGAAGGCGGCTTATCGCCTGAGCAGGCATCGGAATATCTGACACGGTTGCAGCAGGAGAAACGTTATCAGCGGGACGTCTATTGATTACCGGTTAAGCCGGATTGTATCATCCCGCAGAGACGAGAGGAGAAAGCAGCATGGTTTATAATAACTTACTTAACCCGCAGCGCACGAATAGCGATGTGGAAGATATAAAGATCAAAAGTGATTACTTGCGCGGAAGTCTGACCGAAACGTTGGCTGATCGCATCACGGGTGCAATTCCAGAGGACGACAATCGTCTGATGAAACACCACGGCAGTTATATGCAGGATGATCGTGACCTGCGTAATGAGCGTCACAAATCCAAGCTGGAGCCTGCATATCAATTCATGTTGCGTGTACGTGCTTCCGGTGGGATTGTAACTCCTGAGCAGTGGTTGATGATGGACAGAGTGGCACATAAATATGCGAATCAGACCATTCGTCTGACCACACGTCAGTCTTTTCAACTGCATGGTGTACTGAAGTGGGATCTTAAGAACACAATCCGTGAAGTGAACGATTCGTTGCTAAGCACACTGGCTGCATGTGGTGACGTAAACCGTAACGTGATGTGTAACCCGAATCCAAATCAATCTGATGTGCATGCTGAAGTGTATGAGTGGGCATGTCAGGTGAGCAATCATTTGGACCCTCGCACGCGGGCTTATCATGAGCTGTGGCTGGATGGCGAGAAAGTGATCGATTCCCAGGACTCTGACGAAGAAGTTGAACCAATCTATGGCAAAGTGTATTTGCCGCGGAAGTTCAAGATCGGTATTGCTGTACCACCATCGAATGATGTGGATGTCTATTCACAGGATCTTGGCTTCATTGCTATTGTGGAGAACGGCAAGCTGCAAGGCTTCAATGTTTCCGTTGGCGGCGGCATGGGGATGTCTCATGGTGACGCCAAAACCTATCCTCAGGTGTCCAAAGTCATTGGTTTCTGTACTCCGGAGCAAATGATTGATGTCGCAGAGAAAACAGTTATGATTCAGCGTGATTATGGAGATCGTGCCGTTCGTAAACACGCTCGTTTCAAATATACGCTGGATGATCGCGGTGTGGAGTGGTTTGTCGAAGAACTGACCAGCCGTCTGGGATGGAAACTGGATGCGGCACGTCCGTATCATTTTGAGACGAACGGAGACCGGTATGGTTGGGTAAAAGGCAATAATGGCAGATGGCACTACACGCTGTTCATTCAAAATGGACGTGTCAAGGATGTTGATGGATATCCTCTCATGACGGGTTTACGTGAAATTGCCAAAGTGCATACGGGTGATTTCCGTCTGACTGCCAATCAAAATCTGATCATTGGTAACGTTAGCAGCCAGAAGAAGAAAAAGATTGAAGCACTCATTCAGCAGTATAACCTGACCGATGGGGCACATTACTCTGCCCTGCGCAGAAGTTCGATGGCGTGTGTTGCGCTACCGACCTGTGGCCTTGCGATGGCTGAATCCGAACGTTACTTGCCGTCCCTGATCGACAAACTGGAGCCAGTACTGGATGAAGCCGGGCTGAGAGACGAAGAGATTGTCATTCGCATGACAGGCTGCCCGAACGGATGTGCAAGACCGATGCTAGCCGAGATTTCATTTATCGGTAAAGCACCAGGCAAATACAATATGTATCTTGGTGGCAGCTTCACTGGCCATCGACTGAATAAGCTGTACAAAGAAAACATTGGTGAAACCGAGATTCTGGACACGTTAACGCCAATGGTGAACCAGTATGCCAGAGAGCGCAATGAAGGTGAACATTTCGGAGACTTTGTCATTCGTGCGGGATATGTTCCTGAAGTGTTGGATGGTCGACAATTTCACGCTTAATGGACCGGGTAAGATGAATTGAAGTTAGGACTGATTCAGGGACGGAAGCATTCCTTATGGGGTGCTTCTTGTTTGTTATATGTGGAGTAAGTAGAGCTAAGTTAGTTGCTGCTGAGAGATTTATGAGAGGATAAACTGAGGCTAATCTTCGAATGGGGTTGAATAATCACCGCAGTTACTCCCATTATTTCGTGGGTATTAACTTGTTGAAGTACGTACAACAAGATATAATGACATAGTAGAAAGCAGATTACATGTTGAAAGTGAGCGGAAACGATATGGGTCGTAAGTGGAATAATATCAAGGAAAAGAAAGCTTCAAAAGATGCAAACACGAGCCGGGTCTATGCTAAATTCGGCGTTGAGATCTATGTGGCTGCCAAGAAGGGCGAACCGGACCCGGAAGCGAACCGTGCACTGAAAGTCGTGCTGGAACGTGCCAAAACGTATAATGTACCCAAAGCCATTATTGATCGTGCAATGGAAAAAGCAAAAGGCAGCGGGGATGAGAACTATGAAGAGCTGCGTTACGAAGGCTTCGGACCGAACGGTGCGATGGTCATCGTTGATGCACTTACCAACAACGTCAATCGTACAGCACCGGAAGTACGTTCTGCGTTTAACAAAAACGCTGGTAACATGGGTGTCAGCGGTTCTGTTGCTTACATGTTTGATCCTACAGCGGTTATCGGTGTAGAAGGCAAGAACTCCGAAGAAGTACTGGAAATTCTGCTTGAAGCTGACGTAGATGTACGAGATATTGTGGATGAAGACGAAGCTGTGATTGTATATGCAGAACCGGATCAATTCCACGCTGTACAGGAAGCATTCAAAGCTGCCGGAGTTACCGAGTTCACTGTAGCCGAGCTGACGATGCTTGCACAGAACCATATTGAACTTCCAGAGGATTCACAAGCTCAGTTCGAGAAACTGATTGATGCGCTTGAAGACCTTGAAGATGTTCAACAGGTCTACCATAACGTAGAGTTTGCAGAGTAAGCTGTACGTTACGTGGCTTGAAAAAAAGAGTGTCTATCCAATCAGCGGGATTGGAAGACACTCTTTTTTTGTTATTTTAGGAGTTGGATTGCAGGGAGCGGGGAGACTTGTCAGATGTATCTGACGGATCTGATTTATCCGATTTAGCCCCACCGAACTTGAATAACACAATTCCGCCGACAATAACAAGCACACCAAGCAGTTGATTCCACGAGAAAGGAATTTGCTCCAGACCCAGCCACCCCATGGAATCGAATAGGAGTGCAAAGCTCAGTTGGGATGTCAGCACGATCGAGATGGCATATGTGGGGCCAAGCAGCTTCATGCCTTGTACGAGACAGAAGACTACACCAACGCCGATGGCTCCACTGAGCCAATACCAGGGTTGCATATGATGGAAACTAAATGTATTTTTTCCCTCCACGAGCAGAGAGATGAGGAATGAAGCAATGAATCCAGTGAACAGCACCAGTGTTGTTGTGGACCATGAACCGGTGCGCTCATTGACTTTGCTATTAAAAATCGTTTGCAGACTGACCAGTGCACCTGCCAAGAGTGCAAGCGAAATGCCTGTGATTAACATGGTTGTCGGACTCCTTATTCATAAATGTTGTGACCTGCTATTTCGCGTAGACCCGCACGGTCCTTAATCATAATCAATCCCTGATGTCGTTCAATCAATTCGTCTGCACACAGTTTCTGGATCACCCGGTTGAGATGCCGATAACTGGTGCCGATCAGATTCGCGATGTCGGTCAGATTGAACGCGTCCAGTTCTTCATGAACCACATTGCCTGCCTCTTCTGTCGAGATGGAGAGCAGGTAGCTGGCCAGACGAACCTCTACCGGGTACATGAGGTTGAAATTGGAGAAGTTCGAGTCAATATAGAATTTGTGTGAGATAATTTTGAGCAAAAACTTAAGTAAAGGTGCATAATCGCCGGCAAGCTCAGCGAGCCATTGATAGTGAATGCGAAGCATAATAACAGGCGATACAGCCTGAACCGTATTGACAATATCGCTTTCACGGACATACTCTATGTCTCCGACGACTTCAAGCGGTGTTTTAAAGCAAAGCACCAGCGTTTTATCCTGAGCGGAGGTGGTAAAAATCTTGATTTTACCCTCGACCAGCACGTATAAATATTCGGAGACTTCCCCTTCACGACAGATCAGTTCACACTTTTCGAAGTGGCATATCGACATATGTGGGCGAAGGGGCTCATAAAATACCTTTTCGAGTTGATATTGTTTCAGATAATGTAATAATTGTTGCTCATCATGAATTTCTTCCACGTGGTTGTTCACCCCCGAAAATGTGTCCCAATCGTTCTCATAACTATAGTTTCATAATGATGACACCTGTGATCATCAAGGCAATGCCAAGAAATTGTGGCAGTTTCATCTTTTGTTTCACCACGCCGAACCATCCATTACTATCCACCAGAAAAGTCAGGAACAGCTGAGCAATGAGCAGGGCCGAGATCGTGAACGTAACCCCAATTTGCTGGATGGCCGTCACTTCACTGAAAATAATGACAGCGCCAAAAGCACCTCCAGCCAGGTACATGGGTTTTACTTGTTTGAGTCCTTGAAGGTTGGTGTCTCTAACGAACATGAGGATCAGCGCAGCTAATATGAATCCTGTCAGTTGTGTAATCGTAGCGGCCTGCCATGTGCCCATGTCGGTGCTAATCCGAGTATTGGCAACACCTTGGAGCGTGATACACGCGCCGCCCAGTAATGCAAAAATAATTCCTCTCATATGTACGCTCCTTATTCAATCACTTCGACTTCTATTTAATGATAAACTCGCCCCAAACGCCAAGGACAAATGTCCTGAGCTTTGAAGTCACAGCATTTAGAGTACAACAAAGAACCCTGAAAAACCAGATGGGGCGTGAAGAAATGCGCGGCAAATGTGCTCAGTACACTTTTTACATAATCTCTAACGAACCCGTAAGACCTTATTGTATTGATTTGTCTGAATTGAGAGCTCTAACGAACCTTAGCAACGTTAATTGGGCTCAGGCAGGTAGGAATGGGGGGAAAGGTGGGAAAACGAAGGAATAGTGTGTCTACAATTCGTTACTTTTGAAAATCGGTAAATATGAAGCGAGAGTCTGCCGACTCGACCCCGGAACATAGAACAGATGTACAGCTCCAGGGTACGCTGGGCAATGAGATTTTGAATTAATTAGCTAGATTCCTCTCGATACCAATTCAGTCCATACTAACCATCAATAGTATGCTCAGATCACAGTGTACACAGGCCGCTCGCCTACAAAATGAACGGACAGTTCTGTAAATTGTTTTGCCAACCTGTCTGCCAAAAGCTTCATCCCTGATGCCTCGCTTTCGGCATGTCCCAACATGATGAGTGCTTTGGACTTGCCTTGTTGCACGGCATCACGGATATATTCCGGTGTCTCCCATTCAAATCCTTCTCCGGCTATAATGAGATCCAATTGTTTGTTCTGAATCAGGGGAATCGTCACAGGGCCATTGCCACGAAAACCTACCAATACCGCTGCACGTTTACAGACTAAATCGGCATTACCTGCGACGCGTACATAATCGATCCCAAGGCAGTTTTTCACATGGTGAGCAATAGCTTGCACACTCTGTCCTTCCGGCAATGTAATGATGTCTGCTTCCGGTTGTTGTTGCTCCACATAAGAGGACCACCCCAAGGCCTGTATCAGTCCTTCGGTAATACCATCCGGTTGGAAGCGATGGATGATATCATGACAGCGATAGATGGAAATGCCTGCTTCGTCAATTAACTTCCTTTTGTCCATGTAAACAGGATCACTTGCGAGCCAGTCCGTATGGCTATGATGATTATAAAAGGGAGATTCATGCGCAATAATCAGATTGGCGCCATGTTTGATGGCTTGTTCAATGACATAATGTGTCGGCATAAAAGCAAGGATAATACCTGTGACCTTACGATCAAGTGAGCCCGTAATAAGCTGATCAACCGTATTTTCCGGCAATTCAATGTGATCTGTGAGATGAAGTACGATGTCTTGAACAGTAATGTTCATAGGGGGCATTCCTCCAATAACAGGATATAACGCTAGT
The DNA here is from genome assembly GCF_051967555.1 of Paenibacillus sp. SAF-068. NCBI lineage: Bacteria > Bacillati > Bacillota > Bacilli > Caryophanales > Paenibacillaceae > Paenibacillus > Paenibacillus sp. SAF-068. The sequence goes on from NZ_JBQCJX010000001.1 coordinate 1,854,197, forward strand.
GTACCATGTTGACATCTCAAAGACAGATTCAACCATGAAAACAATTTCCAAGGAAAAAATGATTAGGGTTAAACTTATGCATTCGGATGTAAAGTGAGGTCATTTTACGTTTTTCGGTTAATATTGGTAGATAGAGCCACCAAGTTAGTTAAGATAACAACGAAAGTGTGTAATGACTGTATACAGATGTTGGATTCATGTAGTTTTCTCTAACAAGAATAAGTATACTTACGTAGAGTCTTTGTCTGCGTTAAATGGAGCTGATTGCAGCGCAAGTCGTTTCTATTTTATAAAAACAGGAGATTCAATTGCGGATAAGCATGAATTTGCATATACAGAACAGATTATGAAAGGGGATAACTACGATGACAGCAACAACGATTATGGAACGTCTGAAGAGCGAGACAGCTCACTACCACAGACAAGTAGAACAGAACCCTTATGCGAAAGCCATTATGAATCAAACTGTGACTATAGAAGAATATAGAACATATTTAGAGAAATTTTATGGATTCCTCAAACCGCTGGAAGACCAGGCTGTACAGCAGCCTTTCTGGGGGAGTACGGGATTGGATATCGAGATTAGAGGCAAGGCTGGACTGCTGGAGAAAGATCTGCACAATCTGGGTGCAAGTGAAGAGAAAATTAGCCAACTTCCGCTCTGTAAAGAACTGCCGGATATTACGACACCTGCCCGTTTGTTTGGATACCTGTATGTCATTGAGGGGTCCACGAACGGTGGACAGATTATGACTAAACGTTTGTCGCAGTTCCTGCCGATTGAAGCGGATCGTGGATTGGAATATTTCAACGCCTATGGCTCAGAGACAAGAACCAGATGGAGCGAGTTTATGACTTTGCTGCAACAGTCCATCAGCAGTCCAGAAGATCATGACAACATGGTGCACAGTGCATCAGAGACATTCCGACTGCTGGATCAATGGATTAATACGGACAAGTAATTAAAAGAAATCTATATAAGTTGAACTAATCATTTACACCTAACGGAGAGGACAGAAAAAACCTGGAAAAGCGAAGCGTTCGCCTTTATAACCGGATTTTTCCTTTAGAAAAGGGAATCGATAAAATCTGGGGATAACAGCGATTGGAAGGTTATTCTGTCATCGTAGTGCAATGTAAATAATCATTATTTCAACTTATATAACATCATGAGAGGGGATTTTTCTGGCCATGGCCGAACCGAAGTCCAAGAAAGAACAAAATATGTTGAACCGCACATTGCTTCATCAGGGAACATACACAAATGATCCGATAGATTTGAATAACTGTGATAAAGAACCGATTCATATCCCCGGCTTTATTCAACCTCATGGTGTTCTTTTGGCCATCAATACCAGTCTTACGCCAACCATTGTTCAGTGTAGTCAAAATACGGAGGACCATCTGGGCATTGCCTATGAGGATGTTCTGGACATGCCTTTGGAGAACCTGATTGGCGAGCAAGAAGTAAGCAAACTGTTGGGCAGCAGTTTCAATGCGGATGTAACTTCTGATTTGCATTATATGAATCTAACTATTCGAGTGTCCGGCGAAGACCGGATTTTCTCCTCTGTTCTTCATGAAAGTGAAGGTCTGCTTATTCTGGAGATCGAGCCTTATTATGAAAAGGAAGATATGGAGACCACTGACTTTGAGTGGATATCCAGATTCTTTGGCCGGATCAAAAGTACAGACAGTCGCGTGGAAGCGAGTCAGATCGCTGCTGAACAGGTGAAGGAAATGCTCGGTTATGACCGGGTTATGATCTACGAGTTTGACGAGCAATGGAATGGTAAAGTAATTGCTGAAGCGCGTGAACAAGAACTCGAACCATTCCTGGGACATCACTACCCTGCTTCCGATATTCCCAAGCAGGCTCGCGAATTATATCTTCGTAATTGGTTGCGCACCATTGTGAATGTCAATTATAAACCTGTGGAAATTGTGCCTACATTACAACCGCTCACTAACAAACCGCTAAATTTGAGTCTTTCGGTTCTGCGTAGCGTATCTCCTCTTCACATTGAATATTTGCAGAATATGGGTGTAGGTGCGACCGTTACAATCTCGCTCATTCATAATAATCAACTGTGGGGACTCATTACATGCCATCATTATTCGGCAAGATATGTACCCCATCGTGTTCGAAATCTCTGTAATTTCCTTGGAGCTTTTTTCTCCAATGAATTGTTCCAGCGCCAGCAGTTGGATGATTATCAATCGGAGATACAGTCCCGTGAAGCCGCTTCACGAATCGCCAACATTTTTATCGGAAACACAAGCCCTGCACGTGTCCTCGAGGAATTGCAGGAAGAAGGAGAGACCGTATTAAAACTGATGGGTGCTACAGGAGCGGCAATCTGTTACCAGGACAAGCTGTTATTGTATGGTGAAACCCCGAACAGCGGACAGATTCGTGAACTGGCAGGTTGGCTTGCCGGAAAGGCAGAGGATTACAGTTATTATACTTCCAAACTGAGTTTGGAGTATGAAAGTTCCAAAGCTTATCAGGATAAGGCTTCCGGGGTTATTTATGTCGCCATTTCGCCTGGACAGCATAACTACATGCTCTGGTTCCGACCAGAGGTCGTCAAGATTGTGGATTGGGCGGGTGACCCAGCCAAAGCGGTGCTCAAGACGGATGACGGCATGCGAATGTCCCCTCGTAAATCATTTGAAAAATGGCGTGAGGTTGTGAAGGGAAGTTCATACCCTTGGACTACCAAAGAGCTGAGTGTGTTACCTTTACTCAAAACCATTGTACGTCGGCAGACAGAAAACCAACTGGCTCAGGCAGAGGAGCAGGCGTTGCAGAACGCACGTATTTTGCGACAAAATGAACAGCGTTATCTGCAATTAATGGATTACTCGCCCGTGGCATTCTTTACTCTGACAGACAGTCAGATCATCTATTGTAATACGAAGGCTGCTGAATTGCTTGGATTTGAAAGTTCCAAAAACCTGATGGGTAAAGACTTCCAAGAATTAATACCAGACCAAACGAGAGTTACGTTGCAACAGAGCTTTGAGGAATTGGAGCACAACAACACGAGTTTGATTACCAGCCAGTCCTATTTCACAACAGCGGGGGGCTCCTCATTGTTGCTTGAGATAACACTTGCTTCTGTTACACATGCAGGTAAACCTTCTGTAATGGTGCTACTGCACAGTGGAGCTTCTCACCATGAGCAAAACCATTACTCTGAAACGGCAAGTCAACTGCAGAACTATCTAACCACAGATCCATTAACGGATATGCCGATTCAGACGGTATTCAAGTCGCAGCTCCAGGATGACTGGGATGACTGTATGCAGAATGAATGCACGCTGGGATTGCTTATCATAGATATTGATGATTTCCGTTCGTATAATGCAGCATACGGTCTTCAGGGTGGCGACTTGTGTCTGCAATGGATCGGTGAAGTGCTTACCGTAGTTAGCGAACAACATGAAGCCCAGATTTCCCGTCTTCGTGGTGGAACATTCATGCTGAAGCTGAAGAGCACAACATCTGAATATGCTGCAGAACTTGCGGAAGAGATTCGACAGCATGTTCTGGCACTTCAGATTCAACGGGAATTATTAGGCCAAAGTGGAGTCGTTACGGTTAGTGTTGGAGCTGCAGTGTTGGTACCAGATGAACGGAATGATGTGTCCGACCTGATTGAAGAAGCGAGTCGCGCGCTCGCTCAAGCGAAAAGTGAAGGGAAGAATCGTGCAGTTGTTGGTTGATTAAGCCTAAGCAGCGTTCGTTTGACCAAGATTTGATGAATAGCAGTTAATAGACTGGATGAAAGAGGGCAGCGATGCCTTCTTTTTTTGTGCTCAGGAATGTCTAAATTTCGTCACCGCGGACACAGGACAAGTGATATAATGATCCCTATGGATACACCTGTTCGTATTCTGTCTTGGAGGAGGATGAGATAACGTTTTATGAAAGACGATTCAAGACAACTGGAATTTATGGAGATAGATCTGAGTGAAAAAGCGGAGGCAGCTGCAGTTCCTGTTCCTGATCGTTCAACCATTGCGCAGTCTGCTCATAATACAATGCAGCATCGTGGAGGCGTATTGTCCTCGGAGGCGAGTTTTGTGGAGGAAGCAAAGCGGTGGGCAGATGTGGAGGGGGAAGTCTCTCCCTGGATACCCTTCATGAGTTATTGGCCAACGTATGGTGTGATGAGCGAAGCCCAGCGCAAGTGGTATTTGTATTGGAGGAAGGAAGTACGGCAGGGGAGATACCCGGATACCGATCTGTCCTATCTATTTGTTCATATCTATGAGTTAATTAACGGCATTGGCTGGCAGAATTCTCAGGAGGGGTATGATCAATTAAAACAGCTATGGGTGAACTACCGTGAACGGCTCCCTCAATTAAATATATATATGCAAGAGTGGATGGTCGATTATGTGTTGGTCCATGAGATGGAGAGGTCATTATCCGAGATTATGGACCTTTCGGGCGGATATTTGCCAGCAGAGATGCTGGATATGGAGCTGCAACGTATTTTACAGAATAAAGTCTCGGAAATTTCACTGAATATGCTGCAAAGATACTATGATTACGATATTACACTCAGTAAGTTCTATAGAGATGGCGGCAAAGAAGTGATGGAGCAATATATCCCACGGGTCATGGCCTTGGTTCAATCGTACCTGGAACGTACGCGGCAAGTTGGACTGTTGCCAGAGTTTCAACCCAACGAAGAACGTACGGTGGAGCGCGTCCTGTTTCGCAAAGCAGTCTACGATGATTCCATCTATGGAAGATCGGTATCGTTCAGATATATGCCTGTAGGTGAACAGGCTGAATTTGTGCAGATGGTTACCCGGATCTATCGATGTACTGAAAATAAACTTCGTGAACTGCTTGGATTCAGAGGCCGATTGCGAGGACAGACACTTGAACCCGAACTTGCCAATCTGATTGAACGTTACCTGGACAAAGCCTATGCAGTCGAGCAGGCTGAGACTGTGGAACAACCGATGATCCGTATTGATACGGAGAAATTGGCATCGTTACAGCTGGAAAGTGAGTATGTGCGCTTGGCACTTACAATTGAGGAGAATTACGTTTCTGAAGTGAAGGATGACGAGGTTAACAACGCAGATATTACAAGTAATCCAGTAGATGCGCTACATGCCAGGGATGAGAGCACTACAACTGGGGTTTCCATGGATACAGATCCATCCATAGTAGAGATTGCAACATCAGCACCACCAGGATTGATAAGTTTGCAGTGGGACGAGATTGCTGAGGCTGATTTGGATGCGGAATGGCTACTTTTTGCCAAGGAACTATCCCCTCAGCAGGTGCAAGCGATTCATGCTCTTCTTGGAGAAAATCCTGATACTGAGCTGATACGTCTGGCTGAACAATATGGAACGATGCCTGCACTTCTGCTGGATGAGATTAATGATGTAGCTATGGAAACGATCGGTGATCTTCTGATTGATGGTGACCGGATTGTTCCTGATTATATAGATGTGTTCGAACATGTGAAGAGGTGATACGCAGTGACAGAACTTAAAATACCGAAGCGGCTGACCACCGCACTTGTAAATTCATTGACAGCTGGTGTTGTCCCGCGCATAGGACTGGAGCAGATTGCAGTTGGTAGGAAACCGGAAGTGGAAGCCATCTTGCGGGATATGGACAATATCGCTGAGGGAGGCGCAGCGTTTAAACTCATTACGGGTCGTTACGGCAGCGGTAAAAGCTTTCTTTTGCAGATGATTCGTAACTATGCGATGGATCGGGATTTTGTTGTGGCAGATGCCGATCTTTCACCAGAGCGTCGATTGGTGGGAACCAAAGGCCAGGGACTTGCCACTTACCGCGAACTGATGACTCGTCTGTCTACACGCACACGCCCGGATGGGGGAGCGTTGGAGCCGATTTTGCAAAAATGGATCGCAGGGCTGCAACAATCCACGATGCAGAGTCAGAACTTGCGCCCGGATGATCCCGCTCTGCCGCTTGAGGTAGAGAAACAGATTTATGCGGTGACGGGGGAAATGCAGAATCTGGTTCACGGCTTTGATTTTGCCAAAGTACTGGCGTCATACTGGAACGGGTACAAGCTCGCTGATGATGATCGCAAACAGGCGGCTCTACGCTGGCTTCGAGGAGAATTTGCTACCAAAACGGAAGCGAAAAAAGAACTGGCTGTTGGCGTTATCATTGACGATGACAACTGGTATGACTACTTCAAATTGTGGTCTGAATTCACAGCGCGCATTGGTTACAAAGGATTGCTGTTGTTCATTGATGAGGCGGTGAATCTGTACAAAATTACAAACAGTGTCTCCCGTCAAAGCAACTATGAGAAATTGCTGACCATGTTTAATGATACAATGCAGGGCAAGGCAGAGCATCTGGGCATATTTGTAGGTGGTACGCCGCAATTTGTGGAGGATGAACGGCGCGGACTATACAGCTATGAAGCGCTTCGCTCCAGGCTTATTGATGGTCGTTATGCAGCCAAAGCGTATGCAAATTATACGGGTCCGATCCTGAAGCTTGCGATGTTATCGCATGAAGAGATTCTGATACTGCTTCAGAAGCTGCGGCAGATTCATGCATTGCATTTTGGATACAGCGCAAGTCTGACGGATGAACAATTGGTTGATTTTATGCAAACGGCGGTGAACCGACTGGGTGCGGATGAGTTGCTGACCACGCGTGAAGTGGTACGAGACTTTATGGATGTACTGCATACGCTCCACCAGAATCCCGAAGTGACTTATACTCAATTACTTGGTGAGCGGGCTGCCAAACCTCAGGAAACGGGCAAAGGGGCGGATGCTTCCGCAAATTCGGATGATCTGGACGACTTTCTGGCCGAGTTTGAATTATGAGTGATAATCCATTCTATCGGCTGGCGCCATTCGTGCAGGAATTTATTTATAAAAAAAGATGGGAATCGCTTCGGCCTGCTCAGATCGAGGCCTGCAATATCTGTTTTCATACCCCGCATCATATGCTGATTGCGGCAGGCACGGCCTCCGGCAAAACGGAGGCGGCTTTTTTTCCTGCATTGACCGAGCTGCATGAACGGCCTTCCAAATCAGTGGGCATTTTGTACATCGGACCTCTGAAAGCCCTGATTAACGACCAATTCGAACGTCTTAAGGATCTGTTAACCGAAGGAAATATTCCGGTTTGGCATTGGCATGGGGATGTGCCTCAGGCGGAGAAAACAAAACTGATGAAAAATCCGTCCGGTGTGCTTCAGATTACGCCAGAATCGCTGGAAGGTCTGCTCATGAATCGACCGAATGCGATCCCGGCGCTGTTTCATGATCTGCGCTATGTCATCATTGATGAGGTACATGCCTTCATGGGAGCGGATCGGGGGATTCAAGTACTCAGCGAGCTTGCCAGAATCGAGCGTATGGCTGGCTGTGCACCTCGAAGAGTTGGCTTATCCGCTACACTGAGTGACTATGATGCAGCTACATCCTGGCTTGCTGCCGGAACACAGCAGGGAGTGGATGTGGTCTCTTCTCCGGGTGGTCGCAAGCTGCGACTGCGGGTGGAACATTTCTCTTTTCCAGATGCGCAGGATGAGGAGCAGGCGGAGCAGCTTCATAACGCACGCAAAGCGTACTACGACTTCATTTATGAGAGCACACATCGTAAAAAAGCGTTAATCTTCACCAACAGCCGTACCGACGCCGAGGTCACTATACTTGAGATGCGGCGGGTCGCGGCTCGCAGGCAAGAGCGTGATGTGTTCCATGTGCATCATGGAAGTATCTCCGCCATGCTGAGGGAGGAAACGGAAGCTGCCCTGCGCACCGGATCAGGTCCCGCGGTTGCTGCGGCAACGGTCACGCTTGAACTGGGTATCGATCTGGGCGAACTGGAGCGTGTGGTTCAGCTCGGTGCACCGTATAGTGCGTCCAGTTTTGTACAGCGTCTGGGACGTTCGGGGAGACGAGAGGACATGGCATCGGAGATGCTTTTTGTATGTCCGGAGGAAGAGGATGAGGAAGCCCAATTGCCAGCACGTATGCCGTGGACGTTGATGCGTGCGATTGCTGTTATCGAACTATATGTAAAAACAAAGTGGGTCGAGCCGCTTGAAGCTCGTAAAATGCCCATAGGTGTGCTCTACCATCAGACGATGAGTATGTTGAAAAGTATGGGGGAGGCTGAGCCGAGAGAACTTGCGGAAGCTATCCTTTCGATAGCCCCCTTTGCGTTGATTAGACCTGATCAATATCAGGTTTTCCTGAATTACCTCATTGAGACGGATCATCTGCAATGGACAGAGGATCGAACATTGATCATCGGTCTGACTGGTGAGAAAATCGTGAATAATTATCGCTTCTACGCGGTGTTTAAGGACGATGAGGAACATAAAGTGCTGAACGGTTCCGAAGAAATTGGTTCGATTACAACCGTTCCCCCGCCTGGCTATTGCTTCTCGCTTGCAGGCAAACTGTGGAAAGTGGAAGAGGTCGATCACAAGCACAAGGCTGTGTATGTGAAATCTGCGAAAGGTAAAGTGGATACGTTATGGCTTGGAGCGGGCGGAGACATTCACACAACGGTGGTACAGAAGATGCGTGAGGTATTATCCGATTCGGTCATTTATCCGTATCTGTCTCCACAGGCCGTCAATCGACTTGAACGGGCGCGCCGCCTAGCTCGTGAAAGCGGACTGTTGAAGCAGGTTGTCATTCCGGCAGGGGGAGATTCGATGTATGTTCTTCCTTGGGTGGGAAGTAAATCATTCCGTACATTGGAGCGCCTGATGAAGCATAATCTGTCCAAGAAACTTGCCTTGCGGTCCGTTGTGCCCATGGAGCCATATTATTTTGTAGTGTCTGGAAAGGTCGATGAACGAACCTTGTTAGCCGAGATTATGAGTGAGTGTCGCACGGCTGAAGATGCATCTGCGCTACTGGCTGAAGAGGAAGCACCTTATCTGGGCAAGTATGATGAATTTGTCGCGCCGCCTTTGATCCGTGAAGCTTTTGCTGTGGATGGGCTGGATCTGGAAGGGTTGAAAGCAGGTTTGCGGCAAACATTGGAGTGGGATTCCTCGGGCTCTAATCATACATGACGTTTTTTATGCGGAATAGGGTTGACACCATCTCACCTCCCATGTAATATATGAAAAGTCGTCACACACGAATTACATCAAATTGCATATATCATTTCGTATAACCTCGCAGGCCGAAAGTGTACACAGGGCGAGGGTCTCTACGGGAAGCCTATACTTCCTAACTACGATGCCAAGGAATTCATTTATTCCTTGCTCGTAGTTAGGATTTTTTGCATTTGTATGGTGTCTGTGACCTTGGCATGATCAAATATGCAGGCTTATTTTTCTTATCATCAGGAGGTTTATTCACAATGAAATATTATCTGTCCGTTCTCGCGGGAGCGATGAGCTATGGCATATTATCCACGATTGTGGTTCTGGCGTACGGCGAAGGCTATAAACTTGGAGAGGTTGTGGGAACACAGCTGATCACGGGTTTTCTTCTATCCTGGATGCTGGCGCTATACACAAGATTTAGAACTAAACGCCAGTCACAGGCAAATGGCAAAGCGTCAGGAGCCGTGGCACAGGTATTCAAGAGATTGACGTGGAAACAACGTCTGTTATTGATGGCTGCCGGAACACCAACGGTAATTACAGGTCTCGTGTATTATCAGTCTTTGCGTTACATCCCGGCTTCACTTGCCATTATCCTGCTGTTCCAGTTCACATGGATTAGCGTATTGATACAGGCGATAAGCAAACGTCAACGTCCAGACAAAGTCACGTTCCTGACGTTGATCATTCTGTTTGGCGGAACCTTGCTGGCAGCAGGTTTCCTGGAACAAGGATTGGGTGAGTTTAACGGTCTGGGTATCGCTCTTGGACTAATGGCAGCCGTAAGTTACTCGCTGTTTGTATTGTTCAGCGGCAAAGCGGTTCCTTCAGCCCATCCGGCCTTCCGCAGTGCTTGGATGGTTACAGGCGGATTGATCCTGCTGTGCATTCTGTTCCCGCCAACATTCCTCTTTAACGGCTTGATCTGGAGCCAGTTGCTCGTATTTGGATTACTACTTGGATTCTTCGGAGCATTTATTCCACCGGTGCTGTTCGCTATCGGCGTTCCGCATATTGGAGGCGACATGGCCGGAATTCTGGGTGCAGTGGAGCTTCCAATTGCAGTACTGCTATCCTCTATCGTGCTTCATGAGCATGTCAGCGGATTGCAATGGATTGGAGTTATCATTGTACTTATCGGTGTAGCCCTGCCAGAGTTGTATAAATTACGCATGAGACGAAGTCGAAGTCGAAGTAAACCAATCTATTCCTGATCCAGACGAAAAGGGATATGGCGGAGCATGAACGGGAATAACCGAAGTAAAGCCTGAGAAATCAGGCTTTTTTTATTGAAATATTCTAGATAAATTGAACTAAACATTTACACGAACGGAGAGGACAGAAATAACCTGAAGAAGCGAAGCTAAAAGCTTTCTGAAAGAAAGCTGCATCGGAAGCATATACTGCGCCTTTATTCCCGGATTTTACCATTTGAAAATGGAAATCAAAAAATCTGGGGATAGCAGTGATCGGAAGGTTGTTCTGTCATCGGAGTGTCCAGTGTAAATATTTTTTAGTTCAATTTATATTGCTCAACCACAATAGCCCAGAGGGGTCATTTTCATTGTCATGCGAATCAGGTATGCTTATAGAATACATCCATCCGTCTGTTGATTGAATATGGATGGGACATCGAATGAGGAGTGTTTAGATGAAAAGCTGGTTTGGAAAGACATGGCCCTGGTTGACGCTGGGTCTGACCGTTGTTGTATTGCTTGGATCATTTTTAGTTTATTTTATGGGCAAAGATGTATCCCCGGGATCGGGAAGTGCGGTAACTGCACAAGCCGAGACTCCGGAGGATCTGAAGGGATATGAAGTCATTGATGTGGACGTAAGCAACGATGGTTTTGGACCAGACGTTATTGAGGTGAAAGCTGGCGTACCGACCAAAATCAACTTTATTCTGACACGGTCGGTGACACATGTGAAATCAGTCGGATCACAGAAGCTGGGTATGGATCTATACATGCAAAAGGGACCCAATTATTATACGGTCGACAAAGATCTGCCCAAGGGAGAATACGAAATTCACTGTGGTATGTACATGATATACGCAACGATTAAGGTCGTATAAGCAGAAGGAGCATGGTTTCGGTTTACCGAGCTTTGCTCCTTTATTTGGTGCGTGATATCATGGGAAAGTGGGTAAATTCGATCAGGAGGTGGCGACATGAAAGCGTTATTTATTGGAGGGACAGGCACCATCAGTACGGCCATTACGGAGATGCTTGCGCAGCAAGGCTGTGAACTGTATTTGATTAATCGAGGCAATCATAACCATGACTTACCTAAGGAAATCAACGTACTTCAAGCGGACATTAATGACGAGGCACGTGTAGCGGAACTGATCGCTGATCTGGAATTTGACGTTGTTGCAGACTTTATCGCCTTTGTACCGTCTCAATTGGAGAGAGATTACCGTTTATTTAAGAATAAAACGAAGCAGTTTATTTTTATAAGTTCAGCATCAGCGTATCAGACACCTTTGGCTGATTACCGGATCACGGAAGGAACGCCATTATCGAATCCATTCTGGGAGTATTCGCGCAACAAGATTGCCTGTGAAGACTATCTGATGAAACAATATCGTGAACATGGATTTCCGGTGACCATTGTGCGTCCGAGCCATACGTATGGCGACAAATCGGTACCTCTCGGTGTTCATGGTGCTCAAGGCAGCTGGCAGGTTCTCAAACGCATACGTGAAGGCAAACCCGTTATCATCCATGGAGATGGTACCTCACTGTGGACCATTACTCACAATACTGATTTTGCCAAAGGTTTTATCGGGCTTATGGGCAACATCCATGCAATTGGTGAATCTGTACATATCACCTCGGACGAATCCGTCACCTGGAATCAGATTCATGAGATTATTGCCAGCGTGTTGGGAGTTAAGCTTCACGCCGTACATGTACCCTCCGAGTTCTTGGCAGCATGCAGTGACCAGGATCTTCGCGGCGGATTGCTGGGAGACAAAGCCAATACGGTGGTGTTTGACAACAGCAAGCTGAAACGGCTTGTTCCGGAATTTGTAGCAACGACAAGAGCCGATCAGGGCATACGAAGTACGATTGAGTACATTCTGGCGCATCCTGAATTACAGACCGAAGATCCGGAATTTGATGGTTGGTGTGACAAGGTCGTTGGCGCATTGGACGAAGCGTTATTAAAGATCAGAGATGAGAAATGAGAAGTAAGGCGTTCGTGATCAAGTGTTTACATTTATGAGCTGAATCGTTATAATCAAGAAAAAATGACACTTGTTAGGGGAGGCACCCCAACTTAGGACATCGTTCCTTTGTTGGGGTGCCTCCCTTTTTTGTGTGCCAAAAAGGAGAGCAGACGTTGAAGAAATCAGGAAAACGTGTGAAGAAACAAGCGGAACAGCTAACCAAGGTGGTACTGGCATTTGCGTTATTATCGCCTCAAGCCCTGTTGCTTGAATGGAGCGCAACCCCGGTAATGGCGGAAACGCTTGAAACGATCGGGATTGTATCCGATACGTCCAGTATGAAGGCGGTACAGTCTTCCAAGGTGAAAGTGGAGATGAACAGTGACGGTAAATACAGAATTGTGTTATTGCCAAACACGAATGTATTTTACGGCGGCGATACCGGGAACGTGTCCACCATTATAGACCACAACGGTTCTCCCGTGAATTTCAAATCATTGCCACTTAATTATTACCGAATTAACAATAATGTGATTGAAATGTCCCGGCAAAAGGACAATGTGGAATATATTTTGCGTGTATCTATCGTTAATGCTACCTCACAAGGCGGGTACATGAAGGTTGAGCTTGAAGCCATCAACCGTAGCGGAACGGAACTGAATTTGGGTGGAACATTTTATTGGGATACGATGGTGAATGGCAATGATGCTTCTCCGTTTGAAGTCATCGAGAATGGATGGCGTAATTACAGCGGCGGTGTTCAGGTCACAGCTTTTTATGCCAATACCTACAACGTAGTAAATGCAGATCGCATATATATGGGGCAGTACAGCAGTCCAGATAGCGCCCAACTCACAGGAGGGTCTTCACCTTCAGCGTTTACTCCAGGCCAGACCGTTACGGCGAGTGATACAGCTGCACAATTTTGGTGGGACGCCAAGGCAACAGCGAATCAGGCTTCACGCAAATTTTCAACCATTGTGGGGATTGGCCCCAAAAATGCGCCACCTTCATTTACTTTAACAGCCCCCTCTTCGGGTCAAACCTATTACAAAGGCGAGCAACTTCAGATCTCTGGTACTACACGAGATACGGATGTAGGTGACCTGCTGACTGTGAAATGGTCCATTGATGGTGGGGCCGAGAATATTCTGACACAGATGACCGCAACGGGTTCTAATCAGTCTTTCAATACCAATTACACCTTGCCTGACACCCTGCCAGATGGCACACACGCATTGCAAGTATGGGTCATGGATGATAAAGGTGGGGTTTCCTCAGCAGGGACCGTTAACTTTACGGTAAGAAGTTTTGTTGTGCCCGGAACGCCGACATATACATTGGTTAATTCTAATAACTTGACGGTGAATTGGGATAAGAAGGCGAATGACGCATCCGTTACGTATGAACTGAAGAACATGACGACGAATCAGATTGTGGACACAGGGACATCAAACAGTCGGCAGGTGACTGGACTCACACCGAATACCAGTTATACTTTTGCCGTACGGGCCAAAAACTCAAGTGGTTCCTATACGGGTTACTCCAGTCCAGCTTCCAAGTATACACTGGCTAATCCACCTGCTGCTGCGGCTGTGACACAATCAGGCAACTCTGTTACAGCGAGCTGGAATAATAACAGCAACCCTGCGGGCACCCAATACAAAACGGAAATACGCAATCAAGGAGGTCAAGTCCTTGCAACGGGAACAACAACTTCGACACGTACAGCGTTTGCCCTGACCGGACTCGCGGACGGAAAATATGAAGTATTTGTGGCAGCACTGAATGGAGAAGGAATACAGACTCCATATATATCCGCTGGAGAGATGATGAAAGATACGACGGGCCCAACTGCTCCTTCTGTTACACTCACGCCATCCTCATGGACCAAGGAAGATGTTCTCGTCACGGTTGAAGAGGGAAAGGATACCTTGAGCGGAACTCAAAAGACGGAAGTGAAAGTCGGTCAGGCAGGAGAATGGCGTGAATACAATACTCCGTTTACCGTAAGCAGTGAAGGCAACACAACGGTTATGTCACGCAGTATTGATGCGTTTGGTAATACAGGACAGGAAACGGCTGTGACAGCCAGGGTAGATCGGACGGCACCAACGCCACCTGTTATCTCGATGAATCCGCCCGAGTGGACAAAAGCGGCAGTAATCGTGACATTAACGGAAGGTACGGACGCAGCAAGTGGTATTGGTCTGACGCAATATAAGCTGGGAGGCGAGGGTGAATGGATCGACTACAGAACCCCTTTTACACTCAGTGAGGAAGGGGTAACCAAGATTTATGCACGAAGTATAGATCAGGCTGCCAATGTCAGTGCTTCGACTTCGGCAACAGCAAGAATTGATAAGACTGGGCCTGAGCAACCAACGATTACATTAGGTGAAGAGAATTGGACGAATCAGGATGTAACTTTTGTAATAACCAGTGGTGAAGATGCAGGCAGCGGGCTTGCCAAAAGCCAATATCGACTGAGCGAAGAAGGTCCCTGGATCGATTACACGGGCGAAGTGAAGGTTACCAATGAGGGAGAAACAATCGTATATGCACGCTCACTTGACCATGTAGGCAATAAAAGCACGGTCGCTCAGGCTACGGTTCGAATCGACACGACAGCGCCAACCGAGCCAGTAATTAGTTTAAGTTCTGCTGGATGGAGTAAAGAACATGTGGAATTCACAATCGCTGGTAGTGTAGATGAACGAGCGATATCCTATGAATACAGCATGAATGATGGTCCGTATATGACAGGAAATAAAGGTACAGTAAGTAGAAATGGAGCTACCATCATTCGGGCCCGAGCAAGGGATACTGTTGGCAATGTGAGCAAGGAAGTCAGTCGAATCGCCTATGTGGATCAGATGGAGCCAACCATTACATTTGCTCCGAACGGACATGACTGGACAGACATGGACATGTCCACTACCATCCAATATGCCGATGCTCACTCAGGCATTCAGGAACGGGAACGATTCTATCAAGTTACGAATAGTGCAGAATCACCGGATCATTGGCTTGAGGCTCGCTCTGACGAGCATAAAATATCCATCGAATCGGAAGGCATATGGTACATCCATGCCAAAACTATGGACATAGCAGGTAATACATATGAGACAACATCATCACCTTACCGTATTCAACGCAAGCCTGAGCAACCGAGTCATGTGAGAATGTCACAGATCAGTGAGACATCAGCTGAACTTACAGTGGATTTGCCAACGGGGGAAAGGTACACCGATGGATATCAGTATGAGATAACGAATAAAACAACAGGACAGTCATGGGCACTCGATTATCCTACCCACACTATAATCGATCACTCCCTGAGCGGTGGTCAGGTTTATGAATATGAAGTTAGAGTGAGAAACCATACCGGAGTAAGTGATGCAGTAATCGCTCAAGTATTAACGATCCCGGCAGCTCCCGGAACGTTGCACGTTCGGAAAGTAGATTCACAGCCCGATTTGGCCGAAATTCAGTTTGATTCAGTAAGGGGAGCCGATGCTTACCGCATCATTGCGACAACTTCAGATGGTGCCACCGTGTTTGATCAGACGGTAACTGATCCTGGTAGCCTTCCCTATGTCAGCAATCTCGTTCCAGGAACCATTCATAACATCTCGGTAACGGCAATGAATGAAAGCGGATCAGGTGGTAGCAGTAGAACCGGATTCCTCACACTGCCTGCAATGCCCGGGGAGTTTATGGCCGTTCAAATTAAGGAGCATGATATTTCGTTAAAATGGGAGACAGTGACTTCTGCAACGTATTATGGTCTTTCACGTGATGGAACAGCCATATATGAAGGAGAGCAGACGGAGTATCTGGATTCGGGTCTGGATAGCGGAACGGAGTACAGTTATGCGTTAATTGCCGGTAATGAGACAGGACCAGGGCCGTTGGCAGAAATACCTCAGCTCAAGACTTTACCTGGGCAAGTGTTCGGCTTACAGGTATCAGATGCTTCCACAGCGAGCCTTCATCTGAATTGGGAAGCAGTCCGGGGAGCTGATCGCTATGAGTTATGGTTGAATGGAGAGAAGACTGGAACGGTTCCTGCCGGAACCCAAGAATGGGTCTTTGCGGGACTGAGTTCAGGAACCTCTTATCAACTGGATGTACAAGCAGTGAACGGGAGTGGACAAGGTATACGAAGCTCAGTATCAGGAACAACACTACCAGAGAGCCCGTCGGGACTTCACGTTGTTCAAGTCACTGAACAGGGAGCGATCTTGAGCTGGGAACCTGTTAATGGGGCAACGAAATATCAGGTGGTTATTGATGGACAGAGCCATGAGATATCAGATACACAACTCATCGTGCAGCATCTGTCAAGCAGTCGTGAGTATACCTATGAAGTACAGGCAGGCAATGCCGCCGGGTACGGTGCATCCACCAATAGTACGATTCTTACGCTACCCAGCAGTCCGGAAGGATTGAATGTGACATGGACTGGTGAAACAAGCATGGGGCTTGCATGGCAAGCTGTAGATACGGCGAATCTTTATATTGTGAAAATCAATGGAACAGAAGTGGGCAGAACATCAGGACTGACCTATACGGCGGAGGGATTGTTGCCAGGTACAGAGTACACGTTGGAAGTTCAGGCTGGGAATACTTCTGGTTCAGGTGGGAGAGCGCAACTCATCCAATTGTCCAAACCTATGTCGCCTGATGAAGTATTCGTTGATTCAGAAGTACATCGTGCATACGTTTCCTGGTCTGTTGTGGAGGGGGCCGCTGAATATGTGATTGAGCAGAATGGCAAGGAGATCTATAGAGGCATGGAGAATGAAGCAACAATTACAGGGCTTCAGGATGGGACGTGGCATCACTATCAACTATTGGCGGTCAACAGACAGGGGACTCGTTCTGAAGTGACGGATGTATCCCTGCTGACTTTGCCTGAGAAACCCGTTAAGGTTGTAGTATATGATGTGGCAAAAAACAGCCTGGGTCTGGATTTCAGTAACACTGGTGTCCAAGGAGCGGATCATTACGTCATTGAACGGGATAGAAGAGAGATCGCTCAGATGGATTCAAGTGAAACCCAATTCGTAGACAAGGGTCTGTCACCAGGAACGAAATACACTTATGTAATTCGGGCAGTCAATGCGAGTGGAACGAGTGGACCGCTTACTTTCAGTGTAATGACTCAAACGTTGCCATTGATTGCAGAAAGTATAACAGTGAAAGCCGGAACACATGCGGTGGATCTGGCTTGGGATGTTGTTAAGGGAGCGGCTGCATATGAGATTCGTAATCCGGTAATGGGAGATGTACAGAGCGTCTCTGAACCGTCTGTACATCTCAATAGCATGCTGGATGGCACAGCGTATGAATTCGAACTCGTCGCGATTAATGAAGATGGTCATCGGTCAGAGTCTATTCAGATTCAGGTTTTAACGAAACCTGTATCACCTCAGACGGCAGGCATAACATACATCACAGATCAGACTGCGGTGTTGGATCTGACTGGAAGCTCTACACGGGGAGCAGAGCAATTGATCATTATGCGGGATGGTGTTGAAGTTGCTAGGATTCCAACAGATCAAACTTCATTTGAAGATCACGGACTCACACCGGGAGAGTATTACACCTATACCATCAAAACCTCGAACGCAACGGGTCAGAGTGATTCCGGTTTCGAAGTTTATTTGCGGACGTTGCCTGCGACCATGAATGAACCTTTACATGCAAGCATGATTGGGGAAAAAGAGGGGACGATCTCTTGGCCGAAAGTACAAGGTGCGGAGGGATTTACCATACGTATTGGCGATCAAATCTTCGCCACGATTGAGGATGGTGATATCACAGAGGTGAAGTTAACTCACCTGGAGAGTGCAACCCGATTTGATCAGGTACAGATTATTCCTTATAATACGGCTGGCTCAGGAAGCCCGATGACTGTGACTCCTTTTTACACCTTGCCACATGTTGATTCACTGGAAATGAAAATAGTTCCGGAGACAGATCATGCCAAACTGGAATGGGACTTCCCTTATGTGAACGAAACTTTCGTTATATTGCTGGATGGTATAGAAGTATACCTCGGCACACAAAAAGAGTTTATCGTTGATCAACTGGATGCCGGCAAGCAGTACGGGATTGAGATCTACACAGAGAATGATCAGGGAGATGCATCGGAGAAGCTGGCGTATGCTGTCCTGACCAAGCCAGTAGCTCCTGTAAAAGTGGAATATCATTCGGCGAAGGACCACATTCGTCTTTTGTTGGAAGAGAGCCGAGTCGTAGGTGCCGAGCAGTTCATCATTGAGCGGGACGGTGTGGAGGTTGCTCGTGTTCCTGCAGACGAATTGTTCTATGACGACAAGGAACTTGAACCGGGTGTGAACTATATCTATACAGTCAAGACCATGAACGCCTCGGGCAGTAGTGATGGTGGTTATTACCTTCATGCAATGACTTTGCCAGGTAATGCTGCTTCACTTCCTGTAGTCGAGGGACGTTCAATATATGGTGCGGACATTATATGGGAACTGATTCCAGGTGCTGCGGGTTATCGAGTCTATCGAAATGAAGAGCTTGTGGGAACGACCACGGAGACATCCATACATGTGTCTGAATTGAATAGTGCAGAGCGCTATACTGACTTTGCCATCATCCCATTCAATGACGCAGGGGAGGGTGAGGCTCTACAGGTTCCGGAATTCGAGACATTACCTTCCGGTGATCTGACAGTTGCAGCTGTAGTGCAAGGCACAAGTACGATTAAACTAACTTGGGAACTGGATTCAATGAATGAAGTGTTTGTGATCACGCATAAAGATCGGGAGATCTATCGTGGCACACAGCGCAGTTATGTATGGACAGGACTAAACGCCGAGCAGCATTATGAGGTGGAAGTATGGACGGAGAATTCAGAGGGTGAAAAAAGCGAAAGCAAACGGGCAGCCGCCATGACTTTTCCGTATCCATCCACCGCCTGGAGCGGTGGCGGTGCAACCCCGAGTCCAAACGGTACATCGGAACAAGGCGATGAGTTGAGTTCACAACCTGAACCGACCAAGCAACCTGATTTACCTGCGAAAAAAAATATCAAATTTATTGATATCAGCCAAACATTCAATAAGGACCAGATTACCTGGCTGGCGGAACAAAATATTATTCAAGGTGTAAGTGAAACTCACTTCGAACCACGCCGTCCGATCACACGTGCAGAGTTTACCGCATTGATCGTGCGTTTGATGGGGGTGGACACAACGGTTAATCAACAGCATGGATTCCAGGATGTGAACGATGAAGATTGGTTCGCTCCTGAGATTAAGGCAGCCGTTCATCATGAGATGGTTCAGGGTATGGGGCACGGGAAATTCGCTCCACATGCGCTAGTGACAAGGGAACAGGCGTCCAAAATTATAGCGAATGTGGTCCGTAAAATACGACCGGAACCGCTGACTTCCCCAAAAGCGTTTACCGACCAGACTGATGTATCCGATTGGGCCAAAGAAGAAGTGCAGGAACTTGCGGGTTTGTACATGATTACAGGATATGAAGACGGCAGTTTCCGCCCCATGCAGCACTTAAGCAGATCCGAAGCTGCAGCGCTGATCTTCCGCTTAAATAAGCTCATTCAAGTCATGGATGAGAACCGTACAGACCAAATGGATAGAGTCTCGGCGTTTGATCGTCATATCTAGACTGATTCGAATCTTGCATGTGGTACTTCAATCATGCCCAGTAATGAAATTACCGCCCGAATGGTTTTTAATGCTATAATAGGTTGCCAATATGATAAAAAAGGGTAATGAACAATGGTGATGAATAATGAATAATAAATTTATCCGGATATATGAAGATATTGCAGATCGTATTCGGACCGGAGAGATTGAGGCAGGGACGCTACTTCAATCGGAACTGGATCTATCGGAAAGTTATCAAACGTCTCGAGAGACTATTCGCAAAGCACTGAAAATGTTGTACGAAGAAGGTTATATTCAGAAGATTCAAGGCAAGGGATCGATTGTACTGGACATACGCAAGATCGATTTTCCCATCTCAGGTCTGGTTAGCTTCAAGGAATTAGCCAAAAAAATGGGTCATCGCGCTCAAACGTATGTGAAGATTTTCGAGGAGCAACAGGTCGATCAGACGTTGCACAAGAAAATTAACTTTGGTCTGAATGAACAGGTCTGGGAGATCAGACGTGTACGCAAAGTGGATGGAGAGCATGTCATACTGGACAAAGATTACATTAGCCAGCGGCTTGTTCCTGGGCTCAGCAAAGAGATCTGTAATGATTCCATCTATGAGTACATTGAGCAAGAGCTGGGGCTTTCCATTTCGTTTGCCAAAAAAGAGATTTTGGTGGAAGAACCTACCGCTGAGGACAGGGAACTGCTTGACCTTGATGGGTTCCATAATGTAGTTGTGGTGAGAAGCCAGGTGTATCTGGAGGATGCCAGCCAATTTCAGTATACGGAGTCGAGGCATCGACCGGACAAGTTCAGATTTGTGGATTTTGCACGCCGTAGATGAGTTAATCAAGATTGATCAGAGAGTACCTTTCACTGTATTATTCGGTGGAAAGGTACTCTCTTTGGTTATGGGGTAATCCGAAGATCGTCCATCAAGAACCGCTTAATGTCAATGTTCTTCCTGCATTTCGGAGCGTATGATCATAATATATACGAGGCCAAGGAGTGAGGGAATTGAATCACATGTCAGCGACATCAGATGTTCGCATATGGGAAGAAACCAGAGATATTCCAACCTATGGTACAGGTAAACCTGACCAAAATCCGATGTTTCTTGAAAAGAGAATCTATCAGGGAAGTTCGGGGAAAGTATACCCGCATCCCGTGATCGACAGCATTGAAGATGAAGCAAAAATGAAGTCCTATCGATTAATTATTCTCGAAAATGAATATGTGCGTATCGAGATGATGCCAGAACTGGGTGGACGGATCTATCGTGCGCTGGATCGGACCAACGAGTATGATTTTGTATATTATAACCGGGTGATTAAACCTGCACTAGTGGGTCTGGCAGGCCCATGGATTTCCGGAGGAATTGAATTCAACTGGCCACAGCATCATCGGCCCAACACGTTTGGTCCAGTCGACTATACATTTGACAGTAACGAAGATGGAAGCGCTACCGTGTGGGTGGGTGAGATTGATCGCATGTATGGCACCAAAATGACCGCTGGCTTCACATTACATCCCGGCAAAGCCTATCTGGAAATCCACGCCGAGGTATACAATCGCACCAGCGCCCCTCAAACTTTTCTATGGTGGGCTAATCCGGCTGTGGCCGTCAACGATCATACGCAATCCGTGTTTCCACCTGATGTAACGGCTGTGCTGGACCATGGAAAACGGGACGTATCCCGCTTTCCCATCGCAACCGGCACCTATTACAAAATGGACTACTCCGAAGGTGTGGATATTTCGCGATACAAAAACATACCGGTTCCAACATCCTATATGGCGTATAAGTCGGATTATAATTTTGTAGGGGGTTATGACCACGGGGTTGAGGCAGGTTTGTTGCACGTAGCCAATCATCACATTTCTCCGGGCAAGAAGCAATGGACCTGGGGGAACGGAGAATTCGGGCAAGCCTGGGATCGCCAGTTAACGGACGAGGATGGACCTTATATTGAATTAATGACTGGGATCTATACCGATAATCAGCCTGATTTTACGTGGCTACAGCCCTATGAAGCCAAATCATTTTCACAGTATTTTATGCCGTATAAAGGAATTGGTATGGTCAAAAATGCAACGATTGATGCAGCGGTTAATCTGGAAATGGATGAAACGACCGGAGCGGTAACCGTGATGGTGTATGCAACATCGGTTTTTGAACAAGTGACTGTTGAAGTAATAGGACCATCCACGATATATCTCCATGAGACATGTAATATCTCACCTACGCAACTATTTAAGTCTTCATTCCCGTGGAGCGGACAAGATGAATGGCATCAGTTGAAGTTAAGTGTTCGAACTGCGGAAGGAAAAGTACTTGTGGCCTATCAGCCTGAACGTACGGAGATTCAGGAAGTTCCAGACGCGGCCAAACCACTCCCGCTGCCATCCGAGATTCGTACGAATGAACAACTATATCTGGCTGGTCTTCATTTGGAACAATATCGCCATGCCACGTATGAACCAGAACCTTATTATCTGGAAGGCTTGACGCGTGATGCAACGGATATTCGTCTAAATATTGCGTATGGCACATTGCTGCTGCGCAGAGGATTGTTTCAAGATGCAGAGAAGCATTTCAGACAGGCTGTACAATCGCTGACGTGGAAAAATACGAATCCATATGATACTGAAGCTTTTTACCAACTCGGTCTGAGTTTGAAGCTACAGGGGAAGCAGGAAGAAGCCTACGCAGCACTATATAAAGCCGTATGGTCCGCACAATTTCAGGATACGGGATATTACATGCTTGCTCAGATTGATACAGCGTTGCATCGGGACACGGAAGCGCTGGATCACATCGAACGTTCGCTGATCCGTAACACTCGAAACTACAAGGCTCGGCATCTGAAGGTGGCTCTGTTGCGCAGATTGGGTCAGGATAAACGGGCCATCCAATATGCGTATGAAACGTTGGACCTGGACCCGGTTGAATTTGGAGCCGCACATGAATTAGTCCTGATCTACAACCGAACGACTGCATCTTCAGAGAGCGAGCAAGCGGAGCAAGCGCGTGAGCATTTCCATCGTCTGATGCGAGGAGACGTTCATAATTATCTAAACCTGGCCGCAGATTACGCGGATTGTGGGTTGTGGGAAGAAGCACTGACGGTACTATCGTATGTTGAATCCGAGAATTCACAGCTGTATCCCATGGTTGGTTATGCTCAAGCCTACTTGCTTCGTCAACTGGGGGATATGGAACAGGCCCGGGCATTTCAAAAGCAGGGGAAAGCTGCTCCAACAGATTATTGCTTCCCTAATACGATATTTGAATTCATGGTGCTTCAGGATGCATTGGCGGTGGATTCGAATGATGCGCGTGCTCACTATTACCTGGGAAATTGGTTGTATGATCATAAACGCTACGAGGAAGCAATCACCCATTGGGAAACTTCGCGCGAGGCGAATGCGTCATATTCAACTGTACATCGGAATCTGGGACTGGCTTATTATAACAAGCTGAATCGCCCTGATCTTGCACAGGCTTCATTAGAAGAAGCTTTCCGGTTGGATTCAAAGGATGCCCGAATCTTCTACGAGTTGGATCAATTACACAAGAAGATAGGGCACTCTGGCGAGCGTCGAATCAAATTGCTGGAACAGCATATGGAGTTGGTTCACCACCGTGATGATCTGTATATCGAGTGGGTAACTCTATTGAATATGCAGGGTAGTCATCAGGAAGCATGGGATGCTCTTCAGGCACGGCGGTTTCATCCCTGGGAGGGCGGAGAAGGCAAGGTTACAGGACAATATGTTACAGCACTGACGGAACTTGCGAAGCAACATTTGGAGAAACAACAACCTGAGCTAGCATTGGAGTTGTTGCAGAAGGCTTTGGTTTATCCGGAGAACTTAGGTGAAGGGAAGCTAGAGGGAGCCGGAGACAACCCCGTTTATTTTTATCTTGGCTGTGTCTACCAGCAATTGAAGAATAATCAGGCTGCAGAGGAGAGCTTTCATAGAGCTTCAATCGGTCTTGACGAACCGGCAAGCGCGATGTTTTATAATGATCAACCGCCGGAATCCATCTATTATCAGGGTCTGGCCTGGCAGAAACTTGGCAATGTGAAGGAAGCCAACCGACGCTTTAACAAACTCATTGACTATGCGGAAAGAAATATGCATGATCACATCCGAATGGATTATTTTGCGGTATCTCTGCCCGATTTCCTGGTGTTTGACGACGATCTCAACCAGCGTAATGAAGAACATTGCCGATATATGCGGGCATTAGGTCTTCTTGGCCTTGGTCGGACAAATGAAGCCGAACTTGAGTTGGAGCGGGTTCTGAAGAAGAACCCCAATCATCAAGGGGCAATCATTCATCGATAATTGATCATCGATTCAACCCTATCCCATCTATACCTAAGGAGTGATATAAGCCATGAACGATAGTATAGCAGGAAGCCAGATTCGTTTCGTACTGGATGCAGAAGATAAAGAGATTCGTGCGGGTCGCATGACTGGCAGTGGAGGCAAAAACCCACGAGGAGAATCGTATGATTTTACTAACTATTATATGACTCGTAATGCTAAACCCCATATTCCCGTGGTAGGTGAATTTCACTTCTCCAGATTCGCTTACTTGCAGTGGGAAGAAGAATTACTGAAGATGAAGGCAGGCGGAGTGAACATCGTCGCTTCGTATGTTTTCTGGAATTTTCACGAGGAGCAGGAAGGGGAATTTAATTGGTCAGGGAACCTGAACTTGCGGCACTTTGTGGATCTGTGCGGCAAACATCAGCTGCCATTGATCGTGCGGATTGGTCCATTCTGTCATGGGGAAGTTCGTAATGGAGGGATGCCAGATTGGTTATTCAGTTATCCATTTGAAGTAAGATCGAATGATGAAGGATATCTGTATTGCGCCAAGCGATTATATCGGGAGATTGCCCGTCAGCTCAACGGCTGTTTTTATCAGGAGGGTGGCCCTATTATCGGGGTACAGTTGGAAAATGAGTATATGCACGCTGGCGCACCCATGGATGCCTGGGGGTATACCCGCGAAAAATACATTTCATCTGGCAGGGATGGACGAGAACATCTGAAGATGCTGCGCCGTATTGCCGAAGAAGTCGGCATGCACCCCATGTTCTATACTGCCACGGCCTGGGGTAATGCTGCGGTGCCTGAAGAAGGAACGTTACCCATGCTCGCAGGGTATGCGTATACCCCCTGGATTCCTAATCAGCCCCCAAGCCGAGAGTATTTATTCCGGGATCTGCATATGAATCCTGTTGAAGAAGTGGATTATGCCAGTCTGGAGTACCCTGCTGCGTATTGCGAACTCGCTGGCGGCATGCAGGTCAGTTATCATGCCCGGCCAGTTGTAGATGCGGACAGTGTTGAAGCGATGACCATTGTGAAGCTGGCGAATGGCAGCAATCTGGTCGGATATTACATGTATCACGGGGGTACCAATCCGGTAGGGCAAAAATCATATATGAACGAACAGGCATTGCCGAAAATGACGTATGATTACCAAGCCCCGCTGGGGGAATTCGGACGTATTGGTGAATCGTATGACCGCATTCGAACCTTGTCCATGTTCCTGGAAGCCTACGGTGAGATGCTTGCACCAATGGGCAGTGTTATACCGGAAGATCAACATGCGATAACACCGGAGAACATGATGGATCTGCGCTGGTCTGTTCGACAACGAGAAGGCTCGGGATTCCTGTTCATGAATAACTATCAGGATCATATGGCGTTGCCTGATCGAGATATACAATTGGAGTTGCATACCAGCAAAGGAACTGCTTTTTATCCAAGAGAAGGCACGATGGAGTTGAGATCCGACATGGCGGCGATTATGCCTTTCCATATGAATTTGAATGGCATGAAGATCATTAGTGCCACCGTTCAACCGCTTACTCGATTCACAGTGAATAATGAGCTTACGGCTGTCTTTTATGCTCATGAAGGCATGAAACCTGAGTATGTTATGGATACATCGTCTGTTACGAACGTGGATATGTCCGAAGGTACAGTATCTGACCATGGTAATGAAGTTGTGATTCATCCGATTGCAGGCAAGGAGCATCATATGCAAATCACAACATCGGACGGTACAGTCATACGTATCATTACATTGACTCGTGAAGAGGCATTGCATGCCTATCGTTTCCAAGTGGGCGGAGAAGAGAGGCTTGTGATTAGCAGCAGTCATCTTTATGTACAGAATGAGGTGCTCATGTGCACATCCGTAGAGCAACCAGAGATGGAGATATCTATCTATCCAGCCCCAGAGCATGTTTCAGCTTCTAAATATGCTGTGTCGTCCCAATCAAAGCAGGGCATATTCGGTACGTACACATTGCAAGTTTCGCCTTACGAGCCTGTAGTAGAGGTGGATTATCCCCAAGCGTATGCAGCAACATTGAGATTGGATACAGCTTGGCCGGAACAAGTAGATGACGTGTGGATTGAGATTGATTATGAAGGAGACGTTGCAGCAGCACATATTCATAATCAGATGTTAACAGATCATATTCACTATGGGCATAGCTGGATGCTTGGTTTGAAGCAATCCCGTCATTTGCTGGCCGATCACGCGCTCCGTCTGTCCATAACCCCAATTCGAAGAGGAACGATCGAGAGTTATGTGAATCAGGCTTATGTGGAGCGGTTTGAGGGTGTGGAGATCGGAAAGTTCAATGAGGTTCGGGTGATACCCCATTACCGGGTTGGGTTGGTGCTAGCAGGTAGAGAAGATGTTTAGTTCGCATCAAGCAATGATCAAGAGTTAACTTATTTTAGGATGCAGAAGGTTCTTTCTCCGAACAGTTGTGAGGGGAAAGAGCCTTTTTGATGCGTGTAAAAAGAAAAGATACATAATCATGGTAAAAAGGACTTGATTAGTAAGCGTTTTCATTTTATTATGAATTCATAACCTTATCGATAAAGTTTATTTTAACTAAAAATTAATAATTACTAAGGTTATTATGTGGGTTTGTCACCAAACATCTTTACTAATGATTTTAGTTAACTTATTGCCTAGAGCAGGGTTAATTGAAATAAAAAAAATTAAAACTCAGGAGGTTCCAAACGAATGGTTAATCTGAAAAAGTGTACCATCTTCACGGTTATTGCTGCTCTCATGTTCATGGCATTGGGGAGTGCAGCCCCCAAAGCATCTGCTGCCACAGGATTTTATGTAAACGGAAACAAGTTATATGATTCCACAGGCAAGGCTTTTGTCATGAGAGGTGTTAATCACGGACATTCCTGGTACAAGAATGATTTGAATACCGCTATCCCTGCCATCGCCAAAACAGGTGCCAATACGGTACGCATTGTTCTTTCGAATGGTAGCCTGTACACCAAAGATGATCTGAATGCGGTCAAAAATATTATTAATGTGGTTAACCAAAATAAAATGATTGCTGTACTCGAAGTACATGATGCCACAGGAAAAGATGACTATAATTCACTGGATGCGGCAGTGAACTACTGGATTAGCATAAAGGAAGCTCTGATTGGCAAAGAAGACCGGGTAATCGTCAATATCGCCAATGAATGGTATGGTACGTGGAATGGAAGTGCGTGGGCTGATGGATACAAAAAAGCCATTCCAAAACTAAGAAATGCCGGAATCAAAAATACGCTCATTGTAGATGCAGCCGGATGGGGACAGTTCCCTCAATCCATTGTGGACTATGGACAAAGTGTTTTTGCAGCCGATGCCCAGAAAAATACTGTCTTCTCGATTCATATGTATGAGTATGCCGGCAAGGATGCTGCAACAGTTAAAGCCAATATGGAGAATGTGCTGAATAAAGGATTGGCTCTGATCATTGGTGAATTCGGGGGATACCACACGAATGGTGACGTGGACGAGTATGCCATCATGAGATATGGTCAGGAAAAAGGGGTAGGCTGGCTTGCCTGGTCATGGTACGGAAATAGTTCAGGTCTGAACTATCTGGACATGGCTACAGGTCCGAACGGAAGCTTGACGAGCTTTGGCAACACCGTAGTTAATGATACCTACGGTATTAAAAACACTTCTCAAAAAGCAGGGATTTTCTAATCCCCCCGATGAATCGGAACACTCTGACGTTCACGTCAGGGTGTTTTTTTAATAAAAAAGCTTAATCTATGATGGCTTTTGAATATTTCCGTTTGGTTTTAAAATATTTTGTTTTCAAAATAAAACAAAGATGTTAAACTCGGATTAGGAATAAAACAAACATTATCGGAGGGAAACAAATGGTACAGAGTTTATGGAATGCATCGCGGGCATCTGAGAAAACGACAGGACTTGAGCAGTTGGTTTACCGATCCAATCTGATTGGATCTGATCGCAGTGTATGTAACATCTACGGTGGTAATACGTCTACCAAAACGACAGTGAAGGATTTTCGTGGTCGTGATGTAGAAGTAATGTATGTGAAGGGAAGCGGCTCTGATCTGGGTTCCATGGAAGCGAAACATTTTACCGGACTTGGGCTTGAAGACATTCGACCATTAATTGAACGTGAATTCATGTCGGATGAAGAGATGGTTGAATATCTGGGACATTGCATGATTGATGCCAAGCACCCGCGTGCCTCCATCGAGACTCTGCTGCATGCGTTCCTTCCATATAAACATGTGGATCATACACACCCGGATGCGATTATCAGCCTGTGTTGTGCGCATAACGGCAAGGAATTGGCGAAAGAGATCTACGGTGATCGATTTGTATGGGTGCCTTACGTACGTCCAGGGTTTACGTTATCTAAAATGATTGCTGAAAGCGTATTCTCGAACCCCAATGCCGAACTCGTACTGATGGAAAAACACGGACTTGTCACTTGGGGTGAAACATCCGAGGAATGTTACGCTCAAACGATCAAGATTATCAATGAAGCAGAAGCTTTCATCGAAGCACGAGTGAACGAAGAAAGTTTGTTTGGTGGTGTGAAGCACCCGGCACTTGCCGCTGATGTTCGTCGTCAGATCGTATCACGTGTGATGCCAACGATTCGTGGAGCAGTATCGGATAGAAAAAAAATGATTTTGTCCTTTGATGATCAAGAGGACGTACTTGCTTTTGTGGGCGGAGCAAATTCTCCGGAATTGTCTCAGGTGGGTGCAGCTTGCCCGGATCATCTGGTACATACCAAAGTGGTACCTCTGTTCATCGATTGGACACCGGATGCGGAAGATATCGAAGGCTTAAAATCCAAGCTGGTAGAAGGTGTGGCTGCTTACAAAGAGCAATATCAACAGTATTTTGAGAGCAACAAAAACGAAGGTGATGTCATGTTCGAAGCGGCACCACGCGTTATCCTCATTCCAGGTGTGGGTATGATCAATACAGGCAAGAGCTGGGCGCTTTCCCAAGTAAGCGGAGCGTTGTATCACAGAGCGATTGCTGTTATGCGTGGAGCTACTAGCTTGGGTCAATTTGTATCACTCAGCGCAAACGAATCTTACAATGTGGAGTACTGGCCGCTGGAATTGTATAAATTGTCTTTGGCTCCGGCCGAAACCGAATTCTCCCGTAAAGTGGCGTTTATCACAGGCGGCGCAGGTGGTATCGGAAGTGAAACAGCGCGGAGATTGGTATCTGAAGGCGCACATGTGGTGCTTGCTGATCTCAATCTGGAGGGCGCACAGAAGGTAGCACAGGAAATCAATGATCAGTACGGTGCGAATCGTGCTTATGCGCTGAAAATGGACGTAACCGATGAGGAAGCCGTTCAATCTGCGTATGCAGATGTTGCGGTGCAATATGGCGGAGTGGATATCATCGTGAACAATGCTGGACTAGCGACATCAAGCCCGTTTGACGAAACGTCCCTGAAGGAATGGAACCTGAACATGAATGTACTGGGTACAGGGTATTTCCTCGTGGCTCGTGAAGCGTTCAAGCTGATGAAACAGCAGGGTATTGGGGGAAGCATGGTATTTATCGGGTCCAAAAACTCGGTGTATGCGGGTAAAAGTGCTTCCGCTTACAGTTCAGCGAAAGCGCTGGAAGCGCATCTGGCACGCTGCATTGCAGCAGAAGGTGGAGAGTATGGCATTCGTGTCAACACGATTCTCCCGGATGCCATTCTACAGGGGTCGGCCATCTGGAATGGTTCCTGGAGAAATGAACGAGCAGCTGCATATGGAATTGAACCGGATCAATTGGAAGAGTATTATCGCAAACGGACGACATTGCTTGTGAATATCTATCCAAGAGATATTGCGGAAGGAATTGCATTCTTTGCTTCTTCGAAATCCGAAAAAACAACCGGTTGCATGATGACCATTGATGGCGGTGTACCGGCAGCATTTACACGTTAAAATAGGAGGGTTCTTGCGGATGGATAACCAAGTCAAGCAAGCGTATGAAGCAGCCAAGGCATTGTATGCCCAACACGGAATAGATACGGACGAGGTGCTGAATAAACTCGCGGAGATCAAAGTATCCGTACACTGCTGGCAAGGCGATGATGTCAAAGGTTTTCTGAATAAAGATGGGGAGTTAACAGGGGGCATTTCAGTTACAGGTCAATATCCGGGGGCTGCGACCACACCTGCAGAACTTCGTAACGATCTGGAGCAAGCCTTTGCTCTGATTCCCGGCAAACATAAGGTTAATCTGCATGCGATTTATACGGATACTGACGAGCAGGTTGAACTGGATCAGATTGAGCCGAAGCATTATGAGAACTGGGTGAAATGGGCCAAAGAACAAGGACTCGGTCTGGACTTCAACCCAACATGTTTTTCCCATGAAAAATCAAGTGACGGCTTCACGCTTAGTCATCCGGACCCTGAGATTCGCAAATTCTGGATTGATCACTGCAAGGCATCCCGCCGGATTGGCGCTTACTTCGGTGAACAGCTTGGTCAGACTTGTGTAACCAATGTATGGGTACCGGACGGATTCAAGGATAATCCGGTTGATCGGCTGACACCACGTAAACGTCTCAAGGCATCACTGGACGAGGTATTCGCCGAAGCGCTTAACCCGGAGCATAACCTGGACGCGGTAGAGAGCAAGCTGTTTGGTCTGGGTTCGGAAGCCTATGTGGTGGGTTCTCATGAATTTTATATGGGTTACGGTTTGCAAAATGATACGTTAATCTGCCTGGATGCGGGCCATTTTCATCCAACAGAGGTTATTTCCAATAAACTGTCGTCCTTATCTTTGTTTACAAGTGGCATTCTGCTTCATGTGAGCCGCCCGATGCGCTGGGACAGTGACCATGTAGTGATCATGGACGATGAGTTGCTGGAAATCGCACGTGAACTGGTTCGACATGATCTGCTTGGGACCACACATATTGGACTGGATTTCTTCGATGCGAGCATTAACCGTGTTGCTGCATGGGTTGTGGGGACTCGCAACACGATCAAAGCCCTTCTCCGTGCGATGCTGGAACCAGTGGATGCTCTGAAACAAGCCGAGTTGGACGGAGATTACACCCTGCGTCTTGCGTTAACGGAAGAGTTCAAATCCTATCCGTTTGGTGCAATCTGGGACTACTATTGTGCTCAGCAAGGCGTTCCCGTTCGTGAAAAGTGGATCACAGATATCAAAACCTATGAACAAGACGTACTCCTACAACGTGATAAATCTCTAGTGTAGGGCTAACCACTGCGGAATGAAAGTTCCGTGGTGGTTTTTCCTTTTTTGGCATCAAGCACATTGAAATGCATAAGTGAGGTGATTCTTTCCATACTAGGGATATAGATCCGTGTCGCATACGATGGCCACGCAGAGGAGGAAGAGCAGAGTTGAATCTAGCCCATAACAAACTGTATATCGCTGCACTTGGCGGCGTGAATGAGATAGGGAAAAATATGTATTTCATCCAGTATAATCAGGATATCATCGTCATTGACTGTGGTTCGAAGTTTCCCGATGAGACTTTGCCTGGTATTGATCTGATCATTCCGGATGTCGCGTATCTGCTGGAGAATCTGGATAAAGTAAGAGGTCTTGTGGTTACCCATGGCCATGAAGATCACATCGGTGGCATTCCCTATTTGTTAAAAAAAATGAACATCCCGGTGTATGCATCCAGGCTCACACGTGGGTTGATTGAACTAAAACTGAAAGAGCATGGGCTGCTGCGCAAGGCGGACCTGCATACGATCGATGCTCATTCCAGCATTACGCTGGGAGGAATTGAGGTTTCTTTCTTCGCAACCAGTCATAGTATACCGGATTGTCTTGGTATTTTCTTTCAGACCCCAGCGGGTAATGTCGTGCATACAGGAGATTTCAAATTTGATATGTCACCTGTACATGGACCTTTCCCTGATCTGCACCGCATGGCCGAGATTGGTAAACAGGGCGTACATATTTTGCTCTCCGAGAGTACCAATGCAGAAAGACCCGGATTCACACCTTCCGAGCGTGTTGTAGGAGATCACATTCTGGATGCCTTTATCCGTGCAAAACAAAAAGTATTTATCTCTACTTTTGCATCAAATGTCAGCAGGGTACAGCAGATAATTAATGCAGCATTCGAGACGGGGCGCAAACTGGCATTGTTAGGCAGAAGTATGGTGAATGTAGTATCGGTGGCCAGTGAATTGGGGTATTTGCAAGTTCCTGACGGATTGTTGATTGAAGCCATCGACTCGGATCAGTTTCCACCCGAACAAGTCGTTGTGTTATGTACCGGTAGCCAGGGAGAAGCGATGGCGGCATTATCACGTCTGGCATCCGGTAAACATCCTCACGTAAGAATTAACGCCGGGGATACGGTGATCATTGCCGCCGGAGCTATTCCGGGCAATGAGAGGAATCTTGCACATGTGATTGATAACCTGTATGTTCTCGGAGCACGTGTGATATATGGTTCAAGTGGTGCAGCAGGAATGCATGTATCGGGACACGGGAGTCAGGAAGAACTTAAATTGATGTTAACCTTGATGAAACCGGATTATCTGATTCCAATCCATGGTGAGTTCCGCATGTTGTATCAGCACAGACTGCTCGCCGAGTCCGTAGGTATGGAGCGTGATCATGTGTTTATCGTGAACAATGGGGATATGATCCAATACAAAGATGGTGCAGCCTCGCTCGGTCCGAAAATTACTTCAGGAAACAGTCTCGTAGACGGTCTGATCATGGGTGATGTTGGCAATATTGTACTGCGTGATCGCAGACAGCTATCATCCGATGGCATGTTGGTGATTGTAACAACACTTAGCAAAACGGAGAAACAAATGGTCACGTCACCCGAAATCATCTCCAGAGGGTTCATATTTGTCAAGGACTCGGAGGAATTCATGCACGAGATTCATGAGCTGGTTCTGAACCGGATGGGTGAGTTGACTGGGGCTGGTGTGAATCAATGGAATGTGATCAAAAGAAAGCTGAAAGACGAGATTGGTCACTACATTTACGCTCAAACCAAGAGAAGACCTATGATCTTGCCTATTATTATCGAAGTCTGAGATGTAGGGAAATAGCGAGCGTTCTTGTGTCAGCAATCGAAGCTAACGTGTATATGAAAGTTTAACAGCCTGATGAATGTGGAGTCATACTTTGGTATGAACATCACATGGATATCGGGCTTTTACTTTTTCATCTAATTCGCCATAGCTTTGCGATTCGAAGTATAATATAAGGTAAACTAGTTAAAGAAACAAGAGGAGTCTCTATGAATAAAACGATTTCTGATATCGCTCAGATGGCAGGTGTGGCAAAAAGCACGGTCTCTCGCTACCTGAATGGCGGATCGGTTAGTGAGGATACACGCCAGAAGATTGAGCGTATTATCAAACAATACAATTATGTTCCCAACACGTTTGCACAGAGTCTGAAGGCGAAGAAGACCAGCATCATCGGTACGGTTGTGCCACGACTTGATTCTTTTGCGACATCCCAGACATTGATCGGAATTGATGAAGAACTGCGAAGTAATCAGTATCAGATGCTGATCGCGAATACGAGTCAGGACATGCAGCGCGAGATTGATGCCATCTATGATTTTGCACGACAGAAGGTATCGGGTATTATTCTGCTGGCTGCTGAGGTGACCGAAGCACATCTGAAGGCCATTGAGGATATACGGCTTCCGGTGTTATTGGTGGGGCAGCAGCATGAGCAACTACATAGTCTGGTTCACAATGATGATCAGGCTGGCTATGAGATGGGCAAATATGTTGTCGAACAGGGTCACCGCAAGATCGTATATATGGGAGTTAGCGAGAAGGATCGGGCGGTAGGGATCTATCGCAAACAGGGGTTCCAGCGAGCAATCGCCGAGTGTGCAGGATGTGAAGTGAAGTATTATGAAACTAGTTTCAAGATGTCTGAAGCCATCGTTACCGCTGAAGCTATCCTGAAAGAGATTACCCCAACGATCATTGTAGGGGCCACGGATAATATCGCACTGGGTGTGATGAAGATTGCATTCTCCAATAAAATCCGCATACCGCAAGATTTGTCCGTTACCGGATTTGGCGGATATGATATTACGGAGATGATTCACCCCACGCTGACGACTGTGAAATATCATTATTTGCAGGCTGGTCAAGTAGCAGCGAATCACATTATTCGTCTCGTCAAAGGCGAGTCAGTGGAGGAACGAACAACACTGGACGTAGAACTAATTCCTCGAGAAAGCGTTGACAAATTATAAAAACATCCTTTATGATAATTCCATCGAACCGGTTCCATTCCGAATGTGAAATTCGGGTATGCCAACTTGGTCAGGCATTTTATGCCATATGGAATTATTTTTTTGTGTCCGTTGGAACCGGTTCCTATAATTGATTTTCGTATAAGTTAAATTAGAAATAAACATTTACGGAGAGGACAGAAAAAATCTGAAGAAACGTAGTGTTGGCTTAAAGCTTTCTGTAAGAAAAGCTGCTTCGGAAGCATAGGCTATCACCGGATTTCACCCTTTTGAAAAGGGATCAGGAAATCTGGGGATAACAGCGATCGGAGGATTGTTCTGCCATCGTAGTCCCAGTGTGAAATTTCTTGGTCTAACTTATATAAGCAAGAATGGAGAACAGCTATGAAAATGACTAGAGAGCAACGCTACAGACGAATTGAGCAAGCTGAGCCTGGTGAGATTGCGAAGCTTGAAGCACAGATATCCGAGTGTCCATGGAGACAGAGTTACCACATTCAGCCGATAACAGGTCTGCTTAATGATCCTAACGGCTTTGCATATTATCAAGGCTATTATCATCTCTTCTATCAGTGGTTTCCGCTTGGAACAGAACACGGCATGAAATACTGGTATCATACCCGCTCGAAGAATCTGGTGAACTGGGAAAATGTCGGGATTGGAATCGAACCAGGTAGCAGGTATGACTCACACGGAGCTTATTCAGGCAGTGCAATTGAAAAAGACGGCAAGCTGCACTTGCTGTACACGGGCAATACGAGGGATGAGGCTTGGGTCAGACATCCGTATCAATGCTTGGCAGTCATGGGTGAAAGCGGTTCAGTAACCAAACTGACTCAACCGGTGATCTCGTCTGTGCCAGTCGGATACACCGAACACTTTAGAGATCCCAAGGTGTGGCAACAAGAAGACACGTATTATTGTGTCATTGGTGCACAGAGAACAGACAAGACGGGATGTACGGTGCTATATCGCTCAATTGATCTGAAAAACTGGGAGTTCCTTGGTGAGATTCGTACACAATTAATTTCCTTCGGTTATATGTGGGAGTGCCCGGATTATATGGAGATAGACGGGAAAGGTATGCTTGTCTTTTCCCCACAAGGATTAGATGCTGCGGGAGATCAATATCAGAATATTTTTCAGTCCGGTTATCTGATTGGTGAGCCGCTTAATCTCCAGACGAGAGAGTTAACACATGGTGAATTCCAGGAGTTGGATCGTGGATTCGACTTCTATGCTCCGCAAACCATGCAGGGTCCGGACGGAAGACGTATGCTGGTTGGTTGGATGGGACTC
This sequence comes from Paenibacillus sp. SAF-068, assembly GCF_051967555.1. Taxonomy (NCBI): domain Bacteria; kingdom Bacillati; phylum Bacillota; class Bacilli; order Caryophanales; family Paenibacillaceae; genus Paenibacillus; species Paenibacillus sp. SAF-068. The sequence continues at coordinate 1,890,069 of NZ_JBQCJX010000001.1, forward strand.
CCCGATCTGGCGTATCCGACAGATGATAGCGGTTGGGCTCATTGCCTGACCATTCCTCGACAGTTGTCACTCCGAGACGGGAAGTTAATTCAACAACCAGTTGCAGAAATGGAGCAATTGCGCAAGCGAGAGGAAGGAACTCATTTTCGTGCAACAATCGATAGTGAAAGTCGTTCTTTCGCTGGTTTCAATGGAATTGCCTATGAGCTGATATGTGAGATAAGTCATGTAGATGCAGAGATTGTAGGCATCGAGTTCAGAGCAAGTGAAACGGAGAAAACGGTTCTTCTGTATGATCGCATCCAAGAGAAAGTTATTCTGGATCGGACGATGTCTGGTGCCCAGCTGTCAGAACAAAATGGCACGATACGGCGGTGCACGCTTACTGCGGAAGTGATGAAGTTCCATCTGTTCGTAGATGCATCTTCCGTCGAGGTTTTTGTGAACGACGGGGAAGAGGTCTTTACCAGCCGGATTTTCCCAAGTCGGGACAGCGTGGATATTCGGTTCTTTGCACGCGGAGGCAGAGCTGATTTTGAAGCAACACAATGGCATTATTAAGGATTACGTGAGAGGAATGAGATAACATGTCGGAGAATCAACGCATTGCCCAGGAAGTCATTCATGCCATAGGGGGCAAAGAGAATATTGCATCATTTGCACATTGTGCAACACGTCTTCGCATCATGGTGAAAGATAAAGAGAAGATTGATCAGAAAACGGTCGAGAACATCGAGAAGGTGAAAGGCGCTTTTTTCAACTCGGGTCAATATCAGATTATCTTTGGTACAGGAACGGTGAATCGAATTTTTGAAGAGGTTGAGAAGCTGGGAATCGAAGGATCGTCCAAGGAGGACGTGAAGAGTCAGGGGAAAAAGGAAGGAAACGCTTTTCAGCGGGCTATCCGCACATTTGGTGACGTATTCGTTCCCATCATTCCCGTACTGGTAGCTACAGGTTTGTTCATGGGATTGCGCGGATTACTTACCCAGAATGAGATTTTGGCGTTGTTCGGTGCAACACCTGAGGATATCTCGGCCAATTTCCTGTTATTCACTCAGATTCTGACGGATACGGCATTTGCATTTCTGCCTGCACTTGTAGCGTGGTCTGCATTCCGCGTATTCGGTGGAAGTCCGGTACTTGGTATCGTGCTAGGGCTGATGCTGGTCAATCCGGCATTACCCAATGCTTACTCGGTGGCAGATGGATCAGCACAGCCGCTGCATATGTTCGGTTTTATACCTGTCGTGGGTTATCAGGGATCGGTTCTGCCTGCGTTCTTTGTAGGTTTGATTGGAGCCAAGTTTGAAAAGGTATTAAGAAGACGGGTGCCTGAGGCACTGGACTTAATTCTGACTCCTTTTATTACGTTAACGGTCATGATTACGCTTGGACTATTTGCGATTGGTCCCGTGTTCCATTCCCTGGAAGAGTGGGTACTGCATGGAACAACTGCCGTATTGGATCTTCCGTTTGGCATCGCAGGTATTATCATTGGATTCTTCCATCAGATTATTGTCGTTACTGGTGTACATCACATCTTTAATTTCCTGGAGATTCAGCTACTGGAAAAAACGGGATTCAATCCGTTCAACGCCATCATTACCTGCGCCATGGCAGCACAAGGAGCGGCTTGTCTCGCAGTCGGTCTCAAGACCAAAAATATGAAACTAAAAGCACTCGCATTACCTTCTTCCTTGTCCGCATTTCTAGGCATTACTGAGCCAGCCATCTTCGGAGTTAACTTGCGTTACATGAAACCATTTATTATGGGACTGGTTGGTGGTGGTGTAGGTGGTTTCATCGCTTCCCTGTTCCATCTGCAAGGTACAGGCATGGCAGTAACGGTTATTCCGGGAACATTACTCTATTTGAACAGCCAACTGCCGTTGTATATCTTGTCCAACGTGGTTGCCATGGCCATTGCTTTTGCACTTACCTGGTTCTTCGGATATAGGGACCAACCGGTTGCAGAGGAATCGGTGAGCGATGAAAACAGTGGAGTAACATCAACTGAAGTTAAAGCAGAGGAATCTAATCCGCTTATTAATTCAGTTACCGATGCCGTTACAAGCAATCGTCCTAAAGTAGATTTGCTCGAAATAGCTTCGCCAATGAACGGTACCGTCGTTGCTCTGGAGCAGGTTCCTGACCCGGCGTTCTCGGAAAAACACATGGGTGAGGGCATTGCCATTGAGCCAACAGAAGGAAAAGTGTATGCACCATTTGATGGTGTCATCGCACATGTGATGCACAAGAGTAAACATGCGGTGATTCTGGAGCATGAAACAGGTGTACAGATGTTGGTTCATATCGGAATTAATACGGTTGGACTCAAAGGAGAGGGTTTTACCGCACATGTGAATAGCGGAGATCGTGTAACTGCAGGACAGTTGTTGATTGAATTTGACATGGACGTCATTCAGTCTGCGGGTCTGCCGGTGATTACACCTGTCTTGATCCCAAGTGGAAACGAAGCGATAGCAACTGTTACAGCAACCTCAACCGGTCGTGTGCAAGCCAATGGGGAAGCGGTACTTGTAGTGAATTTTACTGAGCCACAATAGAGGCGTGTAAAGTGGGAAGCGGAGAGAGATTCATCTCACCCGTTTCCCTTTTTGTGTGCGCCATAAGAAATCAAAGAAACAGATCATCGGTGATCTAAGTAATCCAAGTGAGTTAGTATGCAAGAGAGCACCAGTTTACAGTGATCCAATCGACGGCCTATGAAAAACAAACGTTAATCGTGATCCTACAGACCAGCGTGACGTTTCAGTCGCTCTGCAATCTGCATTAGATCTTCTGCGGATATCCCTGGCGCAAATTCTTCCGGCAGATCAGGCAGCTCAGGTACTGGCCCTCCATACCCCGGCAAGCCTGCAAAAGCCTCCAGTTTACCGCCATCGGTTGGGTGTGTCCCTTTCCAAATCTGAGCAATCCCCTGATAATCCTTGTCACTGAACGTGTACAGCCTGCGATGTTCTCCCATCGCTTCCCACTTACGTGTCGTTTCAAAAGCTTTGTTATCCAGCCTTGGAATAGGGAACATCTTCGTTACATCCACACCCGTTGCAATCTCCAATGCCTTGGCATAAGCAAGAACATGCACACCTCCGCGTACAAGCAGGTAACCTGTCATTTCTCGGGCTGTCTTGTTGTCCGTCATTTCGTATACTCTCATTTTGTGGGTTCTGGCCCCGCATTCCAGAAAGAAATTATGCAGAAGATCGAAGATCAGATTGCCACTGCTCACGACATATGAACCATTCCAGGGTCTTCCCATGGAGTCATAAGGAAGCGCTGTCTGGGCCGATTCAATAAAATGTGAAGTCATACGTGCATCTTTGCCTACCCGCAGAGGAGTGGAGTCCGGGTCACCTGGCGAAGTCGAACCTTCAAGCATCAGGTTAATCGTATTGGCAACAAGTTCGACGTGGCCGAATTCTTCAGCAGTTATACTGGCGACGATATCGTAGAATGGACGTAGCTTGGACCTGCCTCTGAAATTGAAAGATTGAAACATGTAGTTGTTCAAGGTGGACATTTCTCCGAATTTTCCACCCATCAACTCTTGAACAGCGCTGGCTCCATTGGGATCCGGATTATTCGATATGGGTAGTTCGATGGCAAGACGGTCTACACGTTTAAACATGACATTTCCCCCTCAGTCCTAGTTAGTGTAAAGGTATGAAGGGTTACTTGTACGTTATTCGGTTGTTTACAAAACAAAACGTTCTGCCAGAGCTTTGGCTCTGAACAGAACGTTAGTTAAAACAGTATTATAAAGTTACGCCAACAACGTTGGTTCCATTTTTCGTGATTTTGTACGTCAGCACATCTCCGTTCCAGAAGTGGAACTTGAGTGTGACTTCGCCATCATTGGTTTCATTGAAGAAGTTAGGTTTCAGCTCAATCACATTACGTTCGTAATCTGGGCTAAATGTGTAGGAGAATTCTTTGAACGAAGTCCAGTTCTGTGGACCGGCGTTTTCTCCGTTTGCATATGTTGCTTCCATCGTTGCCAGTTGGTTGCCGTTAAACGTAGTTGGAATGGCAAATGCACTGGTTGTACCCGTTGCATCGTTTAACTTAGGCGTGTCATATTTAATGATGTTAAAGTTCCAGTCGGCTCCTTGGTTGAATCCTGCTGTGAGTGTGGCATTTACGCCTAAATCACCAGAGGCTGTCAATTTGGTTAACAGATTGGATTTTAACGTAAGCACATCTTTTCTGATTGTATAGTCTTTACCTCTAACAAGAGGGGTAGTGCCATTTTTCAACGAATTGAATTTGTTCCCATTCAGATTGAGTTTTACTTTTTTATCTTGAATGGTTTCATTTTGTTTAAGGTATACGAGGTCCGTTTCAGCTGTGGATGAGCGACCAGTCCAGCTGGCTTGCATGGTATTGAATAGTTCCTGATCAGACCAAGTAAAGTTTGTGCGCCCGAAGTGCTGTCCGTTGTCCCACAACATCGTTGTCATCTGTTTTTGACGCAGATATTGTCCAACAAATTCGAAGAATTTCAGTTTTTCGCCTTGCTCAATGACACCTGTGTGCTGGTCAAAACCAAGCAAGCCATACTCACCGACGATAACCGGAATGCCTTTGGCTGTAAAAGCATTGTATACCCGATCGAATGTATCGGTAATGTCTTTCTGGACTTCCTCGTTATACTTGGTGTAACCTGCAATATTCACACTGAATGGCCAGAACCCGTAGTAGTGAACGGTTGCAATAATATTGCTGTCATTCAATTTTTGAATGGTCTTATTCAGTTCATCCAGATCAGGTTGAGCGGAAGAGGTATGCATCGTTGGAAGCACAAGTGGACGGGTATTGTTGTTTCCACCCGAAGTTCTTACAATCTTGTGAAAAGAAGTATTTAACTCGTCCAGCATGCGATATCCAATAGCCGCATCTGTTGTGCCGCCTTCGGAGAAGCGGGGTTCGTTAACACTTTCGAACATGAGCTTGTCGGATGCATCTTTGAACTTGTCGGCAATCTGAGTCCAGGCAGCGTTGTAACGTGCAAGTACGTTGTCATGATCTTTCTCCATGTAACTAATCCAGCGCCAAGAATCATGGTGAAGATTGATCATGACATAGAGATCGGCATCGAGGGCCCAGTTTACCACTTCTTGAACCCGATTCATGTAAGCGGCATCAATTATATAGTCGGGTGCGTCACCGATGTGGGCTTCCCAGGTTACAGGGATACGGATACTGTTGTAGCCTTCACTCGCGATAGATTGAATCAGTTCCTTTGTAATGCGCGGGTTGCCCCAGGCTGTCTCATCTTCACCAACGGCATCGAGAGAGTTACCCAGATTCCAGCCAGGCTCCATGGCGTTCACGTATGCCTGCATTTTGCTTGGCGCGGCTGAGGTAATGGCCTGTTCACTGTTGTCTGTTGCAGCGGAAGCCATAGCCGAAGAGAACAGGGACAGAATCATGGCCGTTACAAGGGTAAGAGAGAGGACCGCTTTACGGTTTTTTTTCATCAACGTAATCTCCTTATCAGATAGAATGATTGAACTTGAATAGAAGTCAAGCAATAGTGAGAACGGAGCTCAACTCGAACCAAATTATGACTTGTTCAATACTGGGATCACCACCGAATTATGTATTGAAAGCGTTTTCGGAATTTAATATATCATGATTACAAATAGGGGGATACCCGCACAATTGAAATAAAATTCATGTGATAATTAGTGATTTGCTTTATCTATCGTTTGTGAGAAGATCATGATTGATTGTACTTCGAATGAAGATGATATAATTGCATCTAAACAATAATTAGATTCAACTACCCTTGGAGGGATATAAAATGAAGCTGGATGCACATCAACATTTCTGGGAATACAATATCGCCGAGTATGGATGGATTGGAGAAGAAATGAAAGCCATTCGTCAGTCTTTTCTTCCACAAGATCTGGAACCTATATTAGTGCAATCGGGAATGGACGGATGTATTGCAGTACAAGCCAGACAATCACTGACAGAAACCGAGTGGCTTCTGCAGCTGGCAGATCGACATGAATGTATCAAAGGTGTTGTCGGATGGGTAGATCTTTGTTCAAATGAAGTTCGGGATCAGCTTGAACTGTTCGCGTCCAATCCATATCTGAAGGGCGTACGTCATGTCATACAGGATGAACCTGATCTTCAGTATGTATTGAGAGAAGATTTTCAGCGGGGGATCTCATTGCTCAAAGAGTATGATTTGGCCTATGATCTATTGGTATCCAAGGAGCAGCTGCCCTATGCCGTTGAACTGGTTAAGGCGTTTCCTGAACAGCGATTCGTACTTGATCATCTAGCCAAACCCGACATAAAATCAGGTATGCTCTCACCATGGCAAGAAGCACTGGAGTCATTGGCCGCACAACCAAATGCGTACTGCAAACTTTCAGGGATGGTGACAGAAGCAGACTGGGCAAATTGGACTACAAAGGACTTTACACCCTATCTGGATATCGCCATAAAAGCCTTTGGTGCGGAACGATTAATGTTCGGGTCCGACTGGCCCGTAAGCAACGTTTCAGCTGCGTATGCTGATGTATACGGTATCATTGTGGCCCACATTCATTCCTTCTCTGTGGAAGATCAACAGATGATTCTTGGCGGTACCTGTGCTGCGTTCTATCAAATATCGTAGTGGGCAATCCGAAGCTAAACTGGTTTCAAGAAGTTGACAACGGTTCTGATTCTTGCTAAAGTTTTATCCAATCCGCATAATCATGATCTGGGAATGTTACCGATATGGGCATAACCTGAGCTGGCTTGTTTACACGTAATCGTGTACCCAGGCTGGTTCGGGTTTTTTCTATTTAAGTTGAACAACCGATTTACACGTGACGACTGCGCGGCCAGAACAATCTTCCAATCGCTGTTATCCCCAGATTTTTTGATCCCTTTTTTAAAGGGGAAATTGGGTGATAAAGGCGAACGCTTCGCTTCTCCAGATTTTTTCTGTCCTCTCCGTTTATGTGTAATTGTGTAGTTCAATTTAAATATTTTGTCTTATTAATGTTTCTTACGATTGGAGCGGTTAGCTTAATTACATATTTGGAAGGAGAATGATGATGACGAATTTTAAATTTCCTACAGATTTTCTATGGGGTGGAGCCATTGCTGCGAATCAGGCGGAGGGCGCCTATCTGGAAGATGGCAAAGGACTGAGTATCGTTGACTTGCTGCCAACAGGAGAGAACCGCAGAAGCATTATGAAAGGTCATGTCCCGGCTTTTAAGCCACTCGCTAACGAGTTCTATCCTTCACATGAAGCGATCGATTTCTATCACCGTTACCCTGAAGATATTGCGCTGTTTGCCGAAATGGGATTCAAGGCACTGCGTGTCTCCATTGCCTGGGCACGGATTTTCCCGACAGGAGAAGATGCACAGCCGAATGAAGCCGGATTGCAATTTTACGATAACCTGTTTGATGAATTGCTGGAGCACGGTATTGAACCTGTAGTTACATTAGCCCACTTCGATGTGCCTGTGCACCTGATCGAGAAGTATGGGAGCTGGAGAAGTCGTGAACTGGTAACCTTATTCGAGAAGTACGCTAGAACGGTATTCACACGGTACCAAGACAAGGTGAAATACTGGATGACATTCAATGAGATCAACATGCTGCTTCATCTTCCGTTCCTTGGAGCGGGGCTCGCGTTCAATGAAGGGGATAACATCAAGGAAATTCAATATCAGGCTGCTCACCACCAACTGGTTGCAAGTGCACTGGCAGTCAAAGCATGTCATGAGATTATCCCTGGTGCCATGATTGGCTGTATGCTTGCGGCAGGAAGCTTCTATCCGTATACCTGTAATCCGGAAGATGTATTCCAAGGTATGGAGAAAGATAGAGAATCCTATTTCTTTATCGATGTGCAGTCACGTGGGGAATATCCAGGTTACGCCAAACGTTTCTTCAAGGATCACGAATTGAACATTGTAATGCAGCCGGGTGATGTAGAAATCTTGAAGAATCATACTGTAGATTATATCGGTTTCAGCTACTATTCAAGTCGTACAACGAGTACCGATCCCGAAGTTATTAAAAATATGACAAGCGGTAATGTATTTGGCTCGGTAGCGAATCCATATCTGGCGAAGTCTGAATGGGGTTGGACGATTGATCCGAAAGGGTTCCGTATTACCGCCAATCAACTACATGACCGTTATCAGAAACCGCTGTTTGTCGTAGAGAACGGATTTGGTGCCAATGACGTGGTTACGCCAGAAGGTGAAGTGGATGATGCGTACCGGATTGACTACTTGAAGCGGCATGTAGCTGAAATGGGTGAGGCCATTCAGGATGGGGTGAACATCATCGGTTATACCAGCTGGGGACCTATTGATATTGTAAGTGCATCCTCCGGTGAGATGAGAAAACGCTATGGCTATATTTACGTGGATCGTAATAACGAAGGACATGGTGAGCTGACACGACTGAAGAAGAAGAGTTTTGAGTGGTACAAAAATGTGATTGCATCCAACGGAACAAACCTGGGTGACGAGTAGTCAAAAAGGTAAATCGTTTAGTTCTGACATCAAACAAACGGAAGAAACATGAACTCATGGAACTTCCGTTTGTCCCCGCATTGAAAGCGTTGACATATCGTCGGGTTCGCGCTATACTTGACGCAATTATATCGTTTCTGGGATTGTTACTACTTGAAGTAGGCAAAACCTAAGCACCAAAAAAAGCAGACCACCATGTCTTGTTTATTTTGTGATGCTTCAGGTTTTTTTTGTATGCCCGAAAAGACGATGTAAAACTGCCAAGAGAGTGGAACGTGACGGGGGGATTGAAGTGAAAATAGCAAAGGTTATCAACAATAACGTCATTAGCATCTATCAGGCGGATGGAGCAGAGCTTGTGGTGATGGGACGTGGGATTGCCTTTAAGAAAAAGCCGGGGGACAAAGTAGACGAGACCCGCATCCAGAAAGTATTTGCATTGAAAAACAAACAAACATCCGATAATTTCAAAATGTTGCTGCGCGAAGTTCCGATGGAACTGATTGAAATTGTGGAAGAGATCATCACGTATGCGCGTGAGAACTTGGGACGCAAACTGAATGAGAACATCTATGTTTCCCTTACGGATCATATTAACTTCGCGATCGAGCGTTATCGGGAAGGCGTGGAGATCAAGAACGCATTAATGTGGGAGATCAAGCAGTTGTACAAGCCTGAATTTGAACTGGGCATGAGGACGCTGGAACAGATCAATACTCGAATGAATATTGAGCTTCCACCAGATGAAGCCGCTTTTATAGCTCTTCATATAGTCAACGCAGAGATGAACGAAGAAGTCATTACAACGATGAATATTACGAAGTTTATCCAGCAAATTATTAATATAGCGAAATATCATTTCAAAATGGAATTTGATGAGGACTCTCTCAGTTATTTCCGCTTCATTACACATTTGAAGTTCTTCTCCCAGCGAGTGCTCAGTGGTACGCATTATGACAACAACTATGATCATTTCTACGACATGATTAAGGAGAAGCATCCGGATGCCGCAGCGTGTACGGAGAAAATTGAGTTGTTTGTCAAAAAAGAGTACAACCATGAGCTGACCAATGAAGAAAAGTTGTATTTGACGGTTCATATTGAACGGGTGGTTAATCGTTAACATTTAAATGTTGACAAATATGGATTAATTATAATAATATGTGATTAACAGGAATTGAATACGATTTAACTGGGATTGTTACTGGTTATGCAGGCAAAACCTAAGTCATGAGAAGGTCAGGACTATTGTGTCACTGTCCCCTTACTCAAGACTTAGGTTTTTTGCGTGCAAAAAATCGGTAAAGGGCCTGTTTGAGAAAAAGTGGGGGTGCAGATTATGAGTCAAGAGAAACTGGCCAAAGAGATTGTAGAACTCGTCGGCGGTGAGAAAAATGTGGAATCGCTTGTTCATTGTGCAACACGGTTACGGTTTGTATTGAAGGACGATGCCAAGGCAGACAAGGTTAAGCTGGAGAAAACAGAAGGCATCATCGCAGTCAAAGAAAATGGAGGCCAGTTCCAGGTTGTTGTTGGTAACAAGGTGCCTGAAGTCTATAGTGCCATTGGACAGATCAGTAACATTCTGGATGATTCGTCAGGTAAAGAAAAACCTCGCAAAGCAGCCAAAGGCCTTGGAGGTATTATCGATATCATATCCAGTATCTTTGCACCACTTCTGGGTGTTATGGCGGGAGCCGGTATTCTAAAAGGATTATTGTTGATTGCAAGCAATATCGGATGGCTGGAAACGACAGAAACAACATATACAATCCTGTATGCAGCAGCAGATAGTCTCTTCTATTTCCTGCCTTTGTTGTTAGCGGTTACAACAGCGCGTAAATTCCAGGGTAATATGTTTGTAGCGATGACGATTGCAGGAGCATTGATCTATCCATCCATCGTCACGTTGAAAGCAGAGGGTACACCGACGGATTTCTTCGGTATCCCTGTGATTCTGATGAATTATTCATCGACGGTTATTCCTATCATTTTAGCTGTCATAGTCATGAGCAAGTTGGAAAAGTTCTTTAATAAGACACTTCACGATAGTGTGAAAAACTTTGTTACACCCTTATTTTTGCTAGTGATTATGGTACCGCTGACACTATTGGTATTCGGACCATTTGGTGTGTACGTTGGTAATGCAATTGCAGCTGGACTCGTTGCTGCATTTGGATTCAGTCCATTGCTTGCTGGAGCCGTTATGGGTGCAAGCTGGCAGTTGCTCGTGATCTTCGGAATACACTGGGGTCTTATTCCGGTATTTATCAATAACGTTGCCGTGTATGGACAGGATGGCGTTAAACCGGCTGCGACAGCTTCGATCTTTGCTCAAACGGGTGCAGCTTTTGGGGTTATGCTGAAAACCAAGAACAAAAAACTGAAAACGCTGGCTGGATCATCCACGCTGACCGCATTATTCGGTATTACGGAACCTGCCATCTATGGGGTGACATTACCATTAAAACGTCCGTTCATCGCAGGGGTAATCGGTGGTGCAGTGGGTGGAGCGATCATCGGTCAAGCGGGCACATTAGCATTCGCGTCCGGTGCACCGGGATTGCTGACTTTGCCAATTTTCTACGGACCAGGTGGACAAGGCTTCCCCGGATTGATTTTGGGTATCGTAGTATCCTTTGTCGTTTCGGCTGTACTGACGTACATCATGGGCTTCAAAGATCCGGTCGAAGAAGAAACAAAGACGGAATCTACGTCATCCGCCGAGCAATCTGACCGTACAATGAATGCTTCAGACGAAGAAGTATTTAGCCCAATTCAGGGAACGATTGTGGAATTGTCGGAAGTTCCAGATCCGGCATTTGCATCGGGAGCAATGGGCAAAGGGATTGCGATTGAGCCAGCTGTGGGCAGAGTGGTAGCGCCATTCGACGGTACAGTTACCGTTGCATTCAAGAAAAAACATGCTTTGGCTGTTGTATCAGACACCGGTGCTGAAATATTGGTTCACGTCGGAGTGGATACGGTTAAATTGGATGGGGAGCATTTTGTCTCTCATATCAAAGAAGGGGACAGGGTCAAAGCGGGAGATCTGCTGCTTGAGTTCGATATTGCACAGATTAAGGCTGCGGGGTACCACACGGTAACGCCGATTATAGTTACGAATTCCGCCAACTACGAGGAAGTCATTCCGCAGGCGAGAGGTCAGGTTCATAGCCAGGAGCTTCTAATGAAGTTGAACAGTGGAAAGGGAGCGTAATAAAATAGAATCATTACCTATTCAATGATTTAGAGTTTTGTTGCTTTCGTTGACATGGTGGAATTGGAAAATTATAATTATAAATGTACATCTATTACATGATAATGAAAGGTGGATTATTGAACATGACACATGCGATGAGACTGCGTTTCCTTCCTTTGAATCGGTAATTGAATACGTTCAAAGGCTCTGACGGTTCGTTCAGAGTAAACGGGATCAGTCTGTCATTTTCAATTATTCTGACCTTATATACATGGTTTAACGTGTTTTCCCGTTTACATTGAATCACAGGCCTTGGCCTGTGATTTTTTGTTTTGCCTATCACTCGTCTGATCAGACCTGATGTTCAGTTGAGACTACAGGAGGTACACCGCTATGATGACGTTACTGTTCTATTGATACGAGCTGGCACGATAAGCTCGTATCGATAGAAGTGTCTTCGCTATCGATACGAAATAAATCTTATTTCGGAGGTAGCGAATATGAAAAAGATATGTTTTGAATTAGAGCAGGTTGAGATGACCTATATGGATAAAGATGTATTGAACATTGAACGACTGGCCGTGCATCAACTGGATTGCATTGGTATAGTGGGTGGGAATGGTCAGGGTAAAAGTACGTTGTTGAAACTCATTGCGGGACAGATCCAGCCGACAGCCGGAAGGGTAAAATGTTACGCAGAGTTTGGTTATTTGGAACAAGTGGAACCACCGCAACCTAACGGAAATCTGGAAGTTGATGGCACTTTACTCAGCAAATTAGCGATTCCTCAACATGATAGAACATGGAGTGGCGGTGAACAGACCCGTCTAAAACTGGCTCAAATGTTCACGCATTACCACGAAGTATTGTTGCTGGATGAACCAACAACCCATCTGGACCATGAGGGGATTACATTTTTACTGGATGAATTACGTTATTACTATGGCGCAATTGTGCTGATCAGTCATGACCGTGCGGTTCTGGATGAACTGGTGACCACGATCTGGGAAGTTCATCAGGGAGAAGTAAAGGTTTATTCCGGCAACTATAGCGATTATCAGGCACAGAAGAGGTTAGAGCGTGAAAAGCAAAACCAGGCCCATGAACAATTCTCGAAAGAGAAAAGAAGATTGGAACTGGCTGCCCGGGACAAGATGAAGAAAGCCGAGAAAATAACGCAGGCCGGAAGCATGTCCAAAAAAGAATCCAAGGCGAAAGCAAATCGTATGTTTGAGACGAAATCCAAAGGCACCAGCCAGAAAGCGGTGTACCGCGCTGCCAAAGCAATTGAACAGCGGGTGCAACAGCTTCATGAGGTAAAAGCGGTACAAGAGGATCGGCCGATTATTATACGTCAACCGAAAACATTGAAGCTGCACAACCGATTTCCAATTATGGCAGATCGCCTTACGCTTGAGTTGGATGGAAACATATTGTTGCAGGATGTAAGTTTTCAAATTCCATTAAATCAAAAGATAGCCATAACCGGAGCCAATGGTAGCGGGAAAAGCACATTGCTTAACCATGTTTTCCATGCTGGAGATCATATCACCATGTCTCCAAAAGCGAAGCTCGGTTATTTTCAGCAAATGAGCTATCGTTTCACGACAACAGAGACCGTATTACAATTCCTGAAAGATCGTTCGGAATATGAGGAATCAGAGCTGAGAAGTGCGTTGCACGCGATGCAGTTTACAGGGAATGACTTGCTCAAGAATGTTGGGACATTAAGTGGGGGAGAAGCGATTCGTCTTCAATTATGTCATTTGTTTCTTGGACAATATAATATTCTGTTGTTGGATGAGCCGACGAATTTTCTGGATATGCATGCGTTGGAAGCGCTGGAGCGTTTTATCAAGGCGTATGAGGGGACCATTCTGTATGTATCTCATGATCAGAGGTTTATTGAAAATACAGCGGATCAACAATTTCAGATTACGGAGCGTCAATTAATTCAGGTGAATATATAAGTTGAACTAAAGAATATTTACACTGGACACTACGATGACAGAACAACCATCCGATCGCTGTTATCCCCAGATTATTTTGATTCCTTTTATAAAGGAGTAAATCCGGTGAAAGCGTATGCTTCCGATGTAGCTTTCTTGCAGAAAGCTTGTAGGCGAACGCTTCGCTTCTTCAGGCTCTTTCTGTCCTCTCCGTTTCGTGTAAATGTTTATTTCAATTTATATAGAATATAAATTTATAGGGGAAGAAAAGTAACGAAAACCGCCAAGTGATTTTGGCGGTTTTGTCGTTTTCAAATCGGATACCTAATGGAGCTTCTATTAAGACTCCGCTTTTACAACCGTTGAATGCATGTTACCTGTGAGACGTTGAGGTGGGAATACCATGCGCACAGGTGCAATGATGATCGTGGCAAATACAGCTTTGATCAGATCCCCAATAATATATGGATAGAATCCTTGAATCATAGCCTCGGGCAGGTCCATTTTGTAAGCATACGCAAGCCAAGGAACCCCTGAGACATAGACCATCAATGAACCAAATACCTCAAATATGATGAAAGCGAGAACAAATCCTGTGACACCTTTGATGTTAAATCGTGCAAGCAGCAGTCCAATCAATAATGCGGAGATTGGCCACATCATCACATATCCTCCGGTAGGTCCAAGAAGCACCGCAAGTCCTCCTGTCCCGTGCAGTAAAGGGAATCCAAGCGCAGTGAGCAGAACAACCATCGTTACACTAAGGAAACCATAGAGTGGGCCAAGCAATCCTCCCGCCAACATGACAGCCAAGGTTTGTAATGTTATCGGTACAGGGGAGAAGCCAATAGGAATGCTTATGTAACCAAAAAGTACTAATATTGCGGCCATAAGTGCACTGAATACAATGCCTCGCAAAGATAATTTCATGATTGAACAATCCTCTCCATTTTGTTAATATGATTGTTAACCTAGTTGGTAAATGTGGTTAACGATTAGGATCTTACCACATAGAAATAGAAAGGGAAAGGACTAAATTACGATGCAAGGCAACCTGCCCATAATTACATTAGAAGATGTCCGGGTGCATTATGCTTTGGAAGATGGTCAAGTGAGAAAAGCGCTGGATGGTGTCTCACTTAAGCTGCATCAAGGAGAGTGGATTAGTATTGTTGGAGCGAATGGCAGTGGGAAAAGTACGCTCGCCGGGCTACTCATCGGATTCATTCCACTATCGGGAGGGGTACGGAATATCTCAGATGAACTTACCGTTCGGGGGGTATTGCAGCAACCGGATGCACAGGTATTGGGGGACACGATTGAAGAGGAATTTCATTATGCATTGTCACCATTCATGAATACTGTAGAAGAACAATTGGAGCACAGGCAGGACGCATTACATACAGTAGGACTTCAATATCCCCCGGATATGGCCATCTCACAGTTATCGGGTGGACAGAAACAACTGCTTAACATTGCCGTAGCGCTCGCGTCCAAACCAGACGTATTAATTCTGGATGAGCCAACAGCCATGCTTGATCCCGGAGCAAGAGACCGCATCGAGGCCATAGTTCAGAAGATCACCCAGCGAGGTACAACGGTAATCTGGATTACACATCATCTGGAAGAAGCGACCTTGTGTGATCGAATGATTGCTATTGACCGAGGGCGTTGTGTGTACGACGGGCAGCCTGAGTCTTTTTTCTATGAGACAGAGACGAATGAGAAGACTATTCTGAAAAATGAGCAGCTATCCCCCTGTGAACGGTTAGGGTTGGACCCTCCGTTTACTGTTAAGACTGCGTTATTGCTTAAGCACAAAGGCTTGAGTCCAGAAGCCGTGCCACTGCGGCCCGAGCAACTGGCTAAGGAGGTCGCACGTTGGAGATCGAATTAACCAGTATACGCATTGAAGCATCGGAATTGAGCAGACGAGCACTGCTTGAAGATATAAATATTCAGTTGAACAATGGGGAAATCACTCTGTTGCTGGGCTGTACGGGTTCGGGAAAAACAACTTTACTACAGACCCTGGCGGGTCTGAGGCCTCCCGATGCAGGCAGTATTAAGATAGATGGCATCCCTTTCTGGAAAGAAGGAAAAGTGCCGCAGTCCATTTTATTGCAAATGGGGCTGATGTTTCAATTTCCGGAACAACAACTGTTTGCCCGAAGTATTCAACGTGAATTCGCATATTCTCTGCGTCCATATCAACTTACAGAGAAACAACAACAAGAGCAGATCACAAAAGCACTGAACCAATGGGACCCACCATTAGCCTCGGACGTGCAACGACGTTTTCATCTGGACAGGTCACCATTTGCTCTGAGTGGGGGAGAGAAGCGCAGACTCGGTCTTGCTCTCGGCATGGCAACTAACCCAAACTGGTTGCTGCTGGATGAGCCGAGCGCCGGGTTGGAAGCACAAAGTGTCGGGCTACTGCTGGATGTATTGGAGCAACATCGTCAGGCAGGTGGCGGGGTCGTCGTAGCAACCCATGATCTGGATACATTCTTGCCTTGTGCGGATCGGGTATTGTTGTTGCAGGAAGGTCGACTAATCGCCGATCTTACTCCGAGAGAACTTCACGATAGGCCTGAGTTGCTGGAGGAGACAGGGATCGGACTGCCACCTTCGATGCAATTAGCGCTGCAGTTTAGGGCTGCGGGTCTTGATCTGCCTATTACCGCGATGACGCCGGAAGAGATGGCTGAAAGTATAATTCAGTCTACGTTAGTAGAGGTGGGAGTAGGGAACGAATCAAAAGCGGCATTGGGAGCAGCAATTACGGTGGCAGAGAGCGACGATTTGGCTGCGAATATAGAAGGGTCCAATCCGAAGCTTCTTCCAAACACATGGACTCATTCAGGCGGACTATATGGCGTCATGGACCCGCGTCTAAAATGGATTTTGTATATTTTGCTGGTCACCGCAGCGATGCTTCAACAGCGCTGGCTAGGATTGACGTTAACACTGGTGCCGGTAGTGGCCTCACTTGCTGTGCTGCCCCGTCAGACTTTGGCTGGATGCATGAAGTTAATGAAACCCCTGTTATTCTTTTTCATCATATCAACGGCGCTATCGGGGACAACCCTTTCAACAGAGGGAGGAGGCCTTCACTTTGGCTTTTCCTTTATGCAGGCAGAGGGTACGTTGCTGAATGTGTATCGATTGTTTATCGTCACGTTGGCAAGTCTTTGGTTTTCACTGACGACGCCTTATGGGCGAATGGTAGAAGGGCTGAACTGGGTACTCGGTATCGGTAAAAAGTTCAGGTTGCCTGTCGCTTCGTTTGCTCTGGCTGTATCGTTAATCTTTCGGTTTATCCCGATGATCTGGAGTGAGTGGCAGCGGTTCTCACTCATTGTACGGGCACGTGGAAAGGTAGCATTAAGACCAAATACCGTTCGGATTCGCGACTTGGGTCCGATGGTGATTCCCTTGTTAATGGCGCTGTTTCAACGTGCAGAGGATATGACCATTGCGATGGAAATGCGTAAAGTTAGAGAACATTCTTTGCTTGGAGCACGTTCTTCGTTATTGGTATGGTCCAAGCGTGATACCTGGATTAGCATGGCTGGCCTCATTGGTTTTGTACTATTAGTATGGATTCGCGAATGGTGATGCATAATTTTGTGAGTGCTCGTTCACAATAAGTGTGCGTGGTTTATCTGGAAGCCGATCAGGAGGGACGAACGATGAAAGATAAGTTTTTGCGTGAAGAACGGCAAGAATATACCGATGTGTCAACGGTGGAGTCGCAGCGAAACGATATCACACTCGAAGAATTCCCTGAGGGTCCTTACGGTTCATCTCTGTTATCCGAGTCTCTCGGAAAGAGTTCTCCGTGGCGGGTGGATCAGAGGTCTGCACATCGTTTCGATTATGAAAATCATGAGCTTCATGAAGGACAAATACGGGATTATCCGGGTCAGGATGTTTTTGACGAAACGGTACCGGATAATGTGTCCAAGCCTCAATACCCGGAAGAATCGTAATGAGATATGGATATAAAATAGAGCGTAACCTCCAACAGGTTTGGTCCTGTTCGGGGGTTATTTTCGTTGTGTCTAATGAAAAACAAATCTCCTCCAATTCCACATTATGGGTTATTATAATTGTAGATCGGAGTAAAATTTGGTTGAATAGGCGGAGGACTCGGAATGAGAGAGATCGATTATAGTCAATATTTCTGGCAGGATGATAAGGTCAGATTGCGCGCTTTGCGTGAGGATGATTGGGAAGACCATTATTATAACCGCTTTGATACACCTGCCCGTCGGTTATTGGAGTGTGCAGTAGAGTTACCGCCAACTCAAGTTGAGGCTAAGAATTTCACGGAAAACTTCTCTGATTTTTCATTAGCCAATGGACGGATCATGTTTACGATTGTAAATATGGATAGTGAGAATGTCGGAGCCGTGAATCTGAACAGCATTGATGAGAGAAACGGTACCTTTAGCATTGGAATTCAAATTGACAGGGATCATCGGGGAAAAGGATATGGAACCAGGGCCGTTCGAATCTTGCTGAACTATGCCTTCTTCGAGCGCAGGCTCAACAAATTTAATGATTATGTACTTCAAGGAAATGAACCTTCCGCAGCCATGATGAGAAAGCTTGGATGTATTCAGGAAGGTGTGCGTCGTCAGGTGATCTATACCGATGGGAAATATCAGGATCTGATCCTCTTTGGATTAACCAAAGACGAGTTTATGGTTAAAGAGGGGCTTGTTTGAAATATAAGCGAAAAAGCTGAAATGAAGTGTGTAGTAGGAGGAACTATGAACCAACCCATACTAACCGATGAATTAATCATCGACTGCAAGGATATTTATTTGCGCGAGTATCGACTCGAGGATTTGGAGAAACTGCAAGAAATCACTTGGCAACCCGAGGTGTATGAATTCCTGCCAGGATGGAACGCTACGATTGAAGAGAGGACCCTGTGGCTCGCCGAATATGAAATCCCTGAGAATCAGCGTTTTAAACAAGCTGTATTGGCGGGAGGGGATATCGGAGATTTATATCTACGTATGGCTATCGTACTCAAAGAAAATGATGAGTTCATCGGATGGTGCTGCTCAGGGATCAAGGACGAACTGCCAGCACCCAATCGGGAGATTATGTACGGTATATCAAAAAAATTCAGGAACCGTGGTTATACAACGCAGGCAGTAAAAGGAATGGCAGAGTATTTGTTTGAACATACCAACGTGGAAATATTAAATGCCATCGCTTTGATTGCCAATCAAGCATCCAACAAGGTCATACAGAAATGTGATTTTGAACCGTTAACGTTAATCGAGATTGAAAATGAATCATATAACCATTATCGATTAAGTAAGTGCCAAGGTCATATTTGATGCATTTGTCTCAAGATGAATGTGTTGACGTAATCACGTCAGGGCTAGAACATCGTTTCATTGGATATCGCTATAACATCAATTTTTCGGATCAGGTTAGACAGTGATTACTGGCTGCCTGATTTTTTTCTGTCTTTTAATCTGTAAGAGAGGACTATATTAATAATTTTCTCCGCGATAATAGCGCTCCAGTTTGTTATCCAAATGAACAAGCTGCGCTTTTTTCTCCTCGATATCATTCAACAACTTCTGCTTCTGATCCTCAATCAGCTTGGTTCTTTCCTGCAGAGTGGAGGTTCCTTCATTGACCTGATTATAATACGTTTTGATGTCTTCCACACTCATGCCGGTTTCGCGGAGACATTTGATAAAGACCAGCCAGTTCAGATCATCCTCCGAATATAGACGGTTATTCTGTTCACTTCGTACAGCGGGTTTCAACAATCCCTTTCTTTCGTAAAAGCGGATCGCTCCGATTGAGACCTCAACTTTTTTTGCTACTTCTCCAATGGTTAACATGTTAATCCCCTTCTATAAAAAAAGATTTGACCTACACTAAGTGTAGCATAGTAACTTATACATTGTTACATATAAATCAATCAGGGAAAGAAGGATGACTATGAAAAGGACAGTCTTTGTAACCGGAGCCAATAAAGGAATTGGATATGAAATCGTCAAGCAGTTGGGTGAAGCAGGTTGGAAAGTTATCCTTGGGGCACGCAGTGCCGAACGGGGGGAAGCGACTGTTTCCGAGTTAACTTCCAGAGGATTAGATGTAGAATTTGTACAGATCGACATGTGCGATCTGAAGAGCATCGAGCAGGCAGCAGAAACAATTTACAAGACTTATCCCGCAATAAACCTTCTGATCAATAACGCGGGGATGCCTGGTGCATTCTCTCATTCCTTCACGGATACGAAAGAGGAAGATCTGCGGAATGCCTTCGAAGTGAACTTTTTCGGCACGTTCCGTTTGAATCAACGCTTGTTCCCGTTAATCAAAGATAATGAAGGTACAATCATTAATGTATCGACCGACATGGCTTCTCTGGACCATATGCAAAATGCGGAATTCACTCTAAATGCCTTTGACTATAACTCATCCAAAACGGCCAACAGTGCCATGACACTTTCGATGGCTTATGAAGTCAGAAACACCAGGGCTCAAGTCTTTGCAGTAACGCCCGGATTCACATCAACGGATCTTAACGGCAATGCCGAAGGCGGTAAATCAAAAGAAGCCGGTGCTGCAATCATCGTGCGCTATGCGACAGACGGTAAACGTCATAATGGAGAATTTCTAGATGAAAATGGCGTGTACCCTTGGTAATCGACCGTTGCCAGAAGCAGCCATAGAGCGAAATAAATTCTAGCGTATATTTGACAAGCTCAAGCCTCGGCTCAAACTCAGGAAATCGAAGTTAGATAAAGATATTGGCGTGGTTACGTTACTTAGAAAGCAAGGAATATGAGAATATAACGTCGAATAGGAAAATAAGTTAGTTCTAACTTGTTTATCTGCTGTAAATGAAACAAACACCAAAGGTCGACGAACATTTTTCTTGTACTAAGTTAACAGAGCCTGTATTAGTCGGAGGTATATATTTAATGGAGGTTTCATTATATAAAGCAGACTTAAAAGATGCAGTGGATGTTCATGAAATGAAAGTCAAAGCATTTATGCCTTTGTTGGCAAAATATCAGGATTTTGAAACAAGCCCCGCCAATGAAACCGTAGAAAGAATTATTACTCAAATTAATCAATCTTTTACAGATTATTTCATCATTCATCATCTTGAGATAGCTGTTGGTGGAATTAGAATCGTGAAAAAAGATAATCAAATCTATAGTATTAGTCCCATTTTTATACTCCCAGAACATCAAGGAAAAGGAATTGCTCAAAAAGTTTTTGCAATGGTTGAGCAGATATATGATGATGCAAAGTCATGGAAATTAGGTACCATCTTACAAGAGAAGGGAAACTGTTACTTGTATGAAAAGATAGGCTACAAAAAAACGGGTGCAACAAAAGCAATTAACGACAAAATGACAATGGTATTTTATGAGAAGCATTTATAAGCGTCAAAGCCTTACACGTCAGATTCTTTAGACTGAAAGCCTCAAACCAATTGTACTGCAACTCTACACACTATCCATCAGATACCAAAAAAAATCCTCATTCGTTTCATAACCGAAATGAATGGGGGATTCTTCATGCAATGAAATGCCGGAATTGAGATAAAGGAGAGCAGCATTTCATTTGGAGAGCTTGCCTATAGCTTCGATAAGCTATAAGTAGATATTACGTAGGGCTACGTACAACTAACTTTTAACCTTCGTATAGCCAACTTTTCGCTTTCGTAGAGCGATCAATCAATTAGCTCAGCCTAGACATCTGCCTTATACAGCGGTATCAAAACCATAAATTCCGTTCCCGATCCTACCTGACTTCGTACCGTAATTTTCCCACCATATGACTCGACAATCGAACGGGTAATGGCTAAACCCAGACCTGCGCCCCCCTGTTTGCGCGAACGAGAACTGCTTGTGCGGTAAAATCGTTCAAAGATATGGGGAAGATGTGCAGGTTCAATGCCTGTGCCATTATCCTTCACCGATAATTCAGCCTGATGGTGCGTGGCATACAACGTTATGGAGATGGCTCCATGCTCGGGATCGGTGTGCTGCACCGCATTATGGAACAGATTTAGCACAACCTGCTTTAGCTTGTAAGGGTCAGCCAGCACATATACTTCAGCCGTCAGATCGAGATGAATGCATCTTTGCTGAGCCATTATGGCAAGTTGTGGTTGCATGTTGAGCAGCAGACTGTCCAGCTGAATGACCTCCCGTTCCTGCTTCGGAGCTTGATCCAGCTTGGTCAGGAGCAGTAAATCTTCAACCAGCTTGTTAATTCGTACGGATTCGCCGTGCATGCTGTCCAGTGCTTTATACAATTGATCTTGGTTGGTCGCTGCACCCCTCTGTAGAACCTCAATGAAGCCGTGAATGGAGGTAAGCGGGGTACGGAGCTCATGAGAAGCATCGGACAAGAAACGCTGCATGCGCTCTTTCGATTCCCGCTCCGCTTCAAACGAGTTTTCCAGCCTTTCAAGCATGCCATTAAATGAAACTGCGAGCTGATCCACTTCCTCTTGTCCCTGAATGACGGGAAGACGTTCTGCGAGGCTGCCTGCATCGATCTGCTGTACTTTATTCACCATATTGGACAGGGGAACCAGCGTCTGGCGTAATACCTTGGTGTATAGAATAAGCCCGGCTATCATGGCTAATAGCGATAACATGATGAAGATCAGAAGTTGTTTAATAATCAAGTCTCTCAGTGGCTTCGTAGCTGTGCCCATCTGGACCATCGGTAAGCCGCGGTTGCGAGGACCCGGTGAGGCGAATACAATCAATTGCTCATTCCCATGGCTATCCGTTACGATCCGGTAGGGAATATGTTTTTGTTCTTTTAACTCATCTGTAATGTCTTGATATTCAACGGTTGACAGATGAGGGGCTTTCAGACCGTCTTCCCCAAAAACATCCTCGAACGTACCTTGGTTATCAAACAGGGCCAGAGAACGGTCCGGAATAAACAGCACACGATTGCCAGCCCCGTTTCCTGCCTGTCCACCGAAAGGATTGTTGGAAGAACCGCTGCGTGACTGGATTCCGAGCCAGACCGGGGGCATGGACATAAGCTGTTCTTCCATGGTTTTTGCCTGATTCCGGTAGAGAAAGCTCTCCATGATCCAGAATTGCAGGATACCGATTAACAATAGTAGCCCCGCCAGCACGAACAGCGAACGTGAGAGCAATTGAGAACGCAATGAACGAGGCCAAATCCATTGGCGAAGACGTCCTAAACGAAGTTTATTTTTCTTAGGCGCCGAGTTCATCAGAGGTCCACCCTGTACCCGACACCCCGAAGCGTGCGAATAAGTCTATGCTCTTTATCCCCGAGTTTGTCGCGCAACGAGCGAACGTATACTTCCACAATATTTTCTTCTCCGCCAAAGTCATACCCCCACACCCGGCTTAGAATAGTCGCTTTGCTAAGTACAATCCCATGATTTAACACGATAAATTTTAATAGTTCGTATTCGGTTGGAGATAACTCCAGGACCTGATTCTGATAGGTGATTTCTTTGCGCTGATCATCAATTCGGAAAGGACCGTGGGTGACGGCTCCTATTAATAAAGGAAACTGATTACGTAATCTGGCCTGAATCCGGGCGAGCAGCTCGTCGAAGGCAAAGGGCTTGATCATATAATCGTCAGCACCAAGCCAAAGGCCCTTAACCCGATTCTCGACCTCATCCTTCGCTGTCAGCATAATCACGCCAACTTGGGCTCCATTCTTACGCAGACGTTCGACCACTTCGAATCCATCCATCTCTGGCATCATGACATCCAGAATAGCCATATGTGGCTTGAATTCAAGCGCCAACTCAAGTGCGGCTGCTCCATCGGGGGCGGTGCGTACATCGAAACCTTCATTGCTTAATCCCAGCTCAAGAAATTGTAAAATATGCGGTTCATCATCAGCCAAAAGTATTTTAATTCCGCTGCTAAGCTTCATAATATGCTGTCTCTCCTTACTTCATCTATCTAAATTCTCCCTCCATTTGGAGGGACGGTATGTAGTATTATCGCTTGCCAAACTGAAATTTAGCTGAAAGGAATGTGAATTTTCCTCAGACAACATTCAGCGGGCACTCATCCCAGCTTTATTTTGGCATGTCACAATACTAGACATGAAGAATGAATAAGGAGTGAATAACATTGATTAATACCAAAAGAAGGATGGACCTTGTTCTTCTGCCGATTGTATTACTGGCGGCATTTCTGAATGGGTACGGCATCTGGAACGATCATTATGCCAATTCCTACTATACGACTGCTGTGGGGAGTATGCTTAGTAATTTCCATAACTTTTTCTATGCTTCTCTCGACTCGGCAGGCTCGGTGACTGTGGACAAACCACCGGTTGTCTTCTGGATTCAGACGGCCTTTGCCTATGTCTTCGGATTGCACGGATGGAGCGTTATTTTGCCACAGGTATTAGCGGGAATCGGTTCGGTGCTTCTGATCTATTTCATGGTGAAACCTACATATGGTCTTGCAGCAGCACGAATCTCTGCACTTGCGATGGCAACTGTGCCAGTCGTGGCGGCGGTCAGCCGGACCAATAATATTGACAGCATGCTGGTGTTTACACTGCTGCTGGGTTCATGGTTTTTGTTCAAAGGCAGCAAACAGGGCAGTGCTTGGTGCATTCTGGTTGCCTTTGGGTTGATCGGCTTAGCCTTTAATATGAAAATGCTTCAAGCTTACATGATTCTGCCAGCCTTCTACTTGTTCTATCTGCTCGCATTTCAGGCGAAGTGGAGAAGAAAGATCCTAATTCTGATCAGCAGTACAGCAGTTCTGGTGGTGGTTTCCTTATCCTGGGCGGTCACTGTGGATTCCATACCCGAAGACGAGCGGCCTTATATCGGAAGCAGTGAAACGAACTCGGTCATGGAACTGGCATTTGGATACAACGGCCTGGCACGGTTAACCGGTCAGCAGAATACTTCAGGTGACTCGGGTATGCCGAATGGTATCGGACAGGGAAATAATCGTGGCAGTCGTGGGGATTCGACCTCTGCGCCTAATCAGACGGATAGTGGTTCTCCAGGCTCTGGGCAAGCTGCCAATGCACCGGATAACGATAATCCAAATGCTTCTGGCACAAACACCATGGGTGGCATGAATGGGCCGAATGGTAATTTCCCGAACGGACAGATGCCAAATGATATGGAAATGCCAAACGGAAGAAATTTTGGCGGTAATGGTGGCGGAGGCATGGGCGGAATGTTTGGTACAGGGGAGAAAGGTCCTTTGCGTCTGTTCCAGACTGAACTGTCAGGTCAGGCAAGTTGGCTATTGCCAGTTGTGCTGCTTGGGTGCATTGCCATATTTGCAGGGTTAAGAAGGAGAAATATAACCATTAAGCACAAGGAGGCCTTATTCTGGTTGGCCTGGCTGCTGCCGGTTGCTGCCTTTTTCAGTGTGGCAGGATTCTTCCATCAATATTATCTGATCATGCTTGCACCTCCAATTGCTGCGCTGACTGGTGCAGGATTTGTAGCGATGTGGAAGTCATATCGTGATCGCAATGGCTGGCAGGCTTGGTTGCTACCGGTGTCCGTACTGCTGACGACTCTGTTCGGCTGGTATATTATGCAGGTGTATAACGATACGATCGGTGCAGGCTGGTCCATTAGTGAATTAATCGCAGGCATTCTGATCACGGTTATCCTGGTCGTTATGCTTCGTCGCACACATCGATGGAAACAGGGTTTCATTGTCGCGGGATTCGTGGTCATGCTGATCGGTCCGATCTACTGGGCATTCACCCCGATTACTTATGGTGGTAACAGCATGATTCCGGCAGCAGGACCTACAGGTTCCAATAGCATGTTTGGAGGAGCCGGAATGGGCATGCCAATGGGTAACGGTCCAGGAGACGCAGACATGCCGACGACGGGTGGACGTGGCGGAATGGGTAACCGTAACGAAGAGGTGGATACAGCCACGTTAAATTATCTGAATGAGCACAATACAGGCGAAACGTATCTCTTCGCCACTACAGACTATAATCAGGCAGCACCTTATATCATTGATGCGAGAGCAGCTGTGATTACGCTTGGAGGTTTCTCCGGCTCAGACCCAGTGTACACAACTGAGGAACTGGAGCAACTCGTCAAGAGCGGGCAAGTGAAATACTTCATGGTTGGTGGCATGGGTGGCCGCGGAGGAAACTCAGAAGTTACCGATTGGATCAAAGAGCATGGAACCGAGATTCCAACGTCAGAATGGAAGACAGGCACGGACACCGGGTCCATGAATAATGGAGATACAGAGAATGAAGCTGGACTCGGATTTGGATTCGGGTTCAGTGGACAGACCACCTTGTACGAAGTGAAATTGTAAACTTTAATGAAAATCTCGAACGAAGTCCATTGGAAAAAGGAGGGGACGAATATGGCTCACGCGTACCGATACAGCATTATTATTCCCATGTATAACGAGGAAGCGGTGATTGAGGAGACTTATCGGCGTTTGAAGAAAGTCATGGGCAGCACAGGAGAGAGCTATGAACTGTTGTTTGTCAATGACGGCAGCGTGGATCGAAGCGCACAGATGATACGTGATTACGCCCGTTGGGACGAGAGTGTGAAACTGATTGATTTCGCCCGTAACTTCGGACATCAGATTGCGATAACAGCGGGTATGGATTATGCAGTGGGGGATGCGGTGGTGATTATTGATGCGGATCTGCAGGACCCTCCCGAACTGATACTGGATATGATCAGCAAGTGGAAAGAGGGCTATGAAGTCGTATATGCCCGCCGTACCAGACGAAGTGGGGAAACTCGCTTCAAGAAATGGTCGGCCAGTCTGTTCTACCGTGTACTTCGTGCCTCAACGGATACGGATATCCCGGTAGACACCGGAGATTTTCGCCTGATTGACCGCAAAGTATGTGATGAGATGAAACGTCTTCCGGAGAAAAACCGGTTTGTGCGCGGATTGGTTAGTTGGGTCGGATTTCGTCAGACTGCTATTGAATATGAACGCGATGAACGTCTGGCAGGCGAAACAAAGTATCCGCTGAAGCGCATGCTGAAGCTAAGCCTGGATGGCATTACTTCATTTTCGTATAAACCACTCAAGCTTGCAGGTTATGTTGGTGCGATCCTGTCGTTAGGTGGATTCATCTACATGTTAACGGTTATTGGTTCAGCCATCTTTACGGATTCAACGATTAAAGGATGGCCATCCATTGTGAGTATCATGCTGATGTTTAACGGATTCATCCTGATCATGCTGGGCATTCTGGGCGAGTACGTTGGCCGAATCTATGATGAGACCAAGGCGCGTCCGCTATACATTGTGAGAGATGTGGTTCAAGCCGAGGGCCAGCAAGCGCAATCCCGATTGACAGCACGAGTTGCTCATCATGACTAAACGTCTGGCTACACTCTTCAAGTTCGGTGTTGTGGGTATTGCGAATACGGCAGTGGATGCTGTGGTATTTGCTATACTCGCTGTGGTCGGTGTGCCGGTTCTGATAGCTCAAGTAATCTCGTACAGCTGCGGAGTTGCGAACAGTTATTGGATGAACGGCAGGTGGACTTTTCAAGATACGGCGCGAGGGAGCAGTGATAGAGCCAAACTTATTCGTTTTCTCATCACCAATCTCGTCGTTCTCGGGTTATCCGCACTAATTCTGATGACTTTGCACGATATGCTGGGTTGGAGTCTCGTGATGAGTAAGATCCTGGCGACCTTGATGGGGATGGTTCTGAACTATATGGCCAGCAGATATTGGGTGTTTCGTATAGCAACTTAGCTGCCCGCAGCGTGCAATATGGGTTATATGAAGCGAAGGAAAGGATTGTATGATGAAATGCAAATTAAAAAAGCAGTTATTCCGGCAGCGGGTCTCGGAACCCGTTTCCTGCCAGCAACCAAAGCGCAACCGAAAGAGATGTTACCCATCGTGGATAAACCGGCTATCCAATATATTGTTGAAGAAGCAGTGCAGTCAGGCATTGAGAATATCCTCATTGTGACCGGACGCAACAAAAAATCCATAGAGGATCATTTTGATAAATCAGTTGAACTTGAACATTCGTTATACGCCAAGGGCAAACAGTCTTTGTTGGAAGAGGTGCAGGCGATCAGCGAGATGGCCAATATTCATTTTATTCGTCAAAAAGAACCGCTGGGTCTGGGGCATGCTATTGGATGTGCACGGCAGTTTGTAGGCGATGATGCCTTCGCTGTACTGCTCGGCGATGACATTATGGTATCTGATCCGCCTGCTCTTGCCCAGATGGTTCATCTCTATGAAAAGACAGGCAATCAGATCATCGGTGTCCGTCAAGTAGACGCGGCAAATGTGAGCAAATATGGCATCATTGATTCGAATGGTCTAGAGGACCGGGTTCACCAAGTCACCAATCTGGTCGAAAAACCTTCCCTTGCAGAAGCACCATCCCGAACAGCTGTAATGGGAAGATACATTCTGAAACCTTCCATTTTTCCAATCCTGGATCAGATTGAGAGAGGGGCTGGAGGGGAATATCAGTTAACGGATGCCTTGAAAGTAGTGAGTCAAGTGGAGGAACTGTTGGCCCTTGAATTGGAGGGACGCCGCTACGATATTGGTGATCAATTCGGATATATTCAGGCGATCTTGGAGATCGGACTGATGCGCAAGGAATTACAGCCCATGCTGACACCCTATCTTCAGAAGCTTGCAACCCAATGAGCATAGGCATTGATATGTAGCAGAAGCCACATCTGCTACTGTAAGAAAGCTTCTCCTTCGTACATGGTTCTTTCGTAGAATCCAGCATTGTACAATGTTTCCAGTAACGTTACAATGAGCAAGAAGTTCAAGTTGCTCTTTGAGGGGTGAGGAAACATGAATGAAACTATCATCAGAGACCTTATTAAGTATATGGACGTGGAGGAGAACGCCGCCATTCAATACATTCAGACCGAACATCGGATGAAATTGGGACTCTTTTGGGGAATACAGAAAGGCAGCCGCGTGCTGGAGATCGGGTGTGGTCAAGGAGATACAACAGCCGTGCTTGCACATCTGGTGGGGGAGCATGGGTACGTTCATGGTGTAGATATTGCTCCAGAGGATTATGGTTCACCGCTGACCGTAGGCGAAGCGGCTGCCAAGTTGCAGAGATCTCCGCTGGGTGATCGAATTCGAATGGATTATGATTTTGACATTTTAAGCGATCAAGCCCAATTTGCCGAGAATGAGTTTGATGTGATCGTACTTTCCCATTGTTCCTGGTACTTGAAATCGTTTGACGAACTCGCCCGGATTCTTAGCAAGGTCAGGACATGGGGACATCAGTTATGTTTTGCCGAATGGGATGCACGCGTTACAGATGTGAGCCAGCTCACGCACGGGTTATCTGTTCTGATTCAGTCCCAGGTCGAATGTTACAAGGAGAACAGTTTCTCCAATGTGCGTACGCTTTTTACACCGGAGGATATACAAGAACTTGTCACTTCGGCAGGTTGGAGGATCAAGGAAGAGGCTTCAATCCATTCTCCTGAGCTGCAAGACGGCCGATGGGAAACTGAAATGACACTGGCAGAAGCACCTGTGGAACTGAAACTGCTTCCGATCCCGGACAAAGTAAAAACACTTCTTCTTTCCGAACTGAAATTACTCAGAACATATCATGCGTTGGGCCCTGGGAGTCCACTGGGGACGTATGCAATTGTTGCCAACAAACAGTAAGGAAATCACGTATTAATTTCAATATCCAAAAAAATGTGTTTACTTCATCACGGTAATTTTGATATTATAATCGCAATATCAAATGCGACGAAGAGACGAGTAGATAAAAACCATTCTTTCAAAGAGAGCTCCGGTAGCTGAAAAGGAGTAAAGAATCTTTTATTGAATAAAGACTCAGAGCAGCACATCGGAACTTAGCATTAAGGGATGGTGTGACAGGCGCTCCTGTTACAGAGCTAGAGTATGGATGGTCTACAGTATGCAACATGGTTGTAAACCTTTACTTGAAGAGGCGAATATGGTGACATATTGGCGAATCTGGGTGGTACCACGGAGTTCAATCTCGTCCCTGAGACTATTGTCTTGGGGATGGGATTTTTTGGTTTTTCCGGGATGTTGGCTACACGCTTTGGAAACGCCTGAATAGTGTTTAATAAGAGGAAACTCACACCGAAAGGAAATGATGATTAAATGTCAGCAAAATTGAAAGTTGGTATCGTCGGAGGAACGGGAATGGTAGGTCAGCGTTTTGTGGACCTGCTCGATCAACATCCATGGTTTGAAGTGACAGCTATTTCTGCAAGCGCCAATTCGGCAGGTAAAACATATGAAGAATCCGTACAAGGCAGATGGAAACTCGCAGTTCCTATTCCGGAAGCTGTGAAAAAAATCGTTGTTCAGGATGCTTCCCAGGTCGAAGCTTTTGCCAGTCAGGTTGACTTTATTTTCTGCGCGGTTGATATGAAAAAGAATGAGATTCAAGCGCTCGAAGAGGCTTATGCCAAAACAGGAACACCTGTCGTGTCCAACAACTCGGCTCACCGATGGACAGCAGATGTACCTATGGTAATCCCTGAGATTAACCCGGGACATCTGGATGTGATTGAAGCTCAACGCAAACGTCTGGGTACCAAAACCGGATTCATCGCCGTAAAACCAAACTGCTCCATTCAGAGCTATGTGCCAGCACTGCACGCCTTGCGTGAGTTCAACCCTACTCAGGTCGTTGCTTCCACATATCAAGCCATCTCGGGAGCAGGTAAAAACTTTACGGACTGGCCAGATATGCTCGATAACGTCATTCCATACATCGGTGGCGAGGAGGAGAAGAGTGAGCAGGAACCACTACGCATCTGGGGCAGCATCGAGAACAATCAGATCGTCAAAGCTTCTGCTCCATTAATTACAACACAGTGTATTCGTGTACCGGTAACGGACGGACATCTGGCTACCGTGTTTGTAAACTTTGAGAAAAAACCAAGCAAAGACGAAATTTTGGAGCGTTGGTTGCAGTTCAAAGGCCGTCCACAGGAGTTGGCTCTGCCAAGTGCACCAAAACAATTCATTACGTATTTTGAAGAAGAGAACAGACCACAGACGAAACTGGATCGTGACATCGAACGCGGAATGGGTGTATCCACAGGCCGACTGCGCGAAGATTCACTCTATGATTACAAATTCGTTGGATTGTCCCACAACACGCTCCGCGGAGCGGCAGGTGGAGCGGTTCTGATTGCAGAACTGCTCAAAGCTGAAGGGTATATTCAACCGAAATAATTTAAATGATTTATGGGCAGCAACCGATTTTTGAAAAGAAGATTGAGATGAAACCATCACTAGTTGATGGTTTTTTCTATTGTTGGCGTTTTGGGATTAAGAAACTATGCCCGTTTGTTGTTTCATAGCAGCTGCAGGGCATTGAGCCATGGTTTCGGTTTCAGGAAGGCTGCGACTTTTTAACCGAGAAGCTGGACAACTGCCTTCTTCGTCACGTTTGGTTTCCCAATTAACAGGATTGGTCATATCCGGGATACGTTGCTCCAAGATGGCCTGATATTGACGCGCTTTCTCTTCCAAATGAGCAACACGGCTCTTGGCTTCTTCGAGCTGTATCAGTGCTGCTTCCTTGTACTCCATCATAAGTGCGAAGCGCTGTGCAACGGTTGAATCCCCTTCAAGACAGAGATCGACGTACGTTTTAATGTTCTCAATCGGTAAGCCAGTCTGTTTGAGGCATTTGACGCCATGTAGCCAGTTGATGGACTCCTCATCAAACACCCGAATGTTATTTTTATTGCGTTGAATGCTTGGAACCAAACCTTTATCTGTGTAAAAGCGTACCGCGTGCTCTGTGAGTCCCGTAAGCTGGGCAGCATCCTGAACCGTATACATATGTATTCCTCCTTGTAAAAAATATATTGGAGACCGCTTGACTTCGTGTAACACGAAGGAGCTAGGGTTATTGTAACGCAAGTCGGACGGAAGTGGAATAACTGCTTTTTTTGCTGGATTTCAGCAATTCGTGAAGACTTGCGATTCACAATTGAACCCTAGGAGGCGTTAATATGCAAACTGTAACTTTAAATAATGGAGTGAAAATGCCGATCATCGGCTTTGGTGTCTATCAAGTTCCCGATGCTGATGAATGCGAGAACACGGTATATGAAGCATTGAAGGCAGGTTACCGCTTAATTGATACGGCCGCCGGATACCTGAACGAAGAAGCGGTTGGACGCGCAATCAAGCGCAGTGGTATTCTGCGGGAAGAACTGTTTATCACGACCAAGCTATGGATTCAGGATGCCGGATATGAAAGTACGAAGCTGGCGTTTGCCAAATCGTTAAATAAGCTGCAGCTCGATTATCTGGATATGTACCTCATTCACATGCCCTTTGGTGATTACTACGGCGCGTGGCGTGCGATGGAAGAACTGTACCGGGAGGGCAAGATCAAGGCAATCGGCGTCAGCAACTTCCTGCCAGACCGCCTGATGGACCTGATCGTTCATAACGAAATTGTGCCTGCCATCAATCAGATCGAAACACATCCGTTTCAACAACAGATCGACAGTGCTGCTTTCATGAAAGAACAGGGCATACAACACCAGTCATGGTCACCGTTCGCTGAAGGTCGCTATAGTCTGTTCAGCAACGAATTGCTGGCCTCCATTGCGGTCAAACATAACAAATCCATCGCCCAGGTTGTACTGCGCTGGCTTGTGCAGCGGGACATCGTGGTTATTCCCAAATCGGTACGCAAAGTGCGGCTTATAGAGAACTTTGATATTTTCGATTTTGAACTGAGTCCAGAAGAGATGGCAACCATTTCCGCACTGGATACCAAGGAGAGTCTATTTATGAAGATTGACGACCCTGAAGTTGCCAAGATGCTAGGTAATATGAAAGTGAATTTGTAAAAACAGAAACGAATGACTAGATTTACGAAACGGAGCACTATCGTAGCGACATTGTAATCATAGCAACAATAATCAAAACGCCGACAATCATGTCGGCGTTTTTGGAACACTCCAGTATGTTGTTAAGCTGCAGACGTTTTATCCGACTTTTGCAGAAGTTGCGAGCGACGGCCGAGCAGGTAACCTGCCAGGGAAGCAAGCATCTGTTGGAATACCATGCCGAGCACGACAGGGACGGCAACAGGTGGCGGAAAATATGATACAGCGAGTACTGCGCCTGCGCTGATATTGCGCATGCCTCCATTGAACACGAGAGCTACCTGATCGGCCTCATTCCAGCCCAACAATCGAGCAATGAGGTAACTTAGTGCATAACCGAAGGATGCCAGAAAAATAATGATGACCGCAAGACCAGCCAATTTCCAGTTGAAATCGGCCAAGTAGGGTGCAACGACAGATCCGTTAATTGCGACCACAGATGCCATGAACAATTTGGATAATGGATTCAATCTCGGTCCCCAGACCGGGACAATGCCGCCTTTGGTCCACTCATTCAAAAGCATACCTAGCAGGGATGGGACAACAATCATCCAGAACAGACTGCTCATCATGGATGCCGTATCCAGTGTGACACTGGTGCCAATTAACATGGATAACACTCCGGGCACTACGAAAGGAGCAAGCATCGTATCAATCAGGATGATGGAAAGCGTAAGTGCGATATTGCCCCGATAGATGCTGACCCAGATGAAGCTGCTGATTCCTGTCGGAATCACGGCTGCCAGAACCAGGCCGGTTATAGTGTACGCATCTGTGGGGAAAACCAGATGACCCATACCGAGAGCAATTAGAGGCATTGCCAAATGCAAAATAAACAGACATACAAACAAGGGGAACGGCTTCTTCAGCACGTTTACAAAATCCCGTATCCCCAGACTGATGCTTCCAGCGAACGTCATGAACGCAAAGAGCCAGGGAGATAAAAAAGTATAAGAAGAAAGAAAACTCCCGCATAACACGCCAATAATAATGCTGATTGGGGTAATCAGTGGCATGATGCGGTTCAAGCGTTGGTTTAAGGCTTGAAGCATAATCATGACATCCCTTTACCGTGTGATTTTACTATTATACATGTTAATCAGGCTGGCTGCAGACCCATTTGCAATGAAGCAGTCGGAACAGGTATCATGGACTTGGAACAAGGATTCCGAATAGGAGAAGGGGAGATGATCATGTTCATAAGAAAAAGAAAGCACACATTAATGATGACAGGCCTTATGGCATCAAGTATTCTTTTGATCTCGGCCTGTTCTGTCGTAGAACAAGCCAACCAAAGTTTAAATTATGTGAGTGGGGCTACTGATTATATAGAACAGGTATCGAACGCCGGGTCTGATCTGCAAGAGCTGGCATCGGGTGCGGTGAACAATCCGGAGATAACCACTCAGATTCAGGAGAAAATCGATCTGATCCAAGCAGAAGCAAGCGAATTTTCTCAACTGGCTGCTCCTGCAATAGGAGAGAGCATTCATGAAAATCTGGTCAGCTACAATACGCAATTAACGGAAGTTGTGGACCATTTCGAGAACACCATTGCGGAGCAAGGTTTTACGGTAGAAAATTGGGAGAAGACAGGCATTCCTGAGTTGATCACCAACATTAATAATCTGAAAGATCCGCTTAGCGGACTTCAGGGTGAATAAGTTGAATTAATTTCAATATGGAAGACAAAACAGTTTGAAATTCTCATATTTTATAAGGGCGAGATATCGGAATGATTGAATTACCGTTATGCTCGCTTTTTTATTTTCCTAAAACTCATGCATATTTAATATCCCAGGAGCTAGACTATATCGTGTAAATAGGAGATGTATATGACATTTATCTCATATTTATGTGAAGATGATCTATGGTTTGACAAGGTTGGGACAGAGGCGTATGATAAGTATATAAGTTAATAAAATATAGTTACTTACTATAAGTTTTGAACTGCGCTTAA
This sequence comes from Paenibacillus sp. SAF-068, assembly GCF_051967555.1. Lineage (NCBI taxonomy): Bacteria > Bacillati > Bacillota > Bacilli > Caryophanales > Paenibacillaceae > Paenibacillus > Paenibacillus sp. SAF-068. Next base: position 1,924,652 of record NZ_JBQCJX010000001.1, read on the forward strand.
ATATATTTTGCCAAAGGAGAACTGAGTCATGACTGAACACAATGGAAAAGTAATCATTATTACAGGTGGAGCCAGTGGTATTGGTAAAGAAACAGCACTACAACTTTCGGATCAAGGTGCGACTATTGTGGTCGCTGACTATAATGAAGACGGAGCGAAGAAGCTTGCGGCAGAGATTGAAGCAGCAGGCGGAACAGCGGGCGCGTACAAAGTGGATGTATCCAAAGGGGACGAGATCAAAGCCCTCATCGACTGGACAGTTGAGCAATATGGTACATTAAGCGGTATTTTCAATAATGCGGGCATTGGACTTGTGAAGCCATTTCTGGAGATGGACCCGGAATCCTATCACAGAGTCATTGATGTAGACCAGCACAGTGTGTACTACGGCATGTATTATGGCGCGAAAAAAATGGTTGAATTAAATGTTCAAGGTACCATTGTTAATACGGCTTCGATCTATGGAAGTGTTGCTGCAGTAGGTAGCTTCAACTACAATGCAGCCAAGGCTGCTGTTGTTATGATGTCCAAATCCGGTGCACTGGAACTTGCTGAGCATGGAATTCGTGTCGTTGGTGTTGCACCTGGCTTTATCGAAACGCCGATTCTGGGTGACGACCAAGCCATGAAAGATGCGCTTGCTACTCAACATATGCGTGGAAAGCTTATTCAACCAGAAAAAGTAGCCAGTGTGGTTACATTCCTGTTCAGTGATGCAGCCAGTGCAGTGAATGGGACAACCGTAGCGGTAGATGATGGTTTCCTCAGCTTCAAAACCAAATAAGTACTCTTTCTTGAATGAAGGGGAGTCATCCTCAAAAAAACAGAAAAAACGGTGCAGAACGATTGATTCGTTTTGCACCGTTTTTTTATTTTCATACATACAGTAATCGTGGCATATGAGATGGGAAGAAGTTTGTCGAATTATCCCGAAAATATTGAGATCGTGATACAATTAACAAGGCTATAGCTTTTTTATCATTTTGTGGTGTCATACACAATACGTACTCCGAGAGAGCCATAGCTCTCTTCTTTGTAATGACATTGAGAACAGGATTTGGTCGAGCATAAAGCATCATTATGAACGTGCAATTTTTCGTTGCACTGTGGACATTTATTTTCAAAAAGAGTCTTCAACACGTTAAACATGCTTAATCACTCATTTCGGATTAATTTACTTGGTTTTTATTATAGCGGATCATATTCGCTTTGTATAGCACTTTTGATTGATATTGAAATGAGATTTATATTGCACGAAAGGGAGCGTATAACCGATGGATCTTCTGCTTTTTGTCATCATGTTTATACTGGGTCTGGTCGGTTCATTCTTCTCAGGTTTGTTGGGTATCGGTGGGGCCATTATCAATTATCCGTTACTGTTATATGTTCCATCCTGGATGGGACTGGAGCCATTCTCGGCACATGAGGTATCGTCGATTAGCATGTTTCAAGTATTTTTCGCTTCACTTGCCGGTGTGATTGCATTCCGGAGAAAAGTAAAAATGGGTAGAAGTGGTGGGGCGATTGTTCACCGCGGATTAGTGCTGTACATGGGCTCCAGCATTCTTGCTGGCAGTCTGATTGGCGGGTTCATCTCCGGTCATTTGGATGGAAAGGTTATTAATCTGATCTATGGTATTTTGGCAATTCTGGCGATTGTGCTCATGCTGATTCCGGGAAAGGGGAAACTTGATACCTCAGCTCCTCTGGTGTTTAACCGATGGATTGCAGCAGGCACTGCTTTTGCAGTAGGTATTGTATCAGGAATTGTTGGTGCGGGTGGTGCCTTTATCCTTATTCCCATCATGCTGACGATTCTCAACATCCCGGTGCGAACGACGATTGCTTCTTCACTGGCGATTGTATTCATCTCTGCCATTGGAGGCGTTATAGGGAAAATTACCGGTGGAGACATTCCTATGGAACCCATCATCTATACGGTCATCGGCAGTCTGCTGGGGGCATCCCTTGGTTCAAAGGTTAGTTCGATGATCAATGTAAGGGTGCTTCGGTATGCATTAATTGTACTTATTGCCATCACAGCGGTTAAAGTCTGGTCTTCCATTCTGTAAAATCACGTACGTAGGAATAGAACAGTGACGATTTCGTAACCAAACGGTCGAATCACCGTATTAAGGTTATGAACATGAGCTGACGCGTTGAATACACCTTCAAATGAGTTCAGTTTTCGTCCATGGAGTACCTCATCTCCTTTCATGGATACATGTTTAACATTACTAGAAGTTGAGGTATCCACCCTATGAATAACGTACTTACAGAACAGGCTGATGCAGGATATCGGCTAGCTGAGAAGAAAGCCTCTCAGTATTTTACTTCTCTTAGACAGCAACTTATGGATCATAGTTATACAACAGCACTTACCCAAGATATTCATGTGTGGCAAAAAAAACATATTCATCGTTTTTCCTGGCTTTCTCTTTTGTCACCAAGCAAACGAAAACCCGATCCCAGGGATGTTCATAGGTATATCCATTGGCTGAATACAACGGGTAAGCTGGATGATTACCTGGATCGGAGTATCTCATATATTTATATGCGAGATCTGGGGCAAGCCCTTGACTCTCCAGATACGCAGGGTCGAATTCAGCACGTTGTCCAGAATACCAAAAAATATTTTATGGGTTCTGCCGATGGGCGCAAAAGACAGCCCGATTATATCAGTCTCGCTGCGTTGTACCGGTGGGGCCGGAAGGAGCACATTGAAACGGCTGTCATCTGGGTGATGAACAAATTAAAGAACGTAGCATCCAACATCCCTAAGGAGCTGGATGCAGAGCAGGCGCAGCGCAAGCTCATCAAAATTATTCTCGGCGTGGTCCTTCATGTGGACGATGAGATGAACGAGCAGACACCGCCTGAAGAGCGGGCCCGGAGATTTGATGCGGCAATCCGACTGGGTTATTCGTACGGGTTGACGTATCCATTTGTGGATGACCTCCTGGATTCTCAAGCCTTGACTGCTCAGGAAAAGGAACAATATTCCCTAATGATACGCGAAGCACTCCTTACTGGAGTTGTTCCTGATCTGGGGGAGTGGAAAGGCAGCAATCTCGAAGTGATTAAATATGTACATTCCGAGCTTCGGGAAGCATTTGAGTACATCAAGAACTATCAGCATCCAGATAAACAGCGCACCTTTTTAGAGCAATCGTATGTGTTCTTTCAGTCGCAGGAGATGGATCGCAGCAAGAAATTAGCGAATGCGAATTATACCAATGAAGAACTGTACATTCCCATTATTATTAAATCTTCCTCCTCCCGATTAATTGTTCGATCTGTTCTCAGTGCGCCAGTGGATGAAGGGTTCGATCTGCGGACGTTCTATTACGGGATATATAATCAGTTGGCAGATGACTTTGCCGATATGTTTGACGATATGGAAGAAGGGGCAGTAACTCCATATACGTACTATTTGAAGTATCGAGACTTGCGCCCTGATCTGATTAATCCATATGAATTGTATTGGACAGTAATCTCTCACCTAATCCATGATGTATATAACTCGGACGCCAAGACTCGTGAAGTCATACTTGATCGTGCTATCAACGGTCTGAAGCGTTGTAAAGAACGGTTGGGGCAGCAGAAATATGATGAAGTGATGGCGATCTTTGCCTCGGGGCAGCCTGAATTCAATCAACTGGTGCAACAGATGGTACGAAAGGCAGATGACGTTGATTTCCTAGATAAATTGTTACGGGACCAGGTCGTACTTCAATTGAAAAATGACAAGCAGGAGAAAGAGGAGTTCAAGCAAACCATTCGTATGGTTCGTGAACAGATTAATGTGGAGTTGCAGATTGCCAAACCTGGTGGACTTCATGAGATGAAAGAAACGCTGATCGATGCAGCCAATTACAGCTTGCAGGGAGACGGAAAAAGGCTACGTCCCATATTGACTTGGGTGATGGGTGTACGCGAGTATGGTTTACCTGAATCCTCCATTGTTCCGCTGCTTAGGTCGCTGGAGTACATGCATACCGCTTCCCTGATCTTTGATGATCTGCCTACGCAGGATAATGCTTCCACAAGGCGTGGACGTTCCACGCTGCACCAGGTACACAATAGCGCGACAGCAGAGCTTACAGGTCTGTTTCTCATTCAGAAGGCGATTGGAGAGCAATCTTCACTGAATCGCTTTGATGCGGCAACCGTACTCACGCTTATTCAATATTCGGCTGAAAAAGCAGAGGACATGTGTATGGGGCAGGCGATGGATCTGAACTCCAAAGGCAAGGCATTAACGCTGGAGCAGTTGAACATGATTTGTTTTTACAAAACAGGCATTGCATTCGAAGCTGCCCTGGTCATGCCAGCCATACTTGCCCAAGTGAAGGAGCCAGAGATCGCTAAGCTCAAAAAGTTCGCTTATCATGCGGGGATCGCCTTTCAGATCAAAGATGACTTGCTCGATTTCGAGGGGAATCACCTCATTCTAGGGAAACCTGCCGGTCAGGATGAGCGTAACAACAATTCAACCTTTGTGTCCATTCTTGGTGACGAAGGCGCGAAGAAAGAGATGTGGGAGCATTATTGTCTTGCTACAGATGCATTGAACGAGATGACGAAATTGATTCCATTCTTGAGACATTTATTGGATTATCTTGTTGGTCGTGAGCGTTAAACCAATTTTCTCGCGATTCCTGCCTGCATATGACTTATAATGATAGATAACGACAAGGGTCGGGACTCCATAGTGGTGGATTCCAGACCTTGTTTGACGTTATAGACACAAATTTCTTAAAAAGTTTTGTTTCAACCATTGAATTTCTGGGTATTAAGCAGGTACTGTTGTTTTAAAACTGACTAATTCTATGCAACATTTTTTATCCGGAAAAACTGTAGATTTTGACAATGTTTACATGGACTCTATATGCCAAAAGGAGAACTTACAATGCAGGTTCAAAAGGTCGATCATCATGAATTGTTTGAGCAGATCTACAACCAGGCGCCTATTGGGATTGCACTCGTTGCTCCAGCAGGGCAATGGATGAAAGTGAATCCTGCCTTTTGCTGTATGTTAGGTTATACAAGTGATGAATTAATGGATCTCACGTATCAGGATATTACACATCCAGGTGATTCGCCACAAGATATGATCTGTAGTTACGAGTTATTTGAAGGTAAATCAAAAGAAAATCAATATGAAAAGCGTTACATTCATAAAAATGGTGACATCTTATGGTGTTCAATACATGTTTCCTTGGTTCGAAGCGAGTTTGACAATGAACCTCTTTATTTTATTTGCCATATTGTTGATATTTCCAATCGTAAATTGTCTGAACAAAAACTTCTACATAGTGAAGAAGTGTTCAAACTGATTACAGATCATGCCCAGGAGATCATTTACATTTCCAATTTAGAGGGAGTTTGTCGGTTCTGCTCACCGTCAGTTCAACAAATACTGGGTTATTCCCCGGAAGAAATAATTGGCCAAAACAATAATGCTTCATTTCATCCACAAGATCTGGAGCGGATCTCACAGATGGATTTGACGCAAGGTAATCTGTTGAATATTAGAGTCCGCCATAAAGATGGTCATTATCTTTGGTTTGAAACCACATACAAGATCATTGGTGATGCGGAGCATGAACAACAGATTCTTACGATTGGACGAGACATATCAGAGCGAAAAAAACAAAAGGATATCAGTGCTGAGGCTGAACGTATTGCCTTAATTGGTAGTTGGGAATGGGATATGGTTAAAGATCATATTACATTTTCAGATCAGATCTTTGAGATTTTTGAACTTGAACGCACCTGCAAACCATATCGTATAAGTGATGTTTTTAATGTTATGGATTCCGAAGATATCATCTCTTTTCAAAAACATATTACGGGCGTAAAACAAGGGGAAGCGCTCGATTTTGAGTACAAACATATCAGCTCTGATGGTAATGAGAAGTATCTTCACTTACGCGGGTTGATTACGCTTGATGAGCATCGTCAGCCAGTTCAGCTAAACGGAACACTACAGGATATTACTGAACGTAAACGCATCGAATTTAAATTGCAGGAATCGGTGGAGCGATACACTTCACTTAAGAAATACAATCATGACGCCATTATCTCATTTAACATGGATGGTAATATTATGAATGCGAATCCAGTAGCGGTGAACATGACGGGCTGTCCCGTGGCTGAAATGATTGGCACAAGCATAAGCCGATTTATTGGAGCCAACAATCTGGGTCTGATTCTGGGCAGTAATTATGAGATGGCCGAGAAGGAGATTAACGCTGTTTGGCACACGGATGGATCTGAGACAGAAGTTTTGGCTACGCTTGCTCCAATCATTGTTAATCAATCCAATGTCGGGTTTTACCTGATTGCCAAGGATATTACGGAGCAGAAGAAACTGCTTGTAGCCAAAGAGACAGCGGAGAGAATGAATAAGGCCAAAAGTGAATTTTTGGCGATGATGAGTCACGAAATCCGCACACCTATGAACGGTGTAATTGGGATGACGGATTTGCTTTTGGATACTCCTGGACTTAGCGGGGAACAAAAGGAATATATCGAAATCATCCAGAAGAGTGGAGATTCCTTGCTCGCCATCATTAATGATATTCTTGATTTTTCCAAAATCGAATCAGGCAAAACCGATCTGGTAGAAGATCCTTTTGATCTCGTAGAGATCGTGACCGAGACGGTGCAAATAGTAAAACCACTCGTTCGTGATAAGAAGCTGGATATTCGCATGTGCGTAGAAGATGCTATTCCAACTCCGGTGTATGGTGATGCTTATCGTCTTAAACAGGTACTTACCAATATCATCGGCAACGCGGTCAAATTCACTTCAGAAGGCGGCGTGGAAGTCAAAGTGGGAGTTAAGGAGCATAGCGCTAATCGTGTGCAACTTTATTTTCAGGTTAAGGATTCGGGCATTGGCATTCCGGCTGAGAGGAAACAACAATTATTTGAACCTTTCTACCAACTTGAGAATTTTATGACCCGCAAACCTCAAGGTACCGGTCTTGGTCTTGCCATTAGCAAGAAACTGGTGGAGCTTATGCAGGGAGAAATCTGGATCGAGGAGTCGGATGAACCGGGTACAACATTTATATTTACCGCCCAATTCAAGTTAGATAGCGGTGAAGAGAGCAACAGGTTAGATCAACAACAGAAGAAGAGCAGAACATCAGCCTTGCGAATATTAATCGCAGAAGACAATGAGGTGAATCAGCTCGTCCTTAGCAGAATCGTTGAGAAAAAAGGGCACTTCGTGGATCGTGTGGCGGATGGTGTTGAGGCTGTCGAGGCGGTCAAACACCATTCATATGATATTGTCTTCATGGATGTGCATATGCCAAGACTTAATGGATTCGAAGCGACGAAATTGATTAAAAATTCTTTGAACCCTGAGAGTTGTCCATACATTATTGCGGTAACAGCAAATGCCGTAAGAGGAGATATGGACAACTGCTTAAGGGCAGGCATGGATGCATATGTCAGCAAACCGATTAAAATCGAGTCCATTATGCAAGTATTGGAGACCTATTACGTCAAAAATAATCTCTGATTGCGCTAAAAATGGATCGGCAATAGAGCCGCTAGCTTATCGTGATAGGCTGGCGGCTTTTTGCTGTTTTATGATGTTGTCCAGCCCTGTATCCCACGGATGTTACTCTGCACCAAAGCTTAAGGGTTTTTGATCCACAATTTGGAGATATCCAGATAACCGAATTCTGCGATCTGCATGCCGAAGATGCTCTGATCCAGTTCAGCCTGTTTGTTCATGTGACAGCCATGCAAGATCCAGCAGTGATCACGCAGCAAGGCTTCGGCTTCATCCAGAAGCGCAGTACGGTCTGCCCGATGAAGGCTTGCGAAATGATCCAGCTTGTTATCCAGCAGAGACTGGAATGTAGGAGACATGCACATATGAAAATGATTGGACAGGTTTTTGAAAAAATGAATCATGCCGTACTGCCAATCTTCTTCCAGGATTTCTTCAGCGAGGATCAATTGCGCGTTCGTGGTTTCCTCTGAGTTGAAATAATCCACAACGGCCTGCATGCTGATGTTCAGACCGATGGACTCTGCGCGACACTGGAACCATTCTGCAACGTCTGCATCTTTATTATGCTTATAGGATAAAGTTATGGTCTCTCCCTGGTATCCACAGTTATGAAGCAATTCACGAGCATCTTCAAGAGAGGCAGCTGTCCAGTCTTGGGCCGCACTTCTCCAGGGAAGGAAGCTGCTGGCTGGTGTAATCCGATTCCCGCCGAGATCTCTGACAAGCGCGACCGAATCATAGACCATACGCAGCGCTTGCCGAAATAGGGGATGATGATGAATTCCTTCTTTGTGAAAATTAAACAGCATATACTGACAACCCAGCGCCGGATAATTGATGCTGTTGGTATGATCACATCCTGTTGCCAGACTTAATCGATCTGTACCCGGTAGCTCATAATAACGATCATTCGGACTCAGGTCAGGTACAAACCAGAAATGGACTTGATCCAGATGAGGCCGGATGCCGTAGTACGCTTCAAAAGCGGCAAGCTCCAGCACATCTTCATTCTGCTGTGTGATCTGAAAAGGGCCGGTGCCGATCAAGGTATTGGCTACATTGTAATCATGGGGCAGGATGGTCATCCGAATACAGCTGAACAGATGCAAGAAAAAGCGACTAGGACGATGTAGAACAAACTTGATGCAGTAATCACCAGCTACTTCAGCACGTTCAATATCCCGATACAACCAGATGGACGGACTATGCACATCAACCAACCGTTGCAACGTTGCTTGCACATCCCGGGATGTCATGACACGGCCGTTGTGGAAACGTACACCTTTCCGGAGATAGAAGGTCCATAAGCGATGATCCTCACTGCACTCCCACATGTGAGCCAACGCGGGCAGGAATGATTCCGTCTTGGCATCATAAGTGATTAATGTATTACAGACCTGGCTGAGCAGGTAGGTTTCAAATGCTGTATAGACAAAGGCTGGATCCAGATCACCTAACTGGCGTGACCTCATGATACGCAAAATATCCTGACCTGATGCAGTTTCATCATGGCTGTGAAATCCCATCTGTTGATGAAGGGAGAGCATGAGCTGTTCTCGAAGTGAGTCATGCATCTGAATGGTTCCGATGAGTTCAATGGCATCTTTCATTTTTCCTTTAGCCAAAAGTTCGCTAAAACTCGCTTCCAGCGCTCCATGCATGCTACGCAGCAACGTTAGCTCTGAGTGGTGTCCACGTCCACGACCGGGTTGCCAGTGGATGAAGCCTTGTTCCTCCAATTTCCTAAGAATGAATTTCACATTGCGAGGGGTGCAACACAAGGCAGCGGACAGGCTATCGATCGTTACCGCTACAGGTTCATGAAGCTTGAATGCAAGTTGTTCGGCCCCGGCGAGCCTTATAAAGTGTGTATGTAGAGTATCCATGTTCGTAACTCCTCTATTAAAGGTGAAAAGTGTGCTTATATGTTTACACTTTTACTTCCCCCTTTTATCCTTACAATTATACATGAGCAGAGGTAGTTCAAAAAGTACTGAAAACCGGACTTTTTGAACACTCAATAGAAGAGGTTGGTAAATCAGCCCGCATTGGAGCATTTCAGAATAGGAGAAGTTTACATGAAGCAATATTTAAGGCAAATTCATCCTTTGGCATGGACTATCATTATCGGAACCATGTTTGGACGTCTTGTGACGTCAATGAGTATCCCGTTTTTATCTATTTATCTGACTCGTGTACTAGAGGCTACACCGACCCAGACCGGTATTACTGTGGCTGTTAGCTCGCTGGCAGGTGTCATGGTCAGTTTTTATGGAGGTTACATTTCGGACCGAATCGGTCGCAAAATTGTGATGTTAATTTCAGTATTTAGCTGGGCAGGTGTGTTTTTCATCTTCTCAACAGCAGAGCATCTATGGGTGTTTTTTGTAGCCAATACGTTAAACGGTTTATGCCGCGCGGTATTTGAACCTACCTCCAGAGCACTGTTATCGGATATTACGTCTCCGCAAAACAAATTGCTGGTGTTCAACCTCAGATATGCTGCCATTAATCTTGGCGTGGTCTTTGGGCCAATTATCGGATTTCAGCTGGGATCATCTGAGTCAACGTTTCCATTTGTGATTTCCGGCTTGGTATACATAGCATATGGACTTGTATTATTTCTTCAATTCAAGCTACAGCATGCCAATCTGCCAGAGCGTCTTCAGGCAACCGCACCACGTTTGCGTGAAGCACTCATGACCACCGGTCGCGATCGGGTGTTTCTGCCGGTATTAATTGGTACTACCTTTTGTGTTCTGGGTTACGGGCACTTTAGTTCTACGTTGGCACAGTACTTGGCGAGGAGTCCGATCTTTGAAAATGGAAGCCAGATGTTCTCGTACATGCTTTCCCTGAATGCCGTAACGGTATTGATTATTCAGTATCCGCTTGTGCGAACATTCCGAAACTTTGCACCGCTTGTTCCTCTGATTGTGGGTAACCTGCTGGTCGCAACCAGTCTGATGATGGTTGGAATCGCTGAAGGTGTACTCATGATGATGATGAGTGTCATACTATTTACCATTGGGGAAGTATTGTTGTTCACGATGATGGATATGCTCATCGACCGGATTGCAAAGCCGGAATGGAAAGGGACGTATTTCGGTACCATCGGCTTCAATAATATCGGCAGTGTCATCGCTCCTGTAATGGGAGGGGTGCTGTTAAGTCAATTTGGGGCGGAGAACGGGCTCGCTGTCTTTGTACCGATTGCACTGACAACAGCACTGGGAGTACCTTTTCTTCTGATCGCACATAGACGTCTTGTAGTTAGAGAGAAGAGAATGGATCCCACATCATTGAGTATGTAGCAGAAATGGAAAAGATTAATGACATGAATTAAATAACAATTCAGTTAAAATTATCTTGACGGATGTTAATCCAGCGAATACAATAAACAACAAATATGTGAAACGGGTGGGATGATGAATATGTTTATGCCGAACCAGATTTTGAATCAATAACTGAATACGCATAAGCATAGTGACATTAATCCAATTTTTTGCAATGATCGCGTTGGGACAGTCATGTTTGTGCACCCTGTCGTGGACGCTCATCATTATTGCGATGCAGAGGAGATAAGGGAAATGCTTTGCATTTCATCCGGTCTCTTTTGGTTACAAGCTGTAGATGAACTTTAGTTCATCTATGGCTTTTTTGCATGCATTCCACCAATTTGTTCGCATGGAAAGGAGCGTTTACTTTGCTTTTTGCAATGAAAATATCCTTAAGTCAAGAAAGAGAAAGAGAGGTTATCCTATGAAACAACCTGCGCAAAGTTATACCATCTGGTTCTCCCAACGTACGGGAAGTACGCTGTTGGGCGAAGCTTTAAGTTCTACAGGTGTAGCTGGTTATCCGAGAGAATGGCTGCATTATCAGTTTAAAAGTCCAGATAATCTGAAGATTGAAGATCTGGAGCAGATTTGGAGCCACGGGACAACGTCGAACGGTGTATTTGGCATAAAGATTAATTTTGAACAACAATGGGTTGACGCGTTCCGTAATCTCTATCATCTGCCGACAGAGTTATCGCGAGCTGAGGTATGGAGTAAGGGTTTTCCGAATTGTAACAAGCATATATACATGACACGTCGCAACAAAGTCAGATTGGCGGTGTCGTGGTGGAGAGCCATTGTTTCGGGGGAGTGGCATCGCAAGCATAGAGATCGCCCTCACCTACAAGATATTGCAGATCAATATAACTTTGATGCGATTAAACATCTGCTTGTCGAGAGTAACATGTGCGAAGCTGCAATCGAAGATTTCCTGTCCGAATCAGGCATTGAACCGTTGACAATTGTTTATGAGGATTTTATACAAGATTACGAGGGGACCGTCATGGATGTGTTAGCATTTTTGGGCGTTCAATCCGACGGCGTTACGGTATCAGCCCCTTCCTTTGACCCGATTGCAGATGAGATCTCAGAACAATGGGTACAACGTTTTCGGGAAGAATGCCAGAGAGAATGGGAGAATGTAAGATGGTAAACACACTTGGAAAGATTAATCCACGGGTCGGAAATGTTGCATTTATTGTTATTATGTATGATTCATCATAGGAACTAAGTTGATTTGAAATCACTAAAAACGGAAAAGAATTGTTAAGCGAAGGGGTGAGGGGTTATGCCCAAAACAGAGAAACGCTCCATGTCATGGCTGCTGCGTTACCTAAAACCAGTCAAAGGACGGCTGGCCTTACTATTGATCATGTTGCTCACATCAACAGGGCTTCAGCTTTTGAATCCACAGATTATCAAACGATTTATTGATACAGCAGCGAGTGGGGGGATCCTCACCAATCTTGTTCAGCTTGCAGGGCTGTTCCTGGTGATCGCAGTGTTTAATCAACTCATCACAGTCGCGGTCAGTTATTTGGGGAATGATGTAGCCTGGCGGGCCACGAATCAACTGCGCGGGGATCTGCTGAAGCACTGTCTGCGTCTCGATATGCATTTTCATAATGTGAAAACACCTGGTGAGATGATTGAACGCGTGGATGGTGATGTAACGAGTATTTCCAATTTTTTTGCGATGTTCATTGTGCAGGTGATCGGGAGTTTTGTTCTGCTGGCCGGAATTCTCGGGTTCATGTTCAGTGTAAATGTGCCTATTGCTTTGGTCATGACCGTGTTCACACTGTTATCCATCCTGTTCATGGTCTTCATTCGAAATCTGGGCGTAGACTCTTCCAAAAATGAGCGGGCGGCAAGTGCCTCTCTGTTTGGATTAATTGAAGAACGTATTGCCGGGATTGAAGATGTACAAGCGAATGGTCATGTGCCCTATGTGATGAACCGCTTTTATCGTACAATGCGCACGGTATTCCTTAAGGGGAGAAAAGCCTGGCTGCTTCGGGTTATTCCCTGGAATACCACTGTAGTTCTGTTCGCTCTGGCAGTCACTGCAGTGCTCTTGCTGGGTGTTCATTACTATATGGAAGGTCTAATTAGTATCGGAACATTATTTCTGATCTACCAATACACGCAGATGCTGAATGATCCCATTGAGATGCTTGGCGATCAGGTACAGGAGTTTCAAAAGGCAAAATCCGGCATGCTCCGTTCCAGAGAGCTGTTGTCCATGCAAAGCGTGATTGAAGATGGCAAAGAGGAGCACTTGCCAGAAGGACCGCTTGGTCTGGAATTCAGTCAGGTTCACTTCAGTTATAACCAGGATAAACCCGTATTGCAGGATATTAATTTTGCCATTAATCCTGGAGAACGTCTGGGAATCATCGGTCGCACAGGTAGCGGAAAGTCGAGTCTTAGTCGTGTTCTTCTCCGATTGTACAATCTGGATCGGGGAACGATCCGTGTAGGTGGAACGGATATCACGAAGCTTTCATTACAAGCGCTCTATCGCCGGGTGGGTATGGTAACCCAGGATGTACAGCTGTTTGATGGCACACTGCGTGACAATCTGACCCTGTTCAATGGGGATGTATCGGATCATATGATCAAGGAAACGACGGATCGGCTTGGACTTAGCCAATGGATTAATTCACAACCAGAAGGACTTGATACGTATCTGGCAGCAGGTGGAGCTTCGTTGTCGGCGGGGGAAGCACAGTTATTTGCCCTAACCCGCGTATTCCTGACCGAACCAAGTCTGGTCATTCTGGATGAGCCTTCGTCACGTCTGGATGCTGCGACTGAAGGCATACTGCAATCTGCGATTGACCAGTTAATGAAACAATCCACAGGAGTTATCATTGCTCACCGACTGGCTACACTGGAAAAAGTTTACCGGATTATGGTGCTGGGGGATGGCAAGGTACTGGAATTTGGAGCGAGAGAAGAACTTGCCAGTAACCCGGCATCTCATTATGCCAGACTGCTCATTACAGGCCGAGAGGAGGAATTGGCATGACTGTAGCAGGATTTATAGGCCGTTTGTTTCGATTTAGGCCATTCTTGTTTGTAATCAACGGATTGTTATGGTGTATATTTCATTCCTTGCCGTTAGCCATTGGTATTGGGATGCAGTGGTTTTTTGATCGCACAACAGTGGGGTCAAATGACTATATGTGGCTTGCTGTTCCGCTTATCTTTATTGCTTTGGTCCGAATGGCTCGGGTGGGCACATTTTTTGTAGCTTTCTATGCATGGGTTACGTATCTGTATCATGTGCAGGCGATTCTGCGAACCAACATGCTCGCAGCGATCATGCGCTGGCCGGGCCGTAATCTGCCCGCTTCACCAGGGGAAGCGATGAGTCGCTTTCGGGATGATGTGGATGAAGTCGTCGAGTATGTAGAATCATGGGTGGACTTCTGGGGGCGGCTTGTGTTTGCTGTCGTGTCCATTGTCATTATGGCAAACATTAATTGGCAGATTACATTCGTTGCCGTACTGCCATTGGTCGTCGTGACCTTGCTCAACAACCTGTCCGGAAATCGGGCTCGGAAGTATGCACAGGTTAATCGCGAAGCGACCGGGCGAATTACCAGTTTTATTGCGGAAACGTTTGGAGCTGTGCAAGCCCTGAAACTGGGTCAGGCCGAAGAGAATGTCTCTTCACGTTTTAACCAGTTGAATGAAGATCGTCGCCAGGCTGCACTCCGAGACAATCTGTTCAAGCAGTGGATGAGATCAATGAATCAGCATGTGCTCAGTATCTGTACCGGACTGATTTTACTGATGTGTGCAGCTGAGATGAAAGCCGGGAAGTTTACCGTAGGTGATTTTGCCCTCTTCACCAGTTATCTGGCTAATATCGGATTTAGCATTTCACTGTTTGGTTATATGGTGTTTCAGCACAAAAGGCTTAAGGTATCCTATGATCGTATGCGCAAGCTATTTCGCCCAGGAGAAGAAGATCAAATCATGGATTCGAGAGAAATCTACCTGTATGAAGATCCGCCAGAGCTTGTAAGTGAACAGAGAGACCCCAAGGAGAAACTGCAATCGCTTGAGGTTAAGAATCTGACTTATCAATATCCGAATTCTGCAAATGGCATAGAAGAGATCAGTTTCCGTCTGAATCGCGGACAATTTCTTGTCATTACGGGACGGATCGGATCAGGCAAATCAACGCTCGTACGAACACTACTGGGACTGTTACCCAAGCAAAAAGGGGACATTCGCTGGAATGGAGCAGCTGTTGATCCAGCTACGTTCCTGATGCCGCCTAGAGCAGCATATACCCCGCAAGTACCCCGATTGTTCAGTGATACGTTGAAAGAAAATATCGTCCAGGGCAAGCAGGGTAATATCGAGCAAGCCCTTGAAAAAGCCATTCGTCTGGCTGTGATGGAGAAAGATATCAAACATCTGGATCAGGGGCTTGAGACCCCGGTTGGTCCAAGAGGGGTGATGCTGTCAGGCGGGCAGATTCAACGGGCGGCCACAGGGCGCATGCTGATGACTGAGGCAGACCTGTTTATCTTTGATGATCTGTCCAGCGCACTGGATGTGGAGACAGAACAACAAGTGTGGGAAGGGCTCTTCCAAGAGCCGGATGTCACCTGCATCGCGGTTTCTCACCGCAGGGCTGCACTTTCCAAAGCAGATCATATTATCGTGATGAAAGATGGACGCATTGAAGCCGAGGGCAGCTTGACCGAATTGCTTGCCACCAATGAAGAGATGCAGTTGCTGTGGCAAGGAGAACAGACCCCCGCCAAAGTCGGGTAGCGTTGGAGGTTTAGAAAAGGTATACAATAAAAAAAACATGTAAAACGAAAAAAAGCCTTACAGACCACTCCTTGAAAGAGTACAGTCTGTAAGGCTTTTTTCGTTATAACGAGTGGAACGATGGAATATGTTTATCTCATCATTTGAGCAATCAAGGAATACGCAATGATCACCAAGAAGATAATAGTGATATGGTTGATGGAGAAGATAAACATCCGTTTGGACCATTTCTCTGTTTCTTTTTTATCAAAGGTAGCCACACTAAGAATGAGCCAAGCCAAGGTAACCAAAAATGCTACAATAGCAATAAATGGGCTCATCGGCCAGAATAAAAAGCTGGAGATCAATAACAGTACCAGATACACATTCGTCTGAATATATGTCCGTCTAAGACCTTTAACGACAGGCAACATAGGAACGCCAGCAGCCTTGTACTCTTCAAAACGACGAATCGCAATTCCGTAGAAGTGAGGCATTTGCCATAAGAGCATCGTAACGACCAATGCCCAGATCTCAAAATGACCCAGTTCCGGTGAAATGGCTGCCCAACCGATGAGCGGAGGCACAGCACCCGAAAGACTTCCCACTTCGGTGTTGTAGATCGTGGTACGTTTGGTCCACATCGTGTAAGGGAACACGTATAGCAACAGACCCAAAATACCAAATACAGCAGCGGACGGGGAAGCGATGTACAGCATGATGCCCCCGATGATGGTGATTGCAATCCCGAGAATCAGACCCGACTTGGTATCTACGCGTCCCGTAACTGTAGGACGTTTCTTCGTACGTTCCATGATCGCATCGATATCACGATCATACAGATTGTTGAACACCCCTGCAGCTCCGATAATGAGAGAAGACCCAATAAAGGAAAGGATGATTGGTACAATATTAGCTAAGATTGAAGCATCAAATACATATAAAGCCAAACTTA
The DNA here is from genome assembly GCF_051967555.1 of Paenibacillus sp. SAF-068. Taxonomy (NCBI): domain Bacteria; kingdom Bacillati; phylum Bacillota; class Bacilli; order Caryophanales; family Paenibacillaceae; genus Paenibacillus; species Paenibacillus sp. SAF-068. The sequence continues at coordinate 1,941,267 of NZ_JBQCJX010000001.1, forward strand.
AACCCGCAAACATGGCGATCAGGTTGGACTTGATGATTCCGATTTTGATTGTATCGAAGAAAACTTTCGGAATCGAGCTATACTCCAGGCTGATATTGGTCTGTGAACCATTATTCAATGTTTTCAAGAACTCACTTCCTATATCTATACTTGTATATTATGTCGCTATTATACCATTCAATACACTATGTGATTTAATTAACGTTTTAGTATTTAAAATAATGTCATTTGATTGTGAACAATTTAAAAACAAGGTTCTTTTTAATTGTTAAATCATTATTTCTGTGCTACAGGAGAAAATCAGAAAATCCGTGGATAAGAGTAATTTAAGGTTTGTTCTATCGTTGTAGTGTAAGTGTAAATCATCTTTTGTTCAACTCACATAGGCTGGATTGAAAAAGGTAGTTAAAGATATATGTTGCAAATTGCTTAGCTTTTGTATATTGTAGATATAAGATATCTTTAATAGTTTTGTTTAAGTGGGTTCTTGTAAATCTCCGAATGACTTTCCTTAAGAGAGAATGGGAAGTATTTTTTAAAGCAGAATTAGAGATATTAAATATCTTGAAAGGGTGAATAATATGAGTAATATGAATCAACTCCTGGATGTACTTATTGTTGGTGGAGGACCAGCGGGGCTTAATGCAGCACTTGTACTCGGCAGGGCCCGTAAGAACGTTGTCGTCATCGATGATGAGACACCGCGTAACTGGGTCACAAGGGAGACCCATGGGTTTTTGACAAGAGACGGGGCTAGTCCACGTGAATTCCGCAAAGCCGCCAAAGAGCAGATGGCAGCATACCCTTCCATTCAATTCGCATCCGATACGGCAACAACGATAACAGGTCAGGATGGCGATTTTAAAGTAACGACTTCTCTGGGCACAAGCTATCGCACGAAAAAGATTTTGTTTGCAGTGGGTAAGAAAGATCTGCCTCTGGAGATTAACGGATTAACAGAAGTTTACGGCAAAAGTGCGTTTGTGTGTCCATATTGTGATGGTTGGGAGTTAAGAGACCAGTCGCTGGTCATCATCGTTAGCGGAGATAAGGCATTACATATGGCAAAAGTCATATCCGGATGGACAGAACGTTATACGATCTGTACAAATGGATCAGATTCCTTAACAGATGAGCATCGTGAAGAGCTGGAAAAGCATAAGGTTACTGTTTTCGATGCACCGGTTCAATCCATTGATTCGGAAGAAGGAATGGTAAAGCAAGTTGTATTGAGTGACGGTACAGCGATTCCATGCACAGGCGTCTTCTTCCAACCGAAACTGTTTACCGGATCAGAACTGCCAAAGGCCATCGGTTGTGAAATTACAGAGTCCGGAACGGTTATCGTTGATGCGTCTGGCAAAACATCCGTAGCCGGTGTATACAGTGCTGGTGATGCAGCATCCGAGTTGTATCAGGCAATTACGGCTGCTTCTCTGGGGGCATTATCTGCGGTAAGTATTAATACTGAATTGAATTTTGAGAAGTGGGATGAGCCAAGTCATCATTAGATTAAACAGAAGCACCATAGAACCATAGCGTCATCGCTTCATACAGTAGGGGATTGCACATGCAATCCTCTATTTGCAGTGTTTCAACCCAAACGTTGAACGATGCAAATGAAAGTAGTATAGCCGGAATAAAATTTGATATTAAGTTTATTTTGGTTTATTGTATTATCAAATGATACATTTAACTATCAATTATATTATCGTCGAAGGAGAGATCACTTATGAATGAAAGCATTACAGCCATCTATTGGCTAAAGAACAATTTGCTCCAAGGCGTACAGATAAGAGGTGATCATCATGAGTGATGCAACTTACATTCCACAACCCAAAATGTATGGGCCACTTGGCAATCTGCCTTTGATCGATAAAAATAAACCAACGTTATCGCTAGGTGTCCTGGCTGAACAGCACGGACCGATTTATCGACTTACGGTACCCGGTTATTCCGGTTTAATTGTATCTGGGCCAAATCTTGTCGCTGAATTATGCGATGTTTCACGTTTTGACAAGTTTGTATACAATGAACTCGAAAATGTACGTGCCTTTGGAGGCGATGGTCTTTTCACGAGCAGAACATCAGAGCCCAACTGGAAAAAGGCCCATAACATTCTGCTTCCGACCTTTAGCAAGCAGGCCATGAAAGGCTATCATCCGATGATGGTGGATATTGCCGATCAGTTGATCAATAAGTGGGCGCGCCTCAATTCTAATGATACGATTGATGTTGCGGACGATATGACACGCCTTACGTTGGATACCATCGGGCTATGTGGATTCAATTATCGGTTTAACAGCTTTTACAGACAGGACCACAGTCCCTTTATCGAAAGCATGGTTCGGGCATTAAATGAAGCTATGCAGAAGAGTTCGCGTTTGAAAATTCAGAATCTGCTAATGGTCCAAACCAAACGACAGTTCCAGAAGGATATTCAGACAATGTTCTCTCTGGTAGATCGGATCATAGAAGAACGTAAAGCGAGTTCAGCACCAGAAGAGGTCGACTTGCTCACACGTATGCTGAATGGCAAAGATCCGGAGACTGGAGAAATGCTGGATGATGAGAACATCCGTTATCAGATTATTACGTTTCTTATTGCCGGACACGAAACGACGAGTGGTTTGTTATCTTTTGCGCTATATTTTTTACTGAAAAATCCTGAATCGCTTCAAAAAGCTTATGACGAGGTGGATCAAATATTGGTCAATGACTCACCACAGTACGAGGAAGTTCTTCAGCTTTCCTATATTCGCATGATTCTTAGTGAATCGCTACGTCTCTGGCCAACCGCTCCTGGATTTGATGTATATGCGAAAGAAGATACGGTCATAGGAGGCAAATATCCTTTGAAGAAAGGGGAAAGTTGCAGTATTCTTCTGCCGCAGCTTCACCGTGACAGAGAGGCTTGGGGAGAGGATGCGGAGCTGTTCCGACCAGAGAGATTTGAAGATACGACGAAAGTGCCTCATCATGCATATAAACCTTTTGGTAATGGAGAGAGAGCGTGTATCGGCATGCAGTTTGCTTTATATGAAGCAACACTTGTGCTTGGCATGGTCCTCAAACAATTTGAGCTGATCGATTATGGCAATTATGAATTGGATGTTAAACAGACGCTGACGTTGAAGCCGGGAGACTTCCGGATCCAGGTGAAAGCGCGCGCGGCTTCGCAAACGATGAATAAGGCTACTGTGTATGCAAAAGAGAAACCTGCTGTTGTTCATAAGAATGTAGCAAGTGACAGTCAGATGAGAGAAGATGTGGTCGTTGAAGCAGGTGGTGACCCATCACTCCTGGTGTTGTATGGTTCCAATCTGGGAACAGCAGAAGGCATTGCGAGAGAGCTTGTGGAGAAAGGCCGTTCGTATGGCATCCCAAGTGAAGCAGCCACTCTGAATGAGTGGGTGGGGCACTTACCCCGTCAGGGGGTGGTTCTCATTGTCACTGCTTCGTATAATGGTAAACCGCCGCAAAATGCTGCGGCATTTGTAGACTGGCTGAGGGAAGCGGAATCAGAGGAAGCACGGGATGTGAACTATGCCGTTCTGGGCTGTGGCGATCGGAGCTGGTCCGGGACGTACCAGAGTATTCCGCGATTGATGGATGAGAAGCTTGAAGAATTGGGAGGTAAAAGAGTGATATCCCGCGGAGAAGCCGATGCCGGAGGTCATATGGAGAAGCAAGTCGAAGTGTGGCAGCACATGTTGTGGCCCCAAGTATTGAATGCCCTGGGGATCAACGGGGAAGTAGTGAAGCCAATCCTGCCAAGCACAAGCGGACTTCAAATGGAAATTGTCCATGAGAAAGCAGAGATGCCACTCGCACAAACATATAATGCTAGCCATGCCACGGTAATCGTTAATAAAGAACTTCAGGCGCTGGAAAGTGGGAGAAGCACACGTCACATCGAGGTGATACTGCCTGAAGGCATGAGTTATAGAGAAGGCGACCATCTCGGTGTGTTGCCTAACAATCAGAGCCGGAACGTGGATCGGATACTCAGTCGATTCGGACTAAGTGGAGATGTTCATATCCAATTAACTTCGGACACGACACATCTTTTGCATCTTCCACTGAACCGTCCTGTCAAGGTGCAGGATCTGCTCCGTCATTGTGTTGAAGTACAGACACCTGTGACCAGATCACAGTTGCAGGAGTTAGCTCATCATACAGTATGCCCCCCTCATAAGCGTGAACTGGAAGGCTTGTTGGATGAAAACAGCTACAGGGATGATATTCTCGCGAATCGAATCACCATGTTGGACCTGCTGGAAAAATATGAGGCGTGTGAACTGCCATTCGAAAGGTTCCTTGAACTGTTGCCGCCGCTCAAGCCCAGATATTATTCAATATCCAGCTCGCCAAGACTGAATCCCGAGCAAGCGAGCATAACTGTATCAGTAGTAAGAGAGCCTGCATGGAGTGGCCGGGGTGAATACCTTGGAGTGGCTTCATCTTATCTCGCTGGTTGTCCAGCGGGCGAACGTATTCTGATGTTTGTCGGTACACCCGAATCCGAGTTTCATCTATCGGAAGCCGCTGACGTTCCAGTGATCATGGTGGGACCGGGGACGGGGGTTGCACCGTTCAGAGGATTCCTTCAGGCCAGGGCTGTCATGAAACAGAGAGGTTTGCCACTAAGTGAGGCACATTTGTTCTTTGGGTGCCGGAATGATTCAGATTTCATCTATCGTCAAGAACTTGAACAATACGAACGAGAGGGGATCGTAAAGCTACACACTGCTTTTTCTCGTGAGGATGGCAAGCCCAAAACCTATGTACAGCATCTAATGAAGGAGGATTCCGAGCAATTGCTTCACATGCTGATGAACAAAGGAAAACTCTACGTATGCGGGGACGGAAGCCAGATGGCTTCTGCGGTGGAAGAGACTTTGCAGCACGCGTATCAGGAGCTGCAGGGAGCAACGAGACAGCAAGCGAAAGACTGGCTCATCCAGCTTCAGGCTGAAGGACGATATGTGCAGGACGTGTGGGCAGGTAATAAACGAACGGTTGGATCTCCACAAATAATGCATCAGGAGATTCATTAAGACGGGGAAGACTACGATGTCCACGATATCCTGGACTACAAAATCTCCTTCCAATCAAACAGTCGCTAATCTGGAGTCATGTATCCGGATTAAGCGACTGTTTTAATAGTCCAAATACTGCAATTGTTTGGTTTGTTTTTCTCACTTTCGAACTGGTAGCGTTTACATTAAAATTTGAAATAAAAATGATTGACAGCACCGATCTGAGCGAGTTTAATTATATAGACCGATTGTTATAATTATTTGAAGGAAGTGGCTTTCGTTGAGTGAAAAGTCTAATGCTAGGGAGTCCATTGTCAGCACAGCAGCGAGACTGTTTTTTTCACAAGGATATCATGCGACTGGTCTGAATCAGATCATCAAAGAGAGTAGTACGCCGAAAGGATCGTTATATCACTATTTCCCGCACGGCAAGGAAGAGCTCGCGCACGAGTGTATTCAAAAGGCCAATGAACATATTCTGCAGACATTTGAGAGAACATTTGCAGCCCATGACAATACGGGGGACGCCATTCAGCAATTTATTCATGATTTGGCTCATGAGACAGAAGCAGCCGGGTTTACCGGATTTCTGCCATTCAGCTTCTGGGCAGCTGTGGAGACATCATGTATTAGTCAGCAGTTGCGTATTGCATGTCAGGGTGTATTTGCAGATTGGCAGAATGTCATTAAGAAACATCTGATTCTGGATGGCGTTGGCGAAGAGAAGGCGCGGGAGACGGCACTTCTGATCATTTCTTTGATGGAGGGAGCACTGATTATCAGCCTGACGAATCAGGATAAACAGCCTCTGCTGACGGCTGCTGAGTATTTGTCGGTTGTGACGAAGAACGCCAAACAGCTTCAATAAGTTATACCAAGAGACAGAGAAAGAAAGTTTGATACGTTTGAGGAGGATGGGATCGTGGAGGTTTCCATGAAGGCTGATTCTGCACAGAATCAACAAGAAATGAAGCAATACAAGGTATTTCCGATTTTGTTCGCAATGCTGCTGAGCGGCTTTATTGGCCTGTTTGGGGAAACGGCATTAAACGTGGCTTTGACACCACTTATGGGTCTGCTTGAAGTAGGACCTACAACGATTCAATGGTTAACCACAGGCTACTTGCTTGTGTTGGGAATCCTGGTGCCGGTATCCGGTATGCTGTTGCAATGGTTTACAACCAGACAGCTGTTCACAACGTCCCTGATTTTCTCGATTGCAGGCACATTTGTTGCTGCGCTTGCACCTAGCTTCGAAATTCTGTTGGTGGCCCGGGTACTTCAGGCTGTAGGTACAGCGCTGTTGCTGCCACTGATGTTTAATACCATATTGGTTATTTTCCCGATTGAGAAACGTGGTGCTGCCATGGGATTAATCGGTTTGGTTATTATGTTTGCGCCAGCAAGTGGTCCGAGTATCTCCGGTCTGATCCTGGCTAATCTGAGCTGGCATTGGATTTTCTGGATTTCCTTGCCGTTCTTCCTGATCTCACTGGTATGTGGCTTGCTCTTCTTGCCAAATATTTCGAAATTGACCAAGCCCAAAATTGACGTATTATCCATTATCCTTTCTACCTTGGGTTTTGGTGGTATCGTGTACGGCTTCAGTAGCGCAGGGGGACACGGAGAAACTGGCGGAGGCTGGACGAGTCCGGTCGTTGTTGCCACTCTCGTTATTGGTGTGTTGTCCTTGCTGTTATTCAGTATCCGTCAGCTAAGAATGAAGCAGCCAATGATGGATCTGCGTGCATTCCGATATCCGATGTTTACGATTGGTTTGATCCTGATCTTCATCTCGATGATGATGATGTTGTCTTCGATGTTGATTCTGCCGATGTACCTGCAACAAGGTATGGCAGTTACAGCATTGACTGCCGGACTAGTCTTGTTGCCAGGTAGCTTGCTGAATGGATTCTTGTCTCCAATCATGGGACGTCTGTTCGACAAGTTTGGTCCAAAATGGCTTGTTATTATCGGGATGGCTATCGTATCCGTTGTTTTGTTCCTGTATACAGGCATTGAAGCAACAACTTCCCTTGGCACGATCATTACGTTGCACGTGTTCATGATGGTCGGTATTTCGATGATCATGATGCCTGCACAAACGAACGGTTTGAACCAGTTGCCTCCTGAGTTTTACCCTCACGGCACTGCGATCATGAATACACTGCAACAAGTCTCCGGAGCTATTGGTACGGCTGTGGCAGTAAGTATTCTGAGCGCAGGACAGACTCGCTTCCTGAGCAATGTGACGGATCCGGAGAGCCCTGAGAATCAGTTGGCTGGTTTCACGTCAGGTGTACAAAATGCGTTTGTCTTTGCATTGGTTCTTGCCGTAATCGGACTGATCATTTCACTCTTTGTGAAACGGGTCAAAGTTGGAGCTCAAGCTGGACAACAAGGTCCAATGCATTAATTCATTAACTAACATAAACAAGTCAGTATGGTATCAGAGCGATGTGTTCCTTAACCTTAAGGAAGCATCGCTTTTTTTGCGTATGTATTCTATCTTTTTTAGGGTTGACGTGAAACGGGTTACAGCTATTAAAGTAATAAAATAACCGGAATACGGCGGTTCGAAGAATAAATTTCAGAGCAAATACTTCATGTTCCGGCAAAATTGTATATGTTCATACTAATATAAAAGGGTAATATAGAATGTAATAGTGCAATTTTTAACGAATTCGAAAACGGTTTATATTTTATTTTACGCAAGGAGACATCGTTATGATCATCATCAATCCCATTGGCAATACCATTGAAAAGATGCTGTTGCACTACGAAAAAAACGGCCATCTCACTCTACAGGCTTCGCTTGTTAGTAATAACTCGGTTGTATATAGATTGCAAGACTATTGTCTCAAGGTATACGCTTCACGTGCAAGATTGGATGGAGAGATGGAAAGTGAAGCACTTAGTTCATTGCAGAGATATCCTTACGCACCTAAATTGTATGCGTATTCACCCGGTGAGTACACCCTGACGGAATGGATTGAAGCGTTCAATCTGAAACAGTACCGTGAGAGATATGGACACATTCCTCCCAACTTGATATACGATATGTTTACGACGGAACTTCAGCAGATTCACGCTGGATATTGGGACTGGGATGTTATCCGATATGAGAATTTGCTCTGGACGGAGACAGCTGATGTAAAAAGAACGAACTTCTGGCTGTGTGAACCTGCGCAATCCAGATGTGAGTGCTTCTATAACCAGGTCATTCGGAAAATTGATAACATTTACAATGGGGATCGCACTGAAATGGAGGCGATGGAGCAGTATTTTTATCGTCACCAGTTGACGTCATCAGAGATTGAACAAGCCTTCAGCGATTTCAGATCCCAACGGCCAAGACTGGCGATAGCACAATAAATTCATAGCCAAAACCCCAAAGAGTTCGAGAATCTTTGGGGTTTCTTTCGTGTTATAAAGTTGCCTATTTTAATCGAGTGAAAGTTACTTCTTCACCAAGGCCAATATTTCATCGGCAACGAGATCAGGACGAAATTGATGGATATAATGATCGGTATCTTTAATGGTTATTTGTTTGGATTCATTAGACCAGGATTTGAATTCTACTTGTGATTTATCCCAGTCGGGTTCACTGGCACCAAGGTAGTCAGCCGTCAGTATCGTGAGTGGAAACGAAAACGGTTGCTTGTGATCTGCGACCACTTTGGCATTTTCAGCTATTTCACGTAATTCATCCAACGTATTTGCATTTCCATAGTTGTGCAACAGAGCAGTTGTATCGATTTTCTTCAGTGCGTCGGGTACAAGTTTCAATTTGTTACGATTGGCATTGGATGTCTCGACAACAAGGTCTGATTGCATGGAGAGGCGGAACAGTCCGGTTTGGATGCGGAATTTATTCGCAAAACCACCAATTGTATCTGCCAAAGAGTCATCGTCTTTCGCATAATATTCGGGGCTTCCGCCATCAATCATGACGATACCCTTGACGAGTTCCGGGTATTTTTGTGCAAAACGAATGGTTTCCAGCGAGCCGAGTGAATGTCCAACCAATACATAAGGTGGTTTCTGGCCGGACACTTGTAATAACTCATGCAATTCCTCAGCGACGGTATCGACATCACGTTTGTGGTCGGTTCGATCGCTATATCCATAGCCAAACCGGTCATATACTGCGAATTTCGTATTGGGAGCAAGTTTTTCATATAACGGATAATAGTCTACATAGGGATTAGCGGTACCCCAGCCGGAGGCGAGCACTACGGTTACATCGCCTTCTCCACCCGTATATAAATGCATATTTTCACCATGTACTTTGTACAATTTCCCAGGGGGGACGAGTACTTTGGCATCCTGCCTTGCACCCACTTGTTGATAGATTACACCAGTACCCAAAAGTAAAATAACTAACGCGAGGTCGAATATCAAAAACTTAACCAATCTTTTGCGCCATTTCTTCATGTTTTCTCACACACTCTCTCGATGTATTTTCTCTATCATATATGCCCAATCTTATACGAGAGAAAACACAGTCTTAATTCTGTCTTAATTAACCGAAAATTGAATATCAACGGTCAATGAATTAATATATAGCTACGATATGAATATATTTTATCCAAATGTTGAATCACAGATTGATAATATAGAACAGAAGGTATGTACAATGACAAAATACGAAAATCAGCTCCCTACTTCAGCCGGCATGAACTTCAAGTCCTTGATCAGTATATTGAGAGATTCCATGCGTGGAGATGTAGAGCGGAGGCCATCAGGCACGATGCCCGTGGAGAGTTGTGAACCTGCAGACTCATTCAGTGCATCCGATAATCCCCAGGTTACATGGTTTGGCCATTCTGCCTTTTTGCTTGAAATCGAGGGTCACAGGTTACTCTTTGATCCAATGCTGGGCAATCGTCCATCCCCCGTATCCTGGGTGGGTACCAAACGTTACAGCACGAATCTACCGATTCATCCGGAGGATTTTCCGGCTCTGGATGCAATCATTATATCGCATGACCATTATGATCATCTGGACTATGACTCCATTCGCAGATTGAAGGACAAAACAAAACGATTTATCGTGCCGCTTGGGGTACGTCGTCGACTGATTCAACTGGGTGTGCCTTCGGAGCAGATTACCGAGCATAACTGGTGGGATGAGTTGTCGTTCAAAGGTCTAACATTGGCTTGTACGCCAGCACGTCATTTCTCAGGCAGGGGGTTGTTTGACCGTAATTCTACGTTATGGTGTTCGTGGGTCATCGCGGGACAAGATACGAAGGTGTTCTTTAGTGGTGACAGCGGTTATGGCCCTCATTTCAAGGAAATTGGCACTAAATACGGGCCATTTGACCTCACCTTGATGGAATGTGGGCAATATGACGAGCGGTGGTCCAACATTCACATGATGCCGGAAGAGACGGTTCAAGCGCATCTGGATGTAGGTGGCAAGTTGCTTATCCCGATTCATTGGGCCGCATTTACGCTGGCCTATCATGCCTGGAATGAACCGGTTGAGCGAATTACGAAGGCTGCACTTGCTTTGAATGTGAAGATTGCAACTCCCAAAATCGGTGAGAAGGTTGTACTTCATACGGAGCATTATCCTACACATGCATGGTGGAGACCCGAATTAGGATAAAAATAAAAGCGTTCAGCTCATCCAATGAGTGGACGCTTTTTCTATTAGATTTTACATCAGGATCGAGAGTGCACTGTAAATTAACAACATCCCCATTACGATATTAACAGGACGCTCGTATCTTAATAGAAAGCTCTGAAATAACAGACCACCGAACGCCCAGGTCATATTGGCACTAATACCGATGAAGGTGAGTAGTAAGGAGTAGGCGATGAGTTGAACATGGGATTGTCCAAGAGGCAGGACAAAAACGGATATGGCCGTAAGCCCGTACAGAATGACTTTGGGATTGATGAATTGTAAAGTGAACCCGAATAGAAATGAATAATGATTGACCTTGTTCTCTTCCGTCTCGGCAGGTGTACTTCGCATAATTTTTAGTGCCAGATAGAGCATGTACACACATCCCAACACGTTCAAGACGGGTGTAATCCTAGGAATATACTGATGAAGAATAAGGTTGAAATAACAGGACAGAAACATAATGAGCAGGCAGCCGGCTACAACTCCGCCAATAAACGGAAGGGTCTTGCGGAAGCCTTTATTCCTAGCATGCGTCATGGAAATGATATTGTTGGGTCCGGGTGTAAATGATGCGATGATAGCGTATGTTACCAAAGGTGTGATGTTCATGAATCCTCCACGTCTTCTCAAGGTGTGTGATATAATAACCTAAAGTGTGCGCTATAGAGCACACTCTTTATCATTGTACAATATGTGCGTTATAAAGCACAATATGTTTATAAACATGAGGAGGATCGGATTTTGCAAAACATTAACAGTATTCTTGCTCAAAACTTGAAACAGCTTAGGGAACAAAGAAAGCTTAGTCTGGACAAGGTTGCCGAAATGTCCGGCATTAGCAAGACCATGCTTGGTCAGATTGAACGTGGCGAATCCAACCCATCAATTGGTACCGTATGGAAGATTGCCAACGGCCTGAAAATTTCCTTTACCAGGTTAATCCACGAGCCGAAATCAGATACTACTGTTGTAACGGGCAGTGATATTCAAGTATTGATGGAGGATGAGGGAAGGGTTCGAATATATCCGCATTTTCCCTATGAAGAGGGTCGTCGTTTTGAAATATATATGATGGAGATGGACCCGCAGTCCGCGTTGAATGCTGAACCTCATATCGAAGGTGCGGAAGAATTCATTACGGTCTTTGAGGGCGAAGTTACGATTCGGGTAGGGAACGAAGAACATACGTTGAATCAGGGGGAGTCGATCCGTTTTGGAGCGGACAAACCTCACGCCTATGTTAACTCCGGGGTTAAGACGAACCGATTAAACATGGTTATTCATTATTCGAAGTGAACTCGAAGAGCCAATGTTAATGTAACGAACGATGAATGTATGCATACATGAATGGAATGACAATAAAGCGGCCTGGTAATGGAACGGCATCCTCATTGTTAGACGTGTCTGACAAATGAGGATGCCGTTCAAACCATTGGCTGTTTTATTGTTGAATGTGCTACTGGAGCCCAGCGCCTAAGATATGACTATGAGTTAAGGCTTTTCTTTGGCCTGACGCTGTATTTCCTTCGCTGTTAATGCTTTATCATATACTCTTACATTATCCAAGCTGCCTTTGTAGAATGGATCAGCCGTATAACGACTCTTGCCCACATAAGCTTCCGTCGCATGCAGATCTTTTGGATTAAAAGTAATATCAGAGCTGCTCGCAACCGATGTGCCATTCACATATAGAGTGCCCACATCACCCTGTAGGGTTACAGCCACGTGAACCCATGCTTTGGAAGGCAGTGGATCTGCGGCAATGATGCTCTGATCCCGTCCCTCATTATGAATGGTGAATTGTAACGCACCATTATGCTGGGATGGAGTAAGGAACATATGTCTCGTCAATCCATTTCCAAAGTCGAAAATACGCTGCCAGGACCCGCCGCCATCCCAATTGACCCAAGCGCTAAACGTGAAATCCGTGGTATCTGTAAGGAGTCCAGGCAACTGGATGTAACTGTCGGTTCCGTTAAATGTGGCAGCCTGATTTTTGCCACCTGCAGCAGAACTCACCACATTATAGGCTTGTCCATGATATTTGTTCTTACTGTAATCCTGTGCGATTTTGGCAATTTTCTTGTGTTCAAACGTATACTCTCCGAGCAATGGGCTTACCGCTTGCTGTGGGATGATAACGTTGAACGTTTTGGAGTTTACTGCAGCTCCTTTACGAATCGTAGCGGTTAATTTCACTTTGGCATCCCCCTTGCCAGCGCGTGGTCGCTGCACTACGCCTGTAGTGGATAGAGCCGATGTGTTGGAGCTTTTCCATGTAATGTCTGCATCACTTGATCCCTTTCCAGGCAAAGACAGATTGAAGAATACATGATCCGTATTACCAATACTCAGATCTTTTTTCACCGCATCTACAATGGCCTGATCACTCCGTTCAACACCTTGACTTCCCCAGATGGCAATCCCGGAGGAGGAGAGGACGCTAAAGGTCAGAACTGCACTTTGAGAATCCGAATTCCACTCATGTGTGAAAACGCCGTTGTACACAACGTTATTCGATGTAATCTGAACTTGGTTGTCTGTGCCAAGACTCCATGTTCCTGTCACGGCACCATTAATCTGCCCATCTGCTGTGAACTGAACAGTCTGTGAGGACTTGATGTCCGCCGTGATGTCCTTACCATGATTCACCCACTGGTACTGACCGGCGATATCCTGAGCTGTTAGTTGGGCTGTATCCTCTCCCAAGGCAGCATAGCGATACGGAGAAACGACGGGCCAACCGTCTGCATTCATATGCATCTCGTGTACGCGGACTTCATGTTCTTCACCACGTCCCGGAAAACGGGAATGGAAGATCAGATATTGTTTGCCTGTCTCCGCATCAAAATAAGCTGAGTTGTGTCCCGGTGATACATAGCCGGTTCCGAGGCCTGTGCCCGGATCACCAATCTGTCTCTCAAACAGGAAGTTCCCCATTAATTTGACTCCAAAAGGCTCAATGGAACGATCGTCAAATAAAGGTTTATCCTTGTCCGCTTTAACGTTGATCATATCGTTTCCTTCGGCATCAAGGAAAGGCCCATCCGGTGTTTGGGAGCGAGCAACACGTATATTGTATCCTCCGTCAGCACCCAATCCGCCGTAAGACAGGTACAGATAATAATAGTCGGTTTCGGGACTGTAGAGCATATAAGGAGCCTCAATACGACTATGGTTGCCTCCCGTCAGCTTTTTGCCATAACCTTGATTGGGCAGCGGTTTGCCTGTTGTCTCATCCATCTCCAGAATGAAAATCCCCCCGGAGTAGGAGCCATACACCATCCATAACTTGCCGTTTTTATCATAAAAGACATCAGGATCGACCACATTGGGATGAATCGTTGCATCGTAGATGGTACCATCCTCACTGATCTGGTCCCACATGCCGGATTTCAACAGAATACCTTGATCCTTATAAGGCCCTTCGATGTTGTCTGCAACAGCGATGCCAAGGGCTGATCGGGGAGAGTCCCCTTTACAAGCATTGTAGTACATATAGAATTTGCCATCTGCGAGCTGAATGACATCTGCCGCCCATAACGTGTCTGTCTGCGCCCATTCCAGCGCTTCAGCGAATTCCTTGGTTACATTCGGGACCACAGGATTATTATCCGTAACACCGGAGGCGACGAGATCCCAGTTCAGAAAATCTTTGGACTTGGCCACTTGCAGATGAGATCCAAAAATATAAAAGGTATCATCCACCTTAATGACAGAAGGGTCATGAACGGAAACATTTTTGAATGATGGAGCCGGATTAGCGATAGGTGTGATGGAAGTCTGCGAGTTACCCGCGGTTGCCCCTGAACCATTGGCGAACACCGAGACTGGCGTCAAAGTTGTTGCCGTAAGTAATGCGGTGCTTAGTACAGAAATGTTAAGTGCGTTTATCCAATAACGTTTCATACGTTTCCCCTTTCCTAATCCCCTGAATGAAAAATAAACCGATACTTGGCAATACACGATATAAGGTTCGGCAGACCTCCTTTGGATATTTTATATTATCAAGCGCTTTCATTTGATATATTATCAATTGGTTTATATGTTTGTAAACCATAAATGTAAAGGTTTTATAGAAAAATGACAGATTGTAAGAGAGGGAGAAAAGACTGCTAAAGCTTTTTGTATTCAAATAAAAGACAAATAAAACAGGAGTCATTCTCAAATTTAGGATTGAAATTGGACTCTGTAATGCGATAGTATTACGTTTAGATCATCTATTTAACTATTTATCAATCATTTTATGTTTATGCGAATCAAACGATCATTCAGACTACATAGGAGGTAAGAACATGACTACATATCAAAAGCAATTGATCGCACAATACACGTTCGAAGAGGCCAATCAGATCGGGAAAGACAGATCCGGGAACGGGCATGACAGTTTGGTAAAAGGCGAGTTACCCCCTATAATATCCAAGTTAAAAGGCAGGTCGGCGGTCACTTTTAACGGGGGAGTGAATGGAACTTCTTATCTGCAATTACCTTCGGATTTGCTTCAGGATGTAAGCGATAACACTGGCGTTACTGTTGCAACTTGGGTGTTTCTGGGCAAAGGCTCCAATGTGTGGGAACGCATTTTTGACTTTGGCAAAGGGGAGAAGGGACCGTATATGTTTCTGACCCGTCAGCTCCTGGGTACGTTATATGCCGGAGATAATCTGGTTGTTCACCCAAGTGGAGGCGTTGCAAGTGGAGAATGGATCCATATTGCACTTTCTGTGTCAGGCAGCCAAGGTGGGACGCTCAGCAGTGCGGGTCCGATTGTGTATGTGAACGGGGAGATGGCCGCAGACGGTTCGATCAGTCAGACGTCCAGTGGCAATTATGCCAAACTGCGTGAATGGTTTGATACCTTCAAGGACCCTGAGAATTATAACCAAAATTATATTGGACGCTCCCAATACGCAGCAGATGTGGATTTTGAGGGTTCGTTATCCGATTTTCGCATTTATGGGGCAGCACTTACCATGGATGAAGTCATTGAAGTGATGTGTGAGTCACTGACAGATGAAGCGATTGTGAAACTTGCAGCAGACAAGTATCTTTCCTTCCCCAACCGAATTATCACCAAAGATGTATCACTGCCTACAGATGTGTTGGGTGGTAAAGTAATGGTGAATTGGAGTTCCAGTCAGCCGGAAGTCTTGTCGGAGAACGGAGTACTTCAGGGAATCACATCGCCACAAGAAGTTACGCTCCGTGCGCTGCTGACCAGAGGTGAAAGCAAATTGAGTCAAAGCTTTGACGTATCTGTTGTGCCAGCGCATGTCCCGCCTTATACGGTCACCATCCATGGAGATCAGAAGGTGGCTGACATCAGTGAAGTCATGTACGGGCTGTTCTACGAGGATATTAATAACGCGGCAGATGGCGGGATCTATGCGGAGCTTGTTCAGAATCGATCCTTTGAATCCTTTGCATTCGATACCTATTCACATGACTCTGGGGAATGTGGTTGTTCGACAGGTCGAAATCGTGAACCTTTGTTTGCCTGGTCAGGCGATACGGGGAGAATGCTCGTGCAGCATACGGATGGATTGAACGCTCACTTTAACGTGCAAGATCCTGAAGTGAATGCTTATTATGTGACAGTTCAGGATGGGGCAACGATTCGAAATCGCGGATTCTCTGACTCCAATCAGCATTGTGCCATGTCCATCAGGCAGGGCGAAACGTATGATTTTACCGTATGGGCAAAAGCAGAATCGGCAGGAACGATCACGGTTCAATTGCAGGATGGAGAAGACTCTTCCCTCAGCGATCCGGTAACGTTACATATTGAAAGCGGGAACACATGGAAGAAATACGGCTTGTCTCTGATTGGAACGGAGACTGTACCTGGTCAATTGGCACTTACCTTTGCAGGCGACATCTCCGTCGATATGGTGTCCTTAGTGCCTCAGAATGTATGGGGAGCTGATCCGGAAGAAGAAGGGATATCCGCTACAGCACATGCCAACTACACAGGTAATCCGAATTATCGATTGAGAAAAGATCTAATTCAGGCACTCGCTGATCTGCATCCCAAGTTCCTGCGTTTTCCAGGGGGATGTATCTCTGAGGGGTCTTTTATATGGGATAACGTGTATGACTGGAAGGATTCTGTCGGACCCGTTGAGCTTCGCAAAGAGAATTATAATGTCTGGGGTTACATGATGACGATGGGGCTTGGTTATATGGAGTACTTCCAGTTGGCGGAAGATCTGAATGCTGCTCCGGTTCCAGTCATGGCTTGCGGTGTGTTATGTCAGGCACGCTCGGATTATGCTCACCCTGCGGGTGGAGCTTTGAGGGATTATTATATCCGCAACTTCACAGATCTGATCGACTTTGCGCTCAGTACAGATACGGAACACAACGAATGGGCGGCGGTACGAAGCCAGATGGGGCATCCTGAACCGTTCGATCTTCGTTATTTGGGCGTAGGCAATGAGAACTGGGGCACTGAATTTTTTGCCAACTTCGAAGTATTCAAACGTTCGATTGATGAGTATATGAAACGGAACTATCCGGATCATGAGCTGCACATAATCTCAACGGTTGGTGCTCAGGCCGATGATGATGCGTACCAGGAGGGATGGAAGTTCCTAAGTGGAAACCTCACGGGATCAGCTCAAGTTGCTTTTGCTGATGGTACAGAGGTGATTGAAGAGACCGTAAACTGGTATGAGAATCAGGACAATTACATGGACACCATCGCAGATGAGCACTACTACCGATCCAATGAATATCTGTTGAACAACGTGGATCGTTACAATTACTATGATCGGGCCTATCGGGAAGACGGAAGTATCGATTGGAAAGAGACATCCAAAGTATTTGTGGGTGAATATGCGTCCACGGACAAAAACACATTGGCAGGGGCAGTTGCGGAAGCCGCGATCATGACCGGATTTGAAAACAACGCGGACGTTGTTCGTTTGGCTGCCTATGCACCATTATTCAACAAGGTATTGACGGATGGAACCTACCGGTGGACGCCGGACTGCATTTGGTTTGATGATGAAACGGTGTGGTATACACCCAATTATTATGTACAGCAGCTTTTTGCAAAACATGTAGGGAATCAGGTACTTGCGACTTCGTTCTCCACCTATAGCAAAGGCAAACCATTGGAGCTCATTCCGCGTGGCGGAATTGAAATTGCGACAGGAAATGCAGATATTGTGGTAAAAAAAGTAACCGTTACCTCCAATGCCGATGACAGCGTCCTCTTTGAAGAAGATTTTAGGGAACGTACAGAGCTTAGTGAGGCATGGAATCCGATTCCTGGATCGGAAGGATACACGGTAACCGTAGGGAAGGGACTCGTCCTGACTGCCCAAACAAGCGGCCGGAATGGACTGTATCTGTTGAATGACGAATGGACTAATTACAAGGTTCAAGTTGAGGCTGAACGAATTTCAGGTGAAGATGGTTTTTACATCGGTGTGGGACTGACGGATATCTCGCCCGAGAACAAGGATGTCATCGAGTACGCAATTAGTTACGGCGGAGACGCAACGGGAGTAAAGGTGTACAAACAGGGTATTGAGGGTTACACCTTGGGTGACTATTCATCCAGTTCGGCAGCAGGTAACCTGAGGGCGGCCAACTATGAACCACTGGAGAACGGGACCCATTATACGATCACGGTTAACTTCGGTGGAGATACAGGTAAGCATCTTGTTTGCTCCTATACGGACGGGCAAAATACTAGCAAAATCTTGGATTACAAGCTCGAAGCTTACAATAGGGAAGTATTCCATTCCGTTACAAGAGATACACAACATGTCTATGTGAAACTGGTGAATGCAGATAGTGCGGATAAAGCAACACGCATTTGCCTTCAGGACCTGAAGGTCGATTCTTCAGCGAGACTGATCACGCTTACGGGAGAAGATCATCTAGTGCACACCCCAAATGTGAATCAGAAGAATGATGAGAAAGTAATTCCCCATGAACAGGAGATAACACTGTCCGATACATCAGTAGTGGTTAACCTAACTGCTCATTCAGTGAATGTATTAGTTATGGATATCCAAAATTAAATCCTTGACGTGAACAAGAAACCGCGGATATCGCGGTTTTTTGACGTTCCAGGGAAGAGGGTCAACAAAAGATACCCAAAGTAAATACCCCACACTATTGTGGGGATCAGCCAGCTCCTATAATTAACGTTGAAGGAGGAGTCAGCTTATGCGTTCCAACTACAAACAATTTATACGAAATGTTCCGCTTCATCTTATGATTCTGCCTGGACTGCTGATTATTATTGTATTCGGTTACATTCCGATGGCGGGTCTATCCATTGCCTTTCAGAATTTCTCTCCCATTGCCGGATTCAAAAATATGAACTGGGTGGGCCTAGACAATTTCAGGTATCTGTTCGATCTACCGGGGTTCTCGCAGGTTGTATGGAATACGGTATTTATATCGACGATGAAAATTGTTTCGGGCTTGGTCATTCCGGTGCTCGTGGCCTTATTGCTTAATGAGGTTCGCAAGACAGGATTTAAACGAACGATCCAGACCGTAATCTATATGCCTCACTTTTTCTCATGGGTTATTCTGGCGGGAATCATCGTGGATGTGTTATCTCCAAGCACAGGGATCGTTAATATGTTGTTGAAAGCCGTGGGAATTGACCCGATTCAATTCCTGGCCAGTAATGAGTGGTTCCCTTACATACTTGTCATCACGGACCAATGGAAAGAATTCGGATTCGGGACCATTATCTATCTGGCTGCCCTCACTAATATTGATAAGTCTCTCTACGAGGCATCTGTTATGGATGGAGCGGGAAGATGGAAGCAGACATGGCATATCACACTGCCAGGTATTCGCCCGATCGTAATTTTGATGGTAACGCTTAGTCTGGGTAACGTACTTAACGGTGGCTTTGACCAAGTGTTCAACCTCTATAATCCATTGGTGTACGAATCAGGAGATATTTTGGATACGATGATCTATCGGATCGGATTGCAAGATGCACAGTATTCTGTATCGACAGCATTGGGTCTAATCAAATCCGTCGTTTCCTTCATTTTTATCGGACTCGGTTATTTCTTGGCCTATCGGTTCGCGAATTATCGGATATTCTAGAAAGGAGGCAGAATCATGCACCACGCTTCAAGAGCCTATCGGTGGTTCCTAGGGTTTAACTACGTCATCCTGACGATTCTTGCCTTGTTATGCCTGTTCCCGATTGTGAATATATTAGCGATTTCATTTAGTTCGAGCGATGCGGTAAAAGCGGGAAGCGTCACATTCTGGCCTGTGGATTTTACGTTGTCCTCATACCAATACATTCTGGAAAATCAGCAGTTCCTCAACTCATTCGGCACAAGCCTTCTTCGTGTCGTGCTGGGGGTTGCAACCAATCTGATCTTCACAATTCTGGTAGCTTATCCGCTCTCCAAAGAGGCTGCCAAATTCCGTTCAAGAACGTTCTATGCCTGGATCTTCGTATTCACCATGTTATTCAGTGGAGGGTTGATCCCGGGTTATCTGGTGGTTAAGGAAGCAGGCTTGTTGGATTCGATCTGGGCATTGATTCTGCCAGGCGCAGTTCCAATCTTTAATGTGCTATTGATGCTTAATTTCTTCCGGGGATTGCCGAAGGAACTTGAAGAAGCCTCCTGGATGGATGGGGCAGGACATTTCCGCACCTTATGCAGTATCTATCTTCCTATTTCACTTCCTAGTATTGCGACCATTACGCTGTTCGCCATGGTGGGACACTGGAATGCTTGGTTCGATGGCATGATCTACATGAAGAACCCGGAAGGCTATCCGCTTGCTACATATCTTCAGTCGATGTTACAGCAAGTGACGATGATTCAGAGTGAGATGATGACCCTTGAGGATGCGACGCTCTTAAGTCAGGTATCGGATAGAACAACCCAAGCTTCCCAGATCTTTTTGTCTGTTATTCCGATTCTGCTTGTGTATCCATTCCTGCAGAGGTATTTCGTCCATGGGCTTGTCGTCGGAAGTGTAAAGGGATAAGATCGATAGAAGGAAAACCGATCGATGGAAGGAGCCGATTTCTGGCTCCTTTTTTGCTATTAAGGTGAGAAGAAAGAGGAGAGGGGAGATGGAAATTTGAGATTCATCCGGGGGAGCTGGAGAGAGTCATCGATTGTTGTCAAACTGATGATTGCTTTTGTACTGGTCATTCTGCCCCTTTACGGGATAAGCATTATGATTACGCAAGTCAGCTCCAAGCAAATGCAGACGGAGGTGGAGAAGGCACACGAGTCCAAATTGCACTTCTACCATAACCATCTGCAATTCGAATTGGAGCGAATGAGTGCGCTGGTAACCGAATTTTCATTTGATGAACCCATGTCCACGCTAAGTACACGAGCCGCAATTATGAGCAGGTATGAAGTCACGTCCAGTCTGAACAACATTCACAACAAGCTGGGTCAGATTATGGTGACGAGTCCCTACATTAGTGATGTTGTGTATTATGTTCCCGCTCTGCATAAACGAGTCAGTGCGGCGGACGGGATTCGGGACGTAGAGGATGCCGAGTGGAAGAGTCTGCTCGCCACAATGGGGAATCTGAATGGCGAATTATCGCATTCCAATAACGATCTCTATTTCCTGAAAAGTAACCCGTACAACATGAACCATGAGGAGCCGCCCAATTTCATATTAGGGATACGCTTGTCTGCTGAAGAACTTAAAAAGCGTTTGCAGCAGCTGTCGGAAACGGGTGAAAGTGAGATTACACTGAGTTTTGGTGAACAGCATCATGTTGTGATCTCTTCTTCTGAGCAGCCCGCACCTGTTAAACCCATTCAAACGGTTTCTGCAGAACCAACCGAGTCCATGCAGGTTACAAAGTTCCAATCTGATCCATATCTCTACTTTTCGTTACATGATAAGGATCACGCGTTCACGCTGACAGCTACTATACCGCAGGATGTGCTGAGGGCACCGCTGGAACAATACAACGTATGGTTATGGATGGTAACCTTTATGTCCGTTGTGATCATCATTGTCTTCTCGTTGTCAATCTACAGATCGATTCACCAACCCTTAGGGGTACTTATTCGAGGATTCAGAATGGCAGAGCAGGGCCAGACAAGCGTACATATTCCTTCATCCAGAAGGGATGAATTCGGTTATTTGTACTCCCGCTTCAACCATATGATAGAGCGCTTACATATCTTGATCGATGAGAATTATGTAGCACGGATTCGAACAAGTGAGGCGGAACTCAAACATCTGCAATCCCAGATTCAACCTCACTTTCTATACAACAGTCTGTTCAGCATCAAGCAAATGGCTGAAGTGGAGAATGTGGAGCTCATTCAGGAATTTACCGACTACCTGGGTCAATATTTCAAATACATGTCTCGGGATTCTCATACAGAGGTATCGTTGGGGGCTGAGATTGACCATGCCCTGGTCTATGCATCCATTCAGAAAATTCGATTTGGTTCGAGGATTCGATTGGAATTGCAAGATTTGGATGCAAGATACAGAGTTATTTCCGTTCCCAGAGTCATGATTCAACCGATTGTAGAGAATGTGTTTGAGCATGCACTAGCCAAACGTAGTCAGGGAGGTATTCTACAGATATCGTACCAACAGGATCAGGATAATCTATCCATTCGCATTGAGGATGATGGGGATCAATTAAACGACGAGACATTGAATTACCTGCAATCTGCCTTTGCGGAAACAGAGCGAAAATATGGAAACGAAGAGATAACCGGGCTTATGAATGTCAACCAACGACTGAGAATCAAGTTCGGGGCTGCCTATGGTCTTACAGCGCAGCGAAGTGAGCTCGGCGGGTTGTGCATGATAGTGAAGATTCCATGGAGAGGGGAGTAGTGTTATGCAACGGATGCTTATTGTAGATGATGAACCCGTTATTCTGGACGGGCTGTATGCGTTCTTCCAAAAAGCAAATCTTCAGGATATGGAGATTATCAAGGCATACTCTGCCTATGAAGCTATCGATTGGTTGAACTCGGTGAAGATTGATATTGTGCTCAGCGACATCTGTATGCCTGGCATGGATGGTATGCAGTTGATTGAGCAGATTATGGATCGATGGCCAAGATGCAAAGTTCTTTTGCTGACGGGTCATAACGAATTCGATTATGCGCACCAAGCTATTCGAAATCCTTGCGTTGTTGATTACCTGTTAAAGACAGAGGGTATGAATCACATTCGAGCTGCGGTAGAACGGGCGTTAACACAGATCTTGGAGGAAAATGATTTTCGCTACCAAGCGGCCTGGTTTCGCGGCAAATTGCCACGAGCGCTGCCCCAGTTGCAGCGTCAATTGCTGCTGGATGTGCTGAAGCGAACGGATAGACCTGATATCGCTTCACTTCAGGAAGAGCTGGATGCCGTGCAGCTCCCCTTCCAATCAGATCAACTTGTTATTCCTGTGATTATAAGGGTGGAGGAGTGGAACAACTACCAGTCTCAGGCGGATCGCAGTCTCATCCGGTATGCCGTTGCCAATGTTGCGGAGGAGTTGCTGCAGGACAAGGCCAAGGTGAAGGCAATTGATCTGGATGCTCAGGTCATCGCGTGCTTTATTCAATCCCAGGAGAGGCCTCCGTCCAATGGATCCAATACGCAAGAGGAGCGAGGGAGTCAGCCGGATAGCTGGAAACAGACCCTTCGTTTTGTCTATGGCACATTGGAGTCTGTGCAGCAATCCTGTGCGGACTGCCTGAACCTCTCGGTATCGATCATGGTTAGTGAGCAGGCGGTAGAGTGGAGCAGGATTAATCAGGCGATCGCGCAGTTACGCCTGTCGATTCATGAGAGTCCCGGGCTTGGGATGGAGAAGCTCCTGCGTGTAAATATTCAGGATGAATTGCCTTACACCCCAAGCATTATGAATCAACAGGGTGTTGTCGCGCTGCATCTGGATCAGATCAAACAGCGAATAACCGCTGGGGATCGGGAGTGGATGGAGTCCTTCCGTAAATGGACCGAGGCTGCGAAGGAGGGACTTCAAGATCCATTCTTTCGCATGAGAACGTATATGGGTGCAGCAAGTGTGCTCATTGAAGTCCTGCACGAACTGGGGTTATATGAATCGGCAATGGAAGAGATATCACTGCCACGAATGCTGAATTTTGACATCCATACGGCGTGGACGGATCTGGTCCTATTTTATCAATCTGCATATGAATGGATGATCTCGAAACGTAGTGATGCCCACCTGAACGATCAATCACAGATTCTGATCACGATCCATCTCTACATTAAGCATCATCTGGAAGATGACCTCTCGCTCACACGAATTGCACAGGAAGTCTCTCTTAATCCGTCTTATCTGTCACGGTGGTACAAACGAGTTACAGGTAAAGGCATATCTGACTATATCCATGATCGCAGAGTGGAGCGAAGCAAGGAGTTGCTTCTGGGTTCGACCTGCAAGATGCATGAAATATCCGCGAAGGTTGGATTCAGTGACCAGCATTATTTTTATCGTTTTTTCAAAAAAGCAACAGGCTGTACCCCTCAAGAGTATCGGGATCAGAAAAGTTAATCGCAGTCTCAAATGGTAAATCAAAGATACCAGATGTCAACGGGGTACACTCGAATTGATAACGCTTTCTTAATAAAATGAAATTATACCTCACGGGAGGATTAAAAGGGGGATTCGCATGAATATATCGTTCAAGAAGTTCTCATTGTTAACGTTAACCATGGTACTGGCCACTACGCTTGCAGCCTGTTCGTCCGGTGCGGGAAATACCGAGAATGAAGCAGAACCGAACACTCAGCAGGATGCGGGAGGACCACTTACGAAATATGACCCACCCATTAAATTGACTTCCACCATGAATGAAACGGGGAAAGAATCGCTCGCCCAAGGAGATACCCATGCCAATAACATCTGGACCAGAGGGTACAAAGATGAGCTTGGTATTGATGTAACGTACGAATGGATTGTTCCCGATGCCAATTATAACGATAAGATGAATGTTACGCTGGCGAGTGGTGATCTGCCGGATGTTCTGAAAGTGAGTGCTGTTCAATTCGAACAACTTCATGAAGCGGGAATGCTGGAGGATCTGACCGAAGTATATGACAAGTATGCATCCGAATTGGTTAAGGAGTTCATGTCTGCTGAAGATGGAGCCGGCTTGAAACCCGTAACGAAGGATGGGAAAGTATATGCTATGGTTAGCTTCCCAGGCTCGCTGGATTCTTCGGATATGATCTGGATCCGTCAGGATTGGCTGAAAAAGGTTGGTCTTGAGGCACCGAAGTCCATGCAGGATGTTATCCGGATTGCAGAAGCCTTTACCTTCGAAGATCCTGACGGAAATGGTAAAGATGACACGTACGGCATTGCCTTAAACAAGGATTTGCCTATCAACGCGTTTTTGCTCGGCTATCATGGTTATCTCGAAACCTGGATTAAGGATACTTCTGGTCAAGTTGTGAATGGAACGATTCAGCCGGAAGTCAAAGAAGGCTTGCGAGAGCTTCAAAATCTGTATCAGAAGGGTGTTCTCGATCCCGAGTTTGGGGTGAAGGATTTTGCTAAAATGATGGAGGATGTCAATGCAGGCAAGTCAGGCATGTTCTTTCTGCCACAATGGGCACCTTTTCAGGTTAGCAGTATGATTAAGAAAGATAAGAACATTGACTGGATGCCTTATCCGGTTCAATCGATTGATGATCAGCCAGCCAAAACTCAGAATCATCTTAGTCTGGGAGGCATATTTGCCGTTCGCAAAGGATACGAGCATCCGGAAGCGTTAATCAAGTTGCTTAATTTTCAGGCTGAAAAAATGTTCGGTGAGTCTGCCAAGGAAGAACGTGCTGCTTATTTGAATGGACTGACTGGTCTTGGTTTTCATAATGCAACGGTCTCCAACCTGCCAGCCAACAAAAATGTGAAGGCACAGGATGAAGTGGAGCAGGCGCTCAAAACAGGAGATACGTCCGGATTGGAACTCGAAGCGAAGCTGTTCTATGATGATATTATGGATTATCGGAATGGAAATCTCGACAAGTGGCATATGGAGCGAATCTTTGGCCCAGAGAGTTCACAAGCTGTGATTAAACATTACCGGGATAATGATCTGATTGTCATGAATGAATTCATCTATGCACCAACGAGAACGATGAATACTAAGCAGGCAACACTGGATAAACTGAGAGCCGAGACGTTTTTGAAAATCATCTATGGTAACTTGTCGATTGACGAGTTCGATAACTTTGTAGCCAATTGGAAGAAACTTGGCGGGGATCAGATTACACAAGAAGTGAACGATACCATCGCAGCTAATCAATAGAAAGATTGATTGATTCATGTAATCAAAGAATGAAAAATGGTGCACTCCTTAAGGAGCAGCACCATTTTTCATAGTATTGTTTATTTACGCTTCAATAACAGAATTCCGCTAATTTCTGACGTTTTGTAGCGGTATACCACTCTGAATCCAATGTCATTGTCCAGCAAGCAGTTCAGTGCATCAATCAGACGTGCACCAGGAACCAGGGTGAATGTGCACGGAGAAGTATTGCCAATCACACGTACACTTTGGATTCTGCGCGCAGAACCGGGAACGAGCGGATTTCTGGACCAATAGATTAATACCAGATCCGGTTGTGGAACAGCATTGACACGAGCCATCCTCATCATCTCTTTTCTATTAAAGGTTCTTAATAGTAGATGAAAAGTAGATGAAAAGGTGTTAGACGGAAGACATGCATTCAATAAATAGTCTATTTATTCGTAGAGTGCTGTTTTGATGGCAACTTGTCCCCTGGCGTTCCCTTGCCGTTGTTTTTGTTCTGACGGGCTTTTTCGGCATTTTCATTCACTTTCTTCACAAAATCTTGCGTGCTCTCCACTTCAGATTACATCTCCTTTCACAAGTGAAATGTGTATTCCCGATTGTTAATATAACCATTGGAAGGTCATTTTATTTTTGGTGATCGTTAAATTGAATTAGAGTCCACCTTTTCAGGTTAGTATGGGACATACTGGACAGGGAAAGTGTAGCCGTCTAAACTAGATAGACCAGACATAATAAGAAGGGATGCGCCGATCCAAATATGTTGCAGAAATTCGGTTTTACACAATATGAGAGCCAGGTATACGAGGCTATATTTGCACAAGATGAACCGCTTGATGCCACATCCATTGTTAATTACTCCAACGTTCCCAAAGCTAAAATTTATGAAGTACTTAATCGCCTGATCGACAAGGGAACGGTGCTGACAACGATGGATGGGAAGAAAAAACTATATATGGCTGTGGATCTTCAGTCCATTATTCATAAGATCAAGGCTGATTTTGAGAAAGATATTGAGGAATTGAAAAGTTACAAAATCAAACGTACATTTACGGATGAGCATATTTGGACGTTAAAAGATGAGTCGTCCATCGGATCAAATATTGAACAGCTCATCGAGGAAGCTGACTCATCGATTCTTTTTCTGGCCTGGAATGAGCGAATGGAGAAATATAGAGAACTGCTGGAGCAGAAGGAAAAGCAGGGCGTGTACGTTGAAGTGCTTGCCGTTGGGGGAATGGAGACATCCTTAAATCGGATATACTCGTTGATTCCATTGCTTGATGCCCCGGAACCTTCACAACTGCTCATTGTGGATCACGCGTATCTGCTGTTTGCCGGTGTAGAGCACGATTCATGGCGAGCCATTAAGACGATGTCCAAACCGATTGTCAAAGCGATGACCGATTACTTCTATCATGATGTTGCACTTACTCAAATCACCAAAAAATACGGTGACCAACTGTTACAGGATGCTGAGATCGAGCGATTGCTCACCAGGTTGATCTATTGAAACTATTCTCTTGGAGAATAGTTTTTTTGTTGTATCTTCGTATGAAAACGATTATGAAAATAAGTATTGAAACTTTCAAATTTATAGGTTACTATCGTAGTTGTAACTTTTGAGGAGGATTCAGAATGAATAAAAAAGTATATGTGCTTGCTATCGCAGCATTTGTGGTCGGAACCGTTGAACTGATCTTGGGCGGAATTCTGGACCTGATTGCTACGGATCTTCATTTAACCCTGGCGAAGGCCGGATATTTAATTTCTATTTTCTCACTTGTCTATGCGTTATCTGCGCCCATTTTGTTAAATGTAACAGCCAGATTTGAACGTAAAAAGGTATATATGTGTACGCTATTTGTTTTTCTGATCAGTAATCTGATCTCCGCGTTCAGTACCAGCTTCTACATGCTGATGGCGGGTAGAGCGCTCGGAGCCGCGACTGGCTCACTTATTTTTGTGCTCTCCTTGACCCTTGCAGCGCGCATTGTGGAACCACAGTATAAAGGACGCGCCGTGGGGACCATTACCATGGGAGGCAGTGCATCACTTATCCTGGGTGTACCACTTGGAATCTTTGTAGGTAACTTGGCAGGTTGGCGTGAGGTGTTTATGCTGATTGCTATTCTGACTGCAGTGGTGATGGTAGCCATATGGTTTGCAATGGATCGTGTGCAGCCTATTCCGGCGGTATCCCTGAAGAAACAGCTTACGGCTCTGTGGAATCCCAAAATGTTGGCGATCCATGCTACAACTTTGTTTGTTCTGGCGGGTCACCTGACTTTGTATGCGTATTTCACACCATTTCTGCAGGAAACGCTGGGAGCCAGCGCCACGATGGTGACCTTTATCTACATGATGTTCGGTATTGCCGCTGTCGCAGGGGGAGGCATCGGGGGCATGTTATCCGACCGTTTGCACCCCGCTAAAGCCATTGTTATTGTGCTCATTCCCTTTATTGTGAGTATGGCTGTCATTCCGTTCAGCGCAGGATTACCTCTGATCGCCTTCTTGCTGTTGTTAAGCATATGGAGTGCATTGAGCTGGACCGTTACGCCTGTGCAGAATAGCCTCATTATCAAAACCTCGCCGGAAACAGCAGAAACGCTGATTAGCACCAATTCCGGTATTGCACATGCCGGTATTGCACTGGGTACCTATATCGGTGGTATGGTGATTGATCGTTCATCAATTCTGAATACCGGATGGGTTGGTTCTGTATTGATTTTGCTTGGTTTGGTGTCTGCCATTTACGCCATTAGTGTTAAGGAAAAAACCGTTCAGGCGGTTGCTTAGGATAAAGAAATTAGCCAAATAGCTTGAACCTCTGCATTCCAATATTTAATTGGATATAGAGGTTTTTTTGTTATCTACGAGAGTTCGCGAGAGTAGTAGAAAGCATTTTTATAAAGAGCAAGACTTGCTTTATTCATGGTTATCTATATAATTAAAAGAGTTTTAAAAAGTGTTATCTAATGTTGGGATATATGATGTTTTTCAAGGGAGCGATGATCATGACCACAAAGACGGAGAAACAAAAGATGCTGGATGGCGAGCTGTATATGGCTTCGGATCTTGAATTGTCCGAGGACAGAGAATACGCAAGAAAAATGACGCGGACATTCAATCAAACGACGGAAACGGACGGTGAACTTCGCCTCAAGTTATTGAAGGAATTGTTGGGGTCCACTGGGGAACACTTGAGCATGGAACCTAATATCCATGTGGATTATGGATATAACATTCATGTAGGTAACCATTTTTATGCCAATTTTAACTGTACGATATTAGATGTGTGTGAAGTTCGTATTGGAGATTATTGCTTAATGGGGCCAGATGTACATATCTATACGGCTACTCATCCACTTCATCCGCATGAACGTAATACGGGTGCAGAGTACGGCAAGCCTGTCGCGATAGGAAATAATGTGTGGATTGGTGGTAGGGCCGTTATTAACCCAGGAGTTACGATTGGGGATAACGTCGTTATTGCTTCCGGGTCGGTGGTTACGAAGGACGTACCGGATAATATGATCGTGGGCGGTAATCCTGCTAGAATCATCAGAGAGATAGAGCTTTAACTTATTAATAGCTAGAAGACGGGAAGTGCTGAACAATGATGACTGAAAAAGAGAAATCGCAATTAGGGCTCTTATATAATGCCAATTATGATCAAGAGTTAATTGAAGAGCGTTTGTATGCCAAAGGACTTTGTTACGACTATAACCAGCTCCATCCAGGCAAGATCAATGAAAGAGAAGCGTTAATTAAGAAACTGCTCGGGAAAACGGGTGATCGTTTCCTGATGGAACAGCCATTTGTATGTGATTATGGTTATAATATTGAAATTGGTGAGAACTTCTATAGCAATCATAATATTGTCATGCTGGATGGAGGCAAAATTAGTTTTGGAGATAACGTTTTTATTGCTCCCAATTGCGGATTCTACACTGCAGGCCACCCTTTTGATGTGGAGCAGCGCAATGAAGGTCTGGAGATTGTTGGACCGATCACGGTGGGGAATAATGTGTGGATCGGCGGCAGTGTGACTGTTCTTGCCGGTGTGACGATTGGAGACAATACGATCATTGGAGCAGGGAGTGTCGTAACCAAAAGTATCCCTTCTGGTGTGATTGCTGCGGGGAACCCATGCAGGGTCATTCGCAAGATAACGGAAGAAGACAAAACAAAGTACAGCAGGGATGTAGTAAAGTAAAACATATAGTGAGGAATAAATAGTGAACAACGTGATAGTAGCCAATGATAATACCCGATGTATATCATCGGGTATCGTTATTAAAAATCCCCCACACAGAACACATGCCAAGGTATCGTATAATCGACACTTTCTCATGTGATATGCTGGGGGATTGACGGACGTATCTGTTACAAGTTTATTTGCTGAAAAACTTTAACGCTGCAAGCTTTTTCCGTTACTGCTGATTACTTCTTTGTACCAATGGAAGGATTTCTTGCGGTAACGTTCGAGTGTGCCAGATCCATCATCATGACGGTCAACATAGATATAACCATAACGTTTTTTCAACTGGGCAGTAGACGCACTGACTACATCAATACAACCCCATGAAGTATAACCCATGATCTCCACACCATCTTCAATGGCTTCGCCAACCTGAACCAGATGATCGTTCAAATACTTGATCCGGTAGTCATCCTCAACCGTTTTCTCGCCGTCTGCACCTGTGATTAATTCATCCACTGCTCCAAGGCCATTTTCCACAATGAACAGGGGCTTCTGGTACCGGTCATAGAACATATTGAGTACATAACGCAATCCTTGCGGATCAATCTGCCAACCCCACTCACTTGCATCCAGATATGGATTAGGGTAACCACCAAGCAAGTTCCCTTCACCGGCAATCTGTTTAGCTGGATCAGCAGTCTGACATAGGCTCATATAGTAGCTGAAGGAGATAAAGTCTACCGTATGAAGCAGCATTTCTTCGTCGCCATCTTCCATATGAATCTGAATTCCGTTCTCACGGAAGTAGCGTTTCATGTATCCTGGATAGCGGCCTCTTACATGCACATCACCGAAGAAATAGTTGCTATGTTCGAATTCCATTACCTGGATCATGTCGTCTGGATGCGGCGTCAGCGGATACGTTGGCATGCTGAGCATCATACAACCAATCTGAGCATCGGGAATAATCTCATGACAGAGCTTAACGGCAGAAGCACTGGCTACAAATTCATGGTGAATGGCTTGATATAGGTCCTGCTTGCTCAGTTTCTCTTTGGGTGTGTATATACCTCCGCTCATGAATGGTTCTTCAAGAATGGAATTAATTTCATTGAAAGTGAGCCAGTATTTCACCTTGTTCTTATACCGGTTAAAGACAGTAGTTGCGTAGCGCTCATAAAATCCAATCATCTTGCGGTTCACCCAGCCGTCGTATTCTTTGGACAGATGAAGAGGGGTCTCGTAATGGGATAACGTAACCAATGGCTCAATTCCATATTTATGGCATTCGTCAAAGAGATTGTCGTAGAATTGCAAGCCTTCTTCATTCGGTTCGGGCTCGTCACCTTTCGGGAAGATTCGGGACCATGCAATGGACGTACGGAAAACTTTGAAGCCCATCTCGGCAAACAGTTTCACATCTTCCTTGTAACGGTTGTACAAATCAATACCAATCAGTTTCATATTATCTTCAGTCGGCTCTTCCGTAATGGGACCCTTGATGCCTTGGGGAGCTACATCCTGAGTAGAAAGACCTTTGCCACCTTGATTGTATGCACCTTCAGCCTGGTTGGCTGCAATTGCGCCACCCCACAGGAAGTTTTCCGGGAATTGATATTGATTCAGAGCTTTGCTCATGTGTATCGCTCCATTCGTCATAAATTTTAATTTTTCTATTCATTATGCTTGGCATAAAAAAAGCTTAATCGTTGTAACGGGTTACACGTCAAGTTTTACTTTTGACCCACGTTTGAGGCATACTATTATTCGAAGTAAGTTAGCAAGAAGGGAGTCTCCGATGTCCAAGTTTGATGAAATTATGAAGCGGTCCGGTTACTCAAAAGCGACAGTGTCACGCGTGATTAATCATTCTCCACATGTTAGTGACGAAGCTAGACAGATCATAACGGATATTATGAAACAGTTGAATTATATTCCGAACCGGAATGCTGTATCATTATCTACAGGCAAGACCAAACAAATTGGCATCATAACGTCAACCATTGACGATCTCAGTCTCACCTTCATGAATCAGTTTATGGAAACAGCGATGGATTTCGGGTTTCAGACGATCGTCTATACTTCCCGTGGAAATAAGGAAATAGAGTTACAAGGATTTGAAGACCTGCGTAGCAAGCGGGTGGACGGAATCCTAATTGTTACTTGTGTTAACGATCCTCGAAAATTAAAAGCGTATATGGAATACGGACCTATTGTCTCCTGGCAGCGAATGGGGAACGACGAGATTCCATCTGTTGCGATGGATCAGGCGGAAGGGTATAAGTTAGCTTTGGAGCATCTGGTATCAAGAGGATACACCCGAATTGCAAATGCATTTGGAAGGGCTGAAAGTCTGAATACACAGAGCCGCCGTGAAGCCTATGAAACTTTTATGAAGAGTAGAGGGTTACCTGTGTGGACTGAAGCATATCAATATTCCGTATTTAGCTCCTCTGATGGTGAAGAGGCTATGCGAAGAATGGCAGATAAAGCAGAACTTCCACAGGCCGTATTATGTTCGAATGACTATGCAGCCATCGGCATTCTGAGTGAAGCACGCAGACGGAATATTCAGGTACCTGAGCAACTTGCCATTGTGGGGTTTGATAATATCGAACTTTCCCGTGTTCTCGGGATTACGACCATACACAATCCGATCGCGGAGCAGGCGACCCAGGCATTCCATCAATTGTGGGCTGTATTGGGTAAAACAGCGTTGAAGACAGAGCAGCTGACATACCAGCTGATTGAGCGTGAGACGACTTGAATCCATAAGACCTGAAGTGGGAATCGGGTTATATGGATTCAATAATTATTCAAATTTGAAGCATTTACGAATCAAACTCATACGTTATACTGTAGATGAGCTTCAGCATGACATAGCTTTACAGAGAAGTGGCGTGAAGTTCCGGTATCATGTTACAAGTTACATATTTCACAAACGATTAGCGGGAAAGGTGAGAATGGACGTTATGAAGACAGTGACAGGGCGATTCAGAATTGCAGGCATATGGGAGGGTGTATCCTTACTTCTGTTGATTTTTATTGCTATGCCTCTGAAATATTTTGCAGATATTTCTTCTGCTGTAGCTGTAATGGGCATGATTCATGGTGTTTTGTTTCCTTTATACCTGATTGCGCTAGTGCATTTGGCTGTGGTCAAAAAGTGGAAGATTACGCGCTGGCTAATGGGTGGAGTGGCCGGTCTTCTGCCATTTGGAACTTTCGTTTTTGAGTCCTATCTTCGGAAGAGAGATTGGAAGTAATCATTCATTAAAAAAGGAAAATTCAATAGAATACGAATCAAAGCAGGCGACTCAGTACGGATGTTATCCGAACAGGTCGCCTGCTGAGTTCTAGCGCTTTTATTTCACTACGCCTGTTTGACGATCGGACAACAGGCTGACTCCAATATCGGCAGAGGCATTTGACACAGGTGCATACGCCGAGAAGGACGTTACAACAACCAGGGCAGTGAACAGAAACAAGAATGATTTCTTCATACCATAACCTCTTTCATATGGGGATATATTCCATTTAATCTTAACGCACTTAGGCTATACTTGAAAAGAAAAATTTTAAATGAACACACCATCGAGTGACGGAAAGGACTGAGTTTCAGTGAAAGATATTCATGAGTTAACATCGATAGAAATGGTTGAAGAGGCGATTCAACAACATGAATTGGTTTTTTTGTATGTATCTCGGCCAGAGTGCAGTGTATGTCACGCTTTATTCCCCAAGATTAGTGCGTTGCTTGAACCTTATCCCTCAATATACCTGGGTCACATAAATGCTAACGAAGTGGAAGAGGTTGCGTCCAAGTTTCTTATTTTTACTGTTCCAACCATGCTTATGATAGTGGAGCAGAAGGAATATATTCGAGAGGATCGTTTTGTTCGCTTGGAACGTCTGGAAGAGCAATTGCAACAGATTCACTCGATGTGATGTCTGAACTGATAAATTAAAGTGTTGCCATGAAAACGGTTTTATGGTAATTTAAACATTATAAAAACGTTTTTATAGCAAAGGAACAAAACTTATGGCAAAGATAACGATTAAAGATGTGGCAAGGGAAGCTGGTGTATCGATATCTACCGTCTCCAACGCTTTAAATGGTGTAGATGTCTTGAACCCGGAGACGAAATCACATGTTCTCAAAGTGGCGGAGCGATTAAATTATGTACCCAATCTGAATGGCAAGCTGTTGAAGTCCGGTCAAACCAAAATGCTTGGTTTTTTCACCACAAGTGTATCGGGGCCATATTTCTATAAGCTGGTCGAGTCGATGTCTCGCGAATGTGATCGTCTGGGGTATGGTTTGAATGTATTTGTGACCAAGGATAAACACGTTATTATGAGTAATATTCTGGGTCGGCGGGTGGACGGTGTCATTATCTACGAAGAGCTTCGGATCGATGAGCAAGATATTGTCGCCATGGAGAAAGACAAGATCAAGGCAGTTTTTCTGGATCGGGTCTATCAGAGCGATACGATGGGAAGTGTTATTTTCGACTCGTATGTTGCGTCTTATGAAGCAACCAAGTATTTAATTGGACTGGGCCACAAGAAAATTGCTTATATTTCGGGTGTGGACACGATGTTTGACAGTGTGCAGCGTAGAGATGGCTATTTGGCTGCGTTGCGTGAATACCAGCTTCCAATGGATGATGATTACATCATACAGGGGTATTTTGAGGAGGAAAGCACGTATAGTGCGATCAAATCTTTTCTTCACTTACACCCTGGCAAGCGACCTGATGCATTTCTTGCAGGGAATGACTTGAGTGCAATTGGCTGTATGCATGCGTTGAAGTCTGAGGGTTTTGAAGTTCCTCAAGATGTGAGTGTCGTGGGTTTTGACGATATTGATATCGCACAGTATTTTTCTCCACCGCTCACAACGGTAAGAAATCAAATTGCAAGACAGGGTATCCTGGCCATCAATCAACTGGTGGGCATGATCAAGGAAAAAGAACAAGGGGCTGCACAGAAATTGGCGGGTGAGCTCGTAGTTAGGGGTTCAAGTCATGTGAAGATCGACCGGAAAGACTATCGTACATAAGTTGAATCAGCTGTTTCTCCGGTCTTTTTTTACATAAATACAAACAGAGGGGGTTTTTTGTCAAAAAATAAAAACGTTTTTATAATCGATACAAGATGGAGGAGAGCAAAAGAACGTGGATAAATTAGCCGTAGAACCATCAACCGGTAAAAATACGATAAATCCCAATGGAAAAAAAACCGTCGGTCAGCGGGTCAAAGAATTCGTAGTGGATTATCGAAGACAATGGGAGATTCAATCAATGATTATCCCTGGCATTATCTTTATGATTATTTTCTGTTATATCCCGATCTACGGTTTGACGATTGCTTTCAAAAACTACACGGTCATTGATACGTTGGCCACGGCTCCATGGGTAGGACTGGATAATTTCAGAATCATATTGTCAGACAAATACTTCTGGGATGCAGTCGTGAATACACTTGGGATCAGCTTTTTGAAACTGGGTATTGGCTTCGTCATCCCCATTATTCTGGCGATCATGATCTATGAGTTAAACAGCGGACGATTCAAGAAGTTTGTGCAAACGGTTTCATATTTACCCCACTTTTTGTCCTGGATCGTACTTGGGGGAATGCTGATTACCTGGTTTTCAACAACGGGGTTATTTAATCAGTTGTTGCTTAGCCTGGGAGTGATCTCGCAACCACAGAACATTTTGCTCGATGCAGGGAAGTACTGGTGGATTGCTACGTTATCGGATATTTGGAAGGAGGCAGGTTGGGGAACCATTCTGTATCTGGCGATCATGGCGAAGATAGACCCTACGTATTATGAAGCTGCCAAAATCGATGGCGCAAGCCGTCTCAGACAAATCTGGAATATCACGTTGCCTAACATGAGATCCATCATCAGCCTAAATCTGATTCTAACTGTAAGCGGTTTATTGGGGTCGAATCTGGATCAGACTCTGGTTCTCATGAATTCCCAAAACCGCGATAAAGCGGAAGTCATTAACTCGTACGTCTATCGTATGGGGATGTCTCAGGGTGATTTTTCATATGCTACGGCCGTTGGTTTGGGTGTCTCAATCATCTCTGTCATTCTGCTCGTCACAGCGAACAAAATCACAAGCAAATTAAACGATAATCAATCTGTGTTGTAAGAAGGAGGCATCCCGCGTGAATGGAAAGGTGGCAAGAGAAGATCTGGATAGTCGGATCTTTGATACCTTAAACATGATTTTGTTAATCATCTGTACGGTCGTTATTCTGGTTCCTCTTTGGAATGTCATCATCTCTTCCTTTAGTTCGGGGAAAGCGCTGGCGGAAGGTGGCTTCATCTTCTGGTCACCGGAATTCTCGCTGGAGAATTACAGAGCGGTATTCAATGATCAGGGCATCTGGCAGGCCTTCTTCATATCGGTTTCCAAAACAACAATTGGTGTTGTTACACATGTATTCTTTTGTGCCATGGTGGGCTATGGTCTGAGCAAAAAGTACATAAGAGGCCGCAAATTATACGTTGCCATGGGTGTTATTACAATGTTCTTCTCGGGAGGCATGATTCCGACCTATCTGTTGATCAAATCACTTGGCCTGCTTAACAGCTTCTGGGTGTACATTATTCCAGCGTTGTTCAGCTTCTATGATGTCGTGATTCTGATGAATTTCTTCCGTAATGTACCGGATTCTCTCGAAGAGTCGGCGAAGATTGACGGCGCAGGAGATTGGCATATTTTCCTGAAAATCTTCATTCCACTCTCCATGCCTGCCATGGCCACTATTGCGCTATTTAATGGGGTGGGGCAATGGAACGATTTTATGACAACCAAGTTATACATTACGGATCAATCACTGTATCCACTTCAGATGATGCTGTATGAGATTATCGTGCAGTCCCAGACCCAATCCATGCAAAATGTTGGGGGTTCGGCTGTGATCGAAACAACGACGAAAGGTGTGCAATTGGCCACCATTGTCATTACAACACTACCTATCGTACTGATCTATCCCATCGTTCAGAGATACTTTATCTCGGGAATGATGCTCGGAGCAGTCAAGGAATAGGAGCAACAATCACCCCAATATGAGGAGGAACAAAACATGTTGAAGTTGAACAAGGCATCAGGAAAAAAAGGGATTACATTGTTCGCGACATTGCTTGCAGCCGTGATTATGATAACAGGTTGCAGCGGTGGATCCGGGGGCTCCAGTGAAGGGAACTGGGTGTCCATTGAAGATCGTTATACGGTTGATCCGGAAAAGCCGGCTTGGCAGCTGGATAAAAAAGAAGAGGCGACCGACCTGACCTGGTATGTCAATGCAGACTGGTGGAACACCGATTTTGGCAAGGACATCGTCACCAAGAAAATCAAAGAGGATCTGAATATCAATATTAAATTCATCACGGGTGATGACACGAAGTTAAATACCTTTTTCGCGGGTGGAGATATGCCTGACTTGCTGACCGTATTTGACTCCAATTCTCCTGTGGTACAAAAAGCGGCAACCTGGGCGATGCCGCTGAACGATCTGGCTGAAAAATATGATCCTTACTTCAATAAAGTTGCGGCTGCAGATACATTGAACTGGTTCCAGTTGGCGGATGGTAAAACCTATGGTTACCCGAACTATTCCAATACACAGGAAGATTATGATAGCGGTAACATTCCTGCCAAAACGGCATTTATCATTCGTAAGGATGTGTATGAAGCTCTGGGTAGTCCGGTCATTGGAACGCCAGAAGAATTCCAGAGTGTAATGAAACGAATTAAGCAAGAGTTCCCTGCGCTGATTCCGTTTGGATTCAACTCTATTGGTGAAGGAACAGGGTCACTCGGGGATACATTGCAAGATTTCATCGGCGTTCCGCTGGAGACCGAATCGGGAGAATTCTACGATCGTAATCTGGATGAAGATTATCTTACGTGGCTGAAAACACTGAACACCGTGTACAGAGACGGCAATATCAGTGATGACAGTTTTGCCGATGATGGAACGGCTTTTGAGGAAAAAGTAAAGTCCGGCAAATACGCGACCATGTTGCTGGACGGGACACCACAACAAGGCGGGAACCTGCAAATCTACATGAGTGCCAATCCGGGCAAAGAATATGTCGCTATTGATGGACCGCAGAGCACCAAAGGCAATGCACCAACATTGAATCAATCGGGGATAACGGGGTGGATGATCAATTACATCTCCAAGGATTGTAAAGATCCAGCCAAGGCTATTCAGATATTCACTTATTTATTAAGTGAAGAAGGCCAGACACTCATGAATTACGGGATTGAAGGCGAAACCTACCAAACCAAGTCGGACGGTAGTGTAGAGTTGCTGCCGGCGGTGAAAGACCTGCAACTGAATAACGCAGATCAATTCAAAAAGGATTATCGGATGGGTGAGTTTATGTTCTTCGGTCATGATCGTCACAAAGCACTCAGTGCCGATGCATTTCCGGAAGCGATTAAACAGATGCAGGAGTGGGGCAAAGGCAAGCTGAAACCACATTTCATTCTGGAGAATATTAGCCCGGATCAAGGTACACCTGAAGCTCGTGCGTTGTCAGCAATCAATACGAAATGGAATACTACGCTGGTCAGTATGGTACGGTCCAAGGATGATGCCTCATATGACAATGCATTAGCTGCCTACAAATCATTTTTAGGTGAAAATCGCTGGGAAGAGATTGTGAAGGTACGCAGTGAAAAGATGAAACTGAACAAAGAGAAACTGGGCATTCAATAATTGAAATATGAAGGAGAATCCTATGACTACATTCAAAGTGTACAAATCAACAGGAGAAGATGAATTATTCGTATCCGTGTCCCTGGATCAATTGCAACCGCACGCCCCTGATCTGGAGACAACGACCATTCTTCTGGATGATCAGCTAACGTATCAGGAGATGGACGGATTTGGTGCTTCTTTTACCGATTCTTCTGCTTATCTGATCAATCATATCTTGAATGAGGAGCAGCGGGATGAGCTCATGTCCCGGCTGTTCCATCCGGAGAAAGGGATTGGGCTCTCGGTCATTCGCAATCCGATGGGGGCTTCGGACTACGCCCGAACAGTATACAGTTATAACGATATGCCAGAACAGCAAACAGACGCAGAACTAGCTCAATTCAGCATTGCGCATGATGAAGAGGACGTTATTCCTTTAACCCAACAAGCATTAGCATTGAATCCTGAATTGAAACTGTTCGCTTCACCATGGAGTGCACCCGGCTGGATGAAAACGAGTGGCTCCATGATTACCGGACAATTGAAGACGGAGTGGTATCCCGTATATGCCGAATATTTTGTGAAATACATTCAAGCATATAGAGAACATGGATTACCAATCCATGCCATCACACCCCAGAATGAGGCGCTATATGAACCGGGGCATTATCCCGGTATGTTGATGCCGGCCGAAGCACAAGCAGACTTTATCCAAAACCATCTCAAACCAGCCTTTATTAAAAACGACATTCTAACCAAAATTCTCTGTTACGATCACAACTGGGATCAACCGGACTATCCACTCACCGTGCTGGAACAAGCGGGAGAGGAAGTTGACGGCGTGGCCTGGCACTGGTACGGGGGCGATGCATCTGCTCAAACGAAAGTATACGAAGCCTTTGCGGGCAAAGAAGTGCACTTCACCGAAGGCTCGGGCGGCGAGTGGATCCCGCCATTCGAACAGGCCTTCTCGAATGTGATACGAACGGGAATTCAGATTCTTCGTAATTACAGCAAGTCGTTTGTACTATGGAATATGGCACTTGATGAAAACAACGGGCCAACCGTTCCGGGATTTGGCCGCAGTACGTGTCGCGGGATCGTTCAGGTAAATCAGCAAACCAAGGAACTTACGTATACACTTGATTATTATGCCCTGGCACATTTTAGTGCTTTGATTCGTCCCAAGGCTGTTCGGATTGAATCGACGTCCAGTGATGATGGAATTTATTCTGTGGCTTTTAAAAATGTCGATGGTTCCATAGCAGTAGTCCTCTTCAATGATGGGGAGGAGACGGGCAACGTACAGGTTAAGCTGCGCAACGATGTGTTGATGAAGTTCGAGCTGGTAAGCAAGAGCGTCTTGTCCGTATTAATCACAGATGTATAGATAGATGAATTTATACTAGGCTATTATCATTAGAGAAGAAACCAAAAGAAGCGATATCCGGAGTATAGACGGATATCGCTTCTTTTGCTGACATTGTCTGTGGATGGTTCATTTTATAACGGTTGAATGGCCAGATGGGGTGTTCCACTACTCTCATCAACGAACAGAATATATTGGTTGCCAGCGGTTCCGGT
Organism: Paenibacillus sp. SAF-068; assembly: GCF_051967555.1. Lineage (NCBI taxonomy): Bacteria > Bacillati > Bacillota > Bacilli > Caryophanales > Paenibacillaceae > Paenibacillus > Paenibacillus sp. SAF-068. Next base: position 1,981,773 of record NZ_JBQCJX010000001.1, read on the forward strand.
TAAGACCAGACCGGGTTGACCCGCAACACCAGGATTGTAATATCTGAACTGTTGTAGAGTTGGTAGAGACACGGGAAGAGAAGGCTGATTGAGTGCCATTAATTGTGTAGCAGCCTTAACGCTATCTCCAGCTTGGATTACTCCGCCTACACCCAAATGATTGACAATTGAAGAGCTGGCGTTGATTTGCAGGCTGCCTGCTATGGTCTGGCTGCCATTGACATGTAGATCAACACCAACGGTTTGATTACCATTAACCTGCAAATTCTGATTAATCGTCTGATTGCCGGTGACAAGGATACTATCAAATGTTGGCAATGACATCATCTCCTATATAGTATTCTTATATTCTATGAGGACAAGATTTGAACCGACCCGGGTGACCACACATTATATGTACGAGTTAAGGCCCGTTTTGCGAGGAAGAGCGAGTGAAGCGGTCAACAGAAGAAACCATGCCACTAACTTGTGCATATTGTAGGCAGAGAATGTTTTCGTATGGAACGGGAGGGTTTGTTATCCGAAAGAAGTCAAAAATGCAAGTTAAGGCGATCAAAAAGAATCGTTCAGTTCACGATGCAAACCAGTTATTTCTGAGACAAATGCATGCAGTGCTAAACAGAAAACTCAAATCCATGCGCAAACATATGGCAGTACAGCAGTTGGATCTCAAGCAACAATGGTTGAAAATGATGCAGGAGGAACATGCATCTAGCCGAGTAAAATCCAAAGTGATCTATAAGGAGTTAAATGTGCTTCTGATTACACCGTGTAATGACCGGGAAATGTCATCACATTGTGTACTGATTGAACAAAGCCTTAAACATCTCGTGAGGCATGTAAATGAGATTAAATATATAGAATCCGTTTCGGCCAGTCTGTCTGCGATGGAGGTTGACCTGATTCTGATCGTGGGAAGTGATGAACATTTGCCAAATGAGAATATCACTGCATTAAAAGCATCAACCGCCAAAAAAGCAATCTGGTTGTCTCCGAATCAAGATGGAAGTCAAAGTGATGCGATGTTGCCGTGGTTAGATCACGTGTTTGTGCAGAGTTCATGGTCAATGAGCGACCATCAGCAGCATCTGGCCGGTTCTGCTCTTAATGAACTGTTCATGCCGCCTGATCCCCATATATTTTGTCCGCAAGTTGTTCCCCCGGAGTACGAATCGGATGTTTATATCATCGGAGATGTGGAACCGGATGATATCTTTACGACGTTTGCCACATCCGGCATTTTGAATGACAAAATAGTTCGGGTGGATGGGAAGGGCTGGTCACACCTTGGTGAGTTCTATCCAGTTCTCAAACATGAAGCTCGTCAGATGTTGTATAACGGAAGCAAAATTGTTATTCATAGTGGAGCATCGATCAAACACATGATGGAAATTGCCGCCTGCGGGACGTTTCAACTCATAGGACCATCGGCGAATCAGAGTAACCTGGTAGATCTTAGCATCTTCCAACAATTCGCCTCCTGCGAAGAACTCATTCAGAAGTTTGAACATTACTGGCAGAGTATTGATGCAAGAAGACTGGCAGCTAGTCACGCCTTGGCATACATGAAATACAATCAATCCCATCTGCAAAAAACACTGCGACTGTTGGATATCATTTTCATATAAACCATCAAGAATCGCAGGAGTGTAGGCTGCATCATGTTGCTGCATTGGAGGCGTTCAAATTGAAGGTTATTGCTCTGCATCTACCCCAATTTCATCGGATTGAGGAGAATGACCGTTGGTGGGGAGACGGTTTTACGGAATGGACCAATGTAAAAAAAGCTACTCCTTTATATTCAGGTCACCATCAGCCTAACCGGCCATTTCAGGGGAGATATTATGATCTTTCCGATCCAGATGTACGAAAGTGGCAAGCAGAAACTGCGAAACAACATGGCATTTATGGATTTTGTTATTATCATTACTGGTTCAAAGGCAAGCGTTTGCTGGAAAAACCGGTTAATGAAATATTGAATAGCGGGGAGCCTGATTTTCCATTTTGTTTGTCCTGGGCCAATGAAACATGGACCAGAAAATGGGATGGGCAGGAATCGGATATTCTGATGGCGCAGAACTATGGGGATCGGGATGATTGGGAAGAACATTTTAATTATCTGGTAAAGGTATTTAAAGACAACCGATATATTCGAGTGAAAGGCAAACCATTATTTCTGATCTATCGGCCAGCCAGCATTCCTCGATGTGATGAAATGATACAGTTTTGGCGAGAATTGGCTCTGGAACACGGTCTGGAAGGCATCCATTTTGTGCAGACTATTGGCGGATTTCCTACATTTAATCACCAGACTTTTGATGCAAGCATGGAATTTGAACCTCATTATACCTTTGCACATGGACATATGAATGGAATCTGGATCGAAATGAACATCAAGGGCCAGCAGCATATTGCTGTAAATTACGATAAGGTATGGTCCTCCATTCTCGAACGAACACCGCACCGTAACGGAGAAATTGTCTATCCAGGCGCTTTTGTCAATTGGGACAATACACCGCGGAGAGGCGTTGACGGACAGAGTACGCTCGGTTCTACTCCAGAGAAATTTGGGCTGTATCTATCAAGACAGATGGAGAGAGCAAGGACACTGTACAAAAGTGAATATCTTTTTGTTAACGCATGGAATGAGTGGGCGGAAGGGGCGTATCTAGAGCCGGATCAAAACTATGGTTATGCTTATTTGAGAGAACTCAAAAAAGTAACTCTGCATGAATTGGGAAATATAAACAGGTCTGCAGATATAAACAGGACTTTAGGAGGGAGTTCCGAATGAGGGAACTCTCTCTCTCTCTCTCTCTCTGATATGAGCTTATTTATAAACCATGTTTCGTTGTGACTATCGTTTTTTGTCTGCGGTAATCTGTGGGCGTGAGTCCTGTATGCTTTTTGAACTGTCTGGAGAAATAGTACAAATCACTAAAACCGAGATGCTCGGCGATGGCGGTGATTGTGTTCGGGGTGCAGGTCAGCAGCTCCTTGGCTTTATCGATTTTTTTGCCAGCAATGTAGAGGATCGGAGGAAGGCCAATCTGCTGCTTGAAGAATCGAATGAAATAATTGGGATGCATGTAAGCAATCTGGGCCAGATCCTGTACTGAAATATTCTCCTCGATATTGGAATCAATGTAAGCCAGAATGGCAGATAATTTCTCCATGACAGGCACGTTGATAAAAGAAATCTGTTCCAGATCCAGATTCATAAGATAGTGGGACAGTAACTCGGTCAATTTGCTCTTGGCCATCATATGAGCATAGACTTCACCGGATTTTGCATATGTAAGGATACTGCTGAAAATCTCTTGGATCAACTCAGGTTGATCTATCGTGCAGATGTGAGGGAATTTCAGAATTTGGAATAGATTGATTCCCCCAACCTTCGCGCTAAAGTGACACCAATATTTGAGAAAAGGGCGGTCATTAATGGCAGAGTAGGATTGTTTGATTCCCTCAGGCATTAAAATAAGCTGATTAGGCGCAGGGTAATATTCCTCATCCCCAATCTTGAGCCAACCTTCACCTTCACATATGAAATAAAACTTGCTGTAATCGGGCGTGTAATCCAGATCCCGCCAATCCGTATCGCAACGATTGTAATTGACCATAAATAATTCGACTTGGAGATTAGACAGGTAGTTCGTAAGCAAAGTTTGGTGATTCATACTTTTCATCTCCATACAAGGTTATTATTGTCCATCTAAAAGTTAGTGTTCTGCATGTTTATCCTTCGGCCGGAGCACTACAATACAACTACAGACGATATCAGAAGGGATGAGAACATTTCATGGACAAACACGAATATATGCAACAGATTGAAGCAACGATTGCGAACGGTAAATTCAAGGACAATTGGAGTTCACTGAGCGCTTTTCAAGTTCCCGAATGGTATCCCAAAGCAAAGTTTGGCATATTCATTCACTGGGGACTGTATTCTGTACCCGCTTTTGATAGCGAATGGTATTCGCGAAATATGTACATACAAGGCACCAAAGCTTATGAGCATCACCTTGCGGTGTATGGACCTCATAAAGAATTTGGATATAAAGATTTCATACCGATGTTTCGTGCAGAGAAGTTCGATGCAGACGAATGGGCAACGTTATTCAAAAAGGCCGGAGCCAAATATGTTATGCCAGTGGCTGAGCATCATGATGGATTTCAGATGTACAAGAGCTCTATCTCTCACTATAACACATATGAAATGGGCCCCAAACGGGATCTTCTGGGTGAGATGAAGACTGCGTATGAGAAGCAGGGGCTGACCTTATGTGTGTCGTCTCACCGCGCCGAACACTGGTTCTTCATGTCTCACGGGAAGGAGTTTGATTCCGATATTAAGGAACCCCTGGAGCGCGGGGATTTCTATTGGCCAGCCATGCCTGAGCCGGATCATCATGATCTGTATGGTTCGCCTCCAACCGAGGAGTATCTGGAAGACTGGTTGATTCGATGCTGTGAACTGGTGGATCAATATCAGCCGAAGGTCTTCTATTTCGATTGGTGGATTCAAACGGTTGCGTTCAAACCCTATCTTAAGAAATTTGCAGCTTATTATTATAACAAAGGTGAAGAATGGGGCGTGCCTGTAGCTATCAATTACAAACATGAGGCTTATATGTTTGGAAGTGCCGTTCCGGATGTGGAGCGGGGACAGTTCGCCGAGCTCAAGCCCTATTTTTGGCAAACCGATACGGCTGTCGCTAAAAACTCATGGTGTTACACCGAAAATAATAACTATAAAACGGCTGAGGAGATCATTCGGGATCTCGTCGATATTGTAAGCAAAAACGGAAATTTGCTGCTGAACATTGGACCCAAAGCAGACGGCAGTATACCGGATGAAGATCGCGACATTCTGCTCAGCATCGGCAAGTGGCTGGAAGTGAACGGGGAAGCGATCTATGACACGTCTTTCTGGCGCACGTTTGGCGAGGGACCGACAGAGGTGAAGGAAGGTCAGTTCACAGATGGAGATACGAAGATATTTACAAGTGAAGATATACGGTTTACGGTAAAAGAGAGCAATCTGTATGCCACCGTTCTTGCCTACCCGGATAACGGAGTGATTCACATTAAATCGCTGAAGGAAGGTTCTCATCATTTTCAAGGTGTTATTCAAGACATTCAGGTACTTGGATACGAAGAAAAACCGCAATGGGAGAGAACTGCGGACGCACTGACAATCACAACGACAAATGTGAGTAGTAATGCACCGATTGTTTTCAAAATTGAATTGGACTAATCAACAAAGATCATTTTCAATACGGTTATATAAAGAGGGCGCATTCAGGAGTTTCGTACTCATCGGATGCGCTCTTTGGGTTGCTCTTCAACGATTTACTCTCGTTTCCGAGTTTGAACTGTTGATGGGTGAGACTTGCGCTTTATTCCGAATTCGGGGTGAAAGCGAGATGTGTATGTTCACACGCGGTTAGAAATATTCAGTTTATATTGCGAATATAATTTGTGTAAGTGCTGTCAGTATGGCTCGACCGACTTCGTATTAAGTAGTAAATTGACTCACTAAGGAGGAGGAACCGACAGATGAAGCCAAAGAAACGTATACGATTTGGTGGAAACATATTTAAGAAAAATAGGGGAGAAGAACCACACAAGTGCTTTGAAGTCAATGCTGAATTACTCTTCAAGCTGATTGGTGAGTTGAAAGGAGCCATTGTACAGGTTTTTGCCAATCCCACTCCGCACAATGTTTCACTTCTGATCGAGGTATTGCGTAAATTACTTGCCCTGATTCATCATTCGGACTTGAAAAAGGGAACCCGGGCAGACCTCGAAGCAGTCTTGGAACTTACAATTGTATCTGCAGAGGCCGTTCCACTTTCTCCAATCAGTGTGGGAACCAATTTGCAGCAATTGCTGGATGTGCTACTCTCTGTCGTTTTACAGGGAAATATCGAATCGGATGAGAAAGATCAACTGGTTATTTTGATCCGGGCGACCGAATTAGCTATCACAACAGGGCTTAGAAACGTAGGGAGTCAAGGTCTGGCAGGACCTGCAGGACCTGCGGGTCCTCAGGGCGTACCTGGTCCACAAGGCCCGGCTGGCGCTGCAGGATCTCAAGGGAGTGTAGGTCCTGCTGGTACACCGGGATCAGCAGGGGCCACGGGAACTACCGGAGCAACGGGTGCGGCAGGCTCGGCGGGTGGAGCAACAGGAGCGACAGGTGCAACGGGGAGTACTGGAGCTGTTGGGGCAGCAGGTGTTACAGGAGCAACAGGTGATCCAGGCATAGCAGGAACCGCGGGGGTCACAGGCAATACGGGCGCAGCCGGAATCGCAGGGATAACCGGAGCTACCGGGGTGACTGGCGCACCCGGAATTACGGGAATTACGGGAGTGACTGGCAGCACTGGCGTAACAGGCGCTACGGGTTCGGGAGCTATCATACCGTTTGCTTCCGGCGGACCTGCCATATTGACAACAATTGCTGGTGGATTGGTAGGAACGACAAGTCTCATTGGTTTCGGAAACTCGGCAACCGGAGTCAGCATTCTGGGTGGCACGATTGATTTGACGGGGACGGTTGTTGGCCCACTCATTAACTTTGCGTTCTCAACCCCACGTGATGGCGTTATTACTTCCATCGCTGCCTATTTTAGTACCACAGCATCCTTGGCCTTGGTCGGTTCAACGGTGACCATCACCGCGCAATTATTCAGTTCACCTACTCCGGATAATGCATTCACTGCGGTACCAGGGGCCATCGTTACACTGGCGCCGCCACTCACTGGTATTATTGCTTTGGGTAGCATCTCCAATGGCATAACAACCGGATTGGCCATACCGGTGACAGCAGAGACGCGTCTTCTGCTCGTTTTCTCCGCAACGGCAGCTGGACTTACCCTTGTGAATACTGTTGTTGGTTATGCAAGTGGTGGCGTGAACATTACATGATGAGATATACATGTTGATTTGGGGCCGAATCAATCGTTTCTTTCAAAATCATAAAGTAACCCCATGACTCATGAGAGCCATGGGGTTTGAACTTTTTATAAATAGCTGTGATATCTGTTACTATCAAGCATTAGTAGTAAATGTCATAGCTTCCACCATAACTATTTGGTGAGTAAGCTACAATTTTATGATAACCATACAAGTTACCAAGTGTAATGCTTTTCGTTCCAAAATCAGACACGATTACTCTTCCACTTCCCTTCAGATTTCCACTCATATCTTCAACATTAAACACATATTCCCCTGTTGTAAGCGGAGTAAACATAAAGGTGACATTTCCACTCAAGTATATATCGGTACTGTATCCTCCATTGAAATACTCTCTTAAGGGATTTTGGGCAAAAATATTAATTTCATGTGCTTGGGACTGCGGTTGTGTCTGAATTTGTGTCTGAACTTCCTGGGAGGAAGGGTTAGTTACCGTAAGAGCTTCATCCGCGAACACTGCTGGAACAGATGCCAATAGCATCGCCATGGAAGAAAGAGCTGCAATTGTTGTTTTTTGATATTTTTTCACAATCAAACATCTCCTTATGGTATATAAAATTTAAATTAAAGTAGAGTTCGTACTTTTCACAAAAAGACAAAAGATCAGTAGAGCAGTAGCTTTCCTCACAGTCATTTCCTAGGATGAGAGTGAGGTTGATCTGGCGCCAAATGTATGATGCAAGATAATCCTACATTTAATTCCAGATATATACAATACAGTTTACAGGATTTTCTATACTATTTTTGTTAAATATATACTTTATTCATATATAGTTCACAAATTAACATTTATAAGATCAGACAATTAAGAGGGGATACAAGATTCGAACACGCTATTAAAACGAAAAAGGACACGGCAGGATAAATCTCTGTGGCTCTTTTCTGGAAAAGTAATCTTGAACATCAGATCGTAGTTTCATAGAACTACTATTAAACAAAGCGGGATGCATAAATGCGAAATGAGGGTGTAAATGCTTAAGCGACATGAGACACATAAAAGCATTAAATAGGCTTATTTTCTAAAATTTTCAATAAAAGTGCTTGTATATATCGAATAATGATTCTATACTATACCAATAAAATCCAATTAAATTCCTAATTGACTATTATATGTAATTTAAAGTGTCTCTAACTCACTCGAAACACAATCCAAATTCATATTCACTACTCCTTGGCAAGCGTTCTGCTAACGCTCCAGATCACCCTTCCACATGAATGCTTATAGACATTCACACTCGTTTGCACAACTCAAACACTCAAATCTTTTACTTTCTTGGCTTAACTCGACTTATTCAATCTCCTAAACTTCCAAGTGAAAAATCATAGACTGATCCGTTATCTCTTCTGACCCCTATAGTTCCCTAACCAGACCTGTAAAGGAGGTGAGGCTTTATGTGAGATCCAGGGCGCTTATTCCGTCCACAATAAAGGATAGTTTACCGTTTTATTCTGCAGAGAAGGGCATAGGTACCAGACTAAATTACAAAACCGGGTAAAGGGAGTGGAAAAGTTTGATAAAGATTAATCGGTTACGCAAGCCCATCTCCATGGGGCTCTCGCTTCTCCTTGCATTTTCGATCATTCATCCGGTTTCAGCTGAAAACTCCACGTCATCCAAATTGGATATGAAATCTGGACTCGCCAAAGTTTCGGAGTCTAAAGTAAACGCCAAGTTGACAAAAGAATTTGAGGGTAGTGAATATGTTACCTATTTGGTGAAAATGAAGGAACAGGTGGATACAGCGGCAGTCTCCAAGCAGGCCCTCGAAAAGGCGACTATCGCCAAACAAACGGCTTCAGCCACAAAGCTGTCCGTTCGGAATTCGGTCGTCAGCTCTCTGCGGGAAACGGCCTCACGTACACAATATCCATTGGAAACTTATCTGGAAAAGGAAGTTGACCAGGGCAAGGTCAAAGAATATAAAAGCTATTTTATTGTCAATTCACTGGCAGTGACGAGTACCAAAGAAGTCATGGAACAGATTGCGCTGCTGCCTGAGGTAGAGAAGATTCTACCGAATGAGACACGATACTTACAGAAAGCCGAAGTGAGCAAAGAATCAGCGAATGCGGCATCAGCCAAAGAGGCTGTCCAAACGCCAGCCAAAGACTCTTCAGTTGGAGTCAAAGACAATGAGCCTGCTGCCAAGGACAAGCTTGCAACAGAGAACGTGGAATGGAACCTGGACTACATCAATGCACCAGCCGTGTGGGATCGGGGCATCGATGGAACAGGGATTGTCGTTGCAAATCTGGACAGCGGTGTGGACTATACCCACCCTGCGCTTCGCAGCAAATGGCGGGGACTGGATGCTTCAGGCAATATCGTTGATCCCGAACTGAGCTGGTATGATCCGCACAGTAATGCTTCTCTCCCTGCGGACGAAGACGGACATGGTACGCACACTATGGGTACAATGGTTGGCTCGGAAGCAGATGGCACCAACCAGATCGGGGTTGCCCCCGGTGCAAAATGGATTGGTGTACGGATATTCAATCCGGAGACAACAGATGCCATTATTCTGGATGGCGGACAATGGTTGATTGCTCCGGTGGACGCGGAAGGCAATCTTCATCCTGAACTTGCACCAGATGTCGTGAACAACTCATGGGGCGGAGGCGCAGGACTGGATGAATGGTTCCGGCCCATGGTTCAAGCCTGGCGTGATGCGCAGATCTTCCCCGAGTTCTCCGCAGGGAATGTAAGATTGACAAATCCGGGTGGCCCCGGCTCTGTTGCGAACCCTGCCAACTACCCCGAAAGCTTCGCCACGGGAGCCACAGATATTAATGGTAACCTGGCTTCCTTCTCGCTGTTGGGTCCATCTCCTTATGGTGAGATCAAACCGGAAGTATCTGCTCCTGGTGTGAATATTCGCTCAGCAGTTCCTGGTGGTGTATATGAGGGAGGATGGAACGGAACGTCCATGGCAGGCCCCCATACAACTGCGCTTGCTGCACTCCTGCTTCAGGCCAATCATTCCCTTACGGTGGACCAGCTGGAGCAGATCATTACAGATACGGCCACGCCAAGAACAGATAGCCAGTATCCGACATCACCTAATAACGGCTACGGTCACGGCATTATTAATGCTCTTGATGCTGTGGGATCTGTACTCGAAGGGATCGGCACAGTATCCGGCAGAGTCGTTACAGCCGGAGATGATCTGGAAGAGCCGGTACTGGAACACACCCCTGTCAATTCAGCCTTTACTGGTATTGATATACCCCTAACGGCTCATGTGACAGATAACGTCGCGGTAGTCTCCGTTGAGGCATTTGCCAAAACGACAGGTACTAATCAATATGTCTATCTGCCGATGAATCGGATTGCCGGAGATAACAAAGATGGTACGTATACAGCGACCATTCCAGCATTTCTTATTGAGCTACAAGGTGTAGAATATTATATCCGCGTGAATGACTATGGCAATAACGGATTCGATAGTCAGGTATACAAGGTGTCTGTCTCCAATGGTGTTCAGCCAGGATATCTTCAGGATTTTGAAGAAGATCAGCTAGGCTTCACCACAGGCGGCATCGGAAGTACATGGGTATGGGGAGCACCAAGCAGTGGTCCTGGAAGTGCATACTCCGGTGACAAGGTGATAGCAACCAACTTGCAAGGCACTTATCTGGCGAATAGCAATGCATATCTGCTTGCGCCACCAATTGATCTTACTGAGAGTCCGGAAGGTGCGTTATTATCTTTCAAACACTGGTATGATCTGGAGAATAACATCGACTTTGGCAAGGTATATATCGCTTCCGAGGATAGCGATTATGTGTTCGAAGAGTTGTTAAGCTTCACCGGTACGGGGGGGGACTGGAAGAAACAATATGTGGACCTTCGCGCATACGCGGGACAGCAGGTATTTGTCAAATTCAATCTGACCAGTGATAACTCGGTCCAAAAGGCTGGTTGGTATGTTGATGATTTTGCAGTTGAAGAATTGGATGATCTTGCACCGGGAGCTCCTGCGGGAGTGACTGCAACTGCTGATATTCTGGGCAACGTAGCCTTGAGCTGGACTGGACCGAGTGATGAGGATCTCGAATCCTATGTCGTATATCGTTCCACAACCGCAGGTACAGGGTATGAATCCATTGGAAGTACAACAGGAACAACGTTTACGGATACGGCTACAGTTACGAATTCGACCTATTACTATGCCGTTGCCGCACTAGATTATAGTGGCAATGAAAGTGACAAGTCGAATGAGGTCTCCATTACCGTGGAGGTGCCTGAAGATATCTACATCGATCATTTCGACGGCAGTGATGATAATGGCTGGACTCATTCGGGAACCAAAGATGAGTGGGAACGCGGCATTCCGGTAACGGGACCTGCCAGCGCCGTTTCTCCGCCGAATGTCTGGGCAACTGATCTCGACAATACGTACGAGAATGGCTCCAATTATTCGCTCGTATCCCCGGTCATTGATTTGACGGATGTATCCGAAGGAACACTTACGTTTAATCATTGGTACGAGATTGAGAGCGGATACGATTACGGATATGTGGAAGTTACCAAAGATGGTGGAACAACATGGTCAGAACTGGGCAAATTCTCACATAGTACAAACGGTAAACAATGGACACCGGTATTTTATGACCTGGATGCACTTACAGGCAATGAAGTACAATTCCGGTTCCGTCTGACTTCAGACAACAGTGTTGTGAAGACAGGTTGGTTCATTGATGATTTCCGCGTACTGGGTGTTGCGGCGGAGACGGTTACAGAGGACAATGCGGTTGTGCTTAACAGTGACAAACCAAAACCGTCCTATGATAACCCATGGTACAAAATTACGCGGACAGACAAAGCGGAATTCAACAAAACGAAACAGCAACAACCGGAAGTCGAAAAACCAGGCACAAGTTCGGTTAATCCACAAAGCCTGCCTGCAAGTGCAACGGTTACCGTACTGGAAACCGGACGTTCGGTGAAGACGGATTCGGCTACAGGCAAGTACAGCTTCACACACGTAGCAGGTGATTACACGTTAAAAGCTGAGGCATATGGATATTATCCTCGTACCCAGCAGGTGACGATCACCGATGGCAGTGGAGCCAAAGCCAACTTTAATCTGGAGGCAATCCCGCATGGACAGATTGAAGGTGTAGTAACGGATGAGCGGACAGGACAACCACTGGCTGATGCTTCCGTTCTCGTGGTCGAAGATGCCAATGTAGGTGAAGTTCGCACAGGTTCAGATGGCAGCTTCGTTATTCAGGTATTGGAAGGAAGCTATACTCTATCCATCCGGGCGGCTGATTATTACAGTAAAACCGTCACTGTGACTGTAACTGGTAATGGTACGGCAGAGGCGAATGTTGCCTTGAAACCATTCATCGGTTTCCCAGGGGAAATTGCTTATGATGATGGAACAGCAGAGAACGCACGAGCTTTTAACGCTGCGGATAACGCTTGGGCAGTTCGAATGACACCAGAGCTGGAGACCGCTCAACTGACAGGTGCATCATTCCGTTTCTGGAACACCGAGTGGCCTGTACCTGGAGGCACAGCGTTCCAATATGCCGTATATGATGCATCGGGTGCGGGCGGAGCTCCGGGACGACAGCTGGCTGGACCATTTGACGGTACTGCACTTCGTAACGATCAATGGACAACTGTTGAATTCCCGGAACCGGTTATTGTAACGGGTGATTTCTATATCGTGTATGTACAAAGTGTAGCTGGAACTGGCGCTCCGGGACTCGCTACCGATGAGGATGGTACGAATGCAGGTCGAAGCTGGCAGCGAGTAGGCGGGGCGTGGAGCACTTCACCTGCAGAAGAAGGTAACTACATGATTCGTGCAGTTGTGAGATATCCGGTAAATGCACCTGTGCTCACAACACCTGCCAACACGTATACGAATCAATCAACCTTCACCGTGTCGGGAACGTCTCCGGCATCCGGCGCTCAAATCAAGATCTACAACGGCAAAGATCTGGCTGGTACGACAACTGTGGCAAATGGGAAGTTCTCACACGGTGTGAAACTCCGTTCTGGTATCAATGCGATTACTGCCGAGGCAGTGGTGGACGGAAAAACAACCGACCGTTCACTACCCGTTGTCATCATTTTGGATCAGACCAAACCGCAGTTGACGATTGTGACGCCAGCTCAGGGGGATCGCATTAATGCAGAAGTTGTTCACGTAACGGGGAATGTCGTGGAACAATTCCTCGATAAGGTAACCGTCAACGGACAAACCGTACAAGTGGGCAAAGACAGAAGCTTCAGTCACCGCGTATTGGTTAATGAAGGCGAGAACACGATTACCATTACAGCAACCGATATTGCTGGTAACAAAACGACCGCAACCCGAACCGTCTATGTGGAAACGGCGTTGCCAGAACTTACGAATATTACTCCGGCTGAGGATGTTCGAATCACATCAGGGGAGAGTGTTACCGTTTCATTTGACAGTAAACCTGGTCTGCAAGCCTCTTTCCGTATTCAATTACCTTTGAATCTGAATGCCCAAGGGGCAGGAGAGATTCCATTGGTAGAGACTGAACCCGGTCGTTACACGGGTGCGTACACAACACCTTCATCCCTTGTTCTGGATGGTGGAATCATTGTGATTCGTGCTCAGGATGCAGCTGGCAACAAAGTAGAAGCTGAAGCAGCTGGACGATTGTTCATCAGCACAGCACAAGAACAATCCGTTCCAGAACCAGATTCCAGCCCTGAAGAAACTGAAACGGAAGTGGGTCCACCGACCGCTGAGGGTCTGCAACCTTAATTACTCAAAGTGTGTCATAGATGATAACTGCATTTTGACGATCTGAATAAGAAGCCGATGAGCCGAGATACCCGGGCTTGTCGGCTTTTTGTTGCGTCCCGATTCATATCTGACGCCTAAGATTCGTTCGGGACGATTGCATATACTACATGGTTCGGAGCATCAGGATTAACTAATACGTTAACAGGAGGAATGAACTGTGGGAGTTGATGCATTACAACGATCCCAACCGTTACGAAGCAAATGGCTCAAAACCAAAATGTTGCTGAATAACGCATCTATCACGCCGTGTATCCCTGACACGCAGCGATTTAACCAATCCAACCTGAAGTCCATGCTGGATAAATATGGAATGGTGTATATCAAACCCGAGATAGGCACCTTTGGAATGGGAGTCATTAAGGCTGAGATGGACAATCATCAGCATTTTGCCTACCAGATTCATCAAAAGCGTCTAACGTTCAACAGCTTTGAATCGTTCAGTCGAAGTTTGACCCACCTGGTGAAGCAGAAAAGCTATCTTATTCAGCGAGGTATTCATCTCTTGAAACATAACAACAGGCGCTTTGACATAAGGGTAATGGTCCAGTTGAATCCAGGGCAGAAATGGGAAGCGACAGGGGTCATCGGCCGACTGGGTCACCCGAAGAAAATCGTCACAAACTATCATAGCGGTGCCAAGCCAATGAGCATTCACACCTTGTTGAAATCACATGCTTCAGATAAACGGGTTCAAGAATTGATCCAAGAGATGAACCGCTTGGGTGTTGATATAGCTCGACACATGAGTAAGAAATACACACGTTTAAAGAGCATTGGCGTGGACATCGGGCTGGATCGAAGTTTAACGCCATGGATTATTGAGGTAAATGCCAAGCCAGACCCCTATATTTTCAATCAGTTAAAGGACAAGACGATGTATCGCAAGGTGATGCGATATTATAGCCAGAGCCGACTATAATGGATGGCGGTGTCAAAAAGAAGTTAGAAAATATAAGGTTTTGCAAGGGGCAGATGGGAGTGCAATAGTTTGATATGCGACCTAAATGCCTAAAAGACGTATAATACCCCTAAGTCATTATCAAATGGATAGGGAGATGAACGATGAGAACACAAGTGAAAATATTTGAAAATGCAAGTACTTTAGAGTTGGAGAAAGAACTGAATGAATTTTTAAATGGGATCAATACTGTAAATGTAGTGGATATAAAGTATTCTCAAGTAGCCGTTTCTAACGGTGGTTATGTTATAAATCATTTCTCGGCTATGGTTATGTACGCCAAATAAATTTAATCATGAACTTAAGAAAATGAAGCATTCCATTGGGATGCTTTTTCTTTTGCTCTCATATGACAGCAGGGGAGTAGCCTTCTTTCTTCACATTAATGATATAACATGATATATTAGGATGTAGAACATGAGAAGTATGGGTATTTATGGAGGTGCTTGTATTGGGGAAAGACTCGGCATCCAAGCCGATGTATGAACAGATCTTTGAATCCTTGCGCGAACGGATACAGCTTCATGAATATCAAGTGGGTGAGCGTGTTCCATCGGAGAAGGAATTATGTGATGAATTCGGAGTTAGCCGGATTACAACAAAAAAGGCACTTGAGATGCTGGCGAGTGAACAATTAATTGTTCGTCAGCCGGGACGGGGTTCTTTTGTAGCCGACACAGCAGATGTGTTACAAGAAAGACCTAACAGGCCCGCCCCGCGTGCTGCGGTTAAAGATCCGGATAAGAAGCTGCTCATTGGTCTGGTCATGACCAACTTCAGTGACATGTATGGCACGGAACTGTTATATGGCATGGAAGAAGCTTCGCGAGAACATGATTGTTTTCTCGTACTTAGACGCTCCTTCGGGATTCCCGAGCAGGAGGAACAGAGCATTCAGGAATTGCTGGAACTGGGTGTGGATGGATTGATTATCTTCCCCGCACAGGGAGAATATTTCAGCGATGAGATTCTTAAACTGGTCGTTAACAAGTTCCCGTTTGTCCTGATTGACCGGTACCTGAAAGGTATTCCGGCTTCATCTGTCAGTACGGATAACGTAGGCGCGGCAAGAGAAGGGATGAATTATCTGTTCGATCTCGGTCATCGAAACATCGCTTTTCTGACACAGCCTCCGGCGAACACCACACCGATTGAAGAACGAATTGAAGGCATTATTGAGGCACATCAGGATCAAGGTGTACTGGTGAACAGGGAATTGTGGTTGGAATCTTTTCTTTCGACACTGCCTAGCGTGTTCGACCCTCAAGTTGAGGTTCGTGATGTGGAGACGCTGGTGGAGCATCTACAGAAATACCCGCAGATTACCGCACTCTTTGCCGCGGAGTACCATATTGCTTTACTTGCAGAACAGGCAGCCGATCGACTTGGTCTGAGAATCCCGGAAGATTTGTCCATCATTTGCTTTGACAGTCCGAACGCTGCCGAAGGAAGCCGTGTAACACATATGAGACAAAGCCAGTTTGATATGGGGAAACAAGCATTCGAGATGGTGCTTCAAAGTATGCAGAACAATGAAATGGCAGTGAACAGAGTTGTTTTGCCTGCCCGCTTGGTGAAGGGGAAATCAACAAGTTCGCTGAAACAAAAAGGTTAATTTTAGCGGCTATATCATTATTGGGTTCAGACAGGGACTTCGTGGAAACGAGGTCTCTTTTTGGCGTGGATTAAAAAAGGAGGATTATCTCAATTGGTATACTATTTAGTGACGAAAAATAAGAATAACATGCTAATATACAAATAAATATATTGACATAACATTATATTCGTTTTAGGATGATGAAAGCGGTTAACAAACTGGATTACATAAGGAGGACAACATGCTGACACCCAGAGATGATCAAGACATTTCCCTCTCGATCTACGACATGATTGATCGGGTTAACACACGTATGCCGGATTATTCGGAACTTAACCAAATGTTCAAAAATTGTTTTACCAATACGATGGCGACCACAATTCAGCGCAAAGAAGATGGAACGACTTTTGTGATTACGGGAGATATCCCTGCCATGTGGTTGCGTGATTCTGCTGCTCAGGTCAGACCTTATCTGGTTCTCGCTTCAGAGGATGAAGATATCGCAGACATGATCGCTGGACTGGTTGAGCGTCAGCTGAATTATATTCTCCTGGACCCTTATGCAAACGCTTTTAATGAGACGGAGAGTGGAAAAGGACATCAGGAAGACCTGACGCAGATGAATGATTGGATCTGGGAACGGAAGTATGAGATCGACTCACTGGCTTATCCGATTCAGCTCAGTTATCTCTTGTGGAAGAACACGGGCAGAACAAGTCAATTCAATAATACGTTCCGTAAAGCAGCCCAGATTATCATGCAGTTGTGGCAAGTGGAACAGCATCATGAGACGAAATCACCCTACACGTTCCAACGTCTAGATGCTCCCGAAACCGATACGCTCAGTCGTGAAGGACGAGGTACTGAAACAGTCTATACCGGCATGACCTGGTCGGGATTCCGTCCCAGCGACGATCGCTGTGAATATGGTTATCTGATTCCATCCAATATGTTTGCCGTTGTAGCGCTTCGATATCTGCAGGAAATTGCTGAAACTGTGTTCGAGGATGAAACGATGGCTGCCACTGCTAAGGAGCTGGAGGAACAGATCAACAAAGGTATTCAGGATTATGGCATCGTGGAGCATCCGGAATACGGAACCATATATGCATACGAAACAGACGGGAAAGGCAATTACAATCTGATGGATGATGCCAATGTGCCGAGCCTGCTGTCTTTACCGTATCTCGGGTATGTGGATGAGAACAACGAGGTGTATCAGAATACGCGCCGTTTTATTCTATCCTCGCAGAACCCGTATTTTTATGAGGGTACAGCAGCTGCTGGAATCGGAAGCCCACATACACCAGAAGGGTACATCTGGCATATCTCTTTATCCATGCAGGGGCTGACTACAGAGGATCGTAACGAAAAACTGCGATTGCTCCAGCTTATTCAGAAGACGGATGCGGGCACCGGATTGACCCATGAAGGCTTTTCGGCTAACGATCCACATGAGTATACCCGCCCATGGTTTTCATGGTCCAACATGCTCTTTAGTGAGCTGATGATGGATTATTGCGGATTCCGCGTACAGAAATAGGATTGCCTTCAGGAATAGATAGGCAAGCAAGAGATAACCTGCGAGTACATCATAACGTTTGGAGTTCATTGAATTCCGACAAGAGGAGAGCGAATCATGAGAAAAATATCATTGAAAATGCCGGTAGCAGCAGTTATGACATCCTTGCTCATTCTTACTACTGCCTGTTCAGGCGGAAGTTCAAGTACAGGCACAACCAGTGATGGCAAGAAGGAAGTAACCGTTTCGTTCCGTTCTTCAGGATCTGAAGATACACTTACGAAATTCTTCCAATCCGGTTTGGTGGATCAATTCGAGAAAGAAAATCCGGATATCAAAATCAATATTGCGCCTGTACTGGCTAGTGAGGGAGATTATACGTCCAAAATGGTTTTGCAGATGAAATCCCCGGATACGGCGCCTGATGTCATTGCCGAAGATACATCCATCATCAAATCGGATGCTGCTGCGGGATATCTGGAGCCGCTGGATACACAGGTTCAGGGATGGTCTGATTGGGAAGATCACATCATTGACAACCTGAAGGCAGGGGTTACAGGTGAAGATGGCAAGGTATATGGCGTTCCGGCTACCTCGGATACACGGGGAATTTGGTACAACAAGGAGCTTTTTCAACAGGCGGGACTTGAAGTTCCATTCAAACCTGCAAGCTGGGCAGAAGTTCTCGAAGCAGCACGTACCATCAAGCAAAAGCTTCCGGGTGTGACGCCACTTAATATGATCGTGGGCAAAGCAAACGGTGAAGGTGTCACCATGCAAACGCTGGAAATGCTGCTCTATGGTACGGCGGATACGCTGTATAACGACACGGGCAAGAAATGGGTCGTTAACAGCCCGGGCCTGCTGGATTCTTTCAAATTCATAGATCAAGTGTTTAACACGGATAAAACAGGCCCGACCATGCAGGTCGCTTTGAATGGACAAGCTGGCAGTATTGCATTCCAGCAACAGTTCCCGCAAGACAAACTGGCGATGGCTGTAGATGGTAGTTGGGCAGGTTCGACATGGGCCGAGAATGGTGCTGCTCCAATTGCCAACGTTGAAGAGAAAATAGGCTTTGCACCATTCCCAACACAAAATGGCGAAGAACCTGGGGCAACGACGATGTCTGGAGGATGGGCTTGGTCTGTTCCTGCACAAGCGAAAAATAAGGAAGCAGCTTGGAAATTTATCGAGTTCCTGATGAATAAGGAAAATGCGACTGCTCGTGTAGTGGCGGAAGGCAGCCTCAGCCCACGTAATGATTCCACGGAAGTTGAAGGTTATACGGATCGTCCATATACCAAAGAAGCACAGGAACTCTTGAATGTGGCCCACTTCCGTCCAGCGAACGATCAATATGCAACGGTATCCGCGCAATTGCAAAGCATTGTTGAGAGTATTGCATCTGGCAAGCTGACGCCGGAAGAGGGAATTACACAATTAAAGGACAACGTATCCCGTTCCCTTGGCGCGGACAGCATCGAAGAGAAATAAGGATATCGATATATTCGGAGGGGGAGGCACAATCTCCCCTTTTTCCGGTTCGAATGGAGAGTGACTTATGAAAAGGAAAGCACCAGGCTCATTTCTGTTTCTAATGCCTTCCGTACTGTTATTACTTGTGTTTTTCATTGTTCCCATCATTCTGACGATCTGTTTTGCCTTTACGAATATGGCTCTGACCGGGGCGGCAGCCAAGAGTTTGGAGTTTGTCGGATTCCAGAATTTCATTAATATGTTCCATGATCCGGACTTTCGGATTAGTGTCTGGCGCACACTGGTCTTTCTCATCTTCTCCGCAGTGATTGGGCAGGTACTGCTTGGATTCATTCTGGCTCTTCTAATGAAAGAAAAAAATGTGACGTTCCGCCGGGTCATCGGCATCATCGTTATTGCCGGTTGGGTGACACCCGAGATTGTTGTGGCATTCTGTATGGTTGCCTTTTTCAGTGACAATGGTTCATTGAATCAGATTCTCGGCTGGTTTGGGGCGAATCCGATCTCCTGGTTGTTCAGTTTCCCTATGGTGAGTGTCATTATCGCGAATATCTGGCATGGCACAGCCTTTTCGATGATGGTCTATCAATCGGCTCTGGATGATATTCCGAAGGAAGTCGAAGAAGCTGCCATTATTGACAGTGCTACGGGGTTCCAGATCGTCAGACACATTACGATTCCAATGGTAAAGGGGTCCATCGTGACCAATATGATGTTGGTTACCCTGCAGACACTGGGTGTGTTCACGCTGATCTATACGATGACCGGTGGTGGCCCGGGTACTTCAACACAAACCTTGCCGATCTTCATGTATAACCAGGCCTTTGTGAACTATCAATTTGGGTATGGCACAGCCATATCGCTGGTCCTGCTGTTTATTGGTATTATCGCCAGCCTGTTTTACATGCGATCCATGAAAGTGAAAGTGTAACCATGAAGGAGGTTCGATCCCTATGGTCAAACATGGGCTTCAACGTAAAATCCAGTACGGGATTCTAGTCTTTCTAGGGCTCTGTTTTTTGTTGCCGCTGCTCTGGATCATTCTGGCTTCATTTGATCCGAACGCACAACAGGGTATCAAAATGCCCAGTACCTGGACCATTCAAAATTTCAAGGATGTACTCGGGGATTCGAGCAATCTTCGTTCATTCGGTGTCGGCCTGATTCTGTCGGGTGGGCAAGCGATATTGGTTGTTCTGGTATCGGTTCTTGCCGCGTATCCTCTATCCCGTTATGAAATGAGATTCAAGAAGAGCTTCCTGTTATCGATTCTGTTCATGACAGCTCTTCCGATTACCGCCGTGATGGTTCCGGTATTCCAGATGTTTCTGTTCTTCAAAATGCAAAATAGCATCATTGCCACGATGCTGTTCCTGACTGCATCCTCACTTCCTTACGGCATCTGGATGATGAAAAATTTCATGGATTCAGTGCCGATTGATCTGGAAGAATCGGCTTGGATTGACGGCGCGTCCGTATGGAATGGATTAAGACGAATTGTGGCTCCGCTAATGTTGCCAGGTATTGCAACCATAGCGATATTTACCTTTTCGGGAAGTTGGGGCAACTTCTTCGTGCCCTATATCTTGCTCCAGACACCGGAGAAACTTCCGGCATCGGTCACGATTTATCAATTCTTCGGCAGCCACGGTATGGTTGAATACGGCAGATTGGCTGCATTTTCACTACTTTATACGATGCCTTCGGTTGTGCTGTACATCTTCTCCCAGCGTTACATGTCCAAGGGCTTCAGTATGGGCGGGGCAACCAAAGGTTAATGACAGGAGGTACGTAACATGACAACCAAAAAGACGGCACATCTTATCTCGCATACCCATTGGGACCGCGAATGGTATATGCCTTATGAACACCATCATGTCCTGCTCATTGAGCTGATGGATAAACTGCTGGACACGCTCGATCAGGACCCGGAATATCGTTATTTCCATCTGGATGGACAGACGATTATTCGTGAAGATTATTTGCAGGTTCGACCCGAACAACAGGAGAGACTTGACCGCTATATTCGTGAAGGGCGCATCCATTTTGGTCCATGGTATGTGTTACAGGATGAGTTTCTGACCAGCAGCGAGGCTAATTTGCGTAATCTGCTGATCGGTCATCGTGATGCTCGACCTTTCGGTGTGATATCCAAGACGGGTTACTTCCCGGATTCGTTCGGGAATATGGGACAGGCACCACAGATTCTGCAACAGGCGGACATTCAGAACGCGATCTTTGGGCGTGGGGTGAAGCCTACGGGATTCAACAATGCCGTGGTTGATGCCGACAGTTACGAATCTCCCTATTCCGAGATGATCTGGCGTTCACCGGATGGTTCGGAAGTGCTCGGTATTCTGTTCGCGAACTGGTACTGTAATGGGATGGAAGTTCCGGTTGATCCGGAGAAAGCCAAAGTATACTGGGATAAAAATCTGGAGGATGCCGAGAAATTCGCCTCGACCCCACATCTGTTGTTCATGAATGGTTGTGATCACCAGCCGATCCAGACGGATCTGCCAGAGGCTTTACGTACGGCAGCTGCCCTGTATCCGGATGTGGAATTTATCCACTCCAATTTTGACGATTACATTGAGGCGGTTACGAAAGATGTCCCTGAAAATCTGGCGACCATCGAAGGCGAACTTCGCAGTCAGCACACGGATGGTTGGGGAACACTGGTGAACACGGCATCCGCACGGGTTTATCTAAAACAGTTGAATCAGCAGGGGCAGACGTTGCTCGAAAAAGTAGCTGAACCACTGGCCGCCATGGCCCATGTAGCCGGAGTTAAAGATTATCCGCATCATCTGTTGACGCATGCATGGAAGATGCTGATGCAGAATCATCCGCATGATAGCATTTGCGGATGCAGTGTGGATGAGGTTCACCGTGAGATGGTGACCCGCTTCGCCAAGAGCAGACAGCTTGCAGAGAAATTGGTTTCCCAGAGCGCGCAGGCGATTGCTGAGTCCATTCATGTGCAACCTGCTGAGGTTTGGGGAGAAGAAGCGGTACTGTTCACTGTATTCAACACGAGTGGATGGAATCGAAATGGCATCATGGAGATGGATCTCATTGTGGACAAAGCCTTTTTCCCGGAAGGGCCTAATCCTCAGGCGCTTGCACAGAAGGTGGAGAAAGATGCACTTCCAGCGTATCAACTGGTCGATTCGGATGGACACACGTACTCGGCAGAAATCAAGGATTTGGGTGCACATTTTGGCTATGAACTTCCGAAAGATCGCTTCCGACAGCCTTATATGGCTCGTAAAGTAAGAGTGATCTTTCAGGCGGTGGATGTACCTTCGCTGGGTTATAAGACGTATGCTCTCATTCCAGTTCAGAAGCAAACAGAGAGTGCTGAGATTGTTGAAGCGCCCGGTACGAGCGAACTGATTCAGGTGCAGGGCATGATGATGGAGAATGGTCATTTACGTGTGACAATCGAAGAGAATGGTACGGCAACGATTGAAGACAAGGTCTCCGGTGCTGTATACAGGGGATTGAATTCATATGAAAATACCGGTGATATCGGCAATGAATACGTCTATCGTCAGCCTGACGGAGAGATAACGCTGACCACGAAGCATCTGAAGGCAGACCTGCGGATCGTGGAGCAGTCACCGTATCGGGCAGTCATGGAAAGTGTATTACGCTGGGATATTCCGGCTGGAGCAGATGAACTGTTCGAGCTGGAGAAGCGTCAAATGGTTCCTTTTACAGAACGGAAGGCACAGCGAGTCAAGAACACTATTCCGCTTGTGATTACGACAACGTATACGCTGGAAGCGGGCAGTAATATAGTCAAGGTAAAATCTGACTTTAACAATCAGGCCAAGGATCATCGACTGCGCGCGCTCTTCCCATCAGGAATCGTGACAGAGGATCATTATGCAGATTCCATCTTTGAAATTGCCAAACGTTCCAATACACCGGCCAAAGAATGGGTGAATCCGAGTAATGCGCAGCATCAGCAGGCATTGGTACATGTGACCGATGGTGATCATGGCTTGATGATTGCGAATAAAGGGCTGAATGAATACGAAATTTTACAGCAAGAAGAGGGCAGTACTACGATTGCGGTTACGCTACTGCGTGCCTCCTCGGAACTGGGAGATTGGGGTGTGTTTGAAACACCGGAAGCCCAATGTCTGGGACCACAGAGCGTGGAATATGCGATTATTCCATTTGCAGGTGATGCTGCACAGTCAGGAGCATGTGCATCTGCGTATGTGTATCCCATTCCGTGGACGACAGTGCAGTTAGGGGCATTAGCACGCACGTTTGAGCAAGAAGGTCATGCCGGAGGAGCTGATGGGCAAAAGGTTGAACTACCTTTGTCGAAGCAATGGCTTGCATGGAATGCACAAGGTTCGACTCTGGCGTTCTCCACACTGAAGATCGCAGAGGAAACCGGAGATGTAATTGCTCGCTGGTACAATCTGAACTCTGGACCTAGTGAGTTGACCGTGCAAACTGGATTCGAATGTGCTTCCGTCTATGAGAGCGATGTGCTGGAGCGGGTTAAGGATACGTTCGAGGGGCGTAGCCAGACGGTATCTGGATACAAAATCGTTACGCAAGGGTATGCGTTAGGTTGAGTCGATTCTGAACATCATAACTTTTAGAACCCTCCTGTTCACGGTAGTGTGGACAGGAGGGTTTGTCATTTGCCCGTTAAGTGCACCTACACTAAAGTGTTATGGGAAAATGCATACATGCCTAATGATACTCATGTCGTGATTTTATACATTAATTGTCGTGAGTTTCTATTAAAAATACATTAAGTCTGTGATAACTTATAGATAAATGTCAGAATATTATATAGTATGGAGGTAAAACAACAGTGACCATTCGAATTGGTAAAATTAGCTTGTGGCATGTTCATGCATGGGATTACATCAAGCAGGCACAGGAACATGAGGATACAGTCATCGCCGCTGTGTGGGATGAAGATGCCAAGCGTGGACAGGAAGCCGCTGAACGTTTAAATGTACCCTTCTATGCTTCACTCGAAGATATGCTGGCCAAGGATGACATCGATGCCGTCATTGTAGATGCGCCAACCCGCATTCATGAAGAGGTGATCACCGCTGCTGCAAAAGCGGGCAAACACATCTTCACCGAGAAAGTGATTGCTTCGACTCAGGCGGAATCCAACAGAATGCTTCATGAGGTAAAGGCAAACAAAGTCAAGATGACAGTCTCCTTACCACGTCTGAATGCGGGGTATACACTCACGATTCAGGATGTGCTTAACCAAGGATTGCTTGGCAAAGTGACTTATGTTAGAGCGCGTTTATCACATGATGGAGCGATATCCAACTGGTTGCCTGAACACTTCTATGATCTGAAGGATTGTCAGGGCGGTGCGCTGATTGATCTGGGCTGCCATCCAATGTATCTGGCCAAACTGTTTTTGGGTCAGGAAGTAACAGCAGTTAACGCGAACTTCGGATATATTACAGGCAAAGAAGTGGAAGATAATGCAGTCGCAACCTTGTTCACGGATTCGGGAGCAGTCGGCGTTGTTGAAGCTGGTTTTGTGAACAGCCATTCTCCATTTACGATTGAGGTTCATGGTACGGAAGGTACCCTTCTGTACGGGACACCTGATGATAAGCTGTTGATTCGTACAAAAGCAGCACAGGGACAGTATGAAGAGTGGACTGAGCTTCCTTTGGCAGACCAAAGAGAAAGCGCATTCAATCAGTGGGTTGCACATATACAAAATGATACGGATGCAACTGAAAACGTGCAAATTGCTATGGAGCTGACCCGTTTGATGGAAGCAGCGAATCTCTCTGCCAAAGAAGGGCGCAGAATCACTCTGAATGAATTGAAGGGTTAGGTTTTATTAAGGAGGTGTGCAATCTTGAGCCTGTATCCTTATGAGAAAATGCTTGAACGGCAGGATCTCCTGGAGAGACTGGATATTCTAATGGTTTGGGGACATTATGAGATTCGTGTGATGCGATTTCATCTGACTTCTTTTCCAGCGGGCCGAGTTGTGGATTTCCATAATCATGCGGAGTTTGAGTTTCATTTTATCCCGAGAGGTAAAGGTAAAGTTATTCTGGATGATCAGACACATGCACTCTCGGAAGGTATGCTGTATTTGACTGGTCCGGGTGTCGTTCATTATCAGGAAGCGGACGCCAAAGAGGATATGGATGAACTCTGTCTTCATGTGGATATCGTTCACAAGCCAAGAGAGCATGTCGATCCTTGGGAAGCCGCTGAATCCGAGGAGACGATTGAAAAGCTGAGAACGCTTCCGCATACTCCGGTGAATGATTATCATCGCGCGATGCAGTGTTTTTTGGAAGCTTATGAGGCATGTGATCAGAAATTGTTAGGTTATTATACATCGATCAAGCAACTGGTCATCAGCATATTACTCAAAACCGTGCGAGCATATGACACCGGAGGCAACCGGCCGGAAGCCCCAGTCCGGGACATGTCGGCGTATCGGTATGAGTATGCAGTACAGTATATGGAGGCAAATCATCCTACCGTGGTCACGCTGGAGCATGTAGCTGAGAAACTCCATATCAGCAGCAGACAATTGCAGCGAATCTTCTATCAAGTACAGCCGGAGATGCCGTTCAGCCGTGTACTGGAGGATATTCGTCTGCGCGCCGTGTGCCGCAATCTGGAGGAAAGCAACGTATCCATTGAACAGATCGCTCTCGCTTCAGGCTTCAATAATGCCAACTATCTGCATGCTGTATTTCGCAAACGTCTGGGGATGACCCCGTCGGCTTTTCGTAAAATGAGACAACCAATACTTAAGTGAGGGTGAATATATATGAGTAAAGTATATCGTATCGGAATTATCGGTTGTGGTGGAATAGCGAATGGTAAGCATCTACCGAGTCTGAGTAAACTGGATAATGTTGAACTGGTGGCTTTCTGTGACATTGTGGAGGAACGTGCCACCGAAGCTCAGCAGAAATATGGTTCTACGGATGCTGAAGTCTATACCGATTATCAGGAATTGCTCAAGGATAAGTCTCTGGACATTGTGCACGTACTTACACCGAATATTTCTCATGCCGAGATTTCCATTGCTGCCCTGGAAGCAGGTAAACATGTCATGTGTGAGAAGCCAATGGCGAAGACATCTGCTGAAGCACAGCTCATGCTGGAAGCGGCAGAACGTACCGGTAAGAAACTGACGATCGGATACAACAACCGTTTCAGAGAAGACAGTCAGTATTTGAAGAAGGTGTGCGAAGCGGGAGATCTGGGGAATATCTATTTTGCCAAAGCACATGCGATTAGACGTAGAGCAGTACCAACCTGGGGTGTTTTCCTGGATGAGGAGAAGCAAGGCGGCGGTCCACTGATTGATATCGGTACGCACGCACTCGATCTGACACTCTGGATGATGGATAACTATCAACCAAAGGTTGTTCTCGGCACGACCTATCATGAGCTTTCGCAACGTGAAAATGCAGCTAATGCCTGGGGTCCGTGGGACCCAAAACAATTCTCCGTAGAGGACTCGGCCTTCGGCATGATTGTGATGGAGAATGGAGCAACGATCATGCTGGAATCCAGCTGGGCGCTTAACTCCCTGGACGTGGATGAGGCCAAATGCAGCTTGAGCGGTAGCGAAGCGGGGGCTGATATGAAGAACGGACTGCGCATTAATGGCGAGAAATTCAGCCGTCTGTATACCAATGAGATTGAACTGAGTGCAGGCGGGGTAGCTTTCTATGATGGCAAGAGCGAGAGCGCACCAGATGTGGAGATGAGAAAGTGGATTGAAGCGATTGAGAACGATCAGGAGCCGGTGGTCACACCTAAACAAGCACTGGTTGTATCTCAGATCCTGGAAGCACTCTATGAATCTGCTCGCACAGGCAAGGCTGTATATTTGAATAATAATAACGAAGCATAGAATTGACATAAACCAACAGATTACAAAACCCTTTGTCCCGTTAATGGAGACAGAGGGTTTTTTTGGTGTTATGGCTACTAGCTATTGGTCCATACCAGACTCTATTTCGGCACATATGATGAGAGAAAAATGAGCTGAAAAGAGGTTGTGTCTTGACTAAACACAAAACGGGTCACGGTGTTTCCATTGTTGTATGTACCAATCGTCCGCAATTTTTTGAAAATATACTGCAAAATTACAATCGACAGCTTTATCAAAGCAAAGAGTTGATCATTGTTCTGAATCATGACCGTATGAATCTGGCATTATATCAAAAGCGTGTTCGAAACCTTGCCAATGTCCATGTATATCAGGTTCCGGAGAGCATTTCATTAGGACAAAGCCTGAACGCCGGGATCACTAGGACTCGCTTTTCGTTGATTGCCAAATTTGATGATGATGACTACTATTCGCCGTATTATTTGACAGAACAGGTGAGAGAACTTAAACGTACCAAAAGTGATATAGTGGGTAAACACTCGTGCCTGGTTTACTTGGGTGCGTCGAAGACACTGTTGGTCAGATCTCCCGCTGAAAAAAATAAACCGGTTGAATTTGTACAAGGGGGCACGATTTTATTCAAAAGGGAGGTCTTGAAAAAAGTCCGCTTCACGGACCGTTCCATAGGGGAAGATGTGACCTTCCTGAGACAATGCAGGAAAAGAGGATTCAAAGCGTACGCGACCTCTCCTTATAATTATGTCTATCACCGCAGACAGAACAAAAAGAGTCATACGTGGAGAGCGGATGACAACTTCTACCTAGAGGGAAGCACCAAACTTGCGGTTACGGACGATTTCAGACCCTTTGCTAATAAGAAGTTATAGAGGACAGGAACTAAACATTTACACAAAACGGAGAGGACAGAAAGAACCTGAAGAAGCGGAGCGTTCGCCTTTATCCCTGGATTTCCCCCTTTCAAAAGTGCTTCAAAGAAATCCGGGGATAACAGCGATCGGAAGGTTGTTCTGTCATCGTAGTGAACAGTGTAAATAAACTAAGGGGAAGATGCATTTGCTGCGTGCAGATGCGTCTTTTTTGTGCCCGAATGGTTCAAATTGGAGGTGGCAAGAAAAAAAATATGAATATACTTGAAAAAAAGTATTGCATATAAGTTTAGTCGGAATTATATTAATGGTATAAGGTCTAGACCATATACAGATCGGAGTGTTTGGATGTCCAGTACGTTTTCATTTCGTTTTGAGAAAGTATCTACCAAAAAGGTTAGTGAGTTCATTAGAGAACAACTGGAAGAAGCCATTATTCTGAAGGAATTAATGAGTGAAGAACAACTTCCAGCCGAGCGAGATCTGGCAGAAATTTTTAATGTAAGTCGCATTACCGTTCGAGAGGCACTCTCTTCACTGGAAGAGAAAGGTTTGATTGAGAAAAGGGTGGGTGCCAAAGGTGGAACGTTTGTACTGCCTCTGACAGCCAATTCGCATAAACGGACCAGAGAAGAAATCAAACGGGATTGGGCACAGATGCTGAAGGTGTTTGAATATCGAACCATCATCGAGCCGGAGGGAGCTTTTCTGGCTGCTGAGCGGATCACCGCAGGCGAACTGGAGCTGCTTGAGGGCTATATGCAACAAAGTATAGAGCCAGACTGTACAAGGGAATGGTTCAGGGCACTGGATGTGAAGTTTCATCTGACTATCGCCAAAGCCTCGGGGAATCCATATTGCGAGAGAGCCGTCAGACAGATCCGGACCAAAATTAATCCGGCGCTCGACTTAATGCCTTATGATGACCGGATACGTACCGTCAACCACGGTGTACATATGGAGATTCTTGAAGCACTGAAGGCACATGACCAATCCAAGTCCCGGGAGACGATGAAAAGACATATTGAATTCTCGGCTGACGCGATCTATGCCCGTTTGGTATCTGAATCGGACAAAAATGAAGGGGATGACAGCAAATGAATCGTTCAGAACTAATACAGCTGGCTCAGCCACTACAAGCCCAGTTAAGCGCCTGGCGCAGAGATTTGCATCGCCATCCGGAAATTGGCTACGAAGAGCATCGCACATCTGCTATTGTAGCTGAGCATCTGGAGAGCCTGGGGCTGGAAGTTACACGCCATGTCGGACAGACGGGGGTTACAGGCCTGCTGCGCGGAGAGACTGATGGACCGACTTTTGCTTTGCGTGCAGATATGGATGCCTTGCCCATCCAGGATCAGAAAGCGGTGGAATACCGCTCGCAAGTGGAAGGCAAAGCGCATCTGTGCGGACATGATGCCCACACCTCCATCCTGATGGGAACCGCCCAGCTGCTTACTGGTCTGGGAAAACCGAAATCAGGCAACATCAAATTCATTTTCCAGCCAGCGGAAGAGGGACTTGCAGGGGCAAGAGCCATGATCCAGGACGGTGTTCTGGAGAATCCGAAGGTTGATGCGATCGCAGGGTTACACATGACTCCTGGACAGGACACGGGAACTTTGGGTGTAAGTCAGGGCGTTGCATTTGCTTCAGCTGATCCCTTGATTATCAAGGTGTTTGGCAAGGGTGGACATGCAGCTCGTCCGCATGAAGGCATTGACGCGATTGCGGTATCTGCTCAGGTCATCACCGCCTTGCAAAATATCGTCAGTCGCATGGTCGATCCGCTTGAACCCGCTGTAGTCACCATTGGCAAAATCACTGGAGGTTACATGGGAACAGCCATTGCCCCAGAGGTGGAGATGATTGGTACGGTTCGTACACTCTCACCTGCCATTCGTGAGCGGATGCCAGCTTTGATCGAGCAGGTTGTTAAAGGGGTCTGTGATTCTTTTGGAGCAGGATGCGAAGTTGTCTACGGCGATGGATACCCTGTTGTCGTGAATGATCTCGGCATGGTTGACCTGCTAACAGAGACTTGTGATCAGGTTAATACGGAGAAGGGATGGAGCTATATCAAACCCTCCACAGGGGGCGAGGACTTTGCGTTTTATTGTGAGCAGATTCCGGGTGTGTTTTTCAGACTAGGATCTGGTAATGATGAGGAACGTACTCGCTATCCACTCCACCATCCCATGTTTGATCTCGATGAGACAGCGATGCCTTATGGTGTGGGCATGTTGTCAGCAGTAGCTCTTGAATTTTTGGCAAGGAATACAACTTCTGAGGGGGAGCAATCACAATGAAAAAAAGACAATGGACAGGCTTGTGGATCACGTTACTGGCAGTCGTCATGGTACTCAGCGCTTGCGGAGGAAAAACGACAAGCACGAATGATAGTTCCGCAACAGAAGGAACGGGCAGTGGAAGCGCAAGTACAACACTGACCGTTGCTGCAGCAACAGATATTGAGAGTTTCGATCCGCACAACAACAACAACACCTCCAGTGAGGCAGTTCTGGTCAACGTTTTTGATTATCTGATCAAAAATGACAGTGAACAGAAAAAAGTGGCGGGACTTGCGACATCATGGGATCAGGTTGATGATACAACATGGAGATTTAAGTTGCGGGAAGGTGTAACCTTCCACAACGGCGATCCTTTCACTTCAGCAGATGTAAAATACACGCTGGAGCGCGTAGCCAAGGATGAGACACTGAAACAAAACAGTTATTTCAAAAATATCGTAGAAGTTAAAGCGGTGGATGACTATACCGTAGACATCATCACGGATGGTCCAGATCCGTTGCTCCTGAATCGTTTGTCCAAGATGGGTGCTGGCATTCTGCCGGCAAAATATATTGCAGACAACGGATTGGATGCTTTCCTGAAACAACCAGTAGGAACCGGTCCTTACAAGTTCAGTAAATGGACCAAAGACGATCGTGTGGAACTGGTGAAAAACGAGAACTACTTCGATGGTGAACCAAAATGGAATGAAGTGGTATTCCGCGTTATTCCTGAAGCATCCACACGTGTATCCGAATTGCTTGCAGGTGGTGTAGATGTTGCGTCTTCCATTCCGTCCACTGACATTGCCCGGATTGAAGGTGAAGCAGACAAGAAGATTGTCAAAGCGCCGATCCAGCGTGTGCTTCAGTTGATCTTCCGTCAGACAGAAGGCAGCATCACGGCTGATCCGAAAGTCCGTGAAGCGATTGACCTGGCTATCGACAAACAAGGTATTGTAGACAGCATTGCCGGCGGAGCGGGTATCGTAACCCGCACATCCGTAACGCCAGGCAACTTCGGTGCTGATCCCTCTTTGTACAAAACTTCACTCTATGATCAAGAAAAAGCGAAACAGCTCCTGCAAGAAGCTGGCTATGCAGAAGGTGAAGCCGAGATGACCATCTCCGTTTCATCACAGTACAAAGAACAGGCTGAAGTTGTTGCAGCGATGCTGGAACAAGCCGGATTCAAAATCAATCTGGATGTCCTTGAAGCAAGTGCATTCAGTGAACGTTACAGCTCCAAATCATTCAAAGAAATCTTCATGATCGGTATTGGTAACTCCTTGTTCGACGCTTCGAATAACTACAATCGTTATATGTTGGAAGAAGCAAAAGGCGAATCGGATTATAACAATCCTGAAGTAGAAAAACTGCTTCAATCGGCATTGGTGAACATGGACCCTGCAGCTCGTGAGAAAGAGTATCAGCAAGTACAGCAAATTTTCTCTGAAGAGCGCCCAGCCGTATATCTGTACCAAATGGAAGGTGTTTACGGAACAAATGCTAAAGTGAACTTCGCGCCGCGCAGTGACGAGATGTTCTATGCTGACGAGATTACACCTGTTGCACAGTAACATCGGGTATAGTAACCGGTCATTGAGAAGATAAGGCCGTGAACGGCAGGGACTGGATAACCATGTTCCTGCCGTTCTTTTTCTTAATAAGGGAGGTGAACAAGGAATGGGCAAATACGTACTTAAGTCATTACTACAGATCATTCCGGTGCTGTTCATTGTTTCATTAATTGTGTTCATTTTGGTTCGAGTTACCGGTGATCCGGTTGCGCTAATGTTGCCTGAAACGGCTACCGCTGAAGATCGTGCTGTCTTGACTCAGGCACTCGGTTTGGACCAGCCTTTATATACGCAATACGTGAAGTTTCTGGGCAGTGCAATACAGGGAGACTTTGGACAGTCTTTTCGCTACAATCAGCCTGCATTAGAGCTTGTGCTGGAGAGATTGCCTGCCAGCTTTGAATTGGCGGTAGCCGCCATGTTCTTTGCCGTGCTAATGGCTGTTCCACTTGGGGTCATTTCAGCTGTCAAACGCAATACGTTTACCGATCTCATTATTTCTGGAATATCCGTCATTGGTAAGGCAATGCCAAACTTCTGGATGGGGATCATGCTGATCCTCTTGTTCTCCGTCATGCTGGGTGTATTACCCGTATCTGGCCGCGGAGGATTTTCACATCTGATCTTGCCGGCATTCACACTTGGCGTTGGACTGGCTGCTCAGATGACCCGACTGATTCGCTCCAGCATGCTGGAGATTCTGAATCAGGACTATATTCGAACAGCCCGCAGCAAGGGGCTTGGCCGGATGGTCGTCATCGTTAAGCATGCGTTTCGGAATGGGTTGATCCCGGTCGTGACGATTATGAGTTTGCAGTTTACAAGTCTGATCGGGGGAACCTTGATTACGGAAACGGTATTCTCCTGGCCGGGACTGGGTCAATTGCTGGTCGTTGCAGTCAACACACATGATATGGCGATTGTACAGGCCGCGGTGTTCGTCATTGCCGTTATCGTTGTAGTAACCAATATCTTGACGGATGTAGCCTACAGGCTGCTTGATCCGCGCATCAAATACGACTAGAAGGAGGTGCAATCATATGACAGGCAGCAATGAAATGCCAATTCCCGGTACAGAACAGGAACAAGACAATGGGCGTGCACCGACGGGATTTCGTTATATCTGGCAACAACTGATCATCAGCAAGACCGGAATGTTTGGTGCGGTGCTTGTATTGTTGGTTGTGTTAATTGCCATAGGTGCACCTCTATTGACGAGTCATGATCCGGCGGCGGTGAATCCGCTGGGCCGTCTGAAACCACCAGTATGGCTTGAGGGCGGCACGGCCGAATACTGGCTGGGTACCGATAATCTGGGCAGAGACATGTGGAGTCGAATTGTATATGGTGCCCGAGTTTCCTTAATTGTGGGTATGGGTGCCGTGATTGTATCGGGAATCATTGGCGCCATTCTGGGATTGGTATCCGGTTTCTATGGTAAATGGCTGGATGCTGTCATCATGCGTGTAGGTGATGCATTCATGGCGATTCCAACCATTCTGTTCATGCTCGTTGTGATGGCGATTGTTGGTCCGGGTATTACGACGCTGATCTTGGTCATCGGTGTGACCAACTGGGTTCCATTCACACGTGTGGTCAGAAGTGAGGTGCTTAGTATCAAGGAGCGGGATTTTGTTCACGCGGCCAGATCGATTGGTGCCAAGAATGGGAGATTGATTCTAAGACACATTCTGCCGAATATCCTTTCATCTTTTATCGTGATCTGCGGTATGAATGTGGGCACGACGATTATTATGGAAGCTTCACTCAGTTTCCTTGGTCTGGGTATCAAACCACCCGATGTATCCTGGGGGGGTATGCTCAGTGATGGAAGACAATACGTTGCAACAAGCTGGTGGGTCGCTACATTCCCGGGACTAGCCATTACATTTACCGTACTCGGTGTTATTTTCCTTGGGGATTGGCTGCGTGACGTGCTTGATCCACGTACGGAGACAACCCATAAATAAACGGAGAAGGGAGCCATGAATATGAATCAAAGACCAATTATGCCGGAGGATCTGCTTCACTATCGTTGGATCAGTCAGCCAGTGATTAGTTCGAACGGACAAGTGGCATATGTGGAACAGACCATAGATCAGGATAGAAACGAATATAACACGCAGATTCGAGGAATCTCCCTCGATGGTGATGATGACATTGCACTTTCGGATGGTACGAAAGATTCTTTGCCTGCTTGGTCGCCAGATGGCACACAGCTCACCTTCATTCGCTCAGTGGATGGGGGGAAGGGACTATGGGTACTCGATTCGGATAAAAAAGAACCTGTCATGCTGATATCTCCCGCACGTAAAATATTGAATTATATCTGGTCGCCGAACGGGCAGTACATTGCGTTTACCAGCAAAGTGCAACCGGAGGATCAACAGAAGACAGCTGAGGTCCAACAAGAGCCTGCACCTGTACTGCGAGGCAAGGTGTTTGAGCGTACAACGCCGAAGGCGGAAGGGGCTGGCTGGTGGGATGGTCAATACAGCCATTTGTTTGTATATGAGATCGCAAACGGGGAGATCACGCAGGTGACATCCGGGCAGTGGAATATCAGTGCTCCGGCATGGTCGCCAGATAGCCAATACCTTTCCTTCATATCCAAGCAGGTGAAAGATGAGGAACTCGATGCGGATCTGCTGTACTATACAGATGTATACAGCCTTCGATGGGGAGAGCGTGATCTCTTCAAAGTGACGGATTCCAGTCTGACAATAAGCCAGTTTTCTTATTCACCTGACGGACAGCAACTGATCCTGATCGCCAGTGATCGCGAATACGGGAGCGGGAGTCACAACAGTTTATATGCTGTCCCTGTTCATCGGGGGGAACCCAGGATAATTGCACCGCAGTTAGATATGCAGATCGGTAATGCAGCACTGGGAGATATGAAGTCAGCAGGTGCATCACCTTCTCCGGTCTCGGATGTCCATCATCCGGAACGCGGTGTGTATGTACTCGGAACGTATAACGGGAATGTGGACGTGTACCGCATTCAAGAAGATGGAGCTTGTCAAATGGTGACGGGTGCTGGTGAAAAGGATGTGTATCAGTATACCTTAACGCCAGATGGCACGTCGCTGGTTATCGCTGCGTTGACTGACGGACATCCAGGAGAGTTATATCGCGTGAATATCGACAGTGGTGAAATGTTCAGGCTTACCCGGCGGAATGATGAATTCATGGCTGAATTAGAGGTGAATGTACCTGTTCGTTTAGAGTTTAAATCTTCTGATGGTTGGCCGATTCAAGGATGGTTAGCGACACCGGCTGCACGTGCATCCAATGGAAAACTGCCGCTGATTCTGCAGATTCATGGTGGACCTCACGCGATGTATACGGGAACATTCAGTCATGAAATGCAGACACTGGCTGCGCAAGGTTACGCTGTGCTGTGGATCAATCCTCGCGGAAGTATGGGATACGGTCAGGAGTTTGCCAGAGCTTGCCGTGGTGACTTTGCCGGAGGCGATTACCGGGATCTGATGGAAGCTGTTGATTATGCCCTGGCTACCTATGATTTCCTTGATGCATCACGTCTGGGAGTAGCAGGTGGCAGTTATGGAGGAGTGATGACAAACTGGATCGTAGCACATACGCACCGATTCAAGGCAGCTGTAACCCAGCGTTGCATCTCCAATTGGTTGTCCATGTATGGAACCAGTGATATCGGAATTTCCTATGTCGAGGGTGTCATTGGTGGCAATCCTGCGGCAAACGCTGAGTTCCTGTGGTCCCGTTCACCTCTTGCTCATGCACACCATATTGAAACGCCACTTCTGATCATGCACGGAGAGAAGGACTATCGCACACCGATTGCACAAGCCGAGGAATTATATACCACGCTGAAACGATATGGTAAAAAGACCAAGCTGATTCGTTATCCGGGCTCCAACCACAGTTTGCTCAAAAGCGGTAAACCTTCACTTCGGATCGATAGCTTCGAACAGGTGAATGCCTGGTTCAATCAGTATCTCGGGAATGAGGAGGGAGAGCAATGAGTCGAGCTCAGCTGTCCATTCCAGTAGGACTCCTTGTAGAGAATGTGCTGACAAGTGGGTTACCGGGGGACGAGATTATAGAATGGTTACAACATCGGGACTATTCCCAGTTGTTGCCTTTGGTTAAGGAGTCCGCGATGGATTTCGATGAAAGACTACAGACAGCAGCGGATATCGGAGACGATTGGGAAAAGGCGATACGTCAAGGTTATGAGTTCAAGTTTTTGCATATTAACGGGTTGAAGCGATTACTCGATTTTCGGTTTGATCGTAAGATGGATCGGGATTATATTCAAGACGAATTGACACTTAGGCATATTCATCTGACTACACATGAGATGGAATTGCTTCAATCCATAATAGGCAGACAGTGGATCGTGCAAGCAGAAGTAACAGAGGTATCAGAGGATGGCAAAACAGAGAGCAAGATCAAGTCATCCTCTCACATTCCTGTCCGTATTCAATTGAAATTTCCATAAGATAACCACTAGGAAAACCGCGATGCTCGCGGTTTTTTTGCCATGTTCAGGTAGGAATGTGGACGACAGAATTCAAAAGTTGAAATGGCGCTTTGGATGATTTATATTTATATTAAATGATATTATTATCTATCAAAAAACAATTGAAAAGAGGAGATAGGGGATGTCCATTCAACATGTTCTGGGTAAAATTCAAATATCGGATGATGTGATCTCCAAAATTGTCGGCAAGATCGCGAATACTTCCAATGAGATTTCCTCCATGTCGACAGGGTTTGTAGAAGGACTTACCAAAAAGTGGAGTGGGAAAAGTCTGCAAAATGGCATAGCCGTCCGTAACGTAGAATCCAGACTGGAGATTAACTTAAAGGTTGTCGTGCGTTATGGATCAAAAGTGCATGAAGTCTGCAGGGAACTGCAGAACAATGTGAGAGTGCATGTGGAACAGCTGACCGGATTAACGATTGATACCGTGAATGTGATCGTTGAGGGCATATCATTCACCCAACCTGATGTAAGAACTTAATCCAATTTCAGCTACTTAGAGGAGTGACAGCGATGAATAAGATTTCCATATTAAAAGCCAGCCCGCAATCTTTGGTCGGTGGGCAATTGAATCAGATGGCACTTGAATATATGGCCTATTCGCTTGCAGGTACCAAAGATAAAGGCATTATAGAGAAAACATTCAACAAGTTATGGCGTTCAAATCGAAACCGATTCAGTCACCAATACGCTTATGAAGCCAAAATGGGGGGCCAAACGCTGGGCATGATTGTATGTTATCCGACCACCTTGATGAACAAACTCGCTTTGCCAACGTTCACCAAGCTGTTTGAACTTCGTCAATGGAGTCTGATTAAGTATAATCTTCAACATTGGAAAGAGTTCTACTCCATGGTGACATTAAAAGAAGCGCAGAATGACGAGTACCACATCGGAACATTGGCTACCTTGCCAGAAAGCAGAGGACTTGGCGTGGGGACGCAGCTTATTCAATTTGCTGAACAGCAGGCTATTGCACAAGGTCTGTCCAAATCTTCGCTCACGGTTAAAAAGGAAAATCTATTAGCGATTAAACTATATAAACGTTTGGGTTACCAGCGAGTGGGGGAAATCAACAAACCTTCGCTGTCCCTGTACCGAATGTCCAAAATACTGGTGTAATACACGTACATAAGCTCACTTTGTGATATGCAAAGGTGTAGGTTGGAGGGACGCAAATTGCGTTCCTTTTGTAGTTTTAAGATCTATTTTTTACAAAAAAAGATACTTGACTTTCAATGGTGTTTAAGCAGGTACTTGACAGGGGTGTGGTATAGTATAAAAAGTTCTTTTAATGAAGAAAGACGGAGAAATATACAATGTGGGGTGTAACCAGTGTATCAATATAAGGATCAGGAATATGAAGCAGTACATTTTGAGGGACGTGATCTGCGCTATGGAGAACTCATAAGCTGTGTTTTCAAGCAGTGTACATTTATGAACGCTTCTATGGAAGAAATCGAAACGAGTAACTGTCGTTTTATCGAGTGTGACTTCAAAGGGGCTTCCATGAATGGTTCGATTCATACGGAATCGGCTTTTGAGAACTGCACCTTCGGGGGTGCGAATCTCTTTGCTTCCAAATTCAGCACCTGCAAGATGACAGGTTCGGACTTTTCAGGTGCCCAAATGGATGGCATTACCCTGAGTCATGGGGATTGGTCTTATACCAATCTGAGACATACCCGATTAGGCAAACAGGATTTGCGAGGAATTCGTTTCTTTGAGGCTGACTTTACGGACACGGATTTCACCAAAGCGGATTTGAGAGACTGTGATCTGACAAGAGCCGTTATGAGCAGAGCCAAGCTGCAAGGGGCTGATCTTAGAGGAGCTAATCTGGAAGGGATCGATCTAAAGTCACTGGATATCAAAGGCGTACGTTTGGATCGCGAACAAGCCGTTCTGTTTGTACGCTCGTATGGTGCGAAAGTAGATTGAGTTGAACATACACAGCAGCAAGCCGCCCTTAAGGCGGCTTTTTGGTAGGAGGATTTTATTGAAAATAATTAAAACAAATGATGTGGATCTAAGTGAAGAATGGTCAACTCTTCTTCAAGAATTACTGTTTGCCAGTTTTCCAGAGGTGTATCCGAAAGATCGATTGTTTTTTAAGCAAATACCACAGGGCAGAGTATTGGCTTTTACCCCTGATAACCAATTCGTTGGGCATGTGGGACTGGATTACAGGATGATGAATTTAAATGGTAAACCCATAAGAGTGTTGGGGATCATCGATTTGTGTGTTTCTCCGGCTGCTCGCTCTCAAGGAATCGCTTCATTGTTAATTTCCGAAGTGGAGAGGATGGCTAAAAAGCGTGTTGATTTTGTCCTTTTATTTGCGGATCATGAGGAATTGTATCGCAAAAATGGATTCAAAACGGTAAGCAACACATGTACGTGGTTGAAAATTGATCATGAAACCTTAACTACGGTTGGAGTCGGGACTCAGAAGGTGGAGGGATTAATGATCAAAGCAGTTGGAAGCCAGCCATGGGAAGAAGGAGAACTCGATTTCTTAGGATATTTATATTAATCAGGGAGGGTTATATGGAGAGGTTTTATCTGATTTCTCGCCTTGACCCGTGTTGTTGTTCCATGTTAAGTTTTCTGTATTAAATTTTAAGCTTCGAAGGGGTGATAAAGTGATGACAGAATTAGAGGTTGTAGATGTTTATGTGGACCTGTCAACGAACTTGAACAATGGCATGGTTCACAATATTACTAATCAGAATCCGACACTTTATCCTCCTATGCATAGATCTACTTGGCGCTGAAGGTTTTATCGCCAGTTTCATGATCGCATAAGCGAATCTAAATTCTGATTATGTCCAAATATTAAAGTGAGGGAATCCATGCCGTGTTCAGTGGTGAAATCCCGTCAGTTTACTTTTATATTTCACATAAAAAGGATGATCTGCATGTCTTTAATTAACGTTACCAACCTGACATTTGCCTATGAAGGCAGTTACGATAATATATTTGAAAATGTAAGTTTTCAGTTGGACTCCGATTGGAAATTGGGTTTTACGGGAAGGAACGGCAGAGGCAAAACAACCTTCCTCCAATTGTTACTCGGCAAGTATGATTATAGTGGGCATATCTCTGCGAATGTCAGCTTTGAATACTTTCCTTTCCCGGTAGAGGATAAGGGAGCCATGACCGTCGATGTCATCGGCGAGATTCATCCTGAATATCTGCATTGGCAAGTAGTGCGCGAGCTTAATCTGTTGAAGGTGTCGGAAGATGTACTGTACCGGCCTTACGATACGTTATCCAACGGAGAACAAACAAAGGTGATGCTGGCTGCCTTGTTCCTGAAGGATAATCGGTTTCTGCTTATTGATGAGCCTACCAACCATCTTGATCTTCATGCGAGACAGATTGTAGGTGATTATCTCCGCAGCAAGAGTGGATTTATTTTGGTGTCTCATGATCGATCCTTTCTTGATCAAAGTGTAGACCACATCCTTTCCATCAATAAGAGTAACATCGAGATTCAGAAAGGCAATTTCTCCGCTTGGTGGGAAAATAAACGAAGACAAGATCAGTTTGAACTTGCGAGTAATGAGAAATTAAAGAAGGACATCAAGCGTTTATCCGATTCAGCCAAACGGACCGGTGGATGGTCGCATGAAGTAGAAAAGACCAAAAACGGCACGAGAAATTCCGGTTCCAAGGTGGATAAAGGATATATTGGGCACAAGGCTGCCAAGATGATGAAACGTTCCAAAAATATTGAACAAAGACAGCAATCTGCGATTCAGGAAAAGTCCAAACTTCTCAAAAATATTGAATCTGCAGAATCTCTGCAGATTCATCAGCTGGACTTTCACAAGCATGAACTTGTCGAATTGGAACATGTATCGATAGCCTATGGCTCCAATACGGTGTGTAAGGATATCCGTTTTACGGTTGGAAAAGGGGATCGAATTGCCCTATATGGTAAAAATGGTTCGGGCAAATCAAGCATTCTTAAACTGATCTGTGGTGAAGATATCGCTTATACAGGTCTTCTGCGTAAGGATCATCAGCTTAAAATCTCGTATGTGTCGCAGGACACGTCCGATCTCGGAGGACATTTATCTGAGTATGCAGCCACACACGGTATTGATGAGAGCCTGTTCAAATCGATACTCCGAAAGTTGGATTTCTCCAGACAGCAATTGGAGAAAGATATCTCGACATTTAGTGCAGGTCAAAAAAAGAAAGTGCTTATTGCCAAAAGTCTTAGTGAGAAGGCTCATCTGCATATATGGGATGAACCACTGAATTTTGTGGATGTCATCTCACGTATGCAGATCGAAGACCTGCTGCTGGAATATTCGCCGACCCTGCTTTTTGTAGAGCATGACAGTGAATTTTGTGCCAATATTGCAACAAGAATCATTGAACTATAAGCAACAGGCTGCGTTAAAAGATAACGATGCTAAGAGCCGCCGAATGGCGGCTTTTAAGCTTTATATGTACAACACGAGTTTAGCAGGTAGCATGTAACGTTCAAACTGCGATATGGTGAGAATCTATGCTATAATTTTATGAACTTATCCAATCATATGATGGATGAATCGATCATTTGTAGACTAATTCGCCAAGAGGTGTAATACCGATGAAAAAGGAAATGACAACAATTAAACAAACCAGGCTTCATTCCATTTTGGACGAGGCTACCAAGTTGCTGATTGAAAAGCCGAATGCTTCCATGAATGAAATTGCTGAATCTGCCAAAATCGGGATCGCTACATTACATCGTTATGTGGAAAGCCGCGAACAGCTCATGGTTCATCTGGGATTACGCGCAATCGAGGTGGTCAGTGAGACCATGCAACACATCCAACTGGATGAGGAGCACTGCGAAAAGTACATACCTGAGCTGATCGAAGCGCTGATTCCATTAGGCGACAAAATATATTTTTTGGCTCATGACACGACCATTAACTATAATCCTGAGATTGAGGGAGCAGATCTGAAACTGAGAGAACCGGTGCTTCATGCGGTCGGTCTGTTACAACAGAAAGGTTATTTTCGCTCCGATCTCGATAAAACCTGGATTGTAGATGTGCTGTATTCCATCATGTTCCTGACGTGGCAGCAGGTTGTTAGTGGTCATATCGCGAGAAAAGCAGCTCCTGCGCTTGTGGTAGACACGTTTTATCATGGGTTTAAGCTGCGTTAGGTCAGGTCCAATTCAACGGAAAATAATCCATTTTTAGTACAAAAGCACTCTTAAACAGTCAATCGTATCGCTAGATACGCAGACGCTTTGAGGGTGTTTTTTTGCGTTCCCAACAACGTTTCTCAGTACAGAGGCATCATGGACTTGATTTTTGCTGATATTCAAATATTAACAGGGTTCAGAATTTAAGATTTCAAGTTTACAAAAAATGATATAAATTTCTAGTAGATTCAAATCATTACCAAATAAAGACAAAATATTCAAGCGAGGGGGACGGACTGAACGACCTGCAATGGTGCAGTTTAAAATCAGCTCAAGTACTCATTCCATCAACCCAAATCAGGAGGGATTCCATGCTTTACACCATTATTGTGCCAGTCAACCAGGACTATAACATTTTGAACCTGTTCACAGATTCGTTGCTCCGGACGGTAAGTCCATCCACTCAGATTATTTTCATCAACGATGGTTCAGGCTCAGCAGTCTTTCAACATCTGGATAAACTGAAGCAAGAAGTAAGAGAAGGTGTGACCATCGAGATTCTTCAGCATGATTTTCCACTCGGTTGCGCCGTGTCGATTAATAGCGCACTGAGTCTAGCCAAGGGAGAGTACATTTTCTTCCTGGATTCCGACACCATTCTTCAACCGAACTGGCAACCGATGATGAAAGAGACACTGGATAGCGATATTACGATCGGCATGATTGGAGGGGTTCTGTTGTATCCGCAAACAGGCGGGGTGCAGCATTGCGGCATTGCTTTTGCGGACACCATCGGCCGACACCTGTTCCTGAATGCATCTCCTGATGATATCCCGAAAGAAACGTTCTCCGTTCAACTGGTGGTATTCGCCATGTTCGGCATGAAGCGAGAAGTATACGAAACGATTGGCAACCTCGATGAGAAATTCTTTAACGGGTACGAGGATTTTGATTATCAGATGCGAGCACGAGCTGCCGGATACGATACGGTCATTAACCCGAATATTCAAGCCTATCACTGGGAACGCAGCAGCGGTATTCACCGCAATTTCAACCGCAAGAACAATCTGGCACGTTTTTGGAAAAAGTGGGGCGGTCAAATCGAGGCCGATGTGTGGCCTTTCGTTTTCAGTCATCTGAAAGCGCAGCTGGAAAGCCAAGGGGAATATCAGCATCTTCCTATTGTCGGCATTGATCTGGCGGAAGTTCGAAGTGATGCCGATACGTTCTGGACCAAGTTGGAAGAAGCCGAATTTGCTAATGTAGCCGAAGTACGTGACTATTCCAACCGCTTCAATTCCAACGGAGCCATCTGGCTGCCACAGGTACTGGGCAAGGAACTGATCCATAGTGAGAATCGGTTACTGTTTTTGGTGGACAATTTCGCCCGTTTGCTGGAGAACCGCTACTGGATTGAGATGAGACACGCTCATCGGGCCAAGGATCTGATCATCGATCTGTATGGCAATGTAATCACGATGGATCGCATCTACGATGGATGCTGGCCTGGAACCAAAGTTCGGTAATTCACTCACAACGTAAATAAACAGGGAGGTACTTAAGGTGAAAGAAAAAGAGAGCACGCTCGATCGTGCCGTACGATTTAGCCGTAATCTGGAGTGGTTGGAGCAAGTCGAAAAGGTAATACCGAGCGGATGCAGCACTTTAGCCAAAGCACCTGAACGTTTATTTCCAGGGCATACACCTGTATGTTGTGCAGAGGCTTACAAATCCCGATTTACAGATATTGACGGTAATGAATGGCTGGATTGCGAAATGGCTATGGGTACGGCATCCTGGGGCCATGCGAGACATGAAGTTCAACTAACCGTCATTCACCAGCTCAAAAAAGGGACAAGCTTTTCGGTTCCGGCCGACATCGAGCTTGAATGTGCCGAGTTGATTCTGGAGCGGTTCGAGGGTCGTTATCCGTCGCTGCGCTTCACCAAAAGTGGTGCGGATGCAGTGAGTGGGGCTGTACGACTTGCCCGTGCTGCAAGTGGCAAAAGCAAGGTGATTGCGACGGCTTATCACGGGTGGCATGATTGGTCCGCATACGGATATTACGGTGGCCAGACAAAAGAACGGGGCATTCCTGTAGATATTGAGCGTTCAACGATCTGGGTTAACAAACCGACTGCGGAGCGAATTGAGGCCCAGATTACCTCATCTCCCGAGGATATCGCATGTATTGTTTTATGTCCCAATGAGTGGAAACGGGATGCGCTGGATGAAGTTGTCAATCTATGCCGGTCTCTGGACATCATTATCATATTCGATGAGGTCACTTCCGGTATTCGAATGGGCAAACAGGCTACAGCAGGAGAATATGACATCTGGCCTGATCTGCTCTGTATCTCCAAAGGTATGGCAAACGGGTTGCCGCTCGCAGCAGTTTTGGGACCAGAGCACTTGATGTCTCTGTCAGGACAGGTTCGATTCAGCAATGCGCATTCCAGCGAAACAACAGCGCTTGCGGCAGCCATTGCCTGTGAACGATTAATGAAGAATGCGAAAGTATGGCCGTCCTGGCGTGATCCGGCAACCCGGATCATGGATCGTCTGGAATCTGAGCTTGTGTTGCTCGGTTTAACGGATCAATTGGAATTGAAGGGGACGTATGCAAGCTTCTGCATTCAATCCTTGGCCGAGGATAACTTCCAAACGGACCCTTTCCGCGAGTTCATGGTGAAGAGAATGGCTCACTTCGGCATTTTCACCAAAGGTTACTTTATTTTCTCGGATGCCCATACACGGGAAGAATTGCTGTGGGTCGAGGAAGCTCTGTTGCAGATCCTGTCAGACTGGAAAGAGATTCAGAAGCAGGAACATCTTCATTCGATGCAACTTTCGAAAACGTTGAAAGCTTAATCCATA
Source organism: Paenibacillus sp. SAF-068 (assembly GCF_051967555.1). NCBI lineage: Bacteria > Bacillati > Bacillota > Bacilli > Caryophanales > Paenibacillaceae > Paenibacillus > Paenibacillus sp. SAF-068. The sequence continues at coordinate 2,026,352 of NZ_JBQCJX010000001.1, forward strand.
AATTAGAAATCGACAATCGACTAGGAGGAATTATTCAATGAAAGCACTCGTATATCAGGATCTCAAACAGGTGACGTACCAGGAGATTGAGGAGCCAACCATTCAGAAGCCAAACCAGGTAAAAATTAAAATCTATGGTTCAGGTATCTGCGGGACAGACCTGAATATTGTCAAAGGCAAAGTACCTGCGAATAAAGGAACGATCATTGGTCATGAAGGCGTAGGCACCGTGGTTGAGGTGGGCGAAGAAGTACGTGGTTTCAAGATCGGCGATCGGGTACTGGTTGATCCCACACAATCTTGCGGTACCTGCTCTTATTGCCGCGAAGGTCTGTTCATCTACTGCGAGAATTTTGATGACTATCAGGTGGGGATGACGACGCACGGAACCTTTGCCGAGTATTTTGTAGGGGACGAAAAGTATATCTATGCCATCCCGGATTCCATGAGCTGGGAAACAGCCATGATGATTGAACCACTGGGATGTGTGCTTCAGACATTCATGAAAGCAGGCACTAAGCCAAGTGACTCTGTACTGGTCCTCGGTTCGGGTGCAATCGGTTCCTTGTGTCAGCTTGTGAGCAAACGATTGGCAAGGCTTACTGTAGGCACGGAAGTTGATCCATACCGCAAAGAGTTTGCTTCCGGAATCGCGGATCATGTGTTCTATCCTCAGGACCTGACGCTTGATAAAGTATACGAGATTAATAATAACAAGAAGTTTGATATTGTAGTGGACGCGGTGGGTAACCAGCTTCATGTAGGGTTTGAGATGATTGCCAAAGGCGGCAAAATCATCCCTATGGGATATGACGACAGCTATGAGGTGACGTTCAAATCAACTGCCGTGATTAATGATGGTATTAGTATCATTGGTGCAGTTGCTAATCACTCCATGATCAGTACGGCATTGAAATTTGCCCAAAGCATTCCGGAACTGGAACAGATGGTGACAGCGAAGGAACTGCTGAGTGATTATGAACAGGCCTTTAATGGAACGATTGGTTATGACTTGCATACTGGAGCGAAGTTACCGATGAATTCGGTCAAAACAGCTCTTATCCTATAAGAGGTACTATAAGCATGTAGACATTAGCAGGTTTGCCGCTGCGAGAAGTTGGAATTCGCAGCGGTGAAAACTGCAGAAGGAAGGGATATCGATTGAAATTGCTTCAAGATTTGCCGAAGAATCCACGCTACTCCATTTTACTCGAACCGGTATGGGCAATTCCGGGCACGATCGTTCTCTTCTACGCTCCTTTATATATGAAGGAAGCCGGACTTTCGGACATCGAAATCGGTTTAATCAATTCGGTAAATCTCTATTTTGCCTTTATCTTTCAATTGTTTGCGGGTTCCATTACGAATAAGCTGGGTCGGAAGCGAACAACGCTGATCTTTGATCTGCTTGCCTGGAGTGTTCCCATGTTCATCTGGGCATTCTCACAGAACTTCTGGCTGTTTTTGATCGCCTACTTGCTGAATGCAACTTCGAAGTTTGTAACGGTCGCATTTAACTGTCTGATTATTGAGGATGTGGAGGAACACAAACGATCGAAAGTGTTTGCCATTCTCAACATGATTATTACAGGTGCCGGGGTATTAACCCCCATTGCCGGGGTGGTCATTGCTGATTTTGGTATTGTGCCAACACTGGCCAGCATTTACTTTGTGGGGGGCATCCTCATGACGGCCATGTTCTTCATTCGGAACCGATACACGGATGAGACTGAAGTCGGCAAGGAACTTATGGGGTTGCATAGTAAAACCCGTGTACTTCAGAGCTTGGGTGCCAGTCTGCGTCTGTTCGGCAAATCGTTTTACAAACGGCGACTTTTTCCGATTATTTTGATCACAGTGTTATCCAATCTGATTTTGCAGCTGAATTTCTTTCAGGTTATTTTCTTCAAAGAACAGTTGAAATTCGATGACCGTGTCATTTCGTTTATCCCGGTAGTGACAGCGTTAACCGTCATGCTGCTCTATCTGGTGATCATTCCGAGACTGAAACGGCGTTCAGAGGAAAAGTATGTTGGTTTTTCCATCGTGCTTAGTACGGCCGGGGCCATCCTGTTTCTATTGATCCCCGTGGGGAATATAGGGATGTTGTTTCTCACGCTGATCGTGCTTGCTGCGGGTAACTTCATCCTACAGACGTACCGGGATTCCTTGCTGATGAACCGATTGGGTACGCATGAGAAAGCCGACATGTTCTCCGCTGTGCAGACGGTTATGACGCTTACAGCCATTCCATCGGGTTACCTGACGGGCTTGCTCTACCATCACAATCCAACACTGTTGTTCAGTGTCATTCTTGGTCTGTACGTCGTACTTATGGTCATCATGTTCTTCCTGCCAGATCCGCAAAAGCACTCCCAAGTGCTGGAAGCTTACAAAAATATGTAGAAAAAGGGGTTTACTGTATCTGGAGCGAATATGTAGTACAGAAAAAAAACTAGATTAAATTTTAACTTGGGAGGCTACTTACAAATGACTAACGTTATGACAACAGAAGCGCGGAAGCAATGGACATGGATGAACGAGCCTAAGATCTGGTCTTATACGGATCAGGGAGGTGTACGGGTGGAAGCACAGGCGGATACGGACTTTTTCCAAGATCCAGCGGGGAAGCACATTCGTGCAACTGCGCCGTTCTTGTCCATGCCCGTGCCTGGAGACTTCGAAATTACGACCCAATTAACGGTGGATATGAAAAATCAATATGACTCCGGTTGTCTGATGATAATGGCGGATGATCGCAACTGGTGCAAAATCTGTTTTGAATATGATGGGAAAGCACCTACGATCGTGTCGGTGGTCACTCGTGATGGTTCATCTGATGATTGTAATTCGGTTGAAGTCTCCGTACCTAATCCCTATCTGCGTATACGCAAAGTAGAGGGCTGCATATCATTCTTTTATTCACCCGATGGGGATGAGTGGAAACTAATTCGTTATTTCGGGATGCCGACACAGGGGGAACTTCGAGCTGGATTAGTCGTTCAGTCGCCGACGGGAACGGGCTGTACGTGTCACTTTTTATCAGTGGACGTTACTCATCCGGACTTGACCGCACGCTTCTAAACCGCTTCCCTGGCCGATCAATGGAGGGAGAACAGGATCATGGTAAAAGCATTTATATTTGATTTTGATGGACTCATTGTCGATACAGAGACACCTTGGTACTATGCGTTTCGCGATATTTATGAAGAGCACGGGGTTGAACTTGGCCTGGAGCTATGGTCGAAAAATGTAGGGACATCCTTTGAGGAATTTCATCCATTCCTGTATCTGGAGCAAGCGCTCCAACAAAAGATAGATCATGATCATATCAAACTGCTTTCTGAACAGAAATACGAAGCCTATCTGGGACAGGCGGCTATTCTGCCAGGCGTGTATGAATTGCTTCAGTCTGCGAGGGAACAGGGGATTCAGCTTGCCGTTGCTTCCAGCTCCACACGGGACTGGGTTCATGGTTATTTGAAGAAACTAGGCATTTTTGATTATTTCACCGTTGTTCATACTTCGGAAGATGTGAAGCGTGTCAAGCCTGATCCTGAACTGTATCTTCTTGCTCTCCAGAGTCTGGGAGTCGAGGCTTCCGAAGCGATTGTGTTCGAAGACTCACCTAACGGACTGAAGGCAGCCAATGCCGCAGGGATTCGTTGTATCATCGTGCCTAACGAGGTAACGCGTGGTCTGGAATTCACCATACATGAACTGCGGTTATCCTCGCTGGCCGAGATTGATATGAAGGCTCTTTAACCCAGATACTGCTTGCGCAGCTCGATAGGAGAGATGCCTTCGTATTTTTTGAACACTGATCCAAAGTAACTGGCACTGTTAAAACCAACTGCTTTGGCTATTTCATGAGCCGTAGTTGCATTGTTTTCAATGAGCATTTCCTTGGCTTTCAACAACCGGTATCGCATGAGATACTCCAGTGGCGTCATTTGAAATTCTTTTTTGAATATCCGGTTCAGGTGTTGTTCGGTTACGTCCATCTGCTCAGCCAACATGGGGAGAGAGATATCCTGATGATAATTTTGTTTGATAAAAGTAATGAGTTCATCCAATCTTAATCGAGCATCCGAACGTTCATAAGCACTATAGCGTTCACCTTCAATGGTTAATCGGACCAAAAGCATGTACAGTAATGCGGATACGTGCCAGATCTGATCCTTGTGCCGGGACTGCAGCGCCAACGTAATTTCATGCAACAGGATATGAAGCATTCCGTCCGGCTTGAAGGCGCGCAGCTCCCCGATCTGCAAGGTATGCAAGAAACGTGGCAATAAATAGCCATTGAAAGACAGACAATCAAATCGTAATGAATCACTCAGATTGTGGTAATGGTAGGTTACCTCCGGGAACAAAATAAGAGCGGTTCCTTTTTTGATCGAAAATTCATGATTCTTAGCTGCGATTCGCCCTGTTCCTCCGATGCACTGTACAATGCTGTAATCCCGTGAATGGTCGCTCCAATTCATCAATTCATCAACGGTCAACTGGTTTTGCCCTGTAATCATGAGCGGCATATCGGCATCCAGTGGATTCCCCATGCTAGGTTTCGGCATCGTCGTGTTATTCCTCTTTTCGTTAAAGAATCATGTGCGTAAGTGGCGTGGTTACAGCGTTAAAAGAAACCTAGGAAGAATTATATTACATAAATGGAATAATTTTAATTAAATGACCAGCGATAATAAAACGTTTTCAAAAAATGATTTCAACAATTGTATTTTGGATAGATTAATGTGAACCGCAGTCAGATCAGTCTCTATTTATGGACTAAAAGTACGCCTGCCTTGCCAACAGAATGCGAAACAGTATACGCTATAACGGATGAGTAATTAAGGAAAGGGATGCAAACATGAAGAAAGTCATCGTAGTCGGATCGGGTATTCTGGGGGCATCAACAGCCTATCAATTAGCCAAACGGGGCGCAGAAGTAATCATCATAGATCGAAAAGATATAGGACAGGCAACGGATGCCGCTGCCGGGATCATCTGTCCATGGCTGTCGCAGCGACGTAACCAGGACTGGTATCAACTCGCCAAGGCTGGTGCGCGGTTCTACCCTGGTATCATAGCGGAGCTTGAGGATGAAGGAGAAACGGAGACCGGATATGCTCAAGTGGGTGCGCTCAGCATTCATATGGATGAGGACAAAATCAACAAGATGCAAGAGCGGGCACAACTTCGCAAAGCAGATGCCCCGGAGATTGGTGAGATTACACCTCTTGATGCCAAAGAAACCCAAGAACGTTTTCCACTGCTGGAAGAACATTATCAAGCGGTACATATCAGCGGTGCTGCACGTATAGATGGACGGGCGCTTCGTGATGCCTTAATCCGGTCTGCACAGCGAAATGGAGCCAAATTGATCCATGGAGACGCCACGCTTCAATTCGAAGCAGATCGGGTCATTGGAGTGGCTGTTCACGATCAAAGCTTTCTGGCAGATGAAGTCATTGTCTGTGCAGGTGCATGGGCGAATGCACTGTTGAAGCCTCTCGGCATACACTTTAAAGTGCACTATCAGAAGGCACAAATTATGCATTTACATCTCACGGAGGAGGCGGATACAGGTCGCTGGCCTGTAATTATGCCCCCGTCTGACCAATATCTGCTGGCCTTTGATCAACAGAGGATTGTGATTGGAGCCACTCATGAGAATGATGTGGAAGGTTATGATACAAGAGTAACCGCCGGCGGTATGCAGGAGGTTTTGAATAAAGGCCTGGAATTGGCACCGGGTCTCGCAAACAGTACATTCCATGAAGTACGAGTCGGCTTCCGACCGTTCACACCAGGCTTTCTGCCTGTAATGGGAGGTGTGCCAGGGTGGCGGGGGCTGATTACCGCGAATGGACTGGGCGCCTCTGGCTTAACCATGGGGCCTTTTATCGGGAGTCAACTGGCGAAACTAGCTCTCGGCATGGAACTGGATATCGATATTGGACCGTACATGGTTGACAAAGCAATGGATGAAATGGAAAGAGGTGAGTCATGACCTATTCACAACGTTTATCCGATGGAGCGAACTCGTCCGACATCATATATCTGGAACATGAGATCGGTACGACAAAGGAAGAACTGCGAATAGCTTTGGAGAAACAAGAAACGTACGAACGCGAATTGTCGGAATTGAAGTCATCACCAATCGGCAAAGCATCAAAAGACGGTTCGGACGTACAGGTCTTAATGGAGAAGGCAAGCCAAACGCAGAGCTTGATTGAAGACCTGTCTGCACAGCTGGATCAGCTGCAGGAATCATTGGCGAAACTAGGCGATTGATGATAGATTGTCTCTTATCGCATATCACTCTGAAAATCTGGAATAAATAATATACGATTCGTATAAAAGAAAAACCCCTTTATATAAGGGGTTTTTCTGATTTAGTTCAAATGGTTTATATGAATAAATGAACGGGTGGTATAAAATGGATGTAGGTGCTGAACTGTCAATTCAGGTATCCATGTAACCAATCACGAAACTATTCTGAGAGGTGGCTTCCAAATGTATAAAGAAGTGATACGCGTTGAGGACATTACAGGGTTCCAGTCCAGGTCTGAAGAGTTTTTCCCACTTCACTGGTTTCGAAAAATGCTGTCCGAGCATCCTGTGTACTATCACGAAGATACAGATACCTGGAATGTGTTCAGATACGATGATGTCAAGCAGGTTCTGAGCAATCATGAGTATTTTTCAGCTGAAGGAACTCGAACGACCATTGCGGTCGGAGCGAAGAACAACGAAGGCACACCTCCGGACAAATTAAACATATCAAGTATTGATCCCCCACGTCATCAGAAAAGTCGTTCGTTGTTATCTGCCGCTTTTACTCCGCGAAGTCTGAAAAACTGGGAGCCGCGAATTCGCAATATTGCGCATCAACTTGTAGCAGATATTGAGCCTAATACGACAATTGATATTGTTCAGGCGTTGGCCGCTCCGCTGCCTTCCATGGTTATGGCGGATCTGCTCGGTATTCCTCTCACAGGCAGTCATCGTTTCAAGAATTGGGTAGATATTCTGTTTCAGCCCACTAATCCGAAGACTGCTGAGGAGAGTGAACTGAAAAAGCAGACTGCAGCTCAAGAGTATTATCACTTCCTGCATCCCATTGTGGTTCATAAACGAACCAACCCTGGTGACGATATCATTACGGATCTGTTGAATGTCGAAGTGGAGGGTGAGAAGTTCACGGATGACGAAGTTGTTCGAACAACGATGCTTTTGCTTGGAGCCGGAATTGAGACAACCAGCCATATGGTTTCAAATACGTTCTATTCTTTTCTGTACGATGACCCGAGTTTGTATGACCAACTTAGACAAAATCCAGAATGGGTTCCGCTTGCAGTAGAAGAGATGCTTCGATATCGGTTCCAAAATGCCAAGCGACATCGGACAGTGAAGCAGGATAACCAATTGCTCGGGGTGGATTTGAAAAAAGGTGATGTTGTCATCTCCTGGATGAGTGCAGCCAATATGGACGAGCAGATGTTTGAAGACCCGTTTGAGTTAAACATTCATCGTCGTAATAACAAAAAACACCTTACCTTTGGCAATGGCCCACATTTTTGTCTGGGTGCCCCGCTGGCAAGAATGGAACTTAGCATTGCTTTGACTGCATTTGTGGAGAAAATTGCTCGGATTGAACCAGTGGAGTCCTTTGATCTGGAGAATAATCTGGCTACTTCAGCTCCCGGACAGTCGTTGACCACTCTGCCAGTAAAGATTGTTGGGTAGAAGAAAGGTTCATACGGGATACAACCTAAAAAGCGGCAGATCAGACGTAAACGTCCTGATCTGCCGCTTTGCTATACAAGCAATTATGAGACTGGATGACTTAATTAGAATTCATAGAAACTTTTTGTCTGACAACCTGTTTGACTTCTTCCTCTTTGGCTTGTTTGGTACGTTTGATAAAGAAGGATAGAATCAATCCCACGACAGCGATACCGATGATAACAACATACGCATCATTGATACCCTGAATCATGGACTCTTTAGCCAACTGTTGTTGAGTGAGGCCATTGGCTGCACCAGTTGCCATCATATCCTGTATATGTGCCGTTGTACGGGAGGTCATGACACTCACGAGCAATGATGTACCTACAGCGCCAGCAACTTGTCTGACGGTGTTGGAGATGGCTGTACCATGTGCACCAAGTCTTGGAGGCAGTTGGTTGAGCCCGGCAGTTTGAATCGGCATCATGAGCAGAGCCATACCAATACGACGGCCTGTCGACATTAACACCAGGTAACCATAACTGGTTGAATCCGTTAAGTCGATGAAACCAATGGTCGTCACGATCGTAATGACCATCCCGATAACAGCCAGCCATTTCGCTCCAAACCGGTCAAACAATTTTCCGGCTACAGGCATCAGGAAGCCCATGACAAGGGCACCCGGAAGGAGTAATAATCCGGACTCCAGTGCAGTGTAACCACGTGCATTCTGGAGGTACAGGGGAAGCAACATCATGTCAGCATACATGATCATTGTAATTGCGATACTAATGACCGTGGTCAGGGAGAACATGTTGTACTTGAAAGCCCGCAAATCGAGCAATGGATCTTCCGAAACGAGTTGACGCCATGTAAACAGTGCAAGTGCAACAAGACCAGCAGCAATACAGATAAGTACTTCTGCACTAGACCATCCCAGACTTCCTGCTCTGCTGAAGCCATACAGCAATGCGCCAAATCCGATGGTGGACAGCACGACACTGATCGTGTCGAACTTGGTGTTGACCCGTTCGGATACATTCTTCAGGTATACAAATGCAAAGGCAATAACAATAAGCGTTAATGGAATCATGCCATAGAACATCGTTTGCCAAGAGTAGTTCTCCAGAATATAACCGGCAAGGGTAGGCCCGATTGCTGGGGCGAAAATGATCGCAAAACCAACCATACCCATGGCTGATCCTCTTTTTTCAGGAGCAAACAAGGTCAAAATAACGTGCATCAAGAGTGGCATGATAATACCTGCGCCCGCTGCCTGAATCATGCGTCCTGTCAGCAATGTGCCGAAGTTGGTTGCAAGAGCGGATACGATGGTACCGATTAGGAAAATAAACATCGAAGCTTGGAATAATTGCTTGGTTGAAAAGCGTTGCATGAAGTAGGCTGTAATGGGGATCAGCACCCCGTTTACCAGCATGTAACCTGTCGTTAACCATTGTGCTGTTGCGGCGGAGATGTTAAAATCACCCATCAGTTCCGGTGTAGCGACACTCATGATCGTTTGATTCAACGTTGCAAGGAAGGCTCCCAGAATCATGATAAACAGAATAGGGCCTTTCTTTACGGAAGATTCATCTTGTAACTTAACCTGACTCAATCCTTTTCATCCTTTCAATCCACGCGTGACTAAATTTACAACGTGTTGTATAGTTTACATTGTATTTATTGAATTATATACATATTCGGACAGATTACAATTTACGTTATGAGGTGTTTTCGTCGTTTATTTTACAAATGTTATGATATTGTTGTGTAAATCGAAAATAAACGACTGATTGTTTAAAATTGTAATGTTTCAAATTTGAAGGAGGGATACACGTGAAAGATGAGAAGAAATCGCCTGTGGACCCAAGAATATTGCGAACACGTCAGTTAATTCGAGGTGCATTTGTTGAGTTGCTGCAGGAAATGGATATTGAGAAATTGTCAGTAAACAAAATTGCCGAACGAGCGACGATCAATCGGGTAACCTTCTATCTGCACTATCGGGATATTACGGATATGATGGAGAAGATGGCTGATGAGATGATTGAGCATATTGAACGGATCGTGGAAGAATATGCCCCTCATTTTGAGAAGCAAAGAACAGAAGAGGCCTGGCCGGTTCTGGTCAAGTTACTGGAGCATTTTGCAGAGAACGCATCATTCTATCAGGTGGTACTTGCCACGAAGCGCACGCCCATTTTCACAGAACGACTCCTGAAACTGTTAAGTACCTTGGTCAAAGCTAAGATAGATCGTGCCGAGATGGAAGATGTCCTGGAGGACTCCGGCATTCACAAGGAAATTGCCATCTGGTATGGTTCTTCCGCCCTGATTGGTACCATTGTGGCTTGGTTACGTAACGACATGCCGTATTCCCCGCATTTTCTGGCAAAACAATTCTCGTTGATTCGCTCGTACTCCTATAATGACCTGATATAATTAGAACATAATACTCAAAAGGTAAACTGGCTCCAATGCACAGGCGAGCTCTTTGCACCCATACATAATAGAGGAGGACTAATATAATGAAATATAGTTCAGAACGTATCTATGTAAGATTTTGGAATGTGGAAGACGCCTCATTGCTTCTGGATCTACAGGTTCGTAATCGTGTGGCAATTGAGAGCACCTCAGCGAGTAATCGGGATGACGCTTACTACAGCTTGGAAAGTCAAAGGGCACTCATTGAGAGCTGGAATAAGAAGAGAGAAGAAGGAATTCGCTATTCTTTCGGCATTTTTCTACATAGAACGGATGAACTTGTCGGTGAGATTTCTCTGTTCGAGATTATACTGGATTCAACTCCCAAATGGTTCGTTGGTTATGTAACGGATGTACTGCATCAAGGAAAAGGCTATATGAGCGAAGCCCTGCAATGTGTGCTGGAGTTTGCCGAACATGAGACTAAAATCACTCGCATCGAAGCTGGTGCGGTACCTGATAACACCGGTTCCATCCGTGTACTCCAAAAGGCAGGATTCACAGAGTATGGTTCACAGCCTGTCCCAATCCAGGGGACGTTGAAAGAACATACGATGTTTGCTGTGGATATACAATGAGCAGGATGTATTACTACTTACTAACTTGAACTAAATATTCAAACGTATCGGAGAGGAAAAAAACTATGGCTACTATACTCGTAGCAGACGACGACCCAAACATCCGTGAACTCGTCTGTCTCTTTCTCAAAAATGATGGATTCACAACAGTGGAAGCTGCGGACGGTAAGGAAGCTCTTACCGTGTATGGCGAAACTCCAGTGGATCTGGTTGTGCTTGATATTATGATGCCTGTCATGGATGGCTGGGCACTGTGCAAGGAACTCCGTAGAGCCAATCCCGATCTCCCGTTACTCATGCTGACGGCGAGAGGTGAGACGTGGGAGAAGGTGAAAGGATTCGAATTGGGTACGGACGATTATTTGACCAAACCGTTTGATCCATTGGAACTGACCGCTCGTGTCCGAGCATTGTTGAAACGATACAAAATTGGCTCTACACATACAATCCAGTTTGGCAACGTTATTCTGGACCGTCAGACGTATAAGGTGATGAGAGGCACGGAGTCGCTTACATTACCGCTTAAGGAGTTCGAATTGCTGTATAAGCTTGCTGGAACACCAGGCCAAGTCTATACACGTGAGCAGTTGATCGATCAAATATGGGGTATTGATTACGCCGGGGATGATCGAACGATAGACGTACATATTAAGCGTCTGCGTGAACGATTCGCTACGACACCTGATTTTCGGATTGAAACGGTACGTGGGCTAGGATATCGACTTGAGGTTCATGAATGATCCGATCCATATATATTCGTGTGGTCCTGACCTTTCTCGGGTCTGTCATCGCTGGGACGGTCATTTCATTTTTTGTGTCTACCTGGATATTCGAAGAGAAATTGAACGAAAACGCTCAAATTAACTTACGTAACTTCGGCCAAGACGTTGTGCAGATTTATAAGATCCTCCCAGTGAGTGAAGCAGACTTATACGTTAGTGGAATGAAGCAGCTCAGCTCCTATCATATTCGAATCTTCGAAGCTTCCGGTGAGTTCAAGACTTATGGAAAGCTTAACGGACATAAGTCTTCTGCTGTAACGAGTGAGCAGTTAAAGAAAGTGTTAAATGGGGGCGTTGTTCAAGAAACAACGAGTGGGATTGCTACAGGGTTCTTGGGGTTACCGTTGAAAACGGAGATAGGTACAAAAGCGATATTTTTGGAAACACTCGCACCGCCTTCGACCTCTTTTGTGATTAGATGGGGCTTAATCTTTGCAAGCTGTTCGTTGATTGCAGGAAGCTTGCTGATTCTGGTTGCTTCTGTATATCTGGTAAGACCGATCAAGAAATTGACCAAAGCAACTAAACGGATTGCAGCTGGAGATTTCAACGTCAAGCTGAACATTAAGCAAACGACGGAGATTGGTACATTAGCTCGCAGCTTTGAAGAAATGATGCATGATCTGAAGCAGTTGGAGCAGATGCGCAGGGAATTCGTTACGAATGTTTCGCACGAGGTTCAGTCACCACTCACCTCGATATCCGGTTATGCTTCGGCACTGAAGCAAGTAAACCTCTCCGAACAAGAGCGAAACCGTTACCTGGATATTATCATCTCTGAAGCGAAAAGAATGTCAAAGATGAGCGACAGCCTGCTCAAGCTGAGTTTGCTTGAATCGCAGTCACAGCAACTTCGGCTTAACACCTTAAGCCTTGATGAACAGATCCGGCGGGTCATTGTGGCACTTCAGCCGCAATGGTCTGGGCGTAACATTCATTTTGAGCTTGATTTGGAGAACGTGAAGGTTACGGCTGACCACGACCAGTTAAATCAGGTATGGACCAACATCATCGGAAATAGCATCAAGTTCTCCAAGGATGGCGGTATGATTAAAGTCCGTATCGAAGAGGATATCAACCATGTGAGTGTCCGAATATCTGACACGGGCATTGGTATTCCCATTAAAGATCAGAAGCGCATATTCGAGCGTTTTTTCAAAGCGGATCGTTCCCACAGTCGTAAATATGACGGGAGTGGCATGGGACTTGCTATCGTTAAACAGATCGTGTCCCTTCATCAGGGTGACATCCGAGTGGAAAGCGAACCTGGTCAAGGCACGACCTTTATCATTACGTTGCCAATCCATCCACCAACGGATAATTAGGGTCGCAGGATAGGCCAAAGAATTAAATTTTCATCGGATGATTGAATACCGGATTTTCATACCATGTGTAACATGCAAGTTTCCTTGTATGTTACACATGGTATTTTTTTTTGCTTGTTCATATTCAGTTCATATTACGGTCACGGGGAGTACATCTTTGTTGGTTAGGCTTGCATTAGCAACCTGTTAGGCCAATATACAGATGAGGATAGGAGCAGATGAATGTGAATCAACAAGCAGACAAAACGAGTAAAAGTAAAACAAAAAGAGTGTTAAGCATTTTGTTTAAAGTGCTTGCCGCAATCCTTATAGCGATCTTGCTTTTTGTAGCTATCGTATACACCGTTAACAAAATCAGTAGTTATTCGGAGCAAAAAAGAATGGAGCCGTATGGACAACATGTATCCGTAGATGGGAAAAATATGAATGTGTTCATTCAAGGCGAAGGCGAGGAAACGATTGTACTTCTGCCGGGTTTTGGAACAGCATCACCTGCACTTGATTTTAAGCCACTCATTTCGGAATTATCTCCCCATTATAAAGTCGTCGTGGTTGAACCGTTTGGTTATGGATTAAGTGATCAGACCGAAAAGGAGCGCAGTACAGCAAATATCGTCAGTGAAATTCATGAAGCGTTACAGAGTCTGCATATTGATCGTTATATCTTGATGGGTCATTCCATCTCGGGGATCTATAGTCTGGATTATGTGAACAAATATGCAGATGAAGTAAGTGCATACGTTGGGCTGGACACCAGTGTTCCGACGATTAGTGAAAAGAAGGTTGAAGCATCAGAAATCGTACCCATTAAATGGTACCGCAACTTGGGTTTCCCGCGTTTGCAATTGAAAATGAGTGATGATCCATATGCGGGGCTACCGTATGATGAACAAACCAAAGATCAATTGAACATTTTGATACAGAAGAACATGTTTAACTCAACTCAATTAAACGAAATTGTAAGCATGTATTCCAATTTTAAAGCAGCTGAACAGTTAACCTTCCCAGTCGATCTCCCGGTTCTTTTCTTTGTTCAGAAGAATCATCCGGCAGTGGACAATTGGGTTCCCGAACACGAGAAGTTAATAGAGCACTCTGTGCGTGGTGAAATGGTGCTGCTGGAAGCAAACCATTATATATACCGTTCCCATGCCAAAGAAATCGCCGAAAAATTCAGGGGGTTTATGGGAGGGATTCAATAACTCCATTTTGTACAAGCTCCGTGCCCGTAACGGCATAACATTTCCTTATTTGTTCATATTTCAGTTCAAGACAGGAGAAGATCAGCGTGACACAATCAGAGGGAAAGAAAGCCAGGAATAGAACCAGGGTCAAGAGGATACGAAATATCATACTTAAAGTTTTGGGTGCAATCGGTATCGCTATTGTTCTGTTTCTAGGTATTGTTTATATGACCAATGTGATCAGTAGCAATTCTGAGGCCAAAAAGATTGAGCCCTACGGTCAGCATGTATCTGTAGACGGGAAAAATATGAATGTGCTCATTCAAGGTGAAGGCAAGGAAACGATTGTGCTTCTGCCTGGTTATGGAACAGCAACACCAGCGCTTGATTTCAAGTTGCTTATAGATGAATTATCACCATATTACCGAGTGGTTGCTGTTGAGCCATTCGGTTATGGATTAAGTGATGAAACTGAAAAAGAAAGAACCACAGAGAACATCGTAAGTGAAGTTCATGAAGCTCTGCAACAACTTGATATTCATCAGTACATGCTCATGGGTCACTCCATTGCAGGCATTTACGGCATTGATTATGTGAACAAATATCCGGATGAGGTAACTGCATTTGTCGGTATTGATAGCAGCGTTTCTACCCAACCAAGCATTACCGATGCGAAGTTCCCATTAAAAACGTTTGCTTTCCTCAGAAATACAGGTCTTTTAAGGTTAATGATGAAAGTGAGTGCAGACCCCTATGAAGGACTTGCATTCGATGAACAGACGGTTGAGCAGATGAAAATGATCTCGAATAAAAACATGTATAATTCCACGTCATTAAACGAGATGGATCATATTTATTCCAATTTCAAAGGTGCTCAAGGTTTGAGTTTCCCTAATGATCTTCCACTTCTTCTCTTTGTACAAGCAAATAATGAAGGGGTAGAAGGATGGATCCCATTGCATGAAGGACAGATCAAAGATTCGGTACATGGGAAAGTAGTTACAATGGATGGTTCACATTATTTACATCACACTCAATTCAACAAAATTGCTGAAGACGTTAGAGCTTTTATGAACTAATATGAAAAACCGCCCTGTGGGGCGGTTTCTACAACATGATCAATCCGGACTTTGCCGTGATGAGAGAGAGGAATTTAATTGAGATTATTTGAGATACTTTTAGTTCTGTCCTGTTTTGCTTTACTCGCAGACTTACTTTTTATGAAAAGAAGTGCAAAGAAAACAGGCTTGGGTGTGGATATAGGAAGTGGCGTTATACTTGTAGTTCAATTATTGGTTGAGGGATACCGATGGCAGTTACTTGTGGTATATATCATCACGGCGTTATTCATATTCATTGCTTTATCTAGACATTCCGATAAGATGATCCATCCAAAAATAGGGAAGCTGTTGAAGTATAGTTTATCTTCCCTGATCGTCATTTTGCTTGTTGCTTCTACCCTGTTGTCTGTGTACTTACCTGTCTTTGATTTACCGAAGCCGGATGGTCCAGAGAAGGTGGGGACTCAAATATTTCATTTTACAGATCAGAACAGAGATGAAGTCTTAACTGAAGATCAAAGCGATAAGAGGGAGTTAATGGTCCAAGTCTGGTACCCTACTGAAAACAGCAATAACAATAAGAGGCTAGCTCTTTTTCCAAAATATAAAGCAATGTTCAAAACGTATATTCAGACCTACTCCAATTCTCTAAATCTGCCTGATTTTGTGTTCAATTACTGGAAGTATAGCCGAACCAACTCGTATGAAAATGTTGAAATATTACCTTCTGCAAGTTCTTATCCCGTGGTGCTGCTATCACATGGTATGGGAACCAGTAGCATTCTGCACGCATCACAGGCCGAGAATCTGGCCAGTCATGGGTTCATCGTGTTCACAATTGACCATACGTACAGCACCTTTGCTACGATTTTCCCCGATGGCCGTGTAACAGACTATAAAACCAAATCGGTTACACTGGATGATCGTGCAAAAGTTGGGGCGATCTGGACAGAAGATGTGAAGTTTGTAATCAATCAGATTGAAAAGCTGTCTTCAGGTGCAATGGAGAGTCAATTCAAAGGGCAGATCGATCTAAATAACATAGGTGTGATGGGACATTCATTTGGCGGGGCAACCGCGTTTAATGCAACGTATTTGGATGATCGTATTAAGGCTGGAGTTAATATGGACGGGTCACTGTATGAGGTGAAAAATAGAGAGGATATAAACAAGCCGTTTATGTTTATGAGATCAGGAGCTTTTGAAGACTGGCTGGTCCAATTTAAAAATGATGTCAACTCGGACGAAGAAGTAACTCAATTCCTTACAGATGAGCTGAACATTATCAAAGAAGTTATCGATGATGGTGGAAGTGCGATTTATGTAACAGGCACGCAACACTTTAATTTCTCAGATCTTCAGTTCTATTCACCGTTGATTAAACTGACCGGAATCACAGGAGATATAAGTGGTACAAGAGGATCAAGTATCGTAAACCAATATGTACTCGATTTCTTTAACAAGCAATTGAAAGGAACGGGCGGAAACCTGATTCAGGGACCGAACGACAACTATCCAGAGGTGAAATTTATAGATCCGGAAGAACTCTAATCAGCCAAACATTTAAACTTAGGAGATGATGTGAATGGGACAACAAAAGGGGAAACGTACCTCGATTACTGCCTTGACTCTGATATTAACGATGTTGGCTCCAATATCAGTTATGGCCGCACCAGCTACGAGTAACAACAGTGATCTGACCTATGAACCAACCAAGAAAATAGTAGCGGAGAAAGCGAAGATCCTTACCGAGACGTACGGTACAACCAGTCTGCAATATGCATTAATCGATGCTGGAGAGATTGTGGTGTCCGGTCAAACCGGCAAAAACGATATTAACTACAAGGTTCCT
This sequence comes from Paenibacillus sp. SAF-068, assembly GCF_051967555.1. NCBI lineage: Bacteria > Bacillati > Bacillota > Bacilli > Caryophanales > Paenibacillaceae > Paenibacillus > Paenibacillus sp. SAF-068. The sequence continues at coordinate 2,043,355 of NZ_JBQCJX010000001.1, forward strand.
CTTACTTCAGATACAATCTACGGCATCGGTTCAACCAGTAAAATGTTTCTTACAGCTTCTGTTATGAAGCTTGTTGATGATGGCAAGATCGATCTGGACGTTCCAGTTGTGAACTATATCGCTGATTTTACAATGAAAGATAACCGGTACAAGCAAATTACACCCCGCATGCTGCTGAATCATTCCTCTGGGCTTCGAGGTGTGTCCAATCACAACGCAACATTGTATGGAGATAATGATACGTACGCCCATGATACATTTCTGGATCAATTGGCGATACAGACTCTAAAGGCTGATCCAGGAGCCTACTCGGTCTATAGTAATGATAGCTTTACCTTAGCTGAGATACTGGTCGAGAACGTTAGTGGTTTGAGCTTTACAACATTTATACACAAATACTTTACTGAGCCTCTGGACATGCATCATACCAAAACGCCTCAGGACCAAATGGATGCAACAAAAATGGCAGGAATCTATTCCCCTCAATATGAGAGACAATTACCACAAGAGAATTATAATATTATTGCGTCAGGAGGTATTTACTCCACGGCTGAGGATCTGGCGAAATTCTCGCAAATTTTTACGGGACAAGTCGATGGCATTCTTTCCAAAAACGCTGTTGAAGCCATGGAACAAGAAGAATATAAACGAGGCATGTGGCCAGAGGATGGCGATTCGTCCATTTCTTACGGGTTAGGTTGGGATAGTGTGAACTTGTACCCATTTAGCGAGTATGGCATTCAGGCAGTAACAAAAGGTGGGGACACCATTTCGTATCACTCCTCATTGGTTGTGCTTCCGGAATATAACATGGCGGCCGCTGTCACCTCTTCAGGTGGTTCAAGCTCAACGGATCAATTGATTGCGAGCGAACTATTACACAGCGCACTAGAGGAAAAAGGCATGATTAACGAACGGAAACCTGAAAAATCATTTGGTGTACCTGAAAAGGCAGATATGCCGAAGGAAATATCCCAGTATGCAGGCATTTATGGTGGTAATAATTCAATAATGAAAATTGAATTAAATACGACTGGACAAATGTCTATATCTACTCCGACAGCTCCAAATAGTCCTGCTGAAAAATACGCATATACGGCTGATGGTTTTTTCGTCAACGATGAAGGTACAGAAAAGTTGAAATTCGTCGTGCAGAAGAACGATAACGTTTACTTATGGTCCCAATCCTATCTGACCGTACCAGGACTCGGACAGTTAGCCTTCTCACAATATAATGCAGAGAGACTTGAAGCCAATGAATTATCCAAGGATATTAGTGCTGCCTGGGAAAAGCGGGAAGGTAAAAGATATTACATGATGAATGAGAAATATACATCAACGTCCTACTTCAATGCTACACCTGCCCTTACTATGCAAACCTTTAAAGAGGCTCCAGGGTACGTGGTGAATAACAAGATTGTGGGAGAAAACAAAGTAGTGAACGAACTGCAGATTCCTGGAATGGCCGGTCGTGATTCGTTGGAATTCGATTTCTCCAAGAAGAGCGGAGTAGAGTATCTTACAATAGTAGGTAAAATATATGCGAACGAAGAAATTGTAAAACCACTCTATTCGGGCAATCAATCTGTAACAAAGATCCAAGCAGACGGTTATGCCAAATGGTTTTCTGTACCAGCGACTGCCAAAGGCAAGATCATGACGGTGAATATGCCTTCGAACGGTGCGTTTGCCGTATATGATCAAACGGGAGTATGTATCAATTACACCGTAGTTAGCGGGGAAAATGAGATCGTTTTACCGGGAAACGGACGCATTGTATTTGCAGGTGACGTTGGTTCCGCATTTGAAATTTCATTGAAATAAACAAATTTTTTTTATCCCCTTTGAATATCTCATAAAGGGGATATTTTTATGGAGAAAACAGGAAGAATCGTGAATCATCATGTACACAAAAATAAACTTGCCTGTTCATATACGGTTCATATAGACGTCACGAAGAGTACATTTGTATTGGTTAAGCTTGTTTTAGCACCAAGAACGATACTCTAATAAAGAGATAATGACAGGAGAAGATGCAGATGATACAACAAGAGAAATCGAACGTGGTCAAGAGAACATTCAAAAAACGAACTTCAATTGCAGCTTTAACACTAGTGTTAACCATGTTAGCCCCGCTATCTGCAATGGCCGCACCGGCTACCATGAATAACAGCATTAACCTTACGTACGAGACAACAAAGAAAACCGTAATCGAAAAAGCCAAATTACTGACTGAAACGTACGGTACGACGAGTCTGCAATATGCGCTCATTGATGGTGGAGAGATTACGGTGTCCGGTCAAACGGGGAAGAACGATATAAACGACAAGGTACCTCTTACTACGAACACGATCTATGGCATAGGGTCAACCAGTAAAATGTTTCTTACAGCTTCAGTGATGAAGCTGGTGGATGAAGGCAAGATCGATTTGGATGAGCCTGTTGTGAACTATATGCCTGATTTTACAATGAAAGATAAACGATACAAACAGATTACACCCCGTATGTTGCTGAATCATTCGGCCGGACTTCTCGGAACCTCTAGCGGTAGTGCTATATTGTATGGGGACAATGATACCTATGCACATGATACCTTTTTGGATCAATTGGCGACCCAGAATCTGATGGCAGAGCCAGGAGCGTATTCGGTGTACTCTAACGATGGATTTACATTAGCTGAAATTCTGGTTGAGAGACTCACTGGTATGAGCTTTACGGCATTTATACACAAATATTTTACAGAGCCTCTGAAAATGAATCATACCAAAACACCACAGGATATAGTTAATACGGGAGAAATGGCGGGGATCTACTCTCCTGTGTATAAGGGGCAGCTTCCACGCGAGAATTATAATATCATTGCTTCGGGAGGCATATATTCCACCGCTAAGGATCTGGTGAAATTTTCGCAAATCTTCACAGGAGAGGTCAAAGGGATTCTTTCCAACAAGTCGGTAGAAGCCATGGAGCAAAAAGAATACAGAAGAGGCATGTGGCCAGAGGATAGTGATTCTTCTATGTCTTACGGATTAGGGTGGGATAGTGTGGACTTGTTCCCATTCAGTGACTACGGCATCAAGGCCGTTACGAAAGGTGGAGATACGTTATCTTATCATTCTTCACTCGTCGTACTTCCGGAATACAACATGGCTGCAGCCGTGATCTCTTCAGGCGGAGCAAGCATAAACAATCAATTCATTGCGAGTGAGTTATTACTTAGCGCACTTGAAGAAAAGGGCATGATTAAAGAACGGAAACCGGAAAAATCATTTGGTGTACCTGTGAAGGCTGATATGCCTAAAGAAATCTCCAAGTTTGCAGGGAATTATGGTGGCAATAATTCAGTTACGAAGATCAAAATAAATAAGGCTGGACAAATGACGGTCTCCTCTCTCACGTCTCCAAGTAATCCGGTTCAAGAATACACCTATACATCAGATGGTACTTTTGTGAGTAATGATGGTACAGAAAAGTTGAAATTCGTTGTGGAGAAAAATGGGAATACCTACCTGTGGTCTCGATCTTATATCTCCGTTCCAGGACTCGGACAGGTGGCTCTCTCAGAATATAATGCGGAGAAGCTCAAAGCTAATACATTACCCAAGGAGATTAACGCTGCATGGGCAAAGCGTGATGGTAAAAAATATTATCTGGTGAATGCGAAATACACATCAATGTTTTATCTTAATGCTACATCGATCGTGCCTATTTATATGAATAAAGAGAATCCAGGGTATATGTCCAATAATAAGATTATTGGAGCAGGCGAAGCAGCCAATCAATTGCAGATTCCGGGCACTGCCGGACGAGAACCGATGGACATTCATTTCTTCAAAAAGAACGATGGAGAGTATCTTACATTTTCAGGTTATGTATTCATCAGTGAGGAATTGGTAAAACCAATCTATTCCGGTAAACAATCCGCAACAACGATTCAAGCAGATGGATATGCCAAATGGTTTTCGGTACCCGGTACTGCGAAAGGAAAAGTCATGACAGTGAAGTTACCTGCAAATGGAGCCTTTGCTATCTATGATCAGAACGGAATTTGTATTAATCACAGCGTAGTCAGCGGTAAGAATGTTGTTGTTTTACCCGAAAACGGCCGTATTGTATTTGCAGGTGAGGCTGGTTCCCAATTTCAAATTTCATTAAAAAAGTAAACGAACTCAACAGGAGAGAACCATCATGATAAAAAAATATTAATCATTTTGCTCAAAATATTCATTGCGATCGTTATCGCTTTAGCATTATTTATTGCGACTGTCTTTATTGTTAATGTCGTTAGTAACAAATCGGAGGAAGGGAAAATAAAACCTTATGGCCAGTATGTAGCGGTTGACGGTAAAAACATGAATGTGTTGATTCAAGGAAAAGGCAAAGAAACGGTGGTATTGCTTCCCGGGTATGGAACACCCGCTCCAGCCCTTGATTTCAAACCACTCATTGATGAGCTATCTCCATTTTACAAAATCGTTGCCATTGAACCTTTCGGTTATGGATTAAGTGACATTACTGAAAAAGAGCGTACTACGGAAAATATGGTTAGTGAAATTCATGAAGCGTTACAGCAACTTGGTATTCAACGTTACACGCTCATGGCTCACTCCATTTCAGGGATATACGGACTTGATTATGTGAACAAATATCCAAACGAAGTAACTTCCTTTGTCGGCATTGAGAGCAGTGTCCCAACGCAGGGAGGTAACGATGATCCATTCCCAACTGAAACGTACAAACTGCTTAAAAAATCAGGATTCTACCGATTGTTAATGAAACTGGCCCCTGATCAACTGATTGCACCTGATGTTGATGATGAAACCAGAGAGCAAATTAGAATACTTTCACTCAAAAATACGTTTAATCTGAATAACCTGAATGAAGGCGAAAACTTTGGCCCTAATTTCAAAGCAACTGAGAACCTGTCTTTCCCCAAAGATCTTCCGTTGATTTTCTTCTTACAAGCGAATGATACGGAAACGGAAGGATGGATACCCTTGCATGAAGAGCAAGTCAAAGATTCATTGCATGGAAAAGTAATGACTTTCGAGGGAGAACATTATTTGCATCACACCCGCTCCAAAGAAATGGTTCAAGAATATAGGAAGTTTATGAGTGAAATAGAGTAGAGTGTGTCAACAAAAGAAGCCGCGAAATCGCGGCTTTTTTCTTTTACAGATTTGGTGATCATACATGCTTCTTTACTCTATTGGAAAATTAAGGTTGACACCACTTTTTATCGCGTATACAATCGTATGCATGAATATGTTGTATACAAACGTATACACTCAATGGAGGTGGCAGGATGAGAGATCGTCATATTGAAGAATCCGATGGAAGTGTAGGTCAAGCAGAACGTCCGAAACGTGATGTGAGAGACAGTGAGCAACGATCAGAGCGTTCCAGACGTGGCAGAGGACATGGTGAGCATCAGGGAAAACGGGGCCATGGTGCGCAAACATTTCGTCGTGGGCGAATTCTAGTATTTCTGGAACAGATGCAGAATCGAAGAGCAACGCTCGCCAGACAACTTGGTCAGGAGGAGTATGAACATATTCGCCCGATGATCAGTGGGGAGTTGAAAGCCATTGATCAGGTCATTGACGAGTATATCCATCTATTCGAACTGCAACATGAAGATGCAAGTCCCAATAAGGATCTGGAGAGTGAGAGTGAATAAGTATGATTCGTCGTTTTTTTTCGTATTATCGTCCTTATAAAAAACTGTTTTTAATCGATTTTGGATGTGCTGTACTCGCAGGTCTGCTGGAGCTGGCTTTCCCCCTTGCCGTCAGTAAATTCATTAATGAGTTGCTGCCAGGTCAGGATTGGCCTCTTATTTTGCTTGCCTGTATTGTACTGTTATCCATCTATGCACTTAATACGGTGTTGAACTATGTAGTTACATACTGGGGACATATGCTGGGTATCAACATTGAGACGAATATGCGTGAGAAGATGTTCGCTCACTTGCAGAAGCTGTCTTTCCGGTTCTTCGATAATCGTAAAACGGGCCATCTGATCGGTCATCTAACGAATGATCTCAACGACATTGGTGAGGTTGCTCACCATGGACCTGAGGATGTATTCATCGCAGTCATGACATTAATCGGATCGTTCTGGCTGATGGCTAACATTAATCTGGAGCTTGCACTGCTTACATTTATTATTATTCCAATCATGGCTTGGGTCATTATCGTGTTTGGTGGCCGGATGACCAAGACCTATCGGCGACTCTTCGGAGACGTCGGCAATTTCAATGCGCGCATTGAAGATAACGTCGGTGGCATGCGTGTTGTGCAATCGTTCGCTAACGAGGAACACGAGAAAGAGCTTTTTGCGGTAGACAATGAGAATTTCCGTAAAACCAAACTGCTTGCTTACAAAACGATGGCGAAAAGTATCTCAGTCAGTTATATGATGATGCGACTGGTTACGGTATTTGTCATGATCAGTGGAGCCTGGTTTTATATCGATGGCAGAATCAATATGGGTGACTTTATGGCCTTCCTGCTCTTGTCTAATATCTTCTTCCGCCCGATTGAGAAGATCAATGCCGTTATCGAAAGTTATCCGAAGGGCATTGCTGGTTTCAAGCGTTATCTGGAGATCATTGATACAGAACCTGAAATTGCTGATGGTAAAAATGCCGCTGAAATCAAAAGTGTGAAAGGAGATATTCGCTTTGAGAACGTCTCGTTCGGTTATGAATCCGGTCGGCGCATTCTGAATGATATCAGCCTGTCTGTTCGACCAGGGGAAACGGTTGCTTTTGTTGGACCGTCAGGTGCAGGCAAGACGACCATCTGCAGCTTGCTGCCCAGATTCTATGAGGTCGAAGAGGGACGCATCACCGTAGATGGTATGGACATTCGGGATGTTAAACTTCAATCGTTGCGTAAGCATATCGGGATTGTACAACAGGATGTATTTCTGTTCTCGGGTACAATTAAGGAGAATATTGCTTATGGTGACCTGCGTGCAACAGACGAACAGATCTGGGATGCTGCTCGCCGTGCTTCATTGGAGGAATTGATTCTCACGTTGCCAGACGGTATGGATACGGTCATTGGCGAGCGCGGAGTCAAGTTATCAGGAGGTCAGAAGCAAAGGTTATCTATTGCTCGCATGTTCTTAAAAAATCCACCCATTCTTATTCTGGATGAGGCAACCTCTGCGCTGGATACGGAAACGGAAGCACTGATTCAGCAATCACTCGCGGAATTGTCGGTGGGCAGAACGACACTTGTGATTGCGCACCGATTGACGACCATCAAGAATGCAGATCGCATCATTGTCGTAAACAAAGATGGCATCGCTGAGCAGGGGAACCATGAGGAATTGGTCGCTGCTGGAGGCATATACAGCCGTCTTCATCAGGTGCAATATAGTCACTCATAATCCATATAAATTAAACTATAGAATGTTTACACTTGATACTCCGATGACAGAACAACCTTCCGATCGCTGTTATCCCCAGAAAGCCGCGCATATGCGTGGCTTTTTTCTGTTTGGATGTTAAAAATGAGGTTATCAAATGCTAGGGAAAAGATAATGTTGACATCGTCCACTAACCTGATTATTATAATGTTGACAATGTCCACTAAAAAGGAGGGTTTGACATCGACTCTCAGTACATAAATCCAGATATACTGGCTGACATGCGACGTTTTAACCGTTTTTATACGAACATACTTGGTGTACTCGACAAGCATATTCTCGGAACAGGGTATTCCTTTGCAGAAGTACGGGTCATTATTGAGATTGGAATTCGGGGAGAGAGCATTGCGAACAATCTGGTGGATACACTGACCATCGATCGCAGTTACATGAGTCGGATCGTGAACAAGCTGTCCAAGGAAGGTTTGCTGGTGAAAGTGAATTCTGCAGCTGATAGCCGGGTCAGTCTCATTCGCCTGACAGCCAAGGGTGAAGAGCTGTATGCCCAATTGAATGATCGATCCGATCAACAGATCCTGAAATTAATGCAAGACCTCAATGAAGAAGAGATTCAAGAGGTATATACCTCCATGATGAACATACAACAGAAGTTGAACAAGAAGGCAGGAGAGACAACACGATGATACGATTTGAATGTGACTATAACGAAGGTGCGCATGAACGCATTCTACAAAGACTGCTGGAAACCAATATGGAACAGACGAGCGGGTACGGGACGGATGAGCACTGCGAACGGGCAAGAATGCTTATTCGTCAGGCTTGTGACAATGAGCAAGCTGATGTTCATTTCTTGGTTGGCGGTACACAGACAAATACAACGGTGATAGCCTCTATTTTGCGACCCTATCAAGGTGTGATTGCAGCGACTTCCGGACACATTGCAGTTCATGAGACAGGAGCTATTGAAGCCACGGGCCATAAGGTGCTCACAGTTCCGAGCGAGGACGGAAAGATCAGGCCTGAACAGGTTAGGGCAGTTTATGATGCACATATGAACGAATCGTCACCGGAACATTGTGTGCAGCCAGGTATGGTCTACATATCTCAGCCAACGGAGAACGGCACGATGTACAGCAAGGCAGAATTACAAGCTTTACACACAGTCAGCAGCGCGTGTGGTCTTCCATTTTTCGTGGATGGAGCACGTCTTGGATATGCACTTGCCTCCAGAGATTGTGACATGACACTTGCGGATCTTGCGCGTTTGTGCGATGTGTTTTATATCGGAGGAACCAAGATTGGAGCATTGATGGGAGAAGCGGTTGTTATCCTGAATGATGCGCTGAAACCGGATTTTCGTTATATGATCAAACAAAAAGGTGGTCTGCTTGCCAAGGGCAGATTGCTGGGGATTCAATTCGAAACGTTGTTCGAAGATGGTCTATATCTCGATATTTCCCGCCATGCCGTAGACATGGCCTTGAGAATTCATGATTCACTCGAACAGCAGGGAGTACGGTTCCTGTACGATTCACCAACTAATCAGCAATTTCCGATTCTGCCTGATCGATTGCTTGAGAAATTACGCACAGGTTATACCTTCTCTTTCTGGGAAAAGGTTGACGATACTCACAGCGCAGTGCGATTCTGTACCAGTTGGGCAACCCGGCAGGAGAATGTGGATGCACTGACTCATGATATCACCAGATTACTGCACGAAGAGATTCGGATTGAACAACGACTCGAAGTATTGGTATAATTTTGCAAGTGTTAATGCTAAATAAGGACAACCGCGAATGGTTGTCCTTTTTCGTATGCCTTTCGTGAGATGTGGTTATCAAAACATTAAGAATTGAATTGACAGTTCTCTTATATCAAAGTTATTATAGATACATTAGATCCTTAATTGAGGAGGGGAAATTACATTCTATGAATAACGGACATTCATCCGGTCAAACGAACGAATTGTGGAGTGGTCATTCTGCTCCTTTTGCAACGTTACAGGAAACACCTATCTTGGTCTTGCTCCAGCCGTCCCATGGAGAACGAATCCTTGATGTGGGTTGTGGCAATGGGGAGATTACAGCCAAAATTGCGGACGCAGGAGCCCTGCCAACAGGTATAGATTTTTCAGAAGAGACGATCAGGCATGCTAAACAGAAATACCCGGATATAGATATTCAAGTCGCAAATGCTTGTCATTATCGGACAGAAGAACCGTTTGATGCTGTCTTCTCTCATGCTGTTCTGCATTGGATAAAAGATGCTCCAGCTGTAGTTGAATCCATACAGCTAGCTCTCAAAACGGGCGGACGATTCGTGGCTGAGTTTGCTGGAAATGGCAACACAGCTATATTGCTTACGGCGGTGCAGGAAGAACTGGATGCCCGTGGATACGGATGGGAAGGTCGGAACCCGTGGTATCACCCGACCATTGGCGAATATGCTAATCTGCTGGAGCAACACGGATTTCGAGTGAGTCTGGCCCAGCACGTTGACCAATTTACCCCGTATAAGCCAGGGGTTAGAAAGTGGTTGACCAGCTTTGCGGCGTATTTATTCAACGGTATCACACCTGAGGAACAGGGTGTTATTATGGACGCTGTTGAGAAAAAAGTACAGCCACAACTGATGCGGAATGGACAATGGTATCTGGACAGAAGCCGTGTGCGAGTCGTGGCTATTAAGAAATCGGGGAATGCGGTATGAAGGTGGACAAACCCAAGCTTCAGGAGCAATTGCTCGAACCGGAAACGGTTGGTTTTCTCGAATCCAAAGTTGAGTACAAACACAAACTGATCGAGAATATTACATTGGATCACCAGGAAGCAAGCAAGGTTTCTTTTGAAAATGTTGTATTTAGACATGTGACGATCTCGGAGTCTGCCTTGGAACAATTTGAATTCACCGATGTCAGGTTCGAACACTGCGACTTCTCTAATGTCAATCTCTCCAGTGCATTCATGCACCGGATCGAATGGCATAACTGCAAGTTTGTCGGAACTGATTTTTCGAATAGTCGATTGCAAAATGTGAGTTTCCTTGATGGTCTAGGTGACTACAGTAATTTCCGCTTTGCTCATCTGAAACAGGTCTCATTCTCGGAATGTAGCTTGATTGGTGCGGACTTTGCCTATCTGGCACTGCAAAAAATGGAATTCAATCAATGTAATATCGACCAAGCTTTCTTGACGGGGACCAGCATGAAGGGTTTGGATCTTAGCGATTGCCAATTTGACTCCTTAATACTAACCATGGAAGACCTCAATGGTTGTGTGATCTCACCACATCAGGCTGCAACATTTGTAGGCTTAATGGGCGTCATTATCAAATGATGGCATGGACCTTTTCATGGGGTTGCCAAAATAACAGAAGTGTGTATAATTGGAGACACATTAGAATAAATTCAGGTTTTCTAGGGTTCCGCGACGCATCATTTGTCGGTCTGGTCCGAGAGAAAACCCGCAACTTGTTGGTTGTGCCACGGAGGGATAAAAGCCTGGGAGATGAACTGCGATATGCAGTTTGTTTCCCGGGCTTTTTTTATTTTTCCGCTAATGTAGCCATAATGTATGCCAAAAATGAATTAGAGAAGGGGTGTTACAGGTATGAATAAAACCTGGATGTCGGTTGTGGTTGCTGCATTGTTTGAAGTGGGGTGGGTCATTGGATTGAAACATGCCAGCGGTTTGCTGGAGTGGAGCCTTACACTGGTTGCCATTCTGATCAGTTTCTCCTTGATGATTGCAGCTTCGCGTACACTGCCCGTGGGAACGGTGTATGCAGTATACGTTGGCCTCGGTACGGCTGGTACTGTATTTGCAGAGATTATTTTGTTCGATGCAACTGTTCAAGCCGGAAAAATGATACTCATTGGTATACTTTTACTCGGCGTAATTGGCCTTAAAATGCTTAGTAAAGAAAAGAATAAGGAGGTGCAGCTATAATGAACTGGGTATTTCTTATCTTGGCAGGGGTATTTGAGGTGATCGGCGTGCTGATGATAAATAAGTTGCACAAAGACCGTAATCTCATTTCACTGGTTCTATTGATTGCCGGGTTTGGGTTAAGTTTTATGTTCCTGTCCCTTGCGATGAAGACTCTTCCGATGGGGACAGCATATGCGGTATGGACGGGAATCGGAGCCTCCGGCGGTGCCATTCTGGGCATGGTGTTTTACGGGGAACCCCGAAATGCACTAAGAATGCTGTTTATCGCCATGGTGCTTGGATCGGCAGTCGGTCTTAAATTGGTCAGTTGAACAAGTGAAAGTAAAAAGTTAATGTACAAATTACGTTTTTAATGTTATCCTTATACGTTACGTGTGAAATAAAAGATACGTCTTATTGATAGATGTGCGTAAATGAAGGAGACAACATGACATTTAACGACTTAAATATTATCCCCTCTATTATGGAAGGGTTGAACAAAGCAAACTATACTAATCCTACGCCTATCCAGGAACAGGCTATTCCAGCTGTATTAGCGGGCAGAGATCTGCTGGGATGTGCACAGACAGGTACAGGCAAGACGGCAGCATTCTCAGTGCCGATTATTCAATTATTAAGCGAGAGATCCAAATCCAAAGGACCCAAGTCCGCGCGGCATATTCGCTCATTGATTTTGACACCAACAAGAGAACTGGCTATTCAGATCGCGGATAATATCAAGATTTATAGCCGCTATACGGATATCCGTTGTACGGCTATCGTTGGTGGTGTTTCGCAAAAAGTGCAGGAACGCGCGCTTAATCAAGGTGCAGATATTATTATCGCAACACCTGGCCGATTGAACGATCTGATTAACCAAAAGCGTATTGATCTGAAGATGGTTGAGATTCTTGTTCTGGATGAAGCAGACCGGATGTTGGATATGGGCTTCATTCATGATGTGAAACGAATCATTGCCAAGATGCCGAACAAAAAACAGACGCTGTTCTTCTCAGCGACCATGCCTCCTGAGATCACCAAAATGGTTAAAACCTTGCTGGTTGATCCAGTCAAAGTAGAAATTACACCGGTATCTTCAACCGTAGACCGTATCGAGCAGTCTATATATTTGTTGGAGAATGGCAAGAAGCAACTTATGCTGAACCAAATTTTGGAGGATAAATCCATCGTCACGGCATTGGTGTTCACACGCACAAAGCGCGGCGCTGACCGGGTTACACGTGATTTGGCCAAAGTGAATGTTACAGCACAGGCCATTCATGGTAACAAGTCTCAGAACGAACGACAACGGGCACTGAACAATTTCAAGAGTGGGGCTACGAGAGTACTGGTAGCGACGGACATCGCAGCCAGAGGAATTGACGTGGAGGAACTGTCGCATGTTATTAACTTTAACCTGCCTAACATTCCGGAAACGTACGTTCACCGTATTGGACGTACAGGTCGTGCGGGCAAAAGCGGGATGGCCATCTCGTTCTGTGAGAAGGATGAACTTCCATTCCTGAAGGATATTGAGAAGGTAATCAAAAAGACAATTCCTGAAGTAAAAGGTCATCCATATCCGATGACAGGTGTACCTGTGTTTGAGAAAACCAGCAAAGCATCAGGCAGTAAACATGCGTTCAACAAATCGGCTGCAGGCAAACCGGCGAAGTCCAAGGCGAACCCGGCACGCAAGCCCAAATCCGAGTGGTTTGCCAAGAGTGGCAAAACCAATAGCAGCCGTTCAAATGAAGGTAGATCCAATGGCAGTAGACCAGGTAGCAGTAGATCAAACAGCAGTAGCAGTAAACCAAATCAGGGCTCATTCAATCGCAGTAGCAAAACAAGAAATGATAGAGCCAATTAAAAACTGGATAAATCCAGATAAAACCTTCTCCAGAATATGGAGAAGGTTTTATGATGTGTAATGAGCTTATTTACATACGAACTTACATTCGGTATCATTATATCGTCCAATGTGAAAGGGAGGTACCGACTTGAAGGATACGATGATTGAATACAGTTTGAAGAAGAAAGGTGCGATCAAGGATTATCCATTTGGACCTGATCCAGTCGCGATTAAGGTCGCGGGTAAGATGTTCGCCCTTATTTTTGAAAACAAAGAAAAGCACTGTCGCTTGAACTTAAAATGTGACCCGAATATTGCAGAGAACCTGAGAGAACAACATGAAGCGGTTCAACCGGGATATCATATGAACAAAAAACATTGGAATACCATCACGCTGGATGGTTCATTGTCAGATGAGGATGTCTACGTCATGATTGATCACTCTTATGATATGGTTATCCAATCCCTTCCGAAAAGGGTTCGGGAATCTCTGGCCGAATCATGAGGGAATTCATTTAACACAAATTTACTTATGCTATTCGTCACTCATCAGATCACTGACCTGGAGTTTCTTATAGGTTTCGGCTGATGTCTGTCTATTCGTTGCGTAATTGATTTTATAGATACAGGAGTAGATGACGTTTAACACGTAGTCAAAAGCAATCTGTGAAGAAAATGATCCGATCTTGGCAAGCTTCACTTCATCATTGGGAACTCGGATACAGATCGTGCTGAGATTCGCCAGTTCGCTGTGACTGGTAGCCGTGATGGTGATAAAAGGAATATGCTCGCGTTTAAAATGATGTGCAGCTGTAACGTAACTCTGAGATTTTCCATGATAGGTAAGGAAAATGGCGCAATCCCATGTCGTCAGATTGACAGTATGATGTGCCCATTCAGACAGCTCTGTTGCAATGACTACATATTTGTTGATTTTGAACAGTTTATTTTGAAAACTTTTTGCCCGGATCTGAGAATCGCCCAAGGCATAGATGAAGATCCGTTCTGCCCGATCCAGCAATTGGGCTGTGTGAGACAACAAGTCATCGTCCATATAGGCCACATTCTTCTCGATGGTTTCCTTCATTAATTCAGCAATTTCTTTTGCCACCTGTAGCGAAGACTCACCCAGACTGAACGGATAATTAGGATCCACATTGGATATGTTCCGGGCAGAGTCCTGCTCAAATTCCCGGGCAAGTCGGATCATGAATTCTTTGAAGCCAGTGAGTTCAAGTTTGTGAATGAGTCGGTTAACTGCCGAATGAGACGTATAAGTGACTTTCGCAAGTTCTTGCAGATTGAAGTGAAGAATATGGTCTTTATGCGTCAATATGTAGGAAGCTATGCTTTTTTCATTCGGTGTAAAGTTATGCATCTCTGCTAATTGAGCCAGTAATTTCAAATAGGTTCACTCCAAGTAAGTTAAATAACGTCGAATACGGGCGTTTATTAAACATTTTGTTTACAGACAGAGCGTTATGGATAGATAAAAATGGTCGTTTGTACCGTTATGGCGGCAAACCCTTTACGTTAGGCTGTCTTCTTTTATAATAAATGAAAAAGAGCCTTGGGGGGAATCAATATGTTAACCATCGGATACATTGGCAATGGCAAAAGCACGAATCGATACCATCTTCCATTTTCATTAAATCGGGATCAATTGAACGTAAAGACCATATACGCACGCAATTTGGATAAAAACGAGTGGGATCATATTCCTGATGTAAACTACACGGATGATGTCTCTACGTTGATGAATGATGAGGAGATTCAATTAGTGGTGGTATGTACACATACAGAGTCTCATTATTCCTATGCAAAAATGGCACTTGATCACGGCAAACATGTGCTTGTGGAGAAACCATTCATGCTAACACAGGAGGAGGCCATATCCATCTTCCAATACGCCAAAGAGAAAAATCTGGTGATCCAATGTTATCAGAACAGACGGTATGATTCGGACTTCCTGACAATGAAGAAAGTGATTGAATCAGGGAAGCTGGGGGATCTGCTGGAAGTAGAAATGCACTACGATTATTACCGTCCGGAAATCCCGAACAACACTTCTCATTTTTCCAAATATAATAGCTATCTATATGGACATGGAGTGCATACCATCGACCAGGTGTTGTCCTATTTCGGCAAACCGGATACCATCCGTTCCGATGTGCGTCAATTGCTTGGTGAAGGCAGAATGAACGATTATTTTGATTTGGACTTCTATTATGACTCACTCAAAGTGTCTGTAAAATCAAGCTTTTTCCGCTTGAAGCCCCGTCCAAGCTTTGTGGTATATGGCAAGAGAGGTGTGTTCGTGAAACAAACGGAGGACCGGCAGGAGGAACATCTAAAATTGTTCTATCTACCCAAGGGACATGCTGATTTTGGAGTGGATCTCCCTCAGCACTATGGCGTCTTGACCTATCTGGATGATGAAGGAACTTACCATGAAGAAAAAGTGGTTTCAGAGATAGGCGACTACGCCCGGGTGTATGATGATATCTATCAAGCCATTGTACATGGCAAGGATAAGGTCATCAAAGATGACGAAACGATTATGGCGATGGGCATTCTGGAACAAGGGATAGCAGCGTGCCAATAAACAAATACGTAGCAAGTTTACGATTATAGATCAGTTTCGAAGAAATGAGAAATAAAGATGAACGACAAAAAGCCACCTTAAGGTGGCTTTTATTGTGAATTCATAGAGTCGTGATCTATAACCACTCACATGAACATGCTGCTACAGCGCGGAAGATGTGCTGACAACGACAGTGCAGCAGGGAAATCACATCATTGTCTTGAATTCATTGGGGAATGAATGATTCAAATCTCCGGTTGTAGGAATCATTGATAATGCAAATAAGGAGTGATATCTATGGATCACCAACAACAATTGGCAATGGTACAACGTATGCGTCAAAATGTCGTCGATACAAGTGCAGCTCTTCAACCCAGCTCCACGTATGCTGTCACAGTGGAAGAAGTCATGATTCCTACGACCAAAGGCGAGACGCGTGTACTCGTGTATAAACCGGATAGGGATCATCCTGCTCCGCTGCCGGTCTTCTTTAATATGCATGGGGGTGGTTTCATCTTGGGACAAGCGGAGGGAGATGACCCATGGTGTCGCCTGATCGCTGATCGTGCTGATTGTCTCGTTATCAATATCGATTACAGTCTTGCGCCAGAGAACAAGTTCCCAACAGCGGTCCACGAATGTTACGACGTTGTAAAGTGGATTCACACCAATCCCGAATCCTTCTCGGTTAATCCGTCTTTATTCGCCATTGGAGGGCATAGTGCTGGTGGTAATCTTGCTGCAGCAGTGTGCTTGTTGAATCAACAACACGGTAGCGAGCTGCCAATTATTCTGCAAGTTATCGATTATGCCGTGTTGGATGTGGCAACAGATCCGGCCGAGAAACCGAGTTTTGAAGAAGCCATTCCAGCCGATATCGCCAGAACATTCAACGCCATGTACCTTGAGACACCTGAAGATGCGCACGATCCGTTAGCTTCA
Source organism: Paenibacillus sp. SAF-068 (assembly GCF_051967555.1). Taxonomy (NCBI): domain Bacteria; kingdom Bacillati; phylum Bacillota; class Bacilli; order Caryophanales; family Paenibacillaceae; genus Paenibacillus; species Paenibacillus sp. SAF-068. Next base: position 2,060,063 of record NZ_JBQCJX010000001.1, read on the forward strand.
CCTGTGCTCGCAAAATCATTACAGGACCTCCCGGAGGCTTTGATCATTACCGCGGAAAAAGATTCGCTTGCTCAAGAAGCAAGAACTTATGCAGCAAGGCTTGAAGTTAGCGGTGTGAAGGTGACACTTAAGGAATACGAGGGAGCCGCTCACGGATTTACGCATTTTGGAGATCTCGAGATGGCAGAGGATGCCTGGTATCTGATGAGTGACAAGATTAGAGAAGCTTTTTCCACATAACTTGGATCCGAATGACGTAAGAATTTATCTTGCGTAGCACTTATAGTAAGGTTTTTATAAAATTACCCTGAAGTCGCCTATCGGCGGCTTTTTTGGTTGATCTCTGGTTGCATCAATCGTTTGATGAAACCAAGCTTCTGAGCTAACGGATAGGTTAATAAACTAGATTAGGACTGCTCCTAAGATTATAACGATATCGTTAAGGGTAAGAGTTGTTAATTAGCGGAAATAATGACCAATAACAGGAGGTTTATTATGAACCAGTATAACAGTTCGTCCGATATCGCGATTCTTGGCATGGGAACGGCTCTACCTGCTCACACCGTAGCGCAGTCAGATATTGCAGAACTAATTGCTTCTTCTCTTCACGATCGGCCGGATCTGGCCCGATTTGCCAGGCGGATATTCAAATCCTGTGGTGTTGAAACACGATATACCGTGGAACCGAGCTATCTGGGGTCGCTGGAAGAATGCCGTTATCTGCCCTCTCGTGATCAATCGGACATCCCGACAACCGAAGAACGAATGAATACATACAAGCGAGAGGCGCTTCCGCTTGGAATCGAGGCGGCTGAGAAAGCGCTGGAGGATTCTGGCGTGTCTCCCAAGAGCATCACGCATATTATCACGGTCAGCTGCACGGGGCAATACCTTCCAGGTCTTGACGTTATGCTCATCCGTCATTTGGGACTGTCCGCTCGTATTAATCGACTGCCGCTAATCTTTCAAGGATGTGCTGCGGGGTTGAAGGCCATTCAGATGGCACGGGATGTTGTAGAAGGTGCTCCTGGATCACAGGTTCTTGTGGTCTGTGTGGAGTTATGCACAATTCATTTTCAGCCGGTGCAAGATCGGGAAGCGCTGTTTGCAGCTTCATTCTTCGGAGACGCAGCTTCTTCTTGTATAGTGGGCACACCAGAACCTCAACACAAGAATGTTCTGAGTCTGGGAACGGGGTATTCGGTGCTTCTTCCGGATTCAACTGAAGATATGACCTGGGAAGTTGGGAACTTGGGATATGACCTGTATCTATCCCCTCGTATTCCGAAGCTGCTCGGTGTTCATCTGGAAGAGGAACTGCGTCTCTTATTGCAAAGTGAACAGCTTCCTGAGCTGTGGGCTATTCATCCGGGAGGACGCGGGATCGTGGACTCTGTGCAGAATGTAATGAAGCTGCGAGACGAGCAAACGAAATACAGCAGGGATATCCTCAGAATGTTTGGTAACTTATCTTCCAATACCATTTTGTTTGTACTGAAGGCGATGCGTGAGGACATGAAGATACGGAATCAATCTTCCACAGATGGTGTAGCCATGGCATTTGGACCCGGACTTACTGCGGAATTGATGAAATTCACCTATGTGCCCTCATTATCTTCCGTAGTAGAGGAGCACGATCATGTCCTTCTTTAGAACATTGTCCATACGGGCCAAGGAAGATGAACTGATGGATGACTTCTCTTTGGGAGGTGAGGAGCTGCGTGAAGCACTCAGACATCTTAGACGTCTTAACAAAATATTCGCAGCACCCGGCCCAACACTGGCTGGTGTAGAGAAGTTATGGAACTCTGTCGGGAGGCCGGATAAACTGTCTCTTCTGGATGTGGGGGCAGGTTCAGGGGATGTGAACCAGAAACTGCTGTATTGGGCGGATCGTCAGGGCATTCAGTTGGAGATTACATTGGTTGATCTGACAGAAGAGGCTTGTGAGGAAGCGAGACAACTATTCCGTGATGAACCCCGGGTCCGGGTACAACGCGCCGATCTTACACAATTGCCGGATGCTTCAGCCGATATCGTAACCGGTTCCCAGTTTGTGCATCATTTTGACGGAGATCAGCTGGTTGATATGGTTTCTCATATGCTGCGAGCATCCAGGCATGGTGTTGTCATTAATGATATTCACCGTCATCCCGTATCCTATAAAGCGGTCTGGATTACAACACGAATGATCTCGCGCAACCGGTATATTCGTCATGATGGGCCTCTATCTGTAGCCAAAGGCTTTACAGGCAGGGATTGGAAAGAACTGAAACAACGGCTAAATCACGATACGATGACTTATGAGTGGAAACCTTTATTCCGTTACTCTGTTGTTATTCCCGCGAAAGGCAGGTGAGCTTACGTGTCGAAATCGATAGATGTGATTGTCATCGGAGCCGGAATTGCAGGTAGTAGCTGTGCAATTCAACTGGCAGGAAAAGGTCATCGAACCCTTTTGCTGGATCGTCAAGAGTTCCCTCGGCACAAAACCTGCGGTGAGTTCATGTCACCTGAAACCAAGGAGATGCTGGAAGTTCTGGACATTCACCTTCTGGAGCAAATGAAGAAACCCAGCACCATGGATCACGCCAGAATTGTTATGCCAGAAGGCGGAGTGATTGAAGCACCGCTGCCGGGATTCGCATATGGCATAAGTCGGTATGAGCTGGACCAGATTTTGCATCAGAAGGCACTGGCTGCAGGAGCTCAGATTGTGACCAAAGCGGCCATAACGAGTATTGAGCAGCTTGAGGATGCCAGTTATGAGGTTCAGGTGAGGCAGGGAGATGAGCGGATCAGCTACAGGGCCAAAGCCGTTATCGGAGCACATGGAACCAGGAAGCCGCGGGGGATGTCTTCCGCACCTGATCTGCGTGACCAAACCATATATGTTGGGGTTAAATCCCACTTCAGCGGTATCAAAATTCCCGCACGGGTAGAGTTATATTTTTGCGAGGGTGGTTATGTGGGGATTTCCCCGATTGAGGATGGCATTGTGAATGTAGCCGCTTTGTTAACACTGGATACCGTCCAGGGAAGCGGCAAGTCGGTAAACGATATTTTACAGGCGGCATCCCTGACGAACGTGAGTTTGGCAGCCCGTTTAGCCGGAGGAAAGCCTGTAGATGGAACGCAAGTGTCGATTGCGCCGCTGCATCTGTCCAACGTTCCTGAACCGTGGTCTCAATATCCGCACATAGGAGATGCCATGCTGATGATACCTCCCTTATGTGGAGACGGAATGTCCATTGCCCTTCGTTCCTCACTTCTGTGTGCAAGGTGGACTGACAAGTATCTGCAAGGCGATATTGAACATGCCGATTGGCAGAGTAATTACACGCTGGAAGCAAGCCGGGAGTTCACCCAATTGCTTAGACGCGCAAGAAGAATTCAGAAGCTGGCTTTTGCCAAAACCAATAAATTCTATCCTGGTCTGGCTCGGATGATCCCCGGTTTAGCTGCTTATGTCGTGAAGGCCACACGGTTATCCGAGATGAACGCAGCGCGCTAATCCATTGAAACTTGCTCAATTCTTATGTGAAAGGGGTTGCTGACGGCGGCCTCTTTTTTGGTGTATAAACATTAATTTTGTGGAGACAGTTTGGAAATTCGTGAAATGCTCGTATAATAGAATCTAATGTAACGATAGAGAACTAAGTCAGATGAAATGTCGGGAGGCACTATTTAAGATGAACTATTCATTTTCCAATCGTATCGCAGCACTGCAACCATCCATTATTCGAGAGATCCTGAAGGCTTCTTCCGGGCAAAATGTGATTCCATTCTCTGCGGGTAATCCCGCACCGGAAACCTTTCCTATTGAGGCGATTCGCACGTTCACTCAATCCATTCTGGAGCATGACCCGGTCACGGCTCTGCAATATGGAATTACGGAAGGTTATGTTCCCCTCAGGGAAGCATTGACTCAACATTTGAAGACAGGTTTTGATACGGGTAAGGCTTCCGATCAATTGTTTATCGTATCTGGCGCACAGCAGGGCATTGAACTGGCCTGTAAAGTGTTCTGTAATGAAGGGGACACGATTATCTGTGAGAGTCCGAGCTTTATCGGTTCCCTGAACTCCTTCCGGGCATCCGGTGCGAAGCTAGCGGGTATTCCGATGGAGATGGACGGCATGGATATCGAGAAGCTGGAACAGGCACTGCAAACGGAGCCCAATGTGAAACTGATCTATGTGATTCCGAGTTTCCAGAATCCTACCGGTGTAACGACGAGTCTTGCGAAACGTCAGGCCATATACGAGCTGGCCAAGAAGTATGGCGTTATGATTCTGGAAGACAACCCGTACGGAGAACTTCGATTCAATGGAGATGATGTACCAACGATCAAGTCTATGGATGATGAAGGTCTGGTCATCTATGTTGGATCATTTTCCAAAATTCTGTCGGCGGGACTACGCGTCGGTTTTGTACAAGCGCCACATGAAGTGGTGGAGAAGATGGTTGTTGCCAAACAGGGAGAAGACGTACATACAGCCATGCTTCCACAGATTCTGGCATACAAGTTCATGACAGAGTATGACTACGCGGGGCACATTAACAATATTCGTGAGGTATATCGCAGAAAAGCAACATTGATGATGGATAAGCTGCAAGAGCAGATGGGTAAGTCTATTACCTATACTAAACCGGATGGTGGACTGTTCCTCTGGTGTGACCTGCCAGCACATGTGCCAATGCTTGAGTACGCCAAGACTGCGGCAACTCAAGGGGTTGCGGTTGTACCGGGAAATGCATTCCTGGTGAACGAACAAGACCCTTGTAATGCCATCAGACTTAATTTCTCAACCCCGTCAGACGAACAGATTGTCAAGGGTGTAGAGATTTTGGGACAGGTATTGAAAGGCTATAACGCGTAACCTTCCAAAAGACGCAATACATCCATGAGAAGTCGCCAATGGGCGGCTTCTTTTTGTGTTTTTCGAAGCTATTTCACAGCCTAGTTATCAATTAAAGCACTTAATTCTGCCTGAAAAACCTTTTGATTCTTCTGATTAAAAGTACTCAGCAGCACGGTAACGATTCCATTACCTTTTCGTCGCGGAGTAAGCCCGATGACTTCTGCAATGACATGAAGTTCATCATCCGGAAAGACCGGCTTCAGGAATTGAATGTTGTTCATTCCGGTTCCCGCCACAACATGCTCTCCATAGATTCCGACCTCGATCCATAACTTGAAGGAGATGTTCATTGTTTGCATACCAGAAGCAATTAAACTGCCGAAGCGTCCTTTCTTGGCCTTTTCCTCATCCAAATGCATGTACTGTGGATCATAGATTGTGGCAAATTCAATAATATCGCTCTTGGATAATGCCAAGGATGTGGTTTCATAGCGCTGACCTATTACATATTCACTGAATCTCATGAAGGCACCTCGGTTTCTTTAATATGTTTGTGCAGTCGACGTCTTGGAAAGAGACATGACCGGACTGACGTGATAAAATGCTAGTGAAGAGTCCGCTGTGTATTGCTGTGTTCTTGCCATAGGTGGACTAAATAGATGAAACTGTCTTTGAGGAGTATATATCATGATAACGATTAAAGATGTTGCCAAGATGGCGGGTGTAGCCAGTTCGACCGTATCTTGCGTACTCAACGATAAAGGTAATGTAAGTGAGCCGACTAGACTGCGAGTACTTGAGGCAGCAAGCCAGCTCAATTACGTGAAGAATGGACCTGCATCTGAAATGAAGCGGCAGAGTACACAAACGATTGGTGTAATTGTTCATGACATGTCCAGTCCGTATTTCTCGGATTTGGTGAACGGAATAGAGAACGTCGTCATGAGTCACGGATACGATATGATTGTATGTAGTTCGCTGGGTGGAGAGAAATCGACAGCCCATCGCTACATTCGTGAACGAAGAATTGACGGAGCTATTGTCATCGCTCAAAATATTGAAGATCAGTTGCTTGTTGAAGCATCTGAAGCAGGATTTCCGATTGTCGTTATGGATCGGGATCTGGATGCTCAACATATTGTAAAGGTTTTGATGAGTGATACGCAAGGCGGGTACCTGGCTACCCGGTATCTGGTTGATAAAGGGCATCGGACAATAGCTTATATTAGTGGTCCGTCAGAATCGGAATGTAATCTTCAACGTTATCAAGGTTATCTGAAAGCGTTGAAGGAGGCAGGCATTGAAGAGAACCCCGAGTGGAAAATTGGTGGACAATACATGAAGCAAGATGGTTACAATGCAGCCCAAAAACTGCTGGAAGGAGAGTTGCCATCCGCTGTATTCTTTGCCAATGATGAAATGGCGATCGGCGGTTTGGAAGCCTTCAGGGAGCATGGTATTTCAATTCCGGAGCAGTTATCCGTAATTGGCTTTGACAATATACCTGCATCGCAGTATATGAATCCTCCTCTAACCACATTTCGTCAGCCCAAGAGGGATGCGGGCCAGCTTGCAGGTCATGTTCTCTTCCAACTGCTGAACGGAGAGATCGTAGAGACGTTATATACACTGGACATTCAATGCGTGGAACGTGATTCAGTTCGGCTCCTCAACCTGAGTTGAGGAGTTTTTTTTCGTTCGATGGAATTTTAAATGTTTAAAAAGAAAGGAGTGTGGCGATCTATGCATAATAATAAAGACGAGAGATTCTTGCATAGGAAATAAATGGAGGGTGATTAGATGGGCGTACCCACGTTTCTGGAGACAGGCCATATGGAAGAAGGTTTTCCCATTCGGGTGATTCATACAGGGGGTCAGTTCAACTATGCTGCACACTGGCATGATGAAGTTGAATTGGTTGTTGTGAATGGAAAGAGCGCACGAATTGGCGTGAATGACCAAGTCCGTGAACTGGAACAAGGGGATGTACTGCTCATCAAACCAGGGGATGTACACTGCTTTTTGCCGGGGACCGAACACTTAACGATTATCCTGTTCCGCCTCGAATTGTTAACAGGAAGCTTCACGACTGAAGCCGAGATACAGGATCTTGGGGAACTTTTCAACAAAACAACGGTTATTCCATCGAATGCGGGAAGTCGCAACAATCTGGTTCAGTATATCGATGCCATCATTACCGAGAAAAAAAATCGAAAGCCCGGATATCGATGGTTAATGGTCTCCCGTTTGTATGATCTCATGGTTCTTTTGTTGCGTACAAAGCCCCCAGTGACGGATCAATTAACACCCTTGGGGTGGCCCTGTACTTCTTCCAAAAAATTCGAATTTCTTGAATCGGTCTGTGAATACCTGGAGGAGCACTATGCTGAACCGATTAAGCTGGAGCAGGTGGCGGAACATATTAAATTCAGCAAGTTTCATGTCTGCAAATTATTCAAAGAGATCAAGGGCGTGACACTGATGGAATACTTGAATCATTTTCGTATTATCAAATCAGAATGGGCATTATTGTTCCGTCAAGATTCCATTTTGGATATTGCTATCGGGCACGGATTCAACAATGTGAACTCCTATAATCGTCTTTTCAAGAAATATAATGACTGCACGCCCTCCGAATTTCGTAAGAAGCACCGTACGAATATCACAAAATATGAAGGGTAATGCACAATATTTGTGGAGAAAGCCCTCTCCAAAATCAATATACTCTAATAAATTGTAAGCGTTTCCTTTTTGAAGGAGGGGGCCTATGAAGAAGTGGTTTAAGCCAACTATTGTACTGGTGTGTGCAGCGCTGTTGTTAGCTGGTTGCCAGTTCAGTCCATCGAATCAAACCAAGCAACAGGAGATTACTGTGTGGAGTTTTACCGATGAAGCAAAGTATGCCATCGAGAAATTCGAACAGAAATATCCGGACATCAAAGTGAACTTCGTCAACATCCCCGGTAATTTCTATATCACCAAGCTGAAATCTGCGCTACAGACAACCTCAAAGGCTCCAGATGTATTTATGATTGAAAATGCAAATATTCGAGAACTGATTGACGTTCCCTATCTGGAAAATCTATCAGCTTCTCCGTATAACGCCAATGAACTTATCCAGGAACAATATGCTTTTGTGCAGGCCAATGAAAAGGACAGTGAAGGAAATGTCAGAGCGATAGGTTACCAGGGAACACCGGGTGGCATCTATTATCGTCGGGATTTGGCGAAGACATATCTGGGGACCGATGATCCGGAGAAGGTGGGTTCTCAGATCGATACATGGGAGAAGATCTTCGAAATTGGAGAGAAGGTGCAGCAAAGTAGCGGGAATAAAGTACATGCATTGGCGAATTGGAATGCTATATCGAATTCATATGATGGTATACCCTGGGTGAAGGACGGCAAACTCGTCATCGATCCAACTTACCTGGAAGTTCTCGATCTTGTACGTGAAGCACGTGAGCGGAAGGTCCTTGCCGAGTATGAAGATGGAAGTGCCGGTTACGCTGCGTCGATGCAAAAAGGAGAGGTCTTGTTCTATCCCGGGGCAACTTGGGCTTTGCAATATACGTTCAAAGCCAATGCCCCGGATACCGAAGGCATGTGGGGCCTGGCTCAGGGACCGTCAGCGTTTAGTGCGGGCGGAACGTACATCGGGATGTATAGTAAAAGTGACAAAAAAGATCTCGCCTGGAAGTTCATTGAGTTCTATAACTTTAACCACGACTTTCTGTCAGAGCTCGCGAAAGAGCAGGATTATTTCACCAGCAACATGGTTGTGAATGATGAACTTACTCCATCGCTCTCATCCTCTTATTTGGGAGGACAGAAGCATTTTGAGTTTTTCTCAGAGGCTGCCAAGCGGGTTCCTGTATACGAACGCACCAAATATGATGCCACGATTAACAATGATATCTACAAAAATGTACTTCAGTTGTATCTCAATAAGGACATACAGACCAAGGAAGAAGTCGTAAAGCGAATCAAACGTGATGTCACCTTGAGATTTCCGGAGCTGGAAGTGGATTAGCTTAGAAATAAGCGAATGGTTATATACATTCGATGATAACTGGGGGGATAGAACATGTTTGCCAAAACGATTCGCAAGGACCATTACGGCTACTACTTCATTGCTCCGTTCTTTATTATTTTCACCATATTTGGACTTTATCCCATTTTATATTCGCTCTATATCAGCTTCACCAACTTTGACGGCATCACGACTCCTGACTTTGTAGGGATCGGTAACTACGTGGCCGTACTGCAAGATCCGTTGTTCTACAAAACCTTGTTTAATACGTTATTCATCTGGGGGGTCTCCGTGGTTCCGCAGCTGACGATCTCCCTTGTGCTGGCCTTTATTTTGAATGATAAGCTGCTCAAAGGACGGGATTTTTTCAGAGCCGTATACTTTTTTCCGAATATCGTAACGGCTGCATCACTCGGGTTGCTTGTCAGCCTGATCTTTGACTGGCAATCCGGGGGACTGAATCATTTTTTGATGCAAACTGGAATCATACAAGATCCAATTAACTGGAAAAATGACCCCTGGTTTATGCGGCTGATTGTATCATCCATTTTGTTTTTCCAATACTTCGGGTATTCCATGGTCATCTACCTTGCAGGTCTTCAGGGGATAGATCCGTCATTACTGGAAGCTGCCCAGATGGATGGCGCAAAAAAGAAACATATTTTCATCCATATTATCGTACCGATGCTCCGTCCGATCATTCTGTTTCAGATGATTACATCCATAATTGGGGGCATCCAGATTTTTGATCAGCCATTTACATTAACCAATGGCAATGGTGGTCCTGACCGGGCAGCGATGACAAGTATTATGTATCTCTATAATGTGGCATTTCAGAGCACACGTTTTGGTTATGGCGCTGCAATTGCATTTTGTCTGTTTATTATCATCATATTGTTGTCCGTTGCATCCTTCATCATGACCAAGCGGAAGAGCCGATCATAGGGAGGGGGAGTTCTCATGCAAACTGCAAAATCAGTTGAACAACCAAATGCGGCGATTCAGCAATATGCCACCACAAGGAGGCTGACAGCAGGCAAGATCATCATCTATCTGTTATTGATTGGACTTGCCGTGCTGTGCATCATTCCATTCTATCTGATGCTTATCTATTCAACACATAACAATGCAACGATTGCTTCAACGTTCACCTTTCTTCCCGGATCGTTTTTAGTTGATAATTATATGAACATGGTGTCCAAAATCAACATTTGGCGTGGGTTTGCCAACAGTATTTTCATTGCTGGATCATCGACCGTGCTATCCCTGTATATTGGTGCTTTGACCGCATACGGTTTTGCCAAATTCAAATTCAAAGGTCGTAACGGGTTGTTTCTGTTTCTGTTAGCGACGATGATGGTACCGGGTCAACTGGCCCTGATTGGGGTATATCGCCTTTTTAGTACTTTGGGGCTTCTGGATAGTTATGCCGCTATTATTTTGCCTGCTGCAGCTAATGCATTTAATGTATTCTTTATCAAGCAGTTCATGGAGAGCAGCATCCCGGATGAGATTATTGAGTCTGCACGGGTGGACAGTGCTGGTGAGTTCCGGACGTTCAATCAGATTGTACTGCCTATTCTGGGACCGGCAATCTCCGCTCTTGGCATATTTACGTTTATTGGTTCGTGGAATAATTTTCTAACACCGCTTGTTCTGTTTTTCTCCCTGGACAAATATCCGCTTCCGGTGTTGGTTGCGCTCGTGCAAGGTTACTATGGGATGGATTATGGACTCTTGTATTTGGGTGTTGCGATCTCAATTCTGCCTATAATTATTGTTTTCTCCGTATTTTCCAAACAGATTATTGGGAGTGTTGCTTTGGGGGCGGTCAAAGGATAGGCAGCCCTTGTATACCGGAATATCAGGAAGGATTGGAAGAGCCTGAATTTCTGATTATATCTTCAGGGTCGCTCAAGAGGGCGGCTCTTTTGCTATTTAATATTTTGCGTATATATCCCAACTTATAAGTAAAGGATACCTTTAACTGAGAATATCTGGACGATCATGCACAGGAAGGAGAGGGCGGTATGGACACATCACCGATAACACAACAGAACCTGCCGTTAACCGGAACTCTTGCTATTGATCAAGCAATGCTAAACTCCGTTTTTGCAGGTTGCTCGGATGTGATGTTTCATACATTCCAAACCGCATGTCATACTTCAGCGCTATGCGTATATTGTGTTGGTTTATGCGATACAGAACGGCTGGAAAGGCAGGTACTAACGCCCCTTCAGGAAGTTGGGATTGAAGCTGCGCAGGTTCCCCTGGCTTCTGTGAAGAGTGTTGAAACAACCACTCAGGCGGTGCAGGCGATATTGGAGGGGGAAGCGCTGCTACTGCTGGAAGGCTCAATAATTGGAACTACCTACCCTCTATACCAAGCTGCAAATCGTTCAACCGAAGAACCGTTAGCTGAATCGACCGTGCGCGGTGCAAGAGATGGATTCACAGAATCGTTGACCATGAATATGTCTCTTCTGCGCAAACGACTCAAGACACCTGCATTGAAGCTTCATACACGTAACATGGGAGACCGGACGAATACCAGTATTTCACTTGTATACATGGAGGGGATTATTGACCCCAAACTGGTAAAGGAAGTGAAGACACGACTAGCCGATTTAAAGCTTCGGGACGTATTGGAGAGTCAGTACATTGAAGAAGGCATTGTCGATCAGCGATACTCACCATTTCCCCAGATGATTGCAACGGAACGTCCGGATGTCGTTGCTTCCAACTTGCTGGAAGGCCGCTTTGCTATACTCGTTGACGGAACGCCATTCACCCTGATCGCGCCAGTGACCATTTTTTCCATGTTACAATCCCCCGAAGATTATTATCAAAATGTATTCATGAGTGTATTTGTACGCTGGCTGCGATACATTTTTTTTGTTTTATCCATGCTGCTTCCATCGGCTTATGTAGCGATTACGACATTTCATCAGGAGATGATTCCTACCGTATTGCTTCTCAGTATTGCGCGGGCGAGAGAAGAGATCCCTTTTCCTGCACTGGTGGAAGCACTCATTATGGAAATTGCCTTTGAAGCACTGCGTGAAGCTGGCGTCCGATTGCCAAAGCAGGTCGGATCAGCGGTCAGTATCGTGGGCGCATTAATTATCGGGCAAGCGGCGACGAGTGCCGGAATTGTGTCAGCCCCCATGATTATCATTGTCGCGATTACCGGTATCGCTTCATTCATGATCCCTCGCTACGCTGCCAGCATTGCGACCCGATTACTGCGTTTTCCCATGATGTTTCTGGCGGGTACGCTGGGACTTACAGGTGTCATGTTGGGAGTCATTCTGGTTGTTATTCATCTGAGCAGTCTTCGTTCATTCGGAACACCTTATCTGTCACCTGTGGCCCCAACGATGAGCAAAGAACTCAAGGATGTATGGTGGCGACCGGCACCAAGAAACAAACCGGACTAGAACAATCCATACTCAAGCAATCAAGGGAGCGGGATTACACATGTTGACTGACAAAGGAAAAATATCGGAGACGCAATTGGCATTCATGATCTTTCCTGCCATTCTAGCGACCGCCATATTGTCCGTGCCTGGAATTACAATGCACTTTGCAGGGCATGACATGTGGATGACTCCAATAATAGGTTCTATCGTTGGGTTGGCTGCCATTGGTATCTCCTTTGGTCTGAATCGTATGTATCCCGGAAAAACCCTCATACAATCCAGTGTGCTGATTGCAGGACGGATTCCGGGCAAGTTACTGGGTCTGGTATATATCGCTTTCCTGCCCCATCTGACAGGTTTGGTTATTCGGGAATATGGTGAGTTCATTGTCAATAATGCACTTCCACGCACACCTTTATTCATCGTGATGGGTACCATGGTTATTGTATGTGCGATTAATGTCAGACTCGGGATTGAAGTTGTTGGTCGAACCTCACAGGTTTTTGTCACCCTTGTGATCGTGTTACTTAGTCTAATCTTTATCCTGTTAATTGGTGAACTGAATCCTGCCGAGCTGTTTCCTTTCATGGAGAAAGGACCGATTCCCATTATTACCGGGGCCGCTGCACCTGCTGCATGGTTTAGTGAATATATCGTGCTGGCTTTTCTGCTGCCTTATGTGAACGAAAAAAAACGAACAACCCGGGTCATGCTGGGTTCCCTTGTATTTACGACAACCGCAATGACGGTTACCAACGTGTTTTGCCTGTTTTTAATAGGTGATTTGACGGATACATTCGTATTTCCGGTCATGATCGCAGCAAGATACATAACCATTGCGGACTTCCTCCAACATATCGAGTCTCTTATTATTGCAGTCTGGATATTTGGTATCTTCGTTAAAATTTCCGTTTTTCTATATATCTTTTCGACATCAACAGCGGAATGGTTCGGTCTGAGGGACTACAAACCCGTTGTTGCTCCGCTTTCGTTCCTGTGCATGGTATTTGCTTATTGGGTTGTGTCCGGCGGATCGGGTATTTCCAGTCTGGTTAGCGCTTCAGCCAACTTGTATACGATCAGCATTTTATTAGTTCTTCCGGCTATGATCTACGGTGTCGCATGGCTGAAGAAAGGGTGGGCACATTTTCGAAAGAATCAAGCGAACACCTGATTGATGGGGGGAGGAGCACTTGCGAATATATCGAGTACTGCTAATGCCAATCTTGTGCTGTTTGCTCTTGAGTGGATGCTGGGATCGTATCGAAATTAACGATTTGGCTATTGTGCTGGCTACTGGTATAGATTACGAAGACGGCAACGTACAACTGACTTCGCAGATATTTATTCCTCGCAAAGCAGGTGGGGGAGATAGCAGTGGGAGTGGGGGCAGTCCAAGCGGGGTTACGATGATTCGAACGGCGGAAGGACGTACAATTGCCGAGGCATTGAATCGGTTACAGCGTAAAGTTCCCAGGAATATGTTCTGGGGCCACTGCGAAGTCATTATTATTAGTGAGCAAGCCGGCAAACGTGGTATTCGAGAGTACATCGATTTTTTCTTGCGTTACCCTCAGTTCAGGGAGCATGCATATGTCTTTTCCAGCGAAAAAGCGGCGAAAGATATCCTTGCGTTACTTGATCCACTGGAGCGAAGCTCTGCTGAGTCGCTGCGTGAGATGGCCAATCTGAAGCTGGGTACACGTATCACTGCCCTTGAACTGGCTAAATCGATTGAAGGTCCGAGTAGCTCCGTCATCTTGTCTCGCATGTTAATCTTACCCCCGGAGTCCGATCAGGATAAACTGACCACCACACCATATATAAAAGGTTTGAGCTTGTATAAGGAGGATCGTTACGTCAAAACGGTCAAAGAACCAATGAGCGTAGGTGTATTATTACTTGCAAAAGAACTGAACAACATTATCATGCCTGTTGAATTTAAGCCGTTAAAAGGTTCTTTCTCGGTCCAACCCATTGAAATTCAAACTGTCTTGAAACCTCGGATTGTAAACCAACAATGGAGTATGAGGGTTGACATCCAGACCAGGGGAGAAGTGGTGTTAAATACGACCGATGCCGATCTGACTGATCCCGCTGTGTTAACTAAATTGGAACAGGAATGGTCAGCTAAACTTAAAACTCTGGCTCATGATGCTTTAGTCTTGTCCCAGAAGGAGCTGCGCACCGATTTCTTCAAATTTGCCGTTGAATTCCGCAGATACTATCCGCATCAATGGAAGAAGCAGGAGAAGAACTGGGAAACCATCTATCCTGAATTGGACGTGGAAGTCAAAGTGGAAGCCCATGTCGTACGTACCGGAAAATCAACAGGACCGCAGGGGATACCTGATGAGGACGAAAATTGAACAGAAACTGCTCCTGTTACAGCCTGAGATATGAGGTGATTGCATGAAACTAGGCTCAATCCTTGGAATTTTGATGCTGGCGGCTGCGTTAATGTACTGGGAGTGGAAGAGTAGCAAAGAGAAACGAGCCAGAATAGTGAGCGCGGGAATTACGGTTATCGCGGCAGTAATAGGGATCATTCTTCTCTTTCAGCCACGTTTGCCTGGCCCTACCCAGATCGTGAAGCTTGTATTTGGAAGTGTGGATCAATTGATGAAGTAAGATGATGGGATAAGAAGGACCACGTCTCTGCGTACCAGAGACGTGGTCCTTCGTTTGTTTAAACTGAACTGCATTCACTCAGTGATGTCTATTCTTTGATTACAGAAGCGTTAACGGCATCTTCCATCTTTGTATTGTAGGAACGGAACAGACCCAGACGCCAGAACGCGGCTCCTTTGAGGTCATAACGTTTGGCAAGACCGAGCTTATCATCTACAGAGGAGGGCGTTTCACTGCTTAGACTAATACCGAGCAGAAGTTTGCTCTTTGGGACACCGGCCTCTAAGGCTAATTGAATCGCCTGATCTACAAGACTATTCGGCTCAGGTACCTGAGATTTGGTACCAACCGGATTATACTGATAGGCCATAATAATTAGATCATCTGCAACAGAGGCAAGTGTCTTGTAATCATATCCTTTGTAAGCACTATTCAGTGGGGGAACGGCCAGAGATAAAGCTGTGTCTTGAGGCAAGGAACTCCTTAATTGCTTCACATATCCATTGAGCAACTTCTGTTGCTCTACCGCATCCAGTTTAAAACCGAGTCCTTCAAAATCCAGAACAACACCACCAAAACCATGCTCTGTGACAGCAGCAGTTATGCCTTCAATTGATTTCTGCCGCAGATCAGCGTTACTCAATACTTTGGTCAGTTCTCCGTTTCCATCCAAGGCATACACCATGAGCTGTGGCTGGATCTGCTGATCCGCTGCGTCAGCAACAATGGATTGCGGCGTAATATCACCTGCAGCAGCGGGAAGACGATACTCATCTCCCTGAAGGGTAAACTGACCCTCACGATCAATGCGACTCCAGCCAAAGGCTACGGAATTCATGGAAGCGATGAGATCCTTTTCTTGAAAGGATTGCAATGCATAGAAGGCTCTCAGGTGCATCTCACGTTGTGGGGAGACGAGGGAGACCGTCTTGGTTGCCTGATTCCAGCTTGCACTTACACCGAACTGATTGCTAAAAGAACTGAGTGGAATGAGTACGCGTCCCTCCCGCTGAACAGGTGCTGCTGAGAGAGTGACTTTCTTCCCATTTACGGTTGCCGTGGTGCTGCCAACTTGTAAAAGTACCTCGGTTGTCTGACCTTTCACAGTATTCGTCGCTTTTACAGTTTGGGATTTGCTGTTCCAGGTAATATCGATACCAAGGGCTTGCCCAACCGTCCGAAACGGGACATAAGTGACACCTTTATCAATTCGTGGGGCCGCATCAAACTTCAGGGGAACATCATCCAATTGTACTGAGATGGCTGGGGCAGCGTAGGCTCCACTGATCTTGGGCGTGGTTCCAAGGATAGAGAGAGCAATAACAGTAACCGCAGCGATCTTTCCTGCCTGTTTAATAAGCATCGTTTGTTTCCTCCAACTTCTACATAAGTGGTAGAACATGTTTTGAACAGAATCTAGTAATCTAGCATATGTAGCATAACAAATTTTTCATATCGTTCCAATATAAGAGTCGTATTTTAGTCATACTGGAAGCAAGGATCGTAATATAATCTTTTATACAATGCGGAAGGAGTGTGCTTTTTGCCAAACTCTACCGGCCTTATCTACAATCCAACAACGGGTGTAACTCAATCCACTCAGCTCATCGTGACGTGTATTAATGATTCACTTAATGCTTCTGTCAATGTTGAGCTGGAGGTGTTCAGGTGGGATACTACACAATTGGCGAGGGTTCCCATAGGTCATGATTTATTTGAATTATTGCCTCAGGCAACAAGAACCTTGATTTATCCTTTGATTAATGCTGCCTTTTACGAGGTGCAAAGTGATTATTTCAGTGCTACAAGCACCGTAATCCATGTTTACGGTGTTGACTCTACAGGCCAGATCATCCAGCGTGTGCTTCAGTCCGAGATGACATTAATTGACCGATTCACTAATATCCCTTAAAGGAGAAGAGGTGAACAGATGGTAGTTGTGAATATTACTGGAGCATTAGCAGGCAGTCAATTTGAACCTTCAATTGCAGTTAATACGCTTAACCCGAATATCATGTGTGTTGTTGCCGTGGATACCAGTAGCGGACCAACATTGACTGGTTTCTATCGTTCCATTAATGGAGGAAATACCTGGTCCACAACACTACTTCCTCAACCTGCCGGGTATGCAGGAGCAGAGGCACCTACGATAGACTATACGTTTCCGAATACCTTCATCGTTACCGTTCACTTGTTTAACGGGATCAATGACGGGACGATAGCAAGTTATACCTCATTCGATGATGGAGCAACTTGGCAGCCACCGGTTATCGTACAAGCGGGGTTTGGTACCATTGTTCATAATGATGAGCCTTTTATTGCCGTAGATCGTTCCCCAGGCAGTCCGTATAGAGGGAACGCATACGTCGGATATACCCCGCTTGCTACAACGTCCTCCGCTATATTTACTCAAAGGTCAACCAACCAGGGAATCACATGGGAACCTCCAGATCGACAATCGAATCCTCGAGGCATACATGATCGGGCAGCGCTGGCAGTCGGTTTCTCTGGTGAAGTCTACGCAGGTTACATCATTACGGGGCCTGCCAGTCCTTCTGCACTATTGCGCATATCCTACGATGGGGGAATCGCATATCAGCCACCGATTGAAAGGCAAGCAACGTTCATCTCATCGGTTGTACCAGCACCTTCACCTTTACCAGTACCAAATTACGCCTTTCGAGTGCAGACTAACTTAAGTCTGGGAGCAGATATTTCCGTTGGACCTAACAGTGGAACTGTGTATGCCGTATGGAATGATGCACGAGCTGGATATACAGATGTATTACTAAGTGAATCTCCGGATGGCCTCCTGTGGTCAGATCCGATCAGTATAACCAGTGCACCACAGGGTACACAGAATTTTTTTCCGTCGATAACCGTATCACCCTTTGCCGGAACGATCCGGGTTATTTATTACACTAATCGAATAGACGGCTTTCTGTTGGATGTTTTTGTTGCAGAATCATTTGATGGAGGGGCGAGCTTCACCAACCGCCGGATTACAACCACATCCTTTAATCCCAATGGTAACTCTCCGATGCCCACTGTACTGATTGGAGACTATATTACTGCAGCCACGTATGCTCCGGATAATCTGGCGGCCGTATGGATGGCTACAACGCCACCAACGGGTAAATTGGATGTTTATTTTGGAAATTAACTCAGTATAAATAGAACACCCCCATATATCTTAATCTTGTGAACAAACAACAGATTAAGATTATGGGGGTGGAGGTAGTCCTTCTAATCCGAAACGATAAATCCATCGAAACTCTCGGGGCCGACCCGAACAGTTCCTAACAAGTTGGTGCTGATAAATGCAGTGTACGTTATTTGCGGAGCTATCGGCGGATTATAATCATTGGCAGAGAAAATGATCACTTCGGGGACGAGGAGACCGCTCAGACCGTATGTGAAGTTTGCAGAGTACACAATCGGATCGGTAGCCACTGTCCCTCTGACAATAGTAATTCTTACTTGAAAAAGGGCGAGCGGTAATTGTACAGTAATGGTTCCTTTTAATGAAACCCTTGGATTGAGTCCGGCTCCAGCCGTTAGCAGACCAATCTGGGCAAATAATTGAGGCGTGTTGATTACCGGAATGGGTATGGAGATGGAATTGAACAAAGCAGCATTTTGTGATGATCTTGCATCAAGAAATTGAGTCATCGAATATACCTCCTATCTGTTCCAGATAGAATAATATATTCCTCATTCAGAGATTTGCATGGACGTTGGTGCAGCGCTCGTAATACTAAAGGCAAACCGACTGCCCAAGTAACTTGTCTCTTTGAGCCATACAACCCCACCCATTAATTCAGCAAGTTGTTTGCATATGGACAGACCTAGTCCCGCTCCGCCATATTTTCCAGAGTTACCGTGAATCTGCGAATAAGACTTGAACAACAAATCTTGGCGATCTGGGTGGATGCCGATGCCTGTATCTCTGACCTCATAGGACACATCGAGTGTGCCTTCTGAATCAGCAGATATCTGAGTGGAGATGCATACTTCACCTTTCTCCGTAAATTTAAGGGCATTGCCCACGAGATTAATGAGAATCTGATGAACTTTGTGCTGATCCCCTACAAGCATCCGATGATCGTTGATATTGTATTCTGCGTATAATCGGATTCCTTTTTTCTCTGCTTCTGAAGAAAATAACTGAAGTACGTAATCCACTGTGTCAGTGACATTATAGGGATTGATCTCCAAGGAGATTGCACCGGCTTCTGCTTTGGAATAGTCCAGAATTTGATCCATCATAGATAGCAGGCTGGTTCCACTAGACTCAATGACATTAACATATAATTCTTGATCCTCATTCAGCTTGGTAGATTGTAATAGATTTGCCATGGCAAGAACCCCATTCATCGGGGTACGAATTTCGTGGCTAAGGACAGCTAAGAGATTTTTCTTCTCTTCCAGCACTTTTGCAGCAGTATCTTCCGCATGTTTTAACTGTTGTAGCGTCGTTTCCATCTCAAGAAGACCTGTGAAGAATGATGACAAGGAGAGAAGCAGATCCACGTCCTTTTGCTGATATACATAGAAATTCTGATCAAAAGAGCAGAGCGAGCCGTAAATTTCCCCGTTCTCATTATGTATGGGCACACCTAAAAATGAACAACCGCCTACGAATTCGGTAGCATCCATATGTCTGGTTAGTGGATGAGTCAGATTATTATTGATCACCAATGGGCCTTGGGTATGTTCCGTCACAAGTGCACAATATGACTCGGCGTTTTCAACGACTAGTCCCTCACCCAGAATTAGTTTGTCGCGATTATATACGTTCAGAACCTTGGTGGAGAGATGATCCAACTGGGCGATACAAAACGTATTTGCAGGTATTAAGCTGCTTGCCGTGTTCATGACATTAGCAGCCGAATCATATAATTTATGTGAGACTATGGATAGTACATCAATGAATTCTGTTTTCAACATATTGATTTGACTCCTCCTGATTGTAGAAATTCGTTGTGCACTGTATTCAGTATATATGAATTCGAAGAATAGAGCATGCATGGTTTTGACAGTGGAAGATGGAAATGAGAAAATATAGTGCTGTAGAACATGAAAAATATATAAAGTGGTGGAGGCATCTGAATGAATCAGCGTTTTCGTATTACCCGCTCCATGCAAGATAGCAATGCAGAACAAGCCATCTCCCTGGAAGAGTGCAAACTTTACTTCGAGTCCAAGCCCGAATTTACCTATTCAACGGTTCTTCACATTGTCGGAGCAGAGAGCACCATGTCCATTGACGGAGACTTTTTTATGTGGGACCTGGAAGGAACACAGATTGCTTTCCGTTTGTACATGGGGGATATCTATGTAGCTATTTCTAACGAAGCTATTGTCCCCAAAATGATGGAGATTGCAACGGATCTACGTGCAGATATCGTTGAAGGATAAAAGAACCTAAGAACCAGATTATGAAAAATGTAATTATCCTTGGTTATCGCTCCACTTGGATAATCCTGTAAAAATGAGACTAAAGATTCATTTATATTCCATATGTTAGCTTGTAATATATGGAATATAAATCATTTTACAGGAGGTTTAAATCAAGTGAAAAAGACTAAATTAATTCTTGTTGCATTCATGAGTATGATCCTTGCTTTATCAGTAACTGGAATAGGCTCAAGTTCACAGGCTTCCGCAGCATCGGCACGTACACCCATTGTATTGGTGCATGGACTGACCGGTTCAGATAGCAATTTTACAGCGATTGAGAGTTATTTGCGCAGTCAAGGGTGGACGAGAGATGAACTATTTGCGATTGACCTGCCCAGCAAACAAGGAAACCAACTATTGAATTCCGCAGCCATTAGTCGTTTTGTAGATGATGTACTGCAACAAACGGGTCACACGAAAGTTAACATCATAGCGCACAGCATGGGCGGAGCCAATAGTCTCTATTACATACTTAACCGTGGAGGCGCATCTAAGGTGGACAAATTGATCACACTCGGTGGAGCTAATCGATTGACCACAACGACAGCTCCCAGTGGGATAAAGATGACTTCGATCTATTCCACCAGTGACACGATTGTGTCCCCGGCACTTTCCCGATTGAACGGGGCGAACAACATTTCTGTATCCCTTGTGTCCCACATCGGTCTGTTGTTTAATTCACGGGTGAACGCCTTGATCAAAACAGCATTGAATGAGTAGCTGAACATATAAAAATAAAATGTGCATTCATGTATAAGATAAGGAATAATTGACTTGAACACGACTGACCATTTATGGGTAGTCGTGTTTTTGTATTACCGGAATTTTAAATGAACTCTTGTTCCCATCGTTCCACTCGAACTCCATGATCATCCGATATTTGTAAATAAAAACAATATAATACCGGAGGAAGTGTAGGAAAAATTGCTGTAAACTATCAAAGGCAACAGCCTATCAACCTTACCTTGCAATCCTCTGCAAACGAAACAAGCCAAAGGAGTCTGGATGCATGCAATTTCAACCGAATGATCGAATTAAAGTTCATCCAGGATTTTGGGCTGGATTACATCAATTAGGAATTGGTGCTGACGACGTAGCTCGCACTGCACAACTATCTCCTGAGACAATAAATAAACCTGTAGTGACTCAATCCCAGTATTTCGCAATCTGGCAGGCCTACTCTGATCTTATTGGGGACACCGCCGAGGGCATCATCAAACTTGCTACCGGATATGAGATATCGAAGTATCCTCCGCCTGTCCTGGCGATGTATCATGCGCGTAATTATCATGATGCGTTGAATCGGATGGTCCGTTACAAGCAGATGTGTCCTCCCGAGAGTTTGCAGATTACCGAAGCAGGGGAGGAATGTATCATTGAACTCGAATGGTTACATAAGGAGCTACCAGGTCCGCCATTACTGGTCGGTATTACGCTGGCATTTCTGCTTGAACTTGGACGAAGGGGCACAGGCCAGTCTTTGACTGCCAAAAGAGTTGAGTTCTCCCAAGCAATGGGTGATGTAGATAGACTTGAGGTATACTTCGGCTGCCCAGTCGATACGAATTCCGATTATAATCGGCTGACGCTAGAGCGAGGAGATCTGAGTCTTCCATTTCTTTCGTATAACGAGGAGTTACTGGAGATTCTGAGCCCTGCTCTGGATCGGTCGCTGGATGAACAGAAGAGCAGTCGTTCCATTACTGAAATGGTCAAATGGATTATGAAACGCAACCTTACAGGGAAGCGCCCTGACATCCAGTCAGTCGCCAAAGAGCTGCAAATGAGTGATCGTACCTTGCAGCGGCGACTGACGGAAGAGAACACAAACTTCAAGCAATTATTAACCGAATCCAGACATGAGCAGGCCCGGGAGTACCTGGCAGATCCTTCGCTCGATATCAAAGAAATAGCATTCCTGGTTGGGTATGAAGACCAGAATTCGTTCTATCGTGCGTTTCGGACCTGGGAAGGGGATACTCCTTCGAATTGGCGCGTCAGGCAATAACTCTGGCGCAAGGTGCTAGTTACTAAGCCCTCCAGACTGCGTAATATTATACCTATCCGTTGCATGAAGCTGTTGGCAATGTTCAAGAAGCCGCAGCCGGATAGTTGTAATCAAGAAGGAGAAATGCAGGATGGATATGGGACTAAAAGAGAAAACAGCCCTAGTTACAGGATCAACAAAAGGAATCGGTAAAGCAATTGCTTTTGAACTCGCCCGAGAAGGTGTTCATGTGCTGATTAATGGACGCAATGATGAAGAGGTGGAACGGACAGTACGTGAAATCAAATCCACTTTTCCAGACACCTCTCCGCAAAAGGCCTCAGCTGATCTTGTGGACCTGGAACAAAGACAAGCTTTGTTCGAGAAGTTTCCCGAAGTTGATATATTAATCAATAGCATGGGCATATATGAGATCATGAGTTATGAAGACGTGAACGATGAAGTGTGGGAAAAATATTTCCGTACCAATGTTCTGGCGGCCAATGGATTGTCTCAATTTTATTTACCTAAAATGATGAAAAACAATGACGGTCGTATTATATTCATTGCAAGTGAAGAAGCCCTTATGCCTTCAGGCCAGATGCCCCAGTATTGCATGACCAAGTCGATGTTGCTGTCATTATCCAAAAGTTTGTCCAAACTGACAGCAGGGACCGAAGTTACGATCAATACGATCATGCCAGGGCCAACCCTGTCTGAGAATGTGCGTGAGATCATTGATGGCATTTACCCTGATGAGACGTTGACTTTCGAGGAGAAAGAAAAAGACTTTATGAAAAGCAATCTGCCTCAGTCTGAATTACAGCGATTCATCAAGCCGAGTGAAATAGGCAGACTCGTCGCTTTTGTGTGTAGTCCATATGCGCCAGCCTTTAGAGGCTCCCCGATCCGTATGGACGGGGGCATGGTTCCTACGATATTTTAAAGATGCCCACGAAAACAACATATGTATCGATAAGAAGTCGCCTGTATTGGCGACTTTTTTTATTTGTAAATGATCTATGCGAGGAGCATCAATCGAGTTTATAATACAGATATGATTTTTTCGAAAACGGTTTCTATCACTTGGAAGCGATTACTTGTATCGATTATATGAAACTAAAAGGAGACAACATCATGATAGCTGCAATAAATCTGGAAGGTATCTGGAAACTTCAACTCGATGAACATAAGGTAGAACGGGGTCTGAATTTTTCAGATGTCATTACATTGCCCAATACCACATCTCATGCGGCCAAGGGCAAGAAAAACGAGAATGTATTAATCGGTGCGCTGACGGATGAATATTTATTTGAAGGTTATGCCTGGTTTTCACGAGAGATTGAAATTCCTGAACATTTGGCTGGCAAACGCTGCTTCTTGCATCTGGAGCGAACACGAGTTACAACGCTATGGATCGATGGGGTGGAATGGGGCACGCAAAACAGCCTGAACACACCTCACCGTTACGAGATGGAGGAAGGGCTAACCGCCGGGACTCACACCATTACCGTTCGAGTAGATAATACCGATTATCCAACCAAAGGTGGGCACCTTACATCCGAAGACACGCAGACGAATTGGAACGGGATCACCGGGAAGATGGAACTCCAGTTTTTTGAGCGTGTTTATCTGGATAATGTTCAAGTTTACCCGGTTCTGTCGACTCGATCTTTCGATATTAAGGCAGCGCTTGTGGGTGATCTGCAAGGAGTGCGAATCGTCGTATCCGCTGTTGCTGTCAGTGCAGATCCGGTGTTTACGACGGTGGAACAGATCTTCATTCCGGATTCGCAGGAGATCCAGCTGACGTACAAGATTGGCGAAGATGCCATGTTATGGAGTGATGATGAGCCTAATCTGTACCAACTTCACATTCATCTGCAAGATCAGGACGAAGAAGTATTGGATTCTACCGAGGTATGGGCCGGATTACGGGAATTCCGGGCTGCTGGAGACAAGTTCACCATCAATGGTCGCAAAACCTTTCTTCGGGGCAAACATGACGGGCTGATCTTTCCGCTCACGGGATATGCGCCGACGGATGTGGATGAATGGGTTCGTATTCTTGCGATCTCCAAGTCTTACGGTATTAATCACTACCGTTTTCATACTTGTTGTCCTCCAGAGGCTGCTTTTATCGCGGCGGATCTGCTCGGCGTCTATATGGAACCTGAGCTTCCGTTCTGGGGAACCATTACAGACGAATCTTCGGATGCACACAATCAAGCCGAACAGGATTACTTGATCAGCGAGGGTTTCGCAATGCTGCAAGCTTTTGGTAATCATCCTTCGTTTGTCATGATGTCCATGGGGAATGAGTTGTGGGGCAGCAAGGACAGATTGAATTCAATTTTGAAAGCCTACAAAGCATATGATCATCGTCATCTATACACGGAAGGTTCCAACAACTTTCAATTTGTGCCGGACATTCTGGAGGAAAGTGAATTTTTCTGCGGGGTACGGTTCTCCAAAGAACGGTTGTTCAGAGGTTCGTATGCGATGTGTGATGCACCGCTTGGTCACGTGCAGACCGACTTGCCAAATACGCTGAAAGATTACGATTCGAACATTGTACCGGAGCAAGGCAGTGATGCTGAAGCTTCTAATCAAACGGGGGACAAAGAGATTCAGATTCAGTATGGGACAGGTTCGAAAACGGTGCAGGCCGAAGCCGGAAGTGATCAACTCGTCTCACATGTACCAATCATCTCGCATGAAATTGGACAGTACGCTACGTTTCCCAATTTCGAGGAGATCAGCAAGTATACTGGCTCTCTCAAAGCCAAAAACTTCGAAGTGTTCAGAGAACGTCTGGAAGCCAAAGGATTGGGACATCTGGCAGAAGCCTACTTCAGGGCCTCTGGCAAGCTTGCAGTCGCATGTTACAAAGAAGAATTGGAAGCGGCTTTTCGTTCGCAGCAACTAGCAGGTTTCCAACTGCTGGATCTCCAGGATTTCAGTGGTCAGGGAACAGCGTTAGTAGGTGTTCTGGACGCATTCATGGATTCCAAAGGCATGATTACACCTGAGGAGTGGAGAACGTTCTGTTCGGATGCGGTACTGCTCGCAAAATTCCCCAAATATAATTATCAAGCTGGTGAAATATTCGAAGCACGCATTGAACTAAGTTACTTCCGGAGACAAGTATTGGACGGACTCCCATTGAAGTGGGAGCTTCAGAGCGAGCCGATCGGAAGCAGCATTCTTGCAGAAGGTGAAGTTAATCTGCCAGCATTCCATGGAGAACATTATGTGAGTATCACGGATCTCAGCATTCATATTCCCGAAGTCTCTAATATGACCAAAGTGGAGTTGCGACTGTCCATTCCGGGCACAGATATTCGTAAGACTTACGACCTGTGGATTTACCCGAGTCAACAGGAAGTGGACATGAGCGGTTTGAATCTCTTTACTGAGCTATCGGACCAAGCGCTGGAGCTACTTGAGCAGGGCGAGGATATTTTGCTCTTCCCGAATCCCAATCAGATTCAACACGCGATTCAAGGGTTCTATAGCACCGATTTCTGGTCCTACCCTATGTTCCGATCGATATCAGAGAATATGAAGAGAGAAGTACCCGTGGGCACAATGGGCTTGTTGATTCAACAGGACCATCCGGCCTTTGAACATTTTGTCACAGTAGAACATTCGACTTATCCGTGGTGGAGCATCGTTTCCGAGTCGTCATCGATCATTTTGGATGAGCTGGGTAAAGATCTGCAACCAATCGTGCAGACCATTGATAATTTTGAACGGAACCATAAGCTTGGATTGTTGATGGAGTGTCGGGTACGGAATGGGAGAGTGCTGACAGGTGCTCTGAATCTGGAGAGTCTCATGACTACGCTGGAGGGAAGACAATTGTTATACAGCTTCCAGCGCTATGTACAAAGTCCGGCGTACCAGCCAGTTACCCGTCTGGAAGTTGAGGAATTGCGCCAGTTGTTTATTTAAGACTGGTGAAGAAGAGGCTGCAGGTTCCTTATTCTTAAACATTTATTCTTTTAAATATGCGCTTATAAGACCCTTCCATTCGTGGAGGGGTCTATGACATTCTTTATTCTCTTACAGTTTAGGGTCAGAATATTGCATTTCATCCCCATTCGACTCAGAAACCTATGCTAAAATAGTATATTCGAGAGTGAAATTCAGAGTCGATGTTGATGAAAGGCGGATGTCCCTCCATGTTTAATATTGCAATCTGTGATGATGAGGAGCAACAACGAGAACGTGTGAAAACAATGCTGGTCTCCTTGTCACTAAAAACCAATTTTGATTTTCAAATTAGCTTATTCACCTCTGGCGAACAACTGCTCTCACACTACAGAGAGGTTGGGGATACATTTCATATTCTTATCATGGATGTGGAGATGGGCGGGATGAACGGCATTCAGACCGCCAAAGAGATCAGGAACATGAAGTTTCTGGATGTACAGATTATGTTCTTGACCAGTTATCCGGAATACATGGTGGAAAGCTTCGATGTCATCACCTTTCAATATCTGATCAAGCCGATCCAGACGCACATTTTCGAGGAAAAGATGATTAAGCTGTGTCAATATTTTCAGGCACTGGACAAAAAGTA
Source organism: Paenibacillus sp. SAF-068 (assembly GCF_051967555.1). NCBI lineage: Bacteria > Bacillati > Bacillota > Bacilli > Caryophanales > Paenibacillaceae > Paenibacillus > Paenibacillus sp. SAF-068. Next base: position 2,087,052 of record NZ_JBQCJX010000001.1, read on the forward strand.
TGTACTAATCAAGTCAGACTATGATGAACTGCTGCTGAAATATGATGATATTCTCTGGATTGAGGTTGTCAAAAGTGTAACGATCAAGAACAAGTTGAAGTTTGTGACAGAGGAAAATGTATATGAGACCAAAGGCATTTTATCCAGTTACGCTACCGGTTTGAAAGATCATGGTTTTTTGCAGATTCATCGCTCGATTATCATTAATCTGATGCATGTGCAGAAGTTTTCTGGTACTCAAGTCGTTATGTTAAATGGGACGGAGCTACCCATAGGCAGATCCAAGGTCAAGGAAGTTAAGGATGCTTACACTAAATTTATGATTATGAGGATTCAATGATATGGATACTTATATGATTTTTTCCATCATCTTCGTGATCTTGCTCATGGCGTTTCAGGCAAATTTTTATTTTGATTCCGTGTTGGGCAAGTCCAAGCGGAAGCCAAAAAGAGCGATCTATTTCATGGTATATATTGTGCTGGATTATTTTTATTTGTCAACTTCCTTCTCCGACATCGTTTCAACAGCGATTGCACTGTTATTAATCTTCAGTCTGGCACAATCCTATGAAGTGGAATTTAAAATCAAGCTTGTCTTTACCATTCTGTATGGGGTTTTGATTACAATGGCGAATACGATAGCCGTCTATATTCTTGGCGTTTTGGAATCCACAGGAGACTTCATCTCATGGGAACAATTCAATGGTGAAAACCACTGGATTCTCTCCAAAGTAATGCTGGTTGGTTGCAGTATCATGTTCATTGTTATTCAAATTGTGCGTCTAGTTGCCAAGCGCAGAGGTTTTGCTGTGCATTATCGTTATTATTTGTTGTTTCTCATTGTGCCGATAATTACGATCTATCAGATCAATGTGGCCTCCATCTATAGTGAAAAAAACATATTCTACGTCTTTTCTGTACTAGGCTCTCTATTTCTCAATGTGTTCATTGTTTATGTATTCGATAATATGGTGGAGAAGGTACAACTTACGCATGAAAATAGCCAGCTACAGCGTCAGATGGACTACCAGGATGCCAATTATGAGAAGACCGTCCACAGTTTCAAAAACATTAAATCCATCATTCATGATATCAATCAGCAATTTCTATATATTGATGAATGTATCAAACGTAACGAATTGGCGGCGGCAGGTGACCATATCCAGTCTACGTTAAATACGATTGAAGGTGCGTATCAGCGGGTGAATTCCGGCAATCTGGTGATTGATGCTCTTGTTACGAATACCCTGGCTATGGGGCAGGCTAACGGAATCAAAATCGACACCAAAATCCAGCTCCACTCGCAACATGTCCAGATCGATCGATATGATCTGTGTGTGGTACTCGGCAACATGCTCGATAACGCTATTGAGGCCTCCAAGAAGGTTAGACAGGCGGAGGATCGATATGTCCTCATTGCCATTCACTCCACTTCATCCGCCCTCGTCATCCAGATTATGAATCATGTAGAGCAACCGCTTGTTGATTTGAAAAGCGAGAAGCCCAATCCGGAGTACCATGGAATTGGGCTAACCAATATATCGAGAATATGTGAGAAATATGGCGGACATATGAGTATTGAGCATCAACATCGCACATTCAATAACATGGTCGTGCTTCCGTTTTACACCGACAATCCCTGAACCTACCGTTCGGGGATTGTTTTTTTCCATTCAGGGTTCGTTCCCGCCGGACAAGTCTTTTCTAAGATATGATGAATTCATTCATAAGAATATGTGAGGGAGGACATGAAGATGAAAAAATTAATCAGTCTTTTGTGCACAGCGGTGCTTGTAATTACACCGATGGCAGATGTCAGCGCAGAGGCGAAAAACAATGGGTCGGTCGAGGTACGGGCGGAGCAAATTGCCAAGGAGATGATGCAAAATTACGGTGTCACCAGTGTACAATATGCAATCAGGGATGAAGGGAAGCTCATTTTATCAGATAGCGTGGGAATGCACGACAAGGCAACACAGAAGCCAGTAGACAAGGATAGCATGTATGGCATAGGTTCGGTTAGCAAAATGGTTGTTACGGCAGCAGCCATGAAGCTGGTTGATTCCGGAAAGATAGATCTGGATGAACCGCTTACTTCGTATATACCAGACTTCAAGATGGCAGATGCGCGCTATACTCAAATTACACCGCGTATGTTGATGAACCATTCATCCGGTCTTTACGGCACACATTATGGAAACAGCATGTTGTTTGACGATAATGACAGTCGCAATCATGATGAGCTGCTGCTCAAACTCCAGTCCGAAAAACTAAAATCCAAGCCTGGCGCCTTCTCTGTTTATACCAATGATGGTTTTCAGTTGCTGGAGCTTATGGTGGAACGGGTGAGTGGGTTAAGTTACAGCGAATATATTGCCAAGTTCATCAGCGAGCCACTGAATATGAAATCAACGAAGACACCACTGGATTCCTTTGACAGAGACCAGTTATCCGAAACGTATTGGCCTACACTTGAAATGAAGATGCCTGCCGAAAATGCAAATATAATCGGTACAGGCGGAGTGTACTCTACGGCAGAGGAATTGAGCGAATTCGGAGAAGTATTGATGGGGAACAGACCGGATATTCTGTCCGAAGCTGCTGTGAAAGCCATGCAATCTCATGAATATCGTAAGGGCATCTGGGTATCGGATGAACAAAATACGATCAATTATGGCCTGGGTTGGGATGCGGTTGACCTTGCACCATTCAGCGATTATGGGGTAACCGCGCTTGCCAAAGGCGGAGATACCATGTTGTATCATGCCGTGTTAATCACGATTCCTGAACATGATATTTCAATGGCGGTCTTATCATCCGGTGGATCTTCCGTCTACAATCAGATGTTTGCCAGCAAAGTGCTGCTGGACGTTCTGGCGGATCAGGGCATCATTGACGATGTTCAGCCTGATCAGACATTCTTACCACCTGTCAAAGTGAAGATGCCAACGGAGTTGAATACGTACTCAGGTCTGTATGGTACGGTAGGTGAAACACTGGATATCGTAATCAAGGATGGTGAATTCCAACTCCCTGCCTTGTTGGGAGGAATTATCCCGGAGCAGAACTATGTGTACACAGGCGATGAACATTTTACGAGTACGGATGGTAGTGTGAAGGTCAGCTTTGTGAAAGAAACGAATGACAAGGTGTATGTTAAAGTTCAAGGTGTGATAACGTTACCCGGTGTAGGCCAAACGGTAATGAATACCTATGATTATCAAAAGCTGGAGCATAACGCGCTGGACGCAACAACGAAAGAGAAATGGAAAGCTCGTAACGGCGCGAAATATTACGCACTGGATGAAAAAATAACGTCGATCTTCTATCTGCTTCCATCGATGCTGATCAAGAACCTGTCCGTTGATGCGGAAAAGGGTTACGCTAATGGCACACAGATTATAGATACGAACAACTCAGAGAATGTTGTCCAGATTCCTGTAATGAACGGAAGAGACACGTTCGATCTGCAATTTTATACAAAAAGTGGCGCCGAAATTTTGATTCAGGACGGACAGGAATACATCGCAGAGGATGCCATTACTCCAATCTATGGTGGAAAAAAAGGGATGACAACTATTCCGGCTAACGGTCAGGCCCGTTGGTATGCCATTGACGCCCGATCAGCGAATAAATCCGTTACGGTGAATTCTCCGAACTCCGGAGGTTATGCGGTCTACGATGAGAAGGGCGAGGTAGTTCACTTCTCTGTGGCAACCGGCCAACAATCGACGCAGCTTCCGAAAAGTGGTTTTATCGTTTTTGGTGGGGATGCCGGTGATTTATTCCAGATTGAATTAAAGTAAAGCAGGGACTTCGTTACAAAGCTCGTTCACAGTTTGACCCCTAATTAAAGCAGGATTCAGGAAGTCGCCCTAGGGCGGCTTTTTTGATCTTTTTCTTAGAATAATTTAACAATCTGGTAACTATTTGGACTCACTGCTCGTTATATATATGTAGTTATATACCAGGCTCATTTTATACAGGAGGAATCACGATCTATGATCAATAGACATGAAAGTCAAAACACCAAGCAATGGAAAAGAAGAGTAAGCCGATCCATTGTGGCAAGCCTGACTGCCGGGATGTTGATGGTTCCCGGATTCATCTGCATGTTGCCATCTCAGGCACATGCTGAAGCATCGGATGTATCCATCCGCAATTGGTACGCGTATCAGCGACTCACTGTTCCTGAACTGAAATCTTCTTGGACAGCAAAAGTAGATAACTATTTGAATATGAACGAGACGTACATCGGAGCTAGTGCCATTGCAGAAGAAGGCAAAGTATTCACGTTTGCTGGATCGAAGCTGATTGCACTCGATGCGACAACAGGTAAACGACTATGGACTTACGGCAAGGAACTGACGCCTTATATTACCTATCAAGGTGGCATCCTCTACGGACTGACCAGTGATCATAAACCTTATGCCTTGAATGCAAAAACAGGCAAAGCAAAATGGCAGTCAGGCACATCCACCTGGATTGATACGTATCAACGTACAGAAGTTTTGATTCCAACGATAGATACCCTATACGTGATTAAGGGGAGCACAACGTTTGCACTCGATATCAAGTCAGGCAAACTGCGTTGGAAGGCAGATGAACCATTAGGGGAAGGTCATGGTACGGAGTATCTGGAAGAATCCAATGGTGTTGTGCTGAGAACCTTTTTTGTTCAAGGAGCACTTACGTCCACTCAGCTTAATGCATATGACAAGAAAACAGGCAAGAAGCTATGGGGTCATTTTGGACAAGGGGAAGCTATTAAGATCAAAGACGGTCTTGTATACTCAGCGGACTACTACTCCCCCATGTTGGAAAGTGATGAGTCTTCGCCTGAACGCAAATGGAAAGTCAATGCGTACAATCTGAAGACAGGTGTGTTAAAAGGAAGTCAGGAGTACACCTGGAAGATTCCGGGAGATCCACCGTACGTAAATGGGTATGGCGGAATATTTGCCAACCAAGATAAACTATACATTTTGCAAGGGGATAAGATAGCGGAGTATTCGTTGACCTCAACCAAGTCTGATCCCACGCCACTTCGAACTTTTCAGCGCCCTCACGGAGAAAATATGGTGTGGGTTGGCATTACACAGGAAAGGTTGGTCTTCAAAAACGCCAACACGGGAGAACTCACAGGCATCAAGCTGGCTAATGGTCAGGAGGTGCAGTGGCATGGTGATGCTCCCGTTTCTCAGATTGATGTTTATGGTAAAGGCATGTATCGAGCGCAACGTAACGGCACCCTGCTTGCCCTCAATATGATGACGGGTCAGCCTGCTTTTCGAGTATTCACCGGTGGTGACCTGCACAACACGACATTGAAGACAAACGGGATGATCATCATCCAAGCCGAAGGTAAACTTCTTGGCGTTAAGCTTCCAGCATCACTGAAATAATTGATTCAGAATGAAAATTAGACCGTTCTTACCAGCGTGGGTCAGATGGTCAATAGACAGTGAGGAAATAATCATATCGTAGGGACTGGTGAAGTTAAACTTTGAGTAATCCCCACAAGTACTCTACTTGTGTAACATCAACGAACCTTCGACGTGCCCCTTCGAGCATTTGATCACTGATGTCGATCAGGGATACGTGGCGCATTGAGCGGACTTTCCATTTAGATCCAGAGCCATTCCATAAAAATCATCAAAACAAGGGATAAGTTGTTTACGTTGCACATCATAATTTTGGGCTACTTTATCAAACAGCTGCTTTACTGAGAATTCCATGTGCGTATCACTCCTTGAGGTTTTCTCCATAGTTTACAAAGTGAAAGGCTTCAAGGGAAATATCGATTATGGATAAGTTCATAGGATGGAACTATGGGTTCCGATTCAAAAGTCGCCAACTGGCGACTTTTTTAGATTGAACGGAGACGTTCGGACAAATGGATTCACTGCATTTGACCTAGAGTGTACTCTAAGGTATAGACTTATATTTAGAAAGAAACTATTTTAAAGGGAGACGGATGAGATGAGACAAGAAGATAGCTTTACAACTTCACAACATAAAACCGGTTCAGGATTTGATCTCCATAGTACAGCGGAGGACGTATTGAGGGGTATTGATCTGACAGGACGCCTCGCTATTGTTACGGGTGGTTACTCAGGGTTGGGGCTCGAGACGACACGCTCACTTGTACAAGCAGGAGCCCATGTCGTTGTGACGGCACGCCGACCAGCTGTTGCAAAAGAAGCGCTATCCGATCTGCCAGATGTGGAAATTGACGAACTGGATCTTGCTGATCTGTCCAGTGTCCGTTCTTTTGCCGAGCGGTTCCTCGCGAGTGATCGCAACATCGACATGCTGATTCTTAATGCGGGCATCATGGCTTGTCCGGAGACAAGGGTAGGTCCGGGCTGGGAAGCTCAATTTGCAACCAATCACCTAGGCCATTTTGCGCTGACTAATCTGTTATGGCCAGCACTTGCAAGTCAGGGTGGCGCACGTGTTGTTTCCTTGGCATCAGCGGGACATCATTTCTCACCGATTCGTTGGGATGACATCCAGTTTGAGCATGGTTATGAGAAATTCCCTGCTTATGGACAATCCAAGACAGCAACCATTTTATTCAGCGTTGAGCTGGACAGACGTGGTGCTGAACAGGGAGTGCGTGCGTTCTCAGTTCATCCAGGTGGAATTATGACGCCGTTACAACGTCATATGCCTAAAGATGAGATGATTGCGCTGGGATGGATTGATGAATCTGGACAAGTCGCCAATCCGGCATTCAAAACACCTGAGCAGGGGGCGGCAACGCAAGTCTGGGCAGCAACCTCTCCTCAGCTTGCGGGCAAAGGCGGTGTTTACTGCGAGGATTGTGACATCAGTGAAATGGCTCCAGAGGATGGAGGTTTCTATGGGGTGAAGGAATATGCGATTGATTCTGAGCAAGCTCTTCGTCTATGGAAACTGTCCGTAGAGCTGACGGATACGGATATCCCAACCACGTAAACCCTTATTTGCACAACAATTAAATTGAGATACACACTAAACGCTACTGAAGTTGTCCGTAGCGTTTTTTTATATTTTTGCTCATACGAATTGAGAAAGTAACATCCCTCATGGTTAGGTGAATATCATATATCAGAATAGAGGGAAGAAAGGATACATTATACGGCTCAGTGAAGTGAAATAACTGTGATGGATTGTAATGTGAGTGCTTTTCCATTTAAAATAGAGGAATCATGTTCTTTTTGAGAACGCAGGGAGAGAAAATCATGAATATTTTTGAGCAACACATACCTTTGGAAAAAGTGAAATTTAATGAACCGCTAAAAAATCACACGTTTATTAAAATTGGTGGTAAAGCAGATATCCTCATCCATCCAACAACGATAGACGAAATCACTAAAATCGTAGAGATTGCCAACATACATCAATTGCCGCTGACGGTTATTGGCAAAGGCTCCAACGTCATCATCAAAGATGGAGGCATCCGTGGTGTAACCATTTCCCTTAGTCATTTCGATCAAATTAAAGTGAGTGAGGACAGCATGATTGCCCAAAGCGGTGTTGATATCATTGATGTATCCAGACTTGCTTTGGAGCATAGCTTGACTGGTCTGGAGTTTGCTTGCGGTATTCCCGGCAGCACGGGGGGCGCACTTTACATGAATGCGGGTGCTTATGGCGGTCAGATCGCCGATGTTGTTGAACGTGCGACTGTGATCACCAAAGACGGTGCAGTGTTGGAGATCCCGCGAGAAGAGATGAAGTTTGGATATCGAAATAGTCTCTTCAAGATGGATCACTATATCATACTGGAGGCCGAGTTCGGACTCAAAAAAGGAAACAAGGAAGATATTGCAAGCAAAATGAAGGAATTAACGTTCCTGAGAGAATCCAAGCAGCCGCTTGAATTCCCCTCTTGTGGAAGTGTATTTAAACGACCCGAAGGACATTTTGCCGGTAAACTGATTCAGGATTGTAACTTGCAGGGCACTCGCATCGGAGGGGCAGAGATCTCCATGAAACATGCGGGTTTTATCGTAAATGTGGATCACGCTACTGCCCAGGATTACTTGGATCTGATTCAATTTATTCAGAAGAAAGTGTATGATACGTTCCAAGTTGAATTGGAAACCGAAGTCATCTTTCTGGGAGAATAGCTTCGATGATTATTTGAAAGGTCGCCATTGGCGACCTTTTTTGATTGGACGAATTGGGCTTGGACAAGAATCCATATGCTAATTATGGTAATATTAGAGTGATTGTATTTAATATTTCATCGTGAGTATAAGGAGTGAAGTTGGAGATGTTCAAACGTAACAGGAGAATCCTGTTAATCGCGGCAATGGTAATTTTACTGTCGTCCTTGTCAGTCCTGACATATATGTATATGAATGAACGTGCAGGCGGCCTAGCCGATCAACGGATATCCAAAGTCTGGGGATTAAGTGAACCTATACATATTCCTATAGCGAACAGTCCTGAGAGAGCAGTTCAGGAATTTAGAGGTGAGTTTTATACTTCCCAATTCATTCATCAGGAGGCTGTAGACGGTGGCATGATTTTGTTCACACAAAAAAAGGGGCGGGAAAACAACAGTAATCTTCAAATGGAGTATACCCGCAAGAACATGTTTGGATGGAAATGGGTATGGGGTGGAGGTTATTCCATAAGTGAGGGTCTACACACCAAGTTTGCTTTGGATTATATGAGTATACCGAAACTGGAGCAAGTCTCCACTCCATTTCCCATGTTGTTTGGTAATATTAAAGATTCATCCATTAGAAGTTTATATGTAGAGACTAAGGACGATGGAAAAGTGATTGAAACCGAAGCGAAGCTGGTTGAGGTGAGTCCGGGACATCTAATCTGGTATGTGTTCCTTCCTCCTTCAGCGGCTATCCCATATGTAATGAAGGGATTTAACGATGAAGGGAAGCTGATTGCCCATGAACAAATCAAAGATGCCAATGACAGCGGGTCGTTAACTCTGGGGAAATGAGATATGGACTATCAAGGACATAAAGTGAAAAGTAAACAACACCATAATCACTTCAGAGGTCGCCTATGGCGGCTTTTTTTGTTGCCAATGTAGTACCAACCATTCCGCCAGTGAATGAACCGATCCTGCAAACCCGCGTCACGCAAGCGATTGGCTCATGCTATGGCTGATTGAACGATTGTTGCTGATCCCGCTCTCCCTTAACATGTGAACAGAGGAGCCTGCTCGTCATTCACCATCATTCTGTCAAAGGGGGCCTGCGATCGTATGGCTGAGCTGTCGGAAACATCAACGTTGCAACCCGGGGTTACAGTCAACAAACCCGTCAAACCAAGTTATCTGCGTAACATTCGAAAACACTGGATGTTGTATGTCATGATCCTGCCCGGCATTTTGTTCTATATTATATTCAAGTACATTCCACTTGGCGGAAGCGTGATTGCATTTCAGAACTTTCAGATTATGAAAGGCATATGGAGCAGTCCATGGGTTGGCCTGGATAACTTCAAGTTTATTTTTACGTATCAGGACTTCTATCATGTGCTTCGGAACACAGCTCTGATTGCCTTATACAAACTGGTGATCGGATTTCCTGCTCCGATCCTGCTAGCGTTATTGTTTAACGAAGTGAGAAAAATGCTTGCCAAACGCTTTTTGCAGAGTCTGTTTTATCTGCCTCATTTTCTCTCCTGGGTTGTTGTCGGGGGGATCGTGTTTGAGGTGCTAGCCTCGGGTGGTTTTGTAAACGCTGTCCGTGGATGGTTCGGGTTCGAGCCGATCCTGTATATGCAGCAGGAGCAATATTTCCGACCTATTGTTGTGCTGTCCTCTATCTGGAAAGAGGTAGGGTGGGGAACGATTATATATCTCGCTGCGGTAAGTGGCATTGATCCCACGCAATATGAAGCGGCAGTGATGGACGGAGCGAACCGCTGGAAGCAAACGATTTACATTACATTGCCTGCGTTGTTCCCGACGATCTTAACCCTGTTCCTGCTGAATATCGGCAATTTCCTGGAACTTGGCTTTGATCAGATCTATAACCTGCTGACACCGATGACCTACTCGGTAGGGGATATCATTGAAACGTACGTATACCGCTCTGGTGTCCTGCAAGGGCAATATAGCGTAACAACAGCGATTGGTCTATTTCAGTCGGTGATTGGCTTCATTCTGCTCTGGGTCTTCAATCGGCTAGCGAGAAAATCAGGAGAGGGGTTGTGGTAATGATCAAGCAGACGATTGGAGAAAAGCTGTTCCAAACCGCCAACTACATTTTCCTGACACTTGCGGCCTTTACGATGCTCCTTCCGTTGCTACATCTGCTTGCGGTTTCCCTGAGTTCGCCGGTTGCGGCAGACTCCAAAGAAGTATTTCTGTGGCCCGTTGGCTTTACTTTCGCGTCATGGAAACACATTCTACAAAGCTCGGGCTTATGGCAATCGTTCGGTGTAACCGTATTCATTACGGTAGTTGGTACTGCGCTTAGTATGTTATTTTCGGTGTTGACCGCTTTTCCGTTATCGCGCAGAGAATTTATGATTCGCAAACAAGTGATGCTGGGCATCGTAATTACAATGATTTTCAATGCCCCGATGATTCCATTCTTTCTGACGGTAAGGGAGCTGGGCATGATGAATTCCATCTGGTCCCTGATTATTCCTGGTGTAATTGGCACATTTAATATGGTCATTCTGCGTACCTTTTTCATGAGCTTGCCCAAAGAACTTGATGACACGGCCCGAATCGACGGTTGCCATGACTTCCGGATTCTGTTTCAGATTTATTTGCCGCTATCCAAGCCGGTTCTGGCTACGGTCAGTCTGTTCTATGCTGTGGGATACTGGAACACGTTCCAGCGGGCGGTACTGTTTCTACGTGATCCAGGGCTCTGGCCTTTGCAAATGAAGTTGCGAGCGTATTTAACCAGCCCGGAGGAACTGGCCCAGGTAAATATGTTTCTTGAGGATTACAACTTCAATACAACCACGTTAAAGGCAGCGACGATACTTTTTGCAAGCGTTCCCATTATTTTGGTGTATCCTTATTTACAGAAGTATTTTGTGAAAGGTTCTTTGCTCGGATCACTGAAAGAATAAACCATGTCCAGGGGGATGATTCCATGAGAAAACAACTGAGTCGCAAGATGATGCCGCTATTGCTCAGTCTAGCCATGCTGTTGGTCGCTGGTTGTGGATCCGCTACTACAAATTCCGGAAATGACATTGGTAACGGCGAAGGCAGTGGTGGAGCTGTAAAAGTCAAAGTATTCAAAAGCCATATGGGCGTTGGCAGCTTGCCAACTGCGGATAATCCACATGTGAAATACATCGCTGAACAGACGGGAGTCCAATATGAACTCATTACAACGCCTCCCGGTTCGGAGCCATCCGAATACTTGAACCTGATGATTGCCTCGGATGACCTGCCAGATATCCTCCGTCCGATTGGAGGCATTGAGCAGACACTGATTCAGCAGGGAGGCGCGTTGCCACTGGATGAACTGCTGCCTGAATATGCCCCCCATGTGTGGGAAAGCATTCCTCAGGAAGCTTGGGATATCGTACGCTCTGCTTCCCCTGATGGCAAAATCTATTATGTGCCCAAGGTATTTCTTGTGCCTGAACGTGCACCGTTAATTCGTCAGGATTGGGTGCATAAGGTGGGCATGGAGATGCCAAAGACCACTGATGATTATGTCGAGTTGCTCAAAGCTTTTCGTGACAAGGACCCGAATGGCAATGGGAAACCGGATGAACTGCCAACAAGCGGCAGGGAATTCGGCAGATGGATGGACCATTTGTTTGCGATGTACGGGGTAGCGATGTGGGAAGGGTATCCCGAATGGGATGAATACGATGGAAAAATCCAGTACGCTGGGACTACCGATAATATGAGGGAAGCCATCAAGTTCATTCGAATGTTATATGTGGAAAAACTGCTGGACAACGAAACCTTCCTGAACAAAGGGGAAGTGTGGCAGGCCAAAATCAATAACAACCTCGTAGGTAGCTGGTACCATTTGCCTGCAAATGTGCGGGATCGGTACAATGCGATGCTGACCCAGGCTCCAGATGCCTATATTGCAGCAATGCCGTTGCCCAAAGCCGAAGGGTTTGAAGCTTTTGTCACCCAGAAAAGCATGGGTGAACCGGAATGGATGATCCCATCCACCAAACAGGACAATGCGCCAAATGCGCTGAAGCTGTTGGATTTCTTTTACAATCCTGAAAATGATGAGTTTGGTCGCTTTGGTCTTGAGGGTGAGCAGCATGAAGTCAAGGATGGACGCAAAGTCATTCTTCCACCTGCTGACAACAAACCGCTTGCCTTGGGTATGAAGAATCTAACTACAGCAGAAGACATGAATAAGCGAATTGAGGAGACATATCCGGAAGATCAGCAGCAAATGGTCAAAGACATGTTCAAAGTCAGCACGGCCGATGCACGGCAAATTGCAGGTGACGGTCTGCCTGCCTCTGTGTATGAAGGTTTTCCTGATATCCAGTCTCACAAGTTGTTTCAAGAGGTATTGACCAAGATTGTCATCGGCGAGCTACCGATTGAGGCTTATGATGAATATGTGAAGAAATGGAATGCTTCCGGGGGAGAAGTGGTCACCCAGCGTGTACAGGAATGGTATGAGAAGGTGAGAAAATGAAAAAAAGATATGCCCTATGCGGGGTCAGCGGCAGAGCATTGGGACAATTTGCAAAACCAATTCATGAGCTGTTCTCTCATAGTTCAGAGGTTGTCGCCCTGCTGGATAGCGATCCTGCACGGTTTGAAGTCTATCGCGCCCGTTTTCCTGAGCACACAGAAGTACCGGTATATGGAACTTCGGATTTCGAGGTCATGGTCCATGAGACGCGGCCTGACTGTATCATCGTGGCTGGCAGGGACGATACTCATGCCCACTATATTGTTGCCGCGTTGGAGCGGAATCTCGATGTTATCACCGAAAAGCCGATGACAACTACTGGAGCTGATGCCAGACGCATTCTGGAAGCAGAAGCAAGGAGTAAGGGCAACGTCATCGTAACCTTCAATTATAGGTATATGCCAATACACATGCGCATCAAGGAAATGATCCAGGAGGGCAAGCTTGGGCGCATCACGTCCATAGACCTGAACTGGTATATCGATACCCATCACGGCTCCAGTTATTTTAAACGCTGGAACCGTGAGCGAGCATTCTCGGGAGGTCTGTCGGTCCATAAAAGTACTCATCACTTTGATCTCGTCCAGTGGTGGATCAATCAAAAGCCGGTTGAAGTTTTTGCTTATGGAGCACTGAACTTTTATGGGGCTGAAGGAGAATGGAATCCAGCGCAGGAGGACGGCAGACATTGCCGTACATGTAATGTCTCAGAAGATTGCGCCTATTATTCACGCTGGACATCCCGCAGTCGTCAGATCCGGGTACCGGATGATCATCTGAACCTGCTCGGTACAGCAAGCCAAAAGGATTTTCCGTACACATCATACCGTCCTGACCAGTGTATCTTCGATTCCACCATTGAGATTGAAGATACGTATGCTGCAACTGTTAAATATAGCGGAGGTGTGCTGATGAGTTATTCGGTCAATTTCTCGCTTCCATACGAGGGTTACCGTCTGGCGGTAAATGGCACGAAGGGCAGGCTGGAAACATTGGAGTATCATATGCCGGCCCGGACGCCTTTTCCCACACCCGTCCAGACGATCGATTACTTTCCGCTCTTTGGTTCAAAAGAAACGATCCATGTTGTTCATCGTGAAGGCGGACATGGAGGAGGAGATCCACTTCTGCTGGAGGATATTTTCCTCGGCGAAGATAAGAGACGCCCTTACCGAATTCTGTCTGGCGCTGAAGACGGCGCTTATTCCGTTGCCGCTGGAGAAGCAGTGTGGCGATCTGTGGAAGAGCATCGGCCTATTTCCATAGACGAAGTGCTGGGTGGTTGGAACAGCAGAGTGCCCACTCCACAAAGGGAGGGAGAAGCGACATGACCAGACATGGTTATTTTGAACCGGAGGAGAGTATGGCTTATCAGAGTGGTGGAGACATTATGCACGCTCTGATGAGCATTGCGGGAAGGTATATTGGAGCTAATCCACCGCATCCGCCGGTTTACAGAGTGAGTAGAGTAGGTATCGTACGCAAGTGTGATGATCACCGCTATGACTTTCCACTGGAGGATATATTCCCCCACATGCAGAGAAATCAACAGGTCTATGCGTGGGCCAAACTGTGGAGTGACAACGATCAGGATTTTATTTTTCATATCACCTGCTTCGGACCTGTAAGGCTATATCATAATGGCGTGTTGATCTATGGTTCGGCAGCTGAAGAGGAGTATCCAGCGAATCCTGTTCTGAAACTGAAATGTGGATTGGTTAAAGGCTGGAATCATTTCGTTCTTGAACTCAAATTAGGTGAAAAGGGGGGAGGTGCCCAGTTTGGGACCGGCTCCCGGAAGAACAAACCACTTCACTTCATTGTGCCTTCGCTGGAACGAGATGGGGAAGAAGGCTGGCTCTACAGCGAGCCTTTGGATTTTCCGTTGTCGGAAATTCCTTCTGGCCCCATGCGAGAGAAGGCCACTGGCGTTAACTGGTTGCCTCAGGAGGAAGACCCTGAGAAGGCATCGCCTTATGGACAGTTGGCACGGATGTATGAACTGACCAGCGGCATGTCTGCGTATGCATGGACGAAGATAGGTGGTACGAAATGTGGCAAGGAGACTGTGCTAATCTCTGGTGAGGCCTACAGCCCAATTGAATTCTCGGTGGAGGGCAAGGTGGTATTCCATCAAGAGCATGCCGGACGCTTTCGCTTCGAACTGCCATTGTCAGCTGGCGTGCAAGATCTGACAGCGAACTGTGTAGGTGGAGACCGGGATTGGGGATTCCGTATGGATGCAACTACAGATGAGATGTTGACACCCGCACTGGATGTGAAGGGGCACAGAGGCAAGTGGCTGTACCTGGGTCCTTTTCAAGCGGAACAGGAGATTGATTTGGCTTCCTGCCAGAAGATGAAGCGGACTGCTCGTAGCGGAACAGGTGAAGACGTATACTGGCGAACAGAGCTGCCAGACGGAGAGGTACGTCCATTTCTGGAAAATGAATGGTTCGGCCGATGGAACTATCCCCTGGGCGTCACGTTATACGGATTGCTTCAGCTTGGCAAAGCGGGTCAACGATCGGATATTCGAGATTACGTGCTGAATCACATTGAATTTGCCTCTTCACGTTTCAGCTACTCCTTATGGGACAGAGAACGTTATGGTGCAGCTGGGCTGAATAATCAGCTCTCCCATATCGACAGCCTGGACGACTGTGGATCTTTCGGCGCCACCATGCTGCTTGCCGATCGGGAACGCAAGTTGGACGGCGTTTCAGAGGCGGCAGCTCATATCGCGGACTATATTTTGCATCAACAGTCCCGTCTGGAAGATGGCACTTTATACCGCAAGATTGGTGTCTCCAGATCAATGGATAACACGATGTGGTGTGATGATCTGTATATGAGCATCCCGTTCCTGTGTAGATACGCCGAATGGTCGGGTGACGATAAGCTGCTGGATGAAGCGGCAAGACAGGTTCTTTTGTATAAAAAGTATCTGTATATTCCAGAGCGTCAAATCATGTCCCATGTATTCGATGTGGAGCGAGGTGAGCCAACACGGACCCCTTGGGGCCGAGGCAACGGCTGGGTATTGTTCTCTTTGTCGGAGCTGCTGACGGCCCTTCCTCATGACCATCCATCCTATACAGTTCTCATTCAGTTCTACAGGGAATTGTGTGAAGGGTACTTGGTATTGCAGGGCAGAAACGGACTGTGGCATCAGGTATTAACGGACCCGGAGTCGTATGAGGAAACATCCTGTACTTCCATGTTCATCTATGCGTATGCCCGAGGGGTGCGAAAGGGTTGGCTTTTAGATCCAAAACCCTATGCACAAGCGGTGTATCAAGGGTGGAAGGGGCTATCGGAGCGTACAATTGATAAAAGAGGCAATGTATACGGCGTATGTCGTGGCTCCAGCTACTCCTTCACAAATCACTATTACAAGCATGAGCTGGGTTGGAATCTGAATGATACCCATGGGATCGGCATTGTACTTCTTGCTGGGCTTGAAACTATTGCCATGCAAGAATGGCAGACAAACACGCCGGTTTTCACTGCGGAAAGGGTCGGAACACCGGGGAAATTGGAGAAATCATCTTTTTAGAGGGAGAAAATAGGCTGTTGGACCGGGTCGTATTGGGCATATGGGAACGGTATAATATCGGTATATTGCATATGAGGTGGGATAATTGTGACCCTTTCCTTCTTGAAGTGGCTAAAATTCAATGTCACCAATACCCAGACCCGGCTGCTGCTGATTCTGACTGTTGTTGTCTTCATGATTATTATTGCGGTGGGGATGACGACGTATTATTCTTCCAAATCGGTGTTACAGCAGGAATTAAGTGAGCCGCAACACCAGATGCTGCGTATCAGCATGAATGATATTGATGAAGTGATCCGGGAAAGTGACCAGATTGCGGTGAAAATTGCACTGAACAGTAATGTATACCGATTTCTCACCAATGAAGTACAGGGATCATACCGCAATATTACGGAACTGGTACAATTTCTGGAAACCTTAATCAGTAGTACGTCTTTTATTAAGAGCGCTTACATTTTTGATATGAATCGAGAAAGCATCGTTGCCTTTCCACAAGGCTACAGCTCCAGCAAGGTTAATTTCCCGGATTCGGATTGGGTTAGCGTTGCCGATGAACTTGAAGAGCGTCCCATGCTGGTCAAGCAACGTGAGATTTCCACTTCTTCTGGTGCATCCATGCCGCAAATTACACTTTACCGAAAAATAATGATCGCTGGCGAGTTGAAAGGGATTATCGCAGTTAATTTCATGACAGAGAAGATGTTCGAGCACATGCTGCTCTCATCCGTCTCCGACCTTGACAGCCATCGGTTCATCCTCGATACCAACAACCAGCCTTTATATGATCTCGGCAATTATGCTGTCGGAGAGGAAGCGGTCAGTCATGTACTCACCCAACTGGATGGTGAAAAGCTTGGTGAGTTTAAACATGAAGGTAAGCTTTTACTGGCTTCACAGACCATTTCACCTTACACCGGATGGCGTTATCTGTCCGTGATATCACAAGACAGTCTCCTGGCTAATGCACAGAAGATCCGCAATATTGTTTTTATCGTATCTTTGTTGGCTCTTGTAGCAGGAGCTGTTACGATCACAGTTTACAATGCAGCTGCTTTTAGACCGGTAAGACGCATGAGACAACTGCTCACCGGGTACGACCAGGAGAGAATCCATCCGGAGCAGATTGATCTGGAGAAAATAACGGGGCAATTGCTAACGGATCATGCTCAGCAGGCCATCAATCTCAGGCAGACCCTTCCGGAAGCTTCATCCAAATTTCTGACGGATATCTATAACGGACATATGACAGGAAGTCGGGAAATTAGCGAGAAATGGTGCCGTTATTTCAAGGATTGGAGCGATGAGCCACTCTCTATTGCCATGTTGTCGATTGATAATTATAAGGCCTGGTGTGAGCGCTTTACGAAGTCAGATCACTCCCTGCTGAAATTTGCCATTGGTAATATCATAGCTGAACTGTTGTCTGGACAATGGCGGGTGTTATCAGCCGATCTGGGCAGAGACCGGATGCTCGTGATGCTTCAACCGCTTCATTCTGGCGGTAGCAAGAGCATAACGACAGCAATACGAGAGAAAATTGGCATGATTCCTCGCTTGCTCAAGTTTCAGGTGTCGAGCGGCGTAAGCGGGGGGCACGACGGATTCATGCGACTTCAGCGAGCTATGCATGAGGCGGAACGTGCGCTGGATTACAGATTCTACCTGGGGTATGAACGAGTTATTTCGTTTGACGAGATCTCGGGGCCGCAACCAACCGAGAACACATTGGAAGAACTTGAATTCATGACTCAATTGACGGAAACCGTCGAAGCAGGCAGGGGTGAAGAAGCCCTGAGGACTTTTGACAAGATAGTTGGTCGAATGACCAACGAGCAATGGCATCCTTCATCGGCGCTGGCCTTTCTTGAAGCTGTTGCAGCTACACTTGAACGAATTCGCCTGAAGCGCGAGACAGAAGGTTTCGGACTCGAAATGGTGGATATGCGGACCATGCATCTGGAGGCTGTCTGTGAAGTGCTACGAAGTCAGATCGAAGTTCTGGCTGATTGGTTCGGGAGCCTCATGCTCAGCAAGGATTTCATAATTTGCCAACGGATGATTGCGTTTATGAACAAGCACCTGGAAGACCCGGTAAGCATTCAGGAGATTGCGGAGCATGCCGGAATCGGAAGCAGTTTGGCAAGCCAGTTGTTCAAGCAGGAAATGGGCGATACCATCCACGGATATTTTACCAAGCTTCGTATGGAACGCGCCTGTAAACTATTGCTGGATACAGATTACAGAATTTCCGAGATCGCAACGATGGTAGGTTATCAGCATGAGAACAGTTTTATTCGGGTGTATCGAAAATACAAGGACATTACACCGGGTAAGTACAGAGAAATAATGCGAAGCCGGAGGGGGGCACTACAGGAATCTTGACCCATACTTGAACGCGATAAAATGACAAGGAGGCAGAGCCATTGATGGATCGACATTCAGTCGTCACCAGGAATCATCCGGTATTAACGGAGCTTGAGCCGAGATCACCTTTATCAGTAGGTAATGGAGAATTTGCATTCAGTGCTGATTTTACGGGACTCCAGACGTATCCAGATCTGTATGAGATACCTCTTGGTACACAATCCAACTGGGGTTGGCATTATACGGGAAGTCATCATGTATTCGGGGATAAGGATATTGTCTATCAGGCATTTGAGACATATGGCCGAAAAGTGCCTTATCCCATGAAGCCGGAAGATAAGGAGGAAGCCTATCACTGGCTTAGGCAGAACCCGCATCGACTTCAACTTGGACGCGTTTCGTTTCGTCTGCTGGGAGAAGATGGTCAGGAGACGGACGTCACCCATGTCGTTCCGGTACGCCAGGAATTGAATCTATGGACCGGAATTCTGCATAGTGAATTTACCGTGGAGGGGGAGGAAGTGCGTGTAGAGACAGCCTGTGACCCACGGCTTGATTGTATCGCCATTCGTGTACAATCCGAATTAATCCGTAAACAGCGTCTACAACTGTTTGTTGTATTTCCGTCTCCTGATATGACACACCGGAGCTGGTCAAAATCAGTATTCCCCGACTGGAAGAAACATGACAGGCATTCTACTGTGCTGACATCGGTCACTTCGACTTCCGCATCGTTGAAACGTGTGCTGGATGAAGATGAGTATGCATTGGAATGGATCTGGGACGCAGGCCAACTGGAACAGACGGGAACTCACGAATTCACACTATCTCCCAAGGCCATACCAAACTCGGACATCTGGTCGTGCAGTGTAGCTTTTGCTGCACATAAGCCGGAAACCTTGCCAGCAGATACAGTGTTGCGATCAAGCTCGGTCCACTGGAATCAGTTCTGGAATGATGGCGGAGTGATTGATTTTGAAGGCAGTTCAGATCCGCGTGCCGCTGAACTGGAGCGTAGAGTGGTCCTATCCCAGTTCCTGAGTGCGGTGCACAGTGGTGGGTCCATGCCACCACAAGAGACCGGATATATGTATAATAGCTGGTTCGGAAAAATGCATCTGGAGATGCATTGGTGGCATGCAGCGCATTTTCCGCTCTGGAATCGGACCGATCTGTTGTGCAAGAGTATGGACTGGTATCTGACCATCCTGCCAGAAGCACACGAACTGGCACGCTCTCAAGGTTATGTCGGAGCGCGATGGCCTAAAATGGTGGGTTATAACGGGCATCAGACTCCGTCGCCAGTAGCTCCGGGATTGATCTGGCAGCAACCACATCCCATGGCACTAGCTGAGATGTGTTATCTGTCCCGGCCTGACCCTGCTATATTAACAAGGTATCAGGATATCGTATTTGAGGCGGCTGACTTTATGGTGTCCTATGCCCATTGGGATGGGATAAGGCAAGCGTATGTGCTGGGTCCGCCGCTTATCCCTGCGCAGGAGAATCACCCCATGAACGATAGTTTGAATCCGCCCTATGAACTGGAGTACTGGAAATTCGGTTTGGAGATAGCCATCCTTTGGGCAGAGCGTTTGAATCATCCAGCCAATCCAGACTGGCGAAGAGTGGCTTCGCATATGGCTAAACCTCGGCATGAGAACGGAGTTTATCTCGCACACGAGAATTGTCCGGACACTTACACTGATAAAAACCATGATCATCCCTCGATGGTTGGAGCACTTGGAGTACTGCCAGGTTCATTAATCGATCCGGAGATCATGAGAAATACGTTGCACAAGGTCAAAGAATGCTGGGACTGGGAATCTGCCTGGGGTTGGGATTTTCCGATGTGTGCAATGACAGCAGCCAGATTAAATGAGCCGGATCTCGCAGTCGATTTCCTGTTGATGGATGCTACAAAGAACACGTACTTGCCTAACGGACACAACTATCAGAGAGCAGGGTTGTGGGCTTATCTTCCCGGGAACGGTGGTCTGTTAACCGCTGTTGCCATGATGGCTGCTGGCTGGACAGGGGCAGAAGAACAAGCGAATCCGGGATTTCCGCGGGATGGAAGCTGGAGTGTGAGATGGGAAGGTCTTCATCCTTTGATGTAATCGTCAGGACGTTAAACCCTCGAAATAACGGGTCAGATGGCATAACTTATCCGAAGGAGGATTTCGATATGGTTGGAACTTCGACAAAGTCAGTGTCACAGGAACGCAGAATGTCTGTCAAAATAGCAGATACCTTGCTTTCCGAATGCCAGAATGGCAATCACCCCAAGATTGCAGGCAAATGGGGCTATGTAGGGGGGATGACGCTGATGGCACTGGAGCGCGCCGCTGAATGGAATCAGGAATCTCTCTATGCCGAACTTGTTCAGCGTCACATGGATGACCTCATCGAGAATGACGGCACAATTCGAACCTATCAATTAAATGATTACAACCTGGATATGATCAATGAAGGCAAAAATCTGTTCAGTCAGTGGAAGAAATCCGGCAATAACAAGTATGTTAAGGCGATTCTGCATCTCGTTGACCAGCTTAAAGGACAGCCCCGGACAAGTGAAGGTGGATTCTGGCATAAGAAGATATATCCGTTTCAGATGTGGCTGGATGGCATTTATATGTCATCACCCTTTCTGGCGGAATATGCGAACACCTTTGATCATCCAGAGAGCTTCGATGAAGTGGCCCGACAGATTTTGTTGATCGAGCGAAAGACCCGTAATCCGCAGAATGGCCTACTCCATCATGCCTGGGATGAGAGCAGGGAACAACGTTGGTGCGATCAAGCTACTGGTCGATCATTTCATGTCTGGGGCCGGGCCATGGGATGGTATGCAATGGCCGTGGTGGATGTACTGGAGTACTTTCCCGTGGATCACCCACAGCGAGGACAGATCATGGGCATATTTGAACGAATGGCCTACGCGATTGCTCATGCTCAGGATCATGATAGTGGACTCTGGTACCAAGTCATGGATCAGAACGGCAGGGCGGGTAATTATCTGGAAGCCTCTGCTTCCTGCATGCTGACCTATGCGCTTGCGAAAGGCCTCAGGTTACATTATTTAGCTGAATTGGACCGTGAAGTTGTTGATCATGCCTATGCTGGAATATTGAAGCAGTTAGTCACTGAAGATGAAAAAGGGGTGCATCTGCACCACATCTGTCATGGTGCCGGACTCGGCGGGAAGAAGTATCGGGACGGTTCTTATGAATATTACATCAGTGAACAGGTCGTTAGCGATGTGCAGATGGGCGTAGCCCCATTCTTGCTAGCCAGTATAGAGATGGAGAGACTTAGGGCGGAAAAAGCGTGAACCAACACACTAATCACACAGACACTACAGGCATACGGCCGGACAGGAACAAGTTGTTGCTAAAATATCCTTCTTCCTGGTGGCAAGGGTTGTGGCGAGAAGCGCTTCCTTCCGGAAACGGTAAGCTTGGTGCTTCAGTGCAAGGCGGAATTCAGACGGAAACTGTGCTCTTGCAGCACAGTGAATTATGGCATTGGGGGCGCAAAGATGAACTGCCCGATGTCAGTCATACCTTATCAGAAACCCGTAAGTTAATGGATGAGGAACGATATTTGGAGGCAAGCTGGCATCTGACCCGTACACTGCAAGCAGAAGGTTACGCGTCCAAGTTGTCTTCCCGATATCCACTGGCTACAATGACGGTGGAAATGAAGTGTAATAACGCTTTTCGCAAATATCGGCGGGAACTGGATATGGACACAGGGGAAGTTCAGGTGCGCTGGCAGGACGGAAGTGACAACTATACAAGAAGTCTGTTCGTCTCGCGTGCAGACGATTGTGTTGTCTATGAGATCGAGACTCATAGAGTGAAAGATGGAACAAGTGCGCAGGGAACAGATTCGGCTGAGCATTCATTGCTGTCGGGGACGATAGGCCTGCATTTTCCGCTGGGCGACAGGGTGAGAGAAGATGAGGAGTTCAACGCACTAAAGTCGTCTATAACGATAAGAATTGATCGGGATGATAGTGGAGACTATCTGTGCTATGGCGGGCAAAATGACGATGGACAGGACTACGGAGCGGTGCTGCGACTGATCCAATTGAACGAAATACGTGGTGTGAGTCATGATCAACAAAAGGAAAGCGAACCTAACGAAGACATGCTTAGCAGGCAACTTCATTTCCAGACCTCTGGAAAAGTGCTTGTGCTTGTTAAAATGTTTGCTACGGGCAGACGAGCGCAGGAATGGACACGGTTGAAGCAGGAACTCGCATCGCTTGAGAGCGACTACAATACGTTGCTGGATCGGCATATCTCACTGCATCAACCGTTGTTTCGGTCCGCTGAGCTTGATCTGGGTGATAAAACGGATGACGGGCGCTGTAATGAAGACTTACTTCTGGAAGCCTATGAAGGTGAAGCACCTACAGGGTTTGTGCGCAAGATGTGGGCCTATGGTCGATATCTATTTATCAGCGGAACCTCTGAACATAGCGGATTGCCATTTGGATTATACGGCTTGTGGGGTGGTGATTATCGCTTGATCTGGGGTCACAATATGGCGAATGAGAATGTGCAAATGATGTATTGGCACACCGACGTGGGTGGCTTATCCCATCTGAATCGTTCGTTGTTCCGCTATTACAATGGATTAATGGATGACTTTCGCAACAATGCTCGCAAGTTATACGGCTGCCGAGGGATTTACATTCCCGCTGGAACAACACCGGGTATCGGTGTGCCTAACCAGATTGTTCCGGTAATTATGAACTGGACCGGAGCAGCAGGATGGATCGCCAGGCATTATTATGCACATTATCAGTTCACTGGAGATAAGCAGTTTCTGCTCGAGGAAGCCCTGCCTTTCATGAAGGAGGCTCTTCAGTTCTATGAAGATTTTCTGGTGCTGGGTGAAGACGGAAAATACAAGATATACCCGTCTGTTTCGCCAGAGAATACACCTGAGAATTTTATGCCTAAGCATGGACAGCCACTGGCACATCCTATGCCTACAGCCATTAATGCCACCATGGACATTGCTATTATTAAAGAACTGCTACAGCATGTCATTGCAGCAAGTCGTCTAGCTGGATTGCATACGACTAAGATTTCGTGCTGGGAAGCCATGCTGGAGCATATGCCCGACTATCTAATTGAAGCAGAGGGAGCTGTGAAAGAATGGCTGCATCCTGCGTTTGAAGATCGACGTGATCATCGTCATCTTTCGCACCTGTATCCTGTTTTTCCAGGACAGGAGGTCACCCGTGAGGAACAGCCAGAACTGTTCCAAGCGTTCGAGAGAGCAGTTGTTCAGCGAAGGCTTGGTGCTCAGAGTGGTTGGTCCCTTGCACATATGTCGTCCATATATGCTCGACTTGGCAATGGTGAGCGAGCGCTGGAAAGTCTCGATATTCTTGCGCGCTCCTGTGTTCTGAGTAATGGGTATACCTTGCATAATGACTGGCGCAATATGGGGGTATGTATGTCCATGCCCGCTGCTCCAATTCAGCTGGATGCCAATATGGGCTGGGTTAATGCAGTACAGGAAATGCTGCTCTATGTGTCAGAACTATGGATCAAGCTGCTGCCGGCTTTGCCAGAACGCTGGGTACGAGGTTCCATACACGGCTGGCGTATTCCCGGAGGTAGTCTGTCCTGTACATGGGATCAGAGCTCTGGTTTGTTCCGGGCAGAAATCAGCGCCTGTCGCCGGATCATGACGAAGCTTCATATTCCTGAATGGGTAAAAGCATGCGAGATGCTCAGTAGAAATGCCTGCCTATGTGAACCTGATGAGAATGGCATCTATGAGCTTGAGATTGAAGCTGGAGGGGAACTCATTCTGGAGCAGATAGCATCTGGACATATGCAATAAAAAGTCCACATTAGGAACCTTGTTACGTAGCAATTATCAGTTGCTGCGAATACTTTCAAAGTACTGAACAGTTTGAAGAGCAAAAACAGCGGCACTCAAAGACTTATTTTCCAGTCTAGAAGTGCTGCTGTTTTTGTGATAAGGGGATGTAATGTCTCGTCAGGCTATGATTCATCTGTTGTTCGATTGGCCTTCACATATTTGAGCTGCGCAACGATGATGACGCTGATGATCACCAGCAGGAACCACGAACTGATCTTACTGAAGCTAACCAGTTGCCAGGCATCATGCTGATCAGGATATTTCCAGGCATTGAAGAATGTAGCGATGTTCTCTGCAGTCCAGATGAAGAAACCGACAATGATAAATGCGAGCGATAACGGCATTCGATAGGTCGTTGCCCGTACCCGGTAGATAATCCACGTTTTCCAGAAAACAATAAATACTAGCGCCGTCAACCACCAGCGAAAATCGGGAATAAAATGATGGGTAAAAAAGTTGATATAGATGGCTGCTCCGAGCAGAACTGAAGGTAATAAACCAGGCCATCCGGTCATGTCCATGCGCAGTCTTCGCCACACCTGACACATAAAACTGGATACACTTGCATACATAAATCCACTATACAGAGGGACACCAAGGATTTTCGTGTAGGCTTGCTCAGGGTATGACCAAGATCCCATCCATACTTTATAGATTTCCAGCACCAGGCCAATAATGTGAAATACACAGATGACCTTGATTTCATCCCGGGTTTCCAAGCCGCTTCGATACATCAGATACTGCACACCAAGCAATACGAGCAGAATGGCATCATATCGATGCAGGAAAGGAATCGGGATTACGCTGGAGAGAGCCAATGTTCCAAAGATCGCTACAGGAAATATGCAGCTCATGGCCTGATGATAGCCAAAATGAAGTAGTTGTATTAGAGGTTTCAATTCAAGTGTAACTCCTTTCCAAGCACGTTTGAGCATAATTCAATGATATGATTTAAGGGTGTTCATCGTGGGCGTATTTTTGCCTACACTCCATAATATAGAGTTCATCGGTGAATAAAAAGAGAAAAAAACGTGCTAATCTGTTCTTGTTTTCAAATGAAATCGACTCCCTTTCGTTGATAATGATTTTCAATTAGATTAAAATAAGAGAATAAAAAGTTCACATGTCTCGTATAACGCTAGGCATGTGACTCTACCAGGAGGAATGAATATGTTGATTCAAACTCGAAGCATCATTGTCAAAAAAGGAAATAGCGATAAGATCGTGGAACGTTTCAGTGGTCCAACTCCTGTTGTGGACATGCCCGGTCTGATTGACTTTAGTGTCATGGTCAACAAGAAAAGTACAGAGAACGAGGAAGTGATGGTCATCATTCGCTGGGAATCGGAAGAAGCATGGAAGAATTGGGAGAAAAGTGATGTACATATCAAAGGACACCGTGAGAAGAGAACAGAGGAGAAACCTGATTATCTGATCAGTACGACCGTAAATATGTATCAGGTACAGACCGTGAAGACCGGCAGCGGTTCCGAACAAGCGTTGTAAGCGGACACCATTCTTGGAGTGGGCTGGTTCTAACAGAAAGCTACATGAGATGGCGAAGCGTCATTCCGTGTATATTCTTGCGTAGTTATGTTAAAATGAAATTCTTACAATTACATTAGACAAGGAGGCCGCTATGCAACCGATACAACCTCAAGACATTCAGCTCCGGATCAATGAACTTGCTGATCAGGACATATACGTACACCTCGAACTCACATCAGGAGCGTATGCACATCACTACGACAGTTCGAAGCATCCGGCATCGGCATTCATTTCCAATGCGGCCATACGATATACGCAGGGGTCCATTTCCGGTACGGGTCCATACCGGGTTGGTCTAAAAACAACTCAGGGATGGATATACGCCGAAGGCCTTACACATATTGACGAACAGGACCAAGAAAGACTGATTCTGGCTGGTCACGACACCCAGGGCAAGCTGGTTGTGGCATTACAACTGAGTCGGGAAATGTTCTGAAGAAAGCGGAGGATCAAATAACGATGAAAACTATAGATAATGAGCATGAGCGCATCTTGGTGGTGTATCCTCACCCTGATGATGAAGCTTTCTCGGTGTCCGGAACATTAGCCAAGTACATAGAAGGTGGCTCTCACGTTACCTATGCTTGTCTAACATTGGGCGAGATGGGACGTAACATGGGGATTCCTCCTTTTGCTAACCGCGTCACATTGCCTGAAATCCGCAAACAAGAACTGATTGAAGCTTCCGCAGCTATTGGAATTCAGGATTTAAGAATGCTTGGTTTCCATGATAAAATGATTGAATTCGAAGACCCGAAACTGCTGGACGACAGCATAATGGCACTGCTTAAGGAACTGAATCCATCCCTTGTGATTACTTTCTACCCGGGGTTCAGTGTACATCCCGATCATGATGCGACGGGAGAAGCCGTCATTCGCACGATTAGTCGTCTTCCTGTGGGAGAGCGTCCACTGGTTCATTGCGTTGCATTTGCCCATAACCAGGAACAGTTCATTGGTAAAGCGGATGTAATCGTTGATGTATCTGGATTTTTGAAACAAAAAATGGCGTCAATCCGGGCCCATCGTTCACAGTTTCAGGCAGCGGAGCTTGTCGGGGATCGAGAGTTGAATCAAGAAGAGATCCAGGCCCGTTTCGGAAGAGAAACATTCTGGACCTACCCATTTGCTTAACACCATTACGTAGAAGTCGCCAATTTGGCGGCTTTTTTGTTTACATCACAATATCGACACAAAAATGTAGGGTCTATAGCCTGATTGAGCTATATGGAATAAATACCATTTTAAGTACACTGTGAACAGGATTGTGATAACGCTTCATTTATTGCGTCGCTTCAATGGATGAGGAACATGGAGGGTTGATGCGGAGTGGAAAGGAGGGATGGTGTGTACAACCAACGTATACTTGGGGTAAACGAAAGACCTGTTGAACACAATGCCACAGCAATGAGCATCTGCAACAAGGAGCTGGAATTGCGCAGGAAGTTACATGCGTAATCCTTGGGTGAAGTTAGGCACATTCGACTGCTGCAGGAAGAGTCGGGTTCGGGGATTGATTTTTCTAATTGGCATGATGATTTTCTTATTATTTTTCCCGCATGGTGAGGCAATGGCTGGCTCCGGCGAGCGTGATCTCATTCCCCTTCAGCCTATAATTGACCGTTCTGCACCTGGAGATATCATTCATCTTGCATCAGGCCGATATTCCGGCCCTGTAACGATTGATAAGAACATCACCATTCAGGGTGATCCTACGGTCATAGTTGTGAATGAGAAAACCACCTCTACGATAACCATTCAGTCGGATGGGGTGAAGTTGAGCGGGTTTACAATTGAGCATAATGCGAATGAACAGACCGCAGCGATTCAGGTTGAAGGTGAAAAAAGTGAAATCACGGATCTGCATATTCAGACCCAGGGTTATGGGATGATCATTCGGAATTCGATTCATGCGACGATTCAGCGGAACCACATTACTTGGGTCGGGTCTGATTCTGCAACCAGCAGCCAGAAGGGCAATGGTATTGATCTGTACAACTCCCACGACAGCTACATTGAAGATAACGAGATCACCGGCATGAGGGATGGAATCTATCTGGAGAACAGTCGCAAGTCTACTGTGCAAAATAACAGGCTGTCACATACAAGGTACGGCATCCACTGTATGTACATTGACGGCTCTTCTGTCATGGACAATACCGGAGAGCACAACATGACAGGTGCCATGATTATGGGCGTCAAGAATACGGTTATATCGGGGAATTCTTTTCGCAAACAGAGTACCAATGTTCACTCCCAAGGGATTCTATTGTATGACGTACATCAATCCTCTGTTCATAACAATGTAGTGGAGGGTAATCGTGTCGGCATGAATATTGCAGAATCCTCTGGCAATGAGATCCGTGGCAATGCGGTGCTTCGGAATTTTATTGGCATCCAGCTGGTTCTAGCAGAAGCTAACGAGTTTACACGTAACCGAATGGTGTCTAATGTCATCGAAGCTTCCGCGCTGGATAGCCCGAATAATCTCCTGATGGAGAACTACTGGGATTCCTTTCAGGGACTTGACCTGAATCAGGATGGAATCAGTGAAATTTCTTATGCCATCAATCCTTTTTATGAGCAACTGGTCAGTCGAAATTCAGCGTATCAGCTCTTTTTCCAATCGCCGGGCATGGTCTTTCTGAGTGACTTGTTTACAGAAGGCAGAGAACAATGGACTACCGACAATTCGCCACGAATGAGCGTGGATACGGGATCTGATCTGAACATGTCAATGGAAAGGGCAGCATGTTCCAATGTGGTGTGGATCCTTGGTTTAATTCTGTTGGGTATGGCAACTTTTATAATCATCTATATGGGGGTATTACGAAAATGAACAAAAGCTTGAACAGAAGATGGACATTGGTCATGGTACTTATGTTTGGCATGGTACTGTTAACCGCTTGCGGAACAAAATACGCGGCATTGCCGATCAATGAGGACGTGGATATCTGTGCGATCTGTAAAATGCAGGTGAAGGACGATGCGTATGCAACCCAGCTCACTACGAAAGACGGCCAAAATTACAAGTTCGATGACATCGGGTGCATGAACCAGTGGAAAAAAGAAAATGGCACGGACAACATCGGCATGGACTATGTACGTGATTACAATGATAAAGAATGGATTGAATACAGCAAAGCCACGTATGTATACGATGCTTCATTGCGCACGCCTATGGCCTATGGAATTCTTAACTTTAAGGACAAGCCTTCGGCCGAAGCTTTTATTGCAGAGCAAGGTGTAGGAACCATTATGACCGCTGAGGATCTTGCTTCTCATGACTGGAAACAGAATACAGAGAACATGGACATGATGGGTGAACATGGACATGATGCACACGGACATGGTGAAGAAGGGGCAAGTGAGGGAACACACCAGGAAGGTGAGATGGAAGAAGAGTCGGGTCACTAGGTATGACAATAGAAAATGGTGATCAATGATGGCAGATATGATACAGATTGCAAGACGAGAAGTGAAGATGGGATTCCGTAATCCCTGGGCATATTCGTTTTTGATCCTTTTTTGCACATTTAGCTTAAGCTTGTTACTCCTGAATTCACAGAATCTGGTTGAAGGATATTCGGGCACGACAGGTTCGATGTTAAATCTTGTTCTTTACCTTCTACCATTAATGACGCTGTTCCTTGGGTCGTTCTCACTAACCTCCGAAAAGGAAGACGGTAGCTGGCAATTGCTGTCCACGTATCCCATTGGCACGATGTCCTTTATTGTTGGCAAGTATGTTGGGCTGTCGATTGTTTTAATCACCATTGTTGCATTTGGATACGGCCTGATGGGGATCATTAGCGGAGTGGTTGGAAACCCACTGGATGCCGTGACATATCTTCTCTTTCTGGCATTTTCTTGTGGACTGGTGTTGTTATTCCTGACGCTGGCTCTATTTATCGGTTCGTTGTCACGCAATCGGTGGCAGGCGTTAACCATATCCGTGACCGTATGGTTCTTCGCTGTCATTGGATGGCCGACGTTATTGCTCTCTGTGCTGGGATTAATGCCTTATCTATGGGTTAAACCGCTGTTGATTATACTAACGCTCATCAATCCGGCTGAACTGGTGCGATTGTTTGTCGTGATCAAACTGGGAGGCGGCTCCATTCTGGGACCGGAGTATTATCAATGGGTGGAATGGGTGCAGCAACCAAGTGGCAGTTGGATTTTCATCGGGATATGCCTGTTCTGGATCACCTGCTCTGTCCTGGCTGTATACGCGATCTGGGAGAGGGGGCGTTCTCATGGATAAAGTGGGTCTCGAAGTGAGAGGATTGTGCAAATCCATTAAAAAGCAACCCATTGTTGAGGATATCTCCTTTCACATGAATTCTGGACAAGTCCTTGCCCTCTGTGGAGGGAATGGCGCGGGTAAGAGCACGGTGCTGCGTATGATCGCTGGAATTCTTCGGCCGACCACGGGTGAAGTTGTCGTGAATAATGTTCGTTGGTTAAAGGAACGCAAGCGTTATTCGAAGCAGATTGGATATATGCCGGATGATTATCAATTTAATCAGGGACTGACTGCAGAGGAAGTACTTCTATTCTGGGCTTCTCTCAGGAAAGTACCGAAGGAGAGAGTACAGGAAGTGCTGACCATGGTCGGGTTGGCGGATCAAAAGAACAAACGGGTCACGACCTTCTCCAAAGGCATGCGCCAACGTGTGTTATTCGCCCAGGCTGTGCTCTCGAAACCTCCACTGCTCATCATGGATGAGCCAACAAATGGATTGGACCCGTTCTGGATGCAGGAATTAGCTCAGCTGCTCAAGGATATCAAGCAGGATGGCCACATGGTCGTGTTCTCGACCCATCAGCTGGAGATTGCAGATGATATTGCGGATCAGGTGATATTCATGAACCATGGACGTAGTGTGGGAGAGGGTTCCACCCATGATTTTCGTGTTCAATATGGTTCGCTTCATGCAGCATTTCATCAAAGTCTTGGATTAAAGTGAAGGTGAGTTCATTGCAGAAGAAGAGGTTTATAAGTAGACGTACACTTACAATCTTGATTGGTTTGGTAGCATTGTTCACGGGTGCATGGGCCATTTTTGAAAATATATCCGAACCTGAGTCTGGGCGAGGCAACACTATTCAAGAAGGTGCAAAGGCCCCTGAGTTCACCGCGGTTAATTCAATAGGTGAACAAGTCCGGCTGTCTGATTATCGGGGCAAAGCGGTCATGATTAACTTTTGGGCTTCGTGGTGTATCCCTTGTGTAAGGGAGATGCCGCTTGTTCAACAGATTGCTCAGGACTATCAGAACGATGCGGAGACCCTGTTTGTTAACGTGGGGGAATCGAAGGGCACGATCCGTGAGTTTATGGATAAGCAGGCATTTGATTTTCCGGTCATCATTGACGTGACGGGCAACATATCAGGTATGTATCGTATTATGGGTTTGCCCGCAACGATGGTCATTGATAGGGAAGGGGAGTTTAGTCACATATTGCTCGGCGAACTAACCGAAGACATACCATTGCAGCAATGGCTGGAAGAGAGTATCTAGTCGTATGAAATCGTTGGTGAGATTAGGGGCAGAAGCGCCTGAGATCTCGCATGTTACGTGTGTAAATGAAGTTTAGTAAGTTAAAAGTAACTATAGCAAAAAGCCGGACACCCATTAAACATAGGGTGGTCCGGCTTTTGCTATAGAAGATATGCTGCTTCGCAGCCGATTACAATACAGCAGCGGAAGCGTGATTG
Source organism: Paenibacillus sp. SAF-068 (assembly GCF_051967555.1). Taxonomy (NCBI): domain Bacteria; kingdom Bacillati; phylum Bacillota; class Bacilli; order Caryophanales; family Paenibacillaceae; genus Paenibacillus; species Paenibacillus sp. SAF-068. Next base: position 2,118,783 of record NZ_JBQCJX010000001.1, read on the forward strand.
GCACGGGCGATTCGGGTTGCGTCAACCATGTTGCGCAGAGAAGCAACCGTTTCTTCCTGTCCACGGGTTTTCAATCCGCAGTCCGGGTTAATCCAGAACAGCTTCGGATCAAGAACACGCAGGGCGCGTTCAATCATGCTGCTCATTTCATCCACACTCGGAACCCGTGGACTATGGATATCATATACGCCAAGGCCGATACCGAGCTCATACGTATTTTCTTCAAAGCTATGAATGAGTTCACCGTGACTACGGGATGTCTCAATGGAGATAACATCTGCATCCATAGCTTCGATGGAATCAATCATGTCATGGAATTCGCAGTAGCACATATGCGTGTGAATTTGAGTCGTTTCGTGTACCGTGCACGTCGAAATGCGGAACGCTTTGACCGCCCAAGCCAGATAATCGGCTTGTTCATTTTCCTTCAGCGGAAGCCCTTCGCGAACCGCGGGCTCGTCAACCTGGATCATGCCGATGCCTGCCTGTTCAAGTGCTTCGACTTCCTGTCGCAACGCATACGCCAATTGATAGGCGATCTGCTCCCGAGCAATGTCTTCACGTACGAATGACCAGTTCATGATGGTGATCGGGCCAGTCAGCATGCCTTTGACAGGGCGTTCTGTCTGCGATTGGGCATATTTTGTTTCTTCTACCGTCATTTCACCCGTAAATGCAACATCACCGAAGATAATAGGTGGCTTCACGCAACGTGAACCGTACGATTGTACCCAGCCGAACTGTGTAAAGGCAAAACCGGCCAGTTTCTCGCCAAAGAATTCAACCATGTCGGTACGCTCAAACTCACCATGCACCAACACGTCAATTCCAATCTCTTCTTGAAGCTTAATCCAGATATCAATCTGTTCCCGGATGAAAGCAGCATACTGTTCGTTGTTCAACTCGCCTTTGCGCCATAACTGACGTGCTTTTCTGACTTCAGCAGATTGCGGGAAACTGCCAATCGTTGTCGTCGGGAAAAGTGGCAATTGCCATTTGGCTTGTTGAGCTTCATGACGCTCGGCAAACGGACGGGAGCGCTCTGGCTGTTGAACACTAATGGAAGCAACGGCTTGCTGTACAGCCGTACGATTCCGATCTTCGGATTGCTGAAGCACCTGAAGTGGAAGCTCTGCTTCGTCGATTTTAGCGGTAATTTCTGCATTTGGTGAAGATAAGGCTGTAGTCAAAAGAACAATCTCATCCAGCTTTTCATCTGCAAATGCAAGAGCATTCTTCAGTTCGGATGTAAGTTTGGTCTCCCGTTCAGTCGTAACTGGCACATGCAACAGGCTGCACGAAGATTGCACGATGATACGATCAGGCGTCACGATTTCAGCCAGTTCATTCAATAACTTCAGTTTCCCTTGAAGGGAAGCCTTCCAGATTCCACGCCCATCAATAATACCTGCACCGAGCACTTTGTCTGCCGGGAAACCGGATGTTTGAATGGATTGGCTGTTGCCAGAAAGTCCGTGTAGAAAATCGAGTCCTACACCTTGAACGGGCAGTGCAATAATATCGTTATAGTTTTCAACAGATTCAAAGTACGTTTGCAGCATGATTTTCAGACCTGGAACAGCTGCTGCAAATGTCTCATATATTTTATTCAAACGCTGCACATCTTCATCGCTTAATTTGGTCACCAGGATAGGCTCGTCGATCTGCACCCACTGAACGCCTTCGCTTGCAAGTTCTTGAAGCAATTGAGTGTATAGCGGCAACAAGCGGTCCAGCCAAGCGTCCGTCTCGGATTTATCATAGCCTTTGGAGAGTTTCAGGAAGGTTAACGGTCCAACGATAACCGGTTTTCCTTCAATGCCTAGTTTTTCTTTTGCTTCACGATATGCGAGAAGGGGTTTATTCTCCGTCAGAGTTGGGGAAGCCCCGTCGAGTTCAGGTACGATGTAGTGATAGTTGGTGTTAAACCATTTTGTCATTTCGCTCGCTGCGGCATCTTTCGTCCCCCGGGCAATGCCATAATATACGGACAACGGAACCGAGCCACCATCATAAGCAAAACGTTTGGGAATAATGCCGAACATCACAGCCGTATCGAGGATATGATCGTAATAGCTGAAATCATTCACCGGAATAAGGTCGATGCCTTTCGCTTGCTGCTTGCGCAAATGATCGATACGAATCTCTTGCAAACGTGCGTGAAATTCATTTTCCTCCAGCTTGCCTGCCCAGAACGCTTCCAACGCTTTCTTCCATTCCCGATCAGCACCAATACGCGGATATCCCAATACACTACTTTTCGTCATTGTTTATAACCCCTCTGCTTTTATGTTACACAAAATTTATCACAGATCCGGAGTTATAATGTAATTCCATTAAATTATACCTAGTTATAGCCTGGGGCTATATCAAAAAGTGTATTATGGCATGAAGTATAGAACTTAAAGTCATACTATGCTAAAAAAGGTGATGAAAGATGATGCTTAAAAAGCTGCTTTTATTCATTACGATCACAGTGACAATACCCTATCTGAATATCTGTTCAATGAATACAGATGTTACATATTCAGTTCCTGAGAGCGTACAGGAAGATGACTATAGAGCATTAGCACTTACGATGCTCAACCCATACATTGGCCGTGAGATTAGCAGCTATTATCAGGAAAATCATATGCCAATTCCTAGCTACGGACTATATGACATCCACGTATTGGAACTCAAAAGGCATACACAAGGTGGTTATCGCTTTCGAACCGTTCTGGAAGTGAGAACTTTCTACGGTCCACACAACCCGCCATATGGAAAAGAGATCATTACGTTTGAAATAGACACCACTAATGTTACAATGGTTAACTATGTTCATATGAAGGATTGAAAGGAAGGCTGTACACATGAATCTGTATCATATCCAGTCCAACGTGCATGGAATCAACAGAGTAGTATCATTTCTGGAGGATAATTACATTGGAATCGCTTGGTCAGGTACAGGAGATCTGGAGCAAACACCCCCGGAATTATGGAAGGAACAACTGGTCGAACACTATGACTTGGATGAAACGGAATTGGCTCGCAGTCTCGCGACATTACATATGTTTGCTAATCTTATGCAGGATGGAGATTATGTTTTAATTAGTGATGATGAATGGACGTATGTTGGGGATATCGGGGATTATTATTACGATGATTCCGCTGGCACGGAAGAGGACTTGATCTGTCATCGGCGTGGAGTTACCTGGTTGGGTCGCATTCCCCTTGCTGAGCTGAATGACAAAGTACAGGCACTGCAAAGTGACTCATCCATCCTTGCAAAGTTTGAATATCCCATATCACATGCACAGCTGGATCGCGGGCTTGCAATCAGCGTAGCATCCGAAGCAGCCAACGTTCCCACAACAGTAGTCGATGAAGCGACGATTCAAACAGCTCTCCACGTGCTGAGAGAAGCGTTACACAGTGAAGAAGAAGAGCTGCGAATTCGTGCGGCTACAGCCATATTACAGTTTGCCAAACAATAGAACCATGCGTCGTGATAGAGAAGTGTCGTATGTAGGTATGTTACGCTCAGATACTTATAGAAATATTCAATGGGTAGGGGAATTGACGCTTGGTGTTGGGAATGATAATTTAGATATATTATCAAAACCAATAAGTCCAATAAGATAAAGGGGGTATACGGGGTGACACATATCGTTTATGCAGCAGCAGAAGATATTCGCAGCGAGGATTCGCTGCAATTGATCAAGGAACTTAGTGAAGAGCTTGGTTTGCTCTATGGCGGTGATGGAACAGCGGGATTTCAGCTCTCAGACGTTGAAGTACCACGTGCGGCTTTTATCGTTGCCAGAATTGACGGGTATCCGGTTGGTTGCGGAGCACTTCGGCCCCTTGATGAAACATCTGTGGAAGTCAAACGCATGTATACACGCAGTGGTTACCGCCGTAAGGGGATTGCCCAGGCTATATTGGCCGAGGCAGAGCGTCTTGCGAGCGAACTTGGTTACAGCAATCTAAAACTGCAAACAGGCCCACTGCAGCCGGAAGCAGCCGCACTGTATGAGCGTGTAGGGTATTATCGAATTCCTGTTTTCAGTGGCAATTGGGACAAAGTGTTGGCCTACCAGAAAGATCTGGTACACGAAAAAGTATAAGTATACAAATGTATAAATACAAAAGTCGCCGCTTGGCGACTTTTTTGCGTTTTAACATACGCCATATACATCAATGATTTAATCTGAAAATATAGACACAATCGTTTAATCGGTTGCGATGTTATTGACCGATGTGTCTTGATGTTGGGCGCCCCATTCGCATAGTCCTTCCAAAACGGGCAATAACTTCTCAGCTTTGGCTGTCAGTCTGTACTCGACTTTAGGAGGGACTTGCGGGTATTCTTTCCGTTCAACCATACCATCTGCTTCGAGCTCTTTGAGCTGTGAACTCAGCGTTTTATAAGTGATTGCACCGATCTGCCTTTTCAGTTCATTGAAGCGGACAGGCGGATTTTCTGCCAGAAGGTACATAATCACCATTTTCCATTTGCCACCAATAACAGACAACGTATATCCAAAGGGGGTATCTTCAATGTTTTTCACTTTACCGTGGTATTCAGCCATACTCATGAGTAACACTATCCTTCCGGGTAGTACCTACCCTAAAATACCGTACTATTTATTGGTTCGGGCTCAGTTTATACCAACCTTGCTACGAAGTAAAGAAGATTCACGATGATTCATAAATTAATTCTTTTCATATGGCTCTGGTACAATACAACAAAGGAACAACCGTCGCGGGTTGTTCCTTTTGTGTGAGTTGTCTGTTTTTACAAAAAGATCAGTAATAATGTCCCTGCGGCAAAACAGTAATACGAAAAGTATTTCAGGTTGCCTTTGGCCATAATGCCCATGAACCATCTCATGGAGAAATAAGTAACAAAAAGGGTTGTGATGAATGCGATCAGATAAGGAATAGCCAGCTGTGATCGATTCGGATCATTGGCAATGTCCGATACACCCATGACGAGTCCACCAATGCTTATGGGAATGTACAGCATAAAGGAGAACTTCAAAGCCGTTTCCTGTTTCATGCCGACAGCGATAGACGCAATTACCGTTGCCCCTGAACGGCTTATGCCTGGAATAAGAGCGACAGCCTGAGCCAAACCGACCAACAGCGCATCTTTTGTAGACAGATCTCCGTCTTGCTTACGACCACGAAGATTACGAATCAGCCATAAGGCAACCCCGGTGATCAATAGCGCAATGGAAACGGTATATACGGACGAGAAGATTTCTTCAATCCGATCCTTGAACAGGACTGCAACGACAGCAGCAGGAATCGTACCAATAACTATGTATAAGCAAAACATGAAGTCTGCACGATATTCTTCTTTACGAGTACGCATGTAACCTAATGCACCAATGATCAACTTTTTAATGTCTTCCCGGAAAATAAAAATAATAGCGATAAGCGATGCTGTGTTCGTTAAAATCTCGAATGACAATCCATTCTGCTTGATGCCCATTAGTTTCTGGGCAATGATCAGATGACCGCTTGAGGAGACGGGAATTGGCTCCGTTGCGCCTTGAACAATACCTAAAAACAAATACTTTAACCACAATATAATCTCTTCCATGTTGTCCTCCTTGAATACGTTTCATTGGCGTTCCAATGATCTCTCTTTTTATTAGAAATGACATGTCTACTCTATTGATGATAGCTGTTTAAGTTGGTGACTTGCAAGTTAGAGTTCATAGAGGGAGAAAAATAAACGTAGCTTGTCAAATTCTGCAGAGCATGATATCGTTGATAACGATTATCAATATCAATGAAGAGGTGGGTTTATTTTGCGTAAAGAGAGAAAATCAATATGGATCATGATGGCACTCATATTGCTACTTGTACTTAGTGCATGTGGTCAGTCTGCCACGACCAAGGATACAACCGGAGACAGTACGAATGCAGCTAAGGAGACTGAATCTCAGAGTGATTCGAATTCAGCTTCTTCTGCTGGTTCAGAGGCTGCTGCTGAAGATGAACTCGTTACATATCAATCGGATGCAGGGGAAGTACAGGTACCCAAGAATCCTAAGCGTATTATTGACTTGACATCATTTTCGACGGGGTACTTTGTTGCTCTGGATGCACCGGTAGTCGGCGCTTTATCAGGAGCAATGAATAACAAGTATATTAAAGATCAACTTGCAGAAGCGGGCACCAGCGATCTGGGTGAAAAGCCTACGCCAGAGAAACTAATCAGCTTAAAACCCGACCTATTTATTGTGTACACTGGCACAGAGGGGATCGACAAGCTGGAGCAGATAGCGCCAGTCGTACAGATTGACTATGGTAAGCGCAATTTCAAGGATCTCATGCTCGAGATGGGTAAGCTCACCAATAGAGAAGACGCAGCTAAGGCTTGGAATGCTAAATGGGAAGCGCAGATCAACGAACTGAAACCCAAGGTTCAAGAGGCTGTTGGGGATCGCACCGTTTCCATTCTGAATCCGTACGCAAAAGGATTATATGTATTCGGTCATAATTATGGTCGTGGCGGTGAGATTATTTACGGGGAGTTTGGTCTAAAAGCACCTGCGAAGGCTCAAGCTGAAGCGATTGACAGTGGGACTGGATGGGCTTCGATCTCGATGGAATTATTACCGGAATATGCGGGTGATATTATCTTCACCAGCCCGTGGTCCGGAGATACAACCGATCCCAAGATCGTATATGACAATACATTATGGAAGAACTTGCCTGCGGTGAAGGCAAATCATGTGTTCCAGCTCGACCCGACCTCTGACTCATATAACGATCCGTTAACATTGGAAGGTCAGCTGCAGTTTATTTCGGATAGCTTGCTTTCGGAAAACTAAAATTTGACTGCATAATATAGTAGAGTAGTATAGGAGCATTTCCTAGCGTCGTTAGAAGACGGGGAGATGCTCCTATTTAGTTATGCGGAACGGTTTAGCCAGCATCGTGACAGGAGAAGGCAATTGTTTCATTGATCCATGCCTCTCAGGCGTTTAATGTCTTCTCTGGGTGGTAAACCAAACATGCGAGAATATTCACGACTGAATTGGGAAGGGCTCTCGTAACCCACCTGAAATGCTACATCTGCTGCATCGGTGGACTGGGATATCAACAAGCGCCGCGCTTCTTGCAGGCGAAGTTGTTTTTGAAACTGAATTGGACTCATGGCAGTCACTTCTTTAAAGTGTCTGTGAAGCGAGGCAGGGCTCATATTCGCCAAACTCGCCAATTCACCAATCCGAAAATTCTGATCAGCATGATTCATTATATATTTAATAACGTCTCTGATTCGATAGGTATGGCTGCCCTCCATCGTAGCTTGTTCCAGGGCAATCCCGTGGGGGCCTTTCAGAACTTTGTAGAGTATTTCCTTCTTGTACAAAGGAGCGAGTAGTGGGATATCCTCCGAATGATCTTCCAGCAAACGGGCTAACCTGACGACTGCATCCAAAAGAGATGGATCAGCTTGACTGACAAACATCGCACGTCTGGCCGTTTTGCGCGGTCTTGCCGGGAAATCGGAATGGTTCAATACCTCCAGAATCTCACTGGATGTGAATTCAAGTTTGAGGGCCAGATAAGGAGTATGAGACGAGGCTTGAATCACTTGTCCACTAACCGGCAAGTCAACGGTTGCCACGATATAACTTCCTGGACCATAACGAAAACGATCTTGTCCCAGCAGAACCTCTTTCTGACCTTGTAGGACAATGCAGAAGGAGGGTTCATTCACTCTAAATATAGGTTCAGTAACAACCGATTCACGGATTAGAAACAATGAAGGGATCTCCGTCGAGTGCACCCCATCCTTGTTGGAATAGCGGTCAATACGTCTGGCTAATTCGTCTTGATGTTCGTGTGTTCGTTGAGACATACGTAGTTCCCCTTTTTTTGCACAATATAATAATAAAGCACATTCTATCGTATATTGAACCACCATGGTAGTAAACGAATAGGAATAGGCAAACATCTGATGTGATTGGATAAGAACAGCGGATACATGATCAGACTGTAAATGAAAAGAGGTATCTGCCTCTTATATTTACTGATCGTTCTCAATGTGTTAGATTGATTCTGGGAGGGAAGTCGAATGGCTAGAAGTAAAGAGTTTGAAGTGAACGAAGTATTGGATAAAGCGATGAAGATCTTCTGGGAACAAGGTTACGAGAAGACATCGATGAGTGACCTGGTTGAGCATATGGGAATTCATCGTAGAAGTATATATGATACGTTTGATGATAAACATTCGCTTTTCTTGCAGGCAATGGATCGTTACAGCGGTAAGATCAGCACCACATTACTTGCAGAAATTAAGGTATCCAAGACAGCAATGGAAGCACTGCATAAGATTTTCGATGTTATGATCAGTGAGGCAGACGATACACCAACGGGTTGCTTGATCGTGAACTCGGCGGTGGAGCTAGGCACACGTGATCCGGACGTGGACAGCCGATCTCTTGAATCTTTTAACGAAACGGAGCGAATGTTCGAGCAGATTATTCAATGGGGACAGCGGGATGGAGAATTCTCCTCTGATCATGATGCGAAGGAAATGGCAGAGTACCTGCACAATATTTCTGTCGGCATCAGAGCCATGGCGAGAACCTCGACGGATAAGGAAAAATTAAATCGGATTGTCAATGTATCCATGAAGCTTTTGGAGAACCGATGAGCAGAGATGTACGAAAAAAGTAGCTTAAAATCCGTTAGCGGACTTCAAGCTACTTTTTTTGCGCTGTTTTTTGAAAATAGCGAGTAAAAACCATCAATTGGTTATGGCATTTTCAATCGGTTTGATTTTATGAATTTCTTCGGTTCCAGCTTCCAAAGCAGTTTCGTAGTAAGAGCATTTGTGCTCAATAACTTCCATGGTCCTTCTTAGTTCCTCCATTTGTGCTTCCACAATCGCTTTGCGCTCCGTAAACATGTCATATCTCTGCTTCAGCGTGGTGTCCCCTTCGGAGCACCATTCAATAAAGTCCTTAATGTCTTTAATAGGCATTCCGGTCAGCTTCAGACATTGAATGATCTTTAAAAAGTCGATGTCGGAGTCTTTGAACAACCGTGTTCCGCTCGTGGTTCGTTCTACAAAAGGCATGAGTCCTTCCTTATCGTAGTAACGCAATGTATATACCGTAAGGTCTAATTTTTTGGCAACTTCACCGATTGAATAGGTCATTTAGAATGAATTCCTTTCTACTGGGGGTAGACTTCGAGTTAACTCTAGGATTGATCCGAGTGAATTCTAACATGTTGAATTACTGGCTGTCAAAGTACATTGGAGATAAAAAAAATAAGATAAACATTTGACCTAGAGTTAACTAGAGGGCGTAAGATTACGTTGAGCTTTAAATTACGAGGAGGTTATTCCATTGATTATAGCTAAAGCCAGAGCCGTTGACGGACCAGACCAACAATTCAGAAGTGCTGAAATTAAACGACGTGATCTGGATACCAACGATGTATTAATTGAGATTAAATATGCAGGTATCTGCCATTCCGACATCCATACTGCTCACGGCGAATGGGGTCCTGTGAACTATCCACTTGTTCCTGGACACGAAATTGCCGGAATAGTAACCGATGTAGGAAGCGGAGTCTCCAAATACAAGGTCGGTGACCGGGTAGGTGTCGGATGTATGGTTGGCTCTTGTGGCGAATGTGAGAACTGCCGCAAAGGTGAAGAGCAATACTGTCTCAAAGGAAATATTCAAACTTACGCTGGAGTAGACAAATACGGTGAGCCTACGCAAGGTGGATATTCAACTCATATTGTTGTCGTAGAGAATTTCGTCGTTCGTATCCCTGATAATATCGCACTTGATGCTGCTGCACCTTTGCTGTGTGCCGGTATTACAACATATTCACCACTTCATCACTGGGGAGCTGGCCCAGGCAAGAAAGTTGCCGTTGTAGGTATGGGTGGTCTTGGTCATATGGCTGTCAAAATCGCACATGCGATGGGTGCCGAAGTAACGGTTCTTTCCCAATCCTTGAGCAAAAAAGAAGATGGACTGCAATTCGGTGCAGATCACTACTACGCCACAAGTGAACCGGAAACGTTCGAGAAACTTGCAGGCACCTTTGATCTGATGATTAACACGGTGAGTGCCAATATAGACATTAATGCTTATTTCTCACTGCTTACGCTGGATGGTACACTCGTGAACGTGGGTGCTCCTGCGGAACCATTGGCTGTAAACGTATTTTCTCTCATCGGTCATCGCCGTTCATTCGCAGGTTCCATGATTGGTGGCATTCGTGAGACACAGGAGATGCTCGATTTCTGTGCAGAACATGATATTGCGCCTAACATTGAGGTCATCTCCGCTGATCAGATTGATGAAGCTTACAAACGTGTATTGGCTTCCGATGTGAAATATCGCTTTGTTATTGATATCAGCACCATGTAAGTGGAAAGTTTTATGATTGTTAGGGATAGTTAAGGTTAGAAGAAAGCAGCTGCCGATAAGGTCAGCTGCTTTCTATTTTGTTTATAACGGCGGCTCAAAGAGATTAAAAGTTAAGATGTAGTAATGGCTTAATATGCTTGGCTGCGGCACTAAATTGATCAGAAAATTCTTTTGAATCGTGGTATTCTTCAGGCAAGCCTTTCAGGAATAATTTGATCTGTTTGACCACTTTTATGCGTACTTCAGAATCTGCAAGGTTACCTTTTAATTGATCCTTTACAAGATAACCATATTCATTTCTAAATATTAAAAAGTCATTGATAAGAACATCAAGATTATCAGAGAAATTTTTAGTATTTTCTTTGATGAGTGTTAATCGGTCATTGACTAAAAAAATGGAAGTATAAACATCAAACATTTGCTCGATTTCTCCATTAGACCCTACCTCACTGATTTGAGAAAGTGTATCATCTAATTTCTGTACTCTCGAAACAAAGCCAGTATAATAATCCGAATTAACTGCAACTTCATTCTTTCTAATTGAGTTATGAATTAAAATAAAAGCTGAACCTATGATCAATAGAACCAGAAGGACTATAATGATATTAGAATATTTTTTCATGCAGCTGTATGGTTTACGTTAGTAACACTGAAGTGTAATTCTACAACTCTGAGAACCAATAGTCCTTCCAATGAAATAATAACTTTCAATTAAGTAAACCCCCATATTTTTTTATACTGAACATTAGAGATGTTAACACAACAAAAGGCAGTAGATACATCCGCACAATTTACCAATTGGAAAAACATGAAAGGAGTGGAAGGAGAAAGATGACAGCTTTCTTTTCACATCAGCCCGAAGGGTATGAATGTCCATTTTGTCGTATTTGGGGTATCGAGCAACCTGATCAGGGAACAAAACAAAGGGATATTATCTATCAAAATGAAAAGGTAACGGCATTTATAGCAGGCAAATGGTGGCCAAACAATAAAGGACATGTTCTTATTGTTCCGAATCAACATTTCGAGAACATCTTTGAACTCCCTGCGGACTACGCTGTTGAGATTCATCGCACGGCTCAACTTACAGCATTGGCGATGAAAAGTACATATGGATGTGACGGAATCTCTACACGACAACATAATGAGCCTGCTGGTAATCAAGACGTATGGCACTATCATCTGCATGTTTACCCCCGATATGTGAATGATCAACTTTATCTGACCCATGGTTCACCGTCCGATCCAGATGAACGAGCACTCTATGCAGAACAGTTGCGTTCTTGGATGAAGGAAAACATTTAAAGTCTGGAAGCTGCTGTTTTTTTGATTAATCGGGCAGATAAGAGATTCTGAATTAGATATTCATGATAGAATGAGTTTGAACGGGGCAAATTAAATAGTATATTTCATGATACAGGGGGAAACCAATGGAGACCTTTGCAGAATTTATAGCACGCATCGATCACCCGGAACATCAGGCACGAACGGAAGAAGTTTTGAACTGGATCACTGAGAAATTCCCGAATTTAAAACAAAAAATAGCATGGAACCAGCCGATGTTTACCGACCATGATACCTTCATCATTGGTTTTAGTGTATCCAAGCAACATTTGGCGGTTGCTCCAGAGAAAGCAGGTATTAATCGTTTTTCCGAAGAAATCTCTCAGGCGGGTTATGATCATACCAAAGAGTTGGTGCGAATGAAGTGGAAACAGGAGATTGATTATTCGTTACTTGAGAGAATGATAGAGTTTAATATAAAAGATAAGGCAGAATGTTCAACGTTTTGGCGCAAATAAATTACGACATAAAAAAGGAGACCCCCAACTTCCGGATGCGGAAAGAGGAGGTCTTCTATATTTTAAGCAAAAGCAATTATTGTGCACCTACTACGGGGTGAGGTACATAAGGCTCTTCAAGGAATGTGACATCTTCTGAGGTCAATTTAACCGAAAGAGCACCTACCGCATCTTCCAGATGAGATAATTTGGTGGCACCGATAATTGGAGACGCTACAGTGTCTTTTTGTAGTAACCAGGCAAGTGCAATGTGTGTGCGAGGGACACCGTATTTTTCTGCAATGGATGCAACTCGCTCAACGACAAGTCGATCAGCATCGCTTGTCGCATTGTACTTGGATTTCTGAATTTCGTCTGTCTCCGATCGGAGTGTCGATACGGACCAGTCGCGGGTTAACCGGCCTGAAGCAAGAGGGCTGTAGGGAGTCACACCAATCTTTTCTTCCTTGCATAAAGGCAGCATTTCTCGTTCCTCTTCACGATAGATGAGGTTCAAGTGGTTCTGCATGGAGACAAACTTGGTCCAACCCTGTTTCTCTGCTACATGTAATGCCTTCTGGAACTGCCAAGCGTACATGGCTGAAGCGCCAATATATCTTACTTTACCGGACTTCACCACATCATGTAAGGCTTCCATGGTCTCTTCAATAGGTGTATTGTAGTCCCAACGATGTATGATATACAGATCGACATAATCCGTCTCCAATCGGTTCAGGCTTTTATCAATTTCACTCAGGATGGCTTTTCTGGAAAGGCCAGAACCGTTGGGTCCTTTATGCATTTGCCCATGTACTTTGGTTGCAATAACTACCTCATCCCGATTGGCGTAATCCTTCAACGCCCGACCAAGGTACTCCTCGCTCGTACCCAGAGAGTATACATTGGCTGTATCAAAGAAATTGATGCCCAGATCCAGTGCCTTTTTGATTACGGGGCGAGAGTCCTCTTCATTCAGAACCCATTGATGAACCCATTTACTGGCGTCCCCGAATCCCATACACCCCAGGCAAAAGCGAGATACGTCCAAGCCTGTGTTACCAAGTTTCGTATATTCCATGTGATGTTCAAATCCTTTCTCATGTTTATTATTGCCACCCATATGGCGACCTATTTACGTATTATTATGTCACAACGAATGAACCAGCGTGTACCACATTTCTATCAAAGTTTTGCCTAAAACTATCACAATCTCTGAATCCGTTAGATAGAGGACATAAAAAAAGATGCCCCCCTGTAAATCAAGGACATCTTATGCATGATCAATTATTATTAAAATCCAACTCAGACAGTGAAAAAAAGATTGAACGTAAAAAAGAGCCATGATATAATCTATAGCGCAATTGACATTTTTGTTGGATATAAAAGATGAATCATTATTTCTCCTAATTTAATTTTACATCCGATATTCCGATTTGTCAATGCTCTTTTTTTGGTCCTAATAAATGGAAAAAGGGAGTGGACGTATTGATGGATAAAACAGTTGAATGGAAGTTGGAAGAAGAACGACTGGTGCAGGTGAGGAACAAACTTCAGGCAAGACTCGAAGAATTAGAACCAAAGGTTGCCGGACTGCATGAACAGGCTGCCGAAATTCGTAAACGTTTCTGGGAAGAAGTGACTATAAACACGAGTTCATACACGGATTTTGAAGATGCATTCTACACCATTAATCAGCAATCCAGAGTGTTGGCCGAGCGGGAGCGCGGACACAAGCTATTAACTCAGCAATGGAAAAATACAAAGAGACTGCTTCCTGCGCCGTATTTTGGGCGCTTCGACTATAAGGAAAAAGGCATGACATATACTGAACAGATCTACATCGGCGTATCTTCCTTTATGGATGAGGATGGTTTGAACTTTCTAATCTATGACTGGAGAACGCCAATTGCGAGTCTGTACTATGATCACTCTCCCGGGCCGGCAGGCTATGACACACCTTCAGGACGAATCGAGGGGAAAATGGAGCTTAAGCGTCAATTCCAGATCCAACACGGGCAGCTGCTTAGCATGTTTGATTCAACTGAAACGATTGGTGACGAGTTGTTGCAGCATGTGCTCGCCAAGGGTGCAAACTCACAGATGAAGAGCATCGTTGCAACCATCCAGAAGGAACAAAATGCCATTATTCGTGATGATCGAAGTCGGATGCTCATCGTTCAGGGGGCAGCTGGCAGTGGCAAGACGTCCGCTGCGTTGCAGCGAGTGGCTTACTTACTATACAAACATCGCCAGACCGTCAAGGCAGATCAGATTGTACTTTTCTCGCCAAATCCGATGTTTACCAGTTATACTTCCACCGTACTTCCGGAGCTTGGTGAAGAGAATATGCAGCAGACGACGTTCCAGGAATATCTCAATTATTGGCTGGATTCCTCCTTGCGACCGGAGGATGCCTTTGATCAGATTGAATATGTGCTGACAGCCCAGGAAGATCCGGGATATGAAGCTCGTCTGGAGGCGATCAAGTATAAGGCTTCCGAGACATTTCTACAAGTACTCCAGAACTACGGCACGTGGCTAGGGCGCGAGGGAATGCGGTTCAACGGGATTCAATTTCGAGACCGTGAATTCATCTCTGCCGACCGGATCAAGACCCAATTCTACAGTTTGGATCAAAATCTGACATTGTCCAACCGTATTCTTCTAGTGCAGGAATGGTTGCTGAGAGAACTCGTTACGCTGGAACGTCTGGAGCGGGAAGCAGACTGGGTTCAGGAGGAGTTGAATTATCTGGACACGGATGAGTATGTGGAAGCTTTCGGCATGCTGCACAAAGAAAAACCTGTGTTCGATGTGGCGGAAAAATATGCTGCACGAGCTAATGGTAATAACAGCGCAGAGCAAGATGAGGGTGCCTTTAACTATGCAGTGCGGGAAGAGGAACTGCTTCGTCAGAAACTGGTGAAAGACATGTTCAAACCTTTAAGAAAGAGTGTGCGAAAATTCCAGTTCGTGGATGTGAAAGGTATTTACGAACAACTTTTTGTAAATGAAGTCGCATATCGAGAACAAACGGATGGGGCAATCCCCCCGCTGCACTGGGCTGAGATTTGCAAACAGACGAAGGAAATGATTCTCCAGAACAAGCTGTTCCATGAAGATGCTACTCCTTATTTATATGTAAAAGAACTGATTGAAGGCGTCCGGACGAATACGGAGATTCGTTATGTCTTTGTGGATGAAGGCCAGGATTATTCGGCGTTTCAATACGAATATCTCAAGAAACTGTTTCCTCGTGCTCGCATGACCGTACTTGGCGATTTCGGGCAAGCGATCTTTATGCAGGCTACGGAGTTAGCAGCATCCAACTCGCCGTTGGTCCACCTTTACGGAGAAGCCGAAACCACAGTGATCCGTCTGGTACGCAGTTATCGTTCAACCAAAGAGATCGTTGAATTCACGAGACACATGTTACCAGGGGGAGAAGAGATCAGACCTTTTGAAAGGGGAGATCAGAAGCCCCTTTTAACAAGATTGAAGGACGATAAGCTGCGTGTGGCACAGATTCTGGCAGACATCGCCTTGCTCAAAGCAGAGGGGTTCGGTTCCATCGCTGTGATTACGAAGACCGCGGCTGAAAGCCGGGAAGCCCATGAATGGTTACAAAGTCAAGGAGGCGAAGGGTTACAGCTCATAACGAAGGATACGCAGATTTTTGAGAAAGGAATCATGATTATTCCTGTGTACCTCGCAAAAGGTGTCGAGTTCGATGCTGTCCTGGTCTATGATGCTTCACCGGAAACGTACAGCGAGGAATATGACCGCAAGCTTCTGTATACGGCCTGCACACGGGCCATGCATCGACTTCAGCTCTATACGACGCTTGAGTGGTCACCATTTGTGCAGGCGTTACCTGCGAATCTGTATGATACAAGATCACAGTGACTTCGGAGGGCTGATGTAGGTCATTCCGTAATCAATAAGTAATCCATTAATTGTATATGTAGAATCAAAAAAAAGATGCTCGTAGCCTGTTAACAGAGGTTGCGGGCATCTTTCTTGCAATAAAGACAAGAGTGATTGGAATTTATTCTTTACTGATCGTTCCCGATATGATAAATTGTTATTGGGAGTTACGAGAATGATCGTTCTCATAACATTCTCAAATATGAATGAATTCTCAAATGAGAGGGAGTAATGATAAATGGACATTTCCAAACAAGTTGCTATCGTAAGCGGGGCTAATCGTGGGTTGGGTAAGAAACTTGCTCTTGAGTTGCTAGCGAGGGGGGCCAAAGTATATGCTGGCGCGCGCAACCCTGAATCCATTGATCTGCCTGGGGCTATTCCACTGCAACTCGATATTACTGATCCTCAATCTGTCTTGGCTGCAGCTGAGCTAGCGAGCGATGTAACCCTTCTAGTCAATAATGCTGGTTCTGCTACGGGTGCTTCCCTTCTCACGGGTGAATTGAACGATATTCACTTGGAATTTGATACACATGTGTTCGGTACACTTTCCATGATTCGTGCGTTCGCACCGGTAATGGAGAAGAACGGAGGCGGTACGATACTGAATATTCTGTCCGCGCTATCCTGGCTCAGTTTGGGGAACTCAGGTGCATATTCTGCTGCAAAATCTGCTCAGTGGGGAATAACGAATGCACTACGTCTGGAATTAGCACCTAAAAATGTTCGCGTTGCCGGATTACACGTTGCATTCATGGATACGGATATGACAGCGGGTATTGATGCACCGAAAACAAGCCCGACGGATATTGCCAAAATTGCAATGGATTCAATCGAAGCGGATCTCTACGAGATTGTTGCCGATGATACCAGTCGAAATGTACAACAAGGTCTCGCGGGTGGCGTTGCTGCCCTTTATCCGCAATTGTTCTAATAATAGAGCAGTGTAGATGCTTGTTCTAGATATATATGCAAACAAACCCCTACCAGACAAGGTGGGGGTTAGGTCTGTCGTTGAAAATTTCTCAATGTTCTTATGCATTAACGTTCAGGAGAATATAAGGTTTAGCCTTTAACTGCACCGGCAGTTAAGCCGCTGACAATATATTTTTGCCCAAATAGATACAGGATGAATACAGGTAACGAAGTAAGCACAAGATTGGCGAAGATCAGATTCCAGTCCCGGCTGTATTTGCCATAGAAATTGTAGATCGATAGTGGCATCGTCCAAGTGGAGCTGTCTGTCAGGAAGTACACCGGAATGGTGATGTCATTCCAGACGGACATGAACACCATGATCGCTACCGTTGCGTTAACGGGCAGGATGAGCGGTGTGACGATGCGGAAGAACACGCCGAACACACTTGCTCCTTCCAGAAATGCGACTTCGTCCAGCGCTCGTGGAATGGTTTTGATGAATCCACTGTACAAGAATACACTGAAGGCCGTATTTAGCGCGGCATAGATCAGGATAACGCTTGTGATGCTGCCGTAGAATCCTAATCCCTGTACAACCCGTATGGTCGTGATAATGGACATTGGCGCAATCAGTCCCATGAAGAAATACATATAGATGGTACCGGATAATTTGGTTTCCCGACGTGCCAGAATGAATGCCGCTGCTGAAGAAGCAACGATATTAATGATGGAAGATACGCCAGTAATCAAAATGCTGTTGAAGAATGCTCGTGACAGACCGCCTTCCTCGAAGACACGAACATAGTTCGAGAACTGCCATGTTTCCGGGAAACTCAGGGAAAAGCTGAGCACTTCAGCGCTGGTTTTGAATGAACCAAAGATCAGAATGACAAGCGGCAACAGAACGATAAGAGAGGCCAGAATCAGGAACCCTTCCACGATATAGTTGCGGATGGCGAGTTTGCGTGTATAGCCCATGTTATTCCGTAACCTCCTTACGCCGCATGAAGATCAATAGCGGTATAGCGATAATGGTAACGACCACGAACAGAAGGGTGTTGACAGCCGTACCAAGTCCCCAGTTACCTTCACCGAAAGATCGAAGAATGATCGTACCGACGACCTGGGAAGCGTTACCCGGGCCACCACCGGTCATGACGTACACTTCGGAGAATACTTTCAGTCCACCAATCAAGGTCAGCATCAGGTTAATGTTAATGGCCGGCAGCAAGAGGGGCAGTGTGATTTTGAAAAAACTTCTCCATGAACTTGCCCCATCAATCTTGGCCGCTTCGTAATACTCCTGGGAAATGGACTGCAGACCAGCCAGATAAATGGCCATCTGGAACCCCGCGCTCTGCCAGATCGAGACGATGGCAATCGTCCAGATCACAATCGATGGATTGGTAAGCCAAGCTTGGCTTAACGAATGCAATCCTACCGATTCCAACAAATTGTTGATTGTACCTTCGGTACGCAACATGGGAGTGAACAGAATGCTGATCACAAGTATGCTGAGTATGGAAGGAGAGTAGAAGATCGCACGCAGCAGGTTCTTCGTTCTTAATCGCATGTTAAGTCCTACGGCGAGCAATAGGCCGATGACATTCTTGCCAACAACGGTGACAATCGCAAATATCGCCGTGTTTTTCAGCGCCAGAATCAGCGTTTTGTCAGAGAAAATTTTCTGGAAATTATCCCATCCAATGAACTTCAGCTCCAGTCGATCCAACCGCCAATCCGTGAATGAGTAATAGAAGGCGGCGAGAGCAGGCACAACGAAAAAGATGGAGTAGATTATTAGTGCGGGAAATATCATGTAATACGAGTACAGATTTTTAGTCCTTTTCATGTCTCACACTCCGTTATAGCCAGGCAGCATAACAATTGATCATGTGATGCTGCCTTATATTTCACTCTTTAGAAACCTTCTGCACCTTTATCCTGCATTAACTGACTGAACTTCTCATCCCAGGATTTCAGTACTTCTTCTGGTGATAATCCACCCGCGAATTGATCCTGCAACAATCGGTACAGTTCGCTGCGATCAACCAGCATGTATGCATCGGTTGTCAGCACCGTTTTCTTCGGCGTAATGTAATTATCTACAATATCCTGTTTGTAAGCTGGCAGTTCCGGTGTAGTAACGTCACTGAAATTGGATACGTATCCTTTGGAATCCACAATCTGTTGTGCGACATCTTTGGAAGCGATATAGTCCAGGAACTGTTTGGCTTCATCCAAATGTTTGGATTTCTTCGGAATGAACAGTTGTCCGCCAAGTGGACTTGCACCCAGACTGGCATTGTCCGACGATGGAATCGGGAATACGCCCAGTTCCATACTTGGATCTTGCTCGGCTACACCTTCAATTAACCAGTCACCCATAAACATCATGGCCACTTCCTTGTTGAGGAATTTACCTACTGCCATGTCATAACTATCGCTGAGTACATCGGTATTGGTGTACCCTTTGGTGTACACTTCATATTGTTGTTCCAGGAATGTTTTGAACTCGGGAACATCGGACCATTTTTTCTTGTTGCTGTTCAACTCATCAAAAAACGTTGGGTCATTTTTGGCTACAAAATCGGCAAAAGCTGCAGCAGGCCAGATGTTGGCAGCCCAGGCATCTTTGTAAGGCATGAATACAGGCGTAATGCCACTTGCTTTGATTTTTTCACAGATTGCCAGGAATTCTTCGTAGTTGGTTGGAATGGACAACCCGAGTTCTTCAAAGATTTGTTTGTTATAAACAACACCTTGCATCCCCGTATCTTGGCTGACATGGAAACTGTAAAGGTGACCGCTAGAAGAGAGGACGTCTTTATTCACGATTCTGCTCGCCCAAGGTTCGCTATCCAGAATCTCGAAGTTGCGTTCAAGGTTGAGGTCCGTGACTGCGCTCGCCAGATTGTACTGAATAATATCAGGTGTTTCATCTACAGCCAGTTTGGTCTGCAGTACAGTCGTCGTTTGTTCAGCTGGAATCAGTTGCAGATTGACGCGAATGTTCGTTTGTTTTTCGAATGCATCAAGAATGTCCTGCTGGATGAAAGCAGAGTCCTGTGAACTTTTGGAGATTGCCAGCTCCAGTGTGACTTTGCCACCCTTGCTGTCCCCGCCAGCAGCTGTACCGGAATCCGTACCGCCTGATCCACAAGCGGTTAACGAGATGGATAATAAGCTGGCTAGAATAATGGAAATCGCCTTTTTTCTTTTTATTGTTTTCAATGCAAATCCCCCTCTAAAACATTTGTTGAATCCGTTTACAAGTCCGATTATAGATTCTTTTCTCACCCCGGTACATGTCTGTGCTTGAACGTTGATGTGTAAAATCCTGAACTTGAAATCGCTATCATTTCATGAGAGACCGTGATACAGTAGGACATAAATCGAAGGGATCTCACATCATGTCCGAACAGGAGGGCACTTCTAAGAATGGTGAAACTTATACATAAAGCAACTCAATTCAGTTTGCAGACGAAGGTGTTTTTGACGTTTCTGGCTCTGCTTTTGTTTGTGTTGGGCTGTTTTATCGTTTATGTGAATGTGATCGTTATCCGCCCGCTCAAACTGAAAACGGAGCAGGATACGCTGGTGACCGCTACAAAGGTAAGAGAGCAAGTTGATCTCTATGTGGAGCAACAGAATCAGATGTCGCAGCGAATATTATCCAGCAAAAATATTTTTGCGGCCATGGACAAAAGCTCTTCAGCGCATAGTAATTATGAAAGGCTGAAACAGATTCGGATTATCAAAGACATCATGTTTCAGGCAATCGGACCAAGCATGAATATTAAGGACATGTCCATCTATGACAATCACGGTGTTCTCCTCACGTCATATCTGGGTTCGGGCAATCCGCCCGCAATCCTGAACACCATGATGAAGAGTAGCCAGATCGGACGAGATTGGACGGAAAGTGGTTTTGTTCTGCTGCGCCAAGTTGATACCATTTCCTTTGTTCGCACGATCAATGATCAGAATGGCAAGGTGTACGGTTATCTTAGCATTCAGATGGAACAGGCCTATATACAGAACCTTACGGAAGGTATCACAGCAGGAGAAGTCTATATTCTGAATGAACAAGGAGAGCAGATGACAGGCACGGAAGCGGGGATGACATTTGCCAATTGGACGAAGCCTGCATCAGACGAGGGTCTGGATGTGGACAAAGAGGATAATTACATTACCCATTCCACGTCACCGAGTACAGGTTGGATCACGTATATCATAACACCCAAAAAGTCTGTTCTAGGCTCGATTCATTCGGTTCAGACGATGTCCATCCTGCTGATTACAGCACTGATGCTGGTTTCGTTCGTGTATATCTTCCTGTCCACGCGTAACCTGCTGCTGCCAATCCGTAAGCTCCGCAGCCAGATCTGGCGCATGAATTACAGCAACATGAATCTGAAAGTGGATGAAACGCCGAAGAACAATGATCTTTTATTGCTGAATGAAGCCTTTCAGGATCTGATGGAGCGATTGCAACAATCCATTGACCGGGAAAAATCGGCACTGCATGAAGAAGTAAAGGCGCGTAATTCGGCATTGCAAGCCCAGATCGCACCTCATTTTATTCATAACGTTCTATATCTGATCAGTATTGCTGCCCAAGAGGGAAGAACAAAAGTCGTATCGGATATGTGCAAGCATCTCTCCGACAGTTTGCGTTATATTGTATCCTCACCATACGCGCATGTGACTTTGGCTGAGGAGCTTCAACATACGAGACATTATCTGTCTCTTGTACAACAAAAATATGAAGAGGATCTGGAATGGGACATCTGTGCTGACGAGCTGGCCAGCGAAATCCGGTTGCCGCGGTTGGTCATTCAGCCGTTTGTGGAAAATTGCATTGAACATGCCTTTGCCAACACCGCGCCGCCTTGGCGTATCCGGATTACCGTGAAGCAGTATAACGGATTATGGGCTCTGGAGATTAAAGATAACGGAGAGGGTTTTCCACCGGATAAGATCCAGAAGATATTAGCCAATATTCAGGCATCGGGTTCCGGAATGAACCAGACGGCCGCTCAAGGCACAGCCCTTGGTAACATGGGTATTATCAACAGTGTCAATCGACTCAAACTAATGTATAACAACCGGCTCTTTATTAATATATTTAACAATTATACGGAAGAGGATCGTGGAGCGACGATTCAGATCATCGGCTCACTTACGAAGGATTTTTACTAGCTTAGGAGGTACAGACGATGTATAACGTTATGATCGTTGAGGATAGCAAACCCATATTACGTAATATCAAAATGCTCTTGGAAACGCTGGGCTTTCCGATTCGTATAGCGGCTACGGCAACGAATGGAGAGGAAGCCTTGGCAGCGATAAAGCAAGAATCGATTGATCTGTTGTTGACCGATATTCGAATGCCCAAAATGGATGGTCTGTCCCTGATTGAGCAAGCCAAGCTTGCCAACCCGGATCTTAAGGTCATTCTGATTAGTGGGTACAGCGATTTTGAATACACAAGAAAAGCATTAAACCTGCAAGTGTTCGACTATTTGCTCAAACCTGTCGAGCCAGAGGCGCTTGAAGAGGTCATGGGTCGGGTCATTGACCAACTTGATGTACAGATGTCCAAGGAACTGCTGGATTTGCAGGAAATCATTCATTCCCAATATGAGACTACACCGAAACAAGGGGAGGCTTTTCCGCCCTTATTCAGCCAGATGATGATAATTATGAGCAAACAACCCTTTACCATAGGACATGAACGATGGGTGCAGGTGGAGCTTGAGGCTATCATGCAGGAATTTTTTACATCCCATGCTTGTCGTGTGTACACCAGTCAAACCCCATTTCAATTTATCGCTTTTGTTAACAAAAGCGCACTTGAGCTCTACTCTTCTGTACATGAATGTCTTGAATCGTTGCGACGGCATCTCATTGCGCATCACATCGATGCGATCATTGGAGGACAACTCCTATTCGCGGAGTCTGGTAATCTGCCTGAACTCTATCATCGCATGTCGTTCATTGTGTCTGAGCAGCAACGGTTGAAACAGGGAATAGCGGTGGATACCGGAAATCCGGTGTCGATGGCCAGATCCGAGACGTGTTGTCTGGATTCGGTGCAGGAATCTTTGTTTGTACAGATGATACAAGCCCGGCAGAAAGAACGGTTTGCTCTTAAATTGTCCGAATTGCTGAATCGATGGGCAGAGGAAAATGTACATATGACCGAGGTGGAGCGGTTTATCGGATTGGTCGTAGACACCTTCGCACATCTGTACGAGGAGCAGGGGTCGGGCATGAGATTGGGGCTGGAGCTTCGGTCAAGACAATTCGTTCAGGCACAGTCCTATGGCGATTTTTGCCGGGAACTGACGGAATGGACGGGACAATGCTTCGACATGCTGCAATCCCATGTTCGTAAAAGCAAGGCGATCCTGTTTGAACAGATTGACGATCATGTAAAACTAAATAAATACTCTCAATTGTCCATCAACGACATTGCCATGAAGTTTCATGTCAGTCCGTCATACGTCAGCAGAGTGATCAAGGATGCCACGCAAATAACGTTTGTTCAGTATTACACACGGCTTCGCATTCAGGAAGCATGCAGACTGATGGAGAGTCAACCAGACATGAAGTTTAAGGAAGTATCCGACCTGCTGTCATTTAGCGATCAGCACTATTTCTCGAAGGTGTTCAAAGAGTATACGGGGCTAAGTCCTACCGAATATAAACAACAGCTGTCTGGTATAAAGACCCAATCATAGTTAACAAACCCTTTTTAATTATGTTATAATACGAAACAAATACGGCTTGTTACTGAATTCATTCAGGCAATACCTATGTATATACACGCTCAACGTTTCTTTGGGTGTGCATATATATGGGTTTTTTTGCGTTTGCTTGCCGATTGATTCTACCGAAAATGAATAAAGAGAGGAAGATTCACTTTGGAAAAGAAAAAGAAAAAAAGGTCAATTTATAAGAAAGGAGGAGCCAGTTTACGATTAATGAGTACTAGACTCATTGCAGCTTTCCTTGCAGTGCTTATTATCCCAACTGCACTTATCGGTTATTTCTCGTATCATAGTGCCAAAGATCAGGTACAACAGAAAATGACTGAGCCCATCCATACAATATTGACAATGACAGGACAGCATATTAACAATCTGATCGGGGAAAAAGCAGAATTTTTGAGTTATATAGACAGTATCTATGGCTCCGCTCCCAGTCAGTCGAACAACGAAGCAGTACAAGTAGGAATCGAGCAATTAGCTGATACATATCCTGATATTCTTGCCATAACTGTGGGCAGCGACCAAGGTAGTGTGATATCATCTCCAGCAATAGATGAAGTGACATATGATCCACGCAGCACGGAATGGTACACCAATGGTATGAGTAACAATGGATCACTCTATTTTTCAAGCATTATGACAGAACCGGTATCCGGGAAGATTTATGTAGAAATTTCAAAGGCTCTTTCAAATCAACAAGGTGTAGCAAGTATTAAACTTGATCTGGGGCAATTAGCCAAAGAAATATCTGATGTGGATGTAGGAGGCAATGGGAGCCTGATTGTAGTTGACTCCAATCGAACAATCGCAGCTTGGTCCGGTGCCATTGTAAAAGGCGGGGGAGGAGAGCTCGGCGGAGCGCTTATCGAGGGGATTCCAGTTCATCCAAATACGGCTTCAAGTTCCGATGACCCGATGGCATTTTCCCAATTTGTTAGAACAGATCTGGCGTATGATTTGGAGGTGTATAATGGTGTTAATGCCTTGACGGGGTGGAATGTCATTGCTTTGATGGGCCATGAAGACTTCATCGCCGCAGCGAAACCCATCATGGTATCGAGTCTAATCGTCATTGCTGTATCCGTACTCATTGCTGTAGTTATTATTTTCTTCATTCTGAGATCTTTTATTGTACCTATGCAAAAACTGCGTAAGGCCACTCGCAGCGTAAGCGAAGGGAATCTGTCCGAACGAGTTAATCTTAAAACCGAAAACGAATTTGGCATATTGGCAAGTGATTTTGACCAAATGACCATCTCTCTTCAATCGGTGGTTGCTGAACTGCATCAGACTTCATCATTGTTAAGCCACTCTTCCCAAATGATTCAGGAAAGTACGGAACAAACCACCCGATCGGTTCAACATGTAGCGGAAACCATGCACGAGAGTGCAGAATCAGCTAACGTTGGGGCGGAAAGTTCGGAACAAACCGCGAATGCCGTAGAAGAGATGGCGAGAGGTATCAGTACCATTGCAGAATCTGCGAGTGCGATCGTTGATTCGGCTGAAGAGACGGAGCGTGCTGTTGCTAATGGTGGGAAAACCATCAACCAGGTCGGAGAACAAATGGAACATATTCTCGGAGCTGTTGAGGAGACCTCGGCATTGATTAATGAGCTGTCCAGTCTATCCGCCGAAGCCAATCGAATGAATGAAGCTATTGCGGATATCTCACGGCAAACCAACCTTCTATCACTGAATGCCTCAATTGAAGCATCAAGAGCAGGAGAACACGGTAAAGGTTTTGCTGTTGTTGCTGGTGAGGTGCGCACGTTATCCATGCAATCCAAACAGAGTGCGGACGACATTGGCGCTACCATTGGCAAAATGCTCGATCTGATTGCCAAATCCACGTCTCTTATGAATGATAAGGTTCGAAATCAAGTCGGAGAGGGAATGCGGATCAGCCAAGAAGCTTCTGCGACCATATCTAATATTGAACAATATACAACTCATATCGTGGATCAAATTCAGGATATCTCCGTTGTCTCCGAACAGTTGTCAGCCAGTACGGAAGAAGTCTCGGCTACCGTTGCCGCGATGAGTCATATCTCTAAAGTGTCGGCTGAGAGCGCTCAGACAACTTCAGCAGCAGCCCAAGAGCAAATGGCGGCGATGCAGGAGATATCCGCATCATCTGCACAGCTATCCAAAACAGCTGAGAATATGCAAGAATTGGTTCGTCGATTCAAGCTTTAGAGAAGTGTGTATGTGGGCAAGGAACCGTGTAAAGCAAAAGGCGCTCCTCAAAATGGAGCGCCTTTCTGCGTTTAAAGAGATTGGTAAGGTTAGTAAGAAGGTGATACCTCATCACCGAACATATCCTTTTGATTCTTTTTTCGGAAACTTCGCGGTGATTCACCGACTGTTTTGGTAAATAGAATCGTAAAGTAGTTGGGGTTATCGTAACCGACCAGTTTGGCAATTTCCCATATTTTTTTGTTGGTTGAAACCAATAATCGGGTGGCTTCACCCATTCTTCGTTGAATCAGGTAATGATAAGGTGAGGTGCCATAGTGATTTTTATACATATGAATTAAATAATAAAAATCAATATGAAATTGATCTGCCAATTCCTTGAGTTTAATGTTTTGGCGATAGTTGGTATCCAAATAGTCCTTAATGCTCTCGGCAAGAGAGTTGCTCTGTACACGATCTCCATCAGGAAGCTGCTGACTGGACTGCCGATCGATGATCATAAGTATAGCTTTCAACACATGCCCAGAGATCGACTCGTATCCACGTTCACGGATTGAAAATTCATTGAAGAGAGTCTGCATTAACGAATGGAGCTCATCGGAATATCGGTTGGCTCGAATGATCGGCTTATTAGAGGGAGGGATGACCCAATCCTCAAGAGTCGGGGTGCCTTCTGTAAAACGAAAGCCGCAATAAAAGGTGGATAACGGGAATTCTGGATTGGATTTCTCCTCGTGAAGAGTCCCTCTATTATAAATGAGCATGTCGCCTTTTTGAGCCCAGTGTTTGGTACCGTCAATGGTAAACAATCCTTTGCCTTCCGTGACGTAGATAATCTCATGCAGATCATCATGCTTATGATTTGGAAAGCTCCAATGGGGATTGTCAGCCAGCTTTCCTACATAAATAATGGTGCAATCTCGGTTTGGATGCATTTGGCCGGATTCGTGGTGTGTACTCATCTATGTCTTCCCTTCAGAATCTGTAATGAAAGTCTGTGTTGAAATGACAACATACATAATGTTTTGAAATAATACCACAACAACCTTGATTGTCTTCATGGCATATCTGCCAGTACAATTTCACTATTAAAATGTACTATATATCGAAAGTGAAGGGACGGGAAAGCAGAAAATACATGAATTCATGATTGCAGACAGAATTGAAGCGCTTGCAACAATAGAAAGGATTAGTGAGTATTGATTTATGACTAGAAATAGAGAGAACCTACTTATTTTAACGCTTACGCTGGTCAGCTTTGTACTGGGGACAACCGAGTATGTCATCGTGGGTGTGTTGAAGGAAATTGAAAGTTACATGAAAGTATCCCTCGCTGCTGCGGGCATGCTTGTGTCCGGTTTTGCGATTGCATACGCAGTCGGTACCCCATTTGCCGTAGCCTTCTTGGCGAAAATATCCAGAAGAAGTTCCATATTAATTGGATTCGGAATCGTATTAGCATTAAATCTGTTGACGGTGTTCTCGACAACGTTCTATTCTCTGATGGCGATTCGCATCGTTTCGGCCGTTGCTTGCGGACTTACGATATCGCTCTCGATATCGATCGTAAGTGACGCAGTGAACCGGGAGCGAAGAGGGGAAGCCATCGCCTGGATTTTGGGCGGATTTTCAATCGCGAATGTCCTGGGTGTGCCGCTCGGTACATTTATCGGACAACATCTCAGTTGGTCCATGACATTCGTCGTTACCGCATGCATTGGCATTGTGCCATTGATGTTCATGTTCCGTATTCTGCCACGTCAAACTACAACGATTGCTGGTTCATTCAGCGATCAGATGTCTCTCTTTATAAAGCCCCGGATATGGCTGGCCTGTCTGATTCCGGTACTGGGAAACAGCTGTATTTTCGTAGTTTTTACATACATTACGCCACTGCTAAGTGAGACAATGGGTGTGCCAGTACGCTGGATTAGTGCCATACTCCTGATCTATGGTGCCTGTAGCATCCTGAGTAACTGGATTGGTGCCAAAATAGCCAAGGGTGAATTCCTGCCCAAGCTCAAGCGGCTTTTCGTAATCCAGGCTATCCTCTTCCTGGGCATGAGTTTTGCCGTTTCCAACCTGTGGATCGGCTTGGCATTCCTGTTCCTGATTGGATGTCTGTCATCCTCCATGAGCGCGGCATCCCAGTTGTATTTGTTTGATGTGTCTGGAGCGATCGCACCGGGATCCAAGGCATTCGCATCTACACTCCTGCCTGTGGCAGCCAACGTGGGTATAGCGCTAGGCTCCGGTGTCGGCGGAATTGCCGTCAATATGGGTGGTGTACAGTGGGTGCCTCCAGTGGCTGTAATACTTGCTTTTCTTGCTTTTGTCATTACACAAATATGCCAGCGTTCCATCCAATTGAATTCAGACGAAGCAACCACCACTGTAGAGGCTGCCTAGATGGTGATTTTAGACGAATCAGTGAATGCATATATATATGGTAGTTGACCAACAAACAAAGTCGCTGTTCTAGTGGCTTTGTTTGTTTTTACGTTTCCCAGCATTTCGGATGGAACGAGCTCGCAGGTCACAGAGGTAGGATAATGCAATAATTCAGTGAATTTGTATAGGAAGAGATCTGATAAAATGAATGAAAAGATAGGAGGGGGACCTATGAAAAAGCCGATGATCGGTGTTCTGCCACTG
Organism: Paenibacillus sp. SAF-068; assembly: GCF_051967555.1. Classification (NCBI taxonomy): domain Bacteria; kingdom Bacillati; phylum Bacillota; class Bacilli; order Caryophanales; family Paenibacillaceae; genus Paenibacillus; species Paenibacillus sp. SAF-068. The sequence goes on from NZ_JBQCJX010000001.1 coordinate 2,147,451, forward strand.
TACGATACCGACAGAAAAAGTTACTGGATGCTCCCGAATTACATGAACGCCATAGAGGAAGCCGGCGGGATTCCAATTATGCTTCCTTTGACAACGGATATCGAGATCCTAGCAACGTTGGCTCATGATTTCGACGGGTTCCTGTTCACTGGAGGACATGACCTCAATCCTGAGCTATATGATGAGTATATAGAGGTTACCTGTGGAGAGTTATGTATTGAACGCGATATCATGGAGTCCATATTATTACAGAAAGTAATCGAGCTTGATAAGCCTGCCTTTGGCATATGCCGGGGACTACAATTATTTAACGTTGTTTTGGGTGGAACATTGTATCAAGACATTCCGACCAGCCTTCAACTTCATGGGAACAAGATCATTAACCATAAGCAAACTCCGCCGTATACGAATCTTGTACATGATGTACATATTGAAAAAAATAATATCCTGTACGATATTTTGCAAACCGATACGATAAAAGTGAACAGTTATCACCATCAAGGGATCAAGAAGTTGTCGGAAAAATTAACTGCCGTTGCAATTGCAGAAGATGAACTTGTCGAGTCGGTTGTTATGCCGAGTCAGACATTTGTTTTGGCGGTACAATGGCATCCGGAGTACAGCTACAAAGCAGATGCTTATAGTCAAAAGTTATTTGCGGCGTTTGTTAATGCTTCTAAATCCGCAAGTCATAATAGCCATATTGAAGACATTACTGCATAAAAATACGGGGAACAAAAAAAGACCTCCTGTTAATAAAACAGAGGAGGTCTTTGTATTGGTGAATGTAGTCGTGATGAGTAGCCGTGGTATGACTATCACCATTGTTGTCGACTGTTTATTTTACTCCAGACTTGGTGTTGGCTTGTTCTTCAGCATGAAGGGAAGCGATTAGCTTCTCACCCTCAACATCCAGGTTCGGCAGGATACGATCCAGCCATTTCGGAAGTGCCCAAGCTTTGTCTCCGAAGATAGCCATGATGGCAGGGACCAAGCCCATACGGATGATGAAAGCATCGATCAGAATGCCTACCGCCAAGGTGAAACCAATCTGCTTGATCATGACATCATCGGTGAAGATAAATCCCGCAAATACAGAAACCATGATCACTGCTGCGGCAACGACCACGCGGCTGACCTGGTTGTACCCATGAACGACGGATTCGGTCCCGCGATGACCGTGAACATAAGATTCCCGCATGGAGCTAACCAGGAAGACCTGATAGTCCATCGCGAGACCGTAAAGGATACCTGTCACGATGATCGGCATAAAGCTCAGCAACGGGCCGCCGGTATCAAAACCAAAGAGCGAATGCAGCCAGCCCCATTGGAATACAGCAGTTGTAATCCCGAATGTAGCCAGGATACTAAGCAGGAAGCCGATCGTTGCTTTAATGGGAACGATGATTGAACGGAATACAAGTAATAGAATGATCAGTGACAACAGGATGATGATGCCTACGTAAATAGGGAACACCTGCGCCAGTTTGGCTGACATATCAATGTTAACAGCTGTAAGTCCAGTAACCCCAAGTTTCACATCATAGGTCTGTGCGATATTTGAATCAGCCGAGCGCAGATCACTGACCAGTGTTTTAGTGAGCGTGTCGTTAGGACCCGTTTTTGGAATGAGACTAAAGATAGCCAAATCTTCTGTCATACCAAGGGGTGTAACCTGTGCAACGTTGTTTTGACCTTGCAGTTCCATCATCAGGCCACCCAAGAGTTCCGGCGTGACTTTGGCAGAAGTTTGATTAGGCTCTGCGACCAGAATAAGTGGTCCGTTGAATCCTTCTCCGAAACCTTCCGAGATGGCATCATAGCTCTGTCTTGCGTCTGTATCGAGATTGGCTGAGGAAGCGCCAGGAATACCCATTTCCATTTTCGCGATCGGTGTCGCCGCAAAACCAAGAATGACGATGATGGCGATAATGGTAGCCCAACGATTCTTAATTACGAATTTCACCCATCTATCCGCCACTCCGTGACTGGAGGCTTTAGGATGTTTCGAGCTTTTCTCACGAGCTTTGGCGGAGCAGATGCGTTCGCCTACCAATCCCAGTAAAGCTGGCAACAGGGTTAAAGCAACGAATACGTTGATGAGCACGGTGGCAGCTGCTACCAAAGCCATCGTAGACAAGAATGTGAGACCGATGACAAGCATACCGCACAGTGCAATAATGACCGTTAAGCCGGCAAAAAATACTGCGCTGCCTGATGTACCAATGGCTCTTGCCGTTGCTTCTTTTGCGCTCAAGCCTTGATCAATAATCATGCGACGCTGGCGATTGACAATGAAGAGTGCATAGTCGATTCCGACAGCCAATCCAACCATAAGAGCCAGAACGGAAGTGACACTCGGCATTTCAATGAATTTGGAGATTGAGAACGCACCACCAACTCCAATGGCAACACCGAGGAGTGCGGTGATCAGAGGCAGACCTGCTGCAACAACAGAGCCAAGAGTGATCAACAGTACAATGACAGCAATAACCAGTCCGACAATCTCTGCCGAGCCGACCCCAATCGATACCGTTTTGAGCGTTTCGCCCGGCAATACCGTAATATGGGTTCCTTGCTCAACCGTCATAACAGACTGAATAACGGAATCAAATACATCTTGTGTTATGGCAGATTGTTCGATGGTAAATTGGAACTGGAACAGTGCAATACTGCCGTCGGAAGAGATCAGCATACCAGGTACAGGAACACCATCCACCATCAAAGGTCCATAGGGAGGAGGAGTGGTTGTTGTGGATTGCGCCGCCATATCAGCAGCCTGAGCATTCTGAGCCATTTCAGCCGTAGCGCCTGAATTACCTGCTTCAGCCGCGTAGTCCGCAGGGTTAATGACTTTGTCTAATCCGTAAACTTCATTAACACCTTTCATCATTGCCGCTAGACGTTCAGGCGTATCCAAACGCTCGTTGTCTGGTGCCTTAAAAACAACACTTCCTTGACCGCCGGAGGCGGCTGGCAGTTCTTTTGCCAATTGATCCAGAACCTTCTGTGACTCTGTGCCTTCGATCTTCATTTCAGAACTAATGTGGATACCATTGATACTGATCATGGAGATGACAATTCCCAGAATTAAAACCCAGCCAATGATGAAGTAGGCAGGTTTGCTAAAAGCGGTTTTCCCCACTCTGTATAATAATGTAGACATTTCTCTATTTTACACTCCTCTATGATGAATGTGGATGGTTGGCATGTTCGAATCCTGCCCGCAAATGACTAAACATGGTTTCTAAAAATTGATCGAACGTTACAGCACCGGGCTTGGTATCTTCAGTAATAACTTGTCCGGGCAGCAACACATTGAGTCTTCCATCAATTAATGGCAGTATGGTGCCGTACATTGCATTAATTAGAAGATAAGTATAGATCTCGTCATGCTTTCCGTTAGATAAGTCTAATAAAGTCTCTTGTGCTTGCGTCTGCATTCGATGCATGGCCCCAAGGTAATGCGGTTCAAGCACGGGATAAGTATGAGATAGCGAGAGTAGCTGATGAAGCCTTCCAATTAGTTCTGTTGTAAGTTGCATCTGGATCAGGTTATACAGGACATCAAGCAAGGAGGCATTTTCAGGCATTTCGGTAAGTAACTCTTCGAGTTCTGTTGTATTCTGGACGGATATTGCTCCTCTTGCTACGGCTTCTTCTTTGCATGTGAAGTAGTTTGCAAATGTTCTACGTGAACATCCCACCTGATGCACGATATCTTCGACCGTAAAGCCATCAAGCCCATGTTCGAGAGTCAGTTCAAATGCAGTACCGGCAAGGGCTTTTTCAGTGGCTTCTTTCTTCAAGTGTCGCAAGTTTCGTTTGATCATGATTTTCCGCTTAAGCGTTCACCTCCAACACCATTGACAATGGTTCAAGTCGTTTAATGAAGAACATACTCGTAAGCATAAGTATGAACTCAGTGGATTTATCATAACAATAAGTTGCCCATTGTGCAAATTTACTCATTGTGCAATTATTTTGTGTGACGGCTATACTGCGAATCCATGCTTCAACTCCTAAGGAATGAATGTTAAAATCAATAGAAAAACTTGGAGCGATAACGAGACATGAGTAGTCGTAAACAAAGTTTATTGGATACAGCACTTGCACTATTTTTAGAACATAGCTATGCAAATACAACAATCCAGATGATCCTGGATCAATCGGGTGTGTCCAAAGGCACATTCTACAAATTCTTCAGTTCGAAAGAAGATTGTTTATATTCGATTATGGATCAGCGCATGCAAGAGGATGTTTTCATTCGTAAACAACTTGAACAGAATTACTATGCATCGGATTATGAATTGCTCGTAGACCAGATCGCGATTCCCATGTCTGTACCTAATAAAGAGCGAGTATGGGAATTATATTGGACGGGATTTTATTCAGGGGAGATTAACTCTGCCAAACTGGCTACAGTACATCTGAAATGGCTGTCTACACGCTTGATTCAGGTGTACGGGAATGACATTAGCTCATATGCCAACGAAGGGGCAATATTATGCTACGGCATATTACATCAGATTGCCAACACTTCGAGAAGTCTAAATACGCAAAAACCAGTCTGGAGCGAAGTTGTTCCAAAAGTGTTAACGTACATTGAAGTGATCCTAAGAACCATGCACCAGAGAAATGAACATATTTTCGACTTTCAGTCGCTGTATTTCCTGAATGCGGATGAACGTAACCATGATATGGGTCTGGGCATCGATAATCTATTGAAAGAGTTAGATGAGTTTAACAAACGTGTTCAGAACTCCAAGGAATCTGCTTCATTGAAGCAACTTTCGAAGGGGCTTTTAACCCTATTACAAGATAGGGAGGATATCAATATTGCTGTAATCGAAGCGGTACTTCAGGCGTTTCACAAAGAGGGCAAGTCCAGTACATTACATACCGAAGCCAATAGAGTAACCGAAGTCTGTTGGTGGTATTTAGAACTGGTGAAGCAACGTAATTAATATGGGGGTTGGCTGAAAGCCGACCTCTTTTTTATGCTTTCTCGTAATTGAAGGTATTTTAATATGCTAACAATATACGTATAGTATATTTATGAATTGTTGTTATGACAGTTGTTTTGTGATGTGAAACTATGAAATTTGAAATGAAATATACGAGTAGTATATAATCGGAATGAACATATATTTCCAAAGATTTGAATAACTTCACTTCGAAAGGAAGATTTATATGAATCATTCGGAAAACCAGACATCAGAAAAAGCGCAATTTAATTTGTTTAGCGAAGAAAATAGTAAAGATCCATTTGCCATGTTTGCACAGATGCGTGCCAAAGGCTCCGTGGTCCCAGTTCCTAATCCGATGGGCGGAGCAGGGCAGACCTGGATTGTAACTCGAATGGATGTTGCCATGGAAGTGTTGAAAGATCACTCTCGATTTACGGTAGATATGAACGCTATTGATCATGGCAATGATATTCGTAAGAATCTCTCAGGCGAGCTTGGTTCATCGGAACCCCAGACCTTTTTTACCGGAAAGTCGATGCTCTTTGTTGATGAACCGGATCACCGAAGATTACGTAACCTGGTGTCCAAAGCATTCACTCCAAGATATATGGAAAGCCTGCGTCCACGTGTTCAGGAAATTGCCGATGAGTTGATTGACCAATTCGAAGGAAAAGGGGAGATGGATCTTGTAAAAGACTATGCCTATCCTTTCCCAATTAACGTTATATCCGAGATGTTGGGTATACCTCAGGAAGACCGACCTCAGATTCATGTATGGTCTGAAGCGATTGCGAAAGGTCTTGGTTTCGGTAAACAGGACCCGGCAGTAACACAGCACCTGCGATCATTCGCAGAGTACACCGCACAACTTGTGGCGAAAAAACGGGTAGAACCTTCAGATGACCTCATCAGTCAATTAATTGCGATTGAGGAGGAGGGTGATCGACTGAATGAGGATGAATTAATATCCATGATCACTTTATTAATATTTGCTGGACATGAGACAACATCCAATCTGATTGCAACCGGCTCATATCTTCTTCTGACACACCCCAAACAACTGGAACTCCTTAAACAAGATTCGAATCTGGTTCCTGCAGCGGTAGAGGAGTTGTTACGATATAATGGCCCCGCTACTTCTTCAGGTCCTCGTTATGCAACGCAGGACACGGAACTGGATGGACAATTGATCCAAAAGGGAGATGTTGTGATACCCCTGTTGAAATCGGCGAATCGAGACGAGCAGCAGTTCACTGACCCCGAAGAATTGGATATTGAACGCAAAATAAAACGGCATTTAGCCTTTGGACACGGCATCCATATGTGTCTTGGCGCTCCACTTGCTCGTGTGGAGGGAGACGTGGCGTTTACTACGCTTATAAATCGGCTGCCGGATCTTCAGCTCCGTATTCCCCAGGAAGAAATTCAATGGCATACTGCTCTGTCATCGCACGGATTGGCATCACTGCCTGTAAAGTTTTAACAGAGGTAAACCTTATGAATAAAGATGAATTTTTTATGCATAAAGTCATCGGGACTACAATGCAATCTCGAAAAGAAGGAAGCGACCATTCGGAGCCAATTTGGTGAACGATGTGGAAGTGGTCAAAGCCTTAAAACTCTTCGAAGGATACCGATTTCATTATCAGTCTGAATCAGGTCAAAAAATAAATTTTTGATAATTGCTTGATTTTTTTTTCAACGTCTGATAGTGTAAGACCTGTGATTTTGGGAAGTTGATTTATCAATATGAATTAGAGCTTTCCAGCAGATAATTTTTGACCACTTCACCAGGAAGTTAAGGCCATACGGACAGCCGGGTCAAACGCCGATTGGCAACTTACGTTGCTTTATTGATTGAGTTCAAAGCTCAAATTTTATAAGTTGGTTACTTTACAACCAGTGCAATTGCACATCAACTTGTGAAACGGTCAATAAGAGTGGTAAAGGCGAATTATTTGCTATATAGACTCTGATCCAATATTGATATACATGAAGGAGCTTTCCGCCAAGGAGTTCTTGTGAACTTTTTTGGTCATGGAGACTTCACGTCTTTTTTATGATGTATATCGATAAGCAAGTGTGATGATGCGCGATTGCGGGCATTTTTCACCTTGCTTTTTTTGTTGTCTTGTTGTTGTCATCGTATCAAACCAAATTAAACCAATTAAAAAAATACATATTGGGATAGGAGAATGTAAAATGGGAAAAGCACTAATCATCGGCGCAGGCGGCGTTGCTTCCGTGGCAGTACACAAATGCGTTCAAAACAGCGAAGTTTTTGAGGAAATCTGCATCGCGAGTCGTACAAAATCCAAATGTGATGAGCTCAAAGCCAAGCTGGACGGCGGAAAAACGAAAATTACGACAGCACAAGTAGATGCTGATAATGTTGACGAACTGATCGCTCTGATCAATGAAGTTAAACCGGATATCGTTATGAACCTGGCTTTGCCGTATCAAGATCTGACAATCATGGATGCTTGCCTTGCAACTAAAACAAATTACATGGACACAGCAAATTATGAGCCACATGATACAGCGAAGTTCGAATACAGCTGGCAATGGGATTACAAAGAGCGTTTTGAACAAGCAGGAATCACTGCTTTGCTCGGTAGTGGATTTGACCCAGGCGTGACAGGCGTATTCTCCGCTTATGCCCTGAAGCACTACTTTGACGAGATTGAGTACATCGACATCTTGGACTGCAATGGTGGGGATCACGGTTATCCGTTCGCAACCAACTTCAACCCTGAGATTAACATTCGCGAAGTTTCTGCGAACGGAAGATACTGGGAGAATGGTGAATGGATCGAAACAAAACCGATGGAAATCAAACGTGTCTACGACTTCAAAGAAGTTGGCGAGAAAGACATGTACCTGTTGTACCATGAGGAACTGGAATCTTTGGCGAAAAACATGCCAGGTCTGAAACGCATTCGTTTCTTCATGACATTTGGTCAAAGTTACCTGACTCACTTGAAAGCACTTGAAAATGTGGGCATGACTTCAATCGAGCCTATTGAATATGAAGGCAAACAAATTATTCCACTGCAATTCCTGAAAGCAGTACTGCCTGATCCAGCATCCCTTGGACCACGCACTGTAGGTAAAACAAACATCGGTTGTATTTTCAAAGGTAAAAAAGATGGTCAAGACAAAACATATTATGTGTACAATATCTGTGATCACCAAGAGTGTTACAAAGAAGTGGGTTCCCAAGCGATCTCTTACACAACAGGCGTTCCGGCTATGATCGGTGCGGCAATGGTCATGACAGGCAAATGGAACAAACCAGGTGTATACAATGTAGAAGAGTTCAACCCAGATCCATTCATGGAAGAGTTGAACAAATGGGGTCTCCCATGGGTAGAAGACTTCAACCCGGTACTCGTTGATGAGCTGCCAGAAGAAGTTAAAGAATCGGAGCTTGTTCGTTAAAATGCGGTTCGAGCAATTACCGACGCCATGTTATGTTGTTGACGAGGAGCTTATCGAGAGAAACCTGAAAATCCTGAACGGTGTTATGCAGCGTACAGGTGCCAAAATTGTTCTCGCTCAAAAAGCATTCTCCATGACTGCGATGTATCCGCTGATTGGAGAATACCTGAGCGGCGCTACGGCGAGCGGTTTGTATGAAGCACGCCTGGGCCACGAGGAAATGGGCAAAGAGAACCATGTCTTTGCTCCGGCTTACCGAGCAGAAGAGATCGATGAGATTCTTTCCATCTGCGATCACATTATTTTCAATTCTTTTTCACAGCTTGCCAAGTTCAAGGATAAGGCGCTTCAAGCTGGCCGTAAGGTCGGCTTGCGCGTCAATCCTGAATGCTCTACCCAAGAAGGGCACGAGATCTACGATCCGTGTTCTCCGGGTTCGCGTTTTGGCGCGAAACAAGAGGATTTCGATGCAGAATTGTTGGAAGGTGTCTCCGGACTGCACTTCCACACACTGTGTCAGCAAAATTCCGACGATCTGGAGACTACGTTGAACGCAGTTGTTGAGAAGTTTGGACAGTGGTTACCGCAAATGGAATGGATCAACTTCGGTGGTGGACACCATATCACACGTGAAGATTATGATATTCCAAGGTTGGAAGCCTGCATCAAGCGTATGCAGAATGATTATGGCCTTGAGGTATATCTGGAGCCGGGAGAAGCTGTTGCGCTGAACGCGGGTTATCTGGTGACTTCTGTGCTGGACTTCCATAAAAACGGTATGGACATCGCCATTCTGGATACTTCGGCTACCTGTCATATGCCAGATGTGCTGGAAATGCCATATCGCCCGCCGCTGATCGGTTCGGGAGAAGTGGGTGAGAAGGCTCATCTGTATCGTCTAGGTGGACAAACCTGTCTGTCTGGTGACGTGATTGGGGATTATACATTCGATCAGCCTTTGCAAGAAGGCGACCGTCTGGTATTCGAAGACATGGCGATTTATTCCATGGTGAAAACGAACACGTTTAACGGCATGCCGCTTCCAGCGATTGCTGTTAAGAGAAAAGACGGCGATTGCGAAGTTGTCCGCGAATTCGGATATCAGGATTTCAAAATGAGGCTGGCATAATACTTCATTATATAGAAGATATTAATATAGAATTGACTATATATAAAAAAAGGGAGCCTGGAGACAGGTTCCCTTTTTAACGTTCAGTGATTTTAATGATTAGATTCTTAGATATCTATCTATGAGGTTAGATCATGTTTCAAAGTATTTGGGAGATCTGGCTTCAACTTCAGCTTAGGATTAATTTTGTGGTTTCGAGGCTGCTCTCGCAGCGTATGGAAAGATCGGTTCTCTGAGTTCAAAGTCATACGTCAACCCATCCACAATGCCAACTACGCTTTCGCTGTCATACAACTCCAGTAAAAACTCAGCCATTTGTTCTGCCGTATGGAACTTGGGAACTCTGCCCTCGTATTCAAACTCGTCTACATTAAAGGAATGTTTCGCAAACTCCGTCTCGGTTGCGGCTGGAGCGAGCACTTTGGCTTGCATTGCAGCGTTCTTGCCTTTTAATTCTTGCGCAAGTCCTTCAGTAAAGGCACTGACATAGAACTTGGTTGCGCAGTAAGTTACTGCATCTGCTACAATCGTATATCCCCCACCAGAGGAAATATTAATGATCTGTGTACCATCGACATCTGCATAATCACGTACATACAGGGAAGAAAGAATCGTAAGAGCTTCTATATTCAGATGAAGCATCTGCTCAATCTTGGGCAAATGTTGTTCACCCACGGAAGCAAAATTTCCGAATCCGGCGTTGTTAATCCATGTCTCAATGGAATAAGCCTGGAGACTTTCATAAAATTTATGCACATTAGCGGCAATGGACAGATCAACTGTACGAATGACAACATCCAGATCAGGATTGATTTCAGCTATTTTTACTTTTAACTTGTCCAACTCATCGGTTCTGCGTGCTGCCAGAATCATATTTTTGCCACGAGTTGCAAAAGCTAAAGCCGCTTCATATCCAATGCCTGAGCTGGCACCGGTAATCACTGTGTATTTCATGGGAATTCCTCCTGGATCTGATTTCATTATTTATTGTGATGTGACCACGAGTTGATTATACTGATTAGAGCTTACTCTAAGTCAAGCGGGAAAATGGAGAGGAGGTTGACCATGCATACCATTGGTGAAGTAGCAGAGTTGCTCCATATCAGTGCACATACGTTACGTTATTATGAGAAGGAACAGATCATAACTCCTCTTCGAGATGCGAGTGGAGACAGGCGTTATAACGATTCTCACCTGAAATGGCTGCAATTTGTAATCAAATTAAAAGAGACTCAAATGCCCATTGCTACCATTAAGAAGTATGCATTCTTATTTCAGGAAGGGGAGCATACGGCAGCAGATCGGTTAAAGTTGCTTGAGGATCATAAAGAGTCGATTCAAAAACAGATGCACATTTTTCACACAGCCGATGAGATGCTCCAGCATAAAATCTCGTCGTATCGGGCGTTCATCGGGCAATGATATAACACACACACCAATGCCGATCTATTGCCAAAACAGTGATTTTTATTATAGACTGTTTTTTATCGGTTGTTCATCAAGGGGGAAAAGGAATGCATCAAATCAGAAAACAAAAGTCAAACAAGTTAAAGATCCTCTCCAAAGTATTATTGATTATCATTGGGGGATTTATAACGGCATATGGCCTGGAAGCCATATTGATCCCGAATAATGTCTCAGATGGCGGTGTCACAGGTCTGAGTATCGTAGGATCCCAGCTGTTCGGTTTACCACTGGGGATGCTCATCGGGATTATAAACATTCCGTTTGTGTGGCTCGGGTACAAGCAAATCGGTAAAAGCTTTGCGTTATACTCGATTATCGGTATTGCTTCACTGGCCATCAGCACCAGTCTGATGCATCATGTACCAACCATCATTGAAGGGGATACCTTGCTCGTTACGGTGGTCGGCGGGATTATCATCGGTTTTGGTATGGGACTTGCATTACGTAATGGCGGGGCATTGGATGGCATAGATATGCTGGCTGTACTCCTTTCACGAAAAGTACCTTTTGGAACCAGTGATCTCATTCTGTTCCTCAACATGTTTGTCTTTATTGTCGTTTCTACCGTATTCGGTCTACAAGGAGCGATCTTGTCAGGACTTGCGTATTTTATTGCTTCCAAAGTAATACATATTGTTGAAGAGGGATTGAGCGGCTCCAAAACGTTTAAAATTATTACGAATCAACCTGAGATCATGGTTGAAACCATTCGTGACCGTCTAGGTCGTGGTGCAACGTACACGGAGGCATACGGTGGATATTCTAATGAACAGTTCAAGGAAATCACTTGTGTCATTAACCGGATGGAAGAGAGTAAAATTAAAGATATTATTCATGAGATTGACCCATCTGCCTTTGTAGTCGTATACGATGTAGCTGAAGTCAGAGGCGGCAATTTCAAAAAGAAGGATATTCACTAACCAAAACGCGCTGGCAGGAGGAATTCTTGTCAGCGCGTTTTGGTTTTTCCTTGTTTAATAAATAAATCAAGCTTCCGTAAAAACTGTACTGAAGCTACTGTCAACACCTTCAATATACAATGGCACAGCATAGACCTTGTTAATTCCAGATAAATCCTGATTTAAATTCATATCTTCTATAAGCAGGATGAACTTGCCATCAACCCGATCTTTCCCAAGCATAATCTGATGAAAAGCGATGGCTTCATCCACATGAATCACAGAGCCGGAAGAGATCATATCCATTCCAACTGCTCGCAATGAATCAAAAACCATCAGATAACTTGCAGCATCCGATGCAAACCCTGGGTTATGATCACGATAACGAACAGGGTCAGATGATCGAAACTTTCCAAAACCTGTACGTATGAGCAGTAGATCAGAGCCGGCGATCTGGTGTTCATACGGCTCCAGGTCCGCTTTGGTGATAAGTTCATCATCACCTTTGGGGATATCGAGGAGGGTTGGATGAGTAAAGATAAAGTAGTCTATTGGAATTTCGTTTATCTTTAGACCTTGTGGATTGAAATGCCAAGGCCCGTCAATATGAGTTCCATTATGGTTGAGGGATGTGATGATAAATTGGTTATACAGATCCCCTTGAGCTATGCTGGACTGTTGCTGAATCTCAACAGGAGGGTTATCTTTATAAACAGGAGTATTTACACTAAGAGGATAGGACAAGAGGATCCGCTTCATCTGTTGTTCTCTCCTTTATGTCACAGGTTCATTATCATATTTGAAGAATGTCTGGACTCATATTATGAAATGAATCGGTACTTCATGCATAAGCACAGCTCTCTTATGGAAAACTTCTGTAGTGCGATTAAATAGCATGATTTCTATGGGAGGTAAGCATAGTGACAAAACAGGACCCGCAAGAGCTTTTGAAGCAAAAACACGAGCAGGATGAGCAAAAAAGACAATTCACTAATTTTTCTCGAAACATTTCAGGTCATGGTGAGGTTGAAGCTGGCCAAGAGTTCAGTGTTGACCGTGTACCAGATGATCAAAACCGAATGAAATCGGTTGAAAACAAACGCGCCGGAGTCTAAAAAGTTACAGCTTAAGCTGATCCTTTATGGGATCAGCTTTTTGATGTTACGACGGTGCTACTGTTGTTGATGATGTACTGGTCGTTGTTTTGCTGGCTGAGTTAACCAGTTTTTCTGGAACAGGAGCAACTGGGGAAGCGTCCATACTTCTTTTAGTTGAAAAGATGATTATATTCTTCGCTGTAGTGGGAGTCATCGGTTGGTTGGTCGTTCCTAGAGTGGTGAACTGGTTATCCAGATTACGCGTTACTGAACCGGTATTGACCATCGCTTTGGTGTTTTGCTTCCCATTTGCCTATTTTGGTGAGAAGATAACGGATGATGATATTGATTTATTGGAAAAATATCTTGCAGAATGTTTCGACCAGAAAGATCGATAAGTGCAGAATAGTATCGCTAATTGCCCCTTTGGTAAACTTCAAGTTTAGCCAATAAAATTAAGGGGTGTTTGTGTGGTTAAACACGGTCAGATCCTATTAAAAAGACTGACTTCATTCTATCGGTTGAGAGAGCTGTAACTAGCGGATGATGAGTAAAGTAATCAGCAAGTTACTTTTATAATGTATACTGGATCAGAATCATGTTAGTTTACAGTTAAAAAGTACATGTTAAGTTGAGGTGCAAGAATGAACCGATTATTACTTGTAGAAGACGATGAAAACTTAGTGTTTGGCATAGAGTACACTCTTTCCAGTGAAGGCTATAGAGTTAGTCAGGCCGGAAGCCTGACAGAAGCCAGGCATGTTCTGCATAATGAAGCGATTGATCTCCTCTTGCTTGATGTTAATTTGCCGGATGGTTCAGGTTATCAGTTGTGTCGTGAGATAAGAGAAACCTCACAAGTACCCATCATATTTCTGACGGCTTTGGATGAAGAAGCCAACGTTGTTGCCGGGCTCGAGATAGGCGCTGATGACTATGTTACGAAACCTGTACGTACGAAAGAGCTGCTTTCACGAATTAAAGCCGTTCTAAGACGGAACCAACGTAGTCAGCAAGAAGTGAATATATGGTGCTCTGGTGACATTCAAGTGCGTCTGTTGGAAGGAACCGTATTCAAAAAAAATGAGGAAATTACACTAACTGCGCTTGAATATCGGCTCTTGCTTATGTTAATTACTCATCCCAAGCAGATCTGCAGAAGAGATTCGCTTCTAAGCCATCTATGGGATATGTCAGGTGAGTTTGTCGATGATAACACTCTTTCCGTTCATATACGAAGGCTTAGAGAGAAGATGGAAATCGTACCTGCAACCCCAGAGTACATTGTGACTGTTCGCGGAGTCGGCTACAAATGGAACGCAAACGTTGAGGGGAAATGACGATGATGCATGTGATACGAAATCCGGAATGGAAGTCCATTACAGTCAAAGTTATTATAGTCCAAATACTGCTGTCACTACTGATGTTCATGTATATAAACATGCAAGTCGGACGTATTAATCTGGCCATAGTGGATCAAAATGCATCTATGGTGGGGCATCTGTCATTAAAATATCCTGAAAGTGAAAATGAGATTATCCATGATGTTACTCAAGGAGCACAAACGGAAGCCATTATAGAAGGCAAGCGGATTCTCTCTCAATATGGATATACAGGGAACCTGTCCATTCATGACCAACCGGTCTTAGCTGGTACCCTGTTACCGATTAAAACTGGCACTCAGGTGCTGATCTTCGTTATTCCCATCTTGGTATTGATCACATGGGAGTATAGCAAAATGTTTTCCAAAATTAGAGCCATTTCATATGCTGCCGAGCAGGTGGTGGAGCGTCAGTTTACAGGTACCTTGCCAGAGAATATGGAAGGAGACTTTGGCCTGCTTGGTCGAAGTTTTAACGCCATGGCAGGAAGAGTAACCAATAGTCTGGAGCAACTTTATAAGGAAAAGAAGTTTTTGCGCAATCTGTTATCTGATATCTCACACCAACTCAAAACACCACTGTCATCATTGATTTTGTTTAATGAAAATTTGCTTGGTGATCATGGAATGAAAGAAGAGATGAAAACAGCATTCCTGACACGAAGCCGCAAGCAGCTTGACCGAATGGATTGGCTCATCGTTAATCTGTTGAAGATGGCACGTGTTGAGGCTGGCGGTGTACAGTTCCGTCGTGAGCGTTTTCAGGTGAGAGAGACCATAGACAATGTTGTACATGCGTTACGCACCATCATTGAATCGAAGAAACAAGATATTACAATCGCGGGTGGCGAGCAACTGGCTATCCTTGCGGATGAAGAATGGTTAAAGGAAGCTTTGATGAATATCATCAAAAATGCAATTGAATATAGTCCGAAAGAGGGCAGAATTGAGATTGTATTGGAAGAGAGCAATCTATTTCATACGATCATGGTTCGAGACCATGGCGAAGGCATTCTGCCAGAGGATATACCACATATTTTCAAACGATTCTACCGGGGTAAAAGTCGTTCCAAACCTGAAGGTATTGGTATAGGCCTATCTTTGGCCAAATCCATTATTGAAGGACAGGGTGGAATTATTACAGCTGAAAGCATACTTGGGAAAGGTTCTGAATTCAGAATCTCGTTCTTTATACGGAATGAATGGAGTGAAGAAGGGAAGCTTACGAAAACGTAAGCTTCTTCTTCACTTTGTCGTAAGGTAGACCATCTATACTCAATAGAGTAAACAGTTGATCAACAGATGGAGGTATACAGGTGGAAATTTTGAAGACCATGAATTTATGTAAAACATACGGAACCGCTGATACAAAAGTGGATGCGCTCAAAGAGGTTAATCTTTCTGTTAATCAAGGGGAATTTGTCGCTATTGTCGGTGCGAGCGGATCAGGGAAGAGCTCACTATTACATCTGCTCGGAGGCGTGGATGAGCCGACGCAAGGGCGGGTTATTATTGATAATACCGATCTGTATTCACAGAGCGAACTTGAACTCGCCCTATTTCGCAGGCGCAAAATCGGGTTCATCTTTCAATCCTATAATCTCATTCCAGTGTTAACCACGGAAGAAAATATAACGCTACCCATGCTGTTAGAGAACAAAAAAGTGGATAAAAGTTACATTGAAGAATTGTTGGACGTATTGGGACTGAGTGATCGTAGAAAACATCTTCCTTCCCAATTATCAGGCGGACAGCAACAACGAACAGCCATTGGACGGGCTCTAATCAACAAACCATCCATTATTCTGGCAGACGAACCCACGGGTAACCTGGACAGTCAACACAGTAAAGAAATCGTTGATCTACTTACCTTCTCCGTCAAAAAATATAATCAAACTCTGATTATGATCACGCATGACCTAAACATAGCTCAAAAGGCAGATCGGGTGTTGCATATTAAAGATGGCGCGCTATGGCAACAAACCGGGGTGAATTCCATTGAATAACTATACCGGTCTGACAGAGAAATATTTATTGGGGCAGAAGAAAAGATCCTTGCTTGTCATCATAGGTATTATTTTATCGGTAACTCTGATTACAGCCATAGGAACCATCGGTCTGAGTTATAGAGATAAGCTGATTCGTCAGACAACGCATGATTTTGGTGACTACCACGTTTCGTTTAATGGAGTTCCAGGTGAATTCGTCTCCAAAATCGTCAATCAGGCAACTGTAGAGAGTGCGGGAGGCGTTGATCGCATCGGGTATGCGGTTATTAGCAATACCAGCGCTAAAGAAAAACGTGAAAATCCGATTGCGGCTCCCTACCGTTACCTGAATATTAAGGGGTACGATCCTGATGCAATGAACAAGCTCCAAGTTCAGCTGGATTCAGGAAGGCTGCCTCAGAATCCGAATGAAATAATTCTTTCTGCAGAGAGTTTGAGTTACTTTAAGACCAAGCCCACACTCGGCGAGCGCATAACTTTAAATGTGGGAAGTCGTGTTATCGCCTCGACGGGAGAACTCAAGCCCATCAGCGGACTTGGCGATTTCGGATGGGATCTGGATGAGGCCTTCCGTCCACAGTTCCAGAGGCAATTCACCATTGTTGGTTTCACCAAACCTTTTAACAACAGTTCATGGTCTTCCAGATTCATTTTCCAAGCCATTACGTATGATAACCATCAAAAGATAGATCCGGATCAAACGTATTTTGTCTATCTCAAAATGAAATCGATGGATCATATGAAGGAGAAAACAGAAAATATCATTTCCTCATTACAAATGAATGAGGTGGATCAAGGATCTGCACAGGAGCTCAGTCGTGAGAATTATATCAAGAATATGCGAGTGGAGTATAACAATGAACTGCTTAAATTATATGGAAAAAGTACGTACGAAGGTGTAAATCAAAGTATAATACTCGCCTTCATTGCGGTAATCCTTATTATTATTGGCTGTACAAGTGCTGTGATCTATAACACCTTCCATATTTCAGTTTTGGAGCGGACTTCACAGTTTGGGATGCTTCGATGCATAGGTGCTACACCAGCTCAAATACGTCATATTGTGGTCAAAGAAGCTGCTCTTCTGAGCTTGATTGGTATACCCATTGGTTTATTTACTGGAACGATTTTAATGAAGCTTTTGTTCTATAATATCAGCTTGCTAACACTCGGTTTTCTGAATGATATGCAGATGGTGATATCGGTTCCGGTATTAGTTGGTGCAGGTCTTCTGGGATTGTTAACCGTATTTCTGTCTGCTATTGGTCCCGCCAGATCAGCAGCCAAGACATCCCCACTGGAGGCTATAACGAGTACGGGAGTTACGAAAGTAGAGCAAATAAACAAAATTGCCAAGTCGATGTTCATTAAGAAAATATTCGGTATTGAAGGTCAATTTGCTATTCGGAATATTAAACGAAATAAAAAGCGGTTTCGCATCACAGCTTTCTCCATGATCATTAGCATGGTTTTATTTATCGTCTTCAACAGCCTCATTGGGCTACTGTCGCTAACGACACATTCCGGAATCGATTATTCCTATTCAATACAGTACGATGGTTCCTCCCAGCGAATGGATGACTCGGTGTATAGAGATCTGGTCAAGCTGGATGCAGTAGACCAAGCTTATCCATTCTACAATCACCAGATGACAGCAATCATTCCCAAGAACAAAATCAATCCGAAGTACTACGAGCTGAGGAAGGGAATGTACCAGGTGGATGAAGGGCTAGGATATCGTACAGATAATAATTACCTTCAGTCTTACGGTGAACATACCTTGGAGACGATTAATGCCAAGCTGGTGGCAGGAACAGTGGATAAGGAAATCATGGATCGTGAGAATGGAGTCGTTCTGATTCAGAAATTAAGTATGATCACGGAGAACGGAAAACAACTTATCATCGATCAGACTCAGTTTAAAGTTGGGGATTATATTCAAATTCGTTCGAATAGTGGAAGGGGAGAAGTATATCAGAATGTAAAAGTGGTTGGCATTGCGGATCAGGGACCTTTAACGAACAAATATAACGAGAGTGCAGGTATCACTTACCTGACAACACCTAAAGTTATAATGAACTTAACTGGAGATGACACGTATTCTCGGATCTTCATACTTGCCCATCCCGACCTGTCTAATAAACCAGTTACCGATTACCTTAAGTCTTTGACTCAGAAAGACGCCGGTTTCAATTATACGGACCGGGTTGCAGAACTTGAACAAGCTCATAATGATGCTATCACAGCGAAGATCTTTTTCTACGGGTTCATTGGAATCATTGTTCTTATTGCCTTTCTCAATATCCTGAATACAGTCAGTACCAATCTCATACTACGTACCAAAGAGTTTGCTGTACTGAAAGCGATCGGTATGACACAGAGAGAAGTCAACAAAATGATTCTGCTGGAAGGCGTATTTTATGGAGTCTATGCAGCGATGTATGGAAGCATCATTGGAACAGGTTTAAGTTTCGGCGTACACTACCTCTTCCGGGGCATGCTTGATATCGAATGGTCTTTACCTTGGCTCAGTGTTGGGATTGCTGCTTCAGGTGCAGTGGTTACAGCCCTTATCGCGACAGCATGGCCGATGTATAGACTAACCAAGTCAACGATAGTGGATTCGTTAAGGAAGGAAAATTAAAAGGAGAGTCGCTAATATAGCGACTTTTTTCGTTCTATTAATGGATTGTGGATAAACAATGAAATTGATTATTTCTTTTGCAAATCGTTAACATAGGAAACAATGTCAGCGATAGAAGAGCATAAGTTGCTGATAAGAGTCAAGCAGGGAAGATCAAGAGGTTTCTGAGAGACATAAGATTGATGGTGGTCATCACAAGAGAATGGTCGTATATTAATAATATGTGGATTGTGGTACTGAACATGGGCCACATCGCAAAATAATATACGATTATACATAAAAGGACGGGAAAAAATGGACTTTAAACCGCTTTCTTCATTTATTGACCGCATTACATCTTGGCGCATTCCGTGGGCAGAGGTACTGGTGATACATCGAAATGATACCGTTTTCCATTACCGGAATGGTTACGCCAATCTGGAGGAGAAAACACCCATCAGCGATGGAGCGATCTTCAATCTATACTCCATGACAAAAATCATGACCTGTGTGGCAGGGTTGCAACTGGTGGAGAGAGGGGAGATACTGTTAAGCGACCCGTTGTCCGATTATCTGCCAGAGTATGCTGATATGACAGTTAAGAAAACGATGGCAAACGGAGAGATCCGACTGGAAAAGGCGACAAGAGCCATTACAGTCCGAGATTTGTTTACCATGACTGCCGGGTTCTCCTATGACGTGGGTAGTCCAAGCATTCAGGAAGCCGTAAAAAGAACCGATGGAGCATTGCCGACACGGGACTTCGCGAGAGCGCTTGCGAAAGAACCATTGCTGTTTGAACCAGGGACACACTGGAACTACAGCATGTGCCATGATGTGCTGGGAGCCTTGGTGGAAGTGGTAAGTGGCAGACGTTTTGGTACGTATCTGCGGGACGAAATTACTGGACCACTTGGCATGAACGACACATCGTTCAATCTAAACGATGAGCAGCAGGCACGCCTGATTCCTCAGTATGCGTACAATGATGAGCTTGAGAAGGCTGTGCGTATGGATGGAAACGGATTCCGGGTAGGTACGGAGCTGGAGAGCGGCGGTGCAGGGTTATTATCAACCGTTAGCGACTATGCAAGGTTTCTGAACGCGCTTACTGGTCGGGGCACAAGTCCAGAAGGTGTACGTATTTTGTCACAAGCTTCCGTGGAACTGATGCGAACGGATCACTTGAACGAGATGACCCGCAGTGATTATTCTTGGGATCATATGTATGGATACGGTTATGGACTGGGTGTCCGCACACATATCTCCAAAGCAGGAAGTGGCTCGCTTAGTCCCCTTGGTGAATTTGGGTGGAGCGGCGCCGCTGGTTGTATGGCCATTATTGATCCGGATTCAGAGCTTACGGTCATGTATGCGCAACACCTGCTGAACAGTCAAGAGCCTTACATTCAGCGACGCTTGCGTAATGTCGTGTACTCCTGCCTGTAAATCATATCTTATTCGTATTCTCTTGAAGAGCCGCTAACGGATGTAGCGGCTTTTTTGGGTTTAAAGCTACCGATGTTGTTCTCGGTGTTAACTAGAAACACAGCCCTTGTTGATGGAATCTATGATCTCATAACAGATCTTTGCCATTTCTACGGGGCTTGGTTGTCCACCATCCAGAATCCATCGTGAAATAATGCTATAGATAGCTCCAATCCAGAAATGAAATTTGTATACCTCCGTGATCTCCGTTTCATGTATCGCGCGCATGAGCACATACCGTTAATGATCCTGAAGTACAAACAAGCCTTTCTATTATTGGCGATGAATTTGCCAAACTGCTCTCCGACCAACAACTCCAGCCCCCAGCTATTACATCCATTACGATGGACCAAATTCCTGAATACTTAAATAAATTTAAAAATAGTGAAATTCAAGGCAAAGTCGTTGCCATGATTCAAGCCACTTGAACAGATTCTAAGACAGATTAGTAACAAACTTCTGACTGCATAGGTCGCTAATATAGCGGCCTCTTATATGATACCAGTGGTAAAACTATTAATTAGATTGTTATATATTTCTTTATGAGAAAGGGTATGTTATCATTCTTAGGAAAATAGTACTAGTAGGAGGATATGCTTATTAAACATTAACTTATAAGAATTACATAGTTTGATCAAGGTTACACGCTAGCAAGTATCTGTTCGAGTGTTAAGATTGTACACGATTTAAAATTAGAAAATAGCTGTTGTATTTTATTCTGTTACTCAAAGGAGAGTCAATAAATGATACACCCTAAGCACCAAACAAAATGGGCTTCTCTGGCCCTACTTACCTTAATTGGCTATGTTCTGAGCGTATTGCTCCTGTTACCACCCAATGCTGCTGCCAAAGGAGAACAAATCTCTGCCAAACAGCTTGCAAGTATGAGCCGACTTTCATTTACAATTCGTGATGCCAAGCAAACGGCGTATACCGTTTATATTTTCGCTTATGATGAACAGAAAAGCACGTTGACCGAAGAAAATGGTTGGACGAACAATAAAAAAGGCGACAAGAGTTATTCTGGAACGTATCGTGCGGCCTTGGTGAAAAAAGGGGCAGCATACGGAACAGTGCAAGCAGCAAAACTGGATCTGAATACGATTATTTTGCCTCAAACCTGGAACTTCGTTGTGAAAAGCAAAGGGGCTAGTACACCAGACATGCTGATGATCACCGATTGGGGAACTTCCAATTTCAATGAGGTAAAGACGTATATTGTTCGTTCCGGGGAGTTGCGCCGAGTAACATATGTCGATAATAAGGGAAAAAGAATTGACGATTCCTACTCAGCGATCAGAGATGGCGGAATTCGTACTCTTTCAGGGGCCCGAGTTCAGTTCAAAAATTACAACAACCTGCAATTCGTTTATAGCGTTAATACGTTTAAGCTGAATGTGAACAAATTGGAATTGCGGCTGGAAGATACGCGCAACCTCCGTTCAAGAGATTGGCCAAACTCGGGTGTTGGAGATAGTGCTTACCTGAAAAGCCTGAAGGAAGCTGCATTAAAGGGTGCATTGCCAGGCCGAACGGACATCAAGATTGGCATGACGCTTCAAAATGCGCAAAAAAAGCTGGGGAAACCCAATTCTCATTCAAATGAAGAATGGGGAGCGTTCTATTATTATTCTAAATTCGGCGTTGGCTTCGATTCCTACATGCACGAGCTTACCAATAAATCACGTATTGCCGTTTTTGATTTGTACAATGAGAAGCAGAATCTTTCGCCATGGAATGTAAGAATATGGATGGGCAAACCTTCCTCAGAATATTACAATGAAGTCGTGGGTGGATATGAGATGGTATACCAATTGGGTAATCACGCCATTGTATTCAATTATGAAGAAGAAGAGTCCTTGATTGATTTTACAAGTATATATTAAGGTATAAGATCGTAAGAAACGAATAGTATATCGTATGGGAATTTACACAAAAAGCCGCTGATTAGCGGCTTTTTTTCTGTCCATCAGATGGATTGTTGTCCATGAGATTGTTGTCTATTTTATTAAAGTGTCATTAGAGCTTTGCACAGAACGTACACGATTGACTAAATAAATGCCGACCGACACGAACAGCAATGCGGCCAGATTTTTCAGTTCCAGAATCGTTTCGCCTAAGAATAAAGCTGATAACAATGCACCAAACACAGGGATTAGGAAGTTGTATACAGACACTCTTCCGACCTTATTGTACTTGAGAAGCATATTCCATAGACAAAATGCAACGGATGACAGCAAGGCCAAATAGATCAAATTACTGGTGGATTCCAGAGTGAAATGAGTGACTCGTCCGCCGAGCAACAGACCTAACAGTGTAAGTACCAATCCCCCGACGAATAAGCTGACACCTGTGATGATCAGAACATCGATCGTAGCCGTGAGACGTTTAGCATAAAGGGCTGTAACTGAAAAAACAAGTGCAGCTATAATAACGAAACCTTCGCCTGTGAATGAGAAGGAGAAAGCAAGCAAATCTGTATGGAAGTTTACGATGATTACACCAACGAATCCGAGCAAACAGCCAACGATTTTATTTCTGCTTAATTTGTCATTCTTATAGATGAAATGGGCCAGAACCACACTGAAAAAGGTTGTCGTTGCATTCATTATGGAGCCTTTGACACCCGTCGTATTAGCTACGCCAACATAGAAAAACATATATTGCAAGCCAGTTTGCAACACGCCTAACATAATGAGACTTGTCCACTGAGGCTTGGACAATTGCAGCTTCTGTTTTCTGACGACGCGTGAAAGAAGCAAGAGCAGCAAGCCCGCCAAGGTAAATCGGTATCCGGCAAATACGTACTTGGACGCAATGTCTTCGGGTAAAATGTTAAATGCGATATATCCAAGTTTGATGGATGGATACGCACTTCCCCATAACAAGCAACACAGGCTTGCCACAAGCATAACAACAATGGGATCACTAAATTTACTCGGTTTTTGATTTTCAAGGGTATTTCTGTCTGTCACTTTCAATCTTCTCCTCACATTTATGCACATATGTATGTATATAAAATCCTCACTGACCATATCACATATCGCTAATAATTGTAATGATAATTAAATCCGTAATATAGCTGAGAAGACTGAATAAGACAGAAAGTAGCCAGGTTACAGATGAATTTCAATGTACTTTCATGTGTACTTGGAGAAATTTCCAGAATGAAAACGCTTGTCAAATTAAAAATAATATGATAATTTAATGTCTGTAACCGGTTACACATAGAGGAGAGCAACTTATGACAACAATTAAAGATGTAGCTCAACGAGCTGGCGTATCCGTTGCCACCGTTTCCAGAGTCATTAATGATAGAGGTTATGTTCATGCGGATACACGCAAGAAAGTGGAAGATGCTGTGAAGGCGCTTAACTTCTCGCCTAATGAAGTGGCACGTTCATTATATAAGCGCAAGTCCAAACTTATTGGCCTGTTGTTGCCGGATATTGCGAACCCTTACTTCCCGCAGTTGGCTCGCGGTGTAGAGGACGGGATGCAGGAACAGGATTACAGACTGTTATTTGGAAATAGTGATGAGGATGAACAGAAGGAGCAGGATTACATTCAGACGTTTATCCAGAACAATGTGGTCGGTGTGATCTCTTCAACGAACTATCCTCATTCATCAATATATGAAAAACTGAAAATTCCGGTTGTGTTTCTGGATAGAACATCACTGGATCGTCCATCCGTGTATGCGGACGGCAGAGAAGGTGGAAGACTAGCTGCAAGAGAGATTATCCAACGCGGCAGTCGCCAGATCACTGTTATGCAGGGACCGTCACAGATCAGACCCGCACAGGATCGTTTTGAAGGAGCTATTGAAGTCATCCGTGATGCTGGGTTAGACTACCAGGTAATCCAGACCACCTCATTTTCAATAAATGAGGCAGGCGTATGGGCTGAGGAATTATTCAGGAAGTATGCCGACACAGATGGGGTCATTGCCAGCAATGACATCGCAGCCATGGCGGTGTTGCATGAGGCAGCACGAATCGGAAGAAAAGTTCCTGAAGATGTACAAGTGATTGGTTTCGATGATATTCCGATGAGCAGCCTGTTGTCGCCGGCATTGTCCACCATCCACCAGCCAGCATACGAGATGGGAAGAGAAGCGGCGGGATTACTTATACAGCTTGTGGAACAAGCTGCAATAGAGAACAAAAACATACAGTTACCCGTTAGTTTCATTGAACGGGACACTACGAGAAAGGTGAGATCAGATGGCTAAAATATGTGTAATAGGAAGCAGTTCAATGGATCTGGTTGTTACTTCGTCAAGACGGCCGGGGGCGGGGGAAACCGTTCTTGGCGATAGCTTCAAAACGGTCCCTGGTGGTAAGGGAGCCAATCAGGCTGTCGCTGCTGCCAGACTGGGTGCCGAGGTTGCGATGATCGGCCGGGTAGGCGACGATGCTTTTGGGAAAGATATTTTAGAGAATTTCAGAGCAAATGCTGTAAATACGCAAAATGTGAAACCGGTTACACATTTAGAAAGTGGAACGGCTCATATCATCCTGGCGGAAGGTGATAATAGTATCGTAGTGGTTGAAGCGGCGAATCGTGAAGTTACGCCTGTATATGTTGATGATGCGGCTGATGTGATCCGTGATGCAGATATCGTACTCATTCAGCAAGAAATTCCGGAGGAAACCGTTGTACATGTAAGCGCATTGTGTGCAGAATTCGGAACACCATTATTGCTTAATCCAGCTCCAGCGAGAAAATTGCCGCAAGAAGTTATTGATAACGCCGCATATATCACACCGAATGAGCATGAAGCCGAGATTTTGTTTCAGGGTATGAATCCGGCGCAGGCATTGCGCCAATATCCGAACAAACTGTTCATCACGGAGGGTAGTAAAGGGGTTCGATATTTTGATGGCATAGAGGAAGTTCTAGTTCCAACTTATAAAGTGGAGGCTGTCGATACTACCGGTGCAGGGGATACGTTCAACGCCGCATTTGCAGTTGCTTTGGCTGAAGGTAAACCTTTACAAGAGAGTATACGCTTCGCCAATCGGGCTGCTTCGTTGTCCGTCACCAAGTTCGGAGCGCAGGGCGGCATGCCGACGCGTGATGAAGTAGAGGAGAGCTTGTAATGAAAAGAACTGGCATGTTGAATAGTCACATCTCCAAAATTCTATCTGACCTGGGCCATACGGACATGATTGCGATTGCGGATGCAGGTCTACCGGTACCTGACGGGGTAGTCAAAATCGATCTGGCCCTCAAACTGGGAACACCAAGTTTTCGCGAAGTGGTCGAGGCAATTGCAGAAGATATGGTCATTGAGAAAGTTATTGTGGCGAATGAAATTTGCGAAGGCAATCCCGTAGCTATGCAATTCATTACAGAGAGATTCGGGGAAGAAGCCATCGATGCTTCCGTCAGCCACGAACAATTCAAAGCGTTAACCCGACAGGTGAAGGCAGTCATCCGCACAGGTGAAGCGACACCGTATGCCAATTGCATTTTACAATCGGGAGTCCATTTCGGTTAAAAGGAGGTTGCGTAATGCACATTCAGATGCAAAACATTCATAAAGCGTTTGGAACGAATCAGGTGCTGAGCGGAGTGGATTTTGAACTAAAAGATGGTGAGGTTCATGCCCTGATGGGGGAGAATGGAGCCGGCAAATCCACACTGATGAACATTCTGATTGGTCTTCATCAGCGTGATCAGGGAACCATCAGTATCGACGGAGCAGAAACCTATTTTGGAAGCGCGAAGGAAGCAGAGAAATTGGGGATCACCTTTATCCATCAGGAGCTGAACGTATGGCCTGAAATGACAGTGCTGGATAATCTCTTCATTGGCAAGGAACTGACATCATCCTTTGGATTGCTTAATACAAGACAGATGAAAGCGCTTGCCAAAGGGCAGTTCGCTAAGCTTTCCGTAGACATTCCATTGGAACGTCCTGCCGGAGAGTGCTCTGTCGGACAGCAACAGATGATCGAGATTGCCAAAGCGCTAATGACAGATGCCAAAGTCATCATTATGGACGAACCTACAGCTGCCCTCACGGAGCGCGAGATCCAGAAACTGTTTGGTGTAATCAGCTCACTGAAGAAGGAAGGCGTATCCATCGTGTATATTTCTCACCGCATGGAGGAGATATTCACGATCTGTGACCGCATTACCATCATGCGTGACGGAAGAACGGTAGACACACAAGCCATTCTGCAGACAAGCTTCGATGAAGTGGTTCGGAAAATGGTAGGTCGTGAACTTACCGAGCGTTATCCTGTCCGGAATCCTTCTTATGGTGAAGTTGTTCTGGAAGTAAGGAATGCAAGCAGCAAAGGGTTGTTCGAGAATATTAACTTCACCGTGAGAGCGGGAGAAATCCTTGGTTTCTCAGGACTTATGGGTTCTGGACGAACAGAGATTATGAGAACCATCTTTGGTTTGGATACACTGGATACGGGTGAAATTTTCATCCGCGGCAAAAAAGCAAACATTCGCAAACCGGCAGATGCAGTGAAACACGGAATCGGTTTTATTACAGAAGACCGCAAGGATGAGGGGCTGGTATTAGACTTTTCTATTCGCGAAAATATGGCCTTGACGAATCTGTTCAGTTTTTCAAGCAAAGGGTTCATTTCAACTTCGAAAGAGCAAGACTTCGTCGATACATTGATCAAACGACTACAGATCAAAACGCAATCCTCCGAGACGGCAGCAAGGAATCTATCCGGGGGTAACCAGCAGAAGGTGGTTATCGCGAAATGGGTTGGTATTGGTCCAAGCGTACTTATACTGGATGAACCCACACGCGGAGTAGATGTCGGAGCGAAGCGCGAAATCTATGAATTGATGAATGAACTGACAGACCGCGGTGTTGCAATCATCATGGTATCGTCGGAGCTACCTGAAGTGCTGGGCATGAGCGACCGGATCGCGGTTGTGCATGAAGGACACATCAGTGGTGAGGTTGCAAGGGAAGTAGCAACGCAAGAACACATTATGACATTGGCCACAGGGGGACAGTGATATGACAACAATGCAGGAAAACAAAACGGCTAAAAGCGGCTTCCGTTTCTCGAATATGATACAAAAATTGGGACCGCTGCTCGGCTTAATCATTCTTATTCTGATCGTATCGGTGTTGAATCCAAGTTTCTTGGAACCGCTTAATATATTGAATTTATTGCGTCAAGTTTCCATTAATGCGCTGATTGCTTTTGGTATGACGTTTGTTATCCTGACGGGTGGAATTGATTTGTCGGTCGGCTCAATCCTGGCTTTATCCAGTGCTTTTGTAGCAAATATGATGTTGTCCGGTCTCGATCCGATCTTGTCCATCATTATCGGTGTAGCACTAGGCGGTGTCATGGGTATGGTGAATGGACTGATGATTACCAAAGGCAGAATGGCTCCATTTATCGCTACATTGGCAACGATGACGATATTCAGAGGACTTACCTTGGTGTACACGAATGGTAATCCAATTACAGGGCTCGGGGATAACCTGTTGTTCCAACTGTTCGGCCGTGGTTATCTGCTGGGCATTCCGGTACCTGCAATCACGATGCTGATTACCTTCATGATTCTATGGATTGTTTTGCATAAAACAGCTTTTGGTCGCAAAACGTACGCGATCGGCGGTAATGAGAAAGCTTCCATTATCTCGGGTATCAAAGTCAATCGCGTGAAAATTATGATCTACTCCCTGACAGGTATGCTCGCTGCTCTGGCAGGTGCAATTCTGACATCACGCTTGAATTCAGCGCAACCAACAGCAGGTACATCCTATGAGCTTGATGCAATCGCAGCGGTGGTACTGGGTGGAACAAGCCTTGCTGGAGGACGCGGTCGCATCGTGGGTACACTGATCGGTGTTCTGATTATCGGGGTGTTGAATAATGGATTGAACTTGCTTGAAGTTAACTCATTTTACCAAATGGTTGTGAAAGGTATCGTCATTGCCATTGCCGTCCTGCTGGACCGCAAGAAAACAGCATAAGGAGAGAATAGATATGAAAAAGTGGACGTTAACACTCGTAAGTATGCTGATGATCATCGTTCTGGCGGGGTGCTCTCTGGAGCCACCGGAATGGGCCAAACCTGATCCTTCCAAAAGTAACGGACAGAAGAAAATAGGTTTGTCGATATCTACACTAAACAATCCTTTCTTTGTATCATTAAAAGATGGAGTTGTGGCTGAAGCCAAAAAACAGGGAGTACAGGTCATTGTGGTTGATGCACAAAATGATTCAGCCAAACAAACCAATGATGTGGATGATCTCATTCAGCAAGGAGTCAGTGCACTTCTGATTAACCCTGCTGACTCTGCAGCGATCTCTACAGCGGTTCAGTCCGCCAATAGTGTGGGCATTCCCGTGATCACGCTGGATCGCTCCGCAGATAAAGGGGAAGTGGCAGCACTGGTGGCATCGGATAACGTTAAGGGCGGACGCATGGCAGCGGAATACTTCGTGGAACAACTCGGTGAAGGAGCCAAAGTCATTGAACTTGAGGGTGTGCCTGGCGCTTCTGCAACAAGAGAACGGGGTAAAGGCTTCCACGAAGTGGCTGACCAGAAACTTGATGTAGTGTCCAAACAATCTGCTGATTTCGATCGGTCCAAAGGATTGAATGTCATGGAGAACTTGCTGCAAGGTAATCCGGACGTGCAAGCGGTATTTGCCCATAATGATGAGATGGCACTTGGTGCGATTGAAGCGATTCAAAGCTCGGGTAAAGACATTCCGGTCATCGGATTCGACGGCAATGATGATGCAATCAAATCCATTAAAGATGGAAAATTGACGGCAACCGTCGCTCAGCAGCCTGTACTAATTGGTCAACTGGCGCTTCAAGCTGCTCTGGATGTGCTCAGTGGCAAGCAGGTGGAGCCATCGATCCCGGCTGAATTGAAGCTGGTAACGAAGGAAAACGTGAACGAGTAAATCATCATATCCCATTTCTCCGTTTGGGAGATGAACATAGAACTAAACCAAGCCGCTAATCTAGCGGCTTTTTTACATTTTGAAAGTGTTGGCTAACCCATCAAACAGAATTTTGGCTTTTAAAAGCCTACAAAAGGTGCCCCAATTGAAGTGTAGTCTTTTTCATTGTTTTGGATTGCTCCAAAAGAGTATTTTTGGATATGTATAACCAATCCAGTGATTGATATACTAGCATGACGTTCAACACAGTCACAGTACATAAGGAGGAGCTCATCTCAATTATCCATTCCTGTGCGGAATAGAAAGAAGGCGCATGACATGAAACATCTAGTTGAAGAAAATCTCCAATCGGTAAGAAAGCAAATAGCATTGGCCTGTCAGGCTTCGGGGCGTGACATAACGGACATTACATTGTTGCTCGCCACCAAAACGGTACCGCTAGAGAAATTACAAATGGCTATTCAAGCAGGTGAGGTCCTGTTCGGAGAGAACAAAGCCCAAGAACTTCGGGACAAATTTCCACTGATGGAACAAAACAAACAGGTAGAATGGCATTTTATCGGCCATCTGCAAACAAACAAAGTAAAGGACGTTGTTAAATATGTTACCCTCATTCATTCCGTGGATCGTCTGAAACTGGGTCAGGCGTTACATAACCAGCTTCTTAAAGAGAATAAGACTCTAGACATTCTAGTGCAAATTAACACGTCCTACGAGGAAAGTAAGTTTGGTGCTTCTCCAGAAACAGCTGTCGAGCTTGTAGAACAGTTAACTCAATTCGAAACGTTGAACGTAAAAGGCTTAATGACCATCGGAAAACTGAATGCAACGAATGAAGAAACACGGCATTGCTTTCGTTTGTTAAACCGTATTCGCACTCAAATTAAAGAGAAAAACATTCCGCGTGCAGAAATGGATATTTTATCGATGGGCATGTCCGGTGACTTTCAGGTCGCCATTGAAGAAGGAGCTACAATGATACGTGTAGGAACAAGTGTATTTGGTCCACGGTATTTACCAGACGAATATTACTGGAATGAAAACACACGCATCGATGATTAAGTGAGAGGTCGTGTTAAATATGAAGACAGCAGCCCCTTCGTTACGTGGTCGCGATCTGATATCACCGGTGATCGCCGCTTTAATATCCGTAATTGTAAATTACGGGGGTACATTTATTCTTGTGTTTCAAGCTGCAAAAGTGGCTGGTTTAAGCCCGGAGATGACGGCTTCCTGGATTTGGTCCATCTCGATTGGGGTCGGAGTAACGGGGATCTGGCTCAGTTATCGATACAAGGAACCGATTATTACAGCCTGGTCTACGCCGGGTGTGGCATTTCTTGTTTCAGCATTAGCGGTAACCCCTTATCCAGACGCTATTGGCGCTTACATGATTTCAGCAGTTGGATTTATTATTTTGGGTATGTCAGGCATGTTTGAACGTTTTGTTCGACTTATTCCCCCGGGTATCGCCTCCGGATTGTTGGCAGGTATTTTGCTACAGTTTGGAGTATCGGCATTTGGAGGGGCAAAGCTTGATCCTTTGCTTGTAACTGTGCTGTTTGCAGCTTACATCGTGCTAAAAAGGTTTACTTCCCGCTACGCCATTGTTGGCATATTGGCCATTGGTTTGATTTATTTGATATGTATGGGAAAAACAGACTTCAGTACGATCCAATTGGCGGTCGCTTCGCCTGTATTTGTTTTCCCCGCGTTTTCGTTAAATGCTTTACTTGGCGTTGCGCTGCCACTGTTCATTATTACCCTGACAGGGCAATATATGCCCGGAATGCTTGTTCTGCGTAATGATGGATTCAAGACAAGTGCCAATCCTATTTTGACCGTAACAGGTTTGGGATCGCTTCTGGCAGCCCCATTTGGATCACATGCTTTTAATGTGGCAGCTATTACAGCAGCGATTTGTACAGGAAAAGATGCACATGAGGATTCAACGAAACGATATATTGCAGGTATTGCTTGTGGAATATTTTATATTTTTGTCGGCATTTTTGGCGTAACGTTGGCTACCCTGTTTTTGATTCTTCCTGCTACCTTTATTGCAACATTAGCCGGACTGGCGTTACTTGGGACAATTGGCGGTAGTCTCGCGAATGCATTAACGGACCCTAAAGGACGTGAAACCGCATTGATCACATTTCTGGCGACCGCAGCCAATGTGACCTTGCTCGGTGTCGGTGGTGCATTTTGGGGACTCGTTGCAGGAATGATGGCCCATCTAGTAATGAATAGTAGAATTTCAAAAAAACAATTTGGATCGAATAGATAACTTCAATATGGAGAGGAAGATGTTCATGAAGCATTTGGAGAAGCAAGATCAAGTCATAGGAAATGCTATTCAGCAAGAGCTTGGAAGGCAGAAGGATACGATTGAACTGATTGCATCAGAGAATTTTGTAAGTCCAGCTGTGATGGAAGCAACGGGTTCCGTATTGACCAATAAATATGCGGAGGGGTATCCGGGAAGAAGATATTATGGCGGATGTGGACATGTCGATACAGTCGAAGAGATAGCGAATGACCGCCTTAAAGCACTTTTTGGAGCCGAACATGCGAATGTCCAGCCTCACTCTGGTTCTCAGGCCAACATGGCTGTATATTTCTCCTCGGTTGGGATTGGTGACACGATCCTTGGCATGAATCTATCCCAGGGGGGTCATCTAACACACGGGAGTCGTGTTAATTTTTCGGGGAGATTTTATAATTTTGTTTCATATGGTGTGGATGCACAAACAGGCCGCATTGACTTTGACGAAGTACGCAAACTGGCTTATACGTATCGTCCACGCATGATCGTTGCAGGTGGAAGTGCGTACCCTCGGACCATCGAGTTTGAATTATTCGCCCAAATTGCCGCCGAAGTGGGAGCCCTTTTCTTTGTAGATATGGCACATATAGCCGGAATAGTCGCAGCAGGTTTTCATCCTAATCCGGTACCGCATGCTCATTTTGTCTCAACCACCACGCACAAGACTTTGCGAGGACCACGAGGGGGAGCCATTTTGTGCCGGGAGTCCTGGGCCCAGGCGATTGACAAAGCTGTATTCCCAGGAACCCAGGGCGGGCCATTCATGCATGTCATAGCAGGAAAAGCGGTGGCCTTAGGTGAGGCATTGCAATCCGATTTCACAACATATATTGAACGTGTTCTGAATAATGCCAACGTACTGGCAGAAACTTTAATGGATGAAGGACTCAACCTTGTATCGGGTGGGACAGATAATCATATTGTGTTGGTTGATTTACGTACTATGGGCCTTACAGGCAAAGAAGCCGAAGCTTTACTTGATGAAGTAGGGATTACGGCGAATAAAAATGCAATCCCTCACGATACGGCTAGTCCTTTGGTTACGAGTGGTATCCGTTTTGGAACACCGGCTATGACCTCAAGAGGTCTTGGAGTCGCGGAAATGAAAGACATTGCTCATCTTATCGGGCTTGCCTTTAAGAATCCAACGAACTCGGATGTCAAAAAACAGATATTGGAAAATGTCCGAAAAATCACTTCACAATTCCCTTTATATGAAGGGCTTGAATAGTCTGAGAGCAGACACATATGTTGCCTGCAATTGATCCTGAAGGATTACAATTGCAGGCTTTTAGTTTTGCTCGCTTAGATTGAAAACTTAATTTTGAACAGAAGAGATATACTTTAAGTAAATTTAACACATTCCCTAGTAGGCTATTCCTACACGTGACTGTACATACTCATCAGACATTAATTGCTGATAAGCAAACTCTGCCGTATCGATTACAGATATTGAAGTTCCACCGACAGGCAAGTAGTCGCGCTCAACCCGATACTTACCAAGAGATTCTCCGTCAAATAAGTAGGTAGGGCACACAATGGTCCATTCCAGCTCTGAGGCCTTGAGAATATTGTACATCTCCAGATGCTCTTCAGCAGCGCGCGTTGACTTACGTTTGGATTCGGAGGATTGAAAACGAAACAAGCCAGGATTAGTTCGACTTTCCAGTATTCCTGCTGTACCAACGGTAATGATTCTTCTGATATGCTCCTGAGCCATAGCCTCAACAATCAATCTCGTGGATTGTGATAATGTAGTCGTTCCATCTGTACCCAAGGCACTAACAACGAGATCAGCACCCTGAATGGCGTGATGAATATCTGCTTTGGCTAGAGCGTTTCCTTGAAGCAGAACGAAATGGTCATCGCTGATATGTACCTTTTCCGGGCTTCTTAACAGTGCAGTTACATGATGATTGGAACGTAGGGCACTAGCGACGAAATGACTTCCAACCCGTCCGGTGGCTCCTAACACTAAAATTTTCATCACAAAAACATCCTTTCAAATCCGATTGGAGAGCATGTTCTCCATCATAATACAATCTTTGCAAGTCGATGTATGCCTTCCTCAATCTGATCCTCATTCACTTTCGCAAAACCTAATATCCATCCTTTTCGATGACTCTCCAGGCAATATCTACTAAGCGGATACACGCGCACACCTTGATCAAGGGCAGCATTCGTCAACGCTTCTTCGTCAAATGACGTTTCAGATTCCAGAAGCATATGTAATCCCGTCTCCACACCACTTAATGTAAATCGTGAGCCTAGCCCAGAAGCAACAATGGCTTTTGTCAAGACTTCGTGTCTGCGTCGGTATATGTTCCGAACTCTTCTCATATGGCGCATAAAGTGACCACGCTCAATAAAATAAGTTAATGTTAATTGTTCCATAATCGGCAGATGACGATAGGTTAATTCCTGAACTTGGGTAAGACGATCGATGGCTATTCTGGGGCCGATGATGGCGGATAGCCTAATGCCAGGTGCAACCATTTTGGAAAAACTCATCATATAGAGCGTATTCTGAGGTTGCTGACTGAATATAGTCGGAAGTGGATCCCCACGGTACCTAAATTCGCTATCGTAGTCATCCTCAACTATCCAATATCGATGATGAGCAGCCATGTGCATTAATTGTTGCCTGCGAGGTTCTGACATAATAACACCTGCTGCGCATTGATGAGAAGGTGTGACATAAACGAGTTTCGTCTGTGGGTGAATACGATCTACACATAATCCATACTCATCGACTGGAACGGGTTCGACTTGCATCCGGCGGTATTTCATCGCCATCCAAGCGGCAGGGAAGCCGGGATCTTCTACGGAAACTCTGTCTCCCTCAGTTAAGAGTGACTGGGCAATTAAATCAATGCTATGTTGTGCACCTGAAGTTAACAAGATTTGATCCACTTCGATATGAATGCCTCGTTCAAGTGACAAATAACGCTGAATCTGCTCTCTTAACGCCAGTAACCCTCTGGCATCGCCGTAAGCCCAAAGATCCAGATTGGTTTCAGTGGAAGCTTGTAAAAAAGATTGCCTCCAGGCTTTTGTGAAACTTTCATCCAAATAAGGCTCGTGGGGATTAAAATCAATCTCGATCTTGCGACGGTCTCTATTGCCGAACCAACGATGCAGATGACCAATTGATTCGGTTAGTGCAGGCAGTTCGGGAGGAATCGGCCCTTGCATCGTGACATCGTCTGATGAGCGAGGTGTGTATGCCCAATCGCTAACCCTTGTCCCGGCCCGACGTGAAGTGACCGTATACCCCCGGCTGAATAATTCCTCGTACACAATCTGTATGGTTGACCGTGAAACACCAATTAATTGGGCGAGTTCACGTGAGGGGAGCAATAATTCGCCTGGTTGCCATTTCCCGGTTGTAATATTATGAATCGCTTGATCCAGAAGTTGCTGCCAGATCGGGCGAGGGTCATCTCGATTCACTTTTAGCATTAATTCAACTCCATTACTCATGCTGAATTATGGATTGCATGTACATATGTAAGTATGCATGTTATTGGCACTCCACTGATTGATATATTATCATGGCAAAAGTTCAATCTGCAAACCATATAAAGTTAACTAAAGCCTTTATTCCCGTGTGTCGAACCTGTTTCGGTCGCTATTGCCTGGTTCATACTCGATTCACATTCAAGCCACAGACAGTTCATCTTCTTCGGTTACACTACGGGGGTACTTCCACAGAGGAATCCTAATTCATAGACCAGACAGGAGAAGATGAGATTGATACGAAAGAAACGAACAACGATTGCAGCCATAACCCTGGTGTTTGCGATGATGTCCCCATTGTCGGCAATGGCCACTCCCGCTACGAGTAACGGGAGTAATCCTACGTATGATGTGACTAAAAAGGCAGCAATCGAAAAGGCTAAGGTACTTACTGAATCATACGCTACAACAAGTGTGCAGTTCGCACTGATGGATGAAGGTAAGATTGTGATCTCCGGTCAGGCAGGCAAAAATGACCTGAAAAACAACATTCCGCTATCTTCAGATACAATGTATGGCATTGGTTCAACCAGCAAAATGATGTTAGCAACCGCTGTAATGAAGCTAGTGGACCAAGGCAAGATCGATCTCGATGAGCCTGTCGTAAAGTATATCTCGGACTTTAAAATGAAAGACAAGCGTTACCAACAAATCACACCACGCATGTTACTGAATCATTCATCCGGACTTCTTGGAACGTCGAGCAATAGTGCAATATTGTTTGGGGATAATGATACCTACGCACATGATACGTTACTTGAGCAATTGGCAACACAACATCTGAAGGCGGACCCTGGCGTATACTCGGTGTATAGTAATGATGGGTTTACATTGGCTGAGATTTTGGTTGAGCGGGTCAGCGGGATGAGCTTCACCTCATTCATGCATCGGTACATAACCGAACCGTTGGGTATGGAGAATACCAAAACACCGCAGGATACTGTGGATCTTAGCCAGATGGCAGCAACATATTCTCCTTCGAATGATGAGCGACTTCCATTAGAGACTACCAACATGATTGGATCGGGAGGCATTTATTCCACCGCTGAAGATCTGGTTCAATTCTCCAAAATCTTTACAGGTGAGGTTGAAACTGTACTTTCACAGGAAGCTGTGGAGGCTATGGAGCAAGAAGAATACAAGAGAGGCATCTGGCCGGAGGAAGGTGATTCGTCCATTGGTTATGGCCTGGGGTGGGACAGCGTGAACCTGTTTCCTTTTAATGATTACGGCATCCAGGCAGTAAGCAAAGGTGGCAATACGATAACCTATCACTCCTCATTGATTGTGCTTCCTGAATATAATATGGCTGCTGCCGTTACTTCTTCGGGCGGTCACAGCTCAACGGACCAATTGCTGGCAACTGAACTGTTGCTTGGCGCGCTTGAGGAGAAAAATATTATTCCAGAGCGGAAGCCGGAGAAGTCACATGGTACACCAGTGAAAGCAACCATGCCGAAGGAACTTTCACAGCAAACAGGTATGTATGGCGGTGGTGCAAACATGTTGTTGAACTTGGCCGTGGAGGATGATGGACAATTAACAATATCTAATCTGTCATCTCCCAACAGCCCTGATCAGACCTATACGTACACCGCTGATGGCTCATTTGTTAATGATGCGGGTACGGAAAAGTTGAAATTCGTTCACGAAGTCAATGGAAACACATACTTGTGGTCTCGCACGTATCAGTCTGTTCCTGGACTTGGTCAAGTTGCTTCCTCGGAATATAAGGCAGAAAAGCTTGATACCAATGAATTGTCCGAAGAAGTAAAGACCGCATGGCAGAAGCGAGAAGGCAAAGCATATGTGTTAGTCAATGAAAAATACACATCAACACTGTACAACACAGCGATTCCAATGATTCCCATTCATACGTTTAATGAGCTTCCAGGTTATATCTATACCAATAAAATCATTGGAGCTAACCAGGCCGTAAACCAATTGCAAATTCCTGGATTAGCGGGGCGTGACACGATGGAGTTCAATTTCCATGAGGAAAATGGCGTGGAATATGTTACAGCTGGAGGCAACGTATATGCCGCTCAAGAAATTATAAAACCAATCTATGCGGGAAGGCAATCGAAGACAACGATTCAAGCGAATGGCCATGCCACATGGTTTTCAATTCCGGCATCAGTCGCAGGCAAAGAAATGTCGGTCAAGATGTCTTCAAACAGCGCATTTACTGTATATAACCAAGCGGGCATAGGCATTAATCATACAGTGGTCAGTGGACAAAATGAAATTGTATTGCCTGAGAACGGAACCATTGTATTCGCGGGTGATGCTGGTTCGACG
The DNA here is from genome assembly GCF_051967555.1 of Paenibacillus sp. SAF-068. Taxonomy (NCBI): domain Bacteria; kingdom Bacillati; phylum Bacillota; class Bacilli; order Caryophanales; family Paenibacillaceae; genus Paenibacillus; species Paenibacillus sp. SAF-068. Next base: position 2,185,022 of record NZ_JBQCJX010000001.1, read on the forward strand.
TTCGATATTGTATTGACAACCAGAGAAAATTAATAGATGATAAAAAAACTGTACAACAAAAAGTCGCGGAAATCGCGGCTTTTTTGAGTTTTAAATTTTAAATAATATGTTTTAAAGTAAATGTACCTTTTTCAGATTCGCGATGTAATATTGGGTTTCGTAAAGCTTACCTAAAGGGTAAGTATGAAGAGGGCTTTTACGGGTTGGAAAAAAATGATAGAGGAAAATGTTGCAAGTGGAAAGGCAAAGCATTGATTGTTAATATACAGTAAATAATAACAATCAAATAGGCAGAAGATCACAAACAAAAAGTTAACAGCAATACCGATTCCAAAGAAAATAATGATTATTCGGACAACACCGAGACGGGGAGGACACATGAAAACAACGAAGATCTCATTTTTTATACTTTCACTGATGCTGCTCCTAGTGAGCGGTCTATCAGGGTGGGTTGGAAACGCTGCTGCAGCATCCGATTCAGGTAAAACTTATATTATCGGAACTGATGTTACATTTGCTCCATTCGAATATGAAGATGAGAATGGTGATTTTGTTGGTATCGATATGGACTTGCTGGATGCCATCGCTAAAGATCAAAATTTTAAGTATCAAATCAAAGCACTGGGTTTCAATGCAGCTGTACAGGCACTTGAAGCCAATCAGGTTGATGGTGTCATTGCAGGAATGAGTATTACGGATGAAAGAAAAGCAAAATTTGATTTTTCAGATACTTATTTTGAATCAGGTGTCGTCATGGGGGTTAGTGCCAACAATGACACAATTAAAAGTTATGAAGATCTTCGTGGACAAAAGGTAGCAGTAAAAACCGGAACAGAAGGGTATAGTTTTGCAGAGTCCATTGCTTCCGAGTACGGATTTACGATTGTTCCGTTTGATGAATCTTACCAAATGTACGAAGATGTAAAAACCGGTAATTCTGTAGCCTGCTTCGAAGATTATCCTGTGCTGGCTTATGGCGTCAATCAGAAAAACGGATTGAAAATTGTTACTGACAAAGAAGAAGGGGCTCCCTACGGATTTGCAGTAAGCAAAGGGAAAAATCAAGAGCTTCTAGAGATGTTTAATGCAGGTCTTACTAATATTAAAGCTAATGGTGAGTATAAACGCATTACTGAGACATATCTTGGTGAGAACGCTCCGACTGTTGCTAATCAAAGCCGTTGGGAGCTTATTCAGAAATCTCTTCCTGCCTTGTTTAAAGGATTGGGGAACACACTTTTATACACGGTCGTGTCACTCTTTTTCGCGTTTATCATCGGTCTGATATTCGGATTCATGAAGGTGGGACAGAACAAATTCCTGCGCGGTGTTGCCACCGTATTTGTGGATATCTTCCGCGGTATTCCACTGATTGTCCTTGCATTCTTTATTTACTTCGGAATACCACAGGCGATGGGCTTCACGATGCCATTGTTCCTGGCAGCAATACTTACACTTAGTTTGAACGCAGGAGCATATGTAACTGAGATTATTCGTGGCGGGATTCAATCGATTGATCGTGGACAGATGGAAGCTGCCCGTTCATTGGGACTTCCTTATCGCAAAGCGATGATTAAGATCGTTATTCCTCAAGCTGTACGGGTGATGATTCCTTCCTTCATTAACCAGATGGTGATCACGTTGAAGGATACGTCCATCTTATCCGTCATTGGTCTCGTAGAGTTGACACAATCGGGTAAAATCGTCATTGCAAGAACGTTCTCCTCTTTTGACATTTGGCTAACGGTTGCTATTATGTACCTGATTGTTATCATCACATTGACCAAAGTTGCTGATTATCTGGAGGTGAAGGTTCGTCGTGGCTAAAATAAAAGTTGAGGGTTTGAAGAAAAGTTTCGGCACGAATCAGGTGCTTAAGGGGATTGATGTGGCGGTCAACGAAGGAGAAGTCGTCTGTGTCATCGGGCCTTCAGGTTCAGGAAAAAGTACTTTCTTGCGCTGCATCAACCAATTGGATGCCATTACGGCAGGTCGAGTTATCGTGGATGACCAGGATCTGAATGATCCTAAAACCAACCTAAACAAAGCTCGTGAAAATATAGGAATGGTATTTCAACATTTTAACTTGTTCCCGCATTTTAGCGTACTTAAGAATATCATGTTTGCGCCCAGAGAACTTGGGATATTAAATGCTCAACAGGCGCGTGATACAGCACTTCAATTACTTGAGCGTGTGGGTCTGTCTGATAAAGCAGACAGCTTCCCAACACAACTGTCAGGTGGACAAAAACAACGTGTAGCGATAGCTCGTGCGCTTGCCATGAATCCTGACGTTATGTTATTTGATGAACCGACTTCGGCGCTCGACCCTGAGATGGTAGGAGAAGTTCTGGGTGTTATGAAAGACCTCGCGAGCGAAGGTATGACAATGATGATCGTCACTCATGAGATGGGTTTTGCGCGCGAAGTAGCTGATCGCGTAATCTTCATGGACGGTGGTTACATTGTCGAGCAGGGGACCCCAGCAGAGATATTTGGAAATCCGAAGAATGAACGGACAATCAGCTTTTTGGAAAAGGTACTCTAGCATTGAATTGAGACTATACAGTTATTGCATTGAAAGTCGCTAGTTTTAGCGGCTTTTTTTGTTATATTTATGAGGTGATTTAATATTTTTGAATACCGACCAAATAGCGAAGAAAGAGAGGTAAGTACTTTATGGAAAATGTGTCACAAGAAGATCAACTTGAATCCATCCAAGCCTTTCAATCAACCATCCGCAAATCGGAAAATGCCTTAGTGAATATGACTCAGAATAGGAATAACACGACATTGTTACAGAAACGTCTCCAAGCTTTTTACATCGGCCTCGCACTGTTGGATAAACAGTGGAATCAAAAAGTTCATTCATACACCAAGGAAGATATAGCAGAAGCCCGTCTTGTCTTGAGTGGATTGTTTCCATCCCTTGAGAGCATGTATGCCAAGTCCAAAGAAGGTAGCCCTCAAAAGACTCTTCTGGAAAGAAGGATTAAAGCATTTCATCTGGCCGTTCAAGCCATGGATGATCTCGCAATTTAAGTATTCCAACATTCTGCTTATTCTAATTGAAACCACTGAAAATGATTTACGTATCATTGTTTTGACGGGAAGACTGGGTATACGTAATTGACCATGGATACACATATGTCTATCGAATGGAGAATGATCATGGAAGAAGAAACGAATCAAGCAGGATTACCCGGAGTGCAGATCAACTCGATGAATGCTATGGTGTATGATACTTACGGAACCCCAGACGTACTTCGATTGGAAAAGGTGCCCATTCCTGTGCCTAAAGATCACGAAGTGTTAATTGAGGTCTATGCCACTTCAGTAAATTCATGGGATTGGGATCTCCTTCATGGGAAACCATACGTTAACCGCATCGGGGCGGCAAGGCAGCCTCGTTATCGAATTCTTGGCGCAGATGTCGCAGGACGCGTAATTGCCATTGGAGCTTCTGCTACACGGTTCAAACCAGGAGACGAGGTGTTCGGAGATCTTTCCGGTTGTGGGTGGGGTGGATTCGCGGAATATGTATGTGCGGCTGAGAAGGCCCTGACACCCAAGCCCGCCGGTATCGACTATGTGCAGGCAGCAGCTATTCCACAGGCAGCCGTTCTGGCTTTGCAAGGTCTACGTGATCGTGGAAAGCTGCAAAAGGGGCAGCGTGTTCTGATTAATGGCGCTGGTGGCGGAGTCGGGACATTTGCCATCCAATATGCCAAATTGCTTGGGGCTGAGGTGACTGGCGTTGACAGTGCTGAAAAGCTCGACATGTTGCTTGCTGTGGGAGCCGACTACGTGTTGGATTATAGGAAAGCGAATTTCACTGCAGTAGGTGTACAATACGACCTGATTCTGGATGTCATTGGAAAGCATTCGGTTTTTGCTTTGAAACGTGCACTAGTTAGTGGAGGCAGGTACGTGATGATCGGAGGCCCGATGCCGCATATTCTCCTTAATCTGATATGTGCACCGTTCATTGCCAGACTTGAACATAAGAAAATAATGCTTCTCATCCATAAACTGAATCATGAGGATCAAGAGGTATGGAGAGAACTTGTTGAATCAGGGCAAGTCGTGCCGATGGTTTATCGGGAGTATGCATTAAGCGAAGCGGCTCAAGCCATTCGGGATATTGGAGAAGGTCGTGTGAAAGGAAAAGCCGTCGTCACCATCAAGAAAATGGATTAATGAATAGAAGGACATCATGAAGGTAGGTAGTTTGTCGATTCGTTATCAAAATTATAAGACCATTTTCCTTCGAGGTCGCTAAGTTAGCGGCTTTTTTTGTGCACTCAAGTATTATTGGAATACACCTTGACATTAAAAAGCTCTTTAGTTATCATTGTAGCAATGACAGTGGTTACTGACATCCGGGGAGGAGGTATATAGACATGTCCATGAGCAACAATCTTAGCAGTAAAGAAAAATTAATGTTGACGGCCATCGATTTAATCTCAAAAAAAGGCTATAAAAGTGTGACGACACAGGAAATAGCCACAACAGCCGGACTAAGTGAGAAAACCTTGTTTCGTCTCTTTGGAACCAAACAAAACTTGTTAGAGACTGCCTTTGACCAATACCATTATGCAGAAGAGATGACCAGGATCTTCAATGAAAAACTCGTATGGGATCTGTATACAGATTTGTTGCTGATCAGCAACACATATCATAGTATCATGAACCGTAATCGAAAATTGTTTATGATTAGCCTGAAGGAAGTAGAGAATCTACCTGGTTATAGAGAGAGAACGGTAAAGCATCCTCAACAACTTTTGGATATTCTAACCAATTACTTTAATATCATGTATGATAAAGGAAAGTTGGTTAAAATCAATCCTGAAATGCAAGCTTTTTCATTCATGTCATTGAATTATGGCGTATTCATAAATAATCTCGAAGAAGATGTGCTTTTTCCAGGGCTCTCATTGGAAGGCATCATTACAGAGAGTGTATGGACGTTTACTAGGGCATTAACTCCCTAGTTTTTTTAAGCTTATGAATGTCCGTTAGTACTGACAGTCTCGATATATTCTAAAGAATTGAGGAGAGTATGATGAACACCAATAAAGAAGCGTTATTACTCCGTGTTCTTGTTTTCACACTAATTATATCAGTCATGAATGGAATGATGTTTAATGTGGTATTACCTGTGATTGGTGAAGAGTTCGAACTTACTGCTTCTCAAGCGAGCTGGATCGTTACAGGTTATTTAGTTGTATATGCGATTGGTACAGTTACTTACGGGAAACTTACCGATAAATACAGCATGAAGGTTCTAATTTCGTTTGGTCTTTGGATTTTGGCAGCAGGCTCTCTACTGGGGATTGTGGCAACAGAGTATTGGATGGTTATTATCGCACGGATCGTACAGGCTGCTGGTGCAGCGGTCATACCTGCCTTGGCCATGATTATTCCCGTTCGATACTTCGCACCGGAGAAACGCGGGCAAGCCTTGGGTACCTCTGCCATTGGTATAGCGCTTGGAAATGCCCTTGCTCCGATCGTGGCCGGATTTGTATCTAGCGTTTTAAGTTGGGAATTTCTTTTTGTAATCCCATTACTTTCTCTTGCTACGCTTCCTTTTTATCGAAAATACCTGGATGATGAAAAAGGCGGCAGTGAAAGAATGGATTATTTGGGCGGAGCGTTATTAGCAGGAACTGTTGCTGCACTGTTGCTCTCATTAACCCAATCTAATGCATGGTTCCTATTAACCGGGATGGTCTTATTAATACTGTTCATCGTGCGTATTCGTTATGCGGAAGTGCCGTTTGTAAAACCGGCTGTATTTCAAAACAAGGCATATTCAGCTGGAATGGGAATTGCATTCCTTCTGGTCGCTATCAGTCCTGCTATTCCATTTACTACGCCACAATTGCTCTCGGAATTACATGGTCTATCCCCAGCATTGACAGGTGTCATTATGTTGCCTTCTGCGCTCGTAGCTGCACTTCTCGGACGCAGAGGTGGAAGGCTTGCGGATGAAAAAGGGAATCCTTTTCTACTGTATACGGCATCTTCATTACTTGTTGTTGGTTTTATAAGCTTGTCATTAGTTGTAGGTGCTGCACCTGTCTTGATTTCCTTTTTTCTTGTTTTTGGTGTTCTGGGTCAGTCTTATATGCAAATTGCGGTCTCAAATACCATTGCTCAGACGCTTCCCAAAGAGCAAATTGGAATAGGGATGGGGCTGCTATCCATGTTTAACTTCATTGCAGTGTCCGTATCTACTGCTGCCCTAGGAAAGGTGCTTGACGGGGGAACAGCCACCCTTCAACTTAACCCTCTGATTCATGATAAGACAGCTTTTGTGTACAGTAATATATTTATTGTGCTCGCCTTGTTTGTTATCGCAATTACTATGCTATATATGCTTCAATTTGGACGTATGTCCAAAACTGTTCATCATTCGAGTTCATCTTAAAAATGAACATAAAATGAAAGAGAGGTCTGCCTAATGAATGACAGATCTCTCTTTTTCTGATTGAAGCTTAAGAAAACTGATAGAGGCGTACACCATGCGCCGGTACAGTTGTAACTAAGGAATTCTCTGTGAATTCAGCTGCTTCCCCGCTCCACAATTCGCTACCTTTCGTTAATCCGGAGAGACCGAGTTCCTGTATGTCGAGATCCGCGGGAAGAGGTTTCTCACCTGTATTGAATACGGCGATGTAAGAGGAACCATCCGAATGCCGGGCAGTCCATACAATAAGATCTTCTTTGCGTAAGGCTTCCCTTGCTCCATAACTCTCGCGATGCATTCGCAGAACCTCACGATTGGTTAGCAGGGACAGCGTCCAGTCATCGTTATCTCGCAGTTCACCACCAAAAATGAGCGGGGAACGGAAGATGCTCCACAGCGACATCATGGTCAACTGCTCGTCAGGCGTGAACCGAGTCCAGCGATCTGCTCCACCACCGTCAACAGAACGGATACCGATATGACCCAAAGGCAACATATCACAGTCTGGCCAACAGCCTGCTTGGGGAACACCCTGCCACGTCCGGCAGCGGTCAAACATATCCAATAACAGCGGCCAAAGGTCCCAGAAATCGTCCGTGACACGCCACATGTTCGCATGTGCGGCTAGAAATTCCGAATATTCCACCGGAGCAGGCCCAGGAGAGAGACTCAGTACCATGGGCCGCCCGGAGCGCTCAATCGCTTTGGATATCATCTCGATCTCGGGCTGATGGGTATCGTAGAGCCTGGAAGCAGCAATATCGTCTACTTTCACCAAGTCAACGCCCCATTGTGCATACAGTTCAAAGAGCGAATCGTAATAAGCCTGTGCACCTTCTTTTGAGCTATCGACACCATACATATCCGTATTCCAGGGACAGATGGAGTTCGAATGAGCTACATCACGCGCGGTTGCCGTTGAACCCAGGATCGGAGTAGCCGCATGTGCAGCTTGACGTGGAATCCCCCGCATGATATGAATGCCAAATTGCAGTCCAAGACTATGAACGTAGTCGGCTAACGGCTTAAATCCTTGTCCACCTGCAGCGGAGGGAAATCGATTCTCAGCAGGCATAAGTCGTGAATATTCATCCATGATTAGTGGAACGAACGGACGATATTGCGAAGAATTGGCCAAAGGTTCGTACCATTGAATGTCGACTGTAATATAGCTCCAGCCAAATTCTTTAAGATGTTCTGCCATGTACTCGGCGTTGCCACGAATTTCGTCTTCCGTAACGGCAGCGCCGTAACAATCCCAGCTGTTCCAGCCAAGCGGTGGAGTTGATGCTGCAAGCGTATGATTCATGGGAATACTCCTCTACTAATTAATTATTGCTCTCGCTAAATTCATCATAATAAAGGATTTTATTAATATCTACAGTAATGTTGAGTGTGGAATAGCACAATATTGCGGTTAGTCAAAAAACAATTTACGGTATACAAGGCTTTCACCGCCACTACGAAATTCGCCTGGCGTAACCCCGGTTATACTGCGAAAAGCTTTGATAAAATAACTTCCACTGGAATAGCCAACGTGTTCGGCGATGACTTCAACACTAAGCGTAGTTCCGCGCAACAATTCCATTGCTTTCTCTGTGCGTACACGGGTCAGATAAGCACCTGGAGTCAAGCCAGTGCTGGAGGAAAAACGACGTATAAAATGATATTTGGAAAGGGAAATATACTCGGCAAGGTGATCCATACTAATCATCTTGGAGTAGTTGTTTTCTATGTAATCAACGGCTATTTGAATGTTTTCAGACCAATTCTCCCTGTTGCGTAATGTTGTTTTCTGTAATCGGGTCAATTCTGTCATGAACTGATATACGCTGGATGATGCGATCAGAGGATCAGTGATTCTTCCTGCCGCCGCATCAGTCACGATCATACGCAAAAGTCGAATAGGTGTACAATCAGCGGGGAGATAGGGAACTTCTCCTGCTTCCCGCAGAAATTTTTGCCAATGGGGCAGAATAAGAGTGGGCCTGAACAGGAGGAACAGAAAAGCCCAAGGTTCTTCTGATGCTGAATGATAGTAATAGCGATGTGCTCCTGGAATTTCTGCCAAAAAAGCTTGTCCTGCGGTAACATGATGAATGCGATTATTCGACTCAAATACACCTTCACCTGAAATTGTATATTGGAATAACAGGAGAGGTCCGTCTGAACGTTCAAGTCCATCCCAATGATAAGCCGGATCGGTTATTGAATCACTTCCAGCCGCATAGAGTACGCACAGTTGAAGCTCCTTGTCTTCGGCGAATCGAAACCCATACGTTCCTCTGGGGATATTCATGTCAGCTCTCCTTGTTGTCCTGAATTTTACTGCGCTCCGCGAATGAAAATGTCTACTAATCTTTGGCCTAGTGAAAAATTGGAACCATATTTGTGAAGGTTGTCTTCCCGATTACCCATTAACATCAACGTCGAGAAGGTTTCTGCCAGGAAGAACGGATCGTCCTTCCGCAGTCTGTTTTCATCCATTGCTCGTTGAAAATGTGTGGCCAACACGTCGTGTATTTGATGCTCCGCTTCACGGATGTCCTGCATTTGAGCATAGTCAAGAAAAGGCTCCGCTTCCCGGAGCATGGTTTCAATTTCTGCATGTGGATTGGCCAGTCTGGCCTCTGCCAAACGTACAAGCCCCGACTCCAGATTCTCGGCTTGATCAAGCATATGAGAGGTTAAGTTGCTCACATTCTGTAACATCGTTGTAAATGCAATTTTAAACAGCTCTGGCTTGCTACTGAAATGATAATAAATGGTTGGTTTTGACACGTTACATGCTTTACCAATTTGCTGAAGTGTGACTGTTTCGTAGCCATACTCCATGAATAGCTTTGAAGCTGTATGAATAATCGTATGCTGAACTGAGATCTCATCGTCGCCCTGTTTGGGTCTTCCAGGCAAACGTTTGTGTGATTTTTTGGTCATTGGACGTCCCTCCATGAATATTTTATGACAAATAACGATAGTTAGCAAAACGACTTGTAATTATACTTACCGGTAAGTATAATTATTAAGAGTTGAAAAAGACAACATAATATCCTCATAACAAGGTGGTTTTAGGGTTGAAAACAGCACAACGTACAAACAAATGGAAAAAGATAATGATGTGGACGATCTTGTCCATCGTGATCATTGTAGCTGGAGTGTTCGTATATCTCAATTCGGTTACGTATAGTCCCTCTGAGCGAGCTGAAGCGGCGATGACAAGTGATGCTCAGGTTAATGTCACCAAGTTGAAGGACGGTTACCGGTTTGAACCCGTGGATACAAAGGTAACCGAACCGAATATTATTTTTTATCCGGGCGGTCTGGTCGAACCTGAAAGTTATTCTCCACTTGCCAGAGAAATGGCAGAACAGGGACACCGCGTATATATCGCGAACATGCCAATGAACTTGGCGATTTTCGGTCAAAACAAGGCTGATTCCTTTATTGAGGAACATCCTAACGAAGCATTTGTGATTGGCGGGCATTCATTGGGAGGATCATTTGCATCACGATATGCTGCGGAGCACAATGAGAAGCTGGAAGGGGTCTTTTTCTTGGCTTCCTATGCAGATGAAGGGGGGAGCTTAAAGAATACGAACTTGTCTATCTTACAGATTACAGGCTCGAATGATGGGGTTCTTAACAGGGAATCCTGGGAGAGCGCCAAAGCAAATCTTCCGGAAGACACGACTTATGTGAGTATTGAAGGTGGAAATCACGGTCAATTTGGCTCTTACGGTATGCAAAAAGGAGATAATCAACCTGAAGTTACGGAAGAGAAGCAGTTGGAAGAGGTTGTCGCAGCATTGGAAAACTGGATGAATCGATTCGAATAAAATCACAAATTAGTGTGTTGAATGGTAATAATCCATGGTACGATTAAAGTCGCTATTCTAGCGGCTTTTTTTAGTTGAAGGAGATGGTTGTGCCTCAATGGAGCTGGGTTAACTGCTTATATTGATCGAATTTCAGATCAATGATAGGCTTAAAAATGAAGACAGCAAGAGCAAGTACATCAAAAGGAGAAAAGATTATGTTTTTCAGAAAATTTGCTTACACGTTAGTGATCATCCTCGCTGCATTATTGTTCTCGGGTTGCACATCAGACTCTGTGCTTGATATTGGATCACCTCAAGTATCGGAGGATATGGGATTTGATGAGGTTGCCAATTATATCTCGGAGCATCATGAACTCCCACCAAATTACATTACTAAGAAAGAGGCCAGGGATTTGGGCTGGGAACCAAGTGAAGGGAATTTACATGAAGTTGCTCCAGGCAAAAGTATCGGCGGTGACGTGTTCAGAAACCGGGAAGGGCTACTACCCAACAAAAAAGGCCGGATATGGTATGAAGCCGATATCAATTACTCCGGAGGACGGCGCGGGAGCGACCGAATACTATACTCGAATGATGGTTTAATCTACCAGACGACAGATCATTACAAGTCATTTGAACAGTTAAAATAAACGGAGGTCATGATATGAGCAATATTCAGATTGACGGATACCACATTCACAGCAAGGAAGCGCTACATCAAGTGCTTCAGAACCAGCTTGAGCTAGACGAGAACTACGGACGCAATTTGGACGCGCTGTGGGATGTCTTAACCGGGGCTGTAAGCATGCCTCTTACGGTCCAATGGCTGGGATTCGAGAAAAGCAAAGAAATCCTTGGAGATTATGCTGACCAAGTCATCGAATTGTTGCGGGATGTGGAAGCGGAGATCCAAGGATTTACGTTGGAATTATACTACTGAAAAGTATGTTTGTTGTTATAAGGCGATGGGCAACCATCGCTTTTTTGGTCTTCACATTTTACGGAGACTCATGTCTAGATCATGCTATTTTCATGGCTTAATAATCAAGGTTGGGGTTAGTAGACTTCCTTATACTTTAAGCATGGAATAGGTTAGGCAGGAGTGTAATCGTACATTAACGGTTGAATATGTAAGCGTATACTACTCCAAAGCGAACCATCTTTATGTCTGGATAGGTTATTACGACTAACACCATTTAGGGGGCAGAAAAATAATGAGAGCCGTTTCAAAAGTGCTAGGAGCATGTCTCGTAACAAGTGTTGTACTGGTTTCCGCAGGTTGCGGAAACACTACAGAGAATTCAGAATCGAATACCAGTGACCCTAACAGTCCGATCACGTTTACCTTCTTCGGTGCGGATGCAAGTCCCAACTGGAACAATATGCAGGATGCTGTAGGGAAGAAAATTACGGAAGAAACGGGTGTAACCATTAATGCAGAATTCGATATCTCAAGCGGAGGAGGAAACGATCGCATATCCCTTATGGCCGCAAGCGGTGATTACCCGGATCTGATCTTTCCCAAAGGCAACTTAAGCCGACTTGTTGATGCTGGTGCAATGATTGATCTGACGGATCTGATCGAAGAACATGCACCCAATTTGAAAAAGATATACGGTGAGCATTTTAATCGCTTGAAATATAGCAATGAGGACCCATCCATATATTGGATCCCAACAAATGGTGCGATCGATCAAGAAAGCTTTGATGCAACGAATGGTGCTGCTATTCAGCATCGTGTCGTCAAAGAGCTTGGGTACCCTGAGATCAAAACCTTGGAAGATTATGAAAATGTCCTCCGAGAGTTTTATAAGAATAACCCAACGACAGATGATGGCCAACCGACAATCCCTCTGACACTCAGTGCAGATGGATGGCGCCGTATGATTACTGTAACTGATCCGGCAGTCATGGCTACTGGAGGACCTGGGGACGGTGAATATTTCATTAACCCTGACACATATGAAGCTGTTCTTCATTATAAGCGTCCCGAAGAGAAGGAATATTTCCGTTGGTTAAACAAAATGTATAATGAAGGTCTAGTGGATAAAGACAGTTTTGTACAAAAAGATGATCAATATAAGTCCAAGATCGCCAGCGGACGTGTCTTATCCGTGCTTGATCCGCTTTGGGGATTCAGCGATGCGGAAAATGCGTTGAAAAGTGCAGGCAAGGACGATATGACCTATGGCTTCTATCCGGTAACGCTGAACGACAACTTCCAGCGCAAAGATTTTCAGGATATCGGCTTCGATGGATATGGTATCGGCATAACTGTTGATGCTGAAGATCCTGTCCGGGCCATCAAATTCCTGGATTGGCTTTCTTCTGAGGAAGGTCAAGTGTTGAGAAATTGGGGTGTTGAAGGCGAACATTACGTTGTGGAAGACGGAGTTCGCAAAATACCGGCAGATATTCAGGAGCGTAAAAACAAAGACAATAGCACATTCAGCAAAGAAACCGGTATCAACTTATACACTATTTTTGGCGCTCACTATGGAGATGGTGTCAAAGATTCAACGGACAACTATTATACAACCAACTATCCTGAGCAGATCCAGGAAGCTTATTCCGATATAGAAAAAGAAACGCTGAAAGGGTACGGTATTACAACCTGGAAGGAGCTATTCCCTAACGGAGATGAATTCCCGGTGAAAGAGTGGGGTGCAGCTTATAATATGTCGATTCCTACGGATAGTGGAGACTATAACGTGGTGTATCAGAAGACACAGGACATTATCCAGAAACGGATCGCGGAAGCAATTACGTCCTCTCCAGGTGCCTTTGAAGATATATATGACAATATGATTGCAGAACTTGATGCTGCGGGCGCTGTAGCCATGGAAGAGCAGTACACAGAGTGGATTAAAGAACGTGTTAGTCTGTGGTCTGGAAAAGAGATCAAATAACTGGTGAACACGATCTCGTTAACAGATTAAATAGAGATCAAATACGCATCCCAAGCTAATAAAGAACCAAAAAACATCGAGCCACCCTGCATGGCTTGATGTTTTTTGGTCTTCGTCGAACGATCTTGTCATGATCATGTTTCAATAGTGTCTCGTCGTTGTTTGCTAAATTTGCCTGGAGAAGTGCCGACCATTTTGGTGAAACTCCGTATGAAGTTAGCATAGTCACTAAAACCAGATTGAAAGCAAGCATCCGTAATACTCATTCCTTCAGACAGGTGGAATTTGGCGCGTTCAATCCGACGACCCAAAATATAAGAACGAATCGTCAATCCGGTATGCTTTTTGAATTGTCTACTGATATAAGTGCTGTTCATATAAAAAGCTTCAGCAAGTTTGCGAAGCGTAATATCTTGATTAAGATGTATTTCAATATAATCCATCGTTTCACGAACCAGCTCAGGCATGATGTCATTGGGAACAAAAGAATTGTTGTGAAACCAGACGTTAATCATGACCAACAATTGGGCCACCGCTGCATTAATTTTGATGTCCGTACCATAAGCATTGGAATCAAGCAATCCTTCCAGTTCGTTTGTCCATTGCATCATCAGGTTCAACCCATGATCATCCAAATGTATGATATTGCCTGTTCCTTTGGGGCGATGATCAAAACATGACAACAGATTGGTTGATGGTGTAGACAGCTGATAAAGGTAGTTTTTTTTGAGATTGATGGTAATGCGCTCGTATTCAGTTTCATCCAGAATAAAGGCCCGGTGCATCTCCTCGGGTGACATCACAAGCAAATCGCCCGGCTGCACATGGTAACACCGATTTTCTACATAAAAGTGAACGTTGCCACGAAGAAACAGGTAGATCTCGTATGCATTATGGCGATGATAGATTGTTTCCAGCTTATATGTGGTTACGCGGTGCAAATATAAGAGCTCAGGCTGGATGGGATCATAAAAACACTCAGAGGATCCACTCATGAAGTACCTCCCGTCATTTCACGCAATAAATAGAGCGGTTAACGCAATGAAATTGTACTCAGCTTACCTTAAAATGTAATCATCCTATCATGATACCTTTTATATTGCAAACGCTTTCTTGCAAAAAGGCACAACTAAAAACGATTATAGGGGGAATTCTTTCGATGAATCATCATTCTACACCACATGCTAGTGAGCAAATGCAAGACCAAGCAGCCAATCTGGAGAGTATTCCAGGGGAGATTGGAAAGCTTCGCCCCAACGGTAACCCTCTGGTGGCCCACAAATTTGGAGCGGATCCCTATGCTTTGGTATTTAACAATCGAGTCTACTTATATATGACTAGTGATAAGCTGGAATATGACAAGGACGGTCTTCCTCAGAAAAACAGTTATAGTTCAATCAACAAGATTACGGTCATTTCTTCGGATGACTTAATCAACTGGACCGATCATGGGGAGATCAGAGTTGCTGGACCTCAAGGCGCTGCAACATGGGCTTCGCAATCCTGGGCGCCGGCAGCTGCTCATCGGACCTTGGATGGCAAGGACTGTTTCTTTCTTTATTTCGCCAACAATGCCAGTGGAATTGGTGTATTGTCTGCACCAACACCTGTTGGTCCATGGATAGACCCGATAGGCAAAGCGCTTATTACAAGAGAAACTCCGGGAGTGGAGGAAGTAACCTGGTTATTCGATCCAGCTGTAATCGTAGATGATGATCATCAGGCTTACATATACTTCGGTGGTGGGATTCCGCAGGGGAAAGCAGAAAGACCTGATACGGCAAGAGTGATGCGATTGGGAGACGATATGATCAGCGTTGCAGGCACAGCGAAGGTGATTCAGGCGCCTTATATGTTCGAAGATGCAGGGATACATAAATATAATAATAAGTACTACTTTACGTATTGTTCCAATTTTGTCGAGGGTGATCGGCCAGAGGGCAGTCCGCCACCCGGTGAGATTGCATATATGACCAGTGTTCAGCCAATGGGGCCATGGACATATCAGGGAACGTTGCTCCAGAATCCGGGCCACTTTTTTGATGTTGGTGGCAATAACCATCATGCAATATTCCAACTGGCCGATCAGTGGTACATTGCCTATCATGCTCAGACATTAAGCCAGGCCATGAATATTCCCGATGGTTACCGGTCAACACATCTGAATCGAGTCGAGCATGATGAGGCCACGGGTAAGATCCAGAAGGTACATGCAGATTATCAAGGTGTAGATCAAATCAAGTGTTTCAATCCCTATGGCTGGGTAAGCGGTTCAACGATTGGATGGAGCAGCAGAGTAACAACAGAGCAATATCTTGACTCTGCTGAGATGTCTGCATCCGATTCGAATATCATGTCCGCTAAGCTGCAAAATGACAGTTGGCTAGCTATATCCAAAGTCGATTTTGAAAGTGAAGGACCCACATCCTTCACAGCCATTATTGCGAATCAAGGAAGCGAAGGTACGTTGGAACTTCGGCTTGAACGTGCAGACGGGCCGTTAATTGCCGAAATCATTGTTCCGCCTGCGACCGGATCTCTTCAATGGATGGAACTAACAACGAAAGTTACGGGTGCAAAAGGTGTACAAGATTTGTATATTAAAATTAAAAATTCAACAGACAGCTCCATCATCCATTTAAGAGAATGGAAGTTTAACAGAAAAAATGAGGTGTAATTAAAACATGTATCCGAATCCGATTATTTGGGCTGATTACCCGGATCTTGACGTTATTCGTGTAGAGGACACATATTATATGGTTAGCACAACCATGCATATGATGCCGGGATGTGTCATCCTGCGTTCATATGACCTGATCCATTGGGAAGTAGCCACATATGTATACGACACATTGGACGATACACCTGCACAGCGGCTGGTGGATGGTCAGCACATTTATAGCAAAGGCATGTGGGCTGCATCGCTCCGCTATCATCAAGGAATGTTCTATGTGATCTTTGTGGCGAATGATACCCGAAAAACATACTTGTACACGTCACCCACCATCTCGGGAGTGTGGAAGAAACAAGTAGTCGAAGGGTTTTACCATGATTGCTCCTTGTTTTTCGACGATGATGAACGAGCATATCTTGTGTACGGGAATACCGAGATCTATCTGACCGAATTAAGCTCTGATCTGTCCGGGCCGAAACCTGGCGGAGTGCATCGTTTGATTGTAAAAGACGAACAGCCTCATCACCTTGGTTATGAAGGAGCCCATTTCTACAAGATCAATGGGAAGTATATTGTATTCCTGATTCATATATCGAAGGCTTCCGGACGGAGAACACAGGCGTGTTATGTCGCTGACTCTCTGGAAGATGTCTTCACTGGTGGAGAAGTATTCAATGACGATATGGATTATTTCAATTCAGGTGTTGCTCAGGGAGGTATCGTGGATACGCCGGATGGGGACTGGTATGCCATGCTGTTTCAGGATCATGGGGCTGTTGGCCGTATCCCTGTTTTGGTTCCGCTACATTTTGATCAGGATATACCCGTGTTTGCAAGCAAAGCCCCGAAACAGATTGATATCCCTAGCACTAGACCTGAGCACCGTTATAACCCGTTAATAGGTAGCGACAGTTTCGATTATGCAGCCGAAGAAGATGGGAGAGTAAAGCTCCGTGATTTTTGGCAATGGAATCATACACCCAATGATGAACTCTGGTCCGTCACAGAGAAACCGGGAGTTTATCGTGTTCGAACTGGACAGATCAGCCCAAATCTTACGTTCGCCGTAAACACCCTAACCCAGCGTTCCATGGGGCCTGCTTGCGAAGCAAGGGTTACACTTGATGGCAGCCGTCTGAATGATGGGGATTATGCCGGCTTGTGCTTTCTGATTGGTTCATACGGTATGCTCGCTCTTACGAAACAGGATAACCAGTTTTATTTGGTCATGCATGCTAGAATCAGTGAGGACTCAACCATATTTGGCAATCTGATTGACCAGGAGCCAGCCACTGAACATGAACGTATCCCGGTATCAGATCCGGTCGTTAAACTGAAAGCATTCGGAAATTTTGCGAACAATCTGGATGAATGTTCGTTTGCCTATTTTGATGGGGTGGAATGGAGAGATATAGGAATTGCCCATAAAATGGTATATAAACTTGATCATTTTATGGGTTGCCGAGCGGGGTTGTTTGTATATTCAACCCAAATGATTGGCGGAACAGCTGACTTTTCGAATTTTGAATATCGTGTGATTAATTCTGATGAGAAGCCATGAAATATGTAAAAGCCGCCCAACGGCGGCTTTTCGTATTCAATGATTACAAGTTTGTTGTACAATGATATGGATTCAATATGGAGAGAGAGAAGAGAGTTTGTTCAAACCGAACTGGGGGCATGTCGTCATGTATAAGAGATGTCTGGACATAACAAAATGGACTTTTATTCTGTTCCTTGCTGTGTCGATACCAGCAGGTCATACCGAAGGGAATTCCAAACAAAATCAACCGCAGCCAGATGGGCAGCAAATACAACTTCCCGCTACGTTTGAGAAGTATTCTCCTCCCATCGTGGTCTCTTTTGTCAGGGAAACCGGAGATGACCTCGAGCGCATGATTAACCAGTTGCCTGGTGAGACGATGCTGGATAATCGCTGGACTCGTGTGTACGAGAAAGAGTTAGGTATTCAGATTCACTATGACTGGATTGCTAATGGAGATGTATACAATCAGAAACTGGGTGTATCTCTTGCTGCAGGACGTTTCCCGGATGTGGTAAAAGTAAATCCATATCAACTTAGACAATTGAGCAACGCTGGAATGATCGAAGATTTAACCCATGTCTACCAAGAGCACGCTTCACCACTGACAAAGAGTATATTAGAGGCAGAAGGCAGAGGAGCATTTGATGCGGCAACCATAGATGGCAAACTCATGGCTATTCCTGAATCCTCCTCCTCCATTGAGACTGCACAGTACCTGTGGATTAGAACCGATTGGTTGGAGAATCTGGGGCTACGGCCGCCTGAAACGATGGAAGAGCTTCTTCAAGTTTCGAAAGCGTTTACAGAGGGGGACCCCGACGGGAACGGAGTGCAGGATACCTACGGACTTGCGTTAACAAACCATCTATGGGATCCAGTTATGGGAGCTGCGGGATTAATGTCTGGTTACGGTGCCTACCCAAATATATGGGTTAAAGATGCAGAAGGAAATCTCGCTTATGGAGGTATACAGCCTGAAGTTCGCGAGGCGCTGAAAGCACTGCAAACCTTGTATCGTGAAGGCCAACTTGATCCGGATTTCGGCTATAAAAGTGGCAGCAAGGCGTCTCGTCTGATTCAGGACGGAAAAATAGGGATGCTATATGGAGAACAGTGGACATCCTTTATGCTCCAGACCACCCGTGACACAGATGCAGATGCAGAATGGCAGGCATATCCCATTGTTGCCAAATCGGACCGGAGTCTGTTCGTACCGCTACGTTCCAATACGGGGCAATACTTTGCTGTAAAAAAGGGATTCGCTCATCCGGAGGTCGTTGTAAAGCTCATGAATCTGCATCTGGACATCAACTGGGGGAATCAGGCACAGTATGAAACATATTACAACGACGATTCCCGTGCTGTGTGGATGCTTTCACCGGTGACTCCTTTTCCAGGCAACAAAAATATAGATGCTTACAAACAAATTCGTGATGCCAGAAGTACAGGAGACTTCTCGGCTCTGGAGAATGAAGCTCTCGCCATTCACAAACGAATCGTGGCCTATGAGTTGGAACATGTAGAGAGCGGCTGGGGCTGGAAACAGACCTATGGGCCTTCGGGCGCTTTTAGCATTGCAGATGCGTACGAGAAGAACGGTCAACTTCTCTATGATGAGTTCACTGGCGGCATTACAGACACAATGGTTGATCGACAGATTATTCTTCGAGATCTTCAGCTTGAAGCGTATATGAACATCATTCTTGGCAGGTCGATCGATGAGTTTGACCAATTCGTAGAGAATTGGCGCAAGTTGGGGGGAGATCAGATCACCTCGGAAGTTAACGCGTGGTTTCGCACCAGCAAGCCAAAGGAGCGCTAATGTTCACTTTATTCATACAAGGAACCCACTCAGCCTTTGGCATTGGAGGTGAATGCATTGATCAAGATCCCTGCTAAATCATGGTTTAACAGTATATTTGCGCGATTAATAATCACCTATTTGGTATTTGTGCTTCCCCTGATTCTCCTTGGAGTGTATCTGTATCACTGGAGTTATGACAATGCAAGCCAGGAAATATCTTTGTCAACAGAGAGACGACTGAACCAATATGTCTTGGAATTAAACAGAGAGATGGAATGGATGGAATTACAGCAGTTTGATATCGTTGAAGACAGAAAGTTGAATCGTCTGGCCATTCTCTGGGATATGATGGATCAGGTTGATCGACGGGATACATTAAATTACCTGACTGAAGTACTCGCTTCATTTAAGAATAGTACGGCTTATATCAAAAACGTATATGTACATATCCCTTCCGTTGGCAAGAGTATATCCGCGATCCAAGGCATCGATGATTTTGATAAAAGTTCATATGTATACTTCAGTTCAGGCATGCAAGGAAAAGGTACACGTTTCACTGTGAAGGAGGACACCATGAACCTCAGTGCCGTCAGACTGACGGGTACGAGAGGAGAGCCCCCGCTTTTTGTCATTCAAGTGGAGCTGGATACAGCTCATTTTCAAAATGAACTCACGCGACTTAATTTGTACCCGGAGAGTTCAACTTTCCTGATTGAGGACAAAACAGGGCATGCCATCACAGATAACCATCAAGCTAGTGTTATTCTCGCGAATTATCGTGAGCACAGTGTGAAAGGTACACTTGATGGCTTTCGGATGAAGGTGGGGGACACCATGTATCATGTTAGTCAGTTGCATATGGATTCCCTGGGCTTATCCGTAGCTACATATCTACCCGAGGCCATTGTCACCAGACCGCTTAGCAAGTTCTATCACTGGGCTTGGCTGTTTGCAATTACATCATTTGTTGCCATCACGGCGTATCTCTATTCAAGCTACAAGTTGATTCATATTCCGTTACTGTTATTGGTGAAAAGATTTAAAAAAATGGAGGGAGGCATGCTTGATGTTCCCATCGCGCATAATCGAAAGGACGAATTCGGCTTCCTCTACACCCGTTTCAACCTAATGATTGAAAATCTTCAGTCCCTGATCGATCGGGATTTCAAGAAAACACTGATGATGCAACGGGCCGAGTTGAAACAGCTCCAATCCCAGATTAATCCTCATTTCTTGTACAACAGCTTCTTTATTCTGAATTCACTTGCAAGAACAGGGGAAACAGAACGTATTGAGCAATTCACGAACATGCTTGGAGAGTATTTCAGGTTCATTACCCGGAATGAAACAGATCATGTGAAGTTAAAAGTGGAAGTTGAGCATTCACGAATCTATACAGAGATTCAACAATTACGATTCTCCAGACGAATCAAAGTCGATTTTGGGTCACTACCTGCTGAGATGGAACATATTCACGTTCCCAGACTCATTATTCAACCCATTATTGAGAATGCATATGAACACAGCCTTGAAAAGAATACGGACTCAGGACTTCTAATTATCGGGTTTCATATGGAAGGTTCATATGCCGAGATTACCGTAGAGGATAATGGAAATGAGTTGGCAGAGCAACATATTCAAGCTCTTCAACAACGCTTGCATAAGGATGAAAGTACGGATGAAATGACGGGCTTAATCAATATTCATCGGCGTCTGGTCCTGACGTATGGCGAAGGAAGCGGCCTTTTCCTATCCAGAAGTGAACTGCAAGGATTAAAAGTCACAATTCGAATCCAGTGGAAAGAGGGAGAGAACGAATGTATCGACTTTTGATTGTAGATGACGAGGAGATTATTACAGATAGTCTTTATGAAACGTTCGCCAGACATATACCTGAGCAGCTTGATGTATGTAAGGCCTACTCTGCAACAGAGGCATTGTCCTGGATGCAACGTTCGAGAATTGATATTGTTCTAACGGACATTCGCATGCCCGGCATGAGCGGCTTGGAATTGACAGAGCGGATTCAAGCCAGTTGGCCGAATTGTCGGGTCATTTTTCTGACAGGGCATAGCGATTTTGATTATGCCTATCAAGCCTTTCAGATGGCCAATGTGCGGTACTTGCTCAAAACGGAAGGTTATGACAAGGTGATGTCTGTTGTCGAAGATGTGATGGAGGAGATCCGGCAAAGTCACAGCATGCTTGAGTTATTGGAATATTCTCATCAAGTCAACTCACAGCTTGCACTGATTCAACAGGAAGAGTATTTGCGGAAGTTGCTTCAAGATTGTACAGCAGTTATGGCTTCTACGGTTGATATGCAGGATGAATTATTCAAAAGAGACATCAGATTACAGATCAACTCGCCTGTTTATCTCATATTGGGTCGGTTCAATCATCCGCCAGAGAAAGGTTCGGAACTTACACAAGTCCAGGAATCTGTTCGTATTATTGGCTCTTCATTAATGCATGAGCGCACGGTGTGCGCAAGTGTAACAGACCATTACGGGGATACGATCTGGCTGCTTCAACCGAAGCAGGAGGAGGAGATGACCAATGATCAACTTGTACGATTCCTAGAAGGCACCCTAGAATTGGTACAAGAAGCTTGCATGGCGTCACTTGGCGTATCCATTGCTTTTTCATTAAGTAGTCGAAGCTGTAATTGGTCGGAGCTAACCAAACAATATGAACGCCTGAGATTACTCCAGTGGATGAAAATTGGGGATGGCGTATCCATGGTACTCACAGATCATCGTAATGATCTCTCATCTGATGTACCCAAAGAATCCATGCGGATCTCGAACCGGATCGAGATTATGTCAGGGTATTTGGAAACAGGCCGAATTCAGCCATTTTACGATAGTTTTGAGGAGCTTGCAGGTGAATTGCTTCAACAGGATATTACGATGGAACGTGCCATGGAAACCTATTACAATCTGGCTTTATTATTGCATTCAACAATCAATCGCTGGGGTCTTCAACAGAAGATTCCGGATCAACGAAGTTTGCTGCATTTAGGGGAGTATACTTGCATGAAAGATGCAGTACAATTTTTATATCGTGCTGCCGATGAATTAGTCCGCTACAAAAGATCAAATGAACAGGAACGCGCTAATGTTGTCATTCATTCCTTATGCAGTTACGTCAAGGAGAACCTTGAGAAAGATCTTTCTCTGGTGAGACTCGCAGAACTTCATCATTTTAATCCATCCTATCTGTCCCGATTCTTTAAGCAGGAAATGGGAATTAACCTGTCAGAGTTCATTGATGACTGCCGAATAAGAAGAGCCAAAGAATTGCTGCAGAACACAAATCTTATGGTACGTGAGGTAGCAGTTCAAGTGGGATACGAGGCCGCACATTCGTTTACCCGGCTCTTCAAGAAAATAACGGGAATGACTCCCCAAGAATACCGAGAATCCCTTATGGTTCGTTGATTTTGATTTCTGTGGAAATGACCAGCTCAATCAACCACAAGAAACGCAGGGAGAAAACCTCCTGCGTTTTTTGTAGTTATTCACTTGATAAACAAAGCGATCCGGCTCTCCATTTAGGCCGTATAAATTTTTTGTCGTCTATAAGCGTTGGGACTTGATCCGGCATATGCTTTGAATTTTTTATAGAACCAATCAATATCCTTATATCCTACCTCAATAGCAATCTCATAAATTCGCAGATTCGTGGAAGACAACAACTGCTGTGCCTTTTCCATCCGTTGCTGGAGCATATAATCATTGAAAGACATCTTTTCTTCCAGCTTAAACTTCTGTCCAAGGTATGCACAGTTAAAATGAAGCATGTCAGAGATTTTCTTCAGCGTGATTTCATCACCCAGATGATCCCGTACATAGGCTTTGACGATTCGAATAACATGACTGGAGTGCATGGGCTTACCGTTCATTTGAACGGGCGTTTTGAAGAACGACGACGTTTTATGTGCCGGGTCGGTTTCAAGGTGGGATCTAAGTCCATGCAGACTGTTAAGTAAAGATGAGGGACTAACAGGATACGGGAGATAATCATTCACCTGATACGTCAAGGCTTTGCGTACGAACCTGAAATGATCTCTTCCACCCATCAGGAGGATGGGGATCTGACTTTTTTGTCGAATGTCGTTGCATAACCAGAGCCCCGCGGTATCAAACCTCTCTGTATGTACCATAACAAGGGAAAAGTCTCGTTCTGACAATGCGGTCAAAGCCTCGGCCGATGAGAATACACAATTTGCGATAGTATATTGAGCTTTGCTCCGTAGCAACATCTGTTGCAACTCTCCGCACAAACGACGGCTGAAATCCACAAGTAAAATATCATACATGAAGCAATACCCCACCTTCTGTTGAATTGTAGTCCGCCAGATTAACTGAAATATGACTTGATTTCATTATGGTTTTAAAAGAAAGCGCATACAATGTGCATATTTTTGTAGAGAGTGCATTTCTTTACCAATTAGATCCTATACTGCGCTTTGCTCGAGCAAAATTACGAAAATCTATATTCAGCCCGGGTAAACATCTGTATTCCGGCGGGTTGTTTGCGCTTTCATTTGAACGATACACTGTGAGAGCAAAAGACAATCAGGGGGGAAGACGATGAGAAAAAACAAGTTCATGCTACTGAGCCTGGTGTTTGCGGTTTTGTTGGTGATTGCTGCATGCAGTTCTGCACCTACCGCTCAACCCGAGCCGGAACAGACAACACCACAGGAGGAACAAACACCCGCAGAAACCGAGGCAAAGAATGAAAACTCTACGCCAGAAATGGATTTTGACATGGGCGGCAGAACGATTAAAGTGGTTGCTTGGTGGGACATGGAAATACAGGGAAACAACCCGGACAACATT
The DNA here is from genome assembly GCF_051967555.1 of Paenibacillus sp. SAF-068. Taxonomy (NCBI): domain Bacteria; kingdom Bacillati; phylum Bacillota; class Bacilli; order Caryophanales; family Paenibacillaceae; genus Paenibacillus; species Paenibacillus sp. SAF-068. Next base: position 2,209,098 of record NZ_JBQCJX010000001.1, read on the forward strand.
CAACGCCTTGAGAATCTCGAAGCGCTGAAGAAAAAACACAACTTTAATATTGAATACGTCTCCATCGATTTTGGCGAATATCAGGAAAAGGTTGTTGCTTCCCTGATGGCCGGTGAACCACTTGGCGATCTTGTGAGACTGGGCAAAAACTATGCCATCCCGGCATTGACCAAACAGGATCTGTTATGGCCGGTGGATGATTATATTAAAAACGACAAGGTATTCAACCAGAAAACGACCAAGGAATACATGCAGTATGAAGGCAAAGGTTACGGCTTTACCGAGGACCAATCCTCGTTTATCAACGGAATCTTCTATAATCGTACGCTTATGCAAGAGCTCGGCTTGAAGCCGCTGCAAGAGTATGTAGATGCTGATGAATGGAACTGGGATACGTTCCTCAGCGTTGCCAAACAAGCGAACAAGGATCGGAACAATGATGGCAAGCTGGATACTTGGGGACTCGCTCAAACGGGCTTGCTGGAACCAATTCTGTATTCCAACGAGGCTTCTCTGACCAAAGAGGATAAGCAGAACCTGGAAGATCCAAAAACGAAAGAAGCGTTGAACTTCCTGTCCAAACTGGCTACCGAGAAGGTCGGAAGAGCTTCTGAGGGCGGCGACTGGACAGAGCCTTCCACGTTCTTCCGTCAAGGTAACACCTTGATGTATTCAGGTGCAATGTACGAAGTTGAAGGCATTATGACGGATATGAAGGATTACGACATCGGTTTTGTACCGTTTCCCAAAGGTCCAAGTGCAACGGCGTATCACTCCGGTGAGTCACGTTACCAGGCTATAACGATTCCTAAAGCGGTAGAGAATCCGGAACAACTGATGTACATCTGGGAGAAAATTAACGAGATTGAATCGATCTATGAGTATCCGGGGCAATCCACACTGGAGACACATCTGACCGATGAAGCAGATATCAACAACGCCAGAGAAGTTGCGGAAGGTATGCTGGTTCTCGACCATAACACATTCCCGTCTTTGCCTTTCTGGGACTTTGATGGGGAGCTCAAAGAAGGGGTATCTGTATCTACGCTGATTGAGAAATACAAGGCTCCTTTCCAGGCTGCGATTGATGAGGTATACAAATAAGCATTACGTTACACGGGCAGAACGCACCCATGCAGGTGCGGTCTGTCCGGGTTAGTCAATCGTCCAGTTCTCGCAACGTTTAGAGGAAAGGGGATACATTCAAACATGCGGTCACGTAAGAAAAAGGGACTAATCCTGGTGCTTGTCCTGGCCTTGGTGCTCTCCATATGGACACTATATCCATCGCGGGATCGTAATCCGGGAACGGTACATGCGCTTGAGGACTTTGAAGCGGTATCGGGAACCGAGGATTCATTCAGTTATGAGCATTATCTGACTGTTCATGACAATACGGCCAAACCCGATGAAACGGTACGCATCGAAGGGGAATCTTATGTTCAGGCAGAGAATGGGGAATTTGAGGTTGTGCAAGGGTACGCCGGATTAGACGGAAGCGCCGTAATTACACCGGAAACCGGAACCATTCGCTGGGATGTTCCCGTTCAGGTGAGCGGTTTGTACAACATTCGCATTCACTATTATCCCGTAGAAGGCAAAAGCTCCGGAATCGAACGCAGGCTTGAGGTTAACGGTAAGGTCCCGTTTAGAGGGGCCGATATTCTTCTGTTTGACAGGGTATGGGGGAATCGCGAGGATAACGTCCGACAGGACGATCGTGGCAATGACCTCAGACCAAGACAAGTGGAACAACCCGAATGGCAGCTGACTTCGTTCAAGGACAGCGCAGGGTACTTCGAGGAACCGTTTCAGTTTTATTTTGACAAAGGCAATCAGCAGTTATCGCTCACTTCATTAAGAGAGAGCATGGCAATTGATTATATCGAGTTGTATCAGGAAGGCGAAGTGCTGTCCTATGCAGAGCTGGAGCAGACCTATGACTCACTCGGCTTGAAACAAGCCGCTTCTGTCATGCTGAAAGTGCAGGGCGAGGAGGCTGTCAGCAAATCATCTCCTACACTGGCACCAATCTCGGACCGATCAAGCCCTTCACTGGAGCCTTATAATGTATCCAAAATTCGGATGAACGCCATTGGAGGCATTAACTGGAAGCTTCCTGGCGAATGGATAGAGTGGGAAATCGACGTGCCTGAAGACGGACTGTATCAACTCGCGCTGAAGGTGAAACAGGATCAATTGCGTGGCATCTATGCCACCCGCAGTCTGACGATCAACGGCGAAGTTCCGTTTAAGGAAATGAAACGCATTCGATTTAACTACAGCCCGGCCTGGCAAACTCAGGTGTTGGGATCAGGGGAAGATCAGCCATATCAGTTTCATCTGGAAAAAGGAAAACACCGAATCCGAATGACGGTTACACTCGGCGATATCGCTCCGCTCCTTCGGACCGTGGAATCCAGCGTGCTGGAACTGAATGAGATGTATCGCAAAATATTAATGATTACCTCCAATAGTCCGGATCCATTGCGGGATTACCAGCTGGAACGGCGTATTCCGGAGATGACGGAGGTGTTTGAGCGACAGGCTGACACCTTGCGCTCCGTTGCAAATTATCTGGAAAAAGCCACGGGTGAGCAAAGTGACAAAGTGGCCGTACTACACGCCATGGTGTTGCAGCTGGAAGATATGGCGGCCAGACCGGAGACGGTTCCCAAACGACTGGATACATTCAAAATTAACGTAGGCGGTCTCGGTACATGGATTCTATCGGTGCGTGAACAGCCGATCACGCTGGACTATCTTGTCGTATCTCCGCCAGGTGAATCGCTGCCTAAAGCGGAGGCAAGCACCATCCAGCAAGTCAAGCACGAACTGGGCGCATATGTCGCCTCGTATACCGAAGATTATGACAGCATTGGCAATGTGGAACAAAAGAAAGATGCCATTACCGTATGGATCACGACTGGACGGGACCAGGCCCAAGTACTGAAAGGCATGATCGACGATTCGTTTACCCCGGATACCGATGTATCCGTGCAGTTACGTCTCGTACCGCCCAACATTTTGCTGCCCGCTACACTCTCGGGGGAAGGGCCGGATGTAGCGATGCAGATGGGCGAAGACATTCCGGTGAATTATGCGATGAGGAATGCAACAGCCGATCTGAGCCAGTTCCCCGATTTTGAGGAAGTTTCGGGCAGGTTCCGCGAAAGCGGGTTGACACCTTACCGTTACAACGACGGAGTGTACGCTCTGCCGGAGCAGCAGCATTTTCCAATGCTTTTTTACCGCAAAGACATTCTGAATGAGCTGGGCCTCGAACCACCAAAAACGTGGCAGGACGTATATAACGCCATCGCCGTGCTGCAGAAGCATAACATGGAGTTTTATCTGCCGATCGAGGATACGCTGAACAATGCCAACCTGGTTCCGAATTCAACCTTTGCCATGTTGTTATATCAGAATGACGGAACGTTCTATACCGAAGACCAGAAGAAAAGTGCACTGGATTCGGAGATTTCAATGGACGCGTTCAAACGCTGGACGCAATTTTATACCAATTACAAGTTTCCGCTCAAAGCTGACTTTCCGAACCGTTTCCGTACCGGGGAAATGCCGATCGGGATTGCTGATTACACCACGTATAACATGCTGACGGTTATGGCTCCGGAAATCCGCAACCTCTGGGACTTTACGATTGTTCCGGGTACGCAGCTTCCGGATGGGTCCATACGGCACGAAGTGGCTAGCGCAACGAGCGCGGTGATGATGCTCGAAAATGCTGACGACAAGGAAGCGGCGTGGAAGTTCATGAAATGGTGGACTGATGAGCAGACCCAGATTGAATACGGGAGAGAAATGGAAGGCCTTATGGGGGCGGCTGCCCGTTACCCGACGGCCAATATCGAAGCCTTGAAGCAACTGCCTTGGCCTGTGAAGGACTATCAAAATCTCGAGAAACAATGGGAATGGGTACAAGGGATTCCGCAGCTGCCCGGAGGTTATTTCACAGGACGACATCTGGACAACGCTTTCCGCAAAGTGGTCAATGCGAATGAAAATCCGCGTGAAGCCTTATCGGACTATGTGTTGTACATCGATGATGAAATTGAGTTGAAACGCAAAGAATTTAATCTGAAATAGAGGAAAGGGAGGGTAACGGTTGCAAGCAAAAACAACCAAGACAGCCGCCGCTCCTGCCGTTCATACCCGCCAGGTCGGCTGGTGGTCCCTATTGAAGCGGGATCTGTATCTCAGCAGGCATTATTATGTATTGATGGCACCGTTCATGTTGATTTTTTTCTTGTTTACGGTCATTCCGGTCGGCATTTCACTTGGGCTCAGCTTTTTTCACTTCAATATGCTGGAGCTGCCGCGATTTGTCGGCTGGCAGAACTATTCCCGGCTGTTTCTGAACGACGACGTATTTCTGATCGCGCTCAAAAACACGCTGCTTTTCGCAGTAATTACAGGTCCAGTGAGTTATATTGCCTGCTTTTTGTTTGCGTGGATCATCAATGAACTGTCTCCCAAAATTCGGGCGGTCATGACGCTGGTTTTCTATGCTCCATCCATATCGGGCAACGTATTCTTCATCTGGCTGATCATCTTCTCGGGTGACAGCTACGGGTATATGAACGGTTTCCTGATGCGACTTGGCGTCATACTTGAACCGATCCAATGGCTTGCCGACGAAAAGTATGTACTGGCAATCGTCATTATTGTACAGCTGTGGCTGAGTCTGGGAACCAGCTTCCTGGCTTTTATAGCAGGACTGCAAACCATTGATCGTTCTCTGGTTGAAGCCGGAACGGTGGATGGGATCAAGAACCGGTGGCAGGAGCTTTGGTATATCACCTTGCCCTCGATGAGACCGCAGCTGATGTTTGGTGCGGTAATGCAGATTACCGCCTCCTTCGCCGTAGCCGAGATCTCGATCGCGCTGGCAGGTTTCCCAAGCGTTAACTATGCAGCACATACAGTTGTCACGCATCTGATGGACTTCGGAACGATTCGTTTCGAGATGGGGTATGCCTCGGCCATCGCAACGGTCCTGTTTGCCCTGATGCTGGGCACAAACGTTTTCACGCAAAAAATGCTTAGAAAGATAGGTGAATGACGATGACCAGCAAAGTACGTGCCGTGTTCGGCATGCCAAAAAGGCTTAATCGGTCATTTACCGTCAGCCTGATGTTATTTTCATTGCTGGCTGTGTTCGGATCCTTTATGGTGCTTCCGCTCATCTATGCAGTCAACAATGCATTCAAACCGCTGGATGAGTTGTTTATTTTCCCGCCGCGCTTCTGGGTGAACAATCCCACAACGGAGAATTTTGCCGATCTGATCAACCTCATGGGCAATTCGTGGGTTCCGTTATCCCGTTATATCGCCAACACTTTGCTCATAACGATACTTGGCACAGCAGGACATATCCTTCTTGCATCTGCGGCGGCTTATCCGCTGGCGAAATATCGTTTTCCGGGTTCCAAAGTGTTGTTCACCATTGTCATTCTGTCTCTGATGTTCTCGCCGCATGTTACGGCAATTCCAAACTACATGGTCATGTCCTGGCTTGGATGGATTAACACTCACGCGTCCATTATAGTGCCATCACTGGCGTTCTCATTGGGACTTTTCCTCATGAAACAGTTCATGGAGCAGATTCCCGATGCATTGCTGGAGGCAGCCAAAATCGACGGAGCCAATGAATACCGGATATTCTGGAGCATCGTGATGCCCAATGTGAAGCCGGCATGGCTTACGCTAATGATCCTGCAGTTTCCAGCGTTATGGGGAACGGACGGCGGGAGCTTCATTTACAGTGAAAATCTTAAAACGCTGCATTATGCGCTCAGTCAAATTGTTCAGGGAGGGATCGCAAGAGCCGGTGTAGGTGCGGCAGTTGCCTTGCTGCTGATGATCGTACCGATCACCCTGTTTATCATCTCACAGAGCAGTGTTATGCAGACGATGGCCACTTCGGGCATGAAAGAGTAGAAAGGAGGCAGCGAGGTGCGGAGAAGCACATGGAAAAAACGCAAATCGGTCATCATGGGTATGATCTGCCTCCTGTTGTTCGTTCAAGAGGCATCTTATGTGAGTGCAGACGGGAAGACGGATGCGTATCATTATTCCTTCTGGGGTGACGCAGTTCCGGCACCGGCGGCATACGAAGCAACAACGATTATCACCGACAAGAAGCTGAACACGATACCTATGAAAGAGCCAAGTGACATGCATGTCACCGCCAATCAGCACGTCTTTGTGCTCGATTCGGGTAATGGCCGCATCATTGAGATGGATCGCAACTTCAAGCTGATACGGACGATTGATTCGTTTGTGCAGGAAGGCAAGGAAGATCATTTTAAAAATCCACAAGGATTGTATGTCACGGAAAAAGGCCATCTGTTGGTCGCTGATTCGGATAATCACCGAGTGGTGCATCTGGATGAACAGGGGAAGCTGGTCAAGATCGTGTCTGAACCGAAATCGGATCTGTTAAAAGCAGACTTCCAGTTCAAACCGATGCGCATTGTTATGGACAAAGGGGAGCGTATCTACGTCATGGCCGAAGGCGTATTTGATGGATTCATGGAGTTCAGCGCCGACGGTACATTCTCTTCCTTCATTGGAGCGAACAGAGTTCAGGTGGACCCGGTGGAGTATCTGTGGAAACGGTTTGCAACACGGGAGCAGCGCAGTCAGATGGTGATGTTCACTCCAACGGAATTTACCAATCTGGATATGGATGAAGAGGGTTTTATCTACGCCACTAGCGGCGATCGCGGCAAAGATCCGGTCAAGAAGCTGAATGCCCAAGGTACGGACATTTTGCGCAGAGAAGGCTATCAGACCCCGCAAGGTGACTTGCTATACACCCAGGAAGCCGGTCCATCCCGACTGATTGATGTGGATGTGGGGGACAGCGACATGTTCTCCGTATTGGATTCCAGCAAGGGCCGAATCTTCACCTACAATGGAGACGGATATCTGCTTCACATTTTTGGCGGCATCGGGAATCGCCTGGGTCAGTTTAATACACCTGTTGCCCTGGAACGGGCGGGAGACCGGATGTTGGTTCTGGACAAAGCGCTTGGTGAAATCACCGTGTTTCAAACAACCGAATATGGACGTACGCTCCACGAAGCAGTGCGCAGCTACTATAACGGTGATGAAGATCAATCTTCAGTGCTGTTTGCCCAAGCTGCCGAGATGAACGCGAACCTGGAATATGCGTATGCGGGAATTGGCAAAGCATTGCTTCGTCAGAAGGAGTACGCCGAGTCTGCGAAATATTTCAAGCGCAGCATGGAGCCCAAAGGGTATTCCAAAGCTTTTCTTTTGTACCGCAAAGAGCTGATGCGTGAGCATTTTTCATGGATGATGTCCGGACTATTCCTGGCTGTCGCTGCGTTTGTCACCATCATCATCGTTCGCAGGCAGAAAAGGAGGACTACGAATGCAGGCATCAAGTAAGCAATTGTACCAGTACCCGCTGCATCTGATATTTCATCCGTTTGACGGATACTGGGAATTGAAATATGAACGGAACCAGAGAAACTCACTGCTGATTGCCTTCATGATCCTGGTGCTTCTGGTCATCACCAAAATTTTGCATGCCCAGTACAGCGGTTTTCTCATTAATCTCAGTAATCCAAAGTACCTGAACAGTCTGCTCGAAATGGTATATGTCATTATACCGGTGCTGTTTTGGTGTGTAGCCAACTGGTCATTAACCACATTGATGGACGGGGAAGGCAAGTTCTCCGAAATTTTCATGTCAACGTGTTTTGCACTGGTACCGTTGTTCCTCATTCATTTCCCATGGATCTGGCTGAGTCTTGTAATCTCTGCGCAGGAAACTGCTTTTTATTATTTCTCCAATGCACTCGCCGTCGTATGGACGGTATATCTGTTATTTGTGGGAAATATGACAGTTCATCAGTATTCACCAGCCAAAACGGTGCTTACGATGATGCTGACACTTGTAGCGATGGCGTTTATGGCATTTCTGTGCCTGTTATTCTTCAGTCTTGTACAGCAGATTGTATCGTTTGTCGTAACTATCTATCAGGAATTAGTGCTTCGGGGCTAAGGGAGGAGGAATCGGTTATGAAATATGCCGTAGCCAAAAAAATAACAGGAATGCTGCTCGCGAGCAGTCTGCTACTTGGCGGGTGTCAATTCTCGCCAACACCGCTCGCTCACGAGACAGTGACTGCCGCAGATCAGACGGAATTTCCCTCCCTGCCTCCCGGAGAGAAATTGAAATCATCGTTCAGCGATGTCCGCCTTCCGGGTATGGTAGGCATTGCGCAGAATGCTGCGCTGCAGTTGTTCATTCACGAAGAGACAGCCGAGATTGCAGTGATTCATACAAAGAGCGGGCAAATCTGGCGCAGTAATCCAGCAGATCGTGAGCAGGATGGGGTTGCAGCCGGGATAAATAAAGACCTGTTGTCATCACAAACGAAGCTCAGCTTCTTCAACAGCCTTGGACAGAGCAGCACCGTGAATTCCTTCACGGATAGTGTTGCACACAAGCAGATAAGCTATGAGGTGTTGCCAGCTGGCGTGCGTGTTCACTACCAGTTTGGAAGCACTGAGCGATCCATTGAAGACTTGCCGATGAAGATCAGCAAGGAGCGATTTGAGCAAAAGTTGCTTGCACAGCTAGACAAAGCAGGGCAGCGGGCCTTGAAGGTCGGATATGCGGAAGACAAGGATGAAGGCACTTACGTCCGGATTGATAAGGCGATGCAAGGATTGCAGCTGTCCCGGGCCTTGAAGGCTTTTGATACAGCCGGTTACACACCGGAGGATCTGGTTCAGGATCATGCCGAATTCGGCATTGAAGAGGAACGAAGCGGACCACGGCTGTTTATGCTCACGATGGAATATGAACTGGATGGAGAGGATCTGCTTGTGCGTGTTCCATCCTCAGGCATTCATTTTCCGGAGGAATATCCGATCAACAGCATATCTGTGCTGGATTATTTCGGAGCCGGGGGTTCGGATGAAGAGGGTTCCATACTGGTGCCGGACGGTTCGGGAGCGCTGATCCATTTTAACAATGGCAAGCTGCAATATCCATCCTACCAACAAGACATATACGGACCGGATATGACCATGAAGCTGCGGGAAGCAAGTTCGAATGAAGCCAGAGCCAGGTTGCCGGTATTTGGACTGATTCGAAAAGAGGGAGCTTTCCTGGGCATTATTGAAGAAGGGGATGCCGTTGCAGTTGTGAATGCCGATATCAGCGGCAAGCTGAACAGCTACAACAACGTATATCCAAGCTTCTATGTCGTGAACAAGAGCGATGTGACGCTTCAGGCAAGCGATATGGTTCGTACACTTCCCAAGTTTCAGAAGAAACCAACCGTGTCCGACTTTGTCGTTCGATATGCTTTTGTAGGGGAAGATAAGGCCTCTTACTCGGGGCTCGCCTCTCTCTATCGGGATTATCTGTTGCAGAATGGCGGACTTCCCGAGCTGAATGCCAGCAAGGAGCAGATCAACGTTCCCTTTTACCTGCAACTGTTCGGCGGCATGACAACAAGGAAGCATATGCTGGGCATACCGTACGATTCGACGGAGGCTTTGACCACGTTTGATGAAGCTAAAAGCATTCTCTCCGCCTTGACGGAGAAGAAAGTATCCAATATTCAGGTTCGTTATGCGGGATGGCTTAATGGCGGACTTCATCATGGACTGCCGGATACCATTCAAGTCGACGGCGCCGTAGGCGGGAAAAAGGGATTGCGGGAATTCAGCGCATACGCACATGAAGCGGGTATCGGCTTCTATCCCGATATCGCTCTGCTGAATGTGCAATCCAAAAAAGGGTTCAAACCGTCCAAGGAAGCTTCACGCACATTAACTCAGGAACCGGCGGTCATGTATCCGATGAACCAGGCCATCCAGCGACGGGACCGGGATCGTTCACCTTCCTATGTGCTATCGCCCAACTTGCTGGAGAACGTGACGGAAGACATGCTGGATGAACTCAGTTCCCTGCAAAAGGATGGACTCTCGCTGAGCCTGAATGACTTGGCAGGGCAGTTAAACAGCGATATGAATCCGAAAAAACTGGTGGACCGAACGCAAGCGCTCGACTCCGTAAAGAAGGCACTTGAACAGATCCGGCAGCAGGCAGGCTCGCTTGTTGCTGAAGGCGGGAACGCTTATGCCCTGCCGTATGTAACCGGTCTGACAGATGCGCCGATGACCAGCAGCCGTTTCAAGCTGGAGGATGAAGAGATTCCGTTCTATCAGCTCGTTGTACACGGCAGCATCAGCTATACAGGTACTCCATACAATCTCTCCACATATACCAACGCAAGGCAATATGTGCTGAAGCTGATTGAATATGGAGCCAGTCCTTACTTTGCATGGTTCAATGCGCCAAACCATGTCGTGAAAGAAACGGATTATGATGATCTATATGCAGCGAATTATGAACAGTGGATCGATCTGGCTGCCGAGATCTACAACGAGGTAAACCAGGTGAACCTTCCGTTTGGCGGACGTTCCATGATATCACATGAATCTCTGGAAGAGGGTGTCTTCCGGACAACATATGAAGGTGGCGGGTTCGTAATCGTCAATTATAACGACTTCCCTGTGAAAGTTGACAACGATACAGTGGAAGCCCAAAGCTATGTGACTGGTGGTGAGCAGCTCTGAAGACGCTCCTGAAATGGAAATGGGGAAGTCGTACGTATGCTCAGCAGAAAGCCATGTGGGGCGTAATCTACGTGCTTCCCTGGCTGATTGGTTTTGTATTGTTTTTCTTCATTCCGCTGTTAGCCTCTCTGCGATACAGCATGAGTACAATTCAAGCCAACGCAGAAGGCATAGCAATTCAGTTCACCGGTGTCGCCAATTACATTCAGGCACTGACTGTTAATACAAGCTTTAACCGTGCATTAATAGAGGCGGTCACAGATGTACTAATCAACGTACCGCTTATTGTAATATTCAGTCTATTTCTTGCCGTTGTTCTGAATCAGAAGTTCAGAGGGCGGGCTGTAGCGCGGTCGATTTTTTTCCTGCCGGTTATTCTGGCATCTGGAGTAATTATGACGCTGGAGAGCACCAGCCTGATTGAAGCGGTTAATCAGAGCAGCACCGGTGGAAGTTCACTCGGGACATTTGAACTCGAAAATCTGATGGTTAACGCCGGAGTGAGCGATTGGATCGTCACCTATCTGAGTAGCGCCGTAGATCGGATCTATCAGATCGTCAGTCAATCCGGCGTACAGATTTTGATCTTTTTGGCAGGCATCCAGACGATCTCCCCTCAACTATATGAGGCTTCGAAGATGGAGGGAGCGACGGGGTATGAAGCTTTTTGGAAAATTACATTCCCAATGGTCAGCCCGCTTATTTTTGTCAATGCGATCTATACCATCATTGATTCGTTTGCCAGTAACGCCATGACGGAACTGATCCGGGATACCGGCTTCGTCAAGTTTGACTTTGGATTGAGCTCTGCCATGGCATGGGTCTACTTTCTGGCCATTGCCATCATTCTGGTTATCGTATCCATCATTTTCTCGAAGCGAGTCTTCTATCAAGATTAGAAAGGAGGGTGTCCCACGTGACAACATCACGATTATTATCGCTGGAGCATTGGAAAGGCTGGCTGTGGGCCATAATCCGATTCGTTCTGATTACCGGGCTTTCCTTCGTTATCCTGTTTCCCATATTCCAGAAGGTTTCAACATCCGTCAAAGATAAAGGTGATCTGTATTCGGCAGTGGTGGTATGGATTCCACAGAACTTCTCCATCGACAATTTCAAGCAGGCGATACGCGTAATGGATTACTGGGCAACACTGTTTAATACGTTTGCCCTGTCTGCAACGACAACACTGCTGACTACAGCATCCTGTGCACTTGCAGGATATGGATTCGCCAGACTGAAATTCAGGGGAAGCAATTGGCTATTTGCCGGTGTCATTCTGACGATTCTTGTACCGCCAACGACCATTCTTATTCCGGTATACCTGAATCTGAAAAGCTTTGACCTGATGGGGCTTGTAACGCTCTTGACCGGCAAGCCTGTTAATCTGCTCAATACGTACTGGCCGTTCATTCTGACGGCGATTACAGCAAATTCGCTCAAGGCTGGCTTGTATATCTTTATTTTCCGGCAATTCTTCAGAGGCATTCCGAAGGAAGTGGAGGAGGCGGCTTATGTGGACGGCGCGGGCATCGGGCGAACATTTTCAAGAATTATGCTGCCCAATGCCATACCGTCCATGGTAACAGTCATGCTGTTTTCCTTTGTATGGCAGTGGAACGATAGCTTTTATACAACAACTTATCTGACTTCGAGTAAAGTCATGTCGACCCAGTTATCGTCCCTTCCGTATAATCTGGCCCAGCAAGTTACTGACGGTGCAGCTTCTCAGGCCGATCCGTTCTATCTGAGCATGATCCAGGATACAGGAATTCTACTTGCCATTTTGCCTTTGATCGTCATCTATCTGTTTGTGCAACGATATTTCGTAGAGAGTGTAGAGCGTACGGGAATCGTCGGTTAAGCTAAGTTCTCCTGTACAATCGAACTGGTTCAGACTGGGAAGGAAGGAGGAACTTCATGCAACATGACATCTGTAAACAGCGCGCATGCAAAGATCTCAAAGAACTTATGAACGTCTGCTCGCAGCAGAACCAAGAACCTTCCCTGCGAAATATTCCCTTGCTGGTGTGGAACGGACTGCGGGAGCGAGCGCCGACCTAGGCGGTACGTGTGATCATATATACTTTCTGACGGAGTTTACCTCGCAATATTGCAAGGCAATATATCAGATCAGGAGGAATTATAGTGAAGAAGTTCATGACATCTTGTAAACTTTTACTGATTCTAGCTTTATTGGTCACCATTGCGCCATGGGGAGGCAGCCGCGCCGAAGCATGGGTGGGCATGCCAATGGGCAAGCTTCACGTAAACGGCAAAAACCTGGTAAACAGCAACAACCAGCCTGTGCTTCTGAACGGTTGGCATCAACCTTCAGGGGCCTACTGGACATATCAGGACAGCAATTATTATCTCAATCTGCACGGCAATAACCGTCATGCAGCTACACTGGCTTATCTGAAAGACATTACGGATACGTTTGCGGACACCAGCCCGAAATACGGAAGCAATCATGGCTGGAATATGAATCAGGTGCGTCTATTCATCGATCGTCAGGACATGGGAGATGTGGCTGCTGGTACATATAACTTTGCCGGTGTGCAGACTGTTACTCAAAATGTAATTATTCCATACATTCAATACGCCAAAACAAAAGGTGTCTATGTTGTCCTGGGACTGGACTTCACATTGAAGGATGATCAGGCAACAACACCTGCCAACCTGCAAAAATTTAACGAAATCTGGGGTTATCTCGCTTCACGCCCGGAGATCAAAAGTGCAGACAACGTTCACTTCGAACTGATCAACGAACCGGTGAAATCCTATGCCAATGGACATTGGGGTGGATACAACGGGGAGAATGACTTTGTGGATCACTGGAATGACTTGCGTAATTTCCAAAATTCCATGATTTCAACAATTCGCAGCAAAGGTGCGGACAACGTGATCTGGGCGGCAGGTCTGGGGTACAACCAATTTTACAGCTTGACGGCAAGCCATCCATTGACTGATCCGCTCAATAACTATGGATATGCTGTTCACTGGTACCCTGGTTATGGCGCATATGACAACTTCTCCATCCTGCAAGACCAGTGGAATACCAACGTAAAGGCAGCCGCTGACAAATATCCGATTAACATTACCGAGGTAACCTGGTTCAAAAACAAACCTGGTGATTCGGCCTATTGGAACTTGTTTAATGGCAGCAATGAAGGTTTCGGTACGAATACCAAAACGATCTTCAACGCAGCAGGCAACGTCAGCATTGCAGCACATATGAACGGTTTTATTCTAAGTGAAGGACCACGAAGCTCCTTTGCCGATCCTACGGCAGGCCTGAAGTGGGACGGGGATGCTTCACGGAGCGCGATGGGACGGTTCCTGTTTAACTGGTACCATGAACGTGCTCAGACTTACCCGGGCAGTGGATCAGGCGGGCCAACAACGGGTCTGGTATCCGGTGCAACCTATAAAATAGTAGCCCGGCATTCCAACAAGGTTATTGATGTCCCAGGTGGCCAAAACGAAAACAATCTTCAGCTCCAACAGTGGAGCGATCTGGGAGGCAATCCTCAGAAGTGGGTTCTGACCTCGATCGGCAACGGTAACTACACTTTGACAAGTGTGAACTCACCGGACAAAGTCATCGACATTCGTAACGGTACCAACACCAATGGGGAAGTGGTCCAACTCATGAGCAACCTGAACACTACCGCTCAGCATTTCAAAGTGAATGACCTTGGAAACGGACACTGGAGTATCATCAACGTGAACAGCAACAAAGCGATTGAAGTCGCAAACGCTTCCACGTCGGATGGTGCCAAGTTGCAGCAGAATACCTACACGGGTGCAACAAACCAACAATGGAAATTTGTTGCCGTCAGCAATTAAAAAGTACCACGTTAAACAAAAAACCTCCCCAAGCCATCCCTTGTCTTGGAGAGGTTTTTTTTGTATTTATTTTGGATACTTTGGCATGGCGGCCGTGCCAAGGTAAAATACGACTATATTTGTGCGCCAAGCAACAGAGAGATAATTATTTTCAAGTAAGCATTGTACGCTCTAGTAAGTAAATGTACCATAAGGAAGAAGTTGTACCTTCACCAGAAAGAAATGTCCGGTGTATCATTGAACAGCTACCTTATCACAGAGAAATGAAAGCGCTTGATAAAAAAGGGAGGGTACATATGCAGCTCCTATGGTCCAAATTTTCACCCGTGTTCCGCCGATTCCTCATTTCGTACCTCATCATTCTGATGATTCCTCAAATTGCGGGATATGCCTCTTACCGAGCTTCCATTGAAGCGGCTCGTTCCAGCTCCATTGAGAACAGCTTGAAGTCGCTGAGTCTTGGCAAAGAGATCATTGAACGTAACCTTCTTCAAGTTGAAGCCTTTACCAGGCAACTTGCTGTCAATCCCGATTTGCAAAATTTAATTGCTGGCCCGAAGCCGCAGGATCTCTACAACGTCTATGGTATGAACCGCATGCAACGGAGCCTCTCCATGTACAGCAGTACCAATGATTACTTGTCACATTTCTTCATTCACATTCCGAACTACAATGCCATTATTACACCAAGAACCGTGTATTATCGCCCGGAGCATTATTATGCTGCCAATCAGCTGGAGGGCATGTCGTTTGAACAATGGCATGACCAAATTCTGAAACAACCGCACTTTAACGAAATCATACCGCTTCACAACTATAAACGTGAAATACTCGGCACAGTTCTTGCAGACGTTCCCGCCATTACGTTTCTGCAATCTCTGCCTTTGAACAGCTTCAACAAACCGCAAGCGACAATTGGTATTATGATTGATCAGGATCAGATGGCCAGCCTTACACAAAACATTGTAGATCAATATGGTGGCTGGACTCTCGTCACCGATGCGGAAGGACAGATTATTTTCTCCCTCGGCATTGAACAAGCCGAAGCCGAGCAATTGGCACAGAAACGTCGGAGTGAAGGTAACGCTGCAGAAACGGAGCGAAACGGGCAGAACGTACAGCCTGGAAGCGATGGTCGGCAGCTGATATCAATACAGTCCAGTCAAAATGGATGGAATTACATAGCAGGGATTCCGGAAAAGGCACTCATGACAAAAGCGGATCAAATCAAACAGGTCACGCTGGCCTTTACATTGGCAACCATTGTCTTGGGCTTGCTGTTTGGGCTGGTTTTGGCCTATCGAAATAGTGCACCTGTTTACAAACTGTTGGCCACTTTTCGGGAACAAATCACCGATTTCCCTGGCAAACGGGGCAATGAATACGATTTTTTGGCAAGCCATATTAACAATCTAATTGCAAATAATGACTCACTTAAAAACGCCATGAATGAGCAAATTCCGTTATTGAGAGACGGTTTTATCAAACGCCTGTTAACCGGAGAAGTCTATACGTCGCTTGAGTTGGAGGTTATCTCTTCTCAAGCGCACATTTCTCTTAGTAGCAGCAAGGGCTTGGCAGGTTTAGTGAAGGTAAACGGATATGCCAATCCGGACAGTGAAGAAACCATTCATGAACTAGGCGTCGCAAGGTTGCTCATCAAACAGGTACTTACCGAGTGGAATTCTCAGTTGCTGATCACGGATTGGGGAACCGATCAGATCGCTTTTGCCTGCCCGTTGGATGAAAACAACCCACTGAATGAAGCTATAGGGAGATGTGAAAAGGAGCTGAACAGCTTGATGGAAGTCATTTATCAGGAGCATCGGATATCCACAACATTTGCCACTGGTTCAGCCTATGAGGTCTGGAACGATGCGGGGCGCTCCTTCGACGAAGCCAAACAAGCTCTCGATTATGCCATTCATATGGGAACAGATCACCTGGTGAGATTTGAAGATACGGTGAAGGAAAATGAAATGTTCTATTATCCGATCGAGTCTGAACAGCGCCTGCTGAACACAATCAAAGTTGGCGATCCTGAGGAGGCAATACGCATTCTGGAGCAATTATTTCTTCGTAATTTTGAAGAGAGGGAACTCTCCTACGAGATGGCTCAGCAGTTCATCATGGAGCTGAAGGGAACTTTCCTGAAGCTGGACGAACCAAAATTCAAGCTGGATTCCTCCCTGCTGGAGGAATATAAAACTCGGGTGACATCCATTCAGATGACAGAAACGATCGCTTCGCTGCGTGAAAAATTCAAACAGTTAACAGAAGACATCTGCGGTGATTTTCAGAGGAGAAGAACAGGAGCGCATGCAGATACGGTAAGTGAAATGATTCGTTTTATCCAGCAAAATTATGGGGATGCAAACTTGACGATCTATCGGATTGCCGAGCATATGAGCAAGTCCGAGAAATTTATATCCCAACTGTTCAAAGAGCATACAGGAGAGAATCTTTCCGATTATGTAGAACGGGTACGTATTGATGCTGCCTCGAACCTGTTGCAGTCCACCGGTCAGACCATTGACGAAATAGCGGAGGCCACGGGGTATAACAGTGCACATTCATTCCGTCGAGCGTTCAAGCGGGTACGCGGCATTTCCCCGAGTGTGTTTCGGAAAATGGACGTTCATAGCGGTTAATGTAGGGGGCTTCTTGTGATATACATTCGCTTTTTGTACTTTTCCAGCGCAACTGTACCTTTACGCATCCCCAGCCCAATCTTATGATTACTCAAAAAAGTAAGCGCTACCAAGTTGAGCTGAAATTCAGCACGATTGGGAGCCAAGAATGGGGGGATGATTCTGAGAACAACCATGACCAGTGAATCAAAGACCGTGGAGAAAACAAGTAAAACGTCTGTCTTGAAGCAAGCATTAGCCAGAAGCTGGAGGCGACATTGGCAGCTATACCTGCTGATTCTGCCACCGATTGCTTACTTTATTATTTTCAAGTATGTACCCATGGTGAATGCGGTCCTGGCGTTTAAAGATTACAACGTCATCAAGGGAATCTGGGGTAGTCCATGGGCCGGAACCAAATATTTCGAATTACTTTTTCAGAATCCGGCGTTTGTCACGCTGATCAAGAACACGCTCTACATTTCGTTTTACAGTCTGATCGTTGGTTTTCCGATTCCTATATTACTGGCGCTCGCGCTGAACGAAATCAAAAACATACGATTCAAAAAAACAGTCCAAATGGTGACGTATGCTCCATATTTCATCTCTACCGTTGTGATGGTCTCCATCATTATGCTGTTTCTGTCCCCTAGACTGGGTATTGTCAACACAATTGCAGGCGCCCTTGGTTTCGAATCGGTGAATTTTCTCGGTGAGCCCGGACTATTTCGATCCATCTACGTATTCTCCGATGTATGGCAGGGGATGGGGTACTCCGCAGTCATCTATCTGGCTGCCTTGGCTGGTGTTGATCCATCCTTGTATGAAGCCGCCAAAGTTGATGGAGCCAATCGAATACAGAAAATCCTCAATGTTGATCTGCCCGGACTGCTTCCGGCAGCCGTTATCATTCTGATTTTGAGTGTAGGGAATATCATGGCTGTCGGATTCGAGAAAATCTATTTGCTGCAAAATCCGCTCAACCTGTCTGCTTCGGAGATCATCTCCACGTATGTCTATAAAATAGGGTTGCTGAATGCCAATTACAGCTTCGCTACTGCGGTTGGCCTGTTCAACTCGGTGATTAACCTGATTCTGCTATTAATCGTGAACGAAGTTGCCAAACGACTATCCAATACAAGCTTATGGTGACGGGAGCGAAAGGAGGAGAACCAATTCATGCCTAACACACAGACAAATGCAGGTCGTTCACGAATCAAGAGCAGAAGTACGATCCGTGAATCATGGGGAGACCGCGTATTTATAACGGTTGTTTACTTCATGCTGACAGTGGTACTGATTGCCGTGTTGTATCCCTTGATATATATTGTGAGTTCTTCGCTCAGCAGCCCTGCTGCCGTCTCCTCGGGAAAAGTCTGGTTGTGGCCCATTGACCTGACGTTCGACGGTTACAAGTCTGTATTGCGGAATGATCAAGTCCTTACGGGGTATGCCAATTCCCTTTTCTATACCGCTTGCGGCACCTTCATCAGCGTGGCTCTGACGATTATGATTGCATATCCGTTATCCAAAAAAACATTTGTCGGCCGCAGCTCGTTAATGATGTTTATTACCTTCACCATGCTGTTCTCGGGCGGCTTGATCCCTACCTATCTGGTGGTCAAAACCATGGGACTGATTGATACCCGCTGGGCGCTGTTGATTCCCAATGCCGTCTGGGTATGGCAAGTCATTATTGCCCGTACCTTTTTTCAGAATTCAATACCGGAAGAGTTGTCCGAGGCAGCAGACATCGATGGCTGCAGTGACATCCGTTTTATCTTCAGCATTATCCTGCCACTTGCCAAACCGATTATCGCTGTGCTGTCGCTGATGTACGCTGTCGGTCAGTGGAATGCATACTTTGACGCTCTCATCTACCTGAAATCACAATCGCTCTATCCGCTACAGCTGATATTGCGTAGTATTCTTATTCTGAACAGTAGTACGGGGAACATGGATGCATCGGAAATGATCAAACAGCAGCAAATGGCTGAACTCATGAAGTACTCATTAATTGTCATGGCCAGCTTGCCGGTTCTGGTTATCTATCCGTTTGTCCAACGGCATTTCGTGCAAGGAATGCTGATTGGATCAGTCAAAGGATAAGTTCATTTCTATTTTATATGAGGGAGAGGATTGTATTGAAAAAAGTGGGATTCATCATTCTTGCCTGTATGCTGTTCACCTCGTTGGCACTGGCCGGATGCTCAAGTTCTGATAAGGGGAACGGGGAAGGCAGCAATCCATCAGGCAAGACAGCCATTAATGTATTTGCTCACCAGGGTTCGGATACCAATCTGTCCACAAACAAATTTACAAAGAAAATGGAAGAGAAGTTTGATATTCAATTCAACTGGACCACGGTTCCTTTTGACGGTGCAGCGGAGAAAAGACAGATTTCACTGGCTTCCGGTGATTATCCGGACCTGTATCTGCTTATCCCTTGGGTAGACCGTTTCTCCCAGACAGATTTGTTGAAGTTTGGTCAACAAGGGGTTATTTTACCACTGAATGATCTGATTGAGGAGTATGCCCCTAATATTAAAAAAGTGCTTGAGAGCAACGATTATTATCGGGCCATGAATACCGCCCCGGACGGAAATATCTACGGTCTGACGGGACTGAATGAATGTTTCCACTGTTCATACCCGAACAAGATGTGGGTCAACACCAAATGGTTGGAACAACTCGGTTTGACGGAACCTGCTACGACAGAGGAGTTTAAGGAAATGCTACAGGCTTTTAAAACGAAGGACCCGAATGGAAATGGTAAAGCCGACGAAGTACCGCTTAGCGGTTCGACTGAAAATTTCGGCGTGCACATTATCCCGTATTTAATGAATGGTTTTATCTATGACGATGATCGGAATTACTTAATTGTCAATCAGGGGAAAGTGGAGACGGTAGTGAATAAACCGGAGTGGAAAGAAGGACTTACTTATATCAAATCGCTATACGATGAAGGACTGATTGATCCGGGTGCCTTTACTCAAAACGTGGGTGCTTTCAAAAAAATCGGTGATAACGCTGATGCGCAGCTTCTCGGTGCAGGAGCAGCGATGCATCCATCGTTATTTGTAACCACTTCGGAAGGTTCGCCTTACGGGAATGATTACAATCCCATCCCTCCACTGAAGGGACCGAATGCCACGTATGCTACGTATAACTATCCGATTGATCCTGGAGCATCCTTTGTACTGACGAACAAGGCCAGTGAGGAAACGCAGATCGCAGCTATAAAGTTGCTTGATTATTTCTACACACAGGAAGGTACCATGGCATCTTATCTGGGAGAAGAGGGCACAAGCTGGCGCAAACCACAGGAAGGCGAAGTGGCGCTTAATGATCAGATAGAGCCCCTCTATAAAGCCATTCCGCTTCCTTCCGGAGAAGAACCTCGTAATGATAGCTGGGCTGCATTAAGTCAGTATAATCATCACCGGGCATATCGGGACGCGGAAGTACAGGGAACAGACATCTATGCCAATGATGGTTATGAGCGACGGCTCTATGAGGCGACATTGTTAATGGAGGGCAAGGAACCGAAAGACGTGTTCCCTCATTGGGCATTGTGGGTTAATCCGTCTCTTGCCGATGAAGCCAGCATGATGCAGACTAATCTCAAGGATTACATCGATCAGAACGCTCTGCAATTTATTACAGGCGCCAAAAGTCTGGATAAGGATTGGGATGAATATGTAAAAGGTCTGGAAGGACTGAACATTAATCGCTATCTGGAGATTATGCAATCTTCCTACGATACTTCTTCAGTTACCAAATAATTAGATGTTGTTGAATGTATTTGTACATGCAAATGTTCTCGGTTCGCAGTCAGTATATGCGCGCCGGGAACATTTTTTTATTTCATATACCCAAAGCTGAGCTTCATGCCATGTTTGCACCTGTCCTGTAGACCAAACGTTCGCAGGACAGGTACAACGGCTCGGGCAGAGGTGATTAGTACATGCGATATCTTCCACTTAGGGCCAGCAAGCTGAAAAAATACAGGCAATTGTCGTAATAACGTCGTTCTCCTTGACGCAGAGGTGTGTTCCAAAACTTGCGAACAAAGGAGTCAGCATGTGGACCATCCGCAGCCAGTGAAGCCATGGCATTGGTAGCCAGTAAACCTACAGGATGCAGTGCAGGTTCGTCAAAAGCTTCTCCATCTATGGTATAACGACGATAATCGGAAACTTCGATATCACTGAAGAAGGACTGAATTCGATTGGATTGTTCGATCTGCCATGGATCCTTGCGGAACCATTCCCAGTCCAGCGCTATATTTGCGGCAACACGGTAGGCATCACTGTAAAAATGTCTGAAATCACCATGTGGCTGTATTGGAGTGGGAGAGCCGTCATAGTTCGCATATTCAGGTGATAGTCCGGTTACAGGATGACAGGCTGTATGCAGGTAAGCCCGACTAGCGGCCGCCGCTTCTTTCCAAAAAGTCTGATCTTCTTCATCCGCATATTTCGCGAATAGTTCATAAAACTGAGGAAGATGGTAGGACGGGTCGCTAAACGGTGTTTCTGGAATGAACTTGATCAGTTTTGTATCCGGGTCCCACATCGGGTCACCTATGCCGTCTTCGCCCTGATGTATACATGCACGAAGGATCTTTCGGGCTTGTGCCTTGTAATCATAAGGTTCAGCGTCATCGCCCCAGCGGTTGGAGGCAAAAAAAAGCGCCATGGCGAAAAACTCTTCACCATCAGGAGCTGGTCCTTGCGAGAGCCGGGTACCGTCAGGCTTGCAATGCCAAGCGAAGTAATCTTTGTATCGACCCTCGGTATGCTGCATAAACGTATGGGAGAAAGTCCAGAGTCGATCAAATTCTTCCTTCTTGTCCATCTGAACAGCCATCATCATGCCATAAGACATGCCCTCGGAACGAACATCAAGATTACCGGTGTCCAGCATATATCCCATGTCCTTGCCCTTAGGGTAATATATTCGAGTATTTTCATCGCCATAAAACAACTCGTTCCATGTTACTTCCAATCTGGTCATAATCTCTTTCTCATCGTAGCCTAGCTTCAGAAACACATTCTGATAAGTGCCCGTATCCAACGCGCCTTGACCCGTAATATTCATGTGTGTCCTCCTTTATCAATGCGGTTTTTCAAAATTATAACATGGAAATAGTATACAAATTAAAGCGTTTACATGAAAAATTATAGGTGTTCTAATCAGCATGTGATTATCCTCAAATTAAAATGATATAGTGGTTGAAATCCTATACTTTGTCAGGTTGTTGTAAAATTATGTAAGGGATACACTTTGGGAGAAGGATCACAAATGATCTAATCATAGTACAAGCCGTGATCCTTTAAATGCTGTTTGAGGATGACCAGAATCTAGCCGAAAGGATGTGATGATGATTTATGCTCCAGGATTCAGAAGATGCAGGTGAAAACACCGAATTCACTGCACCGCGCGATCCAGTCGGAGTGACAGCATCGGTGGTCAAACCGACTATTGACTTTGAATCAGACGGATATCGCGATATGATTGGCCGGTCTCTTCTGAACAAAGGGAAAAATGTCAGATTAAAACGAGCCATTGAGAAGGCAAAAAACGGCGAACCTGTCGTTATTGCTTATATTGGAGGCTCCATTACTCAAGGTGCTGGTGCAATACCTATTCATCTCCAAAGTTACGCTTATCGGTCGTATGAGTCATTTAAATTTATGTTTGCGCTTTCAAAGGATAGTCCGATTCACCTGATTAAAGCAGGTTTGGGAGGAACTCCTTCGGAATTGGGGATTGTACGTTATGATCGTGATGTATTAAGGGGAGGTACGGTTGAGCCTGATATCGTCGTAATCGAATTCGCAGTCAATGATGCAGATGATGAGACCCAAGGTAAATGTTATGAGAGTCTGGTGCTCAAAGCACTTGCTGCCGATAACAAGCCAGCAGTCATCTTGTTATTCAGTGTATTTGAAAATGACTGGAATCTACAGGATCGTCTCGCCCCGGTGGGCTGGCATTATGATCTGCCCATGGTAAGTGTGAAAGACGCTGTCGTGGATCAGTTCAACAAGACAAAAGGTGAGGGCAACATTATTTCCAAAAAGCAATTTTTCCATGATATATATCATCCGACGAACACAGGACATCGGATTATGGCCGATGGTTTGGAATATTTGTTCGACATGACGAATCGTTCGGAGTGGGATGAGAAAGATCATGTTATTGAAAAGGCTCCGCTAATTGGAAATGAATTTGTTCATGTGAAGTTGTTAGATCGAAAAAATGGCAATACCATTGCCCGTATCGATGCGGGCTCGTTTTGCAAAACGGATATGGATCTGCAAATGGCTGAGATGGATGCTCATGATTATGGTACACCCCAATTCCCCAACAACTGGATGCGTACAGGAGAGGGAACAGAGGCTCAGAGCAGCTTTAAAATAAGTTTGAAGTGCAGTCGCCTCATTCTGATCTTCAAGGATTCTGGTAACGACGAATTCGGAACCGCACATATCAAGGTAGATGGGGAATTTGTCCAAAAAGTCGATCCGCGTAAAATCAACTGGACTCATTGCCATGCCACACTTCTGCTTAACGAAGAACATGTTGGGGAGCACTCCATCGAGATCGAAATGGCGGAAGGTCATGAACATAAATGTTTCACCATACTGGGGTTTGGCTATGTGGATTAACCGAAAACGGATTGTCATTCATATGTTCGGAGGAAAAGAGAATGAAATTGATCTCATCAGCAGTAACGGGATATGACCAATATCGGGAGAATATACCACGTGGAGTCATGGAGACGGTAGAGTATCCTTCCAGGACGGTTGGCAATTCCCGTAAAGCGATGGTGTACACCCCACCAGAATTTTCTTCGACAACGATGTATCCTGTACTTTTTCTATTGCATGGTATTGGTGGAGACGAGTCTGAATGGCATACTCATGGTTCTCCGCAGATTATTCTTGATAATCTGTACAACGATAACCTGCTTGAGCCAATGGTTATTGTTTTCCCTAATGGTCGCGCAATGTTGAATGACCGGGCCGAAGGGGACTTGTTTGAACCTGAGAAAATCAAAGCATTTGAACGATTTGAATCCGATCTGCTTCACGATTTGATCCCTTACATGGAGTCGAACTATCCTGTTCACACAAGCCGGGATAAAAGGGCGATTGCTGGTTTATCCATGGGCGGAGGCCAATCCTTGAATATCGGATTAAGTAATCTGGACCATTTCGCATGGATCGGCGCTTTCTCCGCAGCCCCGAACACCAGAGAGCCAGAGCTACTTGTCACCGATGTTACGAAAGCGCATTCATCGCTCTCGCTGTTGTGGATCTCTTGCGGCGAGCAGGACAATCTTATTGAGATTAGTCTTGGGGTTCACCGATATTTGGCGCAACAGGGAGTACCTCACATCTGGCATGAAGAAAGTGGGGGACATGATTGGCCTGTGTGGAAGAACGATCTGTATCTGTTTTCACAACGTTTATTCAAGTGAATGTGCTGAGGAACATTCATATCGAATTCGGATTGTAGCATCAACCAAATCTATTAAAATATCAGGAGGTATTATTCTATGTTCAAATTCGGTAAAAAATTAATGACTGTTGTTCTTGCAGCTTCCATGAGCTTTGGTGTCTTTGCAGCTACATCCAGCGCTGCAACAGATTATTGGCAGAATTGGACAGATGGTGGAGGAACGGTCAACGCCGTTAACGGATCAGGCGGGAATTACAGCGTGAGTTGGCAAAATACCGGGAACTTTGTTGTCGGAAAAGGGTGGACATATGGCAACCCTAATCGGGTAGTCAATTACAATGCCGGTGTTTTTGCTCCTTCAGGTAACGGCTATCTCACCTTCTATGGTTGGACTAGAAACGCTCTGATTGAATATTACGTGGTGGATAGCTGGGGAACGTATCGTCCAACCGGAACGTATAAGGGCTCGATGACTAGTGATGGTGGCACATATGACATCTATACAACGATGAGATACAATGCACCTTCCATTGATGGTACTCAGACTTTCCCTCAGTATTGGAGTGTTAGACAGTCCAAGAGACCGACAGGTGTCAATTCTACCATTACGTTCAGCAATCATGTGAATGCGTGGGCGAGCAAAGGGATGTACCTTGGTAATAGTTGGTCCTATCAAGTGATGGCAACAGAGGGTTATCAAAGCAGCGGAAACGCAAACGTGACGGTTTGGTAAAAATGTAATGCGGTTCAACGTCTGCACCTGCATTTGAATTCAGATTTCCGGAAGCGTTGAGGATCGTTATTCACCAGACTAACGGACCTCGACGTTGCCGGATGCAAGCCTAGCAAAGGAGAATAATTGAATGAGGAAGCTGATATGGTTAACTTTAATCGCAATAGTTGTTAGTCTAAGTGCATGTTCAGCGAGTAATTCAGAATTAAACGATGGCTTGGTATTTGTCGAAGGTGGAGCTTTCAAGAGCAGTAAGTCGAGTCAGCATGATAAAAATGAAACGCTGGATTCCTTCTATATTGGCAAATACGAAGTGACTCAAAAAGAATGGATGGAAATTATGGGAGAAAACCCATCTGGCTTCAAGGGAGATGATCTGCCCGTTGAAATGGTCAGCTGGTATGACGCAGTGGAATACTGTAATCAAAAAAGTATAAAAGAAAACCTGAAACCTTATTACAATATAGACAAGGACAACCAGGACACGAATAATCACAATGAAAACGACAATATAAAATGGAATGTAACCATCAACGAGGATGCCAACGGTTACCGTCTACCCACAGAGGCAGAATGGGAATACGCTGCAAGCGGGGGCCAAAAGAGCTTGAATTACACCTATAGTGGAAGTGATAATCCGGATGAAGTTGCCTGGTACTGGAAAAATGCTGGCGACAACATTCTGACGGGTGACTGGAGCTGGCCCGCTATTGAGAGCAATCGTAATCAAACCCAAAAAGTCGGAACTCAGAAGGCAAATGAGTTAGGTATCTATGATATGTCCGGGAATGTGAGAGAATGGTGCTGGGAGTGGTACAGCGATTCGGAGGGACCCAAACAAACTTGGCGAGTTGTAAAAGGCGGAGGCTGGATGGGTGGTGTCAATAACAATGAAATATCATTCCGGGGCAAATTTGATGCAAATGGTTTTGGTCCCGATCAAGGATTCCGTGTCGCGCGTGGAAAATGAAAATCCTTTTACTGACCGTGGATGACTACGGGGCTAAACCTATAGTTTGTCGGGTGAAAACCTATAGTTTGACAGGTTGTTGTACCAAAATGTAAGCGTTACACTTGAATTGTTATCTGGCGCTTCGCTACAATCGGAGCGTTCTAATGTGTTCTCCAAGTTGTACGAGCAGACAACATTCCTGCTGTTGTTCTGCTGTTTAGCATTTTCGCAACAACTGAAATCTACCTTTAGATATAGATAATATACATGCAGCTGATCATGGACAAAAGAGAGGTGAGCTAATGTACAAGGTCATTGTCGCGGATGATGAACCCTTTATGCTAGAAGGATGGAGAACGATGATTGACTGGCGAGCATGTGGATATGAACTTTGCGGAACAGCAACGGATGGGGAGGAAGCGCTCGCTTTATTCAACGCTGTTGAACCGGATCTTGTCGTCACTGATATTCAAATGCCTGTTATGGATGGTCTCGGTTTGATTCACACGTTGCGAGAAGATCTCGCCTATACCTCTAAAATTGTTATCGTTACAGGATACTCGGATTTTAACTATGCCAAGCAGGCGATACGGTATCAAGTCGATCAGTATGTGCTTAAACCTCTTGTTCCCGAGGAAATTCATCAAATTCTTATGGAAATGATTGAACCTCTGGACAAACGCAGAAATGAGTATAACCAGCAGAATGAAACCAAGGCTACTGATGAAGCCCATGAAAATGATCTTAATCAATACCGTGTAAGCGAAGAATATGATTTAGAGCAAATGATGAACATCTCCAAAGAGATCCTGGCATTGATTGAAGCAGGGAACACGAATTCCATCCATCATGCTGTGAGTCAATTACTAGAGAAGAGTGAGAAAGCAGAAGTTTCGCTGGAATGGGTACATCATGTCATCCGATATATCCATGGAGAGTTGCTAAGGAAATATGGTAAAAGAAAGGTTTGTACTGAGATACTATGTGAAAAAGAATGGCACGAGGCTGTGAGTTGGTCTTCTGGCACATTGCAGGACCTGTGTATTCGACTGGCTGAGCAACTTTGCGAATCCGAATTGAAACAAAAGTCGGGTACAGGTGGACTTGTTGCAGAAGCAGTGAATGAATTGAAGCAACACTATCGAAGTAAAATTAAATTACAAGATGTAGCTAATCGTATTCACGTGAATTCTGCCTACCTGGGTCAACAGTTCAAGCGGGAGATGGGAGTCAGTTTCAGTGACTATGTGCACCAGCTTCGTGTTGAGGAGGCTCGCAAACTCTTGCGACGTACCAATATGAAGATCACTGACATTGCATTCAGGCTAGGATATCATGATGCTGAATATTTCACCCAAAAATTCAGAGCGCACACAGGGGAGCTTCCATCCGTCTATAAAAACAAAAACCAAGGGTGATCATATGCGTCATAAATTCTGGATGTTCCGTAAGGTTAATGATATTCCTCTCCGCTCCAAATTTCTGCTTATTTATGTACTTAGTATTCTCCTTCCTGTAATAACGATTAATATCTTCTTCTATCAACGAACCTCTGCGGATATCAAGATTAGAGAACAGGAAAATCTGCGTAAATCCATCGACAGGGCTGCGGGGGAACTGCTTGGGATGATTGATGAGAGCGTTGCTCTGAGCCGAATTATCGCAGCGGACGATTCACTCTACGAGGCATTGGATCGGACCTATCGCTCCCCCGTTGATTATTACAACGTGTACCATGCATTTCTGCGAGATAAATTAACAAGGTATATGTCAGCAAATATTCTGGAGGTGCGTATCTACACAGATAACGATACCATCCAAACGGGCAGTCATTATATCGTGATGAAAGACAAGAATGTACTTCCTGGATTGAAACAACTGAAATCCACCAGTGGAGGCATTCTTGTCGTTGATTATGTTGAGCCATCCGGATTTAACGCGGGAAGACGGATCAGTGTAATTGGCAAAATGGATATCTATACTTCCTATGCCAATTACAACAAATATTCCAAGATTGACCTGGAACTTAGCCGGGTGTATAGCATTTTAAATCGGGAATCAGACAGTCTTCAGCTGCGTCTGGTAGACAGCAACAATCGAACTGTCGTCTCAAGTGGGGAATTCAGCGAAACCGATGTATCCAACCCGGATAACGATTCAATAGTCGAGCAAACTGGCAATTCTGCTTACACGCTCGAAAAGTCGTTGGGGAATCTAGCCTACCTCAAGGGTTGGAAATTGATAGGGGTTGCCGATACGCGTCACCTTGACCACCTGCTGCGAGAAGCCTTTAAATCCATCCTGGGGTTGCTCGCAATTAGTATCGTGGTTCCGTCTGTGTTGATCTACATTATTTTGCGCTCCTATCACTATCGGATTCGTAAGCTATCGAGGCATATGGAGAAGGTTCGCAATGAACGATTCGATCTGATTGAAATTCAGGAAGGCCGTGACGAAATAGGCGGGCTTATTCGTACATTTAATATCATGATTGGTAAAATTCATACGCTGATTAATGACGTATATAAACTGGAAATCCGCCAAAAAGATTTGGAGTTGGATCAAGTTAGGACCGAATTGTCCATGCTTCAGAGTCAGATGAATCCCCATTTTTTATTTAACACATTGAATGCCTTGCTGGTCGTTAGTACGAAGAATGGATATACGGAAGTCGTCGAGATTATTAAAAGTCTGTCCATGCTGATGAGGCAGTTGCTCAGTCATTCTGACAATCTGATTCCTTTGCAAGAAGAGTTGCAATTTACGAATTTGTATCTCCAGATTGAGAAGTTTCGCTTTGGAGAGCTGTTTGATTACACCTTCGAGGTTGATCCTGATGCTGCTTCGATGCTCATTCCCCGAATGAGTATTCAACCGCTCGTTGAAAATGCCTGCAAACACGGCTTGCAGGCGCGAAAAAATGGAAGACAAATCAAGGTGACGGCGACACGAAACGCTTCTGAACTGGTTATCCGGGTGATCGATAATGGAATCGGTATGGATGCAGGGAGACTAACCGAGCTCCTGAGAGATATTCGTTCTGAGAGAACCAGGAATGGCGAGCATGTAGGACTTCGCAATGTCTACCGCAGGTTGGAGCTCTTCTATGAAGGAAATGCGATATTCGATCTAAGCAGTGTACCCGGAAAGGAAACCATTGCAGGATACCGTATACCAATCTCCAGGATGGAACAGAGGAAATAGGAGGTAAACTCTCATGTATAAAGTACTGTTAGTTGATGATGAACCTTATGCGATTGAAGGGTTGCAGCTTCTGATCAATTGGGAAAAGCATGGTTTTGAAATTAGAGGTGTGTGCGCCAATGGTGAGGAAGCCATCCGTATGATACAAGAAGATCGGCCTGATCTCGTGGTGACAGACATTCGTATGCCCGTCATGAATGGGCTGGAACTTGTGGAAGAAGCCCGCCGATTGGAACTTGAATCTGTAATATTCGTTATCACGAGTGGATACAGTGACTTTAATTATGCCAGACAAGCTATTCGATTGGGTGTCTCCAATTATTTAACCAAACCCGTTGACAGTACAGAAGCAGAAGATATGTTGGTCCGCCTCCGTGTGCAATTGAAGGAGCGTGAAGATCAGGAGCGCATTCGGGAACATGCCAACGAGCAAAGGATCAAAGCATTTTTGTCTGCACTGATTAAGGATAAGCAGGATATATCGAAGCAGGAGATGTCAGAGATCTCTCCTCGTTTGAACAAGTCTCATTGGGCATACTTGCGGATCACTTTTCAGGGAGATATTCAGGAAGCTAGTTCAATAGCCGAACAAATGGCTGACGTAACAACTTGTTGTTATGTAATAGACAGAACAAGAGACTCTTTGGGACTTGTATGGGGGGAGCAAGTGGATGATGGAATAGGGACATCTGACTCCATTAAGGCTTTTGCCCAGCGTTTGATGAGCAACATGCAACATATCGGCTGTGAAGATATTCATATCGCGGTTGGAATGACGGTTGACCAACTGGAGCATCTGTCTGAATCCTTCCGCTCCGCTCAGGAAGTTGGGCGTTATTTGTTTTTTAATCAAGAGCGCCTTTTGATTGCCGAAGAAATTCAGTTGGAGAATTGGCAGTTTGATCCGGAAACACTGTCAGAGGTGGACCATATTAGCGAATTGCTTGAAAACGGTTCTGTAGAAGAACTCTCGGGTTCCATTCGCAGTGCCTTCGAACTGTTTATACAGATGAAGGCTGCGCCAGAGATTGTACATATTTTCTCTACCCACATTATATTCCGCGGACTCTCCCTGTGCAGAGAATTAGGAGGAGAACCTAATGCACTAATGAACGAATTGGCGAGCGGAATACTGGAGAAAGGCCATCGAAATGTAGAAAAGGTTGCTAACAATTTGGAGCATTTCTGTCTGCAATGCAAGTCAGAACTGTCTATTTTCCGGGAAAGGCAACTTGGAGGCATTCAGGCAACAGTAGCTGAATATGTGCAGATGCATTACAGAGAGACATTTACGATCCAGGAGCTTGCAGAACGATTCTATGTGAACCCAGTCCATTTGGGGCAATCCTTTTTGCGAAAGTATGGCAAGGGTGTGATCGAGGTAGTACATGATCTGCGAATGGAAGAAGCAAAGCGTTTGCTTCAGGAGACGAATCAAACATCAAGTGCGATTGCAGAGCAGGTAGGGTATCGCAGTTACCAGCATTTTCTCAGACACTTCGAAAAACGTACAGCCATGAGACCATTAGAATACAGGCAAAAGTATGCGAATTGATCTTTGAAAATAAGAACTTCTCCTGAATAAGACCTGAAATTACAGGGGGGTGGACCTTAAATATATATATTTTGTAACCGCATACATTTCTTCATACTAAAAACAGTAAGACATACCACTTCCAAGGAGGGCAAGTACATGGGGGGACTGAAAAAAAAGAAGCTTTGGGGTTCCGTATCACTCGTTCTGGCTTTGAGTTTGGCACTTGCAGGATGCAGCGGTGACAATGAGAAAGCGACTACAAAGGACGGGAAAGAGGTACTGAACATCACGGCCTTTATCGGAACGCCGAATCAGGCGCCATCTAAAGACAACCGAATCTACAAGAAAATTCAGGATGAACTTGGCGTCAATCTGGAGATGGAATTTCTGGTGGGTGATCTTCAACAGAAGCTCGGGGTTATGATTGCCGGTGGCGATTTCCCTGACTTGATCACAGCGGACACCAAATTGGTCTCAGCCGGTGCAGTTATCCCGCTCGAAGATCTGATCGAGGAGCATGCACCCAATCTGAAGAAACATTTTGCTAAAGACTGGAATCGGATGAAAGATTCCAGTGACGGGCATATTTACTGGTTGCCTAACTATGGAGTGTATACAGGGGAGTTCATTAGTAACTACTATTCTGGTCCTGCATTCTGGATCCAAAAGTCCATTCTGAAAGATGCCGGGTACCCGACTCCCAAAACGTTGGATGATTTCACAAAATTGGTTCGTGACTACGCAGCCAAGAATCCGACTATTGATGGACAACCGACGATTGGCTTTACTACACTGGCTTCTGACTGGCGGACGTTCCCCTTGCTTAATCCACCAGAACATCTTACGGGTCACCCTAATGATGGGGGCGTAGTCGTGGATGAGAATGGAGTGGCGAGCGTTTTTGCCGATAAGGATATCTCCAAACGGTATTATAAGGAACTAAACAATCTGTATAATGAGGGATTGCTGGATAAAGAAGCCTTTGTTCAGAACTACGATCAATATCTGGCCAAAATTTCTTCGGGACGTGTGCTTAGCATGTTCGACCAGCACTGGAATTTCCAGGCTGGAGAGGACCCGCTCGTAGCACAGGGCAAGATTGGCCAGACATACGTAGGCTTCCCGCTAGTCTATGATACAAGTATCACAGATCATTATCTGGATCGACCGGTTATCAACTTGAACAATGGTTTTGGTATCAGTAAAGATGCTGAAGATCCCGTTGCACTCATCAAATTCCTCGATAAGCTCATGAGCGAAGAGTATCAGAAGCTCTTGTCATGGGGAGAAGAGGGTGTGGATTATCAGGTGAATGAAGAGGGAAGATTCTACCGTACGCCAGAGCAACGGAAAGAGCAGGATGATCCGGCATGGAGACTGATTAACAAAGCAGAAGGTTTCTACGCTGCTGCACCGAAGCTTGAAGGAACATTTGAAGATGGCAATGCGATCGGAGCAATCAACCAGCCTGAGGAATTCTATGACAACCTTAAACCAGAAGACAAAGAACTTCTGGATGCTTATGGCTACAAAACGTGGAGTGACTTCTTCTCTCCTGCACCAGAGAATCCGGTGTACTATCCTGCATGGCAGGTCGATCTGAAAGAAGGCTCTGATGCTGCGGTAGCCAACAAGCAAATGACAGATACTTCATTGAAATTCTTGCCTAAGGCGATCATGTCGAAACCAAATGAGTTCGATAACATTTGGAATGAATATGTGGATGCCTACAAAAAAATCAATGTCAAATCCTACGAAGACCGAATTAATGAACAGCTGAAATGGAGAATCGAGAACTGGTCTGTTAAATAAAAATGCGGCAATGATTCTCTCGGAAGGTATCAACCAGAGCATGACTCAGGCGAGTGCCTTCCGGGGAATTCATGCATAAAGTCGCTGCAAGCCAATAGGAGGAGTGAAAGATGGCGAACACGCCTGGAGCCATACCAGAGCAAACTACCCGTACAGTCGTTACCAAAACACCACTGTTAAAACGGTTGCGCGGACAAAGACAACTGATGTTCATGTCATTGCCCATCGTTGCGTATATTCTCGTATTCTCGTATTATCCCATCTGGGGTTGGGTTATGGCCTTTCAGAATTACAGTCCTGCCAAGAGTTTCTCCCAGCAGGAATGGGTCGGGCTCAAGCACTTCAAGTTTTTGCTAACAGACGATGCATTTCTTAACGTGCTTCGTAATACCATTGCGATGAGCGTAATCAATATGGTACTCGGATTTGCGACAGCAATTATATTTGCCATTTTACTTAATGAGATCAAGCACAAATTATATAAAAGAACCATTCAAACCATATCGTATTTACCTCACTTTCTCTCATGGATCATTGTGACAGGCATCGTAGCAAGTTCACTATCTGTTGATGGTGGGATTGTCAATGTGGTACTCATGAAGCTGAATATCATTCAAGAACCTATCATGTGGCTTAGCGTTCCGGAATACTTCTGGGGCATTGTAGGAGCATCCCACGTATGGAAAGAAGTAGGCTGGAATGCCATTATTTATTTGGCGGCCATCACGTCGATCGATCCTTCCCTTTATGAAGCGGCAGAGATTGATGGGGCGAACCGATATAAGAAAATGCTGTATGTGACCTTACCCGGGATCAAATCCATTGTTATCATTCTGCTGATCATGAATATGGGCTGGATTTTGGAAGCTGGATTCGAAGTTCAGTATCTGTTAGGTAATGGTGTGGTTGTCGACTGGTCACAGACGATAGATATATTTGTCCTGAAATACGGACTACAGATTGGGAATTATTCTTTGGCTACTGCGGCAGGTATCTTCAAGACAGTAGTGAGTATTACGCTGATCTTTGCAGCGAATTCTATTTCCAAACGGCTCGGGGAAGACCGATTAATATAAGGGGGACTAGAGATGGGAATCAATAAATCTCGGCTTGAACCGATTGTCTTCCATACGTTAAATGGTATACTGATGATCGCAATCGCGATTGTTACCCTGTATCCGTTTGTGAATACACTCGCCGTATCGTTCAATGCCGGTAACGACACCATCCGGGGTGGAATTTATCTGTGGCCTCGGGTATGGACAGATCAAAACTACAGAGCAGTATTTGCAGGAGGGACCATCTTCAGCGCCTTTGGTATCTCTGTGGCGAGAACGGTTTTGGGGACAGTCTTAAGTCTATTCTTAACCTCCATGCTGGCTTATACACTAAGCCGAAAAGATTATATTCTGCGCAAGCCGATTACCATTGTAGTTGTTCTTACGATGTATTTTAGTGCAGGACTTATCCCAACTTACTTCCTAATGAAAGATTTGCATTTGTTAAACAACTTCCTGGTGTACATTATTCCTGGGCTGATCAGTGCCTTCAATATGATTGTTATTCGAACCTATATCCAGACACTACCCGAGGGATTGATTGAATCGGCCAAAATTGATGGTGCTGGAGATTTCAGAACGTTCATGTCTATTATTCTACCGCTCTGCCAACCGGTGCTGGCTACGGTTGCACTGTTTATTGCAGTCGGTCAATGGAACTCTTGGTTCGATACGTTTCTGTATGCGTCTTCCAAACAAAACCTGAGCACGCTGCAATATGAGTTGATGAAACTATTATCGTCTTCCATGAATTCCAACAGCAGTGCAGCCGTTGCCAACGGTGCAGATCTTGGCGCTGCGCGTAACATGGTCACTCCTGTATCTATTCGGGCAGCCATTACGATTGTAGCGGCATTACCCATCTTGGTCGTATATCCATTCTTGCAGAAGTATTTCGTTCATGGCTTGCAGCTTGGAGGGGTAAAAGAGTAAAATTAATGCAGTTCCGGATAACCGATCAAAAACGGTCACTAGGGTGACCGTTTTTTCATGTTCTTAATCGGCGGGTCAGTGTATGTCAATTGCACACAAATCTAGCTTATTCAATAATGTTGTTGACAATCAAATTAAAGTTAATATAATTTATATATTTACTCGATTCACCAGTCAGTCTCTTTTCAGGGTGCCACTGCGCGCGAAAGCCCTCTATCAAGAACTGTCCACAGTGCCTGACATCCCGAGCTATTACCATTCTATCAAGGAGACTGAAGAGAAAATGAAAGTATTAATCGTGGAAGATTCCATTTTCGTGCAGAAATTGCTTACAAAATTGATTGTTGATCATATTCCAGCATGCGAGATTCAGATCGCTAACAATGGAGAGCAAGGATACAACATGTTCACGGAATTCCAACCTGATCTTATCACTACAGACCTGCTGATGCCTGGTTTGAACGGACAAGAAATGCTTCGAATGATCCGGGAAACGGATAGTAATGTCAAAATTATTATCTTATCTGCAGATATTCAGAAGACAACTAGAGATGAAGTTGAATTACTGGGCATTTCCGGGTTTCTGAATAAACCGTTAACTGCAGAGAAGGCAACTACCATGATTCAACTCATTCAGGCGGCCTGTCATGCTGAATGATTTACAGAAGGATCTGCTGACTGAACTTGTGAACGTTTACGTGGGACAAGCGGCTAACATGTTGTCGGAGATTGTAGATAAGCGTATCGTATTAAGTATTCCTGAAGTAGAACTAATCTCCATATCCGATGTAGATCCTGGAGATCGAAGATATAACATTTTCTTTAGTGAAGGTCACCTGTTCAGATCATCCTTACAGTTTGGATACGAATTTCAGGGGAAAGCATTCTTAATGTTTCCTGTTGAGCAGGCTAAAGTACTCGCGAACATCTGTCTTGGAGAACTGGGCGAGAGCGTTATACCTGAAGATCCGAACCTGATGGACACAGATTTGGACGTTTTGAAGGAAGTTAGCAATGTCCTGCTTAACGCCATTATTGGAGAATTCGGAAATTTCCTGGAGATCAAACTGGAATACGTTCTGCCTGATATTGAACTGATCTATGTCACCAATTCCGATCAACAAATTTTGCTTCAGAATGAAGTCTATGTGCTGGTTTTACATACCTCGTTTTTACTTGCCGATACAGATGTGACAGGTATCATTGTCATAGCATTAAGTATGAACTCCATATCCAGCCTGCTGGCCAAAATGGACGCTATGTTGGAGGCGGACAATGGATAATCTCATTTCGCAAGCCTTGAACAAAGCCCATATGGGAATAATGATCGTGGATAGACACTTGAAAGTTGTTGTGTGGAATGGATGGTTGGAACGCCTTACAGGCAAAAATAAAGAAGAAGTTGTTGGCCTGAATCTGCTTGAAGTATGTCCAAGGTTTAAGTCGAATGTATATTTGAATATTTTGCAAAATGCGCTGTATCATGGACAAAGCAGATTTTGCTCAAGCGCTCTACATAAGGCTTTTATTCTTCCCAAGGAAGGCGAGGATGAGCATTTATTAAGACAAAACATGAATGTGGACCCGCTCTATCTGGAAGATCGCAGTTATGCCCTCATTCAAATTAGTGATATGACAAATGTGAATACAAGGGTATATAAACTTAAAAACCTGATTAAGGAACTGGAGACGGAATACACCAAAATCAAGATCTCCGAGAAGATCAGCAAACATTTGTCTTTACATGATCCTCTTACAGGTCTGCCCAATCGTCTTGCTTATAATGACCGCCTTGCCTGGGCGATCAGTAATGCTCAAAGAAACAATAGTAAACTTGCCGTTATGTTTGTGGATGCGGATGGGTTTAAACAAGTGAATGATACGTATGGGCACCATGTTGGTGATCAAGTGCTGCTGGAAATGGCAAAGCGATTAAGCGAAACAATTCCGAGTACGGACACTGTAGCACGGCTTGGCGGGGACGAATTCATCATTCTAAGTCACTTGAAAGATGATCGAGATGCTGAAGTGATTGCCAAAAAACTGGAAGCTGCATTCAGTACCCATTTCAAAATTGCCGGAAACTATATCAACCTTTCGATGAGTATTGGCATCAGCCTGTTTCCCAAGCATGGACAGGAGCCTTCCGAACTTCTGAGGCATGCGGATGGAGCCATGTACAAGATTAAAAAGAACGGCAAGAATGGTTACGGAGTTTATGAAGCAGGAGAAGTTCACAACTGATATAACTGATAAAGATGCTCTGCCAACTGAAATGGTGTTGAACAAGAATAATGCACATATTAACTTCTAAAAATCAAATCGAGCGCATGATTCCTTCGAACCGTCGAAGGAATCATGCGCTCGATTTGGTAATCATGGTGATATGCAATATAACCCTCTACATCTCCAAAGCATGAGCTAGTGCTTGAGCTCGCGTCATCTCTGTACCTATACTCCACCATCTGTGTAATTCCTGATCGGACATAGCCTGCTGGAGTATGAGCACGGTCTCCTGATGTTCTACTGGGAAGTTCGCTATGTTCTCCCTGTCATAGCTGTGGCGGCCTTTCTCAGCGGCACCAAGAAGCAGCGTGGCCTCAGAGAACCTACCCTTGGCACATAGTGTGATGCCTAATCCTTCTAATCCCCGAGAAAGTACCCATGATCCTCGATAAATCTGACTCGCAGCGATACTTTTTTTGAAATATTCGATGGAGAGAGAGAGTTCTCCAAGTTTCAAGGCAGAGAGACCCAGACACTCGTATGGACCCGATACTTCCCATTGATCTTGGATCGCTTCAAACAACTGCACACTCTCTTTCAGAAGTGTAGAAGCTCCGCTATAGTTCTTTTTCTCCAATTGGAGTTTTCCGTACGCATGCAATGAGGATGCCAGATTCCATAAATCCCCCGTTGTTCTTGCCATTTCCACACTCTGTTCAACCAATGGCTGGGCTTTCTCAATACGCTTTTGATTGATATGGATGAATGCGAGTAACCGAAGGGAAGAGGACATGAGCGAGTGTAGTTTCAGGTCCCGGGCCAGTTCAACACTACGTGTTGCTGACGTTATGGCATATTCAATATTTCCCTGTATGAATTGAATGACACCTTGTCCATGCAACGCTTTGGCAGTATTCACGTCTGCCGGCTGATTATCCACATCTTGGCCCAGAAAGTGATCCAGCCAATACAAACCTTCCTTCAGTCTACCCTCGTGAAGCCAGAACCAATAAAGATGTGAGACCATATGTAGCCCGAACGCATAGGTCCGGCTATGCTGATATGACCATTGAAGAGCAGAGCGCAGATTGGTATACTCTCGTCTCACCTCTTCAATACAAGCCTCTCGCTCATGAGTTCTGAACTTGGATTCTTCACGAATCAGGCATTCATTGTAATATCGAGCATGCCGCTCCAAGAGCGCCTGGTGCTTGCATTCTTCCGATTCTTCACGTAGCTTGCCAGCGGCATATTCCTTAATTGCTTCCAGCAAGGAATAACGAACGAAGCCGTAATCTGCGGCAATCTCATAGGATACAAGGGATTTGTTGACAAGACCGGATAGAAGATCAAGCATATCCTCCGGAGTGATCCGATCTTCCCGATCAGGCATTCCGGGCTCACAGATACAGATTTCCTCCGCCGCTGCCAATGTAAACCCTCCTGCAAATACACTAAGTCGCCTCAGCAAAAGTCGTTCCTTGCCTGTAAGCAGATTATAACTCCAATCGATCGTGGATTTCAGTGTCTGCTGCCGAGGGGCTGCCGTTCGTTTGCCGGTGGTCAACAACGTTAACAGATTAGCCAGACGTTCATCGATCTGTTCCAGTGTCAACATATTCATTCTAGCAACCGCAAGCTCTATGGCCAACGGGATTCCCTCTACCTTGTTGCAAATGGAACAAACAAGTCGGAGATTGGGCAGGGTGGGCTGAAATTGGGGAGCAATCATACGCGCCCGTTCCAGAAACAATTGCACCGCTTCAAAGTCCAGAACCTCTCGTTCGGAGAGTGCATTTAGCGAATCATTATCCGCAGGGAAGGTGAGCGGTGGAATTCGGTAGACGGACTCCCCCCAAATATTAAGTGGCTCTCGGCTGGTAGCAAGAATAGTTAATCCCGCTGCTCCTGCCAAAAGAGATTCTGCCATTGCTGCAACGGAATCAATAATATGTTCGCAGTTATCGAAAATAAAGAGTATTTTTTGTCCTGCGATCGCATCCAGCATGGTTTGAATATCGGTTCGTTTTGCTTGATTTGGAAGTCCCAGCGTGGATAGAAGCAGTTGTCCCAAGCCTTGTGGTTCAGTAATATTGCCGAATTCAAACATCCAGACCCCTTGTGGATATAATTCCACCAATGTAGAAGCTGTCTCAATGGCAAGAGACGTTTTGCCGATTCCTCCCGGCCCTATAATGGAAACCAGAGCGTGTGCATGTAACCGTTCCCTTAGCTCCTCTCGGGAGTGGCTTCGTCCAACGAAGAGTGTGGGAAGTTTTGGCAATCGACTTGCCGTTTTGATCGATGTTGATGGTATACTGCTGGCTTGTTCGTCTACCATTCTCTCCATAGTCGCCAACATTTCGAACCAGTTAACGTCAAAGTCCGGAAATTCCCGATGAGTTGCCGACCGCGCTTCCGAGAAGCGTTTAACAGCAAACCAGAGTTCCTGCGCTTCTTGATGCGGGTTGCTTTCCAGAAAAAGTCCCTCTTCCCAAAAAGCCTGGATGATACGCTTGAGGTTACCTACGCTGGGAAGCCGATCTCCGTTTTCCCATTGTTGAACGGTACGCGGGTCAACACCGACACGCTTGGCCAGATCCACCTGGCGCATCCGTTTGGAAGGGCCCTGCCTCGCAGGTCTGGAGCGTATCTTTTTAATCCATTCATGAGGCCAATCTTTCGAAAATTGCCCTTCTACCATATGATCACCTGAATTTCATAGTCTGAGCTACTAAGACACGAACAAACA
This sequence comes from Paenibacillus sp. SAF-068, assembly GCF_051967555.1. Lineage (NCBI taxonomy): Bacteria > Bacillati > Bacillota > Bacilli > Caryophanales > Paenibacillaceae > Paenibacillus > Paenibacillus sp. SAF-068. The sequence continues at coordinate 2,248,913 of NZ_JBQCJX010000001.1, forward strand.
CGAACTCATATACATTCGTGTTCTGGATTTTAGCAGATAAAATAAAGCATATCAACAAAAACAAACAAGGAGGCAACGGACATGCCATTAACACGCATCGTTACTATAAAAGGCCGTTCAAGTGAAGAGAAATCCCAGATCGGTGAAGTTGTTCTGCAAACGATCGTGGATAAACTGCACGTACCTGCAAACGATCGGTTTCTGATCATTGAAGAAGTGGAACGTGAAAATTTCAGTTTTGATCCGAATTGTCTGGATATCGAAAGAAGCGACGGTTTCCTCATTGTTCAGATTACTTTGAACGCCGGTCGTTCTGACGAAGTGAAGAAAGAGTTCTATACGGTACTTGCCGAGCAGCTGAATCAGAAGAATGGCATTCGTAAAGAAGATGTATTCATCAATCTGATTGAAGTTACCAAAGAAAACTGGTCATATGGGAATGGGCTCGCCCCATTCATCGCTTAATTTTACAACTTGCAAGATTCAAGATAAAAAAAATGTTTAAACGAGAGGAAGATATAATCATGTCAACACTACTGTATATTACAGCTCACCCAGGTAACCCTGAAGCTTCGTATAGCCTGTCCGTCGGAGAACAATTTGTACGATCTTACCAAGAAAGCAACCCTGAAGACAAGGTTGTACGTGTAGATCTGTATGAACGTGACATTCCCCAGATTGATGCTGATGTATTTAGCGCTTGGGGCACATTGCAAACCGGTGGTTCGTTTGATCAACTGACAGCTCCGCAACAGCAAAAGATTACTCAATTGAATAACTTGCTTGAGGAATTCGTAGCAGCAGACAAATACGTGTTCGTTACACCTATGTGGAACTTCTCTTACCCACCTATAGTGAAAGCCTACATTGATTCCTTCTGTGTTAGAGCAAAAACATTCAAATACACTGAGAATGGTCCTGTCGGTTTGCTTGAGAACAAAAAAGCATTCCATATCCAGGCTACTGGAGGTGTTTACTCAGAAGGTCCTATAGCTGATCGGGAGAATGCCAGCCGTCATTTGAAAACAGTCCTGAACTTCGTAGGTATTACTGACTTCGACAACCTGTTCGTGGAAGGCATCTCCACAGCGGGAGATCGTGCCCCACAGATCAAAGCTGATGCAATTGAAAAAGCAAGGAACGCAGCTACAGAATTCTAAGCACCTAAATAAATACAAGCAGCGTACGCGCACTAACTGTGGAAAAATCGTCACATTAAGAGGAGACTCTGTCAATGAAAATATCTTATCATGCACATTCTGTTGTGAAAATTGAGACAAACGGCAAGACCATTTTGATTGATCCGTTTATTACAGGCAACTCCAACACAGATCTTAATGCGGCTACCGTGCAAGCGGATGTGATCCTGTTAACTCATGGACATGGGGATCATGTAGGCGACACGGTGGCCATCGCAAAACGAAATGATGCATTGGTCATTGCTTCTCCAGAACTTGCTGACATGTTAGGCTGGGAGGGCGTCCGAACTCATCCAATGAGCATTGGCGGAGCGTACACATTTGACTTTGGAAAAGTGAAACTGACTCAAGCATTCCATAGCTCAAGTTATGTAAACCCCCAGGCCCAAACGATCATCTACACGGGGATGCCTACCGGGATTTTGTTTTCTTCTGAAGGCAAAACGATATACCATGCAGGAGATACGGGTCTCTTTTACGATATGAAAGTGATTGGGGAGCGCAACGATATTGATTTGGCTTTTCTGCCAATTGGAGATAACCATACCATGGGACCGGAAGACGCTGCGCTCGCCACAGATTGGCTTCAAGCGAAACAAGTCGTGCCGATACATTTCAATACATTTCCGCTTATACAGCAAGATCCCCATTCCTTCGTTGAACTACTTCCGAACGGGGTAGGACAGGTTCTTGAGCCTGGCGAAGGGATTGAATTCTAATTCCCTGAACCTTTGATCTGAAATAGGTAGGACAAAGAAATATATGAAAAGTCGCTTTATAGCGGCTTTTTTGAATTTTATTAAACAAGTTGAAGACGGAAAGCTGGGATAGAATTATGATAATTCAAGTTAGTTTTGTTCATTTCGTTACTATTAAGCTTGAGGTACACTGAAACAACATATAAACGGAACACACTACATACGAAAAATTTAGAATTATAATTCGTTGGAGGGTTCGATGTAATGACTAACAAAATCTGGTTTAATCAACCTGCTGGAGTATGGGAAGAGGCATTGCCTATCGGGAATGGAACTCTTGGCGGAATGATTTTTGGGGAAACACAGATCGAGAGAATTCAGCTCAATGAAGATAGTCTGTGGTATGGTGGTCCGATGCAGCGGAATAATCCTCAAGCATTTGAATCTTTATCTCAGATCAGAAACCTGATTTTTGATGGCAAGATTGGGGAAGCAGAAGAACTCGCGGCAGTTACTCTGGTAGGAGTTCCTGACGGACAAAGGCATTATGAGCCATTAGGGGATTTCTATATGGCTATGGATCATGGTGAACGAGAACCGAATGAATATCAACGATATCTCGATCTGGAACAAGGCAAGGTAAACGTAAACTATATCGCAGATCAATCCATTTATACCCGTGATTTTTTTGCCAGCTACCCGGATCAAGTACTTGTTGTACATCTCAAATCCAGCGTACCGGGAAAGTTATCGTTCTCCACTATTTTTGGCAGGGGAACTGTTCTGAAATCAACACACTGGTCCAGTAGTCTTAAACATCCTGTTGGGTTCCAATCCAATCTGGACCGAATCGAAAAGCGTGGAACGAATGACGTGATCATCCGGGGAAGAAGTGGAGGAGAAGAAGGAATTCGATTTTGTTGCGGGATTCGCCTTATGTCCGAAGGGGGGCAGATTCATTATTCAAGCGGTCAGCTCTCACTGAAGGATGGTAATTCAGCGACTATTCTAATCTCGGCTTGCACGGATTTCCGAGTACCCAAAGAACAACTCGAAGCGGAGTGCCTCCGAAGAATTGAGGCCGCTTCAACCAAGCCATACAGCGAACTGCTCGCCAATCATGTCTCGGACTATCAGGCTTTATTCAAAAAAATGGATATACATCTCGAAGATGAAAATAAAGAGGTCATATGTTCTGAACTTCCAATCAATCAGCGTCTTGAACGGCTTAAAGATGGCAAGCATGATCCGGAACTGATGAGTCTATACTTTCAATTTGGTCGTTATCTGCTTATCTCAAGCAGTCGTCCAGGTTCTTTACCGGCAAACCTTCAAGGGATATGGAATAAAGACATGCTTCCAGTATGGGATAGCAAATATACAATTAATATTAATACACAGATGAATTACTGGCCTGCAGAAAGCTGTAATTTGTCTGAATGTCACGTTCCATTGTTTGATTTTATAGATCGACTGCACGTCCGAGGAAAGGAAACCGCCAGAACCATGTATGGATGCAAGGGATTCGTTGCTCATCACAATTCGGATATTTGGGCAGACGCTGCTCCGCAGGATGTATGCATGACATCGACGTTTTGGACCATGGGAGGAGCATGGCTCTCGTTACATCTGTGGGACCACTACGAATATAATAAAGATGTACATTTTCTCAAGAAAGTGTACTCCACGATGAAAGATGCGGCGGTGTTTATTCTGGATTATCTAATCGAGGATCCTTCCGGCAATTGGGTGATATGTCCTTCGTCCTCACCGGAAAATCGCTATATATTAGATAATGGGGAGTCGGGGGCTTTATGTTTTGGTGCTTCAATGGATAATCAGATTATTAGAGAACTGTTCACGCGTTGCATTGAAAGTACCCGGATCTTGCAGGAAGATCAGGAATTTGGAGAAGTGCTCCGTAATGCTTTAACCAAAATACCGGAGACCTCCATTGGAAAACATGGCCAGATCCAAGAGTGGAGTAACGATTATGATGAATTGGAACCTGGCCACAGACATATTTCCCATTTATTCGCTTTGCATCCAGGAACGCAAATTACGTTGCAATCAACGCCTGATCTGGCTGTAGCAGCTCGCGTAACACTCAACAGAAGATTGGAACACGGGGGCGGACATACAGGATGGAGCAGGGCGTGGATTCTCAACATGTGGGCACGATTAGAAGAGTCGGAACTTGCGCACGATAACATCGTGGAACTTCTACGTTCCTCTACGTTACCCAATCTGTTTTGTGACCATCCTCCATTTCAAATTGATGGGAACTTTGGAGGTACTGCAGGTATAGCAGAGATGCTTCTTCAGAGCCATGACGACGTGATCAGATTGTTACCTGCTTTGCCTGCAGCGTGGCCGAAAGGCTATATTCGTGGTATTCGGGCTCGTGGCGGATTTGAATTAGATCTGGAATGGGAAAAGGGCCGTCTCTTGAATGCGAGAATTCGCTCTATTGAAGAATCAAGAGTAACCGTATCCTATCAGGAACACACAATGGAACTAACCTTCCCTGGCCCCAATTCTATGATTGAATTGAAAGGATACGATTGGATTAATCAATAAGAAAATGTAAATTTACATGAGCGAATATCGGCCGACAAAATTGTCGGCTGAATTCGCTCTTTTTCTTTTCATAGCTAAGAAAAAGCTATTGATTCAAGCTGAATCAATGGCTTTTTGGTGTGGTGTCAATGTCCTTAATAGTCCTTTCGCGCAATAAATATAACGATCTATGCAATGAAATTACAGATCGCAACCTATAAAATGTAAGCATATTACATATTTGAGCGTAATTTTTGCAAGCGCTCCCAGGTGGGGCCCTAGTTTCTGCCGAGGCACTTCTTCATAAGGGTTTGCAGGCAAAAAAACATATTGGATTCCGCCGATAGGGAGAACTTGCTACCGGCGGTTTATTTTCGTTGGAGGAGAGGGGACACATCGATGTTAAAAATATTACTGGTAGATGACGAGATGTATGTACGAAAGGGGCTATATGAACTTATAAATTGGATTGATCTTGATATGGAGATTATCGGAGAGGCAGAGAACGGTGTTGAGGCACTGAATCTGATTGAACGCCTGCAACCAGACGTGATTATAACGGATATCCGTATGCCGATCCTGGACGGACTGGAACTTATACGGGCCGTAGAGAAAATGCCGCATCTGGAACCTGTGTTCATTATCATCAGTGGATATCATGACTTCAAATATGCACAGCAGGCCATCCGGTATGGTGTTCAAGACTATATTTTGAAACCTATTGATGATGAAGAACTGACAGCGACGTTGCAGAAGTCGGCTAATCTCATTGGCGATAAACGAAAACATATGCTCTTGGCTGAGGAACAAGCCAGTAACATCATGCTGGAGGATATGATCAAAGGCCATGTACAGCAGGAGGATGAACAACGATATGCCGAGATGTTAGGGATCAATCGTAGTTCCAGCCTGCTCATGACATTGATTGAACTTCAGACAGGATTAGACGAAATTAAAATCACCATTGAACAACTACGTGAAGTAATACATTCTTCGGAGAGCAATGTATGTAAAATGTTTATCAGTGAGCAACAACGCGGCATGTTTGCGTTATTACTATTGTTGCCTAAACATGATCGAGCGGGCTCGGCGTTACAAGATAAACTGCATAGTATTCATATAACACTGAGCAAAAGGTTGAACCTGGACATCGGCCTTTACGCAGGAACGCTTGTCAAAGAAATCGGTGATGTCCCACAATCCCTTATGGCGGCTGAAGAAGCAGCCAAGCATAAGTATGCGGAAATCGGTGGTGTCGTGTGTTATACGGAGATCAAGGACAAACCGTTGTTTGTTTTCAATGTATACCAAGACGAGGTGGATCAATTAATCTTGAGCCTGGAAGAGGGGAATAGACCTGCCTATCACAAAATGGTAGAAGAGAATTTCAAATTGTTTCATAAGAATCGATTTTCTCCTCAGGCTGTATCGGGTTCTCTATTGCGCTGTATTACGGGTATTCTCGCTGTTGTTCACGAAATGGGTGGTAATGATGAAGGGCTGCAGCAGCTAAAGGAACTGGCGCAGCAAAGTCATGAAGGTTGGAATTTACGACTATTGAAGAATGCTTTTCTCATCGCGCTGGAGGAAGCCGAGGATTATGTCTCTCATTTGCGGATGGAGCGATCCAAAGGGGACATCAGCAAGATCAAACGATATATTGATGCAAATTATACAGAGAACATCAATCTCAAAAGCATCGCTGCACTATTCTACATGAATCCCGTATATCTTGGGCGGTTATTCCGCAAAAGCTACAATCAATACTTCAATGACTACTTGCTGAACCTGCGGATTCATGAGGCGAAGAAGTTACTGCGTCAGACAGATCTGAGAATGTACGAGGTTGCTGCACGCGTAGGATTTCAGAATGCAGATTATTTTGTAACCCAGTTTGAGAAACTGGTTAAGTTATCGCCTACAGAGTATCGCAATCTCCTTATGGGAAATGAGCAGCGAGGTGCACAATGCCAAGATGGAACCTGAACTACATGAAGCTTCGAGATAAACTACTGCTGATGTATGTCCTGTCCGTGTTTATTCCCATCGTTGTTACCAATGTGGTGTTCTACAATGTCACATCTGCCAATATTCGTAGTCAGAAAACTCGTGATGCCGACATGGCCTTGAACAATCTGAAGAATGATCTGCGGGTAACCATCGATCAGGGTGTCGGTCTCTCTTACTCGTTATATATGGATCCTGTATTCAATGACACCATCTCTCGTTCATTTCGAAGTCATTTTGAGTACATTGACGCTTATAATTCGTACCTGAAAGGGCAATTCTCCGGTCAATTGAATCAGGGGATTCGCTGGTATCAAGTGTATACCGATAATTCTACCATTTTATCTTCCGGTTATATTGATCGTTTAACTGACCAGGTCCGAAGTTCTAACTGGTACGTTCAATTTCAGGCATACTCCGCTCCTTATCCCGCACTGATCTCAACGGATCAGATGTTAAGTCTGGTTCAACGGCTCGACAGTTTTGACACTGGGGGGAGAGAGCAGTTACTTAAAATTGACCTGAACATGGATATGATCAAGACGTATTTTCACAACAGCGGATTTGACGGAAAAGTGTATCTTCTTGATCCGGGAGGACACATCCAATTCTCAAATGATTCTACAGCAGAAGCATCTCAGATAGGGAAACGTTATAGCGAGATCCAGTTTCCGCACAAAATGATTCCCTTTGAACTTACGTATACAGGTATTAACTATCTGGAAGGGTGGTCCCTGCATGGCGTCATGGATGAAGAAATTGTCCTGAAAGAGGTACGGAAGTCCCGTTCCTTCGTGGTTTGGCTTGCTTGCATTAATTTTGTCTTGCCTTCCATCATCATCGCGACGATGTCCAGAACCATTCATGTCAGGCTGGTGCGTATTCTGAAACATATGAAAAAAGTAAAAACACAGAATTTCCAGACGATTCCGCCTGAAGATGCAAGAGATGAAATAGGTCAACTCACGATGGAATTTAATCGAATGACCGAGACGATTCATAACCTGATTCATGAGGTATATCTCGCTGACATCCAAAAGAAAGACTTGGAGCTAAAGCAGCAGCAAGCGCAGCTTCATGCACTTCATAGCCAGATCAACCCTCACTTTTTGTTTAATACCTTGGAATCAGTGCGTATGCGGAGCCTTATCAAAGGAGAGAAAGAGACCGCCAAAATCGTGCATCACATGGCCAAGATGTTTCGCAAGTCGATTAGTTGGAATCAGAATGATGTGACAGTGAAGGAGGAATTGGAACTCATCGAGAGCTTTTTGCAAATCCAGAAATATCGCTTTGGCGAAAAACTCCAATACCACATTGAAGCTGATCCTGCGATACTGATGTACCGAATCCCGAAGATGGTAATCCTCCCCTTTGTGGAAAATGCAAGTATTCATGGTATTGAGTCATCTCCGGGTGTAGGCATCATTCAACTCATCGTTTCAACGGGAAATGGGCAGCTCCTGATCAGACTAACGGATAACGGTATAGGCATGTCACAAGCAAAATTGGAAGAGTTGCTGAGCTACCTGGGTCAGAACACCGATATGGGAGAGCATGTTGGCATGAAGAATGCGTATAGTCGCTTAAAACTTTGCTATAAGAATCACTTTTCATTCGTCATCCAGACATGGGAAGGAGAAGGAACGCATATCCAAATTCAGCTTCCACTTGATGTATCATCCATGCCAGGCGACTAATTGCGAGGGATATACTTTTCAAAGTAGGATGTACACTTTCATGGGTAACTTTGAAAGCGCTATCTTGATATATTGAGAAGGCTTAAAGATACTAACCATACGTTAAGGGGGCATTAGCTACATGTTCGGAAAAAAGAACATTATAACAGGTCTGGCCATTTTACTGGCCGTAACGCTGGCGGGTTGCAATAAAGCCAGTCCGGAAGCCTCTTATCCAGACAGTAATGACAACACCCCGGTCACCTTCAAATATTTCACATTTGGCGGTGGCAAGAAAGACACTCTGGCAAGCAGCACGACCATTGGCAAGAAGCTACAGGAACAAACAGGCGTTGACTGGAAAATGGAATATCTGGTCGGCGACGGTGCAACCAAGGCAGGTGTAATGATTGCGAGCGGGGATTACCCCGACATCATCGACTCCAGTGGTGAAATGGCCAAGTTGATGGATGCAGGATCTTTTATTCCCCTGGATGAACTGATCGATCAATACGGGCCGAACATCAAGAGAGTATACGGGCCTTATATGGACAAATTCAGACAGCAGGATGGAAAGATATATTTCTTGCCATACACTGCCAACATCGGTTATGTGTCAGAGCCTAACTTCCAGACAGGCTTCTACATTCAGCGGGCTGTGCTCAAAGAGTTTAACTACCCCAAGATCAAAACGCTGGACGAATATTTTGATTTGATTGAGCAATACAAGCAAAAGTATCCGCAGATCGATGGAAAAGAAACGATTGGCTTCGCCACACTTGCAGGTGAATCGGGCAGCTTCTTCACCCTGCTAAATCCGGCCATGCATCTGGCAGGTTATCCGAACGATGGCAGTGTCATGGTGGATATGCAGAGCCATGAAGCCAAACTGGTAGCCGGATCTGATTATCAGCAACAATGGATTCAGAAGCTAAGCGAGGTTAATGCACAGGGATTGTTTGATCCCGAATCTTTCACAATGAACCAGGATCAGTATCTTGCCAAGTTGACATCCGGTCGGGTGCTGGGGTACTTCAGTTATTCCTGGCAGGTTGGCGACGCAACGAACAACCTCAAGAAGGCTGGTATTGATGATAAACGGTACGTATCTCTGCCGATCGTATTTGATGACAGCGTCAAAGACCAGTATGTGGACCCGCCAGGATTTGTGAACAACTATGGTGTTGGAATTACCGTTAATGCCAAAGATCCCGTGAGAATTATTAAATATTTTGATAATCTGCTCAAGGAAGAAAACCAGATTCTGGTTCAATGGGGCATTGAGGACGAGACGTATAGTGTGAATGATGAGGGCCGTTTTTATTTCGAGAATGATGACCAACGCAAAGCACATGAAGATCCGGAATTAAGCCGTAAATTCGGCTTTGACTATTTTAATTACAGCTGGCCCCGTTACGGAAATAACTCCGTACTGGAAGATGGCAACGCCTATGGACCAGGAAATCAGCCAGAGGTGGCTACCTTTACCTACACGGATGGTGACAAGTTGTTGTTAGAGAAATATGGCGTGGAGACATTCACAGAATTATTCAGCACGCCGGATGAGCGTCCTTGGTCTCCTGCATGGTCCATTGCACTGGAGCAAGGCTCTCCTGAACAGATTTTCATTACCAAGGCAGAAGATCTCCAGAAGAAATACTTACCCAAAATGATTATGGATTCGCCTTCCACTTTCGAGAATACGTGGAATGAGTATATGGGTCAATTGAATCAACTGGACAAGCAAACATATGAAGCTACGATAACACAGGCAGTGAAGGATCGTGTAGCTGGCAAATGGTGAGTGTAATCCATAGAGACCATACGGAACGGGGGAATATTTACATGTTAAAAGCGAAATTTAGAATAGCAAGTTTAGCTGTATTACTGACCGTTTTGCTGGCTGGCTGCAGTCAGAACAATTCGTCAACATCACCCTCAGCTACAGGTGATGAGGAGAACAGTCCAGTCACATTCTCGTATTACATGTTCTCACCAGGCAAGAAGGATACTCTGGCAAGCGAAACAACAATCGGTAAAGCGTTGCAAGAGCAAACGGGTGTGGACTGGAAGTTGGAATATCTGGTAGGTGATAGTGCAACAAAAGCCGGTGTCATGATTGCCAGTGGAGATTATCCTGATGTCATTAGCTCCAGTGGCGAGATGTCCAAGTTGCTGGATGCGGGGGCCTATATTCCGCTGGATGATCTGATTGAGGAATACGGCCCTAATATCAAAAGGGTATATGGACCATACTTCGATAAAATGAAGAATGCAGAAGACGGAAAGATCTATGCCCTGCCTTATACGGCTAATCAGGGTGAGTATTCAGGTAGTCCCAATGTGGGCGGGGGAGCCTTTTGGATTCAGCGTTCTGTTCTCAAGGAGTTCAACTATCCCAAGATTACTACACTCGATGAATACTTTGATCTGATTCAGGATTACAAGGAAAAACATCCAACGGTTGATGGTGCGGATACGATCGGATTTGTGTCACTTGCAGGTGTGGCCAATAACTTCTTCACACTGCAAAATCCAGCCATGCATCTTGCCGGTTATCCGAACGATGGCAGTGTCATGGTAGACATGACTACCCATGAAGCGAAAGTCGTTGCCGGAACAGATGCTCAGAAAAAATGGGTTCAGAAGTTAAATGAGATCAATGCGCAAGGCATGCTTGATCCGGAATCCTTTACGATGAACAAAGATCAGTACTTGGCCAAGCTGACTTCTGGTCGTGTGTTAGGATATTTCAATTATGGCTGGCAAATTGGGGATGCGTCGAAAAACCTGCTCTCGGCAGGCATTGATGAGAAGCGATACGCTCCACTTCCGATTGTGTTTGATGAAGGAATCAAGGATCAGTATGTGGATCCTCCCGGCTTCGTCAACAACTATGCAACAGGTATCTCGGTGAATGCCAAAGACCCTGTTCGGATCATCAAATATTTCGATAATTTGCTGAAGGAAGAGAATCAGGTTCTGGTGCAATGGGGAATCAAGGATGAGACGTACAGTGTGGATGAAAAGGGCCGATTCTATTATGCAAATGAAGATCAACGCAAGGCTCATGATGATCTGGAGCTCAGCCGTAAATTCGGGTTCACCTACTTTGGGACAGACTGGCCGCGATATGGCGGAGAATCTACACTAACCGATGGTAACGCTTATAGCCCTGGCAACCAGCCGGAAGTAGCCGCTGCATCTTACACCGAGGGAGACAAGAAATTCCTTGAAGCCTACGGTATTCAAACCTTTAGTGAATTATTTAACAAACCGGAAGAGCGGCCATGGTTCCCCGCGTGGTCCATCGCCCTTGAGCAAGGATCACCTGAACAGATCTTCACCACCAAATCGGATGATCTGCAACGTAAATACTTACCGGAAATGATCTTGGGAGCACCCTCGAATTTTGATAAGCTGTGGGATGCTTACATGGCTGAATTGAACAAATTGGACAAAGCTGGTTATGAAGCGACCATTACCAAAGTTGTGAAGGATCGTGTCGCAGGAAAATGGTAATAGCCTAGGAAGGAGCAGGTTCACCGTGGAGAAACCGAATGTCTCCTTTAACTCGATGCCGCAAGCGCCGAGTCCGAAGGGAAAGAGAGCACACTCGTTTTTCAAGCGACTTGTGCAGCAACGAACGCTTGCCTGGATGTGTATTCCTTTTGTCATCTGGGCTTTTATCTTCAAGTACCTGCCGCTATGGGGATGGACCATGGCTTTTCAGAATTTCAAACCGGCGAGGTCCTTCTCGGATCAGCAATGGGTAGGCTGGCAACATTTTAGTACGTTATTTGAAGACAATACCTTCTACCGGGTGCTGCGCAATACGCTTGTCATGAGTTCCATTAAACTGGTGTTGGGATTTGTAACAGCAATTACACTGGCCCTCTTGTTGAATGAACTGAAAAATGTCATATTTAAACGCTTTGTGCAAACCGTGAGTTATCTGCCTCACTTTATTTCATGGGTTGTTGCCTCCAGCATTGTATTAACCGTACTGTCACCAGACGGAATTATCAATCTGTTGTTAATGAAGCTTCATCTAATTGACAGTCCGGTACTATGGATGGGGAAAGGTGAATATTTCTGGGGTATTCTGGGGGCAACCGAGGTGTGGAAAGATGTCGGGTGGAACACCATTATCTATCTGGCAGCAATTACAGCGATTGATCCAGCACAATATGAGGCTGCCGAGATTGATGGAGCCAGTCGCTTCAAACGGATGTTATATATCACATTGCCTGGCTTGAAACCGGTTATTGTGATCTTGTTGATCATGAACATGGGAAGTATTCTGGAATCCGGATTTGAACCACAATATCTGCTGGGTAACGGGATGAATATGGACTATTCGGAGAATCTGGACATCTTTGTGCTGAAATATGGATTAGGGATGGGGAACTTTTCCTTGGGTACAGCAGCAGGCATATTCAAAACTGTGGTCAGCTTCATCTTCCTTTTCTCCGCAAACTATATAGCGAAAAAAATGGGAGAGAGCAGACTATTCTAAAAGGAGGCCTATGCCATGCGAAAAGGAAACACATCCCGCTTGCGTAATAGCAGCACCGGGGATCGAGCGTTTGACACCATTAACATGATCTTCATGTTATGTCTGATGATTGTGACGATCTATCCCTTTGTTAATATGATTGCCGTATCCTTCAACAATGCGAACGATGCCATTCGGGGCGGAATATATCTATGGCCCCGTGTATGGACACTGGACAATTACAAATACATTTTTGGAGAATCCGATATCTATCACGCCACTCTGATCTCGGCCCTGCGTACGGTCATTGGGACCGTTGTCTCCGTATTCTGTACAGCCATGCTTGCATATACGGTTAGTCGTCAGGAATTTGTGCTTCGCAAGTTTGTTACGATGTTTTTTGTATTCACCATGTACTTCAGCGGTGGGTTGATCCCCGGTTATCTGCTGATTCGAGACCTTGGATTGATCGGTTCCTTCTGGGTATATATTATTCCGGGTGTAATCGGTGTATTCAATATGATTGTCATCCGTTCCTTTATTGAAGGTCTACCTGAAGGCATTCTGGAGTCAGCCCGTATTGACGGGGCAGGGGAGTTCACGACATTTATCCGCGTTGTCCTGCCGCTAACCATTCCTGCAATGGCAACCGTATCGCTCTTTGTAGCGGTTGGACAATGGAATTCCTGGTTTGATGTATTCCTGTACAACTCTTCCAATAAAGAATTAAGTACGTTGCAATACGAATTGATGAAGATCCTGCAAACTTCGACGACCTCAGCAACTTCATCAGCAAGTGATGCTTATCAGTCTGCGGAGAGCAATGCAACGGCGGTTACACCAACCTCGATTCGAGCGACGATGACCATTATTGCAAGTGTGCCCATTCTGATGGTGTATCCGTTCTTGCAGAAATACTTTGTACAGGGCATGACGATTGGTGGTGTGAAGGGATAGTTATGACCTGCATATCATCTCATTAAATAATTAAAACGCAACAAAATATACGGTAGTAGCGTCTATTCATCCATAGAATAGCAACAGGAGTGAAACAAATGCATGCAAAATGGATGACGATGATTGGTGCCGTTCTAGGCTCTATGCTTATAGGGGTGGGATCGGCAGCTGCCGAAGAAACCTTTGTTGATCTTAAGCATTCAAAGTGGGCAGAGGATGGCATCACTTACATGGCGAAACGGGGAACTGTAGCCGGATACGGCAATGGGATATTCAAGCCGGAAGCACTTGTAACAAGGGCACAAGCCGTCACTTTTATGGTGCGGGAGCTTTATCCAGATCAGCTTCAAAAAGCGGTGGAAGGCACAACCTATGCGGATGTTCCAACGACACACCCCTTCCATCGAGAAATTATGATAGCTGCCAAAAATGGACTTGCGAGCGGTTTCCCTAACGGAACCTTTCGTCCAGACGCACCGCTTAGCCGCGCAGAGACTGCGGCCTTCCTTACACGGGCATATTCACTCGCGGAAGGTAAGCATTCCGCAAAATGGAACGATACGGACTTGCATTGGGCAGCAGCACCTATTCTTATCATGAGTTCCAACGGTTTGGTCGGTGGTTATGCGGGTGCCACTTTCCGTCCGAATCAAGCTGTCACGCGTGCTGAATATGCCGTATTCATGGCGAGAGTCATTCGCTTCGAACGCGAAGCGGCCATTCGGACGCAAGATTGGGATAAGCTAATATCCTATATGACGGTAAGCGAGCAAGTGGGTCAGATGCTGATGCCTGATATTAGGCAATGGAACGGTAGAGCGACGACGACTGTTAATGAGGGATTGAAACGCAGCATCCATGATCAAGACTTGGGCGGACTTATACTTTTTGAGAAAAATATTGTCGATGTGAGACAGCTTACAACGTTCACATATGATATACAAAGAGAAGCAGGTGACATTCCGCTATTTCTCAGCATCGACCAAGAAGGTGGCGTGATTAAGCGAATACCAGGCGGAACGAACCTGCCAGGTCAGATGGCACTTGGTGCAACTGGGGATGCAACGCTGGCCGAGGCAGCAGGTCAGCTGACAGGGGAAGAGCTGAAAGCACTGGGACTTCAGATCAATTTTGCGCCAGTGCTGGACATTAACAGCAATCCAGATAACCCCATCATTGGTATGCGTTCGTTTGGCTCAAATGCGGATTTGGTAACGCGGCTTGGTCTGGCATCCATACAGGGCTTGCGTCAATCCGGGGTGATGGCAGCAGTGAAGCATTTTCCAGGACACGGAGATACGAAGGTCGACTCCCATCTCGGAATGCCGGTACTAACTCATAACCGCGAGCGACTTGATGCGGTAGAATTAAAACCGTTTCGGGCCGCGATTGAAAACGGGGTAGAGATGATTATGACCGCACATATTGCTTTTCCTGCCATCGATAACGAACAGGTCACTTCGCTCAAAGACGGTGAACGTGTGCCGATTCCTGCGACCTTATCGAAAAAAGTACTGACAGGACTTCTTCGCGAAGAGATGGGATATGAAGGGCTCATCATTTCCGATGCATTCACCATGAATGCCATAGCGGAGCATTTTGGGGAGAATCAATCGGTAGAACGCGCCGTTTCCGCAGGTGTTGATATCATCCTTATGCCAAAAGACTCAGCAGCGGCCCATCGAACGCTGGTGAATGCGGTGAACAATGGAACGATCAAGGATGAAACCATACATGCATCTGTGAAACGAATTATGGAGCTGAAAGCGAAATATGGTTTGTTTGAACGCAACCAAACTCTTGCGCAAAAGCTAAATCAGCTCAACGGTATCATCGGCTCGAAGGAGCACCGAGCGGTGGAGCAGACAATCGCAGAGCGAGCCGTCACCGTACTCAGCAGCCGTGAAGGTAAGCTTCCGGATCCCATTCAGCAAGGCGACCGGGTTGTTATTGTCGCAGCCGAGCAGGAACAAGCGAAACAGCTTGAAAAACAACTGTTGCAATCCGCTAATAACCTGTCGTTAAAGACTGAAATTTCAATTGTTGGACCAGGGAAAATGAATGAAACGCTAAAGGCAATGGGGAAGGCCGACTACGTTATTCTTGCTTCTTACCAATTCCGCAATGTAGCCAGCCAGTTCGGTTGGAGCGATTATCAAACTTTGATTAATGCAATGAACATGAGTAATCAGCGTTACACGCTGTTGTCACTTGGGAACCCTTACGAGATGATCTATTTGCAGAACGTGCGCTCAGGGCTTGCAGTGTATGGAAAGCAGGAGCCAAATACGTCTGCGGGGATCAAAGTTATACTTGGTCAACTGCAAGCTGAGGGACAGTTGCCCGTACAAACGGATTAAGGCTTCATTAAATGAAAAACAAAAAGACGGATTCCAGCATACGGAATCCGCTTTTTTGTTTTAAACTAAACGTTGATTTTACCGATCCATCTACCATGCCCTCATTGAGGTAGTTCCTCGCTACACACAAAATGGAGCAGCATCTTCACAAATTGCTCCGTCATCCGCATATCCAATGAATGATCCTGAGCAGCACGAATGGTTACCATGCGCTGGAGCATGCCCATCATCGTGGTGAAGATAAACTGAGCCAGATCGAGCGGAGGGGATGGATTCTTGATACTGCCGTCAACCATGCCTTGGGACAAAGCGCCCATCAGGAAATGCTTTTCTTTCCCGTTCTGGTTGAACGTATCATACACTTCTCTTAATTCAGGACTAAAATCATACATCTGATAGTTGATATCAAATAATTGAATAAACCGGATGTAGTCTGGATGATCCTGGGCATAAGCAATCCATGCATTCAACATGACCCTCAGTTGTTCTCGCCCGTTCATGTCCATCATCGATGCACGGCTAACCTCATCCGTTAGATGTTCAATCAGTTGCATCTGAATGGCTAGAAGAAGCTCATCCATTGACTGAAAATGTTTATAAAAGGTCACTCTACTAAGTTCAGCTTTCGTACATACATCCTTAATCTTCACTTGGAGCAATCCATATTTCAAAAAAAGCTCCTTACCTGCTGCGATCAAATCATCGCGATGTTTATTTCCCAATTGTTGATGCCAATTTTCATTCACTTGCATACCGTTGTCCTTTCTTTGAACGAAATGCGTTCAAGGTAAGTCCGAGAGAAGCGAGCAGCATAATTGCACCAAAAATATACGGGAAGTTTATGTTTTTGTCAAACAATAGTCCTGCAATCAGTGGGCCAATCACCGTTCCGAGACTGGAAAATGTCGTATTTAGACCTGATGCATAACCTTGCCGATCTCCTGCATTTTTGGATATTAACGTGCTGACCGAAGGTCGCAAAAATGAATTAAAGGCAAAGAATAACGCAGAAGCGAATAACAGAAAGACAAGGTTGACCTTAATTAACATTAACAACAAAGCTATGGGTGTGATTATTAAGGAGAGACGGATCAGCTTAACTTCACCAATTCTCTGTACGAACCAGTCCAAAAGCCAGATCTGCACAACGATACCGATAATTGCGCCCAAGGTAATAATGATGGAGATCGTTGCAGCGTTGAATCCATATTTTTGTTCAGCAAAAAGTGCGAATACGGTTTCATAACTCATAAGGCCAAAGGTCATAACGAGCAGCACAAGCAAGTATTTAAAATAGGGTACTTTAAACGAACTCCAGATTTTCTTACCCAGGTGATCTCCCTTTTGAAGTCGGATGGAGACAGTTCTTTTTTCCGGGGGAAGTGTCTCAGGCAGCAGCAGCGTCATGAATGCCGCAATCAGTCCCAGACCAGCGGCAAAGAAATAGGGCATGCGAATACCCATCTCGGCGATGAGCCCACCAAGACCAGGTCCGAGAACCATTCCCAAATTCATTGCTGCGCCGAAATAGCCCATGCCTTTCGCACGAGTCTCCGGTGTTGTAATATCAGCGACATAAGCAAGGTTCGCAGGAACCATTAAACCGAGGCTGATTCCCCCGATAAATCGTGCAACATAGAGGAACGGCAATGATGTCGATAATGCAAATATGATATCTGAAACAACAGACAGAAACATACCCGCCATGATCAACTTTTTGCGTCCAAATCGATCAGACAATTGTCCTCCCAGAGGTGAAAAGAAGAATTGAGCGGCACCAAATGCCGCTACGAGAAATCCTGCGACAGTGCCTCCCGCATGAAAAAGCTTCAAATACTCCGGCAATATGGGGATGAGCATGCCCTGCCCCAATAAAGCGATAAACAGATTTAACATCAGAATGAACAGTGGGAAGCGAATTGATTTTGGTAATGTACTCATGTACGTCATAATCTCCTTCATTTACATCATGTTAACCTTTACAGTATGTAAACCATTTTAAATGGTTTGATGGAGATATGTAAATCTTTTTTTGTCCCCAGATTGTCCATGACATTCAGCGGATGTTGAATGGCCCTACAGAGAAGTCTTCGATATCATATTGAAAAACAGCATGAGAAAGTGAGGAATCAGAATGAGTGCTAGAACAGTAGTTTTATTGGAAGAATCATGGTTGTTTCAGGCAGATACCGAGAATCAGGGCATGGAACTACAATGGTATGAACAAGGTCCGCCGCTGGGCGAAATCATTAATATCCCCCACACTTGGAACACACAAAATGGATTAGAGGAGTTTCGCGGAACAGGGTGGTATAGTCAGGATGTGTACGCTCCGTCGGCATGGAAGGGTAAATTGCTGCGTTTACAGTTTGATGCAGTTTATCGAGACGCGGTGGTATGGGTAAACGGTAAATGTGTAGGAGAACATACGCAATCGGGTTACACTCCATTTATTATTGAGATCTCAGATGCAGTTAACTTTGATACAACCAACCGAATCGTGGTATCTGTGAATAATGAAAATAGTTCAACGGCTCTTCCCTTGGGCAATAGCTTTGATTGGGCAGACGACGGAGGAATTATTCGTGGTGTATCGCTAGTGATTAGCGGTCGTACCGCAATAGACTATTCCAAACTTCAAGCTGTCCCTTACTTCACGGACGTTACGGATGGAACTCGCCCTCCATACGGCATGTTATCTGGTGAGATTTATTTGTGGGAGCAAGTACAAGAGTCTGAGTGTACATCTGTCCAACTGAAAGTGATGATTGCGTCTGAAGGAGAGTTGTTGACTTCGAATGAATGGGAACTGTCCGGCGATAAAAAAGTCTTAAGCTTTCGGGACATCAAGGTGGAAGGCCTTAAGTTATGGCATTTTGATCATCCCCATCTATACACGGTAACCATTGCTATAGACGCGGATGGCGTCCCTACAGACGAGGTATCCATAGCAATAGGATTTAGAGAGATTCGCTCAGAAGGAAATACATTGTTGCTTAACCGTGAGCCGGTTCGTCTCATGGGGGTGGAATGGATGCCCGGATCGAACCCTATGAGTGGCATGGCGGAATCGGTAGCGCAGTTGGAAGAGATGCTTCATCATATAAAACACGCGAATTGTGTAATTACCCGCTTTCACTGGCAGCAGGACAGCAAGTTGCTTGAATGGTGTGACCGTAACGGTTTGTTGGTGCAAGAGGAGATTCCACATTGGCAGACACCACAAGATCCGGATAATGAGTGGTTGAACATTTCAATAAAGCACGCCCAAGAAATGGTTCATCGTCATTACAATCATCCGTGTATCTATGCATGGGGTATCGGGAACGAGGTGAACGGACAGTCGGCTGTTACGGTTCAATATTTTGCGGAGCTCAAAACACGGGTGCACGAACTCGATGACACGAGATTTATTAATTATGTGTCCAATACTGTGCATGAAGATCCCGCTCAGGATGCCACAGGTGTAGGCGATATTGTGATGTGGAACGATTATATCGGAACATGGCACGGTGATCTGAACAGGCCGGAAATTATTAGGAATATCACCAGGAGTTTCCCAAATAAACCTCTTGTGGTAGCTGAATATGGACTATGTGAGCCTGCTTATGAGGGCGGGGATGATCGTCGTACACAGATCCTGGTGGAAAACACAAGGGAATACCGTAAGCATCCTGCTATTGCAGCACTCATATACTTCAGCCTAAACGATTATCGAACGCAAATGGGAGAGGAAGGCGAGGGCAGGTTGCGCCAAAGGGTGCATGGTTCCATGAGTTTAGATGGCACGCCAAAGCCTTCTTATGAAGCTTTACGCCAATTAGCTTCACCAATTAACGTCAACGTGGAGCTGAAGAAGGAGGAGTCCCAAGTTGTAGTCGCCGTGAAGAACCGGAATGACATTCCATGTTATCGGATATCGGGTTACACGCTGAAACTGGTTGACCCGCTGGGGGATGTCATGACTGAACTGATCCCGGATTTATCACCTGGGGAGCAGCATGTGTTTTGCTTTACCGACATACCCGAGAGGCGATGGAAAGAACTAATGTTAGAACTCATCAGACCCACCGGATTTTCTGTAAGCAGTGATTTGCTGTTAACATATCAGGAGCAGAGTGGAGGTGGAAACGCGTGAAATTAGAGGAATTGTTTACAGTACATGTGAACATTGAGAGATCATTTGATTTACAGAATAACGAAGATGATTCGGTTGTCATGATTACCTTTACAGGCAGCGTAACCGGAAAGTACTTTGAGGGAATTGTGCTGGGTGGAGGAGTGGATACACAGATCATCGGGAAGAATGGCGAACCGCATACGCTATCGGCAAGATACATGATTCAAGGCAAGGACTACACAGGACATGCCTGCAAAATTTATATCGAAAACAACGGAAACATCGATAAAACGCTAGAAACTGCTTTATTTCACACTTCTCCCAAAATGATTACGGATAGCAAGGCATTATCTTTTTTGAAAAGTGAAACGTTAGTTGGAGAAGGTCATTCGACGGAGTCCGGAGTCGATATAAAAATATATAGGACGTTATGATAACGAATTTGTTCATATGTATCGGATCATGATAGGCTGTAATGCAGATTAAGATTAAGAGTCGCTAAGGAGCGGCTCTTTTTTTCGTTTATGCGATTTTACGTCAATATTTATATGTATTCCTTTACATTTAATTAACAAAGGGTTGATACAGCGCAGACACTTCTCACCTATAGTATGATGAGCGAAAATAAACCAATATCAGGCAGACTAAGGAGAAGAATAATCAATATGATGATCAAAAAAATCGGAATTTCTGTAGTATCGCTCACCATGCTAACGTCTGTAAGTATGTTTGACGTATATGGTGCAGGCTCCAAACGCATGATCGAAGTTTCTGAACAATCGGCTAATGTAGTCGTGAACGGACAAAAGGTGGAGGGCGAATCATTTCTCTACAATGGGGTCACTTATGTGCCTGCAAGAGCGATAGGGGAAGCTTTGGGACAAGAAGTAGACTGGGATAATAACACCCAATCGGTCTTTGTCGGACAAAAAATCAACGAGAAGCAGGGATACCGCGGTACCAAAACGCCATATCCTTTTAAGGAAACAAATTATACCAAAGCTCCTGATGGATATGAGCCCGTATTTATTAACTACATAGGGAGACATGGTTCCAGACATCTATCCAGTTCCAAGTACGACAAGACGCTCTATGAACTGCTCGACATCGCTGAAAAAGATGGGCAGGCTACCAATCTGGGTAAAGAGCTGAAGAAAGAGATTGGCAAACTGATGAAGGTTGAAAAAGATCATTATGGCTTGTTATCCACTACAGGTGGAGAAGAGCTGAAAGGAATAGGAACCAGAGTCGGACAGAATTACAAAGAACTGTTTACATCAGATAAAAAAGTAATTGCGCAGGCCACCTTCAAAGATCGAACGCCTCAAAGCAGAGATCAGTTTATTGACGGATTAGAGGAAAGCTTGGGAGATAACAAGGTGGACATTCTGGCTTCAGCCTTTGAAGAAGGGAAAGATCCTTATCTGCGGCCTTACGATCTAGCGACAAAGTATAATGAATACGTTGAAGATGGAGACTGGGTTAAGTTATACGAGGATTATGTCACACAGAGCACGGGAACGCGTTATGCAAAAGATGTCCTTTTGCAATTTTTCACTGAAGACTTCTACAAGAGATTGAATTCGGGAGAGTTCGAGCTGAAGGATGAGAAAGGAAAAGTGAAACTGAGCAACCCAACCGAAGCGGCTTCTAATTTATACGAACTGTACATTATATCTTCGAATATAAAAGGAGAAGGTGACTTCGAATTCGGGCGGTATTTTACGACCAATCAGTTAAAATGGTACGAGAGCATTGATAATATCAATGACTTCTACGAAAAAGGTCCATCCTTAACTTCAACAGATCTGCCGCAGAATATCATTGCACCCCTGGTCAAAGAATTGATCGTGTCTACCGAACAGTCCATTCAGCAGAAAGACACGGCTGGTATATTTCGTTTTGCTCACGCAGAAACCATCATTCCACTATCTTCGTTCCTGGATATCGCCGGAGCTAATGTGAGTATCGATAAACCGCAGGATGTGACCCAAAACTGGAATGGTTCGGTTATTTCACCGATGGGAGCAAACATCCAATGGATTTTGTACTCCAATGGTAAGGATGTTCTCGTAAAGATGCTTAGAAATGAAGAAGAAATCGCGTTCCCGATCGAAACAAAGACCTATCCATACTATAAATGGGATGATGTGAAGACATATTACCAAAACAAACTGCAGAAAGTAGGCGTTGAGCTGGATAGCAGCTTGGAAGATAATATTGAGCTTTTACAGAAGAAGTTCTAGTCGGGGAAACGATATACGATTTAAAACAAGATAAAGACGAAGATGAAGAAAGCGACTCTATCCATGGAGCTGCTTTCTTTTTTTGCTTTTTAAATAAAATGGACAATTAAAAAAAATTCAAAACAAAATGTGACCAAATGCCGTCCTTAGGAGTGTTAGAGGTATAAAGGAGGGCATAACAACCATGCAGCGATCAGTGCCCCAGCTGGGCGATCATGTGATGAAAGTCTACGAGACATACGCGGATACACTGTTCCGGATTGCCATGGTGCACCTTGGCAGACGGGAAGACGCGGAGGAAGCCACTCAGGATACCTTCATCAAACTAATAGAAAAAGCCCCTACATTCAACGATGCAGAGCATCAAAAAGCATGGTTGATTCGGGTCATCACCAATCATTGCAAATCCTTATTAGGCAGAGGCTGGCGCAAACGGGAGGTCAAGCTGGAGGGGGTCGATGCTCTTACAACGGACAACCCGGAAGATCACGCGCTGATCGAACTCGTGCTGTCACTGCCCCTCAAGTATAGATCGGTGGTTCATCTGTATTATTACGAAGATTATGCAATTCGAGAAATCAGCGAGATTCTGGAGATTAGCGAGTCAGCGGTGAAGATGAGATTAAAGCGAGGAAGAGAGCTGTTAAAGCTGGAGCTGAAAGGAGAGGAACTGGAATGAACGAAGAACAATTCAAACAAAACTACAAGAAAGCGGTGGATCATATGAAAACAAACGAACAAATGAAAAAACGGGTAGAGCAAGCTTTGAATACGCAACATCAGGGGCCAAAACGTCAACGCAAACCATTATACATTGCAGCAAGTGTTGTTATCGCCGCCAGCATTGGCTTGGCTGCGCCGAGTGTATGGCAACAATTCAATGGACCCGCCGCACCAACTCCTCAGGTGGCAGAGGTGAGTCCGGGCGCGTCGTTTGATCCGATTGTGATTCCAAAGATGGAGTTGCCGGATTCACAGGGTAAAGGCGCGATGGCAGATATGATGCAACTGGTTGTGTATGGAGGGAACGTCTATACACAATCCCCAACATTGCTTGAAGGTGCAAATGCACTCAACCTGCGTGGTGAGAAGCTTGGCACAACAACTGGCGGCATCGATGAGCTGAGTGGTCAGGATAAATACACGGAGCTTGCTTCCAACATTGGAGAAGCAGACATCTATGCGGTCAATGGCTACGATAAGGACTTCCGCATCATGTCTTACACCGAGATCGATGGTCAGGTGTATGCTCAACTATTCGACAAGAACAACGGAATCAGCATCGGTAGCGGCGCCGACTTGATTGGCAAGCTTCATCTCGAAGGAAATATTGTTACAGGGCAATGGGAGACGTTTGAAAGCTGGAACAACGGATTGCAACAGCTTCAACCGTTAGCAACGGATGAAGCAATGAACAGCTTTATCGCATCGCTAAATGCGGCCAAACCGATTGCAACGAGTCCGGAATTGGAAGAGAACCTCTACGGCAAGGAAGATCGCAAGATCATCTACCTCACGCTGAAAGATACAACGCAAGTCCCATTGGTTCTGTTCGGTGAAGGTCTGGTTCGTTACGGTAATGTACCGGCATTCCTTGAAGTTGAGAAAGGTGCGTTTCAAGCGTTCTGGAACAGCCTGGGCGAGTAAGGTGAACACTGCCATACGAATGAATGGAGAAGAGCGAACAGGGCACGCAAGTGTGCTTTGTCCGCTCTTTTGATTGTAGGTGCGAGAAGGTCAATTAGAATTTTTATAATAGACCAAATGATCTGTCCACTCATCATTTTCGTGTATGAAACCTTTACGCACACATTCAAATTCCATACCAACGCTTTCAGCTAACTTTACAGAAGGGGTGTTGTCCAGATTAATATGGGCTTCTATTCGGTGGAAATTCAGATGATTAAATGCAATATAAAGGGCCGCATTCACTGCTTCTTTGCCATATCCTTTTCGCCAATGCTGATTATGGATGGTATATCCGAAGCTCCCCCATTGAAAGTCATCTCTTGCCAAGGTTGCAATATCAATCATACCCAGATGCGTACCATCTTCTTTTCTAAAGACACCAAATACATAAACGGCATCTGTACGCGCTAACTCCTGGTGTCGATCCACCAGATCATGAAACCAATCCGGTGTACATTCACGCATGTCCATTTTCCCTTTATCATGACGGTGCTGGGAGGGCAAGCGGCCTTCAAATTCATTCAACCAATTCGCATAATCGTCCTTCTGTAATGGTCTGATTACTAATCGTTCTGTCTCTGCAATATAATTAAATTTTTCTGCTTTTAAGTTCAAAAGTAATAACAACTCCTCTGGATTAAATTTTCCCTCAAGTCATAGCACCGAAATAGTTCATAACCACGTTGCGAAACTCCAAAGCTGCTTTTGAAATATACCTGTTTTTGTGTGAAAGTAGAGCGATCTCCCGAACGAGTCTGTGTTCCTCTACCTGAAGGTATTTAATGCGCTCATGCGGGTTTCTGGCTGTGCTGGGTATAAACGCAAGACCGATCTCCGCTTCAACAAGGGCTGTTAATCTTGCAGGCTCATCACCTTCATATACATATTTAGGTACAAAACCAACAGATTGACAAGTGGAATCAACCATATCCCGAACACCATAGCCTTGCTTGACCCCAACAAACCACTCATCCTGAAGATCAGCTAATTGAATGCTGCTTCGGTTTGCATATCGATGACTCATAGGAACAGCGACTACGATCGGATCATCGTATAGTATCTGACATTCGATATCTTCACCTTGAATCGGAGGGGAAGAGAGACAAAAATCCACCTCGCCCCGATGTAGAAGCCTGGACATGTTTTCTAACGAAACCATTTGCACATGGAACTGAATGTCTGGCTTACTTTTTCGAAACTCCCGCAGTATTCCTGGCAAAGTGCTTGCCGTAGTCACCGCCAATTGCAGTGTCCCGCGATCCGGGTTGGAGAGGTCGCCAATCTCCCGCTGTCCCTGTTCCAATTCAAATAAGGCCTTTTCAGTTCGGTGAAGAAATGTTCGTCCAAAGTCATTTAGTCTCAGCTTTCTCCCGATTCGATCAAATAAAGGGACTCCCAGGTCGTCCTCTAATCGTTGTATCGTTTTGCTCAGGGAGGATTGCGTGACATGCAGCTTGCCTGCGGCTTCGGTAACATGCTCGCATCGTGCCACCGTCAGGAAATATTTTAGTTGAAGAAGCTCCATTGGCACCATCCCTTCATTCCTTCTAGTTCATCAAATCATAACATACAATGCGTTGGAATGAATAAATGTTTTCGAGTAAAATGACAGCAGATGAAGGAGTGATACCCCATGAACGTTCGAAATAAAGGATTAATGTTAGCTGTTGGACTCGGAATTATGTTGAATCCGTTGAATTCCTCCATGATTTCTGTGGCTATCTCCAGGCTACAACAAGTATATCTTCTTGATTTTACAGCCGTTTCGTGGATTATTTTATCGTTCTACATTGCCAGTGCTGTTGCTCAACCCGTCATGGGCAGGTGTAGTGATCTGTTTGGTCGCAGGAAGATCTTCCTGATGGGTCTTGTTATTGTTTTCGTATCATCCATGCTTGCTCCGTGGTCTTCGAGCTTTTCGTGGCTTATCGTATTTCGGATTATTCAATCGATTGGCACAAGCATGATGGTGGCCGTAGGAATGGCGATTGTAAGAATTAACGTGACTGACAAGCAAGCATCCGCACTGTCCATTTTGGCGATTTTTCTTTCCGGAGCAGCTGCAATCGGGCCCTTTATTGGTGGAGTATTGATTCATTGGTGGGACTGGCACAGTATATTCATCGTTAATATTCCGTTTGTGATGGCAAGTTTTTTGTTCGCATGGAAAACAATTCCGAAGGACGAGTTATCCCCATCGGTCTCTGGACATATGTCCATTCGGCAATGGCTTATGTTAATTGATGCACCAGGCATCCTGTTGTTCATGGTAGCCTTGGTGACTCTACTTGTTGGTTTGTTTTCATTGAATTCCACAGGAGATCGTTCAACTTGGCATCTGCTGACAGGAGGGATCGGTATATTCGCACTCGTTATGTTCATCCGACATGAATTAAAAGCGGCCACGCCTTTCATTCCTCTGCGAACATTTGCCACATATCCCGAGATGACGTGGGTGAATATGCAATACATGTTGGTGAACATCCTTTTTTACGCACTTTTTTTTGGGGTTCCCACGTATTTGAAGCAGGTACGTCATCTCAATGAAGTTCATACAGGAATAAGTATGCTGGCTTTGGGATTATGTTCAGTCATTATAGCCCCGATCGCAGGGCGCTGGATTGACAGATCAGAATCACGGCCAGCTCTGATCGTATCAGCTTCCTTAATGACATTCGGGTCTATATTGATCGCCGTCATGAATGAAACTTCTCCAATGTTCATTGTCATTGTTACCTTAGCTTTATTTGGGATAAGTAATGGCTTAAACGCCGTTGGCATGCAAGCAGCTCTGTTCAAAAGCACACCCAAAGAAATGATTGGTGTCGCATCCGGTATTTTTAATACATCACGCTACCTGGGGACCATCTTATCGTCGCTATTGATTGGGATGGTCATGGGAGATACATTCAATGTGACAGGATTTCAGGTGCTGGGAATCATCCTTACGGTATTAGCTGCATCATTGATCATTATGAGCGTGCGCAGCGAGGCTGGTGCGGTGAGTCCCGAACAAGTCAGCAAGTAATAAAGCAAATTGCCGTGCAATAGC
The DNA here is from genome assembly GCF_051967555.1 of Paenibacillus sp. SAF-068. NCBI lineage: Bacteria > Bacillati > Bacillota > Bacilli > Caryophanales > Paenibacillaceae > Paenibacillus > Paenibacillus sp. SAF-068. The sequence goes on from NZ_JBQCJX010000001.1 coordinate 2,275,977, forward strand.
ACGGTTGCACCCAATGAATCAATAGCTCCATTGGGTGTTTTTTTTGTTTTTCACCAAGTTGTCAGAAAGAGTTGATCCTTTCTTGAACGTTTAGGGTAGAACACGTGTCATGGATTGAATTAGTAAAAAATAAAGATATAATAATTTTGATTAATAGGCTTGGTTAGTACTTTAAGTGCATCAATATCAGATTTCACTAAGCATGCAAGGTTCATTTTAAACGGGAGCGAGCAGGAGTAAACACATTAAAGGTGTGGCAAGATATCGTCATATCTAACTTTGTGAAATTTTTCGCAACTTTGCATTGAGCTTGGCAGAAGCTGATATTGAATGTTTCGAAATTTGAACTGAGTTTGAAGGGAGACAGTATCACGAATGGCTATTGATACGGTGTTATGGAGCAGACTGGTGACTGGCTTGACACTCGGGTTCCACGTTATTTTTGCAACGCTGGGTGTCGGTGTACCTTTGATGATCGCTATCGCAGAATTCATCGGTATTCGGAAGAAGGATCACCACTACATACTTATGGCGAAGAGGTGGTCCAGAGGGTTTGTCATTTCTGTGGCGGTGGGTGTCGTGACAGGTACCGCCATATCACTGCAGTTGGCCCTGGTATGGCCGAATTTTATGAAACTGGCCGGAAATGTCATTGCACTGCCCCTATTTATGGAAGTGTTCGCGTTCTTTTTTGAAGCGATCTTCCTGGGTATCTACTTGTACACGTGGGATCGGTTCAAAAATCCCTATATCCACTGGTTGCTGACTATACCGGTTGTTGCCGGGGCAGGCATGTCTGCTGTTTTTATTACAACAGTGAACGGATTCATGAACCAGCCTGAAGGTTTTGTCATGGAAGCAGGGCAATTCATGGCAGTGAATCCCGTGCAAGCAATGCTGAATACGGCGACGTTCTCCAAGGTGTTCCACGTGCTAAGCTCGGCCTATCTGACAGGAGCTGCTCTGTTAGCAGGAATTGCAGCCTTTGCGATGCTGAGAAAAGGCGTGTCGGCCTATCACAAGAAAGGCTTAAACCTGATGATGGCGGTTGTTCTGGTATTCAGTTTATTAAATTCCCTCGCGGGAGATGTATCTGCCAAGTTTTTGGCTGAGCATCAGCCGGAGAAACTCGCAGCTGCCGAGTGGCATTTCGAGACGGAAAGCGGCGCGGACTTAATTTTATTGGGATGGCTGAATGCAGAACATGAAATTATAGGAGCCCTCCATTTGCCGAAAGTACTCAGTTTCCTTGCCTTTGGAGACTTTAACGCTGAGGTAACCGGGCTGAACGAATTTCCGCCTGATGAGCACCCGCCATTACTTGTGCACTACTTGTTTGATCTGATGGCTGGAATAGGTTTCGCTCTACTCGCTATATCCAGTCTGTACTTCCTGTTTGTGTTCTGGAAGAAACGAAATCAGTTTAACAAGTGGATGCTTCGTATGGTTGCGCTCAGTGCACCGCTCGCTTTTCTGGCCGTTGAGATGGGTTGGTTCTATGCAGAGATCGGTCGGCAGCCATGGATCATTCGAGGTTATATGCGCGTAGAAGAGGCCGCTACTTCTTCGCCGAGTGTAAGAATTTTATTTTTCGTCTTCTTGCTTCTGTACATCGTGCTCGGCGTCATCTGTGTTCTCGTGCTGAGACGGTTGTTCAATAATAATCCAGCCGAGCTTGAGATGGAGAAATGGTTGAAGGAGAAACATGATCAATCAGCTGAGAAAGGGGACAAAAGCTGATGAGTTATGAGTTAATTGGGATATCGGTACTCTGGCTGTTCTTGTACGGCTATCTTATTGTAGCTTCCATTGATTTTGGAGCAGGTTTTTTCGCCTTTTATGCACGCCTGACGAAGCAGGATCACCTGATTAATCGTCTGATCTCCCGTTATCTATCACCGGTCTGGGAGATCACCAACGTATTCTTTGTCTTTTTCTATATTGGTATCGTCGGATTCTTTCCAGATACGGCCTATTATTATGGTTCCGCGCTGCTTGTTCCGGGAAGTATTGCCGTCATTTTGCTTGCCATACGTGGGTCGTTCTATGCTTTCGAGAATTATGGTTCCAAAAATAACATCGTATATCTGTTTTTATACGGAGCTACAGGGTTACTTATTCCGGCGTCGTTGTCAGTGGCACTGACATTGTCTGAAGGCGGCTTTATTCTAAAGCAGGGGGACAGCGTTTCCCTGGATTATTGGGCTCTGTTTACGAATCCATTATCATGGAGCATCGTTGGACTCGCCATCGTATCCGTATTGTTCATTAGCGGATCATTTCTTACATTTTACGCTTCTCGGGCAGAGGATCATGCGGCATTAAAACTGATGCGTAACTATGCTCTGTTCTGGAGTACACCGACCATTATTCTCGCGCTGACTGCATTTATATATTTGGGTCAACACAATGAGCGTCATTTTCAAAATATGATGGATTTATGGTGGTTACTGGCGCTATCCGTTGCATTTTTCATGATTGCCATGTGGCTGTTGTATAACGGACGCCGCTACGGATTAGCTTTTATCTGCATCATGCTGCAATTTTTCACAGCCTTTTTTGCATACGGGATTGGACAATATCCTTATATTCTTGATCCATTCATCACCATTCAGAGCAGCGCCACACCACCAGCGATGGGGTTCGCACTCGTCGTTGTGTTTATCGGAGGTCTGTGCCTGTTAATTCCATCACTTATTCTGGTCTTCAAACTGTTTCTGTTTGATGCGGATTATGTGAAAGGGAAAAAATAAAGGAGGAGCATTCTGTGAAGAGGAAAGCCAAATCCAATCTGATCTCGCAGCAAATGTCTTTACAACGAAAAAACAGGCTTCTCCTTGCGATCATCTCGCTGGCATTGGGTGTAGCTATTGTGAGCCAGGCCACATTGGTGGCCGAAGCAGTGCAGCGAATCTTTGTAGAGGGAGCTTCCTTCTCATCAGTGATGCTGTTGCTTGGACTATTGCTAGCTGTTATGGCTGTACGCACACTGTTGACGTATGGTAACGGGAAAGTGGGCTTGCATATGGCAGCCCATGCCAAGACAAATATGCGAGCGTTGGTGTTGCGGAATCTGACCCGCGCTTCCATGCCTTCAACCCTTCATGGACAGACTGGAGGAAAGGTCAGCATTGCGCTGGATGCTGTGGATGAAGCCGACAGTTATTTCAGTCAGTACATGCCGCGTATGATGGAAGCTGCGATGATCCCGATACTGATTCTGATCGTTACGTTTACGCAGCACGCCAATACAGGCTACATCATGCTGTTTACAGCGCCGTTTATCCCGCTCTTCATGATTTTGGTGGGACTCAAGACCAAGAACAAATCCGAGGAGAAATACGCGCAGCTGGCTGAGTTTTCCGGTACATTTCTGGATTCGCTTCAAGGGCTGGTTACGTTGAAAATATTCGGACGGGCTAAACGTCAGCAGCAGGAGATTGAACGCAGCAGTCTGGGGTATCGTGATGCCACCATGGGCATTTTGAAGATTGCCTTTACAAATACGTTTATGCTGGAATCGATCGTCATGTTAAGCATCGGTATTGTGGCGCTTGAACTGGCTATTCAGTTACTTGTGTTCAAATCGATGACCTTTCATACGGCCTTTCTCGTGTTGTTACTCGTCCCTGAATTTTACAGTCTGTTGAAGAATACGGGAACAGCTTTTCACAGCGGACGAACCAGCATGGGGGCCATTCGCAAGGTGGAAGAGATGCTTAAGGAAACCAATATCATGAGCACGCCAACGAAGCTTGAAGAAGGTTCCGATCAAAGTGAATTAACCGATGTCGATGTAACAGCACATGCAGAAGAACTCCGCAAAGCTCGTGCTGAATTGATTCCGATGCCACCATCCATTGAACTGGAGCATGTCCGGTTCCAGTATGCATCGGATTCCTTTGGACTTGAGACTGGACAGGTCTCGATTGGACCGGGAGAACAGATCGCTATTGTAGGCAAAAGCGGTTCAGGTAAAACCACGCTGCTTCATCTCATTGCCGGTTTGCTGAAACCAGATTCGGGAGCAGTTCTGGTTAACGGAAGCAAGCTATCGCAGCATGATGAAACTGCATGGTTTGAGGATGTTAGCTATATTACACAGCATCCGTATATTTTTGCAGGTACCTTTGCAGAAAATATCTCGATTGGTGCAGGTCGAAACGTCTCCAGAGCTGAAATAGAACAGGCGGCAGAGGAAGCAGGACTAGCTGGCGTTGTCGCTCAATTGGAACAGGGATTGGATACCTTTGTTGGAGAGGGTGGTCGGGGGCTATCTGGTGGGGAAAAGCAGCGACTTGCCTTGGCACGTGCTTTTCTGAAGAAACCAGCCGTTATTTTGTTCGACGAACCCACTGTTGGACTGGATCTGCACACGGAGCGGGTACTGCAACAATCCATTGCGTTATTAGCCAAAACGGCCACGATGATTACGGTGGCACACCGTTTATATACGATTCAACATGCAGACAACATTTTGTTTATGGACAATGGGCTGTTGGTGGATTCAGGACCTCACCACGAGCTTCTTGTCCGCTTGCCTCAATATGCCGAGATGGTGGATGTTGGGCGAAAAGGAGGGTTAGCATGAATGAGCTGACGATACTATCGAAAGCGATGATTCAGGAGCGCAAGGATATCTTGTTTTCGATTTTGGGCGGATTCATCGCCGGCATAGCAGGGGTAGCGCTCTTTTCCGCGAGTGGATACATGATCTCGCAAACGGTATTTGCGCCTCCGCTATACACCTTAATTGTGCTCACCTCGATGGTTAAACTGCTCGGTTTTCTTCGAGCGGCGAGTCGTTATGCAGAACGTTTGTATTCCCATAGGGCGACGTTCTCCATGCTAAGCCGTTTGCGGACATCCTTTTTTGCCAAACTCATTCCGATAACGCCGGGTATCTTGAACAAAAACCGAAGCGGAGATCTGCTTGCGCGGATCGTGGGTGATGTGGAAAGTTTGCAAAATTACTTTTTGCGCGTCGCATATCCACCGATCATTGTTGTTATGGTGTTTTTGGCTACCATGTTGTTCACTTCGGCTTTTTCAATCTGGATAGCGTGTTTGCTGGTACTCGGCATGCTGATCACGGCATTTGTTGTACCAGGCATTGTCTTGTTGGGTCAGCGAAAAATACACGGACGTGTCCGCCAGCAACGGGCTTTGCTGTCCACGGAAGTAACCGAAGTGTTGTATGGTTTCCGGGACCTGAAAGTATACGGTCAATTGGAACAACGTGAGCAACAGCTTCAGCAGGCTTCCGCTGCATTGGCAATAGAACAGAAACAAGCCGCTTCGCACTTGCTGCGAGGGCAGTCCATGCACGTTTTTGTGACATATCTCGTGACATGGGGAGTGCTGGCACTGAGTGCTTCTTTAATTATGAATGGAGTGTTCGCCGGTGTATTCCTCGCCATGCTGATCCTGGCTACGCAGACCGTGTTCGAAGAAGCTGCGGCAATGGCAATATTACCTCTATATAAGCAAGATAGCGAACATGCAGCTCAGCGACTGTCGGAAACGGTGCCGACCTCCGATGTGCAACTTGTACAGCCAAGCGGTGAAGTGTCAGCCGATCATACGGTTTCGATCGAGTTATCTCATGTTACTTTTCAATATGAAGGGGAATGGAGACCGGCACTAAAGGAGTTATCCCTGCAACTTGCTGCAGGCTCCAAAACAGCGATTGTTGGGCCGAGCGGGTCAGGCAAGTCAACGATTATCGATGTGCTACTCAAGCTGCGAACACCAACGTCTGGTGATGTACGTTTAAACGATGTTTCGGTGCAGGATCTGAATGAGGAGAGTATATGGCAACGGGCGAATGTTGTGTTGCAGCAAAGTCACTTCTTCCGGGGAACCATTCGGGATAACCTGCTGCTGAGTGGAGAAGAACATACGGATGAACAACTGCTGGCTGTTCTGGATAAAGTACAACTGACGAATAAGTTGTTGACTGACATGGTGTATGAAAAAGGGGAGAACCTGTCGGATGGCGAGAAGCAGCGGCTGGCTCTTGCACGCGCCATGTTGCGCAACGGACGTTTATGGCTGCTGGACGAACCGACTTCTTCTCTGGATTACGTCACAGAGCAACGTGTATTACAGCAGCTTATGGCGCAGGCATCCGAAGATACACTGCTTCTAATCTGTCACCGGCTGACCGGATTGGAAGAGATGGATCGCATTGTTGTCATGGACCAAGGCAAGATTGTGGAGTCCGGTTCTTTCTCCGAGCTGATGGAGCAAAAAGGATATTTTTATGAAATGAAGCAAATTGAACGACAAATGATTGGGGACACCGGGGCGTGAAAATGTAAGAAGAGTCCTGCTCATGGTGTCAGTCGTACTTCAGAACAGGCTAAAGAATGGTCACTGATAGTATCGTCAGTTAGCCGTTCTTTAGTCTTTTTTGTTCGCTAATTTAAACTTATATAGGATTCTCGCCAACAAAAGGTTCGCTAGACTCCTTCGCAAGAGTTCGTTTAATGGTAAAATATTTAAAAATGGTCCATGTTGGAGGATACGCATGTATAAACTGATGATTGTCGATGATGAATTGCTCATGCGGGTTGGAATTCGTTCCATGCTGAATTGGGAAGAGTACAATTTCCATGTTGTTGGTGAAGCTGGGAATGGTAAAGAGGCATTGAGCCTTGCACTTGAAATGATGCCTGATCTAATTATTACAGATATCAAGATGCCCATTATGGATGGGCTGCAGCTTATACAAGAGGCGTCCGGCTTACTGAAAACCTGTAAGTATGTCATCCTGAGTAATTTTGACGAATTTCATTATGTGAAAGAAGCACTAAAACTTGGCGCTTCAGATTACTTGATTAAGAGCGAGATCACGGAATCCTCCCTTATTGAGCTCCTGAGCACAGTTGGACAGAAACTGCAAAGCGAACATGTTCATCCAACCAACTCATCCTCTATCGCACAGGATTATTCCAAGAGCCTAAGATATTTAAAGGATAGTTTCTTCCAGGATGTTGTAAGCGGATTCATAAGTGGAGAGGATATCGTCTCCAAAGCAGAAGAACTGCAATTTCGTATCCATTCGGACCAGCTCGTCGTCATCAAGTTCATCGTGAACTATTACGAGGACGCGAAGAGGAAATATGTCGAGAAGGGGGAAAAGCTGCTCCGATTTTCAATTCTTAATATTATGGAAGAGATCATTCCTTCGAAGTGGGAGAAAGAGATTTTTGTTGAAAGTTCTTCTGAATATTGGGTAATCGTCAATGTACATCCTGAGAGCCAATCTGTTCACACCGATTTAAATAAACTATGTAACAAATTGCTGTCTTCCATCAAGGATTTCATGAATCTGTCGCTCACGGCAGGGGTAAGTACGATGGTTTCCGGCTTCCCTCACATTAAAAAGGCCTGCCAAGAGGCGGAAATGGCTCTACAACATGGGTTCTTCACAGGTAGCAACCAGGTATTGTATTACGAGTATAGGGTCCAATCCCCAGATCGACATGAAGTTAAGGGGGCTTTAAGCCCGCAACAAGAACGAGATTTGTTGAAGTTGTGGGTAAGCAAAGACATCAAAAAAGCGGAGGGATTCCTTGAAGGCATCCGATCCAATCTGGAACAGCTACGAGCGGATGAGAACAGCATTCGCAAGCAATATATCATGGTCATGGAGACCATTCACTCCCATCTATCCCGAGCTGCGGAGAGAGGTACCCCTTCCTTAACAGAGAAATCGCCATATGAAATCGTTCTAAAGGGGGAGTATTGGGAGGATATCCATCAAGATATGCTTGCTCATATTGCGTATTACTTCCAAACCGATTCCCAAATCAAACAGGAAAGCACCTACACCGATCTTGCGACTGAATTGATCGACAAGTATTATGCGGAGGATATCTCCCTGCAGAGTATCGCTAACCAAATCAGTGTTAATCCGTCGTATTTAAGCCGAGTGTTCAAGCAGGAACGGGGAGAGAACTTTATCACGTACTTGACCCGAGTTCGAATTGAACATGCCAAAGCCTATCTATTGAGTAGAGGAATGAGAGTATATGAAATAGCGGAAAAGGTAGGCTACCATAATTACACGTACTTCAGTAAGATTTTCAAAAAATCGGTAGGTGTTACTCCTGAGGAATATCGAGAGTTACAGCAGGGATGAATGTAATCGGTGAATAGAGGTGCAGCATATGAAGCATGTTCGGCCCTTCCGAATCAAGTACAAAATTATGGTGATCTGTATGACGGTCATTATCCTGCCGGTATTGGTGATGACAATCAATTCGTATTACTCCTCAGAGCGGTTACTGGCACAGAACTATACAACGTTGCTAACCGATCTGGCCAAGCAGACGAATATTCGCATTGACGAGTTCCTCAAGGAGATTGAGAAAATTTCATTGTTAGCCAGCAATGGCCTCAGTGACAATCTGTCTGCAACTCATGAAGGGAGTTTTCCGATCCAGGATTTCCTGCGAGAGGGTGATGAACAACATGAGATTGCCGCGTACAATATTCTGATGAATTATATCATGATGAAAGATCGGGTATTCTCCATCTACCTCTACAATATGAACGGAGGGCAAGACCTTTTTGTCAGTCCACATCAACCCATTGATCCAAACTTCAAAGTAACGAACGAACTGTGGTTCAAAAAGTTCATGCATGATAATGATCGAACCATTACGCTCACAACACGAATCGACGAGCAATTGGAGAATAAAATACTGGCAGTGTCACACGCTCGCAAAATTCATGATGTGTCTAGTGGGGAACTGCTTGGCGTGATCGTTGTCAGCATTGATATCAAATTCATCGAGATTGTCAATCGAAACTTGCAGGAAGGGTTACGCTCCAGATTCATGATCGTTGATGAGGATGACAAGATCGTATACAACGTGAACGAACGATTAATCGGGACTTTGTTCCGGGACAACGTTCGTCCACCTGAATCATTAAATGTCGTGGTGACCAGTCCCCTTAGTCAGCAAAAATGGACAACTTACTTGTATATGCCTTTGGATGAGCTGACAGCGGATGGAAAAATATTGGGCCGTAATCTGGTGACTCTCGCTATAGTCATTGTTCTTTTTGCTGCCGTCATATCCATTTTTCTATCTCACGTGATCACAACTCCCATTAAAAAACTGCTACGGAATATTGCCCTAGTCGAGAAAGGTCAGTTTGAACAAGTCGAACCTATTGACTCACGAGACGAGATTGGACATTTATCCATTCGATTTAACAGAATGTCCCACGAGCTAAAGCGGTTGGTCGAACGGGTGCAGCAGGAAGAGATTGAAAAAGCCAAGGCGGAGATGCGTGCGCTGCATGACCAGATCAAGCCTCATTTTCTGTATAACACACTTGGGTCGGTGAAATGGATCGCCTCGATGCAACAAGCTGACAAAATCGTGGAAATGACCGATGCCCTAATCTCGATGCTTCGCTATGCAACAAAATCCGATGGAACTCTCGTCACAATTCGTGAGGAACTCGATAATATAACCAATTACGTAACGATCCAGAATGTCAGGTACTACGATTGTATTCAGATGAGATATGAGGTAGAGGATAGAGTGCTGGATTATCGAATGCCCAAAATGATCCTGCAGCCCATTGTGGAAAATGCAATTTTTCATGGTCTGGCCGAACTGGAGGAAGACGGAATCATTACCATTCGGATTCAACTGCGGGTGGATGAAGTTGTAATCGAAATCTGTGATAATGGCGTGGGTATGGATGATCATACCATGCAGAACCTAATGGAAGAAAAGTCTGGTGCAGGTACAGGAGCCAATGGGATTGGTTTGCATAATGTACAGCGTCGAATTCAACTTCATTTTGGAAAACCTTATGGAATACAGGTGGAAAGTAAAGTAGGTGAAGGTACCAAGTTCTCCATTCTGCTGCCTGCCATCTCAGAGTATAGGTAGTATAAAAGGGCTCGCAGTAATAACTGCAAGCCCTTTGGTTTACCCCTTGACGCTTCCTAACACCAAACCCTTGGTAAAGTATTTCTGTAAGAACGGATACACGAGTAAAATGGGAATAGCACCCAAGAACATTTGAGCTGCGCGTCCCGTTCTGGCGTTCATCATGGACAACAGCTGCGTGTAATCTGATCCTGATTTCAGCATGATTTGCTCAAAGCTCTGCAACAGGGTCTGGAGGTAGCTTTGTAATGGGTAATTGGCTGGATTGTTCATATAGATAATGCCATCGAACCACGAATTCCAGTGGGCCACGATACTGAACAAACCAACGGTTGCGAGAGCTGGCTTGAGAAGCGGGAGGAGTATACGAAGCAATACCTGTACAGGGCCAGCCCCATCGATAATGGCTGATTCTTCAATCTCCTCGGGCAACCCCCTAATGAAATTCATGAGGATGATCATACTGAATACGGGGAGAGCCCCAGGCAGGATCAGAGACCATATGGAATCGATCAGCCCCATTTTGACGACAACGAGATAGGTTGGAATTAGTCCTCCACTGAATAACATGGTTACGATGAAAAATCCCATATAGATATTACGCCCCATCAATTTTTGCTTCGATTTGGAGAGGGGATAGGCCGTGAGTACGATCAGAACCAGATTCACCAAAGTCCCGATAACGGTTCGTTGAATGGCTACCCAGAGAGAAGAGAAAAAGGAACCTCCCGTTAATGCAAATTCATAGGCCTTGGTTGTAAATTCCACTGGCCAGAACGTAACACTTCCCGCAGAGACGGCCGCACTGCTGCTGAATGATACAGCTAACAGGTTAATAAAAGGCAGGATACACAGGAGAGAGATCAGAAGCAATATGATGTAGTTTAGGATAAGAAACACCCGCCTGCTCAGACTTTTGTCATAGATCATAGTATCAGTTCCTCCTTCTTAGAAGATGCGATAGCCAGCCACCCTGTAGGCCAGGATATACGATACGGCAACCAGAACACTGGAAATGATGGATTTGAACAATCCTACGGCGGTACCGATTGAATACTGTGCCTGCTGAATTCCCAGACGGTATACATAAGTGTCAATAATATCACCGGTCTGATAGACGACAGGGGAGTAGAGATTATAGATTTGGTCAAAGCCAGCATTGAGTACATTTCCAAGTGACAACACGGTCATTAAAACAATTGTTGGCATGAGGAGGGGCAGTGTAATGTAGATGGTTTGCTTCCAGCGCTTGGCTCCGTCAATTACAGCGGCCTCGTAAAGACCCGGATCAATACTGGTAAGGGCTGCCAAATAAACAACCGTGCCAAACCCGAAGCCTTTCCATATGTCACTCACGATCATCGTCCAGGGAAAAATGGAGGGTGTGCCAAGAAAGGAGATCGGTGCAATTCCGAATACGCCCAGAAACGTATTAATAATGCCATCGGAACTAAGGATATCCAGCATGATGCCGGCCATAATGACCCAAGAGAGGAAGTTTGGAATGTAGACTAATGTTTGGAATGTGCGTTTGATTCCACTGTGAAGTACCTCGTTGAGCAATAATGCAAAAATGACGGGCACGATGATACCCCCAATAATCTTGAAGACAGACATGTACAATGTATTCCAGATCGTTCTTACGAAGTTCGGCTGATTAAAGATATGCGCAAAATTATCCCATCCGACCCATGGCGAATTGAAACCAAGGCCCGGATTGTACTTTTGAAACGCGATAATAAGTCCGTAGAATGGGATGTAACTAAAGATGAAGACCAGGACCAGACTGGGGATCAACATGAGGTGATAAGCTCGCTGTTGCTTCCATTTTCTCAGCATTCGTATTCCTCCGTTCTTGGCGCGATAAAGTTGTAACCGCTGCCAAGAAGGGACGAGAATCATTCCCGTCCCTTCTTGGCAACAGACTTATTATTTTCCGTATGCCTCATTGACGGCCTGAGTTGCATCATCGCCTCCGGCTGCTCGCCAGTTCTGGACAATCACATCGAAATAATCAATACTTTCGCTACCCATAATGATCTTGGTGAAGCCCTCCGTCAGGATATCATCCAAAGTTGTTCCATAGCTTGACAGGATCTCTGGTGTAACACCCCATAAGGCTGTTTTCGTATAGTTTTCGCTGTCGAGTACTTTTTTGGCAAGACCATACGCATTTTTGGGAGCACCTTGTTGCAAATAATCACCGACTGCTCCTGGGGTTGCATTCTCCATGAATTCAACACTGTTATTATATTTTTGCCACATACCCGAAGTCGTGAGTCCACTGGTATCCTTGGATTCAAGGGCAGCAGACACCGCCTCAAATTGCTCGTAATCCGAATTCGGATTCAACACACGGAACGCACCGACAACATGGGCAATATCGTTATCCAGCAAAGCAGATAGCGTTTCTGTAGATTCCTTGCCATTGCCTTCATCCACGATATAAGCATAGTCGTTCAAAATCTCGATCACTTTCTCGGGGTTCTTGAATCCCTTCTTCATGACAATATAATTGTTGTTGGCGAAAAAGATGGATTGTTTGGCTTCCTTCCCATCGACGGTAGGAATGATATATGGATAGAAGATAGCGTCCTTACCCAAGTTGGATACCGTATCGACACCCGGATTATAACCCCACCATTGATAATAAGGCTGCATTCCCACTTTGCCGGCGACAATGTCTGCGTTCATCGCGTTGAAGTCTTTGATTGCAAATTCCGGATCAATGATGCCTCGCTTGTACCATTCTGACCACTCAGCCAGTGCATTCTTCATCTCAGTCTGCACGGAGCCATACACGAGTTGTCCACTTTTATCCTCCATCCACATATCCGGATGCGCATTCCATGCGATCGCGAGCAGGTTAAGGTAATCCAACGACTGATCTACTGCTATGCCATAACCACCGTGCTTTTCCATAAATTTCAATGCGATATTCTTAATGTCTTCCACAGATTTCGGGTCCTGGAGCCCTAATTCTTCTTTCCAGTCGTTCCGAATCCAGATGAAGTCTGGTTGTTCAATTAATCCCCAGTGCATCTGCGGTATGCCGTACAGCTTACCGTCCTTCTTTCCGGACTCGTAACTGTCTGCATCCGCTTCCATATAACCTTTGAGACGATCCGAAGCGTGTTGATCAAAGACCTCTGAGAGGTCCATGACCATATCGGCTTCGACCAACTGCCTCAATTGCGATGGGTTAACCCTGAAGACATCAGGCAGATCGTTCGATGCGATAGCCAAATTCAATTTGGTATCATACTCATCGCTGACCCAGTCTGTTTTCACATTGATATTAAACTTCTCTTTGTAGCGCTTGATCCACACATTGTTGGTGATGTCGTCGCCCTTTGGATATTTTGCAGAAGTGTATTCAGATGTTACGGTGTGAATGGTTGTCGTTCCAGCCTCGTTGGAATCCGGATCTGTCGTTGAACCTTTCTCTGCACCGCTTCCATTGCTACAGGCTGCGAGTAATAAGGTTGACATGCACATAGACAAGACTAAAGCTTTCGTTTTCTTGTTCATTTCTTTTCCCCCTTATCAGTCAGAATCAATAACGCTTTCTTGAAAATATTCTAAACGAGAAAGGGGGAATGCGATATAAAGGTTATTGACGGGAACCCGTATGTTTTTTTACTTTCGAGTCTTAGCGAAGACAAGATCAATGAGCTTTGTGCACTTTTTTTACTTTATACTCCTTCTTTTTTTACTCATGTCTCCAAAAAGTGCTTTAGATGACGTTCGATAACGATTGAATCCGCTTCGTTAGCTCCAATTCCAAAGCAGTGTCCCCACTTGGACTCTATAAGTTGAAGTACAGCGTTGGGCATATGTTGAACATCATACGCACTGTCTTCAGGCGTAAAGAACAAGTCACTTGACCCTGGCATAACGAGTGCAGGAGAGGTGATCTTACGCAGGGCCTGTTCGAAGTTACAGCGATCCTCGGGATTGTTACTAATGTCTCCATCTATTCCTGTACGCAGCATGGTAATCAAGTCGTTAGCATCAAAGGAAAGAAATACCTGATCCCAGTAATCTTCCACATATGATTTTAAGGTATCGTAACCCTCAGATCGGTACAATTGCTCCAAATAATACGCTTGCGAAAATCCCCATGGAGCATAAACTCTTCCCATCGCTGCGAGACCGGCAACCGGAGGGCGCTCATACCTGCCATTTTTAAAATTGGAATCTGCCTGTAATGCTGCGATCATGGCTTCGAATACCAACTGTGTATGGGGTCTGCTCTTTGCCGTTCCGCCAAATGGGGCAATACGTTCAACCATCTCCGGATAACTGGTTCCCCATTGATAGACCTGCATGGCTCCCAGAGACCAGCCTACAACGAGTTTAATCTTGTTAATACCGAATTTCTCAGTGAGTAATTGATGTTGGGCACGCACATTGTCATACATGGAGATGAGAGGAAAGTTCTCCTTATCAAATGGGGCAGGGGTATTGCTCGGAGAGGACGATAATCCGTTACCTAACATATTAGGTACAATGATAAAATACCGACTGGGATCCAAGGCCTTGCCCGCTCCAATTAACCATTCATTATCTGTGTGAAGCCCAGCAAACCATGTTGGGACGACAATAACATTGTCTTTTGCCGCATTTAGGTTTCCATAAGTCTTGTATGCCATAAAAGCTTGAGGGAGATGTTGCCCCGATTGAAGTAATGTATTTCCAAGGTTATATGTTTCATAATCGTTCATGGATGGATTCTCCTTAAAATATAGTCATAACTTGATTTCACTCTACATTACGTCTATCATCAATTCAACGAAACGTTATTGAATATATCGTTCATTTTTTTTGAACAGAGGAGGCGCTTGATTCATGGAAATACGTCAGTTAAAAACCTTTTGGACACTTGCATCGACCTGTAGCTTTCATCAAACTGCTGAATTATTGAATTATGTACCGTCTACCATTACGATGCAGATCAAATCACTGGAAGAAGAGCTCGGGGTGAAATTGCTGGATCGATTAGGCAAAAAGGTTGTGTTAACCGACGCTGGGCAACAATTTTTGCCGTACGCCACTAGAATCTTAAATGATGTAGAGGAAGCGAAGTGCATATCAAGTCAACATGGGGAATTGGCGGGAACGGTTGTCATCGGAGCAGACGAGGTACTCTGTGCTTATCTTCTTCCATCCTTGTTCAAACGTTTCCGAGTGGAGTACCCTGGTGTGCGGTTATTCTTCCGCCCGTTGTCTGGTCAAGAGCTTAAATCGAGTCTGAGAGAAGGGCATGCAGATATCGTGTTTGTATTGGATGAACCTGTTGGTTCCAAAGATCTCCATTCCGAGTTTTTAAAGGGTGAGCCCTTTCGAATGGTGGTTTCTCCGGATCATATGTTAGCATCGCGTTCCACGTTGGTCATTGATGACTTTCACAAACAGCATTTTTTACTGACCGAAAAGAACTGTTCGTATCGCACTCATTTTGACCAATCCATAACAAAGAAAGGTGCGGATGCTCTGACAGAGCTGGAGTTTCATAGTGTAGAAGCCATTAAACAGTGTGCTATAGCTGGACTTGGAATTGCGCTGTTGCCTGAAATGGCTTTGAAGAAAGAGTTAAGCGAGGGGGAAGTGGTTTCTCTGCCATGGGATTTGTCAGATGTGTCCTTTACTGCACAAATGCTATGGCATCGGGAAAAATGGATTTCTCCGTCCATGGCTGCTTTCATGCAGGTCGCAAAGAGTGAGTGGAATTGATTGTTCAGAATTTGTTTAGATGTATGTGTTAAAATATTCTTCACAAAATATATGGGGGATTACAATGGAAAGAAAGATTAGAAATTCTGCAAAAGCATTAATTATCAAAGACGGGAGGATGCTGGCGATTAGGCAGGAAGATCATGGAGATGTCATCTATACCTTGCCTGGCGGGAGCCAGAATGCAGGTGAAACACTGACTGAGGCTGTGAAGAGAGAAGTCGCAGCAGAAGTCGGTGTAGATGTGGAGCCTTTATCTTTGGAATTCGTCATTGAAGGTGTCTATGGTGCAGCTCTTCATCGTGTAGATTTTGTTTTTTTATCCGAATACATAGGTTTAAGGGACAATAACAGTGCTATTCTGTCAAGTGACGAAAATCAAATAGAGTATGAATGGCTTGAAATTAAAAATTTGATGCAATTACCTTTATTGCCTTCAAAATTAAGGAAACAGATCGTAAGGTTGGTTAAGGGAGAACAAACGGTTATGTATTTAGGGAGTGAAGAAGATGACGAGACTGAATCGTTAGATGTGCACACGGCAGCTTTGTAAGTACAAAGCAAAGGCTATTTCAAAGGACGTGATGGTCCGGTGAAATAGCCTCTTTGCCATTGAACAAAATGTACCGAGTGATTCAAAATGAACTTCCAGTCGAAGAGTTTACATGAGACCAGGCATTATATATCTTGTTTCTTCAAACCTGCTGTCATATTTTTCTGACCCCACATTACAACGGATTCGATTAAAGGAACCAATTCCTTACCCGATTCTGTGAGCGAATATTCCACTCTCGGAGGTACCTCATTATATTGCTCCCGGTGTACAATGCCGGAATGAATCAAATCCTTCAGACAGTTCGTTAGCATCGTTCCGGTAATGCCAGGCAGTCTTCGTTTTAATTCATTGTAACGTATACAGTCACTTTCACTAAGGATTGCCAGGATCGGAAGATTCCACTTGCCTCCAATAACCTGAAATGCATAAGTCGCTGGACATAACTGATCAAAATTAAACTCGTATTTCACTGGATACCCTCCAATAGTATACTTTTTGATACTAAGTCAGAAAAAGAATCGTACTTGTTCAGAAGTTTGTAGACATTATAATCAAACTAACACAAGAAAATCAATTCATAAAACAAGATAAAGGCGGGATATACGTGAGTAACGAATCTATGATGTGTGATCTGGAAACAGGCATATGTGGTGTGGGCGAAGAAGAAACTATGCAAAAAATCAATCTGAATCACGTTGAGAAAAGGATAACTCTTTATTACGCAACAGATCCGATCTGCTCTCACTGTTGGGCGCTTGAGCCTGTGCTTCAACGGTTTGTAGAGGAATACGGTCATTATTTTACGATGCAAATCAAAATGGGTGGGCTACTGGCTAACTGGAACGGTTTCTCGGATGGTGCTAACGGGATTCAAAAGCCTTCGGACGTTGCAGAACATTGGAAGGAAGTGGGTGAGCACTCACGCATGCCCATCGACGGTTCCTTATGGCATGACAATCCAATACTTTCTTCCTATCCGCCATCTCGCGTATTTAAGGTCATTCAGAGTACACACCCTGGTAAAGAGCATGAATTTTTAAGACGTGCGCGTGAGGCCGTGTTTGCATTTAATCGAAATATTGGAGAAGATGATGTGCTGACGGATATCGTCAATCAACTGGGCTTGAATGGAAAAGAAGTGGTTGAGGCGGCTACACAGCAGTCGGCACAAGAGTTATTAGAGGAAGACTTTGAGCGTGTCGCCAGCTTGGGAGTTAGAGGTTTCCCATCCATCATCATTGTGAATGAAGAGAACCAGGGTATGAAAATTGTCGGAGCGCGTTCTCTTGAAACATATGTGCAAGCACTTCAGCAGGTACTGGGAGTTGATCTGCAACCAAAACAGATTACCTCGTTGGAGCAGAAAATGAATGAAGGACACCTTCTTTTTTCTAAAGAAATGGAGGTCATGTACGATATTGAAAAGAGTGATATTGCATCCTATGTAAAATCTGAATTGGCAGATAACACATATCGTGTGGGTCATATTTTAAATGAGATGTATATTGAGCGTATCTGAGGAAAAAACAAGGAATCTGTAGTCGCACGTCAGAATCTTCCTGCTTCGGCACAGGGATGTGTTATTCGCACAGGCAAGTCGTCCACCCATTGCGTAGACTGAAGTAGATCAAGTCAAGTGAGGTGAATTCCATGGCGAAGACCAGTGAAATACACGTCAAGGCAAAACGGCTTAAGGATCGTCCAGTCTGCGTGACTCTTCATAATGGCGAAACGTACGTTGGCTACATCTCTGATGTCAATCACGCAGGAGTAGTGATTACCGGGGGTGGAAAGCTTACTCAGACCGCAATTACAACACCTTCATCTGAAGGCAGTACGCGCAAAACCAAACCTAAAGCAGGGGCTGCGAGAAAAACAGCATCTTCTCGAAAACGTAAACGGGGCAACAGTTCTCATAAGTCGCAGGTACGATCCCGGTCGATGTCTCGTTCAACTTCCCGGCAAGCTCAGGTATCATCTTTCATGCCTATGTTAGGGTCATTGTTAGGTGGCTTTGGCGGACTTGGCGGTGCAGGCTCGATTGGAGGTATGTTGGGTGGAGGTATGCGGTTGTTTGGCATGATCCAACGCTTTACACCTGTGGTCAAAATGGGGTATGGCATGATTAAGCAGATTCAGCCATTTATGGGGGCCGTTCAAGGGTTGATGAATCCACCAAGCCAGACAGCTCAGGGTGAAGCCGCCGAAGCGGAAGAGAACGAGGACTAATCAAATGCTCATGCAAGAAAGCAAATTGAAAGCTGCTTCCCGTGCTCGATGGAGGCAGCTTATTTGCATGCCGTTATAAGCTGAAATGGTGCTCTCGCAAAGAATTTCCCTTGGCAGCATGTGCTAACGAACCTACCACATCTTATTAGGCTGATAATCAAGAAATAAAAATTGTAACGAACCTCAGTGAAGCTAATGCTCTATAAAATGTCTTCTGATCCTGAAATGGTAGTCCGTTTGCCGAAATAAAGTCTCTGTGATTCGTTACACGTCAAATCTGCGCAAAAGAAAGCGAATAGCGTGTGTGATATTCATTAGATCATTACAGCGATTTGCACTAACAAGGTTTCCTTGTTACAGTGAACGCGAATAAGGGGCCTTCCCAGTCATCGGTATGACTCATGGGACGGCCCCTCACTATACTGATCTTGCCTAGCATTGAAACACGTATGGTAATTTGGACTATTTTAACGAAAAAGATCTTTCAGCTAACTAATTTTTATTAAGCCTGTTTGGTTTTCAGGCGAATTACGTTCCATGACGCTTTGTTCAGCACAGCTTGAACTTTACCTTGATCCACGGTTGTGTGTCCGCCATTGTGTGGAAGGACGTTGCGTGGATTTTCTTTGGTATTCGTAGCTTTCAGGTCGTTGTTTTCCAGTACGATGTGCTCCACAAATGTGGTTTCTCCGAAAGAACGCAGATCCACATTCAATTCCAATTGCTCATCCAGATGTCTGTTCACCGCAAAGATCGTAATTGTGCCGTTCTCTTCATCGTGCACACTGATCGCTTCGAGATAAGGAACATCTGTAAAGTCTTTGGAGTCGTATTTAGGTGAAGTTGTAATGGAGCGCAACACTGTACCACGACCGAAGTTGGAGGCGTGCATGAACGGGAAGTACGTTGTCTGGAACCAGATCGCTCCGTTATTTTCAGTCATGATTGGTGCAATGGTGTTAATCAGCTGTGCAAGGCAAGCCATTTTAACACGGTCAGCATGTTTGAGTATGGTGATCAGATAACAGCCCACTGCCAATGCATCTTCATGTGTATACACATCTTCAAACTCTGGAGGGGCAATCTGCCAACGTTCTTCCATACGGCTTGTGCCAATGGATTTCCAGACATTCCACTCATCCAGGGACAGCATCAATTTCTTTTTGCTGCGTTTCTTGGCTTGTACGAAATCACAGATGGAAGCCACACTATCAATGAATTGATCCAGATCCAGCGAAGTCGCCAGGAAGTCATATGTGTTGTCCTTGTTGTTATTGTAATACTGATGCAGGGACAAGTAGTCCACATTTTCATAGGTAAGATCAAGCACGGTTGCTTCCCAATCTGCAAATGTCTTCATATCACGGCTGGAGCTGCCACATGCAACGAGTTCAATCTCTGGATCAACCCATTTCATCGCTTTGGCTGTTTCATTCGCAATACGACCGTATTCATATGCAGTCATCGCACCAATCTGCCAAGGGCCGTCCATTTCATTACCGAGGCACCATGTTTTGAATTTATGTGGATCTTTATATCCGTGAGAGATACGCAGATCACTCCAGTATGTGCCAGATGGGTGATTGCAGTACTCCACCAGGTTTCTGGCTGCATCAATACCGCGAGTACCCAGATTTACAGCCATCATTACTTCCGTACCTACCAACTTCGCCCAATCTGCAAATTCGTTCGTGCCCACAGCATTGGTTTCAATCGTCCACCAAGCCAGCTCAAGTCTGCGTTTACGCTCTGCTACCGGACCAACGCCGTCCTCCCAATTGTAACCGGATACGAAATTACCACCCGGGTAACGAACGATGGGTACGTTCAGCGCCTTGATCGCTTCAATGGCGTCCTGACGAAAACCTTGAGCATCCGCATTAGGATGACCTGGATCATAAATGCCGCCATATACAGCCCGTCCCAAATGTTCTACAAATGAACCGTATACGCGAGGGTCAACCTCCGCAATCTGAAAATCTTTATCAATAAGCATCTTGGATGTAAGCATGGGAAAACCTCCATAGAATTAATTTTAGATGTATAAGAAACTTTATTTGACGATGAGTTCGCATAAAAGCAAAATCAACTCATTGATTTGTTATCTAATGTGTATCATAATGCTATTATAATGAGCAAGTTCATTTTGCAGGGTTCGCTAAATAACGAATCCTGAATCAGAAATATATGGATACTATAATTTGATAAAGGTGTGAAGTTCATGATGCTTGGCACGGATGCCTCATCCTTGATAATATATGAATCGCTAGCCAGCGAGGCTCGTTTAAATATCGTTCGTCTATTATTGCAAAACAGGGAAATGCATATCAATGCACTTGCCAAAGAGCTGTATCTGAGCAAAGCCATCGTTAGTACACATGTGAGCAAATTGCAGAAAGCGGGCATCATAGGCAGCCGCATGAAGCGTGAGAACGGTGGGACATATAAATATTGCTTTATTCTGCAAGAATTCATGACGATCAATCTCTCTCCGGAACCAGTTGATGCTCCGTACCATGAAGTCTCTATTCCGGTGGGTCAGTATACGGATTACGAAGCCTGGCCCACCTGTGGCATTGCAACTACAACGCAAATGATTGGACAATATGACACACCAGCCTGTTTCATGGATCCGGATCGGGTCAATGCAGGCATTCTTTGGTTCGCACGAGGCTTTCTGGAATATAAGATTCCCAATTATCTGAATACAGAACAGCATCTCCAGGAAATTGAAATTTCACTCGAACTCAGTTCGGAAGCACCCCAAGTTAATGAAAACTGGCCTTCCGACATTCGCTTTTCCCTTAATGGCAAACACTTGGGAACATGGACAAGCCCTGGTGACTTTGGCGATCGGAAAGGCAAACATACACCGCTATGGTGGAAATTGGACGTCAATCAGTATGGTGTACTGAAGGTGCTGCGCGTTAACGGAGAAGGCACGTTTATGGATGGTCAGCGCATCTCGGATGTGTGTATCCACGATCTGCAACTGGATTCTTCCACATACTGGACATTTGGATTAAGACCGGAAGAAGGGGTGCCCGGTCGTGGAGGACTTACACTTTTTGGGAAAGGGTTCGGTAACTACGATCAGGACATTTTGATTCGATACTATTACGATGAAGGGGAGTCTACATCTCCTAATGTATAAAATGCTGTCCTTTATGTCATTGTAATAAGACAATAATCACCTAGATGAAGCGTAAGAGAAATCCTTTGTATTGGTATTGACAACGATTACATCGGTGGTGTAAGATACAGCTAAATAAGGAGTGTCACTGATTCGATCAGGCACCACCACAGTCTGGATTTCACAAGTTTGTTTGACTTGTGTCCGGGACCATGGTGGTGCTTTTTGCATATTGGGGGTGAGAACATCATGAGGTTCAAAAAAACGTTAAACAACAACATTGCCCTGGCAGAGGATGCCGAAGGCTGCGAAGTCATTGTGATCGGAACCGGAGTTGGGTTCAAAAAAGTGAAAGGACAATGGATTGAACGGGAACAGATTCAAAAAACATTTCGAATCGGCTCAAATGACAAATACCAGCGATTGGAGCAATTTTTTAATGATATCCCGCTGCAAGTCATTAACGTTACCGATCAAATCATTGAGCATGGCCGAAGCCAAATCGGTAAAAAGCTGAACGATTCCATTCTGCTCACCCTGGCTGATCACATTCACTTTGCGCTGGATCGCTTCAAGAGTGGTGTTGACGTGCCGAATCCGCTTCACTGGGATATCCGTCATCTGTATCCTGTGGAATACCGTATCGGAGTCTATGCCGTCGAGCTAATTAACGAAGCTTTTGAGGTAAGTTTGCCATCGACAGAGGCCAGTTCCATCGCTCTTCATTTTGTGAATTCGCAGTTTGATTCGGGCAGTATGAATCAAACGATCAAGATAACCCAAATGATTAATGACGTATTAGATATCATGACGGATCATTTTGGAATGGCACTGAATCAGGAGACCACTGATTTTTCCCGTTTCGTTACCCATCTCAGATATTTCATCGTCCGACAATTGAACAGGGAAGTACTTTCCTTCAAGGATCAGCAGTTTCTGTATGACGTATTGTCGGAGCGATACCCGTCCAGCTTCCGGTGCGCACTTAAGATAAAAGAAGCGATGGAGCAGCAGCGCGGATTCGAGATTACTCCCGATGAGATGGTATACCTCATGATTCACATCGAGAGAGTGACATCCCGTTTCGACACGGGTTGATCTCAATACAACCAGCTTGGAGCTATATCACATGATTATGAATATGGAGTGTTACTGATTCGATCAGGCACCACCAAATGTTTCCGACTCCGCTACCTGCGGCGGGCCGGGTTGGCATTTGGTTTTTTTTCGCCCAAAAAAGGAGGAAGCAGCATGAATCACCGGGAGTTGTCGCAAGAAATCATTCACTTAACAGGAGGGCAAGGGAACTTAACACAAGCCTGGCATTGCATCACACGGCTGCGATTCAATGTTCGTGATGAAGATAAGGTTCAGCTCGAGCAGATCAGAGCATTAGACGGTGTGCTCGGAGCCCAGTTTCAGAGCGATCAGTTTCAAGTCGTCATCGGAAACAAGGTCGCGGCCGTGTATGAAGAGATTGAGGGTCAACTGAAACAGGATGGCAAGCCGCAACCCGAAGCAGGTGCTCCACGTTCCAGAGGCATTAATGCAGTACTGGATACAATCTCGGGTATCTTCACTCCCATCCTTCCTGCCATCATAGGTACAGGTATGCTGAAGGGTATTCTGGCTTTACTGGTTACACTCGGAGCCATCCAGGAGACGAGTGGAGAGTATCAGATTCTGTCATCTATAGCGAATGCAGCTTTTTATTTTTTACCTTTTCTGCTTGCTGTCTCGTCTGCCCGCAAGTTCAAAGTCAATGAATATATTGCCCTGACCCTCGCAGGCACGTTATTGTATCCAACCATCCTGAATGCATATCTGGCAAATCAGCTGGAGCCGATACGTTTTCTTTCACTGCCCGTGTCCATTGTGAATTATACCCAGTCTGTCATTCCAATCATTCTGGGTGTGTGGCTTCTGAGTTACGTTCATCGCTGGGTGGATCGATTCATTCCTGGCCCGGTCAAGGTGATCTTCACCTCGATGATTGTATTAGTCATCACGGTTCCCATTCTGCTTATTGCCATTGGGCCACTCGGAAATTACATCGGTATCTATCTCGAAATGGGTACATCCTGGCTATTTGCTCATTCAGGTCCGTTGACCGGAATTGTTCTTGGTGGATTAATGCCATTGATCGTGATGACAGGCATGCACTATGCGTTTTTCCCGGGTACGTTGCAGAACTTGAGCAAACTTGGATATGACGTGCTTTTGTTGCCGATCAACCTTGTGACCAATATGAGCCAGGCGGGTGCCGTGGCGGCCGTGTTTCTCAAAACAAAAGACAAGTCCATGAAATCCATAGCCTTGTCCAGCGGCATCTCTGCCTTGCTCGGCATCACGGAGCCAGCACTGTACGGGGTAACACTGAAGTTGAAAAAACCATTTTATGCTTCACTGATCGGTGGGGCCGCTGGCGGCGGGTTTATTACTGCAGTTGGTCTGAAGTGCTTCGGCTTTGCCGTGCCGGGACTGCTGGCCCTTCCATTATACATTGGCCCAGGGGGAGGCATGGCTAACTTCTGGTATGCTCTGAGCGGCATCGGCATCAGCTTTACCGTTTCCTTCATACTGACATTACTGCTCAAGTGGGATGAGCCGAACACAGATCGTATTGCCGTATCCGATTCATCCCAATCACATCAAGCCACAACAACGGTTGTGACTGATGAAGAGGCAAGAGCTGTAACCGTGCATTCAATCGAAGAAAAGAAAGGCGAAGTATTCAGCCCGCTCACTGGCGAAGTTGTGCCGCTTGCATCGCTACCGGACAAAACCTTTGCTGAGGAGATGACCGGAAAAGGTATTGCCGTTCTTCCGCAGGAAGGACGCGTAACAGCCCCATTTGACGGAATCGTCACCATGGTTGCCAAAAGCAAACATGCGGTCATGTTAACGTCGACGAGCGGGGTTGAAATTCTTATTCACGTTGGATTGAACAGTGTATCGCTCAAAGGGAAATTTTTTGACGTGAAGGTTACTGCCGGACAAGAAATGAAGAAGGGTGATCTGCTTCTGGAGTTCGACATGGATGGTTTGCGGGATGCTGGGGTTAATCCGGTTACACCGGTAATCGTAACCAATACACCAGATTACCTTGACGTGGTGCCGGTTCAGGTGAAGGGGGTGATTCCGATGAATGAATTGCTTCTCCTCACTGTTCGCTAACAGCTGTATGAAGGCGTAATTTATTTATAAGGGACTTACGAGCAATATAAAACAACTTTGTATTCACCCAAAAAAGGAGAGAAACCACATGACAAAAACAATTAAACACTCATTTCCTAAAGGATTCCTATGGGGAGGAGCTACCGCAGCCAATCAGCTCGAAGGGGCATATGACGCAGATGGCAAAGGTCTCTCTACTTCAGACATGGCACCTTATATCCCTCATGAAGAGCGTAACGGGAAAGATTTTACTTTCGACGTGGATTCCGTTCAACTGGAAGAATATCTGAGCGGTAACTCAGGCGTCTACTTTCCAAAACGAAATGGTGTGGATTTCTATCATCGCTACCAAGAAGACATTGCATTGTTTGCAGAGATGGGTTTCAAAGTGTTTCGTCTGTCGATCGCGTGGACACGCATCTTCCCGACAGGAGAAGAAGATGTTCCCAATGAAGCTGGACTTGCCTTCTATGATAACGTGCTCGACGAACTTTTGAAATACGGCATTGAACCGCTCGTAACGATCTCGCACTACGAAATGCCTGTAGAATTAACCCGTAAATATAACGGCTGGGAAAGCCGAGAAATGATTGATCTGTATCTGAAATTTGCCAACACACTGTTTGACCGTTACAAAAATAAAGTGAAATACTGGATCACCTTTAACGAGATGAATATGATGCTGACAAGCCTGTACACCGGCGGCGGCATTCTGGAAGATAAAATTAAGGGTTCGCAGGAACAGGTGGCATACCAGGCGACTCACCATCAATTTGTCGCAAGCGCACTCGCTGTCAAAAGCGGCAAAGAGAAAATGCCGGATGCTCAGATTGGTTGTATGATCTGCCGCCTGGAGACGTATGCTGCGTCCAGCAAACCGGAAGACGTTCTGCAAACACTGAAAGAAGATCAGATGAACTTGTTCTATCCGGAAGTACAGGCAAGAGGTGAATATCCGTCTTACATGCAACGTTACTTTGATGAACAGGGTATCGAACTGGTAAAAGGTCCTGAGGATGATGCCATTATCCGAGATAATACAGTGGACTTTATCGCATTCAGCTACTACATGACGTATATTGGAAAATATGACCCGAATGATAACAGCAACTCCGGCATGCTCGTCAGTCAGATTAAAAATCCGCATCTCAAAGCTACCGAATGGGGATGGCCTATCGACCCAATCGGCCTGCGTATTGCGCTTAACCGGCTGTATGATCGTTACCGGATGCCGCTCTTCATCGTGGAGAACGGGATGGGTGCAAAGGATACACTGGAAGAGGACGGAAGCGTATATGACACCTACCGGATTGAATACCTGCGCAGTCATATCGAGCAGATGAAAGAAGCGGTAGCTGATGGCGTGGAATTGATGGGTTTCACCAGCTGGGGTCCTATTGATATCATTAGCTGTTCAACTTCAGAGATGGGTAAACGATACGGATTTATTTACGTGGATCAGGACAATGCAGGACATGGTTCACTAGAAAGAACACGCAAGGATTCGTTCTACTGGTACAAACAAGTCATTGAAACAAATGGAGAAAACCTGTAATTATACAAAATTATAAGCCGCCCTTATGGGCGGTCTTTATTATGTACTAGCCAATAAAGGAATAATTACGTAAAATTGTGATATCCAAACAAGAGGAGTGAATTCAATGTCTAACAAGGTGATTGTGCTTTAGGTTCACAAAAGGATAGTTGTGTTAAGCATTCCTTTTGTGGACATTGCCGTGCGGGAAACCGTCCCAACAATGTTTACTGGAGGAGATCATGATTAACTTTAACGAAGCTGTTAACATTAGCAATACCCATGTACTGGCGCGAGTACCCGAGCTGTTTCATCTGGACGGTTACAACATTCAGCTTGTTGCCCCTCATGAGGGTGGGCGGAATATCGTTTACACTTGTGAGCAAGCGGGATGCGAACCGCTAATTCTCCGCGTGTCTTTTATGTCTGACAGAAAGCGGGAAGATTACATTGCCGAACTGGAATATGTCCGGTATTTATTTGAGCACGGGGCCAGTGTCTCGAATGTAGTCAGCTCGATTAAGGGCCATCTGTTGGAAGAGATCACTTATGATGAGCATACGTTCTTTATCAGTATGTTTGTGAAGGCCAAGGGAAAGTTGCTGGTAGAGAACCATTATCAGTATCGTGAAGGGGTTCCACTTGCCGAATACCATTATAATAGCGGTAAAGTTCTTGGGAAAATGCATCAGCTATCCAAAAGCTATGAACCCGTTCATAGCAGGCATCATTTTTTGGATAAATATAATAAGGAGTATATCGAAAGGGTGGTCCCTGAATCATTCTCTTTGCTCAGAAGTAAAATGATGGAACTTCTTCAAACGGTACAAGAATTGGGGATGAGCCAAGAGACATTGGGCATGATCCATTTCGATTACAATGACGGGAATTATTCGATTGATTTTGATACGGGACAAATCACGGTATATGATTTCGACAATTCCTGTTTTGGCTGGTACATGTTTGACCTCGCAAGTTTATGGATCAACGGGGTCGGCTGGATTCAATCTGAAGCTGAAGCGGACCAACGTAAACAGTTCATGGATGAGTATTTCCAAACCGTGCTCGCAGGATACACTTCAGAAACCCAGGTTTCTGATGCCATGCTGGATAAGCTGCCTTTATTTATTCAAGTCAGCCTTCTGGAGAATATTGTGGATCATTTTGAGATGACGCAGCGCGAAGGGGAGGAGCCGGAAGAGGATGACGAGGCTCTGTTATATCTGATTAAATGTTTGGAAGAAGATATTCCTTATAAAGGATTCTTCCATGAGATATATTCCACTGAGGCTCCCTTTGAATATGAGGAACGCTGAAGGGGCCTACATTGCAATCAAGAATAATGAATGATCAATCGATACAAAGAGGCAGCCGGCATAGACCGGCTGCCTCTTTGTGTATCTGAAGGACGCTATTCAAATTTGGAAGGAGGCACGTTGTAAAATTTTTTGAATGCTTTGGAGAACGTAAAGGGATCGGGATAACCCAGAAATCCGGCAATTTGCTGAATCGTATATTTTTTCTCGTACAGATAGTCTCTGGCCCGGTTCATTTTGATTTGATTGATGTACTGCCCTGGTGTGATACCCAGTATTCTCTTGAACAAAGAAATAAAATATTTCTCAGAGACGCCGGCAATAGCCGCAAGCTCGTTAACTCGGATGGCACGATGCAGATTCGCATCTACGTAGGGGAACACGTTCTGCAGAACTTCCAGACTTCCTTCGATTTTTCTCGGTTTGCTGTCTTTCAGAAAATCACCGTAATACAGACCTTGCCGGTGTAATTCAAATATTCTGGCGATCACGAGAAGCAGAGAGGCTTTCAAGTAAAGTGGGCTTCCGGAAGCACCGCTACTCTGCTTGTACCTTTGATAGGATGAGGTGAACAGCGTTGATTCCTCCCAGATCAAGTTGCCAGGTACGACGCCCGGGAGTTGAAACTCGCCGAGAATGCGCTTCTGTTCAGCGATGCTGAAATCAAAGTGCATATATACAAATCGGCACAGATCTCCGGTCGTCGAGGCGGTGTAGGGCATATCCGGGTAAAAGAACACGACGTCACCCGGGTTGGCCATATGTTCGAATCCATCAATACTAATCTGGACGGAGCCTGCTGTAATGAACCAAAGATCATAATCGGAATGGGACTTGTGCTCCGTCCAATGGCTGTCGTGTGTTTGTTCCAGATAAGAGCTCATGCGCAGTGTGATATACTCCGATAGTTCATCAATTATACTCATATTTACAGTCCCTGCATGCATCCAATTCAACCTAATCCTCTCCACTTTATGACATCCTGCATCTTTCACTATCATAGCAAAGGAATTATCTCTTGTTAACTATCGTACGATATGACATGTATTGAAAACTATCACACATTCCGATTCCAGCCCACTCACCTATAATGAATTTATATCGTTAAGAGGAGGGGTTATTGATGAATGCTACAAAAACACAGCATCCAAAGGTAGTCGTTATTGGGGCAGGCAGCCTGTTTTTCGGTCGTCAGTCCATCTGGCAGATGGTTCACTCCCCATATTTGAATCAGGGAACGCTGGCTTTGGTGGATACGGATGAGGAACGGCTCTCGAAAATGGTAACTCTGGCAGAAAGGGTTGCGCGGGAGAACAATGTGTCCTTAAAGATTGAGGGCTCGGTGGACCGAAGACAGGTCCTTCCGGGAGCCGACTTCGTCGTGCTCAGCTTTGCGGAGCAATCGGTGAAGTATAGGGGCATTGACTGCCAGATTTCTCTAAAGTATGGAATTCGCATGTGTTCCGGCGACACCATTGGCCCGGGCGGGATCTTTCGCGCGATGAGGGAACTACCGGTTATTATGGAATGCGCCAAAGACATTGAGGAGCTGTGTCCGGATGCATGGGTGATCAATTATATTAACCCGTCTACCGTGCATGGCATCGCATTACATCGTTATGCACCGAAGCTTAAATCGTTTGCATTGTGCGATAGTCATCATATGCCGCATAAAAAAGCCTACTACGCCGCACGAGCCGGGATCATTGCAGACAATAGCCAGTTTACAGAAGAAATCAACCAGAAATTCGATTTTCGTATCGCTGGTGTCAATCATTTCACTTGGCTGCTCAAAGCCGAGTATGAAGGAAAGAATCTAATGCCTTCAATCGCAGAGGCCATGCGTAAGCTGGCAGGTGACGAGAACAACGGCGGTGATCGGGGCGCAAAAGCTCTTTTTAACGATGCAATTACGTATGAACTGTATGATATTTTCGGAATCATTCCTACTTGTACGGCGCACACGAAGGAATACGTTCGGTATTGGCAAGGACTTGGCAAAACCACAGACACAATCCCTCCATTATCGATCTGGGAGACAGAGGACAGGTATGAACGTCACGATGAAATGTGGCGTCAGGTGGATGACTTTCTTGCCGGGAATATCCCGATTACTGACTACATGAACATGTTTGGACCGGATCATGCGACCGATATTATCGAGAATATGGTGGGGAACTTGGGCAAAAAGTTCTTTATCAATACACTCAATCAAGGCGCGGTAACCAACATGAATGCGGATTCGTTTCTGGAACTACTGTGCGATGTAGATATGGACGGAGTGAAACCACTCCATGTAGGCGAGATGCCACGCGGGATAAGAGGGATGCAAGAACTTGTGCTGGATACCCATGAGCTTACGGTGGAAGCTGTACTGGAACAGAGCTTTGTGAAACTGAGAAGGGCGATGCTTACCGATCCGCTCGTGAATTCCATTAGTGACGCAGACAAGATCATTCATGAGTTGTTGGAACTGGAGCGTGATATGATCCCGGACGTTTGGTACAAGGATAGACTGCAATACAGCTAAGAGTAGATAGTAAACAAAGACCATGTCTCCTTCAACAGGAATAACATGGTCTTTGTTTGTATTATTTTACATTTTTCATATGTTAAGAAATTCTATTCCACTTTATATAAGCCTGCATTTTCTGCATAGTACGAAGTAATAAAATCACGAAATTCGATAACAGAAGCAGATAACCATTTTTGTTTGACCCAGGATAAGCTTATTGGATATATCGCTGAATCATCAGCAATTTTTACATAACTTAACCCAAGCGTTCTGCATACGGAGATAGGAAGTAATGCAACACCCTGATTAAGCCGGATAATTTCGAGCAGGGTATGGGAATCAACTTCGAATGCAAGATTAGGGTGAAAGCCTGCTTTTTCACAGAGCATGGAGGTAAATCGGCTGTACTCCTTATTATCCGCAAGGGAAATAAAGGGCTCAGTAGCAACAACACGTAATGAAATGCTTGTCTCTCCGCCGTATGCATGATTTTTGGGCACAACCAAGACAATATCCTCCTCGACCAGGACAACACTCTCAATCTCCTCATCCAGAATCGGATGCCCCGTAATGCCCAGATGCATGTCGCCTTTTTTCAATCCTGTAATAATTTCGCTACGGGTCCCGATCCCCTGATGAAGTTTGGTTTCAGGGGAACCGTTGATGTAATCACTAATAAGGCCAGTGAGAAATCGGGTATTCGTAATGGAGATTCTGATTGTATTGGATATTTGCTGTTCCTCCGCTCTGATCTCCATCTCTGCATTTTCAATTTCGATAAAAATTCGGTTTACGTGCTTCAAAAGAATCTCACCTGAGGCATTCAATTGAATGTTTCGTCCTCTTCTATGAAATAAGGGGGTACCCAGTTCATCCTCAAGTCTTTTGATCGTCAAGCTTAGGGAGGGTTGAGCAATATTCAATTGTGCAGCTGCCTTGGAGATATGTTCGGTGTAGGCAACGGTCTGAAAATATTTGAGCTGAAGCAATTCCATTCACGCGCACTCCTTATTTATTCTGATAAATATATATAGTACTTATTATGTATTATATTAAATTTAAATATTGATGTAGAATTTTTTTATGAGATGCAGTTCAAATTTTTATATAACAAAACTTAATTAAATGTATAAGGTAGGTGTCTTTGATGAAAATCGATGTGAACAACATAGCTAAAAATCTGAATACACCCCTAACGGCTCCGGCATACCCGATGCCACCGTACAAGTTCGTGAATCGTGAATACTTGAATATTATCTACCGAACGGATGAAAAAGCGTTGCGGGCAGCCGTACCAGAACCCTTGGAAATTACGGAACCCTTGGTTAAATTCGAAGTGATGTGGATGCCGGATGTTTCTGGACTCGGTGCCTATACAGAAGCTGGACAAGTTATCCCTGTGCAATTCAATGGGGAGCAAGGCGATTATGTGCATTCGATGTATGTAGACAATTTCCCCGCGATTGCAAGTGGCCGAGAGCTCACCGCTTATCCGAAAAAGCTCGGTGCACCGAAGTTGTATACCGATTCAGATACACTTGTTGGCACACTTGATTATGGAACGCTGCGTGTAGCCACGGCAACAATGGGCTATAAACATGTGGAGATGGATAAGGAGCTCGCCAAACGTGAAATATGCCGTCCTAATTTTATGATTAAGATAGCTACCGACTATACAGGGAATTTAAGAATATGTGATCTGATTCGAACTCAGATTACGGACATCGAAGTGAAAGAAGCGTGGACAGGACCTGCCCGGCTTCAACTGTTTGAACACGCATTGGCACCTCTTGCAGATCTGCCTGTATTGGAAGTTGTATCTGCTTCTCATATTCTTACCAACTTAACCTTGAACGCAGCACAACCTGTATACAACTACCTGGAAGAGAAATAAGGAGGAACAATATAATGAGAATTGCAATTGTAGGAGCAGGATCTTTGGGAACCATCGTAGGTGCATACCTCGCGGATGGCGGTATGGACGTTGAGCTAATTGATGCATATCAGGAGCATGTAGAATCTTTAAATCAAACGGGTGCTAAAGTAACGGGTACCACGGAGTTTCAAGCAAAAGTAAAAGCCATTACTCCTGAGCAGAAATCAGGACAATATGACCTCGTTTTACTTTTAACCAAACAACTGTATAACGATTCCATTCTTCAGGAATTACTTCCATTCTTGAAAGAAGACAGTATCGTATGTTCGTTGCAGAACGGGATTCCGGAAGAAAAAGTGGCGTCCATCGTGGGTGAAAAACGCGTCGTTGCAGGCTCCGTTGAGTTTGGCGCTACGTTCATTGAACCAGGTGTATCAAGTCTGACAACGGAGTATACGCAGTTTAAGCAGTATGCTTTTCAGATTGGTGAATTAAATGGTGAGATGACCGAACGAATTCAACGCGTGAAATCGGTGTTGGACCTTGTGGGTGGAACACATATTTCTGATAATCTGGTTGGAACCAAATGGTCCAAATTGCTGATAAACAATGCATTCAGTGGATTATCCGCTGCCTTGAATGGGGAATATGGAGACATTATTGATCATGAAGCTGGCATTGTGAGTGCAGCTCATATTGCGGACGAGACGATTAAAATTGCTCGCGCCAATGGAGTCACATTGGTTAAAATGAATGGATTCGACATCGCTTCACTCGAACTGAACAGCGAAGATGATATTCCTGAACGGGTGAAAACATTACGTTACGTGATGGAGCCATCCAGACTGCTCAAAGCAAGTATGCTTCAAGATCTGGAGAAGAACCGCAAAACGGAAATTGATTATATTAACGGAGTCGTTTCAAACAAAGCAAAAGGCACCGGAATTGCGACCCCTTATAATGATTTAGTTGTAAAACTGGTCAAATCTGCTGAAGAAACACAAACGGTTCCCGATTTTGATACGAATATAAAAGCATTTGAAGAACTATTAACCACACATAAATAAATCATATATTCACACTCTATATTGACCGAATCAGGAGAATAACGTCTCTGTGATTCGGTTCGATCTCGGAACTAGGCCTGTGTAGCGAATAGCGTGTGTCAGGTTCATTAGAACAAAATCACATTAATTAGGGATGTCCTCCGTCATATTTGACTTGTGGGACATCCCTGTTTGTTGTATTAATAAATCTAGTCGGACTTTCAGGACGGGTTAATCCTTAGCAAAAATAGAAGGTAGGACCGTCAGTAACCTCTCACGGGTCAGGGGATCATCGTAGTTCCAGCCAGCTTCTACTACATGTACATTACTTGATGCCAACACTCCAACCAAACTTAGGAGCGGAGAAGGGGTATTTATATTCATCCCCTCCTCGGGAACCATCACGAAGTTTCGGTCTCCAGCGTATTGAGTGATTTTATCGTGACCGATTTGTATCCATGCTCTGCCATTAATGATCAGTTGATATACGGATTCGGTGGGGCGAAAGCCGAGAGATTCATACACTGTAGCGGCAAATCCCGTCTGTCCCATAACATATATGTTCTTGTCCAGCACCAGGAAGACCGTTGCCCGTTCTCCTGTAATATAATCATCTGCCAATTGTCGCCGGATCTTCCTGACGCTCCCCTCATAGCGGTCGATCCATTGCTCGGCCGTTCTGCTTCGGCCGAACAGATCCGCAATATAACGAAGACGCTCAAAGGTGCTGGTTGCTTCGCTATAGACGATCGTAGGTGCAATGGCGTCCAATTGAGGTAACTGCTGCTCACTATAGTTGCCAAGCAGTATAAGATCAGGCTCAAGTAAGGAGACTTGCTCCGGTGCGCCTTGCAGTCCAATGTCCGGCATGTGCTGAAGTCTGTTTCGATATATGACTTGTGATTTCATTGTCGTTATACCCGCACCGACGGGGCGGATACCAATCGCAAGCAACTCGCCAAGGGTATTGGTACCTGTGGCCACGATACGCATAGCTGCATCAGGTAGGGAAATCTGCCTGCCGAGGGAATCGGTGATCGTTCTTTGCCGGGTACGTCTTTGTATATTGGCGTATTCCCGTGGAGGATGTCCTGTGAGCTGATGAAAGCGTCGGCTGAAATAATACTCATCCTTAAAACCGACTTGTCGGGATATTTCACGCAAGGTCTCGTTTGAACTGGACAATAGCTCCTTAGCATGCTTGACTCGAAGCTCTGCCAAATAATCTGTTGGCTTTTTGCCAGTTGCCACCTTAAACGATTTGCTATATTGCCATCGAACCATCCCGGCCATTTCAGCCAAGAACTCTACGTTCAGATCTTCGTTGTAGTGCTGCTCCATATAACTAAGTGTACGCTGTACCGCTTGATCATTTTGCACCGGCGGAGGAACGTTTTCTAGCTGAGCCATCAGGCCAAGTATCAGTTGCAGCCGGGCTTGAGTAACTGCTAACTTTGAATGAGGCGTAGGCATATGTTTTTTGTGAAACCGATTTTGTTTGTTTGATTGCACAGACGACGGAGAAAACCAGTCCTCGCCCGCCAACGCAAGTTTTATAGTTGAAAGAGACAACCTGTAAGGAAAGCCCAGCATAAGAGGAGGGCAGGATGGGAGCAGATTCAACTTATCCACTTGAAACGCGAGAAAGGTAAACCGGGCTACATCCGCTTGCTCTTTTGTCGTTTGAAGAATGCAGGATTGCTGAGCAGGGAGCAGAATACAACTGCCTTGACTCAGATCTTGGGAAATGTTGTTCGTTAACAGCCGAATTCCATGATTCAGAGCAATAAGCAGTGTATATTCATTGCTATCCTTGCTCGTGGTTGATGTATTATGGTGATTGGTTTCCTGCAATGATGTGAGCTGAAGCAGATCATGCTGCTGCAGTTGAATGTATAGGGAAGCCATTTGCATTCGGGAGCACTCCGATCTAATGATAATAATTATCAA
Source organism: Paenibacillus sp. SAF-068 (assembly GCF_051967555.1). Lineage (NCBI taxonomy): Bacteria > Bacillati > Bacillota > Bacilli > Caryophanales > Paenibacillaceae > Paenibacillus > Paenibacillus sp. SAF-068. The sequence continues at coordinate 2,310,968 of NZ_JBQCJX010000001.1, forward strand.
TGACTAGTGTATCACATTTTGCACGATAGAGAATATTTCGCTGCAGATCTTAGTATGAGCAGTACAAGTTTACCAAAACCAAAAATCCTCCATATCCCAAAGGATTCGGAGGATTTTTGACATTATCAATGCGTTATTTTGGATTGATCCATTTCGGCAGTTCATCAAGCAATTGCTCCAGTGCCAACAGGTTGTCGGTATTCCAATCGGTTGATGCTGTGTAGACGCGTCCTTGCTGAACGGCAGGCAACGTTTTCCACAAAGTGCTTTGTAACAAGCGATCGGACTCAGCTCGACTTTCGTCATTATCCAACGTAAGGACAAAGAGGTGATCTCCTGCATAGTCCGGCATTAGTTCTTCCGAAAGCTCGATGAATGTCTGGCCCTTGTCAATAATGTTCTGCTGAATTGCAGGGGGAATGGAAAATCCGTGCTCTTGATACAAGACTACGCCCAAGGAACGATTACCCATCACATAGAGCTGTTTACCCAACTGCAAGAAGATGGTCGCTGTCTCGCCCTCTGCCACATTCAACTTGTCCCACATCGCTTTCGCTTTTGTATCAAATTGGCTGATCCATTGCTCGGCTTCATCCTCTTCGCCAAAAATGTTACCAAGCTCGCGTACGCGTTCTGTAAATGGTAACGCCGAGTTGAAAGGAATGGTAGGCGCAATCTTCGAAAAAGCGGCATTCCGGTCAGCATCCTGGTTATAACCATTCAAAATTAAGTCAGGCTGCAAGGCGGTTATGGCCTCCAAATCACCAGGGTTCCCGACATCCTCAATACCTTCTAATTGGTCTACGATATAGCTTTCTGAAGCATGAATCAGATTGGCTCCAACGACAGGGATGTCCATTGCCAGAAGATCTCCAAGTGTTGAACCAAGATAGATAACTCGTTGTGGTTGAGTTGGTATTTCAATCACTTCGTTTGTTTGGGTTGTATAACTTTTTGTCGTTTGCTCGTTGGAATTTACAGGCTCTTGTGAAGAGGCGCTTTCCGAACGGCTGCATGCTGCAAGGACGGATAGAAGTAGAAAGCATGCTCCCCATACGAATAGATGTTTCCTCATTGTACTGTTCATTATTTGTTCCCCCTAAGTTCTCTTTTTCTCATTGATAACCATTATCAATTACAATGTAATTATAGAAGCCATTCCGAGGGCTTACAATGAAAAAAACGCAGTGAATTTCTTTGTACAAAAGTCAATATACGCACATGGATAATAATGACATTGACAACTGCGAGTTTTTCTAAAATAATAGAATGTAATTGAATACTGGTACCTTTAATTCAGTCCAGAGAGGCTGGCAAGGGCAGCGGATTTCATAATCACGCGAGAATCAGGGCATATTCCGTCACGGGGTGCTTTGTATCTTCGCGCGGGTTATGATGCAAAAAGAGGCTACTTGTCAGTGTATAATTTGACGAGTAGCCTCTTTTTTCTGCTTTTTTGGTATCAGATACACTTTACGTTGGGGGTATTCTGATGAGCAAACAAGATCAAGAATTTTCATGGCAAGCTGTGCCGAAATCGCAAAGAAACCACTTTTGGAAGACGTTATCCGTCATGCTCGGTTTCACATTTTTCTCAGCAAGCATGTTGGCAGGAGGGACATTGGGCGTCAGCTTGACGTTCATGCAGTTCATTGGCATCGTGCTTGCAGGTAATCTGGTGCTGGGTATCTATACAGGGGCACTGGCGCATATCGCTGCCAAAACAGGCCTGTCCACACATTTGCTCGCTAAATATGCTTTCGGTGCAAAAGGGTCGTATCTGCCTTCGTTCCTGCTCGGTTTCACACAGGTCGGATGGTTCGGAGTTGGCGTAGCCATGTTCGCCATTCCGGTCGCCAAAGCGATGGATTGGAACGTGTATCTGTTGATCATCATCTTTGGACTTGCCATGACGGCATCAGCCATCTTCGGCATGAAGTCACTCGTCATTCTCGGTTATATTGCAGTTCCTGCGATTGCCATTCTGGGTGGTTACTCCATGTTCGAAGGTGCAGGAGCGCTGGGCGGTCTGCAAGGGTTGCTTGAATATACGCCGACACAGACGCTTACCGCGGCGGCCGCATTGACGATCTGTATCGGATCATTCATAAGTGGCGGAACATTGACACCCGATTTTGCCCGGTTTTCCCGGACATCCAAACAGGCAGTTACCGCAACAGTTATTGCATTTTTCCTCGGTAACTCACTCATGTTTTTGTTCGGCGCAGTTGGTGCAATGGCCTATAACCTGGCCGATATCTCGGAGGTCATGTTCCTGCAAGGATTGATCATCCCGGCAATTATCGTTCTGGGCCTAAATATCTGGACGACTAACGATAATGCATTGTACGCTTCTGGTCTTGGTTTTGCCAACATCACCAAAATCTCGAAGAAATTCTTCGTCATCGTTAACGGCATCGTGGGTACCGTATTCGCCATGTGGATGTACAACAACTTCGTCAGTTTCCTGAATGTATTGGGCGCGGCGGTACCGTCCATCGGGGCTATTATTATCGCAGATTACTTTATTGTGAAACGTAGAAACTATAAGCCATTTGCCGAGATGTCATTCAAAAATGTAAACTGGGTAGCGATGGTGGCTTGGGCCATCGGCGTTGCATTCGCCCAACTGGCTCCTGGCGTAACACCACTGAACGCATTGCTTGGTACAGCAGTGGCCTATATTATCTTGATGCTAATTGTTCCTGCCAAAGAATCCAAAGAAATGGGGAAAATAAATGATTATACAGAACGCAAAATTGCGGGGTAAAGAAGGACTATGGAATATCTTAGTGAAAGATGGGAAATTCGAACGAATCACACAATCACTTGAAGTGACCGAAAATGAGGAAATTCTGGATGTCAACGGATCACTTGTGCTGCCACCGTTCATTGAACCACATATTCATCTCGATACAACGCTGACAGCTGGTGAGCCGGAATGGAATCTAAGCGGAACGCTGTTTGAAGGCATTCAACGCTGGTCACAGCGCAAGGCTTCATTAACACATGAGGATGTTAAAACACGCTCTAAAACCGCACTCAAGTGGCAATTGGCACAGGGCATTCAGCATGTGCGGACTCATGTGGACGTTACCGATCCGAGCTTGATTGCCGTTAAAGCGATGCTTGAAGTCAAGGAAGAAATGGCTCCATATATGGACATTCAGCTTGTTGCTTTTCCACAGGAGGGCATTCATTCTTATCCAAACGGAGCAGAGTTGCTGGAAGAGTCACTTAAAATGGGCGTAGATGTGGTTGGTGGTATTCCACACTTCGAATTCACGCGGGAATACGGCGTTGATTCAATGAAAGTTGCGTTTGATCTGGCTGAGAAATACGATCGTCTAATCGATATCCATTGTGATGAAATTGATGACGAACAATCTCGTTTTGTTGAAGTGGTTGCCAAGGAAGCCTACGAACGTGGACTGGGTTCACGCACAACGGCAAGCCACACAACTGCGATGGGCTCATATAATGACGCTTATACGTATAAGTTGTTCCGTCTGCTGAAGATGGCTGATCTGAACTTTGTCTCGAATCCGCTGGTTAACATTCACTTGCAAGGACGTTTCGATACGTATCCAAAGAGAAGAGGACTGACGCGTGTCAAAGAACTGCAGGAAGCGGGTCTGAATGTATGCTTCGGTCACGATGACATTTTCGATCCGTGGTATCCGCTCGGTACAGGCAACATGCTTCAAGTGCTGCACATGGGGATTCATGCTTCGCAGTTGCTTGGTTACGATCAAATCGTAAATTCGATCGACCTCATTACCAAAAACAGCGCAAGAACGCTGCACATCGAGGATGTATACGGTATTGAAGAAGGCAAGCCTGCTAACTTCATCGTACTTGAAGCAGAGAACGAGTATGAGGCTGTTCGCAAACAAGCCGGCGTACTGTATTCCTTCAGAGGCGGTCGTAAAATTGCAGAATCGAAGCCGCGGGACACATCCATCATTTTTGAGGGCGGATCAGAGAAGGTTACTTTTAACAAATAATAGATATTAGTCTGTTGCTGTATGCATGTAAATGATGAAAAGCAAAAAAAGTCGCAATTTTAGCGGCTTTTTTTGCTTTTTAGTACTAACCATGCCATGCATTATTCTACTGAATTCAGAAGAACAAAAAGATGCTTTAGAGCAACATTCCAATATTCAACCACTTAACTAAGGGCTCCACTAGCAGCTTGCTTCCCGCCTTTTTTACGAACAAAACTAAGAATCAGCAGCAGCAGTGGTAATACGCCAAATAAAAATATGGACATATTGCCGAGAAAATCACCCAAAGCTAACGTTTCCTCCAGGTTTTTAGGCAGGTAAGCAATCAAATATAGCACGGGTAACATCGCAAATTGTATTCCGGTAATTTTTTTGAGACGAAACAAATCTCGAATACCAATGGAAGCAAAATAGTGCTTAAAGGCATAGGTTGCAAAAATTTGCATGAGCCAAAATACGATGAAAAGCGATTCATAGCGCTCAAATAAAAATCCCTCAATCTCAAAACTTCGAACCATATCAAACGTTGGCCACATCCGCGTCTCAACACCCGCTAAAGACAAATTTCCCACGACGGTGACAATCGTGACCATGTATATAATCGTGCAAATAAGTATGCTATAAATGGCAGTTTTATTACTCGCCTTCACGTCTTTCATATAAGCTGTGACGATGAGCAAAACTTCATATCCGGAGTAAGAGAGGCATGAAGGCTTGAGTCCCTTCAATACAGGCATAATCCCCTCACCCAGAATGGGTCTGAGATTAATGATATCAAACATTTTAGTACTCAAAAGGAATACCAGCGCGAGCAATACCAGCGTAACCGGCAGAACGATTGAAAAGACACGGATGATGACCATGAGACCACCTGATAGCATGTAAATACCTATCCACAAACTGACCATAATAGTCACCCAACTGGGGGTACGCTCAAGGATGTACATACTCGTAATTTCCGCCATGACTCTGACTTCGAATGAGCATAGAACAACAAAATATACGATAATTAAAAGTCCCAATAGATAAGCAATCCATTTTCCTGTGATTTCAGGAATGAACTCGAACACCGTTTTACCGGGAAATCTACGACATAAAGTGACAAGAAGCAGGCTGATTATGGTTACGACCAAACCAGCCAGAATGACGGAAATCCATACATCCGGTGTTTCCACCGCCTTGCTAATCGTACGAGGGAGCGTTAGTATTCCTGCACCAAGGATGGAGTTAATAACGACAATAATAACTTCAGAGGTACTGATTGTAGATGCGGATTTCGTCACAGGTTTCACTCCAAACTGGAGAATTTGTTTGTAGTGTTACCCAAGGCAGTTATTTTATGTAATCATTCATTCGATGAGTTAAGATGAATACTCTTGAAATGCTTCTCTAGCTGAACGAATGGTAATGTTTCTCCGTTTGTAACAACTCCTATATTCAATGTAATAAATGTAATTTTTTACATAAGTTTTACATTCAGGTAACAGACCTTTGATCTCCTCTTGTTATGCTGGTTCTGTTTGAAATTACATAAGCCATTCTATTAAACAGACAAGGGAGAGAATTATGATCAGTCACTTCTGCAAAAAGATGTTACCCATCCTGTTATCGCTTTCTTTAATATTCGGATGGTTCGCGGGTATTGGGGGAGTAAATTCAGCTCAAGCCGAATCGTTATCTGAGCCCGACATTCTGTTAGAACGCAACACCGATTGGAAATACTTCGATCAGGGGCAGAATCTGGAAACGCAATGGCGTACTTCATACGATGATTCGTCATGGGAGCTAGGATCCGCCCCGTTTGGCTATAAGGACAATGGTAATGGTATAAGCACTTCCTATTTCGGGTCTCTCAAAACGGAAGTTGGTTATGGTGATGACAAAAAGCTAAAATACCGCACGACCTATTTAAGAACGAACCTAACCGTTAATAAAAATGAAATTGATGGCTATGGACAAATTCTCGGCACATTCGGAATTGATGACGGGGCAGTTATCTATGTAAACGGCGTTGAAATACGTCGCTTTGGCATGCCTGAGGGCGAGATTCAGTATTCAACCAAAGCAACATCAAGCCAGGACTTGCCTGTAATGTATGAGGATATAGATCTCACTGAGCCGCTAAAAGCTTACCTGCACGATGGCGACAACGAAATTGCGGTCGAAGTTCATCAACAAAGCGACAGCAGCTCAGATTTGTATTTTGACATGGAGCTGAAAGCATTGGCGGAAGCGCCATCACTGGATATCAGTAAAGTAACGGTTACTTTCTATGGTGATGCAACAACAAGTAGAGGCTTCACTTGGTATACACCTCTTGCATCCACACAGAGCAGCGTTCAAGTAGTACCGAACCAAGGAACAGCTGTAGACTTCAGTCAGGCCCAAAGCTTCAACGGGCGCACAACCGTGGCTTTCAACTCTCCGGGAGAGATGGTGCATAAGGCAGAAGCGACAGATCTTATTCCGGACACCTCTTATTATTTTCGGGTTGGCGATCAAAATCTGGGCATATGGAGTGAGGTTGGTACATTCAAAACTGCTCCCATTAGCGGAGCCTTTACATTTATTGACCTGACGGATACTCAAGCGAAGGAAGAGGATGAGGCTATTCTATCTGGCTCTACGCTCTCCAAAGCATTAAACCAGATTCCAGATGCTGCGTTTGTTGTTCATAATGGTGATGTTGTAGAAAACGGAACGTCCGAGCAGGAATGGAACTGGTTGCTTGGTCATTCCCAATCCAGTCTGATGAACACAACCATTGCACCATCTGCGGGCAATCATGAGAACAAGAATTATGCGTTCTACGATCACTTTAACCTGAAGCAACCTGAGAATGCTGCAATAGTGACAGGGGCTTACTATTCTTATGATTACAGCAAAGCTCATTTTATCGTATTGAACTCCAACGAAAATTCCACGGAATACGCAAACTTCTCCAATGAGCAAGTGGCATGGATGAAGCAGGATGTGGAAAACGCCAAAGCTGCCGGAGCAGAGTGGATCATCGTCAACATCCATAAAGGACCGTATACAACATCCAACCATGCCACAGATAGCGATATTATCGGCGCAAACGGTGTACGAAATAAAATTGCTCCGTTGATGAATGAACTGGGTATCGATTTGGTTCTTCAAGGACATGACCATATCTATGCACGGACAAAACCCATTAAGAGCGATGGTACAGCTGAAGACGTGTCCAAAATTACGGAGACGGTGAACGGACTGAGTATCGAATACGCAGTGAAGCCTGATGGAACGATTTATATGATTCCAGCTACCGCAGGGGCGAAAGTATATTTTAAGAACCAGAAACCAGAATTAGGTGAAGCGTATTTCAGTTTGTTCGAACGTGCTGAAGAAAATCATGCAAGGCAGTATGGTGATACTACGAGCGCAGCCAGAGGGCAGGTTCAGAATTTTGTTTCATTTACAATTGATGGCGACAAACTTACAGCTGTAACATATGAGATTGACCAACATACCAATAGCGGGCAGCCGTTCATTGTAGATCAATTTGGAATTCTCAAAGAAACGAATACGGTTCCCGTTCCAGAAGAGATCAAAAAGATCACGGTAACGTTCCATGGAGATCCGACCAAGAACAAAGGGTTTACATGGTATACATCGGATAACCTAGTGCGAAGCGACCTTCAAGTCGTGGAGAAAACATCAGCAGCACCAGATTTCACACAAGCCAAATCGTTTGAAGGACGTTCTGCTCAGCCTGCCAATGCTCCAACCGAGCGGATGCACAAAGCAGAAGCGACAGATCTGAAAGCAAATACCACCTATTTCTTCCGTGTAGGCGATGCTACCAAGCAAGTATGGAGTGCCACAGGTACGTTCCGTACAGCACCGGCAAAAGGAAAATTCACCTTCATTGATCTGGCGGATACCCAAGCGAAAGAAGAAGATGAGGCTATTCTGTCTTCCGAGACATTGGCCAAAGCACTAATAACGGTACCCGATGCACAATTCGTTGTGCATAACGGTGATATTGTGGACAAAGGTGTCAAAGAAGAACAATGGAACTGGCTGCTAGGACACTCACAGGAAAGTCTGTTGAATACAACCATTGTTCCTTCCTCCGGAAATCATGAGGACGAAAACTATGCTTTCATTGACCATTTTAATGTACAGCCTCCGGTGAATTCCGCAACTGAAACAGGAGCTTATTATTCTTACGACTATAGCAATGCGCATTTTATTGTACTGAATTCCAATGAGGACTCAGAGGAGTATAACAACTTTTCTCTAGAGCAAGTCCAGTGGCTGAAGGAAGATGTTCAGACTGCCAAGAAAAAAGGAGCAGAATGGGTCATCGTCAACATTCACAAAGGCCCATACACAACATCTAATCATGCAACAGATGCTGACATTATGGGAGTAAATGGAGTGAGAACCAAGATTGCTCCAATCATGGCTGAACTTGAGATTGATTTTGTTCTTCAAGGGCATGACCATATCTATGCACGTACTAAACCGATTGATCAGAAGGGGAGTGCACGTCAACCAGAAATAATCACGGAAATGCAAAATGGACAGAAGATGGAGTACTCTGTGAATCCCGATGGCACAATCTATCTGATTCCGGCAACAGCAGGTCCAAAAGTATATTACAAAAATCCAAGTACGAGTCTGGGAGATGCTTACTATAATCTTTTTGAACGCGCGGAAGAAAATCATGCGGCACAATATGGCCCGGACCCAAGTGACAACCGCCGTCCAAAACGTAGTCAGGTCCAAAACTTTGTCGGTATTACGATAGATGGGAGCAAATTGACGGCGATAACGTATGAAATTGATCAGAATTTGAATGGGGCGAGTCCATTCATCATCGATCAGTTTGGTATTGTGAAGAAATCAGAGACTACGAATCCAAATCCTGGTACATCCAATCCGGGAACATCGAATCCAGGCTCAGGTAACGGGTCCAGTAGCGGGAATAGCTCCTCAGGAAACGGTGGAAATACAGCAACCGATAACCGTCCAGACACTGGTACTGACAACGGAAGCAATCCAGGGAATGGGGCAGGGACAGGATTAAATAATAACAGTAGTAATGAAAATACACCAACCATGAATGATACGGCTGGGCATTGGGCCAAATCTGCCATTGATCGGGCGCTTGCAGCTGGATTCGTAAATGGTTATGGCAAAGATACATTCCGTCCTAATCAGAAGGTTACACGTGCCGAATTCATCACCATGCTGGGTCGTGCAATGAAACTGAATAACGTAAGTGACAATATCTAGTATACGGATGAAAACAAGATCCCCTCTTGGTCTAAACCGTATATTGCAGCAGCTGCATCTCTGGGCATCGTCAACGGTTACGCCAATGGTTCTTTTGGGCCAGGTAAGACACTAAGCCGATCAGAGATGGTCACCATGATCGTACGTGCAGGCGGAATCCCTGCGGATTCTAATGCGAAACTAAACTTCAAAGATGCCAAGGATGTTCCAGCATGGGCAGTTTCGTATGTAGCTGCTGCTGTAGAAGCTGGACTGGTAGGCGGTGTGGGCGGCAATCGGTTTGCACCGGCGCAGACAGCTACCCGGGCGGAGGCAATCACACTTATTATCGGGCTTCTGGATACGAAAGAATAACTTAATCATTCATAAAAAAAGAAACCAATGTGAGAATCCTTTTCTCTCATTTGGTTTCTTTTTTTTATGACTACTCTCTTCATCGATGAAGATCGATAAGGCAGACGAAGAGAGTAGTCGAAGGGTTGCTGATTGGAAAAAGGTATCTCCATGAACAACTAGTTAAGATATTTCTTGCGAAATTGGAGGGGAGATATGCCAACACTTCGCTTGAAGCAGGTAGAAAAGTAAGGAGAATATTGAAAGCCTATCTCAGTCCCAATCCGATCTATCGACCATTCCGTCGAAATCAGAAGTTGTTTTGCCCGCTCAATCCGGAATTGATGTAAATACTGAACAGGTGTCACACCGTATTTCATTTTCATACAGCGAACGATGTAGCTGGGATGGAAGTGCAGTGCTAACGAGAGAGTTTCATTGGTGATCTCCTCTTGGTAGTTCTTCTGTAGAAACACAGCTACGTTCTCAGCAAGCCGTGAAGCAGGTGTCTTGGCCATATCGGAGATGCCATTTTCGAGTATGGCCAGAAAGCTGAACAGCAGTTGCTGCTTCTCCCAGAAGGACTCCCCTACCGGCAACTCCAAAAGCTGTTGCATCAGATCAAATGCGATCTGGGGGGTTAGTATTGTGGTTTTCTTAGGTAATCGTATGGACTTTGGCTTATCGAATGGCGATAACGGAATGGTTGCTTCCAATTCTTCTCTTAAGCGACTTTGATCCCAGTCCAAATGCTCAAAATGAACCCAGTAAAACGTTGTTTCCTGTTTGCAGGACTTAAACGAGTAATGCGAACCTTCCGGCAGCAATACTAGTGCATCACCTGTACCGAGTGTCCATTCCATCCCGTTCTCACCGATATGTAGTTCTCCATCAACTACAAGCAGCACATCAAACAGGCCGAAATTTCTTCGATTCGGATGACGGTCACCTGCACGGAACGTTGAACGACCAGATTCCCAGTAATATGGAAGAGGTGGGGTTTGTAACGCAACAATTAATTCTTCGTCCAATGAATTAACCTCATTTTTTAGTGTCATTTTGTATAGAAATAATCTTATTTCATTACTATTTTCACATCTGATAAAAGCATATACTCGACTATATAAAGAGTCAAATTTTATAAATTTGAGGTGTGTATAATGGGAAAAAAGCAAATCGAAATTCAAGACCAATTTTGGAATACATATTCCGATCTTGTACGAGAAACCGTTATTCCTTATCAATGGGAAGCCCTGAACGACAGGGTGGAGGATGCTGAACCCAGTCATGCCATTCGAAATTTCCGTATTGCTGCTGGCTTGGAGCAAGGAGAGTTTGGCGGATGGGTATTTCAGGATAGTGATCTTTACAAGTGGTTGGAGGCCGTTGCTTATTCGCTCCGTCATCACCCCGATTCGAGGTTGGAGCAGCTCGCCGATGATTCTATTGAATTGATCGCTCAAGCTCAACATGACAATGGTTATCTGAATACCTATTTCACGATCCAGGAACCTGGGAAACAATGGACCAATCTTTACGAAGCGCATGAGCTGTATTGTGCAGGTCATCTCATTGAAGCCGCAGTTGCTTATTATCAGACGACAGGCAAGCGTAAATTACTGGACATCTCTTGCCGATTCGCTGATCTGATTGATCGTATGTTCGGACCCAAGCCTGGACAGATAAAGGCTTACTGCGGACATCAGGAAATTGAGCTGGCATTGGTCAAGCTGCACACCATTACGGGTGAAGAGCGATATCTGAATCTTAGTCGGTTCTTCATAGATGAACGTGGCAAGCAGCCGAATTATTTTATCGAGGAATGGGAACGTGGTAGCCGGACAAACATCTGGTCCCAGGGAATGCCTAATCTTGAAGTCTATCAATCTCATCTTCCTGTTCGTGAGCAAAAAGTAGCGGTTGGACACTCCGTTCGGGCAGTTTACATGTACACAGCGATGGCTGATCTTGCAAGAATAACAGGTGACAACGGGCTGAAGGAGGCCTGTGAACGACTCTGGTCGAACACAACAGGCAAACAAATGTACATTACCGGCGGCATTGGTTCGACACATCTCGGGGAAGCTTTTACGTTTGACTACGATCTTCCGAATGATTCCGTATACGCAGAGACCTGTGCTTCAATTGGTTTGATTTTCTGGGCACGCCGTATGCTTCAGTTGGAAGTGAAGAGTGAGTATGCGGATGTTATGGAGAGAGCGCTGTACAACAATGTTCTGGGTAGTATGTCTAAGGATGGAAAGCATTTCTTCTATGTCAACCCACTTGAGGTATGGCCTGAAGCAAGTCTCAAAAATCCGGATAAACATCACGTCAAGCCCGTCCGACAAAAATGGTTCGGATGCTCCTGTTGTCCTCCGAATGTTGCACGGTTACTAAGTTCGCTGGATGATTATATATACGATATATCAGAAGAAGAGAGAACGATCTATACTCATCTGTATATTGGAAGCAAAGTTTCCTTTCAACTTGACGACAGTACAATAATATTGCATCAACGCTCTAATCTGCCTTGGAACGGTCATGTTGAATTCTCGATTCAGCTACCTCAGGATGGCGTCGAATTTGAACTTGCGCTGCGTATACCGAATTGGTTCCAGGAAGAACAGCCAGTGTTGAATGTGAATGGAGAAAGGCAAGATTTTCTTGTTAAGAATGGGTACGCAAAAATAACGCGCGGCTGGTCCGATGGAGATACAGTAGAGTGGCTGCTTCCGGTTGAGCCAAAGTTCATTGCTGCGCACCCGTCCATTCGGGCAGATGCTGGCAAAGTAGCCATTCAACGCGGTCCGCTCGTTTATTGCATCGAAGAAGCAGATAATGGAGTACCGCTCACTTCGATCGCTCTGGAAGTGGAGCCACAGTTAACCGCGTATACTGATCCAGATTTGCTAGGTGGTTGTGTCGTTGTAGAGGGGGACGGTCGTGTGAATGACGACAGCGATTTATGGTTAGATGGTAAGCCGTACCGCCCTTATGTTAAACAGAAAAAGACTCTGCGTTTCAAGGCCATTCCCTATTATCTGTGGGGGAATCGCGAGGCTGGTGAGATGAGTGTTTGGCTCCGTTATTGAAGATGAAGTATGGACACTCGAGGCTTTGTTCACAGTCACTCTCCAAATAAGCATAATAGAAAAAACGAAGGCAGTTGCCTTCGTTTTTTTCTGTTTTGTTGGACTCCACCGATTACTCGTTCTTTTAGCTGAATTAAATCGACGATCATGAATTGGTGATTTCTATAGATTTTTGCATAAATATCACCTTTTTGAAGCCTGCCTTAACAGTAAATGGGCCGGATTTCAGTTCTTTGTGGACTCTATAACCGAAACGCTCATATAATTTTTGAGCTGAAGGATTCGTATCCACGACCTCAAGATTGATTGTCGTCATATGCTTACCAAGGGCGACTTGTTCCAACTTGCTTAATAGCAATTTACCTATTCCATGACCACGTGCTTCTTCAGATACGGCGATGGGGTCAATATGCAAGACGTTTTCGTTATACAGATGAAATTTTAAATAAAATGCATAGAATATATATCGCCAAGTGGCCACTAAAGGGGAGTATACGTTCCGAAAAACTCCAATCTTAGCTGGCATGAACGCTTTTTTTCCGATATTATATCCGAGAAATCCGACCACTTCTTCATTTCTTAATGCATATATGCCTTGTTCAAATTGAATAGATTGACATAATAATTGTACTGCTTGTTTTTTCGTTTTCGCATAAAACCAAAGATATTTTACTTTCAATGGAAAAGCTTCGTAAAATAAATAAGCAACTTGTTCTTGTTGTTTTGCATTAAGCTGCTGTTTGATTTGAATTTCGTTCATAGATATCTCCCCAATCCTTCATTTAAGAGTTTGTTGATGTTCTATCATTTATTTTCCTAAATTGCAGAAGCGTGAACAATTCACATTCCTTTGGGTTATGGGAACATTTCTTAGGTTTCTTCGTATGTTGCTTGGGAATCGCCTCATTGGAGGGAAAGGAGGTAACCAGATGAATAGTACGGGTAATTTTACCGACAGTGCTCCCATGAACGTGCAGTTATTATATGTCAGAGATGAACCGTTCCGATGGCATAATTCCATTGAGGTGGTGATTGTGCTGGAAGGTAGTATACATGTTGCCATTGCAGATGAGCAAAGAACGTTAGGTGCTGGTGCGATAGAAATTTTCAACATCAATCAAGTTCACCGTCTATGGCAGACCGATGAGAACAATGTCATACTCCTAATAAATATAGATGCTGAATTTGCAAAAGGGTATTGTCCGGATTTATCGTATGTGTGGTTCGCGCATGAATTTAGCCCTGGGGCATATCTAGGGATAGAACGAGTAGAAGGGGTTATTAAGGCGATATGCACGTTAATAACTTCAATTGTAGCTACAGGTGAGAAACCATTGCTAAGTATAAAGAACACAGTCGAACATATGCTGGATCTGCTCATTGCGAATTTTGATGCAAAAAGAATGTTTGAAGGGAACTCAACCAAGCTGCAAAGAATAGGAAGAATATACGATTATTTATTCAATCATAAGGGGTTTATAAACAAAGCATCTTTGAATGAAATTTCCAAACATACCGAGGAATATTTAAATTTGGATTATTTGTCATCACAGTTCAAGCTATTGATCGGCGATACGCTGCAAAACCTGCTACATTACTTGCGCATTGAGCATGCGATTAAACAATTATTAACGACAGATAGCAGTTTAGCAGAAATATCAGTGGAGAGTGGTTATTCTTCGCCCAGATATTTTTATCAACGATTTAATAAAATTTACCCAGAAGGTCCGAAGGCATTTCGTGAACAACACATCAAGAAACGGGAGATGAAAGGACATACCAGAGAATCAATCGATCCAGCATTGGTTATGGCAAGGCATCATGAAGTATTTAGATTGTCTGAGAAGATCGAGAATGAACAAAATAAATGGATTCACATCGATCTATTTGGACCTGCTGAACAAAATTCGACTTCTCCCTCTCTGATCCAGATATCTGAATTGATAGAAGGTAATTCACATACGTATCTCCAGATGATCCTTCATGCAAATAATGCAAGCCCAAAAGTCATCTTTAGATTTGATGAAACTTTCCATGTTGCTGGCCGTGGCGATATTCAAGTTTTGACAGGCATTCTCAACAAGTTCAGGGAAAACGATATTTCTCCTGTATTTGTCGTTAGAACAAGTAGTCAAGCTATTTCGGAACAGATAAGCACAATACAAGGACTACTTCAAAACTATACACTCACTTATGGGGCAGAATATATGAAGGGATGGAGAATTGAACTTCAATAACATCAAGGATTAAGTGAGCATCTGTAACCACTATATTGATAAAAAAAGTTGCGAAGCCGTGCTGCTTTGGATATGATTAATCAATTGATGATAAAGATAGTGAGGTAGAAAAAATGATCGCAAGAACAGAAGAAGACTTTAATGGTTTGAAAGAAATCGGAAAAATTGTTGGTGCTATTAGAGATGAATTGGTACAAAAAACAGTTCCAGGTATAACAACTAAAGAACTTGATGATCTGGCTGGGGCATTGTTTGAGAAAGCTGGCGCAGTTTCTGCTCCAAAAAGTGAATATAATTTCCCGGGGTATACTTGTATTAGTGTTAATGAAGAAGTGGCGCATGGTATCCCGGGAGAACGAGTTATTCAAGAAGGCGATATCGTGAATATTGATGTGTCCGGCTCCAAAAACAGTTATTTTGCGGATACGGGAATATCAATTGTGGTAGGCGAAGGCGAAGAAGTATTAACGAAGGTATGCGACGTTGTTAAACTGGCATTCGAAGCAGGACTTAAAAAAGCAAAACCGGGTTCCAAAAAAAGTGGAATCGGAAAAGCGGTATTCCAAACGGCCAGACAGCATGGATTAACAGTTATTAAAAACCTTACGGGACACGGTGTTGGACGTGCGATACACGAAGCACCTGACCACATCTACAATTATAATGATCCATCGGATGATGAATTGTTAAAAGAAGGCATGGTTATTGCATTCGAACCATTTGTCTCAACTTCAGAAGAAGAAGTATTCCAGACTGGAGATGGCTGGACCTTTGCTACTAAAAATAGCTATGTAGCTCAGATTGAACATACGATTATTCTTACTAAAAATGGTCCAATCATCGTTACACTATAATGAGTTCAACTTGGAAGTCGCTAATTAGCGGCTTTTTTGTTTTATTGTGACGTTATAACAGGTCGAAATAATACGTTCGCTTATTAATTTATGTTGAAATTTTGGAAGGATTTAACGTATATTTAGATCTGGTGACGAATAAGTAATATCCTTAATGTTTCCAATACAGATTTAGTAGTTTTTATAGATTCAACTCAGCAACCCCAATACATAAGCTTACTATTATCGTGCGGGCAGTGGTGAAGTAATGCGTGATGAAAAATGAAGCATGTACATTCAACTTTCTTTTACCACTTAGACTTGAAAGGATCGGTATTGTGCTAAAAATAATTAATTTTCTTCTTTTCTTGCTGATCATTTGGGTAGTCATTTTTTACCCTTTTCGTTTGGTTTGGTTTGAAGGTGTAAAACAGATTCCCGCAGATCTTCATGGTGTTTATTTGCTTTTCTTGTTCTTTGGATATCTGATCTGTTCATCTGCAATGGGACTTATGGTTGGCAAGATGTTTTTTAAACGAAAAGAACAATAATTGTGGGTAAGAATAATCTTCTTTGATCGATGTATTCTCCAAAACAGGAGGTGATATATGAATACCATTCTCAAAGTTATAGAAAAACTAAACTTAAATGTCTTACATATTGAAGATGTTCCAGAGTCATTTAGTTCTGATGTATACAAACTTACTCTTGTCAGTGGAGAAAACGTATATGTGAAAATTCCATTTAATAAGGATAAACTATTCCGTGAATTTCAGATGCTTGAACAATTAAAGGATGTAATACCTGTTCCCAAGGTATTGGACATTTGGGACGGGGATGAAAGTGATATCGGAGCGTTGCTCCTTTCAGCAATTCAAGGTATACCTTGTACAGGAGAGATGGATGAGAATCTTTCTTTTCAGATTGGCATGTATCACGCTATGCTCCATGAGGTTAAAACTCCTGGGTACGGTTACCATGGATCCGATGGTTTTAAGTTACTTGACCAAAATAATTGGAGATTATATATCAAAAGTAATTTTGAAAAGTGGAAAGAACCCTGTAAAGAAATTCTCGACCCTGAATTGGTTGAGAGATGTATTCATCACTTTGATGGTGTTTTCTCTGCTTTACCGCATCCTGACGGACCGTGCATTGTTCACATGGATTTTAGGCCAGGTAATATATTGGTAAATGGTAACGAGGTGGCTGGCATTATTGATTTTGAGAGCGCTCGTAGTGGTTCCTCGGAAATAGATTTCACAAAAGTGAATCGATATATTTGGAAAGTCAATCCGAGAACAAAGATCCCGTTCATTAAAGGTTATGAATCGATTCGACCTATGATGGCTCTGGAAAGCGTGCTACCATTTTACGATATGTACGATGCTTTCAGCGCAGTTGTTTGGTGTAAAAATAGAGGCATTCAAAAAAATAATGCGTTCCTTCAAGAGAATATCCGTATTCTAAGGAATTCGGTGGGTTTCAGAATAGAGTAATAGAAGGGGGATTTGACTTAACATGAATGAACAAAGTGCTAAAAATAAGGCAGCTTGGGAACATCGGGCATATGAATTTTGGAATAGACGAGATGGTTTACCTAAGGAAAAGGCACAACAAATATTAGCTAATCCCCTTGCACAGCTTAAAAAACATAAGCAGTATTTTGAACAGATTACCGGGAAAAGAATTGCTAATCTTTGTGGTTCAAACGGAAGAAAAGCAGTCCCAATAGCATTGTTAGGGGCAGATGTTACCGTATTCGATATATCTGAAGAAAATAAGAAATATGCTTTAGAACTGGCAGATGCCGCCAATGTGTCTATACAATATGTTGTTACTGATATTTATGATATAGATGTAGAAAAGTATGGTGGTCATTTTGACATGTTATATTTGGAAGGCGGAATTTTACACTATTTCAATGACATTGAAAAATTCATGTCGCTACTGTTCTCGTTACTTAAAGATGATGGTGTAATGGTTCTAAGTGACTTTCATCCTTTAAGAAGGTGTCTCGTTTCCTCTAATTCTCAAATCGAATACTCAATCCAGGCAAACTACTTTGACGAGGAATTACATAATGGCGATGTAGCATATAAACATTATTTCGATCAAGATGAACAACAGGACTTTCCAGATGTTTCGATCAGGTTGTACACGCTTAGTGAAATAATAAATTCCGTTATTACTACTGGTTTTAATATAAAGAAATTTGATGAGCATCGTGGTTGGGATAATGAGAACATTCCATGGGAATTTACAATTGTAGCTAACAAGTAAACTGAAAGTTTAATCTCTAAGGAAACCACTTATAGGGAATAAAGTGAATCAGCACAAAGTCGGACAGGATGAATGGCGCCATGGAATATATCGAAACAAATCTAGCGGACACAATCTCATTTGACGAAATAGCACAGCGAGCCTTTTGCTCGACCTATCATTTTCAAAGAATGTTTCCATTTATTACTGGCGTATCGTTATCGGAGTACATTCGACGTCGACGGTTGACTTCTCCAAAAGCCTATCCTCGAATGTCCTTTCATATTTCAATAAAATGTGATGATGATGGCAGCGTTGATCATATGAATGACTTACTGGGACGTTTTGGTGATACCATGTTACATGCCGCCCTTTATGATCACACGAAAGAATCTTTCAAATACATGATCTGTTATCATGCACCTAAGGGGCTTGAAATTCCGGAGAAATTCACCAAACTTGCTGTCCTACCATTAACGTGGGCGCTTTTCCCGGAGCCGTAGTGTGATATGCAAAAATTATGGTAACGAATCTATTCTGAGTGGTTTCCAACATCTGAATATGAACAGGTTGAGGGCCCTGCTTTCGAAATGTATTATGGAATGGCACGACATGGGAATGTTTCAGGTGAGATCTGGATACCCGTGAAGAAACGAGTGAAGTGAAGGATGGGGTAGGGGGTGAACTGCCAAAGTAATTAAAGAGCTTAAATCGTAAGTTATATAGGTTCATTCAAAGTCGCTAATCTAAAATAGCGGCTTTTTTGCTTTTCTGTTTTGAGTGGGGGCTGAACTTACGGTCCACAAGGGGATGGGACGGAGTGCTCTTACAACTCATTGATTATATTTCGAATTAGTACCAATACTACATAATCAAGGGGGATTGTGAAAATGAAGTTGCAACCCAAATTTTCCAAACAAATCGTTCGCAATATCGATCTAATTGGTGACTTCATGGGAAACAGTTCTGATTTTGTTGTTCGTGAGATCACGATTGGAAGGAAACACGCCGCTCTGTTTTATTTGGATGGCATGGTTGACATGCAGAAGGTACAAGACAACGTGATTCGTCCATTGCATGAATTCACCTTTTCAGATAGGGATGAGATGTCTTTACCATTTTTGAAAAATAGCATTCTGGATGTCGGCGAAGCAAGTTTGGCTCAGAGCATTGAAGATGCATTGGATCAAATTCTTTCAGGCGGAGCTCTATTGTTACTGGACGGTATGGATGAAGGATTAGTTATTTCCTTGCCAGGATGGGAAGAACGCAGCATTACAGAATCGAAGGCGCAGCCTGTGATCAGAGGTCCGCAAGAATCGTTTACGGAAACGTTACGCACAAATACAACGATGGTTCGCCGCAGGGTTAAAGATACAAGAGTGCGGCTATCAAACATCAAAGTTGGTGAGAAAACCAAGACGGACATATCGGTCATGTATATGGATGGGATCGCTGATCAGGATATGGTTCTGAACTTGATATCCAGATTAAAAAGGATGAACGTAGATCGTGTGCTTGAAGGCGAATATCTCGAAGAATCCCTCACAGAGAAGAAACAGTTTACTATATTTCCGATTTTCTATAATTCGGATCGTCCAGATTCTATTGCAGCAGGCGTCATGGAGGGCAAAATTGCGATATTTGTGGATGGAACTCCTTTCGTTATCCTTGCCCCCGCGGTGTTTGTTGATTTCATTCAATCAGCTGAGGATTATTATCAATCTTATATTTACAGCAGCATTATTCGAATATTAAGATACATCTCCCTGGTAATTTGTATGTTGGCTCCAGCCATATATGTCGCGTTAACAACGTTTCATCAGGATATGATTCCAACAGTTCTGTTATTAAGTTTATCTGCGCAGCGTGAAGGAGTGCCTTTTCCGGCATTTGTAGAGGCCATAATCATGGAAGTGATTTTTGAAATCCTGAGAGAGGCAGGACTTCGAATGCCAAGAACGGTTGGTCAGGCAGTTTCCATTGTCGGTTCCATCGTTATTGGTCAGGCGGCCGTAGAAGCAAATATTGTTTCACCTGTTATGGTCATTGTCGTTGCCATTACAGCTATTTCAAGCTTTGTTATCCCTTCTTATACGATGGCCATTCCAATACGGATATTGCGATTTGTATTTATCGGGTTAGCTGCGATCTACGGAGTATATGGTTTGACAGTTGGCATGCTCATACTCTTTGTACATCTGAATAGCCTTCATTCATTTGGTGTGCCGTATATGACTCCTTTTGCGAATTACAATTCGTCGAAGCAGAGTGATGCCGTATTGCGTTTCCCATTTAGGAATAAAACAAATCAGTACAAAAAACAAAAGGAGTAAGCCCCCATGACCTCGTACCGATCCACAACTTTAAAACTGCTTACTTACATCTTGCTCATGGTCGTTGTTACGGGTTGTTGGAACAGTAAAGAGCTGAACGAAATATCCGTTGTGATAGCCCTGGGTATTGATACAGTGGATGACCAATATGAAATCAGTCTGCAAGTCGTCGACCCTTCTCAAATGTCTCGTAATCGGGCTATGGAACGGTCACCAACGATCGTTTTTTCCAGCCGCTCTGACACACTATTCGAAGCTCTTCGAAAACTCACCACCGAATCATCTCGGAAAATGTACATGTCTCACCTGAAGTTTGTAATCTTTGACGAGAAGACGGCAAGAAACGGCATCAAGAAGCCATTGGATTTTCTGTTACGGGATCATGAAATTCGCCCTGATTTTCATTTGGCCATTGTCAGAGGGAGTTCCGCTAAGGATGCCGTTACGTTCGTAGCTCCAACCGAAGTTTTACCTGCAATGGATATGTATAAAGCTTTGAAAGTATCTGAGAAAACATGGGCACCGACCTCTGCGGTCGATGCCAAAGATCTTCTTCAACGTTTAACGAAAGATGGCATCGAGCCCGTTCTTACGGGCATTCGATTGAACAATCTAAATAAAGGTCTAACTCTCGATAACGTGAAAGAATCACCGAAACATGTGAATTATTTATTTACCGGAATTGGCGTATTCCAGGGGGACCGGTTGACTGGCTGGATAGAAGAATCCAAGAGTAAGGCTTTTACCTACATATCCAACCGCGTTTCCAGTACAGTTGCTTCCGTTAGCTGCCCGAATACCAAAGGAAAGTTTGCTTTTGAAGTCATTCGTAACAACGTAAAAATCATTCCAAAAATAAAAGACAGTGAACCACACATTACGCTTGTAGTGGATACAGAAGCCAACATCGGAGAGGTCACGTGTAATGCTGACCTGAAAGATGAAAAGACGTTTAATCAGTTTCAGGATGCAGGCAGAGAAGAACAGGAACAGATTTTAAAGGAAGGCATTCAAAATGCGCAGCAGATCGGTTCCGATATATTCGGATTTGGGGAGGCTTTTCATCGAAAGTACCCCCATGAATGGCACAAATGGAAAGAGGATTGGACGAAGAAATTTCAAACTCTCCAGGTAGACATTCATCTCCAATATCGTTTGCACCGTGTCGGAAAAATTACCAATTCCGTCGGTTCCCATCAAGACAATTAGGAGAGGAAGTATATGTTATATGTAATACTGGTCGGATCTATTTTCGCAATGGTTATTGAATTTCGAGCGTTGAAGGAGAAGCAATACGTACGTGAAATCGTATATAGCTTGGTATTGTTTGCTGTAGGCGTTATATTTATCGTTCTGAGGATAGCGCATATTGAACTGCCTAGTCCACTGGAAGGGATTCGGATGATATTCCAACCGGTAAGCCAGTTTATTACAACAATATTATCATAGAAGGGGACTTTGGAGTGAATACCAAGCTGACTGTTCGCCAGGCCATTACATGGTTTGCTCTGTATCAAATAGGAAGTGCATACTTGGTACTGCCTGCAGCTATTACCTCTGTTGCTAAACAGGATGCGTGGCTTTCCATTCCCATGTCCTTGGCCTTTTATCTGTTGTTGATCCCGTTGTATACCTCTATCGCCAGGCATATGAAGGGAAGAACTTTCGTGGAGTATCTCCGTTGTCTCTTCGGCCCTCTGGGCGGGACGATTGCCACAGTTTTCATTTTTTCCTTTCCATTTCTTGAGTGTATCATGACACTTCGAAATCTAGGAGACTTTGTCACGACATCTATTATGCCTGAAACACCTTACGATGCCATATATTTCATGATGCTTATAGCCGTTTATTTTGCCGTACGATCGGGTCCGGTCGTCATTGGCCGTTGTGCGGAAATTTTGTTTTTTTTCCTTCTGGCGCTGTATCTATTGGTCAGAATTACTCTTCTTCCTGGTGCGGAACTAAACAATCTTCTTCCTATTTTGGAAAACGGTTTGAAACCTGTCGTTCTCGCATCCATCAATTTATTTGCTTTCCCTTATGTAGAAGCGATCCTTTATCTTTTTTTTGCACATCACTTCTCAGATCCAAAACAATGGAGAAAATCGGTGATTGTAAGTGCCTTGATTAGCGGCAGTATGTATTTTTTCATGGTGTTGCAAATCATCACAGTCATCAGCGCTGGTGTAATAGCGGATTTGACGTTTCCTACATTTTTTATTGATCGAACCATTAATATTGGCGAGTTTCTTCAGCGATTTGAGATCATCCTGGCAATCGTCTGGTTCGTTACTATTTTTTTCCGCCTTGCACTGCTTCTGTATATTTCAGCACAAGGGATTGCGGATGTTTTTCGCCTTCGTACCGTTAACGCTCTGCTGATTCCCATGATACTGATCATATTAGCCATGGCGAATTTCATATGGCCTAACATTTCATTCATAATCGAGTTAAATCAAGTATGGCCTTATTCTGCCATGATGTTTGGCATTATGTTTCCTGCTGTGCTTTGGGTGACTAGCAAGATTAAAGGATCGTTAGAACCGATTAAGGAGTACTAATTCTTGTCCTCTGCTGAAGATAAGAACTTGTATTCCGCCTGGCGAAGACTGCATTTTGGACTTTAGGAACATAATCGCTCAGTGGCGTTAAAAAAACATCAGTACCTATAATTTCATTGATGCATCATATTTCTACGGTACTGGTAGGGCGTAACCCCGTATTCCAATTTGAACAACTGGATAAAATATTGATTTTTTCGGTAACCAACCATCTGGGCTATATCGGCTACACGGAGTTCCGAATCTTGAAGCAGTTGCGAAGCTTTCTCCAACCTCTTCCTGGAAATATAGTTTGACACATTTTCGCCCGTCTCCTGTTTAAACAGTTTGGAAAAGTAAACAGGATGGAGATGGGCAACTTTGCCCAGTTCATCCAGACTAAGGCCATGTGACAGATGGTCTTCGATATACGTTTGCACTTTGTCGACGATAGTCTGAATGGACATCTGTTTGTTGTTTCGGATCCGACTGACCCGTTCCATGAGAGTTGAGGATAGTTCATCAGGATGCCGTAACTGGTGGAATATCCAATTCAAGGTTTCCGAAGAATTGCGATCTTTATCGGTCAGATATACATATTGAATGGTATTCATAAGAAAGATTATTTTTTGCTTACGGAGGCAGATTTGATCATATTTTTTAAGGATAACTCCGGCTGATTCCCAATCACCGCATGACGGGGAATGGCTGAATATACCAGTAAGATCCTCTGAGTTTACATCCTCATTAAGGAAGAACCTGTAGAATATCTGTCGGGTCACGTGTCGATCAGTCAATACAAAGGGAGGGGACATAAGCGATTGCTCCAGTTTAATGGTCAGTTCTGAAGCAGTTTCTTCCGGAACAAAAGCGACCAATTGGGCTCCAGCAGCCCATACGAGACGATCCCATTGTTCACCGACAGCATGTTTTAGAACACTCTCTTGTTCCTGTGTGAAACCCTCCAGCTTGAGACAGCAAAAGCGGCGTTTCCCTATAAATTCAGCATAAGCCTCATATTGCTTTTTTAATATTTCGTTATGTCCAAGCAGCGATAGCAAAAACTCCAATCCATTAAAGTTCTCCCATGCAACAGTTTGAGCAGGCCGTGTCTTTGTAATATTGTTGATGGCTTTGGTCATGGCTTTCTCCACATCATCTTTGTCGACAGGTTTGAGCAGATAGTCCAGTGCGCCTAAACGGATTCCTTGTTGCGCATATTCGAACTCGGAGTAGCCGGAAAGGATGATCACTTTGGTTGGCAAGTTATGTTGGTGAATATGCTGAAGCAGATCAAGACCTGAGACCTCAGGCATTCGGATATCAGTGATTAGAATATCAATATGGGTTTGAGTCAGCATTTCCCTTGCCTCAATCGAATTGGTCATCGTCTCGATCTGATCAATACCGTAAGTTTTCCAATCGAGCAAGTGCTTCATATACTCAACGACATAATGTCCGTCATCCACAATTAATAATCGCATGAACTATCTCCTTTCACTTCTGAAGTGCTGATGAGAAGCAGGACGGACAAGCCGCCCCAATCATTTGTTGTAAAATGTAGCCCGCTATGTTCGCCATACGTATTTTTCAGACGTCGATTGACATTCCAGAGCCCTACGCCTTTGATTCCTTCAGGCGAAGCATCGCTCTCAAGTCGAGCCTCCAGGCTGCGGATATCCTCCAGCGAAAGACCTTTTCCATCATCGGAGACTTTGATCGTTATCGCAGCTTCTGTCTGTCTTACATCGATCCTCACCCGATGGGCACCTTGATGTCCTTCAATTCCATGTTGAATCGCATTTTCAACCACGGGCTGGATGATCAGCGGCATGAGGGGAAGGGAGGACAGTTCTTGCGGCAGATCAATGTTGTACTCCATTTTTTTACTGAGAGCCATAATAATCAGGAAATGTTCCGCAAACTGAAGCTCGCTTTCTAACGTAACTTCATGCCGGTCCAACTTGGTTAAATACCGATAATATTCAGCCAGATGTTTGCTCATACGCATGACAGAATCAGGTGAAAACTGAGCCACTGACATAATGAAAAACAAACTGTTGTACAAAAAATGGGGATTAATCTGAGCTTGGAGTTGTTGAAGTTCCGCACTTCGTCTTAGTTCCGTTTCGGTTTTCAAGGATACGAACAGATCCTGGATCTCGGTGACCATATGATTAAAACTTCTGAACAGGGTGTAAAACTCTCTATCCGTATTTTCGGTAATACGCGTGTTATGATTTCCTTGTTCGACCTGTGAAAACTTTCTCTCCAACAAGCGGATATTACGGTAATAGTTCCGGTAAAACGTAAAGATCACAACCAGACCAAGTGTAAAAACAGCTAAAATGCTCGCAAAGAATACTTTACGGTTACGGTCAAGCGGTTGCAGGAAATCATTCGTCTGTGTATATGTAATCAGATAGGCGTCGATCGATTCGATATATCGCGAAAGAACATAGTAATCGTCCGAATTCGTGTGATAATCATATTTTATAGTTACTTCTGGCTGAGGTAAGAGCATCTTGGTAACCGCTTTCAGAAGTTCGTTGTCGATTTCTTTCTCGCTCCATACCTGCTGGGGGCTAAACCAAAAAAAAGCATTTGAGCTGTCGTTGTTCACAGCTTTTTTCAGCAGATTTTTCAAATAATCGGTATTCAGCTTTACACCAACGATGTACTGAGTCGGTTCTGTTTGTCCCGATTTTTGAATGTAAGGGTAGAGAGCGAAGTAATACAAGCTATTACCGACAATTTGCCATCCTCGCTCATGAACATCCTTGAACGGAAGTCTTGCCTCTGGCGTACTGTTGGTGGACAGAAATGTTTCTTCAGATTTCCAGTAGATGCCGATTGATTCGATCGATCGACTGGATAGGAGTGTTTGGCGCAGGCGATCAACGATATCGTTTTTCTTCATTTGGGAATCGTAATTGCTGAGCTCGATAACATGCCTCTGATAAAAGCGAACATCACTGTCGGCTGCATATTGAACCCCGTACATATTCGCCTCGTATATAATCCCGTCCAGAATACCTGTCACATAATCAAGCTGGTTTTTGGAAGCGCCAATCAGATTTTCTTCTAGTGTCTTGGAGCTCAAGCGGTTCATTATGAAAAACAAACTCAATGTCAGCAGCAGAAAAAAAACAAAGAAATAGATGAATCGCTTCATATACATTTTTCGGATCATATGTGTTTCCTTTCATATCGCTACACGTATAGGTTAAACCCCGGATCGGATTAACTTTAATATAAGCCAAACCTTTCAAAAGCGGAAGAGTAGCAACCATGATATATGAAAGCGTTTTTAAAATACTTCAGGGCGGGGTGATGATCTTGAAATTTTGGCATTTTGGAGTGAGAGCGCTTTTGTTAAGCTTATCTTCAAGGATCGCTTTCGAAAAGCCATCATAGAGGAGGTATTCAACATTAACGAGATTGTGCCCGCCAGATCCGCAAAAAAAACAAAAACAAAGCTTTCCCAGCGGACTTCATTCAGAAAGGAACTCAAGAAAAGCTGGCCTTTGTACGTCCTGTGTATTCCCGCTTTTGTGTTTGTCTGCATCTTTTCTTATGGTCCGATGGTAGGTTTGCTTATGGCATTTCAGGACTACAAGCCATGGCTGGGCATCACAGGTTCACGGTGGATCGGGCTAGATAACTTCGAACGAATTTTCCAGTACAAAGAAGCCACACAAGCGATCGTCAATACGCTGATTATCGCCGTTTCTAAAATTATCGTTGGCATCATTGTTCCGATCGTCATGGCCATTCTGCTGAGCGAGATCCGAAATATGGGCATTAAGAAAAGTGTTCAGACACTGGTGTATCTGCCGCATTTCTTGTCCTGGGTTACTGTGGCAGGCTTGATGATCGATATTCTCGGATTAGACGGAGGCATCAATCACATTTTGACAAGGATTTTCGGAAACGATCCCATTTACTTTTTGGGTGATCCTGATCTGTTTCGATTCACGGTTGTAATTAGTGACGTATGGAAGAGCTTTGGCTTCGGCATGATTGTTTATCTGGCGACCATTGCGGGAATTAACCCTTCCTATTACGAAGCGGCCGAGATCGATGGGGCCACACGCCGGCAGCAGATTCGATACGTCACCTTGCCTAGCATGTTACCCATGATTATCGTCATTTCTACGCTGAGTCTGGGCAATATTCTGGATGCAGGCTTTGATCAGGTATTCAATCTGTACAATCCGCTTGTCTACAGTACAGGAGATATCATTGACACCTATGTCTACCGTTCATCCTTGTTAAACGGACAATACGGCTTCGGGACCGCTGTAGGACTGTTCAAATCAGGAATAAGCCTGATCTTGATCGTTGTCTCCTACAGGCTGGCCTATAAATATGCCAATTACAAAATATTCTAACAAGGAGGGAGAGGGATCATGTACCATAAAACGACAGGCTATAGAGTATTCTCCTATTTTAATTACGCATTCATGATACTGGCAGGTCTCGCTTGTTTTCTACCACTGCTTCATCTGCTCGCGCAATCGCTCAGTAGCAAAGCGGCTATTAGCGGTAATATGGTGTCATTTTGGCCGGTGGGGTTCAACGTGGATGCCTATGTTAAAACGTTCAACAATTCCAATTTCAACGGTGCCATGCTGACATCCATCACTCGGACCGTATTGGGTACGACCATCAGCATGTTTATCCTTACCTGTGCAGGATATGCCCTGTCCAAGGAATTCCGGGGACGCAACGTGCTCATGTGGTTTTTTATCTTCACCATGCTCTTCTCCGGGGGATTGATACCTTCTTACATATTGATCACAGCCCTTGGATTAAAGGACACCATATGGGCGCTTGTGTTACCGGGAGCATTTGGTGCGTATAACCTGATTCTTCTCGTCAATTTTTTTAAAACGATTCCCAAAGCCCTGGAAGAAGCGGCATTCATTGATGGAGCATCCTTCTTCGTCATTCTCAGCAAAATATATTTACCATTATCTCTGCCAGGCATTGCGACCGTATCCTTGTTCATTATGGTGGGGCACTGGAACTCCTGGTTTGACGGCATTTTGTACATGTCGGATGCGAGTAAGTATCCGCTGGCTTCGTTCCTGCAGACCGTTGTCGTACAGAGCAATATGCAGAATATGGCGATGAGCCAGTCTGAGGTGGCAGCCATGTCTGAACAGAGCATCAAGGCAGCGCAAATTTTTGTAAGCACGCTCCCAATCATTTTGGTATATCCATTTTTACAACGATATTTCGTAAAGGGGATTGTACTAGGAGCCGTCAAAGAATAGTTAGGATGACGATAAATTGGATTACTATAAGTTCATCTAAACATTTACACGATAACGGAGAGGACAGAAGAGACCTGAAGAAGCGGAGCGTTCGCCTAAAAGCTTTCTGAAAGAAAGCTGCATCGGAAGCATACGCTATTACCAGAATTTCACCTTTGAAAAAATGAATAAAAACTCTGGTAATAACAACGATCGGAAGGTTGTTCTGTCATCGGAGTGCCAGTGTAAATATGCAATTAGTTGAACTTATATAGAAAACAAATTGAGTATGAGTGAAGGGGGCATGTTTCCATGAAGAAAAGAACTGATTTATGGAAAATGGTAAGTATCGTTATGCTGTCGACTATTCTTGTGGCTGGCTGCAGCAAAGGGGAGAGTGCTTCCGAGACCGCACCGGCATCGGTGCTTAAGGACGGAAAATATGATCCGCCATTTACGATCACCATCGCCAAACAACAGGATGAGAATGCCGGGAAGTACATCAATGGGGAGACGTTGAATGACAATGTGTTGACCCGTTGGGGCGAACAAAACCTGGGTATCAAAATCCAGACCACCCTGCTGGGAGGTGATGCTTCACAATATAATACCAAGCTGCGGCTGGCCCTGACGGGTTCCGAGAAGCTGCCAGACGTTCTGCCCGTCTATGACACCATGCTGGTCAATGATCTGATCGAGTCAGGGCAGGTCAAGGAGATTACGGAAGACATATCAACCTACATGCCTGAACGGATAAAAGAAATTTACAAACAATACCCGACTACCTTCAATCCAGTGGTTAGGGAGGGTAAGGTCTACGGAATGGCGATTGCGCCGAATCTGACAGAAGGCGAAGTCATGCTGATCCGCCAGGACTGGTTGGACAAATTAAATATGAAAGCGCCAACAACGATTGAAGAGTTTGAGCAAGTCATCGCGGCATTCACCAATGAGGACCCGGATGGGAACGGCAAGAAAGACACATACGGCTTTACATTTTCGGGTAAAGATTCCTACAATACGGGCTGGGTTAGCGATCCGGTTATGATATTCAGCGCATACACGGGCAAGCATCTTCCAAGGCAATGGCATAACGACAACGGCAAACTTACCTATGGATCGGTGGCTGATGGCAACAAAGAGGCACTTGCCAAGTTACGCGATTGGTATGCGAAAGGATACTTGAACAAAGAATTAGCCACCCAAGGGGCATGGGACGCACTGTCCGATTTTACGGAAGGAAAAGCAGGTATCATCATTGGTCGTCCTTGGCTGTACGACAGTGTGAAGGACGTGGAGAAAAATGTTGAGGGTGCACAAATTAGTGCATATCCGACCATTCAAGGCGTGAACGGTGACAAGACCTATCAGTCCGCCCAGTTGAACGATGGCGTGTTCATGTTTAACAAGGATTTTCAGAACATGGAAGCCTTCTTCCTGTACTACGATAAAATGTACGATGCGGCGTTCAGCACGGGAGATTTTAAATATGGCTACGCTCAAGGATACGATTACGACATCGTCAATGAGGAAGTCACTTTCGATCCAACGAAATTCAATACGCCACTCGAGGCGGTGCAGGGCGTTGGAAAAATGGCATTTACCAAAAATACACCGAGTGTTGATGGTCCCGGGCAATCGTACTACGATCTGGCGAACGGCGTTAAAGCCGACACGGGAGTCCTCATTCAGAGTGCTTCAAAGGACCAAACGACCCAGGATGGATACCGGATTTCATATGAGAACAGGGATGTTTTGCTGCCAAATGAGTTTAATGGTCCGCCAACACCAACAATGCAAAACGTGTGGGAACAGTTGACCACCATGGAACAAGAAACGTTCACCAAAATCATATATGGCAATGAACCACTTGAAGCATTTGATACCTTTGTGAAACAGTGGCACGAAAAAGGCGGAGACACGGTTATCGAAGAAGTTAACGACTGGTAC
Source organism: Paenibacillus sp. SAF-068 (assembly GCF_051967555.1). Lineage (NCBI taxonomy): Bacteria > Bacillati > Bacillota > Bacilli > Caryophanales > Paenibacillaceae > Paenibacillus > Paenibacillus sp. SAF-068. Next base: position 2,341,087 of record NZ_JBQCJX010000001.1, read on the forward strand.
AACCAAGCCAGCGAGACGGATGTAATGACACTGATGAATCTGAAATAAAGTCAAGTTCACCTGGATCAGCCTTCCTGCGACAGGAAGGTTGGTCTTCCAATAAAGGAGATGATGAGACATGATCAAAGGTAAATCGTGGATTGCTGTCGTCATTGCATTGATGTTGTTAACCGTACATTTAACGTCCTCAGCTCAAACCGTTCATGCTGCTGGTGAAGAGACCCAGATTGCTGCAACACTGTTTGTATTGAAAAATGAATCCGAAGTATCCAACGCCAAAATTCATTGGGCACCTGTCCAGGGAGCGACTGCATACGAATTGTACAGATCCGAGAACAACGCGCCCTATACGTTATTACAGACATTAAAAGGTATAACGACGGATGATTATGACCTCAACATGGGTAGCACTTACAAGTATCAAGTCAAGGCTTACGGTGGAACTTCCTTGTTAACCTCCGCTGTCTCGCCAGATTATATCCCTTACAGCCTCCCGGATAACCTCACAACTTTCGATAACACCACGCAATCTACTCTCATGCTCCCGAATGAACTTAAAGTGGGGGGTACCTACTACAGGTTTAACTTCGTACAAAAATCATCCGGTGGATTCGGCGAAATGATTCAACAGACATCAACGGATGATATTACGTATGGTAACGACAAAGTGGTCCTTTCCTACACGGATCATCCGGATCTTGCGAATGCTAAGTTTGAGGGAATTAATATCCTGTACCATGCGCCCACGAACAAATTCGTTTTTTGGGCTCACTATGAGAACAGTACAGATTACACACTAGCCAGAGTATCGGTTGCTTCGGCCACGCCAGGAGAAGACTTTACATTCCACAAAAGCTTTCGGCCAGAAGGGAACGAATCCAGAGATATCTCCATTTTCAAAGATGACGATGACTCAGCTTATCTGATCTCTACCGCCAATAATAATTCGGACACGATTCTGTATAAGTTAACCTCCGATTGGCTGGATGTAGATCATCAAGTTTCTGTTATTTATCAAAGTCAACACAGGGAACTGCCCAAGATGATCAAGAAGGATGGCATTTATTATCTGTTCTCTTCCCAAGCGGCAGGTTGGTATCCGAGCATACCTTTGTATTCATCAGCAACAAGCATAGACGGAGATTGGTCAGAATTGCGGACGATTGGCAACACATCAACCTTCTCGGCGCAGTCAGGTTCCGTCATGCGGGTGAAGCCAGATACGGGCAACAACGTGGTTATGGTTGCGTATCGCTGGATGTTCGGCTGGGCAGGCACGCAAAATGGAACAACGGAAGAACGACTGCTTCCCGTTTGGTTCTCCGATGGTTACGCATTTTATGATTATTTTGATCAAGTCCTGTACAACACAAGCGATGATGTTGTCGTTCCAGTTCAAAATGGAAAACTGCTGTCGCAAGGTAAACCTGCAACAGCACAAACGGCTACCGGAACGAACCCGGCAAGTTATGCCAATGATGGTAACTATCAAACCGAATGGGTCGGTACAGGCGGTTCCTGGCCGCATTGGTGGAAGGTAGACCTCGGCTCCGTTCAGCAATTGAATAACGTGCAGATCTCCTGGTGGATGCAAAAAGGCTCCGAAGGGTTTTACAAATATAAAATTGAGACCAGTACGGATAATCTAAACTGGACCGTAGCATTGGATCGAACCAATAATACATCTTACGGCTTCACCTCAGATAGTCTATCAAGCACTGATGCCAGGTATGTACGAATTAATATGCAAAATGCGGCACTCCATAACAACCCTAACAATTGGTACACGCCAAGGCTATGGGAGGTGAAGATATTTGGATCGGATACAAATTAAAGATACTTCCAAGAAGAGAGGTAACGGTGGGAATAATCGATTAGCTAATGGTCGCATCTGGAATGATTCAAGCGGTAATCCGATCCATGCCCATGGTGGACATATGTTATTCCATGGCGGTTATTATTACTGGTATGGTGAGGATCGTAGAGAGGATATATATGTGAGTTGTTACCGTTCCAAAGATCTATTCAACTGGGAGTTTCGGAACCATATCCTGACGGCTTCTACGCCAGCTGCACCCATTCGAGTTCGGACGAATCTGGCATTAATGAACGACAAGGGCGGAAAGGTGAATCTCGAACGCCCTAAAGTGATTTTCAACACGGTGACACAGAAGTTCGTTCTCTGGGTTCACTATGAGAATGGAAACCATTACAACGATGCCGCTTGCGCCATTGCCACATCTGATTCTCCGGATAGCCAGTTCATTTATCATGGCAGCTTCAATCCCTATGGTTACATGTCGCGTGATTGCACGCTCTTTCAGGACGATGACGGGACGGCATATTTTATATCCGCTGCCAGAGATAATGCGGACCTTCACATCTATCGTCTGCAAGAGGATTACCTTAATGTGGAAAGTCTTGTCGGAAAGCTGTGGCAGGGGGAATATCGGGAGGCGCCAGCTGTCTTCAAACGGAAAGGGACGTATTATATGGTGACCTCCTTTTGCACGGGTTGGGCTCCCAATCAAGGGAAATACGCGATGGCTAATACGATGGATGGACCATGGGGAATACTAAGCGATTTTGGCGATGAAACGACGTACCGCACGCAACCAGCGTTTGTGCTGAAGCGATCAGAAGAGGAGTACCTATACTTTTCGGATCGCTGGAACGGATCGGATTACTTCCAATCCAGCTATGTGGTCCTGCCCATTGAATTCAATGGAGACATTCCGACTCTAGGTGAGTATTCCACGTTTTCTTTGCGAGAGGATGCACATCTGATTCATTTTGAACGATAAAAAGACTGATGAGAAAAGACTTTGATCCTACTGCGAATGCAGGTTCAAAGTCTTTTTGGATGAATTTTATAACTTCAAATCGATTGAATAGCGATCGCGGAGTACTGATAAATGGTGGAGCTCATGCCCAGCCATAACAAATGCAATCGATCGAGCTGAAGCAGGATTCTCACTGACGATCCCTCTACAGAGCCATGCTTCCGGGGTGAGGCGACGAAGCATAAGAATGGTTGAGCGGCGTGTGACGGCATATTCTTCACTTAAATCGTTGAGGTTATATTTATTAAAAGGGTGGGTTTGCATGAGCACATCCTGATCATATCCAGGATGATTTGTTTTGTCACCTCTGGCGATGCGAAGCAATCGGCTGCTCATGATGCGTTCGTTATCCAGAAGGTGGCCGATGACCTCTTTCACGCTCCATTTGTCTTCGGCGTAACGATAATTTGCTCGCTCCTCTGTTAATGAAGAGAGCAGCGTTGGTATGATGTTGGCTTGCAGTTCTAAGCGTTCGATGATGTTTCCTTCAGGCACAAGCCGGATATAACCTTCATAATAAGCTCCATATTCATCTGTAGCAGGTCTTTCAACCATGTTAATACCTCCTTTGGGATTCATAACTTTGAAATATATTGTAGCATATATCTTGCTTCCAGCATTAAAAACAGCCCTCCGCTTGATTGGCGGAAGGGCCGTTTCATGTGATTTGAACAGTTTATATCGTTGGGGTGTACCACTTCTAATCCGTATGTCCTATTCCTTTTTTCTGGGCAAACTTCTCCAAAACCGTAAAATCCTCTGTTACTTTTTTGAACGGCAACGTGTCCAGCACCTGTTCCCGGTAACTCTTTTTAGCCGCTGCACTGAGACGGGAGTCAAGTATACTGAGTATGCCAAGGTCCATTTCACTACGAATCAAGCGACCTGTTCCTTGCCGTAACCGAAGAAGCATGTCCGGTACAAAAACTTCCATGAACGGATTCTCCGTCACAGATGCCTTATATTCATATACAGGATCGGAAGGAACAGGGAAGGGCAGACGGAAAATAATAACCTGTGACAGGTCGGAACCCTCGATATTCACACCTTCCCAGAATACACCGGTACCCAGGAGTACACCTTTGCTTTTCCTGAATTCGGCGATGACACTGTCCTGGGAAGATCCCTCTTTTTGAACATGGACTGCCCATGTATTTTCACTCCCACTCGAACTCAACTTTTGGTGAATGTACTTCATGTCCTCCTTTGCTGAAAAAAGGACGATGGTTCTTCCCTGAGTTAGATTACAGAGTCGAACCATCTCTTGGTAAGCTGCTTCAAGATAGTTTTCTCGCTGGTCATGGTGGTAATATGGAACGTTGTTCGAGATGTACATCATGGCATGATTCGTGTAGTCAAAAGGGGAGGATTTGCGATCCATGAACTCCCCCTTATAACCGAGGGAATGTGTCAAATAAGAGTATTGTTCCTCCAGTGTATCTCCGCCTTGGCACAGCGTTGCCGACGTTAGGATTACAGGTACCTTGCCATTAAATAAAGCGTATTTCAGAAATTGGCTGATATCTTTGGGACAGATGCTGATCTTGGCTACTCCGAGGGGACTGCTTGCCCATAAGAGATAGTTGTCCTCTGATTCAGCCAAGACATGGATGACGGTAATCAGTCCGTTGATGGCTTCAAAAGCGTCATCGATCTCCCGCTCATGGCGTGAGGTCAAAATGGAAAGGCGCAGACTGAGATCTTTCAGATTGCTCAAAACTTGGTTTAACGGTATTCCTCTGATCTCCGACACTTTGATTCGGTCGTTATCCTGCTTGGCATGGTGCAGCAAATCTGCACTGATCTGTTTGAATATATGCTGAGCACATTTTTTAATAAAATTGGATTGTGAAAAGAGCCTCTTATCCCCGTACTGCTTCGTGAGAAGCTGCACCGTGGTATCCAGAATGCGGCAGATCCCCCGATACGTAAATTCAAGCGTTCTGGCATCTCGAACTTTTGCTTCCAGATTATGCGCCTCATCAATCACGATTAGAGCAGGCTGTTCCGAGATGATACTCTTGGTTCCTTCTTTTTTCTTCATCAAATCTCGTATGAGCAGGTCCTGGTTTACGATAATAAAATCAATCTCGTGAGCTTTTGCATTCAATTTCGCTCTCATATCGTAGAACAAACATGAATTTTTATGATGACAACGTTCAAATGTGCAATCATTTACGGAAACATGAGACCATTCGGCATCACTAATTCCAGCTTCAATATCCGCTCTTTCATCAATTTCATAATTTAATATGCGCTGAGCGAGGGTAGACACGGAAGAGGTCGTATCATCAGGTTCAGGACTAATCCATTCCGCCGCTCTACTTCGGCAGGCATACTGACCCATGCCTTTCCCAACGACAGATCGAACTGTTGTGAATCCCAGCCGGCTGCCAATGATCCTTAAATCTTTATGTATCTGTTCCGAAAGCTGAATGGAGGATGTCGCTATAATGATTGGTTTCTGAGACATTTGATTCGTGAGCAGACTTGGGATCAGGTACCCAAAAGACTTACCGATTCCGACACCAGCTTCAATCATGGCGTTATGGCCATGGATATAAGCATCGGCTATATCGAGGGACATTTCTTGCTGTCCGATCCGCTCTCTAAGGCCCATTCGGGGGAACCTGTCATATATTCGGAAGATGGCATTAACCAAAGAACGTTCGATTTCCTTGTCCGGTTCCCGCTTATTTATTTTATAGAGTTCATTTAACCAATTCATAACAATCACCCCTCTTCCGAATAATGAACTTCTTGTACTACATTTTGGAGACGATGTACCTCACAATGGGGCTGTGACGGCATTTTTCAATCGGGATACGCCTTCCTGTAATTGTGCATCTGACAAATGTGCAAAAGACAAGTATAACCCGTATTTCGTACCAACAGTGCTTGAACTGCTGACTTCTGAGTATACCACACCTTGAGACTTAGCCGATGCCCGAAAGGCCTCATACGTGGATACATTACCTCGCCACCAGCCGAACACGTGCAGACCTGCTTCGTTCTCCACCCAATCAAACCATGTGGAAAGTTGCTGGTTCAAAAGTTTGAGTAACAGATGGAATTTGCGACTGTACAATCGATTCATTCTGCGCAGATGACGCTCATATTGACCACTTATCATAAATGCGGCTAACGCCCGTTGTTCAATCAGATTAACAGGTCTTGGCTCGTATAGTGCCTGTGCCTTTCTAAAGGTGTCTGCCAAGGTGGGAGGGAGAACTACAAAACCAAGTCGTACTTCAAAAGGTAGTGTTTTCGTAAAGCTGCCCAGGTAGATTACACGTCCTGCTTTATCAAGTGTTTTCAGCGGTTCAACATGCATCCCGCGATATCGGAATTCGCTATCATAATCATCTTCGACAATCATTGCATCATGACGGTGTGCCCAATCCAGCAAGGTTTGTCTGCGTTCAAGGCTGAGCATTTCGCCAGTAGGAAACTGTCGTGAAGGCGTGACAAACAACATGCGAGCTTCCCAGTCTTGGGGCACAACGCCCTGACCATCGAGATTGGCTTCAATCAACTTGGCACCCGCAGCCAAAATGGCTTTAGAAATCCCGACATAACAAGGACTTTCCGTCACGACATGATCCCCGGGATCTGCAAGTAACTGAGTGAGTAAAGCTATGGCTTGCATGGAGCCTGCAGTCACGGCAATATGATCCGGATCGACTTGAATTCCCCGCATTCTTCGAAGGTACGCGGCAATGGCTTCTCTCAATCTCGGCTCCCCGGTTGAGCTTACAATAGAAGAGGTGGTGTCCGGATGATGTTCACGCTGCCTTATCTCCGCATATAAACGGTTGTTCCATTCATCGTAAGGGAATTTGGATAAATCAGGTTGGTATTTGCTAAAGTCGATAACTTCGTCGTTCTCTAGACTGGAATCATGGGCATGTGCATTCGCGGGTAAATTACTTTGAAACGTCTGTTGTTCAAACTTCTGGATACGATTCCCCCAGGCTGATAAGTGATGGTTACAAGTTTTTACGGTGGACCCATCCTTACTTAAATCCAACTGATAGGCAACAAAGGTTCCTCTCCCATGCTCTGATTGAATGTAACCCTGAGCAGTCAACGTATCATAGACCTGATTCACCGTTCCTCTGGAAATGTGATACGTTGCGGCTAGCTCTCTAGTAGAAGGTAACTTCTCGCCATGTATAAGCTGGCCTTCATGAATAGCATCACGAATCGCATGATAAAGAGCCTTCATCTTGGTATATTTTCGGTTCAGATATGAACTGTAAGCTACATGAAATTGCATATGCCCTCCAGGAGTTGTATTTGAAGTGGTACAATAAAAACCGAAATTATTGGATCTTTTTATATGACCATTCTCATTTTATACTAAATCATAGATTAGAGCGATGGCTTTATTGAAAACCACCCAAAAGTTAATTAGGAGGACTACAATCATGCAAACAGGTACAGATCGTGTAAAAAGAGGAATGGCTGAGATGCAAAAAGGTGGCGTCATCATGGACGTTATGAATGCAGAACAAGCTAAAATTGCCGAGGCGGCAGGGGCAACAGCAGTTATGGCTCTTGAGCGGGTACCCTCCGATATTCGTGCAGCTGGCGGTGTAGCTCGCATGGCGGATCCAACCATTGTGGAAGAAGTTATGAAAGTTGTGTCTATTCCAGTTATGGCCAAAGCACGTATCGGTCATTACATAGAAGCCAAAGTACTTGAATCGTTGGGTGTGGACTATCTCGATGAGAGCGAAGTTCTCACACCTGCAGACGAAGTGTTCCATATTGATAAACATGAGTTCACTGTACCATTTGTATGTGGAGCCAAAGATTTGGGAGAGGCACTTCGCCGTATTGGTGAGGGTGCATCGATGATTCGTACAAAAGGTGAGCCTGGAACGGGCAACATTGTTGAAGCAGTTCGTCATATGCGTCTAATTAACAGCCAGCTTCGCAAAGTGCAAAACATGTCCAAGGACGAGCTGTATGCTGAAGCCAAAAACCTGGGTGTAGCTTATGAGCTACTCCGCGAAATTCATGAAAATGGCAAACTTCCTGTCGTTAACTTTGCAGCAGGAGGTGTAGCTACTCCGGCTGACGCAGCACTTATGATGCACCTGGGAGCAGACGGTGTATTTGTAGGATCAGGTATTTTCAAATCCGATAATCCTGAGAAATTCGCTCGTGCGATCGTTGAAGCTACAACACATTACACGGATTACAAACTGATCGCCGAAGTATCCAAAAACTTGGGCGCCCCTATGAAAGGGATCGAAATTTCGAAGTTGGCTCCAGAAGAGCGCATGTCCAACCGCGGCTGGTAAGATAGCAGGGCATCAGTGAGTAGGTAGTTTGAACATTTATAAAGAAGAGCCGATCATTAAACTTAAATGATCGGCTTTTTTGTTATTTTTGAACTTCAGTTCGCCATTGCATTCTGTCGCTCTTGACGTAACGGACGTCGCACTGTTTAGCTTGTTGATATCTTCAAAATGCTGTGTCTATAATAAGCGGTATGAAGGAAGGTGCAGACAATTCGCTATCTATACGAGTTTATTCAACATCAGGACGATTTGCCTATGAAACTCTTCGTGAACTCGGTGAAGCATATTGATTTCCATTGGCATAAGGAAGTGGAAGTTGTATATGTTCTTCATGGTTCAATCATCATGTATCTGGACCAGCAGCAATATACACTGTATGAAGATGATGTGATCGTGGTAAACAGCATGTCCGTCCACAAGATCGAACGAACCAATCAGGACAACGTGTTATTGACATTGCAGTTCGGTCCTGAGTTGATGAACAATAATGCGTTTATCTCCTGTAACTCTGCCTTGAATGTGGAGCAGGACGCTTCCTGGCTGCATAGCATTAAACAATATCTTGCGCAGATGGTATGGGAGATCAACAAAAAAACACCGGGTTATCAAAATTTCACTATGGGCAGATTACAGATGTTATGCGGCTGTCTGCAGAGGTATTTTTCCAGTGGAACAAATTCCGCATTGGAAGACGGCAGCAGGGATTATGACTATAAAAGACTAAACAGGGTCCTCACATATATTGATTTACACTACAATGAGAAGATTACGCTGCAGGATATGGCCGATTCCGAACATTTAAGTCTGCATTATTTCTCCCACTTCTTCACCGACAAAATCGGGATACCTTTTCAAAAGTATTTGACGCTTATTCGTTTGGAGAAGGCTCAGGCTCAGCTGGCAGCAAATGATAAAAATATTTCGGAGATCGCGCTGGATTGCGGATTTGCGAATGTGAAGCTGTTTAACAAATACTTCAAGGAAAAGTACGGCTGCACGCCCGGTTCCTATCGGGAAGCTTCGCGTACACCGGAACCCCATCAGTTGAATGTGAACCGCAAGCCCAAAACGTATGAGGAATCTTCAAGCGGAGATTATTACGAGATGGAAACGTTGAATGCGATAGGCTCACTGTATCGATATCTGGATGCTAAGGTAGACCCCGATCATGACACGATCCCTGTACCGTCTACACATCTGTCAGACCAAACCAGCATTGAGGTTCGTGCGGATCAGACGTCGTTCGTCTACGAAAAGCACTGGAATATCACCATGACGGCGGGGAGAGCCATCGAAGGTTTGCGTGAAGATTGGCGGAAGCAGCTGTCTGCTCTGAAAGGCAAAGTACCTTTTCAGTACATTCGATTTCACGGCATATTTAATGATGAGATGATGGTGTACAGCGAAACAGAGCAAGGCGCTCCTGTCTATAACTGGTCTTATGTGGACAAGTTGTATGATTTCCTGCTGGATCAGGGAGTTCGGCCATTTGTGGAATTAAGCTTTATGCCGAGCCAGCTGGCGAGATCCAAGGAAACGTTATTTTGGTGGAGGGGGAATATTAGTCCGCCATCCGACCCTGCCAAGTGGCAGACCCTTGTTCGCGAATTCATCAGGCACTGTTTGAATCGTTATGGGGCGGAAGAAGTGAAGAAGTGGTACTTCGAAGTATGGAACGAGCCTGACCTGGCTGGTGTTTGTTGGGCGGGAAGCAAGGAAGAATATTTCGCTTTTTACGAATTGACCGCCCATGCTATCAAAACGGTATTGCCCGATCTGAGAGTGGGGGGCCCAGCGATGGGTTATGGATCTCTTTGGAACGACACCTGGGCTGAGGATTTTCTGTCATACTGCAGGAAGCATGAAGTTGTTCTCGACTTTTTCTCGTTCCACATCTATTCGGAGTATCCCAAGTTAAAAGTTGAAGAGGATCGTTTAACTCAAATCATGCCGCCATCTTTCTATAAGGAAAGTATTGATCTTCTTCGGCAGAAAATGAAGGCGTCTTCGTACGGTCATGTTGAACTCCATGTCACCGAGTGGAATTTTTCGCTGTATGACCGTAACTTGCTGCACGATACCATGTTCATGGCTCCATTTGTCATTTATCACACCATGAATACACTCGGTGATGTGAAAGCCATGGCTTTTTGGTCCTTTACCGATGTATTCGAAGAAAGTATCGTTCCTACTTCTCCTTTCTATGGAGGCTTTGGCCTGATCAATCGCGATGGTCTGAAGAAACCCAGCTATTATGCATTTGAACTTATGCAGAAGCTGGGTGATGAGCTGCTAATCAAGGGAGACGGTTATGTCGGAACGCGAAAAAGTGACGGAAGCATGCAATTTTTGTTCTATCATTATGTGCATGTCGATCAGCTGTTTGCGAGTGGAGATTGGTCCGAATTATCCAGCTCAACCCGCTATGACGTATTTGAGGAAAAAGGAAACAAAGCTTATGAACTTACCCTGAGCAAGCTCGAGGGACCTTATAAATGCACAAGTTATCGACTGGACAGGGAGCATGGATCGGTATTTGATGAGTGGGTCCGCATGGGATCGCCCGATTCCTTGACGGAAGAAGAAATCCTCTTTTTAAACGGGAGGAGCGGCCCGGTAATGAAGACAGAGATGGTAAGGGATGAATGTTGGCGTAAAGAATTGCTACTCCCTCCTCATGGCGTGTTGCTACTCATTTTGGATAGACAATATTAGAAAAAATTACTCTTAAGACATCCTTTCAGTATTGAAGGGATGTTTTTTGTTGTTTATTTCTTGTTCAGGCTGGCAAGCTAGAACTGTAGCGATGGATTGGGCAAAAAACGATCCATGATGCGGCAAGTTCCAACAAGAAAGCGTTAACACAAATCGATATACTATGGTTGTGGCAGCATAGAGGAAGACAGGGGGAGTTTTGGATGAAGCGTTTCATGAAATGGATGACAGATTCGTTTGCGCCAAGATTGGAGGCGTTTACGAACAATATTTGGGTTTCTTCGATTCAAGAAGCCATCATGGTCGCCATTCCGATGATTTTCATCGGTTCAATTATCACATTGATTTCGATTTTGCAGGATTTCATTCCGGGAATGCCGGACCTGACACCCATCACAACATTCAGTTTTGGTTTGCTGGGGTTGTTTATTGCTTTTTTGACACCTTATGTCGTGATGGAAAAAAGAGAACGACATAAAATCAAGTTGCTTGCGGGAATGACGGGGATATCTCTGTTCGTTATGCTGCTTAACCCAACTCTAAACGAAGACGGTACCATTCAGTTCATCCTTGAACGATTTGGACCCTCGGGGATGATTACAGCACTCTTGGTAGGTGTATTTGTCGCTCTTGTAATGATCATGTGCAACAAATTTTCGTTCTTCAAAAAGGGATCTTCACTTCCCGAATTCATTATGGACTGGTTCGATTTTCTCGTCCCGATCGCCCTGGTATTAACAACAGGATGGTTGCTTGTATATCAGCTTCATTTTGATATTTTTGGACTGATCGTGAACGTATTTGAGCCGATCAATGCCGTAGGGCAAAGTTTAACCGGATTTTTATTGTTCAATTTCATTGGTGTTGTACTGTATTCTTTCGGCGTAAGCCCGTGGGTCATGACACCGATCTGGTACGCGATCTGGATACCTGCAATCGAAGAAAATGCAGCTCTTGTGGCAGCGGGACAAGATCCCGTCAATATCAACACGTTTGAAACCTTTTTCTCCGGATGGCTGGGTATTGGAGGAATGGGAGCGACCTTGCCGTTAGTTGTTTGGTTCCTGATGGCACGTTCGAAAAAACTGAAATCTGTCGGCAAGGCGACTATTATCCCATCCTTGTTCAACATCAATGAACCCGTCGTATACGGAGCACCTATTGCCTTTAATCCATTACTCATGGTGCCGATGTGGATTAACTCACTTATCACGCCGGTGATTGTGTACTTGGCTCTCGACTGGGGTTGGGTACGGATTCCGAGCAAGATCTTCCAGCTATGGTACACGCCGATCGGCCTCTCCACCTATATTATGTCCGGACTCAATGGGCTGATCTTGCTGGCGGTCGTCCTGGTCATTGTATTTATTGTCTGGTTTCCGTTTTTCAAACTGTATGATGCACAGGAACTGAAGAAAGAACAAGAACAAAATTGATATCAGAAGGGTGAGTACGATGGATAAATCAATCAATGAATTGTTGTCGGCATTGACGCTGGCCGAGAAAGCTTCGCTCTGCGCAGGATTGAATATGTGGATGACAAAAGGAATTGAGCGGTTAAACATTCCGCCGGTTCATATGTACGATGGGACAAACGGTATCCGTAAAACGAACAGCGATGAAGAAATGGGGATTACAACGGAAAATGTACCCGCAACCTGTTACCCTACGGGTTCAGCCATCGGCTCTTCGTGGAATACGGAATTGTTGTATGAAGTTGGTGTGGCACTGGGACGTGAATCAAAAACCATGGACGTTGAGTTGCTGCTTGGACCTGGTGTCAATATGAAAAGAACGCCACTTGGCGGAAGAAACTTCGAATACTACTCTGAAGACCCATACTTGACGGGGGAACTTGGAGCGGCGTTTATAAACGGGATCCAAAGCGAAGGAGTGGGCGCTTCTGTCAAACACTTTGCGGGTAACAACCAGGAGTTCGAGAAAATGGTGACCAGTTCGGAAATTGACGAGCGGACGCTTCGCGAAATTTACCTGAGTGCTTTCGAACGGATTATTAAGAAATCCGATCCTTGGACGGTCATGTGTTCTTATAATTTATTGAATGGAACGTACACGAGTGAGAACGAACATTTGCTGCATGACATTTTGAGAGAAGAGTGGGGTTATGAAGGTGTAGTTCTATCCGACTGGACTGCTGTCAATGATCGCATACGCGGACTGAAGGCTGGACTTGATCTGGAGATGCCGGGCCCTGCGCATTACAATGCCAAGGCAATCATTGAGGCGATTCAGAACGGAAGCCTTTCCGAAGAACAACTGGATCGAAGCGTGGGTCGTATTTTGAAGCTGGTTGAGCGGGTAACAGGCAACAAAAACATGGGGTCTTCTGAAGGTGCGGATTACCATGCACTTGCTCGCAAAGCGGCATCCGAAAGTATTGTGCTTCTGAAAAATGAGAACGCGACTCTTCCCCTACAGCAGGAATCGCTGGCATCGATTGCCGTGATTGGACGGTTTGCCAAGAAACCTCGAATTCAGGGTGCAGGCAGTGCGAAGGTTACGCCGACAAAAATCGATATTCCGTGGGACGAGATAAAGAATCTGGCTGGCGATACCATTACCATGGGGTATGCAGAAGGATATCCGGAGGATGACTCCATCCGTGATGAGTTAATTCAGGAGAGCGTTGCATTAGCCAAGAATTCCGATGTTGCTGTACTGTTTGTTGGCCAACCGGAATATGCCGAATCGGAGATGCATGATCTGCAAGGCATTGATCTTCCCGAACATCAAGTAAAATTGATTCTCGCCGTAGCCGCAGTGCAACCCAAGTGCATTGTCGTAACTAGCAGCGGCACCGCATTGGCAATGCGCCCATGGATACAGCACGTACCAGGTGTGATTCACGCGTGGTTGTCGGGTCAAGGCATGGGTAAAGTGGTTGCAGATGTATTATTCGGACACACGAATCCGTCGGGTAAGCTGTCCGAGACCTTCCCGGTGAAGCTATCGGACAACCCTTCCCATATGCGGATTCGCGGAGAGAACGGCAAGCTGTATTATCGTGAAGGTCTTTTTGTAGGATATCGGTATTATGACCGGAAAGAACTGGCTCCTCAATTCCCGTTTGGACACGGATTGTCCTATACATCGTTCTCGTACACGGATCTGAAAGTGGCCCAGACGAATGCTGGTGTTACTGTTTCTTTCCATTTAAAAAATACAGGTAAACGTAAAGGGAAAGAAGTTGTTCAATTGTACGTGCACGATGAAGAGTGCACATGGACCCGTCCAGAGAAAGAGTTAAAAGCCTTTGTCAAAGTTGAACTGGAGCCGGGTGAAAAACGCAAGATCACGTTTGAACTGGAAGAGAGAGATTTTTCATATTACAACACCAAGTACAACCGCTGGGTAGCAGAGACCGGATACTTCCAAATTTCGCTTGGCAGCTCGTCCAAAGACATTCGAATCACCGAACGTCTGCATTGCGACTTTGGTAAAGAAGAAATCACGTTCCACAAATTCAGTCTGCTCAGTGAGTGGATGAGTGATTCGGCAGCGAAAAGGGAATTGGAAAAATGCCTGATTGAAATGAACGAACATGTTACAGATAAGGTATATCTTAACGAGGAGTTTGTGGGATTCTGGGCAGATTTCCCAATGATTAAAGTATTCCAAATGTTCGGCCAACAATGGATGAACGAACGTTCACCTGATGAAATTATTAATGAACTTATCGGCAAGGTTAAGCAGGCACGAAATGAATAGTTAAGTACAAGAAAACCAAGTTTGATCCTAAACAAAGGACATAAACTTGGTTTTCTATCGTTTTGGGATGAAGGTTAGGAAAATGCGACGAAGTGAGCCACCAGATTCCATGAAATAAAATTTATGGTCATAGCAAAAAGGCATCCAAAGGGAGGAGGGGCTTTATATTCAATTTATAGTTGATATTGATTATTGTTCTCATTTACACACTTCGACATTTACTGTATACTGACAATAGTCATTTTACATATTGGTCAAAAAGACAAGAGAGAATTCAAAAGGGAGAGATTATTCACATGTTGGTATCCGTTAAAAAAGGGATGTTTCTTGGTTTGATTACTGCAATGATTCTGGTGCTCGCAGCGTGTTCAAGCAACAATGGTGGCAGTGAAGATGCAACTGGCAGTTCACAGCAACCTGCGGAGAGCAGCGCCACGAATACAGCGGCAAATGGGGAACAAACCGACGCAGACGCTTCAGGTGCAGCTCAAACCACCTATCCAGTAACCGTTTCAAACTATACAACAGAGAACGGCACATGGGTGAAGAAGGATCAAACGTTTGACAAGGCACCTGAACGAGTAGTTGCCAATACGCAAGGTGCAGCCGAGCTGATGATTCGCCTGGGTTTGACAGACAAGCTTGTAGGTGTAGCAGCGCTGTTCGGCAGTGTGCCTGATGATATTGCTGATGAGTTCAAGAAAATTCCTGTGCTGGCTGAAGGCTATGTGGGCAAGGAATTGACTATTGGCGCTTCCCCTGATCTGGTTGTGGGGCGTGGTGGATTGTTTGAGGACGCGGATTGGGGTGTTGGTACAGTAAGCAGCTTGAATGATATGGGAATTAAAACGTATGTACAAAGCACCAGTGTTCCTGATGCATCGTTAGATAGTCTGTATCAGGATATTACTGAATTAGGTGAGATCTTCAACGTACAAGCTAATGCAGCGGCATATATTGAGACGCTTAAAGCACGCGCGAATGCCTTGTCTGCCCGAGCTAGCGCTGAAACGATCAACTATGCATCTTTTTCGGATAATGGTGATGGAACCATCGGAATTTACAACGGGAACGGAGATACATTTATTGAAAGTGCAATGTCATTGATCAATATGCATAATATGCTCATTAATGAAACCGGAACACTAAGTCTGGAGAAGCTCATCGAGATGAATCCGGATGCCCTGATTATTTCGAGGTATGCGGGTGGCATCGATCCTGAACAGACGATTGAAAAACTGTTAGCCAACAAACAGGTACAAAACATTAACGCAGTTAAAAACAAGAAGATCTATATTATTGATTTCAATAACTTCTGGGGTTACGGAGATTCTATCTTCACAGGTGTTGAAGGACTCGCTGATGATTTAGGTTTATAAATGAGTAACATATAAACACCAGTTGCTAATTAATAATTAATGCACGACCAATAGCTAGCCGTACAGACAGAGAGCCAATAACCCTATTTCGTGGTTATCGGCTCTTTTATAGTTCAGGCTGTTTGCCATTTCGGATGCTTATCCGGCCCCAGTCCTGCCAGTATTATTATTAAGCTTCGCTTCGTGGCTCCATTAACATGATATGACATTCCTTTTTGGCGGAAGGCTTAATCTCGACTCCTTTGGGGACAATATACATTTCGTCCTTAGAAATCTTCACTTGCCCATCACGAAAATCAATTATCATTTCCCCTTCGAGCACAAAAAACAACTTATCAGTTTCCTCATGAACATGCCACTCAAAATCTCCAGCAATCTTTACGATCTTAAATTGATGGTTATTCATTTCTCCAATGAGTTTCGGAGACCACAGATCGTTTATTTTCGAAAATTCCTCATTCAATTTAATAGATTGATAGTGCATCGTAATTCCTCCTGTGTATTATTCGTTTAAGTTCAGTATACTGATTTGGATTATGGTATAACATGGATGCCTGTTGAAATCAGGATGGATTATTGATGAACTTCTGACGATACTCAGTAGGAGAGACACCATATTGTTTTTTGAACACTCTACTAAAATAAAAAGGATCGGCAATGCCCACCGTTTCAGCGATCTGTTGCACAGGCACATCATTTGCCAATAACATTTGTTCTGCCATGTCCATACGATATTTCAATATATATTCTGCTGGACCCATACCTGCATGTTTTCTAAACACGTAGGAAAGTCGATTTCGATTAACGTTATTTTGTTCTGCAAGCGATGCGATAGACAGACTTTGATCATAGTATTCCTGAATATACGCAGAGACCCGTTCAAATAAAACATCTGATTCACAACTGTTTTGCCTATGGTCAACACATAATAAAGTTTCATTCAGTACATCGCGAAACAGCATCTCGGTCTGAAACCTTGAAATACCTCCATGCTGGTTATACACATGCCAAAGACGCGTAATTAATTCAATCAGACGAGGGGATTGGCCCGTTGATAATTCAAAATGCTGATGAGAAAAGCTTGACTCTCCCAGGTCTGAACTACATATCCGGTATAATACCAAGATGTACTCCCAATCATTTTTATTAAACACGGTTTGGTCAAGTTTCATTTTTGCCCCCCCATGTACAACTTTTCCTGGCGAAAAGATATAGGGCGTCCCATCAAATTGAAATTGTATTTTTCCTGTCAGAGGAAACACAAATCCAGGGAAAGAATCGGTATAGTCAGCGTGGGGCACGCCTGGATTTCTGGCATATCGATATATTCCTTCAACTTGAAAAGGAATGTGTGCAAAATGCGCTGCTAACTGATTAACGTCTACTTTCACATTACATACCTCGTTTCAATAATGTTGCCAGTCCTGTTGAGATAAATCGCTACAGATCTTACTACAAGACTATTGATAATCATTCTCACTGTCAACATGTTAAACAAAAACCCTTCAAGAATCACGAGAGCACGAAACCTCTTTTTTTGCATCTGGGCAATTGAATCGATCTTGTGTTAACATGTGCACTAACTAATCCAAATGCTTGCTTGAGAAGGGGAACCCATGTCCATTCGAATAAAAATGCTGCTGTCCTTCACGGGTATGCTCGTTATAAGTCTACTGTTTATCCTGCTTACGGCAAGCCTGTACACGATTGCAGCCACAGGGGATCTACAGAGTTTTCGCGATATTTACAAGGTACATTATCAGATCAATCCACTGACTGAACAGGGAGAATCGATCTTTCAAGAGATGAAGTTTCTGGCTAAAAATGACCCGGATGATCTGCAGAACAAGGTTTTACTGCGTGAATATGACATGAAGCTGCGAGCTGAGAAGTCAGGGCTCTACGTCAGACGGGAGAATAGCCAGATCTTCGAATCGTTGACCTTCAACCAGCCAGAACTAAAGCAAGCACTGCCTGCCTATGATCTGAACAATTATCAGATTCGAAGCACTTTCAATATTGGAGAACGATTTTATGCGTATGCAAAGTTTGATTTTCAATATTCAGATGGGGAACGGGGAAGTATCTTCGTCATTCGTGAGAGAAGCCCCTTCGCAGAGCTTACTCGCAAGCTGTTACCTGTGATGTCATTACTGCTTATCGGCGTCCTGATCATCGCGAATCTTCTCTTGTTCCGCTGGATCACGCGTAGTTTCATTAAGCCGCTCAATCAACTACGAAGCTCAGCCGAGCAAATTAAGGATGGCAATCTATCTTTTAAGATTCAATTAAACTCCAATGATGAGGTTGGACAACTCAGTGAAGCATTTGAGAGTATGCGAAATCAGTTGCAGCGCTCCTATGCCCTACGACAACAGGACGAAGCGAACCGCAAAGAACTCATTTCCAACATTTCGCATGATCTCCGTACGCCGATCACCAATATTAAAGGATATATTGAGGGCATTCGTGATGGGGTGGCAAATACTCCTGAGAAAATGGAGAGTTACGTTAATATCATTCACTCCAAAGCAGTTAGCATGGATAAGCTGGTGGATGAACTGTTTTTGTATTCGAAGCTTGATTTGAACCAAGAGCCTTTCCTGTTCGAGACAGTTGATATCGCTGATTTCCTCGAAGACAGCATTGAAGAGCTGAGATACGACATGGAGGATAAAGGCGTTGCGTTGTATTGGAATAACCAGGTGTCTGGTCCCGCTATGGCTGCTGTGGACCCGGAGAAGTTAAAACGTACCGTTGTTAATGTGGTGGATAATGCACTCAAATACATGGAGAATGAACACAAACGATTCGAGATTACACTTCAAGCGGATGAAAATTGGATTACGATGACGTTTCGAGATAATGGCAGAGGTATACCTAAAGAGGCATTACCCTATATTTTCGAACGCTTCTATCGCGCAGAACAGTCCCGCAATTCCTCAACCGGTGGAAGTGGGCTTGGGCTGGCCATTGCCCGCCAAATCATAGATGGACATGGAGGTTTTATCTGGGCCGAAAGCCAGCCCGATGATGGCACGAGCATATATATCAGACTGAAACGGCTGAATGAAGAGAGGGACTAATGAGTATGGCTAGCATATTGATAATTGAAGACGAAACGACGATTGCTGAACTGGAACGGGATTATTTTGAACTCAACGGATTTTCCGTGGATCTCTGCCATACCGGTGATGAAGGCCTGAAGCAAGCACTGGAGGGAGACTACAATCTGATCATTGTTGATCTGATGCTCCCTGGACTTGACGGGTTCGAGTGTTGCAGGCGGATTCGTGAGGTGAAGGAGGTACCCATCCTTGTCGTTTCCGCGAAAAAGGAAGAGATCGATAAGATCCGGACATTCAATCTGGGAGTCGATGATTTTATTACAAAACCGTTTAGCCCAAGTGAATTAGTTGCACGAGCCAAGGCTCATTTAACCCGATACGAGAGACTACTTGGCAAAAACAAACCGGCCCAGCAGGATGAAATTCACATCCGCGGTCTTCACATCGACAGAGGCTCACGCCGCGTTTTCGTTAATGGCGAAGAGGTAGCGATTACAACCAAGGAATTCGAGTTACTTGTATTTCTCGCCAGTCATCCCAACCGTGTATTCAGCAAATCCGATCTGTTCGAGCGCATCTGGGGCATGGATTCCACCGGAGACATTGCAACCGTCACCGTCCATATTCGCAAACTCCGTGGGAAACTCGAGACAGACCCCAAAAATCCGGAATACATCGAAACCGTCTGGGGCGCGGGCTACCGATTCACCGTATAAGTTTTGTGAAAATTTAGAGCCAGTTTATAATTTGTTAATCATTTTGTCCTTGGGAGTTTCTTTTTGTCCTCTATTCTATAGATACAGGCAACTACAATCTATAGAGGAGGAATTCAACGATGAATTCGACAACCCGCAAAATCGCTACATTTCTAACCATAACTGCATTAGGTACAACCGTATTCCCACTAACTGCGAATCAAGTACACGCAGCTACATACGTTACTAACATTGCCGCAACAACGGCACAACTTAGCCAACAGCAGATTGATGCTGCTGTCCAAGAACTAAATAGCTTGGGAATCATGAACGGATATGCAGATCAATCCATGGGTGAACATAGAGCGATTACGCGTGCTGAGCTAGCATCCTTGGTTTACAAAACGTTTAATTTGGAAGGCAAGACGGGCGAAACCTTAGAAATAACGGACGTGAACCCGAACGCGTGGTATGCACCTTATGCGTCAAAGCTAGTTGAACTCGGCATCATGCAGGCAAAAGACGGACAATTCTCTCCGCAAGCTCAAGTGACAGATGCTGAACTTGAACAGGTCGTATCCAAAGCAATGCAGCGTGATGTAAAGTCCGTTCATCATTGGATGAGCAAGTTCTACTCCGAGAACGGTTCAGCAACGCGCGGTGAAACCGCAGTACTCCTGCAAACAGCCTACCAAGCCATTCCTTCGGATCAGGCTCAAATCGAGAGCGTTCGATCACTGAATGCCATTACGCTGATCGTCACATTCGACAAACCGCTGACAGCAACGGATGAAGCTTTTGCGAAGGCACAAACGGACTTTGCGTTTACCGGTGGTCTGACGTTGACCAATATGCCCCGTTTGAAAACAGGGTCAATTGCGACTTACATCGTTCCAACGTCCGTACAAGATGCTGGTGCAATATACAGCCTGACTTACAAAGACCAAGAGGTTGGTTCCTTTGAAGGCAGTGGCACGAAAATAAATATGACAACAGCTACTCAAGTAACGAATGATACATTCGAGATTGAAGCACTGCAAGAGAACGGTGTGGTGGATTACGGTTATATTATTTCGGCTTACAGCGGTGGTCGAGGAGCTAATGCGTTCGTACTGAATGATCAGGAGCAAGCAGGCGGCAAAACGTTTCAAATCATCTCTTCCATGCAGGCAAGACAAGTGGTAATTACGCCAGAAGGTGGCGAGTCTATCGTTGCCAGATACGTTCCGTTTACACAATCCACAGATGGAAAACAAGAACCGAAGTTCCGTTTGCCTGAAGGTCAAACGCTGCAATCAGGTGTCACGTATACCGTTTCTTCGGATTGGGCCAACATCGAAAATGCTTCATTCACTGCGAAATCGTTCGACGCGCTAGAAGTGGCAAGTGCTCAGGCAGTGAGCGAAACTTCCATCGAAGTTATGCTTGCCCAAGATCCTGGAGATGAGCTGTTCTCTGGTCGAAGTGTAACGTTAACTTCACCTAGCGGGGATGTTCTGACAGCCACTTATAAATATTCAAGTCGAAAAGGTGCGACAGGTGTATTCGACCTCGCTAATGACGGGAAGCTTACTCCAGGTACGACTTATACAATAAACCCAGTTGGGGATTGGAGTATCGCTTCTTCGGTAACCTTGACACTGGAATAAAGGAGGCAGTATGAGTAAGTCGTTGATCATCTTAATCCTGATAAGCAGCATGTTCATCGTGCAAGGCTGTGTACCTGAAGCAAGAAACGACTTCGCAGTGGAGGAGAGGAGCATGACTTCACTGGAAGAACAATTGTTCAAGGCGGTAGAGGACAGAGATAATGAAAGTATTCAAAAGTGGATTCAAGCAGGCGCCAATATCAATGCTCAAGATCAGAATGGACGAACGGCTGCCATGATTGCAACTTACAATAATGATCTAACTTCGGCCAAAGCGTTAATTAAAGCGGGTGCGGATGTGAATATACAGGACGATATGAAGAATAACCCGTTTCTGTACGCTGGCGCTGAAGGATACCTGGATATTTTGAAGCTGACAATCGAGGCGGGAGCGGACCCAGCGATAACGAATCGATATGGAGGGACGGCACTTATTCCGGCATCGGAACATGGATACGTGGAAGTAGTACAGGAACTTCTGACTCAAACTTCGGTGAATGTGGACCATGTTAATCAACTGGGATGGACAGCACTGCTCGAAGCGATCATTCTTAACGATGGCAATGCCCGGCAGCAGGAGACAATACAATTACTCATTGACCATGGAGCAGACGTGAATATACCGGATCGTGATGGGGTATCACCGCTCAGTCATGCGAAGAGTAAAGGCTTTGAAGAGATTGAAGCCATTTTGATACATGTTGGTGCGAGATAGATCTAGTTAGGGTAAATTAAGAAACAATCATGTATAGGTAGATATATGTGAAAATGCTATTCATGGAGAGCCTGATTCCTTCTATGCTGAAGGGCAGGCACTTCATGAATATTTTTTTATTTAAGAAATCAGCGTAATCTTAGTGTCATCATGAGATACGACAATCTTAAAAAATGAATATCTCTGCTTTAAAGTTTACTATAGTGTACCCCACTGCTTCCAGATAAAATGGAAATACCAACCATGTAAGCGATATCTATTATTGTAGCTCAGGTATCTTCATCGTTTTCACCTGCTACTCAGTAGCTCTAACTTGAACAGGTTGGAATCATTCATGGAGGTGTATGATGAAAAGGAAGTCTTGGTATACATTGGCGGTAACTGGTGTCATCTCTTTGTTTTTTTCGGTAAGCGCTTTCGCGGGTTATGTTTTCTGGGAACCTCTAACCTATTTTAACGCAAGTACGTGGCAAAAAGCGGATGGGTATTCCAATGGGAGCATGTTTAACTGTACGTGGAGGGCCAACAATGTTAATTTTACAAGTGACGGCAAGCTTAAGCTTGGTTTGACCAGCTCTGCACAGAACAAGTTTGATTGCGGAGAGTATCGTACCACAAATACGTATGGGTACGGCTTGTATGAAGTCAGCATGAAACCTGCCAAGAACACGGGTGTAGTATCGTCTTTTTTCACATACACAGGCCCTGCACATGGCACCCAATGGGATGAGATTGATATCGAATTTTTAGGAAAAGATACAACCAAAGTGCAGTTTAATTACTATACCAATGGCGTTGGCAATCATGAGAAGGTTATCAATTTAGGTTTTGATGCATCTCAAGGTTTCCATACGTATGCTTTCGACTGGCAGCCGGGACATATCAAATGGTATGTGGACGGTGTCTTGAAACATACAGCAACCAGCAATATTCCTTCAACACCTGGAAAAATCATGATGAACCTGTGGAATGGAACGGGTGTAGACAGCTGGCTCGGCCCTTATAACGGTGCCAATCCACTCTATGCGGAATACGATTGGGTTAAATATACGAGTAATTAAGCAGATTGAAGCAGCCGTTACCGGCTGCTTTTTTTACTTTCTTCAGGCGTTGTATTTATTAAATATATGTATTCAATATCCAATATCCTAAATTAATGCAATAAATGTTGCAATATTAGTATGGGCATAAATATCATTCATTCATTATGATTAACGTGTAAGCAACATTACATAGACTGGGGGAACGAAGTTGGACACAAGTAAAAAGAGACGCGTAGGCAGCTTGGTCATGATCGGTGTATTGGCCCTATCAGCAGCCTTGAGCGGATGCAGCAGCGGAAACGACAAAAAGACAGAAACGAGCGCACCGGCAACAACGTTGGAGCTCAAAGATGGGAAATATGATCCACCCGTATCTATTACGTATTTACGGCCATGGGGTCCAGATGTGAAGTTTAAGCCGGGTGAGGATCAGGATAACAACGTCCATACCAAATGGGCCAAGGAGAAACTCGGAATTGAGCTGAAAAACCAGTGGATATCTCCTTCCACCAATAATGCATTCGAAACAAAACTGCGCCTGTCACTTGCTTCCAATGCGGACATGCCGGACATTATTTCGTATCGTGGGGAATTCAATCTGGTGCGTGAATTGATTGAGTCCGGAAAATTTGTCGATGCGGGCGAGTTGTTTGACCAATATGCAAGCGATACATGGAAAGCAGCCGTAAACGAAGATCCTTCCGTATGGTATCCATACATGCAGGATGGCAAAAAGATTGGTATTCCGATTCTGGACTATGCCTATAATGGTGATCCTGTCATGTGGATCCGTGAAGACTGGATGAAGAAATTTAATCTGGAAGCACCTAAAACGATAGACGATCTTGAAGTCATTATGGAAACGTTTACGAATCAAGATCCGGATGGTAATGGGAAACAGGATACCTACGGACTGACCATTGGTTTCAAAAACTGGCTGAACACATGGATGTCAGAAGCTGGATGGGTATTCGGCGCTTATGGTACAATGCCGAACCAATGGAATCTGACGGCAGACGGTAAACTTGAATACGGTTCCGTTACACCGGGTGCGAAGCAGGCTTTGGCCAAGTTACAAAGCTGGATGAGCAAAGGTTATATTCCGGAAGAAGCCGGTGTGTATGACGAGACGAAAGCTGCTGAAGAATTTACTGCTGGAAAAGCAGGTATTGTGGTAGGACCTCACTGGATGCCATCCTGGCCGCTCGAGGATGTGAAGAAGAATAATCCTGAGGCTGAATACAAGGCGTATCCGATTCCTTCCGGTCCGGATGGTCAAGCAGGGAGACATGGTACGTCGAACGGTAACGGCGTGATTTTGATCAACAAAGACATGAAGAATCCGGAAGCCTTTTTCACCTATCAGAACTATCTCTTTGATCACTATGCGAATCCTAAAGAGGGCGATGAGTTCGAACATGGATTTGCGGAAGGATACGATTGGGTTATGGTAGATGGGAAACCATCAACCGATGCAAGTCTTACAGGTGGTTATGCTCCCGAGAAGTACACGTTAACGTTTGATGGAGCGCGAATTCCGAATCTGAGCATGACAACACTTGCGAAGCTGGCAAGCGGTGAAGAACCGACTACGCCTTTCGAGAAAAAGATCAAATCAGGTGTACCTACACCTATGCTTGATGCCGCCAAAATTGTATTGGATCAAAAGGACATCGTGTTCAATCAAATGTTTACAGGTGCACCTTCCATGACAATGCAGATGAACAATGATATTTTGACGAAGATGGAGAAAGATACCTTCTCCCAGATTGTATATGGCAAAACCTCCGTGGATGCATTCGACTCGTTTGTTGAGAAGTGGAAATCCTCAGGCGGAGACCAGATTACTAAAGAAGTAAACGAGTGGTATGAATCCGTGAAAAGCGGAAAATAGGACGAGGGGCGCCGCAAACATGAATTCGATGCGGTGCGGTAACATAAGCAGCATAAAGGCATTGCAGGAGAGCAACTCCCGCAATGCCTTTTGTTATGTCATATGAATATGGGGGAACGGTGAGTGAACTTGAACGTCAAGTCTGATCTGAGTACCCCTTAAACTGGAAGATTTTCCCGATATTCTTGCGGAGTGAGATCATAAAATTTCTTGAAGACTCGAATGAAATATGCGGTATTGTTGTACCCGACAAGTTCTGCGATCTCAAACACTTTGGCAGTAGATGTTCGCAAATGATAAGCGGCTTTCTCCATTCTTAATCGGTATACGTATGCTGTAAGTGCTTCACCGGTCTCCGCTTTGTATACCTTGGACAGGTATACCGGATGCAGATGAACATGGTCAGCAATGGCAGGCAGTGATACATCTCCAGCCAGATGAAGGTCGACGAAACTTTTGACGCTGCGTACAATGGTGCTGTGATTATCCCTAAGCTCTTGTTCGGCATCATCTCTTATGTAATGAAGTGTGCGTATGGACCAGTCCTGTAATTGCTGTGCAGTGGAGTAACTGGGAGCTTGAAAATAGCGATAGGACTCTGCTGGAATCAAAGAAGAGATTTGTTTGCCATTTTTATGAATGATGTAGGCAAACGCACCCGCAATAGCGAAATACACCTCAAAGGTTGACTCCGCAATATCATGATGTTCATTGTAATGCAGCAGTTCCTCAAAAATATGCTCGATTTTCTGTTCCACATCCTCAAACCGCCCAGCTTCCAATAGGCTGATCAACGTTGGCGGCTGATAAAGGGACCTGATCGTATGTAAAGGGTTGGCGTCTGTTTCATCGGAAGCTGTGACAAACAATCCTTGGACTTGACCCATCCGTTTACGCATGGACATGACCGTACGCTCATAGAGTTCACCAATTTCGTAAGGAAACTTACCCCAGTTGGATACAGAGATTGAGATTGCACCCTTTAAGTATAACTGAACATTGGTTTGAATTTGGGCAGCATACTGCTCAAGCAGGGTCTGAGGCGTCTCGTTTCTGCTATAGCTCATTGTTGTTGAGTGTTTCATGCTAACCAGAACAACGATGTAATCATGAACATCTCGTGTGTGCCAGATATGAAAATGATTATGCATTACTTCACTAATGATATTACATATCGCATATTCCATTAGGGCCAGATCGCCGTGTGCCATATCGGATAAATGTTTTTCCATACGAATAATCAGCATACCGAGATCTTCGCCTATGGAGTAGGGAAGCTCCAGCAGATCAAGCTTGTCTGTCAGTGTCTTCGGATCATAGACTTTTCCGGTCAGCAACTCATGCAGCATCGTGGATTGAAGCAATGGAAGATGATCCTGAAAGGCATGTAAGGCTCGTTGATGAGATGCTGCCGTTTCCCATTTTTCTTTAATTCGATGAACAAGACGTTGCACCGATTCGATCAGATCTTCATCGCTAACGGGTTTCAGCAAGTAATCGAAGCTTTCCTGCGCAATGGCCTGTTTGGCATATTCAAAGTCCGCGTGACCTGATAAGAGAATCGTCTGCACATGAGGCCACTTTTCATGAATCGCTGTAATAAGTGCAATGCCTGACATTTCAGGCATACGTATATCGGTAATTACAATGTCAATGTCGTGATTGTCCATGATTTCCAGTGCTACTGCACCGGATAAAGCTTCATGGACCGTACCGATCCCGCAACTCTCCCACGGAATGGTCTCTGCTAGTGTCTCCACGACTGAACGTTCATCGTCCACTAATAAAATTTGCAGCATGGGTCGCTCACCTACTTGTCTGTATTGTCGTGCCATCTGATGTTAACTTTAATCCCACCCATTGAAGATTGTTCATATAAGAGTCCCGATCCTTCACCGTACTGAAATGACAAACGCTGATGCACATTCCATGTACCACATCCCATATTCTCATCCAGCGGCTTAAGAAGGTTATCTCTCAGAAGATCCAGCTGTTTCTCAGACATGCCAAGCCCACTGTCCTCCACGACGATCGTGTACACATCTTCCTCGCAGACCGCATAGATTTTAATCTCACCATCCACCGATTTGGGCTCCAGACCATGAATAATAGCGTTCTCAATAATAGGTTGAAGGGTTAGTCTTGGAACTGTTTTATCTAAAATATCATGAGGCACATCGATTGTAAAATGCATTCGTTCCAGACGCAGTGACTGGATTTCCAAATAATTTTTGACCATCGTCAACTCTTCCCGAAGCGTGGCTTGGTCCTTTTCGGACCTGGTTATGTATCGGTAATACTCTCCTAGATTCAGTGCCATGGCTACCACAGCCTTTTCATTTTTCATTCGGGCCATGTTCTTGATATAGAAGAGACAGTTATAGAGAAAATGCGGATTAATCTGCGATTGAAGCTGTTTGAGCGTAGCTTCGCGGCTCCTTAATTTCTCCTCGTATACATTCTCGATCAACTCTTGAATTCGCTGGGCCATGATGTTGAATCGTGCAAATAACAGACTGAATTCATTGCGTGCCGGGTGATGCAGCCGAACAGAAAAATCCCCAGTGGATAAGCGATTGGTCCCTTTTACCAACTGTAGAAGCGGAAGCTGTACACTGCGATAGAGTGTATATAAAACAACGACACTCATTACGATCAGAACGGCAATTGAAGCGTAAAACAGATTTCGGCTGCTCGTAATCGGTTTCAAAATCTGTTGCATGGGCACATAGTCAACATAATACCAGCCCAGGCTCTTGGATTGAATATAGGAGACGTAATATTCCGTTTGGTTTAGCGTTGTGGTGAATCCACCGCTGGCTTGCAGTTTTGTTTCTTTCAGAGAGGGCAGTATGGCATTCAGAGTATCCTTTCCAGAGCTATTGCTGATTAGTCCATAGTCGGGATGGAACATGAATGGATCGCCCTTATTGTTTAACTTGTTTTGGTTGAGAAGGGCAGTTAAGTGATGAACTGGAAAACTGATTTTGGTTATTAATCGAGCTTTGTCGGGTTGCACCATCGCTGTCGTTGGGTCTGTCGTGTACCAGATAAACTGACTGTCGGCATAGGTCCAGGACTGCGATAGAGGCTCCTTAAATTCATTATCACTGTACGGAATGTAAGCGTAGTAATCCGTCGATATCACTTTTTTCATTCGAGGAAAGTATAGTGTGATGGTCGAATGCCATTTGCTTGCCGCGTTGTACAGATTCATCTTTTCCAGAATGGCACTTCCAACTTTCACACGTTCATAGGGAACATCCTTGTAGTCAGGGCGCTGATATTCCTGAATGCTTGAATCTTGTCCAATGGACATTCCATATAATGACAATTGGTAAATGTTGGATTCTACTGAATCAGCAAATGTCGACAGGTGATTCATCGTATTGTTCTGAATCTCGTGTTCAATGACACGTACACTTTCCCGGTTTGAGTATGTGTAGAGAAACAATACCAGAATAAGCAGCATCACAAACAACAATGTAATTTTGGTAAAGACATTCATGCGTGTAAACAAAGTCCAACCTCCTAAATCTCATTTAAATATTGATATCGTTGTTGCAATATTAGGATATAGATCGCAAATTTCCATTGCTATAATTTTAATATACAAGTTCACGATGACTTGTAAAATACAAAATTTAGAACATGGGGGATGCAGGAGTGAAGGAACATACGTTAGAAACGCCGCATAAACGGCGCTCCACCAGGGTCAAACAACGCTGGAATATGCAACGGAATTGGACCTTGCATATGATGCTCGTTCCAGCCGTTTTGCTGGCACTGGTGTTTCAGTACATACCGATGGGTGGCATTGTAATTGCTTTTCAGGATTTTAAGCCTTACTTGGGATTTTCTGAATCCAAATGGGTTGGTTGGGATAATTTTCGGTATCTATTCTTATATCCGGACGTAGGTCAGGTAATTTGGAATACGCTGGTCATTGCATTTTTCAAAATCATCGCGGGACTGTTCGCTCCATTTTTGTTTGCCATTTTGCTCAATGAAGTGCGCTTGACGGCATTCAAAAGAGTGAGTCAAACACTTGTGTATCTTCCGCATTTCCTATCATGGGTTATTCTCGGTGGGATTCTGCTTGATATCCTGTCTCCTCAGGGCGGCATGGTGAACCAGCTTGTCGTAGCCTTTGGAGGAGAACCGATCTTCTTCCTGGGAGATGGCACATGGTTCCGTATTACGCTGATCGTCAGCGATGTCTGGAAAGAATTTGGTTTTGGTACGATCGTATTTCTGGCTTCTCTATCAGGAATTAATCCTGCGCTCTACGAGGCTGCCGAGGTGGATGGGGCCAACCGGTTCAAACAGACGCTGCACATTACGATTCCGGCATTGATGCCGATTACAATTGTACTGATGACACTCTCTATCGGTAATATCCTGAACGCCGGTTTTGATCAGGTGTTCAACTTGTACAATCCGCTTGTGTATGACAAAGGCGACATCATTGACACCTTTGTGTATCGACTCGGAATTTTGAACGGGAAGATGAGTTTTGCCACAGCAGTGGGGTTATTCAAATCAGTGGTAGCTACCATTTTGATTGTTATATCGTACAGAATGGCTTACAAACTGGCTAATTATCGAGTTTTCTAGAGAGGAGAAAAGGGCTTGTATTATAAAACAAAAGGATACCGCATTTTTAGCATCGCTAACTATACTTTTCTTGGAATATTATCGTTACTCTGCATTTTACCAATTATTCACATATTGGCTGTTTCATTCAGCAGTATGGCGCCTGCTTCATCGAATCTGGTCAGCTTCTGGCCCATTGGTTTCACAACGGACGCTTATGTGAAAACCTTCGGAAACTCCAATTTCATCAACTCGCTTCTGGTGTCTCTTAAACGGACTGTGCTTGCAACGATCATCGGTATGGTCATCATGCTCATCACCGCATTTCCGTTGTCGAAGGAAGATATCAGCTTTAAAGGCCGCTCCTTGTATACATGGTTTTTTGTATTCACCATTTTGTTCAGCGGCGGTTTGATCCCCAGTTACATTCTGATACAGAAGCTTGGGCTGATGAATACGATCTGGGCGCTTATACTGCCCGGTGCTCTGTCCGTGTGGAACGTCATTCTGATGATGAATTTCTTCCGTGGTCTGCCGAAAGAACTTGAAGAAGCAGCCTATCTGGATGGAGCAGGTCATATCAAAACATTGATTCTGGTCTACGTTCCATTGTCGCTTCCAGCAATCGCAACCTTGTCTTTGTTTACAATGGTGTATCAGTGGAACTCCTGGTTCGACGGCATGATCTATATGTCTGATATTAAAAATTATCCGCTTGCTTCTCTGTTACAGACCATTATTGTTCAGCAAGATCTCAGCAAAATCAATGTGGACCCCTCCATGTTGGAAAATATCTCACAACGAACCGTGCGCGCAGCACAGATCTTTATTGGTGCGCTTCCCATTCTGATGGTATACCCGTTTTTACAACGTTTCTTCGTAAAAGGAATTGTTATTGGAGCAGTCAAGGAATAGGCTATGCAATGCAAGGATAACCGAGCTGAGGGAGGAAGTAAGATGAGAAGAGGACTGGCATGTATGGTGGCATGGAGTTTAATGGCTACCCTTGTATATCCGGCAACCGCTGGGGCAGAAAGGGTACAGGAACAAGCGGAGGTGGGGAATGTGCAGGCGAGAAGCCTGCACTCCTCTGTTTCCTATAATGACCTTACCGGGCATTGGTCACAATCCGCAGTTACCCGGTTGCAGGACTTGAATCTATTGAAAGGTTACACGGACGGCACATTCAAGCCCAATCAGGTCATTAGCCGAGCTGAATTCGTTATGATTCTGGATCGGGCGTTTGGTTTCTCTGGTCATGCGGAGAGGGGTTCATATGCTGATCTGTCTTCAGACGATTGGTACCATGATGTGATGGTTAGGGCCAATGGTTCTGGCATTATTGAAGGCACAGATCGTGAGCATCTGTCACCGAAACAACCGATTAGCCGGCAAGATGCTGCAGTTATGGTAGATCGAGCTTTTCAACTTTCAAGGACTGCGAACGAAGATAGTGAACCATTGCAATTTCAGGATGCAGATGATATTTCCAGTTATTCCAAGAAAGCGCTTACCTATTTGGTGAACGAAAATATGATTAAAGGTTTCCAGGGGAAATTAAATCCCAAAGCTCCGATTACACGAGCGGAGACGGCCGAGTTACTGTCGGCGATGATTGCCGATGTGAAAAGTGCTCCTGGTATATATGAGTCCCGGGTGGATGGCAACTTCATTATTAATTCAACAGATGTCACGCTGAAAAATACCGTTATCAAAGGAAATCTTCTACTGGCAGAAGGCATTGGCGAGGGGACTGTTGTTCTTCAGGGCGTAACCGTTACAGGAAGTGTCATTATTAAAGGCGGGGGCAGTCATTCCATCGACATTAGCAACTCCAAGCTGAATCGAGTAGTGGTTGACAAACGAGGGGAACCTGTCAGAGTTGCCATCACGGAAGAAAATACGATTCAGGAGATCGTTGTCATGGAACAATCCATTCTGGAAATCTCTTCAGAGAGCCTCATTGATTCCATGAATATTCATGCAGAAGCGAATCAGACCCGAGTGGATACCAAAGGTACGATTCAACAATTAAGTGTTGATGCGAATGATGTTGTTATTAATGGAGAGAAAGTGAAACAAGGTCTGCGTACATCCATGACAGGCGAAGTTCAGCAACCTGTATCGTCACAGCCTGGGGGTTCAACGAGTGGGGCAAACACGCCAACGCAATCTACTCCTGGAGAGCAAACACCATCCAACCCATCGATACCGAGCAATCCTGGGGGTGAAAAACCGGTACCTGCTACAACGATTCCGAATGACCAATGGGAACTGGTCTGGAATGACGAGTTTAACGGGTCTGCGATTGATGCCTCCAAATGGACTGTTCAGGATACGGGTCTGGTCTATAATAATGAGTTGCAATATTACAGCCCGGACAATACTCGCATTACGAAAGATGAGAATCGGAGTGTACTGCAGATTGAAGCGAAAAAAGGGCAGAAAAATGGTAAAGATTACAGCTCAGGCAAACTGATCTCCATGGGAAAAGGTGACTGGACTTACGGTAAAGTGGTCGTACGTGCGAAGCTTCCTATTGAAAAAGGCATGTGGCCTGCCATCTGGATGATGCCTACGGATGAAGCGCATTATGGTGGATGGCCGGCATCTGGAGAGATTGATATTATGGAGCTCATTGGTGGCAATGAGAGTAATAACAAGGTATATAGCACATTGCATTATGATAGTGTGAAGCCTGATGGTTCCCATGGACATGATCAGGGAAGCCTTACTCTTCCGAAGGGAGAAACGTTTGCTGATGATTATCATGATTTCCAGGTGGAATGGTTGCCGGGCATGATCCGCTTCTATGTAGATGGTAAATTGCATCATGAAGTGACCAACTGGCAAACAAAGGCGGCGGGCCAACCTGAGTATTACACGTTCCCTGCACCATTTGATCGTCCATTCTATCTGATTCTGAATCTGGCCGTTGGCGGAGACTGGCCGGGCTCACCTGAGAGTGACTTCACTTCTGAAACGATGAATGTTGATTTTGTGCGTGTGTACTCTTACAAAAATCTCAACACATGGCCTGATGTAACAACCAATCCCATCGAGCCTGTACAACAGCGTGAACCACAAGCAGATGGCAATCTAATCTACAATGATCGTTTTACGGAAGGGTCTGAAGAAAATGGAGTGCCTCTGCAGTGGAATTTCATTACGAATGCTGACGGAGCGGGCAGTGTGCAAGTTGTAGAGGATGAGCAGAAAGGCAAAGCAGCACAAGTTACCATTGATGCATCGGGGACTGAAAACTATTCAGTTCAACTCACACAGATGCCGATGTACATCCAGAAAAACAAAAAGTACAAAATACAATTTGATGCGAAGGCATCTGCTAACCGTACAATCATGTCCAAAGTGAACCAATATGAAAAAAGCTGGACGAATTATTCGGGTGAGAACACCTTTGCACTCACGACTGAGTGGAAATCCTATGACTATACCTTCAATATGCGGGATGGATCGGATAATAATGCCAGATTCGAATTCAATCTGGGGCTGGATGATACAAGCGTTTGGTTTGCCAATGTCAGGCTGATCGAGGTGGGTGATGCTGATCCGCTAACGGTTGAACGCAACGCGTTACCTGATGGCAACTTCATTTACAATGGAACGTTTGATCAAGGTAAAGAGCGTCTGGGATTCTGGTCAAGCAGCATTCAAGAAGGTGCAAAGGCTCAGATCGGCGTAAATAACTATTTGAAATTCCCAATTATGGAGCGCGAGCTCGTCGTTGATGTTACTCAAACGAATGGTGAGCCGCAGCAGGTGTCTGTGAACCAACCGGAGTTGAAGCTGGAAGCGAATACAACGTACGGCTTCTCCTTAGAAGCCAAGGCAGATACACCACGAAGAATGGATATCGATCTTGTCAGCAGCAATGGGCATACGGTGCAGGTTCATCAAGGACAAAACCTCTCATTGAGCCAAGAAATGAAAACGTATACCGGAGAGATCGTTATTGGAGATGGGACATCCATAGCCCAGTCCGATCTACAACTGTTATTCGGTAGTTCGAAAGGTAAGGTATATGTGGACAATGTGCGTCTGACCAAACGAGGCAAACCGCTGTCCGTGAATGGCTACGCACATGT
This sequence comes from Paenibacillus sp. SAF-068, assembly GCF_051967555.1. Classification (NCBI taxonomy): domain Bacteria; kingdom Bacillati; phylum Bacillota; class Bacilli; order Caryophanales; family Paenibacillaceae; genus Paenibacillus; species Paenibacillus sp. SAF-068. Next base: position 2,374,831 of record NZ_JBQCJX010000001.1, read on the forward strand.
ACCTGCAACCGAAGCCTGGACGATGCAGGGCCTGCAACTGGAGGACTCCGTAGAAGGTGGAAAACATGTCAGTTACATGGATCAGGGAGATCTGCTGCAATATAAAATTGAGGTAGCCCAAGACGGAGAATATGTTCTGTCTGCGCGAATGGCCAGTGGGAAAAGCGATTCTGAGGTACGGTTCAGCATTCAGGATGAACAAGGTACAATCGTTGCTCAATCCGAACTGAATCTCGGAGACACGGGGGGATGGCAAACATACAAAACCGTGTATTTCCCGGGTGCCAACTTGACAGCAGGCAAATTCTATTATGTGAATTTTGAAGGAGCAGATTATAATACACGTTGGGTGGATATTTCACTAAACAAAGTTCAGAACAGCCAGCTTGGAGCGGATCTGAATCATTGGGAGCTAATTCCTGATGATCTGACAGCTTCACATGACGAGGGTAAGGGATTAACGATCAATTTGCCTGGTACAAGTGAACATTGGTGGGATGCATTGCTGCAACAAGGTCAGATCGAACTGGAGGCAAATAAATCATACCGACTTACGTTCGAGGCATCTGCTTCAAGTCCTAAGTCGATGCAAGCGGCCCTCTCTCAGAATGCAGGGGATTTTGTGAAGTATTTGGAAGAAGAAGTGCAATTAAGCACAGATCCACAGCCATATAGTTATACAATAACCATGGGAGATACCTCTGATTCGGCAGCGATACTTGCATTCGGACTAGGATACCCGTTACCTGCAGGTGAACACTCGATGAACATCTATAACATTCAGTTATATGAAGTTAATCCGAATGCAGATCAAGGAGGCCAGCCAGCTCATGTTAATCTTATTTCCAATGGAGACTTCTCCAAAGGTAAAGACAGCTGGTTTACCCATGCGGATGGTAATGCGGCTGATCTAGAGATACAAGTTAGCAACCAACAACTTCACGCCAAGATTGGTAATGCAGGACAGCATCCCTGGGATCGTCAAGTCATCAATGAAGGATTTGGCATACAGCAAAGTTTTAAGTACAAATTGACGTTTAAAGCCAAAGCGGAGAAGTCCAGAAAAATGGGTTTGGGAATTGGATGGGTTGACGCAGCTGCCAACTATGAATGGCATGGATTTTTTGGGGCACGAGTTGACTTGACTCCTGAAGAACAGGAATTTACTTTTACATTCGATGCAACAGAAGCCAGCTATGCGAATACTCGCATCTCATTTGATCTCGGTAACATTGGCGGTGAACAAGACGGCAACACTACCGTCTCATTGTCCGAAGTTAGCTTGATTAATCTGGGTCCTGCCAATTAACTTTTAATCTCATTCTCTTAGCAGCCAAAAAACGTAGAATAAAGTTGCCTAACAGTGACATCATAAAGAGGTAGTACACATCTCAGTTTCCAGAGGAGGATCTCTTTTATGGCTGACCAGAAGAAACGAAAAGAAGCTGCCTGGAAGTCACGAAAGCAAGAACAGCATCCCCATGGTAAAATCAAATCGCTAAAAGAATTATCCAGCGAATATGAAGAGAAACCTACTACGAATTAAGCAAAAGACTGTCAGTGAACATTGCTGGCAGTCTTTCTTCATATGTTGCAGATATCGAGCTTAAGTACAACCTCTGTTCTAAAAACGAATGAATATAAGATATTAAGTATATATAGTTCGTAAATAACTGTGAACAAATCGTCAAATCGTTGACAACACATGTTATTTTAATTAGAATACGAAATGGACTTCAGGTTAAAACAGAGATGAGTATCTTTATGTTTCGTTTATTTAGAACTTAGCTGTTAAATCTTTAAATCCTAACAACGAATATAGGAGCGATAATATTACAATCCTATATGAAGATTAGGATTTTTTTGTTTTTAGCTTAGGAGTATAATTTGAAGGTTGGAGGCGGGCTTTTCATGGACAAATGGTTCAAACTCAAAGAAAGAGGCACGAGCATTCCCACAGAAATTATCGCAGGGGTTACAACATTCTTCACAATGGTATACATAGTTATCGTAAACCCAGGAATACTCAGCAGCACGGGCATGGACTTTAACGGAGTATTCATAGCAACGGTACTGGCAAGTATTGTGGGAACTCTGATTATGGGGATATGGTCCAATTATCCGATAGTCATCGCACCGGGTATGGGGCTGAATGCATTCTTTGCCTATAGCGTAGTTGCCGGATATGGCGTATCTTGGCAGGTTGCACTGGGAGCCGTATTTATCGCAGGGATTTTGTTTATTATTTTATCGCTTACTTCGTTCCGTTACATGTTGCTAGATGCCATTCCAGCAAGCTTAAAACATGCAATAACTGCTGGGATCGGATTGTTTATTACAACGGTAGGTCTGCAAAATGCCGGCATTATTGCCGATTCAGAATCGAATTTGATCACCATCGGGAACTTGGCTGAACCAATGACTTATCTGACCATTATCGGATTGATTATAACCGTTGTGCTGATGGCTTACAATGTGAAAGGATACCTGTTCATCGGAATGGTGGTTACAGCGATACTGGCCTGGATCATGGGATTATTCCAAATGCCGGAATCTATTGTATCCATGCCGCAAGGCCTCTCGTCAACGGCGTTGCAACTGGATCTGGCCGGTGTATTCTCGAATGGCTTGTATACAATCATATTTACGTTCCTGCTGATCACACTGTTCGATACGACAGGCACGATGCTCGGCGTTGCTGAACAAGCAGGATTGCTGAAGGAAGGCAAATTCCCGCGCTCACGTGGCGCATTATTGGCCGATGCAGTAGGAACCACAAGTGGTGCTTTGCTCGGAACGAGTCCAACCTCGGCTTACATCGAGTCGAGCACAGGAGTAGCTGCAGGAGGAAGAACGGGACTGACCGCGGTAACGGTAAGTGTGCTGCTTGCATTGACGTTGTTCTTCACTCCAATTGTAAGTGTAATTTCAAGCATTCCGGCGATTACTTCTCCGGCACTGATTATTGTTGGATACTTTATGATCAACGTTATCAGCAAAATCAAATGGGATGATCTCGAAGAAGCATTTCCTGCCTTCCTGATTATCATCCTTACTCCGCTCACGCATAGTATTGCGACAGGGATCGGCGTAGGTTTCATCTTCTACCCAGTACTTAAATTGCTTCGTGGAAAAGGTAAAGATGTTCATCCGATCTTCTACATTTTTGCGGTATTGTTCTTCATTCAGCTTGTATTCCTGGACCACTAAACAAGGTCTAATCATAAAGAGAACTGCTCTATAGAGCAGTTCTCTTTTTTTGTAGTTCATACTCCGTTCATATTCCCGTCACGAAGGGTACATCTTCCATTGTTACACTATACCTAAGTCGCAAGAGCGGCTCTACAGATATAAAGACAGGAGAAGATGGACGTGGACAAAACAGAAGATACAACAGTAACGGGGACTAAGGGCCGTAAAAAACGGAAATTATGGTTGAAAATAATTGGTGGTATTATCGGCGCGCTGGTGCTGTTTATGGGTATCACCTTTGTCGTTCATACAATCAGTAACGGAATTGAGAAAAAGAAAATTGAATCGTATGGCCAATATGTTAATGTAGATGGGAAAAATATGAATGTGTCCATTCAAGGCAGTGGTGAACAAACCATTGTGCTGTTGCCTGGACAAGGAACCCCGTCGCCAGTACTCGATTTCAAATTGTTAATTGATGAATTAACCTCGGATTACAGAGTTGTGGCAATCGAACCTTTCGGTTATGGTTTAAGCGACCAAACCGAGACGGAGAGAACAACCGAGAATATTGTCAGCGAAATTCATGAAGCTGTACAGCAGCTCGGAATTGACCGTTATATATTGATGGGGCATTCCATCACAGGGCTATACGCAGCGACTTATGTGAACACGTATCCGGATGAAGTTTCCGCTTTTGTCGGGATCGATAGCAGTGTTCCAAATCAACCTGGCATGGATGTTAAATTACCTTTGAACTTAATGAAATTTCTTAAACAATCAGGTCTGATGAGAGTAATTTCAAAAGTGAGCGGTGATTCAGATGCATCACTTGCATACGACGAACATACCAAAGAACAGATGAGGCTGATCTCGAATCAAGTCTCTACAAATCCGACAATGATCGATGAGCTTGAGCACTTGGGTTCCAATTTCAAAAATGGAGAAAACCTCACTTACCCTCGTGATATGCCAATGCTTCTATTCGTTCAATCCAATAACGAGCACAATCCACAGTGGATTCCGCTGCATGAAGAGCAAGTGAAACAATCTGCACTGGGCAAAATGATTCCGATGGAAGGTTCACATTACCTGCATCATACGAAATTCAAAGAAATCGCCGAGGAATTCAAATCTTACATGAAACAACTCCAATAAAGATTGATCATCGAACTGCGGTACCGAAATGGGTACCGTGGTTTTTTGGTTATCAGATGGATCAAGAAGTTAATCACAGATCTGAGGTATCCTTTACCTTTGATATATCACCTTATCGATGTTCATTCAGTCCAACCAAACTAAGAGTTTGTTCCAGCCGATCCAAATCCACGGAGAAATCCTCCAATCCCGGAAAACGTTCCTGTGTTGTCCCGTCTTCTTGTCCATACATCATATAATAATCAAGTTCGTTATGGTTGCTGATCATCCAATAAGTAGGTACTACATGGCGGACATGAAAAATTTCGACAACAAGGGTTCCTTTACTGCAAAAAGCAAGATTGGCCAGTCCGGCTCCATGTGGTGAAACGATTGCCTTTGCTGAGGCGAAAATTTGAATTTGTTGGGCTATGGTCCAATCTTCCAGGCAGATAGGAATAAAACCGTACCTCTGTAAATGCCGGATGACATCCTCCTCATTAACTATTCGTCGGGCATAGGCTTTGTTCCGTGATATGAAAATGCGAACAGGAGAATGGAGTGTTGTGTCGCGACTGGGTAACATAAACTTCCGGAGGATAGCTGTAGCGCAAGGGGGATAATGGGAATTCATCATTAGGGAAGGCACGACCAATCGATCGGCCTGAATCTCCAGATCATCTCTAGTGCGAATGACGTTAGATTCCGATACACCAAACATTAGTAACGTTTCTTCCACAAAAGGTGCATGCGGATTCGGATTCATGACCAGGGATTCATAAGCAACATTTACCATCTGAAGCATACCCAGGCGTGGCAGAACATCATATAACCAATGAAAATAATTGTGACTCCCACAAAAAGTCAAAACAGCTGCAGTTCCATGGAGATGTTGATGGTTATGAGCCTTTTCCCGTTGCAAAGCGGGGTGTTCATCCACTGTCATCATTCGGTGTTGTTGTCCATCGTATTCAGGGGAAAGGTCGAAGATCAGTTTTTCGTCGGATGTGAGAATAGCACCTGATGTTCCCCATACACGGCCATTGGATATAAATGCGACATATCCGCCTTCGGGATGAAGGGTATATGGCATTAAATAACGGTGAATTTCCGCTTCAAGAGTTTTCGGAATCTTAAATTCAGCAGCACCGCCAAGATCAAAAAGGGCAATTCTTTCATCGTCGCCTGGGGTAACGGAAGCGATCCATTCATGGATGTCTTTATAAAAACCGGGCTTATTAGGGTTGAAGTCCTTCGATTGAACATTTCTATACATTTCATTCATTGTTTGTCCCTCCAAGACCCATGTTTCTTATGATGCTAATTTATGCCAACGGTCCTTAAAGGGGACGATGTTATGATCATATGATAACTTTAAAATAAAACATTGACCTTAGGTCAGCCCTAAGGTTTATGCTTGTAATATGAAAAACAACAAAGGCGGTGAAAAAATTGGGTGATGAAATTACGATTAGCGAGTTGGCGAATCTGATGAAAGTCTCTATCCATCAGATTCGTTACTTTGAAGAAAAAGGGGTATTGAACCCTGCTTATATAGCAGAAAACCAATATAGGATGTATGGGCTTGATGAAATTTATCGTCTATCCCATATTTTGTTGCTTCGTAAAATGGGACTGTCTGTTCCAATGATCAAGCAATCTTTGAGTAACCTGACATCCGATCAAATCAAATCATTATTTCAACAAGCGCTGGATGACACGGATGCAGCCATAATTCAGCTTCAGCACACAAAGAACCTTATCAGCAAATTGTTACATGAGAATGAGCATATCCCGGATGAGAATCAAGTGACTTATGATATTGTTACCCGTGAGGAGATTTACTTATCACTTTGGTTCCATATGGAAGCGAAAGGGTCCTTGCACGCAAGGCTACTGACTCAACAGAACGAAAACATTCCTCATTTGTTTGAAACCGATATTCATTATGCATACGATGAGACGGACACTGTAGGAGTTTATACTCCAAAAGAGGGAGCAAACGATTTGGTTCTGCCTGGAGGGAAGTATCTTTCTCGTCATGTGTTTGTACAGATTGAAACTGAACTCAAAGACCATATCAACGAATTTTATGCCTACGCAGAACATCAGGGTTATCCGTATCACGGTCCGCTTATTATGGTAGAGAAATCTTATTTATCTTTATTTACACCGGAGAAGCTTTATTACGAGCTATTATTAAAAATGAACGATTAGGGGGGCCAAGTGATAACTTCCATTCAGATCAAACCCGTTCGTCCCCAGTTTCATCAAGCTGTTGCTGAGCTCATGGCATACGGTTTTGGACACAAATTTCAAAAGATTACTTCATTGTCGATGTATGAACTCGCGTACGTTTTTGAACAGATGCTCAATCATCCGCCCATGCAACAAAATACCCTTCGAGTCATTGCCCGCCAAAATGAAGATATTGTTGGTACCATGAGCTTGAAATGGATGGAAAAAAGTAACAGAGTAGCAGTAAAAACAGTTCATGCCAACTCCCATTGGTGGAGCAAATGCAATAGAATCAGTAACGGGAAACGGCTTCTGTTCATAACTGGTCTGCATCTGCTGAAGCATACTCCCAAGTTAAACGAATGTTATGTGGAAGATCTGGTTGTACATCCTCAGCACCAAGGCAAGGGAATTGGTACACAGTTGCTCCAATGGGCACAGAAATATATGTTGGAATCCCAACTATTCTCATTTCTTAGCTTGCATGTGGCAAGTCAGAATTCTCAGGCAATCCAGTTATATGAACGCTATCAATTTCGGAAGCAGTTTAATACGAACAGCTTTCTTACTGGTCTTCTTTTAGGCGAAGAGCAATGGCATTACATGATTTACAAAGGAGATTCTTGTGTTTAGATGGAAAAAACGATACATCATGATTATTTCGGCACTCTTATTGATCGTTGGTGCAGGGCTGTACATAGTCGATCAGAATGATTTTGATATGGTTGAACAATCCATAGAAATTCCATCACCACACGGCAAGTTAACAGGTACGCTTACAGTACCCAAACACCATTCAGGCAAGCTCGGTTTAGTACTGTTCATTCACGGAGACGGTCCAATAGACTCTACTCATGGTGAGGGATACAAGCCGTTGTGGGAGCGACTGGCATCGATCGGGTATGCATCCTTGTCGCTAGATGAACGAGGAATCGGGGGATCAGAGGGGAACTGGCTAGATCAAAGCATGGATGATCGTGTAGTGGAAGCACAGCAAGCTATTGCATGGGCGAAAGAACAATCCATCATTGATGATTCCAAAATAGGCGTATGGGGTGCCAGCCAAGCAGGCTGGGTAATTCCTAAGCTTGCTGGCAAAGAACATCTTGCCTTCAGTATTTTGGTATCGCCAGCGATAAACTGGTTGGAACAGGGCGAATTCAACACACGCAGCCAAATGGCGAAGGATGGTCATTCCCTTGTGGAGATTCAGCATCAGGTCGACTATGAAAATCAGATTAAAGCGATTTTAAAAAAACATGGCACCTATGAAGAGTACACCAAGATTGCTCGAAAGGATGACCTGATCTCCAAGGAACGCTGGAATTTCATAAGCAAAAATTATGCTTCTGATGCCACCGCAGACTTGCATTATTTCAAAACCCCTGTATTACTTCTGCTTGGAGAAGATGATGTGAATGTGGATATTGCAGATACAGAGCAAGCATACCGTTCAGGAATTCAGCCATCTTCGTTGCTTCATGTGAAAATCTTCTCTAATACAGAACATTCGATGCTACCAACATCTATTGCAGGCTCATCATGGAAACAATCACTTCGATTTCTGTTTGCTCCGAGAAGTATTACAGTGGATGGCTATATGGACGAAATAGAACATTTGTTGACCAACTCTTCTTTGTGACAGTTAGAGTTACGGTCTCCTGGTCGCTAGATAGATCATTGTCATTTGGAAATAAGAGAGCAGGGTCAGGGAGCACCCTTATCCTGCCTTCTTGTGTGTTGCATGTTATCTACTGTGCCAAATGAGCCAGATCCGGCTGTAATTTGGTCCGCAAAACATATAACATGATGGCCCCTACAAGGAACGCGACAGCATCCGCAATAACAAGCGACCAGATTACTCCATGAAAACCGTTCATCTGATTAGCAATATACAATACAGGAATTAGCGTAATTCCTTGAATGATCGACATGACAAAAGCGGCAGTTCCTTGGGCAGTTGCTTGGAATATCCCCATAAACAACGAAGTCATTCCTGTAATAAACAAGGATAGGAAGGTCACATGGAGAATGTAGCTACCCATTTCAATTAATTGTGGATCAGTCGTAAATAAACCGATTAAGTGGTCAGAAATCAAATAGACGATAACCCCGAACAGGACAGCCAGGGCCAGAATAGTTTTGATCGTGAATCCAATCGTTTGTTTCATGCGTAATTTGTTCGCTGTAAATGAGAAGGCAATCAACGGCACGACTCCCTCGCACAAACCCATCAGAATAAACTCAGGAAATTGCAACAAACGCGATGAAATCCCATACCCTGCAATGGCTTGGTCTCCATATTCGACAAGAAAAAGGTTAAGAATAAGCGACATGGCACCCAAGAAAACACTCATAACAAAGACAGGAATTCCGATTTTGAATACATTGCTTAGAATATCCTTGGTAACCCTGAACCATTTCAAGGAGACGGTTAAGAATGGACTCTTATAACTCATATGGAAAGCGTAAAATGCACTTGCAACCAAGTTGGAGATGACCGTTGCAGATGCAACACCGATCACGCCCCAATGGAAGACATAGATGAATAGTGCATCAAGAATAATGTTCACAATAACACTGAGCATCATGCCGATCATTGACGTGATTGCTGAACCTTCTGAGCGCACAATATTCTCCAACGTGAAAAATAAAATGACAAATGGAGAACCGATAAGCATGATCGTGACATATTCTTTCGTAAATCCGAAGGAGTCCGGCGTTGCCCCCAGACTCTGAACAATTGGCTCGATCAAAGGGAGGCCAACAGCTATTACAATAAGTCCAAGAACCAAACTGCTGTAAAAGGCAAATGAAGATACGTGCTTCAGATCATTAACTTTTTTCTCACCCATCAAACGGGAAATGAATGTACCGCTACCTATACCAATTAAGTTGCCTAGCGCCATAATAACCGCGAATAACGGCAATGTCAGTGCGAGTGCGGTTAGCATGGCTGTGTTACCCAGTGTGCCAAGGAAATAGGCATTCAAGATGGAATAGATAACACTCATTGACGTCCCTAGCATCATTGGGACAGCGAAGTGAGCTACAGCTTTGGCGATCGGTGCTTTTTCAAAGTAATGGAGATTCTCTGCATCCATGTGAATCACTACTTTCATCATTAATTTCGATCTAATCTAACACCGTTAGATTGAACCTTACAGTGTTAGATGTTATCATGAACTTATAGACCTGTAAAGCATAAACTTACACTGTTAGATTAAAGGGCGGATAGCGATGAAAAAACAACAACCTCAGATTTCGGAAGATAAGATCTTGGAAACTTCGTGGGAGCTTTTGGGGGAAGAAGGCATTGAGAAATTCAGCATGAGACGTTTGGCAGACAAGCTGGGAATTCAGGCACCATCTCTATACTGGTACTTCAAGAGCAAGCAGACACTTTACCAGCGGCTAGCCAACCAGATATCGAAAATTATTCTGGACGAGTTTCACGCTGAAGGGGACTGGAAGGAACAGATGGAAGGGCTCGCGATAACTATACGGAGTGTGCTCAGCCGATACCCGTGCTCTACACAGCTCATGATGATGACGCTACCCCACGAGCCGGACATGATCCGGTTCACCAACCGCATGCTGCTCTGCATGGAATCGACGCCACTGGAGCAAGAACAAAAACTACAGGCCGTACTCACGCTTGTGAACTATGTGTTTTATTTCGTTCTGGACAATTACCAGCATCAGCGTAATATCTCTGCTGTTATTAAGGACAACGAGGAACTTCAGGGTGAAGAGATGATCCATCTTCTGGACTCCATGAGTGAAAAGGAAGCGGGACTATTCAGTAGGATGTATAAGAATGGTATGTTTGAGGCGATGGGAACGGACGGAGCGTTCGAGTTCGGCTTGAAACTGATTTTGCTCGGGATCGAACAAGTGATCAATGCTAAACAATAAAGGAATATCAGGGATAAATAATGGTAATGGCATCAGACCATTAATCTCCACCTGGAAAAAGAAGTATACCAGCTCATGCTTAAGGACGATTCCCATTCGGAAATCGTCCTTTTTTGTGATAACTTGAAATGGATTCAGACTATATTGATTAAAAATCATTGGGAAACAATGGGTCTATTTTGAAAATAAATTTCCATATCCGGGCTTGTTCCTTTGAGTATCTTCTCCGATACAATATTGGCTAAAACACTGTTATATACTGTTCCGTTATCTCCGTAGGCCATAATGATATAACAATGCGGAAAAGATTCGTATTGACCTATCACAGGTAATCCGTCATGTGTTCCTCCATAAAATGCGCCCAAGTAGTATTCCGGTTCGACCTGGATGTCCGGAAATAACTTACTAAATTCCTCAATTAGTTTGTTTTTGCTTGCACGTATTTTGGAGTCTCTGGTTTCAGCGTATGCTGTGTTCTTATCCATTCCTCCGATGATCACCCGATTGTCTGCGGTTGTACGCATGTACACATATGGCCGAGCAGTCTCCCATATCAATGTCCTCTTATACCAGCTTGAAAAATCATTAATGGGTTTAGTAATTACTGCATAGGAGCTGGAGAGTATAGCATTTCTCTCGACTTTGAAGTCCGCATCTTCATAACCTGCTGCGATGATAACGTGTTTTGCCCGGATCTCGCGTCGTTCTTTGGTATAGAATATAGCGTAATCCTTTTCGAATCGCTTACCGATTATTTCCGTATTCTCGAATATCATTGCTCCTTGTACCTTAACTTTCTCCAAAAGTCCGTATACATATTTTAACGGATTCATCTCAGCATCATCATGATAGTATAGTGCTGCTTCTTTTTGAAAAGGGTACACCTCGGTTATATGCTGTTTGTCCCACAGATCGACTTTGAATCCATGTTTCTGAAGAAGAGCATGCTCATCTTTCAGAGCGGATACATCCGCTTGATTACTTGCAAAATACAGGCTATCACGTCTTGTGAAATCGGGATCAATCGGAAGCATTTGACATGCTCGCTCGATCTCATTAATGGCTTCTTCGCATAATTTAAGATGACGAGCAGCCACTTTTTCACCAAAGGAGTGACTAAGCGATACAAAACTTTTTTCTCCCGCATATTGAATCAAAGCTGTGTTGGTACTGGTACTGCCTTCTCCAGTTTTCCTCTTATCCACGATAACGACGGACAATCCCTGATCACTTAGGAAATTTGCACATTGGGCACCTGAACTGCCAGCCCCTATGATTAGTACGTCGCAGGATAGGTCCTCTTCAAGTTTGGGATAGGAGGGAGGATTCACCATTGTTGTTGGCCAATATAGTTTGCCGCTTTGCAGATCCATATCAAGTCTCCCCTTATATATATTCGGCTCTTAGTATGAACAGTTTGCGGAAACTCAATGCAGGCCAACAGATTCTCAATTAATCAAGGAGTTTAAAGATAACATCAACGCGATTGAGCTGAAACTTACATTGGTGTCATTTCACGTACAGATAGCATTCTATCTCACATTTCAACTGAAATAGGCAATCGGCGTTTTTTATTATTACCGTTTAGGCATTTTGCTCTCATCCATGTACAACAGGTTCCAGCGGTGGCCGTCCAGGTCGGCGAATCCTGCTCCGTACATCCAGCCGTCCGTTTCACCGGGCTTTCCAAAGATGGTCCCTCCAGCGAACTCTACTTTTTGAATAAAAGCATCCACTTCTTCTCTGCTGTCAGCACCAATGGAAAAGATAACTTCTGCGCTATGGGAAGTATCTGCCGTTTTGGCACCTGTAAATTTCTCAAACGATGCATCCGGAAAGAGCAGAATCATTGTTTGACCAATGACAAACTGGGCTCTCTCGTTACCAACATTCTCCCCATGGAATCCAATCTCATTGAAAAAGGTCGTGGATTTCACAACGTCTTTCACCGGCAGGTTAATCCAGATCTTTTGTGACATGGCAGCAGCCTCCTAGATTATATTTTTAACATTCTTACTATACTCTACTTAAATCCAAGATTATATTATCATGTATGTACAGTAATGAGATGTTTAGAAATAACTGGTATAATAAATGAAGATTTAGAAAAATTTTCATTGTAGTGAAGGGATGATTCCATATTGATAGATCACGATAATCTTGAAGAGTATCTCGACCCGATTAATTATGATCTTGAGTTTGGCGGCGAGATCAATAAATACAATTTTTATCTGGAATTGGCTAGATTGAATCCAGGCGAGGTTTTGGAACTTGCATGTGGTACAGGCTTGACTACCATTCATTTATCCAAATCGGGGATACACACAACAGGTGTTGATATTTCTTCATCAATGCTTGACTATGCCCGGGTTAAAGCTCAAGGTTTGCCTGTTGAATTCATTGAAGCTGATGCCCGTACATTCGATTCCGAGAAGCGTTTTTCCATGATTTATTTGACAGGAAATGCATTTCAGGCTTTTTTAAGTGATGAAGATCAGAGGGCATTACTTGAGACCGTCAACAAACACTTAGAGCCTAATGGATGGTTTGTTTTTGAAACTCGAAACCCTCTGGGGACTGATCTATCCAATGAAGAGGAAAGCACATGGGGAGAATTTATCGATAAAGATGGGGTTACAGTCAAGGTGTCTGGTACACAGACATATGATACACGTAACCAGATCATGCACTGGGTCACGTTCCGTGATTGGGGAGGATCAAAGAAAACCATTTCACGAATTGCATGTCGCTTTACCGATAATGAAGTGCTTCAGGATTTATTGACGAGCAAAGGCTTTTCTATTGAAAATCAATATTCAGACTGGGATAAAACACCGTTCACTCCTTTATCTCCTTCGATCATTAGTGTTTGTCGAAAAACACACGGAGCTTAATACGAACAATCCAGCTACTCATCCGAATCGCCTTAGTCAGTGTTACACCAATTAGTGGTGTTCCATTCAAAGTCGCTTAATTAAGCGGCTTTTTTTAATTTAATAGGCTCAATGCTTGACCTATAGTTAACTCTATGTCTTATACTCCGATTAGGCTTGAAAATTATAAGAGGAATTGGAGATTATATTTATCATGGCGAAGAGCACGAATTGGAATGTATTTGGACTCGCAATACTACTCGGATTATTTTCGACATTAGGTCCATTTACGATTGATATGTATTTACCGGCCTTTCCAGAGATTGCACAAAATATGAATACAACGGCATCACTTGTACAGTTTAGTCTTACTGCTTGTTTGTTGGGACTAGGTGTAGGACAACTCGTTATGGGTCCTTTGAGTGACGCATACGGTAGACGCAGACCTTTGTTGATCTGCATGGCAGCCTACATTATTTGTTCCTTGGCATGTGCGTTTGCTCCGAATATCGGACTATTGATATTGTTTCGTTTCACGCAAGGATTTGCGGCATCAGCAGGAATTGTCATTTCCCGTGCGATAGCTAGAGATCTGTATAGTGGACATGAGCTCACTAAATTTTTCTCTTTGCTGTTGCTTGTAGGGAATTTGGGGCCTTTGGCAGCACCGATTGCGGGAAGTGGCATTCTTTCCTTCACAACATGGATTGGCGTGTTTATCTCGCTTTCATTCCTGGGGATTTTCTTATTGATCATGACAAAGTGGAGCTTAAAAGAAACACATCCAGCCGAAAGACGTATGGTTCCCGACTTCAAACAGCAATTGGGCAATTACAGAATGCTTCTGCGTGACCGCACGTTTGTAGGCTACATGCTCGCACAGGGAATCATGACGGCAGGGGTATTTGCTTATGTAGCAGGAACACCATTTATTTACCAAAATATATATGGTGTCACACCCACAGTATTTGCTATATTATTTGCTTCGAACGGCATCAGCTTGATCATCGGATCTCAAATCGTGGGTCGTTTGGCCAAGCGGATCCCTGAGCAGAAGCTTCTATTATCGGGACTATGGCTTGCTCTAATAGCAAGTGTTGCTGCTTTGGTGGTAACCCTTGTTCATGGTCCACTTTTCGCTTTGGTCATTCCATTGTTCTTCTTCGTTTGCTCAATCGGCATTACGTCCACTGCGGCATTCCCGCTGGCCATGGAGAGTCAAGCCAAGATGGCCGGAAGTGCAGCAGCACTGCTCGGCGTTGTTCCGTTTCTTCTGGGTGCACTCGTTGCACCTCTGGTCGGGATCGCAGGTGAGGACACTGCCGTCCCGTTAGGACTTACTTTATTAATGACCAGTGCCATTGCCATTGTTACTTATTTTCTACTCGTTAAAAAAATCACGCAACATACACCTAATCATGCCCAGTCTAATGCTGACTTTTAGTATAGAAGGAACACCCTGCCAAGCATTGGTGTGAGACAAAATAAATAGGATTCCATTATAAGTCGCTCAAATAGCGACTTTTTTTGGTTTATTGTACTGATGCTCACTTCTTCATTTGGTAAAAGCTCATTCTCTCTTGAAGAGAAGTCAGCACTTCATCCGGAATTAGCTCACCCTTGATATCTTCACCCAGAAAAAGCAACCAATTGGTGATTTCGGTTACTTCATCTGAGTTATGGACATTCATAGATGCCTTTAGGAGGGCTGTCGTTTGGTACGGATTCATATAGGCAATTGAAAATGTTATAGGATGGTACTTTTTGAATTGGGCAATTGCTTTTGGGCCAAGCTCCAGAACAAGGTTGATGACCTCTTCCTCCGTATTTCGTTTTAGTTGTTCTACCATCTTTTTTGTACTTGGTCTTTTTTTTGCCGGGTATGCTTCGACGTGGATGAGGTTGTCGACAGATATAATTTGTCTCTTTTCTTCCTCCAAGTCATAACCTTCAATGATCCAATGGCCCTTTTGATGATGAAGGTGTAAGAGAACAATGGGATAGGACTTTATTTTCGTCTCTTCCTGGACAGTAACTAACATATAACGTTCGATAAGAAGTATTTGGATGAGTTTTTCCAAGGTAGGGTGGGGCAGGTCTGACAGATCCAGCAAGTCCGGATTATGGGGATTGGTCCCCTCAAAAAGCAATATTTGATTCAGATGCACAAGGTCATCTTGCTGATTCTCTGAGATGAGGCCCAGTAGTTTTTCAGCCAAAGATTGACGACTCTTCAGATAAGGAAGTTGTTGATTTCTTGTCGCCATAAAGGCAATGAATAACGCTTTAAGTTCATTATCAGTAAATCGAACCGTGGGCAGGAGGGAGTTGTTCATGACAAAATAACCGCCATCTCGCCCAACTTCAGCAACAAGTGGCATTCCCATGGCTTCAATTTCTCTGATATCTCGAATGGCTGTCGAACGGGAAATGTTAAATTCTCGCATGATTTCAGAGATGGTAAAGTGGGCACGGTTATTGATATACCGCGTGATAACATTAATGCGTTCAACTTTTTTCATGGGGCCCCCTAAACAGTATCATATTCTGACATGATTTAAGGTTATTATAAACCCATCAAGTGAAAACACAAATAAATTGAAAATTGTAAGAGGATGGTGTACACAATGAGTAATTATCATTTTGAAGAAAAAGACAGCTTTATCGTATTAGGTATTGGAACAGAGCTTAAAAGCGACTACACAGACTATGCTGGTATCAGCAAGGAGAAGGCGGATTTTTGGTCCACTGTGAAAGAGGATGGAAGCCTGGACACATTAAAGTCTTTAGCTACTAATGACTATATTTTTGCTGTAAACGAAGCAGTCAATAACAAGATGATGCATTATGCTGGCGTCATGACAGAAGAAACTCTGCCAGAAGCAACAAGAGTGATCCAATTTCCCAAGGGAGAATACCTTGTTGTGAAGGGCGAAGCAGAGACGGCAGATATGCTCAGTAATATGCTTACTGGCATTGCCTTTGGTCAAACTCTCCCCGTAGAACAGGATTATGCCTACGTTGGCGGTCCGAATGCAACGGTTGAAATGGGACAGAAAAACGGTTTGGTATATGGTGAAATGTGGATTCCTGTTGTAAGGAAGTAATGAGAAGAGCTTAATACATTATAAGTCGCTGATTGAAAGTCGCTAAAAGCCGTTGTCCCCTGTGAGTACACAAGAGAAAATGCCATCTGTAGAGATGGTCTTGATCTTGTTTGTTCTCAGGGGATTTTTCGCCATTTACAGAGGGGCTTCATCTAATAAACGAAGATAAATTCCTGACCACAAGTGTAATCCATAAAAAAAGCTTGCCAGAAAAGTAACTATATCATAAACTGTTGATATATCAACGTTGATGTATCAACAGTTTTGATTGATGTCTATCACCACAGTTGATTTCGAAAAGGGGAGTGTGAGCGACCAATACACGATGGAATGGAAACAACGGAACAAAATAGATTGAATTATAGTAACATTCATTTTAATTGAACGTATTCACACTTTAATGAATCGCACGTGAAAAAAGGAGAATGACAAATGACAAAAACAGCACTGGTTACTGGCGCAAATAAAGGCATTGGATATGAGATTGCAAAACGGTTATTAGGAGCAGGTTATCGTGTTTTGGTTGGGGCACGAGATCAAGAGCGAGGAGAAGCGGCAGTAGCTGCCCTTAAGACATATGGGAATGCACATTTGATATTGCTGGACGTTGCTGACTTGCACAGTGTGGATCAAGCCGTAAATACGATTACACAGAACCATCCTGAGTTGTCACTCTTGGTGAACAATGCCGGCATTCCTGGAGATATGCATCAAGTTGGTTGGGAATGTACAGTGAAGGATCTTCAGGCAACACATCAAGTTAATTTTCTTGGTCCTTTTGCGCTTTCAAAAGGTCTGCTACCCCTGTTGATTGCCAATAAGGGCATGATTCAGAATATTAGTATTCCCATCGAACCGTTACCTTATTTCAATGCATTTGCTTACAGCACCTCCAAGGCTCCATTGAATGTTATGACCAAGTCTTGGGGAATGAGCTTCGAGAAGGAGAACATACCTGTAGAGATTTTAGCAGTGATGCCGGGTGCAGTATCAACCGATTTGAACGGCCGCATGACTGGAGACTTTGTAAAAACACCTGATCAAGCTGCGGAATTAATTGTAAACTTTATTTTGGATGGAGAAAATCACAATGGCCAGGTTATTAATTATGATGGCACTTTAGCCGTTTACTGAGTTTCACAAGATTGTAATCTTATTAAAGGTTAATTTGAATCCTAACCCCGAAAAAGCCTCCTCCACTGAGAGAGGTTTTTTCGGGGTTAGCGTAGGTGAAGAACAATTGCCTTAAGGAGACCAAGGTAGCGATCACATATATATCCTCGTCTTTTCAGCCAACTTTGCTTGTAAACTGACCATTTAAGTTGTATATTGACAATACATTGCAAGCCTTAGCAATAAATAAGATTAAGAAAGACGTGATGGTTTTGAGTCAAGATTGGTCGAATGAGTCCACGTTGTTATACGATATGTACCGCGTAAATAACGCCATAAATACTACATTTGATTCCTACATCAGCATCAGCCAATCTCGCTTTGAAATACTTGCCTTAATATATAAGGAGATCGAAATCAGCCAAGGTGACTTACAAAAAAAAGTGACCCTCGACAAGGCTGCTGTTGCTAGACATCTTAAACAGCTTGAAGACAATAATATCGTATCCAGAAGAAAAAAAGATGAAGATAACCGTATCATTTTAGTTCAATTAACAGAGTACGGAAGAGGAATCATTGAAACTTCACAAAAAGAAAAAGAACATTTTGCAAAGGAACTCTTAACGGATATCAGTGAGTCGGAGCTTCTCTTGTTAAGAAAAATTTTAGGGCAATTAAATAAGAATGTAAATCAAATGAAGGAAAAATAGTGTACCGGAATTGGGTCTCCATACATCATCGATATGTGAAAACCGCCATCTTAATGAAGAGATTGGCGTTTTTTTGTATTTCCAAAGAAATACGATTTAACGCCAATTATTTCTCTTGTAACTAATGTAGCCTGTGCTACATCCATAATTTACAATCGAATTAGAAACTTTTTCCTAAATCTAGCGTCTAATACTATGACTTTTCGAGGGGATATAAATAAATGACTAGAGAGTAGAAGGAGCCAAAGACAACGCATGAATATGAAGAAATTATCCATTTTTACCGCTTTAGCCGTTTTTCAAGCATTTGCGGTAGGTTCTGTGAATGCGCAATCAGCACCGCAAGATGACACTGCGTCAGTCAACACAGCCAAAGTAGAATCCGTAGAGGTGTTAAAGCAAGAGCAGCCGATTGCAGAGCGAGAAGTGAAAACGGAGAGCAATAACAAATCTATCAATACTCAATCCTCTGAAGCCAAGGATACCAAAACCTTGACCGGAGATCAGGGAACATCATCTAAAACAGATAGCGAGAAATCTGCAGTGGATGGGGGAGACACCACTACTAACGATACGGGCACGAAACCATTGGTTCAGGAGGAAGACCCTGAGAAGGTAGAAACACCAGTTACGCCGGCTAAAATCGAGCAACCCTCCATTGATGGGACGTCACCAGTAGCAGCAGGTGGTAATCTGACGTTGTACATGAATAGCAATAAAATGGAGCAGGATGGAAAAACGTACCTTGCTGGCCAGCCCATGGCTGTCAAAAACGGTGTATCCTATGTTGCAATTCGTGCACTCGTTGATCGTGTGGGATACGGGGTCAAATACGATAACAAAACCAAAGAAACGATCATCATTAGTGGTGAGGATGAACTCCGATTTAAGACCAACAGCAAGGACTATACGGTAAATGGAGAGACCAGAACGATGAAAGGCCCTGCTTATCAGCAAAAAAATACGTTCATGGTGCCGTTAACTTCCATTACTCAAGCCCTGAACATTACCTATAAAGTAAATCAGTCGGCCAAGACGGTTGTGCTGAATCTGAATACGAAACCTGTTGCAAGCTTCACCATTTCCCAAAAGGAAATCTTTGCTGGCGATCAAGTGGACTACGTGACTTCTAACAGTTCTCCCAATGGAGTGGATATCGTTGATGAACGCTGGACAGGCCGCCAGGATTCATTTGATCAAGCAGGTACATATACGATTTCATATCAAGTACAGGATTCCAACGGCCAATGGAGTGATCCCTATTCAGTTACCATTGAAGTATTGAGTCCCAATCTTCCTCCTGTAGCCATGTTCGCCACGGATAAAGAAGAATATAAAATGGGCGAAAAAATAACATACACAGACCAAAGCACAGATGATGAAAATAATATTGTCAAAGCCGTATGGGAGAACAATTCACTTGCGTTCTTTGAACCAGGTCCAAAAACGGTGACACTTACAGTTACGGATAATCACGGCGCTACGAACACGTACTCCAAAGTCATTACCATAACCAATGAGACATTATATTCATTTACCGACTTCAATTTACTCTTCACGCCGGTAGGACAGAAGTTTACCTTTAACGGCGGCGAAGTGACTACCATGGAGAAAGTTCCTTATACGTACATGGATGAGCCAAGTTTGCTGATTCGTAGTAACAGTCCGGAAACCGTGAATACGGAAGGCATCGTGTATAAAGAATCATCTTCGGGACAGACCCGTTTCATGATTCACCACGTAAACAATACAGGCAAAAGAGTAAAAATGTATGTGATTGCAACCAATAACAATCCGAATCCGGCTGTATTCGAACAACAGAATATGGGCTTTGCCGGACCTACTCCGTATGCTACCGTAGCTGGGAAACTGTCTATTGATAAATGGTTCAAGTCGATTCAGACTGGAGCTGATCAAAAGAAAGAGTACCTTCAACCTGGGGAAAGCAAATTGATTTTGACAGAACTTAATAAAATCCCGATGAAAGAAGGACAAGTCATCTCTCTCTATTCGGATGCATATAGTGATTATTCTTTAGACTATAACGTTATCCTGGTGGAAGAAAATAAAGATCCGTTCGAAGCCTTGCCATTGCTCCCCGTGCTTGATCGTGACGGAGTACACAACCGGGGTACTTACCCGAATGCGACTCGCATCATCAAGTACGATGAGCACGTGGGAACCAAACCGGCCCGTCTGCCACTTGGTGACAATTCAAGCGATCCCAATCTGGTAGGAACAGATCCGATGGCTTACACAGATGCATCCAATGCGGGTAATTTCGGCGTATTGTACAAAATCACGTTGACCAATGTTGCACCGCGTACGCTAATCTCCTTTAACCCTCGTGGAGGGAAGTACTCCGGAGTAGCTCTGGTGAATAACCAGTTGGTATCGATAGCCGAAGGCAACGTTGCGGTTGCCAATTCAAGTGAACAAAGCGTTCTTTACCGAACCGGATCCATTGGAGAGAGCGTAACGATTCTGTTCTCAGCCGCGCCAGGAAGCAACCTGCCGGTTAATCTGCTCTTTACACCGCTCCCATCGGAGAAGTAAGGTAGCTATCTCTCTTAATAACTGGTGTGAAGACAAATATGATGTCCGTGTTATGCTTTGCAAAGAAACCGTTACCTACTGGGGCGATGGTTTCTTTGCTTTTTTATTTTATTGGAACAAGCTCTTGTCCCGCTTGCCGGGATGAGGTGTAGGAACAAACCCAAAATAATTAAGTTTGCCAAACCCAACTTTTTTGGATACTCGTAAAAAAATTGCCGCTTCAGATTATGTTTCGTCACACTCAAAACGTTTCTCTAGACCCACACAAATCTTCAATGATACTATCATACAGGTGCTCGAAATGAAGATTGCAGGAGGATATCATTGTGGATCAACTCAAATACGACAATCTAAAGCTGGGGGAGCGCGGAGCGATCATCAGCATTATTGCATACATAGGATTGACTGTATTAAAACTGATCGTTGGCAACATGGCCGGATCAGAAGCGCTCAAGGCGGATGGATTAAACAATGCCACCGATATTGTGGCCTCAATAGCTGTACTCATTGGTTTGAAGCTTGCCCAACTCCCAGCCGACAAAGATCATACCTATGGTCACTGGAGAGCAGAGACCGTTGCATCTCTTGTTGCTTCTTTTATTATGATGGCAGTCGGTTTACAAGTGCTGTTTGAAGCCATTAGTTCTGTGTTCCAGGGTACACATGAATCTCCGGATATCATCGCCGCGTACACAGGCATATTCAGCGCAGTGATCATGTACCTGGTCTATCGCTATAACAAGAGACTCGCTACACGTATTAAAAGCCAGGCGGTCATGGCTGCAGCTCGGGATAATATTTCCGATGCCTGGGTAAGCACCGGTGCGGTCATTGGGATCGTGGGTTCTCAGTTCGGTTTACCCTGGCTGGACCCTGTAACGGCTGTTATCGTAGGATTCCTGATCTGCAAGACGGCTTGGGACATCTTCAAGGAAGCCACACATCATCTGACCGATGGTTTTGATGTTGACCTGATTC
The DNA here is from genome assembly GCF_051967555.1 of Paenibacillus sp. SAF-068. Taxonomy (NCBI): domain Bacteria; kingdom Bacillati; phylum Bacillota; class Bacilli; order Caryophanales; family Paenibacillaceae; genus Paenibacillus; species Paenibacillus sp. SAF-068. The sequence continues at coordinate 2,396,653 of NZ_JBQCJX010000001.1, forward strand.
AGGAATACAAAAAGACCATTGCCGGAATCGATGGTGTAGAGAAGGTCAAGGACGTAAGAGCACGCAATTATGGTAGCAATGCGGTAGTGGACGTGGTCATCACAGTCCATGCTGCGCTGGATCTTCAACAAGCACACGATATCTGTACAGACGTGGAGAACGAATTAATGGAGGAGCATGACGTGTACACTGTTCACGTTCATGTGGAACCTGAAATGTTGAAAGAGTGCATTTGATATTACGTTTTAAAATAAAGAATTCTGTACAGCAAAAAAAACCAGTGAGTTTTATTATTCACTGGTTTTTTGCTTTTTTTAATTGTTCATCTTTGAAAGAATCCACGCGTTATATTCCACACATGACTATCTCGGCAAATTGTAAGTAATCAGATTGTTATATTTATCCACATGTTTCTGTTCATCCAGGATGATTCCCCACACCGTGTCTTTATATATGCCATAAGGAAGACCAAACCATATTTTTCTATACTTTTCGACGGCTGCCAATTCACCCTGAAACGCCTTTTGCAATCCGACAAGATAGGAGGTAACCGTCTCAACCGGCTCACTGCTTGCGCCCGAAATCTCCTGGCCTGTCAGATCCTTGTACATTTGGCGGAACATTTGATTATGTCCGCGTTCATCATTGCGGATGCTTGTGATAATGGCAGCTTGGTTGGCATCAGGTGCGAACTGAATCAGTGAATCATAGAACATCTCATCGTTTCGTTCTCCCTGCACAGCCGTTTTGATTAACTCGAGTGCTTCGGCTGATGATGTTGCCCATACCGGATTAAAAGTGTACCTGTAACCATACGGATATGTTACATACATTACGAATCCCTCCAAGACCAATATGAGGTAGGGTATGCACATAAGCCTATCAGCGTTAACCCATATCAATCTTTCCCGGCTTATTAATCGAAAGCTTTAATGGAACTTTACTTGGTGTATCTCAATATTTTACTGTAACCATAAGCAATGACAAATGGCAGGAGGTATGACAAAAAGGTCCAAAAAATGTTCCATCCATTAAAATAAATGACATGTCCCATCATTTTGGCAACCCACTCAATGAAGGTCAGCGACAATGATGCAACAAGGATCGCTAACCATGGATTGGCCCCTTTCACGATAATCGCATACATCATCAAGCAACCGGTAATCGGGTAGATTCCAAGATCCATTGGAAGAGCAGCATAGGATTGATTACGTGTATTCGGGAGAATATTCCAGAAATAATTGAATCCCACACTGTTGATACAGGCCGAAACAGCTACGCCGAGTGCATAATATTGAATAAGGATTGTTAAGTTCCGGCGCAGAACCCATACACCTAATATAATGGGAATGACCATACCCAGCAGAATGTTTCCTATCATACAGTTTCCCCCAAAGCTTGTTACTTCTATAGTTCAAAATAAGCTGCATCACTCCGTAGTCTTCTCTTCGAGAAGACGATCCACCTTATCTGTAAGTGTATCCAGTTTTTTATCATAATGCTTGTACGTGTAGAAACCAATGACTGCTTTGACTGCAAAAAAGAGCACCGCAGCTATGACAATGAGTAGATAATTGTGGCTGATCTGCCTTAACCAATCGTTAACTGCATTTATCGGATTTCTCTCCCTTCCATGCAAGTGGTGTTGTATAAGGTAACCAACTCCTTGGGATATAATGCATATTAGAACATTCGGAAGAGCAAATGAAAAAATCCCTTCTCTTCGGATGAAGAAGAGAAGGGATGATCGTAAACTGCTGAATTATTGTCGAATTATTGGTGCTTGTTGAGAATATCAAATATGATCTTGGCATTATCTGTGTTGTCGATCAAACCGGCGAAGCGATGACTTGCCGGGCCGTAGGCATAGACCGGAACATCTTCACCTGTATGTCCACCTGTTGTCCAGCCCGTAAATGAACGGTTATCAATAATCGCTTCAATGGCATTATCAATCTTCGTTACATCCGCACTTTTGGCTGCTTCTTTCACCGATTGAATCTCTTCCGGCATAAGCTCCAGCTTCAGATAACTTTTCAGTGTTTCTTCAACCGAAGCACCTTTTGCAATTTGTGCTGCCATGAAGTCTGGCGTCCGCAGTGCAGCTTTGATCGGGTCTGCGAAGAAGTTGTATTCTCCGTCTTTGCCAAGGGTAAGTCCGCCCGTGGAGTGGTCGGCGGTAGCTACGACAAGTGTTTCACCATCTTTTTTGGCAAAATCAATAGCTGCCTGAAATGCTGCTGCGAAATCGTCCATTTCACTCATCGCGCCAACGATATCATTATCATGTCCTGCCCAGTCGATCTGGCTGCCTTCAACCATCAGGAAGAACCCTTTGTCGTTCGAACTGAGACGATCAATCGCTGTATTGGTCATCTCAGCCAGTGATGGAGTTGCAGCACTACGATCAATCAGCTTGTCCAGACCTCCGTCCGCAAACAGTCCAAGAACTTGTTGATTCTTATCAGCAAGGAGAGAGGAACGATCCGTCACATAGCTGAATCCGGCTTTCTGGAATTCCTTCGTCAGGTCACGACCCTCGCGTACAAAATTGGATTTCCCTCCACCCAGAAGTACATCCACCTTATGCTTGCCATTAATCAACTCATCATAATAATCGTCCGCAATAGCATCCATATTTTTACGACTGATGTCATGGGCACCGAATGCAGCCGGTGTGGCATGAGTAATCTCCGATGTAGCCACGAGTCCAGTAGCCTTCCCGTTTTCTTTGGCCTGCTCAAGTACGGTTTTCACTTCCTTCTGTTCAGGGTCAACCGCAATGGCCGCATTGTAGGTTTTTACACCGGCCGACATGGCTGTTGCTGCGGAAGCGGAATCCGTCACATTTTGTTTATCATCATCCGGATAGGTCATTTGTGCCCCAACCAGATAAGGGTCAAATACGGTTTTGTCCATGCCCTTCGTTGAAGGATCATCTTTCATATAACGATAGGCGGAAGTATAAGAGGTACCCATGCCATCCCCAATGAGGAAGATGATGTTCTTAATTTGTTTTTTCTCCACGCTTACAGCTTGAACGGCACTTGCTTGTCCAGCAGACAAGAGAGTAGAAGCCGATACAGCCAGAGTCAGCGCTACCGCTGGTAATACTTTTTTGGATAATTTCACAATGATTCCTCCTCGTCATATCTCAAAACCAAAATGAATGCATGAATCTATATTCATTTGTTCATCATCAAGAAGATTAGCATTTATTTGTAAATGAAAACCAGGAACTTTGTATACCCGAAGTAAAATCAAGGCGATATGTTAAATCTTGCATGAGCAGCTAGTCAAACATCGCAATCTGGGCAATGTGGTTTCGGGGAAAGATCAACTGATTTACAACATACGAGATTATAAACATATACTCATTACGCTGTTTTTGAAGTATGATACAACATAAGTAGAACGCTTTCATTTTTATGACTTTTGATATAAAGTCAATTTCATTTTCAGGAGGCTCTTTACCATTGATGAAAACAACTCCAAATTATGATGGGTATCTCTTTGTACATTTTATTGGTGAACAACCAGACGGAGAGCAGGTTTATTTCTCCTATAGCGAGGATGGTCTTCATTGGAAGGATCTTAATGGTGGTTCACCTGTGCTGTTTTCCGATCTTGGAGAAAAGGGGGTAAGGGACCCGTTTCTGATTCGTTCCGTCAAGGAAAATAAATTTTATCTGATTGCTACGGATCTCCGCATCGCAAGCGGCAAAGGGTGGACTCATGCCGTTAATTCCGGAAGCCGTGATGTGATTATATGGGAATCCAGCAATCTCGTGAACTGGTCATCCCCATGGAACGTCACATTGGGTGTTGAGGGGGCTGGATGTGTCTGGGCACCGGAAGCTGTGTATGATGAAATAACAGATGAGTTTCTTGTATTCTGGGCTTCTGCCACGCAGGAACCTCAAGAGAATGAACGAAAGCAAAAAATATACAACGCTCGCACAAAAGACTTTCGTACGTTCTCTGCATCGGAAAAATACATTGAGCGGGACAATCATATTATTGATACAACGATTCTTCCTGCTGCTGGCTCTTACTATCGATACTCCAAGGATGAAACAACGAAAAACATACGAGTAGAAAAAGGAGACTCACTCGACAAAGGCGCGTTCAATACGCTGCAAGCGCCTGTACTGGAGGCATTGGCAGGAGTGGAGGGACCTCAAATCTTCAAATTCAATGACCGGGAGGAATGGTGCCTGATTGTTGATCGATTTGCTGAAGGCAAAGGTTACCTTCCTCTGCTGACTACAGATCTGGGAAGCGGAGACTTCCGAATCGTCCCAGAAGGTGATTTTGACATGGGAGCAACTCAAAAGCGGCATGGAAGCGTCCTGCCAATCACAGCTGACGAGTGCAGCCGGCTTCTCGCGGCTTTGGGGGATGGTCATCAGGTACTTCCCGGACAATATGCTGATCCTGATGTCGCACAGTTTGAGGATCGTTACTATATGTATCCGACAACGGATGGCTTCGAGGGGTGGTCGGGCACCCAGTTCAAGGTGTTTTCTTCTTCAGACCTGAAGCATTGGCAGGACGAAGGCGTGATCCTTGATCTGGGAACAGAGGATGTCCTCTGGGCAACCGGTAATGCTTGGGCACCGGCGATTGCCAGCCGTAACGGAAAGTTCTATTTTTATTTCTGTGGCAAAATGCTAAACGGCGAGAGTGCCATTGGCGTTGCTGTAGCCGATAAACCGATGGGTCCTTTCCAAGCTGAGTCACAGCCTTTAATCACAATGGAGCAGTTGAAACGTCTGGGCATTACCATGGGCCAGGCTATTGATCCCTCCATCTATATTGAAGATGATGGAAAACCGTATCTGTTATTTGGCAATGGACATGCTGCCATTGTGGAGCTTAATGAAGATATGATAAGTGTCGTTGAGGACACAATGAGCAATCTGGCGGGCTTGCATGATTTTCGTGAGGCGGTAACCGTTTTGAAGCAGGGTGGACTATACCATTTTACGTGGTCCTGTGATGACACAGGCAGCGAAGACTATCATGTGAATTACGGTACGGCAGAGCAGCTCTATGGTCCTATTACCTATCATTATCCGATTCTGAGCAAAAATGTCGAGAAGGGCATGCTGGGCACAGGTCATCACTGTATATTTAATGATTCTGACACGGGTCAATACTGGATTGCCTATCACCGTTTTGTCACGCCACTATCCAGATTTTCCTCTGGAAAGGGATATCATCGCGAAATATGTATGGACCCGCTTCTATTTGGTAAAGACGGACTGATTCGGCCGGTTATACTCTAATATAGGACGTTTAATTAAATCGCTATTTATAAAGACCTGATAAAGTATGATTGCCTGTCAAATATCGCTTTTAGCGGTTTTGGCAGGCATTTTTGTCATCCATCTGGAACAAGCCAAAACCTTAGAGTAGAGCCAGTATGCGACGAATTGAATGCATTCACTTCAGAATACATTTGACATCCATATCAATAAATCGTATTATTACGATATAACGATTTAGGAGGAATACTTTTGAACACTCCCGCTTTTGACAGCAACAATATTAAACAGTTCGATGAACCCGCTAATCTATTGAAAGCTTTGGCTCACCCCATTCGTTTATGCATTGTGCGGGGATTGATGCAGAAGAAGAAATGTAATGTTTCATATATGCAGGAATGTCTGGATCTTCCCCAATCTACCGTGTCACAGCACCTCCAGAAGCTTCGTAGTGCAGGTATTGTTGCTACAGAGCGGAATGGTCTTGAAGTGAACTATGTACTTGCCGATCAACGGGTGGAACAGATTATCAAAACTTTGTTTGAAAAGGATGATTGTGAATCATGAGCAAAAAAGTACTCATTGTTGGCGGTGTAGCTGGAGGTGCTTCTGCAGCTGCACGTCTTCGCCGTCTGGATGAACATGCCGAGATTATTATCTTTGAGAAAGGACCCTATATCTCATTTGCCAATTGTGGCTTGCCTTATTATATAGGTGGCTCAATTGCGGAGCGAGAGCGTCTTCTGGTGCAAACACCAAAAGGGATGGCTGATCGTTTTCGTATTGATGTACGTACAAGAAGTGAGGTTGTAGCTATTGATTCGCAGAAGCGAGTCGTTAAGATACAATCCCAGGAGCGCGGTGCATATGAAGAGAGTTATGACGAGTTGATATTGTCACCCGGTGCCAAACCGCTCATTCCCGATCTGCCGGGTAAAGACAATCCGCTAATTTATACCGTACGAAGTATTCCAGATATTGATCGAATCAAAGACCAGATAAATTCTTCTAACAACAGTTCTTCGATTGTCATAGGCGGTGGATTTATAGGCGTGGAAATGGCTGAGAATTTAAAGGAAGCGGGTCTGGATGTAACGCTGATTGAGGGGAACGCACAAGTACTGACACCATATGATACCGAGTTAGCAGCCGCATTGGCACAGGAAATGGAGAATCATGGTGTGAACCTGTTATTTTCCAAGCGTGTTCAGGGATTCCATTCCTTAGAGCAGGGTATAGGGGTTGAACTTGCGGATGGTCAGACGCTAACTGCTGATATGGTTATTCTTGCGATAGGCGTCACGCCGGACACCTCTTTTTTGAAAGATAGCGGCGTTTCGCTGGGTGAACGTGGACATATTATCGTAAATGAAGCTCTTGAAAGCAGTGTGCCACATATCTATGCTGTTGGGGATGCCATCGAAGTAACGGAAACCATTCATGGGACGAAGGCAACGATTCCTCTTGCCGGACCTGCCAACAAACAAGGCCGTATTGTTGCAGACCGTATCGCAGGACTTCATTCTACCTATAAAGGGACACAAGGGACATCCATTATCAAAGTTTTTGGAATGACCGCAGCCACGACAGGCAGTAATGAGAAAACTCTACAGCGACTTGGCGTGGAATATCAAACTGTTATTGTACACCCTGCTTCTCATGCATCGTATTATCCGGGTTCTAGCGCAATTACTCTTAAGCTGCTGTTTACACCGGAAGGTAAAATTTTAGGCGCACAAGCAGTCGGTTATGATGGAGTGGATAAACGAATTGATGACATTGCCGTAGCCATTCATTTTGGAGGACATGTCCGGGATCTGACAGAGCTTGAATTGAGTTACGCGCCACCGTATTCTTCTGCCAAAGATCCCGTGAATATGGCTGGATATGCAGCAGAGAATATTATCACCGGGCGTGTTCAGACATTCACCTATAATCAACTGGCGGATCGTCAGCCGGAGCAATCGATACTTCTGGATGTTCGCAGTGAAATCGAGCATCAAAATGGTCATATTCCGGGTTCACTCTCGATTCCAGTCGATGAGCTTCGCGAGCGGTTAGATGAATTAGACCCATCCAAAGAAATCTGGCTATACTGTCAAGTCGGCCTGCGTGGTTATACAGCTTCGCAAATTCTGCGTCAGCATGGTTTTAGCGTGGCAAACTTGAGTGGTGGTTACAAAACGTACCGTCAAGCCCAGTTTAAGCCTGCTCCTTTCACTGCTGCAAAGCAAGATCATCATGAAACTGCGCTGGACGGTAAGGAAAAGGAGTCCATTACCACTGACTCGGCACAGCCGCAACGTATTGATCATGACTTGAACGTATGCGGATTGAGTTGTCCTGGTCCGCTAATCCAAGTGAAGCAGAAAATGGATCAACTCTCGAACGGAGAAACCCTTCGGGTGAAAGCTTCCGATCCAGGCTTCTACGAAGATGTCAAAGCATGGGCCTCGATGTCGGGTTCCACAATCCTGCAGCTGGAACGAATGAAGGGCGGGACCATTGAGTCGGTTATGGTTAAAAATACAGCACAATCCGTATCGGATGCCCCCATCAGCGATCCTGCCAGCACGATGGTTGTTTTCAGCGGCGATCTGGACAAAGCGATTGCCTCACTGATTATTGCAAATGGAGCAGCGGCCAGCGGAAGAAAAGTAACACTATTTTTCACATTTTGGGGATTGAGTATAATTCGTAAGTCACAACCGCAGAAATTATCAAAAACGATGATCGGTCGTATGTTTGATATGATGTTACCTCGCGGCAGCCAGAAGCTTGGCATGTCCAAAATGAATATGTTTGGGGCAGGTCCGAAGATGATCCGTGGTTTAATGAAAAAACATCAGGTACCTTCGTTGGAAGAATTGTTAGAGAGCGCAATTGCTCAAGGAGTAGAGATCGTTGCCTGCCAAATGTCCATGGATTTAATGGGAATTCAGCGTGAAGAATTAATAGAAGAGGTTAAAATCGGTGGGGTCGGTTACTATCTTGGACAAGCCTCACAAGCCAATCATAATCTGTTTATATAAAATTTATCACAAACTCCAAAAAAGCGTTGATTCGAATTCGAACCAACGCTTTTTTGGACTTAATCATCAAGTAAACATTGACTTCATTTTTTTGATATTATAATATAAGCATACACTTATATGTATTGAAGGAGGAAGTGCTATGGATTCTATGCAAGAGGTAGCGGATAAGCTTAAATTGCTGGGTGATAAAACACGCCTTACGATCCTTACACTCCTCAAAGAACGTGAATGGTGCGTGTGTGAATTTGTAGAGATTTTAGACATGTCACAACCTGGAATTAGTCAACATTTGCGCAAACTGAAGGATCAAGGCTTGGTTAAAGAAAGTAAACGTGGTCAGTGGGTATACTACTCTTTAAATGTAGAGAATACACCTTATATTTCATCTGTTCTGGAATTGATGCCGGATAAAGCAACTATTCTTAAATCGTTAAATAAAGAAAACTTTACATCAGTATGTAATTAATTTTTGATCAATATATAAGCATATCATTATATACCAATGTAAATTAAGAGAACTGAAAGGGGGGGATCGTTTTGTTTTCTACGCTGTTAGCCTGCATCATCTTTTTGATTACACTTGTACTCGTTATTTGGCAGCCTAAAAACCTGTCCATTGGTTGGTCTGCTTGCGGCGGAGCAATCCTTGCTTTACTTGCGGGTGTGGTCAATTTGGAAGATGTATGGGATGTAACACGAATCGTATGGAACGCCACGCTTGCTTTTGTCGCAATCATTCTGATCTCATTAATTCTGGATCGTATTGGTTTTTTTGAATGGGCTGCTTTACATATGGCCAAAGCCGCTCATGGCAATGGTGTACGTATGTTTGTTTACGTCTCCATCCTGGGAGCGGTGGTTTCTGCTTTCTTTGCCAACGATGGAGGCGCACTGATTCTAACGCCGATTGTTCTAGCCATGGTACGTGCATTGAATTTCAATGCGAAAAAAGTATTTCCATTTATTATCGCCAGTGGATTTATTGCGGATACAACTTCCTTGCCATTCGTTGTAAGTAACCTGGTCAACATAGTGTCTGCCGATTTCTTTGGTATTACGTTTATGGAGTACGCAGGAAGGATGTTTGTTCCAAATCTGTTCTCACTGGCGGCGAGTATAGGTGTACTGTATCTCTTTTTCCGCAAGAGTATTCCCAAACGATTTGATGCCAGTGAATTGAAACCTCCGGCAACTGCCATTAAGGATATGAAGATGTTTCGGTTGTCGTGGGTGGTGTTAGCCGTTCTTCTCATTGGATACTTTACCAGTGAATTTATCGGAATTCCCGTATCTCTTGTGGCAGGTATTGTCGCGATATTCTTCCTGATTATGGCTTCCCGCAGTTCAGCTGTACCAGCTACATTGGTTGTCAAAGAAGCGCCGTGGGCCATCGTATTTTTCTCCATCGGCATGTATGTCGTGGTTTATGGTCTACGTAACGTAGGTTTGACCGATCTGTTGGCCGTAGTCATTCAGGCTGTGGCTGATCAAGGATTGTTTGCTGCAACAATGGGTATGGGCTTTATCGCGGCAATCATCTCATCCCTGATGAACAATATGCCTACCGTGTTGATTGATGCGCTTGCCATTGATGCAACCACAGCTACAGGGACTGTTCGGGAGGCGCTTATCTATGCCAATATTATTGGCTCGGACTTAGGTCCCAAGATTACCCCGATTGGTTCACTTGCGACCCTGCTTTGGCTTCATGTACTTAGCACCAAAGGTGTCAAAATCTCATGGGGCACTTACTTCAAGACGGGTATCATAATCACCATTCCGACTCTGTTTATTACGCTAGTGGGTCTGTATCTGTGGTTAAGCATTCTATAAAAGCAATCTATAATTCAAGTAACAAGGAGACGATGAACATGAGTAAAAAAACACTGTACTTCCTGTGCACAGGCAACTCTTGCCGGAGTCAAATGGCCGAAGGCTGGGCCAAGAAATATCTGAGTGAGGACTGGAATATCTATAGCGCAGGAATTGAGGCCCACGGTCTGAATCCAAAAGCGGTTGAAGCCATGAACGAAGTTGATCTGGATATTTCAACTCAAACCTCGGACATCATTGATTCAGAGTTGTTGAACAACGCTGATTTCGTAGTCACGTTGTGTGGGGATGCCGCAGATAAATGTCCAATGACGCCTCCACATGTGAAGCGAGAGCACTGGGGATTTGATGATCCTGCCAAAGCGCAAGGTACAGATGAAAAGAAATGGGCCGTATTCCAAAGGGTTCGTGACCAGATCGGGGAGCGTATTAAAACATTTGCTGAAACCGGGAAATAATACAAACCTGACTGAGCAGGATAATTGAATGAGTACCGAGAGAATGCCACGATGAGTGGCATTTTTTTGTTCAAAAAAAATGAACGTTTCATTCAGAAACGGTTCTTTGACTTACCCATAACAGCAACATAGAGTGATGAGAAGGGCGGTGATTGATTTTAGCTAGGCAAATGAGAAGCATATATACCCTTGACTTTCCCCTGTACGGGAAACTATATACTCGCATTATGTTAAAAGATTGGAGATGATATGTTGTTCAAAATCAGTACGTTTTCCAAGTTAAGTAGGGTCTCATTAAAGACACTGCGTTATTATGACCAGATTGGCATACTTAAGCCGAGAAAGGTGGATCACGATACGGGTTACCGTTACTATTCCGCAGATCAGCTCCTCGAGCTCAACCGAATCTTCTTTTATAAAGAATTGGGGTTTACGTTGCCACAAATTACACAGCTGTTACAGGAACATATTACATTGGAGAATATTCAAGGCATGTTTAAGCTAAAAAGAAGCGAAATTCAGCAGATTATTGATACGGAACAAGCCAAACTCGTCAGAATCGAGGAACGCATGCAGCTTATAGAGGAAGAGGGGCACGTCGAAACTGGGCAAGAAATCCGAATAAAAGAGGAAAGTGCTCGGCAGTTTCTTTTTCAGACAGGGTGCGGGAGGGAAGAGGAGATTCCGAGTTTATTTCGTCAGTTTGATCAGTCATTATCAAAAGAAATGCGCCAACTGATCCACGGTCCTCAGGTTGTTTTATGGAAAGAAATCGCAGGACAAGAGGAAGAGTTCGAGTTTGAAATAGGTTACTTCTTAACTTGTGAGCTGCGATCACCTCCCGACCCATTTCAACTGCGGACTCTTCCTGCTGAGCCCATGATGGCCACCATAGCTTATCGTTCCAATGCCACCTTTGCCTGTAAAGCCTGTGTTCATCTAGCTACATGGATTGAGAAGAATAACTATCTGATCAAGGAGAACGAAGCTGGTAGGGAATTGTATTTACCCTTATCTCAAGAACAAGATGCACAATTTATAGAAATACAAATTCCAATATTAAATAGATAACTGAAGAAGATGGAGTGGAGTAAAGTGAAAAATAAATGGATCATATATATCTTGGCATTGGCTGTTTTTCTGATCGGAACTCTTGAATACATTATTACAGGAGTCATTGAAATGATCGCCTCAGACTTAAGCGTATCTACTTCCGAAGTGGGTTTATTGGTGACTGTATTCGCTCTGGCAGCAGCCATTATCGCTCCGATTCTCATAGCAATTACAATAAATATGGATCGCAAGAAGTTACTGTTGGCCACCCTCAGTGTGTTTATTGCCAGTAACGGACTTATGCTTGTTAACCTTTCTTACGAAACTTTACTATGGGTACGAATTATTCAAGGGGCTAGCGGAGGCATGGCTACCGTAGTAGCAATGGCCGTATCGACACGACTGGTTGAAAAAGAAAAAAGGGGCAATGCCATCGGCATCATTTTGATGGGTTTAAGCAGTTCGCTAGTACTCGGTGTCCCTTTAGGCACATTTTTTAGTGAAATGTTTGGATGGAGAGTTCTATTTGTTTTAATCGGTTTATTAAGTGTTCTTCCATTACTTATTATCTACAAAATGGTTCCGGCAATCAAAGAGGAAGAAAAAATCACCCTCAGAATGCAGCTATCCATTTTAAAAAATCCACTCATTCTGACTGCCTTACTTATTACGTTATTGTATATCGGCGGCTATTCAACACTGTTCACGTATATTACGCCGTTCTTGCAAGCTAAATCCACACTTACCATGACCGAGATCAGCGGTGTTCTGTTTCTCGCGGGAATTTGCAGCTTTGTCGGATCAAAATTGGGCGGTCAATTGGCAGATGCAAAGGGATCAAAGTTTACAATTTGTCTAGGCCTTCTGTTACAAGGGGCAACTCTTCTTTTGTTTGCTCTAGAGGGAGTTAATCTTATGATGTTAATCTTGGTTTTAATGATTTTTATGTTAGCAACGTGGAGCATATCTCCGGCCCAGCAACTATTTCTGGTTACACTGGCACCTCGTAATCCCGACATTGCCCTTAGCGTAAATACGTCATTTATCCAATTTGGTTTTGCATTGGGATCTGGAATAGGTGGGATTGTGATCAGTCGTACATCTGTCATGTATTTGAATTGGTTGGGTTTTGGAGCTGTAGGAATTGCTTTACTTCTTGCCATAATGCTATTTAAGAAATTGAGAAGCAGGACTGGAACGACAGATCCAGTGTAATTTCAGTGATGGTAATTCTTGCTTCTAAAGTACTTGGCTTTGTTGAGATGCAGTCATCCGTTATATGTAAAATAAAAAAAGATCTCTTCAGCATTCACTGCAAAAGAGATCTTTTTCGTGTATAACAAAGTTATAATGAGAATCGCATTACATCATCATGGCAGAATATAGCATGAGATATCAAAATAAATAAGAGCGGAGATTATTATGCGAGAATACATCATCGGAATTGACCTGGGTGGAACCAATATTAAGTCCGCCATTTTCAACCTGGAGTTTCAAAAAATTCACGAAAGATCTGACCCTACGGAAGCGGCAAAGGGACCATCTCATGTATTAAATCGAATGGTAGACATTATTCAAGAGATGCTGTCTTCCGAAGGAATCCAGCCCGCTTCAATTCTGTGCATGGGTATGGGCATTCCTGGATTATTAGATCCGGAGCAGGGACTATCCATATTTTCACCTAATTTTCCAGACTGGGAAAACATCCATGTCGTGAACTATATGAAAAATCATTTTGAATTTCCCGTTTACATCGACAATGATGTTCGGGTAAATCTGTATGGTGAATGGCAGTTTGGCGCAGGCACCGACTATAAAAATCTGATATTGATTACATTAGGCACTGGTCTGGGATCTGGTATTGTCAATAACGGGAAGGTTCTCTACGGTACTACATCAAGTGCAGGCGAAATCGGTCACATGAATATGTACCGGGAGGGTCGGCCTTGCCGTTGTGGAAGTTCGGGCTGTCTGGGGAGATACGTGTCTGCGATAGGAATCGTCAAAACCTTTACAGACATGCTGGAGGAAGGCCATTCAAGTATGATTCTGGAATGGGTAGGAGCGGATTGGACGACAATTACTGCACGTATGATCTCGGAAGCATATGATCTTGGAGATTCACTTGCTATTGAGGTTATGCATGAGACCGGAAACATTCTCGGAGTTGGTCTTTCCAATGTAATCAATCTGTTTAATCCAGAAGTATTTATTGTTGGTGGAGGAATGTCCGCGGCAGGTGATCGATTGCTGAATACAGTGCGTGACACTGTTGAGAAACATGCGTTAAAGCTTTCATCCCGTGCATGTAAAATAGTACAAGCGAAATTGGGTGAGCAAGCAGGGATGATTGGTGCGGCTGCATATGCCAAAAACAAGATGTCATTATAAAGTATCACAATATGATAATTGATCAATTTTGCTTGAGAATATGTCATTGCATTATACAGTCCAAAACCTTAACTTAAAATGACAGCAGAGAACGCTAATAAGCTGGATGGCGTTTATACCAATTGGATGGTTAAGTTATGTGTAAACGCCCAATGGACAGAGTGGGAGAGTGAGATTTATCTCTCAATTCGGTTATGTCAGCCGGGCTCTTCATGTCATTTGTGAAACTGTTTAGGCGAGGAACCGGTCATTTGTTTGAATTGCCTGCAAAAATGCTCGACATTACGATAACCGCATCGATCGGCGATCTCTGCAACCGTATATTGGTGATGTCTGAGGTACTCTTTAGCTAACCGAATTCGGCTATCAATCACTTCATCCATACAGGACACCCCAAAGGAGTTCTTATATACAAACTGTAAGTACCCCGGACTAATATTCATGCTTTGGGCCATGGCAGCAACTGTCCATGGGTGACTCGGATTATTGTGAATGTCTGTTCGAAGTTTCATCAGAGGATAATGCTGCGGACCAATATTCTCTTGAACGCGAGACTCCAACAGCTTGTTGAACAGCGTTCGAAGTAAATAATCTATCGATGATTCTCGGTAGTTTTTTTGGAAAGAATGCTCAGCAACAAGCAATTGAAACAGCTTGTGACAAAATTCAGGATCATCTAATGGAAATGGTTCGCCCTTCGGTAGGGAAGTTTCGGTTACATACATCTCATCACTTTCAAAACGAATCCAATCGTTCACATATTGCTCCGTACAAGAGCGGTAATATATTTTCTGATGAGGTGGATATAGAACGGCACAATGAGGTGGACAATCTATCAGTTTCCCGCCTACCCAGAACTGTGCCGGAGTCTGCGTAACAACTAACAGCCAGCAATCATGACCTTCTGGAATATCAAACACAAACGGATGGTTATGGGCAGCATCATATTCAACGTAAAAAATAGTATTCATTGTTCTTCACCTTTACCATGCAGGTTATGTAATAAATAGAGACTCTTTTGGAACATTGCAGTTGTTTCCTATTATACGAAAGTTATCGTCAGTGTAATAGACTGTCTATCACTTTAAACAAGGAGTGTACGTTGAATGAATAAACAAGGATTGAACCCATACCTGCCATCCTGGGAATATGTCCCTGACGGCGAGCCTTATGTATTCAATGGAAGAGTGTATGTGTATGGTTCACATGACCGGTTTAACGGACATGCCTTCTGTCTGAACGATTATGTGTGCTGGTCTGCACCCGAAAATGACCTTGGGAATTGGAGAAATGAAGGGGTGATCTACCGAAAAACAGATGATCCGCTGAATCCGAATGGGCATATGTGCCTGTATGCGCCAGATGTTACGCTGGGTCCCGATGGGCGGTATTATCTGTATTATGTGCTGGATAAGGTACCCGTTGTTTCGGTGGCTGTATGTGATACGCCTGCCGGCAAATATGAATTCTACGGTTATGTGCAGTATGGCGATGGCACTCGTCTGGGTGAAAGAGAAGGGGACGAGCCCCAGTTCGATCCCGGCGTGATGACTGAAGGACAGCGCACTTATCTGTATACCGGCTTTTGTGCACCTGGAGACCAATCCAGGCATGGCGCGATGGCCACGGTGTTAGGTCCGGATATGTTGACGATTGTGGAAGAACCTGTATACGTAGTACCAAGTGAGCCTTACAGTGAGGGCAGCGGTTATGAGGGCCATGAATTTTTTGAGGCGCCTTCCATCCGGAAGAGAGGTGATACCTACTACCTCATATATTCCTCCATCGTTATGCATGAATTATGTTATGCCACCAGCCTGTTTCCAAACAAAGGATTTCAATATCAGGGCGTCATCGTAAGCAACTGTGATCTCCATATCGACTCGTACAAACCTGCCGACAAGCCCATGTATTATGGAGGGAATAACCATGGTAGCATTGTGGAGATCAACGGAGATTGGTATGTCTTCTATCACCGTCATACCAATGGGGACGCATTCAACCGACAGGGCTGTATTGAAAAGATATTTTTTGAAGAGGACGGCAGCATTCATCAGGTGGAGATGACTTCCTGCGGCACAAATGGTAGACCGTTGGAAGGAACAGGTGAGTACCCTGCGTATCTGGCATGCAATCTTTTTACCCAGGATGATCAGAAGTATACTGGAGGTTTCGGGGCAGGAGCCTGGCTGGACAGCCGCTTTCCGAAGATAACCCAGGATGGTAGAGACGGTGATGAAGAGACCGGATATATTGCCAATATGGTTGAATCCGCAACGGCAGGATTTAAATATTTTGCTTGCAAAGGGATTCGCCAGGTCTCGATCAGGGTGCGCGGATATTGTAACGGGGAATTCGAGGTTAAAACAGCATGGGACGGTCCTGTACTGGGTACAATCCCGGTACATTTTACAAATCATTGGAAATCCTATACAGCCGAGATTAGTATTCCTGATGGTATACAGGCGTTGTATTTTACATATCGGGGTTCGGGAAATGCGAGCCTCGCTGCATTTATTTTATCGTAAAAGTTACAGCAGAACATCGAATACCTGAGAAAGATAGAGCAGCTTCTGGACATCCAGCAGCTGCTTTTTTGTATTGGTTAACTTCCTGCGGCTCAGAGAATGCTGCATCTCATGGTCTTAACACTCTTACTGGAATGGTCAGGTGGCTCTAAAATTCCAGAGATTTTCTCAGGATTCAAAAAGTTAAGTATAGTCAACTGAATGCGTGGCTTCACCATTCTGCTGCGAATGACTGCGAAATTCACTTGGCGCGATGCCTGTCCACCGCTTGAACTGGCGGCTGAAATGCGCATTGGTCTTATATCCCAGCATCATCGCAATATGGTCTATGTTCAGGTCGGTTTGTTTTAACAAGCGCTGCGCTTCGTTCAGAAGGGTTTCCGATAGAAACTTGCGCGGAGCGATACCGTATACCTGCCGAAAAATACGATTAACCTGTGACGGGCTAATGCTCAGCGATTTGGCAATGTCCTGAATCCAGGTTCGCTCGCTCTCCTGAATCTCCCCATGAAGATGGATATATCTCACCGAATCCTCAATGTGCTCAGCAATCTGATGGGCAATGGTTTCTTTTCTCGACAACGTAACGGATGCTTGCTGAGATAACTGGCCGACCAGAGAACCTAGCAGTTCGAACACAGCGGCATGTACCTTCATCTGCTTGGAAGAAGATAGTGAACTCGACAAATGCTCTGTGGCCAGATTATACAAGGTAGACAGGGAAGAGGACAGCCCCAGAGCCAAATTTGAATTTGCCGGATAATAGATGTCTTTGCAACGGTTAAGTTCTCTGCAAAAGGATGTATCGTGTATGCTGAAATGGACGGAAAAATAAGTGAACCCCTCCGGTCCGGCTCCCGTGCAAGAGTGGGTCATACCAGGCCGGATGAACAGAAGGTCGCCAACCGACTGACGGTAAGACTGCCCGTTGACAACCATGTTCATCTGCCCGTCCATCATCCAGTGGACTTCATACATTGAATGTTCATGGGACGGATAAGTCCAGCTGGAATCTACTTTTCTGGCATGCAGCCCCAATAATTGAAAAGACATGCGAACATCGGGCAGACGACCTAAATACACAGCATCCGAAAGCTTGGTCACAACAAGCCAACCCCCTTGTACTATTCTATATTCCAAAATCCTGTCATCGGAGTATCCTCGTAAATCATCTGTATTCCAACGTTTCTAACCTCATCTTAACAGAAAAATAATGCGTGAAAAGGGTAAATCGTCGGAGTGATTAGAACATCGTCATGAACCATAGCGGGTGCTATGGTAGTATTATCAACCCAATGGGGAAAAATGGAGGCAAGCTTGAATGAGAATTATTCGATTTCTGGATGGACAACAGAAGTGGCTGGCAGCCGTTACGGATGATGAACAAGCGTATCGTTTGCCGCAAGCAGATTTTATGACTTTGATCTATCAAGCAAGAAAGCAGGGGGTTCCCCCAGTTCAACTTGTTGAAAGCGCTTTTAAACCATTAAACAAGTTAACTGACGATTGGACTTCCTTGCATCTAATCACTCCATTGGAAGCACCGGAAGTATGGGCGGCGGGTGTGACTTATCAGCGCAGCCGGGAAGCGCGCAATTATGAAGCGACGGAAGGCAAGCTGGATGCAAAGACCTTTTACGATAAAGTTTACGATGCCGAAAGGCCGGAGATCTTTTTTAAATCCACGGCAGCCCGCACCGTCGGACCCAATGAGGCTGTCACACTTCGCAGCGATTCCAATTGGCAGATCCCGGAGCCTGAGCTGGGGTTGGTGCTTGCCGCAGATGGTAGCATAGTAGGATACATCGTTGGCAATGACATGAGCTGCCGCGATATTGAAGGGGAAAATCCGCTGTATCTGCCGCAAGCAAAAATGTGGCGCAATTCCTGCTCCATAGGTCCGGCCATTCGTCTGGCGGAGACGGTACAGAATCCATACGCCTTCAGCATCATTTGCGAGATATATCGAGAAGGTGAAATCGTTGTCAAAAGCGAGGCAAGCACGAGTGAGTTAAACCGAAAACTCGATGAGCTGGTTTCCTTTTTGGCAAGAGATAACGATCTGTTTGACGGTACGGTGTTATTGACAGGTACAAGCATTGTGCCCCCTAATGATTTTACACTTGCACCAGGGGACCGCATTGAAATATCCATTAGCGATATCGGGACACTTATTAATCCAGTCATTTCAAACTAATGTACAAGGAGGATGAATGCGATGACCACATTTCAGTTAGAGCAGACATACAGCAATTATATTAACGGAGAATGGGTGAAGGCGACATCCGGTGAAACCGAACCGAGCATCAGCCCGGCGAATCGGAAGGAGGTAGTTGGCTATGTACCCACCTCCGGCGTAGAGGATCTGAACCGGGCTGTCGCAGCGGCGAAGGAAGCAGCAAAAGATTGGCGGAGGTTATCGGGTGCGGAACGCGGCAACTATCTATTTCAAGCAGCCAATGTGCTGGAACGCCGGGCCGATGAAGTTGCAGAGGCGATGACCAGGGAAATGGGCAAAACACTCCCTGAAGCCAAAGGAGAGACACTGCGCGGTGTCGCGATCTTAAGGTATTACGCCGGAGAAGGCATGCGAAAAACCGGTGATGTCATTCCATCAACGGACAGCGAAGCGCTGATGTTTACGACCCGCGTACCCCTTGGCGTTGTGGGGGTTATTGCTCCTTGGAATTTCCCTGTAGCCATTCCAATATGGAAAACGGCTCCAGCCTTGATCTACGGCAATACGGTTGTGTTGAAGCCGGCTCAGGAAACTGCGGTCACTGCCGCTAAAGTAATGGAGTGTTTCGAGGAGGCAGGCATCCCGGCAGGCGTTCTTAATCTGGTATGCGGCAGAGGCTCAGTGATCGGATCTGCCCTTGCTGAGCATCCGGATGTGGGCGGAATAACGTTCACAGGCTCCAATGAAGTGGGCAAACGTGTCGGCGGCGCAGCACTGGCACGTGGGGCCAAGTATCAACTTGAGATGGGTGGCAAAAACCCGATTATTATCGCGGCTGACGCTGACCTGGATTTGGCTGTGGAAGCCACCATCAGCGGAGGCTTGAAATCAACAGGGCAAAAATGTACGGCCACCAGCAAGGTCATTATTGAACGAAAAGTATACGATGCCTTCAAAGAAAAGCTGCTCTCGCAAATCCAGGAAATTCGGCTGGGTGACGGCATGTCTTCTGGAAGCTGGATGGGTCCATGTGCAAGCGAAGGACAGCTCAATACCGTGCTCAGTTATATTCAAAAAGGTCTGGATGAAGGTGCTGTTCTGCTCGCTGGTGGAAAAAGAGGGGATGGTCCTGGACTGGAAGAGGGGTTCTATGTGCAGCCGACCGTATTTGAAGGGGTAGAATTCCATATGTCCATTGCCCGGGAAGAAATCTTTGGCCCTGTCCTGGCCTTGATTGCGGTAGATTCCCTGGAGGAAGCCATCGAAGCGGCTAATGATAGCGATTATGGCTTGAGTGCTTCCATCTATACACAGAACGTCGGAGCCATGTTGTCTTTCATCCGGGATATGGATGCAGGACTGGTCAGAATTAATGCAGAAACGGCCGGCGTAGAGCTGCAGGCTCCGTTCGGCGGAATGAAGATGTCAAGTTCACATTCAAGAGAACAGGGGCAAGCGGCTATCGAATTTTTCACGGCCATCAAAACGGTCTTCGTGAAGTCATAAACTGTGGGAGGCTACCATGTACGAACAGATTACGTCGATTATGGGAGAGACTGCATCCAACTGCTTTGATATCATAGCCCATGCTCCAGGGGCTGCCGGACGTCTTCCTTTAACGGATGATTTGCTGCGGAATGCTCCAAGCGGCGACTTGTTCGGCATGTCCCAGAATGTTGGAATGGGCTGGAAGCCTGGGGAATTGAACGGAAAACAATTTCTGATCTTGAGTACACAAGGTGGCATACGCAATGAAGACGGCAGCCCGGCAGCACTCGGTTACCATACGGGCCACTGGGAGGTCGGCCTGCTGATGAAGGCTGCCGCAGAAGAACTGTCAAGCCGTGGAGGAATCCCGTTTGCCGGATATGTCAGCGATCCGTGTGACGGCAGATCACAGGGGACAACCGGCATGTTTGACTCGCTTCCGTACCGGAATGATGCCGCTATGGTATTTCGCAGACTGATTCGCTCGCTGCCAACGCGTAAAGGCGTGCTTGGTGTCGCCACTTGTGACAAAGGTCTTCCAGCGATGATGCTCGCGCTTGCCGGCATGCCTCAATTGCCTGGTGTAATCGTTCCCGGTGGCGTCACACTTCCGCCTACCGATGGAGAGGACGCCGGTAAAATTCAGACCATTGGCGCACGTTATGTCAACGGGGAACTTTCTCTGGAAATGGCGTCCGATTTAGGATGCCGAGCTTGTGCTACACCGGGAGGAGGCTGTCAGTTTCTAGGTACCGCGGCTACAGCCCAGGTTGTAGCAGAGGCATTGGGTATGACAGTGCCACATGCCGCGCTTGCACCTTCCGGGCAGCCCATCTGGTTTGAAATGGCGCGCCAATCGTCACGTGCACTCATCCATATGGAGTCTCAGGGGATGAGGATGGCAGACATTGTCACGGATGCATCCATTCGCAACGCGATGACCGTTCATGCCGCGTTTGGCGGATCGACCAATCTGCTTCTTCACATACCGGCCATTGCCCATGCCGCCGGTTTAACCGTACCCACGGTACAGGACTGGATACAGGTTAACAAAAATGTTCCGAGGCTGGTTAGTGCCCTGCCAAACGGACCGATCTTTTATCCGACCATACGTGTCTTTCAGGCCGGAGGCGTACCGGAGGTCATGCTCCACCTCA
Organism: Paenibacillus sp. SAF-068; assembly: GCF_051967555.1. Lineage (NCBI taxonomy): Bacteria > Bacillati > Bacillota > Bacilli > Caryophanales > Paenibacillaceae > Paenibacillus > Paenibacillus sp. SAF-068. The sequence goes on from NZ_JBQCJX010000001.1 coordinate 2,418,045, forward strand.
GACAGCTTGGTCTGTTGGATGAGTCTGTACCAACGGTTACAGGTACTTCATTGGGTCAGGTACTGGATTGGTGGGAATCGTCGGAACGGCGTCATCTCATGCGGAAGCAGTTAAAAGAGCAGGACGGCATTGATCCGGACAGTGTCATCATGAGTGTAGAACACGCTCAGCGGCTTGGCATCTCATCGACCGTAACATTTCCAACCGGGAATATCGCTCCAGAAGGTTCTGTCATCAAATCCACTTCTATTGATCCTGCTGTGCTGGATGAGCATGGCGTATACCGTCACCGTGGCAGAGCAAAGGTATTTACCACCGAACGTGAGGCGATCCATGCGATTAAGACAGGAGGTATAATTGCTGGCGACGTTGTTGTGCTTCTCGGGCGAGGTCCATCGGGAACCGGAATGGAGGAGACGTACCAGCTTACATCTGCGCTTAAACATTTGTCTTTTGGCAAATACGTGTCACTAATTACGGATGCCCGGTTCTCGGGTGTTTCCACCGGAGCGTGTATTGGTCATGTTGGCCCCGAAGCGCTGGCAGGCGGACCGATTGGCAAGCTGCGGAACGGAGACTTGATTGACATCGCGGTTGATCGTAACACGCTGGAGGGCAGCATTAACTTTGTAGGAGAAGGAGATCTGGAGTTTTCGCCGGAAGAAGGTGCTCTCATCCTGGCACAAAGGTCCTTCCATCCGGATATGAGGCCTGATGAAGCTTTGCCGGATGATACAAAGCTCTGGGCTGCATTGCAATCGGTCAGTGGTGGGACCTGGAGAGGGAATGTATATGATGTAGAGCGAATTATAACTGCTCTGGAAGCCGGCAAAAAAGCGCTGGGCTGGTACTGATTTCTAACTTTTGTGTATCTGCTGTTGTACAGATCATCACTTTCATACCGGAGGTTTCTTCCATGAATAAGATCAAGAAAATGATCACCAATCCCATTCTTCCCGGTTTCCATCCCGATCCGTCCATATGCCGAGCGGGGGAGGATTATTATATTGCCACTTCCACCTTTGAATGGTTCCCTGGTGTACGGATTCACCATTCCCGGGATCTGGTTCATTGGCGGCCAATCAATTCACCGCTGACTCGTGCAACGCAGTTGAACATGGAGGGTAACATTAACTCCGGAGGTGTATGGGCACCATGTCTTAGTTACGACAACGGTATGTTTTACCTGATCTACACCGATGTCAAAAGCCGGGTAGGCGCTTTTAAAGATACCCACAATTACCTTGTGACAGCAACGGATATTGAGGGCCCTTGGTCCGAGCCGGTGTATCTGAACAGCAGCGGTTTTGATCCTTCCCTGTTTCATGATGAAGACGGGCGTAAATGGCTGGTCAATATGATATGGGATCACCGTAAGGGCAAAAATCGGTTTGCAGGCATCGTTCTTCAGGAATATTCCGTCCAGGAACATAAGCTGATCGGACCGGCCATGAACATATTTAAGGGAACAGAATTAGGCCTGACCGAAGCACCCCACCTGTATAAACACAACGACTATTATTATCTCATTACGGCTGAAGGTGGAACCGGTTATGAGCATGCGGTTACCGCAGCACGTTCCCGTACGTTACAAGGCCCTTACGAGGTCGATCCTGCCAATCCGATCCTCACTTCATATGGCAGACCGGATTTAGCTCTGCAAAAGGCAGGCCACGGTAGTCTAGTCGAAACGCATACCGGCGAATGGTACATGGCTCATCTGGTCGGACGACCCGTTCATCACAAATATTGCATTCTTGGACGTGAGACCGCACTTCAGTCGTGTTCGTGGAGCGAGGACGGCTGGCTGAGACTCGCGAGCGGTGACCGATATCCGGAGGTTCAGGTGCCTGCACCGATGATCCCGTCCCATCCGTTTGAGCCGATTGCTGAAATGGATCATTTCGATCACTTTGAGCTTCGGAATGAGTGGAATACACTTCGCATTTCACCCGATTCGACTTGGCTCACCTTGACGGAACGTCCCGGTTACTTGCGCTTGCACGGCATGGAGTCAATGAGTTCAACGCACAGGCAAAGCATGATCGCACGGAGACTTCAGGCCTTGGAATGTGAAGCCGAGACATGTCTGGAATTTGCGCCGGACCATCCACAGCAAATGGCAGGATTGATTTTGTACTACGATACCCAGGACTATCTCTACTTACGTGTAACTTATCATGAGGATAAAGGGGTCTGCCTGGGGATCATTCAGTCCAAATACGGGGTATACGACGAACTGCTGGAAGATATTCCGCTAGAGTCGGGAAATACGCTTAGCTTAAAGGCTGTGGTAGATCATGATCGCGCCCGCTTCTACTATTCGTTAAATGGTGAATCATCCTGGAATCAAGCAGGCGAGTGGATTGACATCACTCATCTTTCCGATGAATCTCCGGAGTATATCCGGTTTACGGGGACCTATATCGGTCTTTGTGTGCAGGATCTTGGCGGAACCCGAAAACATGCCGATTTTGATTACTTTGTGTATAAAGAGACAATGCATGCAGCTGCGGGAGGGGAATGAGAGGAGAGGCCTGTCAGATTTAACCGCGTGATATTAACTTAGAACTTTTGAAACCAAAATGATAAAAAGACCTTACGTTCGCGGAAACGTTAAGGTCTTTTTATCATTTTGCAATAGAAAAAATCGTAGCCTATATTTTGTAATGAGGAAATTATAGAAAGCTTAAAATAGTTGATATTTAGTATGTTTTAATTGATTTGTTCAATACTCACAATCGTCCTAATGGGTGGCGAGGGTTCTAGTTGGTCAAAGCCAGCAGTGATTCTTACTCTTTGGCCTATCTCAATTGTTTCATATGTTTCTCTATCGACCAAATAATACGAAGCTTCCTGGTCTTGTGCTAGTTCTATAAGATCCTCAAGATTTCCATTCTCCAGATCTTCCTTACTTATATTTTGTAGTACAAGAAATTTGTACTTGTCATTTTCATCTGTTTTAAATACTACAGTGCCCTCGAAAACTGGATAATTTTCTTTCTCATCCTTGTTAGAACAGCCCGCAAGTATAATCATACTAATGAAGATAAACAATATTATTTTTTTCATAATAACCTCCTTGATTTGAAATAAAGTTTTCCCCTTGCTTTTAAGTATACCCTACATAAAAAAAGCAAATTATTACTAAAAGGTAGTTCATACGAGAAAAGTATGAAACATGGCTTGAGGATTCCTTTAAATAATAAGTTCCTAGAGTAGAAAAAAACAAAAAAAGAGGTCACGACGATGGATAGCCTAAAATGGATTCAAAGCTGGTATTATGAAAATTGTGACGGCGATTGGGAGCATTCATACGGTGTGCGAATTGATACGGTGGATAATCCTGGTTGGTCTGTCGAAATCGATTTGATGGACACCTATTTAGAAGATGTGCCATTTGATTCGATTGAAGAAGAGAGAAATGAAGAAGATTGGTTCTACTGTATCGTGAGAGATGGCGTGTTTCACAGTGCAGGGGGAGCAAAAAATTTAGAAGAGATGCTTAATTGCTTCAAAAATTGGGCTTCAAGTTTGGATAGAAGTTAATGATGCATTGACTCAGGATTTAAACCATGGAGAGGATCAGATGATGTATCTAAAAGAATTCGATTTAGATTTACCGTATATTGTAGATGATGAAAATATTGAATCTATAATGAAAAAGCAAAAATGCGAGCGGAACGAAGCAACAAAATTAGATTATGCGTTGAATTGGAAATGGAAAAGACGCTCTTTTAGTTTGGAAACTCGCTGTATTACAGCGATGTATGAACGTCTGCTGGGGAAATACAAAACGAAAGATTGTTGGAAAGTCCTAATAGAATGTGTAGAAAATATTACGGATGAACGGATTGTTAACGATTCTGGTGTGTATTCGGTACCAATCCAATTTAGTTTGAATGACTTTAGTGCAAAAAATGAGTTGGAGAAAAAAAAGACTACGCTTCGCCTGCTAATGGAAGGCATAGAGAAACTTGCTCTACGTAATAATTGGGAGATTGATCCATTTAGGGAGATAGCTTTGCAAATAGAGGAGTTAGATTATGTAAATGAATGGACTTGGAAAAAATTAGTGAAGAGCCCTAATAAGAAGTACAATGCTAGAGTCATTTGCCATCATAATGTAGAAAGTATGGATATATTCATATCGGTTTTACAACGAGATGGTACACAAGTACTCTTTGAGAAGGTCATATCAGAACAACCAGATGAATTTGCCTATGCTGAACATCTAGGTGAACTTACATGGGTATCTGATTTTGAAGTTGCTTTAATTAATAAAACAGGCACTGAAAAGTATTCTGCAACCCTGAAATATTTTGGCCGTTAGAAAAAATAGTCGAACCCTCTGTTAAGAAGACTATAACAAAATCTGCAGTAAAAGCAATCAAAAAGGGAACGTCGTCTGCGGCAAAGAAAATGGGAGGGTCAGAAAACAAGTTAGACGTACAGAGATAGCAAATGATGATAAGGTTTCAACTTCATTGAGAGGTGAAATCAAACGTGATCTAAATGTAATATGAGCAAGAAACACAAAAATGCAATAGTCCACAGGGGATACCAATGCAGCATAAATTCTTTAATAAAGTTGATGCTGCTGTACTGGATGTCGGGATACTAATTGAGGATTTGAAGGCAGAACTCGAAAGATATTAATCTCATTTGGACAAATTTAAGCTACGGACAAGACCATTGTGTCATCTCCGATTAGACAATAAATAATTGTGATTTGTGAAATTGGCTATTCAATAAGGATTGCTGTGATGCATATAAGGTAACATATAGTCCCATTAGAAGTCGCTAATATAGCGACTTTTTATGTATGCATCTAATTTAATCAACTTACTCGAAATCACGCGTCAAACGTCTCACCCACATAATGAAAAGAGTGAATATGCGTTTTGGTGAGTTCAATCACGTTCTTAATAAATGCCTCACGTGATTCGCGATATCCGCTTAATATCCAATTGTTCAACAGTCCAAAAAAACCGTAGGCGGTGTAGTACTTGAAGTAGTCCATGTTCACCGGGGAGTTATTGATCGTCTCAAAGACAAATTGCTCCTGATAGATTTTGAGTATGGTTTGTGGAAAGCCTGTATGTAAACCAGGTAACGTATCATCGTATTGAATCAGTTCGAAGAAGTCACGGTGTTCATAGATATAATCCACGATTTGAAAAGATTCGGCATCCAGCTTGTTTGTTGAAACCTTTTGGCCGTGCCAATAGGGTTTACCTACTGCACCCCTCAATCCTTCGAGTGTCATACTCAACAACTCTTCGGCGAGTATATATTTATCCTGGTAGTGTAAATAAAACGTGCTGCGATTATAACCCGCCTGATCAACGATGTCTTTCACAGAAACACCATGGAATCCTTTTTTCTTAATAAGCTGAATCAGAGCGGTTTTTAGGTGCTCCTTGGTTCGATTACGATGTTGAGCTGTCACAGTAAGTTCATTATTCATTCAAAAAAACTCCTATAAATATAGACATATTTTTATGAAGTGTCTACGAGGTAGACACTTGGTCATATCTTAATGATTGGAATGTTACAATTTTAAGCATAGAATTAGTTTTGTAAACATCATATAGCACTATTTATATAGGCGCTATTCAAAATATTATACTGGGGGATTTATTCATGGGCAAACTACAGGATAAAGTAGCAATCATTACAGGAGGAGCATCCGGAATCGGCGCAGCGACAGCTCGTCTGTTCGTTTCCGAGGGAGCCAAAGTGGTTTTGGTCGATCTGAATGAAGAAAAAGGCAAGGCGTTTGAGCAGGAACTGAAAGCGCTTAATGCGGAAGCTCTCTTTATCAAGGCAAACATCACGAGTGAAGAAGAGGTTTCCGAGATTTTCAAAAAAACCGTAGAAGTGTTCGGTCAAGTGGATATCGTATTCAACAATGCGGGCATTGGACGTGTTCATCCTACACATGAGCTTGATTATGCCGAATGGCGCAATACGGTCAATGTTGATCTGGACGGCGTTTTCTTGGTTGCACGTGAATCGATCCGCGAAATGCTGAAAATTGGCGGAGGCACAATCGTCAACACGGCATCCATGTACGGATGGGTTGGTTCACCTGGTTCTGCAGCCTACAATGCTGCTAAAGGTGGCGTTGTGAACCTGACTCGTTCACTGGCGCTGGAGTATGCTGAGCAGAATATTCGGGTAAACTCCCTTTGCCCAGGCTTCATCGACACACCAATTATCCCGGAAGAGAGCAAGCAAGCACTCTCTGCAGCAACACCGATGAAACGTCTGGGTCAGGCAGAAGAGATGGCGAAAGCCGTTCTGTTCCTGGCTAGCGATGATTCTTCATACATGACTGGAAATAGCCTGATCATCGATGGTGGGTATACCGCTCAATAAGTGTTGCATTTGTCACCAGAGAAAAATCTATTTCCCATTTCCATTAAAAGTCGCTTTTATAGCGGCTTTTTTTGTTATATCAGTAACTTTGAGTACAAGTTCAAAGACAAGCAAAAGGATATGCTCCAAATGCCAAATACCTGCTTCTGAGTGAAGTCAAAGATTGAAGGTTGCAAGTTGAAGAGTTAGACGGATGACGAGCACACAGCAGTTGGCTATTCATAATAGATGGCTTCATAAGGAAATTCCAACTTATTCAAGCGATATTCTTTGGGCGACATGGACATATATTGGCGAAACACTTTGCCGAAATAGCTGGGACTCTCAAAGCCGCATTGTTGACCAATTTGTGAGATCGGAAGTTCTGTTGTACGGAGTAGCCGAACTGCAACCTCAATTCGTCTGTCTTTGAGATAGGCTAGCGGTGAGGTTTTCTCCGATTTCTGAAATAGCCTGCACAAGTAGTGTTTATTGATATCGCAATGGCTGGCCAGCAGATCCAGCGTTAATGGAGATGCATAGTTCTCTCGAATGAACTTTTTACATTTCTCAATTGTTGTTATGGATAGGGCACCGATATCCTTCTCCGCATCCCGACTCGTCTGCACGAGGATAAGTAGCCACCGATAGACTTGCATGGACAAGCGATACTTGTCCGTGACTTTATCTTGATGGATCAAATGGATAATTTGCCATAACTCTTGAATCAGGGGAGAATCCGCGTTTCGTTGAATGACATGTCCCTCATTATCATGAATCATATCCCAGATTCGGTTGGCTTCATCCCCGCGAATGTTAATCCATATAAATTCCCATGGTTCGTTATTCTCTTGTTTATAGTAATAGCAATGTTCTCCGTAGATTTTAACAAGCAGGGCATGTCCCTTTGGTAAAGGAATCGTTTGATTATCAATATCCAAATACCCCTGACCATTAAGCGTGTATTGAAAAACAACATGCCCCGGGTCCGGTCTATCATCACTTGGACAACGATATTCCTCGCTTGAAACGATCTGCCATCCAATAGAGTCCAGTGTCATGATTGATGTATCGTCATTACGAAAAGCGTAAGATACCGTATGAACCATACGTGAATCTCCTTCCTGAAAAAGTCAATTATTTTATATAATACGTCACATTTTTTAGATTGTCTGTCTTTTTTTAGACCTGTAAGATAAATGTAAGCGGTAACATAAAGAGGAGGTGGCTGTAAATTGAGTTTATATGACAACAAGCTGGGGAAGATCGAACTGTTGATTCTAAAAATGAATTTTTAGATAAGGAGGCGTTAATCGAATGATCCGAAGAACTGTTTCCATCCAGAAGTCGATGTTTGTATCTTTTTTAGCACTCCTTATGGTTATTTCACTGGCTGTTCCTCCGGCGCCCATCCGTGCAGAGTCATCACCCAACACCATGCAGGGTCGTCAGGCAGAATACCTGAATCGGGGTTTGGTTGCGGTTCTTGTAGACAATGGCGTTTTCTTAAGTTGGAGGTATTTAAACAACGACCCAGATGATATCGCTTTCAACATATATAAAAATGGAACCAAAGTAAATGCATCGCCTATAAGCGACGTGACAAACTATGTGGACACCACTGGTTTTGACAGCTCGCAATATCAGCTCTCTACCGTTATTGCAGGCAAGGAGCAGATGCTGCCGGAAGTTGTATCGGTCTGGCATAACGATTATTTGCCTATCCCGCTCGATAAACCAGCGGATGGACGGACGAAGGATGGAGGAACCTACTCCTATTATGCAGGGGACGCTTCCGTAGCTGACTTGGACGGAGATGGTGAATATGAGATCGTCTTCCTGTGGAGTCCGAGCAACTCCAAAGATAATTCGCAGGCCGGTTACACCGGCAATGTCTATATCGATGCCATCAAACTGGACGGCACGAAGCTGTGGAGGATTGACTTGGGCATTAACATCCGTGCCGGAGCGCATTATACACAGTTAATGGTGTATGACCTGGATGGAAACGGAAAGGCAGAGGTTGTTGTCAAGACGGCGGACGGCACGAAGGATGGCCAAGGCACAGTCATTGGTGACGGGACGAAAGATTATCGCAACGATGGCGGATACATACTGTCAGGGCCGGAATATCTCACGCTGTTTGATGGTGAGACTGGGGCGGCCGTATCGACCGTTAATTATGATCCCCCAAGAGGAAACGTCAGTGATTGGGGTGACGGCTATGGTAACCGTGTAGACCGATTCCTTGGCGCAATTGCTTATCTGGACGGCACAAAACCGAGTGTCGTGATGAGCCGGGGTTATTATACCCGTACTGTGCTTGTTGCATATGACTATGTAGGCGGGGAACTCGTCAAGCGTTGGACGTTCGATACCAACGAAGCAGGATCACAATATCAATCACAGGGCAACCATAATCTAAGTGTGCTGGATGCCGACAATGATGGCAAGGACGAGATTATGTTTGGCGCCCTGGCCATAGATGACGACGGCAGCTTGATGTACAGTACCGGACTTGGACACGGTGATGCCATGCACGCTGGCCAGCTTGATCCGAACCGGGATGGTTACCAGGTGGTAAGCGTACACGAGCATTCAGATGCAGCGTACGGACTGGAGATGCGCGATGCGGCAACAGGTGAGATTCTCTGGGGCGAGAAAACAGGTTTTGACACCGGTCGCGGAATGTCGGCGGACATTGATCCGAACTATCCGGGCTACGAGTCATGGGCAACGACCGTTACCAACGGTCAAAGTGTACCTGTGACCAATACCTATTCGGCTGCAGGAGAAGCGATCTATACTGTGGACGAAGGACCCACAACTGCCAACTTCGCCATCTGGTGGGATGGAGATCTTCAGCGAGAGCTGTTTGACCATCAGTGGGATAACAGTACCGCCAAAGGAATTCCCCTCATTTACAAATGGGATTACGAAAATAAAAAGCTGAATGAAATCTTCCGTGCAACTGGTACGCTAACGAACAATCATACTAAAGGCAATCCGGCGCTTCAGGCGGATATTCTGGGCGACTGGCGTGAAGAAATTCTGCTGCGGAGCGAAGATAGCTCGGAATATCGTCTCTATACAACGACCATCCCTTCAGATTATCGCATCCCTACGTTGATGCAGGACCCTGTGTATCGACTTGGCGTAGCCTGGCAAAATGTAGCCTACAATCAGCCGCCTCATACCGGCTTTTATCTCGGAGCGGAAGCTACAGCATTCCCGAAAGCCGATCTGTCGCTGACCCGCGAAGCAGAAATGCCGGAGCAGGTTTACCGTTTTGATTTTGGTACAGAGACAGCTTCAGGAAATACGGCTATACAAGACACGTTATACACACAAGAGACGGGATATGGGTTCAAGGATACAAGTGGTGTTACCGTAGGTGAAAATGAGGTTTCGGTCGCGACAGGTACGACATTTGCTGTTGACCTGCCAAATGCCAACTACAAAGTGACACTGCGATTGGGGAATGAAGCACATGACTCCAACGTGGGGGTCAAATCCGAATTCGTTCAGAAGCTCGCCGTAACAAATGTGACCGCTGGAACACCACTGGAGTATTCCTATGATGTTGCATTGGTCGATGGACAGCTTGATCTGCTCTTCACCGGTACAGCCATAGACATCCAGGATGTCATCATCGAAAAATATCCGGAGAAAGCAGCGGGTGCGGCAACAACGATCTATATGGCTGGTGATTCAACCATGCAATCGTATAGTGAATTGCAGGCTCCTCAAGAAGGATGGGGTCAGCAGTTCGGACGTTATTTCTCGAATGGCGCAGTGATTGTGAACGATGCGATTGGCGGCCGAAGCAGCAAATCATTTATGGTCGATGGTCGTCTGGATACGATCTTGCAACGAATCAAACCCGGGGATTTCTTCTTCATTTCCTTTGGTCATAATGACGCCAGTGCAGGGATACCGGATCGGTATGCTTCACCGGAGGATTATAAGGTCTACCTGGCTCGTTATATAAACGGTGCTAAACAGCGTGGTGCTACACCGGTACTGCTCACTCCGGTAGGTCGCAGAGATTTCAATACGGTGACTCAGGAATTCAACGTCAGCTTCCCTGCATATGTGCAGGCTGCAAAAGAAGTGGCGGAAGAGCAGAACGTGCCGTTGATTGATCTGAGCAAGTTAAGTATTGCGTACTACGACAAAATTGGTAATACCGCTACGGAAAAGGTATTCCTGTATGCTAATCCGGGTGAATATCCAAAGTACCCGAATGGAATCAACGATAATACCCATTTCAGCAGCTATGGTGCACAGAAAATTGCCGGACTTGTTGCTGGTGCGGTCAAAGACATGGAGCTGAGTATCTCATCACTGGTCATTGACCCGGATATTACCGAACCCGAACCAGAGCCGGAAATCCAACTCTATGAAGAGGATTTTGAAGGCGATGCTGCGGGCTACCAGTATGCAATGGTCAATGCAACGGGTATTGCAGGAACCATGGCGGGAACGGTGGTCGAGCAGTCCGGAAATAAGGTACTGTCCGTCACAGGGTCCGGATCGGGCAATCGGGCCAAGGTGTTTCGTCTGTTTGATGCCGTAAACGGTGATCAAGTAAAAGTGAACTTTGACTGGCAATCCGGTAATGTGAGTGCCTATCCATCAGAAGGACATCTCACGATTCAGGATTCTAACGAAAATGCCCTGTTCACGCTGTATACCAAGACCGGAAGCTCGAAAATCCATTATTTTATCGGTGCGTATAATCCGGACTACGGCACAGGGGATACGGCCATACCCGAAGGGGGAACAGCTACAGATATTTCCAAGAATCAGTGGATCAATGTGGATGCAACCATTAATTTCACGGAGAAAACACTTGATTTGACATTAAGTAATCTGGCAGACTCAACAGTTACTCAGACGATCAAAGATATCCAGATGAGTTCCGCCGCCTATGCGGACAATATCAGATCCATGCGGTTCCTGGGTACGAGAAAAGGCGGTGGAGGCACGTTGAACTGGACCACCCAGATCGACAACGTGCGGATTGAAGGCACAGAACTTGCTTCGGAGGGCGGCGACCAGGCGGCCTTAATCGCTCTGTACGATGAGATCAAAGCACTTGATCTGTCGGAATATTCAGATGCATCGAAGGCCGTGCTGAACCAGGCTTTGGCAGCTGCTGAAGCGATATTCAATACGGAAGCCACTCAGGCTCAAGTGGACCATACGTTTAATATGTTAACTGTTGCGAAGAATTCATTGACAAGTGAAGCAAGCGAAGAGATAAACGAATACCAATTTGATTTTGGTTCTGGCAGTGCAGCCGACGGATATATCAAAGTAGATGCCAAAAGAGCGTACATCGAAGGTAACGGTTATGGCTTTGCCGATACTGCACTGACCAAAGATGAGAACCGTGAGACCGGGGATGCACTCCAAGAGGATTTCACACGGGTAAACGGCACCTCCTTCCTGGTGGAGATGAAGCCAGCCAATTACCGGGTAACGATGACCATCGGGGATGCGGAAGAATCAACCAGCGCAAATGTTGTTGTCGAGCAGATGACAAAGCTGCCGCTCACAACCATTGCCAAGGGCGAATTCAAAGAAATTACGTACGACATTGCCTTGATCGATGGAGTATTTAACTTCAACTTCACCGGAAATGCACCGAAGATTAATGCGCTGAAGCTGGAGCGTCTGCCAGATCACAGTGCAAGCGATAAACCTGTTATATATTTGGCGAGCGATTCCACCGTGGCCAATTACGCGGAGAACTATCGTCCGCAAGCTGGCTGGGGTGAAACGTTAGATGACTATTTCGATCAGAATGAAGTCAGTATTGATAACCGGGCAGTCGGGGGATTGAGCAGTAAGACCTTCCTGGTTGGCGGATATCTCAACGATATTTTGCTCGACATTCATGAAGGTGATTATCTGTTCATGCAGTGGTCTCATAACGATTCCACGCCATCCCGTCCCGAGCGTTATCTGACGCCCGAGCAGTTTAAGGTATATTTGAAAGAATACATTGACGGTGCACGCCAGAGAGGTGCAATTCCGGTTCTGGTTACACCAGTGAATCGCCGTGATTTTACCGGAGAGGTGCTGAATAAAAGCTTCCCGGCATACGTACAGGCGATGAAAGAAACGGCGCAGGAAACGGAAACGCTCATCATCGATCTGAACCAGGCCAGTTGGGAACATTTCCAGGAGCTTGGCACAGAAGGAACCAAATCGATATTCATGTGGGTAGGTACAACCGAAGACAATACACATTTGCAGATGAACGGTGCAATCAAGGTGTCTGAACTCGTGGCACGCCTTGTAAAAGATTTGAATATTCCGCTATCTGATTTTGTCACACTGGAAGGGGAGTCACCGGAGCAGAAAGCCCCGCATACCAAGGCGACTTTGGAAGGGGAATCGCAGAACGACTGGTATACTTCTCCTGTACAAGTAACCTTTACAGCAAGTGATGAAGATTCCGAAATCGAAGGGACCTATTATCAAATCAATGGTGGCGAAACGGTGAGTGGTACACAGTTGACCCTGACTGAAGAAGGTACACATACGATCACCTACTGGAGCGTCGATGTTGACGGTAATAAAGAGAGTGAACAATCGTTGTCCGTGTCCATTGATCTCGTACCTCCAACCATTGAAATTCATGGTCAAACCGAATACACCATTGATCAACATGTGGAAATTGGTTATACCGCTTCCGATACGGTATCCGGTGTGTCAGAACCGGTGGGTGTGCTCCTGGACACTCCGGCGTATTCCCTGGAGCCGGGCCTGAACCAGGTTACGGCTACGATCACCGATGTGGCAGGCTGGGAACAGACGGTAGAATATCGTTTTGGGGTTATTGCTACATTCGACAGCCTGATCAATCTAACCAACGCCTTTGCTGATGAATCGATCGATCCAAATGCTGGTGTACTTGCAGATCAGCTTGCGAACACGTTACAGCAGGCCAAACAGGCAGCAAACAATCGTGAAGGTGCAAAAGCGCGTCAATTGCTAGCATCCTACGGTAATGATGTTCAAGCAGCTAGAGGAACCGTATTTACAGATGAGCAGGCAAGTGTGCTAATCAAGTGGGGAGAATGGCTCCATCAGGCAACGCCACTCGCAAACGATGCACCTGGCACACCGGTGTTATCTGACAATAATGGTTACGACACGGGGCTCAAAGACGGGGAGTATACCGTCACGATGAATCTGTGGTGGGGAAATAACGGCAATCAGTTCAAGCTGTATGAGAATGGTGAATTGATTAAGGAAATTTCTCTGGTGGATCAATCCCCAGCCGCCCAATCTGTTCAAGTTGACATGACTGGGAAGAAAAATGGTACCTATATCTATACCGGGGAATTAATCAATGCACTCGGTACGACCATGAGTGTTCCGTTGACAGTTGTCGTCACGGATGCTTCCCCGGGGCAAGCCGTTCTGTCGCATGACAATTGGGACGGTGACGGGAACTATCATGTCACCATGAATCTATGGTGGGGAACAAATGCAACCGAATATGAACTTTACGAAAACGGTGTACGGATTGATACACAATCCCTGCAATCTCACTCACCTGCTGCACAGTCTGCGGTTACTTCAATCTCGGGGAGGGCACCTGGAATCTATGAGTATGAAGCAATACTTCGTAATTCTTCAGGGGAAACCAAATCTCACAAATTAAATGTGACGGTACGAGAGTAGAGTAGGTATATCAAAAGTGCTGCACCTCATCATTCTGAGGTGCAGCACTTTTGTCTTTTCTGAGAAGCTCTGAACAGTAAGGGTAATGACAACTACAAGTATGAAAGCGTTTGACTTATTTGAATATCAATCTATAATGATGAAAGGAAATTGGACTTGGAGCAAGCTTCCATACACAGGAGGCTTGCTGTTTCATTTTCAGAAGGAGAATGACCCCATGACTCTTAAAAAAAGAATATTTTTATTGTTCTTTCTCAGTGCATTTATCCCTTTTATCAGCATATTTGCAATCTCCTATTATACCATTGACTCCATTTTCGCCAATAAGATCGACGATGGCATTCGGAGCAATTTACAGCAGGTGACAGCCTCATTGGAGAATTCAATTACCAATCTGAATCACGTTACGCAGCAATTGTCCTATAGTGGTACTTCAGGCAAGAGACTGGATGAGTTTTTGAATCCGTCCGCTGATATCTTTCAATTGATTGAGGCCCGGGAGGAATTAAAGAGTGAGTTAAGCGTGGTTACATTTACCAATCCGAATATCGGGTTGACCTTGTATTACTTCCAGAAAGAAGGAACCACACAGTTTGGCAACTTTCCAATCAAAGACCGTTTATCTTTTGAATCTTTGCCTGTGCTCTCTCAAACCTATGGTATTAAGTACTACGGCCCTCATATCAGTATGAACCGATTCGATGACCAACTCGTTCTGTCTGCGATGCGAAAAGTACAACTCTCCAAAAGGGACGATGTGTATATTTACGTAGAATCCGGCTTTCGCCTTACTCAGGATATCTTGGGCTACTCTCAATACAACGGCGCCTTATCCCATCTCATTCTGGATGCTTCAGGAAATATTGTGTACAGTGAAATACCGGAAGCCATGAAGGTCGGGGAGAATTTCCCCAGCCTAACATCAGATCCTGCCAAGGACGGAGTATCCCGCGGGTATCACTGGTTCAAGGAGGATTCTTCACAGAAATGGAGTGTCATATCGGTCATTTCGCAGGATCAATATCAACAGGAGAAAAACCAGTGGTTGCTTCAAATTTTGCTGGTCGCTTTATTTTTCCTCGGCTTTACCGTGTTTCTCGCCTGGCTCTTGTGGAAGATGGTCTACAAACCGCTCGGGCTGTTCCATTCGGAAATCAACGGGATGTCCAAGAATCCACAAACCACAGGAAGCCGAGCTCGTACTCAGATTCCCGAATTTGATTTTCTGCTCGGTGAATTTTCGAATATGCAGCATCAGATTGGTGACCTCTTTAAGGAAGTTCAGCAGAAAGAGAAGATCCGTGCAGACCTGGAGGTGGAAAAACTGCTCTATCAGATCAACCCGCACTTTCTGATGAATACACTGGATACGGTACACTGGTTGGCCGTCATGAACGGTCAAGGGGAGATCGACAAGCTGGTACAGTCCTTGAACAAGCTTCTTTATTACAATCTGGGCAAATTAGGACAAATATCCACGATGGCAGAGGAGATTGATGCGTTAAGACAGTATCTGATTTTGCAGCAAATTCGGTATGACTTTGAATTTGACGTTCGCATTACTGCAGATGAACAGGTACTCCAAATTCCTGTGCCCCGCTTCATTCTGCAACCGCTGGTTGAAAATTCGTTATATCATGGATTGAGTGACGAAGGTTTTATACAGATTGAAGTGACATGCACTGCAACGTTGAACATTATGATCCAAGATAATGGTGCAGGCATGACAGAAGAGACCATTCATAATCTGCTGAACAATCGTGTGGCTGAACAACAAAAAGTTGGGATGGGCATCGGACTCAATTACGTTCATCGCATGTTGAAAGCACAGTATGGGGACCAAGCACAACTGGTGATCGAGAGTGAATTGGGAACAGGGACCAGCATTCTGCTCGTATTACCTATTAAAGGAGAAGATATCTCGGCATGATTAAGGTGTTGATTGTAGATGATGATAAGCTGGTTCGCAAAGGCATTAGCTCTGCGATGCCATGGAACGAGTTCAACATGGAGGTTGTAGGAGAGGCCAGCAACGGGGCGAAAGCGCTGGATTTCCTGAAAACCCAACCGGTCGATCTGATGCTGACGGATCTTGCGATGCCCGTCATGTCAGGGATTGAACTGATGCGAGCTGCGAGACAGCTTTATCCGGAACTTCATATTGTTGTGTTAACCCTGCATCAGGATTTCGATTATATCCAGGAAGCGCTTAGGCTTGGAGCCATCGACTATATAGCCAAAGTCCAGCTGGAGAAAGAGCAATTCGAACATGTTCTGCAACGGATACATACCCGGATGAACGGGTTGACGAATACGATCCGAAAGTTGCCTTCGCAAAATGAAATCAATGTCCATTATCAAAATGTGTATGTACTTGTTTCACAGGATCGCAAATCAGAGCATAAGTGGCCAATGGAGATAACTGCGCAGGACAGTGAGATCAGGTGGGAAGTTGAACGTAATAGCTGCATGTGGGCTGCCCATCCGTCCAAAGAGGATCAACTATTCCATCAATTGAAGGCGTCTCTGGATCAAATTCCCCATGGTACGTTGTTGGTGTTGTCTGATGTACAAGAACGTACGTGGTCGCAAATCAAAAACTGGATTATAAATTATACAGATACGTCTTTATTCTATGCTTACAACCCCAATATCCCAGTCATTGCTGTTTCAATGAATGAGGAAGACATATGTTCAAAAGAACCGCAGGATGAAGATATGGATCGGATCAAACAAAGTTGGTTCCAGACACCATGGACTCACCAGGAGAGTTACTATAACCAACTTATTGACCAGTTTATATCATTACGATTACATAAAGGTCCCTTGATGGGATTGCTGTACTCAATCGTGATGGAATGGAACCATCTTTTTGCCCAAACCACGCTTGGAAGAATCTCCATGATTCATTCTTTCGAGTCCTGGTACGAGGTTGAGGAATGGATTAAGCAGACTGCTGCAAGCATACGAAAGGCAGATGAACAGACGTCATATTCGCCGGAGATCATCGATGCGGTAAAAAAAGCAGTGATGATCGTGCAGCATGATATGGAACAGGCCTATACAGCTTCAGGACTCTCCCAACAACTTAATATCAGTCGAAGTTATTTCAGTCAATGTTTCAAAGATCTGATGGGGAAAACCTTTAATGAATACTCCCGTTTCATCCGGGTAGAGAAGTCCAAAGAATATTTGCTCAATACGAACGACACCATTTTCTGGATTGCGGAGCGAGTGGGTTACACGGATGAGAAATATTTTAGCCGGATTTTTCGCGAATTGACAGGTCTTCTACCAAGCGAGTATCGGCAGCAAGGCAGAGGGAATTAATAGCCGACAGCTTCCTGTTTCAGGAGCTGACGGCTTTTGTTTTTGATTCAAAGTAAGGGTAGTTAGACGAATGTAGATCAGCAGGTAGGGTAAATGTTCTCAAGTTTGAAGTGCTTTGTAATTTCGATTGAAAACTGTACACATTACTCTATCCAAACGACCGTACAATCCCTATCTCCATTAGTCTACACTTCATTTTATAATGAAAGCGCAAACAAAAATGAACATCAGAATAAAGGGGAATCGAATTAGATGAAAACAACATGGTCCATGAAAAACAAACTGCTGACAAAAGGTCTGGCTGTACTGTCCATGTCAGCCTTAATGGTTGCAATTCTCGCGGCATGTGGAGACTCTTCCACTCCGCCTACTGCAGAGGAAGCAGGCAAGTATGAGGTAACGCCGGGGGATCCGTTCAGTGCCTATAAAGACGAAATTTCCGTAACCATGGGACGGGTAACTACAGCCAATCCAAAACTGCCGGCCGGTGATACCTATGAAAACAACGCATATACCCGACTGGTCAAAGACACGTTTAATGCTCAGATTACAGATCAATTTGAAGCCAATGGCGAAGATTATAGCCGTCAGGTTTCGCTCGCCATCGCATCCGGGGAATTGCCAGACATGATGCGTGTTGATTCCAAAGATGAATTGAAAGAACTGGTGGATAACGATCTGATTGAGGATCTGACAGCCATATATGATCAATATGCTACAGACAATATCAAGCAGATATACGATTCCTATGATGGTCGTGCATTAGAAAATGCAACGATTGATGGACGTTTGATGGGACTTCCGGCGACTTCTCTGGATTCCGCACCCACCATGGTTTGGGTTCGTCAGGACTGGTTGGATCTGTTGGGAATTCAACTTGATGCAGACGGAGACGGTGCCATCTCGCTCGATGAAGTAGAGAAAACGGCACAGGAATTCCTGGAAAGAGACCCTGGCCAATCCGGGAACCCGGTAGGTATTCCATTTGTGAACACGATGAATACAACAGATTATAATGGCTCTGCATATACGATGCTGGGTGTGGCCTCAACCGAGGGTGCCTTCCCGCAATATTGGATGAATGGTGAAGACGGTAAAATCGTGTATGGTTCCACGACAGAAGCAACGAAGAAGATGCTGGGTATCATGGCGGATTGGTTCAAGAATGGCGTCATTGATCCGCAATTCGGAACCCGCACGTTTGACGATATTACCGCACTGTACGCCAACGGCCAAAGCGGTATTGCTTTTGGACCATGGCATATCCCTGACTGGGGACTGATCAGTGCGAAACAGATGGATAAGAATGCGAAGTTCTCGGCTTATACGCTGGAAGATGCAGACGGCAAAGTCAACGTGGCGCATGCCAATCCATCCAATCAATTTATCGTGGTGAGAAAGGGATATGAACACCCTGAACTGGCTGTTAAGATTCTTAATCTGTTCTACGATAAATTGGCCAATGATAAAGATGCCGCTACAACCATGCCGGAAGCTGCCAAGTACCAGGAGACCGGGGTAGACGGATCAACAAGACCTTTTAACATCGAAGTCAACTCGGCTACATCGCTCCTGGATGATTACTCTGACGTTGTTCGTGGCATCAAAGGTGAGATTGGCCTGGATGAGGTTCGAACAACCGAATCGAAAAACAATATCGGAAGCATCAAAACCTATTTGAGCGACATGGATACAGATGATGTAACTGCTTGGTCCAAATATCATTCACGAATCAACGGAGTGGGGCTGATCGACAAACTGACACAGGAAAACAAATTCGTATGGATGACACCTGCATTCTCCGGCACTACAGCAAGTATGAAACAGACGTGGGCCAATCTGACGAAGTTGGAGCAGGAGTCGTTTATCAAAATCATAACGGGTTCAGAACCTTTAGATTACTTCGATACATTCGTGAATAACTGGAAAAAACAAGGCGGTGATCAAGTGATTCAGGAAATTGAAGATGAGATCGCATCCAAACAATAATATCCATGCACAGTAGCAGGGCTGCGATACGCAGCCTTTCTTCAACGAAAGGGGTTCATCCATGAAACAGGGGAAATTGAAAGCGAGAGGACGGCTCGGTCCAGGTGCCATGTACCATATGATGATGCTGCCGGGCATTTTGTTTTTGCTGGTATTCAGCTATATCCCGATGGTTGGCGTCATCACAGCCTTTCAGGACTATGTACCGGCGAAAGGAATGTTTGGCTCCGAATTTGTGGGGCTGAAGCATTTTATGTATATGTTCAAGCTGCCGGATATTGCGCAGGTCGTCAGTAATACGTTGGTGATTGCGATTGGCAAGATTTTGCTTGGAACGATGATGGCTATCATTTTTTCCGTTTTATTAAATGAAATTCGTATTAAATACGTTAAAAAGTCCGTGCAGACGATTGTTTATCTGCCGCACTTTCTATCCTGGGTGGTCCTAGCATCCGTCGTTGTCAACATGTTCAGTTTGGACGGAATTGTAAACCAAATGCTTGCGTTCTTTGGCCTGGAGAATATTAATTTTCTTGGCAGCAACACCTGGTTCCAGCCACTTATTATAGGAACAGACGTGTGGAAGGAGTTTGGTTACAGTTCCATCGTCTATTTGGCTGCCATTACGTCCATTGATCCCGGTCTGTACGAAGCGGCAGGAATGGATGGAGCCAGTTGGTGGAGAAAAGTATGGCATATTACCTTACCGGGTATGCTCCCTATTATTCTGCTCATGGGTGTAATGAGCCTGACCAATATTTTGAGCGCCGGTTTCGATCAAATCTATAACTTGTATAACCCGGTTGTCTATGAGTCGGGCGATATTCTGGATACCTATGTCTATCGGATCGGTCTCGTTGGGCGACAGTACAGCTTCGGTACGGCTGTTGGTTTATTCAAGTCTGTAATCGGCATTGTGCTGCTTATGTCTGCCAACCAGTTGGCCAAAAAATATACGGATCGAAAAATCTTCTAAGGAGGCCAAACCTGTGTCCTATTCTGCAAACTTCAAAGAACGAATTGGCCGGTTTGTCATCTATGCCATCGTCATTATGCTGGCATTGGTCTGCCTTCTTCCATTATGGAATATCGTTGCCATATCATTCAGCAGCAGCGAGGCGGTATCCGCAAATGCGGTAGGTCTCGTTCCGGTCAATTTTACAACAGCCGCGTATACCAAAATTATCGATGATTCACAGTTCTGGCGTTCCTTTGGCATCTCCATTCTACGTGTCGCGCTTACTCTTGCGCTTAATATGATTTTGATTATTTTAATGGCATATCCGTTATCCAAATCAAAGAGGGATTTTAAAGGCAGGAACATTTATATGAATATCATGATTTTTGCCATGTTGTTCAGTGGAGGCATGATCCCAAGTTACCTGCTGATCAAAAACCTGGATATGCTGAATACGATATGGGCACTGGTTCTGCCAGGCGCTGTCCCGATATTCAGTGTCATCCTCGTGATGAATTTTTTCTCCGCTGTACCTAAAGCGCTTGAAGAGGCAGCGTTCATTGATGGGGCAAATCCGCTTCAGGTATTGTTCAAAGTGTATGTTCCCGTGTCCATTCCTGCGCTGGCGACAGTCGCCCTGTTCAGTATCGTAGGTACATGGAATGACTTCTTCAGTGGTTTGATCTATATGACCAAAGTCAGCAATTATCCGCTAATGACCTATATTCAGTCCCTTAACGTGAATATTGCCGATTTGCTTCAAGCCGGCACGAACTCCAGCGAACTCAGCAACCTGACTGAAATTTCGAACAAAAACCTGAACGCAGCCAAAATCGTGGTCGCTGTTATCCCACTGTTGCTGATTTATCCGCTGCTGCAAAAATACTTTGTAACTGGCATTGTCGTCGGATCGGTCAAAGAATAAAACCACGTTTTCGTGTGTTAGAAAGGTTGATTGAACATGGAAAATAAAAAATGGTGGAAAGAAACCGTTGTGTATCAAATATATCCACGGAGCTTTCAAGATCGAAACGGAGATGGTATCGGCGACTTGAAGGGTATTGTATCCCGATTGGATTATTTGCAAGAACTCGGCATTGGTGCGATCTGGTTATCACCTGTTTGCAAGTCTCCTCAGGATGATTACGGTTATGATATTTCAGATTATCAGGATATCGATCCGATGTTTGGGTCTTTGGAAGATATGGAAACGTTAATTCTTGAAGCCAAGAAACGAAATATTCGGATCATCATGGATCTGGTGTTGAACCATACATCGGATGAACACCCATGGTTTCAAGAAGCCAAAAAAGGCAAAGACAATCCGTACCATGACTACTACGTCTGGAGAGATGGTGTTGAAAAAACACCTCCGAACGACTTGGGTTCCACTTTCGGCGGTTCAGCCTGGGAATGGGTGCCTGAGATCGGGCAATATTATTTGCATCTATTTTCCGTCAAACAGCCAGATCTCAACTGGGAAAACCCAAAAGTCCGGCAAGAGATATACGACATGATCAATTGGTGGATCGACAAGGGTGTTGGTGGTTTCCGACTTGACGTTATCGACTTAATTGGCAAAGAACCGGATGCAAAGATTACAGGTAATGGACCTAATTTGCATAAATATATCAGGGAACTGAGCAAAGCAACGTTTCAAAAGGCGGATGACCTGTTAACGGTTGGAGAAACATGGGGCGCTACTCCAGAGATCGCCAAACTGTACAGCAATCCGGATGGCAGTGAGTTCTCAATGGTCTTCCAATTTGAACACATCGGCTTGGATGAACAGGAAGGCAAAGGAAAGTGGGATCTTAAACCTTTGGATGTGCTGGAACTGAAAAAAGTGTTGTCCAAATGGCAGACGGAGCTGGGGGGCGATGCATGGAACAGTCTATTCTGGAACAACCACGATTTGCCTCGCATTGTGTCCCGTTGGGGAAATGACGGAGAATTCCGAATTGAATCGGCTAAAATGTTGGCTACCCTTCTTCATGGCATGCAAGGCACACCTTACATTTATCAGGGTGAAGAATTGGGTATGACCAATGTTCAATATGCGATCGAGGAGTATCGGGATATTGAATTGCTGAACTTTTATAAGGAAAGAATGGGGAAAGGTTATCCTGAACGAAGCGTAATGGAGTCGATCTATGCCAAGGGACGTGATAATGCACGCACACCGATGCAATGGGATGCTTCCGATAACGCAGGTTTTACACAAGGGGAACCTTGGATTAAGGTGAATCCGAATTATATGCATATCCATGCCGAGGAAAGTTTGAATAACCCTGAATCCATATTCCATTATTACCGGGAGTTAATTCAATTACGAAAAGATCATGAAGTCATTGTATATGGTGATTATGAGCTGATCTTTCCAGAGAACCCAGACGTGTTTGCCTATACCCGCACGTTGAATGGTACTACGATTCTAGTGGTATGCAATTTCCAGGGGAATACGATCGAACTCTCACTTAAGGAACAGTTAACAGCGTCCAATCAGCTTTTGATATCCAATTATGCAGGTGAGCACTCAGAGAGCATATTACGACCATATGAAGCAAGAATGTACCTTAGTCATAGTTAAAGCATAATACGTAATACGTTATATCATGTTCAGTTCTCAAGAAAGAAGGATTATATTCAATGAAAAGAGTATGGTGGAAAGAAGCAGTAGCCTATCAAATCTATCCGAGAAGTTTTATGGATTCCAACGGAGACGGGGTTGGTGACATTAAGGGTATCATATCCAAACTGGATTATATTCAAGATCTCGGTATTGATCTGATCTGGATCTGCCCGATGTATAAGTCACCCAATGATGATAATGGTTATGACATCAGTGATTACTGTTCCATTATGGATGAATTCGGTACGATGGCAGACTTTGACCAATTACTGCATGAAGTGCATCACCGCGGCATGAAACTTATTATGGACTTGGTAATCAATCATACAAGTGACGAACACCCATGGTTTATCGAATCCAGAGCTTCGCTGGATAACCCCAAACGAGATTGGTACATCTGGAGAGATGGGAAGAACGGAGACGAACCGAATAACTGGGAGAGCATCTTTGGCGGTTCTGCCTGGGAATATGATGAAGCATCCGGACAGTACTATCTCCATCTGTTCTCCAAAAAACAACCGGACTTGAATTGGGCAAATCCAGAAGTTCGGAAATCCATATATGAAATGATGAATTGGTGGCTGGATAAAGGAATTGATGGTTTCCGTGTCGATGCAATCAGCCATATTCACAAAGAAGAGGGCTTATTGGATATGCCCATCAGGGAAGGCGTCAAATACATCTCGTCTTTTGAAAAGCATATGAATGTGAAGGGAATCCAGAGTTATCTGCAAGAAATGAAAGAGAACACATTATCCAGATATGACGTCGTGACTGTTGGTGAAGCGAACGGAGTTAAAGTGGAGGACCAGGAAGATTTGCTTGATTGGATCTGTGAAGTCAGAGGGAAATTTAATATGGTCTTCCAATTCGAACACCTGGACCTTTGGAACAACAGCACAGACAGGCAACTGGATGTTCCCAAATTGAAAAACGTCTTGACCAAGTGGCAAAAATCACTGGAAGGCATCGGCTGGAATGCTTTGTTTATTGAAAATCATGATCAGCCGCGCAAAGTTTCATCTTGGGGAAATGACACAAAGTATTGGTATGAAAGTGCCACAGCGCTTGGAGCGATGTACTTTTTTATGCAAGGTACACCTTTCATATATCAAGGGCAAGAAATAGGCATGACTAATGTGGCTTATCCTTCCATAGAAGACTATAACGACATAGCTGATCGGAATCTATATCAGATCAAACGTGAAGAGGGGATGTCCCATGAGGAAATCATGAACATCATCTGGGCTTCAAGTCGTGATAATTCCAGAACGCCGATGCAATGGACTTCGGCCACAGAAGCCGGGTTTACCACGAGTACGCCATGGCTGAAGGTGAATGACAATTACATCAATATTAATGTAGAGAAACAACTGCAGGAACCGCGTTCCATCCTTCACTTTTACAAACAAATGATTCAGCTGCGAAAAAAACACGATACGTTGACTTATGGGATCTATGAACTTCTCATGCCGGATCATCCGAGTGTATATGCATATACACGTACACTGGCAGACCAAAAGGTGTTGGTACTCATCAATCTTACTGAACACATCGTGGAACTTGAGGAAGATCAGCTTGGCCTGAACTTCTCAGAAATCTGGCTTACCAACTATGAGAATGGCATGCTGCCACTCGTGTTGCGACCGTTCGAAACCATTGTTGGTTTAAGCAATCAAATATAAGCAAAAAAGGCGTCTATATCATGGTTTGAATGATATAGCGCCTTTTATTGTTGTGTAAGCATATAAAAATCAGCTGCAAATATTAGCCCTAGTGTTACTGATGGAGAACATCCGCATATTCAGAGATACGCTCGAAACGTCCCTTGGCAAAAGGACATAATGGTAAAATCTTAATGCCGTTTTCCCGCGCGTATTCCACCATAGCTTTGATGAGCTCATCGCCAAGTCCTTGTCCGCGATATGCATTTTCGACCAATGTGTGATCAATAATGTACAGCTCCGGACTTGAGATTACATACGTCATCACTGCAGCAATGTCGCCTTTATCTTGAATAAGAAATCTTTTATTGGCAGCTTCATGTTCTACATTATGCATGTTCATCCTCTTTCTTTGTTGAGAATTCATCGTTCAGAAGCTTGTACGTCAATGCTCCGCTCGGACATGTATCAATATGCCGGGCAATGGCCTCCGAAGTGTCACCATCGGGATCAACCCAAGGACGTTTGCTCAAATCAAAAACAGCAGGAAGACCCTTTACGCAAATACCGGAATGAATGCAGACATCCGAATTAAACATGACTTCGATATCTTTACCGTAGTACAACTTTTGTTTGCTCATATTTCCTCACATCTTTCACTGTTGAGTTTGTTTACAGATCCTTATTCCAGGATTTCATGGCAAGCCATCTCCGGCTCTCAATGTCCGAATTATAAATGAGGAATCATGAATTAGTCAACGTGACGAATTATCTAATACGTTGATGTATGCTGTAGGCGCTCGTCTCGTTTGCACAGAAATTTCCTTTCTCAATCAGTGAGAGACTCATCCTTGATGAGATGAGGAACTGGTTTAGTGGCTTCGATCTGAAATTGATCGGAATATGATTTGAGGTTGCCAGCAAGGCCGGCGAGCTGCCCGGAGATGTTCGACAGTTCACTCGCCGATCGCTGCTGCTCCTCAGCACTGGCCGTTACTTCTTCAGCCATGGCCGAAGTTTCCTCCGTTGCAGAGGCGATATAGCTTAAGTGCTGTTCCACTTCCTGACGAATAGAATGCATATTCATTGTACGATTTTCCAAACGCTGAGCAAGCTCGTGCACTTCAGTTGATAAGCGGCTAACTTGTCGGAACGCCTGGAGACAATCAGCGATCTGTTCTTCCTGCTCCTTGACCGCCACCATATTCGCTTCAAAATGGCTGCCCATCCGGTGGATCTCTTGAACAAACGAACTCAGAATCTCATCAATCTCCTGGATTGAACGTTCCGATTGCTGAGCGAGTTGTCCCATTTCACCAGCAACGACTGCAAAGCCTTTACCTGCCTCGCCAGCGCGGGCTGCCTCGATGGAAGCATTCAGCGATAGAATCTGGGTTTGTTTCAGGATACTGTGGATTTGTCCACTAATGGAGGAAGCGAGTTCCGATTGAGTGGTCAAAGAACTGGATATTTCCTGCTGATGCTCAACCCGCTTGGCATTCTCCCGGCCTTTTTTAAGCAAAACTTCATGTTCACGTGTAACTTGCATTTGTACGGCAGACAGCTGCTCTGATGTATGGGTAAACTGATGCACATAGGAACCTACTTCATCCATAATTCTGCCGAGGTTCTCCGAATGCTGGACGGAGTGTTCTGTCTCTTCAGCCTGTTTCATGGAGCCAATGGCGATTTCCTCGATTGCTCTGGAGAGTTCTTCCGTCTGACGTTGGTTCGTCTGAGCCGTTTCCGCAATATTTGTCGAGGAATTCTGCAGCGTATTCGACCCTTGCTGAATGCCCGTCAGTATGTTCGTCAATTGCGCAATCATGACATTAATCAGATCACTGATATCGCCGAGCTGATCGTTGGTCATATGTGTGGATACAACTTTGAGATTCCCATCCGCGACCTGTTCGAGGCTCGACTTAATATCGCGTACTTGTCTAAGGATGCCTCTTACCACCAACAGCATCATGACCAGCGATAGAATCAATACAACCACGAAAAACGGAATAATGGTCCGATACGCATGATTCACCGATTCAGCGGACACTTGATTCACTGCTGCAGCCGAAATATCAATGCCCAGATAGCCAATAACTTCACCTTGTGAATCCTTGATCGGTGTAAAGGAGGAGAGAAGCTGGCCCCAGGTTGGATCGTCCACAATGCCTGTAGTAACAACTTCACCGCTTAACAGGCGTTCCTGAATCTGGGGATTGAATTCCATTGCCGTCCCGTAAGAGCTATATTCCCCGTCGTCCCAATCTGCCCCATCTACCGTGTAAATCCACCCGTCTGACGTTTTGTTATACATATATACATAGAGGGCCCCCGATTGAAGCCGGACTTTAACGAGTTCGTCTCTAAGTCTTTTGTATTCATCGCTTTCCTCTGAAGCCATAGAGGATAATGTCTTGATTGATTCCGATTCCTGGCCTAGCAGGGAGGCGGTATTTACTGCTAACTGCTGATTCTTATGCTGCATGGTCATTACAGATGCATTTTTACTGGAGTCGATGGTTGTCCACATGATAAGGCCGCCCATGGCCAGTAATGGAACCAGAATGATCAAATACAGCTTAAATCTTAAATCCATCTTTTTTTTGCGAGTCTGTCTCAAGTTCTGTTCCCCCTTGGATGTAATAAAGCAATATGGTTTGTTTGCAAAACCCCATACTATTTATCGTAACATTGAAGGGGGAAATGAAGACTAATTCTGAATTTGTATATACATAAAGGTTGAAAGAGACATACTTGAGAAAGTATTCGAATTTTTCAGTGAGGGTAAGGGCTATAAATGGATTGTACTTGGTGGTAAACAGTGTTACTCTAAAAGTCTGTGTTCGACAAATTATTTAATAATACTCACCAATTTAGTTATAAAGAAAGGTAACACTATGATAAAAGTTGATAACTTATCCTTCTCGTTTCCACAAAAAGAACTATATCAAGACATTTCGTTTACACTTGAAGAGGCGCAACATTGCGCTTTTATAGGAACGAGTGGCAGTGGAAAAAGTACACTGATTGATATATTGATGGATCCGGAAAGATATTTGTTCGATGGCAAGTTAGAGATTGACCCGGATTGCAGAATTGGGTACGTGAGTCAGTTCTCGCAAGTCGACAGCGCGAAAGAAATGACCGTTTTTGAATATATCGGAGAAGAATTCATCAAGATACAAGATAAAATCACAGCCCTTTATGCTGAAATGGCCACTACAACCGATATGGATTCGTTGATGGAAAAGGTTCAATTGGCTTTGGATGCCTTCGAGGCAATGGATGGGGATAATTACGAGAATACCATTAATAAGCAGCTAAATCTGGCCAACCTCATGAAGCTAAAAGATCTGGATGTATCCGAATTAAGCGGCGGGGAATTCAAACTTATTCAAGTGATGAAGGAAATGCTGAGTCGCCCTGACTTAATGATCATGGACGAACCCGATGTATTTTTAGACTTCGAAAATCTAAACGCACTTAAAAAATTAATTAATTCCCACAAGGGTATGCTGCTCGTTGTTACGCATAACCGCTATCTGTTGAACCATTGTTTCAATAAAATAATACACCTTGAAAACACGGAGATCCAAGAGTTTGACGGGCGATACATTGATTATAACTTCTCGCTGCTTCAGACTAAGATCGAGCTGCAAGAAATCGCGGTTGCTGAAGCTGAAGAAATTGAAAGATACGACCACATCATCGACAATCTTAGAGAGATCGCCACGTATAACTCGGAAGCCTCCAGAGGCAGAGCGTTAAAAGCCAGAGTCAGGTTTCAAGAGAGATTGGAAGCACGTCGAATTAAAGAACCCTTTGTCGATATCAAGCAGCCAAATATCCGTTTTGGTATGGATAAGGAAATGGAAGACACCGTTGTGGTTAACGTCCATAACTATAGCGTTTCCTTTGACGAGTTGCTTTTGGAAAATGTGAACTTTGAGATCAAATCGACAGACAAGGTAGCTCTGATCGGTCCAAACGGTACTGGGAAGACGACGTTACTTCGAGAAATCTTCCAAAATAATCAGGATTCCATTGAAATACATGCTGAGGCTACAATGGCTTATTTATCTCAGTTCCAAGGCGAAATGCTCAAGGATTCGAATACTATACTAAACGACTTTATTGATGCCGGGTTCCAAACGTATGATGAGATTAGATCTCATCTTTTGCACTATGGCTTCGAAGGAGAAATCCTTGATCAGAAGATAGAATCTCTATCTGGTGGCGAAAAAAATATGCTTCAATTGGCCAAAGTTGCTGCCAGTCAAGCGAGCGTGTTGCTTTTGGATGAACCGACAAGCCATTTAGACATCTATTCACAAATCGCATTGGAAAAAGCTATTGAGGACTACAAAGGTGCAATTCTCATGATTTCTCATGATTTCTATTCTGTTGTGAATGGTATGGATTATGTTTTGATTATTGAGGACAAAACGATTACTAAAATGAGTATAGAAGAATTTAGAGAGATGATATATACGAGTCATTTCGATGAGAACTATCTGGAAACGGAACAACAGAAAAAGTCTGTTGAAATGAAAATCGAATTGGCTTTGAAAGATACTAATTTTGAACTTGCAAAAAGTTTGGTTGATGAACTGGAAAAGCTGATTAAGTTGCTTTAGACAAATAAATAGTTCATAAATCTAAATCCCCCTGTACGCGGAATGATCCGTATACAGGGGGATTTCTTCTAGAAACAGCTAAACGAACTGATTCGCTGCAGATCGATGCCGGTGTATAACCAAAAGAAGCCATTCCAGCGGAACCCAGCCACCGAATTTCTACCTACAAATACCGGGTACATCCAGAAGCCGGGACCCCGATCCGGCCAGATGTATGTGTACCGAAACAGACAGCCGGAGATAGCTCTTGGATCTACCGCAAACAAAGTAGCGGGTTGCTGTGGAGTGAATGATGGTGGCGGCCCGCTAGGTGCCTGCACGCCTTGTGGTCCGCCGCCTCCACCTCCGGGGAACGATGGAGGACCTGGCATTCCCCCAGGTCCACCAGGTCCACCAGGTCCACCAGGTCCTCCGGGTCCCCAAGGTCCGCCAAATCCTCCGCCAGGTCCAAAAGGAGGTAAAAATGTCATATCGCATCACTCCTGTTCATTAGTCTAATGTATTGTATGTAGGCAATTGAACAGGGGAATGGGTGGGAGCCCAGATTTTATATTTGAACTATGGTGAAGGAGCATCCGCTGGTTCTCCAGTAGCTTGAATAATTCTTCTGACGATAAATCCTGTTGCCCAAGCAATAAACGAAGAGTTGGTTCTATTGTTTATACAACCGAGCAAAAAATGGTAAAATGGATTTAATCAAAACAAAGACATGGAAAGAGACGAAAATGCCGTAGACCCCAACATACATTCAGAGGGTCACCTTTCGGGCGAATATATTCATTTCTCAGCTTGTACGATATGAGGAGGAAGAAGGTGCACAGTGAAGAGTAAAATCCATGAATTTCTAACTTGGGCTGAAACCAACGGCTGGACAATTAGCTTCAAAGCAGATCGTGATTTAAATTTAGATCTGGATGTGAGGATCAGATATAATAACATTCCTGATCAATATTTAGAATTATTACGTGTAGTAAAACAATGTATTTCATCTAGTGAGCAGACATGGTTCCTGTGTGAAGATGAATATAATCACAGCGCAGATACGGCATTTCGATGGAGTGAATTTGAATTACTCAGCTTGGAAGCAGCAGCTGGAGATGATCAATGGTCATCAGAGATTAAGACATGGTGGGATCATTATCTGCCAATTGTCATCTCTGTTCATGGAGGATATTCGTTCTACGCGATTGATCTGTTTAACGAGATAGGTTCAATTGTGCATGGAGAAGAACCTGAATTTGAAGAAGTCACCAAAGTCGCAGACCATTTAGATGATTTTTTGCAACGTATTATGACCAGTTCAATCGTTCTAGAATGAGCGGATAGACTGCAATCATCTTTTTGCGGCGGCAATGATATTCATGTTAAATTCAAAATATATGTTGACATGTAACCAGTTACATATTTTAATCTTGCTTTGTAGAGAGAGATCACATAATCTTTCAGGTAACTCCCGATAGATCTCTTTTTTTGAACACTTATTAAATATACATTATAAAGTGTTTGAATGAAGTTTGCGGTCTCAATCCGAAGGACAAACAGGACATACTAAAATATGGAGGTCATAACGATGATAAAACTGGTAGTAACTGATTTGGATGGAACGTTCCTCAACAACAAAGGTTCGTACAATGTCGAACTCTTCAAAAAAGTGTACGCAGAGATGCAGCAACAAGGAGTCACCTTTGTCGCATGTACCGGGAAACAATGTGAACGTGTAGAGAAACTGTTTGATGAGCACGGAAAAGGTGTTTGGATCCTGGGTGATAGTGCTGCTCGAATTAAAAAAGATGGTGAAGTTGTCAAAGAGTTCAGCATGGATAAGGATCTCGCCTTGAAGGCGATTGATCGAATTCAGGACTTTGACAAAACGATGACTCTCATCGTATGTGCAAGTGATGCTGCTTACGTTCATTCTTCCATTTCAGAAGAGATGTACAAGGTGGTTAAGAGCTCTTATGAACGCGTAGTAAAAACAGATTCATTTGAAACGATCGAAACTCGTTTTATCAAAATTACGGTTTTTGATACGGAAGGACGCAGTACAGCATTAAGAGCACATGTGGAGGGTACAATGATGGGACAGATTTACATTGTTGACTCCGAGGCTAAATGGCTGGATATTACGGCATTGCACACACATAAAGGAGAGACGGTGAAGAAGCTGCAAGACATGTTGGGTGTCACTTATGAGGAGACGATGTCATTTGGTGACGGTGAGAATGATGTAGAGCTTATGGCCATCGCCAAATATAGTTTTGCAGTAAGTAATGCTTGTGATAATACGAAAAAGGCAGCAAATTTCATCACGAAATCCAATGAAGAGAATGGCGTTCTTCTAACGGTTCAAAAAATACTGGATTTGCAGTAATACTTGTCTGTCAACAGGTATTGCATATCCGAATCGGTAAGGCAATCATTGGATTGCCTTATTTTCATTGGATAAAAAACGTTACTTGGAGTCCGATTCGTTGCTCGTAACTTGTTTGCGATAATGTTGCGGAACCAGACCCATTTGTTTACGAAAAATGGATGAAAAATAACTGGAGCTTTGAAAACCACAGGCAAGTGCAATTTCACTAATGGATCTCCGTGTTTCTTTTAACATTTCACAGCTTTTCTGAAGTCGATACTGCGTGACATAGTTGCTCGGTGATTGACCCACATATTTGTTAAATAATTGGCAACAACGGCTTCTGCAAACCGCTCCGGCAGATGCGATCTCCTCAAGCGTTATCTTCTGGTCATAGTTCTGGTGAATAAATTGAGTCATTTCCTGAACATGTGTTAATATGCCTGGCTGACCGGAAACAGGCTTTAACTGATCGCCAATTGTAGCACACAACGACAACGCCTGGGATACCAAACGAAGTGGATTGGGAGGCGTATGTTCCCTGTGCATCTCCCGATAGAGTTCCTGAATGGACTGTACGATGTCTTGTTGCCAGGTTATCTGCTCCGTGAGCACAACAAAATCAGCCATTCTGGAACTGAACTTCTCCTCCCAGTACGTCTGAAGATACGAAGTTTTCTCACCAAGGATAGAGGGATGAATAACGACCACTAGGAACGAACAATCGTCGTGATCCGTAACAGCGTAACCATAATGCAAGCGTTGGCTATTCACAAAAAGTCCATCTCCTTGATGCAATCGAGTGATACGTCCATTAACAGAGAAATTCATCGATCCCTTTAATATGTAGATAAACTCCAGATCCACATGCCAATGTGCAACTGCTGCATGATTATTAAATTGATGAAGGCTTCCTTTGCGGATATACAGGGGTAAATCAGGAAGATTATAATCCAACCGTTCTGATAAATCAGAGAACACCTCTAGATCTGTCATTGTGAATCCCTTCTTTATACAAATGTATACGATATTAATAAAAGTATAGCCAATATTGATGGAAACAACAATCAATGTATCCTATTCTTATATTATTGAAAACAACAGAGAGGACAGATGGAGGTGAGAAAACACATGCAACTTCAAGGTTTCGGCAAACGTGACTTTAATCGAGAGTTAATATCGCTTGTCATCCCCATTGCATTACAGAATCTAATATCAGCAACGGTGATATCTGTTGATGTGATCATGTTGGGTATGATGAGTCAATCGGCAATGGCGGCCGTATCGCTCGCAGGACAAATCACCTTCACATTAACATTATTTTATATGGGGTTGTCAGCCGGGGCCAGTATCCTCACCGCTCAGTACTGGGGAAAGAAGGATACACTAACCATACAGCGCATTCTGAGTATCGCCTGTGTATGCTCCTTATGCATATCGATCCTGTTTTTCCTGTCTTCCTTCCTGATTCCCGAAGCACTAATGCACTTGTTCACCAATGATCCTGAATTGATTCAATATGGTTCAAGGTTCTTACAGTTCAATTCCTTTTCTTACCTCGTAATGGGATTATCGCAGATGTATCTGAGTGTGATTCGAAGTATGGAAAATGCAAAACTCAGTGCGTGGATCAGTTCTTTATGTTTGGTCTTAAACATTTTGTTTAATGCCATTTGCATTTTTATCCTGTTCCCATCCAATCCGGAACTTGCGATTGCGGCTGTTGCTCTTGCCACGGTGTTGGCACGTACGATTGAACTGGCATGTTGTGTGCTTCACTCCTTAACCAAGGGAACCATTCGTTTTCATTTGCCTATACGTGACCGTACGCAGCGTAGTTTATTGAAGGATTTCTTGAAATATACACTGCCTGTGCAGGGAAATTATATCGTATGGGGAGGAGCGCTTACCGCTACGGCGGCCATTATAGGTCATGTGAACTCCGATATGGTTGCAGCGAACTCTATCGCATCTGTAGTCAAGAACTTGGCGGTTGTTCTCTGTGGCGGCATAGCCACCGGGGGGTCTGTACTAATTGGAAAGTATCTTGGACAGGGTGAAATGGAGAAAGCAAAGTATGCGGGTAACCATATGTGTTATTATGCTTTCATTTTTGGAGTCGTTGCAGGCTGTACCATCTTGCTTATTAAACCTTTGGTTTACTCCATCGTCAATCTGAGTCCAACCGCTCAAAGCTATCTGGATGGCATGTTATACATTAGTGCATATTATTGTATCGCGAAGTCGTTTAACTCCACAACGATAGCAGGTATATTCCCGGCTGGTGGAGATGCCAAGTTCGGATTATGGTGCGACATGGTTGTCATGTGGTTTATTATTCTTCCACTTAGTTACCTGAGCGCTTTTGTTTGGCAAGTGTCTCCCATATTGTTATACGTCATCATTAGCTTGGACGAGTTGATCAAACTGCCTATTGCTTTGGCACGATATCGTCAGTATAAGTGGCTGAACAACTTAACTAGAAACTTTAAGAAACCTGATCTTAACCAGGGATAAAGGAGAAGAGTATATGAATATTCAAGAACGAATGGCGAGCAAACAATTGTTTACAGATAATGATGCGAATTATCCGAAAGAAGCAAAAGCATTAGCCAAAGCACGTCAGCGAGGTAAGGCACTATGTCATGAAATCAATAATTTGCATCCAGATGAGGTGGAGAAGCGCCAAGCCTTAATGAAACAGCTTTTTGGTAGCATGGGCGAGAATGTATGGATGGAACCTCCGCTCCGCATGTCATACGGATCAAATACCACCGTAGGAAATAATGTATATATCAATTTCAATCTAACCGTGGTGGATGACTATAAAGTAACCATTGGGAATGATGTCATGTTTGGCCCAAATGTAACGATTGCTGTAACGAGTCATCCTGTACACCCTGAGAAGCGCAAAGAAGGCGGGATGTTTGCACTACCCGTCGTTATTGAAGATGGAGCGTGGATTGGAAGCGGAGCGATTATTCTACCAGGAGTCACGATTGGCGGGGGCAGTGTCATTGGTGCTGGCAGTGTCGTAACCAAGGATGTGCCTGCAAACGTAATCGCTGTTGGCAATCCATGCAGAGTTCTTCGTGAGATTACGGAACAGGATCGAGAGTTCTACTATAAAGACATGCGATTTGATCAGGTTGAATGGTAAAGAAGTGACTTTCACCTCCTAGAAAGGAGTTTGTCTATGACTATCATATATGCTTTTACTACATTGTTATCTCTGTTTTTTGTCATTGGAGCCATTGTTCATTCCCGCCGAACCCATTTCATAGCTAGTAAAATGAATAGAACGTTTGAACATTACTATGATGAAGATAACTATCATAACGATATTTCTTCTGATGGAGTAAAGTGAAGGCTATAGACTGGTTCAAGAAATAAATCGAGCCGTCGATTCGTGCATTTGATCGGAATATGTTCTTGCCCCCAAGCGAAGACAAGACCCATATTCCATTGTGCAAATCAGTTTGCGCGATAGATGGAATTCAAGTAATTCGAAATCGCTGCGGGTTCATCCATGGATGTACGCAGTGAGATGTAACCGTCGGGACGAATCAATATGAGTTCTTCACTTGTTACATCGTAAATTCGATAGGCATTGCCTGCTGTGTCTGTTACGCCTTCCGCTCCCACTACATTCGATGGCAGGATATAATGCACATGGAGTTCATTGGTAGTGAAGTTTTCCAGCGAAGGATGGGTGCGGTCTGCAAAAACCAAAAGCGTCCAGTGTGGACCACGCAACAGGTCGAAGATGCTTCCTGCAAACCCGGTGCCTTGCAGACCTGTAGCATTAGGAGCACGATCGCCAGGACATAAACAGCAGGTATTATGTGTCAGAGCAGACGGACGGATTAGAGAACTTGACCGATAAGAAATCAGAAGCCCGCTCGTCAGATCATCAGATATGGTGCTCAAAGTTTGAGACAAGCCACCGCCTTCAGTCGCTGTTCCTATGACCACTCCCATCTTCTTCGTGCTGTCATCAAGCACGGCTTGAGCCACTGGGCGACGCTCCTCATCGTACGTGTCGAGTAAGGCGGTGTCCGCTCCCCGTAGCACAGCAGCCAGTTTCCAGCCGAGGTTGTACGCATCCTGCATCCCCGTATTCATGCCTTGTCCGCCGGCTGGTGAATGAACATGAGCAGCATCGCCGGCAAGAAATACCCGGTCATTGCGGTAACGTTCAACCATCCGAATGTTGACCCGGTAAATGGAGAGCCAGGAAGCATCCGTGAACTGAACACGTCCGGCCCCGGCCCTGCGGTCAAACATGGCTTGATATGCTTCCAGCGACGGCTGCTCCGGTTCTTCGATGTCTTCCGGAATTGTAGCCTGTAGCTGCCAAATATCGGATTTCGGCAGCGGTGTCACCCCGACCATTCCCTCTGAAGATGTCCAGATATGGATATGGCCACGATCCAACCCTTCCAATCGTACATCGCCTAGATACCAGCGCTCATGATCATGTGTTTTCCCAACCAGCGGTAAGTGAATAAACTTGCGGATATTGCTTTTTCCCCCGTCTGAGCCAACGACATAACGAGCGCGAATGTGTTCTTCTCCCTGTGGTGAATTCACGGTTACCGTTACTCCATCCACATCCTGAACCAGCCCCACAGCTTCCATGCCTAACTCAACTTGACCGCCAAGCTCTGTATACCGATCACGCAGTGCTTTTTCCACATCAAATTGAGCAATCCAGACCGGATCACGATAGGGAGTTTCCAGTTCGGCGCTGGCTGCAACAGTAATCGTCGGCTTTTCCACACTTTTTCCATCTGCGGTATAATAACGAACAGGCAAATCTACAGCACCAGTGTCAGTGATGTATTGAACGGCATCCAAATCATCGACGACTTCAAGCGAGCGAGGCTGGATTCCTTTCGCGCGAGAGGCAACGTTATATACGGAGCTTCGTTCAATAATGCGATGGTCAACGTTTCGACGGGCAAGATCGCAGGCAAGTGTAAGCCCTGTAGGTCCGGCCCCGACAATGAGAACATCAACAAAAGACCGCTTGGTATTCATGGTACAATCCTCCTTGATTATTGATTTAATATGCTACGTTTGCTATACTACACCGTGCAGTGTAGTTTGTAAACAAAGCTTTGATTCTAGTTAATATCAGATCGTAAACCTATAGGGGGCAACATAAGAATGGGTATGACGGAAAAAAAGACAATCCGCAAAGGCTCTGCTGACAAACGAGCCAAAATTACAGTGGCAGCACGAGACCTGTTTCTTTCAGAAGGATTTGATCGGTCCAGCATGGATGCGGTCGCAGCTCAAGCGGGAGTTTCCAAACGGACAGTGTATGATTACTATGGCGACAAGCAGAACCTGCTGCTTGCCGTTGTGGAAGAATCCAGTATGGCCGTTCTGGAGATGATTGAGCAAGGGATTACAGACCATCTCTTGGAATTCGAGGATCTGCAGCAGGCACTCATCTTATTCTGCGAACAGATTGTGGCTTCCGCGAACGGTTCGGCCGATTACATGGCTTTGATCCGGCTGGTTATGGTGGAAGAAGCCAACCTGCCAGACTCTTTTTTTGAAAGGCTGGATAACGCAACGGAAGAGGGAATCATGAGGCGGTTTATAGAGTTTGGTCAAAAGGGATTAATCGATGTGCCAGATCCTGAAATGGCTACCAAACACTTCGCTGCTTTAACGTTTCTATTGGTATTTAATCAACCTAGAAGAACAGGGAGTATGGATGCAGAACAAACCAGACGTATCATCACTGATGGCGTACGTGTCTTTCTTAGCGCTTATGCACATTGAAAGAATCAGCCGCAGGCAGATGACATATTCTGAAGAAATGATAGGGGGATTGGGATGAGAAGACTTGAGTCTGGTGTGTCCGTAGACAACGAATTATTTTCTGATATTGTCAGGTACGAGCACGAAACGATAAATGGAACGACTATAACCAACTCGAATGTGGGCTCACCCATATTTTGGAACTGTAACCTGCATCAGCTTGTATTTGATACCTGCGATCTTTCGAATGCGAGATTTTTTGCCGGTAGTACGATTGGTGATTGTACATTTATTCGTTCCGACTTGCGCTCAGTAGGTATTGCCAAAGACGAAGCTGTTTTTACCAATTGCGAATTTTCCTCGTGCGATATGAGAGGCATGACACTGGAGAATGCTACCTTTATCGACTGTACTTTTGTTAAATGTAGATTCAATGACCGGATATTACAAGCAGCAAATATCGTCAATTGTTCCTTTACCGGCAAGCTAGTGGATATTACGTTTGAGGGACAAGGCAGACAAAAGCTTACCGCCAATTTTGAAAACTGCATTCTTGAAGGTGTTCGTTTTGTGGGCTGTGACCTGACGCTATGTGTTCCGCCAAACTCCAAAAACCATCTCTATGTTGAACAGGTATCCGCACGTGTGAAAAATGCTTTGACGAAGATCGAAGCAGACCCTAATCTCTCTGAAGAGGATCGAAAAATGCTGGTACGCAGTCTGCGCAAGCTTGAGCATATGGAACAATATATTTTTAACATGAATCATATGAAGAAAATATATGGTGATGTTTTTGTTGAACGATTCTTCAGTAGTCTGGAATGTACCCATTTTATCCACATTAGTTATATTGACCAAAAAGGTGATTCTCAAATTACCGAAAGGAATTGACACAAATAATCCGCTTTTTACTTTCGTGAACAGTTTGATTTCATTAAGCTTTGTTATGGCGATGTTAGTTAGTAGGCCTTGAGCTATGGGTACTTACTGTTGTCTTGATGGTGTTGACTGATTGCCATGCAAGTGAGGATTTGGGGGTGAAACAAGTGCTGGAATTAGAGTTTATGACAATAGAAGCTTGGGATGAAGCATTGTGGGCACGGATGGAACGAATCTACCATGAAGCTTTTCCAAGCGGCGCCAAGACAAAAGCGATTCTTCGCAGTATGCTGGATCGGCGCATTGGTTATTTACACACGGGCGTGCATCATGGAGAAGTGGTTGCAATGGCTGTTACTGGACTGGTGGGGAAGGGTGCAGACCGCATCCTGATTATCGATTACCTTGCGATTGAACTGAAGCTTCGCGGGTCGGGAGTAGGAACCTGGATGCTGAAGCAAATCAGAGATTGGGCGTTAAGGGAACACGAGATCAGAGGCATAATCATCGAGGCGGAGTCCGGGACAACAGAGGCTCATCAGGAACGCATTCAGTTTTGGCAACATAACGGGTTTGTCCTCACCTCCTATGTTCATCAATATCGAATGGTACCTGAACCGTATCAGGCGATGATGTTGCCACTGGATGGAAGCACGCAGGTGTCTGATGAGGGTGAGGAGCTTTTTCGATATATCCAAGATTTTCATAAGGTTGCTTATCGGAAGAGTTAGTCTCTCAGCAAAAATCCTTTTACAATCATTGTCAATACGCTATAATACAATCACCAGGTGGATTAACCCACAAAAAAGTGAAATATTGTAATTCACCCATAAAGCTGAATCATAGCTTATATTGGTTTCGAACAATATCATGAACTATTGGAGGTCTATTTATGGTCAAGAAGAAAATTTCCAAGGCTCTCAGCACAACTTTAATCGTTTCTATGCTGGCTTCTGGCGTCATTGTTGCTATCCAAGGCAGTACCACGACAGAGTTAGCCAAGACAGCAGGGGATAAAAAGGTTGAAGTTATTAAAGGTATTGAAAACAACTGATGTGATCGTCAGATGAATCATGAATATCAAATCAGACTCCAAAAGGATAGAAGAAAAACAGTTAAGTTTATTAACCTCAGAATGGCTATCTCATCTGAGGTTTTTTATTATTGCTATGGAGGAAAGATATGGACTACGATTCACGGAAAAAAACGGTGTTGGATCCAAGACGGCTCCGTAACGACACCGTAGCGGCAGGTCATCGTCATACCGTGGCTCTTCAATCTGACGGAACAGTCACAGCCGTGGGTGATAATAAATGCGGGCAATGTGAGGTGAACGATTGGTCCCATATTGTAGGAGTTGTTGCTGGTAATGTTCATATGGCTACGAACACCGGGAATGCCCACACAGTTGGTCTTCAATCGGATGGTACGGTAACAGCCATAGGTTGGAATAAGCATGACCAATGCAATGTAAGCCAGTGGCGCGATATAATAACTATTTCGGCAGGCTGGTGCCGTACGGTAGGGGTTATATCAGATGGCACGGTGGTTGCAGTGGGGCGAAATAATGAAGGTGAATGCAACGTGAGCAGTTGGCATGATATTGTAGCGGTCACGACGGGTGACTGGCACACGGTCGGTTTGAAATTAGACGGTACGGTGACAGCTGTTGGTAACAATAAGTATACCCAATGTAACGTAAACGACTGGAGCAATATCGTGGGTGTTTCGGCAGGGTATCTTCATACGGTTGGACTCAGATCAGATGGTACGGTAGTGGCTGCGGGTAGAAATAACAAAGGGGCATGCAACGTAAGCGGCTGGTTCGACATTGTGGCCGTTGCAGCGGGCAGTTATCATACCGTCGGTCTTAAGTCTGACGGTACGATCGTTGCTGTGGGTTCAAATAAACATCACCAATGCGATGTTAGTGACTGGCACCAAATTAGAGCTGTTTCGGCAGGGTGTGCTCATACGGTTGGACTGAAATCAGATGGCACGTTGATTGCTGTGGGCAATAATGATTATGGACAATGTGATGTAAGTGAATGGAGTCATATCCTCTAATGACTACCCTGACAGAGCGGTTATTTTTTGTTCCAGAGAACCGCGTTCTTAGGCGTGAATATCAGAGTTGAGACCATAAGCCACAGTCTATAGAAAAAGGCACCCGTCTGAAGACAGGTGCCCTTTATTATAGAGGTCAAGTATACATTAACTTATGGGAATTTCATTCTGCGAGGTTTCTTGTTCCTCCAACAGTCGTTTCAGCTTTTTACGTTGTCGTTTTTCCTTCTGACGTCGTTCTCTGTCTTCAGCCTGCAAAGCCTTGAGTAGGGAGACACACATACCAATAAGAACAACCGCGAACGGTAGTGCGGCTACAATAGATGCCGTTTGAAGTCCATTCAACCCCCCGCTGATCAACAGGACGACAGCGATGGCAGACTGCATAATTCCCCAGGTCAATTTCACTCTTGCACTCGGGTTCAGAGTGCCGTCTGAAGTCAACATGCCCAGTACAAAGGTAGCCGAATCAGCTGACGTAATAAAGAAGATCATGATGAGAAGTGTGGCGATGGATGCTACGATCGTGCCCAAAGGCAACTGCTCCAGCATAAGGAATAGGGCGGTTGTCGTATCTGCCTGGACAGCCTCCGCCAGATGGGTGCCATTGAACAATTCCATATAAATTCCTGTACCGCCAAAGACGGAGAACCAGATAAATCCGAAAAGGCTTGGAATAAGCAAGACGTAAATTACAAATTCCTTAATGGTTCTTCCTTTGGATACCCTGGCGATAAAAGTACCGACAAAGGGAGCCCACGCGATCCACCATGCCCAGTAAAATAATGTCCATGCCCCAATCCAGGTTTCTTTTGAAAATGGTGTCAATCTCAAACTCATATTAATGATGTTTTGCATGTAACTGCCCAAGGTTGTTGTAAATGTGTCAAATATAAACGTAGTCGGTCCAGTCACCAATACAAACAGCATTAATAGCACAGCGATAACAAGGTTGGTGTTACTTAGAATTTTAATCCCTCTATCCAGACCGGAAGTTGCCGAGATTAAAAATAGTACGGTCACAACTGTGATAATGATAACTTGGACTATCGTCGAGTTTGGGATACCGAATAAGTGATTCAACCCGCCACCAATCTGAAGTGCACCCAATCCAAGTGAGGTCGCAACACCGAAAATGGTGGAGATCACCGCCAGAATATCAATGGCCTTCCCAAGCCAGCCTGCAGCAAGCCGCTCACCGATTAAAGGTATAAAGGTGGAACTAATCAATCCTTTGTAGCCTTTCCTGAACTGGAAGTAAGCAAGCGCTAAGCCGATGACGGTATAGATCGCCCAAGGATGCAATCCCCAGTGGAAAAAAGAATAACGCATTGAAAGTCTTGCTGCCTGAGTAGTTCCTGGTTCTGCTCCCTCCGGCGCAGATAAATAATGGGACAACGGCTCAGCGACTCCCCAGAAAACCAGTCCAATACCCATACCAGCACTAAACAGCATGGACAGCCAGGAAACTGTAGAATACTCGGGTTCATCATCATCGTCCCCGAGCCTGATATTACCAAATCGGCTGAACGCCAGATAAAAGGCAAAGATCAGGAAGAACAAGGTAGCCAGCAAATAAAACCAGCCAAAATTCTGAATAGAGAA
The DNA here is from genome assembly GCF_051967555.1 of Paenibacillus sp. SAF-068. Taxonomy (NCBI): domain Bacteria; kingdom Bacillati; phylum Bacillota; class Bacilli; order Caryophanales; family Paenibacillaceae; genus Paenibacillus; species Paenibacillus sp. SAF-068. The sequence goes on from NZ_JBQCJX010000001.1 coordinate 2,460,007, forward strand.
GTTGTAGGCAACACTTGCCACATCCGCCAGTTGATCGGGAGCGAAAGCACCCCAAATTGCAAACAGTGCTACGATGATAATTGTGATTGTAAATACCATGAAGAGACCTCCGTTATGTAAGCTTCATCCAACTTTTCCTTAGTATGTACTCGTGTAACTTGTAATATTTCGGAAAGCCGCTGTTGATTAAATAAAACCAACCGCCGAGTATTGAAACACCCGTCGGTTGGTTTTATTTAATCCAGAATACAATCGCGAAATACTGAGAAAGTTTTGTTGGACGATTCTACGCGTACTCTTTTGCGCTAAGTGTTAACAATTGCTTCAGATGGTCATCAATAAACTGATTATCGGTAATGTTGATTCCACGACCGGCAAAATGACCCCAGATCGATGGTATTGGGTTAAAGGTAGCATTAGGGATATGTTCCGCTTCATATTTATTGTCGTCCGCTGTGCAGAAAAGATCCGTGCTTCCCGGCATGATGCTGGCAAGAGCTGTTATGCTCTTAAGCGCCTTAACGAAATCTCCGTTATAGGAGGAGTTGGCACTAATATCTGCATACTGGCCTGTCCATAACATGGACAGAACATTATGCGGTGCCATATTCATAAAGCTCTCTTCCCAGACACCGGCTACAAAATTCTCCAATGATTCGAATCCCATCTCACGATAGACTTCCTCTCTATAAAACGCATGTGATAGACCCCATCCCGCATAGACCCGGCCAACGGCGCGCATATCTGCAGAAGTCAATTGGTTGAGTTTACTTGAGTCGAAGCGGACTGCAGACAGCAGGGAAGATTTCACACCTTCCAGAACTACATATGTGTGAGGCCAAGGTTTAGCGATTGCCCCGAAAGGTGCAATTCGTTCGACCATCTCTGGATAACTTGCCCCCCATTGAAATGCCTGAATGCCACCCATAGACCATCCTACGACGAGAGCAATTTTTTGAATACCGAATTTCTCGGTCAACAATTGGTGCTGTAATCTAACGTTGTCATAGATGGTTACCTGGGGAAAGTGAGCCCGGTCGAATGGGTGGGGTGTGTTACTGGGAGATGAGGATAGTCCATTGCCCAGCAAATTAGGAACGATAATAAAATATTTCTCTGGATCTAACGCCATCCCGCTTCCGATTAACCATTCATTTTGCACATGATGATCCCCAAAAGCCGTTGGATAAACGATAACATTATCTTTCTGTTCGTTTAATTTCCCATAAGTTTTATAAGCAAGAAAAGCGTTTGGTAACGTCACTCCTGATTGTAAAATGACATCACCCAAATTAAAAATTTCATAATCCATCGTCTAGTCGCTCCCTTCAAAATGAAAAACCACATGTTCACTGTGATCTCTTGTGCTTAGTATAGAGCCATGGTACTCTCAACAAAAGTGAATGTAATTCAAGGTAGCATTCAATAAAATTGAAAGATGAAGGGAGAGCACCCGATGGAATTTCGCCAACTGAATACGTTTTGCACGGTTGCAACAACATTAAATTTCACGCGAGCAGCAGAAGTGCTTAGCTACGTTCCTTCCAATGTTACGATGCAAATTAAAGCTCTGGAAGATGAACTAGGCGTTCGCCTTTTTGATCGGTTAGGCAAACAACTCGCTCTTACAACAGCGGGCAAACGATTTTTAACGCATGCCCAAGAGGTGCTTGAAAAATTGGATGAAGCACGTAGTGTTGTCCATGACAATGAAAAACTAAGTGGCACCATAACGATAAGTGCCAATGAGGTTATTTGCTCGTATCGGCTTCCACCTGTCTTTCAACGGTTTCGTGCACAACATCCTGGCGTTCGTCTGATCTTTCGCTCAGTTCCAAATCAAGAGCTCAAGCAAACACTTTTTGAGGGAACCACGGATATCGTCTATATGTTGGACGAACCCATCCGCTCAAGCGGACTTGCCGTGGAAACGATGCTGGAAGAACATTTCCGTTTATTAGCTGCTCCAGATCATCCGCTCGCAAAACGACCTTTGCTGCAGTTGGAAGATTTTCATGAAGAAGTGTTCCTGACTAATGAAAAGGGTTGTCCGTATCGAACGATGTTTGACCGATCATTTGAGAAAGAGGGCATTGATAGCATTACGTATTTGGAGTTCCAAAGTGCGGAAGCCATTAAAAAATGTGCAATTTCTGGAATCGGCATTGCCTTTCTGCCTGAGATCGTCGTGGAGGCTGAAATTGAACGAGGAGAACTTGTTGTCCTTCCGTGGGAAATTCCGAATTTGCAGGTGTATACACAGATGTTGTGGCATAAAGACAAGTGGCTTTCACCCATCATGTTATCTTTCATAGAGGCAGCAAGGGATGTTTTTCGTGTAGAGAACGAGAATAAAGAGATCAAAGGCGTTCGATGAAATTTGTTCATACATGATGAACTGGAGTATGATTAGGGAGGACAATGTTGATAATCACCATGTAAGTAAAAGTCCCTTGGAAACTTACTATAAAATCAAAACCACATAACTTATTTGAAGGGGGACATCTGTTTTGGATGAGCAATTTCTAGATTTATTGGCCCAGAAATATGATACGGAAGAAAAAATCATCACAGAAATCATCAACCTTGAGGCGATCTCCAATCTCCCAAAGGGAACCGAGCATTTTGTCAGTGATTTGCATGGGGAGTTTCAGGCTTTTCAGCATGTACTACGAAACGGTTCGGGTACCGTCAAAGAAAAAATCAAGGAATTATTCCGGGAGGTATGGACAGATCAGGAAATCAATGATTTTGCAGCGTTGGTTTATTATCCGGAAGAAAAAATACAGCTGGTTATAGGCGAACTGAGCAACAAACAGGCTTTGAACCAGTGGTACAGAGAAACAATTGAACACATGCTTAAGCTTATTGCTTACGCCTCTTCCAAGTATACGCGCTCGAAATTGCGTAAAGCTTTGCCGGAGCAGTATGTATATATTGTAGAGGAGCTTCTATACAAGACGGATTCAACCAACAATAAGGATCCTTACTATGAGGAAATATATCGGCAGATTATTTCCCTGGGCCAAGCCGACAAGCTCATTATTGGCCTTGCTTATACGACCCAGCGCCTGGTGGTTGACCATCTTCATGTGGTTGGAGATATCTATGACCGGGGACCGGACCCCGATAAAATTATGGATACGCTAATCAACTACCATTCTGTAGACATTCAGTGGGGGAACCATGATGTCCTCTGGATCGGTGCCTACGCGGGTTCTCTGGTCTGCCTTGCGAATATTATCCGGATCTGCGCCAGATACGACAATCTGGACATCATTGAAGATGTATACGGAATCAATCTGCGCCCGCTGCTTAACTTGGCGGAAAAATACTATGAAGACAATCTGCCCTTCAGACCTAAACTACAGGCCGGACATAATGTATCTGAGCAGGAAATTCTGCAGATCACCAAAATTCACCAAGCCATTGCCATGATCCAGTTTAAACTTGAAAGTCCGATTATCAAGAGACGCCCATACTTTAATATGTCTGAAAGACTTTTGCTGGAGCAGATTGATTACGACAAAAATGAAATCAACATTTGCGGAAAAACGTACCAGCTGGAAAACACCTGTTTTACCACCGTAAATCCGCAGAAGCCTGAAGAATTGCTAGAGGAAGAACGCCAGGTGATGGAGAAACTGCTGTTCTCCGTTCAGCATTCCGAAAAGCTGGCCAGACATATGAATTTCCTCATGAAAAAGGGGAGCCTTTATTTAAAATACAACGGGAATTTGTTAATTCACGGCTGTATTCCTTTGGATGAAGAAGGAAATATGGAAGAAATGCAGATTGAAGACAAGACATATGCGGGCCGTCAATTGCTTGATGTTTTTGAAGATTATTTACGTTATGCCTTTGCGCATCCGGAAGAAACAGAAGATTTGGCGACGGATATGGTATGGTACATCTGGACAGGGGAATGTTCCTCACTCTTTGGCAAGAGAGAGATGACCACTTTTGAACGTTATTTTATTCTAGATAAAGAAGCACATAAGGAGAAAAAAAATCCTTACTACCATTTACGTGAAAACGAAGAGATCTGTCGAAGAATCTTGCAGGAGTTTGATTTGAATCCGTATCATGGACATGTCATTAACGGGCACACGCCAGTCAAAGAAATTAGTGGAGAGAGCCCTGTGAAAGCAAACGGAAAAATGATCGTGATTGACGGCGGTTTTTCCAAAGCCTATCAATCCACCACAGGCATTGCGGGATATACCTTGCTGTACAACTCTTTTGGCATGCAGCTCGTCGCCCACCAAAAATTTAATTCAAAAGAAGATGTGTTATGCAACGGAACGGACGTATTGTCTGTAAAAAGACTGGTGGATAAAGAACTGGAACGTAAACTGGTGAAGGAAACCAATGTGGGGGAGAAGCTGCTGCAGAAAATCTCAAATTTGAAGGACCTTCTGGAGTATCGTAACCCCATTCAATAGGAATTGCGGATAGATCTTTAAAATCACTTTCAAGCATATGTTATAGCATGTACTTGAAAGTGATTAATTTTCTAACCGACATGTGATACTTCTTTTAAAGGTTGACAAATTTAATAATATCACACAAAATACATGCTATAGCATATACTAATTCTATATGCACAACTTAATGAAAGAAGGATAGCTATGTTCATTTTTATTACCGTTTTACAGATTCTTTTAGGTCTCTTTTTCCTATTCACAGGAAGCAAAATTATTTCGGGTAAAATGGCAGACGAATTCAAACGATTTGGATTGCCCTCTTTCTTTAATGTTCTGACCGGTTCATTTGAGATTGTGGGAGCCATTGGTATGATCGTTGGCATATGGATACCTGTTTTTGCACTTTTGGCGGGTCTGCTTCTAGGTGGAACGATGCTTGCTGGGGCGTTTACCTTGATTGTTTTAGCCAAAGACCCCATACAAAAGGCCATTCCTGCACTCGTTTTGTTTATTCTTGGCATGATTGTGTCGATGTATCATTTCTTTTAAACGACTTATTTAAGAAGGGTAGCGATATAAAGTAGTTTGTAACAATCGTTCAGATCACCTATAATTGGTGTAAGAACATGATGAATGAGGGTACAACAATGGACTTATACGATGTGACTGGTTTTTTAATTCACCGTACTGATCTCAAGCTTACAAATTATTTTATCAAACAATTGAAACCTTATAAGGTCACGCCTGAACAATGGAGTATTATTTTTTATATGGACATTGATAAAGCTACGACTCAAAAAGAGCTGGCGGAGGCAATCGATCGGGATCAAACAACTGTCGTGAGGATGATACATTCGTTAGAACGTAAAGAAATGGTTCGACGTATGATTAATGATCAAGATAAGCGTTCACATCATTTATATTTGTCTCCTAAAGGAGAAGAAGTTAAGCAACAGTTGTTGTTAACGGTCAAGGACGCTCATAATTACGTTACACGAGGGTTAGAGCCAGAGGAACTTAAGCAGTTAAAAGTAATCTTAGAAAAACTGTACATGAATGTGCAAGAGGATTAACCGAATTGAAATGATAGAATTTAAAGCCCCTAAAAACATGCTATAGCATATATTTTTGGGGGCTTTAAGCGATTCCGCTTTTCTGCAATTTGCAAAGCAGGTACAGTGAAAATGAACAGGCGAATGTTAGGTGAATATCTGATTGAGTTTGCTTTCAGGCTCTTCACCATTTCCTACACGTTTTATATTCTTTATAAAGAAATCATATCTTATTTTATGAAATTTCCGACCATCAGGCATTCCTGCTGTATGGGGAGTAAGTATCACATTACTCAGATTCCTAAGCTCACTATCCATAGGAAGTGGTTCAGATTCAAACACATCCAGGCATGCGCCTGAAATATCCCCGTTTTTCAATGCATCAATCAAGTCTCTTTCGTTAACAATTCCACCGCGGGCTGTATTGATAAAAAGAGTGGTATTCTTCATTTTCTTGAATACCGCTTTGTTGATGAGCTGCTTGGTTTGCTGATTCAAGGGAATATGTACACTGACGATGTCCGATGTGCTTATAAGCGTATCGAAATCGGTCATTTTCACCCAGTCGTCAGATTGTACAACAGCTTTTCGTGCATAGGCCTGCACATTTATATCAAAAACCCTGCAAAACGCAGCCACTTTTTGTCCAATTGAGCCCAAACCGATAATCCCAATCGTTTTCCCCTTTAACTCACTCCCTGTATAGTCCAACTGATTCTCATCCATCTTGTTTTTCATGAAGTTATCGAGAAAAGGTATGTTTTTATAATAAGACAATATCAGTGCCATTACATGCTCGGCCACTGCCTGTGCATTCACTCCCGCAGCATTGGCCACCCAAATACCGAGCTGTGTACAGGCAGGGATATCGACATTATCAAACCCGGCCCCCGTCTGTACCAATTTTAATTTTTTGGCGTTAGCGAGCAGGCTGTGATCCACTTTAATATGTTCAGGAATGAGTACCTGACAATCTTTAATATGATGCAGCATTTCTTGTCCGGGCAGGACAATGACAACATTCCAGTCTTGCGGAAAATACGCTGTAATATTTGATTTTGCAGTTTCGTTAAAATAACCAACGATGAGAATTTTCATATCTATACCACCTTTCATAATTTATCCCATGCTAATCGTATGGAAAAGATTCTAGATTATCAATATACTAGCTATAACAGTTTATTTATTGTTGAGGTGAATATGAAATGGATGACGTCAATGATTCAAAACAAATGGTATTACAAATGGGCAGTGCCCTGAAAAAGTACAGAAAAGAAAACCAAATGAGCTTAGACGACTTAGCGGAATTAACGGGCGTAAGCAAACTTACTCTGGGCAATATCGAACGTGGCGAAACAAATCCAACTTTGGCGATGATATGGAAAATTTCTAAAGGCATATCTTTACCGCTATTGGCTTTGTTCCAAACAGAAGACCCTGTTACTGTGTATCGAGCAGGTGAAGGACTACGATTTTCCAATGACCAAAAAAATTGGATCATTGAACCCGTCTTTAAAAGCAACGGTATTGAAATGTGTCGGGCTTACTTGCAGCCCCATAGCTCATATCACCCTGAAGGTCATCATGTGAATACCACTGAAATTGCGACAGTAATGACGGGTTCCATTGAAATTCAAGTGAACGAAGAGATGTACACATTGAATCAATATGACACGATCAGTTTTCGTGCAGATTGTCCTCACTCGTATACCAATCATACGAATAGCGAAACAGTGCTCCATATCTCCTTAAAGTATGGTTTCTAAAAATCAAAAATGCTGCTTATCATACAACTTCGAATTCCATGATGGGATTTTGGAGTTGTATTTTTATTCCCCTGCATTTTTAGTATAACATAAAATATTTATTGTAATTAAAAATATATTATAATATACTTTCCTTGTCCGCGCGGATGTTATTTCAGAAAGGAGAATCGAAGAATGCCGAACAAACAAAATAAAAAAGCCATACCATCTTCTATAGGGTTTATCATTCTCGGCATTATTGTTATCGCAGCCAATTTACGTACTCCCTTAACCTCAGTTGGTCCTCTAGTGAGCCTTATAAGGGAAGACGTTCATATTTCAAATACATTAGCAGGCCTGATCACAACGGTACCCTTGCTTGCCTTTGCTTTATTATCGCCTCTGGTACCCAAATTGGGAAGAAGGTATGGGGTTGAGCGTATCATTTTGATTGCCCTCATCTTTCTTACTGTTGGTATTGTTATACGATCTTTATCTGGCGCAGTTCATCTATTTATTGGAACAGCAGTTCTTGGATTCGCCATTGCCATATGTAATGTATTATTGCCGAGCATAATCAAACGGGATTTCCCAAATAAAATTGGCTCCATGACAGGGATTTATTCCATTTCAATGAATTTGTGTGGAGCTATAGCATCGGGAGTCAGTGTACCATTAGCCATGAACGCAGGGCTCAAATGGCAGGGAGCAATGGGAATATGGGGGATACTAAGCTTTGTATCGATCCTCTGTTGGTTACCTCAATTAAGAAATCGAACCAAACAAACAGCTACGACGAGTCAACAAGTGGCCAGCAACAATGTGAATGTATGGCGATCCCCGCTTGCCTGGCAGGTAACCATGTTTATGGGTATACAGTCCATGGTTTTCTACGTATTGATCGCATGGTTGCCTGAAATTTTAAAGCAGCAAGGAATTGAGTCCAACCAATCTGGATGGTACCTCTCGATTATGCAATTAGCTATGCTTCCATTTACCTTTATCGTCCCCGTTATTGCTGGGCGCATGTCTAGCCAACGTTTATTAGTAGTCATCACAACCATTTTGCTAATGACGGGCACGCTTGGACTTCTTTACGGGAGCTCCAATGTCATTCTGTTGTGGATCATCATACTCGGAATTGGTGGAGGTTTCGCCTTTAGTTTGGCTATGATGTTTTTCGGTTTACGTACCGAAAATGCGCACCAAGCAGCGGAGCTGTCAGGCATGGCTCAATCGATCGGATATCTACTTGCCGCCATCGGTCCTGCCCTTATCGGATATCTGCATGACGCGACAAATAGTTGGAACCTGCCACTTTTCATTCTGCTTGGCGCATCGGTCTTACTCTTTATAGTCGGTATAGGGGCAGCCAAAAATCGTGTTGTAAGTGAACGGAATGGAGAAAGCGATATTGGAACAGCTGCAACAAACCAAATCTAAATTAGAATCTGCGGGAATTAACACGGATACAGTACATTAAAAATAAAAATAGGACCGTAAGTGTTCATCTTCCATCGATGAATGCTTTCGGTCCTTTTATCAATGAATGACGGTATCAATTTCCGCCTCTCTTTGTTAACGTCTTCGGAAGGCTCCGCCGCGTGCCAGAGCGAAGAAGATGAGCAGGGCAATAATCGAGCCAATGATGGCTGGAATAATATGAAATCCGCCAATTACCGGCCCTCTGGGTCCCAGCAATTCCGTTCCTAACCAGGAACCGATAAAACCCGCAATAACGTTCCCAAGTACACCGCCCGGTACGTCCCGTCCAATCAAGTTGCCGCTTAACCAACCAATAAGTCCACCAACAATGAGTACCCAGAGCAGATCCATGGATTGTTCTCCTTTCTTCGGGTTTATTACAAGTTATGTTGGGTTCGTTGGATTATACCTCATCTTGCTGTTGGTGGAGGAATCTAAAGTGTCTGTGCTAAGATTGGGTTATATATAATTGAAGCTGGAGAACAAGGCTAGTTAGGGGTGTACATTGAATAAAATCCTAGTTATTGATGATGAAATCGCAATTCGAGATTTAATTGAGCTGGTGCTACGGCGAGAAAACTACGATGTGCAGACCGCAGAAGACGGCAAAACGGGCCTGCAGCTGCTTGACTCTTTTCAACCGGACCTGGTGGTACTTGATCTGATGCTACCTGACTGCTCCGGATATGATCTGTGCAAGGAAATCACCGGGAAACGTGCCATTCCTGTGATCATGCTCTCTGCCAAAAATGAGGTGATCGACAAGGTACTCGGACTAGAACTGGGGGCGGAAGATTATATGACCAAACCCTTTGACAATCGGGAATTGCTCGCTCGAATCAAGGTGATTCTCAGAAGAAACGAGAGCAAGGAGGAGTCCAGCGAAGGAACAGAAGTGAAATCTACACGCATCATTCATGAAGAGCTGACATTTGATCTGGAGAGCCGGAGAGTGCTGAAAAATGGTGAACCCGTCTCTTTAACGGCCAAAGAGTTTAAAATTCTGGAAACGTTACTCAAAAGGCCAGACAAAATCTTTACCCGGGATGAGCTGCTACAGATCGGTTGGGGATACGACTTCATGGGAGACAGTCGCAGTGTGGATATGACCATCATGCGTTTACGGAAGAAGCTGGAGGATAACGCGGACGAACCGAAATACATCAGGACGATCTATGGATTTGGCTATCAGCTTGGAGGTGGCGAGGCCTGAAGTATGCAACTCGGCTCCTGCTGAATTATTTATTTTTCTCCGTGCTTTCTTTTGGCATCATCATTTTTGCGGTGAACAAAGCCATTGATTACTATAGCTTCGTTACGATTGAGAAACAAATGATGGAGAAGGCGGATCTGTCCGAGCTGTCCTTTCGTGAGGTGCTGGCACAGCATAGGTCATCGTCAGGAGAGCCTGAGACGGAGGAAATCGTCAGACTTGCTCTGGAGAAGCTAAAAGCTTCAGGCAAGGAAGTACGTATCTATAACAGCTCCAAGCAATTGCTGGGCTTGGCTGTGGATGGCATCATCATTAATGATGGCAAACCGCTTATTTTTGACAAAAATATTGAGAAAGCTCTTAGCGGCAGTTATGCCTACACAGTAACGGAAGATCATCAGCTTTATTTTGCGACTCCCATTCAGAATCAATTTTACGAAAATGCTTATGTGTATGAGTTCGTGGACGATATTTCTTACTTTTATGCAATTATGGATCAAATCCGTTATATCCTGTTTGCAGGTGCAGGCGGCTTCATTGTGCTGATTACGTTAGCCAGTCTGTGGATTGCCCGAAACACAACCAAACCGATTAAAGTTCTGCTCGGGGCTGTGCAAAGCTTCTCTAGACAGGAGTTTCGGAGAGTTCAGCTGAACCGGAAGGATGAGCTGGGCATGCTGGCAGAAGGGCTGGATTCCATGGGGCGGCAGCTTCATGATTACATTCAGTACCAGAAACAATTTGTCTCCAACGTATCTCACGAGTTAAAAACACCCTTGGCAGCCATACGTGGTTTCTCTCAATACTTATATGAAGGGGAGAACGAGAACAAGGAGCTGCAAAAAATCTATGCTCATCTTCTGCAGGAATCGGATCGGCTGACGCGCTTGATTAATGAACTGTTATTGCTCTCCCGATTCGACAAGGCCGGATCTAACGAACTGGAAGCAGAGAAAACGGAAATGAACGAACTGATCCAGCAAGTTGCAATGAATATGGAAGCGAAGGCCAAGGATAAAGAGATCGAGATCAAAGTTAGTACAGCGGAGGAAGGATCGGTAGATGGAGGTCTGACAAGAGTCTACGCCGACGTCAATCCAATGTTGATGTCCCATGCCATCGCCAACCTTGTGGACAATGCCATCAAATACTCAGGCAATCACTCCCAGATTAAAATAGAGATGGAACATACACCGAGTGAGGTGGTTATACGGGTACGTGATCAAGGGATTGGCATCGCGGGCGATGAGCTGGAGCGAGTGCAGGAACGCTTTTACCGGGCGAAAAATGCAAGCACAGCGAACGGATCAGGTCTTGGGCTTTCCATCTGCAAGGAGATTGTAGAGCGGTTTAATGGATATATCGATATGGAAAGTCAAATCGGGGAAGGAACAACCGTTACGATTGTTTTGCCTCGTGCGTAGACCTGTATCCAAACCCAAGCCTAAACAAATAACGTTACAAGATTGGTACATTTCTGTTATAAGACTAACAAATGTTTTATTTATAATCACTTCATAAGAACAAATCACACATTTATGGAGGGATCATGATGAAATTAACAAAGAAAGCTGCAGGATTTATCGTACTAGGTGCTTTACTAACGGGGGCATTAACGGGCTGTCAGTCCAGTGATGCTCCATCTCCAGCAACCGGACAGAACACGGCAAATGAACAAAGCAAAGGCGAAGGAGCAACCAATTCTACTGCGCCTGCTTCCGAAAATTCGGAAGAAAAGGGTACTGAAGCGATTAAGGAAGGTTCGATGGAGAAGGAAAACAATGTGGTGCTGAAGGAGCTTGCTTTTGTCTATAATGAGCACACCATCGCAATTTCGGATACAGCGAATGAAGAACAGATGGAACAGATGCTGGGCAAACCCGATAACCTGAAATCTCACACGTACAGTGCCGACGATGGAACCAACATGGATACGTTAATCGGTTTTACAGAAAAAGTGTACACCTATCCTGGTCTGGAGATTAAAACAATCAGTATACCGGAGGGGAAACAAGACTCCATCTTTCATATTGAAATCACAGATCCCAAGTACGCGACAGTCCGAAACATTAAAGCAGGAGACAGTCTGGACACACTCAAAAATGCCTACCCAGAGGGGAAACTCCTTGGTGATGGAGCTCCAGATGAGGAGGATGACTTCCGTTACGAGCCATCCAATTATGTGGATGTGATGTCGTTTCATATCAAGGATGCCAAGGTGGAGAGCATTCAGATCTACAGCCTTCTGGACTAATATCAATGTTGGTAAGCCATTCATACGATTCACCTTTCATACCTGAATAAAAATTAAAAGTTAACCCTCATGCATATCCTGAAAAGGAGTATTGAGGGTTAACTTCGTTTTAGGACTTTTAAATGAAGCGCTGCTTGGGCAAATGAAGAAGTAAAACATGAGCAACAATCGATGATTTTGCAGCATTAGATAACATTCCATGAATACATATTATTTTTCCAAAAAGGATACCATCCGGAAGCGGGATTGCCTCATAGTGGAATCATGAAATTGCCCATACGATGGGAAAAGTAATCGGACAAGAAGCAGCTGCAGCGGATACTTTGATTGTTCTGATACCTGCGGTAAATTCAAATGGGATCGACAGTTCCAATATCATCGATAACAAATGTTTACTTTTGCTTACTTGGGTGAATATAAGGTTATGCAAGGGTTCGTTAATTCATTAATAAAGGAGTATTGATCATGAGTAAACGTTTTGAGTCGAAAGTTGTTTTGATTACTGGAGCAGGCTCAGGTCTGGGACAAGCAGCAGCACTTGAAATCGCAAAAGATGGTGCCAAGCTGTCTCTCGTTGACCTTAATCAACCTGCACTTGAAGAGACCAAAAAATTGATTCTGGAAGTTGCACCTGAGACAGAAGTTCTTCTCCTTACTGCTGATGTATCAGATGAGCAAGCTGTTCAAAAATATGTAGATGATACGGTCCAAAAGTTCGACCGCATCGATGCTTTCTACAACAATGCGGGGATCGAGGGTACACAGGCTCCTACAGCTGAATATGACAGTAAAGTGTTTGACAAAGTCATTGACATTAACCTCAAAGGTGTCTTTTATGGCATGAAATACGTTCTTCCAGTGATGAAAGAACAACAATCCGGTTCGATTGTCAATGTCGCATCGGTTGGCGGAATTCGCGGAGTTCTGAATCAGGCGGCATATGTCGCAAGTAAACACGCGGTATCGGGTATGACAAAAAATGCAGCAATCGAGTACGGACAATATAACCTGAGCATCAACGCGATCGCTCCAGGGGCGATTATGACTGCGATGGTCGTGGGTTCCCTTAAACAAATTGGTGGCGAAGAAGGATGGGAAGAAGCCGGCAAAGAATTTGTTAGCGTAAACCCTAAGAGACGTTTTGGTAAACCAGAAGAAGTAGGTCGTCTTGTTTCCTTCCTGCTATCCGGCGAATCCGAATTTATTAATGGTGCTGTCATTCCTATTGATGGTGGACAATCGAACCAATACTAATCACTTGAAAACTCTTTTTAGGCAATGTAATGATAAGGACTCCTAAAATGAAGAAAAAGAGCAAGTCATCCAGAGATGGCTCGCTCTTTTTTTCGTTGAAAGACAATGATCGACGGTTCTTCACATTCTGATGCACCGATTGCCAGCTTTCGAAAAATAGAGCCGTTGACAAAAGGGGTTACACAGGTCACCACCTAAAGGTGGATGCCAACGAACAGAATCCTGGAACTGCACAATTCTATAGCAAAATGGGGTTGGTACAAATTGAATGCTCCGAATTTGATGGTCGTATGCCTAATATAAATATTTACCTCTTGCATAAAGAACGTGTGTTCGGTTTATAATATATACAAACATACGTTCTCAAATGTACAGGAGTGATTTCAGTGTGGACTAAGCAGCGAACCATCATGCTCATTGATATGCAGAGCTTTTATGCTTCAGTCGAAAAGGCAAAAATGCCCCAATACAAAAATAGACCACTCGCCGTTGCAGGCGATCCAGCAAGACGTTCTGGCATTATCCTTGCCGCTTGTCCATTGGCCAAAGCTAAAGGTGTATCTACCGCGGAACCACTCTGGCAGTCTCTTCAGAAATGCCCTGAATTGATCATTGTAAAACCTCACATGCAAGAATACATCGAAGTTTCCACCCAAATCATGTCCATTATTGAGGAATTCACCGATCTGGTCGAGCCGTACAGTATAGACGAATTATTTGCTGATGTTACAGGGTCTATGCATCTATTTGGTAATGATCCAATCGATCTGGCCAAACAAATTCAAGACAAAATCTATAATGAAACAGGGGTCTACGCCAGAGCAGGCATTGGTGAAAACAAAATTATCAGTAAATTATGCTGCGATATGATTGCTAAAAAAGCGGTGGGTGGCATTTTTCACTTAAAGAAAGAGGAGTTACATCTTCACATTGGAGATAAGCCGATCCGCGATATGTGGGGAATTGGCTCAAGAATGGAAAAACATCTATGGAAGATGGGCATCCGAACCATTAAAGACCTGGCGAATACGCCTCTTACCAAATTAAGAAGCAAGTGGGGCGTTAATGGAGAAGTCATCTGGAGAGTCGCCAATGGACTCGATAATTCGCCGGTAACGGTCAACACGCACAGTACACAAAAGGATATCGGAAACGGAATGACCCTGCCTAGAGATTTCTCAGAAGCATGGGAGATCGAAGTAGTTATCCTCGATATCTGTACAGAAGTGTGCAGAAGAGCCCGTAAAAAAGGGCTGATGGGTAGTGTCATATCTGTGAGTGTATCAGGAGCAGATTTTGATCACCCAACTGGTTTTCACAGGCAGGTTAAACTGTCTGATCCTACAAACATAACCGTTGATGTGTGCAAGATCGCCAAACGCATATTCCATCAACACTGGGATGGGCAACCGGTGCGCCGTGTAGGCGTATCCCTGTCTCAATTATCCGACGCGGATACATATCAACTATCTTTCTTCGATGATCAAGAGCAGAAACGAGCCATTGATCAGGTGATGGACGACATTAAGGATCGATTTGGCGACATTGCCATTCTGCGAGCGAGCTCCATTACGGCTGCGGGTCAAGCAATCGATCGAGCATCTAAAATTGGGGGGCATTACAAATGAGCAAAAAACTTGAGGCCAATGGATTATGGGAATCGAGCCGCATGATGCTTCCACAACATAAAGAACGAATTATACAGCATCGTACTCACATTCACTATCAAACGAAACCTATACTCCATGAAGATGAGTGGGAGATTATTGCTCAACATATAGAAATGTCGCTCAATTATACGCTGCAAGCCACCATTGAAGTATTTCATGAGTCCGGCAATCGGTATATACATGGGATCGTCACTTCCGTCAGTACCTTTGGAAAGAAAATCAAGATTGAAATGGAAAATGGATTTGAATGGGTCGATTTTGATCAATTGGTCGCTGTAAAACTTGAAGAGGGAGGTTTGTAAAGTGAGACAGACTTCTGAGGAACTTTTACTCGTGAAGAGAGTGGTAGAGCTCCCTTATCTTTTAGGTGCGCTGGAAGTAGATAAGCATAAAATATACGCTTCGAACTTTAAGATGAAATCGGTGTATATTGACTATTTGGACGGTACCCAAAAGAAAATTGCTGTAGAGATGTACAAATTAAAACAAAGTTTAAAGCAGCATCATATCAAAATTATAGATGAAAAGAGATCCCAGCTGAGTTTAACGGTAGATTATTCTGTAAGAGGTTATCTTCATAAAATGACACTATTGTGGAGCAAAGTGAAAGTGGATGTAACTTTAATGCTGACTGAACATATGAATGTTGATATCACCGATATGACAACATGAACATGTAATCAGAGCGGGATACGGTATATAAAAGCATAGGGTGGATATAATACATCTATAACCATTGTTTTCTTCTCCCGATTTGGGTAAACCGACCTTTGTAGTTCAAAGGGTCGGTTTTTTTTGTCTCAGATTTTTATGGATTGGCATATCGAGCCATATAAAATGAGAGAAATCAGGTTAGTTCAATAAGAATTGCGATATTTGGCACCTAACCTGTATTTATCTTGACAGTAATTGGGTCCAACTCGTAATATTTGAACTGGAGATGTAGGAAAGGGGACTCGCCGGACAATGTGGACTTCCTTGTAATGATTATCTAAACTGGATCGCTCGACTTGGTGTTTTGGTTATTACCACACGCCTCGTTTGTGATGCCGATCTGCAATCATTCAAGGGACGCGAGAAACCGTTTGATCAAACCCGGGCGCGGATACTTGATGTATCCGTTTTTGTTATACCTAGGATAATTCCATCTTCAATAAAAATGGATTTCTCCCTCCCTTATTAAACGGAGGAAATAAAATGACCAAACTACATGGAAAAACCGCTATCGTGACAGGCACAAGCCGCCCTGGAGGGATCGGAACTGCCGTCTGCCGCACGTTGGCACATGAAGGCGCTAATGTGTTCTATACCCATCTGTACGATTACGATAAGATAGAGAATCCGGGAGATGCCGACAAGAACTGGCCGGATCTCTTCGCTGAAGAACTTCGATCCTATGGCATTAAGGCAGCGCATATGGAGGTCGATCTTACCGATCCCACTTCTCCAGCGCGAGTGCTTGATGCGTGCCGGTCGGCTGTCGGGCTGCCGACCATTCTCGTCAACAACGCTACGTACAGCGTATCAGCTGATTTCCGTCAATTGAATGCATCACTGATCGATGCGCACTGCGCCATGAACATTCGAGGTACGTTCATGCTATCGGCCGAATTTGCGCGTATGCTGGAGGTTGAACTGGCAGGCCGTCAGGTCCTTTGCGGTGGCAGGATCATCAACCTTACGTCGGGTCAGGGCAAGGGGCCGATGCCTGGCAATCTTGCTTATGCCGCAACGAAAGGCGCCGTCTCCACCTTTACCGAATGTCTATCTGCTGAACTAGCTCCTTTTCACATTACTGTGAATGCGGTTGATCCCGGTCCTACTGATACGGGTTGGATGTCAGAAGAAGTGAAAAAAGCCTTGCTACCGGGATTTCCGATGGGCAGGATCGGTCTTCCTGAAGATGTATCCCGTTTAATTGCTTTTCTGGCAAGTGATGATTCCCAATGGATCACCGGTCAAATCATACATTCCCGAGGTGGGTTTAATTAGGAAGGCAGTTCGTTAACGCACGGGAAACAATAGTTCCATAAAACCGAATAAGGCCGCTGATTAACAGGATCGGCGGCCTTATTTGATTACTAAGCAGTAAAGTTTAGTTATAATCAACTTTTATCACCAGAAAATAAAGTCTGCTTGGTAAAATTGTGAAGTAAAAATCACATTAACTGGAGTGGATACTATGCTTTCTGAGGAAGATTACGCGAAGGTAGCGAAAGAAGCTTTACATCAATACCCAATCATTTGGGAAAAACTTGTGTATCTCGGAAAGAGTGATAATGTTACATTTCAAGTTCAGACCTACGATGATAATCAAAAGTATCTTATCAAAATCCATATCTCAACGATTTCCATTCACTCAAAAGGGAATGTTGCATCAGAGCTTATTTGGCTTGAAGCTTTGGTTAAAGATACAAATCTCGTCGTACCTGCCCCTGTCAGAAATTTTCAAGGTGATCTGGTAACAGAAATATCAACTGATCTTAGCGAAAATACAGTCATGGTGACTATTCATCATTGGATTCATGGAAGTGTGCTTAATAGAGAGCCAACAAGTAATGAAACTGAAAATTTGGCTCTCTTAATGGCGGCTCTACATAAACATTCTATGCAGTGGAATCCACCTGAAGGCTTTAATAGACCAATATACAATTCTGATCATTTATATTCATCACTTAATCAATTAAAACAGTTAGTAAATTTGAAGCTTATCTCAAGTGAAGTGTTTGTTTATGTGGAAGAGTCAGCCCACAAAATAGCGAATGTGATACAAAGTCATAAACGTTTGCCAAGTAATTGGGGAATTATTCATTCTGACCTTCATGAGAGTAACTATGTTTTTTATGAGGATATTCCTCGACCTTTAGATTTTTCAAATTGTGGCTATGGCTTTTATTTATTTGATATGGCTGAAACATTTATGCACCTATCATCTGAGAATAGGAAAGTATTTATTTCATCGTATAGCGAAGTAAATCAACTACAAGAGAATTATTTCGAATTATTAGAAGCATTCTTTATTTGGTCAATAATCAGGACTTTTGCATTCCATTCTCTAAATTCAAATGAACAACCATCCTTATCGGAAAATTTCCCATCAGTTATTCAGAACTATTTTAGAAAGTATCTTAAAGGAGAAAATTTTTTATTGAACTGACGGCGAAATTATAGTTTAACGAAACTAAGAAGCAGCCGACCAAATTAATCGGCTGCCCTCACGACTAATTTACTCAGACCGATCCGGATGATTTCTTCATTAATCGAACAACTGAAATCCAAAGAAGAGGCCGTAATCATGAACACGACTTCTGCGCTTGAATTCTATACGCTAGCAAACATGAGGGGAGCATAATTAATGTTTGATGACATAGATTTCTCACCAGGAATTATTGCTTACAATGGAACGGAATTCTTGGATCAAGAAGATATTTTTCAAGTTAGATACAATGAAGGAAGGAATATTATTATTGATGTTGGCTGGTATAAGAAGGAGTTTGCTGTGGTTATAATTAAAGATTATGATTGGGATAATCCACTAATGGAAAAACGATGTGTAGACGTGAATAAGTTACATGACTTGGTCCAAGAGTGCTCTGAATATGTAAGGGAAATAATAGGATGGAGATAGTTGACGCTTAATAGAGTAATACTGCAGCTGAGAGTAATAATCTCCAAGTGATTTTAGCCATCACCATGCACCATCCATTTAACTGCCAGCGATAACAAAATATTGTTGAGAGAAACGAACTAGTATGGACAAAAACACTGGCCCGAATCGTTAATCATTCTAAGATTATCGGTTCGGGCCTTTTTGATGAAAGTCGCTGATGTCGCAGCATCTCTGATCAGGATTATCCACTATACAACAGATTTACGTCTCCGCCTATTAACGTCTTCGGAACGCTCCAGCGCGCGCCAGAGCATAGAAAATCAAGAGAGCAATCACGGACCCGACGATCGCGGGTATGATATGAAATCCACCCACTACCGGCCCCCTCGGTCCCAACAGTTCATACCCTAACCATGATCCAACAAAACCAGCAATGATATTTCCGAGTACGCCTCCCGGCACGTCCCGTCCAATCAGATTTCCGCTTAACCAGCCAATTATCCCACCGACAATAAGTATCCAGATTAAATACACAAATTGGTCTCCCTTCGGTTGATTTATTACAAGTTATGTTTCGTTAGGGGGAATGTTGCGGATGATCTATCATGAAACCATTTCCATTTTAATCCAAGGATAGTAAAATCGGTTGTACCACTACTCATATAAATGCTGGTGAAGATGGGATAAGGATGACCAGTATAGAAAGGAGGCACTTAGGTGTTCATGTTTCGAAGACTTTCTATTGTAGCTGTGTTGATGATGTGCCTGATGTCAGGTTTGACTGCTTGTTCTGAGTCAGAGCAAGCGGAAGATGGGCACGCTTCGACAAAGGCTAACTTCACGGAGCAGATACAGGGCCTTAATCTGAATATGGAAGTACCGTCATGGAAGCTGAATACCACCCCCGTGAATCTAACCTGGTTCGTTGGGGCCAAATGGTTCGGGCACACATGGGGTGAGAGCCTGAATTCCAAATATGTCACCGAAAAAACAGGGGTTAATATCGAATTTGAAGTAGCCACTGGTGAACCAAGCGAGAGGTTATCACGGATGTTGACGACTGGTAGTCTGCCGGATTTGATAACCATCGGCTCCTGGGAGAGTGCAGTTAACAAACTCCGGGAGAGTAATCTCATCTATGCCCTGGATGAGTTAGCCAACCAGTATGATCCTTACTTTTTCAAGGTAGCAGGTGATGGTGCTCTACAATGGTATCGGCAGGAAGATGGCCACACCTACGTCATTCCCAATGATGCATACAGTCCCGAACAAATGCGTTCAACCGGCTTGACGGGAGCAAACCAAACCTTTCTCGTGCGTAAAGATCTTTATGAATCGATGGGTAAACCGGACCTTAGCACACCGAAAGGTTTTCTAGATGCACTGCAATTGCTGAAGAATCAATATTCGGTTTATAAAGGCCAGCTGATCAGTCCATTTTGGGCACAGGGTAATGCATCCTATGGCATGACCGAATATTTGCAAAATTTGCTTGCCATCCCCCACGAACAGAACGGTAAGGTATACGACCGAATGACAGATCCCGATTATATTCAGTGGATGAAAACATTTCGTACCGCTTACGAGCAGGGCCTGATTAATGTTGATTTTCTGGTCGACTCCAGTGCACAGGTGCAGGAAAAAACCAACCATGCCCAATATTTTATGATGATTCGGGAATGGACAGACATATCGGACCTCAATGCGAAATTGGAAGTCCTCACGAATCAGAGTTCAACCTATATTGCTGTAGATGGACCCCGGAACAGCAAGGGAGAATCCGCCAAACTGTTCCCCGGCAGCATGGACGGCTGGATGGTTACGATGATTAGCAGATCCACGAAAAACCCTGAACGAGCCATCCGATTTTTGACCTATCTGGCCAGCGAAGAAGGCCAACGGGATTTATTTTTGGGCAAAGAAGGTGAAACCTGGGCGATGGAGAACGGTAAACCGCAGTTAACGTCGGCAATGGTCCAGTTGTATGACACGGATCGGGAGCGGCTGGAAACGGATTATGGCATTATAGATACCTACTGGATGCTGCGAAACCCTGCTTTCGTTAACCAGTGGAGACCAGAGCATACCCCATCCATTAAGCAAATGGAGGCGTTCGCCAACCAGCAGGCCGATGTGGACAGCGGTATCTACAAGGGACTTGATCCTGTAGGGGAGTCCGATATAGCGTTAGCCTGGTCACGTATCTCCCAGAATTGGGAAGAGGTGCTGCCAGAACTGATTACAGCGAAAGATGAAGCAGCCTTTGACAAAATTTTCGAGAATTTTCTGATACGTCGTGTGAACTACGGCTTTAACCAGGTGATGGAATATCGCCAGGCTGAACTGGAACTGCGGAAAGCCAAGATAGCCAGATAACCATTCCCTAATATAGGGTACCAATCAGCTAACTAGTAATATAGGGTATAACAAAGGTGGTGAATACATCCGAATGAAATACCTGCTGACGAGATTGAGGAAGCTTTACCGCAATGCCCGTATATCCCAGAAGCTGTTCCTGGCATTTAGCCTGATGATTGCCATACCTGTTATTTTGATATCCTTTGTGTATATCCGCATGCAAGAAAACCAGTTATATAAGGACATTATGGCAACGGGCAACAGTCACGTTTCATGGCTGAATGAACAATTACGCAGAAGAATGGATATGATTGAGAACGCTTCCAACACAGCACTCACTCAAAAGTCATTTGTCGATTTTATTCATTCCAATATGATTGTGGATGGACTGCGTCTGGTAAAGTTTAAGCAAAACCAGTATGAACAAATGCTTAATATCATTCAAAGCAATGCGATGATCAGTGAGCTTAGCTTTTACGTCGATAACCCAAACCTGTATGAAATCTGGCCTGAAATCTATCATTACAAGAAATTTTCGCCGCAGGATTATTGGATAAAGCTTCGGGACGAAGGCGGTACGGCTTACCGCTTATTTTCTTTTAGAGATGGTGAACACACATTATCCTACTACCGTCTGGTCCGCCTTCAAGGGCAGGAACAAAAACGCCCTAGTATTATGGAAGTGCGCGTCCCCCACAGCATGTTTTTCAGCGACTTACTACAGGAGAACAAGGGGGACTTCTTCTCCGTGTTGATGAACGCAAGCGATTCTCCCCAATATGTTTACAATCCCCAGCATGAGTTTTCGGAGAAGTATGGGCAGGAACTGGAGGAGATCCTCGGCGGTATTTATCACCAACTGGATGTATCGCTACAGGAAAACCCACTTCAGGTTAAGGTAGGAGATCAGAGCTACTATGCATTGTATCGATACATCGCTCCGTTGAACACATATGTGGTCGATATTGCTTCTCATCAGGCATTGATGAAAGGGCCGCGCAGCTGGTATGCATTTGTGGTAACGATTACATTATGTGTATTGCTGCTGATTATGCTACTCGTATCCCAAACGACGCGACGTATTTTCCGGCGGTTGGACAGCGTACTGGTATCCATGCGTCAGGTAGGGAAAGGCGAGCTGGATGCAATGATTGATACAGGCCTGGATGAGAACGAAAGAGGAGATGAAATCGATGAGGTGGCGGTGAATTACAATGATATGTTACAAGAGGTCAAACGTCTAATGACACAGGTCGTGGATAAGCAGTTAATTGCCAAAAACGCTCAGTTGCACTCCCTGCATTCGCAGATCAACTCCCATTTTTTATATAACGCGCTGGAATCGATTCGAATGGTTGCAGAGGTACAGAGGCAGCCTGCCATAGCCAAATCATTGGTGTCGCTCGGCTCCCAGCTACGCTACAGCATGCAGTGGCGCAGTGATACCGTTGCTTTACAAGAGGAGCTTGCCAATATCCGAAGTTATATTGAATTTATCAACTTTATGGAAGGCGGCAGTATTGCTATGACGGCGGATCTTCCTCAGGAGATACTTCGCTACGCCATTCCCAAGATGTGTATGCAGCCCATCGTTGAGAATGCAATTCATCACGGGGTACCTTCAGGCGGCAGGCTATCGGTGGAGATCACCTTTTCTGTGGAGAATGACAGCCTGCTTTTCATTAACATAAGAGATGACGGAGAGGGGTTAGAGCCTGAGGTGTTACACCGTCTTCAAACCGTATTGCGGAGCGAATCGGATACGCCGATGGTTACGAGCAGGAGCGGACTTGGTTTGGAAAACGTGAATAAGCGGTTACAGCTTCATTATGGCAAGAATTGCGGTCTTTGGATTGATAGTGTGCAAGGTGCATATACCTGCGTAACGATACGTCTGCCTTGGGAAAATGAAAATCTTGGAGGGTGGTAGAGCATGATTAATATCCTGATTGTGGACGATCAAAAACACATTCGTGACGGCCTGCAGAACATGCTGCATCAATTCCCTCTGGAGCTGAACAAAATATATTGTGCCGCCAGCGGGATTGAGGCCCTGTGCCTATTACGACAGCATTGCATTCACATCGTTATTACCGATATCAGGATGCCGGATATGGATGGGTTGGCACTCATGGCTCAAACCAAAGAGGAATCCATGGATGTGGAATACCTTATTATCAGCGGTTATAGTGATTTTACATATGCCCAACAAGCGATCGGGTTTGGGGCAAAGGGCTACTTGCTAAAACCTGTGAAGCGAGAGGATCTGCAAAATTCCCTGGAGCATGTATGGAAAGAAATCCAGGTCCGGCAGGCACTTACGCAAAATATGCAGCATGTATCCCGTCTCGCTCAAGAGACCGATCGTAAAGAATTAAGAATGTTTATGCAAGGGGCGTTAAGTGATGACGCATGGATTGTTCAGGTTGAAGAACAACATGATGCGTTATGGCGTAATTATCGCCTGGCCCTGCTGCGGGAAGACGTTTGCATGAACAAGCCTGGAGCCAGCAGCGCCCATAGCATGGAAGCCATTGCTTATCATGTGTTTGGCAGACAAGGTTGTATTTGCCTGCAACATCGCCCATACCTGATTCTTGCGGTGGATGCGTCCATAGATGCAAGTGTTCTGCCTGCAGCGCTCAAGGAAGGAAAGATCGATGCCATAACGGCCATGACCAACCCGATTCAGGGGTTAAAAGAACTACCCAACAGCTATACCCAAGTGCTTGAGCTCTATCGCAACAGTTACCTGTTTCCTGATCAGTCCAGTATCTTCCCAGCGCATATTGAGCACATGGAGCAGCAGTGGCAACTTCCCTATGAAGACTTGTATGAACTGTTCCAGTCGGTTGGAACAGATAACAGTGGAATCATGACTCAGGGTATTTCTGCACTATTTCACAAAAAGGTGCTGCAACGCTATCCTATTCGCTATACCCAACAGCTCTGCGCCGCCACCGTTCAGATGATGGAGGAATACGAACGAGTTATCCGCCCTTATATGGGGGAGGAAGAGCTGGATCTTGAATCATTGCGTAATCTCTTTGATTATCCAGGGATGCGTGATTATATACAGGCACTGCAACAGCAGCTGCTTCGACTGAATCAGTTCTATTATGACTATAAATGCAGCTATCGCCATTCGCAGGATCTCAATGAAGCCATTCGTTATATTCACGAGAGTTACCACAAACCGCTGGACCTCGCGATGGTATCCAATCATGTATCGCTTAATTATGCTTATTTTTCAAATCTGTTTAAGAAGAATATTGGTAAAGGCTTTGCTGAATACCTGCGAGATGTGCGTCTGGATAAAGCCCGGCGGCTTCTGGCCGAAACCGATCACAAAATTGTTGAGGTGGCGGCTATGGTCGGCTATGAAAGCTACAAAAGCTTTACACGCGCGTTCCGACTTGTGATGCAGATCCAACCCACAGAGTACCGACAGATGATGCGGCAAAAGGCAGATTGAATCAAAAGCCAAAAAAATGGGATACGACAAAAACAATTGTACCTTTTCAGCAAATTAACCTATTCGATAGAATAAAGATATCCCTCATGTAAGCGATTACCTTAATGCGCATGGATTGGGAGAATCTATTATTCTATTAAAGGAGGGCAATGATGAAACCATCTCATTTTACGGAGAAACGATTGATGAAAAAGGCACTCGGTATATTGCTTGTGGTTGTGATGTTGGCTAGTGCCGGCATACTGCCAGCGTCAAAGGTTCAGGCAGCAGGAAGTACCGTAACCTCAATGGAGTACTTCTCGCCAGCAGACGGGCCAGTTATTTCAAAATCAGGAGTTGGCAAGGCCAGCTACGGATTTGTTATGCCTAAGTTCAATGGAGGCTCTGCGACATGGAATGATGTTTACAGTGATATAGGCGTTAATGTAAAAGTGGGCAACAACTGGGTTGATATCGACCAGGCAGGTGGATATATCTATAACCAAAACTGGGGGCACTGGAGCGATGGCGGCTTCCATGGCTATTGGTTCACCCTTTCCACAACAACCGAGATACAACTGTACTCCAAAGCGAATGGTGTGAAGCTGGAGTATCAACTTGTATTCCAGAACATCAACAAAACAACCATCACAGCAATGAATGCGACACAGGGTCCACAGATTACAGCAAGCTTCACAGGCGGTGCAGGCTTTACATATCCAACGTTCAACAACAATCCTGCGGTCACTTATGAAGCTGTTGCGGATGATTTGAAGGTGTATGTCAAACCTGTAAACAGCAGCACCTGGATTGATATTGACAATAACGCAGCCAGCGGCTGGATCTACGATCAAAATTTTGGCCAATTCACGGATGGCGGAGGCGGGTACTGGTTTAACGTAACGGAGTCGATCAATGTCAAATTGGAATCAAAGACTTCTTCGGCTAACCTTATTTATACCATTACGTTTAATGAACCTACACGAAATTCATATGTCATTACGCCATACGAAGGAACAACCTTCACCGCAGATGCTAATGGTTCCATCGGGGTCCCGCTACCGAAAATTGATGGAGGGGCGCCAATCGCCAAGGAACTGGGCAATTTTGTATATCAAATTAACATCAATGGGCAATGGGTGGATTTGAGTAACGCCAGCCAGAGCAAATTTGCATACTCCGGTAATGGGTACAACAATATGTCCGATAAGAATCAGTGGGGATACTGGGCCGATTACGTCTATGGACTTTGGTTCCAGCCAATTCAAGAGAACATGCAGATTCGTATCGGCTATCCACTGAACGGTCAGGCGGGCGGAAGTATTGGCAACAACTTCGTCAACTATACCTTTATCGGCAATCCCAATGCTCCGCGTCCGGATGTATCCGACCAAGAGGATATCTCCATCGGAACGCCAACCAATCCGGCTATCGCGGGCATGAACCTCATCTGGCAGGATGAGTTTAACGGAACTACGCTGGATACAAGCAAATGGAACTATGAAACAGGATATTATCTCAACAACGATCCCGGTACATGGGGGTGGGGTAATGCAGAGCTGCAGCACTACACAAACAGCACCCAAAATGTATATGTACAGGACGGGAAGTTGAATATCAAAGCCATGAACGACAGTAAATCTTTCCCGCAGGACCCGAATCGTTATGCACAGTATTCTTCAGGAAAGATCAACACCAAGGATAAACTGTCCTTGAAGTACGGCAGAGTTGATTTTCGTGCCAAGCTTCCTACAGGTGACGGTGTATGGCCAGCGCTGTGGATGCTTCCACAAGACTCGGTATACGGCACTTGGGCTGCATCAGGTGAAATTGATGTGATGGAAGCGAGAGGCCGTCTGCCTGGATCCGTAAGCGGTACTATTCACTTTGGTGGACAATGGCCCGCGAACCAGTATTCGGGTGGCGATTATCACTTCCCGCAGGGGCAAACTTTTGCCAATGATTATCATGTATACTCGGTAGTCTGGGAAGAGGACAACATTAAATGGTATGTGGACGGCAAGTTTTACTATAAAGTCACTAACCAGCAGTGGTATTCCGCAGCTGCACCGAATAATCCGAATGCACCTTTCGATGAGCCGTTCTACCTCATTATGAACTTGGCAGTCGGCGGAAACTTTGACGGTGGCCGTACTCCGAACGCATCTGATATCCCGGCGACTATGCAAGTGGATTATGTACGCGTGTATAAAGAACAGTAATAAAACAGCTGTTTTCGCAATGAACAAACCGTTGATCTGGTGATGATCAACGGTTTGTTTGTTCATTTGTCTGCGCGAGCTTGAGCATATGGATTAGTATGGTCAGAATGATGACAGAGTACATTTCTCTGTCCTGGATTGAAGAGTGATGTTGTAATGTCAAAGAATGCAGTTGATAATCATTATCATTCATGATATATTGTTCAATAGTAAACAAAATATAATAAATTATTTAAAATCACTTTATTATTAAAACAATATTTTTGTTTATAAGTAAACAAGGAGCGATCACAAGATGACTTCAAAAGATCGAACAAAACAGTTGCTTCATGACCAATTTATCCGTTTTTTACATGTATATGAGAACCACAAGGATACAGAAATCGAGCATTTCCTAAGTGTCGCACAGCGAGAAAGCATCGAGAACATTCCTCAGCATTTGACCGCGGTTCATATGATAGATTGCATAGGCAAGCATGAACCTATTAACAACACAGGTATTGCCGAAGCCATGAATTTATCCAAAGCGAGTATCACCAAAATTGGCAACAAACTGCTGGAGGAAGGTTTCGTCAAACGCACAAAGATGAATGACAACAAGAAGGAGAGTTATTTCCGGTTGTCATCGCAAGGCAAAAAGATCTTTGAACTGCATGAGCGTCTGCATGTGCATGAGACTGAACGCTTCTACCGTACTCTTGACAAATATACGGAAACAGAGCTAAAAGTAATTCATCAATTTCTTCAAGACAGTAGCATCAATATTGAATCCAGATCGAACGAAGGAGAGTGAGGCATGTGAGTCTGGCGGAATTGATCAGGGCACGCAGAAGCATTCGTAAATGTAACTCTACGCCGGTGGACCAGGAGCTAGTTGTTGAATTGCTACGCAAGGCTAATCGGCTTCAACCATTTGGTGAGACTGGCTCGTGGCGTGTGGTATATGCCGGAACTCCAGAAGCACGCCAACGGTTGGTGGACTGCATGCTTGAACAGATGTCGCAGAGCAAGATTGGCAAACTGATTCCCGGGAAACTTATGGATGTTTTCAAAAAGAGAGTTACCGATATTCCTGCCCACGTCATTGTTATGTCGAATGTAGGAACGGATCGTCTGACCAATGACCGCAATTATGCGGCTGCCTGCGGGATGATGCAGAGCTTCCAACTGCTCGGATGGGAACGAGGGCTAGGAATGCTATGGGATACAGAATCCATGATTCAGCATGAAGGATTTTTCAAGGGAATTGGCCTGCGCGAGGATGAAAGATTTGTTGGCATTCTTCATATTGGGTATTTCGACAAAGCGCCAAGAAGTCGAAAAAGAACGCCAGCCGAGCAGAAGTGGACCGTATTACGAGGTCAATCTACATAGAATAGGAGGATGTAAAAATGAAATTGTCAGATCTGCAAGGGGACATGGGCGGTCCGATTGAGTTTTTGGATCGACCGGTGTCGCAGGATCTTATCCTTGAGTTGCTCAATCATGCCGTATGGGCGCCAAATGATGGACTCCGAGAGCCGTGGCGATTTATCTTTGCTGATAACCGGTATGGGGACATCATGCAGGGATTGCAGAAGCAAGCCCCTGCGTATCTTCTGGTCTTGGTGAATGCAGAGACGGATCAACATAAGCGGGAAGAGGACTTTGCGGCGGTCTGCTGCCTCATTCAGAATTTCCGCTTGTTGGCTCATGAGCAGAGTCTGGGTGTGCGCTGTACCTTGCATGACTGGATGTACGACCCAAGCCGTACGGAAGTGTTTGGTGTACTGAGTAACGAGCGTATTGGTGCGGTTCTGGAATTGGGATACGGTGCAAATCAGTGGAAAGGGAATACTGAGATACCTGAGACTCAACTTCATTTTGAACTTCTCTAGTGGATATAAGGAATGTTTAACTTCACTACATTTAGGAAAACCGTAACAAAAACCACCCGCTATGAACTGCACCTCCAATCGTTAGATAGCCTCCAACAATAGAGATACAGCTCACCGAACGCGTGGTTGTGATTTTCCTTTTCCTAACGGAAGGAACTGAATTTCTGCTTATGTTTTTACGGAAGGGCAGTAATCACGATATCATCCACGAAAGCTGTGTTGTCCCCGGTTCCCGAAGTTGCCACAAACCGGATTTGATGTTTTCCCGGCTTGATGAGCTGAAAGGAATTCGTGGTGAACTCAGCATAAGCACCGCTTGTCGGTATAAATGAACCGAGCAACTGATTATCCATGTAGACATCAAAGGACTGTTGACCCCCAAAATTGCTCCGCTTCGCAGACTGAAATTGAATGGCATAGTTGCCTGCTGGAAAAATCAGCGATTGGCTGAACTCGCCCTGCTTGCCATTCAGGGTCTGCAAATACGCAGCTTGCGTGCCTTCCGGTGCGTCGGAAGCACCGAACACACTGCCATTGCGAATTCGGCCTGCATTGTTTTTGAAGCTCCAGCCGTCACCGCTTGCCACGGCTACTCCGTTCTGGGACGTGACGGTTGGACTTTCGAATCCGCCATGTTGCAGAGCGGCATAGTCAGGAACGGCAACCTTTTCTATGGAAACCTGATCAATAAACGTTGCACCTGTGCCTGTCCCTGTTGCGGAAAATAGAATCGTATGCGATCCAGGTTCAACGGTAAACCAATCCGTAGTGAAGGATTCGTAGGTGCTGCCGGACGGCGTAATCGTTGCGACCGTTTGCCCATCCACTTCAATCTGCACCGGTTGAGCTTGCCCTGCATTCTGAGCGGCAGCTTTCAGGTTCATGACGTAGCTGCCTGCTGGAAACGTCAGCGACTGTTGAAATGAACCATGAGCGCCATCTTGAATTCGAACAAATGCAGCCTGAACCCCGGCGGGTGCTGGAGTAGAAGTCATGCTGCTGCCACTTCGCAATATCCCCGCCTGATCATTAAAGCTCCATCCAGCAGTTATGCCGCTCACCGTGCCCGACGGATCAGTAACCACAGGTGACTCAAAGCTCGAATTGGTGATATAAGGGTCTTCCGGAGTCTGTGGCAACGTAATTCGTACATCATCGATAAAAGCCGTATTGTCACCATCCGTCGTTGTGGCTACAAACTTGATCGTGTGTTTGCCCCCAGCGCTCTCGAAGGGCTCCGTTCGGAAAGTTTGGAAGTTGCCGGATTCAGGCCGATACGAGCCAATAACCTGATCATCGAAATAGATGTCAAAGGACTGCGTGCCCCCAAAGCTGGTGCGTTTGGCCGCCTTGAATGACATTTGGTATGTTCCCGGCTTGAAATGGATCGACTGCCTTATCGTGCCGGAGACGCCGCCATCCGTTTTCAGATAACCTGTCTGTACACCTTGAGGCGCAGCAGTAGCCTGGAATGGACCGTTGTTATGCTGCACGCCGGAGCGACTGTCGAACACCCATCCGTTGGTCATGGGTCCTGGTCTGGCCGATGTGGTAGCCGGTTTTTCAAAACCAGCGTTGAAGAAGGTGACCACAGGAAGCTCATCCGGTATTTCGGGGTTAACAAAGCAACGCTTGTCTACGCCGGGAATCGGATCGCCCAGCATGGCGCTTGAACAGGCAACGCCGTTTTCCTGAATGGAATAATTAAATAATCCGTCTGCACCGTAAGCGACAACCGCTTTCCCCTGAAAATAACACTCTCCGCCGTTTTCGATCATGCACAGCTTATACCCGTCCGGAGCACTGCTGATTTGTCCAATCTGATACAGGGAGGACACCGTGCCGGATGGTTGCAAGCCATCTTTGAATGCTTTGGCTTTGTAGAGTGCAAGCGAACCTTCGTTCAGAACAATCGGTCTGACATACAGGGAGGACTGGGCTGTAGGTTCGCTGCCGTCTGTCGTGTACCGAATTTGCGCTCCGCTCGTCGTTGTCTCCAGATAGAGCATTTCGGAGCTAGGGAATATGTGCCGATCCAGGCTGAATGTTGGAACTTCAACTTTACCCGCCTGTGACGATGGCAGTACGCGTATGAGGGCAACACCATACGCCGATGGATCGGCCGTGCTGGTTGCGCGAACCGCAATCAACGTTTCATCCGTCACCTGAGGTGCCTGATATACGCCGCTGCTACTGTTAATGGTACCGTTGTTTTGTCCAACCACGCTCCAAGTCACACTTCCGGTATTATCGATTACTTCTGCCCCAAGCGTGATGGAATCACCTGAGCGAACAGTAGGATCAACTTCATCCAGCTTGACCTGAGTCTCGGCAGGCCGGGTCGTGTAGATGATTACATTGTAGTCTCCATCCACGTTGCTGTCTGTCAATGAAGTCCCTCCTGGAAAAGTTGCTGCAACCGGAGGAAGAATCGCGTTGGCTTCTTGAACAATATCGTTGTTGTATACAAATTTGCGGAACGTTTGATTCACCGCAGTACTGCCAAAATTCAGCTTAATTTCTTTCTCAGTGCCGGCTTTGGTCTCTACGAGCACGGTATAATTGCCATCGTCGCCTCTGAACGCCGCAGCGCGTACATCGGTCGAACCGCCAGTGTCCACAGGCAGAACCTCGCTATGCTCAGGAATATAGCGATTTAGCATGCCTGCGATATAAAAGGTTTTGCGAGGGGTCAGCCCCAGTACGAGCGCATCCCACATCGTATATGTGCCGTTCGTTCCACCGGTAGGATCATTGGTCCAAACCCCGCTTAACTGCCACATGAGGGCTGATTTCACACCCATATTGGCGGTTTGGATGACGGAGTTCGCATATCCCGCATCCCAATTGCTCGCCTGATCATCTGCCCACCCGAATTCGGTCAGATGAAGCGGCTTGTCGCCAACATACCCTTTCCGCAGAGCAAAAGCATTGCCAAGCCCTTCATACGATTCCCCATATACATGGAAGCTGTATCCATCGATGGCATCATCCGCATATTGTTTCATGTACTCAATCCAGGCCGGAGCGCCCGTCTCTTCAGGACCCCAGATTTCGATCAGATCGCGCAGACCATCCGCAGTCAGCCTGGCACTTGTTTTATTTACCATTGCAGCATAATAGGCTTTCTGGTCACCAGGAGCCTCAAAGTCCCAACTGCCGTTCGGTTCGTTATAGAACGTCAAATACTTCACGTTGTCGTAGCCCCGGTTCAGTATCAGTTCCTCCAGCAGGGCAGAGGCAGAAGCGGCATAAGCATCCAAGTCAGCTGGCGCACTCATCCATGGATCTATGCCCGGTATTGTAAACCAGTCATGCACAGTCGATCCGACTTTCCAACCAAAGTTCAGCTCAATTTCGGTTCCCGCAGTCTTGAAGGCGTCGAGATATTTGTAGAAAGCTTTCATTTTTGCACTGTCCCACGTATAGGTTCCTTTCGCAGGTTCCATCCAGTCGATCTGAAACCACACTCTGGCCACCTTGGGCTGAATGGTCTGAATTCGCTTGTTGTCTACCTCCCAATGGGCTTCCGAATAGCCGTATTGAGTTTGCCCGGGCATCAGGGCCGTGGGAATGGTGTTGACGCCGACGCCGAGAAAATCATCCTGAATCACATCACTCGTATCCATCGTAATCGTGTGGCTGGTACGGTTCAGATTCTGGCTCTGGCTCTGATTCGCGTAAATCAGGGAAGGAGCGGGAACAAACGAAGCGAGCATGGTGGATATAAGAAGCGGAATTGCCCATCGTGAAGCTAAACGACCGGATCTACTTTTCATCTCAGCTCTCCTTTTTCATGTTTTACCGCAACGGTTACTCCATGAGGTGGTTCATGTCAGTCGACTTGCGGCACTTAAAATGATAGCGTTTACAATATAAGTCAGATTTGAATTATCCATTGAAACAGTTGAAAAAAAAAGCGGCTGAGGTTGAACAAAAAGAAGCCGGGTTGAACGATTCTGCTCGGTAAAGGGCCTTTACGAATACAAATGTGCATTTTATGCTTTCATTAGAAAGTGTTTCGTCAGAAACATGAAATGATCGTCATTTGCAACGCCCATGGAACTGTAAAAATAGGGAGGGTCCAATAACATGTCAACTAATTCACACTCTCCCATCACTGCGCTTCGGGTTTCCGACAACGGTCGCCATCTGGAAACGTCGGAAGGAGTC
This sequence comes from Paenibacillus sp. SAF-068, assembly GCF_051967555.1. Classification (NCBI taxonomy): domain Bacteria; kingdom Bacillati; phylum Bacillota; class Bacilli; order Caryophanales; family Paenibacillaceae; genus Paenibacillus; species Paenibacillus sp. SAF-068. Next base: position 2,492,801 of record NZ_JBQCJX010000001.1, read on the forward strand.
CCTTTTTTCTGGCTCGGTGACACGGCTTGGGAACTTCTGCATCGTTTGAACCGGGAAGAGAGTGAACTGTACCTTCGTACAAGGGCCAACCAGCGTTTCACGGTCATTCAAACGGTACTGCTGGCCGAGTTCAGCGGTACCACAACGGGCAATGCTCAAGGCAGACTGCCTTTTCATATGGACAGGAACGGTCAACCTGAACCAATCCGTCCGGATACCGATGGACCTTACGCCTATTGGGATCATGTGGACGCCCTGTTGAAGCTTGCAGGCAACCTTGGGCTGTATGTTGCACTGCTTCCGACTTGGGGTGACAAGTTCAACCAAAAGTGGGGGAAAGGTCCGGAAATATTTACACCGGAAACGGCCTTTGATTACGGCAAATGGCTGGGAGAGCGATATGCTGAATATCCTCAGATTATCTGGGTACTGGGGGGAGATCGTCCTCTGGAGACGAAGCTTCATTTCGATATTGTCACGTCCATGGCACAGGGGCTGAAACAAGGTGGTGCCCGGCAGCTAATGACATTTCATCCACCGGGATGCGATTCATCTTCTCGCCAACTGCATGATGAGCCGTGGCTTGATTTCAACATGATTCAATCCGGACACGGGGAGCGGGAGATTACCAATGATAGACGTGTACAGCAAGATTATGAACGTAAGCCGGCGAAACCCACGCTGGATGCCGAGCCTTGTTACGAGGATATTCCTGTCGGCTTTCGGGGGGAACAAGGTTATTTCGATGCAGCAGATGTGAGGAAAGCTGCGTATTACGCTTTATTTGCCGGTGCGCTGGGTCATACGTATGGACACCATTCCATATGGTCAATGTACCAAGGCCCGCATGATCTCATTGAATCGAACAGCCAAGGTGATTATTTCATTATGCGCTGGCGCGAAGCATTGCATCGTCCTGGAGCGGAGCAGATGCGCCATGCGCGTGCTTTACTCGAAGGGGAGCTGGGGCCGGATTGGAGACCCAATTCGAATCTGATTCATCAGAACCGCGCAGGCGCAAATCATGCCGTAGCTGCGCAGAGTAAATATAACGCTTACATTTATCTGCCCAATGGCTTGTACGTCGATGTCGTCATGGGGTATATTGAGGGCAAGAAAGCAAATGCCATGTGGTTTTGCCCCAGAACAGGTGTTACGACAAAGGTTTCTTCAGATTCAGATTCTACAATACCGAATCAAGGCATTAAACGTTTTGCAGCCCCAACCAGCGGAAGAGGGAATGACTGGATTTTGATTTTGAAGGGGGTCTAATGCATGTATAAGGTGATGATCGTAGAGGATGAAATGCTCGTTCGCATCGGACTGAAAAATTCCGTCGAATGGAGCAAATTCGGCTTGGAGGTTACAGCCGATTTCCCGGACGGCCTGGCCGCATGGGATTATTATGAGCGCGAGAAACCCGACGTGGTCATTACCGATATCAGTATGCCCAGAATGGATGGAATGGAGCTGATCTCCAACATCCGCAAGCAAGACAAACATACACGCGTCATTGTGCTGTCATGTCTGGAAGAATTTGAATTGGCTCGCAAAGCACTGACACTGGATGTTTCCAGTTATATTCTTAAACTAACCATGACCGAAGAAGAGATTGAGCAGGTACTAACAGGGGTCAGGGAAGAACTGGATCAGCAGCATATCCCACCTCAATCGCAAAAGACAGGGGCGGCGTCTCCGGATATGGAGCTTGTGAAGGAAAAGATGTTTAAAGATTTTATGTTCTATCGCATTTTCTCAACGCAGGAATTCGCCAGATTCGTCTCGGAAAGCGGTCTGCGCCTTTCGCCCGTTCGTCTCGTCGTGTGCGTAATGGAAGTGGATCGATATGCCTCGCTCAAGGAACGTTTTCGGGATGAACACGGCCACTTGGTCAAGATGTCGCTGTTAAACATTTTAAGTGAGATCATGTCAGGTTATAAACGGGGAGAGGCGGTTCAGATCAACGACCGGCATTACGCGCTTGTATTGCATTATGCCGATATACTGTCTGAACAAGCCATCGTGCAGGAACTTCGGCAGTTGCTCGAACATGTTCAGGATACGATTCGTCATTATTTCAACAGTACCGTTTCGTTCGGGATCAGCAGCATCAACGGGGGATATGACTCGCTGCCGAGACAATATGCCGAGGCACAACGCGCATTGCAGCGTAAATTCATCACCGGCCCCGGACAACATCATCAAGGAACAGGGCGTGCAGACCATTCAGGCGTGCTTGGAAGACTTGAACGGCTTCGAAGCCATACACCTCTTCGGGAATTGCTTCTCTCGCTCAAACAGAAAGAATACGACGAATTCCTGGATGAGATTGAACGCGGCATGAACGAAGAGCGAAAATCAATGGAGATCACCATTTACCAGTTTGTGCAATGGATTAATACGAATGTATACGATCATAACAATGAAAAAACGCTGCTGCTTAGCATGACCGAAAAGTTGGAAATCTGTGACACGATGCCGGATATGCTTGACCAGGTCGTTATCTATATTGATACGTTGGTTGAATTGTTTCGCAAGCGCTTACAAATGAGTGATGAGATTACCCGTGCCATTGAGTACATCAAGCGTCATTATACCGAAAACATCAGTCTCCAGATGGTTGCAGACCATGTAGGTCTAAGCATGGGGTATCTCAGCAACCTGTTCCGGAGAGAGCTGCAGATCACTTATATTGATTATCTGAACCGTTATCGGATTGAACGCGCCAAGGACCTGCTTGCCCAAAATCAACTGCGCTCTTCCGATGTGCCGGCTCTGGTCGGCTTTTCGCCCGAGTATACGTATTTTAGCAAGGTATTCAAAAGAATCACGGGTCTTAATCCGAACGAATATCGGCGCCAAACGACGCTCAAAGACAGAGGGTGACATGAATGAGGACATCCGTCAAATCCCTGTTTGTCTCCAGACAGCTCCGAACACAGCTTATTCTGTATATTATGGTCATCAGCCTCGCCGTACTGGCGGGGGCTTCTTATTTTATTTATTCCTTTATGCAGAATATGATCAAAATCCAGAACGAACGATTGCTCTACCAGCAATTCCAACAGCTTGACCATAACATAGGCGGCCTGGTGAAAGAGATCGATCGCCTATCCATGCTTTTTCTGCGGGATGATCACATTCAGCAGTTTTTGTACAAAATTTCGGAGAAAACGGAAGAGGAATTTCTCGAATCGAAAAACGACGTGCAGCGGGTGATTGCCGATTTCATCGACAACTACAACTATATTGACTCGATTTATATTACGGCGGACAATCTCGGGGCAGTAGGAGGTAGTCAGAAGCGGACGCTCGTTTACGATCGGGACGCATGGCAGCAGAGCTTCTTTACTTCCGAGCCCTTCCGTCAAACGCTCGAACAGTACCCTCATCTGGTTATGCATTCCGGGATCAAAAAATCATTCTACAATCCCTATCTGACCGGAGAGGACGATGGTTACCTGATCAGCCTGATGCGTGGCACGCGTGCCATCTATGATCCAACAACAAGCGCCACGCTGATTTTTAATATCGATGAACGGTATCTATCATCCATTTACGCTACGGCGCTGAACAGTGAGGAAGGCGACATGTATATCGCTAGCGCTGACGGAACCATCATTTCGGCCAGTGAAGCGGATCGGGTGGGTACGCAGAGCCACTTCACACCGGGTGCGGAGCTGACGGACGGAGCTTACGGAAGCCTGGATGACGAAAAGGCCGGACGCAGCATGCAGGTTGTATATTACAAACTTCATGACGGCGGGTGGTACCTGCTGAAAGAAATTCCGCTCAGTCAGTACGCAGACCAGATTCTGGGCGTTCAACGAATGCTTGTACTCGTGTTCACGATTAGTGTGCTCGCAATATTCATAGCCTCCTATTTCTGGCTTCGCAAAATTATTAAACCGCTCAACCAATTGTCTAGCAAAATGAAAGACATGAGCCGCGGTGAACTCGGGGTTACCGTCGATCACGTTCCGAATAATGAGCTGGGCACCGTCATTCGCCGCTTTAATGAGATGTCGCTCAGCATGGTAGAACTCGTGGACAAAAACAATGAGATTCAGGAGAAAAAGAGGGAGCTGGAACTGGAGGCATTGCAGTATCAGATTAATCCGCATTTCCTGTATAACACCTTGAACATGATCCGCTGGATGGCTGTCATTGTGAAGGCGGACAACATCGTAAATACGATTGTAGCACTGGGCAATATATTGCGCCCTGTATTCTCCAGCAAAGCCTCCATGTGTTCTCTACGGGACGAACTGTCGTATCTGGACAATTATCTGAAGATCATTAACATGCGATTCAACAATAATATTACATTTACGATGGACGTGGATGAAGAGTGGATGGATTGTCAGGTGCCTCGTTTTATCCTGCAACCTCTGCTGGAAAATTCCATTGCTTCCGGCAGACAGAGCGAAGATTTTGCCATTCAGATTGGAATTACGGCCTCGGTCAACCAGGAACGTCTGATGCTGAGGGTCACCGATTCCGGCGTCGGCATGGATGCAGAGAGCATCTTAAAGTTAAACGAAAAGCTGGCCAAGGGGGAATCGCCCAAATCCACTGTTGGCGGGAGCGGAATCGGACTGAATAACGTCAATAAACGGATTCGTTTGTATTATGGACCGGACTTCGGCATTCATTTCGTTCCGGCCGATCAGGGCGCAGAGGCCATCGTTACCTTGCCTGTACATCGATTATAGAAGAGGAGCTGCGGCTTCGAATGATCCATGCTCTCGTGAGCTTCGCCGAAAGGCAGCACATGAGGGCGTTTTTTTCATATTGGAGCACTGTTTATTCGTTCAAGCGGAGCCTCAAAATTGTTCAAGTCAGCTAGCGGGGAAACTTTGTTTTTTTCAAGCAGATCCAGAGATCTTTCATTCAAGGGCAAAAAAGAAAGCGTTATCATGTGAATAAGCCAAAACGAAAGCACACGTACAAAGGAGAAATTCATATGCAACGTACCAAGACCCTGAACGGAGCCGTAACCCAAAGGACCGGCAAGCTGAATCGCAAGGACGGCATACACCTCCTGCTTCTGGCAACACCATTTGTACTGTTTACGCTGGCCTTCAGCTACGTACCTTTATTCGGATGGATCTACGCATTCTTTGATTACAAACCAGGCATTCCGCTTCAACAAACCCCTTTTCTGGGGCTGGAAAATTTCCGCAACATGTTGGATGATTCACGGATGGGGCCCGTGCTGGCGAACACGCTGGCACTAAGCTTGTTGTCCATTGCAACCGCCCCCGTACCGATGCTGCTTGCCATACTGATCTCGGAAGTCCGCTCCGGCTGGTTCAAAAGGCTGGTGCAGACCGTCTCTACACTGCCGAATTATATTAGCTGGATCATCGTATTTTCCCTCGCATTCAGCATGTTCAGTACGGAGGGAGCCGTCAATTCCATCATGATGAAAACGGGGATCGGAAGTCCACCCTTGGATATTCTCGGTAACTATGACCGGGTATGGACGGTGCAAACCTTGCTGCTGCTGTGGAAGTCCGCAGGATGGAGCGCCATCATCTATCTGGCTGCCATCGTTGGCATAGACAGCGAACAGTACGATGCTGCCAAGGTGGATGGAGCCGGGCGCATGCGTACGATCTGGCACATTACGCTGCCAAGTATCATGCCAACCTTCATTGTGCTTTTGCTGCTCTCCGTCAGCAACCTGCTGTCCGCAGGGTTTGAGCAATATCTCGTATTCAGCAACGTCATGATTGCAGACCGGATCGAAGTGCTTGACCTCTACGTATACCGGCTCGGACTGGTGACAGGTGACTACTCGTACTCGACAGCTGTGGGCATTTTCAAAACCGTAATTAGCGTTCTGCTGCTCTTCAGCGTCAACATTCTATCCAAGAAAGTTCGCGGTCAAGGCATCGTCTGACCCCAGGGAAAGGAGCAAAACAAACATGCGCACACAACCCGCAGGACAGACGCTTCGTCCCGTCCGCCATACCGACTGGAAAGACCTTACGTTCACCCTTTTTAATTACATCGTGCTGTCCTTGCTTGTCATCATCACCATCTATCCGTTCTATTATATCTTCATCTATTCGATCAGCGACCCCATCGAGGTCCAGAAAGGGGTATATTTCTGGCCAGCCGGCTTCTCCCTTGAAGCATACCAAGCGACGGTGAAATTGCCGGGTATCATGGACGCAGCCATTGTCAGTGTCTCCCGGACCGTGCTCGGAACGTTGATTACGGTGTTCTGCTGTTCCTTCTTTGCCTATCTCATTACCAAAGAAGAGATGCCGTTCCGCAAAATCATTTACCGTTTTGTACTGATCACCATGTACTTCAATGCAGGCTTTATCCCATGGTATCTGACCATGAAAACGTATGGATTGCAGAATAATTTCCTCCTGTACATCATTCCAAGCGCGATGTCGGGCTTTAACATCATCTTGATCAAAACGTTCATCGAACAGCTACCCGCATCCCTGGAGGAATCGGCCAAGATCGATGGGGCCGGCTACTTCCGCATCTATCGCAGCATCATTTTCCCGCTGTCGATGCCGATTATCGCCACCATTGCCGTATTCTCCGCCGTAGGCCAGTGGAATACCTGGTTCGACAACTTTTTCCTGGTGGAAAATCCGAAGCTGCAAACGTTGCAACTGGTACTCTACAACTTCCTGAATCAGTCCAGTAACCTGTCCAACATGACAACAGATGAGTTGACCCGCGGCGATGTTGTCCGAACGCTCACACCGCAGTCCATTCGCATGACCATTACGATGCTTGTCACGCTGCCGATAGTCCTGGTGTATCCGATGCTGCAGCGGTATTTTGTCAAAGGCATCATGATGGGAGCCGTCAAGGGCTAAGGTAGTACATGGTGCAATCACACCGGATTATCCGGCAATCGCCGATAATTATAGAAGAAGAAACAGGAGGGTTATGACATGAGAACTAAAAAGTCGTTCCGTCAAGTAATTGCATTGCTCATGATGACGTCCTTGCTGCTGGCAGCTTGTACGGGCAGCGGTTCGGGAACGGGCCAGACCAGCACAGGCGAAACCGGTTCGTCAGATACCGGCTCGGACAAAGACCTCGTAACGCTGCGAGTACTCATCATGGAAACCGGCTCCAAGTGGAATACGCAGCAGAACAACGAAGTGGCCAAGGCTATTGCCGAGAAGATCGGTGTCAAAATTGAATACGTTGAAGCAGATGAAAACAAATTCAATGTATTGCTCGCTGGCGGCGATCTGCCCGACCTGGTACGTACGGACGTGAACAAATATCAAAAACAATTGATTGAAGGGGATCTAATCGTTCCACTCGACGACCTGCTCGCTACATCCGGCAAAGACATTACGGCGAACATCGGTACTGTGGTCGAATACAGCAAAAAGAACTGGAGCAACGGCACCGGAAACCTGTATTTCCTGCCTCCCCAAGTTCAATCCAAACCGGGCACTTCCATTGCGCCAATTACCATAGGCCCGACGATTCGTTGGGACTGGTATAAGGAGATTGGCACCCCGGAAATGGCCACGATGGATGACTTGCTGGACGTTGTAGGAAAAATTGTGGAAAAGCACCCGCAGACCGAAGACGGTAAAAAAGTGTACGGCGTGTCCATGTGGCAAGATTGGGGATTATGGCCTTATACGATTCCGCCAATCATCTTTACAGAGAATGTAGGCACTACAAGCGACCTGACTGCAGCCAAAGTTGGCGGCAGCGATTTCATCAGCAACTTGACTGACGAATCCTCCAACTTCTGGACTGCACTTAACTTTTATAACAAGGCTCAACGCAGAGGATTACTCGATCCGGATTCCCTGACGATGAAGAACAATGACTACATGGCTAAGGCAACTGCAGGACAGATCGTTGTTGGCCCCGCTACCTGGGCGATGGGGGATTTCAATGCACAGCATGCCAAGGATGGCAAAGGATATCTGGTTGTACCTGCCGGCAAACTGGCCTGGACGGGTGCAGTCAATCCGCTCGGATGGCAGGATAAAGCCTACAGCATATCCAAAACATCCAAACATCCTGAAAAAGCGATGGAATTCCTCAATTATATATACTCCTATGAGGGTGCACGCACCATGTATAACGGCGTAGAAGGCAAGCACTGGCAGATGGTTGACGGCAAACCGACACTCACGGACGAAACACTCGCATTGAAAGCAACAGGCGGAGCTCCATACGAAGCAACCGGACTTTCGCTGGATCGCAACATCATCGGTCTGGGCGGCGACATGGTCAATCCCGATGACAAGATGCCGGTCGACCTCTTTACCTCGGAGGAGGCGCTGTCCAAAGCGGCCACCGCGCTTGAGAAAGATTTTGCAGAACACTATGGCGCTTCTTACTCGGGAGAGGTATTCAAAAATTGGATCGATCAAGGCAAACTAAATACGTTCACCACCTGGATGGACGGCATGACGGACGAGGAGATCGTAAAGCGGAACACCGTTCCAGGCGTAACCTTGGACGACAAACTGAAGAAACAGGAAGCCGAACTTAAAGAACTGGCTGCGCGCGAAGCGGCCAAAGTTATTCTTTCCAAGGATGAACAGGCATTCGAAGCAAATAAACAGGCTGCACTTGCGGCATTCAAAAAAGCAGGAGCAGATGAGTTTACCGCCTGGTATAACGCCGAAGTGCAGCGGCTTCGTCAAGCTCACGGGCTGTAATACGACTTCGCTCGCAACGACAAGCGTCATGAAGAGGGGCTAAAGCTGTGAAGTTTTAGCTCTTTTTCTTTTAAAACATTCAGTCAAACGGGAGTTGATACAGCCGTGGAGCACATTTTATCGACTGGCGGGAGGGATCTGCCGACGGAACGGAAAGAGAGCGCTGTTCGGACAGAAGCATTCACGTGGCATGCCTCATGGATCTGGGGAGAAGGCGAGGACTGGCCGCGCAATGAATGGCGTTGTTTTCGCCGGGAATTCGAATGGCATCATGGGGACCATGGAAGCGCTGAGGTAACCATCACAGCAGATGCCCGATATGTGTTATATGTCAACGGAGTGCTGTGCGGAAGAGGACCCAATCGCTCTTGGCCTTTTGAACTTAACTATCACGTGCATGAAGTGGGCCATCTGCTGCATTCCGGTCGTAATACGCTGGCTGTACTTGTTATCAGCTATGGTGTAGCTACGTTCGCGTATCTGCCGGGAAGGGCCGGGCTTCTCGCTCAACTGGAGTCAGTTCGCTATGAGGCTGACGGGGGTTACCTGAGAAGAGAACTTATTGTGGGTACAGATACATCCTGGCAGACCGCTCTACATGACGGATATGAACGAAGGTCGGCGCGCATGTCCTGTCAGCTTGGCTTTGCCGAACAGGTGGATGCTCGCTGCTGGAATGATCGTTGGCAAGGAGTAGACACCTTGCCGCTCGAAGAGCAAGGCATTTGGACTCCTGCCCGCATCATCGGCACGCCTGGCGATGCGCCATGGGAATGTTTGGTCGCAAGTGATATTCCGGAACTGACGGAGCAAGAAGTATGGCCTGTCCGGGTGGAATCATTGAAAGAAGCATCTCTAGTGTCCTGGACGCATGTGCTTGATGTACGTGAAGCGATGGAGCCGACAAGTCGGATGCACGCCAATCCGGTATCCTTTGCCGGTTATGTCATAGCGGTCATTCGGGCAAGTAGCGAAGCCGAAGCGATTGTCGGATTTTTCAGCTCGTTCCATGCTCTTCGCGGCATCACGCTTAACGGCTCATATTACCCTGCATCAGATATGGAGGGAGAACGGCCGCGCAGGCTTCAGCAGGTTAGATTGCGGCAGGGAGAGAATCTGCTGCTGATCGAGCTGGCAGGGCAGGATCATGGCGGAGGACTGCACTTTGGAATCGACTGCGATGTTCCGTTTACGGTTGTATCGCCATTCGATGATGCGCCAATAGGCAACACACCGTTTATCCTGATTGGTCCGTTTGCCACCCTCGTGCATATCGAACACCAGCCGGATCATGATCCCATCCGTGCATATCAGGGCTTTGGCGGCGGTAGGCCTTTGGACGAGAAGGCATTTCCGGATGCCGAGGTATATCTGCGATGCCGCAGCTTGGCTTCCATCCCTGAACTTGCTCCATTCCGCAGCTGGATGAAGCCATTTCCCGAGAGGCTTAGCTCGGAAGCTTCAATCTTTGTGTCCAGCATCTGGAAGATGCAGGAGCAGGCGCGTCCCGTTCCTGCGGACTTGCAGCAGGTATGCGTCGCCAATCGGCAGCCGGCAATCGTGCCGACAAGCTCTGGCGGAAGGAGCACGGAGCTGATTCTGGACTTTGGCCGCGAATGGTCGGGCTATCTGCGATTCGAGGTCGATGCGGGGGAAGGCACCGTCATCGACGCGTATGGCTTCGAGTATATGGACAGCGACTGGCGACAGGATACCTTTGGTGTGGATAATACGCTTCGCTACGTATGCCGCGAAGGCAGACAACGCTACGAATCGCCGATTCGGCGCGGACTTCGTTATCTCATGCTTACCATACACGGGAATGCGAGACCAGTGCGACTGTTCGGCATTAGCCTTGTGCAAAGCAACTATCCGGTGGCAGAGATCGGCCGATTCCATAGTTCGGATGCAATGCTGAATGACATTTGGGAGATCAGCAAGCATACCACCTTACTGTGCATGGAAGATACATTTGTGGATTGTCCCACATATGAACAGGTATTTTGGGTTGGCGACAGCCGTAATGAAGCACTCGTAAACTACTATCTATTCGGTGCAACGGATATCGTAAAACATGGTCTGCAGCTTGTTCCGGGATCAAGCCGGCAAACGCCTCTCTATGTGAATCAGGTGCCTAGCGGCTGGAGCAGTGTGATTCCGAACTGGACGTTTTTCTGGGTCACCGCTTGCCTTGAATATGTCCGTCATACAGGAAGCAGGGACTTTGCAGCGAAAATCTGGCCAAAGGTAAAGTTCACGCTCGATCACTATATCTCACATATCGATGCCAGAGGATTATTGTTCATTGAAGCCTGGAATCTGCTGGACTGGGCACCAATGGAGCAGCCGAACGACGGAACGGTCACCCATCAGAATGCGATATTTGCGCGCACGCTGGCAGATGCGGCCCAATTGGCCGAGTTGGCAGGTTGCGCAGAAGACAGCCCCTACTACTGTTCTGCATCGGAAAGAGTGGCCCACGCCATAAACAGTTATCTATGGAGTGAGGGTCGGCAGGCTTATATGGACTGCATCCATGCCGATGGCTCTCTTTCCAGCACCTATAGTATGCAGACGCAGGTGATGGCGCTGGTTACCGGCATTGCAGTTGATGAGCGAAAGGAGAAGCTCAACGCGTATTTAACATCGCCACCTGATGATTTTGTAACCATAGGAAGTCCGTTCATGACGTTTTTCTATTATGAAGCGCTAATGATGAACGGCAAGACGGATCTAATGCTCCGGGACATGAGAGAGAAGTTTGGGGAAATGGTGAAACATGAGGCGACCACTTGCTGGGAGATGTATCCGGGATTTGCCGAGAATCGGCCCCATCCGAAATACCTGACGCGCAGTCATTGCCACGCCTGGTCGGCAGCACCAGGTTACTTTTTGGGAACATCCGTGCTCGGGGTTTGCCCGATGGCAGACGGTTGGACACGAGTTAAGGTTGCCCCCCAGCCTGGCCATCTGCAATGGGCAAAAGGAGCTGTACCTCTGCCTGGCAACGGAAGGATCGACGTGAAATGGGAGATTAGGGAAGAGGAAGGTAGCGAGTCCACGTTTCATATGGAGGTATGTGCTCCGAAAGAAATTGCAATTGTGATGGAAGCACCTGAAGGATACCGACCAGTACTGGTACACAGGACATTATGAGTGCACATGCAAAGCGAAACTGATCAAGAATGGAGAGTTAGCGCGATGACACACATCTCATATTACCGTTCAGATGAAACTAAACGCTACCTGGACGAAGTTCAGGACGAGGCCTACGCCCGTTCCTCGCTGCATGGGGATGCATGGGTGGAGAAGGACAGCCGCATCCCAATCCGCTGTACGACAGACAAAGTGCAAATTTCAATAGCATCCCGCCATGCCGATGCAGAGCCATCCCCTGATTTCACATATGCCAATCACCACAACGTTCGCAATTCTGCCTCCAAAAAAACATTACTTCTGTCCGGAATCTGGCGAATGAAGGGAGGCGAGGCGGCTGATCATGGAGATCCGGCGCCTGCAACGGGCTGGTATGGACGAAAAGCTCAGGCAAGTGAAGGAATGCGGGAACGCTGGTACGAATCGGCTCACGATCGGAGCGATTGGCTGGAAGTCAGCGTGCCCACAACGGTGCAAAAAGCGCTGGTTGATCAAGGGCTGCTCGAAGATCCCCACTGGAATACCAATACGATCGATGAACTGGAGAATCACGGCATGCCTGAAGAGATCCCCGTTTGGTTCCGCAGGACACGCGTGGAATGCATGGAATGGTGGTTTGCTACTTCATTTGAACTGCCTGAAGAATGGGTGGGAGACCGACTTTCCTTGCAATTCAACGGGATCGACTACTCGGGCACCGTATTTCTCAATGGCGTATCACTGGGACATCATCAGGGCATGTTTGGCGGTCCGATTCATGACATTACAGACTTGGTTCGATGTGATGAATCCAATGTGCTTGTCGTTCGACTGGACCCTGCACCTCAAAGCTGGAACGGCCTGATGAAGCCCAGTCCGGGCTTTGGCTGGCATTATGGACACCTGATTTCACTCGGCATCTGGAAGGATGTACGGATGGTGGCCGAACCGGACATAGCTTTGCTTGATCCGTATGTTGTAACCCTGTCCCACACCTCGGATGAAGCTGTGCTTCACTTGGAGTTTACGGCTGAGAGCAGTCTCATTGAGCAAGTGGAATTATCCATCAAAGGCTGTATCCGGTCGAAGAAATCGAAAACGGGTGTGGATTCATTTGACCCTGATAACCAGACATTTTGCCAAAGGGATACCCATTTTAGTTATTCCATTGAAGTGCCATATGGTCGCAGCAAATTCAGTACCGTGATCAGACTGACTGATCCCGAGGTTTGGTGGCCGACGGGTTACGGGGAACAGCCTCTCTATGAGCTTGTGTTAACTGGATCCAATTCTGAGCCCATTAACGTCGGAGAAGCTCACACGTCTTTTGGCATCCGTACAATTGAAATGCGTCCTATGAACGATGCAGCACCGGAAACGGAATATCGCTGGCAGTTTGTCATCAATGGCGAGCCAATGTTCATCAAAGGCGCGAACTGGTGTTGGCCTGATGCCATGCTTGACCATCAGAATGGGCAGTATGAACGACTGCTGGAGCTCGCCCGCAGGGGAAATGTGCAGATGCTCCGGGCCTGGGGCGGCGGCTTGGTGGAAAGTGACGAATTTTATAATCTGTGTGATGAAAAAGGCATTATGGTTTATCAGGAATTCCCGCTCTGCTGGGGTCCACCCGATTCACCACTGACGGACCTTGGCGTTATTGACCGCCAGACCACCATTTCAGTAAAACGGCTCAGAAACCACCCTTCCTTGATCATGTGGGGGGGCGGCAATGAAAACGGCAATCATGGCGGTGCAGACGAAGGATTATTTTTGGTCGGAAAAAGATGCCGCGGATACGATCCGTCCCGTCCGTTCCATCGAACCGATCCATGGGGCGGAAGTGTGCATAACTGGAACGTATATCACGGGGGTGAATCCCTGGATGAGGCAACATTAGCGATGCCATCGGTATTTTACGGCGAATTCGGCATTCCAAGTCAGACCAATATTTTAAGCTGTCTGCGCTATATGCCGGAAGAAACGTTGGCGTCATTTCCTCCAACTGAGGAGAGCAGGGGTTGGAAAGCGCATTTTCACCAGTTCGGTCTGAAGGATGTCATTAAAGTCATGCGCTACGCGGCGTACGGACCGATCCGTAACTGGCAGGACTACATCACGTATTCTCAGACCGCTCAAGGTGATGCGATTCGACTGACCGCTGATGTACAGAGGGCGGGAACAGGAAGAGATAAGAGCGGCTTCTGGTACTACAAATTCACGGATTGTTTTCCCGGACATTCGTGGGCGGTGGTCGATTATTACGGAACAGCCAAGCTTTCCTATTATCGTGCCAAACAGGCTTCACGTCCGCAAAATGCCTTCATCACCTGCACCAAACTGGATGCGTGGCAGCCAGGTGAGATATTCCGCGCAGCAATGCATGTCGTGAACGATTCGCGTAACGCTCTTATCAATGCAGCTATCCAAGTCTCGATGTACGATAGTCAATTAACCGAGGTGATGAATTGGAATTATCCGGCTCTAACCGTGAAGACCGGGCTGGCGAGCTGCATCGATCAACTGGAAGTCACGTTGCCGGAAGAATCAGCAATTCGGCCGTTCTTGATTGTCGTCGCGCTTCATGAAAGCAATGGAGATCTTGTGTCCGATCAGTGGTATTGGTTCAATGCCCAGCCGAAGACTCCTGAGTTGATCACGTTTGAGAGAGAGCACCGCCATCAAGCAAACGAATATCCTGGCGATGAGGCTAAGCAGGCATTTGCATTGTACGCCGAACTCTCCGATGCACCGCTGCGTGAACTTCCGCGCACTGCGCTTGAATGGTCTGTCGAGACCCAAGACCAGAACGGCTTCATTGTCATTCGAAACATGGGAAACGTGCCTGCGATTCGAGTGATGATTCACCATTTTCCAGACGAGTGGAGTTGTTATCTGGATGACAATGATTTTGGACTACTTGCGGGAGAAGAAAGACGCATCCCGTTTGAAATCGGGCCTGACGTGATGCTGGACGGCATTACGGTAAGTGCCTGGAATGCGTTTGAGATATCCCAAAGTGGCGTGCCCGTCACAAGTAAATCGTGCTGACTGACAGGAAGGAGCGACAACATGACATCCATGGAGAATATGGCGGAATTGAAGGAAAAATCAGTATCTGACGAATGGTGTGCCCAGTGGATTACACGCCCCGTAGTCCAGCCTCATGACTGGATTTCATATCAGGCGGAGGTCATTCTCAGCGTGGAAGAAGGCGGTGCAGCATTTCTGTTCGGTTATCGTGACGAAGGCAATCACTGTGGTATTGAACTGCTTGAGTCTGAAGAAGATGCACAGCAGACACACGTGTACATTTACCGCGTTGAAGAAGGCGTACGCCAGGATTTGGGGAGGATTGTTTTACCTGCACTGCACAAACTTCCTCCACGTCTATCGCTCAAGATAAGTACGGAAGCCGGGGAATGGCAAGTATCCATCGATGAACATTACACGTATCGCTGCATGGCAGCAGATTATGAAGGAACGATTGCATTCCGGACGACAGACGGGCAAAAGGCAACCTTCCGTGATCTAAAACTCAGCGGGAGTGATGGCCGCGTGCTGTACTCCAACCGCTTTTATGATCCGAAGACGACTCATTTTACCACAGATACGATTAGCCCTTCGGGGAATGGACTCGTGCTTGAGGAAAATATGCTGTCGATCTGTGAGGCACCCCTTCCTGTTGACAGCCCTCTGTTTCGCAAAACATTTGAATTGCCATCGTCTGCACTCCAAGCCAGATTGCGCATCTATTCGGTAGGCTGGTATGAGCTTTGCATCAACGGGAACCGGGCGGACAACCGAGTTCTGGCTCCAGCCAATTCACCGTATTCCCGCAGAATGCTCTTTGACACCTATGACGTGACCCATCTGATTCAAGACAACGATAACGTACTCGGCGTGTGGCTCGGGAATGGTTACCATTTCAATTATTCAAGGTGGGGATGGAAATGGAATCAGGATAAAGCCTTTATCCTACAATTGGACCTCCAGTTTGAGGATGGCAGCAAGCGCACCATCATAACGGATGAATCTTGGTCATTCGCGTCAAGCCCGATACTTTCCAATGATATCTATGACGGAGAGTCCTATGATGCACGACAGGAGTACATCGGTTGGGATCAACCGGAATTTCTTGAAAACGGAAATTGGTCGAGGGCTGTAACTGCCGAACCACCTGTCGGCAAGCTTGAAGCGAACATCCAACCTCCTGTTGTACCTCACAACCCGGTTGAGCCCATCGCTGTCTTAAGGCCACGTCCTGGCGTGGGCATATACGATTTTGGTCAGAACATGGCAGGGTGGGTTCGCATTCAGGTAACAGGCCCGGAAGGCAGTCAAGTGCGGCTGCGATACAGCGAGCTGGTCGATGAACAAGGCAACATTGATCCCTGGACGAATCGAAATGCCAAAGCAACCGACACATACATTCTCCGTGGGGAGGCGGAAGAACGTTATGAACCTCGCTTCACGTATCACGGCTTCCGTTATGTGGAAGTCAGCGGTGAAATAGATCATCTCTCCATTCAGGCCATTCCGATTCATGCAGACGTAGAGCCGGCAGGCAGCTTTGAATGTTCAGATGAAGGGCTCAATCAGCTCTACAGTAATATTCGATGGTCGTACCTCAACAATCTGGTCAGCATACCCACGGACTGCTGTCAGCGAGATGAACGTACGCCTTGTCTCATGGATTCTGCTGTTGTGGAGGAAGCCGGCATGCACCATTTCAATATGCAGAATTACTATCGCAAATGGCTCGGAGATATTGAAGAAAGCATGACCAACCCGGACTGGAGCGGGGACAAAGTGTTACTTCCTTGGCGTCTCTATCAGCATTATAACGATCTGGATATCTTACACCAGAGTTACCCGTCCATGAAAGCATATATTGACCATCTGCATCAGGTATGGCCAGAACACCAAGTGAAGGAGGGCTTTGGGGACTGGTGTCCTCCCAATGATGATGGTTGGGAAAACTACTTCCACGAAGTCGAACTGGTGAATACAAGTATTTACTATAAAATCACGTCCATTGTTGCCGAAACGGCGTTGATCCTGGGCTTGAGCGCAGATCATGAGTATTATTCGGGGCTGGCTCGGGACATCAACCAGGCCTTTCATCGCCATTGGGACGTGGGGAACGGCGTTTACAGCAGCGGTTCCCAGACCGCTCAGCTTCTGCCGCTCGCGTTTGGCATGGTGCCAGTCAAAGAGCGGACCTCAGCCGCAAAACGGCTTGTGGAAGCTATTGGGGAACACGACGGTCATCTTCATACAGGTATTTATGGCACCAGATATCTCATTGACGTACTGGCGGACTACGGATACATCGATGTTGCCTATGAGCTTCTGAGCAAGAAGGAATATCCCGGGTTCGGATACCAGATTGAGCGCGGAGCCACGACGCTCTGGGAACAATGGAGCGAGAAAGGTGGCATGCATTCCCATGACCACGCCATGTTCGGGGGCATCAGTGTTTCTTTTTACACGCGGCTGGCTGGTATTAGGCCCGACTCACCCGGTTACGAAAAAATATGGATTGAGCCGATGATTCCCTCCAAGTTGGAAAGGGTGAGCGCTTCGCTCAGGACGGCACATGGAACCATTGCGGTAGCATGGAAAAAAGACGATTCAGGTCTGCACATGGAGGTGACGATCCCTGAAGGAACTACAGCCACATTTGTCGTGCCTCCTGATATGGTAAACGCTACCAATCTACGCCGTTCTCACACATTGAACCCGGGACAACACATCTTCTCCGTCCCTATCGATACGATCCGATAAAATATGAAGCGAAGGGGAAATACAGATGACGGATATGAAGCATCGTTATGAGAGCGGATTTCCAAAGATCGGCATTCGCCCAATCGTGGATCGCCGCAAGCTTGTAAAGGCTGCGCTGGCTGAAAGCACGATGGAACTGGCGCACGAAGCTGCTGCTGCGATTACCTCCGTTCTCCGAAACCCGGACGGCTCACCAGTGCAGGTTGTCATCTTTGATACATGCATCTCCGGAATGAGCGAAGCAGCCCGTTGTGCCGAGCAATTCAGGAAGGAAGGTGTCGGGGTCCTGGTCACGGTAGCAAACGGTTGGTGTTATCCACTTGAAACGATGGAAACGGATCCAACCCTGCCGCACGCCGTCTGGGGATTCAATGGCACCGAACGGCCCGGTGCGGTCTACTTGGCTGCGCTGCATGCGGCGCATAACCAGAAAGGCCTGCCCATTTTCAAAATCTACGGCAGACATATTCAGGATCTGGAGGAACGCAAACTGCCAGAGGATGTCCGGGATCAACTAGTCCGGTTCACCCGTGCGGGTCTTGCTGCTGCACTGCTGCGAGGAAAATCCTATCTGTCGATCGGCTCCGTCTCCATGGGCATCGCAGGTTGTATTGTAGACGAAGATTTCTACCAGCGTTATCTGGGCATGCGCAACGCTTATGTGGACATGACCGAGGTTACGCGCAGGCTGGAGAAGCATATCTATGACGAGCAGGAATTCCACTCAGCTATGGCTTGGGCCGATTTTCATTGCAAAGAAGGGCCTGATCCCAATCCGGAATCGGTTCAAATCGATCCAATGAGCAAAAAGGAGAACTGGAAAACTTCCATTCGCATGACGTTGATTGTGCGTGATCTGATGATTGGCAATCCCAAACTGGCCGAAATGGGATACGAAGAAGAGGCGTATGGTTATAACGCCATTGCTTCCGGGTTCCAGGGACAGCGTGAATGGACCGATCACCTTCCCAGTGCAGATGTGCTTGAAGCAATTCTGTGCAGTTCATTCGACTGGAATGGCATTCGTGAACCCTATATGGTCGCCACCGAGAACGACAATCTGAACGCCATCACCATGTTGTTTAATCACTATTTGTCGCATACTGCCCAGATTTTTGCGGATGTTCGTGCATTCTGGAGTCCGGAAGCCGTGAAACGAGTGACAGACTGGCAACCGGATGGCCTGGCTGCGGCAGGGTTCATACATCTGATCAATTCTGGACCGGCGGCGCTTGATGGAACGGGGGAGCAGCTTCGCGACGGTCAGCCCGCGATGAAACCTCACTGGGAGATTGATGAACAGGAAGTTCATGCCTGCCTCAATGCGGTTAGCTGGCGACCAACCTATATGGACCAATTTGCAGGCGGAGGCTATTCTACCGATTATACAACCCGTGGGGGGATGCCCGTCACCATGGCACGCATTAACCTCATAGCAGGGCTGGGGCCGGTGCTTCAGCTTGCGGAAGGGTATACGTTGGAGTTGCCGGAGGAAGTACATCAACGACTGGATCTGCGAACGACACCAACGTGGCCAACAACATGGTTTGTCCCGAATCGGGTAGCAGGTGATCCGATATTCGATGACGTCTACAGCGTGATGGAAGCTTGGGGTTCGAACCATTGTGCTGTAAGCTATGGCCATATCGGAGGTGACTTAATTACACTTGCGAGCATACTGCGCATTCCGGTTAACATGCACAATGTTGAAGCAAAGCGCATTTTCCGGCCTAGCGCCTGGTCAGCATTTGGCACAAAAGATCATGAGGGTGCAGACTATCGTGCTTGTGCTGCATATGGCCCGTTATATGGCTAATTAGAGAGGATGACAGGATTGAGAATCCTTTGTGACTATGGACAGGTATTCATTCATGACTTGGAGGTTGCAGACATATGACGACTCATTTACAGCCTAAAGGGATTGGCAATATGGAAAAGTTCGACTTGCTTCCTGTATTAAAAGACGGCGTGCAGGTTCACTATGAAGGAAGCATCGACAAGCAAGGGCGAAATGCAGACTGGGACTGGTGGCTTTATAAGGACAGGGAGGAGTGGGTCATTTTTGATTATTGCGGCCCAGGATGCATCTATAATTTTGTCCAACACCGTTATCCCGAAAGTCCGGAACCGACCTTTTCCTTTTATTTTGACGGCGAAGATACACCCCAATATGTGATCAAGGCCTCCGAATTCGGGAGTAAATTTCCTTTCGTAACTCCGCTGGCAGACGCTTATATTGGCCCCGAGGACAATGGGCGCGGACCGATACGCGTTGTACGAAGTTATGTCCCTATGCCCTTTCAGAAATCATGCAGAATTACCTCGGATATTCAACTGAAAGGAGCTGCCAAAGGGGATGGCGGGTGGGGCCATGTCGTTTATCATTCCTATGATGACTCTGATCAAATATCTACGTTCACCGGAAAAGAAAACTATGCCCCGCTGATTGAAATGTGGTCTCGGGTTGGTGAAGATCCCAAAACAGCCGTGAGATGCAAATCTCGATATTACGAAATGCTGGCCGTTAAAGCAGGAGAGAAACGAACCATTCTGGAAGAGGTGGGCCAAGGCAGTATCGCCTCGATAAGCGCTGCGTTCAATCCCCACTCCTTTTCATCCGAAGACCTGCAGCACCTCTGGATCAAAGCAAGCTGGGATAAACATGAACAACCGGATATTTGGTGCCCCATAGGTGTATTCTTCGGCAACGAGCTTGGATTCAATCCTGTCGGTGTACTGTCGCATGGGAGAAGAGGGGACGGATTATTCTATAACTATTTCTCCATGCCGTACTGGGAGCATGCGGTGATTGAACTGGTGAACAAAGGGAACCGTGACGTCTTGTTATCCGAGTTACACATTGAATTTACAGCAGAGCGAAACGCAGTTTATGAGAAGGGTCGAACCGGTTATTTTCGCACATCGAAATATTATGAACGCCAGGCAACAGAAGGGTCGGACAGCATCATCGGTCAACTCAAGGGAAGAGGACACATGGTGGCTGGACACGTAACAGGTTTTACCCGTAAACCGGGCACAATCAGCTGTGAAGGCGATGTCCGTATCCACATTGACGGCAATGCGACACCACAGGTTGAAAGCGACGGTTCCGAGAGCTGGGTATGTTATGGTTGGGGATTTCCCACGCCGCCTGAATGTAATCCATCCAGCGCCTATGACGGAATCCCTGACAACCCATGGTCCATGGTCAGAATGTGCAGCGGTGACTGGTATCCGTTTCAGACGGAGCTCGTATTTGGTATCGAAGCTGGTGAACATAACAACCAGTATCTCGAACATTCAGGCATTTTGTTCTACTATGGTGTGGACGATCCGGGAATGGTTCTGACGGACGAGATGGATATTGGCGATCCCTTATCGGAGAGGAACCATGATTACAAAACAGAAGGCAGCCGCGGTTACTATACTCTGGATTCAGCTTATGAAGGCGATCAAGACGATATCATAATTCGTGATAGAGGTCATGAGACAGATGGTTATAGTGAATTCACAATCCGCATCAGGGAGGACAACAGAGGTGTAAGACTGCGGCGGCGATGTGATCAGATCACAGGCAGACAACGGGCCTTCGTTCATGTAGATGGGGTGAAAGTAACAGAAAGAACGTGGTACACGGCGGACCGAAATCCCTATAAACGATGGCTGGATGACGAGTTTGTAATCCCTGAATCCTATACCAAAGGAAAGAAGGAGCTTCGTATTCGAATCGAATTTATTCAGGACGGCGAGGCCAGAGCATGGAACGAATTTCGTTATTGGGTTTATACAATGATCTAGAAGAACGGAAAGATGTGCTGGGCGTTCGACTCTTTGAATCAATTGGGCAAGCAATCCATTGATCCTATCGGCTCCCACTTGTGTTACACCAGTTTGGTTCGCAACATCCAGGAGTTCGCCTGATCTTTCACTCAGTTCCTAATCAAGAACTCAAGCAGACATTAATTTGAGAGAACCACGGATATCCTTTTATATGCTTGACGAACCTATTCGCTCACCTGTAGATGCTTCCAAAAGACTCGGTATACGGAACTTGTGGAGGTACAAGAACATATTCCCATTACAGTCGCTAATTTAGCGACTTTTTTTATTTTATCGGTGCAAGTACTTATCCCGAGCCAGGGACAAGAACATAGCCCGATTACTGATTGGCTGAGAAGAGTTTCACCCCACGGATCAAAGGATGTATTATTAAATATTGGAAGGTTAGATGTTGAATTTAGTCTTACAGCATTTGGATTTTGATTGGTATGGAATATGTTTGAACAACAATCTAGAGACTTTTCTGAAAAATGTCCCTTTAGAACTACCTCGTTTGTTATACATATATAAACTTCATCGCGAATACTTGGGAGGTGCCTTAAAGAAACATGGATGAGGAAACTGAATACAGAATTAAAAGAGTACAAGCGGGCGAAATTCAGGATTACGTTTATATCGTTCAAAAATACCAAAAACAGATATTTATGTATTGCTGGAGACTTATATCAAACAAACAGGAAGCCGAGGATGCTGTTCAGGACGTTCTGGTTAAGGCCTATGAGAAAATAAATCTCTATAAGCCTGAGGTGAATTTCTCCGCCTGGCTCTACAAAATGGCTTATCATCACTGCATAAACATTATCCGTCGAAAAAAAATGCAACAGAAATGGAAATTCAGACTATTAGCTCAAGATCAGTCTGCCATTAGTCCTGCAGAAATGCTGGATAGCCAACTCTTTAACGAACCACTAAGCCGCGCGCTTGCGAAACTAAATGTAGCTGAACGGAACCTACTGATTCTACGCGTTTTTGAAGAGAAATCGTTTGCAGAAATAGCTGAGATTCTAAACAAAAGTCCCGATGCCGTCAAGAAAAAGTTTGGCAGAACCAAAATTAAACTCAAAAAATGGATGAGCCCAAAGGAGGAAGAACTATGCCAAAATTACAACGTACTTCTCAAAACGAAAATTTGAAAGAAATGGATCTTTTGATCAAAGAGGAGTTGCAGAATTTTGATGTCACTGACAAAGTCATGACTCGCGTCCATAAGCTGGCAGTTCACAAGCGAGGCCTGGATGCCAGAGCACGCGTTCGTCAAAGAGTTTTGGTTCCCGGGCTAACCGCAATGTTCGTGCTTGGAGTATCAGTGACAGGGTACGCGGCCTCACAATATATTGAATTTCTTAACCATAAAGGCGAGGTGGTATTGAATACTGCCGCCGCCAAAGAGCCAACTGATTTTATTACAAATTACACGAACCGACTGGAATTTTACACAAATCAGATTAAAGATCAGTTGCAACCTGGAGATTATGTTGCCTATTATGTTAAAGATGAGTTAATTAATAACGCGGATAAAACAAATCCCGTAAAATTTGAATATAAATGGATCGAATATTCTAATTTTAGCAGTTTACAAGCTGAAATTAAGCGGACGCAGGCTCCCGTTTTAAATTCAATAACGCATCTTCCTCAAGGTTACCAGTTTGATTACGGATACGTTTATCCTGCCGATCTGTATACAAATCATCTCGCAGATCCTGCTTACCTGAAGTTAACAGACGACCTGAAAAAACAAGCTGAATCTTCTTCGGATGGGCAAAGGGTGTATATTCAAAAACTGAACTGGAACAAGGCCGACTTCTCTTTAGCACGCTATGTTAATGGGAAGAACATTGTAACTGTAACGGCAACAAAAATATTCCCTGACTCCAAAGTGACCATATTCCAGAACGATCAAGCTAAATCCGAGAAGCTGAACATTCAAGGTAAAGAGGTATATTATATTCAATCCGATACCAGAGATAGAGAAACTAATTCCGGTACTTTCCATCGAATTGGATGGAGGGACGATCACAATCATTTGTTATATGAAATATCCAATAATGCAGACAGCAATCTAAGTAAGGAAGATCTGTTCAAAATAGCTGAAGAGATGATTACATCTCGCTAGTGTTATAAAGGGAGGCACTTTAGATATTTGTTCTGCTGCACTGAACTGAAGGACACAAGATATGCGGCAGCACTGATATGTGAAACTAAACTCCAGGGACAAGAACATTGTTCCATTCTAAGTCGCTATGAAGCGGCTTTTTTCGCATACTTTCAGCTTGGTAGGAAACTTGATAAACTTAATTCATTAAAGCGACTCACATTAATACGTAGGAAAAGAGGGATACATATGACTACGCTAGGATTGATACGACACGGAATCACAGATTGGAACGATGAATATCGAACACAAGGCCATTCCGATATTCCGCTCAATGAGAGAGGTCGAGAACAAGCTGAACTATTGTCCATAAGAATTGGCATGGAACATTGGGATTATATTTATTCCAGTGATTTGTCCAGAGCACTCGAAACAGCAGAAATCATCGGTAAGATCAAGAATATCGAAGTGAGAACGGACCCGCGCTTAAGAGAAATGAACTGTGGACTTATAGAAGGAACGACAGAACAGGAGCGCGTCAAACGGTGGGGATATGGATGGTTCAGACTGGATCTCGGTATCGAATCAAACGATCAGATTGTAAAAAGAGGAAAACAGTGCCTTACCGACATATCACTCAGACACCCAGACCAGAATATATTAATTGTGAGTCACGGTGCATTCCTTGGAATGACTCTGAAGAGACTTATACCCCATATCGATATGACAGAAAGTTTATTCAATACATCGGTTACCCTGCTGAATACGGGGCAATCGCGATGGAACTGTTCGCTGTATAATTGCACTAAACATTTATTGAATCTTTAGCTGTTATCGAAAACATCATAGGCCATAGCGTGCAAAGCATCGTTAAAGATGAGCTCCTTTAGATTTCTTCAAGAAACAAGAATATGTTCCCATTGCCGATTAGTTGATTAACTAAGTAAGGGCGATGGGTCTTTTTTTTGAATAACTGAACCGCTAAAGGTTTCTTTTCGCCAAGAGAACACTCGAAAGTATTTATTGGCCATCCGGGCGAGAGAGCCCAAATTCGTTGGTTTATTTTGCATCCAGACTATAGGGGGATGGGGATCGGGAACAAGCTCATTCAAGATGCTATCGCATACTGCCGAGAAAAAGGATTCCGAAACGTCTTTCTCGAAACGACGGAGAATCAGAAGACAGCCATCGCTATGTATACGAAAGCAGGGTTTGTCAAAACCATAGAACAAGAAAACAATAATTGGGGAGTTCGTCATATCGAACAAACCTATGAACTTCATCTTTTTGAAGAATAATTGAGCCAGCTTAAATATTTAAAGCATCTTAATAGAGCAACGGTTCATATAAAGAGATTGATATGGAGTTAAACTCTTGTCGAGGGACAAGAACGTTTTTCCATTCAAGATCGTTTCCAAAGCGGATTTTTTGTTTAAAGGAGCCAAGTACTTATCCCAACTGAGGATAAGTACTTGGCTCCTTTGCTGAACTAGTACATGAACATTTGTTGTTTAAAAGTTTTATCTGTTTAAGTCCGCATTTATTAACATAGAAGTGGATATCTCACTTTTATTACGCATCACGGCTATCCATTAATCAGCGACTTAAGAATTCTTAAGAATTATGAAGCCCGTATCTTAAGAAAATTCACATAAGCTTATTAAGCATAAGCAATAGAGAGAGGGAAGGACGTAGGGTGTATCCAAAAAAAGATTCGACAAGATTATCAAATTTTAACAAAAGTAATAGGAGTCGTAATAATTTCATCATTAGTGAGGAGAATCTATGTTTATAAAGAATATTCCCAATCTGCTTACCTTTATAAATTTGTCATTTGGGGTACTTTCAATTGTCGAGGTAATTAATCAAAATTACTTCGCAAGTGCAATGTATATCATTATTTCAGCGTTTATAGATCGATACGATGGGATAATCGCTAGACGATTAGATGTTTGCAGTGAATTCGGTAAAGAATTGGATTCCTTGGCCGATTTGGTTTCCTTTGGTATTGCTCCTGCTTTACTTATTTATTTTAAATTCAATTTTGATGATCTTGGCATGATGAGGATGCTTGGTATCGTTGCTCTATTGTTATATATCGTCAGCAGCTCCTACAGACTGGCGCTATTTAACATAAGAGAATTTGAGGGTACCTTTCGCGGAATTCCAATAACCGTGGCAGGTTTTGTTCTCTCCACATACTCGGTGATTGCACCAAGTACAGATAGTTTAAAACTTATATCCGTAATTACATTGCTTGCCTTTTCCTATTTAATGGTATCAAGTATAAAATTCAAGAAAATATAATAAGGAGTAATCATGAATATTCAAGATGGATATATAAATAATCGAGAGTGTGACAAACCTTTAAATAAAACCGGCCTACGCTATTTAACGAAGCTTTTATTCTCTACAGGAGTTCCCAAGGTGGTCCTATGCATTGCCCTTATTCTAAGTATTGTCAGTTCTTTAGCAGGGTTAATTGTTCCAATTGTTACCGGAAACATGATTGATCAATTTCGTTTGGAATTAATAAACGCCACGATGATTATACAGCTTGTGCTTATTTTTATCTTGCAAGCCGTATCAAGCGGGTTCTCATATTATCTGTTAGCTTATGTCGGCAATAGAATGGTCAATCAAGTGCGTAAACAGCTTTGGGAAAAGATGCTTTATCTACCGATGCGTTTTTTTGATCGCTACCGCTCTGCGGATCTCATGAGTCGCGTTTCAAACGATACAAATGAGATTAAATCACTCATTACCGATCACTTAATCAATTTTATTTCCAATTTAATTACAGTTATTGGTGCATTGGCCATGCTGTTTTATTTGGATTGGCAAATGACGTTAATCATTATGTTGGTATTACCGATTAGTTTAGCTGTAATGATGCCAATGGGGGATAAGATGTATGCAATATCCGTACGTCTACAAGAACATTTGGCGGCTCTATCCTCGACGCTTTCGCAAATAATTGGGGAAATGAGACTGGTTAAGGCCTCTAACTCGGAACGAAAAGAATTGAGAAACGGCGAAGTTAACATGGATGATTTATATCAAGCAGAAATGAAAGAAGCTCGAATTAATGCAGTACTGATGCCTTTGATGACTTTGATTATGATTGTCCTTCTGGTTGTAATCATTGGTTATGGTGGGGTACGAGTTTCCTCTGGTGCTCTTACTGCAGGAAAACTTGTGGCGTATATTTTACTGTTGTTTCAAATTATGATTCCTTTTGAACAGTTTGGATCTTTTTTTTCGAATTTAAAAAAAGTAATGGGGTCAACAGAGAGGTTGAGGCTTATCTTGGAACAGCCCCTCGAAGATGATCACACAAACTTTGTCATGCCGGACAAGAATAACATCTTAGAGTTTGGCGAGGTTTGTTTTGGTTATGAAAGTGATAAACAAGTTCTGTTAAATGCTACATTTACTATACCAGATCGTAAAGTAACTGCTATTGTGGGTCCTAGCGGAAGTGGAAAAACAACCATTTTTTCGCTTATTGAGAGATTTTATGAGCCGGAAAATGGAAACATATATTGGGGGGGTAAACCAATTAAATCATTTTCTCTTCATGTTTGGCGCAGAAAAATCGGTTATGTGTCTCAAGAAAGCTCTCTTATTTCAGGTACAATTCGAGAAAATATAATCTATGGAAGGGAAGACGAAGTGAGTGAACTGGAGATGATTAACGTAGCACGACTTGCATATGCCCATGATTTTATTGATGCCTTACCAAAAAAATATGAAACAGAGGTAGGAGAGAGAGGGATTCAGCTATCGGGCGGACAACGCCAGCGTATAGCTATTGCTCGTGCTTTGTTGCGAAATCCGGATATTTTGCTGTTAGATGAAGCAACCGCTAGCTTGGACAGTAACTCAGAACATGAGGTTCAAAAGGCCTTGCATCATTTGATGCAAGATCGTACAACCATTGTAATCGCACATAGATTATCGACAGTTGTTCATGCAGATCAAATTATTGTATTTGATTACGGACAAGTTACAGGCGTTGGAAAACATGAAGAATTACTCCAAACACATCCTTCCTATGCAGCTTGGGCATACAAGCAGTTTCAAGGTATAAAGACTATTAATTAAATTGTAACTTAAATCTAATTTTATTTCAGATCGACCGCAACTTCGTTGCCTCTGCCCGGGACTGTGTGCTTAGAGTTGAAGATCAATTGTGATAACGCTTGAGTTGAGTTAAATCGCGTCATGTATCGGAAGATTGTTGCATGGAAACTGCTCTATTCGGTCTTTATAATGAGGGCAGACTAGGGCAGGAGCGATATCACCAGCTCCACTCAGGGAACAGCATGCAACAATAAGGAGGCACATAATGCTAACTAGCGATACAGCCATACAAGTGCAGCAACAGGATGATAAACTTGTAAACGTTACAAATGGGTACGTAAGCCTGGAGATCAATCTTGAAAATGGTGAAGTGTCCTTCATCGGCAAGCATTCTTCCCATGTGAAGGGCATTCGTAGTGCTTTTCGCTGGCAGGGCCGGGAATACGGCACGCATCATTATCAGAACCATGAGCTAACGACACAGGGAGATATTGTTCAAGAAGGTTTTGGAAAAGGCATCCGTTTGGTTGTTCTGCATACAGCCTCGTTGCTCCCGCAACTGGAGCAGCATTTCTATATGTATGAATCCTCACCGTATGTACTGGTGCAGACCGCTATAGCAGGTGATGAAGAGCTTAAGGCGAATCGCATGGCTGTCATCCAATCAAAAACCATATCCCTTGGCGGAGAATCCGGTCAAGATGAACCAAGCATTCTACGCGTTCCGTTTGATAACGATAAATGGGTCAGATATACGGTGGTCAAGCCGCCGCTTGACGTGGAAAGCTACGAAGCGACAGCCTTGTTCGCGTCCCAGAGCCGCCGGGGAATTGTAATGGGTTCACTAACGCATAACGTATGGAAAACAGGGATTCGTATGCAAAGCGAAAAAAGCGGACAGCTTGAGGAACTTGATCTGTACGGTGGTGCCGTGAGTGAACTGACTCGCGATTCCCAGCCTCATGGCTATGTGAAGGGAAAAAGAGTGGAATCTCCCCTAGTATTCATCGGGTTCTATGAAGACTACCGTGAAGGTCTTGAAGCCTACGGTCAGGCGAATACCTGGATTGAGGCTCAATTGGCTTGGGAGGGCGGCGTTCCGATCGGTTGGAACAGTTGGTCTGCGGCCATGAGTGATCTGGACTATGATCTGTATACAGCAACCAGCGATTTTCTGAAAAATGAAGTCCAGCCGCTTGGATTCGAGAATGAGAATACGTTATATATCAACTTTGATGCTTTCTGGGACAATTTCACACCGGAAGAGATGAATAGTGCGCTGGAACGAGTGCGACAAAATGGACATAGAGCTGGAACATACTGGACCCCATTTGCCTTCTGGGGAGGGCCTGATCAGTTCGGTCAGGAGGTTGAAGGAACAAACGGCAAATACAGCTATGCTGATATCCTGCTGCGAGACAGTGAAGGCGAAATTCTGCCAGATGTAGACGGTGGTCTGGCGATAGACCCGACACATCCTGGCAACCTGCAAAGAATCGACTGGTTCACGGACAAATTCATCTCGGAAGGTTTCGAATATATCAAATTGGATTTCTTGGCGCATGGCGCACTGGAAGGGCAGCACCACAACCCGGATATTACAACAGGAATCGCGGCTTATCATTATGGCATGTCTTATTTGCAGCATAAGCTCTCGCCAGACGTAATCGGACGACCGTTTTTCATTAACTTGTCCATCGCTCCATTATTTCCTTATGCTTTTGCCCACAGCCGCCGTATCTCCTGTGATGTCTTCGGTACACTTGCGGATACGGAATACCTGCTGAACTCATTGACACACGGCTGGTGGATGAGCAATACGCTCTATCGTTACAATGATCCTGATCATTCGGTGTTGTACAAGAGCTTTAAGCAGGAAGCTACCGGCTGGCATGAAGGACGTAGCCGTCTGACCGCTTCAGTTATTGCCGGTACGGTGCTCCTGCTCGGGGATGACTTCCGCAAAGAGGAAGCTGCCGAACGAGCAAAAGAATGGCTTGGCAACAAGGATATCTTGAGCGTTGTTCGTATGGGCAAAACCTTCCGTCCAGTTGAAGGTGATTATGGGAAGCTGTCTTCTGACGTGTTTGTCCTGGAATCGCCCGAAGAGAAGGTTTTCTATCTTGCCGTCTTCAATTTTGATGCTGAACAAGCTGTGGTTAAATCCATTTTACTTGAGCGGGCCGGACTAAACGCCAATGCTGTATACAGCTTGCAGGATCTGTGGGAAGGCTTGCAAGGGGAAACGTCTGGAGAGCTTAAGACCTCACTGGAACCTGCGGAATCCAAAATCTTCAGATTGACCGCTAAAGAGAACTCAGCTATGAGGCAAATTGATAAACCTGAGACGTGAACGGCTTCAGGATAAATTCTAAGACAAACGCGCGCTTATGTATCTCACAGATCGCGCGTTTGTCTATTTGGGGAATGTGTCTACTTCAAGATAAATATTATGGACTGGAGGACATGATATGAATGATTTTACTATGTGGTATTCAACGCCGGCTGCAAATTGGTCGCAAGGCCTGCCGCTGGGAAATGGAAGAATAGGGGCAGTTGTTATGGCTTCATCGCATCAAGAGGTATGGAGTATGAGCGAGGTTACCTTCTGGTCAGGTCGGATTGAACAAGAACAGCCTTCCGAAGGAGGCAAGGTCGCACTGGAAGAGATGCGCGGCTACTTCTTCGCCGGCAATTATAATGAAGGAGATCGTCTGGCCAAACAGCATCTGCAGCCAAAGAAGGGTAATTTCGGAACTAATCTTGGCTTATGTGAGGTCGTTATTGATTTTGAGCAGAAGAGTTCAGGCTCTGATGAAGGTGGCAGCTTCCAACGTGAGCTGGATCTGACTCATGCGCTGGCGGGGGCTTTCTGGAAAAATGATGACATCATGATCCATCGTGAAGTTTTCGCTTCTCACGCTGATGATATAGTGGCCTCCCGAATTTGGAGCGATGCTCCAGGTGGCGTATCCTTCACACTTGGTTTGCATGCAGGCACGGAATCATTCAAGGTTGTAACCTTAGACGACAACACACTTGAATTCCAAGGGCAGGCTACGGAAAATGTACATAGTGACGGGACTTGCGGTGTATGGGCCAAGGGTTTGGTCAAGTTGGTTATTTCAGGGGGAACCAACGCAAGTAGAGATGGTCGATTGATTGTGACCCAAGCGGATGAGGCATGGATTTATTTTAGTGTAAGTACAGATTATCGTCGTACAGGTTCGGATTGGAAAACAGAGAGCAACTATACGCTGGTGAAAGCTTTAAATAAAGGTTATGCCTCCTTGAGAGCGGATCATATCCGCGATTACAGCCAGCAGTATGACAAAGTAGATCTTCGGCTCGGTATTAAGGAGAAATCCGGCTTGACTACTGATCAGCGCATTCGTTTGTTGGAACGTGGGGGCGGGAACGAAGATCCGCAGCTGTTCGCATTATTTTTTCAATATGGACGGTATCTGACCATTGCAGGTTCTCGCAAGAACTCTCCGCTGCCGCTCCATCTCCAGGGAATCTGGAATGATGGTGAAGCGTGCCGGATGGGCTGGAGCTGTGACTATCACCTGGACGTGAATACCCAGATGAATTATTACCCCACAGAAATTGTGAATCTGGGAGAAAGCCATCTTCCACTGTTACGCTACGTTGAAGATCTGGCACTGGCAGGCAGAGAAACGGCACGTAACGTCTATGAATGCGACGGATGGGTCGCTCATGTGTTCTCCAATGTATGGGGTTTTACCTTACCTGGATGGGAGACTTCTTGGGGATTGAATGTTACAGGCGGATTATGGCTGGCTACACACCTGATTGAACATTATGAGTACAATCAGGATCGTGTTTTCCTTGAAAATGTGGCCTATACCGTACTTAAAGAATCGGCGGCTTTCTATCTGGAATATATGTGTGAGCATCCTCGGAACGGTTGGCTGGTAACGGGTCCTTCGAATTCGCCGGAAAATCATTTCTATCCCGGTAATTCGAAATATGGGGCTCAGCAGCTGTCCATGGGAACGACAATGGACCAGATGCTGGTGCGCAGGCTCTTTGAGTTTTGTCTTCATTCAGTTGAACTTCTGAACAAAGACAGGGAACTTGGGCGTAAACTGGAAGAAGCAATTAGCAAGCTTCCACCTCTACAGATCGGCAAGAAAGGCCAGCTACAGGAGTGGCTGGAGGATTATGAGGAGGTGCAGCCAGAGCATCGACATTTGTCTCATATGTATGCGCTGTATCCGGACAATCAGATTACACCTGACCATACACCAGAACTCAGTGCGGCAGCACGAGTAACGTTGGAGAATCGCATGCTTCATGCAGAGCTGGAGGATGTTGAATTTACAGCTGCTTTGTTTGGACTGGGTTTTGCGAGATTGCACGATGGCGAGACGGCATATAAACACCTCTCACATTTGATTGGCGGACTGTGCTTCGATAATCTGTTCACCTATTCCAAATCCGGAATTGCTGGTGCAGAGAGTAATATATTCGTTATTGATGGAAATTTCGGCGGTACAGCTGTTTTAGCGGAGATGTTGCTGCAAAGTTATGCTGGCAAGATTCTTCTTCTACCAGCGCTGCCACAGGCATGGAGTACAGGCTCGATAAATGGGCTGAGGGCAAAAGGCAATGCCGAGATTGATATCGTCTGGGAGAATGGAAAGCTGACCTCTGCGAACATTCATACTTTCTCGCCGGGAACGTTCAACATCTGTTGGGGCAAACGCGGAACGATTCTTCATGCCAAAGCAGGCGAAAGTTACAATTTCAATAGCAAGCTGGAGTTGGTAAAATAACGATCTATACATGAAAATAACTTTCATTTATATGAACCATGATCCCACGTAAAAGAAAACATATAATAGAGACAGAAGGAGATAAAGGGAGGGGACGTTGATGTATAGTATTTTCTTGGTAGACGATGAAGAACTGGAACTTGAGATGATAAGGGATTATATCCGCTGGGAAGAGATGGGCATCTACATCATGGGAACTGCGAGTAACGGCAGGGAGGCATTGGAGAAGATTGAGGCCACCCAGCCCGATATCGTTCTTACTGATGTTCAGATGCCGATCATGAACGGTATTGACCTGGCTAGAAAAATACATGAGGGCTATGATTCGATCCAGGTGATGTTTCTGACCGGACACGATGAATTTCAATATGTAAAATCGGCTATCAACGTAGGGGCCGTAGGATATATGCTAAAACCACTGGATTTAAACGAAATTGAAAGCGTTATCAGTAAAGTTAAGCAACGTTGTGAAGAAGTTGCAATAAAGAACCGTTCCATGGAGGCGGCCAAAGCCAATATTCTGAAGGAATTATCTTACGAAAAAAATGAGGATCGTGCTCTTAATCTCGCTTGTAGTTACAGCCATCTAACCCGACAACCGGAGACCACCCGATATGTAATGGCCTTGTTCAGTATCGATCCCAAGGAAGCTGAAGGGGAGCAGCAAAGTTTGGAGGAGTGTACAGGTAGGCTGGTTTCTTTTCTCGACCATTTCTTCAAAGCGAAGAACATGAAAGCCATTTTTGTGGATTATAAGGAAGGAGAGACCGGTGTATTCATGGAAGCAGCCCAGCAGCCGGGACACTATGCCTGGGAAGACTTGGCTGAGGCTATTCGTAGTGCCCTGGATTTTACGGTGACGTCAGCTGTAGGCGGACAAGATAAAGAGCTAGCCCATATTCACTGTCTGTACGAACAGATGCGAACCATCTTGAACGAGCGCTTCTATAAAGGTACAGGCACGATCATCCATGCGGAGATGCTTTCGAACCAATTGTATACGGAGCATATGCCCCCTTTTGAACAAAAGGAATGGTTTGAGGCTATTAACCTACTGGATTTTGAATGGGCGGCACAGAATCTGCACGGGTATATTGAGGGATTGGCAACACTGCGAGTCAAGAAGAAAATCATATGCGACTGGTCGATAGATCTCGTGAATGAGCTGCTGGAACAGCTTCACAAACCTATTCCGAAGCGGGCTGAGCTATATCATTCCATCTATAATGCACTGACTCTGCATGAGATCGAAGATCTGATTCTCGGTACTGCGGAAGATGCGGTGAGCATGTTGGGTGAGCGGTTTATGGACAAAAATGCAAAATTGATTCACAAGGTCCGTACCCTCATCGATCAGAATTACAATCAGCCGATTACGATCAACAGCCTGTCTGATCAGGTCTATCTGTCACCGAACTATTTGAGATCCATTTTTAAGGACAAAACAGGGATGACTATTCATGATTACCTGACACGCATCAGACTGGATAAAGCCAGGGAACTGCTTGCAGATGACTCGCTCAAGATTCACGATATCGCGCGGAACGTCGGTTATGAAAGTACGTCCTATTTTATTTCTCTGTTCCTGAAGACACAGGGCGTAACACCCAACGAATACAGAAAAAGCATATGACGATACAGGCTGTCTGGTACACGATAATGATCCTTCTTTTTTCCTTGAATATGATTGGAACAGGTTCCCTCTTGCTAACCCATGATATGGCAAATGAAAGAGGATTTGCTGTATGAATAGTAACATTGTGGTATGGAACATCCCCCTCCTCCTTTTTACAATTAGGCATATAGGAAAGGAAGGAGGAGAGATGGGATTTAACAGCACTTTATGAAAGCGATTACAGATAAGGCTGTGAATCACCGCACGACGGCATATGGAGACCTAACTCAATCAAAAGAAAATGGAGGCATGATATGTTGGGACGAATTATGAAAAAAGGATTTGTGTTCTTTATCATTATTTGTTTGGTCATAGGCGGGGGCCAGTTCGCCCGAACAGCTCACGCCGATGAGATGAATACCTATGAAGCTGAGGCCGAGGGGAATATTTTGCTTGGTAACGCGACAATCTCTGATAGCCCGACGGCTTCAGGCGGCAAAAAAGTCGGAGGCATGTATCAGGGCAGTTCCTTGCAATTTAATAATATTACTGTAACTGAGACAGGAAATTATAAGATTTCCGTTTACTACATTTCAGGTGATTCGCGGCCATTCAATATTAGTGCCAATGGCGGGGAGAAGCAATATGAAGAGCCGTCCAAGACAGTTGACTGGGATACGGTAGGAATGTTTGATGTGACCCTTCCGTTGAACGCGGGTACCAACACCATCCTGATTGATGATAACAACTGGTATTCTCCCGACATCGACAAGATCGTGATCCGAGGTTTGGACAGTGGTCATCCTGGAGAAGGTGGCGGAGACGACTGGAAGAAAAATCTGCATGGTGCAGTCATTGAGGCAGAAGCAGCCGACAGTATTTTGAAAGGCAATGCCAAGGTGGTGGACAGCAGTATCAGTTCAGGCGGCAAAAAAGTAACGGATCTGAACAAAAACAGCTCACTGCAATTTACGAATGTTACTGTACCCGCAGAGGGTACATATTTGATCCGAATATCCTATATCTCCGGTGACCAGCGACCTGTCTATATGCAGGTAAACAATGGCACGGATGAGATGATTGATCTGCCCAAAACGGCAAGCTGGAATACGGTAGGCACGTATGATGCGGAAGCTTCCCTCCATAAGGGAGTTAATACCATTACGTTCTCGGATCATGATTGGTACTCCCCCGATTTTGACCGAATTGAAGTCATCCCGTATACGCTTAGCTATGAAGCCGAAGATTCGGGCAATACGCTGACTGGTGAAGCGCGTGTAACAGAGAGTCCGAATGCTTCCGGCGGCAAAAAGGTCGGCTATCTGAATGGCGGGAGCTCCTTGACGTTCAACAAAATTATAGCCCCCATGACAGGTGATTACCGCGTTAAGGTAGATTATTTTTCCGGTGATCCACGGAGTTTCTATGTCCATGCGAATGGTGGGGAAGAGCAGTTCCATGACCTGCCCAAAACCCCGGATTGGGATACGGTAGGTACGTATGCTCTTACACTCCAATTAAATGAAGGCGAGAATACGATAACTTTTTCAGATAATAATAGCTATTCTCCCGATCTGGACCGGATTATCGTTGAGCCTGCGATAGAGACAGAACCCGAAAGTCCGGGTGAAGGCGATGATGATCTGGGAACACCGGGTGACTCGCAACGATACGGGGATATCACGGTGACTGATTATACCCATGGGCTTCTGGTATCGAACGGAAAATATGAAGTGTCTTATAATACCCAAACCGGATTTGCCGGGTACAGCTGGGCAGAGGGACAGAAGATGCGAGGTATCTTCAGCAGCATTAAACTTGGTGAGGGCCTTGTTGAAACCAAAGGGTATGAGAGTCATGCAAGCGGTGGAAAACCGGTGGAAATTCAGGATGGCTTCGGCAAAGGCGTGGAGCTGACTTTTGTTCATACTTCCACTGGCAAGCCAACTCTGAAGCAAGTCTATCGGTTTTATGAAGATCAATCGTATTTCCTCAACCGTCTGGACGCTATCAGTGATATAGAGATCCAGAGTAATTATATGTCACCCATAACGGTGAAAAATACGGGCGGTGTGGATATCGGCGTCAGCTCAGATAATCGAGTACTGACGGTACCTTTTGACAACGATGCCTGGATTCGTTACAAATCTCAAACGATGAACCGGGCGGATACCAGCTACGAAATGACGACGGTATTTAATAACTCGTCTCGTCATGGTCTGGTGATCGGTTCAGTAACCCATGACACATGGAAGACTGGTATTGATTGGAAAGGTTCTGCTAATCGGTTGAATGAATTTGCTGTGTACGGTGGCGCAGCGAGTGACGTTACTCGTGACACCCAGCCGCATGGCAGCCTGACCGGTACTGAACTATCTTCACCACTGATTATGGTAGGTGGTTTCAGTGATTACCGCACAGGACTTGAAGAATACGGAAAAGCCAATGCGATTATTACACCTCCGCTGGCGTTGAATCCGGATCTACCACAAGGTGTTCCAGTAGGTTGGAATAGCTGGGGAGCTTATGATAGCGGGCTTTCGTATCAGAACGTAGTGGATGTGTCCAATTATTTCAAAAACAATCTTAAGAAGTTCAACAATAACGGCAATGTATTTATTAATATGGATTCCTACTGGGATAATCTAAGTGATGCTGAGCTTGCCCAAGCTGTATCTGTCATTAAGGACAATGGTCAGCATGCAGGCATCTATTGGGGACCATTTGTGTATTGGGGCAACGATATGAGCCAAAAAGTGGATGGTACCAACGGGCAATATACGTATGGTGATATTGTGCTTAAGGATGTTGAGGGGCAACCTTTGCCTACACTGGATGGAGCATATGCACTGGATGTGACTCATCCGGGGAGCAAAATGCGCATGAATTATTTTCTGGATAAGTTTAAGGAGCTTGGCTTCACGTTCATCAAACTGGATTTCCTGACCCATGGCTCACTGGAAGGTCAACACTATGACACTACCGTGACAACAGGAATTAAGGCTTACAATGAAGGGATGCGTTACGTCGAAGAGCGATTGGATGGAAAAATGTTTATTAGTGCGTCCATCGCACCAATCTTTCCGAGCCAATATGCGCACAGCAGACGGATCTCCTGCGACACCTATGGCAAAATCAATGAAACGGAGTATATGCTCAATTCACTGACCTATGGCTTCTGGCAAAATGGAACGATCTATTCCTATACAGACCCTGATCATCTGGCATTAAGCAGGGCATCCAGCCTGGAGGAAGCCCGCAGCCGTGTGAATTCCGGTGTAATTGCCGGCACGGTGATGATGGATTCCGATGATGTGAACGATCCCAAGGCACAGGAATACATGACAGCATTGTACAATAACACGGATGTTCTTCAGATAGCGCTGAAAGGCAAAGTATTCAAACCGCTTGAAGGAAATACAAACGCCAACGCCGCAGATACGTTTGTTCTGAAAGACGGCAATGATTATTACCTTGCCCTATTTAATTACAGCGGCAATAGTTCAGCAAACAAAACGATTCATTTGGGGCGTGCCGGATTGAATGAATCCAAATCCTATACGTTACAAGATTTGTGGACAGGTGAGTCTTCCTCAGCCACGGGTTCATGGTCCACCTCGCTAGGTCCAGCTGAATCGAAGTTGGTTAAATTGACCGAAAAAACAATCCATCCTGAAAATCCAGGCAACCCAGGTAATCCAGGTAATTCTGGCAACAATGGCAATACCAATAATACTCCTGGTGGGAACTCCGGCAATAATACGGCTCAGGAGAACGACACATTAAAACTGGTCGTCACAGCCGATATGCTGAAAGTAGACAGTAGGACAGGGAAAGCCGTTGTGGACATCATGGCTGGAACTCAGGAGCTACAATTGTCATCTGCTGTTTTACGCCAGCTCGGTAACCATCCACTGGAAGTGAAAACAGGCCAGCTAACCCTGCAAATCCCTGCAAGTTTGTTCCAGCAGCTATTGAGCAAGCTACCGGCAGGGCAACAGGAAGAAAGTACAATATCCCTGAAAATGGTTTCGCTTGGCAGCAAGGCCAGGGAGGTCGTTGCTGCAGTGGAATCATCTTCCCGGGCAACGGTTACCCTTAAGGGAGAAATCTATGAATTTAGTCTTTCAGCAACAACTAAATCAGGTACAACCGAAACACTCGCTGCGTTTGATCACCCGGTTACACTGAGTCTGGCAGTGGAAGAAGGTTTCGAATCTTCACAGGGAGGAATATATTATATTAACAAAAATGAGACTTTGGAATTTCTGAAATCAGATTACGTGAATAGTGTATTAACGACTAAAGTGAGCCACTTTAGCAAGTATGCCGTGCTGGAACTGGATCGGACTTTTACCGACGTTCCGGCCAATCATTGGGCTAGCTCTGTCATAAAGGAGTTAGCGGCTAAGCTGTTTGTAGATGGCACAAACGAGGAACAATTTGAGCCAGGACGTGCAATCACCCGCGCTGAATTCACCACCATGCTCGTTCATTCTCTGGGGCTGACCGTAACAGGAGAAATACAATTTTCAGATGTTGCGACAGATGCCTGGTACGCGGATCCTATCTCGATTGCGACACAAGCCGGTATTGTGAAGGGCCGAAGCGCAGTCAGTTTTCAGCCGAATTCACAGATTACCCGGGAGGAAATTACGGTGATGCTGATGAAGGCATATGAACTGAATGTTGGGAACGTGCCTGTTGGTTCTACGGATATCTTGTTTACCGATATGGGTCAGGTTTCTACATGGGCAGCTGATTCGGTAAAGGATGCAGCCCGATTGGGACTGGTTCAAGGCCAAAGACAGGGACAGTTTGTGCCTAAAGGGATCGCTTCCCGGGCAGAAGCGGCTCAGGTCATTTATAACCTGATTTTGAAGTGAGGCTTAAGGCTGCGAATTGAATCGCAGCCTTATTTTCATACCTTTGAAATGACAGACGATATCCCCTATGGATTGTAAGAATGCGATATAGCTAATGTAACTCCTGCTTCCTACAATAATAAGTATGTTCACAACCCACAGCACGAGGTTAACAGGAACTCGAAAGGATGATAAACTTGACGATTCAATATAATGAACAGCTACGTATATTTGCAATACAGACGCAAAATTCGTCCTACATTTTCGGAATTAATGAAAGAGAACACCTCCAGCATCTATATCGGGGTAACCCCGTGGACATCGAGGACAGCGCCCCGTTGCTCCATCTCCAATCCCATAGCTCTTTTGACGCGGAAGTGGAAGGAGAAGTGGAGGAGTACAGCTTCTGGGGAGGCGCATCTTATACAGAACCGTCTTTGAAGGTTCGTATGTCTGATGGGGTTCGTGATCTTCAGGTAAAGTATGACCGTCACGAGATTATTGAACAGGATGGCAGACAGACGTTAATTATCACGTTGAAGGATCAGATATATGCACTTGAAACGCAGCTGATATATCGGGTTATCCCGGAATTCGACCTAGTGGAGCGTTACGCCAATATCGTAAATACGGGACAGGAGGAAATCGTGCTGGAAAGCATGCAATCCGCAGCCTGGACTTTGCCATATCTCCAGGATTATCGCCTGACTCATGTTACGGGGAAATGGTCGGGTGAATTCCAACTGCGCAATACCATTTTGACAGAGGGAAAAAAGGTACTTGAATCGCGGAGAGGTTTCACTGACGGTCATGCCAACCCATGGTTTGCGATTGATGATGGTCTTTCCACAGAAAGCGGCGGTGGGGTATGGTTTGGTGCTCTTGCCTGGAGCGGCAACTGGAAGATTGTTGCGGAGAAGACGCCGTTCACTCATGTACGGATCACAGGTGGCATTAATGATTTTGACAATGAATGGCTGCTGGGTGCGGGTGAAATGTTTGAGACGCCTGTCTTTGTCGGCGGATTCAGTCCGGAAGGCTTTGGCGGCATGAGCCACCGCTTGCATCAGTACCAAAACAATTACATACTGCCGCGCAGTGAAATCGGTAAAGTGCTGTACAACTCCTGGGAAGCTACCTATTTCGATGTTAACGCACAGGATCAAATGGCCCTTGCCGAACGTGCAGCCAAGTTGGGTGTGGAGCTGTTCGTAGTGGATGACGGCTGGTTTGGGCAGCGGCATTCCGACCGTGCGGGCTTGGGCGACTGGAACGTGAACAAAGAGAAGTTCCCGAACGGACTTGTTGAGCTGATTGACCGGGTTCACGGACTGGGGATGGAATTCGGCATATGGGTGGAGCCGGAGTCGGTCAACCCGGATAGTGATCTCTATAGAGCGCATCCGGATTGGGTATATCATTTTGAGACCCGGGGACGTACGGAGCTTCGCAATCAGCTGCTGCTGAACATTTCCAAGCCAGAGGTTAAGCAATACATTATCCATTTTATGACCGAACTGCTTGGCAACCATGAGATTAAGTTCATTAAATGGGACATGAACCGGACCATCACGGAGCCGGGCATGAAGGGTCACCCCATTAACCGCCAGAAAGAAGTATGGGTAAGGCATGTCCAGAGTCTCTATGATATATGGGCACAGCTGCGAGCCAAGTTCCCGGATGTCGAGTTTGAGACTTGCGCAGGAGGTGGCTCGCGAATTGATCTGGGCATCTTCCGTTATTCTGACCAATCCTGGCCAAGTGACAATACGGATGCGTTCGACCGTCTGAGCATTCAGGAAGGCTTCTCGTATACATACGCACCACGTATGATGACCTGTTGGGTAACCGAATCGCCTACAGGAATGAACGGTCGAAACGTCTCCCTGAAGTATCGCTTCCACAGTGCAATGATGGGTACGCTCGGTATTGGCTCCAATCTGAACGAATGGAGTGAGGAGTGGCTTGAGCAGTCCGGGGAATTCATCGATCAGTACAAAACTATTCGCCACGTGGTGCAATTCGGCAGACAATTCCGCCTTACTTCGCTTCGCCATATGGGAGTTACAGCTGTCCAGTACAGCGATGCTGCTGGAAGCGATCATGTTTTATTTGCTTTTCTTCACTCACAGAAGCTGGGTGAATCGTTACCTAGACTTCGTTTGACAGGTCTTCAGGCTGACAAGACCTATCTCGTTGAAGAGTTAGGGTTATCGATCAGTGGGCGTGCGCTAATGAACATCGGGGTGGAGTTGCCTCTGCGTAGTGATTTTGACAGCCTGTTGTATCGTATTCGTGAGCAGATATAATAGGATGTTGTAGAACAATTTAAAAGGAGTGCTTTGCAGGTCGATAACGGCTGCATCGCACTCCTTTTTTATTGGATCTCTTTTTGCGGCAGACGGATCTGGACCGTGGTTCCCATACCAAGTTTGCTATACACTTTAACACCGTAGTATTCACCGAATTTCAGTTTAATCCGCTGATCCACATTTGAAATTCCATAACCCCGTCCTTCTTTTTCCTCAAACAAAGCCTCAAGCTTCTCTCGTCGCATGCCCATTCCATCGTCTATAACCGATAAGATGATACTATTGTCCTCAATGACACCTTTGATGTGGATATTTAGAGGTCGATCCTGATTCCAAAGAGCGTGAATCACTGCATTCTCCACAAAAGGTTGCAGCGCAAGCTTCACGGTCGAGTAGGGCAGTATCGACTGATCTATCGTGTAGATGATATTCAGCTTGCCCTTAAATCGAATAAGCTGGATGGCATTATAGCTCTGCGTCAGCTTCATTTCCTCATTGATGGTCAGGATGCTCTTTCCTTTATTCAGAGAGATCCGATAAAACTTGGCCAGATGAAGAACCATATCCTGAATCTGTGGATCCTGATGTTTCACGGCCAGAGAAGAGATCGAACCGAGTGTATTATACAGAAAATGCGGATTGATCTGAGCTTGAAGCAGATCAAGTTCGGCTTCTTTGCTCTGCAGCTCCTTCTTGTAGACTTCGGTAACCAGGCTTTTCAACCGGGAGGTCATCTGTTCGAATGCAAAGTGAAGCTGACCGATCTCATCACTGCCCATTTGCTCCTCATGAGCAGGGTTGAAATCTCCCCGCTCAATCCGCCGAATCATCCGAATTAACGTCCTGATGCGATTGCTGAACAGCGATGCGGTAATATAAATGAGCAACAGCGCTACTCCGATGAAGCCCAGTGAAATGTTGATAATAAGCTGAGAGAGAGATTTGGCATCCTTGATAATACTGTCGTAAGGGAAGATGGACACCGTTTTCCAGCCGTTTTTGAGCGTGTTATAGACCGCTAGAGCCTTCACGCCTTGATATGTTGTATCAAATCTGCCTGAAGGCGTCTCGTCAAAATTCTGATGAAGCAATTCCGGCAGGCTTGTATTGATTAACTGCTTGTCCGCTGAAGATAAAATAATACCATTGTCATTTATGATAAAAATATCTTTGCCGCCCGCTTCTTTTTCCATGAGAGAATAGATGACTGACTCGGAAATTTGAAAGACCAGCATTCCGTAGGGATACTGATTACTATTGTTGTTCAGTAGCCGGGCGAGTGTAAACATCGCAGGACCGTTCTCTGTCTGTGGCGATGAGAGATGAATTATATTCCCATAGGATTGTTGCAGCTTGTGAAACAGTTCCGTGTTCTGAACCTCGGGGGTGATCGGCCGGATATAATAATTGTCTTTGGGCAGTGAAGGATTGTCCGAATATATGAATGCGCTATCAAAATCAGGGTAGGCAGCCATTACGGTGTCGATTCGATTGCCAATGTAATTATAGACGTCGAGATAGGAAGGATCATCATGATATTCGTTTGTCAGGTAATTGGCAAGTCGGTTATCCAAATAAATAGAGGCGGAAATATGTTCGTAGCTGTCCAGTTTATTCTCCAGATTTTTAGTGATCTGAGCTGTTGAGTTCGTCATGTTGATGTAGATCTGCTCGGTAAGTTTCGTTTTGGTAAGTTCATAGGAGAGATAAACCAATGACATCATCGGAATGATGGTGACGAGTACAAATACTGTAAATAGTTTGGAACGAAAACTCAGGTTTACAAAAGGCATGTACATATATCTTCTATAAAATTGGCGCATCCGGCAGCCCTCTCTTGACTGAATATTCATTGCACAGTTCATCATAGCAGAGTAAATATGGAAATCCAATCCTCGCTTTGCACAAAAACATCATTAAAAAGCGGTATCTTTCGGAGAATTCAACTATGGCGAGTAAACCGTGTCAAATTTATGATGAATAGGAGAGAAGTTGAATCCAGCTATGTTCGGCCTTGCTGCTGTATAGAAAAAGGGAGGGTACCTAATGCATAAGGTAAGCGCTATCAAAACAGTCAGGAGCAATAATCTGATAAGCAGAGTAAAAGAGCAAAAATGGTTATTCGTGCTTATGCTTCCTGCCTTCATTGCAACATTGTTATTTTCCTACGGTCCGATGTTTGGACTATATATGGCGTTTACGAATTATCAGCCGGGTGGGGGATCGTTTTTCTACCAGTTCTTCCATGCTGAGTTTGTCGGTTTCCAGTGGTTTGAGTATTTCTTTACTACAGGAGATTTCTACCGGGTGATGCGTAATACGCTTGCGACAAGCTTGCTGACGTTGTTTTTCGGATTTCCTGCTCCAATCATTCTCGCGCTTGTGCTGAATGAAGCGAGGCAGGGATTTTTCAAACGTTTTGTACAGACGGTTTCTTATCTGCCGCATTTTATCTCATGGGTTATTGCAGCCAACATTGTAATTACGCTGCTTGCTTCAGATGGAATGCTTAATAATATTCTGGTTCTGCTCGGCATTGTCAAAGAACCCGTCGCATTTTTGCAGAACGGGCCTCTGTTCTGGTGGATTATCGCACTGTCGAACATGTGGAAGGAGATGGGGTTCAGTGCCATTATGTATCTTGCTGCAATCGCTTCGATTAATCCGGAACTTTACGAAGCGGCCAGAGTGGACGGAGCCAGCCGATTCAAGCAAATGTGGCATATAACGCTGCCATCCATGCGCCCTACCATTGTCATATTGGCTATTCTTGCGGTCGGCGGCATTTTGAATGCAGGATTCGAACAACAATACTTGCTGCAAAATAATACCGTGCTTGAATACTCCGAGGTTATTGATATTTATGCTTACAAATACGGACTACAAAATAGCATGTTCTCTTACGGGGCTGCTGTAGGAATGTTCAAATCCGTTGTCGCCTTCATACTTGTCCTTATCGTGAACCGGATTTCGAGAAAAGTGAACGATCAGGCATTGTTCTAACTATAAAAGACAGAAGGGAGCGCTTGTAATGATTCTGAACCGATTCGGGGATCGTATTTTCAAAATTATTGTATATTTCATTCTTATTCTCGTATTACTGGTTACATTTCTTCCGTTTTGGAATATACTCGTTCTTTCATTGAACAGCGCGGAGGATACGGTGCGAGGCGGCGTTTATCTGTGGCCCAGAGATCTGACCCTGGACAGCTATCAGCAGATTTTGAAAGATAGCGAGATTTTAAACGGTCTGTGGGTAACCGTCAAACGAACGCTGATTGGCGCACCGCTATCGGTTCTCGTCATTACGATGCTTGCGTATCCGTTAAGTCGGCGGAATCTAATTGGTCGCAAAGGCTGGAACCTGTACTTTATTTTTACCATGTATTTCAGTGGCGGACTGATTCCGTTCTACATGGTGCTTAAGGCGCTGAATATGATCGATACCTTTTCGGTGTTCATTTTGCCAAGTTTGATGAATGTCTTCTATATGATCATTGTCCGTACTTTCATGGAACAGCTACCCCATGAGATTGAAGAATCGGCGAGGGTAGACGGGGCTAACGATCTGACAATTTTCTTCCGGAT
Source organism: Paenibacillus sp. SAF-068 (assembly GCF_051967555.1). NCBI lineage: Bacteria > Bacillati > Bacillota > Bacilli > Caryophanales > Paenibacillaceae > Paenibacillus > Paenibacillus sp. SAF-068. Next base: position 2,537,607 of record NZ_JBQCJX010000001.1, read on the forward strand.
TGTGATGCCGCTGACAACACCTGTACTTGCAACAGTGGGACTTTTTCAAGCGATAGGGCATTGGAATGCGTGGTTTGATTCCTATGCGTTCACCTACAGCTCGGACCTGAAAACCCTTCAGGCTGTGCTTGTGAAAATATTGAATCAATTTCAGACGGGTGGCATGATTTCGCAAACGCAAATGCTGGCCAATTCGGCCAAACGAAATGCCGTTTCAAGCGATACCATTCGAATGGCTGCTACGATGGTAGCCACCTTACCAATCGTTATGGTGTATCCGTTTCTGCAAAAATACTTTGTGAAAGGCATGACTTTGGGAGCGGTGAAAAGTTAATCTGTTCCATAATCCGGTTACAGGGAAGGCTTGTTTCAGTGGTCTCTCCCTGAAAGGGGGTGGGCAAATATCGTTTTGGAAATGCTCAATCTAGCACAACAGGAATTTATTCATTGGGAGGAATTAGGGTGTCAATAACAAAGACTAAAAAAAGGATGACCATGGGGATTACAGCTGCATTAGTCGTTGGTTTGCTGGCGGGCTGCTCCTCCAATGATGGGGAGAACAATACAGCAGGTAAAGACGGGGAGCAAGGGCCGATTACGCTGACCTGGTTTGATGGCAATACCAAAGGAGAACCTTTTACCGATGCGGTTGCCCAGGAAATTACCAAAAAGACTGGCATAGAGATTTCCATCCAGCAGCCAACGGGTAATCCAACAGAAAAACTGAGCCTAATGCTGGCGAGTGGTGACTATCCGGATGTGGTAGTCATGAGCCGGGGAGATGCTTCTCTCGACAAATACATTTCAAGTGGGGCATTCATTCCACTGGATGAGTTAATTGAGAAATATGGTTCTGATCTGAAAGAAATGTACGGAGATACCTTGACCAAAACACGTAATACAGACGGCAAGAACTACTATCTGGCAAACTGGTATGGACTCGACAGTGATCCGGTTTTCGGTATGCTGATGAGACAGAGTCTGTTGGAAGAGTTTCTTCCGGACAAAGCAGATGGTTCACAGCCCCTCACAACAGACGAATTCGAAGCACTCCTGAAAAATTTTAAAGAGAAATACAATACGATTGATGGCAAAGAGTCCATTCCGATGACGATGAACGGGGAAAACATGGGTGCGAATCTGGGCACATTCAAAGGCATGTGGGGCTTAAAGACGTATTATGACAACAACGGACGTCTGCAATATGATGTCAAGGATCCAAAATATCGTGAGATGCTGTTATACATGAATCGCTTATATAGAGAAGGTCTGATCGAAAAGGAATTTGCGATTAGCAAAACACAGACCTGGATTCAAAAGCTGACGACTGGTGCGGTGTTTGCTACCCCAGGTGCATATTGGGACCCTGGTAACGGCAATGCGGCCCTGAAAAAGGATGGCGGGGAAAAGAATCAGTTATTCGCCTACAAAGTGGTTGCTCCAGGCGTAGATCCGGCTCAAACGACGTTTGGCCCTAGAAGTTCGCTTGGATGGGATGCAATAGCCATTACCAAAAACAACAAACACCCTGAAGAAACGATAAAGCTGTTTAATTATCTGGCGAGTGATGAAGGACAGCATTTGCTGCTGTGGGGCAAGGAAGGCGAACAGTACACCATGGTGGATGGCAAGCGACAACCGAAACCTGAATTCCTGCAAAGCTTCAAGGATAATTGGGATGATACGGTGAAGAAAAGCGGCGTTCGCAAATGGTTATGGTTTATCAAAAATGGTCTGGACCCGAACGGACAGCCATATGACATGGCGGTTAAATTCCAGCGCAGTGAAGTGGATGAACTGGCCATTAAGAGTCTTGGCGATTCCGTATGGGACACAGCGCAGTATGATAATCTGAATCCAGATGGGGGAACACCTCAAGCACTGACCGCCCAAAAGGTGAAGGATATTATGGATCAGAGCATTACGAGAGCCATTATTGCTCCAAGCGAAGGTGAAGCCAACTCTGTATTTGACAAAATGCTGGAGGATATGAAGAAGGCCGGCGATGAAAAAGTGGAAGATATCATTAATGAGAAATATGCTCAGCGTATGGAACTGTGGTCTTCGAAATAATTGGAAATCAACTTATAAATAAGAGTGTCTCGGGTGATTGCCCGGGACACTTCTTATTTATGAACGCATTTTATCATACTGTTGCTGTCGCGAGATAAACGCACAATTCGCTTTCTGAAGGCAAGAACTTTGTTCCATTATTGGTTTAGTGTTTCACCGATCATATAATGCATCCTTAAAGCCGTATTGTTTACCGAGATCTTGCATTTGTGTTTCCGTTTTGCTGGAGTTGTTACATGATATTTGTATTGTGAATCTGGCGAGAATAAAACATATATCCTTAAAAGGAATAATATCACTGATTAATTTCCACTTTTGGCCATTATGTATTCTTATACATATTAAAAAACGCCCCTGATGCTTGTTTTTAGGTTTTTTATTGAAGATACGTATATGGGGATTGATGAGGGTTTTCACAAGGGTAATAACCCTGTTTTGTTGCTTAAAAAGCTATATTGACCTATGGTTTTAGGTCTATTATCATGTTGAGGAACGCGTTCGCATTGTTTGAGATATTGTTGTTGAGGAGTAGGTAGAATGGAGTTTATATGGTATTTGGCTTTAATCATTGTTAGTACAAAAATAGCAGGACATGTATCCGTAAAATTGGGGCAACCCTCTGTACTTGGGAAATTGGTTGTCGGCATTATTTTGGGACCTGCAATTCTGGGGTGGATTGATAATAATGAATTCATTCATTATGTCTCTGAAGTAGGGGTATTATTACTTATGTTTATTGCTGGATTAGAAACTGACCTGGATCAGTTAAAGAAAAACTGGAGATCAGCAGTTGCTGTTGCTGTTGGTGGGATTATACTTCCTTTTGCAGGTGGATTTGGAGTAGCAGATTTATTTGGATTATCAACGAACTATGCACTTTTTATGGGAGTTTTATTCAGTGCAACATCTGTAAGCATTTCAGTACAAGTGCTAAAGGATATGGATCGTTTAAGTTCCAGGGAGGGCACAACCATTCTTGGAGCTGCTGTGGTAGACGATATTTTAGTTGTTATCCTTTTAGCATTTATGATGAGTTTCTTGGGTACAGGTCAGGATGTATCCTTGGGACTTCTAGTAGGAAAGAAAGTGCTGTTCTTCATAGGTGTATTTGTTGCAGGGGCATTTATAGTTCCTCATGTTATGAAATGGCTCTCAACTCTTAAAGTAACAGAGCCCATAATATCAATCGCACTCTTCATTTGCTTTGGATTTGCATACTTTGCTGATCTGATGGGTATGGCCGGTATAATCGGTTCATTTGCTGCCGGTATTGCAATCTCACAAACAAATTTTAAGAATGTTGTTGAAAAGAAGATCGAGCCAATTGCATATTCAATTTTTGTTCCCGTATTTTTTGTAAGCATTGGTCTCAATGTTTCATTTGAAGGTGTAGGTCAACAGATCGGATTCCTTATCGTTCTAACCGTTGCTGCTGTTTTAACCAAATTACTTGGTGGTGCGTTGGGAGCAAAGATTACAGGATTCAGCAATGTTTCTTCATTTGCTATAGGAGCTGGGATGGTATCACGAGGAGAGGTTGCATTAATTATTGCATCAACTGGTTTACAAGCAGGGCTTCTTTTACCTGAATACTTCACTTCAGTTATTATAATGGTCATACTTACAACCTTAATAGCGCCACCATTGTTAAAGGTGTTATTTAATCCACGTAAGGGAACTGCTTCAAAAGAAGGCGGGCTATAAGAATAAAAGGGGGAGAATACTATATCTAAACTCTATTTGTTTTCCTATAAGCCTAAAAATGAAGGATGGACCGAGGAGTGTATTAACTTTCATCTGGATAACCTCTTTGAGGTCAAACATCTTCATGACAGAGTGTATTTAATTAAAACAGCGGATGATATTGATTTGTTAGAGAAGTACCTTCTTGAGTGTCTACGTACACACGATAGTTACTTTTTACTACAAATCAGTGAAATGCCTGTCACACATCGTCAGAATGGTCTTATATCTGAAGATGTGACTAGATGGCTTCAACTCTAATTAATTCAACGGACTATCATTAGATAGTTCGTTTTTATTTTTGTTAAAAGTGAGGATTCTATAGTAAAGGGTGGACTAGTATCGTTAGTTGTAAGTTAGTTTTAAGTCATTCGATATGAACCTTATCACAGTTAGGTTTTGTTGTGCGCATTTGTCAAGAAAGAACAGGGCTCGCTAACACTTCAGCGAGCTCTGTTCTTTCTATGTCAAAACCATGTCAGAGTAAAACTCTTGTTCGAGGTCTGAAATTAGAGCAGGATGAACAGGCTGCCATCCCAAGATTCTCCGGGTCAAGTTGTCAAATGAAGAACGCACTTAGACGCATTCTCATCCGCAGGTTAAGAGTATTCTGGACTGTTTAAACAGATTTATTGTACACGTCTGCAAAAACTTTCGCAAAGTCTCCGACCTTAACTTTACCAAGGTGGTAGTCGGTTGTACGGAGGCTGGCGTAGAACTCGTCGGCGTTCTCGCAGGCGCGGTTCATTTGGGCAAACCCGTTGGCAGTGTTTTCGTGGAAGCCGATTTTCTTCATATTCTCAGCAAGAGTTTCAACAGATATTTGTTGGTATTTGGCTTCGATACCTTCTTCAGCAAGGGCGTTGAGCCAGTCGTTGCCTGTGGCCCAGTCACTAACTATGAACTTCGCACTTTTACCCGCTGGGGTGTGAGAAATCATGGCGTAAACAACGTTTGCAATATCAACAGGGCTGACCCAGCCTTGTGGGATGTCAACAGAAATTGGGCTGAAGATAGTCTGCTGGGTTTTGAGGCTTTGCATGTCGGCAAAAAGATTGCTGTAAAAGCCGACAGGTCGGATGTGGACAATATTCACGCTTTCAAGCGAGTTTAGCGCGTCTTCTACATAATGATAGCTGTAGAGAATGCCGGCGTTTGCGTTGTCCGCGCCGACTGAGCTGAGGTTGACGACATTTTTTACGCCTGATTTTAGCACAGCGGTCTTATAATTTTCAGCAAGATCAATAGCAGTCTGCCGCATGTCGGTGCCAGAGGCATAATTGATGCCCGAAATCATGAGGTAAACGACGTCACTACCTGCGAAGGCCTGTGCGAGGAATTCGACGTCGAGGTTTGATCCGACCGCTGGTTTGGCACCAAGCGCTTCGATGTCTGCGATACGGTCTTTGGAGCTTGTGATGACGGTGACATCATGGCCGTCTGCGATTAGGGATGGCAGGTAGTTACGGTTAATATTGCCGAGTGAGCCGAGAACTGTGATTTTCATTGTGTATTCTCCTTTTAATAATGTGATTTCGAGAAATGTATATTGCTTTTGATACCGTTATCCCTTCCTCGATTGGTTATTCATTACAAGAGAGATTATACAACCGGTTATTAACTAAGTAAACTAAAATAATAAAATTAGTTAATTTAATATTTTTATGCAATATTGTTTGTTGATACAGCTATTTTGATATAATATGATTTGATGAGCATTAGAGGAGGCTTCAATCGTGAGAAAACCCGTGAGCGCAGATCAATATCTAAATAAAATCAAACCTGTAATTAGAAGAACCAGATTCAGCCAACTGAAAATTGACGATATCGCAAAACATATGGATATTAGTAAGGTAACGCTGTATAAGCACTTTTCATCCAAAGATGAAATCATCGAACAGGTTGTAGAGTATGGAATTCAGTATTTGCAGCAGGCTGACACCGTTGTAAATGATGATTCCGTTTCATATATTGATCGATTTCAAAAAACGTTTCTGGAATCGTTAATAGGTGTTATATATATATCCGATTTGTTCCTGCAAGATCTTAAGGAGTTTTATCCACGACTTTTCGAAAAAATTTCCATTGCTCAACAAAATAGAATTAAAAATTTACAATCTTTTTATCAATCCGGTATGGATATGAAGATTTTTAACAGAATGCACGCTGCACTGTCCTTAGTTCAAGATGATGCGACGCTTCGGCGCATTATGGAACCGACCTTTAGTATTCAATGGTATGATCTGACCTTGAAACAAGCTGTTATGGAGTTTTATAGAATGAAACAGTATCAAGTGATTAGTCCTGAATATCTGGATACTATTGACGATTCAATTGTCGAAAAAGAAATCATTCGCATTTTACAAACCATTTCGTAAACGCGTTCGTTTCCGACGACTTGTTCTTATTGATGCTATCGTCCCGTTATCAGAGTAATCGTTGTAAAATTTGTAGCTTTTAACACTAAAAGGCCATCCGGGTAGGTGACCATTAAACTTAGCGGTTAGAGTCAGCGCGGTGAACCTTATCACATTAAGTCACTATGCTAACGTAAAGACGTAGTTGAACAAACTATTTATTATCAGGACTTGTACCGATTACCGTATCTCGTTTCATTCAAGAGGGAGGATAATTCCAAGTAAAAATTGTCGAGGGACAAGAACATAGTTCCATTGAAGTCGCTATTATAGCGGCTTTTTTATTTTATCCGTACACGTTCCAAGTTCCGAGCCAAGAACAAGAACTTGTACGGATTGCCGGAATGGTCAAGATCATAGTCCTTTTTTCGATTAGATGCATATCTAAGTGTTGAGGCGAGTTTAACTTTGGCAAGAGCTCCCATATGGACTCATCTCATTGTGTTGGCCATGTAAGAATCCGTTTGGTTAGGATAAATCCATTGATTTAAAGGAATAAACAAAAATTGAATAGCGATTGCTTCCGGAGGTGGGGGAATAATCACTATGTATATTTGCGTATTTTTTTATTTTTGTCCTCCACATGTGTACAAAGAATAAAAAAGATGCTACATTGAAATTAATAAAACCCCATTTACAACAAGGTTTTTTCGCAATATGACATGTCTCCCGTACAAGGACAAAGGTATATTAAGGAGGGAATCGAATGTCAAGTCAAACATTGGACCAATTTTTAAGTTCGAACATTGAAGATCTAAAGAATAAAGGTCTATATAACTTCATCGATACACTGCAGGGTGCAAATGGTCCTGTTATTCGTATTGACGGAAAGTCCTTAATCAATTTGTCTTCTAATAACTATTTGGGCTTGGCAACAGATTACCGCCTGATTGATGCTTCAGTTAAGGCGGTGCAGACATACGGGGCAGGGGCAGGCGCTGTGAGAACAATTAATGGTACGATGGATCTTCATATTGAGCTTGAAGAAAAACTGGCCCGTTTCAAAAAAACGGAAGCCGTTATCGTGTATCAATCGGGATTTAACTGTAATATGGCTGCTATATCCGGGGTAATGGACCAGCATGATGCGATTTTATCCGATGAGCTGAATCACGCTTCCATTATTGATGGCTGCCGCCTGTCGAGAGCCAAGGTGATTCGCTTTAAGCATTCGGATATGAATGATTTAAGACGACTGGCGAAAGAGGCCAAGGAATCCGGTCAGTACCATAAAATTATGGTCATTACCGACGGGGTTTTCTCCATGGATGGTGATATAGCAAAGCTTCCCGAAATCGTGAAAATAGCAGAAGAATTTGATCTGATTACTTATGTGGACGATGCTCACGGTTCGGGCGTTCTCGGAGCAGGTGCGGGAACCGTGAAACATTTTGAATTGTCCGACCGCATTGACTTTCAAATTGGTACTCTTTCCAAGGCGATCGGCGTTGTCGGCGGTTATGTGGCGGGTAAAAAACAATTGATCGAATGGCTGAAGCTGAGAAGCCGTCCGTTTTTGTTCTCGACATCGCTACCTCCGGCTGCAATCGCTTCATCTATTGCTTCTGTTGACATTTTGATGAATGACAAAGAGCTGATTGATAAGCTGTGGGAGAACGGCAATCATTTGAAAAATGGCTTGAGCCGTCTTGGATATGATGTAGGCCAAAGCGAAACGCCAATCACACCTTGTATCATTGGCGATGAAGCAACCACCCAACAGTTCAGCAAACGGCTCTATGAAGAAGGCGTTTACGCCAAGGCAATCCTGTTTCCTACGGTCCCGAAAGAAACTGGAAGAATACGCAACATGCCGACAGCTGCCCATACCAAGGAGATGCTGGGCCAGGTGATCTCTGTTTATGAGAAAGTTGGCAAGGAAATGAAGCTCATTTAGATGCATTCGCGGGAGTATATTTCGGGAGGAATGTCTTATGAACAAGATTTTGGTGACCGGAGCACTAGGCCAAATCGGTTCTGAGTTAGTTGTTAAATTACGTGAGATTTATGGTGAGGATCACGTCGTTGCTACGGATCTCAGGTCATCAGCCCACGAAATTACCCGATCCGGACCATTCGAGCTGCTGGACGTGACGAATGATAAGGCGATGTTCGAAATTGCCAAACGGTACGAAGTGGATACCATCATGCATTTGGCTGCGCTGCTGTCGGCTACCGCAGAGGAGAAACCCCTGCTTGCCTGGAATTTGAATATGGGCGGATTGATGAATGCACTTGAAATATCCAGAGAGCTCGGCTGCCAATTGTTCACGCCAAGCTCCATTGGATCTTTTGGCCCTACGACTCCAAAATACAATACCCCGCAGGATACGATCCAGAGGCCCAATACGATGTACGGCGTGAACAAAGTATCCGGCGAACTGCTTTGTGATTATTATTTTCACAAGTACGGCCTGGATACTAGGGGGCTGCGATTCCCAGGTTTGATATCTTATATGACGCCTCCCGGCGGAGGAACGACCGATTACGCAGTGGAAATTTATTACGCAGCCGTGACGGCTGGCCGGTATACATCTTATATCGCAAAAGACACAAACATGGACATGATGTATATGCCGGATGCCCTCAACGCGATCATCGATTTAATGGAAGCGGATTCATGCCGGTTGACGCATCGAAACTCTTTTAATGTTACAGCAATGAGCGTGGATCCGGAGGCGATCGCTGCAGCGATTCGTGAAGAGTTACCTGGCTTTGTCCTCGATTATGAGGTTGATCCGAAAAGACAGGCGATTGCTGATAGTTGGCCGCATTCCATTGATGCGACGGCAGCAAAAACAGAATGGGGATTTCATGCCCGTTACGACTTGAAAGCCATGACGAAAGATATGCTTTCACAGCTAAGCGAGAGACAAATGCTTCGCAAAGCTTAAATTTATTATTTATCCACTGAGCAAAGCGAGTAGAAATACAAAAGAATCTGCATCAAGAGAAGCTCTGACATTACCGGGCCTTTTGTTGCAGCTTCTTTTTTTCATCATCATCTTGCCAGAAGTAATATGGGCTGGGTTGAAGAACTAGACAAGATCACATCCCGAACACCGATTTAAAAAAACCGACCTTATTCCAACTTTAGTAGAATTTAAGGTCGATTTGTTCGTTTTAGTGAAAGGACCCTACTAATAATGTAATAAAGATAAATCCATATTTCATGGGCTAGACGTTAATAGAGTCTTTACTAATCCTAACTGTCAATTATGCTCTTGATATTTTTAATTGTTGCGAAGTGCATTGCTTCATGATAAATCAGAAACCCCAGTAATTGTTCTGCATTAGTAAAGATAAGTCCTGTAGAAGACTTGTAATGAGGGTTGATTTCTTCTCTCAATTTGCTTGAAAGTACCGATTCAACCCTCCCAATTTGTTCGGTTAACACTTCGATTATCTGTGCCATCGTTGGAGACTCTACATTCCAGTCAGACGGTTTCGTTCCTGGATCAAATAACTTGCTAAAATGAGCAGGATATCTGGTTTCTTCCCCAGTAAGTTGGAAAGCGAACTTCTCATGTATAACATACATGTGGCCTAGATTCCATTTTATATTGTTTTTCAAACCTGTTGGAATTATTTCCGAGGTGGAGTCATTTATATTCCTCACATATGCAACTGCCTGACGGCGAACAAATCCCAATTGATCTGTGACAAAATTGCTCATGATATTGACCTCCCGTAAAGTCGCTAATGAATTCGTTAAAAAAAATCACTTGTTTCTTGGGTAAGAAATTCCGCGAGTCCTACAAAAAAACACTTTTGAGTCAGTGAGCAGAGTTGCTTTTAGAAACATAAGTTGAGACTCGTTGTGACAGATTTGCCAACGAACGTTCAAAATAGGATTCATCATGAAGTGCTCTACTCAGAATTAATCCCCCCTGAATACTGCCAATCGTTTCCTCTGAAATCTGGTCAGCAGCTTCTTTAGAGATTCCTGCTCGAACTAGTGCCGCGCTTAAAGCTTCAATCCATCTTACAAAATATTGCCGAATTACAGCAGCGAATCGATCTCTTGTTTCGTCCAAAGCGAATGCACCAATAAGGCATATGCGCTGACCGGATTGAAAATAAGTATTGACCTCTTGCCACATATGATCAATGGCTGCCCGGGGTTCATTCTTTTCCAGCGGCTCAAAAATGTTCTTGATAAACCATTGATCAATATGAGCAAGAATTTCAGCAGCCATCTCATCTTTTCCACCGGGAAAGAAATAATATAAGCTTCCTTTAGATAGACGCGTACGGGCTGTAATTTTACTCAAGGATGCGCCCTCATAACCTAATTCACGAAATACCTCAGCAACGAGAGGGATAACATCAGATTTTTCAAAAACCGTGCGCGTCATAGGTTTAACTCACTAAGGCTTGGATGTTCAGCAGGGCGCGTACCGAGAGGCCAATGAAACTTGCGTTCTTCTTCCTTAATCGGCATGTCATTAATCGAAGCAAATCTACGTTGCATTAAGCCGTCATCAGCGAATTCCCAATTCTCGTTCCCATACGATCTGAACCAATTACCACTATCATCACGCCATTCATATGCAAATCTTACTGCAATACGGTTATCCGTAAATGACCAAAGTTCCTTAATAAGGCGATAGTCCAGCTCTTTAGCCCATTTTCTAGTTAATAAAGAGACAATTTCTTGGCGGCCAGTTATAAATTCGCTCCGGTTTCTCCAATAACAATCCTCAGTATATACAAGGGAGACGCGCTGAGGGTCACGGCTATTCCAGCTGTCTTCTGCCATACGAGTTTTTTGGATTGCTGTCTCAAGAGTAAATGGGGGGGGTAGATTGTTCATTCATTTTTCCTCGCTTTCTATACCGTTTGCATCAGTATAAACCGATCGGTTTATAAATGCAAATTGTACATCCCAAATTCAATATCTAATTCGAATCGGTTACAGATTCATAATGAACCAAGTAGCCGTCAATCTTATGCATAGCGGCTCTTTTTGTGTATTACCAATGATCAAGAGGGTATTGATTCTTCAAATGCATATCCTATGAAATAATGAAAAAGCAGGACGTCCTTTATAGGAGGCGTTCTGCTTTTTCTCTCATTTTGTTTCTTTTGCTAAAATCATCAGTGAAGTTAGTTTTAACCCTGCAAAAATTCGATCAATGCTGCATTAAATGATTCAGAATGGGTCGCATTAAATCCATGTGGTCCACCTTCGACAACGACCAGTCGGCTGCCAGGAATGGATTCATGAGTACGTTGTCCACTCACCTCCAAAGGCACGATGGCATCTGAGTCGCCATGGATAACCAGTGTTGGAATGTTAAATTTCTCAAGATCCTGACGGAAATCAGTCAGTGCAAAGGCCGCAATACAATCCAATGTGCCTTTAGGTGAAGCCTGTGCTGCAATATCCCGATTATAGATACGGAATGGTTCGCTCACGAGGTCTGTACGGTCTCCAGCAGCGAAAAAGTTGTTTGTGAAACTATCCAGGAACGCCAACCGATCCGCTTTTACCCCGTTTTGGAATTCTGCAATCGTTGCATCATCCAATCCTCCTTGAGGATTACCTTCGGTTATATAGAGATATGGAGGAACCGCTCCCGCAAACACGGCTTTGGAAACGCGCTCTGTTCCGTAGGTTCCCACATAACGTGCAACTTCGCCGCCACCCATGGAGAATCCGACTAATGTGGCATCACGCAGATCAAGGTGCAGAATCAATTTATGCAAATCCGAAGCGAAAGTATCATAGTCATAACCATCCCAAGGTTGGGAAGACTGACCAAATCCACGACGGTCGTATGTGATAACACGGTAACCCGCTTCAATTAAGGCAGGAACTTGCTTCTCCCAGGATCGTCCACTCAAAGGCCAGCCATGAATCAGAATGATTGGTTTTCCCGCACCATGATCTTCATAATACAATTCAATTGATTGTTCATTCTCAGCGCCTACATTTACTTTACCCATGGAAAATCCCTCCACTAGTTGTTATATTTTTGTTTATACAGAAGCTATTTGGTCCAAAAACATGATTGGGGGATTGTTATGAATCGCCTCTCTTTCTATACCGTTTATATCAGTATAAACCGATCGGTTTATACTTGCAAGTTAAAATTATTACCTTTATCTGAAACCATGTATGGAAAGGATTAAACAAGATGCTAGATGAACCCAATTCAGCTATTCATCATCTCCTAATGAACGATGCTCAACCCGGTGGGGTTGTACTAAAAATCGATCTTCGGAACGAGCATGAGCGCATGAATGAAGGTAAGGATGGGCTTGTAAAACAGTTTTGAAGTGTCTCAATGGAAACATTTGCAATCTGTAATGATTGGATAGCACTAGAAAAAGACGGTCTTCAACAGACCAATGTTTCCACCAGTTTTGCCTTTACTGGGAGATTGTAAGCTGACTCCCGTACCTGAGCAATTATTTTATCGAACAATACGTAATAAGCGACACTACGAAGTTCAAAGGGACTAGGAGTGAGATTATGAAATTATTACTGACTTATGCAGGCGTGAATAACAAAAGCATACACGATGCGTTAGTTGATATGTTGGACAAGCCGATTGGAAGTCTGTTGGTGTACTGGAGCTTACCGCGCTGCCAAGTATCAGCAAAGAACGTTGGGAACTACTGGTTCGAGAGATAGACGTTTTTGCTTATATTTGGTGGGCACGCTCTCTACCTGTATCATTGGATGGCTACTGCTGAAAACTGGGCGGCGCGAATACAAAGTCCGGCGTATGCTATTGATGATCAGACCGCCATCCAAGTGACCAACAGAGCAGTAAAAGTGATTTCAGAAGGCAGGCAAAGAAAAGACTAGGATGTTGAATATGCTATTATCAGTTAAAGGGTACACTTGTGGATAAATTTACCTGTATTAATAATTGCTAATTCATGTAAAATTCATTAATAAATAAGTGAGGAGTACATATGAAAATCATTATTTTGAAAAAAACATTTTTGTGGGTTATTTTTATATCATTGTTAAGTGGCGCTTTAATCATTGATCCAATGAGTTCTTATGCCGCAAATGATGACTATGATGGAAATGACGGAGTAAACGGGTTACTTTCTGAAGGTAGATTATATGCGCCTCTCCGCAGTGTGGCGACGAATTATCAATTCAGATACGATGAACAACTTGATAAATATTTTGATGTAAAAGTAACTTGGAATCAGAAGACAAAAACTGCTTCACTAACTAAAGGCGGCAAGACTTTTAATGCCCACGTGGGTAATGGAGTATTGTTGCAAAATGGCTCGGTGTATGTACAATTTAAAGCTTTAAATAACTTCTTCTATCCGAATGATTCTCTTCAATGGGATAAATCCACTCTGACAGGAAATTCTGAGCACCTTACGGTATACGCACGTCCATTGACAGATCATCAATCATTGACTTTTGCCACAAATTCGATGTCCAAAAAGAAATACTGGATTCAATATCATAAAAATAACGTAGAAATAGGTCTTCCTGAATCACAATATATTCAATGGAATAAAAATCTTACTAAATATAAAGCGGTCTTTCATTCAGACGGGATTAGTGGCGACTATAACTATAGCTACAGTCTTGAAGCTGAGATGACTAAGAAGGGTAATGATTGGACTATTACTTCATTTAATTATTTCGATAATACAAGGATATATTATCCTTAAACCTTACCTGGTCAAACGCTGATTAACTAACATAGAAACAATAACTCAAAAACACTAAGAAAGCAGCTGATCTATGATCGGCTGCTTTATTCATTTTACAAATGATTGTTACGTAAGGAGAGACCAGAGACAGTTTATGACACAACGGGCAGCGATTGTTAATATAAACCATTCCCGTTGGAGGTCCCCCTTAATAACTTTCTGTATGCAAGAGGACTGAGCTTCATCTTTTTTTTGAATGATTCTATAAAATAACTTTGGCTACTGAATCCCATAGATTCAGAGATTTCAGAGATAGCGAGATCTGTGGACTGTAGAAGTTCAACTGCACTGGAAACCCGATATTCCATGAGGTAATCGGATATGGTCATGTGCATCATTTTCTTGAAATAGCGGCAGCACTCTCCTCGACTCACATTGCAATGGGTGGCCATATCGCTTAACGAGAACTTCGAAGAATAATTTGTGTGAAGATATTCAATCATCTTCAGAACTCGAGAGTTGTGATGCTTACGGTTGCCTTCTTCTTCCTTGGACAATAGATTGTTCCATAAAATAATCCAAATATCTTGAACAATCCGCTGCACATTTAATTGAAAAGCCGGGCTATTCTCGGTTTCGTGGTCATAGACCCACTTCATTTGCTCAAATATGGGATGTGTCCATGTATCTTGTATATTGAACTTATGAAAGGTTTCTTTCTTACTCAAAACTGGCAGATAAAAGGTATGTTCGAAGAAACTCCCCTTAAATCCGGTTAACAAGACGGGTTCAAATATGAAAGTGAAGTATTTAACAACTTTAGCATCTTTGTGCGGCTTTAACGTGTGTAACCGTCCAGGCAAGATTAAGAATCCATCCCCAACTTCCATGGTTTCTTCACGTTCGAGGACGGTCACATGAATACTCCCCTCTAAAACAATAGAAATCTCTACAGCAGTTTGCTTATGCCAGTTTACGAATCCACCCACATATTCACTTAAATCATCACGGGAAAGTAAAAAAGGAAAATACGGATTCAATTTAATTGTGCTGTTTAGATCCTCATCGACAGGAATAATAAGATTTTTGATTGGGTTCACCACATTCCGTTTTCCGTTAACACTCAAATAACATTCCGTTAATAAAGTGATATTTTCAATCAATAATTATATATAAAGCGTTAACAAATATCAATAAAATTGAATTTACATGGGAATTGGAGAATTTTCAAAAGGAGGATTGTTTATTAGGTGAGAATGTAGAAAGGGAGTTACGCATGGATCGAAGTCAGACAGCAAAATTAACAAAGGACCCCATATCCAAGTTACTACTTAGCTTTTGTTCCCAAACCACAATGTCTGTTATGTTATACAGTTTTCAATCGCTTATCAACACATATTTTGTTGCAGTAGGTGTTGGTGCTTATGCGGCAGGTGCTGTTGCACTATCCACTCCCATCATGTTAATTATCGGTTCTTTTGCGAGTACTGTTGGGGCAGGTGGTGCTTCCATGATATCCAGAGCATTAGGCAAGAATGATCCAGAGAAAGCGGCCTCAACGGTTGCCAATACATTATTATTCTTCTGGATGATTTCGTCCGTGTTCTCCGTTTTGGGCTTGGTGTTGTTGAATCCATTGTTAGAGCTACTAGCAGTAGATGATGTCTTGATGCCTTATGCTAAAGGATATACAGAAATCATACTGATCGGCGCTGTAACAGCAACTGGTTTTTCCTCACTCATTCGGGCAGAAGGAAACATTCGATTTTCGATCTATCAATGGACGGTTTCTGCACTCGTGAACTTGATTTTAGATCCCTTGTTTATCTTCTACTTTGATATGGGGGTCGAAGGTGCTGCGCTAGCCACTGTGATTTCTCAAATGGTTTCCATGGGTTTATGTATGTATTACTATTTCCTATCCAAAAGGCATGTTTTTTCGATATACCGACGTCATTTTCGGGTAAAGCCATCACTCATGGGAGAGATTCTTAGTATTGGTTCTCCCGCACTGTTAACTCAATTATGTAACAGTATTTTTTTAATTGCGATTAATCACAGACTTGGAGCTCTCGGTGGTCCAGAGGCAATAAGTGCGTTTGGTATCGTTAGCCGCTTAAGATCTTTTTTATTTATGCCCATTAGCGGAATTGTACAGGGTTTGCAACCGATTATCGGTTTTAATTACGCCGCTGGATTAAACAAAAGGGTGAAGGAAGGAATACGTCTTTCCATGTTAGCTACAATACTATATGGTCTGGTCATAATGCTTCTTTGTATCCTTATACCCAGAGAATTGATTCGTATTTTTATTCATGAAGAACACATTATTTCAATCGGTATACCAGCTTTGCAATCCATCGCTTTATCGTTTCCATTCATGGGAGCTCTAACCATTACAGCTGCCTATTTTCAATCTACGGGAAAAGCTTTGTTTGCTTTTGCTCTTCCAATAATGAGTGTAGTGCTAATTTCGATACCAACATTATATATGTTGTCCTGGTTATTTGAATTACAGGGCTTATGGCTTACCTATTTGGTTTCAGATGGAATTACGTTCTTCATGGCAATCTTCTTTTTACAGCTTATCTTGAAACGTCAGAATGAAAATGAAAATACAAAGGAGAAATGATAACATGCTCAGTAATACGAAAAGTATTTTGTCACGGGAAACGATCGAGAGGATTGTCCGAGAAAATTTCGGGAAGGATGTTGTGGTTGAAGATATTACGGAATTGACAGAAGGTTGGTTTAATGCCATATATGTTTTATCTTTTGCTGGGGAAGGTGTACTCGGGTATACAGAATTGGTGTTGAAGACAGGTGTAGAATCCTCTAAATACGTACTTTCCTATGAGCAGGATATCATGCGTGCAGAGATACTCGTGTACAGCCTACTAGAGGATACCATTGTTCCCATTCCCAAGATTATCACAAAAGACTTTAGTAAATCATTAGTCGATTTAGATTACTGCTTTATGGAGAAGCTTCAGGGAAGCAATTGGATGAAATTGGACGATCAGATAACGCCGGAAAACAAGGAGAAATTAATTGCTGAATTTGCGAGGTATACGGCTGCACTGCACAATGTCAAAGGTGATTTTTTCGGATATCTAAAGGATGACAAGCAGTTTCAGTTTTCTGATTGGAGCTCAGCCTTCAAAGGGATGATGAACTCACTGATTCAGGATGGGCGCGAACAAGGACTAGACCTGCCGTACGATGCTATCATGATTGCATTTGAACCGCTATGGGAAATTTTAAATGAAATCACGGTGCCTTCTCTTGTAAACTTCGACATGTGGAGTAAAAATATTATGCTGGCTGAAAAAGAAGGGGAATATTATATTGATGCTATGATCGACCATGAGCGTGCATTTTTTGGTGACCCCTATGCCGAATTTATCTCTAGTGCAACCATCTGTGGAGATATATTAAATAGCCAAACCTTCATGGAGAACTATAGTTTAATATCCGGAAAACCATTTACATTTACACGTAATGATAGAATTAGATTGTATATGTACAACCTATATTTGACCTTGCTTATGGGGGTAGAAGTTTACCGTTATAGTGAGGAAGATAAGAAGCAGCGTATGGAATACTGCAATTGGAAAATTCCTAATGATTTGATGGAGTTGAGAGAATTTCTCTCAAGCTAAATAAATCTGTTTTTTTCTATCACATATGGTGGATTGAGAAACTGGAATCTATGAAAACACACATCGGCTATCCTGAGGCACTCAATCAGGTGTATTCGCAAATGCGTATCAAAGACGGTGCATTTCTTGACATTATGTCAGTTTGATTCGACTCCTTACAGATGACAATCTACGCAGTTGTGGACAGAAAGTAAACCCTATTGATGTCACTGAATGGGAACCCTGATTCGGATGTCAGAGAAGTCCGTTTCACTCAGATAAGATTTGATTTCTATCCCATGAAAATCTTTTTTTGTCGCTACAGGTGTCGCATTGGAATACTTGCAGTGCAGTGGATCCTGGAGATTTAGTGCACTCGAAGACACATACGTAAGAAATTTCATTATTCTTTAATTAGATTATCTCCAAAAGGGATGTGGATACCCTTAGAGAAAAAGTAACATTGAAAACTTTAGATAGCGCTATAAAACAAAGAGAGCAGCCGATTAGGCTAATAACTAACCAGAGGAGAAGAAGTAATATGTGTGACAAGACAACGCAAAAAAGATCACTTCATGTAACACACAAGAATTATGAGATAGGCGGGAATTGTACATTTTTTCGGGGAAAGATCTTTATTATGTATATAGGAAATGATAAGCGGGGCTTATACAATAACATTAGAGATTGTAAACGCTTGCTTTAAATTGTGAGGATGCAATCAATTAATTATGGTAATCGCCGGATATTTGAGCGCTATTCCTGAACCGAGTGCGGGAATGCCTACATGCCGGACGATGAGGCGCCTCCCGTGTTCGCGTGCCTCGGCCAGCGGCTTTACCGGCGTCTGCCTGGGGCTGCACGCCTTGGGCAATGGTACAGAGAACGCCAGACCTGCTTATGATGAAGGATTCTATTATTCCAATACCAAAAGGAGATGCCGCCTTATGAATCAACAACAACTACCTAAACCCCACCAGCCGCTCGTAACCCACATTTTCACTGCGGACCCGTCCGTCCATGTCTACGAGGGCAAAATCTACATCTATCCTTCCCATGACCTCGATCATGACGAGCCTAGCAACGATAACGGCGACCAGTATAAAATGGAAGACTATCATGTCCTCTCGATGAACAACTTCGATTCCCCGGTGGTCGATCATGGGGAAGCGTTGCATCTGAGAGATATTCCGTGGGCCTCCAAGCAGCTCTGGGCACCCGATGCCGCTTATAAGAACAATACCTATTACCTGTTCTTCCCGGCACGGGATCATGACGGCATCTTCCGTCTGGGTGTGGCAACATCAGACTCTCCGGCAGGCCCGTTCATGCCGCAGCCGAATTATATGGAAGGCAGCTTCAGTATCGATCCGGCTGTACTCGTGGATGACGACAATCAGTCATACATCTATTTCGGCGGACTCTGGGGCGGCCAGTTGGAGAAATGGCAGACCGGCAGCTTCATGCCAGATGCAGAAGGACCGGCTCCAGAACAGCCAGCGCTTGGACCGCAAGTTGCACGGCTTAGCGACGATATGCTGTCCTTCCAGGGCAAGCCTGCCGAGATATCAATTGTCGATGAAGACGGGAATCCGATTCTGGCAGGGGATGAGGAACGGAGATATTTTGAAGGCCCATGGATGCATAAATATAACGGCTATTACTACCTGTCCTACTCTACAGGAACCACGCATAAGCTCGTATATGCGATCGGCAAGAACCCAATGGGACCATTCACGTTCAAGGGCGAGATTCTCTCTCCGGTCATCGGCTGGACAACCCACCATTCCATTGTGCAAGTTGAAGACAAGTGGTATCTGTTCTATCACGACAGCTCCCTGTCGGAAGGCGTCAACCACAAGCGCTGCGTTAAATATTCCGAGCTGAAATACAACGAAGACGGAACGATTCAGAAGATCAATCCATATCCGGGTTCCGAGTAAGTTAGCCGGTTAGCGGAAACAAATAAGATTACAAGATAATGCATAACATGGGGCAGTTCCTGACGGGGCTGCTTTTTTGACAGGAGGATCAGTTGTGTCACTCAAACTTGGATATACTATTATATAACACAACCGTATCCACATCCATCGCGTGATTTTCCATAATGATACAAACATTCGGGGCAATAAACACGTTGTCTCCAATCGTAATAATTTCGCTGTCCATAAGCTTGCAGTTGAGATTAATGAAGCAATTATTGCCCAACTTGGTTTTATACCCATAAGTCCAAAAAAGTTGCTGCTCCACAACACAATTTTGTCCGACCTTCCCGAACAATTCGATTATAACGGAATACCGTAGATTGCGTTCCAATGGGTGTAGGTTGTTGTAGTCGTGAAGTTTCTTAACCGTGACATCACGGTCCGCAGCAAGCTCTGGGTCACTAGGTTGGTACATCAAGCCAGCATGTAATGTTTCCTTTTCAGTCATTTAAAACATCTCGTAACATATTTGATTTTCTCTCCGTAATTCTATGATTCCAGTGAAAAATGTGCCATTTCGTCATGTTCAATACTATAGATATAATTGTAAAATAAAACCTTTAATTCCATTTTTATATAATTTGTGCTATGAAAACAACATGATCTCATGTTCCTTCAGTAGAGGAGTCTAAAGTCTGAAAACTATTATTCTTACACTTTTTGTGAAAATTAGGGGTTGCTATAATGGCGTGCATTTCTTAAAACTTTAAAAACTTTCTTCATGTCGATCCTCCGGAATTCGCTTTTGATGATGTGTGATGTATTTTATTCGGTTGGCATGTATCGTTTCAGATACTCGTTTACCTTATCAATATATTTGGCATAAAGCTTATTGTCATTTTGCAGACCGTGCCCTGAATGGGGAAACTCGAGATAATCATGCGGAACTTTTTTTTCCTCTAATGCGCTGATCAAATGTTGTACTGCTCCGAATGGAGCTACCTTATCGTGTTTTCCATAGGCAGCCAGTGTGGGTACGTGTCAAGGGAAGATGAGTTGCACGGGAATAATGGCGTTCTTAGGAGAATACATATCTTCCATCTGTTCACGTAACAGCTTGACTGCTGTTCGTGCCATTTCCTGTTCATCCTGCTGCACATAAGCTACGCCAGAAAGATGTGGATTATCGAAAGATAGCAAATCGATATTGGAGTGATCGTTCAGACGACGGATAGCGGTCGATGTAAGGCGTGCTGTTTCTTCAGTCAAGGAGAAGGCTGCCGAAATTCCACTGTGGTTCTGCAAGAAGTTGCTTACATATTCCAATGCATGCTCGCTGCGTAGAATGTTGAGAGGGATGTGACACCACAAGCTCTTGTCAATCGAGATACCTTGATCTGTATATGCCTGCTCGAAGCCAAGCGTGCGATCCTCGACGGCTGTATTGGCATTTTCAGGTGAGATGAGCGCAATCTGCTGATGACTCTTGGATAACAAATGGGATACAGCCTTATACGCACCGCCGTAATTGTCGGATGTAATGGTGTACGTCTCAATGTTGCGCAGATAGCGGTCGATGAACACACACGGAAATTTGTCGAGCGACAGACGCAGCAATGATTCGTTGTACTTCTCATCTTCCGTCGGAAAAACGATCAGCCCCTTCACACCGAGTTCCGTTAGTGTACGGATGACGTTTGTTTCGATAGAGGAGGACTCTCGCGTGATGCTAAGTACCATGTTGAGGCCGGCTTCTTGAAGGAATTGTTCTGTGTAGTCCACGAGCTTTTGAATGACACGGGTTCTCATCGTCGGAATGATGAAGCCGATGAGCGGTATGGAGGACGCGCTGCCTTGGGATGGTGGAGAATGGATGCTAGAACCAACAAGACTTGAAGAGACGAATGAGCCTTTGCCTTGTATGCGTATAATTAATCCTTCGTCAGCTAGTGAGGTTAGGGCGTTCTTGACGGTTATTTTACTTACTCTGAATTCGTCCATTAGTTCTTGTTCAGAAGGAATGCGGTCTGTGGGCCGAAGCTGCCCGGATTTAATTTTCTGTGTAATATTTTCTCGAATTTGTTTGTAGAGCGCCAGCTTTTTCAAAGAGTAGCATCTCCCCATAAACTTTATGATTTTATAATCAATTGGTTATATAAAGCTTATTTCATATATATTATAATACGGCATGTAAAGCGCTTACAATATGAAATCTGAGAAATTGTTGCGAAGGGGTCTTTTATTTGAACGGTTAGAATGATGTTGAGAATGGTGGTGCTGAGATGGATTGAAACCGCTTAAATTAACAGAACTAACTAGTCAGCCGACTTTTCAAATGCATAACACAAAAAGAGAGGATGACGAACAAATGAAAAAACGCAGTATGTTAATCTCCATCGTTACAGTCCTTATGATGTCCCTTTTTTTTACGGCATGTGGTAACCCTTCTGATTCAAATACGGAAACACAGCAATTAGGCGCTAATGCCGGTGAGAACGCAACAGAATTGTCGTTTTGGACATTTGTGGATTTGCACGGCAAGCATTTGGATAAAATGCTGGGCTTATGGAACGAAGAGAACCCAGACAAACAGATTAAGTTGAACGTAACGGTTATGCCTTACGATGATATGCACAACAAGCTTTTATTGGCAGTTACAAGCGGAAAAGGTGCTCCTGATATCGCGGATATCGAGCTTGGTCAATTCCCTAAATTCCTGGAAGGTGACAACGTTCCACTGGAATCTTTAAATGATGTATTTGCACCATACAAAGACGTTGTTGTTCCTTCGCGTGTCGAGATTTACTCCAAAGCCGATCAGGTTTATGGCTTTGATTATCACGTAGGTGCGACGCTTGCTTTCTACAACACTGAAATTCTCGAACAAGCCGGTGTTGACTACAAGAAAATCATAACGTGGGAAGATTACAAACAAGCAGGTATCAAGGTTTATGAAAAGACTGGCAAGTACTTAGGTACTGCTGATACATCTGCTACGTGGCAAGCATCGTTGCTGTTAGCTCAGCAAAACACTGATTTTACAGATGAAAATGGTAATCCAAAAGTGAACTCACCTGAAATGATTAAAGCCTATGAAATGTTAGTTGATCTGCAGAAGAACAATGTTATTCATACGATCCCAGGCGGACAACCCGACACAGAAGAAGCAAAAGGCGAATACAACAAAGGCAACTACGCAAGTGCATTGATGCCTGAGTGGTACATGTCCCGCTTTGTAAACGAAATGAAAGACCTTAACGGTAAGTATGCAATTGCTCCATTGCCTGTATTTGAAGAAGGTAATCCTCGTTCCGTTGGCTTAGGCGGTACTGGCACAGTTGTTACGAAGAGTGGTAAAGACGTTCAATTGGCCAAAGAATTTGTAGCCTTTGCCAAGCTTTCGAAAGAAGCTACGACTGAAATCTGGAATACACTTGGTTTTGACCCAATCAACATGGAAGTATGGAAAGATGATGCAGTAACGAAAAACCCTGATAATGAATACGTCCAATACTTTAAAACAAATGCATTTGATACTTTGAATGAAATCAAGGACGAAATTCAAGCGATCAAGTCCGTTAAAGCTTCACCGACCATTGGCAATATATTCAATACGGTTACTTTGAACGCCATCTTTGAAGATGGTCAAGACGTGAAGGAAGCGTTGGATGAAGCACAAGCAGCAATTGAACAAGAATTGAAATAAATATAATAAGTAAATGATTTGATTAAACCTGTCGGCAGGTATAGTAGTCGGCAGGTTTAACCTTAGTCAAGGGAGATTGAGAATATGATAAAGAAATTTGTATACTCTCAAAAAGTGGCGCCTTATGTTTTTGTGTTGCCATTTATACTTATATTTTTGATATTCTGGTTTTTTCCGCTTGTAAATTCATTCGTAATGAGCTTTCAAGATCGGATGCTGGGACAGGATCCGAAATGGATTGGAGAAGCGAATTATTCGAAATTACTTACGGATAAAGTGTTTTTGACATCTATTAAAAATAGCGTTGTGTACATGTTGGGGACCTTAGTGCTGTTAATTCCTTTCCCAATGTTATTCGCCGTTATGATCAACAGTAAGTTAATGAAGGGAAGAGAATTTTTTAAATCTTCGTTCTTTCTCCCTGCATTGACTTCTGTCGCAGTTGCGGGTACCATTTTCCGCCTTACATTCGGTGAAATGGAAGGTTCATTAATGAATAGTTTCCTGGGTCTATTTGGTATAGAGCCTATTAAATTTTTGAAAGACGGAAATTGGAGTATGGCAGCACTGTTAATCCTCGCATGTTGGAGATGGACTGGCGTAAATATGCTTTACTATCTATCCGGTTTGAAAAGCATTGACAATGAGTATTATGAGGCTGCTTCAATTGACGGGGCATCTGCTTGGCAGAAGTTTAGAACGATCACAATGCCATTATTGAAGCCGACCACGGTATATGTTACGACAATTAGTGTTTATGCAGGTTTAGCCATGTTTACCGAGAGCCTCATGATGTTTAACGGTAACAATTCACCCAAAAATATTGGCTTAACCATTGTTGGATACCTCTATAGACAAGGGATTGAGCAGAACAAGCTGGGTTACGCAGCTGCAGTTGGTATCATTCTGTTAGTCATTGCTATGGTTATCAATTTAACGCAGTTGAAATTTAGTGGAATGTTCAAAAAGGAGGAGGATTAAAGTGGGCAGAAGTCAGACGAGGAGTGATTTCATCTCTAGAACAGTAATCATTTGTTTATTCATTATACTATTCGTTATAATTATGATCCCATTCTACGCAGTGGCCCTATCTTCCTTTAAACCAGGTGAATCATTAGTTAGATATGGTCTTAACCTCAGTTTGGATTTTGAAATCATGAGTTTTGATAATTTCATCTATTTGTTTACTGGACAACATGATTATTTTGTGTGGTTTTGGAACAGTATGATTTTAACAATCGTTCAAGTGGTTTTAACCCTTTTTGTAAGCGCATTTGTAGCTTATGGTTTTGCAGCATATGATTTTAAAGGTAAGAACTTCCTCTTTATATGTGTTTTGCTCATTATGATGGTGCCTTTCGAAATACTGCTGGTTCCTTTGTACAGCTTAATTAATGATTTGGGAATGGTGAATAGCTATTCGGCAATCATTCTGCCCGGTATAGCCAATGCCGCGACAATATTTTTCTTCAGGCAGTATCTACGAAGCATACCCAAAGAGATTATTCAATCCGGGCGGGTTGATGGCGCAAACGAGTATGCGATTTATTTTAGATTAATTATGCCGATTATGAAGCCATCCTTTGCGGCAATGGCCATTCTGAATGGTATGAATAGCTGGAATAATCTGTTGTGGCCTTTCATGGTGCTCGGAGATCAGAGTAAATATACATTGCCCATCGGTTTGAAAACGTTGTTAACTCCTTATGGCAATAACTATGATCTATTGATCGTGGGCTCGTTCTTCTCCATCATTCCAATTTTCATACTGTTCATAGCTTTCCAGAAATACTTCATAGACGGTATGACTGCAGGTGCTGTTAAAGGGTAGCATATATTATGATGAAACAGGTGATACGATGGAAATCCAACAACGAGCGTCACACGATATTCAACCATTAATTGAGCAGAGAGCTGATCCTTTTATTTACCGACATTCGGACGGTTATTATTACTTCGTAGCCTCCGTTCCGGAGTATGATCGAATTGAAATTCGTAGAGCCCGGAACATTGAGCAGCTTGTTACATCAACTCCTGTAGTGATCTGGATAAAGCGCGAGACGGGTATTCTTAGTGCCAATATTTGGGCACCCGAACTGCATTTTATTGATGACAAATGGTACGTGTATTTCGCTGCCGCACACACGACGGAAACGAATGAAGGCTTGTTCGACCATCGGATGTACGTGCTAGAGAATGAAAATGCCAATCCGCTCGAAGGCAGCTGGATGGAAAGAGGCCAGGTTCGTACCGAATGGGAAAGCTTCGCCCTTGATGCCACTACCTTTGAGCATAATGGCAGCCGTTATTACGTATGGGCACAAAAGGATCCGAATATCGAAGGTAACTCTAATCTGTATATATCCAAAATGAGCAATCCATGGACGCTGACTGGGCCGCAAACGATGATTTCGATGCCGGAATATGACTGGGAAATCATTGGTTATAAAGTGAACGAAGGCGCGGCATTTATTCGCAAGGATAATCGGGTATTCCTCTCTTACTCGGCTAGCGCCACCGATTTCAATTATTGCATGGGCTTACTTGAAGCCGATGCGGATGCTGATTTGCTCGATGCCGCCTCATGGCGCAAGTCGCAAGCAGCGGTTTTCTCGACAGATGAGAGTATCTCAATGTATGGTCCCGGTCATAATTCCTTCACGGTGTCAGAGGACGGCGAAGACACGCTATTTGTGTTCCACGCAAGAACGTACAAAAACATTATAGGAGATCCGCTGTACGATCCGAATCGCCATACATTTGTGACGGAGCTTTTGTGGACGGCTGACGGCAAACCCGATTTCCGCGGCTCTGTTGCAGCACTTGCTCGTTCTGTACAGTGAATGAGTGTACCAACAAGGTTGATTGATGGATTTGAGTTCGTTTATCCAACTTGCCGATCCAGTTATCCCGGAAAATCATATCAAATAACAAAAAAAAGTCGCTGATCAATAGGATCGGCGGCTTTTCTTTTTACATATTGTAAGTTAAAATACTTACATAACGAAACCCAGTTTCATCTAACGAAATAACCCCCCCTTAGTTTGTATTGTTGTAGTAACTGAGTGACTCAACATAATATTGGAGGTATTTATGGAATTTATAACAGCAACTGTAGAGCACCTTCCTGCAATTGTCCAATTATTAGCGGACGATGAATTCGGTATTACCCGAGAGCGTTATGAAATGCCATTACCCAAAGAATACATTGAGGCGTTTGCAAAAATTGAACAACAGATCGGCAATTCCTTAATTGTTGCTATAGATAATGATGTAGTTGTAGGTTGTCTTCAGCTTACGATTATTCCTGGCATATCAAGATTAGGGGCAACACGAGGACAGATTGAGGGTGTTCGTGTGGACAAGAATTATCGAAGCAAAGGCGTTGGCGAGGAGCTATTTCGCTATGCTATCAACCAGGCAAAAACGTTGGGGTGCACTTTGATTCAACTGACAACAGATAAACAACGTAAAGGTGCTCATAAATTCTATGAACGACTTGGATTTATTGCTAGTCATGATGGTATGAAACTTGTACTCAGTAAATAAAAGATAGGTTAAGCCGACGGGTAACGTTAGCTCAATAAAACACAGAAAGCAGCCGATCATTGAAATTGGCTGCTTTTATTCAATGATCGGGCATATTCCTATTGAAGTCGCTAAATTTGCGGCTTTTTTTATGTTATCGGTACAAGTTTTAGTCCATGCCAAGGATAAGAACTTCTATCAATTGACGGGATGGACAAGAAACTTTGTCCGATTACCGTTTAGAAGTACATCTAAAGAATAAAGATGTAAATTAAATCTTAACCGGCAGCTTAAATTCTGCACAGTGTTCAAATTTCTTATGGGTCAAACAACTAGATAAGATACAAAAACGGGATTTGAGTCACTTACAGCTAGACGACCTGTAAGGGGTAAGTTTCTGATTTGTTAGAAGGCTAGCATATGACAAGGTTGTAATTATGTAAATTTCAGTTGGAAATGATGATTTCGCCCTGATGTAATGATTTGTAAAATAAGGTTATCAAAGAACAAGGAGAGGTTCCCATGACAAAGCCGGACGTCACGCACCATCCACAGACCTCAGGTTATAGCCATAAAATCAACGATCCATTCTGGTCGCATTATATTGAACTGGTCCGCAACGTAGTTGTTCCTTATCAATGGGAAGCGCTCAATGACCGTATCGAAGGAGCTGAACCAAGCCGGGCCATTCGGAATTTCCGCATTGCTGCTGGGGATGAAGAGGGCGTTCATTATGGCATGGTATTTCAGGATAGCGATGTTGCGAAATGGATTGAAGCAGCTTCGTACCTGCTCTCCGCGAAGCCCGACCCGGAACTGGAAGTCCTCGTGGATTCCGTTATTGAGACCATAGCTCGGGCACAGCAAGCTGATGGCTATTTGAACACGTACTTCACCCTGCGTGAACCTGGCGCGCGCTGGACGAACCTCGCCGAGTGTCATGAACTCTATTGTGCAGGACATATGATTGAGGCTGGTGTGGCGTACTATCATGCCACGGGCAAGCGCACGCTGCTGGATGTGGTTATTCGCCTGGCGGATCATATAGGCACCGTGTTTGGTACAGAGCCGGGACAATTGCCAGGTTATGATGGACATCAGGAGATTGAACTTGCACTCTTCAAATTGTATGAGACGACAAAGGAAGAGAAATATCTGGAACTGAGCCGTTATTTTTTGGACCAGCGGGGAGCGAGTCCTCATTTTTTTGTAGAAGAATGGGAGCAAAGGGGCCGTACCATACATTTTGGCGAGTTGGACATGGTTCACCGACACACATACTCCCAGTCCCATCTGCCCATTAGGGAGCAGTCGACAGCAGAAGGGCATGCGGTTCGACTGGTTTACATGTGCTCAGCTATGGCAGATGTAGCTGCGAAGACGGAGGATATACCGCTGAAAGAAGCCTGTGAACGGTTGTGGCGCAACATCGTAAGCAAGCGAATGTACATTACGGGAAGCATTGGTTCATCAGCCAAAGAAGAAGCATTTACAGGCGATTATGATCTGCCGGGAGATACCGCTTACGCAGAGACCTGTGCCTCAATTGGCCTGATCTTTTGGACGAAGCGCATGCTGCAGATGGAGCAGGATAGCCGGTACGCAGATGTTATGGAGCGGGCCCTGTACAATACGGTGATTAGTGGAATGTCCCTGGATGGTCAACGTTTCTTCTATGTGAATCCGCTTGAAGTCGATCCAGGGATTCAACGTGTGAATCCTAATTATGCCCACGTGCGAACACGCCGGCAAGGGTGGTTTGGTTGTGCCTGCTGTCCGCCAAACATTGCGCGATTAATTGCCTCATTGGATCAATATGTATTTACCCCGGTTGTGGAACAGGCTACGTTGTATGTGCAATTGTACATCGGCGGGGAAGGGAGATTCACACTTCAGGGTAGGAGAGCAGCCCTAACCATGGACTCTGAATATACCTCCACCGGAGATGTGAAGCTGATCGTTCGGCCCGATTCCCCAGAGGGAATGCAGTTTACGATAGCTCTGAGAAAGCCGGACTGGTGCAAGATTCCCGAGCTGTGGATTAATGGGGAGAAGACCGAACAGGATGGGTTTATTTTTGAATGCGGTTACATAAAAGTGACCCGTACGTGGAGAGCTGGTGATGAGATCAAGCTTCACTTCCCAATGGAGTTGCTGCGTATGAAAGGGCATGATCACATCAAAGCCACTTTCGGAAAAGTAGCCATTCAGCGGGGACCGTTTATGTACTGTCTCGAAGAAGTCGACAATGGCCGAGGATTGCATCGCATTCAGCTGCCTCGTGATGCCGAGTTTCATATCGGTAGCGAGGAACGGATGCCTCTGGGGGTTCCGGCACTTACAACCATTGGGCAGCGCATAGTATTCCATGAAGACTGGGGAATACATCTGTATCGCAGTGATGTTCGCTGGGATACACAGCCTGCCGAGCTTCGGTTCATTCCATACTTCACTTGGGCCAATCGGGATGAAGGAGAAATGAGCGTTTGGATTCAGGAGAGCGAATAAGAAGAAGACTACTAGTGCTGCTGTAAAAAGGTAGGCAAAAAGGAAAGCGCCCGATAGACCCAGAATGCGCGCTGCAGGATAACGCGATCTTTGGTGAGCGGACACTTCATATTTTTCACGGCAACAGTTCTGATTGAGTCAGTCTATTTATCTGAGTTGGTAAACTTGCTGCGGAAGTTGGAAGGAGAGATGCCCTCTTTTCTCGAGAAACAGGAAGAGAAGTAGGATACATGATTGAAGCCGATCTCTTCGGCAATGCGAGCAACAGACCATGCGGTTTGCAGCAGCAGCTTTTTGGCCTGTTCGATTCTGTAATGCAGCAGATATTCCATGGGGGTCATGCCATACACTTTCAGCATGCTGCGTGCGAGATAGTTTGGATGGTAGTTGAGTTCCTTTTGCAGCATCGGATTGGAGATCGGTAGCGGGTAATTGTGGCGGATGTAGAGTTCAACTTTCTCGGCAATCCGGATGGCAGCAACGTCGGAAAGTGAAGACAGCCCGAGGTCCAGATGCTGCATAAATTGCTGGAAGGTCGCCTGTCGTTTCCAATTGCGCATGGACTGAGGCTCCTGATCAAGCTGAGAGAAATGCTCCAGCAGTTCCATGTCTTTGGATGCAATGTGCAAATGTTTGGGAATGAAAATGGAACAGACATCACAGTGGTTCAGATATGCGCTCACCTTATGTGTCTCAATTAATTCGGCTTGATTGGCGAGGCATTCGTCCATGTTGGCAGACTCTCTCCAGCTGCCATAGGTTTGAAAATGAATCCAGATCATTTCCGTTTCCGCCTTACAGGCTGCGCTGCCGTAATGGTGTCCATCCGGCTTAAGGATCAGTGCTTCTCCTTGGTTCAGAAGCCATTCTGTCCCGTTCTCGTTAATGGCAAGCGAACCGCGTGTAACGACAATTAGATCAAAGACACCGATGTCACTGCGGCTAATGTGATATTCACCGGCTTCGTAACAAGCACGTCCGCAATCAATAAAATAGGGAATGGGCGGGGTGATGAAATGAAGGATGGGCGAGTCCAATCCGGCACCTCCGAACAGGTTGAAAAATTTAAAATCCATGTTGGCATCGAGCATTTATTTTTTATGATACAGCAAGTAACATGGAAAATAAAGCGCTTACGTAATTCGGTTTTAACCTTAACCGGATTCAGGATTAGAACCTGATCTTCACTCTTTAGAGTTTCTACTTTAGACGAAAGAATGAACGTCATTTTCGATGGATCGGTCAAAGGTATTTCGTAGAAGAAACTATACTTACCGGTTTAA
This sequence comes from Paenibacillus sp. SAF-068, assembly GCF_051967555.1. Classification (NCBI taxonomy): domain Bacteria; kingdom Bacillati; phylum Bacillota; class Bacilli; order Caryophanales; family Paenibacillaceae; genus Paenibacillus; species Paenibacillus sp. SAF-068. Next base: position 2,568,072 of record NZ_JBQCJX010000001.1, read on the forward strand.
GAGAATTAAACCCCTAATGGATATGATCACATATATACAGGAGGTTATAATGACAATGATTTCGAAGAAGTGGAAGCCGCTTATGATCGCGCTGCTCCTGGCATTTTCAAGTCTGCCGCTGCAGGTTAGCGCTTTGCCTGGGGCCGCGAAGGCTGCGGTAAAGACCGGTATCTCCAATGCCAGCCTGTCGGCCAAAGTCGGTGACTTAGGTCAGATTGAGGAGCTCTATATCAACAACAATCCTACCAATAAACAGGGGAAGCCAATCAATTTCGTCCTGCCTAACACTACATCGCCGCAGAATGGTACCCAGCACCAATGGATGGGAGAAATGATCTTCTCCTACCGTACGGGTGCCAATGGACAATTCCCTGATAACAGGGACGGCTTTGTAGAAGTTGATACCAATAAAACATTGGCTGCCGGCGGATCTACACAAGTTTCGACCATTAATCCGGATAACCCCTATATGAACAAGACCGCATCAGCAAACGGCAAGAAGGTAGAAGTCAACTTTATTGGACAGAACCTGAATTCTACAGACCAGCGGGTAATGAAGGGCTTCGATGTAAAATCCGTTTTTGATATGGAGACCGATGACGGTTCAATGCTTTGGGAAATTACGGTGAAGAACAAAAGTAATCAGTATATCGAATTCGGGGATATCGGCTTGCCGATGCCATGGAATAACAAATATCAGACCTTATCCGATACCTATGATGACCGTGTGACGGTGCATCATTTCGCAGGTGCTGACAGTGGGTATTCTTATGCCATCCGCACCAGTGGTGAGGGAAACTTTATGCTCTTCACTCCGGTGCCGGAAAGCGGCGCTCGAATCGAGTATGTGGATTATTGGATGCATGAAGCAGGAGAGCGACGTGCTGCTGACACCTTTAAAAACTGGACAGGAGACAGTGGCGGCTGGTATCCGGGGCTGAACGTGCTCTATATTCACTCCAAAGAAATCCAGAAAACGGGACGCGGTTACTTCACTGATGCTTCCAGCCTCGTACTGGGACCGGATGAGTCCAAGACGTATAAGTTTAAATTCTCAGCAGTCCGTGGAGGAGACAACACGCCGCAGGAAAGTGCCCAAAGCCCAAATAACAGTTCGACCTCGATGGAAGACCGTGAAGCCAATCTCCGGTCCATCCTGTATAAATCAGGCATGATTGATGCCGTAGCGGTGCCGGGCTTCCAGACTGCAATCAATATGCCTGTCAAGTTAGACCTGCACTATGACGACAGTATCGTTGATGTGCGATCCATCGATATTCAAAATGTGGCAGAGAATGATCCGTTTGATGAAGCGCATATTCCGGATATCAAGCCTGGGAAGAGCAGGCAGGAAATGGTTGACAACTCGCGGGCCGGACGTGGACTGCCTGACGGGAACCCTGGCTACAACGAGTCGGTTGAGTTTGTGGAGACCAAAATCGTAAATGGGGAACAGCATCACATCTATTCGCTTCAGTTTGATTCGATCGGCAATAACAGCGTGCGTATCGAATATAAGCTGAAGGACGGCAACGAATGGGTGGATAAATTCACTCAATTTGAATTCAATGTTCTAGCCGAGCTGGATGCAATATCGGATACCCACTCCGAATTCATGGTCGAGCAGACACAGGACATGAACCCGAAAAGTCCGACTTATGGTAACTATTTCGATTGGTATCTTTCAAGCGGCAAGGATCTCAACATTAATCATTGGGGAGATGACTGGAGCCATGACAACATCAACTTCATGACAATGAAGAACTACCTGGCTCCAAGTCCAGACGAAATTCGCTCTATCGAGACCTATCTGATCGACTTCATGTGGGAACGATACATGAAGAATACTCAGGAGAGCTACATCGTTGCGAACTGGCTAAAAGATTCTGGAGCGTACACCGACAAAGATAAGCCTTATACACGTACGTTCTCCGAAATCATGGAAGCTACCGGATTTTTTAATATGTACCGGATTCAGAAGGCTTATCCTAATCTGATCGAGTACCGGGAATCGCCTCAGTTTTATCTGGAGAAAGCTTATAACATCTACTATAAGCGCGTTTCCACCGGGGCCATCGGATTCTATGGCGAGCAGCAAATCCCGGATATGATTGAAGCACTGAAGGAAGAGGGAATGCAGACCGAGTCAGCCAATCTGCAGAAAAAGTTCGCTCTCGACAAGGGACGGAATATGACTAGAGCCACTTATCCTTACGGGTCGGAATTTGAATATGACAATACTGGCGAAGAAGGGGCTTATGCAGCAGCGAAGGCACTGCGCACGTACTATCCAGCAGACGCACTTACAGGTGCAGCTGAGAAAAGTATGGAAATGGCCGATTGGAAAACACGTGCCATGCGCGGTATTCAGCCTACCTGGTTCCATTATTCCGTGCCCGTTTTCCGCGGCGGTGAAGGCTGGTGGAATTTCCAATATACTGCGTCTCTAGCAGGATACATTATGGATGACTGGTTAAGGTATGAGAATGATGGCAGATCGGTGGAGCAGAAGGCCATTGCACAGCAGCGAAATTATGCCGCGAAGATTTCGAACTTCAATGCCGTCAATATGGGACAGATTTCGGCTAATTCAGTTGGCAGTACCTCTTGGAGATATTCGATGTATAAAGGAGGCACAGGTACGAAGGACGTATACGATGGCGGCTCACGTGTCATGAGTAACGGCTGGAATGATTTTTCGGGCGAATCGGAAGAAGGCCTCTATGGTTCCCTTCTCAGCATCAGCTCCGATATTGTTACAGATCCGATATTCGGGCTGTTCGGTTATGGAGCGCTGGTGAGTGACGAAGGAGACAGCTACAACATTACGCCGAAAGACGGTTTCGGCAAGCGGATCAATCTGATCGATGAGAAAATCTATTTGGAACTGGAAAGCGATAAAGTAGAAAGCGCGCAAATTCAAAAAGATGGTAAGGGTTTTACGCTTCAGCTCCTGAATCCATCAGGGAAAGAGCATACGTCACGAATTTTGTTCGATGGAGTGGGGATGGAGAATGGCTACTATACCATGAAGCTGAATGGTGCAGTTGCCGGACAGTTCTATGTTCAGAATAATGAAGGCGTTGCCATGTTTCAGATGGGCAGCGCGCAGCGTGCTGAATTGATCATTGAAAAGTCAGCCAGCGGTGAAAATGAAGCTCCGCAAATTACTGTAGAGCTGGCGACACAATACCCACAGGCGTTGATTCCATTTATGCTGAATGGGATTGTAACCGATGATGGCGCGCCTGAAGGGACTCTGTCTTATCAATGGGAAGTGGTCAGTGCCCCGGAAGGCGCCAAGCTAACCTTTACTCATCCCAAAGCAAGCATTACACAGGCTACGGGTACCAAAGCAGGCTCATATACAGTTAAGCTTAGCGCAAGTGATGGACAACGGACTGGCTCCAGCCAGGTCATCTTCGAGCTGGCTTCACCGCCAGATAAACAGCCTCCAGCAATTGGCCAAGTAACAGCGGTTCAGGATGTTACCAATAACAGTATCGTAGTATTGTCCGGGGAGGCCATTCCTGACCCTGTGCATAGCGAGGCAGAAGAACCCCAGTTGAATTACACTTGGGCCGTCAAGCAAAAGCCTGAAGGTTCAGCGGATATTTCATTTGTGGATGGTGACAAAGCAGCAGCCTATGCGCGTGTAAGCACGGCAGGCACCTACGTGTTTACCTTCAGTGCGGCGGACGGAGACAAGAAGGCCAGCAAGGACATAACGATAGAGGTTAAGGAAGATACCGTTGACGTTTACAGGGCACTCAGCGTTGTCACCAAGAAGGATATTGAACCAGAACTTCCTAGACAAATCTATATCCTGTCAGAGGAAGGGTATCTAGAGCAGGAAATCACTTGGGATGCTATAGATCCAAGCAGCTATGCTAGTGTAGGCCAATTTGAAGCCAGAGGAACGGTCAATGGAAGTGCTTTGGAGGTATGGGCTACCATACATGTCGTGAATACTGAGCTGCAAAATGCGGCGCTGACAGCCAAGGCTTCCGCTAGCTTCTCTGGTGGCGACGGTTATCCGGAAGCGATGAATAACGGCATTGAACCTAAAAGCTCGGCAGATTTCTCGCCGAACCGGGGTGCCCCCAACAGTGCATGGCATAACTGGGGTAGAGAAGGAGATCCGGCATGGGTGACGTATGAATGGGATCAGCCATTCCTGGCCTCGTCCATGGATGTATATGTATTTCAAGACAACGGCGGGAACTTCCGTCCGAAGGATATGCAGCTTATGCTTCGCGGCGAAGATGGGAAATGGTATACTCCGCGGGACATAAAGGGATTGGGCAACGAACTTAATAAATACAATACATCGACCTTTGAGCCAGCATATATTACAGGTGTTCGTATGGACATGAAGCCTTCCGTCAATGGCAGCGGTATTCTGGAATGGAAGGTATACGGCTATACCGGAGCGGTAGATAAGTCAGAGCTGATCAAGGTCTATAACTATGTAAATATATTAAATGCTTCGAACCTTGCCGATCCAGGGCTTGCGCCAATCGAAGCGGCGAAGACAGAAGCGTCTGCTGTGATCAAGAATACGAATGCCACAGACGAAGAAGTTACCCTGGCGCTTGAGAAGTTGCTGACGGATTTGCATCTGCTGAGTCCGAGAGACGGCAATATGGCTTTCCTCGCGAATGCTTCTTCCAGCTACACCTCACCTTGGGAGAGTCTGGCGGCAGTGAATGATGGAAGGAAGGATAGTAACAACATTTCGCATTGGGGAACCTGGGGTCATGAAGGCGCAGAGGAGTGGGTGCAATATGAATGGCCGCAGGGTGCATCTATACGAAGTTCGAATCTGGTGCTGTGGTCAGATGGCGGCGGAATCAAGCCGCCTACCCAAATTGTATATTCCTACATCCCGGCGGATAGCGCAACTGATGAATGGGTAACAGCGGGAACGGTTACGGAGGGTATCAAAGTGGTTGAACATACTCCAGCGGAATCTTCCAATCCGTACACGTTTGACTCGGTGCTGAATGTAAAGGCAGTGCGAGTAACCCTGACCAAGCAATCGCGGGCAGGCGATAACGGTGTAGGCCTATGGGAATGGGAAGTTCACCAGGCCATATCCAGTCCTGATCGTGAGGCTCCGGTAACACCGGCCGGTGTGGCACCGTCCATTACTGATGGAGATGACGGCAAACTGATCGGTGTGACAACAGAAATGGAGTATAAGAAGGAAGGTGAAGAAGAATATATTACAATTGCAGGAATTGAGGTCACAGGTCTCACCACCGGTAAATATTATGTCCGGTATATGAAGAACGGTTCGCTGAGCGCCAGCCTGGATAAGGAAGTCGTTATTCCGAAAGGGCAGACACAGGAGCAGGTTGCACCCGATGCGAGTGGTTGGGTGATCTCACACGCCAATTCGGATACCGGCATAAAAGGCAGAATTGAGGGCTTGAATGATACGATGGAACACCGGAAGCTGGGTGAAGAGGACTACACGCGTGTTACAGGTTCAAGTATCAACGATCTTGAGCCTGGCAGCTATCAGATCCGTTATGCAGCCACAGACAGCCTAAAGGCAAGTCCTCCGGTAACTGTGGACATTCGCAATGAAGCCAAGGCAGACAGAGAGGCACCAACAGCGGAAGGACTCGTCATTATCCCACCTACCGCAGCAGGCGGGATTGATGGCAGAATTGAAAATGTGACTGTCGATATGGAGTACCGAAAGGCGGATCAAGGTGGTTACATGCCGGTTAGTGGAACCAGCATTGAAGGCCTCGAGGCCGGCAGCTATGAGCTCCGGTACGCCGGAACGGATATGAGCAATCCAAGTCCTGCTATCCTGATCGTTGTGCCTGACGGAACCAAGCAGGAGCAAAGTCCGCCGTCCAGTGCAGAGGTCAAGGCTGTAAATGTCAGTGCATCCGGAGCCAAGGATGGTAAGATCACTGGTGTAAGTCCTGTAATGGAATACCGGCAAGCGGGAGTGGACGCTGGCAGCTGGAATGCGATCACAGGCACAGAAGTTACAGGTCTTGGTAACGGAATCTACGAAGTAAGATATAAAGAAACGGCAACTCATTATGCAAGCCAATCCCTTACTGTCGTTATCAACGATCCAGTTGTCAATCCAGAACCACCGACGGAAACACCGCCGTCAACAAATGCACCTGTGTCAGTGACCACACCTTCACCGGCTCCTGAAAACATCAAAGTCGAAGGGAATTGGATTAAGATTGTGGCACCAAAGACGGATACCAAAACCGGTAAAGCTAAAGGAGCACCCATCCGGCAGGAAGACCTTAACAAGGCTCTGGAGCATGCAAAGGCAGATAGCAGTAATGTTAAAACAATCATGGTGGACATTCCGAAAGCAGAGGGAGCCAATTCCTATGCGGTTGAGCTTCCTGCAGCTGCACTAGCCGCAGCGCATGCCAACATCAAGATTGAGATTAATACGGAATTGGGAACCGTTGCAGTACCTTCTAATGTGCTTAAGTATGTATCAGGTGCCAACAATGTGGAACTGTCACTGAGCCGGCTAGATACGGTCAAGCTTCATTCAGAAGTAAAATCAGTGATAGCCAGCAGACCTGTTATTGCATTCGCTGTTCAATTAGATGGAGAAGAAATGGCAACCTTGAATGCACCGGCTGAAATCAGACTGCCTTATACCCCTGATGTTGAAGAATTGGCCAATTCCAAATACCTTACAGTTTCGTACGTGGCTGCAAACAGTACATTTGTTCAGCTACTGAACGGCAAATACGACAGTTCTCTACAAGCCATGGTTTTTCCAGCGGCAAACACAGGTCAATATGCAGTTGTTTATACGAAGAAGTTTTTCAATGATGTCATCAAGGATTCGTGGTACGCATCAGCGGTTGAAACAATGGCGTCCAAAGGATTCATCGACGGGACATCGGCAACAAGCTTTAGTCCCGGGCAAAAGGTCACAAGAGGTCAGTATCTAGCCTGGTTGGTAAGGACACTGGATCTCAAAGCAGAGTTCAACAACACCTTCAGTGATATGAAGCAAACAGACCTATATTATGAGGAAATCGGAATCGCGAAAGCACTCGGGATCGCCCTGGGCACGAACGGCAACTTCTATCCGGAAACGGATATTGCTAGACAAGATTTGGCTGTGCTGACCATGCGGGCTTTGCAGGCAGTGGGCAAATCCGAGCAGAGCGGTACAGCTGAGGACCTCAAGAGATTTACAGATGCGGCAAATGTAGCAAAGTACGCAGTTGATGACATGGCTGCAATGGTTAACATGGGTTTCATAAACGGACGAAGCCATGTCACCCTGAGTCCTGGCGGAACGACAACCAGAGCAGAAGCTGCTCAGGTTCTGCATAAGATTTTCTTGCAATTATAATTAAAGAAACCGACCTTGATCCTGTTTTATTCAGGATCAAGGTCGGTTTCTTTTTTAGGGAATGCTTCAAGCATGATGCCTTGCCCAATATTAATTACCCATACGTAGAAAAGCTTAAAAATCTAAATTATCCCGTTGAATCTGACGTAATTAGGTCGAAATTTGCGGTTCATCTACAGGCTCTCGTCCACTCACCACAAGCATGATTACAGCCACAATGATAAGTATAAAGCAGAAGATAAATGAATATCGGTAACCCACGATGCTGGCTACTCCACCCCCAACAAGACTACCAATCAACCTGCCGATAGTGGATGAATTCGAATAGAGTGTGGAAGCATATCCGGGCATACTAGGCAGCAGGTCCTGAATGTAGCTAATTCCAATCGCAGAAATGACGGCGACAAAAACAGCGAGCAAAATTTGTGCTGCAAGCATTTGCCACATCTCGCTCGAGATAAGAATAACGAAATAATAAGCCCCTCCGAAAATAGCCCCGCAAAACACCAAAATTCGGTTACTATACTTTGCACTAAGTAGACCGAGTACAATCATAAAAGGAATTTCCAGCGCAGCACATATACTGCTGACTAAACCGACATGACTTGTCGTTCCCCCAAGATTGACTGTAATAAAGAGAGCCGTGTTTATGCTGCTCATCCAATGAGCCGTATACATGAGTATCATAATGAGAAAAGGAATTAGAATATCCCGGTTTTGAGCCAGTCGGAAACTTTTTATATTCGCTTCAGCATTACTGCTCTTCATTTCTGTGTTTGATTTGAGAAACAGGAAAACAAGCAGAGCAACGAGTAAGAAAGCTCCGATCGTTCCCAGAAAAATCCCCTTAAATCCAATAGCAGCGAGTAATAAAGTGCCGATTAAAGGACCTGTAATAAAGCCGAGAGAGAAAGCAGAACGCAAGGTAGAATTAGCAAACGCACGCTCCGTAAAATGACTCTTTATCACTGCTTCTCTGGAAATAGCGAACAACTGGGGCATTCCTGGTGCACCAAGAGCAGTAAACACGGTCATGTAAATGAACAAAATCGGAAAATCTTGAATAAACAAGTATCCACTAAAGGCCAGGACATTAGAGAGAGTAGAGAAAAGATAAACGCTCTTCCGATTCAAGCCGAGGTCAGAACGTCTTCCGATTAGCGTACTGATCCATATTCCTGCAATTAGTGTAACGGCTAGATAAAGACCAAACATTCCAATAGATACCCCAAGCTGTTCCGTGAAATAAATAGATAAAAAGGGGGTACTGAGTGAAATGCCCATTCCCTGTAGTGCCATACACATAAAGAGTAAAGCATACGAAGGAATGGAAAATAAGCTGATGAATCGATTGATCATAGTGTAAAATTACTCCTCAGAATTTGTTGTTGTGTAATCACCGTACATGACCTTGCTTTATCTCGTCTAATTGCATTTTACTGTTGAATGTTTCACATCCACTCTGGGAAGCAGATAAACGCTACATTCATGGCTGATTAGAATTAATCGTACATCTTTATTATGTACTAAATGACAACACAAACAATATAACATTCGTGCCAAATGCTTGCCTAAACCTATCATAGACTCGTGTGAGTATACAGTAAATAATTATAGGCAGTTTCCCGGAAAAAGGAGCTTCCCTTTTCACTATCAACAGGTTGTTCTTAAGGAAAATCTTATTTGGCATATTAAACCATATAAAATGAAAGAAAATACGGGTGTTATAATTGCTTATAGACACATTTATCCATGCAAAGAATCAAAGTGATTCATGTGTAGTTAGAAACTCTTTTTAAACATGTATCACTCATCATCTATTGCAATACCTGCTGCTTTTAAGTGTCCATAAGTTAGAATTTTTCCGAATTGAGAAGCAAGTTCATTTGGAGTATAAGAAAAATCATTTTTAACCCACCATATTACAATGCCCATAAAAGTAGATGCGATATATTGGAGTAATAATTCCTTTGAAATCTTCAGGGGAGTATTATCCAAGCCATCTTCCACTGTACTTTTTATAATTCCCTCCATTTTTGATTGAAACCCATAAATTCTATTTTCATCGAGTAACAATGCTTTATAAAAGGGGAGATTGCCTTTAATTTTCTCCAGTATGGTTTGCATTAGTTGTTCAAGCATAGAGCCACTTATAGGAGATTTGCTGCTCGAACAAAGTTTGAGTGTACTCTTTAATTCTTCTAACAATTCGTCCATAGATACATTTAATAAATCGGGTTTGTTCTGATAATGAAGGTAAAATGTATTACGGTTTATCATCGCCTTATCGGCAATATCCTGGATCGTAATCCCTTCGTATCCCTTTTCATTAAGAAGTTCTATAAACGCCTTTTTTATCGAATGTTTGGAGCGCAGGATACGCAAATCGGTTTTTTTGTTCATTATGACTCATTCCCTTAACTTTTTTTGTTAGATATACGACATTTGGTCTCAAACTGTATTTTATCTCTCAAAATCAAAATTATTAAACATTGAATGCTGACCTTTTGTTAATCATAATAAACAAAAGATAAATATACAACACGTTGACCATTATTTATCTTACTGATGATTAACTCTAATTAAAGGGGAGATTATTAAATGAAAACGATAGCGATTGTTGGAGCAGGAGCAGGGTTGGGAATGTCCATTGCGAAGAAATTCGGACAACAAGGCTTCCGCGTAGCGCTTATTGCGCGGAATGAAGAAAAGTTGAACCAACTGGTTACTGAATTAGAACAATTGGGAATCGAAGCTGCTTCATTTCAAGCGGACATATTAAACAAAGAACAAATTGAGATGGCATTCGCTGCTATTAAAGAGAAGTACGGATTTATTGATGTTCTTGAATACAGTCCAACGCCGAGTTTTGACACAGTAGCGCCAACACTTGATGTAACTGAAGAAAATGCGGTGTACCAATTTCAATATAATGTTTTAGGTGCTTTATCGAGCGTTCGACAAGTGCTTCCGGATATGTTGGACAAGCAAAGCGGTGCACTGCTATTTACAACTGGAGGCGCTGCAATTCACCCGGTACCGATGATGGGCAATGTCGGAATTGCAATCTCAGGACTTCGCAATTATATCTTTAATTTGAACAGCGAACTTGCCGACAAAGGTGTTTATGCAGGTCACCTTTCGATCGGAATTTGGATGCAACCGAATTCAGGAGTTCAAGACAAGATCGCTGATATTTGGTACGACATGTACATCAAAAGAAACAGAGTAGAAGAGTTTATAACTGAAGATAGAGTGTGAGTTGAATAATTTATTTTGAGGGAGATACAAGAAAAGAATATGAATATCACCATTTTTGGTGCAAGTGGCGCAATTGGACAGCTTGTAACCCAACTAGCTTTGGATCACGGAGATTTCGTTACGGCATACGTTAGAAACCCCAAAAAAATCAGTCTCAAACATCCAAATCTGAAGCTTGTACAAGGGGAACTTTCGAATACTTCAACCATTGAGAAGGCCTTTGTTGAATCGGATGTCGTCATCAGCACATTGGGGCCAGCATCCGATATGTCACGAAAGCTAAAAGGCACGCCAATTGCTGACGGACACGAACTGATTATTAGAACTATGAAGAAACTTAACAAAAAAAGGTTCATTACACTTGCAACGCCAGCTTTGCAATCAGATGACGATAAGAAAAACATGTCCACGATACTTCCAGGTATATTAGCCAAAGTTTTCCTTCCGAATGCTCATGCAGAAATGAAGAAAATGGAAGGGTTGATTAAAGAATCGAATCTGGATTGGACAGTCGTTCGAATTATTAACCCCAATGTTAAATACACAGGGCAGTCTTATGACTATTCATTCGGAGATAAATCAGCTAAATTATCTGTTTCTAGAGAAAATGTTGCCAAATTCATGTACTCTGCCGCTCGTGACAACCAATTGATCAAGAAAATGCCTATTATTTATAACAAATAAGCTCAATGAAAATAGTATTCACTGATTAAGATGGTTATTGAGGGAGGATTCAAAATGAAAATCGAGATATGGTCGGATTATGTTTGTCCATTTTGTTATATTGGTAAACGACGATTAGAGTCTGCACTGGAGCAATTCGCTCATCCAAATGAAGTGGTCATTGAATATAGAAGCTTTGAACTTAACCCCCAAGCATCCATGTACTCAGGCAAAAATATGCATCAGATACTTTCTGAGAAACATGGTATGAGTATCGAGCAAGCGAAAAAGGCAAATACGGAACTTGGACAACAAGCGGCGATGATGGGTCTCGTGTATAATTTCGACCAAATGAAACCCACCAATACGTTTGATGCGCATCGTTTAACCCAATATGCCAAATCTGTTGGTAAAGATCAGGAATTAGCAGAGAAGCTGTTCTATTCTTATTACACGGACGCCAAGCTAATCAGTGATCATGATACTTTGGCAGATATTGCAGAATCAGTTGGAATGAACAGGGACGAGTCAATGGCAGTTCTCCATGATCCCTCCAAATATGCCAGCGAAGTGCGTTCAGATGAAGCTACAGCAAAACAATTAGGGATTACAGGAGCACCTTTCTTTGTCATTGATAGAAAATACGCGATATCCGGCGCACAACCAACTGGGGTATTTATAAATGCTCTTAACCAAGCATCTCAATAGGCAGAACAATAAACCGCCCAAAATCCGTAATGGACTTGGGTGGTTTATTCTTTTTGTCATGACTCAACGAAAGCAGTCTCAAGATCATTAAATGAAGTGACAAAGTTGGATTGTTTTCAATATTGCTACTACATTATTCTATGAAATCCCTATTCCGTGGATTGGTAAGAAAGGAGATTGCAAATCGTTTCTATTGGAACTTCTTAAACGGCTATTATAAAAACAGAGATTTTAATGTTCCTGACTGGAACGAATGGGTAAGCAGCCCCGACATGCATTCAGCCTATAAAGGATGCAATATTCACCTTTATACTGATGCTAGGAAAGAATTATGCTATCAGTGAAATCGTTGATTGAGAGTATCGGAATCGGAGGAGTCTCCAGTAATCTAACGAGAGCTAGGCAAACTGCCGAAATCATTCAGCAATGTTTAGGAGTACCCGTATTCACTGATGAACGTATTAGAGAGATTAATTGCTGCTAATTGAGGGCATCACCGAGGAAGAGCGTATCACTCGTTGGAGAGCAAATTGGCGAGGAAATACCAGTCTGACCTTTCGCTTCGGCAGAAAGTAAACCTAGTTTGAGGACCACTCAGCAAAATAACTCAACGCAACCAAAGATGAAGTGTCTTTGTTGGGTTGATACCGTAATGCAGAAGATAGAAGAGACAAGTAAAGGTACTGTTATTTTAGCAGCTGGTAGATTGTATGGTGCTATTGAAAATTTAAATAAACATGATTGGATTGAATCTGTAGGGTCAAACAAAACAAAACTAAAGAACCAGTCACCGGAGCTCTCAAGCATTAAAGCAATGAATTCGTATACACCACATGCATATACGCAATCACCTTTTTTTAATGAAGATCAGCAACTATATTACCCTTGAATCCAATCCATAGTAACGATAATGGATGATTATGAAGCATTGAGGTTACAGGTGCTCTCAAGAAAAAAATCAATTTCACGCAGGGAGTTTATTCGCAGAGTCGCGGGTACCGAAATTAAACTGAACAGCAATGGGGAGACAGCCCTGAGTTATTTTAATTCCAAATTAAAAAATGACACATTATATTGTTTGGATGAACCGGAGAACAGTATATCTCCTAAAATGCACCTTGAACTTGTCAAAATGATAGAGGAAATGGCTCACTATTGCGGATGTCAATTTATCATTGCAACGCACTCACAATTTTTACTGGCGATGGAGTTTACAAAAATATATGATTTAGAAGCTAATCCAGTCGACATAAAGCAATGGTGGGAATTAGAAAACCCAAAAGTGTACTTTGATTTTTTCAATAAGCATAAAGGGCTGTTTCTACACGATAAGTAGAGAAACAAGATTTGAACAAAAATATATCCGCCGCGTATATTAAAAAAATTTGGAGCTTAATTATTTATCGCTGATTATGCTAACAGGAAACGATAACTCAATAATACCGAGTAAGCAGTTGATCCATGTGATTAGCTGCTTTTCTTCAACAAAGGGCAAGTTGTTTTGAATTACTCGTCTTCATGAAGAGGTACTGCTAAAAATAAAGATTCTCATGAAAGCAAGAAGAAATCTACAAGCTTATCTTTAATGACAGTGCAGTTTGATTGTAGTTTCGTATCCTTGACTTACACTTAACTCTAAGTCATATACTCTGATTAAGCTCTTTGTAAGGAAAACCAGACGAGTTGAGTATCAGGTTAAACTTGGGGAGCTATAGGAGGGAAATGCATTTAATTTGATTGAGGAGGAAAGTGTTTGAATTTCACCATCGGACAGATAGCTGAAAAGATGAACATTTCGGCGTATACATTACGATATTACGAAAGAGAAGGTCTATTACCCTTTGTTAAAAGAAACCAGAATGGCATAAGGGTGTTTGATGAAGCAGACTTAGAATTCTTGCATGTCATATATTGCCTTAAAAACACAGGAATGTCCATTAAAGATATTCGTACGTTTATTGATTGGACCAAAGAAGGTGATTCATCTATACAGAAACGATTCGAAATGTTCGGGCAGAGGAAAGAGGAGGTTGAAAGACAAATAGAAGAGTTACAAGTATACCGAGAATGTATTGAATTTAAATATAACTATTATAAGAGAGCATTGGAAGCCGGAACAGAAGAAATCCATCACAATGATGGAGAAGCACCTAAAATGCCACTGGGAAGATTGGCAAAAATAAGTAAATCGGAGGGATAATGTTATGAAAGTTGTAGTAATTGGTGGTAGTGGTCATATTGGAACGTATCTTTTACCTAAGTTAATCAAAGCCGGGCATGACGTCATTAACATCACTCGTGGTCAAAGCAAGCCCTACAAAGCAGACCCTACATGGGAAGAAGTCAAACCAATGATTCTTGACAGAGATAAAGAATTAAATGGGGATTTCGAGAAGAAAATAGCTGAATTGAATGCAGATATTGTGGTTGATCTAATTAACTTTTCCTTAGGGGAAACAAAACGTATGACGGAAGCACTTAAAAATACGAATTTATCCCATTATTTGTTTTGTTCATCCATTTGGGCTCATGGGAAAGCGACAATCTTTCCGATTGTAGAGGATCAGCCTAAGTTTCCATTGGATGAGTATGGCCTTCAGAAAGCTAAAAGTGAGGAATATTTGCATCACCTTTATCGGCAAGAGAGTTTTCCGGAAACTGTTATCATGCCAGGTCAGATATCGGGTCCGGGTTGGGTGATTATGAATCCTGTTGCTAATCATGATTACATGGTTTTTGGTAAAATTGCACGAGGCGAAGAAATTGCCCTACCGAATTTTGGTATGGAAACATTACATCATGTTCACGCAGACGATGTGGCACAAGTTTTCTTTAATGCAATTAATCATCGTAAGGCAGCTTTAGGAGAGAGTTTTCATGCTGTAGGTGAAGAATCAATTACTCTACTAGGGTATGCTCAAGCTATGTACCGTTACTTTAAGCAAGAGGAAAGAATCAAGTTTCTTTCGTGGAATGAATGGTGTGAATATACGAAGAATCCAGATTATATTGATAGAACATATTATCACATTGCCCGTAGCGGAAATTTTAGCATTGAAAAGGGCAAGCGTCTTATCGGCTATAAACCAAGGTTTACGCTGCTGGAAACCATTGAAGAAAGCGTAGCATATATGTTAGAAAATAACTGGTTTGATTCAGCGAAGAAGTAGATAATAAATTTTTATCTGATCTAAAAGGCCGCTAAACTATTTAATATAATAAAGAAGAGAACTTGTACTGTCGCGGGACAAGAACATAGTTCCATTCAAAGTCGCTATTATAGCGGCTTTTTTGTTTTAAGGAACCAAGTTCTTGTCCCAAGCTGAGGACAAGAACATTGTACCATTGCCGAAAAGGACAAG
Source organism: Paenibacillus sp. SAF-068 (assembly GCF_051967555.1). Taxonomy (NCBI): domain Bacteria; kingdom Bacillati; phylum Bacillota; class Bacilli; order Caryophanales; family Paenibacillaceae; genus Paenibacillus; species Paenibacillus sp. SAF-068. The sequence goes on from NZ_JBQCJX010000001.1 coordinate 2,583,435, forward strand.
AACAATGTGTCATTTAGGATTAGGTGATTATCTAAATAGCATCATGATAGAGAGATCTTGTGGCTAGATAAAAGCATATGAATCTAAGACTTCGCTTGTATAACGATTTTTTGGTACCAGGAACTAGGTTTTTCCGACTAAAGGCAATGAATTTGTTGAAGTTTGAAAAGGGGGAAGAACTTGAAATAAATTTCGAGAAGAATCTTTATCTGTTTCATTAAGCTAACGGGCAGTATAGTTCCAGTATGTGGTACTATTTTTTTCAATGATGGGAAAATTGTAGTCATTAAGGAGGAAGGTATGGCGACCACCACAATAGGTCTTATTAGACATGGGGTTACTGAATGGAATAATCTTAGCAAGGCTCAAGGAATATCTGATATACCCCTAAACGAAGAAGGAATAGAGCAAGCAGCTGCATTGGCAAAAAGACTTTCAAGCGAAGAATGGGATGTTATATTCTCCAGTAATCTAACGAGAGCTAGGCAGACTGCCGAAATCATTCAGCAATATTTAGGAGTACCCGTATTCACTGATGAACGTATTAGAGAGATTAATTGCGGACTAATTGAGGGCACCACCGAGGAAGAGCGTATCACTCGGTGGGGAGCAAATTGGCGTGAGCAAAATATTGGTATGGAAGATTTCAAAATGGTCGCAAAGCGAGGTCTAACTTTTCTCGAAAAACTGATTAATGAATATGTTGATAAAAGAATATTAGTTGTAAGTCATGGAGCATTGATTGGGCTGTCATTACAACATCTTTTGCCGCAGCATTTCCAAAAAACGTATATAGATAATGCTTCTTTAACCATTCTTACACACACTAACACCAAGTGGGCATGCCAATTAAATAACTGTACCAAACACCTTTAGCTATTGTGGACTAAGCTAACGGGAAACGTTAGACCAATAAAAATAATAGGGCAGATGATTAACGTGACAGGTTGCCTTTTGTTCATTTAGCTATAACTGGTTTCAATACGAATCTAAGTATGGATTAGAATTACTCTTTAAGATATGACACACTAATAACAGAACAAAGATTCAATTCGCTTCGTGATATGTTTACGGAGCTTTTTAAAATTGTTATTTAAACAGAAAAGTGATAATTCAATTCTTGAGAGTTCATTCGCTAAAAGTTCAGTTATCACAAAATTTTAACCCTGACATCAGCCCGCTTCATGTTGCAAGGGCTATATGGATTTGATTGGTTTATTCGGAAATCTGATACCTGATTCAAAAATGAGTCCTAATGTACCATAAAAATTGCAGTGTTTTTATTATCCTAAGAGAGTCACCGCGATCCTTCTCGATTAGAAGCATACAACGGGGCGAACTTAAGGGGGCGGATTTGAGGTCGGAACATTGCGAACAGAATATTTGGAGAATCCTCAGGGTCTGGATTACGAGATGAAGAGTCTTTATTCAGTGAATGCGCTTTCTTTGAAACAGGACTTCTCCATAGCAGTGATTGGCATGCTTTCTGGATAGAAACGGAAACTGAAGTGGAAATTGAAATGTATAAACCTGCCCCGTATATCCGTAGTTGTAAAGAAGGGACTAGCCCGAGCCAGAGCATGCTTTACTGCGTGTCGCGGGACAAGAACATGGTCCTATTGAAGTCGCTATTTTAGCGGCTTTTTTATTTTATCGGTACAAGTTCTTGTCCCAAGCTAAGGACAAGAACTTGTACCGATTGCCGGAATTGACAAGAACATAGTCCGATTTCCGATTAGATGTATATCTAATTAATACTGAGTACGTATAGCCGATAATAAAATAAGTATTTGGGCATTGGCTAACATTTAGCAAATTTTTCATTTAGAAAATATTCCAATGATATGGTATAACTCTTCTTGCTGTAAAAAAATAGACAAGGGGATACAACATGAGAAAGAAACACAAATTTTGGAATAAGGTAATTAGCTTAATTATTGCTGGCTCCTTAATTTCTACATCATCGCTAAACAATACCACTGCTTGGGGGAACCCCTCAACCGAAAGATCAACGCTTCAAGAAAGCAACACTTCCGATGATTCTAACTTGTCATCCAACAACACTCCAAAAGAGATCGCTTCGCTTCGAAGTGAGAAATCGAAGACATTCGCAAATGAAAACGGAACGTACACAACTCAAATTTCTGAAACTCCCATTCACTATCAAGACTCCTCAAATCAAGAGTGGAAGCCTATTAATAACCGTTTAAACACGACGAGTCAAACGGCTTACAATAATCATCATGAATTCAAAGTAGAAATGAACAAGAAACACTCTGCTACTGACGATTTAGTAGAGATCAAAGAGGATAAATTCAGCATTGGCTTAAACCCCGTATCGGAAACAAATCCGGTAAAAACCACGCAAAGCATATCTAGCACAAAACCTGCAGGGATTGTGACGGATAATGTAATGAAATATAAGGGACTTTATCCCGATACTGATTTAATTTATACCTTGGGAAACGATAGACTCAAAGAAGAGCTTAGACTTAGCAAAAAGCCGACAGGCAAAAAGTCAGTGATTTACTCCTTTGCCTTAACTCTAGGTAATCTGGATTATCGCCAAGAACAGGATGGCTCCGTTTCCTTGATTAACCCATCTAATGGCGATATTGAATATATCATCGATAAACCGTTAATGTATGACTCTTTTATACCCGAAGGTTATCAGCAGGTAGAGGGAGTTAATGCTTTCCCTGAAGAGTCTCTTTCCTACGATATTCACTATGAATTAAAAGAGAAAAAGGGACAGTTATACATTGACGTGATCCCAAGTATCGCTTGGCTTAATGATGCGTCCCGTGTATACCCAGTCATCATCGATCCGACCATTGTTAAATTTCAACCCACATACCGCTTAGCGGATACCAATATACGTAGTGCTTTTCCCAAACAAACTGGAGCAACCGATACGACACTAGGTGTTGGTCTATATAAAGACGCTACTAGCTCTAATGTCATCCGTTCTCTTATTCAGTTTGATACATCGACCATCCCACAGGGGGCAAAGGTATTAACGGCTGACTTGAACCTCTGGTTAGCCTCCGTTTCAAATAATACCAATGTAGATATCACACTAAATAGTGTCAATACAGCATGGACGGAATACTCTGCATCCTGGATGTATGCAGATGCTACAAACTTGTGGAGTAAACAGGGTGGAGATTTCAATGCTTCGCAAGTCGCTACAACTGCTGTCGGGCCGTTAACATCACTTTCAGCAAACTATAAGTGGTCCTTGCCTGCCAATATGCTAGAAAAGTGGATAAATGACCCCGCAACAAACAAAGGTTTTATGTTGAAAAGCAATTCAGAAACAACAAACAGCTACAAGAAGTTTATATCCGGTGATGACACGGCCAATTCGGATTACACGCCGCTTTTAAGCGTGACATACACCTCTGCTAGCCGACTTGGTCTAAAAGATTATTGGACATATGATAGTCATCCGATTGCTAACGGAACTAGTTATACCAATTTGGGCACGGGGAACAATATCATCCAGTTCAATGATTATTCCTTAACGGGTAGAGGAGATACCTCCGTAGATTTCATGCGGACATATAACTCAAAATCTAGCGAATCTTCACCCTTTGGCTACGGATGGTATTATACGGGTGGTGAAACCATCGTAGATGCTTACAAAACCGGAGACGTATTGTTTACAGACCACACTGGATCTGCTTATGAATTCAAATATAACGCATCAAACAATACGTATACGCCTTCAGCGGGCGAATATCTGACACTAAAAAAAGTGAAAAGTAGCTCAGGAGCCACAACTGGTTATGATTTAACGGACAAACATGGATACCTGATGCATTTCGATACGGTTTCTAACGATGATCAAGTAAGCATCACTCAAGCCAAACTCAGTTATGAACAAGATATGCATGGAAACCGAATTACGTATAAACGGAATGGGGACGGAGCACTAACGGGTATAGAGGACCCATCAGGACGTACCATTGCATTTGAATATACTTCAGATGGGTTAGTTGATTATGCCATGCTAGAAGGGCGTAAAACGGATTATACGTATCAGAATGGAAAGTTAGTTACTGTGGATCAGTATAGTGAGGATGGCACTTATAGTCGAACTCAGTTTAGTTATGGTGGCAATTACATTAAAACCATTTTTGACCCGAATAATCGATTAACCACTTATACCTATGATCAAGAGTACTTGGTTAAAGTGCAGGAACCTTCAACGGTTTCGGTTACAGATGCAAGTGATCGGCCGGCAACCCAGTACAAATATGACACCACTGCACGTACAGCAGACGTAACAAATGCAAACGGCCATACGACAAACTATACACTGAACGCTAACTTCGTGGCGGAGAAAATCCAAGATGCCAAAGGTGAAATCACTCAGTTTGTCTTAGATGCAAACTACAATGTCAAGAAAGTAACTAATCCAGATGGAACTGTTGCTGAGCAGACATATGATAGTAAAGGTAATGTTCTAATTCAAATCGATGAAGTTGGAAATGTTACGACATACGAGTACAATGACCTGAACCACGTGGTCAAAGAAATTGACCCTAGACAAAATGTGACTAATTACTCGTATACCGCAGTTGGTGATTTGGAAACCATCGTGGATGCGAAGCAAAAGGTTACGCGTTATGAATATGACACCTATGGAAACTTAAAAAAGACGACGTATCCAGACCAATCGATAGAAACGTACAGCTACGACGATAAAGGTAACGATATCAAATCTGTAATAGATGCAGCAGGAAATACAACAACAGTGACAACAGATACGGTTGGGAATATGATCGCAAATACCGACGGAAATAACAATCGTACCGATTACCATTATGATAAGTTAAATCGTCTGAAAACTGTAATCGATCCGAAGCGAAAAGAGACAACGTATGAGTATGATACAGCCGGAAACTTGACTAAAACGATTAATCCAAAACAGGCTGTAGTTCAGTATGAGTACAATGGGCAAAATCAGTTAATGAAAAAGACAGATGCCATTGGCAAGGTGACAGATAACAAATATGATTCAAATGGCAACCTAATGGAGACCACGACTCCTAATGGGAACACAATCTCTTCAACATTCACGGCTTTGGATCAACTCAAAACTATAAGTATAGATGGGCAACAAAAGTGGTCTTATGAATATGATGAAAATGGATTACTGGTCAATGTAAACAATGGTGCTCGTTCCTTTACGTATAAGCCTGATGGGTTACCTGAAACAGAGGTAGATAGAGGACATCAAAAGTCTTATACCTATAATGCGAATAGTGGACTTCAGGAACTCTCATATGCAACCGGTGCACATTCGTCTACTGTAAGTTATGATTACACCGAGTTAGATCAAGTCAAAAGCATTAGCAAGGATAATCAAAACCTCATTTCTTATCAGTACAATGATATGGCTGCAATGGAACAAGCCGATCGGGCAAACGGAATTGTAACCAAGGCTGTCTACGATACGGGGGAACAGTTGCGCACTTACGGTGATTACTCCAGCACAGGAAGTGTACTTCGCGAGTACGAATACACGTATGACTCTAATGAGAATGTAAAGACAATTCATTCAGAATTAGGAGATACAGCGTATGAGTATGATGCGCTTAACCAACTCGAACAAGAAACTCTACCCGATGGGACAACAATTAAATACCGCTATGACGACGTGGGTAATCGGACACAAAAAGTCGTTGTCACCAATGGGCAGGAGCAAACCACTGTATACGAGCATAATAACGCCAATCAATTAACTTCTGTTAATGGACAATCTTATCAGTATGACAATAATGGAAACCTATTAAACGATGGAAAACAAACGTATATATATGATGTACTGGATCAATTAATTGAAGTGCATGATCAATCTGGTCAGAGAATACAACACTATAGTTATGATGAACAAGGGCGACGTATCCAGTCCATTGGTCAGTCCGGAACGACGAATTTCTTCTATGATGGCGATGAAGTCATCTATGAAACGGATGGAAATAACAAAACACTTCGAGAGTATACGTGGGATGATAGTGGAAGTCCGGTAGCAATGACTAAAGATGGGCATACCTATTATTACCACTTGAACGGTCATGGAGATGTCGTTAGTTTAACGGATCAAACTGGTAACGAAGTAGCACAGTATGAATATGACGCATGGGGGAATATTGTAAATCAGAGCGGCTCGCTTGCGGATGAAAACCCATACCGTTATGCTAGTTATAGATATAATGCAGAGACTGGATTATATTATCTGATGACCAGAAATTATAATCCCCAACTAGGCTCGTTTATTTCTGTAGATGCGGAACAAGATTTAGATCTGGATAATCCGTTGAATAGGAATGGATATAGTTATGGATTAAATAATCCAGTTGCATTTGTGGATGGTGATGGAAATAATCCGTTTATAATATTTGTTATCGTCTTCGTTGTAAAAGTAGTCGCTAAAAAAGTAGTTAAAGCTGCTGTTAAGAAGACTGCGAAAAAGGCAGCTGCTAAGGTGAGCAAAAAAGGCGTTGTATATAAGCGTACTGACAAGAATGGCGGAAAGTATATTGGACAGGCAAAAAGTGATGCCAGATACAAAGCAAGACAGAAAGAACATGACAGAAGTAACCCTCTTGCTGAATATAAATTTAAGGAAGTAGGGCGCGCTAAACCTGGGAAAGACCTGGATGTGCTTGAGCAGAAAAAAATCAACCAATACGGTGGTTTGCAAAAAAATGGTGGAACATTACAAAATAAACGAAATCAGATTAGTGAGAAAAGGTGGAAAGAATATGGTATCAGCCCACCTAAAAAGAAATAGTAAGGGAGAGACTAATAATGGCAGGTAAAAAAAGGGTTAGAGTGAAGATAGGAGATGTCTTCGCAATAAGTCTTAATCAGAATCGTTATTGTTATGGCCAAGTTGTATCTGAAGGAAGGATATCAGATTGTATGATTGTATACGATATGGTTTCAATGGAACACCCAACGATCAGTGAAATTACGTCTAAACCAATCATTTTCTTAATCCAGACTGTAAACTCAAGAATTGAAGACGGGATATGGAGTGTGATTGGAAATGGATCAATCCCAAGCATGACATTTCCGTTGTACAAAGTGGAAACTGAAGATGGGTATATGCTGGTAGATCATAAGGGTGATGTTATTAATGAAGACCCCAGTGCTTCAGAGATCGAAGAAGTCCCCGAACTGGAGTCTTGGTCACCTGTTAGTCTAGAAAAGGCAGTCCATGCTAGATTTATAACTGGAGAATGGGACCCGTATTATAATGAGTTAATTTATACAGATTAAATAAAGAAACCTTGATGGGCTAATTGCCCTCAAGGTTTCTTTATTTCCTGCCAGCTTTCGAAGGAACTAAGGACAATGTACAATGACAAGTTACAGCTCAATAGCTTTAAGTCCGGATCCAAATTACATTGAGGATGAGTAAACATCAAACTACGCCGAATGTCGCGGGACAAGAACATTGTATGGACAAGAACATATACATATGTACAAAATACGAGTTTTGTGAAACAGTACTAACGATTTAAAAGCTGCACAGTGATTTCAACTCTGTACAGCTATTCTTTATAATACCTTGAGTTAATCCCAGACTACTTCTGTTCCTGCGATAAAGTCGTGAATCGCACGTCGATCTTCACGCATACCGACCATAAAAGCACTCACGATTACTCCGATACCCAAAGTTATTACATACACAAGTCCGGCCACAACAACTCGCATTAGCATCGTACCAATTTTTGGTGGTTCGTGTGTATCGTAGTTACGGATTCGGATTCCACATATACGTTTTCCGATCGTTCGACCATACCAGTAAACTGGTAATAAAATTGAATATAACGCACTAAGTAGTTTCGCAATCGGCTCATCCGTATCAAAATTACCCGTAATCACACCTGCGATAATCACTAACGGGATTGAAATAATAAGACTATCCAGTATGCTTGCTCCTAATCTAATCCAAAAACCTGCTTTATACAAAATGCTTTCCTCCAAACTAAAATTTTAAACTAAACTCTTGATGAACTCCTTTCATAAAACATTTATAAATTTATGTACGCAATTCAAATAGTATAACAGAAAATTTTACCTATTTACGATATAACTCCTATTTTTCTCATAAATCCTTGTGAATTTTATTACAAACCATCAGATATTTCTGACCTGCTTCCATTTCACTTATTACAATCAAAGATCCCCTTCATTGATTCGTAGCTCCCGCTTCGTAACAACAAAATAATAATTATGTAAACCAAGAAGGCTACTCAACTTTTGTTAAGTAGCCTTCTGTTCGTTCTGCATCTGCTCTCTTCGCCAAACCTTGCACTCCACAATGGCATAGACTACGCCGGCGATAGCAAAGAGCCAGACAGATGTCATTCGGTTGAGTTGATATCCTTTTACGAAATATGGACTGTACACTTGATCAAATACCCACAACCCTCCCCATCCAAAACCACCCATATATACGATAGTTCTCACTGCAAGAAAGCGCACACATTTCCGCAACAGCCATGAGAATGGACTCAGAATTAGAACATAAAAAGCCAATATATAATGACCGAATCCCAGGATGAGCGACAAAATATATATCAGGACCCCAAGATTACGCAAGCCATAATACTCTGTTGTTGTTATTTGGTACCCTTCAATCCTTTCAAGAACAATGAGTGCTGTAAAAAAAATCCCGATAAATAGTAGACCTGATACCACGTATCGTTGAACTGCGTTCATTAACATCAGATCCCCCCTTATGTATAGACGCAGCCAGAAGCGTTCAAGTTACATCATTTTTTTATATCTAAAGAAGCCATATTGGACATATGGCCTCTGACTTTGATCGGTTATGAAATGACACTCACATATGGAATGCTTTCCAGAACGAACCTTCTGTATTAATGATATCCTTGATCTGGACAAACGGAATTGTAAACGTTGGAAACCCCGCCGCATAAGGTGCGATATCATATGGATTGAAGTAGAGATGCAACGCATCTGCAGTGACAAAAAACGGCTGATCCGCACTAATCCCCGTATAAGTGTCCGGAAACACATACGAGTATTGAGGATCATTTTTGATCTGATCCCCCACAATCTGGCTTAACACTTTGACATAGTCACTATTCGGTTTAAATAAATCCTTCAGCTCATACAACTGACCATTCGTCAGGTTAATAATCGCATAGATCATCGTAGGCATACCATGCGCTGCACCCGCCGGATAGTTATAACCTGTGAGTTGCAGCTGCAACAATTGCTGCTGATAGAACGTAATATCATAATCCCCTGTATATGTGTAATCCAGCTGCTGATCGGCAGGGATCGGTTTAACTTGGGAGAGTTGCTTCAACTTGGCATTCAGGGCAAGCTGCTCCGCTTGGTTCGTTAATCCCTCGACCTGCGGGTAATATACGAGATAGTCCCTGTTCGGTTTGTACTTCTCTTCGCGTACACGGTACGGCGGATGAAGTGGTACGATTGTATTTTGCCGCCAGATGATCTGTCCTGCCCGGTTTACATAAGATAAGCGCTGGTCTACATATGCCTTAATCAGATCTGGTGCCACGACCTCCAGCGTACCCGAACCTTCTACATAAGGATACCCAGCGGCAGGCCTCCCACTCAGATCCAGCAGATAGGTCTGTCTTCCGTCCGATGCAGATGCCAGACCGTGTGTATAATTGCCTACATCGCGATATACGAACTCCGTAAGCCTTCTACCGTTAGTCTCTGCAATCGCGTATACAGAGCCAATATAAGGCTGCTCCGGATTAATTGCTTGACCCAGCGCATAACGGTGCTCGCCTAGTTCGCGGATGTCATTATACGCGGGTTGAATAATAAATGATCCCTGCGTATTAATGACACCATAGATCGATTTGTAATCCTCCGCTGTATTGACAATCGCTTGGCCGTCGCTAAAAGGAAATGCTGATGAAAATTTGGGTTGAATGCGAATATTGCCCCGTTCATCGATGTACCCATATTTGCCCGAGAGCTCTTTTTGAAAAGCAAGCAGTCCATCCCCAAGTGGTCCCACATAGGCATAGGGATAAGTAGCGAGTCGTTGTCCATTGCGATTAATAAGCGCATATTCGTTGTCCTTGATCTGCACAACCGCTTTGCCATCTTGAAAATCATTCGCCGTAGCAAACTGTGCCGGTATCACCTCATTACCCGAAGCATCCAAATAACCATACCGACTCACTGATCCATCTGCCTGACCAGGGTTTGAATCGTAAAATAATGCTCGGCCGTCCTTCATATTCGAGATATACGGGTATGCCCGTTTGGTCAGGACTGTACCTTGTTCATTAATCATCTTAAAACCTTGAGAATCAATGGTTATCGCCCGTTCTTCAGAAAAGGAATTGATGGAATCGTATACAGGTTGAACGACATACTGCCCTTGAAGATTAATTACTCCAGCATGACCATCCTTTACAACCACAGCCAATCCATTGGGCTGGAACGCTTGCGCGTCATCCAGAACCGGCTCAAGCCGAATATGACCTTGGGCATCCATATATCCCCATCGCGTCCCACTCGTGGTTCGAACGGAGATGGGGTATAACCATGTCGTTACCCGAGCATAGCTTATGGGGACCATCGCCTGCTTAATTTTCTTTTCAAGTTCCTGTAGTACCTCTCTGGAAGGATACGCTTCCGGAAAGCTGAGTGCCTTCTGAACTGAAACGAGTGCTGACGGATACTGACCCGCATGGTACTGAGCATCTGCAAGGTAATACCAGTAAAAGATATAATCAGGATATTGCTCGGTTAGTTGCTCGTAATATTGCACCACTTTGGGATAATAGGTTGCATATACGTCTGGTGCTGGAACCCATTTCCCATTCTGCCATCGGATAATCTCTACACGATAGGCTTCCCCTGTATCATGTATCCAGAGTGCAATCTCCACCTTGCCATCTCGACCATGTGAACCGGGCATATCTATAATCTCAGCATAGCTATAATATAGATCGTCAGGCGCCAGATCTTTGAGCCCTGATTCAGTCCACTCATATACGGCAAGCTTAGACCAGATAGATCCAATCCGCCAACCGATGATGAGGTTGTTCCTTGCCGTTGAAGTTACAGGGGCTGCTGTCATTAAAGTCACCCCATACCCCAATCCCTTAATTAGTGCCATCTTGATCCAATGTCCTTGAACAAATTTCAAGATGAGCAAATACAGCTCACCATTCAACTGGTAGACTGCCGCAATCTCCGGCATACCGTCACCGGTAAGATCCGCCGCATAGATCGCTGGATGTTGAACAGGTTTATCAATAGTGACGACCGTTGCACCAGCCGGAATATGTTGATTCACAATCTGCGTTAACAGCGGTTCGCTCATGGACATTTCAGTTTCCTCCCTTATGACCGCATTCGCCTAATGGTATGCGTCATAAATCGGGATATGACATGTAATTCATTTTATATAAGTTGAACTAAAGAATATTCACACTTACCACTCCGATGACAGAACAACCTTCCGATCGCTGTTATCCCCAGATTTTTTGATTCACTTATACAAAGGTGAAAATCTGGCGATAAAGGCGAACGCTCCGCTTCTTCAGGTTCTTTCTGTCCTCTACGTTCTCGTGTGAAGGTTTAGTTAAATTCATAGTTAACTGATTCACTTTTCATATTATTTATCTTGCAAAATCACTTTCTCTCCATTGAGTAGCAAATAGCTCACATCATTCACTGGAATGGTTGTAGGGGATATCCACTTGATGAGATCCTGATCCAGCTGGAGGAAACCTGATGCAGCGGTTAATGTAGTACCATCCTTCAGGTGTACTTCAATACGCAGATCCTCCATCTGAATCTTGCTCAGTGCCTCACCTGTAATCGTGACACCAACCGAGGAAAGAGTTACATTTGCCTCTAAACCTCCATTTGCATCAAGCTGAATGTTTCCTGTTCTATTCAAAGCATTTTGACTCAGGTTAAAGGTCGTTTTCCAATTTCCCTGCACAACTTCACTAATGCTTGTAAAGCTCCCTTGAAGTCTCAGCGTATCTAATTGGTCAACAGCGGACAGATCATACACAAACTCCCTATAATCTCCTCCATACCTAACCCCATCTTTCACATAGTGTCCATAGCTAATGGAGTATTCAGGTATATCGAGCTTTTGACCTTGCTCATCCGTGAAGTAGAAGTACCCATGATTGTACTCCCCTATTTCATTATCCGGATCAATCTGAATGTGTAACTTGCCATCCACAAAACCCATATTGGAAATATGCATCCAAGCAATACCCTCAACAGGGATATTCGTTACATCCTGATGCAATACCGGAATTGGATCGGTTTCCAATTGAATATCGGTTTTACCTCCCAAGCCGCTTATGCGATCTCGATCCAGGATTTCATAGCTATTGATTTTCTTTTCTTGTAGTAACTGCTCCCAGTCCACTTGTACGTTGTAACCATCTTGAAGAGATGTACCCGACATCAGCGTATTAATCTGAACTGTAATTCGGTTCTTGGTGACTTTTCCTTGAATGAGGAATCGAACAATAGCCGTTTTCTCCGCATCATCATAATGAATAATCTGAGCGTTGTTTGCATTACCTCCGGTTACCCTGTAATCATATACATCCAGTGTATCATCAATACGATGTCCGGTCAGATCCGACAATGAAACATAGATCTCGGTCGTATCTCCGTCCCTGACAGCACCTATAATCTCCATTCGAATCCCTTGATCTTCACTCACCTGATGAACAGGCTGAAGAATGCCTAACCGATCTGCACCTATAAAATGAAGAACGGAAGACAGGTCGATGATTCCCATGGATGCAGCTGCTCCTGTAACGAGACTTAACGATAACGCAGCGGTTAAAGGAATATAGATCGCTTTGCGATACCTTCTTTTCCTATTCATGGACTTCTTGATCTGTATGGATGGATATAAATCGGGTGAAGTTAAAAACGAATCTGATTTAGTCAAGGTTCTTGGTTCATTCAGCGCCAATTTATCATAGAATAACTTCTTAATGTTAAAAAGGTTCTGCTCAGTGAATTCTTTTTCGGATTCTCGCATTTGATCGCCTCCTTTATTTCCTGTTCATCCACCATGTCCTCAATCGTTGCCTGGAGCGATAAAGCTTGTTATGGACTTGCCTAACGTGCAGAGACAATGCTTCCGATATTTCATGTGGTTTCTGTCCTTCGTAAAACCGACGCTTCATAATTTCCCGTTCCGGTTCTGGAAAAGATTCAATCATGTGAGTAAGTTCCGTATACATCTCTTTACTGATCATCTGAACCAACAAATCCTCCGTTTGCACCAAATGAATCTCTTCTTCATATGTAAGCTCAGATCTTCTCTTAAGTTTCCTGTAGCGATCAATTGCTTTATGTTTGGTGATCAATGCAAGGTAATTTTTCAGGCTACTTAGCCCAGATTGGAACGCATCCGGATTCTGCCAGAAAGCAAAAAATGTATCTGCAACGCATTCTTCAATCTCTTCTGTCGATGCATGATATAGGATGGAATGAGCAATCTTCCATAACAAACCTGCGTAATGATTCATCACCCATTCCATAGCCTCCGGATCACGATTCGCCACTGCCTTTCGTATTTGTTCTTCTTCCACAATTATATATTCCTCCCTTCCATGCTCATATGAGTCACGAATGTTCGTGTTGATCCGTGCTTCCTACCTATATTCGTTTGGCAAATGACTTTTACTTACTCCACGATAAAAAAAGATTTGCAGTGACCTTGTGGCCTTCTGCAAATCTTCTTATATTCTATAAATACATCTTATTTATTACATCATATCGCTTTATGTGCCTTAGCTTCGGTAACTAACCAATATCACGCCTCTTCTTGCACAACAAGCTGTACATATTGGGTGAGACGACAATACTGAAATAACAGCAGCTCTTCATGACCTTGCCCAAGAGCCACGCTACGCCCTTCCTTGATCACGTGATTCAACAACTCATGCAGGAAACTCATCTGCAACCGCAAGGATTCCGCTGCAAGCTGCTCAAGTACTTCAATATCGCGGATTGCAAACTGGGATACCCCACGCAGGAGAAGCTCTTCTGACCAGCCGCTAATACGCTGCATGAACTGATTATATTCTTCCAAGTCTCCCCATCCTTCCATTCCCAATATCCAGTTTCAGACTGAGCACCGTTTGACCCTTCAGGAAACTGATTGGGCTAATGCGTTTGGCTCCCACCCGCACAAAGGCATAGAAGTGTTCAAGTGATTGGGAACCATATCCTGACTCCAGTCTTTGGATCATCGTCTGCCAATCCACTGAATACGGGAGAGCAAGAGTTAATAGTTCTCCATCGGCACTCTCAACCTTTAGGACAAGATCTTGCGTTTGTTTGACAAAGCTGTGGTCCACAATTCGGGTAACTTTGATCACAGCCAGCCGTTCTCTAGGCGCAGCGAATAAGTCAAATGTTCGCGATTCCTCTTGAAGTACTGACGATGCATCTTGCATGGTCTTACCCATTTGTAACGTCTCCACAGCCGAACGCGGCAAAATGGCAAGCTTGGCACCTTCCCCGGAAGATATCCGGCGTTCTTCATTCACTTTAACGGATTGGAATTGAACTTCTTCACCCGCCAACTGGCGAAAGGTCAGATGAGGCAGCCAAGGTGTGAATGCACCATAATGCTCTGTATATGAGAACTGCTGATCATCATAATACACAGCACGTACATCACTATAGGTGTAGATTTCCTCATCATCGAAACAATAGAAATAATAGGTGATACCTCGGAAACCGGATCGAGTTTCCCATGCATCGGCTCCCAGTCCATATAGGTGAAGTGAAGGAACCGTAAAGTATTTACTTCGAAAACTGCCAATGAGCTGACTCTGCTGAATGGTCGATACCTTTGTCTCTTCAAGAACCTGGAGTGCAAGATACAGCTTGCTTACCCGATCCAGCATGGATTGCATGGAGAAACGGATATGTCTGTTGAAAAACAACTGTAGTTCGCCTTGAATCCCTCGCAGACTACGTTCGATGTCAGGCAGATTGCCACTATGGGCTGCGATGGCCAAAGTCTCCAGTTGTGCCATATAGGACTGAGGAAGACGGGCCAGTCCCGTCTTCAACAACCCTGCCAGCATCATGCGACATTCCTGCACCGTCTGCAGAGAAAACTTGGCTTCGTATACTCTTCCACTTAATGCATCCGTATCATCCAACCCTTTTAGTGCACGATATCGTAGCAACGCTTCAAGTTTGGCCATCTTTCCGGCTGTCTGCGGTACCTTACATAACGCTTTTGCAAGGCTAGCTTCCTCGGTAAAAGACACCTCAATATTCTGGGCTGTCAGATGTACCGTAAGAAGTGAATCTTCAATGATCTTAATTTCTTCTGGGTACCTTAGTCGGAAAACAACTTCCTCTATCATGGAAGAACTGTATGGTTTAATCAGTGGTGTCAGATCAGACTCCGTCATCCAGCGGAAGCGCGAATTGATCTCACGAGGCACCCCAGGCGGAACTTCACCGGGATCTTCCATGTTTGATCCTACGTTTGACACAGAGTCTGTTAATGTTACCCCTTTTGATACGTCCAACGAATCATGTTCCGATATCCCTGAGTCCTTATCTGGCATTTGCTGCTCGTCAACACTGATCGAATCCTCTAACGAATGTTCCCGTTGATCATATAGTATGGCGATCAGCACATGCTTGCAGATATGCTCTGATGGACAGGAACAATCCCAATGATCCAGCGTATTCTCAAGCGTACAGTGTGTCCCATCACTTAACTCGCAACTCACGGATGATGCATTCCATGTGTACGTTACACTTACACCATTGTCCAACTCTTTCAAAGACCTTTTGTACAATCCCTTGTTTGCGTACCGGATCAGATAATCCTCTGTGCACAGCTTCGAAAAAATCCGGAATTTCTCCTTGAATGCACTCACGTTATCAACGCCCCGTTGCTCTCAAAATATCGTAGATCGTTTCACTGAATACGCGACCTGGAACGTTGCCGAGAGTCATGGGTTTGTTATCACCGTAGTAATAATATTGCTTGTTCTTAGGTTTAAAGAAATGTAGGGATTCCAGGGTAATGTCATCCAATCCCTCGTAATACGAAATACTCGTACCACTGAATTGCAATTCCGCAACAAGATCACCGTACTCTTTATAAAATTCATGATACCAGCCGCCGTCCTGTGCCTGTCCTTTGATCCAACCGTATTTCTCCAGTGCTTTGGGGAAAGACGTTGGTGAGAAGTCGGACTCAGGCAGACGATCGTATTCATTCTTCGTCTTGTCCTCATCTTCAGGCTGATGGATTTCACGAGTCAGTTGTTCAAACGGCTGTTTGATCTCGTAATCCTCCAACTGGGTTGTCCAACCTTCAAGCGTCGCCTGATCCAGTTCCAATGGATGTATGAGTCCCACCTGTGCACCTGAAGGCAGATCAACCTCATCCTCATCCACGGAATTAAAGGTACCGTCCTCCATATAACGGAACGTACTGGTCAGAACGCCATCCTCATACGTTCCCCAGATCAGACCAACAGCGAATTTTTGCATGATGACATTATCGACAAACAGGTTTTTCCACTCGTCGGCAGACCACAGACGTTGCTTGGACAATGACTCTTCCAGACGCTGCGCCTGAATGTTAACCATGGATTTGAGATCTTTTTTCAGCTGCGTGAAACGTGCCTTGGACTGTGCAGCGAGTTCAGCATCGTCTTTCTGTGCAGGAGCAGGCAGACTCTTCACGGATTTGCCTGTTTCTTCATTGAGAACAACCACTTGCAAGTCTCCATTGACCTTAATGAGGAAGGAACGCTCTCCGTAACTCAACTGCATGGTTCCTTTTTCATCAAAACCAAGCGTAGTGACCAGCCGATCTTCCAATTGTTCCGAGGTAAGTCCCATATTATCGGCTGCAAGCTGCAACGCCTCTTCTGCTGCACCTTTCACCTGACGGTTCTTCACGCCACGTTTGATCTTGTCAATCGCCATAAGAGCAGATGGATCTTTCAGATAAGCGAGCACTTTTACAGCATCTGCTGCAATCGCGCCACGACTGTTTTCGGTCCATTCCTTAATTTGCGGAGCCAGAATATTCACAATCTGAAGATCACCAAAGAGTGCTGAAACATACATCACCCACTTCTCTTTCGCAGGAGCACCTTCCTGAATCCAGACCTGAAGCAATTCACTTGCAAAACGAGCGAGCGATGCCTCACTTACGTAGTCCCGTAATTCATTTAACCTTTCATTGGGACCAGATGTATGATCCAGCGATTGCACCAGCACATAAAGCTTAATTCGGTCATCTACCGGCTGATTATCTTCTGTCCGTATCAGGGAAGGGAGATCTTTCAGCGACAACCAGCTTAGTCTGGACAGCTTTTTGCTATCTGCCTGATCAGCAAGCGCAGCATGAGCATACTCCGGACTCAGATCTGCGGTATCCAGCAGAATTTGAATCAGGTTCTTCCAATCCGCTGCCTTCTCTTTCTTCAAAAGCTCACCATACAGCTCTTTGCTGTTTTTCAGACTGCGAATTGCGGTCAGAGCCATCTCTTTGATTCCCACTTTTTTCTCCGAAAGGTAAACGAGCGTATACAACTCCTGATCAGGTATCCGATTGAATTCGGCTAACGCCACACCGTTGGCTTTCTTGGACGAATCCTGCAATCCGGCACGAACTGCTTCGGCCAATTGTTTCTTCGAGAGCTCATCACGCTGTTCAAAAGTGATCTCCAGAACTAAAATACGCGTATCCGTTGGCAGTTTCTTGTACTGTGTCAGTGCATAGTCCAGATTCTGCTGAATGATTCGGCGGTATTCGTCATGTGGCATGGCTTTGTATCTGTAGTCGGTCATGCCATTAAGAGAGATCAGGCTGGTCAGCAATTTCTCACGTTGCACCTCAGGATCCTGTCCATAACGTTGAAGCAGTTTCTCTCCACTAAACGCGTATGAATTATACATGTCTGAGACAATATCCAGCGTCCAATCGGGATGAGTAGTCAGGATTGCGAATCTGCGCATCGCTTCCGACTCCATCGGCAGAAAACTAATGCTGATGAGATTATGAACGCGCTTCTTGTCCCGATTCAGTTGATTAAACAACGCGCGACTATTCGAGTCTTGCCAATATTCCTCAAGGGTGTTTTCCCCACTCAAGTATCTTGCAATCGCAATTCCCTGGCGTCCCCCATCCAATGGATGCCGAAGAGCGTTGAATACCGCTTGCTCCAAGGAACAATCCGCATTAGGCAGCTCCAATCCCTGATCCTCCATGAATTTTTGAATGCAAAGTTTGAGGAATGGCGCTTTGATCAACTCGTAAGCTCGAATCGCTTGTTCAGGATGATTCGTGATCGCGGATCGTAACATGTTCCAGGATACGGTGTACATATTAAGCTCGTCCCTCAGCATTTCAACCAACTGATAAGGCTCATCCAGAGGGACAAGTCCAGCAAGCAAATCATTGGGACTCTTTGCTCTCGGGTCCATACTCAGCAAGTAACTTCGAACTTCAAGTGGATAAATCTCATGTAACTGATGCAGGGTGTGAAGCAAAATATCTCCAATCTCACTCTTCGTATCAAGAAACCGTTGTTTGCCTCCACTAATATTAATCAGGTACAACAAGGCACTGCTCACCAGTACCATTGTTTGATGGAATACAGCATGTGAACATTGCTCTTTAGGAGAGTAAGACGTATTGGGGTACATTTCAGCTATGAGCTGATTACGCTTCTCCTTGAGGAATTCATCCTTCAATTCCTGGGAAGATCCGTTATGCTTCCCTTGAATGTTACTGACCACTATAGGTTCAATCAACGTATGTAGCTCATCCCGCAACTGATCCGAATCATTCGCCATCACATGTTGAAACAACATTGGTAACGATTGCGCAGCAGATTCAACCTCTGCATGAGAAGGGGTATCACTCAGCTTCGAATATAGTTGCAGGAGCATTAATGCATTAATGACATCCCGATAATTCCCCTGACTGTCCGCTTTTTTGGAATCAAAAAGCCACTGGGCACGTTTTAATTTGCTCTTTAATTCAGCCAGAATTTCGTTTTCGCCTGCAAACTGTCTGATCTTCTCCAACCGGGCCAACAACTCGCCCATACGATCTGAACTTTTGCTCTTCCCGCTTAAGCCGTAAGCTTCTGAATCATTTCCCATACAGATGGTAAAGGCATCCGTTCTCCATGTATTTCTTTTGGAATACGTCGATTCCAGATATATCACAATAGCCCCGGCACGGTAAAAGATGTCTCCATCCTCTTTTTTGGCGAGCTTCATGAGCAGATCAATCGTTTGATATACATAATGACTCGAATTTCCCAACATATCCGGGAACTTGTCTGTCGTTCCCAAGACATAATCAATAATCTCGGAGCTTCGATCTGTTTTTAATGAGTACTCATTGGAACACGTTACTGCGAATTTCTCCACCAACGTTTCTACTGCACGGTCTGCGGTAAGCATTATACATTCCTCCTTGAATTTAAGTGATGATCTCGCCAATCCAATCCGCGAGTTCGTTAGGCGTAATGGCTGCTACATGTGCGCCCATATTGGTTAATGTCTGTGCGGCATGTTTGTTATAGACTGAATCCCCGTTAAAATCGAGTACGGTGAGAACCAGCAATTTGCAGCCTGCATCGATGATATCTTTACAGGCCTTGTACATCTGCGCAATCGGGTAACCTTCCTCCAGGTCACTAACCAGAATAAAGATCGTTTTGCCCGGATTATCGATCAGTGTCTCCCCATAACGTAACGCTTTGGTAATATGTGTTCCCCCGCCGAGCTGCACATTCATAAGTACGTCTACGGGATCTTCCAGCCTGTCGCTCAGGTCAACCACCTGCGTATCAAATATGAACAGTTTGGTGCGTAGCGCATTCAAGCGATAGAAGATGCTGGCCATTACCGAGCTATAGATGACTGAATCCAGCATACTGCCACTTTCATCCACACCAATGATGATGTTCCACTTGTTATGAGGCTGTATATTCCCGTCGAAATAGAGGCGATCAATCACAAATCTGCGCTTGTTTTTATCATAATTCTTCAAATTTTTGGTGATGGTTCTTTTGAAATTCAGATTGCGTAAGGATCGTACTGAACTGGAGGTATAGCGACTGCGCTTGCCCATTATACTGGCTCGAGTCTGAGATTCCAGTTTGCTTCGGAGTTCCTCAACCACCGTTCGCACAATCTCTTTGGCGCTCTTTAACACCTCACCTTTCATCCGTCCTTTGAACTGCATAATGTTCTTGAGCAGATTCATATTGGGTTCGAGAGATTCAAGCAACTTTTTGTCAGTTAACAATTCAGTCAGTCCATAGCGGTCGAGCGCCTGTTTCTCCAAGATTTCTACCGTTGATTTGGGGAATAACTCCCTGACCTTGTGCAACCATTTCGGTACAGTCAGATTGGACGCACCACGTCCTCCCTCTTTTCGGTAACCTTGTTCTTCACCGTATTCACGGTTATAGAGATACCCCAGAATCTCATCCATTTCCGTATATTGAAATTCATTCGAAGTGTATTGGTCTGTAGTACACAGCCCTTCTTCGGCCGATTCACCGAGAATCAGACGCCAGCGATTTAAGGTTTCAGCAGAAGAATGCTCCCCTCGGTTGCTTCCATCCAGATTGGAACTTTCATTGTTATCCCTGGATTCGTCCGCTTTCCGATTTGCCTCATTCATATTAGCTTCCATGCGGCAAACTCCTTTCGAAGCGCTTCGTCCCATGCTTTGGACTGGATCAGCATCTGTTCATCAACCGCTGGCCTTGACATCTCTCCTGGTTCAACCTGATGCAGACTTGCCACCCGTTCAGCAATTAACCCCGTCTCCATTGGTGTAAAGTAGGTGAAAGCCAACCGCAATTCCGGAACCATGCTGATGAAGTCGTCGTATGATAGCTTTTCAATCAAAACATTCAACTCGGATAAGAGCTGATCTTCATATAAAAAAGCGTCACGTGCTACCGTGAATACGCCCTGTAAAAAAAGTGCCGTTTGACGGGTCTGATCCGGTGTACCATGGATATACCCGCGAGCACGATCAACAATCTCATCCTTGGGCCTGTCGCCGAGCCCAGAGGAAATAGCCACACACACACCCTCCAGTTGAGCCGGAAGCTGGTGATCAGACAGAAGCTCATTCAGATGAATTCGGAATGTCTCATCCCGAAAATACGCCTCTGATGACTCCGCGAGCATGGCTAACAGCTTCAATCCCTGAATAATGGCTTCATGTTCATCCGGATTGGCTCTGGAGAGCTGTAGCAGCTTGTCCACGGCGTTCCTATACGCTTCGGATACAAGATCAGGGAGATGCTGCTCTTCAGATAATCCCAGTAGCCTGCGGTGCTGGTGAATTCGGTTCAAGACTTGCAGGCTGTGACATAAGGATAGAAAATTCCCGTCGGTTCTCAGCGCCGAGCGCACCTGTTCATAGAGCTTCATCGCTGTGTCTTGAAGTCCCATGAGCAGTGCTTGAAGCATAAGTCGGGCAAGTTCACCGCTATGATGATCCGGGATCTCCTGCATTTGTTCTTCCATTTTGCGTGTGGCTGCTCCAGCAAGCGTTCCGCCATAGAGGGAGTTCTCAATCACTCTGGCCTCTATACGGGAAGAGTACATATAAACCCAGGTTTCGCGAACCAGATTCATGTCACGCTCTGCGATCCAGTCCGGCCCCGATTGCCGTTTCGCGAATTCAGGAACCAGATAGGTGATGCATTGAATCAACTGACTGATCTGACGATGCTCCGGTTTCGCATACAGATCCAGCACTTTCTTGTGTTGTCCTGTTGTGCGAATCTGCAATTTGTAGACTGTACAGCGCGCCTTGAAATCCTCCACGATGGGGATACTGAATGAATTGGGAGCCACGCTTCCAATAACGTCTCCTGTCAATAACTGCTGCAGCTCTTGCAACGGTTTATCGGTAGCCAAGGTAAGCTCCCCCTTCACAAAGGAAGAGAGTGCTGCATCCATCAACTCGTAGACGCCGCCTTCCCTTTTACCCCGTAGCCCGGCAAGCCCCTGAATCATACTGTACGCCTCAATCGCATCACTGGTCGATACATGTTCGTGACTGTCCCGTAATTTGCGCATCAGCCGAGATAACAAGTCCAGAGCCGTTAGATTGTAAGGTGTACTCTTCTTGCGGAGCAGCTGGTTCCAGATCTGATCGTAATAATTCACATAAGGCATGCCGCTTGCATATCCATTAAGCCGATCTGCTTCAGCAAAGGTATAGACCATCGGGTACATCTGTTGGTGAATCGTAATTGGTTCATCTGAACATTGATCCGCCTGCTGTTTATCCATCTTCGACTGTTTCAAGACGGATTCATGTCTCTCCGCCACTAACAGTCCATACGTATGAAATCCACCGGTAATGACAAGCACACGGTCATATTCCTGTACCGCTTGTTGAATACGTTCTTTCATATGTGCTTCCCTTGCCAGATCACCGTTAGAGTGTAATTGTTCCGTGGAATAGCACATTCGGGAAAGCGTACAATACGTGAATACATCCCGTACGAACTCCGGAGTGGATTTTTCCAGACCGCCAATCTCAAACACTTTTTCCCACAATTCATCAAAACTGCGACAGTTTGTTTTTTGGCACAACCGGTTAATGAAG
Organism: Paenibacillus sp. SAF-068; assembly: GCF_051967555.1. NCBI lineage: Bacteria > Bacillati > Bacillota > Bacilli > Caryophanales > Paenibacillaceae > Paenibacillus > Paenibacillus sp. SAF-068. Next base: position 2,606,128 of record NZ_JBQCJX010000001.1, read on the forward strand.
TCAGACCCCGCAAGCAAGGTTTCGTCTTGAATGGAAATCTCCTTTTGCTCTATCTGTCCGGATTTGGATGCACGTGTGGTGAAATGTTGATAGTCCAGATCAATAAACCTCGCCGGAATATCCAGTCGTTTTGCTTCTTTCAAAGCCACATATTCAGGCGAATAACGAAGCATCGGATAATAGCAGGCTTCTCTCTCCAGTTCACTCTCATAAGTGTAGTACAGACTGACAGGAGGTAAGGTTGCCTCATCACTCAGTACCGAAATGAATGGATTACCGCTCTCTGGTCCTTCGATCAGAATGATATCCGGCTTGTACTCTTCGATTAAACGTAACAAGTGATATGAACATGCAGGACTATGGTGTCGTATTGGATAATAGACCGTATGATTACTCAGGTTACACACTTGGGATTCGAACAAGGATTGCAACTGATCAACGTCAGGGTCCAACACTGCTGTTAACCGATCCATTTTCTCTCCTCATAATAGTCCTTCCACATTCCCTCTTCCCTGGAACGCTCTTTTACGACCTTGGAGAAGTAGGTTTTGAGAATGGACAGATCCTTGTCGTTTTCCTTTGCAATGGTCCCCAGCATGTTCTGCACCAACCGATCCAGCGCAATAGCCTTATCTTCGTAATAATAGGAGGTCATCGCACTCTGGACATAGACAGACACTGCTTCTGCCGTACTCATGGATGCTTGAGGTGTGTCCAGCTTGTAGCCTTCCCGTGTCATGCCAGTGCGCAGTTCCATAAATGTTGTAGCCAGCAATTCGACCACATCCGGCTTAATTTCAATATCAATTCCACTATGTAATAACAGGCTTCGTGCCTGGGATTCAATAATTTTGGCTTCCATCTTCACGTTATGAATGGGCTTGATCGTTTCGAAATTGAACCGACGTTTCAAGGCACCGCTCATTTCATTTACACCTTTGTCCCGAATATTGGCTGTAGCGATAACGTTAAATCCCGGCTGGGCAAATAGTACACCGCCATCCAGTTCAGGAATGCTCATGACCTTGTCACTGAGAATACTGATCAGACTATCCTGGGCTTCAGCGGGACAACGTGTAATCTCTTCAAATCGGGTAAGAATGCCTTTCTTCATTCCGTTATATAACGGCGATGGTACAAGTGCGGCTTCCGAAGGGCCTTTATCCAGCAACATGGCGTAATTCCATGAATACTTGATCATGTCTTCCGTGGTACCTGCTGTACCTTGAATCGTGTTCAGACTCGTACCGGAGATCGCAGCGGTCAGAAGTTCACTAAGCATGGTCTTGGCTGTACCGGGTTCTCCCACGAGCATTAATCCCCGATTGCCTGCCAGAGTGACTACTGCGCGTTCAATCAGCACATCGTTGCCATAAAATTTGCGGGTTATCGGAATTTCTTCTCCATTGATCAGCGCAGGTTTGTCCCTGCCAATAATAAAATCGCGCACATAGGCAGGAGATAACAGCCAGTTCGGGGGCCGTTTCCCCTGATCCTCTTCTCGCAGTGCACATAATTCAACCTCGTATAATGTCTCGGCGGGTGGTTTAAGCATCTCCATCGTCAAGGTGTCTCCTCTCGCATAAACAGATCGTATGTTCTTATTCCTATCATTTTATCACAGCCCTCCAAGATCTACCCGGTAAAACGGTAAAAATGGTTGAAACGTCCTTCTTATCAGCACTTTCCCTAAGTCCATGGACATAGCCTCTAGCACAAATATGAAGGTGAAATATCCTTACAGTCGTGCCTAGACACTCGTTTCAGTTCTGAAGAGCGTGCTTATTACATCTGCATTCGCATTGTAGATCATATGCCATAAAATCATTACACTTCCCATAATGCGTTTCAACCAAAAGAGGACGATATTACAAAGAAGACACAGGTCAACAACCGATGTCTTCTTCTAATAGATTCTTATTTTCCCCGATATCAATTAATTTTTTTGATCAAAAAAACTCAATATCTCCGATGTCCCTGCTACATTCTACGTCCGCATGAAGCGGAATACAGCTCGTACCACTCATAACGGGTAAGCTCAATATTCGTTGCATCACGACAGGCCAGAATTCGTTCTGGTCGAATCGAACCAATGACAGGTTGTATCCCTGCTGGATGCTTCATTAACCAAGCCAGTACAATAGACTCCGGTGTCACCCCACGCTCCTTGGCCATTCGATCAACCAGTTGAGCCGTATGCTCAATCTCCGCGCGCTGTCCCTCAACTACCCTGCCAGTAAATCGCCCCTGAGCAAGGGGACCCCAAGCTTGCAGTTGAATATGCTCTGCCTGACAATATTCCATCGTGCCATAGGGAAACACGTTGTCTCTGGCTTGGAGCCGATTAACTGTCACCCCAGCTTCTACGAATCCAATTTTGTCCAGACTCATCTCCAGCTGATTCACAATCAGAGGTACTTTACTATGAAGCTGAAGAAGGCGAATCTGTTCAGACCCCATATTGGACACGCCAAAATGGCGAACTTTACCGGAATGATGCAGAGCAGCCAGTGCTTCTCCAATCTCTTGTGGATAGGCGAGCGGATCAGGACGGTGTAACAGCAAAATATCCAGATATTCGATCCCGATCCGTTCCAGAATACCATCTACACTCGCCAGGATATGTGCAGCTGAGGTGTCATAACGCTGCGGTCCTTCATCATCACCCATAAGACGTATGCCACATTTCGACTGTATGATGATCTGTTCACGCAAACCAGGAGTTTCGGATAAAATTCGCCCCAATACGTGTTCAGCCTTACCGCGTGTGTATATATCCGCCAGGTCAAAATGGTTAATGCCTATTTCGATAGCAGCTTCTACTGCCCGTTGACCTTCCACGACAAGATCTGAAGTAATGGGGAGACCATCCCATTCACCCCCAAACCGCATACAGCCAAGAACCATTCGACTTGCCGGAATCTGGTAGTGATGCAAAGGAAGTTGTGCGTAAGACATGTCAGCGTTCACCTCATTTTTAATTTTACCAAACATGGTTATGGATTCTCTCTACCATGTCTTCTTCCATCTTCCTCTATTTTCCTGCACAATCATCCATATGGATCAAAAACAAGGTTTCAAAAGCTTACGTATTGAATATATAGAGGGTGCAGGTATATACAGAAATATGAGAGGAGATTTTGCATTTGAAACCGAATGAAATGAACGAATCCTCAAGACCCGCGTTTTTTACCAAAGAATTCACGCATAACCCTTACCCGGTATATGAAAAGTTAAGAAAAGATGAGCCCGTGTTCAGAGTCATGTTTCCACATGGAGAATTCGGCTGGATGATTACCCGATACGAGGATGCTGTCCAGATTCTGAAAGATCCTCGCTTCAGCAAAGACATGGTCCGTCGTTACGGGACTGATAATCAAAGCATTTTCTCGAATAATATGTTATTCTCCGATCCACCCGATCATAGACGTCTTCGGGGACTTGTGCAGAAAGCTTTCACGCCCAAAATGGTCGCAGACATGCGAAGCCATATTCAGGACATTGCTGATGAATTGCTGGACAACCTCCCGTCACAGGAAAAAATGAATCTGATCGATGATTTTGCCTTCCCGCTGCCCATCATTGTCATCAGTGAGATTCTGGGAGTACCTCTTGAGGATCGTGACAAATTCCGCATGTGGTCCAATACGGTAATTGATGCTTCCACAGCGGAGAGTGCCGAGCTGTTTGAGCAGCATGCCAAGGAGTTTACAGATTACCTTACGGCCTGGTTCGCCAAAGTGCGTCAAGATCCCGGCGCTGATCTGATCAGCCAGCTCGTCATTGCAGAAGAATCCGGGCAGCAGTTAACGGAACAAGAACTGCTTGGCGTTGTCTCGTTATTAATCATTGCCGGTCATGAAACAACGGTTAATCTCATTGGCAACGGCATTCTCGCCCTGCTGGAGCATCCGGAGCAACGCGAATTGCTGAGCAAGCAGCCAGAGCTTATTCATAATGCCATTGAAGAGATGCTGCGCTATAACGGACCGGTGGAGTTCAGCACATCTCGCTGGGCTCTGGAAGATATTGAATTCCGTGGACAGCATATCGCTCAAGGTGAACTGGTTATCGTCGCACTTGATTCGGCTAATCGAGACGAACAGCAGTTTAAGGATGCTGATGTCTTCGACATTACCCGGGAGAAGAGTTCACATCTGGCCTTTGGCAAAGGCATTCACCTTTGTCTCGGAGCGCCGCTTGCTCGCCTGGAAGGTGAGATTGCAGTCAGCACACTTCTGAATCGTTTTCCAAATATACAGCTTCAGGCAGATGTGAATGAACTGGAATGGAGACCTGGCATGATTGTTCGTGGTGTCAAGGAAATCCCGGTTCAACTTAAATAATGGCTAATGAGGAATACATGAAAGTGAGGCACATGACATCATGGAAATGAACACCTTGGTATGGATCGTATTTCTGCTTCTGATCCTTGTATTACTGGTCAGAGTCACCAGCCTGCAACGCCAATTGAATGATCTGAAAAGAGATATGGAGCGTCTGGAGAATGGTTCAACCGCAATCGCCAGCCCACGCTCCGACTTCAATTACACCTTATCACCGAAGGAAGCGTCTCCTTCGCACACAAGCCAACAAGCCCCAACGGATCTGGATCAGGAGCTGCTTGCACTTATACAACAAGGGAAAAAAATTATGGCGATCAAACGACTGCGCGAGGCCAGAGGTCTTTCGTTGAAGGAAGCCAAAGACTATGTCGATTCCCTGGAACGGTAGAAGAATCGTTAAGCAAAAGATAAACCAAAAAAAGAGAGGCACTGTACGCATACAGTGACCTCTCTTTAAACATTTTAACGACTACTCTATTGCCGATAAGCTTAACGCTTATTGGGCTGTAACTGCACCATCAATCGGATATACTGCACCATTGATATACGGCGCTTCATCTCCAAGCAGGAAGGAAACCAGGTTCGCGATCTCTTCCGGTCTGCCAAGGCGTCCAGATGGAATGCTGTCAACCGTTGCTTTGAACACTTCAGGGTTATCTTTACCAAACTGAACAACCATCGGTGTCTCAATAGTGCCTGGTGCAATCGCGTTCACGCGAATATTGTCCTTGCCATATTCAATTGCGGCTGTACGGGTCAAGCCGACCACGCCATGTTTGGTTGCTGCGTAAGGTGCAACCGCGGGTACACCAACAATACCGGCTGTAGAGGCTGTATTCAGAATGGAACCCCCGCCTGTTTTGAGCATTTCCGTAATCACATACTTCAACCCGTAGAACACACTTCTCAGGTTGATATCAATAATCTGGTCAAACTGCTCGATCGTATGTTCAATCAACTTGATCCCAGGACCCGCAATACCTGCATTATTAAAGAACATGTCGATTCGTCCGAACTCCTCGACTGCTTTTTTTACATAATTCTCAACTTCAGGTGCTTTACTCACATCTGCTTGTACAAAAATAGCTTTACTTCCGAGCTTCTCAATCTGCTTAACGGTTTCACGACCCGTCTCTTCGACAAGATCCACAACAACAATGGATGCGCCCTTCTCAGCCAGCTTTAGCGCTGCTGCTTGGCCCAATCCACTTCCTGCTCCAGTGATAATGGCTACTTTTCCTGCGTGACTCATGTTGATCTCCTCCATGGGTGTGTGTCATCTGGTTATTGGATCGTACTAATACGATATGAAACGTACGTACATGCAATATTGCCATATGTAGGTCAAAAATGGCATAAATCCTTCCTGCCTTTACCTATTCTAATAGACTTTCGACATAAAAACAAATCATATAATATGTATTCATACTATATAGCATGTCACATTTTCAGCATTTTTAATGAAGAAGCATGCAACCCTAATGTCTCGTTGCATGCTCCTCCTTTACATGTACAATACTTTTAAAGTCGCTATCTCTAACATTTCAAATGGTGTTCATCTGCGTATCCTAACGCCTATCTCAGCAAATTGGTTTTTGCCAATTCAATAATCTCGTCACCGCGTCCGTTTAACACGGCTTTCATCATCCATAAAGTGAAACCTTCCGCCTGTTTGAACTCAATCTTCGGAGGTAAGGACAATTCCTGACGGTTCACAATGACATCAATCAGTACAGGACCATTATGCTGAAGTGCACGCTGCACAGCCCCTTCCAGTTCAGCCGGATCTTCAACCCGAATCCCTTCCATTCCCATAGCCTGAGCAACCGTCGCAAAGTTGGGGTTTACGAGCTCTGTTCCCGATTCGAGGAATCCGGCAGCCTTCATCTCCAGCTCAACAAAACCAAGTGCTCCATTATTAAACACCACAACTTTAATCGGCAGATTATGCTGCTTCAATGTCAACAGATCACCCATCAGCATCGTAATACCACCATCACCCGACAACGAGATGACTTGTCTGCCCGGATCAGCGACCTGGGCACCAATCGCTTGCGGCAAGGCATTTGCCATCGTACCGTGACTGAATGAACCGAGCAGCCTGCGATTACGAGACATCTCTATATAACGGGCCGCCCATACTGTCGGTGTACCGACATCACAGGTGAAGATCGCATTTTCTGCGGCGGCATCACTAATGATCTTGGTTAAATACTGCGGATGGATGGGCTTTTTACCTGGTTTTCCAACGGCTAACTCGTCCAGTTCTTTACGTACTTTCACATAATGATCCACACTTTTACGCAAATGTTTGTCACTATGTTCTTCAGTTAGATATGGAAGCAAATTCTCAATGGTTGCTTTTACATCCCCACATACGCCATAATCCAGTTTCGTACGCCGACCGAGATGGGAAGATTGAATGTCAACCTGAAGCACTTTCGCATCTTCGGGATAGAACTGACGATATGGGAAATCCGTTCCCAACATCAATAATACATCACAGTCCATCATGGCATGATAGCCGGATGAGTACCCGATCAGGCCGGTAAGGCCGACAGAATAGGGGTTGTCATACTCCAAGTATTCCTTCCCTCTTAAGGCAATAACCATGGGGGATTTCAACCGTTCACAGAGCTGCATCAGGGGTTCCCGTGCTCCTGCGCAGCCTGCACCGCACAACAACGTAATTTTTTTGCCTTGATTCAGATATTCTGCCATTTTCACGAGTTCCGGCTCAGAAGGATGTACCACAGGGTTGGTTGCGTGATACACATGCTCTGGCACAGGCAGATCCGCCGCTTCAAGTCCAGCAACATCCCCCGGTAATACAACAACAGATACACCTGAACGTGCAACTGCTGTTTGGATAGCCATGGTTAGGGAACGAGGCATCTGTTTCGCTGTGGTAATCACTTCACAATAATCGCTACATTCTTGAAAAAGATACTCCGGATGAGTCGCCTGAAAATACTCGCTGCCAATCTCGTCACTTGGGATGTGGGCAGCGATGGCGAGTACAGGCACACGATTGCGATGACAGTCGTATAGACCGTTAATCAGATGCATGTTACCAGGACCACTGCTCCCTGCGCAGACGGCGATACTCCCACTGACCTCAGCGTCTGCCCCGGCTGCAAATGCAGCCACTTCCTCATGACGTACATGAATCCATTCGATCTTGCCAGAACGACGAATGGAGTCGAGTACCGCATTCAAGGAATCCCCCACAATACCATATATGCGTTTGATACCAGCGTTCAATAAGGATTCAACCAGAACATCCGCGACTGTTTTTTTCATAAATGATGGGTCTCCTTTAATTGCTCATTTTGATTATGTTTCCACTCTGTTAATATACCTATTCTTATACCCCAATCTTCTGAAACCCGAACCAAATCATATGTATGTCTGGATATATGAAACAAAATATGCCCTTTACCCTTTAAAATCGTTATTTCGTTGTCAGCAAAATGCCAAAAAATCCGTTTGTCGAATGACAAACGGATTACGATTACACTCAATTATTCATATTTCTTATGGATCTCCAACCAAATCCAATTGGACACTAGATGGCAGGCATCACATTTCCACCACTTACCGGGATATAGGCACCCGTGATAAATGAGGACAAATCCGAAGCGAGAAATGCTACTGCATTGGCGATTTCCTGATCTTCACCCCTGCGTTTCAGCGGCACGGTACGCGTGTATGCCTCATCATGTCCAGGCTCACTGGACCGATCACGCTCGCTAATCGTCCATCCAGGTGCAACCTGGTTCACGGTTATCTGATACTCGCCAACCTCCTTGGCAAGCACCCGATATACCCCATCCATGCCCCGTTTGCCAGCGGTGTAGGCAGATTGGTGAGCGAAGTTTTGCATCGCACATTCGGTATTAATGCCAATAAAGCGACCACCTTTGATATTTTGCATATGTGGTATGAAAGCTTTGGCCAGATACACACTCTGCATAACACAGGATTCGAATTGGCTTAAGTAATCTTCAGGAGACTGTTGCAACACCGTTGTCCATTCGTATTGAATGACCGCATTGGCAACGACGATATCCACTCCGCCGAGGACAGGCTGAATCTCATCACGCATCCGAAATGCCGTATCCTGCTTCGTAATATCTCCCTGTACAATTACAGCCTTACGACCAAGCGCTTCAATTTCACCCTGAAGTTCCCGGGCCTTGGTATCATTATTTATATAATGTAGAGCCAGATTGGCCCCACAGGCTGCCAACGTGCGGGCGATCACTCTCCCCAGTTGACCGGTTGCGCCTGTAACCAGAGCCGTTTTTCCGGTGAGATCCAATTGCATAACAGCAAAAACCTCCTTGAATTCATTTTATATCGAAAACGGTTTCGGAAAATGCTATAGTCTCTCGCTAATTACGAATATTAAGAGAAGTATACAGCATTGTTCAATGCTGTATAGTGTGATTCAGCTTTCTTCCCTATATGTAGAGAAAGAATATTAATGATTAATGTTGAATAAGATCAATTTCCTGGAAGCGACTGACTTCCTTTTCCCAACGTTCTTCTACATATTGACGGTGAACCGGGTGATTGTTGTAAGCATCATACGCAGCCTGATCCGCAAAGACCATCGAAAAGCTGTAGTCAAACTCATTCTTCTCACTTACTTGTTTTAGAACCTGAAATTGCTCTACCCCAGGAATGACAGCCAATGCGTCCGCACTTTCCTTCAAAAAGGCTTCTGCCTCCGGTGTGTCTTTACCCGCGTAAAGTGTAAACGTTACCATGTGTGTGATGCTACTCATCTCTATCTCCTCCTCCAATATGTTCGTACTCTGTTTCCTAGTGTACATCCGAATGTGTTGTAAGCGCAATAATTGGTTGAATTAATTTTTATTAATACACAAAAAAACCTCAGGACGAATCCCGAGGGTTTCTTGTAATGTATGGACAAACTTATTTGTTGATGTTGTATTTACGGTTAAATTTATCAACACGGCCACCGATATCCACGTTTCTTTGTTTACCAGTGAAGAAAGGGTGGGATGCGGAGCTAGTGTCCACACGGATTACTGGGTAAGAGTTACCGTCTTCCCATTCCATAGTTTCGTTAGAGAACTTCGTGGAAGAACTCAGGAATTTGTAATCAGCACTTGCATCGTAAAAAATTACGAGTTGTGTCTTTGGATGGATGTCAACTTTTGGCATAATCTATTTACACTCCTTTAATATGGGTACTTCTTTAGAATCAAACTAAATTTTATTATACTCTTTTTTTGGACAAAGTACCAGCAGGATTTGACGAATTGCAAAAAAAATTATGATATCAATGATTTTGTACCTAATCAGGTGTTATGCCGTCCCCTTCTCCAGTACATTCAACATGTACTCCAAAGCCTCCAGTTCATCCCTGCCTCTTGTCTGTAACCTGACAACACTACCATATCGAATGGGAAGTAACGCCATTCCAAGCAGGCTTTTGACATCTACACGATGCTCATGCTCAGACTCCATATACGACAAAATAATATCCGAGGAAAAACGTGACGCTTGAGAAGATACCGACATCAGATCATCCCGATGAAAATCAGCGTGAATCATAAATTCATGTACTCTCACAACCTTCATTTCCTTTCGCTAAGTACTTGTTCACCATTAAGGTGTGTATCATTTTATATATTAAAATCTTCATGAATTATACCATGTTATGGGAGCTTGTCTATCCCTTTATTTTGCGAAAAAAACAAAAAAAGAGTCCTGAACTGCCGGACTCTTTCAAGTTGTGCCTATCTGCCGTTCGGATATACCATAACCTTCAGACTGCCGCTTTTATTGTGTAATGCACGCTCCATCGCCTGCTGTGTCTCTTCGAGTGAATAACGATCTGTAATCAGGGACATTACGTCATGCTGACCGGAGCTCAGGAACTCAATTCCTGCCGGATACGTGTTGGCATAACGGAATATGCCATAGATATCAACTTCATTGTCCGCGATAAATGGAATATTGAGTGCAATCTCATCCTGTGCAGGCAGGCCCACAATCGCAAGTTTGCCTCCACGTCGAAGTGAATACAGAGCGGATTGTAGCGCCTTCGGATTGCCCGCTGTTTCCCATGCGGTATCGACACCCAGGCCATCTGTTATCTCCCGAATCACAGCCAGCGCATCTTCATTCCGTACGTTAATGGTATGGGTGGCACCCATGCGGCGAGCCGCTTCCAGCCGCACTTCTTCCAGGTCTGTAACAATGATCTTCTCTACGCCAAATGATTTGGCAGCCGCTACGGCCATGAGTCCAACAGGACCCATACCCATAATCGCCAAGGTTGTACCCGGAGCAAGCTTGCTGCGACGTGCAGCGTGAATACCAACGGAGAATGGTTCATTCATGGCTGCTTCCTCATAAGACAGATGATCCGGGATCGGGAATACCATATCTTCACGCATCACCATGTATTGTACAAATGCCCCATCCACCGGCGGGGTCGCCAGAAATTGTACATCCGGACAGAGGTTATAGCGACCTTCCTTGCATGCCGTGCAACGTCCGCAAGTCACCCCTGGCTCAATAGCAACCCGATCCCCTGTTTTCATATGGGTTACGTTCGAGCCCACAGCAGCAATGATTCCCGCACACTCATGACCCAGAATGATCGGTTTTTCCACGACAAATCTGCCAATGCGTCCATGTTCAAAATAGTGCACATCCGATCCACACACACCGACAGCCATCACCTGAATCAACACCTCATCGGCTGCGGGTTGGGGAACGGGCTGTTCTTCAATAATAATGTGTCCGGGCTCAGTCATGACAGCGGCCTTCATGAACTCGGGCAGTTGATGTTGTCCCATACGTATCTCCTCCTCAGGTATGTCCATGCTGTCTATTCTACATCAAAGAAAACAAGGTATCTTCCCTCTTCACATTACCGATCAATAGATTGTTCGACCTTGTTCATCCGCAATGCCACTCTTACGGTAGAAATACGTATTGATCATGTCCCGCCATTCCTTCGCATGTTCGGCCTGATTATCCTGTAATGAAGCAACTTTGCTGAAAATGTCCGGATCGATTTTGCCCTCCAGCTGTCTCCATGTCTCGGCTAACGCCTCCGCCTGCGCAACACCTTCAAAGTGTGTGTCATAAATATGCTGAATGACCGTCTTACCGGAATGCAGAACATGGGTGTACGGAACGTGATGGAAGAATAAGATCAACTCATCCGGACAGGTATCCAATGACTCATAGCAATCCGCATTCTCAGGATGATACTGTGACGTGTATCCTGTGCCGCTGTTCACGGTTCGATCTACGCCAATGCCATGACAATCGGCAAAGTGATACGTTCCCCATTTGGAATACTCGTATCCATCTACATTCGGTCCATAATGATGCTCCGGATTAACCATCCAACCCACACCGAGAGGGGCCGTGTAATTCTCATAGATATCTAATGAAGTCAAAAGCATGCCCGTAACCTGCCGTACAACTTCTTCATCATGTCCAAATGTGAGTCGCACCCACTCATCGGCAATCTTTTCCGCAGACAGCTCCGGATTCCATGCAAGTCTACCATATCCATACAGATTCGCCTGCGCGAGTGGATGTCCTGTCCAACAGGCATCAGCACCAATGTTGGAGACTGCCGCGAAGCCACTGTGAGGTCGTTCATACAGAGAACCGTCTGCGATTCGCTTGATCTCTGAACCTTTTCCTTTGGCATAGGTGTCAAAGTCCAAAACTTCTTTCCACTGGGGAACCAGATAACAGAGATGACGTTGTTGCCCGGTATACTCCTGTGTAATCTGGAATTCAATCACTTGATTCGTATGTTCCATGGCGCCGAACAGCGGGGATACCGCCTCCCTCACCTGAAAGTCCATCGGTCCGTTCTTGATCTGCAAAATAACGTTATCCGCAAAACGCCCGTCCAGCGGCGTAAAGTGGTCATAGGCAGCCCGTGCGCGGTCTGTGGAACGATCCCGCCAGTCTTGCTTGCAGTTATAGACGAAGCAACGCCAGATCACTAATCCACCGAATGGCCGAAGAGCTTCAGCGAGCATGTTTGCACCATCGGCGTGGTCCCGATGATATGTGAACGGTCCCGGCCGATTCTCGGAATCAGCCTTAATCAGGTAACCCCCGAAATCAGGAATGGCTGCATACACCTTCGCCGTTTGAATGTGCCACCATTCCCGTACCTTCGCATCCAGCGGATCGGCCGTCTGCAATCCACCAATCTCGATCGGACTCGCGTAGTTGGCGCTCAGGAACAATCGAATGCCATACGCTCTGAATTCAGCAGCAACCTTCGCGACATCACCAAGATAACGTTCTGTCAGAAACAGGCTCTCACGGCGGTGTACATTAACATTGTTGATCGATATGGCATTCATGCCCGTCGAAGCGAGTAATCGTGCATAATCCCTGATGCGTTCCAAGTCCAGTGTGAATTCCCCGTTATCATAGAAAATGGAGTCTCCTGCGTAACCACGTTCAATGCTTCCGTCCACGTTATCCCATTGATTAATCATTCGTAGTGCGTTGGTAGGTTGCTCTGTAATGAAGCTCCACTTACTCACCGCATCTTCCGTCTCACTTGCACTACCTTGATCCATTGTCAGTTCCCGGAGCAGATGGAATGCACCATACAACACACCTTGGGGAGTCTCTGAACCAATGATCAGTACACCCTCGGTCTCACGAATGATGTACCCTTCTCCTTGAACAGTTGAACGCTCTGTCTCACTAAACGCCCCTGCTACCGAATCGCTCCCTGTCCAAGTACCAATTTGTATTGCGGGAGCGGAAGCGTAATTGTCCCGCTCACTTTGCTGCACATCAGACAGATAACTGACCGACGGTTTCACACCATACAGCTTCTCCAGCCCCCGTGAAAGTTCGGTTAACGCTGTTGTGATTACTCCTTGGTTCTCTTCGACCAGTATCTGCTTGCTCCATGCAGGAGCCGTCTTTGGGGCAAGTCCATTCGCTCTTGGCAATTCGGAGTGATACCCCAGCCATGCATCATACTGTGGACCTGACAAGGCAGATTGAACGATAGATTGGCTCATTGTACCGCCTCCTTGCTCGCATAGATATGTGTAAGGCAATTTCCTTTTCCTTCGAGTAACCATAGAATCGACGTTACACCACGCGGATAGTATTTACTACCAACCGCCACACCAGACAGGATCTGGTCACTCCAGCACCAGTAGGATTCCTCCGGATGCAGCAGCCAGTTGACATGAGCCGCGTCTGCTGCCTTGCCTGTCTCATTCCATTCTACTTTCAGTAGCTCTCTAGCGATAAACTGGGACAAATAGATTTTGCTTAACCACGAGTTATTGCTGGTTGAGGAGAGTTTCCAGCCACCATCTTCAAACAGGCATGTTCCCGGTACAAGGACCGTCTTCAGATGAGTTTGGAGTGCTTTCAGATAAGGTCCAAAGCGACCATTCACGTCCAATGCTGCTTCACAGCCTGTAAAGTATGGGAACACCAGACCTTCAATCGCCGGAATGATACGAGAATCATTATTCTCTGCAATAACAGCCGGAATGTAGCCGCCATCTGTCAACTGTGCAGCAATGCTGGCAGCGCAGCGATCCGCCTGAAGCCCTGCTTGATGTGACAGATCTGCCAACTTCTCCGTTGCGAACAGCTTCTCCAATGCAACATAGACCGCCCAACATTTACCCGCCAGATAGATATTATTGCGAGACTGACCAAGTGACACATCCAGGCTATCGTAAGTTGTAATTTCCGCTCCGCCTTGGGTACGGCTGCTATCCAGACCCATCAGACCGTTACGCTGCTCAGCGTTAGGATGGTCACGATTAAGCATGCTTTCGAAGCAATCCTCGATAACAGGCAACATGTTTTTCACAAACGTTTGATCCTGTGTCTGTTCAATGTATACTGTCGCGCAGCAAAGCCAGTTCACCAGTTCCTCGTGGCTCATCTGTGAGAAGCAGTCATCAATGCCAACCAACTCATATGCCGAGTGCCCAGGGCGTGAGAACACATTGGCAACACCAATATCATGGGTAAAGGTAATTCCGCCCGGATATAACTTCTCTTCACCTGGGAAACGAACCTGATCGGTATAACTGTATCGTTTCACAAACCACTCCAACTCATTACGTACCGTCCATGGATTCAAGGCAAGCTCGAAGTACAACTGATCAGCCGTCAGATCAAGTGTATTCATCATCCGATACTCCCCTTCGTTCACCACCCAGAGTGGTTCACCATCGGCATCCAGCAGTTGCGTACTGGCATAATAGCTGTGAATGGAATGAGCAAGCATGAATGACTGATCTTCGGTTAAAGCCGCTGTTCCAAGGCGCTGTTCAACCTCGCCACAGGATGCAGTTAACTCATTGAAGCGTTGGAGCGCATATGCTCCTGCTGCCTGAATATCGGAGAAATAGCGCGTATACCAATACGTTGTGTCCATTCCGGTTGTCACAATGCCTCCGCGATAGAAACATACGGCGAATTGATACGTACGTTTCTCTCCAGCCGGCACCTCCATCAGTAGTGCAGCGGTTGAGCCAAGTCCAAATGCCAAGTTCTCCCGATGTTGCTCCTGCAAGAGTTTCTCCAGCGTAAATCCGCGTGCGGGCCACAGTCCGTCATCTGCCGACATAATTGCTGTAAGCCGACCTTGTCCCACACCTGTGATAGAACCGCCTTCCGGTCCACCAATCAGACGCATCGCAGAGTACGGATCATTGCCCTGATAGCCAAAGTAGGCTTTGCGTGGTTGTTGACCTTGCGTATTGTCAATCGTCATCTCAACCAATACGGCAGGTACGAGTGCATCCATTAAAGCTTCAACATCCCCACTCGTTGGATCCGGTACCGGACGTACAGGCGAGTAGATACGAAACGTCAGATCTCCTGCTATCCACGTATCCGTACCTGAGGTGAATTCACGGGTGATATCTTCATCACGAAAAGCCGCAATAAGAGGTTGTGGAACTTGGGACGCTGTGGTTGACGCCGTGTCTCCGTTCTCCAACTTCTCTACATCATAGCGGCTGCTCTCATCCTCGGAAGCTTCATAAAAAGGAAGCGCCTGATAATTCTCTCCATCACGAGATTGTAATCCAATATATACATTCTGGTCTGCCGGTTTACCGAGTTCAAGACCCAAACCGCCTTTGGCTCCTTTGTACCCCAGTGTAAAACTCGCAAAAGCACCTATTGGTGCGTGATGTGCATTATAAAAGATGGATTTGGATCTGCTCATGAATCTTAACCCCTCTCAAAATGGTTTGCATACGTTTTCATTAGCCCCATCCTAACACGCGGTTCCACCACAGACCATGATCAAATCAATCTGATATTTACCCAAATCAAGCTGATAGACTATAATAGATTAAAGCGGTTACACAAGACCGTTCCATTTGATGTAAATTCGTGTTCAACAGAGTGGTTTTCAGTACCAAGAAGATGGATGAAGCTAGAAATGGAGTAGCGGAGTGTCTAGTTCTACGTGAACAACCCTAATGTTTACGAAAGAAACATACTTCGCAAGCTCTCCTACTTATTTCGGCTGAATGCCATATTCGATGCTGATGATGCCAATAGGCATCCACGTAATCAAAAGCGCTTTTTTGAACAACCTCTATAAAGGGGGATCTTCCATGTCTTCAACGTATTTGCCTCCTGCTTTGGGAGAAAGTGTCCATGAAATTTTTTATCCAGATGTGCAAACAACCGTTAATCTGTTCGCCATTCATTTACGAAGTGTCGGTACGGATTGGGATTATCCGGCGCATGAGCACCCTCAATATGAATTGAATTATGTCACGGAAGGCGAGCAACGCATGATGGTGAACGGTACCCTATATATTCAAAAGGCAGGCGAACTGCTCCTGATTCCTCCGGGTAGCATTCATTCCAGCCAGAGCCATAACGGTAAGGGGTTCACATATTTTTGCATGCATTTTGACATTGACGATCAGTTGTTCCTGTCGTTGCTGGCTCGAATCAAACAAGTGCGATTTAGTAGAGATAGCCCCGTTACACAGCAGATTGAGCCGGTTTTACGCAAGTTGATGTCATCCGCGGATGATGAAACAGCAAGTACGATGGTGCAGCGTATGCAGCTGCAATCTGCGGTATTCGAATTATTTGGCCATCTGTGGGAGGCGGTCTCACAAGAGGCAGCGCAATGGTTTACAGACGACGGACATGAAAAGATTGAACTCGCCCACCAGATTCGTAATCGACTGCAAGGCCTGATGAGTCAGCAATTCAAACAGGGACATGAATCGAAGCATCACTATGGCATTGATGATATTGCAGCAGAGCTGGGCATCAGTTCTTCTCACTGTAATCGTGTGTTCAAGCAGGTATTCGGTCAGTCTCCCCGTGCTGTATTGTCCCAGTTGGTTTTGCATGAAGCGAAGCTTCTTCTGGGCAATCCGAAGCTGTCCGTTCAGAATATTGCCGTCATGCTTGGTTACAAGGATATCGCCCATTTCAGTCGCCAATTCAAGCGCTGGTCCGGCATGTCACCATCCCGCTACCGACAGGAACAGCCTGCTCTGGAATAAGGTCCAGTAGCAGGCTGTTGGGCTTGATTCAACGTTTTGCATCATTCGATTCAAGACGTTCTCTGTATTGATATGATGTTATTTCAACAAACGTTTAATCAACTTCAGCTTGTTATCATACGGTGGATACAGAATTGGCAGATTCAATGTGGTGCTTTTTTTCAGTACACTTTTCAGATGGGAAAAGGTTTCGAAGCTGTACTTCCCATGATATGAGCCAACACCGGAATGACCAACACCGCCAAATGGCAGACGCGGATTCGCAACATGTGTGATCGTATCGTTAATGCAGCCGCCTCCAAAAGAAACTTCGCGCAGCACTTTGTCCTGAACCCGGGTGTCGGAAGTAAAAAGATACAAAGCGAGTGGTTTCGGCCGATTTACGATTTCTACAATCGCTTCATCGAGGTTACGGTAGCTGATGATCGGCAGAATCGGTCCAAAAATCTCATCTTCCATCGTCGCTGCATCCCAGGACTCCGCATCAATCAGCGTAGGTTCAATAAAACGATCTTCCTCATCCGATGCTCCCCCGTATATCACTTTGGCCTGATCCCGTTCAATCAACGTCGTCAGACGTTTAAAATGACCCTTGTTCACGATGCGCCCGTAGTCCTTGTTGTGCTGGATATCCGTACCAAAAAAGGACACGATCGCTGCTTTCATCTCTGTAATTAACGGTTCCTTCACGCGCTCATGCACGAGCAAATAATCGGGCGCGATACAGGTCTGTCCTGTATTGAGCAGTTTGCCCCATATAATACGCTGGGCAGCTACTTTGATATCCGCCTGTTCATCAACGATGACCGGACTCTTACCGCCCAATTCCAACGTAACGGGAACGAGATTTTTGGCAGCTGCCTCCATCACAATTTTGCCTACCGGTACACTGCCCGTAAAAAAGATATAGTCAAATGGCGCGTTAATCAGCGCTGTCGTTGTGTCTTTGGCACCGTCAAGTACTTGGACGTATGCCGGTTCGAACACAGTAGCTATCATTTCACGCACAACAGCAGACACCGCAGGTGTATTCTCTGACGCTTTGAGCACAGCTGTATTGCCTGCCGCAATCGCACCTACCAACGGTTCGATCAAGAGTTGAAATGGATAATTGAACGGTCCGATGATCAGAACAGACCCGTAGGGTTCAGGTATAATAACACTTTTGGAACCGATGAGTGCCATTTGCGTTTTCACTTTAACGGGTTTCACCCATTTCTTCACTTTACGAATGGTGTGTGTGATGCTGTCCATCATAAATCCGATCTCGGTTGTGTAAGATTCGAACTCACTTTTGCCCAAATCCTGATATAGAGCCTCTGTCAGCCTAGTCTCGTACGTTTGAATCGCCTGCTTGAGTTGGGACAAACGGGCAATGCGGGCTTCTGCCGATCGTGTGGCCCCGGAACGAAAGAACTGTCGTTGCTGCTCCAAAATCTGTTCGACTTCCTGACTGGTTACTTCCTTTATCGTTGTTGTCATATATACATACTCCTCTATTTATTATGGATTAAGCGTTTAAACTTACGAACCTATAAGGCACATGCCAAAGCATGTTTGATTACTATTAATCTACAGACACTCTTCTTCCAAAGCAGCTACCAGTTCCTTCAGCAGTTCCACCGATGCATTCAATGAAGCCGAATAATAGCGCTGTGTGCCCTTCTGTTCCACAGATATAAGCCCCTTCTCCAGCAACAGCTTGAGATGATGGGATATGGCTGGCCGGGACAGGCTGGATTGTTCGGTAATTTCATTCACTGTCATTCTGCCCTTCTCGGTGAGTGTCAGCAAAATGGCTTGACGATGATTGTCACTTAATACTTGAAATAACGGGATACATGTTTGAAAAACGTTAATTGCTTTTTGTCCCATGGGTTCACCTCTATCCTATTTCTTTTTCAATATTAATATGTTTCTTCTCAATTTCATGACTGTTGGTTTAAACATTTGAACCTAATAACTGAATTGTACTCTTTACTCCCTTGAACTGCAAGTGAATCCTCAACTAAATTTAATACAATGAAGATAAAGCGCTTCCATACTACCATACAAGTATGGTAGTATGTTAAAGAAGGAGTTGAAGTTGTGGAATATACCCCAAAGTTACCATCCAAAGCCGGTCTGTTGCCTGTTTCGAACAGTATGTCTTCCATGAATAAGCAATCTTACTCAACGCGAGATGTCGTTTACTTCACGCTGAAAAAACTCATTTTGAGTCTGAAAATGCCTCCGGGGACAGCTATTTCCGAGAAGGAGATTTCACTGGAGTTTCAGGTCAGCCGGACACCTGTTCGAGAGAGTTTTGTAAGACTTGCTCAGGAAGGTCTGCTGGAAGTGTACCCACAGCGTGGCACATACGTCTCTCTGATTCAGGTCGATCTCGTTGAGGAAGCACGGTTCATGCGTGAACAGCTCGAACGAGCCGTAATCAGGCTCGCCTGCGAGGACTTTCCAAACGAACAGATGGTGGCACTGGAACAGAACCTCGCGTGGCAACAGGAATGCAGGGTCACACCGGATGATGAACAAATGTTTCAATTGGATGAGGAATTCCATAGCACTCTTTTTGCAGGCTGTAATAAAAGCAATATCTGGACTGTTATCCAGCAGATGAATGTACATTTGAATCGAAGTCGTATGCTTAGGCTGTCCTCCGATCACCAGTGGGATCACCTGATTGAACAGCACAGGTCCATGGTCAAGGCCATTCAGCAGCATGATGGCGACACAGCAGAGCAACTGATGCAGGAACACTTGCATTTAACTGTCACCGATTTGGCTGTCCTGCAGGATACATATCCTTCCTATTTTCAATGATTTGAATTTTTCTTACTACTATTCATGATGAGGTGAACGTGATGAGAATGGTTTTTCGCTGGTTCGGCGAAGGCAATGATACGGTAACGCTGGATCATATCCGGCAGATTCCGGGTGTTGAAGGTATTGTGTGGGCACTTCACGATGTTCCTGCTGGCGAGGAATGGCCAATGGATAAGATACTCGCTGTCAAAGCGGCAGCGGACAAGGCCGGGTTACATCTGGATGTCGTTGAGAGTGTGAACATTCATGAGGATATCAAGTTGGGTCTGCCATCAAGAGATAAATACATTGCGAACTACATTAAAACGATGGAGAAACTGGCTCAGGTGGGTGTGAAGGTCATCTGTTACAACTTCATGCCAATCTTCGACTGGCTTCGCACGGATATGCACAAGGAAATGGAGGATGGCTCAACTGCCCTCTTCTATGAGCACAGTAAACTCGCAGATATAGAACCCCTGGAACTCGTTCGTCGAATTACCGAAAACTCCGCACTCACCATGCCAGGTTGGGAACCGGAACGATTGCAGTATTTAACAGGTCTGTTTGAAGCTTATAAGGATGTGACCGAGGATCATATGTGGGAGCATGCACGTTATTTCCTGCAAGAGATTATTCCTACAGCCGAACGGCTGGGAATTCGAATGGCCATCCATCCGGATGATCCGCCTTGGCCAATCTTTGGATTGCCGAAGATCATTACGAGTCAGGAGAATGTACGGAAATATTTGAATCTATATGATAGTCCTTGTAATAGCGTGACACTATGCAGTGGCTCTTTGGGAGCGAATGCTGATAATGACATTATCGGGATGATACACGAGTTCAAGGATCGGATTCCATTTGCCCACATTCGTAATGTCAAAATCTACGATAATGGCGACTTTATCGAGACCTCCCATCGCAGTCAGGATGGCAGTGTTGATATTGCAGGGGTTGTTGAGGCTTATCACGATATCGGTTATGAAGGTTATGCAAGACCCGACCACGGTCGTCATCTCTGGGGAGAACAGTGCCGACCTGGCTATGGACTCTATGACAGGGCTTTGGGGATCATGTATCTCTGGGGCGTCTGGGATTCCCTGCAAAGGAGGGCAAAAGCATGAGTGAGCATCAGTATGAACGTTCCTCACGTCTCGAAGGCAGAACGGCAGTAATCACCGGGGGTGCCGGAGTATTATGCCGCTCCATGGCGGAAGAACTTGCTCGGCATGGTGCAAGCGTAGCCATTCTGAATCGTACCGTGTCCAAGGGACAAGAAGTTGTAACTGCAATTGAAGCTGCGGGTGGCAGAGCGATTGCTGTTGCCTGTGATGTAACACAGGCTGAGAGTGTGCAAGCGGCGGCAGATGCTGTGCTGGAGCAACTTGGACCCTGTGATATTCTTATTAATGGCGCGGGTGGTAATAACGCCAGCGCCAACACCACGAATGAAATTTTCAAGTTGGAAGATCTGGAAAAGAGCGATGT
This sequence comes from Paenibacillus sp. SAF-068, assembly GCF_051967555.1. Taxonomy (NCBI): domain Bacteria; kingdom Bacillati; phylum Bacillota; class Bacilli; order Caryophanales; family Paenibacillaceae; genus Paenibacillus; species Paenibacillus sp. SAF-068. Next base: position 2,627,330 of record NZ_JBQCJX010000001.1, read on the forward strand.
CACTACATTTTTCGATGTCAGTGTAGAGGGATTTCGTCAGGTAATGGATCTGAATTTTGTTGGTTCGCTCATCCCCACTCAGATCTTTGCAAAACATATGATAGAGCGCGATGTTCCCGCAACTATCATTAACATCTCTTCCATGAGCGCCCCATCGCCCATGACCAAAGTTCCTGCGTACAGCGCTGCGAAGGCAGCCATTAACAACTTCACACAGTGGCTCGCCGTTCATCTGGCCGAATCCGGTATTCGTGTCAACGCTATTGCACCGGGGTTCTTCCTGACTGAGCAAAACCGGAATCTATTACTGCAACCCGACGGCTCACCTACGGAGCGTTCCAGTAAAATTATTGCTCATACACCCATGCGCCGCTTCGGCAAACCCGAAGATCTGCTGGGTACATTAATGTGGCTTGCCGATGAAAGACAGTCCGGATTTGTCACTGGCACAGTCATTCCGGTAGATGGTGGATTTATGGCATACTCCGGTGTATAACGAAAAAGCGAACGCTTCGTTTTTCTTTTCTCTTCGTTACGTATAAATGAACCATTTCAACTCATATAGGTCGTTATTGAAACCGATACGTGGAATACTTATCCATGTGTCGGTTTTTTGCGTTCAAGCATAAGATTATCCAACCTAGGAAAGGCTTGTTATAATACGTGTTCAAAATCGAACTTTTGGACAACCACTTATAGAGCTATGGTGATATAAAGGAAGGTGAACCATATATGATGGAAGAAACATGGGTTGTTGCAGTAAGATCTATTATTGCCTTCCTGACCCTGATCATCTACACAAGGGTGCTGGGCAAACAGCAAATGGGTAACTTGACGTACTTTGACTACATTAACGGCATCACAATCGGTTCCATTGCCGGAACGTTTGCAACGGATCTCTCCTCCAAAGCATGGATTCATTTTGTGGCCTTGACCATTTTCACAATCATTACGATCATCTTTCAGTATATTACACTGAAAAATCGTACCATCTCCAAATTAATGGACTCTGATCCCACATTGATCATCCAGAACGGTAAAATTCTCGAACAGAACCTGAGTAAAATGCGAGTCAAATTTGACGAATTAACGATGATGCTGCGGCAAAAGGATGTATTTGATATCACAACGCTGGATTATGCCATCCTGGAACCGGACGGTAGCCTCTCCGTTGTTTTGAAACCTGAGAATCAACCCGTAACCGCGAAAGACATGCATATGCACCCGCCCAAGAGCAAGCTGATGACCGAAATTATCATTGATGGCCTGCTGATTAAGCAAAATCTGGAGGAAAGAAACAAAGATATCAACTGGCTCAGTGAGCAACTGAAAAAGCAAAAGATTACGATACAGGATATTGCTTTTGCCGCCATATTGCCCAATGACAAATTGTATGTGGATCTGTTCAAGGATAAAATCACTGAAAAAATCGATATGGGCGATTATGAGGGGCCTTTCTAAACTCTTTACATCAAGGAGGCGGTTGAATGAAAACGCGTTTCTGGCTGCTATATGTGCTTCCGATCTTCCTCATTCTTGTGTTTGTTGCAATTATGGCCAGCGGAGCATTTCTCAAAAAGCCCTTTGGCACCGATGATCGCTTACTAGAATCCATACAAACCTTAGAGCAACAAGTTGAGGGTAAAAATTGGACTGAAGCCAAGTCTCAAGTTAATTACGCCATGAAGGCCTGGGATAAAATCGTCAACCGCATTCAATTCAGTGTGGAACGTGAAACCATATATGATATTCTGGGCACCCTTGCACGGATCAAGGGCGGTGTTGCGGCAGAGGATGATAAGGCGATTATGGAAGAAATTTATTACTTTTATGTACTATGGGAAAATCTTGGAGATTAAATATAAAGCATTTAATATTCAGATGCAGATGTAAGTCCAAATACAAAAGGCACTTTCCTTTCATGAAGAAAGGAAGTGCCTTCTTTGCTTATATATAACTTTATATCCGTTACGCTCTTCGTAATCCCCGAGACCGTGACGATCGCGTAGTGCCTTCTTTGCGGAAAAAGAGACTGAGTGCTCCCTTGGCACACCATAATGCAAACAGTGCAAACAGCGTTCCCCAGAATAGCGCCGGAAGGAATGTCTGCTGAGCGAGATTCGCCGCATCCCCTGCCCGTGAAGGTTGAGTCCAGGACATCAGTCCAACGTATACGGCACTAACGACCGACTCTTCCAGCGTAAGAAACGCCAGTAACAGATAATAGAACTTCACGATCTTGGCACCAAAAATCATAATGACAACGTTAAGTACGATGAACCCGGTCAACCATAACATGCCAAACTCTCCTCTTACATATAAAAGGAGCGAGACCAGAGCAACAGCCGTCATGATGCCAAGTCCCCACATGTGCAAGCCTTTGCGGTATAAGTAAAACAACAGCCAAGCGAACAATGATGCACTGATATATCCCGCGAGAGAAACCAATATGGATCTGCCTGGCGTCAGCATGGATGAATACGTTACACCGCTATGATCAGCGTATAATTCAATTCGCAGCACTTTACCGGACAATATCAGCGTCATTAATGCATGGCCGAATTCGTGAATCATCGTATCCAGGTTGCGGAACAAGGACGAGAATGGGATGAATCGTGTAAGAAAGACGGAGCCTAGCAGAAAAAGTATCGTTTTGACCCACTTATTCAATCGTGTCATACCTCCTTCATTTTCAAGTGAACAAACCTATCTTTTATAGAGGTTGTTCAAAAAAACGATCTTTTGGAACACGTACTTATACTACGCTTTTTTCACTCGATTCGTTTCGGCTTTCAAACTGTGAGGCACAGTGTTCCATCCACCAGCAGAAGCTCCGATTGTGTCCAATGAAAAAAGAAGACAGATCATAGCGGCCCTTTTCGGACTCTAGCGTAACGAGCAGTCGATTCCGCATGCGATGGAGTGCGTAGTTCACGAATTGATCTGCAACTTCACTTTGTACCAGTGTAACATAAGCATATAGGGAATGATCGACAGGTTCATCGAGTGGACTCACCCCTGCACATGAAAATTCCGTCATTACCCCCGCCTTCTGAAGTATGGACAATGCGTTCACGAGCTCGGCATCGACTTCAACACCGTTCCAAATCTCCGTTTTCTTCGCGGATACGGTCTGTTTGTCACGTTCCGTCCAGTGCATCAGCTCCAGCTTGCGCCTTCTCCACAGATGGGCAGGCTGTTCACTTAACAGCACTTCATGTTCTTCATTTAAATTCATTTAATGCGCCCTCCTGTTCTCCTTGATCCGGTCACCTTATCAACAAAGAGAGAGCACATCCCTGTGCTCTCTGCTTCGCAAAAAGGCAAAGGAATGGCAATCCATTCCTCAGCATGTTGTATTATTGTACCTTTTTCAGTGAAAGGCATCAAATTGATCTTTAATTATTCGTTCAGTGCCAGTTTCAGAGCCTCCAGATTCTGCCTCATCACACTGATGTAGTCCATTCCCGCCGTGATCTCTTCCTCGGTGAGTCCTTCGATCGGGTTCAATACAGCCGTTTTGGCCCCCACTTCACTTGCAATCGTCTCAGACACTTTGGATGAAACCAGTGTTTCGAAGAAAATCGTCTTTACCTGGTGCTCTTTTGCAAAATCAATGACCGATGCCATCTGCGCTGCCGAAGGTTCTTGCTCCGGAGACAATCCTGCGATGGGCACCTGCTGCAATCCGTATTCCTGGGCAAGGTAGCCAAATGCAGCGTGTTGTGTGATGAAATCCTTGCGTTTGCTATCCGCCACAGCCGCCTTGAAATCCTGATCCAGTGACTCCAGTTGGGCAACATAGGCATCTGCATTCTGCTTGAACTGTTCAGCATGTTCAGGGGCGGCCTGCGCCAGTCCTGCTTCAATATTGCGTACTTCTTTGATAGCCAGTGCAGGTGACAGCCATACGTGGGGATCCAGTCCACCATGATCATGCCCATGTCCTTCTTCCGCCTCGGCGTCATGATCATGATTGTGTTCTTCCGTAGTCGCTTCATCTGCATGATTGTGGTCATGATCATGTTCTTCTGTAGTGGCCTCATTCGCATGGTCATGATCGTGATCGTCTTCTGTTGCCTCTGAATCTTCATGATGGTGATCATGATCCCCGCCTTCAAGCAAGTTGATGCCTTTGCTTGCTTCCACCTGAATGAGCGAAGCATTGCTCAGACTTCCAGTGACCTGATCCATCCAGGACTCCATACCCGCACCGTTGTATACAAGCACATCCGCTTTTTCAATGCTGGCAATATCCTGTGGTGTTGGCTCCCAATCATGAGGCTCCATCCCTGCTGGAACGAGCGTATGCACCTCTGCCAGATCACCAGCCACATTTTTGGTAAACTCGTACATCGGGTAGAAGCTGACCTGTACATTCAATTTTGCAGCTTCACTCTCTGTGGAGACTGCATTATTGGTACCTGTAGAGCTTGCATTCGTATCTGAAGCGGATTTTTGTCCGCATCCTGCAACAATAAGTGTAAGACTGAACAATAAGCCGAGCGTAGCTTTTTTACTGAATTTCATGTGATGTTTTCCTCCTTGAATGGTTGACCAGAATGACGTGCTGTGATTTTGTTTCTGTGCGGTGACGCTTGCGATTGTATCGTGCAATCAGCTTTTGCGCTGATATTCCAGTCAATAGGAAGACCAACAGGATAAGAGCAATCGTTCCTCCCGGTGGTGTATTTAGATGATAAGATGTGGTCAGACCGCTAAAAATACCGATTAATCCCGTGATTACTGCCACAATGATCGCTACTGTAAAACTGCGGGACACTCTCAGCGCCAAGGCAGCGGGCAGTACAATAAGAGCGGAAACCAGCAACACACCGACAATCGGCATGGCTGAAGCTACAGTCATTCCTGTCAGAATGGCAAATGCAAACGATAAACCTTTCACCTGAACGCCTCCAATGGAAGCTGTCTCTTCATCAAAGGTAAAGCTATACAATGGTCTTCGCAGCAGAATGAAAAAAAGTAAACCAATCCCACATACGCCTGCCATCATCCACAACTGCATATCACTAACCGCGACAATTGATCCAAATAAGTATGAGCTGAAGGTCTTGGACAGATTGGTTTGGAGACTCATTAATACCACAGCCAGGGCCAGCCCTGAAGTCATGATGATCGCCACAGGTACCTCACTGTAGGTTCGGTAACTTCGCCGCAGTTGTTCAACCAATAATGCACCGATAATTGCGATGGCGAATCCGCCGATCACCGGGTTAAGATTCATGACCGAACCGAGCGCCACCCCTGCGAGTGAGACATGGGATAACGTGTCTGCCATAAGAACCTGCCGCCTGAGCATTAGATAGACACCCAAAATTGGAGCGATAACGCCAATCAGCCCCCCTGCCCAGAAGGCACGTTGCATGAATTCGTACTCAAACACTGCCATTCCTCACTTTCTTGCCGCTCCAGGGTAATGGTTCGGTCCAATCGATCTCCCATTTCTTCCAGCCCGTGAGTAACCATAATAATGGTGATCCCATGTTCATCAGCGTAGTGGCGCATCAGATTGTAGAATCCTTCACGACTGTGGCGGTCCATTCCCGTTGTAGGCTCATCCAGTACCAGAATCTGCGGTTGCCCTGCCATAGCTCTGGCTATACAGATCCGCTGCTTCTGTCCACCGGACAGCTCACCAACCCGTGTATTCCGATATTCCCACATGCCCACTTCACGGAGACTGCGTTCAACGATGGCATCCTGTTCTGCTGTGAATTTGCGGAATAGTCCCAGCCTGGAATAACACCCTGACCGGACCAGTTCAATCACCGTACTGGGAAATCCACTATTAAACGATGCCACCTGCTGGGGCACATAACCGATATTGGAGTTGTTCCCACGTTTCAACTGGGGATTCATATGTATCGTGCCGCTCCAGGGCTTGAGCAGCCCCAGCAACAGCTTTAACAGGGTCGTTTTGGCAGAACCATTGGGACCTGTGATGCCAATGAACTCTCCCACATGGATATCCAGCGACAGTTGATCAATGACCGGCTCTTTGCCATATCCAAAAACAACATCACGCATGGAAGATAGTAGCATGCCACTCCCTCTTTTCGTAAATATTACGATTTAAAAATAACAAAAAAATTATCTGGTTTCCCGATGGATCGTCATCTTTTTCAAACGTGGCGAGTACTTCTTCATCTCAAGTCTCTCCGGATGGTTACGCTTGTTTTTGGTTGTTGTGTAGTTGCGATCTCCGCACTCGGTGCAGGCTAGGGTTACAATGACTCTCATGGTTGTTGCCTCCTCTTGTTTAATCGTAATTATTACTATTTATTGATAGTAGCTGATGGTTTTCTTTTTGTCAACTCCACGACGGAAAAGGATCTTTCAGTTCACGCCAGTTCAACTGCATCTCCTTCTCCGTAAGAAGGGTCTCATCCAATGTACGTTCAATCTCCGCCCGATTCATGTCAATTCCGATGAATACTAATTTCGTTACCCGGTCACCCCACTCATCATCCCAGTCTGGTATGTTTGGCAATCCATCACCAAAGTGAAGTTGCCTTTCCTCCTCACTCATCGCACCTACCCATATTCCTGCTGGCGCAAGCTGCTTCGATGTACCTGCATGACTGAACGAGATCGCCATATGGTTCCTTGTCGCCAACCACATCAGACCTTTGGATCGCACGATGCTATCCGGATATTTCGCAATCCAGCGCAGTAAGCGTTCTGGGTGGAATGGACGTTTACGATGATAGACAAACGAATGTATTCCATATTCTTCTGTCTCCGGTGTGTGTTCTTCTTTCATTAATTCGCGAATCCAACCCGCGGACTGGCTTGCTTTTTCAAAATCAAAACGTCCTGTATTCAATATTTCTCTCGAATCAATCTGCCCGTGTGTCGTGCGAATGAGCTTGGCTTCCGGTTGCATGGCATGTAGTGCCTTCTCAAGCTTAGTCAGTTCTTCCTCCGACACCAGATCACATTTATTCAGAATCAGCACATCACAGAATTCCACCTGATCCGTCAGCAGATGAACAATACCTCGAACATCGTCCTCCCCTGCTTCCTGTCCCCGATCTTTCAACGTTTCTTTGGAATAGAAATCACGCCAGAACTGGGCAGCATCGACTACCGTAACCATCGTGTCGAGGCGGGTGAATTTCGTCAAATCTATGCCGAGTTCCTCATCAATATAGGTAAACGTCTGCGCAACAGGCACCGGCTCACCAATACCCGTGGATTCAATCAATATGTAGTCAAAAGAACCATCGAGCGCCAGCCGCTCAACTTCTTTCAGCAGATCCTCCCGCAACGTGCAGCAGATGCAACCATTAGACATCTCAACCAGCTTCTCATCAATGCGCGATAATCCTCCACCATCGCGTATTAAACCTGCATCGATGTTAACCTCACTGAGATCATTCACGATGACAGCAACCCGCATTCCCTCGCGGTTATGAAGCACATGATTGAGCAGTGTTGTTTTGCCTGCACCCAAATATCCACTAAGTACGGTTACTGGAACCCGATGTTGAACCTGTTGATCTGACATTTCTGCTTCCTCCACTCTGTTTAAATTGTACTGAACCATCTTCTCTCCGACTTAATTAGGGGCCAAAAATGGAATCACCCCCTTTAATCGTAATTATTACTATTAAGGTTGATCAATCGAACTATACCTCAGTTTTCTTTAGATTGTCAACTCTACTATGATGAAGATTCCTCATTAATCGTAAAAATGCTGATTAGAACATAGGATTGATGTATGTTGCTTCACGTACAAGCATATAGTTTAGCAAAGTCGTAGTTGTGGAGGTCTGTTTCATGAAAATGGCAGCCAATCTGAAGCTCCTGTCCTTCTTGATCCCTTGTGCATTTCTTGTTCCCGTGTTGATCACGATGGCTCCAGATCTGAAGGAAGCATGGAACAGTGAAGCTTTGCAAAATATGAAAACCGTATTCATAGGTATCTTCCTTGAAGCCGCACCTTTTCTGCTCATGGGTGTGCTATTGTCCTCGCTCATGCAGTGGTTTGTATCGGAAGAAATGGTCCGCAGACTCACGCCCAAGAATCCGATCGGCGGTGTGCTGGTCGCAGGGCTGCTCGGTATTATTTTTCCTATCTGTGAATGTGGCATGATCCCGGTCGTGAGAAGATTGATGCATAAAGGCATGCCAGCCTATATCGCAGTTACGTTCATTTTGAGTGGTCCCGTCGTTAATCCCATTGTATTTACCGCTACCTTGCTCGCCTTTCCCTCCCATCCTGAGATTACCATCGCCCGCATGGGACTCGCCTTTGCCGTAGCAGCTTCCATAGGCATGCTTGTCTATGTGTTCGTTCGTCGAAATCCTCTTCGGTTGCCAAAAGTCGCGGTAACAGAGGTTAAGACACATCCTGGATTCAAAATGGCTCAACCACATGCTCATGCACACGCAAATGCTCATGATCACAACCATGTGAAAAACTGGCGCAGCTTCTTCATTCATGCCGGAGATGAATTCGTCGATATGAGCAAATATCTGGTGATCGGTGCCCTTATTACAGCCTGCATCCAGACATTCATTAGTCGAAGCGATCTGATCTCACTTGGCAATGGTCCTGTCGCTTCCTATGTGTTTATGATGGCCTTTGCTTACGTGCTGTCTCTCTGCTCCACTTCGGATGCGTTTGTGGCTTCTGCGTTCTCTCATACGTTTGCACTGGGGCCGCTGGTATCCTTCCTCGTGCTGGGTCCAATGCTGGATTTCAAAAGCACCCTGATGCTACTCTCGACCTTCCGTACCCGGTTTGTTATCGGTCTAAGTCTAGCCATTATCTTACTCGTCTTCACTGGCTCATGGTTGATTAATCTGCTGGTATAAATGTTTAGCAACATGCTTCATGACATAAATGGTTAATCCCGTGAACTATCATTCTGATGATGAATAGAAATGAGGTGATGATATGAACCACACGGTCTATACGATGACTAAATCTCCTGTTCCACGATCACGCATCATACAATGGCATAACCTGATTCGTGCGGTCTGGATCGGCGGGCTGGCAGTGTATATTATTCACTTGAATTCAAGTGATTCACTTCATTATTATTTGGCCCCCACGATGCAAAAGTTGTTGCTATGCTGTCCAGTTCCCTTAATGTTTATCGCTGTTATCATGGCCTGGCATGGTCTATTTGGCAGAAACGAGGTTCATTGCGATTGCGAGCATCCACCGCCTTCCGGGTTTCTACGCAGCACGCTGGTATATGGTCTGATCGCTATCCCCTTGTTGCTGGGATTTCTGTTACCTGATCGGGCTCTCGGCAGCTCCATGGCCAGTCAGAAAGGCATGTCTCTCACCTATGCCCCTCCCGAGATTCGTCGGAAAGAACCGTTACCTGATCCGGCAGCGCAATTGAATGTACAAGATTTCACCCAATCATCAACGGCTGTCCAGTCTGCATCGTCTACCAAGGTACAATTCATTCCGCCGGATGAATATAGCCGTGAATTTGCTGAACTGGCGGAGAGGTTGTATGCCGAACAGGTCATCCGCGTCTATCCCGAGATTTTCTCTGAAACACTCGGCACGATCGACATGTTCCAGCGACAATTTGCAGGCAAAGATATCTCGTTAACCGGGTTTGTTTATCGGGACAACAGTATGGATCATGAATCACATTTTGCACTGGGACGATTTCTCGTCATGTGCTGTCCCGCTGATGCAGCTCCCTTCGGCGTAATGATTCACATCCCAGAGGCAGATAGCTTCCCTACAGATAGCTGGGTGCAAATTGATGGTAGCATCGGCTCTGCTCAGGTGAACGGTAAAGATACCATTGAGATACGAGCCACAAAGGTGACGCCTGTATCCGAGCCGTCCACGCCTTACATTTATACGAGTGCCGATTCCGTGATGGCGTATGATAAGCTTAGTGTCCCTTAAGAAGATACGTAGGGTTATAAGAAACCTAAAATGATGAATACAAAAAAACACACTATACATTTCATAGTGTGTTTTTAAGTCTTTATTGGTTGAAGCTTCCTAGCCACTCACTCCAAACTTGCTTGTTGGATGGCTTACCGGAATCATTTATTTTCATATAATCCAGCAACTGGTCCAGGTTATTCGAATGATTAAGTCGGTATTCTTGTATGAATTGCACCATAGCTTTGTATACAATAAGATCAAGCGGTGAATAAGTAGGCGTTTCATTGGAGCTTCCATCTCCATTACCATTCCCACCACCACTAACAGGTTCTTCTGGAGGTGTCTGAGTTACGGAATCCGCATTTGTGAAGGTACCTGTGTCTCCAATATATGTAGGGTAACTAATGGCGATTTCTCCTGATAAACTGTTTCCGACCCGACCAATATTTGGTTTTTCGAGAGTTGTTATTACACCTTGATTATTAACAATTCCTTTAAGAGCGGGAATGGTTAGTCTTGTTGGGAATGCTTCAGGGAAGGCTAAAGGTTCATAACGAGTGTAAGGATGCTGATGTAATCCAAAACGAGGCTGTACGGTTTGATATGTAGGCTTGATCCCTAACTCCTTTACCGCTTCGCGATAAGCAACAAGCGCGTTGGGAAACTTCTTTTTTAATAGCGGGCTGTCACTCGGAATTGTATAAGGTTCATTAAAACTTATATTTATTGTTCCATGATAATCTATCTGTACTCCTCTAAGAAAAATATCTTTTCCAAACGCATTTTTTATGAATCCTAAGTCTCGATAAAATCCTGTATCAGCCATTCTTGCATCAGCAATTGAATTCATAATAACCGAATTAATTGTAGCAACTGTATCTATTTTATTGTTTGAAGCATTAATCAGTGCTCCCGCACCAAAGTATTCATTCCATTTTTTCACCAAATAAATCTGCGCATCTGAGGACCACTGTAGACTGAACTTTCTATTGGTACCCCATAAATCGTCGTACCCCTGGATGGAGGACGTAATTTCTGTTTTTGTAGATACATCTGCATCTTGCCATGCCTGTTGTCCAAATTGATGAAATTGCTCCATAATAACGGGGTCAATACTTGTTGCATTTCCCGCTGCTGCTAGGAGTGCTGTTCCTCCCCACTGCATAATTGCTCCCGCCTCCAGTTCACCAGAAGCAAAGTCTGGATTGGCTGCCTCGGCTCTCAATTGAACTGTCGCAACCAAAAATAAAATGAGAACGTTCAACACAACAAATGTTCTTTTAGATAATTTTTTCTTAGATTCGGTAAACAACTTGAATTCCTCCTAAAGTATGTACTTGCTAAAAATCTAACTTCCCCGTCTTAATGAATAAATTATAGCTTTCTTTAGATACCTCGGACCTCAGAAAGACTAATCTGACCCTTTTATTAACCTAATTCCTACCCTCCTTAAAAGGAAAAATATAACTTTAATATTATCTCAGATATTGAAGTAGGAGTAAATATAGTCACACAAAATATAATGTAATTCCTCATAAATCGTATATTAAAAAGCCCCAAAACTATGGATAACATAGCTTCGGGGCTTTCATGTTCGGTCAGGAGTGAGATTTCATCTCATCTACTCTGATGATTTATTATTCGGTTACGATATCATGGACCAATACAGGTGCATCGGCATGATCCGCAATCGTAATGTTTTCTTTGATCTTCGCGATGACGTCTGCTACGTCTTCACGGTTGGCATGAATCGTTACGAGGGACTCACCAGCTTTAACTGGGTCCCCAACTTTTTTGTTCAGCATCAGACCAACCGCGAGATCGATCTCAGACTCTTTTGTTGCACGGCCTGCGCCCAGCAGCATTGCTGCCGTTCCGATTTCGTCAGCGACGATTCCGGCAACATAGCCGTCTTTGTCTGCTGGGACTTCAACCAGGTATTGTGCTTGTGGCAAACGATCTGGATGATCCACAACCGAAGCGTCTCCGCCTTGATTAGCCAGGAAATCTTTGAATTTCTCCAGTGCTTTACCGTTCTGGATCACTTCTTTCAATTTCTCCTCAGCATGCTCCAAGGAATCTGCCTTGCCAGCAAGGAATACCATCTGACGTCCAAGTGCCAGACACAGTTCTTCGAGATCTTTCGGACCTTTCCCTTGCAGGGTAAGGATGGCTTCTTTCACTTCAAGCGCGTTACCAATCGCCAGACCCAGTGGTTGGGACATATCGGAGATTACCGCCATCGTTTTACGTCCAACGTTGTTACCGATACTTACCATGGCATGTGCCAATTCTTTAGCATCTCCCGTTGTTTTCATGAATGCACCGGCACCCGTTTTAACATCCAATACGATTGCATCTGCACCTGCTGCAATTTTCTTGCTCATGATGGAGCTGGCGATCAGTGGAATGGAGTTAACCGTAGCTGTTACGTCGCGCAGGGCATACAGCTTTTTGTCTGCTGGCGTGAGGTTACCACTTTGTCCGATAACCGCAACCTTGTGTTCGTTGACGAGACGAATGAACTCTTCTTTTTCAAGCTCAACGTGGAATCCAGCGACGGACTCCAGCTTATCTGTTGTACCACCTGTGTGACCAAGTCCACGTCCGGACATTTTGGCAACAGGAACATCCAGCGCAGCAACGAGCGGAGCGAGTACCAGTGTCGTTGTATCACCCACTCCTCCTGTGGAGTGCTTGTCTACTTTGATACCTTCAATAGCAGACAGGTCAATCGTTTCACCGGAATTCACCATCGACATCGTTAGGTCCGCGCGTTCCTTGTCGGTCATATCTTTAAAGAATACCGCCATAGCCCATGCGCTGACTTGATAATCCGGGATCTCTCCTTGTGTGTATCCTTGAACAACAAAGTCAATCTCAGCAGTTGTCAGTTCTTTACCGTCGCGTTTCTTGGCAATAATGTCTACCATTCTCATGATGATCTCTCCTTGTGTGTGAAATTGATTGTATAGAACACTTTGTAGTTAGACCGTTACGGCCCCGGATCGTTCTTACGATCGCTGTTGTCTCCAAGTTTTTTGATCCATTTTACAATGGGAAAACTCGGTGACAAAGGCGAACGCTAACGCTTCTTCAGAATCGATTCCGGGTCCTTCACTCCGTGCTTCAAACAAAAGTTTCGATTAAAATCAAATGATTATGAATGCAACAATTACAGTGTGATTGCTGTGTCCAGAGCCACTACCATCATGTCGTTGAACGTTTTTTGGCGCTCTTCGGCAGATGTTTCTTCGCCTGTCAGCAGGTGGTCACTTACCGTCAGGATGGTCAGTGCGTTAACACCGAACTTGGCAGCGATGGTGTAGAGTGCTGTTGTTTCCATCTCTACGCCGAGTACGCCATGTTTCATCAACTTCTCGGTTACGGAACGGTCGTCGCGGTAGAAGGAATCGGAGCTGAACACGTTACCGACGTGTATCTTCATGCCTTTAGCAGTTGCACGGTCATATGCTTCTTTCAGCAAGGAAAACGTAGCGATTGGCGAGAAATCGTATCCACCGAATACGTGTTTGTTCATGCTGGAATCTGTACATGCTGCTTGTGCAAGGATAACGTCACGTACACGTACATGCTCTTGCATACCGCCGCAAGTACCTACACGGATCAGGTTTTTCACGCCATATTCACTGATTAACTCGTTAGCATAGATTGCAAAGGACGGAATACCCATACCTGAGCCTTGCACCGAAATCCGGTGTCCTTGATATGTACCTGTGTAACCGAGCATTCCACGAACCTCGTTGTAACATACAACGTCTTCAAGGTACGTATCTGCAATATACTTCGCGCGCAAAGGGTCTCCTGGCAATAGGATCGTTTCTGCGATATCTCCGGGTTTTGCTCCAATATGTGTACTCATGAATGAATCTCCTCCAGTTAAATATGGTCTATTATGATGGCAGGAACCGGAGCAGCACAGCTGCTCCGACATCCCCTATCCAGTTTTCAGCAAAAACCTATTTCAGATCCTTTAGGAAGCTTGTGCCGTATTCTGGCATTTTCACTCCAAAGTTCTCGGCTACGGTTGCGCCAAGGTCAGCAAATGTGCTTCGCAGATCAAGCTTTTTGCCCTCGCTAAAGCGCGGAGAGTAGGCAAGCAACGGTACATATTCACGTGTATGGTCTGTACCACGGTATGTTGGATCGTTACCATGGTCGGCTGTAATCAGCAGCAGATCATCGTTGGTCATTTTGGCAAAAATCTCTGGCAGCCTTGCGTCGTAGTCTTCAAGCGCCTGAGCATAGCCTTGCGGATCACGACGGTGACCGTACAGCGCATCAAAGTCAACCAGGTTCAGGAAGCTGAGTCCAGTGAACTCTTCATCCATCGTTTCAGACAACTTGTCCATGCCGTCCATGTTGGAGACGGTACGAACAGCTTTGGTCACACCTTCACCATCGTAGATATCCGCGATTTTACCCAAAGCAATCACATCAAATCCACCATCCTGCAGTTCATTCATCACCGTACGACCAAAAGGTTTAAGTGCATAGTCATGACGATTCGCAGTACGTTTCCAGTCACCGTTCTCACCTACGAATGGTCGTGCAATAATGCGGCCGAGCATGTAGGGATCTTCAAGGGTAATTTCACGGCAGAACTCACAGATCTCATACAGTTCTTTCAGCGGAACAACATCTTCATGTGCTGCAATTTGCAGAACGGAATCCGCGGATGTGTACACGATGAGCGCGCCAGTTTCGACATGCTCTGCACCCAGCTCATCCAGAATCTCAGTTCCGCTGGCCGGTTTGTTACCGATCACTTTGCGGCCCGTTTTCTCTTCAATGCGCTGAATCAACTCATCGGGAAAACCATTCTCGAATACACGGAAAGGTGTATCGATGTATAGACCCATCAGCTCCCAGTGACCTGTCATCGTGTCTTTGCCTCTGGATGCTTCCTGCATCTTGGTGTAATACGCTTTAGGTGCATCCGCTACAGGTACACCCTCGATTTCTTTGATGTTGGACAGTCCGAGACTGGCCATGTGAGGCATGTTCAGACCTCCGCGTTCACGTGCAATGTGACCAAAGGTATCTACATCAAAATCATCGAATTCTGCTGCATCCGGCGCTTCGCCGATCCCTACAGAATCCATAACGATCAGATGTACTCTTTTAAATGTTGACATAACCTAAGCACTCCTTCCAATAATCCGGTTTACAAGAACAGTCCGGCGATGATCGCTGACAATACACTGACAAGCGATGCACCGTAAAGCAGTTTCAGACCGAAGCGGGCGACCACATTACCTTGTTTCTCATGAAGTCCCTTCACCGCACCGGCAATGATACCGATGGAGGAGAAGTTTGCGAACGATACAAGGAAGACGGATACGATCCCTGTTGTTCTGGCAGACAATACGGTCTCCTTCGCCAGCGCAAGCATGGCAACGAATTCGTTGGATACCATTTTGGTTGCCATAATACTTCCCGCCTGAATCGCTTCCTTCCAAGGAACACCCATAATAAAGGCAAGTGGTGCAAACACATAACCAAGCAGTTCCTGGAACGAAATGCCAAGCACCGCACTGAAAATTCCGTTAACCAACGCAATCAAGGCGACAAAACCAATTAACATCGCAGCTACAATGATGGCGACTTTGAATCCATCCAGGATGTACTCGCCCAGCATTTCGAAGAAGGATTGTTTCTCCTCTTCCTGCACTTCCAATATATCTTCTTCCTCGGTTACCTCATAAGGATTCACAATGGAAGCTATGATAAAACCGCCAAACAGGTTCAGCACGAGTGCCGTAACCACATATTTCGGATCAATCATGGACATATAGGCACCGACAATCGACATCGATACCGTGGACATCGCCGAAGCACACAAGGTGTACAGCCGATGTTTTGGCAACAACCCAATTTGTTTTTTCACAGAAATGAACACTTCAGATTGCCCCAATACAGCCGAAGCAACCGCGTTATATGATTCCAGTTTGCCCATTCCGTTGATTTTGCTTAATACCAGACCAATATATTTTATAACAAAAGGTAAGATTCGGATATACTGCAATATCCCAATGAGAGCTGAGATAACAACAATCGGCATCAGGACGTTCAGGAAGAACGGAACACCGCCAGTTGCATCTTCAACCTTCATTAAATCACCAAATACAAACGCGATTCCTTCATTTGCATAGTCAAGCAAACTTTTAAACACAGTCGCGAAACCGCCAATCAGCCAGGTCCCGACCCCTGTATTCAGCAAGGCATACGCCAGGATCACTTGTAAAACAACCATAACGACCAGCGGCCGGTAGCGAATCTTCTTCTTACCGTTGCTTGCGATATAAGCCAGTCCAAAAACAACAAGCAAGCCGATAATGGCAATTAAAAATTTCATTTGATCTCTCCTTTGAAGGTAGTTAAGCCGGATGTGGAATGCAGCTCAAAGGTCTTTAAACAACATGAATCATGCAGCTTTCAGAAAACTTATGAAGCGCTTACAATAAGATCCGTTAATTAGAAAAATATGTGTAAATGATATTCCCCGTACCTGAGACGAACGCCCAAGCACAGAGAATATAATATTACTTTTATTTATCAACCTTTTTCTTGCCTTGATAAGATGCTTTTGCTTAATAAGAAGATGTAGACTGGCCACCCTGCATGATCTTCACGCCAGAGCTTGCACCGATCCGTGTCGCACCCGATTCGATCATTTTCTGCATATCTTCCAGGCTACGTACGCCACCGGAAGCTTTAACCCCAACATCAGGACCCACAGTACGACGCATCAAAGCGATATCTTCTGGCGTTGCTCCACCTGTGGAGAAACCTGTAGAAGTTTTAACAAAATCAGCTCCAGCTCGTACAGCTGCCTGACAAGCACGTACTTTCTCTTCATCTGTCAACAGACAAGTTTCAATAATGACTTTCACCAAAGCTTTACCCGCGGCCGCTTCTACCACAGCACGAATATCTTGTTCAACGTAATCATCTTTGCCATCTTTCAGTGCACTGATATTGATGACCATATCGACTTCAGTTGCACCTTTAGCAATCGCATCCTTGGTTTCGAAAGCTTTTGTCTCCGATGTGGATGCGCCCAGAGGGAATCCGATAACAGTACAGATATCTACGCCAGTACCCTGCAACTGCTCAGCAGCATAAGCAACCCAACCCGGGTTAACACATACGGAAGCAAACTGGTATTGCTTCGCTTCTTCGGTTAACTTGGCCATTTCACTTTGCGTTGCGTCCGCACGAAGCAACGTATGGTCGATCATTTTAGCTAATTGTGGTGTAGTCAATTGAATCTCTCCCTTATCTGAACTAGTTATTTTCTATACCCTTACACTATCATGAACATATGTAAAAATCAACTTGAACTTTTGTTCACAATTTAAATTACAGTGCTTGCTTCGTTATATTTTCTGCCTTACAAAGCAAAACATCCGCCCTTTTTGCGTGGCAGATGTTGTCATCCATATCCATTTGAAATTAGAATCGCAGTAAAGCCTGTGCTGTATACTGATCCGTAACCAAAATATTCGCATAATGGCCTTTAAGCGCAGCGTGAATGGCTTCAATTTTGCGTTGGCCCCCGGCGACCAGGATTGATTTTTCCTTATTTCTCAACTCGGCCAGATCAATTCCAACGGTTCTGCTGTTAATCTCTTCACTGATCAACTGACCTTCCGCATCAAAAAAGCGTGAACAAATGTCACCTGCACCGGAGTTCATCAGTAATTGTTGCTCTTCTTCATTAAAGTAGCCGAGCCGGAACAATAACGCATCTTCTTTCACAGTGCCCACGGTGAACAAAGCAATATTGGCCTGTCTGCCAAGCTCTACGATTCTGCCGATATGCCGATCGGCTTCCACCATGTTTTTCACTTCAATGTTGTCGAAAATAACCGGCAGGGGCAAATATCTCGGTACCGTATGGAATGCCTCAGCGAACAAATGAACAATCTCAGCGGCATACGTATTAACATGGGAGTGGCTTACGCCCCCCTTCAATTGCACGACTTCGACACCTTTCACCTGCTTGGGACGAAGCTGGCGTGCTACGGCATGCATGGTTGTCCCCCAAGTCACCCCGATAATATCTGCATCCTGAACCGTCTCTTGGAGGTAGTCTGCTGCTCGTTTGCTGATATGCTTCTGTATCTCTTCATCACTCTTCAGCGGTGCAAAACACACAAGTGCCGTATCGAGATCATATTTCGCCTTGAGTTCTGCGGCAATGATATCGATATCCTCCAGCGGGTCCATAATTTCAATCCGGACGTATCCACGATCTTTGGCGTACTGAAGTAACCTTGATACTGTTGGTCGCGACACACCCAATCTTGCGGCAATATCCTGCTGGCTGTAATCGGACTGATAATACAATTTCGCTGCTTCAATGCTTAATCGTTGCTTCTCCAGGTCCATTCCCATGTGCGCTCATCTCACTCATCCCTATTATCGTTGGAAAATAAATGCTCGTCCTGTATATTATACATGGATTGAGTATCTGGTCACTATATAGCATTCAATTCAGTTTCATGATCAATCCCTTTAATTTTCATCCGACGTATAAAACGGGGAAAACGATACATACTACTGCGGTCGCTTCATCATTTCCAAGATCGGTTCACCCCACTAATCGCACAGAGAGGAAGAACAACATGTCTACCTTATTGTATATTACTGCCCATCCTCATGATCATGAAACCTCCTTCAGCATGGCTACGGGTAAAGCATTTATTGATGCGTATCGTGAAAGTAACCCTTCAGATGAGGTTGTTCACCTTGATCTGTATCGCTCGGATATTCCGCATATCGATGCGGATGTCTTCAGTGGCTGGGGCAAACTGCAATCGGGCAGTGACCTAACTTCCGAAGAGCAGGCCAAAGTAAGCCGTTTGAATGAACTGTCGGATCAATTTGCCTCAGCAGATAAATATGTTTTTGTAACCCCGATGTGGAACTTCTCATTCCCTCCCATCCTGAAGGCTTATGTGGACTCCATCTGTGTAGCTGGCAAAACATTCCGTTACACCGAACAAGGTCCTGTCGGACTGTTGTCTGACAAAAAAGCACTGCATATTCAGGCCCGCGGCGGCATTTATTCTGAAGGCCCAGCGGCACAGATGGAATCAGGTCACCGTTATCTGAGCATTATCATGTCTTTCCTCGGTGTGCCGAAGCTTGATGGCATTTTTGTAGAGGGGCATAACCAATACAAAGAACGAGCGGATGAGATCAAACAACAAGCTATTGAGCAGGCCCGCACTTTCGCAAAACAGTTTTAAGAGAAGTCACTTCATCCCATCTTCTCGTACTGAAAACCGATTTTTGAACACTCACTTAAAGTGTATTAAACAAAATTAAAACAAAACCCGCGTGTTTCCTAGGGATATTCCCAGGATACTCGCGGGTTTTCAATGTATAATCAACCTAGAGCTTATTGATGTCCAGCGCTGGCACGGCTCATGGTTTCAAGTTTACGTGTGATGGCATGACGGTCTACTTTCAATCCCCAGATCATCTCAATAATCTGCTCTTTCTCCTCAGGATTGTCAGCATGTTTCAGTTGCATTAACAGATCATGCATCTGTTCATTAATACCTTCAAATTGGCTCCATAAATCCTGTCTTACCTCTGTTGAATCCAAATGATGATTCGCATCGACTTCTTCCTTCAACGCTTGCAGAATGGCATCTTTCCATTCCTCATCGCCTAGCTGTTTCGCAATATTCAGGAGATCCAGATAATCGTCAACAAGAAGTGAGTTCAATTCAGCATGTGTTTTCATCGTTTATTGCATCCCCTTTTCGTCTATTTACCAAGTATTATACTCGGTATTTCAGGATATGCAATAGCTGTCGGAAAAAGTTGCTTTATGTAGCCTGTCCCTTCAACCTGTGAACAAGCAAATTACACAAGACAAAACCGATCAAAACATACACACCGATCATACTCACGATGCCGGTCCATCCCAGATGGCTGTATAATAGTCCGCCCCCTGTTCCACTTATGCTGGAACCAAGGTAGTAGAAAAACAAATACAACGCATTAGCCTGGGATTTGTGCTGTTTGGCCACGAGTCCAACCCAGCTGCTTGCGATTGAATGACCACCAAAGAAACCAAAGGCAAACAGAGCGAGTCCAATGATCTTGACCCAAAGCGCTGGATGAACGGTACAGACTGCACCCGCCAGAATAATGCCCAGCGCGATGCCAAGCACATGTGATCTGCCATACCGGTCTGCCAGCCTGCCCATCCATGTACTGCTGACAGTGCCCATCAAATACACCACAAAAATACTTCCAACAATGGACTGACTGAGAAGATAAGGTTCACCCGTTAGTTCAAAACCAATATAGTTGAACAGGGTCACGAAGCCCCCCATCAGGAGAAATCCGAGTCCATACAGGCACAGCAGCCTTGGATTGCGACACTGTGACCACAAAAGAGGTATCGGATTTTTGAATTCGGGTGATGCTTTGACAAAATGACGAGATGGCGGGATGACAAGCCAAAAAATAACAGCGGCACACAGTCCAAGAATACCAATGAAGCCCAAAGCAGAGCGCCAACTGAACCAATCTGTCACCACACCACTGATAAATCGACCTGCCATGCCTCCAATCGAATTCCCGCTGATATATAGGCCCATCGCATAACCAAGACTTTTAGGTTCTATTTCTTCTGACAGATAAGTCATGGCTATCGCTGGCAACCCTGCGAGTGCAACCCCCTGCAGAATACGAAGCAGAAGAAGCTCCGGATACCCCACGCTGAACGCACTCAGCAATGCAATTACAGAAGATATGACCAGTGCTGCTGTCATGATAAAGCGTCGGCCCACAGAATCAGACAAAGACCCGATGAACAGCATCGTCAGTGCCATGGCGATTGTTGTTACCGATAACGTAAGACTGGCGTGTGCCGGCGTAATGGAGAATGCCTCGCTAATCTCAGGCATCAGGGGTTGGAGGCTATAGAGCAAAGCAAAAGTGACAAAACCTCCGGCGAACAGTGCAAGGCTAATGTTACGAAACGTCTTAGTTCCCTGCTGAATCATGGATGTTCCAACTTTCTCAGTAAGAAAGCTTCTTGGATCGACTGTGGTCTGATCGCCGGTCAGTGAAGCCTTCCATTTATCGTTATTTAGTGAACAGTTTCCGCTCCATATGGGTCAGAAACTCATAACCATCTGGCGTTACGACAATGGTATCCTCGATCTGGAATCCACCAGCACCTAATTCGTAATATGGTACTTCAACACATAGCACCATACCGGGCTCCAGTATGCGCTGGTCACCCGGGGAGAGAGTTATATCGTCGTACAGTTCCAACCCGATGGCATGGCCGACATGCTGACGTCGGTAATGCGGAATCCCCTCACGCTGTACGCGGGACACTGCCGCATGGAATACGTCTGACGCCTTGACGCCAGGGCGTACGGTATCAAGCGCCGTCTCCCAGCCACTTTTGACGGCATCAAAATGTTTTTTCATCCAAGCAGTAGGCTCGCCTGCAACAACCGTACGGCCCGTATCTCCCCAGTATCCTTCCAGCTGGAGGCAGAGGTCGAAACGAACCTGATCACCCACCTCAATCGTATGAAAATAATTTTCAATGAGTGGCAACGCACTGCGTGGCCCTGCCCCTACCGCTGTCATTGCGGGAGTTCCACCTGCTCTCATCACAGCCAGACGGTAATGATCAGCAAGTTGCTTCTCATGAACACCTGCGGCAATCCGGTCAATGAGTTCCTGTTCAATTCGTTCATTTAATTGCGCAGCCTGACGCAGTTGCTCGATTTCAAAAGGTGTCTTGACCAGACGGATATGTCGGAACAGCTTATATGCGTGAACTACCGGTCTGTCAGGAACCTCTTCCTTGATTCTCATCAGAATATCGGGAGCGATCCGCATCTCATCGATTCCAATCGGCTGATCTTCGATCTCAAGTTTTTTTAATGCTGCCTTGAGCGCTTCCACAGGGCTTGGATGAATAACTGTCGTGTGCAGGAGAGAATAGAACAGATTAATGTCGTCAGTGGAAGGTTTTCCTTCAATTGAACCATCCACGAAAAAATCACTGTAGGCAAATATGTCCACCCCAGTGATACCGAATTGGGCCACAACGCCCAACCGATTCGTTGGAATGATGATACACGGCTTAGCGGATCTATCAGCTGGCAAAACCGCGTAAATCTGCATCGTCCAATTGCTTGCACGCAGTTGGGACCCGATGACATACTGAATGTTCTCGGGAGTGGTTGCGATCAGGGCACTTAGCCCCTGAGCGTTCATCACTTCTTCCGCCCGATCCCGATTCAAACCTGAGCTATGGGGTAGATCCTGTGGATTATTCATTTTGATCCAGACCTCCTTTTGTTTTCCTGCGACCCAACCAACTCTCAAGTCCGGGTACAGAACGCAAAACCAGCTTAATTGTCATAAACAGAGCCAGCGCAAAAGCGATCAGAACAACAGACACAACAGCAATTGTTGGGTCCTGCCATTTCTCCATATACAGGAATAGCTGTATTGGCAACGTGTAGCTATCCTGACGGAGTAGCAACAGTGCAGCCTCGACCTGATCGAAAGTGAAGACAAAAGCAATGGACCCTGACAGAAGCAGGGATAGTCGGAGCTGTGGCAGCGTAATTGTGAAAAAAATACGCATCGGTCCTGCGCCAAGGTCCGCGGCAGCTTCCCGGTGAGCAGGGTGCAGATTGGCTAACGCACTCCCCACTAGAGTGAGCACGAATGGAAGCACAATGACTGCTTCACCCAAAATAAGCGCAAACAGTCCGCCGGCAATATGCATTTTTGAGAATAAAATCAAATATGCGATACCCAGTGTAATTTTTGGCATAACCATCGGAGATACAAAAAATGCCCTTAATATACCTGACCCCGGGAAAGGATACTGCACGATCGCTAGCGCTGTAAGTGTACCTGTAATCAAAGCCAGCAGAACCGCTCCTGTGGAAGCAATAAGGCTGTTCTTGAACGCATCAAGAAACTGGGTCTGCTCACTCAGATTGGCATACCATTTCAAGGTGAGACCTTCCGGCGGAAATTTGCTGGCTGAACCAGAGCCTACAGATGTCAACATAATCATCAGCAGCGGCAGCAGCAAATAAATGGCTACGGCACCCGCAAAGATATAAAGCAATAGCTTGGTGCCCCTGTTTGATTTAACCATATGCCTGACCTCCCTTACGGGAACGACGGAACATCAATACTTCTGCTCCTTTATTCACAAGCAACGAGACAACGATGGAAGACACAAGCAAGAACAGACTGGCAACCGCAGCCATCGGCCAGTTGGTGTCCAGGGTACGCTGGTATATAAATACCGGGAGTGTCATGACTCTTCCCCCGCCGATTAGCTGAGGTGTGGTGAATGCGGTGAGACATAACGTGAACACAATCTGTACCCCGCTTGCGATGCCTCTTGCCGATAAAGGCAGAGTAATGGTCAGGAATGTTCGGCAGCTGCCCGCCCCCAAATCCTGAGCAGCTGCCTTTAAGGAAGCATCACTTTGGGACAATACATTCAGGATTGGAAAGACCATAAATGGCAGGAAAATATGGACAAGTGCAACAACAACACCAGTCTCGTTATAGATCATGCTGAATCCTTCCTCGGTAAGCCCCAGCCGGATGAACAACCAGTTCATGAAGCCCTGTTTGGACAGTAAAAGCTGCCATCCGTAAGAACGTACAACCGCGCTGACCAGTAGCGGAAGAAACGTGAGCAGCAGCAACAACTGCTTCATGCCAGGCTTCTTAAGACCCGCTATGCAATAAGCCAGTGGATATGCAAGCAACAGACTCCATAACGTAACCTTAAAGGCAATGCGAAATGTTGTGCCAATCAGTTTCCAATAGTAAGGATCCGATAGAAAAGCATGATAGGTCCCCCAATCCCAGCCGCGAATAAGCTTTCCATTCTCATAGATATCGAAGCTATATCTGCCAAAGATCAGCAACCCGCCAAGATACACGATGCCCATCAGAGCAAGTGCAGGCAACAAAAGCAGCAACCGGGTTACCCATGTGCGATTACCAAAGGAATACAAATTCACGATCCGTTCTGCGATCCGGTTCATATTTCTGCACCCTGAACATGGTCATGCATGGGATCAGATAACAAGAGCGCATCCTCTGGATCAAAGCCAACTTGTATGGGTTCGCCTGGACTATAACGTGGGGCTCCGCGTTGATGCAACACACTAGCCTGAATCAGAAAACCCTCAGCAACCTGCACGCTGTATCGAATATTTGCTCCGCCGTACACCGCTTCAATCACTTGTCCATCCAACTTGTTCATGCAATGAGTTGCCTCTTCTCCGAGTCGAATGTACTCGTTGCGAATCGACAAGGAATGTTGTGCTCCCGCTTTCGGTGCGACTTTGCCATCACTGGCTTTCACCAGTAATGGCTTGCCGAAGCATTCCACCCGAATTCCATTCACATCCTGCCCTAACACTTCCGTCTCCAAAAGGTTGGTATCTCCAATGAACTTGGCTACGAAACTATCGGTCGGCCTTTCATAGATCTCATCAGGGGTTGCATATTGCAGCAGCTTTCCGGCCCGCATGACGCCAATTCGGTCAGACATGTTCATGGCTTCGCTCTGATCATGAGTTACAAAGATAAACGTTCCTCCGAATTCGCGCTGGATGCGTTTCAATTCACGCTGCATATCGAGACGCAGCTGCATGTCCAATGCAGAGAGAGGTTCGTCAAGCAGCAGCACTTCGGGTCTGTTAATCAGTGCGCGAGCAATCGCGACGCGTTGGGCCTGACCCCCGGACAGCTCGGATACAGCACGCCTGCCATAGTCTCCGAGCTGGACCAGATCAAGCATTTCACCTACCTGCCGTTGGATATCGGCTTTGGGTAGTTTCTTCACCTTTAGCCCATAAGCAATATTGTTGAATACGTCCATATGAGGGAACAGCGCAAGCTGCTGAAAAATCATGTTGCTATTGCGTCCATAGGCTGGAATGCCGGTCACATCCCGCCCTCCCAGCATAATGGTGCCCTGATCCGGTTGCTCAAGTCCACCAAGCATGCGTAGCAGTGTTGTTTTGCCACAGCCACTCGGACCAAGCAAGGAAACGAATTCTCCCTTTTTCACTTGAAGTGTTACTTGATCAACGGCGGCGCGTTCCCCATAGGTCTTCGTGACTTTCCTTGTTTCAATGGATATGGTCTCTTGTCGGCTGCTCATCTCTGAGTCCCTCCCATCCATGCCGGGTTCATAACCGAATCCGGCATTGTTGTGTTCCTGGCAACAATCCGTTTATTGAAGTTTTGTTTTCACGAGTCGATCCCATAGTTCCTTCCAGGAAGAGCTGTTCTGTGCAAGCACATCCCAGTCTGGATTAATACCGTTGCTTTGCGTTTCCACGGAGAAGGAAGGATCATCCTTGTACTTGTCCGGAACTGCAGCTGTCGTACTGGTTACTGGCGTACCCGTTGCTTCCGCATATTGCGACAGCGCCTCTGCGCTCAACAATTCGTTGATAATTTCATTTGCAACACGTGCCTGCTCAGGTGTTGAACCCTTCACGACCTGAAGTGTGTACGGGAAGGAGATCGCACCTTCACTCGGATACGCTACGGCAAGTGGAGAACCGCCATCAATCCATGTCTGTGCAACTTGTGCACTGAATGGGGCAATGAGCGCATCACCTGACTCCAGCAGTGCCTTCAGCTGATCATTGGATGAAACCAATGTGCCAATCTGGTTACTGCGATCTGCCCAGAACTGGAAGGCTGGCTCGGGATTTTCATAGGATGCACCAATCTCTTGACCTTTGGTAGCAATAAGTGGGGAGATATAGGAATAGAACATGTAGTCCCAGAGCGCAGTTTTTCCTTTGAACTCCTCGTTATTCCACAGATCGTTCCAGCTGGTAGGCGGCGTTTTCACAAGGTCTTTGTTATACACCAGGGCGAAGCTCGAAACACCCCAGACCACGCCTTTATTGTCTGGCTTGTGGAAGGACTCCGGGATGTCCTTGATATTGGTCACGATACTTGTATCCAGTGGCTCCCACATGTCGTCATTTAAGCCTTTAGCCGTTGCATCTGCATTAAAGTAACCAAAGTTAACCACCGGATTGTTGGCATCAGCCTGCTTGCCAGCAACCATCTTGGGGTACATTACCGAATTGGAGGATTCCTCAAAGGTGACTTCAACGTTGGGATGTTCTTTCACATACTCGGCAACCACTTCTTTTGGAACGACATCTTGATTGGAACCAGCCCAGATAAACATGGTCAGCTTAACTTTGTCTCCGCTTGCTCCTGATGCCTCAGTCTCTCCGTCAGTATTACTTGAACCGCCTGTTCCACCGCAGGCGGAAAGCACCAATGTACCGGCCAGTGTCAGAGAGGCTAGGCTGAGAAAGCGTTTTTTGTTTGATTTGAACATGCTAATTCCCCCATCCATGAAGTTGGTTTTATCGATAAGACAGAACTAGACAGTCTCCATGCACTTGATCAATGCAACCCTATGTTCTGGCATAACTCTTCCATAATGTCGGATATCTCCCGTGGATCTACAGAGAGGGATTCCTTATACTTCTCCTCAACAACGCCCATGGTCTGGCGCTTCAGGTAGTCTCTCAGTGCAAGCGGAGCATTCAGCAAGGCCTGATTCAACGTTACCTGCATCTCATCGCTCCATATGGCTTCAAATTGCTCCCGTGCCTTGCCGTAGGCAAATTCCTCCTGCTTCCGTGGTCGCTTGGCTCGCAGTTGTTCGGTATCGCTCTCGCTCAGCTCCAGGCCGTCAATTACAACACCGTATAACTCAAGGGCTTTCTCAGGGGATACCAGCCCACTTCTTACGTCATCCAGAACCAGACGAGAATCACGCTCATACGGATCGCCATATCCGCCTCCGCCTTGCGAAAGGAACGTAACCGTTTCTCCGGGCTGAAGCAGCAGCTCATCAATCCTTCCCAGATGATACTCACTTGCACGCCCGGCATTATGAATCGCTTCTCCATGTGAACCTACACCGCCACCGAGCCTGCCCCAAGGCTGAAACTCCATTCGCTCCATGTTTCTGGCTGTCATCACGGTATCCGGTGTTAGAATTCTGACGCACAAGTCGATTCCACTTCCACCACGGAAAGTTCCTGCACCTGCCGAATCGGCACGAAGACCGTAATGCTCGATCAACACAGGCATCTCGGCTTCCACCGTTTCCGCAGGGATATTTCGAAGATGACCAACCGCAAAATCCATACCATCAATCCCGTCTTTCATCGGCCTTGCTCCCGAACCTCCGCAGATCGGCTGAATGACGCCCACCTTTTTCTTACCATCGGACGCATCGGTCATCGCCATCATGACGATACAGGCTTGTCCAGCTCCTGCTGCGGGAACCATACTGCCCTGAGCTTTCCCCAGAGCTCCCGTGATAACGTCCATCAGCCGGATAAAGGTCGCAGCACGTGCCCCTACAGCTGCCATCGGCTCAGGGTTAAGAACGGAAGCAGGAGGGGCATAATTTCGCACCATGCGAATCATGCCCGAATTCCACGGAATGGTCGGATCAAGTGTACGGAAATAACGAATAAGTGCAGGTACCAGCATGTAATGTCCCTGTTGGTTGTGGGTAGGAATATTGAATGAAGCCCTGACCTGAGGATCGGTGCCGCTAAAGTCCAGATGAATGTCACTGCCTGAAATCGTCATTGTGCAGCGCAAGCGGATGGGATATCCTCCTGGGCCCTTCTCCAGGTAGTCCCAGAAGTCATAGGAACCGTCAGGGATATCCTGCACGATGGCACGAGCCTTCAGCTCGGCATATTCCAGTAAATGCTCGATGCCCTGCTGGATTTTCTCCACGCCATATCGTGCAATGAGTTCCGCAAGTCGCTGCTCTCCCCGATTCAATGCGGCCATAAGCGCATTGAGATCACCCAGATTTTGCTCCGGAATTCGACTGTTGTCCAGAAACATGCGGAGAATCTGCTCGTTCAGAACACCGGCTTCATACAACTTGACTGGTGCAATTCGAATGCCTTCCATATGAATATCGTAGGCGCTGGGAGATACGCTTCCCGGTACCTTGCCGCCTACATCGGATGAATGAACGAAGCACATGCCATAAGCGATGATTTGCCCTTCGTGAAAATAAGGCTTAATGAGATGAATGTCTGGAAGGTGTGTGACCATGCCCCTGGTGGAATAGGGATCATTACATATAACGAGATCCCCTTCTTTCCAGTCTTCTATACTGTTAATGGTCGCAGCAGCAGGGATGCCCAGAGACAGATTGTAACCCGTCTCCAGCGGCGACCCGAACGTTTCCCCGGCTGGAGATAAGAGGTAGGTTCCAAAATCGCCCGTTTCCTTGACAAAAGCGGTGAATCCTGTGCGCAGTACGACATTTGCCATTTCTTCCACGGCGGCTTGAATCCGGTTGTTGAAAATCTCAAGAAAGACCTTGTCAGCGATCATGCTTTCACCTCCCCAATCACGTTCCCGTGCACATCCCGATACACCATATATCCAGGCGGGATAAAGATCGTTGTATCGTATTCCTCCACAATAATGGGTCCGGAAATGGGAGCATCCACGAATGGAATCTGTTCCCTTTTCAGTACCTTTGCTGTCTGCTGTACATGGTCAAAGGTAATGATCCGTTCCTCCGCTCCACTCTCGTCGAACGGTAAATCTATTGGATTCACCTTGTTATGAGTAGGCAAAACACCTACAATGGTCGCTCTAAGACTTACAAACATAACCTCAGCCTCTGGCTGACTAATGCCAAACACATTCTGGTAGGACGTATGGAATTTAATCCCTGCCTTCATGGGATCTTCAATTTCTTCCAATGTCAGCGCGACCTCAAGATCAAAGGCCTGTCCTTCATAGCGCATATCCGCACTGTACAGACAATAGATATTGTCCAGCTTGACACCGCCCCGGGCTTCCTCATCGACCCATTTACGCCCCTGGTTTTCCAATGCAGTGAAAAGGAAACTTAACTCACCAGGCTCCAGAGTCTGGATGCTTTTGTGTAACGTATGAACGAAGTCATTGCGAAGATTGGCAACCGTGCAGCCCATGGCACACAGGGTTCCCGGAGATGGCGGGATCAGCACTCTGCCAATTCCTACCTCGCGTGCCATCAGAAAAGCATGCATCGGGCCAGCTCCGCCATATGCCAGCAACGTAAAGTCGCGGGGATCAACACCCTTGCGAGCCATAAGGGGAGAAAACTGGGCATACATATTGGCGGTTGCCACATCTAGAATGGCTTGCGCAGTCTGTTCGGCATTCAGACCGAGTTTCTCTCCCAGATTGCCCAGCGTACGCTCTGCAAGTTCGGGATACAGACGCATTTGTCCGCCAAGGAAACGGTCAGCATGCAGGATACCGAGCTGTAGATAGGCATCTGTGGTTGTCGGCTCTTCTCCCCCGCGCTGATAACAGGCCGGACCGGGGTTGGCTCCCGCACTGCGTGGCCCCACCTTGAGTACGCCTACGGAATCAAGCCAGGCAATTGAACCACCCCCTGCCCCTATAGCCGTTACATCAACAGCAGGAATGATGACCGGAAAATCACCAACCTTGTTCTCGGATGAATAGGTTGGTTCGTTGTCGATGAGAGCAACATCAACGCTTGTCCCGCCCATGTCGAATGTAATGACCTGATGAATGCCCGCTCGTTCAGCAATATGGGTCGCGGCGATTACACCGGAAGCAGGCCCGGATAGAAGCGTACGTACCGGCTCATTGGCCGCTCTGGCAGCCGTCATAATTCCACCGTTGGACATGGTCGACAACAAGTTGGCTTTAAGCCCATACGCCTCAATACCTTTTTGCAGACGCAGGAAATATGAACCCATTCGTTCACCTACATAAGCGTTCATCACCGTTGCGAGTGTTCGTTCGAACTCACGCTGTTGTGGCCAGATAGCGCTGCTCCGGCTGATGAACAGCTGCGGATAATGTTTCCTGATCAGATCTTCCGCAAGCTGTTCGTGGACCGGATTCACATAAGCATGTAGAAAACTGATCGCCAACGCAGTAACGCCATCCTCCACCAGCTCATGTACCGCTTGCAGCAGCTGTTCCTGATTCAATGGCTGGAGTATGCCCCCACCCGCAATCACACGTTCATCAACTTCCTTGACATGCTGTCTCGGTACCAGCGCATCGGTCTTGTCACCATACAGATTGGTTGTATCCTCAAGTCGCAACCGCCGGATCTCAAGAATATCGCGAAATCCTTTGGTGACCAACAGGCCTGTAACCGCACCATTTCGTTCGATTAACGTGTTCACGCCAAGAGTTGTTCCATGCACAAATAGATCAATCTCACGAATGTTCACACCATTCTCCTTGAGTTGATCAAGTGCGTTAAAAATCGCCTGTTCCGGAGCTGTTGCAATCGATGGCGTCTTGAGCGCCGCAATCACCCTGCCCTCATGGTCCATCACCAGCGCATCCGTGAAAGTACCTCCGATATCTATGCCTAAACGGTAGATCGTGTCCACAAGCTCAACTCCTTTATCACAGGATCTCAATCTAAGGAATGTTATTGGTTTTGCATGGCGAAATAACGTTTGACATCATCAATCATTTGGTTGATATGATTCACCATTGCCGCTTCAGCCTGCTCCGGAGAGCCAGCTACAATAGCATCCAGAATCTGCTGATGGTCCACAACTAATTCACTTCCTACTCTCCGGCGAATATATGCTGTCTCCAGAAAATCACGGCTTGTCTCCCATACCAGTTCAACCGCATGCAGGAGAATTCGGTTTTGCGCAGCGTAGGCCAGCAATCTGTGGAACTCCCGGTCCTGCTCATATGGTATAATATTCTTGGAAAGCAATTCATGCTGGTTCGCAATGGATGCTTGCAACAGTGCTATGTATTCTTTCGAGGCATGCTGTGCTGCCAGGGAAGCAATCTCCCGCTCAAGTGCCCTTCGGGCAACGAGAACATCCAGAAGAGCCTTTTCCCCGGAATGGTTCAGCATCTGAATTAACTGTGAGTTCACATTTTTTTGCTGCAAATCTCTTTCCAACGTCTTCATTCGATCCAGTCCCTGTTCGGTCAAAGTCCTTCCCTTGCGGCCTTTCAGAACGGTAAATCCTTCAACATCCATCTCCATAAGTCTTCTTCCGATGGTTGCCTGACTCAGACCATACGTTTTGCCCAAAGTATGAACCAACGTACTGGCCCCGATGGGAGCGTTCGCCTCTTGAAGCTGCTTCAACAGTTCGTATTCCAACTCCATTTCGTTTAGCTCAGGACCCACACCATTTCCCCCCTCATAGTTACTTCATTAATATTTTTTATCGTCTTCCTCGTAGTTGTTACTCATTGATGATTAACGATAGTATACCTTCTAAACGTTTCATTTTCAACAATTCTCATCAAATTAGTATGAATTATTTCTCCCAACTACATTTTTCGACTTTCAATTCTATCTCAACATAAAAAAGAGCATTTCACATCCTGTATTCCAGTTTCGATCTGGAGGATGCAATCTGCTCTTAGCGTAACAACCTATTATAGTTACTAACATAATCATGAATGCTCAAAACAGGAATCAGGACTTTAGTTGTTGCAACAGCTGCACACGGTAGGCTTCACTTTCAAGGGATTGAATTTCCTTATATTCCTCAGCAGTTAACACTTTGGGTTCTCCGGTTGCCTTGGCGATCATATATACTTTCGCGCTTTCTTCCACCACCTGGGTGCGATAATAAGCTTCGCGGAGGTTTTTACCCGTTGTAACCAATCCGTGATTGACGAGAATGAGTGCTGTATGATCCTCTACCTTTGCCGAGACTGCATCGGCAAGTTGTTTCGTCGTTGGCAGAACATATGGTACGAACCCGATATCGCCCACCAATGCAGACTGATCAGGGAACAAGTGTGGCAATTCATCGAAAACGAGACTGAGTGCGATCGTATACGCCGGATGCGTATGCACAATGGCTTGGATATCCGAACTGATACGATAGCTATAGAGATGCATCAATACTTCAGAAGACGGACGTGTTGATTCCGCGCTAGTCTCTCCTGTCTCGATATCAATAGCGATCCACTCGTCCGGCTCCAGGTCTTCAAGTGCATAACCACTCGGAGACAACAGCATCGTTCCACCAGAGCGAGCGCTCAGATTTCCGCCGGGACCTACCACCAACCCTTGAGCAACTGCTCTGCGGGCATATTTCGTCAATTCTTCCCTTATCTGCTGTTCAGACATGTTCCTCACCACTCCTCGTACTTTTCTTTTTGGCAAGCATTTTGCATCCATGTTCATTACATCTGTATATTACCTTTTGATTTGATTCAAACTTTGGTAGTTTTCATGAGCTTCTTGCCAAAGCTCTGTATCCTCAGATTCATAGGTCTCGGGGGAAAAGGAATCAGCCATGACCTCCCGAACATCGGCCAAGCTACTCACTTCTCCATGAGCAAGGAATTGCAGCATGCAATTCCCGGCTGAAGTCGCCTCTGCGGGGCCTGCCACCACCGGTACACCTGCTGCATTGGCTGTAAACTGGCACAATAGTCGATTGTGTACACCGCCACCAACCATATGAATGACACCAGGTCTTGTACCTGTAATCAACTGCAGTTCATCCAGCGTCTGTCTGAATTCCAGAGCAAGACTTTCCAGTATGCAGCGTACAACTGCTCCAGTCGTTTCGGGTATTGTCTGTCCGCTGGCACTGCATTGTTGCCGTATTCGTTCAACCATATTCCCTGGCGCCAAATATACGCTATCTCCCGGCGATACGTAACTTTGATGCGGCGTTGCCAAGGCAGCCAGCTGAACCAGTTCTTCATGTGTGAAACGTTGATTCTCCCGTTCCCATTGCCGTTTGCATTCCTGTAGCAGCCACAGACCTGAACGATTTTTCAGGGTACGTACTTTCCCACTTACGGTGCCTTCATTGGTGAATCCCAATGCACGGCTTCGGTCATCCAGTACAGGTGTATCACGCTCCACACCCATAAGAGACCAGGTACCACAGCTAATAAAAGCGAAATTCGAATCCATCGCAGGGATGGCTGCCAAGGCAGATGCGGTATCATGTGAGCCCACTGAGACTATCTGCAACGGACCAATTTGTAATTCTGCACACAACTCAGCCGTTAAATTACCCAGTACGGTACCGGGCTGAACGAGACTTGGAAATAATGTTTCCGGTATGCCGAGACGTCCGATCAGATGTTCATTCCAACGTGCCTCGCCTGCATGCAACAGTCCGCTGGTACTTGCAATCGTATACTCACAAGCCTGCTGACCGGATAGATAATAGTGAAATAGATCCGGCATGAATAACATGTGCACATCCGGATGCAATCCTTCCGCCTGCTCTCGTACATTCCCTAGCAGTTGAAATACAGTATTGATCTGCTGCGGCAGAACGCCGGACATCGCATACAGTTCTTCTTCTTTCACCATGTGCAGTACTTCTGCCATCCACTGTGCGTTGCGTGCTTCCCGGTAATGCCGGGGATTCGAGCATAATCTTCCCGCCCCATCGATCAGTCCATAGTCCACTCCCCACGTATCCACTGCTATAGATCGGACTGATGGAGAGATGCCTTGCGTCCCTTTCACGATACCTTGTTTTAATTCATGAAAAAGGCGCAAGAAATCCCAATACAACCCATCCCCCAGCTGCACCGGTTCGTTGTTGAAACGATGCACTTCTCGTAACGAGAGTCTGCTTCCATCAAAAGAACCCCGGACTATGCGTCCACTACCGGCACCGTAATCGGCAGCAAGCACATGTGTTGCTTGATTGCCCATTCTACCAAGCCTCCTTAACTCTACGCGATAAGCCATGGTCGCTATCTGAACACAGTCTTCAAGAGAACGCCATGTTAACTTCATTTCATAAGGAACATGGCGTTTGACAGGAATGGAACGTTATATTAACGATACAACGGGCCAAACACACTGCAAGCACGGTAATCTGCACTCTCCGGCTCACTGGTGCCGAATAATCCCCATGCACGCGGGCGGAAAATTTCCGTCTCGGGTACATTGTGCATATTTACCGGAATACGAAGCATGGAAGCGAGCGTAATCAGGTCGGCACCAATATGTCCATACGAGATGGAGCCATGGTTCGCGCCCCATTGATTCATCACCTCGTATACGGAAGTAAACGCTCCCGATCCGGTTAGAACAGGTGCAAACCAGGTGGATGGCCAGGTTGGATCTGTCCGTTGATCCAACGTATTATGCACGTCTTCAGGCAGATCGACCGTGTAACCCTGAGCGATTTGCAGTACCGGTCCCAGTCCTTTGACGAGATTCAGACGTGTCATCGTTACAGGCATGCCACCTTTGGTCAGAAAATCCGCTGAATAGCCGCCCCCGCGGAAATATTCTACGGATGCCGGTCTCCACGATGTTGCTTTCAGACAGTCCTGAACTTCTTCATCTGTAATTTCCCAGAATGGCTTGAGGACAGGCTTCCCGTCTCTGGACTGTTGTCCTGTGCCATCCAATGCTGCTGAACCGGAGTTAATCAAATGCAGGATGCCATCCTTCGCTTTTCCTTCCAACTGGTGCCCCGTCACACGCTCTACGGAATCCGGACTCCAATACGTACGTACATCAGCGAAGATCTGAGCCGTGTGCGTGAGCAACGAACCGAACAACATCGATACTCCATTCAGGCTATCATTCTCCGTTGCAACCAGATAAGGCGCACGTTTGCCATTCCAGTCAAAGGAAGAATTCAATATCGACTCCAGAAAATCTCCGTTTGGAGAATGATCCGTCCACTGCCGTTGTCCCTGAAACCCGGATACAATTGCATGGTGCCCCATCGATTCCTCTGTGAACCCCAGCTCTGCCAATCTTGGGTTGCCCGCCATGAGGTCACGCACGATTTGGGTCATTTTCACAACGGTTTCCCATTCGTACCCTTTGCGTTTGCGATCCGTTTGCAGGTGGGCAGCGTTGTTGTCCGGACCTTCACTACAGTTCTCCTTCACCCAGGCCAGCGCGAGCTTATACTCCTCGGGGTCATAGATCTCTTCTTCGATACGCCGAGTGAGTTCACTCATATCCACGTACTCATTGCGCATGCCCAAATACTCCTGGAAAAATGAATCGTTCACGATTGAACCTGCAATCCCCATGGATACCGATCCAATCGACAGATAGGCTTGCCCTTTCAAGGTAGCGGCTGCAAGACCCGCACGGCTGAAACGGAGCAATTTATCACGCACGTCATCGGGAATCGTTGTATCTCCGCCGTCCTGTACATCCTCTCCATAGATCCCAAAGGCCGGAATCCCCTTCTGTGCATGGGCGGAGAGTACTGCTGCAAGATATACTGCACCCGGACGCTCAGTTCCATTAAAACCCCAGATCGCTGTAGGAATGGATGGCGACATATCCATCGTTTCGGTACCATAACACCAGCATGGTGTCACGGTAATCGTTACACCCACGTTGGAACGGCTGAATAGTTCAGATGCTGCGGCCGCTTCGGCCACTCCGCCAATACAGGTCTCGGCTACAACGCACTCTACTGCTGAGCCGTCAGGATAACGCAGTTCGGCTGCAAGCAGCTCGGCAACGGACGTAGCCATCCGCATCGTCTGCTCTTCCAGCGACTCCCGAACTCCCTTGCGTCTTCCATCAATCGTGGGACGAATACCAATCTTGGGGAAAGCCTGCTTATAACGATAATCCTGATGTGTCATACTAGAGTGTCCTCCTTCAATTCGTTTCATAGAATTTGGGTTGAATTGAGAAACCTAATGCGGAAATACAACCGATACCCCGGTTACTCGCAAGATCTGCATACACAGACTTAAGAGCCTCTTTAATTTTGAATGCGTTTACATATTTAAATGAATAATAAAAAACCACTTCATTAATCAGCTGTCTATGTAGTTCCTCTAACAAACAAATGGAACGAGCATGAGCGAATTTAACGAAATGGTTTGTGTAGTAAAGACGTTCAAAACCCAGTTAGGGTTATCGGTAACCCTAACATAGCACGAGCCTATCTTGCTGTCAATTGGCATTATCCTATAGAATGGTAAGACTATGTTGCGGAAAGGTTAGATTCTAATGATTACCATTTATGATATTGCCAAAAAAGCCAACGTCTCCGCCATGACGGTCTCCAAGGTCATTAATCATACAGGTCGCATCAGTTCCGCGACACGTGAACGTGTTCAACAGGTGATCGACGAATTGGGCTACATCCCAAACTCCAATGCGCGCAGCCTTGTGCTTCAACGAACCCAGATGCTCTCCCTGCTGATTACGGATATTACCAACCCTTTTTATACAACACTGGCCCGTGGTGCTGAAGATGCAGCCCATCTTCGTGGGTACCGGCTTCTATTCGGTAATAGTGACGAGGATTACAATAAGGAAAAGGATTACGTGGATGCGATTCTGTCCACTCGCGTGGATGGTGTACTCTATGCGCCGGCGGGAGATCGGTCTCTGCCTCATCTGAAACAGTTGCAGGAACGACACATTCCGTTTGTCTTTCTGGACCGCACCGTACCTGGCATTACGTCAGATATCATTGCCGGAGATAGCCGGGAAGGTGCAATTGAGCTAATCCGTTATCTGGTGCATTTGGGACACCAGCGCATTGCACTGGTCAATGGTTCTTCGGAGGTTTCTACCGCCAGACTGCGGGAAGAAGGTTATATAGCGGGTTTGCGTGAGGGCGGAGCCGCTTTCGATCCCGAGCTTGTCCTTCGAACCGGGTACCGGGATTTCAGCGATGAAGAGGGACTGGATCGACTACTCTCTCAACCGGGGCAACCAACAGCCATTTTTGCAGCCAACAACATGTTGGCGATTGCGGTCATCCGGCTTTTGCGTAAACGGGGACTGCGCGTGCCAGAAGACATCTCCGTCGTATGTTTTGACGATCTGGATCTGGCTTCTGCCTTTGATCCTTTCCTGACCGTAGCGGCACAGCCCGCATATGATTTTGGGTTTCAGGGCGTACAGATGCTGATCGACCGGATTGAGGGAAAAGCCCCTTCGGAAGCCCAGACCGTCATTCTACCATCAGAACTGCGCATACGTGCTTCTGCCTCTGCTCCACGTGAGTTGACTAAATAAGTGGACCAAAAATTATTTACACTGACACTACGATAACAGAACAACCTTCCAATCGCTGTTATCCCCATATTTTTTCATTCCCTTTTAAAGGGGAAATCCGGAGATAGCGTATGCTTCCGATGTAGCTTTCTTGCAGAAAGCTTGTAGGCGAACGCTTCGCTTTTTCAGGTTTTTTCTGTCCTCTACGTTATTGTGTAAATGATTAGTCCCTCTTATCTGGATTAGGTCCCGTTCAACTTCGAAAAAACGACAACATAAACAGGGTGCACCGGAGATTACGCTCTGGTTGCACCCTGTTTGATGTTCATTCGTTAGAATGACCCGCTCGTCCAAACCGATTGGTTCGTCAGGTTCATTCAGTTTCATTTTGGTTTCATCCGAGCCGATATTCTACCTCTCCGACTGTAATGCGAGAGCAACCTCACGAACAAGTCCCGGGAACCAGTCCATCAGAGGTTCGAACGTATATCCAGCTTGTTCTGCCTTGGTCGTCACCATCGTCCATGATTGCTCGACGCCGAAGGGTGACATGTCCTCTTTCACCGTTTCCGTGAGGATCTGGGACTGCATGCCCGTGACTGTCTCGATCAGATGTATCATGGCTGACAGCGTAATCGAACCCTTGGAAGCTGCATTTATTGGACCGGTAATGGAAGAATGTCCAAGCCAGGCGAGGAATCTTGCTGCTTCGGTGGAATTGATAAATCCAATCTCTGCATCCGGATTTGGCATGCCGATCGGTTTTCCTTTTTGCACATGTTCAATATGAAAATGAAGTCTTCTCGTATAATCATCAATCCCGAGTACAATGGGAATGCGCATCGCCACAACCGGGAAATCCGCTTCCTGGAAAAATACTGCCTCGGCAAGCCGTTTGCCTTCTCCATACGAAAAATCCTCCGCACTCCCATACTGTAATGGGTACGTATACGGGTCAAAATCCGTTTCCTTGAATCCAGGTCTGGGATCACCGTACACCGAGAGTGTTGATGTTAAAACGTACCTTTTGGTGCGTCCTGCAAAAGCTTCACAGGCCGCTATCGCCGCATCCGGGGAATAACAGATATTGTCGTACACAACATCCCACATGTCTGTCTGCGCAACCTCTGCCAGAGATTCCGGGTCTTCTCGATCCATCTTGATCCGGTTCACTTCCGGTCCGAAGTCGACATCCGTTTTACCGCGAGTTGCGACTGTAATCTGCGATTTTCCTTCCCACAGCAAGTGATCGACCAGACGTTTACCAAAAAAACGTGTACCCCCAAGTATAAGAACTTTGTTCATTCGAAAAACCTCCTATCTTGTTCATGAATGTTTAACGATTTGAAGCATGGTGTGCGCATTCCGTTGAAACTCATATGATGTTGGTTCTTCGGATACGGTGTACCCACGCTCTTCGAGTAATAATTTTAAGGCGTCCATATGCTTGTAGCGTTCGCCAGACAGATCAACCGTCGGAAAAATGCGAACCTCTCGTTTGCTCACACGCAGCAGTTCCATTACGGTTGCAACATGAAAATCAACATCCAATCGATCCGCATACGTAAACAGAAAATGGGCGGATAACGTCAGATCGAATTGTTCATCGGCAAACGGAAGATCCGGGAGCACAGTCGCCACATAACAGTCAGGGAAATTTCTCATATCTGCGATGCAATCTGTGATGGCACGAGTTCGTTCTTCCTTTAACCCCTGGATGGATCCAAATTGATCCCACACATAGATCCCTTGTACAGGTTCCATCTGTTTCATCGTATGTTCAATATCTTGAAATCCCTTTACTTCAAGCTCGTTAATCTCGTATTGGTAGGCAATGTCCGCGGCCATGGGCTCTGCACCCAACTTGCGCGCTTGGCTACTGAAAGAACATGCTCCACCTGGACAATCCAAAATGGACTTGCCTCTAAGATCCTCCACCGTTAAGTTGAACATCTTCATATATTCCCCGAAGGTTCTTCCTATGAAAACAATCTGTGTCAGTTCCAAACCACCAAAATCATTGGAGCAGTTATCTTCTCTGCTGTTCTTCTTCTCATCTCTGCTCATCTCGTCTCAGCTACCTTTCCTGTTTTTGTCTCAATCGTTAGGGAACACAAGCCCAATCTGCTTCCGAATTTGATCCATGACCTGCATCGTAACATAAGAGCGTTCATACGTGTTCATACTGGACTCCTTGCGGCCATCCTGAACCAGATTCACGAACTCCTCCACTTCATAGTACATCGCCGGATGGTTTTGTTCGACTGTGAGCTGCTCCACCGTACCGTCATTGTATCGTATCTCTGCATGTTCTGGTGAACCAATCTTGTCAATGATGATGCTGCCCAGTTCCCCCATAATCTCGCTTGGTAGATGAGAGTTGGAGATTTTGGAGTATGTAACGACCGCATCCATCCCGTCATAATCCAACAGCACGCTACCCTGTCCATCCACGCCAGATTCCAGCATCATCGCTTGGGACTGAACCCGATTAGGTGCACCAAACAATGTAATCAATGGGTAGAGACAATACACACCGAGATCCATTAATGCCCCATTAGCCAGTTCAGGCTTGAAGGCGTTCAAGACAATCCCCTCTTTGTATTTGTCGTAACGCGAAGAATACTGAGAGTATCCTGCTACGTATTTACGGACAGGACCAATTTTATGCAGGCTTTCCTGTACCATTTTGAACTGGGGAACAAGGGTGGATTTCATCGCTTCCATGAGCAGAACTTCGTGTTCACGTGCTGTATCGATCATACTCTGAACTTCGGCGCTATTCGCAGCCAAAGGTTTCTCGCACAATACATGTTTGCCGTTTCTCAGAAAAATCTCTGCTTGCTCCGCATGAACGGTATTGGGTGTCGCGATGTAGACTGCATCAATCACATCACTTGCCGCCAACTCTTCCAGACTGGTGAAACGGTATTCTACATCATATTTATCTGCAAATGCATTAGCCTTTTCTTCAGTTCTTGAATACACGGCGGTTAATTTGAATCCTTCAACCTGTGCTGCGGCTTCAAGAAGCCTTTCTGTAATCCAGTTGGTACCCACTACGCCAAAACGAACCATGCTTACCTACCTCTTTCATCTATAAATTTCATTTGTGATATAACCTTTATACCATCCTGTATATTGTAGCTCATATTTCATTCAGATTGAAGAAAGGTCCTGTATCCCAGATATTGAAATCTTGCTTTTTAAGCTGAAACTTCGTCAAGCTCTTGGAATCAGGGGTATAATTAGAGATGAGGTGATCACTGTGGAAAGTCCAGATCAAGATCGCATACTGCCCAAACCGATAGATGAAAAATACTGGCATGCCATCATCCACAACGATAGTTCCTATGATGGAACGTTCTTTTACGGCGTGCAGACAACGGGCATTTTCTGCCGACCTTCCTGTAAGTCCAGAGCACCCAAAGCTGAAAATGTGTTGATATTTCAACATGTTGAAGAAGCTTTGGCACGAAAGTTCAGACCCTGCAAACGCTGCAAACCAACAGGCGAGCGGGTACCTGATCAGGAGTGGATATACGGAATCACGGATTACATCGAACATCATTATGCCGAGCCTCTAACCCTGGACATCCTTGCCACTGTTAGTCACGGCAGCCCTTATCATCTGCATCGTGTGTTCAAGCGGATTACAGGCCGCACACCGGTTCAATATATTCAGATTAAACGAATCACCGAAGCCCAAAAGTTGCTTGAACATACCAGACTCACCGTCACCGAGATTGGTCGCCATGTCGGTATACTCAACTCTGCTTATTTCATTACTGTATTTCGCAAACATACAGGTCTCACACCTGCACATTACCGTGAAAGGCATGACAACTCATGAAGACCAACTTATCTTACAAAGTACCCAAAACGTTAATGAACAAAGGAACCGGTTTTCTTCATGGCTATACACATACGCTGAATCCTTACACAGGCTGCGCCTTCGGTTGTTCCTATTGTTATGTCAGACAGATGCCTGTTTCCTTATTTCGCAAAGAGGATTGGGGGAGCTGGGTTGATGTAAAACAGGAGGCTTCCCGAGTGTTCGCCAAAGAATTGCAGCGTGCCCTGGCGAAAGGGAAAGTCACTCTGTTCATGTCATCGAGTACCGATCCGTACCAACCCGCTGAATACAAGGAGTGTATCACTCGTTCATTGCTTGAAATCATGGTACAGTATCCGCCCGATTTTGTATTAGTCCAAACCCGCAGTCCTCTCGTTACCCGGGATATAGATCTGTTACAGCAGTTAGGTGACCGGGTTCGGGTAAGTATGACTGTAGAGACAGATTTGGACGATATGCGCAAGCATTTCAGTCCTACCGCTCCCCCGATTGCAGGCCGATTACGTGCACTGGAACAGTTGCGGGATGCCAGAATACCCACACAGGTTGCGATTGCTCCCGTATTACCCAGCAGTGAACAGTTTGCAGCCATCTTGAGACCTCTTGTTCAGCGTGTATGCATTGACGACTATTTCATGGGCGATGGCAGTGAGGGGAAGCGCACCCGTCGACTTGGCATGGAATCGCTATACCAGCAAGTGGGGATGGAGCACTGGTATCATCCAGATGCGTATCAGACTGTCGTTCAGCGGATGAAAGACCATTTTGACGAGGATGAGATCTGGATCAGTCAGGCGGGATTTGAGCCTTAAATGGCTATAGAAGTTGAACCAAAGAATATTTACACTGGACACTCCGTTGGCAGAACAACCTTCCGATCCGACCGCTGTTATCCCCAGATTTTTTTGATTTAATAAAAAAACAGCCCCTTTCCTTTTTAAGGAGAAGGGGCTGTTCGTCATGACATTAACAATAATGGCTATCTTACTTATCCAATGTATACAGTGGCAGATCCACAGGCAATGCAGCCGGACGTTGACACGAGCTTTTCATCTGGTAGAATGTCTGTTCATCGGATGAATCGTGGAATGCCCACATGGCCTCAAGAACATGGTATGCCAGCTCCCCACTCGCCCGATGTGCGCGTCCGCTATGTGCCGCATAGGCCATATCTGCTACACCAATGCCGCGTGTATTCTGCTGATACCCTGGGAGGAGCGGAACTTCCGTCCATTCCTGTTCACCCAGCAAGCGGTAACGAACCGGACCGCCGAAGGTATTGGGGTCAGGGACCTGTAATGTACCGTGCGTGCCATATATCTCAATCGGTGGCAATGCACTTCCGCCAAATACGTCAAAGCTCGTAATCAGTGTGCCAATGGCTCCCTGTTCAAACTGCATCAAACCCGTAACGTGAGTTGGAATTTCGACGGAAACCGTCTGTCCTCTCTTTTTCTCACTCGTAATCGTGCGTTCTTCCATGGCTTTACCTGTCATGCCTGCAATGGATTTGATCGGTCCCATCAGTTGAACCAATGCCGTGAGGTAGTATGGACCCATGTCAAACATTGGCCCACCGCCAGAGGCGTAATAAAACTCCGGATCGGGATGCCAGTGCTCATGACCACGGCTCATCATAAATGCCGTCGCCGCTACCGGCTTGCCGATGACCCCTTCCTCCACCAATTGAAGTGAAGTCTGGATGCCTGAACCGAAGAACGTTTCTGGTGCACAGCCCACGAGCAATCCTTTACGTTTTGCTGTTTCGAGCACGGCCTGCCCCTCTTCACGGGTAACAGCAAGTGGTTTTTCCACATAAACATGTTTACCAGATTCAAGCGCCCGCAAGCATACATCCGCATGAACGGAAGGAATGGTCAGGTTGATGATCAGCTCAATCTCGGGATCAGCCAAGATTTCGTCCACGCTGTATACGTTAGGCACGTTATAGGCTGCTGCCTGCTCTTCGGCACGTTTCCGATCAAGATCCGCTACAGCAACAAGTTCCAGCACCTCAAACCGGTGACAGTTTTCCATATAAATACCGCTGATTTTACCGCAGCCAATAATGCCTACTTTCATTGTTTTCATGCCTGGGGCTCCCTTCGCCGTGGATCAGATATGGTTTATCCTTTGAGGATGAATTGTTGATACTGAAGTTATGCTTACATTCCAACTACAATCTCATTAGTTCTGGTTGTCCGCCATGCCTGTGTACACTTCGGTTGCGGCACTTACTCGACTCTTGGCAAGTTCTTTGCCTGCTGCTGTCCATTTGAAGCCACTGCGCATCATTTCAGTCACAGGTTTCATGTCTACAATGTCTGCATGGTGTCCCAGTGAGTTGTAGAATACCCGTCCTGCGCCCCATCGTTTCGTCCAGACAACAGGCATATCTACCGGTCCATTCGCGGCATGCGGACCACTCACCACTGGAAAACGAGTTGTGGCCAACACTTCCACGGCCGGGTCTACGTGTAGGTAGTACTGTTCGCTTTTCACCTGAAAATCTTCAATATGATCCAATAACGGGCTGGAGCCACGCTTCATGTTCACCATGTACTCCACCCCATCGTTACCTGGATGAGCAACCCATTGTCCACCCGTCATAAACTGCCAATCCACGTTATTTCGGAAGGCATCACACATCCCACCGTGAAGACCAGCCAAGCCCACACCGCTCTGAACAGCCGCTGATACGTTATTGACCAGTTCCTGCTCAATCTGCCCCATCGTCCACAATGGCACGATCAGATCCAGACCGAGCAGCTTCTCTGCATCCGCATAAGACTCCAGCGTATTCGAGACTTCAACCTCGAACTGCTCTTCCTTCAAAATGCGTTCAAAAATCGCCGCTACCTGCTCCGGTTCATGTCCATCCCAGCCGCCCCATACAATCAGTGCTTTACTCATCGTTTCATCACTCGCTTTCGGATATTTTAGTTGTGTTCAACCTCATCCTGACTTCGCTGTCTCGCTGTTCATCTATGTTCACATCTCTTCAAGCGTCACCCAGCGCCGCTCCGTTACCGAACGTTCTACGGCTTCCAATACAGCCTGACAGGCGACTCCATCGTGGAAACTCGGGGACGGTTGTCGTCCTTCAGAGATCGCAGTCACCAGCTCCAGCATCTCATGGGTGAACGTGTGCTCGAATCCAATCGTATGTCCGGCAGGCCACCAAG
Source organism: Paenibacillus sp. SAF-068 (assembly GCF_051967555.1). Taxonomy (NCBI): domain Bacteria; kingdom Bacillati; phylum Bacillota; class Bacilli; order Caryophanales; family Paenibacillaceae; genus Paenibacillus; species Paenibacillus sp. SAF-068. Next base: position 2,671,369 of record NZ_JBQCJX010000001.1, read on the forward strand.
CTTCGGCATATTTATGTGCAGGATCGGTCGCCAGTACACGGCGGAATCCCTGTACATCCTCTTCATCCTTTGTAAAATACACTTCCAGTTCATTCATCCGTTCAAAATCAAAGCGTACACTGCCGAGACTGCCGTTAATCTCAAACGAGTTCGTACTACGATGCCCCGCTGCAAAGCGTGTTGCTTCAAAACTGCCCAGCGCACCTCCAGCGAATCGTGCAAGGAACAGGGTAGCGTCATCGACGGTCACTTCTCCTTTGGGAGCATCCGCATTCGAACTGCCTTTTGCACTCAGCCCTGTCATCTCGGCTGCAAGCGGTCGCTCTTTGATAAATGTTTCGCTCATACCGATGACTTCCTGGAATTCACCGACAAGGAAACGAGCCAGATCGATTAAGTGCGCACCCAGATCCCCATGGGAACCGGAGCCTGCCACTTCTTTTTGCAAACGCCATACCAGCGGGAACGATGGGTCCATGATCCAGTCTTGAAGGAAAAATGCACGGAAATGATAGATTTTACCCAGTCGCCCGCTCTCCACTAGATCTTTCGCTAACTGTACCGCTGGTGAGAAACGATAGTTGAACCCGACCATATGGGCGATTCCAGCATCCTCTGCTGCCTGAAGCATCTCACGTGAATCCGCAAGTGACAGGGCCAGAGGCTTCTCACAAAACAGATGCTTGCCCTGACGGGCCGCTTCCAGCGCAATTTCCTTGTGGGCATCACTTGGCGCATTAATATCGATCAGATCGATATCATCTCGCTTCACCAGTTCGCGCCAATCGGTTACACTTTCGGACCAGCCGAACTGATTCGCTGCTTCCTGCACTCCCTGCTCGTTACGTCCACAGATCACAGACATCTCAGGCTGCAGCGGAGCAGATGGGAAAAACATCGGCAGACTGCGATAAGCATTACTGTGGGCCTTCCCCATAAACTTGTATCCAACCATTCCGACACGAAGACGATTTGACATGGTCATTTCCTCCTTTGGAATAATAAAAAGTCTTTCAATATGTGTACCACTACATTATTGACGGATAGAAGAAGCACGGATGATCAATTCGGTAGGCAACAACGCTCTCGCTGATTCGGTTACCGTCACAACAGCGTTATTTGCTTTATGCGCGTTACCTACAGACCCATGCATAAGCTTCGATGCTGCTAGTTCACCCATCTCAAAAAATGGAACCCTGACGCTGCTCAGCGGTGGAACCGCCATCTCGGCGGCATCGGAGTCGTCATAACCCACGAATGCCGGAAAATCCGCAGGCCCTATTCCCCGCTCACGTAAACCATGCATGACACCAATGGCCATCCGGTCATTGGCAGCAAATACAGCATCAATCTCATGCAGCCGATCTGCTACAATCGCTGCCGCCTCAATGCCGCTTCTTCTACTATAATTCCCCTCAAGCAACAGACTCGGGTCCAGCTCCATACCTGCTTCCTTCAGGCCAAGTCGGACACCATCCATTCGCTCCTGGCTGTTGGAATAGCTGTCTGGACCATTGAGAAAAGCGATTTGGCGATACCCTTGATCCGTAAGATGGCGTATGGCAAGCCTGCTGCCTTCCACATGATCCGCATCCACTTCCGTGAACGATTGGCCCGCAAAATGCTGATTCATGACACAGAACGGGTGTCCTTCCTGTTGAAGCTGCTGCATGGCTGCGAGTTCTTCATGTTCATCTCTGGCACCAAGGATAATGCAAGCGTCCACTTTCTGACGCCGAAACAGATCCGTATAGTTCATCACTTCACCGGGTGTCCGGAACATAACCAGCAGGTCCATGCCATTGTCTCTGGCTTTGCTTCCAATTCCACTCAGCATTTCCGAGAAAAAATAAGCCGAGAACAGATGCGCCTTCGGAACATAAGGCAATACTACGCCAAGGTTCCCGCTTTTACTTCTGGCAAAACTGCGAGCAAGAGCACTGGGCACATAGCCTAGCTGTTCGGAAGCTTCAAGAACCTTGCGGCGTGTCTCTTCTTTAATAGGACCTACCCCATTATGCACCCGGGATACCGTCGCCTCGGAAACACCCGCAAGATCAGCCACTTCTTTACGAGATGCCATGAATTTCACCCCTTTCCAGCTCACCGTTAATCATGGAATAATTAAAAATCGATATTTATGTACGCGCGTACATTTTCTCACGTCATGTAAACGTTGTCAATGCTTTTAACATAAATAAATAATGAGGGTTTGGGTTAATCCAAGCCCTCATTATTATCTTGCCAGAGTTGGTACTTTTATTATCTCCATGCCCTGTAACCTTAGGGGTTCAAGTTACTTAGCCAACACACTACAACGATAACGGTTGCTGCTATTTGTTCAATTCATGGAGAGTGCAACTCACAACGTCGTTGTAACGCCAAGATCAACGGAAGATTGACTAAACTCAGCCTGTTCCATCGTTTTTACATGATTCGGAATGCGGTCCGATGGTTCTGGCGTGGATTGGAGCTGTCTTACTTTGTGCAGTACTTCTTTGTTAGGCAGGAAGTGTTGGGAACGAATGAATCGGATGGTTTTGGTTTTGGCACGCATGACAATCGAATCCGTCTCGGCCCGATCATCCGCAAGATATCGTACTCCTCCCAAGATCTCGCCTGGCGTCACACCTGTTGCGGCAAAAATGACGTCCTCCGTGCCGATCATATCCTGCATCGTTAACACTTTGTATGGATTATCAATCCCCATCTGCAGACAGCGCTGGAATTCGTCCGCGTTAGCTGGCATCAGGCGACCTTGAATCTCGCCCCCGAGGCAGGAGAGCGCCGCGGCAGCCAGCACACCTTCAGGCGCTCCTCCAGATCCAACATACAGGTCAATGCCTGCCTCCGGGAAGGCCGGTGCCATTGCACCCGCCACATCACCGTCACTGAGGAACTTGATCCGCACGCCGACCTTGCGCAGGGTCTTAATTGTGCTCTCATGTCGCACACGATCCAGAATCATTACTGTTAGATCCGAGATGTTTTTGTTTAATGCGACAGCGGCTTTCTCCAGTGTGACTTCAACCGGATCTTCAATGCTGACCTTGCCTACAAGCGCAGGTCCTACCGCCAGTTTCTCCATATACATGTCCGGTGCGTGAAGCAGGTTACCTTTTCCCGCCACTGCAATAACCGATAGAGCGTTGTTTAGTCCTTTGGCCACGATCTCTGTACCTTCGAGCGGGTCTACAGCCACGTCAACCTCAGGCCCCTCAGCGTTGCCCACTTCCTCGCCGATGTACAACATGGGTGCTTCATCCATTTCTCCTTCACCGATTACCACCGTGCCGCGAATGGACACGGAATCGAACATGGCGCGCATGGCCAAAGTAGCTGCTTCATCTGCACTGTTCTTGTCGCCTCGTCCCATCCAGGGTGCTGAAGCTAACGCAGCCAATTCTGTTACTCTGACAATTTCCAACGCCAGTTCGCGTTCCATTTTTCCCACTTCCTTTCCAATTTCCAAAAGCATATCGTGAAAGCGGTACTAAATCCATCGCAAATCCATATGAAATCGATCTATAAAAGGCGTAGTAGCGCCTTTTGAACAATTTATACCTTATTTATCCAATTAATATTTTGATTGATTTCACTTCTTTTTGGGTTTGTTTCAAGAGCCCATTCGATTGGAGTTTTCTCTTGAAATATTAATTCATTTTCCATTTTCAGCTTAAAAATACAGAAAGTTCAACCTGGTTAATTAACATGTTCGTTTATGCGCAAAAAGTTCTTTTAACATGAGGAATATACAACTCATAACGTAATTTTCAAGAACATAACGCTCTCTAACAAACAACGAACGAAAACGATTTTCGACTGACTGTCCAAATGTAAAAATAAACTAATAAACTGTAATAATAGTCCTTGAGGTTAGCCGGCTGCCTTCACAATTATTAAGCTAAATTCCACTGCCAAACAAGTATTAATCAGATCTTTAACTTTTACTAAAGCCATAGATACAGTTTATGAAGGTCATCGAAAATAATAAGTTTACATAATATTTGTTATGTAGAATTTCTCATCCATTTTTTTATTTTAGTATTCAACGGTTCTGTCAAAACATAAAAAAGCCCGAAAGAATTCTGCTTAACAGCATTTTTTCTCCCAAGCTTCCCCCCCATTGGACCAGTTAAACAGTTAAAGTATCGTTTTGGACATTATAAAATCAATCTGCTGCTCATCTCCCATGTAAAAAGCATGAGCTCCAGTCTGTACAAACCCCATCTTTTCATAAAAGGCGATGGCATTTTCGTTTTTCTCCCACACCCCTAACCAGATCTTCCTTTTATGATTTTCTGTTGCCATTTCTATCGCTTTATGGAGCAATACTTTACCAAGGCCATGTTTTTGGAACTCTTTCTTGATGTATACCCGCTCAATCTCAAGGGATTCGACGCCCATCTTCTCAGATTGCGCATCATTGATATTTACTTTCATGTACCCTGCAAGTTCATGGATGACATAAATAAAAAGAAATTGTGAATCCGCCATGGAAAGTTCCGTTTCTAATTGTTTCCGATTAAACGCCTTTTCCAGATAAGCTTTCATATTTTCGGGTGAATTTTGCGCTTTAAACGTTTCATTAAATGTCTCATAACTGATCTCCTGCAGTGCACTTATATGTTCACTGGTGCATCTCTCTATACGAATCGTCATCTATATTCACATTCCTTTAACAAGTTAATCATGAATCATTTGTTGCAAATGCAATAAAAAAGGATTACATTGAATTTATCTTATTTTTGTTGTATTTGCAACATAATATCAAAAAAGAGGTTGAATGAATTGAAATATGTGCTTTTTGTCGCAGGTATTCTCATCTTAACACTTGGCATTTCTATTACCATCCAATCCGATCTGGGCACCTCGCCGTTTGATGCACTTTTGGTAGGGCTTTCCCAACATGTAGGGCTAAGTGTAGGAAGCTGGGAGGTCATCATTGCTTTCCTATTGATAGGATGTAATTCGCTCCTGAAGCAGCAAAAACCCGAGTTTATGGGGCTCGTCACCGCATTCATTACTGGTGTGGGGATTGATCTATGGCTTTATGTATCTAAATCTTTAATCACGCCCGAGGTTTGGTACAGCAAACTCATGACTTTTGTCATTGGCTTAGTGATCATAAGTATCGGCACGGCCATCTATTTACAGACTAATTTCGCACCCATTCCCGTTGACCGCTTAACGTTAATTCTGCATGAGATCACTAGAACTCCCTTATTTGTATCGAGAACATTCATTTACTTTGTATTTCTGATTTTGGCATTCCTCCTCAGTGGGCCGATCGGGCTTGGAACGTTGTTAACCGTCTGCTTTGCAGGTTTACTTCTTCAGTTCATCATGGCACATACGAAAAAGATAATAGATCGCATAGTAACACACAAGGATACATCGTCACATGCTGAACGGGAAAAAGAACATTCCGTCTAACGGGTATAGACACACTTCACAATAAAGGGCTGGATCAGAGGTCTAACCCCTGATCCAGCCCCTTAACCGTTCTCTCTACCTTACGGCTCAATTCCCCACACAAGCTGACCGTTCACATACCCGGTGACCTTATCATGGTTTGCGAACTGACTACCAGATGCCTTGAAAGAGTAATCATCAGTCTGAGTGTAGTTCGACCAATTGTTTTTGGAAAAGCGTGCTTGAACCTCTGCGCTCTGGCCCGCATTCAGTGATCCCGCCGCACTTGTGAAGCCTACTTCAAGATAATGATCCGCCCCGGCAACTGGAGTCGCCAGTTTAACGAATTGGCTGGTTACATTTGCACTGCCCATACTGGCCCAGTCCGACCAGAAGGTCTGAGGTTCTTCCCCGTCAATCGTATAGTAATACCGGAGTTTCACATCACTCAACGGGATGGCCGAATTACCAGAGTTGACCAATTTGAATTTGGGTGAAATTCCGTTAGTGGATGCACTTGTATTGCCGTTAAATGCTTGAATCGTCAAATCTCCGGCCGGCACAGTAACCGTGCTGTCTATTACATTCACTGTAAGCACAGCGTTATTACCGCCATTAAAGTGAAAGGTCAACATGTTCTGGCCTAAGGGCAGAGTAGCAAGATAGGTTTTGTTCAGAACAACAGCAGAGCTGGATGCTGTATAATTCTGACCTGCTACAAGAGTGAAATTCCCCTTCGTGATACTTGTGAGCTGACGGCCATTTAAGGTCAGAGATACATTAATATCTTGCGCGGAATTCGTCGCTTTATCGAATGTTGCATTCACGGGAGAAATCGCAGCATTCGTACTCGGTGTTGAATCCACAATTTTGACTTTTAACACAGGGTCCTGCCCTTGATTGAAATCCAGAACAATCGAATGTTCGCCAACTGGCAGGGTCGCCAGATAAGCTTTTTTCAGCAGCAGTGTGCTTCCGCTCAAGGTGTAGTCCGTTGTTGTGGTCAACACATTATTGCCTGCCCGAAGAGCAGTCAGCGTATGACCATTTGCATTCACAGTTACGGCCTTGTCACTTTGATTGGGTGTGTATTTGTCAAATTCGACGTTTGCAGGAGTAATGGATGCGCTGGGATTGGGATTGTTAACCTTTAGATTCGGCAACTCATCCAAAGTAATGACATAATCACTTTGGTAGAGCGTTTTCAACGTTGCCGGGTAATTAAATGCAGAACTCATCAGATGCTCGCCGTACCAAGGACAGAAGTACAGCCATCCTGATTTCTCTTCTGTCAGATTTTTCACGCTGGGAATCGTATCGTTCTCCGTCATCGCTACCATTTTCGTACCATCCGTCAACTCAACAAGCTTATAGAAAATCGAAGTGATTGCATCCTCATTGGGTACGCCGGACAAGCCGTCATAACGGTTGTAGATTGTATTGTATTTATCGTATCCGACGAGATCCACCTGATCATCGCCCGGATACCATGCTGGAGAAGTACTATATACATAGCTGTTGTAGGTCCAGATCAGATTGTGCAAGCCATACGTCTCCGTAAGTTCCGTATATAGCATATCCCATAGCTGTTTGTATACGTCTGCGCCTGCTGAAGCCCACCAGAACCAAGCTCCTTCCCCATTCAGTCCGCCGTTGCCTTCCGCTTCATGATACGGACGGAACAGAACCGGCACGTTGTTGTCCTGCAAAATTAGCAGTTGTTCTGCCAGATCCTCAATGGTCAACATCACGTATTGATACTCTTTCGTACCGGGAATTACCGCATTTGCTGTATTAAAATTCGTTTCGGTTGGCTTATACGTAGCTTCTTTCCAGTCTACAAAGTCACCGAGCTCATACGTATTGAAATTACGAGGTACATTGATATGCCAGGAAGCTGTTGCAATACCTTCACGGTTATTCACCCAATCAATCATGCGATCGGTTGTACCGTCCTCCCAACCATACAGCGGATTGTAATTCATGAAATCAAAGCCGCGAATAGCCGGATACTTTCCAGTCAGATCATGAATCCATTCGAATTCAAGCTCCGAATCTCCGTCATTCCCTCCTCCGTAGATTTCTTGCTGACCCGAAATAATATGGTTACCGTATACCTCCGTTAAATAGTTCATCAAAATTTGTGTTTCCGGTGTGGCCTCAGGATCACTTAGAATTGGCTGTACATTCAGGGGATCCAGATCCGCATGATCCACGGTAAAAGTATCAAAATACGCGAAGCCCCAACCTGCCTTCAGCTCAATGGTATTACTACCCTGATTCAACTTGTGAAAGCCAAAATCGAAGTCTGACCACGTTGTCGTATACGGCAGCATGTACGCCCCCTTCGTAACACCGTTAACAATTAAATTTTGAGACCTTCCATCCGCACTAAGCTCCTGCATATATCGTGTGGAGATTGCGTACATGCCGGTTTCCGGGACAGTAACGGTGAAAGTTAATGAGCCAGAGTTCTGCATCCAGACAAATCCTGCCCCCGAAAATCCGGGCTTGGGTTGTCCATAGATTGAAGTAACCACTTGAAGATCCGGGGTGAGCTGCGTATCTTCGCTTTCGAGGGTGAACAGTGGGGTGTCTGCATGAACGGGCGCTATCATTAGTCCAAGCAGCAGGGCCAATGCCAGCATCATTGCGGTTGCCTTTTTGAGCAAATTTTTCATCAATTCCATCTTCCTTCCCGAGTGAAATATGATAATGAAATGTCAATGAACCCATTCATGATGGCGCTTTCACAGTTAACATAGCATGTGCATCAATATTTGTAAATATATGGTGATTGTATTTATTGAAACTTCTTTTATACCATCAATTTATACACTTTTGTGAAAAATCATCTATATTCAAATGATTTTCCGAAAACGGTTCATTATCAAACGAAATTGGTTCGAAAATTCACCCTCATCATGTATTATGTGTTTGGCAAAAACCTTGATAAAAAAACAAAAAAGCATTCCTGGGTCGAATGCCTTTTCAGAGAACGTTCCGTCAATTTCACCCTGCTTATGTCTACGTTGTGCGTTCCAACTCAACCAACGGTCTCCTCGGCAGACGTTTCCTTTATCGCACAGCGTTCTCCTGCCTTGTGTACCGCACGAATAATGCCACCGTAACCGGTACAACGACATAGATTCCCGCATAATCCCGTTTCTATCTGTTCTTGTGTAGGCTCAGGATGTGCATCCAGCAATGCTTTGGTTGAGATCACCATGCCCGGAGTGCAGTAGCCGCACTGAAAACCACCTTCCTCCACAAAAGCCTGTTGAATCGGATGCAAAGTCCCTTTCTCATCCCCGTGCAGACCTTCAATCGTCGTAATTTCACTACCATCACATTGATAAGCCATGACAAGACATGAATTCACGGGCTCTCCATCCATCAGAACCATACATGCGCCGCAGCGGCCAACTTCGCAAGATACTTTGGTACCCGTCAGTTGCAAATGAGTCCGAAGCACATCAACAAGTCGGGTCGTTTGCGCAATCTCCAGATGTTTCTCTTCGCCATTCACAACGGCTTTCCAGTGACTCCCTAGTGGCTTACTCATGATGGACTCACTCCTTCCTGCAAAGGTACATTTAAAGGTCTGACCAGTTGTTCCCTCGGTACAGGAAGACGGTTAACCCATACACCTGTCGCCTGATGTATTGCGGCTGTAATGGCTGGTGCAAGCGCTACGGAGCCAATCTCGCCGATCCCCCTTGGACCGAATGAATCACCCTCGGGCAAGTCTTCAATGGCTTCAACCTCCAGATGAGCATGGATATCCTTAATGGTTGGGATCAGATACGTGTCGAGATTCGTGGTTACATAGCGGCTGTCCTGCATGATCGCATCCTCGCTCAACGTGAATCCAAGGGCCATGACACTGCCGCCTTCAATCTGTCCGATATAGCCCATGGGGTTGATAACCGGACCTGCCGCTACAATATGGCGTGTATCGAGCAGCTTGGTTTCTCCGGTCAAAGTATTGACCTCCACCTCTGCTGCAACCGCCGCATACGTATACAAATAATGCCCGCCTACCACATTGTCCGGCGTAGTTGGGTAATCAAACTTCGTATCGAAAATCCAGTCATCGGTTTCGCCCTGCGTCGCGAGTTCAGCATACGAGATCACGAAGCCTGAACGTATTCCTGCTTTCGCAATCGGATCAGATGCACGTTCATGTTCAACATGTTGATCTACTGCATTCAGCGCTGGAATTTCACTCTTCTCGCTTTTTCCTGTGACTTGCACATCTGTTGCTGCTTCTGAAGTTTCGGCAGGAAGCTGGACTTTGCGCCATATCCCCTCAGGTCCTGTTACCAGTTCATTCGCCGGAATGCCCGACTTCTCAGATGCAACAGCGAGAACACGGGAACGAAATGGAGTCTGCAACCGTTGAAGGGCCATCCAGGCCATCGTTGTTGAACGTGAAGCTGTGCTTGACCCGCTGTGTGGCACACGATCCGTATCTCCAATAATGATACTGAGATCCGCTGTACTGCACTGGAAAAGATCACACAGCATAATTTCCAGCGTTGCAACGAGCCCCTGACCGAATTCCTCGTAGCTGAATGCCACTTCAATCTTGCCTTCATTATTCAGGGACAGACGGCCGCCCGCTGGGTCTGGAATGCCATAACCCAGCCCTGCACCATGCATGGCAATCGCTGCTCCGACACCGCGTTTGATCCAGGGCGGCAGAGAAGGATCTGCCGGGGAATGCTGATGTTTCTGCCACAGTTCGGAGCGATCCAATGCCTCCCATACTTGGGACAGTCCATCCGTAACCAGAATACGTTGATTCAGCGGTCCGGGATCATTCTTTTCTCTCATATTACGTCTGCGGAACTCCCAAGGGTCCATGTTCATGATTTCTGCAAGCCGATCCAGCTGGCCTTCCATGGCAAAAATCGCCTGGTTCCCACCAAATCCGCGAAACTCACCGGACAATCCATTATTCGTATATACAGATACACCTTCCACATCCACATTCGGAATGGCGTAGGGTCCAAGGCAATGCTCGGTACAGAAGTTCAGCACCGGTGCACCCAATGTCGCATACGCGCCAGTATCTGCTGTAATGCGGACACGATGCGCTTGTATGATACCTTCTTGAGTCATACCCGTTTGCATTTCAATCTTCATTGGATGCCGTTTCAACCCTGCACGCACGGATTCTTTACGTGAATTATGCATTTTCACAGGACGTCCGCATCTCAAGGCCAGCAAAGCACCATAAGGCTGTACGTTGAGTTCATCTTTTCCGCCAAATGAACCCCCAATCGGTGAAGACACCACGCGAATATCTTCTTCGGGACAGCCAATAATGCGCGCAAGCTGCATCCGGTCCTTATAACCATGTTGCGTTGCCGCGTATACATTCAGCCTTCCCTCTTCATCCGGAACAAACAAGCCACCTTCAGTCTCCATGTACGCATGCATCTGTCGAGGCGTATAATACGTCTCTGTCACGATATGATCACACGTGGCAAAAGCTTGCTCGGCGTCTCCACGTTTGATCTCCGTCCGATGCAGCACATTACCTGGACCATGCTCATGCAGCTCTGGTGCGCCGGGAGCCAATGCAGCATCTGTACTATTCAGCGGCGTGAGTTCCTCATACTCCACGCGAATCGCATCCAGCGCAAGTGCTGCACGTTCCGGGGACTCCGCGGCAACTGCTGCAATGGCATCCCCGACATAACGGACAATATCCTCGCAGAATACAGGCTGATCCGGGGTCGCAATGCCAAAACGATTCAGACCAGGTACATCTTTGGAGGTCAGAACCGCATATACACCTTCCAACGTTTCGGCTTCCGAAGTATCTATAGATAATATGCGAGCATGAGGATATTCACTTCGCAATACTCTTCCATGAATCATGTCAGGTAGCGTCATATCCGTCAGATATTGAAGCTGCCCTGTTACCTTGGGTGCCCCATCTGGCCGCAAATGCCAGCGTTTCCCACTCTGTTTCCGATTCAACAGCATGATCCCTCTCCCCTTTACTTGATCCCATTGATCTATTCGTGAAGTGCCTCCCATAGCCCCGCGCCAAGCATATTGCCTGCGGTCTGCTTGCGATAATGTTCCGTTGCAAATGCATCCCCATAAGTTATTAACTCGTCAGCCACAGCAGCAGCAAGAGCCGCCGCTTGCATGACAGAAGCTTCGCTATTCAGAAGCTGTTGTTCTGACTCCAGCAGTCTCATTGCCATGCCTGAGCCCCCGCCTGCGGCAATCGCAATCCTGATCCAGCGATGATCCGAATCCATCTCACCGTATAACGCAACCGTCACCAGCGATGCACTGAACGTCTCCCGTCGACCCAGCTTGCGGTAAAAGGAAACTTCTCGTGTAGCAGGTCTCTGCTGCTCACCGTCCACATCGAACATAGATGACGATCTTATCGGAATATGAATCGAGATCAATACATCCCCTGGATTACGGCTGCCATCCCTTCCACCCTGAAGCCAGGAAGACACACTGCGAGTCTCAATTCCTTTGTCAGTCAACCAGTGCAGCTCCGCATCATATACAAGCAAAGCAGGCAGGGTATCGCCTACTCCGGATACAATATTCCCGCCAATGGTTGCCACATTTCGAATGGAAGGAGCTGCAATTGCATTCACCGCTTCTTGCAGGATCGGCAGTTGATGCAGCAACGCCAGTGAAGCACATTCCTTTAATCGGGTCATTGCGCCAATGACGATCTCATCTCCGCGATTCGATATACCGCTCATTTCAGGAATACGAGCCAGGCTGATCATGTGTTCAGGTGCTGGAACCAAGCCGCCCTCCCACTGGGTTCGCAGCAATGTTCCGCCTGCCGTGAAACAACATATTCCCTTCAGTCTACTTCTTAACGTTTGCAGTTCTTCTAGGCTCTCAGGCTGCCATACGGATGGCAATGCTCCAGAACCGTACGCCGGTGTTACCATCGCTGCATCCCCTTTCTCTCTCTTCCTTGGGTAGGAAATTCAACCGTCTGAACCAGATAATTCTTCAAATCATATGAGAGTTGAGCAGCAACGTCAATTACCTTCACATCGTTTTGGATAAATGTATAAAACCTGCGTTCCATTTGTGCTTGATGCATTATGATCTTTCAAAATCTAACATAAAGTCTCTTCCACCACCTGTGAAAAGAAGGCAAAAAGGCCACCCAGACTGCCTGGCTGACCTCATCATGTTATTATTTTATACATGGTTATTTATTTTCTCCTGATATATAGTCTGCCTGCCCGATTCAGTTACATGACTCAAAATACGTTTTAATTCCGGTTCCGTATCCGCATCCCAGAAACGAGTCTCAGGCAGGGGTACGTGTACACCTGAATAGTTAGTGCTGCGCATAATCTTGCGCGCCCCCTCATCTCCATGCAGAGACAACAGAGGTCCGAACATATGGGAGCGAAAAGCAACGGGCGGCTTGCCGCCCTCACCATCGGTAGCTGCGACATAGTCACACAGCTTGTGGGTAGCCAGTGCTGCAGTCACCCGATTAATATCCTGCGCTTTTAGTAAAGGCTGATCACCCAGCAACATGAGAATGCCCTCCGGTTTGTATTCCATGGCCGACAATACGCCAGAATGAAGAGAGTTGGCCATACCGCAAGCATAGTCAGCACAGGCTACAATTCGAAGTCGCGCTGTGGGATGATACACATACGTGGCAGAATCAATCCATTTTACAGGCAACCAAGCCAATGAATCTTCCGGTTTGACTACACAGATCACCTGATCCAGATCCGAATCCAGCGCAGCTTCCAGTGACCATGTAGCCAGTGACCTCCCGTCTGGCATGACAACCGAGAGTTTATCCCGACCAAGGCGTGAACTCCTACCTGCCGCCAGAACGATGCCCGTCATTCGCATGTGCAACGCCTCCCTTCTCCACCACCCCAGTACTCAAGGCAGAAACCTTATGTTTACATGCAATCAATTGCGCTGCAATGCTGATGGCGATCTGTTCGGGACCGTCTGCTCCGATGCTCAAACCAACGGGAGAATGCACATATTTCAACGATGGTAAGCCATCCAGCAGACGAGCTGTTCGTGTCCTGGAACCCATGATGCCAAGATACGCGTACTCACAGTCCACTAACATCTCCAACAGTTCACGTTCGCGGGGAAAATTGTGACTCATCATAATCAAATAATCCCCGTTGTTTACATTTAACAGAGGCATGATCTCACATGGGAAACCCAATACGAGCTCAGTTCCAGGGAACCGTTCCAAGGTGCATAAGGTCTCTCGCCAATCGGCTACCACAACACGGAATCCTGCGGATTGGGCAAGTCTGGCAACAGGAATAACATCATTTCCGGCTCCGATGATAATCAGGCGAGATTTGGGCGTGTACTGCGAAGTGAGTTGCTGCGGGAGATCCCAAGGATTCGTTGAAATCGCATCGTTAGTCAGTATATCAGCCTCAGAGATATGTTGTGAATCACCGGACGGAGGGGAAGAGTGAGATCCGTGTGATGTAGCAGGTACCATCTCAGGCACAAGCGTAAGGCGAGGCAGTTTGGAATCGAGAGATGGTTGTGTTGATGTCATATGTTCATATCTGATATTCCCACTGCTGTGTTGTACATCAGTCTGCAATGAAGTTAGATTATCATTTGCCAGAAGATCATGAGGAGGGACGAGCGCAGGACGTAAGACTGGCTGGTGCCCCTTTTCCGTAGGTTCAATCCGTTTCCAATCATATCGAACTTTCGTATACTCTTCCTGAAATGTTCGGGTTAACACTGTTGGAGCCCCGGATTGCATACACTCATGCATCTTCTGCATAGCAGATCGAAGTTCACCATACACAGGTTCAAGCAATACAACAACGAGCCCCCCGCAACCAATCGATTCACCCCAGGACAGATCATCCTCGGGACGCATGTCGTACTCCGCGAATTCCATCTGGTTTGTATCCAGCACATGGCTCACCCGGGCCTGAAGATCACTCTCCAGGCATCCCGGACTGATACTGCCAACCATTTTGCCATCCTCCGTCAACAGCATAGAGACTCCCTGCTTACGGTAAGCATGACCCTCTACCTTGATTGCTGTTGCGAGTACACAGCGCGTTTCACGGGCTGCGATTGCACACAGATCATGCATTTCCATAGTCGTCTCCATCCTTTCCGGAATCGCATAAGTTCCCTTCAATCAGATGCGCTTCATCAATCTCGCAATGCTTTTATCTGACTCACGCAGCACAATGCCACGATCTATCGTCTGAATCTTGCGATTCTTGAGTACAATGCTGCCATCGATAATAACAGTGTCCACACAGCTACGTGTTGCAGAATAGACTACGCGAGAATAGACATCTGTCTCATAGGAAGGGTAGGTGTGGAAATCATCCAGATCCAGCAGCAGCATATCTGCCTTTTTGCCCACTTCGAGACTGCCGATTTCCTTCGACAAGCCAAGCACCTCTGCACCACCCATGGTAGCCATGCGTAATACGGTCCGGGCATCCATCACTGTAGGGCCATGAGGAATCTTCTGCATCAGCGCTGTGAGGCGCATCTCCTGAAACATATCCAGATTGTTGTTGCACGCTGCACCATCGGCCCCGATCCCAACTGCGATCTGACGATTCAGCAGATCCGGAATATCCGCTACTCCAGAGGAAAGCTTCATATTCGATCCAGGACAGTGAGTGACTTTGACTCCGCGCTTGCGGATGATCTCTTTCTCTTCCTCACTCAGCCATACACAGTGGGCCAGCACCAATCTTGGGGTCGCCAGACCAATATGATCAAGGTATACGATGTTACGCATTCCACGTTCATGTTCTACCAGTTCAATCTCTCCGCGATTCTCGGAGGCATGGGTATGAACTTTGACATGATATTTATTCGACAGGTCGCGGACCTCTACCAGCAATTCTTCGGTACACGATACAACAAAACGTGGACAGAACGCATATTGAATGCGACCTCCACCGAACCCGTTCCATTTCTCCAGCAGATCCACACTCTGTTGCAGCGAAGTTGCTGTATTCTCACGCAAAGGTTCCGGAACCTCGTCTCCATGATCCATCATCACCTTGCCGGAGATGACTCGGATGCCGCTCTGTGCCATCGCCTGAAATGCCGAGTCTGTGTGATGTACCGTCTCCATATCCAGAATGGTCGTAGTACCGCTAGAGATTAATTCGCCGAGTCCAAGCATTGCTGAATAGTACACAGACTCCTCATCATGCGCTGCTTCCAGCGGCCAGATCCGTTGACGAAGCCAATCCATCAGTTCCAGATCGTCCGCACGTCCACGGAATAAGGTCTGACACAGATGAATATGCGTTTGGATAAAGCCTGGCAACAGCACTTTGCCGCGCGCATCAATGACCTGGTCAGCCTGAACGTCAATGTGAGCTGCAATCTCCTTAATTTTGTTATCCTCGATTAACAGATCTCCAATGAACACTTCCTCTTCTGCATTCATCGTCACAAGCTGTGCGCCTTTCAGCAGGATCGTTCCCATGCCAATCTCCCCTATCTGTGTCTGTCTATATCGTTCAACTCGCTGTTATCGTGTAATTATCCAGTTGAATTTATAAGTTTTCCTGTAACTGTTACCACCCAATAGCCATACCATCGCCTCTGGGATCTGCCGCGCCGCTGATCATGCCATCCTCACGGATGACAATGCCTTGCGACTGTCCCATAATACCGTCCCACGGTGCTCTCCCTTCAACGTTATGTCCCCACTTGGCCAGGGTTGCACATACGTCATCGTGATATCGGTTCTCCACACGCATCGTATCGCCTTCTTCGCCCCATGTACGTCCATACACCCAACGCGGCAGGCTGATCGCTTCCTGAATGTTGAACCCGTAATCAAGTACGCCGGTAAGCACCGATAATTGGGTCTGCGGCTGACCTTCTCCCCCCTGTGTACCCACGAGCATATAGGGTTTGCCATCTCGTGTAACAAGGCCCGGCATGAGGGTGTGGAATGAGCGTTTGTTGGGTTCCAAAACGTTGGCATCCCTCGGATCTAAGGAGAAAAACGACCCCCGATTCTGCATGATCACCCCCGTATCCCCTGGGACATAGGCTGCACCAAAGTCAAAATATAAGCTTTGAATGAAGGAAATGGCATTGCCTTCGTTATCAACAACAGCTGCATACGCCGTGTCCTGACCTATTGTTTTGGACAAAAACGGCTGTGCCACAGGTGGAGCAGACTGAATCTCATTCCACAATTGGTCTCCATAATCCTTGGATAACAGATGTTCCAGCGGAATGTGCCTGAAATCCGGGTCCGTCAGATATTGGTCACGATCACGAAACGCCTTTTTCACCACTTCCGCCATCAGATGATAGAATTCCGGTGAGGTACGTGCAACCGAGGACAGGTCAATATGCTCCAGCATATTTAACATCATTAGCATGGAGAAACCCTGCGAGTTGGGCGGCATCTGATGAACTTCATACCCACGATACTCCGTACTGACGGGCTTCACCCATTCTCCCTGATGACCTGCAAAGTCCGCTGGTGCAAGCATGCCCCCATCCTCACGAATAGCTGAAGTCAGACGATCCGCGAGTTCTCCTGTATAAAAAGCATCTCGCCCTTCCGTCTGAATCAGACGAATGGAGGCAGCAAGATCAGGCTGGATCAATAGCTCGCCTTCCTGCAAAAGTGTACCCAAAGGCGCAAATACCGCTCGCAGCGGTGTATGCCCCATGATGTAATCTTCATCCCTTTCCATCCAAAGGCGGAGATTCCGGGATACAGGGCATCCTTTTTCCGCATACTGCGCGGCAGGTTCAAGCAGTTGCCCCCAGGTTAACTTTCCGTACCGGGACCAGACCTCCCACCATGCATCGACCATTCCCGGAACCGTGATGGCACTAAGCACACCGCGCTGAGGGATCGCACTCATCCCCATCGCTTTGAACGTATCCGCATGAATGCCTGCGGCTGAACGGCCACTTCCGTTGTAGGCGGTAATCTCACCGCTGGCTCCGTCATGAATCAGGAAGAAGGCATCCCCTCCAAGTCCGGTCATGTGCGGATATACCACACCCAACGCTGCACTGACCGCAACAGCAGCATCATAGGCATTCCCACCCTGCTGGAGGATGGAGCTTCCCACTGCACTCGCCAGATAATGAGGAGTGGTAACCATGACTTCTCTGGAGATTGGCATCTGGTTTAACATAAGGCTCCCTCCTTCCCTGCATACACATCCAATGCAGCCTGCACCGCTTCACCGGCAGGCAATACGTGTCGATGACGTACTAGTACGGCTTCCAGCGCTCCGAGCACATGAAGTACGTTCTTGCGCTGGCAGCTGAATCCCATTGTACCGATCCGCCAGATTTGTCCTTTCAGTGGTCCAAACGAACTCGCAATCTCAATGCTGAAGTCGTTCAGTAACATGCTGCGCACCGACTCACCATCAATCCCCTCCGGAATCGTGATACAAGTGACTACCGGAAGTTTACTGGACATATCCCCATACAGTTGCAGTCCCATTCCCTTAATTCCAGCGACCAATGCACGTTCATTCACAAGATGTCTCTGGAATCTGGCCTCCAATCCTTCTTGCAGCAGAATACGTAATCCTTCGTGAAGACCGTAGAGCATGGAGGTGGCTTCTGTATGGTGGTTCAGCCTGGCCGAACTCCAGTAATCCTGCAATTGGCTCAGGTCAAAATAATTGCTGGCAATCGTGCGGCCTTCTGCCCGTGCACTGGTTGCATCTCGCAGTCCGCGTTCAACGGTTTTGCGGCTCATCAGTTTCTGTTCCACACGACTGTTGTACGTGAGAGGTGCCATCCCTGAAGGAACGGACAGGCATTTCTGCGTCCCGCCCATCACCGCATCCAGACACCAGGCATCCGTCTCCACCGGCGTCCCGCCAATGGTAGCCACAGCATCCACGACGAGTAAAATATCAAGGTCGCGACAGGCTTTGCCAATCTCGGCAAGGGGCTGCATCTGACCGGTGGAAGTCTCACCGTGAACCATCGCAACCAGACTCGGTTTATGGGCATGAATCGCCTTGATCACCTCTTCCGGATCAAATACCGTTCCCCATTCCGTTTCGAAAAAAACAACCTCCGCACCACAGCGTTCCGAGATTTCAACCAGCAGATGTCCGAATCGTCCGTAGATCGGAACGAGAACTTTGTCACCAGGCTGGATCAAACTGACCAACACAGCTTCAATCCCTGAACGGGATGTACCATCGACTGGATAACACCACTCGTTATCTGTCATGTATAACTCACGCAGCATCGCCATCGTCTCGTTCATCAAGGATGTGAACTCCGGGTCAAACTGCCCCAGAATCGGAAAGGACAGTGCTCTGAGTACACGTGGATCAACTTCAACCGGTCCCGGGGTCATAATGGTCCGCAAGGACGGAGATAACTCTTTATAGTTGGACATCTACATTCAACTCCCGTAACCGTATTTATAGAGTAGCCGGACCAGAACCCGAAAACCGTGCATCAGGTCTGCTTCAGCTGTATATTCAAGCGGATTATGACTGATACCATCCTGACTAGGCACAAAAATCATGGCTGTCGGACAAGCCGGCTGAAAAATCTGCGAATCATGTCCCGCGCCGCTTGGCATTAGCCAATAAGACAGCTGTTCCTGCTCACAGGCATCCTGAAGGTCTGAGATAATCTCTTCACTCATCGGAATGGGCGTCACCGACAGATGTTCTTCCCAGTCCAGTCCGAGCTGCTGCTCGGCTGCGATCCGACTAAAAGCCTGAAGCATATCCTGCCAGCAGCGATCAATACTCTCCTGCCGGATATGGCGGATATCCAGTGAAAACACCGCTCGCGCTGCAACCACATTCCCAACACCCGGATCGGCTGTGATTCGCCCAACCGTGGCTACCAGCGGTTCTCCTGCTTCCAAAGCGATATCTCTTACTGCAGTAATCATCTCGGCTGCTCCAGCCAATGCATCCTTGCGCCAGGACATCGGTGTCGTTCCCGCGTGATTCGCTTCACCGCTTACGGCAATACTGAACCGCTTCTGACCTACAATGTCGGATACGACTCCAATCGAATGTCCCAGTCGTTCCAGAACCTGACCTTGCTCAATATGAAGCTCAATAAAGGCACCATAATTTTTCGCGGCAGGTCTATAGGCACTATCGGGCCCAAAACCCGCATCGTAGATCGCTTGTGCAAAGGTAACGCCGTCTTGATCCTTCAAATGCGCCACATCTTCCAGAGACGTTGTTCCTGTAATACTGCGTGATCCCCAATATGCATAAGGGAATCGACTTCCCTCCTCCTCACATAGGGAGACCACTTGAAGTGTGCGCTTCGGTGCTCCAAAATGTTTCTGCAAATACTCCAAAGCAAGGACACCCGCAACCACACCGTATGCACCATCATACTTGCCGCCGTACACCACGGTATCCATATGTGATCCAGTCACGATCGGTAATTCTTCAACACCAGTCGCTGATCCCTTACCCTCGGCCTTGAGTGTGCCATACAGATTCCCGGACTGGTCGAACTCGGGAGATAGTCCTTTTTCCTGCATTTTGGCAGCAAGAGCACCTTGGGCTTCACACCAAGCCGAGCTATACAACAGTCGTGTGACGCCACCCTGTGCGTCCGCACCAAATGTCGACAGCCAGTCAAGCATGGCTTGCAGCTCCACCTGTTCCACATTTGGCAAAGAAAGCGATGCATTATTAGTACCGGATGACCGTTGTACTCCTGACTCCGTCATGGCGTTTCCTCCGTTCCCGCTTCGATGGGATTAGAAGAGTACGCCGCGATGTGTTGCCCGATAGGCACAGGAGATAACCCGGATTCCGAGTCGTATACGCGCTGCCCACGGCAAAATACGTCTGCTATCTGACACTTGAATGTACGTCCCACATAAGGGCTCTGTTTATGCGTATAGAGCAAATTCTCCGTGTTCAGGGTTGTACTTTTCTCCCAGTCGATCAGCACCAGATCTGCATCCTTGCCGATCGCGATCTCTCCTTTGCTCTCCAGACCAAGCCTTCTGGCAGGTTGCAGGGAAAGCACTCTTCCAAGCAACGGGAGATCAATATTACGCTGAAGATGTGCGTCCTCCAGCATGATCAGCAGTGTGCTTTGTGCACCGGATATGCCGCCCCAGATTTCGAAGAAGTTATCCGATTGTTTCATGGATGGCGGACATGGAGAATGGTCCGAGGCAATAACATCAATCAACCCTGAAGTCAGTGCATCCCATAACTGCTCCTGTTCGGAAGAGCTGCGAAGCGGTGGAGCACATTTCGCTACAGCACCCAATCGGACGACATCCTGATCGGTCAGTGTCAGATAATGAGGGCATGTCTCCGAAGTGACATCCTGTCCCCGCCGTTTGGCCTCTGCAATCAGATCCAGCGCTTCCCGGGTGCTAATATGCACAAAATGCAGCGCACACCCGGTCTGTTCGCCATATTTCAACGCCCGGGCAACAGCAATGACCTCGGCTTCCGCAGGACGAGACCGGATGTAATCCATCGGTTCCGTCTTTCCCTCAGCGATGCTTCTCGCACCAAGTTCGGCAACGATGCCTTCGTCCTCTGCATGAAGTGCCAGCACACGCTTTAATGTTGCAATTTCGTTCATCCCGTCCAGCAGCGTATGGTCATCAGCTCTGGCAAAGATGTCTTCCCCTTCTCCACCCGGTTCCGACATGAATGCCTTGAATCCGGCAGCACCCAGCTGTGAGAGTGAAGCAAGTTCCTCACGGTTGCCAGGTACCAAACCTCCCCAGAAGGCATAATCCACATACGATTGGTTTGCCGCTGCTTTCCTTTTCATCTCCCATGATTCCGGCCTTGTGGTTGGCGGTACGCCGTTAAGCGGCATATCAACATAGGTCGTGATTCCCCCTGCGGCAAGAGCTGCCGAACCCGATCGGAATCCCTCCCAACTGGCGAGTCCGGGTTCATTGAAGTGTACATGAATGTCCACGACACCCGGCATCACTGTAAGCCCCTCAGCTTCTATGATGCAAGTCGCTTCACCAGGGGTCAGCCGTGTGGACAGTTCCGTAATTTTCTCACCCGTAATGCCAATATCCAGTTGTTCTACCCGATCTCTCAGCACCACCCGGGCCCCCCGGATTATGGTATCAAATGTTGTCATGTGGATGACCCTCCCTCTGAATCAGAACCGGATGTGTGCATGTTCAGCTTCCCCGGTATGTACTGTAACCTCCTGGAGCAATCAATAATGGAATATGGTAATGGCTTGAGGCATCAGATACGGCAAAACGAATCGGAACAATCGTCCATAATACCTGCCCCAGTTCCTCCAATGAACGATGTGCGTAATAACTCTCGACATGGAATTGAAGCTCATATATCGCTGGCTCCAACTTGCCTCCAGACAGCAGCGGTGCATCCAAACGCCCATCCGCATTAGTCACCGACTCAGCTACTTTTGTCTTGCTTTCCTGTTCTCCATCCCTCTTCAGGGTATACAGTTCGATCCGAACACCCGCAGCAGGGACGCCTTTGGATGTATCCAGCACATGGGTTGTAATTCGTCCATCAGACATCGACATTAGACATCACCTGCTTTCCCGGCGTCCCGGCCGTCTGTTCCCAGATCATCCCTTGTCATCGAGAAACCCTGGAATCCATAAGGTGGTCTCGGTTCAGTAAATACTTTGCCTTCCCCCTCTTTCACTTCCTCCAGCACTGTTTCCCAAGTCCGATTGTTGGATTCAAATGAAACCTCACTCAGTTGCTCAAATCGACTTAACAACCTTCGTCCAATCTGGTAGATCAGATGTTGAATGGAAGCGGATCGACACTCATGAAACACCGCAGCAGCCAAATCTCTGACCTGTTCCGCCGCTACATACCGTCCACGCTGATCATCCATGCCATCTCTCGGATCTTCATAACGCCAATTGATGTTCAGGAAAATAAATAAAGGCCGGTCCCATGTCTCTGGAAGAGTCGTATATTCATCCTGCATAAATCCGGCAAACTCACTCCCTTTGACCTTAATCAGTCTCAGATCGGCAACACCACTGAAATGGTTGCTTAGTTCAATTGCATCTCCCGTTCGTTCTGCCTCTATGGCAGCCGTCGCGCGATCATTCTGTGAATAACGGAATACGAGTGCACTCGGTCGGTAATTGCCTTCCAAACCAATCGGTATATCTTCAAAAGGGATCTGGTCCGCTGTCATCTGAACCTTGCTCATCTGCGGATACGTCTCCAGGAAACGCCGACTTACCAGCGCAAGAAATCCTTCGACCGTTGCCCCCGTGTAATCCGCTGCATGTTTGAGAATAAAATTTTTCATCGAATCGGTGGCCACCACCAGCGAATTATCCCCTTCTGCAAAAGAAGGCAAGAATTCATCGCCCTGCACAGCGACCTTAATGTTTAATCCAAACAAAATATTGCTGCGTCCCATGAATGGCGATTCCGGAATGGACTGTATACCCGTCAACGGTTTGGCGTAGGAACGGTACACCCACACATCCCCTTTGCCGTAATACATAGTCCGCTGCTGCACTGCGGCTGGCTTGCTCACGAACTCATGTTCATGACCGATCTGTGCGAGCCACTGCTCCAAGCGAATGCCCGCAATCTTGAATACTTCCCTCAAGGCAGTCTCGAATTCTTCTTCCCTGCCTCGGCGATGACGTTGCCTCATGGATTCGAGGATGGAGCTTGCGGTATGGCCTTTTACAGCCAGTATGAATGGAAAGCCGAATTGGCTTGTATATGCTTTGTTTAATTGTTGAAGTTCGTTGTATTGCTCTTGTGAGAGTGAATCAAGTCCTGCACCAGCTTGTTCCTGAACGGAATTGCTGCTCATGCTGATTCGCGCTCCAAGATCCGGGTGATTTCGAAGCAATTGCAACTTCACCTGGTCATCCGAGGCCTGAACCGCGTTCTTCATCACGTTCATCATCTGTTCAAATGAATCAAAAGGTCGTAAAAGCCCGGAACGCTCAGCCACCCATGGTGATTCCTCAAATAAGCCGCCAAACGTATGCACGAACTGCGTGATAGACCAGTTGTTAACAAGTTTAATTAAGTCGCTCATGTTAGAACCTCCGGTCTGTTATGGATTATTGTTCTTCATTCTAAGTGTCGTTCAATGTCGCGGCAACAATATTTACGCAATTTTGTAATATAACATAACATCATAGTTTCGATTTGTTTGCTGTGCACGGCAAGATTAGCTCTCCTTGCCCTTAAACATGAAAAAACCGCACTCCATCAAGGGAATGCGGTTCTGGGTTGTCTGAACCTGTAGCATTGTCACGATGCACAAGGTGCGGTCTAGAGTTGCATATTGTGCGGTTTTGCAGCTGCTTTGTCCCGCACAAACTTGCGGAAAGTGAATACCAGCTTTAATTTGAGCAGATCATTCGTTTTCTTAAAGTCCATTTGCAGCAAGCTGCCGACTTTCTCCATACGATAAGTGACTGTGTTGCGATGCACAAACAGCTGCTTGGCAGCTTCATTAATCAGTCCATCATTTTCGATAAAGGACTCCAATGTATTCATCAATACCTGATTGGGATCACCGTCTCTGGCAAGTAACGGTTCAAGTACTTTATTACAGTAGTTCTCCATGATGTTA
Organism: Paenibacillus sp. SAF-068; assembly: GCF_051967555.1. Classification (NCBI taxonomy): domain Bacteria; kingdom Bacillati; phylum Bacillota; class Bacilli; order Caryophanales; family Paenibacillaceae; genus Paenibacillus; species Paenibacillus sp. SAF-068. The sequence continues at coordinate 2,695,390 of NZ_JBQCJX010000001.1, forward strand.
TCCGGTACGTGTTGGAACACATAGGCAAATTCGAGCATTTCAAATTGCAACGCACGGTCTTTCATGCCGAAACGACGAGCCAGTTGTCGCGTATCCAGACACTCTTGGTAAGCTTCACGGAGCGATTTGGGTTCATGTTTCATCTTGCTGATCCAGAAGCGCGGTGCCGGTGCTCCTTTCGCTTCTTGTGCTGCCAGAACATCACCGAACCGGTTCAATAGAAAACCTGACAGCTCTTCTCCATAATCTCGCCCTGTTGGACAGGTATAGATGGACAGTATGCCATCTTCTATCTGAAAATGCTGCGAGGCCGTGAATTGCATCAGCGGATTGTACTGCAATTCGCGATGAATCTGTTTAAGCAGTTTCCCCTCGGCAAACAGAGTCGGCTCAAGTGTAATGAATACGCACTGATAAGTTCCCTGGAACAGATGTACACCTTTGTTTTCACTCATGGTGGTTAATTCCTGAACGGTCATCTTGTTATCCAGGTATTGTGAAAGCAACGTACGCATCTCATCTTGCACGGTCGGATTAATATGCTCGCGATACGTCATATCCATATAAAATGCCAGTACATCAGCAGCCTGTTGGAACAGTTCTTCTTCTGCTCGAAGGGATAAGGCTGAATCGGTAAACACCAGCAACGATCCGTATTCTTCATCATTTTGTCTGATCGGTACGCGATGACAACTTCCCTGATTCCATTTCACTCGGTGCATGACAGATTTCCATGGCCAGCCTTGGGTTACCGCATCCCCTGCAATGCCTTCACTACCGTAAAGCACATGTCCACGTGAACCAATGACGGCAAGCGGATAGTTCAGTACAGTAGCTAGTTCGGCAAACACATTCCGGTGTGGCTGCTGTTGCAATGCAAACTGCATTAATTTCTTTTGCTTCTGCACAACCTCATGCAGCAATCGGTTACTGCGTTCATGTTCAGCCTTGAACAAAGCATTCATCTGGTCCGAAAAGGTGAATTGAAAAGGAAGCTCAAGCAATGGCAAACGAAGTCGATCAGCTTCCTCCACTATGCCTTGTGGAATGGACTGCCAGAAACGTCCAAGTTTGATACCGAGTCCTGCACAGCCGCGTTCGTTTAAGCGCCGCATCAAACGCAGCGCATCCGTCTCACTGTCTTTCATAATAAAAGCGGTGGTAAACAACATTTCTCCGGATTTGATCCAATCCGCGATATCAGGAGCGTCCATGACGTTAACGGATTTCATCATCCGTGAAGTCCCTTCTCCACCCGCAACCAGTTTGGCCTCTGACAACGGGTATACCTGTAAAGCCTCTTTAACCGTAAGTTGCATGGACACTACCTCCCATATATATAACACAATATTATGTTATTTTCGTATCCATAGAATTTATTCTGGATTACATTGCTAATTAAATCTATATTCATCCATTTAATTTCGTTTGTTGTTAAGTATTATAACATCATTCTTTCCGATAAAGCTTACACGACAAAAAAATAAAACCTATGACCTAATTACAGCGCACTTCCCTGTAATCGGCATAGGTTTTAGATCAGATCTCCAACGTTTCGTGATTCATCCATAATTTCATACGAGATAATACATCTTTGATATTCAGCGGTTTGCTGAGATAGTCGGAAGCGCCTGCTGCGATACATTTCTCCCGATCCTCTTTCATGGCTTTGGCTGTCAGTGCAATGATCGGAAGCTGAGTCATGCCAAGCCGTTCACGGATCTGGCGAGTCGTCTCATAACCATCCAGTTCCGGCATCATGATATCCATCATGATAATATCCGGCTTGACTCCTCCACGCTCCAACAATTCCAGACATTCGTAGCCGTTCTGAGCTGATATGACATTCATGCCATATTGCTCAAGAGCGTTAGCCAGCGCATACACATTTCGAATATCATCATCAACGACAAGCACTTGACGACCACTGAGTAATGCTTCTTCCAGAGGGGTCAATAGGACATCAGATTGTTCAGAGCTCAATGAAGAAATTTTGTTGATCTCAGGAGTGGAGCCAGCCACCTCATTCAGGAACAACCGCGATGCATTCATCGTCTCAGGTTCATCTCTTCGCAGTGGCAGGAACAGCGTGAACACACTGCCTTGGCCTTCACGGCTTGTTGCGGAGATTGAGCCCCCTAGCAATGTCGCAAGCGATTGAGAGATGGACAATCCCAGCCCTGTCCCTCCATATTTACGAGCCGTAGCCCCATCCGCCTGTTTGAAGGCATCAAAGATCTGCAGAAGTTTGTTATCTGCAATGCCAATCCCCGTATCACTGACAGAGAAAGCAATGACGTCAGTCTCTTGCCCTTTCTCTTCAGGGTTCGCCAGACTCATTCTGGAGATCGTCAAGGCAACTTCACCCTCACTGGTGAACTTGAACGCGTTCGAGAGCAGATTTCGGAGAATCTGGTGCAATCTCATCTCATCAGTCACAATGCTTTCTGGCAAAGGACTTTGGAGCTGAATTCGGAAATCGATTTTTTTCTGCTCCGCTGTTTTCAAGAAATACTGATTCATAACTTCAGGCAGACTGCCCAGGTAGACATCATCAAAATCCACTTCCATCTGCCCGGCCTCTACCTTGGATAGATCCAGAATATCATTGATCAGATTCAGCAGGTCCTTGCCTGACTTGTGAATGACTGAAGCATAGTTCTGTTCTTCACTATTCAAGTGTTGATTTTTGTTTTCAGACAATATTTCAGACAAAATCAACATGCTGTTAAGCGGTGTCCGCAGCTCATGGGACATGTTCGCCAAAAATTCGGATTTGTACCCCGAGCTTGTTCTTAACTGATCTGCCACAACTGCGAGTTCATTGGCTGAAGTTTCAGCAGCGCTTTTCTGTATTTCCAGGCGATCATTAAGCATATGAAGCTCTTCGGTCTGCATTTGCAGTTCCTCTGTCTGAGACAGCATTTCTTCAGTCTGAGCCTGAAGTTTCTCCGATTGTGCCTGTAATTCTTCATTCAGAACTTGTGACTCATCATATAATTGCTGTAATTCCATGCGAGTGACCGTCGAGTGTAGTGAAACACCGAAAATCTCAGTTAGTTCTTGCATCAGTTTCATGTCATGCTCTTGCAACGGCTTCATTGAAGCAAGCTCAATTACCGCAATCGTTCTGCCTTCGAACAGGACCGGTACCACAGTAAGGGATGTGGCGGATGCATGTCCAAGACCCGATGAGATTCGGATATAGTTTTGAGGCAGATCATTCATGCGCAAGACTCGCTTCTCGACAGCACTTTGTCCGACAAGTCCCTCACCCGGGGCAAGCGACACTTTACCAAGCGAACGTTCTTTCTCTCCATCCGCAGCGTATGCAGCCACGCGTAGCAGTCGATTGTCTTTCCAGTAATATAAGACGCTATAAGGCACTTCAAACAACATGGCGAGCTCGTTCAGGAACAAGCGGGACAATCCCTCCAGATTGGTCGGGTTCTGCAAGAGTGTGGCAATCCCTGCAATCTGATCCTTGACCCGATTCTGTTCTTGTACTTCATCCAGCAATTTGTTGGTTTCGTTGCCCAGGTCCCCCACTTCATCATGTGTCCGCACCTGAATTCGCTGCTTCAGGTTTCCACCTTTGGAGATATCACTGATCGTCTGCATAACATCTCGCAACGTTTTGACGATATTGCCTGATATCACAAGAGCCGCTGCAATTGATAACGCCGCGATAACCCCCCACAGCGTATACATAATCGTCAGCAGTGTGGAACTGCGTTTGGCAAGTTCAGTAACCCTCGCCTCGGTCAGAGCGATCTCCGTGTTTCGGAAGGTGGTAAGTTGGGAGCGAATTAGATCAATTTCAGTTTTACCCGGGTCAGATTGAAAGAAAGCAACAACCTTTGCTTGATCCCCCTGCTTTTTCAACTCCACCAACGGCTCCCCGGCAATTTCAATCCAGCGTGTAATATGGGCTTTGATGCTTTGCAAGCTTTGCTGCTGTGAAGGATTGTCGCTAATGAGAGCGTTCAACTGATCATAGTTGGAACTCCACTGGGACAGACCTTGGGAATAAGGCTCCAAGTAACTCTCATTGCCTGTAATCATGAATCCACGCTGTCCTGTCTCCATATTCAAGACATTTTTTTCAATTGCGTTGGTCAGATTATGTACTTCCAGATCATGATGAGAGATAAAATCATTTTCCTTCTGTAACACATTAATTTGGGCCGTAAGCACTAACAGAACTGCTCCAAACAAAAGCACAACCACAAGATAGCCCAATAAAATTTTGGAGCGTATCGTAAATCTTCTCGTTTTTGACAACGCGGAAACCTCCAAATATATACGAATCCTATTCAATTAAATGAAAACTGGTGCATATGTAGTTTATATGTATACGTATAGTCTGACAAGCTTTATGTTCACCGGAATCCATAAGAAAAACGACCTACTTATGCAGGTCGTCCTCTTCATTGATCCATGCTGCTTATTTTGACTGAATTTAAGCCTTTGGAGCGATCATTTTGGCTGGATCGACATATTGGTCAAATTGCTCTTCAGTAAGCAGGCCTGTTTGTAACGTCGCCTGTTTCAAGGACAAGCCTTCTTTATGTGCAAGCTTCGCAATTTTGGCTGCATTCTCATAACCAATGTGCGGATTGAGCGCAGTAACCAGCATAAGCGAATTGTTCAGATTATGTTCAATCTGATCCAGGTTAGGCTCAATGCCTACGGCACATTTGTCATTAAACGCAATAATGGAGTCCGCCAGAAGTTGCACGGATTGCAAGAAGTTATAGATGATAACCGGTTTGAATACATTCAGTTCAAAATTACCCTGACTTGCCGCGAAACCAATCGCTGCATCATTACCCATGACCTGCGTAACCACCATCGTAATGGCCTCGCTCTGAGTTGGGTTGACTTTACCCGGCATAATGGAGCTGCCTGGCTCATTCTCCGGAATACGGATCTCACCCAATCCACTGCGGGGGCCACTGGCTAACCAGCGAACGTCATTGGCGATTTTCATCAAATCAGCTGCAAGCGCTTTAACAGCACCGTGCGCATACACGACTTCATCATGACTTGTAAGTGCATGGAATTTGTTTGGTGCAGATACAAAATCTTTCCCCGTATGTCTGCCAATCTCCTTGGCAGTAAAGTCACCAAAATCCGGATGAGCATTGATGCCTGTGCCGACAGCTGTACCGCCGATCGCAAGCTCCTTCAGGTACTGTACACTTTCACGGATCATACGCTCACTCTTGCCCAGCATGGCTTCCCAACCACTGATCTCCTGGCCAAGCGTAATTGGTGTGGCATCCTGAAGGTGGGTACGTCCAATTTTGATGATATCCTTGAATGCTTCTGACTTGTCTGCAAAAGTCGCTTTTAATACCGCGATGGCCGGCAAGAGTTGATCCTCAACAGCCAGAACACCTGCGACATGAAGAGCCGTTGGGAATGTATCGTTGGAGCTCTGAGACATATTCACGTCATCATTTGGATGCAGACGCTCTTCTTTTCCCTTTTGCTCCAGCAGTTGGTTTCCCAGATTGGCAATGACTTCGTTCACGTTCATATTGGATTGCGTTCCGCTTCCAGTCTGCCACACGACCAGTGGGAAATGATCATCTATACGGCCTGCAATGATCTCGTCTGCCGCATAAGCGATCGCATCGGACTTCGCCGCAGATAATTTTCCTAATTTATGGTTACTGGCCGCAGCACTTTTTTTCAAAATGGCTAGGGCACGGATAACTTCCATCGGCATATGTTCACTGCCAATCGGAAAATTCTCCTTGCTGCGCTGCGTCTGAGCTCCCCACAGCCTGTCGGCTGGTACTTTCATTTCGCCTAACGTATCTCTCTCAATGCGGTATTCCACTTGCTTGTCCTCCTCCAAAAAGATGGTTTGGGTCTCTACAAAGCTTGTGTATCTCGTCATATTATACATGATTTACGAGCAGGTTTTCACCTTTTCGACAAAATTGTAAGCGTAGCGCAAAGCGAGCGTGAATTATTTATTTGAGGCAATTGGATACAATCGGCTGCTCTGTTCGAATAGTTCACCTGGTTCCAGACCGACCAATCCGATTTCTTCTGCCGGGATGCCTTCAACATTAGGAGCGTTAACCAGGTTCATCTGTGGTTCAGGACAGAAGAATTCGCCACCCATGTTATTATTCCAGATCATCCAGTGCTTGTAGGATGTACCCACATCATATACCAGTTTGTCTCCAGTACGGTGGTCCGTGAGCTCCATATAGTTACGTCCATTTTGCGGTTCCGCAGTGTAATGATTATCCATGGCAGCAAAGAACGGACTAACCCCGTCTTTCTTCAGTTGTTCTTCCTCAGGTGTAAGCGGTTGAAATTGTCCTGTTGGCAGAGAACGCTCATTCAATTCACGACGTTGTCCAATCGTAACTTTGGCCGTGTAATCCGAGGCCTGACTGTCCGGTGCAAAAGGTACAGCAATCGCCGTGTGGAATGCAAACAGATTCGGCATATATTCAGTCCCGTTATTATGAACGATCAATTGTTGCTGAAGACCTTGGCTACTCAAAGAGTAACGAAGCGTCACCGTGAACGTAAACGGCAGGTACTGATAGAATGTATGTCCTTCTTTCACATCTTGACTAAGCAGCACATAACTCTCCAGCTGATCAGAACCGTATCCTTCGACCTTCCACTCCGCATCATGCAAAAATCCATGCAAATGGTTTCCTGTAGCCGGTTCGTTCACAGGTAACTGATAGATTTTACCATTCCAGGGGAAACGTCCGTCCTCATAACGGTTCGGTGGAGATAGAATCGGAATGCCATAGACCGCAGGTGCAGCCATAAATTCATCCATCTGATCCTGATTCGGCTCTCTCAAATAACGGAAACCCTTTTCTGTATCACGGAAAGCAACGAGGTTGGCACCCACGCTTGGAATAACTGCCGCTTCAAACTGATTAAAACGAAGCCAGATGGCCGGTATCCCTCCAAATTGTTCTTCAAATGCTGCATTTTGTTGTGTCATCGTTATATGTACCTCCTGCATACTAAGGTTATATTATACGGCTCGACTATATCATGCCCGAGCACAAAATACCAATCTATGATAGAGAACAAATTCATGATAGGAAAACAAAAAAGACAGCTGCAATCCGCTGCGGCTGTCTCTGCTTGCTTTTTTAATGTTGGTTCAATTAATCCACATACTTGCCGTGATCCGGCACAGTAGTCTCTTCAAAGTCCATATCAAGCCGCTTCAGGGATTCTGTCAGCATATCTCCGCTCAATGCATGCCCATGCCCGGTAATCGCAAGTTTTGGCCCTAAATGCCTTATATGCTGGACAGATTGATGTGCGGCCTCCCAATCGGTTGTAAAATAGGAAGGCGGGCCATGCAACTGTTTGTCCTGAAGCAACACACTCCACAGCGATTCCTGCTTCACTGTGATGATCGCGTCTCCTGCAATTAACAAACGGTCTGCTTCACGAAACAGCGACACATGTCCAGGCGTATGCCCCGGCGTGTGCACCCACTCCCATCCTGATACGCCTGGAACGGAATGATCTTGGGGCAAACTGAATATCCGATCATCCAGATTGATTGCCTCATTAGGATAAGCGAATGACAACCTGGACATTAAACCTCCACCTACAGAAGGATCCGCTGGCGGATAATCTTTCAATCCCGTTAAATACGGAATTTCAAGCGGATGAGCGTACACCGGTACACCCCAGAATTGTTCCAACTCAATAACGGTTCCTACATGGTCGAAGTGACCATGCGTCAATATGATCGCAGACGGCGGACCCTGAAATCGTTCTGTTGCAACCTGAACAATATGATCTGTGTACCTCGCCATTCCGGTGTCCACGAGGACCCAGTTCCTGCTTCCTGGCTCTCCAATGAACACGACATTAACAAATAGTGTACGTAGACTGAGAATATCGGGCGCGACTTCTTCAAGTCCCGTCAACCCTCCTGTAATCAGATTGTCAGATGCCATTCACGGTTACCTCCCATTTGGCGGATTGTCTCTCTGGTTCCATTCTTCTCGTAGACTTCCCTTTTCTGGATCATCTATTCAACCTTTCCAACAAAATAGACGGTGTACACCCTGTTTCGGGCATACACCGTCTAGTATAGTCATCGACACGACACAATAGAACAAGAACATCTCGGCCAGTTAAGCCGGATATGCCTCCAAAGCAGCATCGAGCAATTGATTGTACAGATCGTCATCATTCTCCAGTAACTCGTCCATACGCAGTAACTCTTCTTCATCACCGGATTGCTCCGTGAAATGCAAACTATAGTCCCAATCTTTTCCGTTCTTGCTCATGAAGGTAATCTCATACACTGACTTTTCGCCTTCTGTACGGAAAACGGTATTTCCCACGAAACTTTTTTCATCTTCACGGCGCATTTCAGCACGGATAATTTCAATATTCACAATCATTCTCTCCTTTAATCTTTCATTTACAGCCGGTCTCCAACATTTCTGGTAAACCTAGTTTGGTAATTATTATTGGTTAATTGTACAATATATAACGTAGCAACGTATACCTTATTCAATGAAGGAACCCTTCTGAGTCCTTGCATAGTTGTAATGAGGACTATCATACGTGTTTGAACAACATCTATAATAGCCAACAAGCTACGATATTATTAACACATTGGAGGAAAAAATAGCATGAATACTTTTGAAACGAATCTGCAGCAATACGCTGAACTGGCTGTACAAGTCGGTGTTAATATCCACCCCGGACAGACACTTGTGGTTAACGCGCCAATCTCTGCTGCCCATTTTGTACGACTGATCGTCAAAGCAGCTTACGGTAAAGGTGCCAAATTGGTCAAAGTCAACTGGAGCGATGAAACTGTTACACGTCTTCATTACGATCTTGCACCTGATGAAGCCTTCTCCATTGAACCGAAATGGTTTGCAGCGGAAATGACTGAACTCGTTGAAGAGGGTGCCGCTATTCTGCACGTCATCGCTGAAAATCCGGATCTGCTGAACGGTGTAGCGCAGGAACGCATTATTACTAGCCAAAAAGTACGCGGCAAAGCGCTCGAAAAATATCGTTCTTATCAAATGGCTGACAAATTCAGCTGGTCTATTGTAGCTGTTCCATCTCCGGAATGGGCAGCTAAAGTATTCCCGGACCTGCCGGAAGCACAACAAGTGGACCGCCTGTGGGATGTTATTTTCAAAACAGTACGGATCGGTGAACAGGACGCTGTTGCCGAATGGAAAACCCATTTGCAAAATCTCGATTCCCGCGCTGATCTGCTGAACAACAAGAAATACAAGAAACTCCACTATACAGCTCCAGGTACAGACTTGACCATCGAACTTCCGGAAGGCCATATCTGGGTATCCGGCGGAAGTGTGAATGAGCAAGGGCATGTCTTCATTGCCAATATGCCTACGGAAGAAGTATTTACGGCTCCACTGAAAACGGGTGTTAACGGCACAGTGCGCAGCACAAAACCACTCAGCTACGGCGGCAACCTGATTGACGGATTCTCCCTGACATTTGAGAACGGTCGAATCGTAGATTACACTGCCGAACAGGGACTGGATGCACTCAAAAATCTGATTGAGATGGATGAAGGCGCACACTATCTGGGTGAAGTGGCCCTTGTTCCTCATCAGTCACCGATTTCGGATACGAATATTTTGTTCTACAATACTTTGTTTGATGAGAATGCGTCCAACCATTTGGCAATTGGTAATGCCTATGCCTTCTGTCTGGAAGGTGGCAAAACGATGTCCAAAGAAGAGTTGATTGAACGTGGTATGAACTCCAGTCTTACTCATGTAGACTTTATGATCGGATCTGGAGAAATGAACATCCACGGCGTAACCTCCGAAGGAACGGAAGAGCCGATCTTCCTGCAAGGAAACTGGGCATTTTAATCCGGTTTGATGTGGAGAGAGGAGATTACTCCTCTCTTTTCCTGCGTCAACAGGTCAAAAATTCGATAACTGGAGGGAACGCATATGTTAAGTTTTGAACAAAAACTGGATCGTTACGCGGAACTGGCTGTAAGAGTAGGCGCAAACGTGCAGCCAGGACAAGTATTTGTCATTAGTGCGATGATTGATACCGCTGAATTTGTACGCTTGTTGGTGCGTAAGGGATACGAGGCTGGTGCCAAGCAGGTTATTGTAAAATACGGAGATGAAACCGTCAATCGCTTGCGGTTTGAGATGGCCCCTGAGGAATCCTTCCAAGAGCCTCCGAAGTGGCATGCAGCGGAGCTTGAAGAACTGGCAGCCAATAATGCAGCTTTTCTGACGGTATTGTCATCCAGTCCGGACCTGATGAAAGGTATCGATCCGGAGCGGATTTCCACCCATCAGCGTACATTTGGCCTGGCGATGGCCAAGTACCGTCAGTATCAACAGGCGGATAAAATGAGCTGGACGGGTGTGGCTTGCCCTTCCCCCGATTGGGCAGCCAAAGTGTTCCCGGATCTTCCGGCAACGGAACAGGTTAACCAGCTATGGGAAGCCATTTTTGCAGCGGTGAGAGCCGATCTGGAGGACCCTGTTGCAGCCTGGGAACAGCATATTGAAAGACTGGAAACAAAGGCAGTTGCCCTGAATAACAAAAAGTATCAAGCACTGCACTTCCTCTCCCCTGGGACGGATCTGACCGTTGAACTTCCTGAGGGACATATCTGGGCGCAAGCTGGCAGCGTGAATGAGCAAGGTACACCTTTTGTAGCTAATATCCCTACAGAGGAAGTATACACAGCTCCAGCCAAGCATGGTGTTAACGGCACAGTATCCAGCACCAAACCGCTCAGTTATGGTGGAAGTATCATAGATCGCTTCTCACTCACCTTCGAGAATGGACGCATTATTGATTTTCATGCGGAGGAAGGTCAGGATACGCTCGAAAGACTCATCTCCATGGATGAAGGTTCGCATTACCTCGGCGAAGTAGCATTGGTTCCCTTCCATTCCCCGATTTCAGAAAGCGGGATCTTGTATTACACCACGTTGTATGATGAGAATGCCTCCTGTCACCTTGCGATTGGCAGTTCCTATGCATCTAATATCCAAGGTGGCAAGACGATGTCTCCTGAAGAGCTTGCCGCTCGTGGCATGAATTCCAGCATTACTCATGTGGACTTCATGATGGGCTCGCCCGAGACAAATATCTACGGTATTACGGCAAACGGTGAACGTGAAGCCATCTTCCTTAAGGGAGACTGGGCATTCTAACAGATAACGGTTGAGTGCTTTCCCGTATATATTTTCACTGAACAGTCATCTAGGCTTTCTTGCAACCATGTGTTTATGGTTGCAAGAAAGCCTTTTTATTAATTTTCAGCAAACTGTCCGGAGGCTGTACCTGCTCTCTTCATCTGGTTTTTTTCGGACCAACCTCCCATTGTATCGTTTCCATATTATGTTGTAAAATGTAATGATACCAATGTTTGTGGACTGTTCACCAGAAAGGAGAACATCATGGCCAATCGGCTCCAGTTATTACTCGCCTCAGATTTCCATAATTTAGGTTCTGCACTTCAGGAAGAAGTGTATTATGAATATTATAATATGGTACATGGTCTTATCGTTTATATCATCAAGGAGCGTGCTGCTGCAGAAGATATTATTCAGGAAGCTTTTATCAAAATCATTAAAAACAAACCCATTTTCGAAGACGAGGTCAAACTAAAAGCCTGGCTCAAGGTCGTCACGCGGAACACCGCTATCAATTATCTGAGAAAAAATAAAAATAACCGTAACCAATTGGATACGGATAGTGTTTTTATAGATATAGAGACGATGAATCAGACTGCAGCTTCCGTGGAAAGCATGGTAGAGACGCAGATGATGGAAGAGTCTATTGAATATTATCTCGGACAGCTCAAACCGGAATATCGTGTACTGGTGGAGTTACGGTGGAAAAAAGGTCTCTCCTACAAAGAGATGGCTGAACTGCTGGATACCTCCGAAGACATTGTGAAGCAACGCTTGTTCAGAGCCCGCGGCAGTATCAAGAAGAAATTACATAAGGAATGGGGTGGAAGCATTGAGCAAAGGCAAGTCCGATAAGCATGTGGAGCGATTCGATTCAGAGATGGAAGACGACTATTTCGACGCTGCGTTTGATCTGGCTTTTGATGAGGCTTTCCATCAGGCCGTCTCTGCCCCTTCCGCCTCCCATACCGAATCCATGCAGCAATCCTGGCAGAAGGTACAACGGGAAATTAACAGAATCGGTTTACGTAAAAAAAGAATACGTACGTTACGGCTGTCTGTCGTAGTCGCTGCATCCGTGACCTTCGGGGCGGTTATTTTCAGCCTGCCGTCCGGTACACAAGCCGTATCCCCATTTGTGCAATCCATCAAGGATTGGGGCAATGGCATGAAATCCATTATCATTGAGGATCGTACGACCCATCTGGGGGCTGATCCGTCAACAGCCAAAACGCCTCCACCACCGGAAACGGGATTGGAAGATATGCTTAAAGCACAAGAAGAAGAGGCTCTTCATACACCTTCGTATGAGTTATCGAGCCACATGCTTCGTCCAGTACTTGTTACGGAAGAGATTGCACGCGAAGGGTTCATGGGTGACTTTCTGTTATCCAAGGCCATTCCGGAGCGATTCAACAAGGTCAAGTTCGAACTCGTACTCGATACTGAAAACCCTGTGAATCCTGACGATTATTATGAGTCCACCCAAATGAGAGTTCAATATACCAGTGAAGGCAAAAGCATAGAGGATGAGATTATCCAGTTTGATTATGTCTATGTCATGCCTGGGGAGAAAATTGAAGGGGCCATGCTTCGTGACATGAGCACCGTGAAGCTGGCTGACGGCACAGAAGCACTAATGTATATCGGCCCACCCTATAACTCCTTTCAGTGGATGATGGGTTCCAACAATATGAGTCTGTTTGGCACCCTTTCGGAAGAAGAAATGACTGCTATTGCCAACGATTTTCAAGAGCAGAAGTTTCCCGGCAGCACCCGTCGCTAAGTTTAAAATAACACGTTGCCAGAGACATGTTTGCTTGTATCCGTAGTACTTCCATCATACGCTTTATGAATACTGGTAACGCGATAATAATATCCTGGCATAACGGTCCAATCCGATGAGGCATTCAATAGATTTGTATTCGTTGCATTGTTGGAACTGGCTTTGAAAGTTACCCATGCTGTTCCTGTCCAGCGCTCAAGTCGATAATCTACGGAAAGTGTCTTCATTGCTGTATATGTTGTGGTTTTGGTATTGACAATAGCCGACAGGCCTCCTCCTGGGATAATTGCACCGACCGCCTGATAGATATGTCCACGTTCGCGAGTGTTAGCGAGCGAATGAATAGCTGGTTCTGGTGGCGGCGGAGCTGTAAGAGCACCAGAGGACACGTTGATCGTGGGGCTTGCAACGGCTGGTTCAGACGTAGATATAACCAGGAGCGTTGGCACCATTAACAAGGCAACAAGGGTTATTTTTAGTTTAGATGCTGCACTTTTCGTTTTTGTTTTCCGCATATTATTCCATCCTCCGCTTCATGTTTGATTTTGTGTAAGGGTATAAACGGACGGATCGGGTGAGAGGTTTCAAAAAAATTTTAGACGCTCCGATGTTGCTGTCGGTAGCGTCTTTTGTCTTTTATATACATTTCTAACATTGTGAAACTTAAATTATTCCAGCCCGTATGTATTGGATAATGCGGATATTATTGTTCACACCTGCAGAATCAATGAGCATGCAAAAAAGCTGTACGATGACCATTACGTCACCATACAGCTTCATTTGTTACAATTTTGATCTGACTACGCGCCTTCTTCTTCAACCAACAGTTCCAGCTTAATCACATTTACTCGGGAAATCCGTTTATGCTCTGTCTCTTGAATGACAAATACATAACCTCCATACTCAACCGATTGACCGACCTCAGGTGGAATGGCATCTACTCTGGAGTATAGCCAGCCTCCGATGGTATCGTAATCGGCACGGTCCATCTCCAGTCCGAATCGTTCACTGACTTCTTCAATCAGCATCAATCCATCAATGGAATATTCCATCTCATCCACTTGCTCAATGGCAGGACGCTCCTGGTCGAATTCATCCTGAATCTCGCCTACGATCTCTTCCATGATATCTTCAAGTGTGACAAGCCCGGAGGTTCCCCCATATTCATCAATCAGAATCGCAATCTGTGTCTTGCTACGCTGCATTCGCTTGAGCAGATCACTGATCAGGGTGGTATCTGGCACAGCCAGGATAGGCCGGATCACGGAGATGGTGTCCGTAAGTTGGGATCGCATCAGATCCTTAATGTGAATAAAGCCGATAATATGATCCTTGTCTCCGTTATATACCGGATACCTTGTTCGCATACTCTCACTGGCAATCTCCAGATTTTCCAGCATGGACTGATTGGCATTCAGACAGATCATTTCCGTCCGCGGAATCATAATTTCACGGGCAGTTGTATCCGTAAAATCAAATATATTATCAACAAGTGCTAATTCAGTGTTATCAATTAAACCGCTCTTATTGCTTTCTTTCATGAGAATACGTAATTCATCTTCACTATGCGCGTCGTCCATCTCGGAAGCGGGTGCCATTCGGAACAGTCTCAACAAGCCGTTAGCCATACCGTTCAGTGCCCATATGAATGGATACATTAATTTGTAGAAGAACGTTAGCAAGGCTGCAGACCACAGCGTGATCGTTTCCGACTTTCGAATCGCCATCGTCTTGGGAGCAAGTTCCCCCAGTACAATATGCAGGATTGTAATAATCACAAATGCAATGGCAATAGAGATTCCATGAACATAGACCGGTCCCAGTCCAAATGCGGTAAACAGGGGCTCTAACAGGTGTGCAATTGCAGGTTCACCCAACCATCCAAGTCCCAGTGAAGCCAGCGTTATACCCAATTGGCAAGCTGACAGATATGCATCCATATTGCGTATGATATTGGAAGCGTATCTTGCATTTTTGTTGCCTGTTTCCACCAAAGCCTCAATCCGACTTCCACGGACTTTCACCATCGCAAATTCCGCCGACACAAAGAAACCATTCATTAATACAAGTAAACCGATTAATACTAAATTTAAAATACTCGGTAAGGGGTCACTCAAATTTTCATCCTATTCGCCGTCATTCTTCGGCAAATAGGTCCACCTCCTTCGAAAATGTAGGATATTAGCCATTCTGCCGCTCATATGCAATTTCAACTTCCCAATGCTTCCACCTCCACCTTGTTCTGTCGAATAACAAAGATATGCTTCTTTTATTATATAATTCTACACTACACAGTCAATCCGTGTCCTATGACAACGAAATGGCACAAACGCCTTTTTTCTTTAACAAAAGTAATGATTACGCCGTTTCTTTAACATTTCATAAACCATGATCTAACCAGTTCAAAAAGAGTATCCTCACTCATGCTCCGCATGGTAGGATACTCTCTTCTTGCAATACTGCTATTTTTCTCAGATTCTATCCGTTAATTACGATGTTGACTCAATCTCTACTACAGTCTCAGAAGCAGGATTCCAACGCCATCTGGCTTGTTTCCCGCTTGCATTATGCAATCCACCGACCCAGAATTCGTCTTGCTCAAGCAGTGCCCAATCGACTTCTCCATTCAACACCTGAATTCCGAGTTTCGTTAGTGACAGAACTCCGTCACGGAATGTTTCATCATGCTGCATGAAATTGGGGAATGTTGTTGCACCGGTCATCTGAAGTAAAGCGTTAGGTCCCTCTGTCATCCGCCTCAGATGTGCCCAGTATTCAAGATCACCCATTCCGAGAATATGCAGTTTGTCTCCGACCTCGCGAAATAATGGATATGGACGCTCCACACCTGCTCTTATGGTCTCCAGTGTTGTCTGCTCAATGATCCCTAGACCGTTCGATACAGATGGCAAACGAGACAAGTGTGCCTTAAAGGCAGCTTTTGCAAAGGGAAGTGCAGAAGTGTCTGTCTGCAAGTAATCCAGATGATGCCGGATATCAGTTGAAGTATAGGCTTCCCAGAACTGTGCACCGGCTTGTAGCTCGTCCGTGTTAATCACATGCCAGCTGCCGGACAGCCGCTCAATCTGTGTGGAGGTAAGCTGTCCCAGTCCTCTAAAGTGCTCAATTTCTGGATACGAGTCAATGCAAAGCAGATTCAGTTTCGTATTCTGGAGTGCTTGTCCTTTGAAATAATGTAACAGATACGATAACATCGTCTGATCATAGAGGTCGTATTCAAACCATAGGACAATCTCCTTATATTGTTGAAATGAATGCAGCTTGCGTTCAAGCTCCTCAATCTGCAAATATTCCGCCTGTGGAATGCCCAACTGATGCTCTAATACGGATGCCCGATTCTTCCGCTCTTTTGCATGGTCCATATCTAGCACTACCGGTCCGAACGTGTACAATTCTCTCCATACAAGGATATCTCCGTCGATTCCACTCTCTCTTAAACGATTGGCAGCGTGATCCCCATTCATAATGTGTAACAATCCTTTTCCTCCTTCATACAAGTCACTGAACACAGAAACCAGATCCCTTACTGGTATAGAGCGCTTAAGTTTGGATCGGGCATCGAACAGCCTTTTCTTTAGTGCAGGTACCTTGACCCCGAGGAAATCCGATATTTCCTTGAGCGAGTACCCTTCCAAATAAAACAGTTCAACAGCAATTCGCATCGATGATGGCAGTATTGCAATCGAATCCCGAAGCGTACGATGCATCTCGTTTTGCACCGCTTGTTTTTCCGGATTATGCGCCTGATCCTCTTCAGGGAAAACATGCTCTAACTCCTGAACCGGAATCATCGTATGCTGCTTGCGTCGTAGCCAGCGATAACACTGTCTCTCCACGATCACCTTGAACCACCCCGGAAAAGCCTCCGAGTCCTCCAGCTTGGACAGATTGCCAAAGGCCTCAGTAAATGCCTCCTGCACGACATCTTCAGCCCAAAATGTGTCTCCCAAACGATTGTAGGCAACAGCAAGAGCCATCCCGCGATATTGAGACATCAGTTGTTCGTAAGCTTCGGGTTCCCCCTTCATCGCTCCTTCAATCCAAGACTTCAATGCTATGGACTCCCTTCATATAGGCATGTTGTGTATTCTGTTCATATATAAGTGCCATGTTTTTATCAAAAGGTTACGTTTGGCTCAATCTATTGAAGTCAATTTCGCATAAATGCTTATGTAAAAGCTGTCCCGTTTGCGGATCACCTCCACATTCTCGGGACAGCCTGCAATTCACTATATGTTAGACATGTCAACTATCCATTGAAATCGTTGTGAAGTGCCAATTAAAATCTGCTTGGAGCTTGTGGGTAGTTACCTACCACGCCCGGATATTGATACAACAATGGCTCATCAAATGTAGCATAGTCGAAGTTGACCATCAACAGCATGATCCGTCTGCCTGTCTTCGGGTCGCTGATAATAATATGGTCACGGCCCGCTGCTTCAATAATACCTTGGAATATGCGAGCATTCCATTCTTTGTTGCCTTCATATGTCATGTAGAACGTACCGAATTTGCCAAGATTCAGACGCAAAATATTCTCAATGTACGATTGCTCAAACTGTGGAGCCGTTGTCGTGACCACTGCACCCGTCGGTGTCATTGGGCTTCCACTGGATACGAGTGGGGGTACACTAGTCGAGCTTGGTGATACCATCCCTGGCGTTGGTGACATGCTAGGCATGCTGTTCCCAATTTTGTAAGATGTACCTTGAACCTGAGAGTTGGCTTGTTGACCCAACACGGAATTCGCTTGCTGACCCAGTGTTTGAGTCGTTGGTTGATAAGGCTGATTAATCATGAATGATTCCTCCTAAAGTTTAATATACTTCCGGACAGTCATCGCCTGTCGGACTGAAGAAACAATGTGCTTTGAAACGTCCTGTATTCTGCTGGTCATACCACGTTGGTGGACAGTCGCCCACTGGTCGGAAAAACCATAATGCATTGCTCGCTGGCCAGATGCGCTCTCCATTAATGACACGCTGTGCCAGACGAATCTCGGATTGTCTCGCCCGTTGGTAGAAGTAACCCTTCTGGGTTGACTCGAATCCTCCGGGGTTCTGGAATACCATGCGGTTGATGTCACGAATATCTCTGAAGTCCAAACAATCCACCAACACCCTGTTCACACCTACATTACCTACAAGCAGCATGCCTTGTTCGCCGTCACCTTCAGCCTCCGCCCTCATCAGCCTAGCCAGCAGCCTGACGTCCTCTGAGTTGGCTTTAATAACAGCCATAGTCTGTTTCCTCCCTTATCTCAGCTGTTCATCACCGTACATCGTATTGTGCAGGAGCCCATTCGGTGACACGATTCCATCTTTTTTCCATAAAAAAAGCCCGGAACCCCACCCAAGGTGAAGTCCCGAAGCAATTCGTTTCTTATAATACTCGCTGGTTTAAGGCTTGGCTTCAATCCAATAATCATAAGCATGAACGATGTTGCCCTGGTAAGCCTGATGTTCGGCTAGCAGATCCGGAAGCTTGGCAAGCTGAAGTTCCATCTCCGCTGCCCCTTTCTCATAGAAAGAAATATGAGGACCTTCATGGTTCTGTTTCATTTCGACCGAAATCATTAACCTTTTGCCCAGACGATCTGCAATCTCCATCTCCTGACTCACCACAGCAGCAATCCCATTGGAACCTTCGGCACTGTTACGGAAAGCCATTAGAGACACATGGTCAAGTGTACGAATCATAAACTCTGCCACAGAAGTATCCTTTCCTGGCAACGCGAAGCTATCCAGCCATACAGCAAGATCTGCACTTGTTTCAAGATCGCTGTCCTTCTTCGTTTCTTCCTGGAAAAATGTAATGTTGGCCGCCCATTCAGTCAACAGGGTGTCCCGATTGCTCTCCCACTCCGGCAAAGTGTAAGGCTCAATATCCAGATGGATGCCTTCAAATCGTTCATCCGGCTCGGATTCAGCATTATAGTTTTTAACATAATCAATCAAGCGCTGGATGCGTGGACGGTTTTCCTTTTTGCCCCAGATCGGGTGTCCGCCCATCGCATGGATTTCAATGCCTTGTGCTTTTGCCCGTTTTACAAAACTGCGGTAACTCGAATACGGTTGATCCAGATCTAACCGAACATACAACCAGTTAATATTTTGCGCTCTCGCAAACTCTAGTATGTGCTCTCCCCCGTCATTCGTCACCTGAGAGGCCTCCCAGATATATGTCCCCCGAATCTCGGGCTGATTGGCTGGAATCTCCGGTGATGGCAGTTCTGACGGCTCCAATTGTCCCCAGTATACGATGTCATGTACAGCAGAACCAGCGTAGGAAGTATGGCTGCTGAATGCAGAAGCAACTTCCTCCATAACGCTTTCCAGCTGCGATGCACCTTTACCTGCAAATGTCGTAAATTCCTCCCCAGGCATCGGTTTGGTGTTCAACCCGACAGTCACGCTCACATTGCTGGCATCAGCCCAGTTCATTTCCTGTTCAATTAAACGTATGATTCCATTGTTCCCTTGTGCGTTATCACGGTAAGCGAGTAAAGTGACATGTTCCACTTGTTCAATGAACCAACGTGACAACGGTTCGTTATCTGCATCCTCAGAAACTCTATTCCCTGTAACGGTGTACGAATCCAGCCAAAATGGCAGATCCATATTCACGTCAACTGCGCCTGCCTGTCTCACTTGCTCAAATAACAGATTCATATTCGCTACCCAGGATTGTACCAGTGGCTTGGCATCTTCTTGCCAGGCTGGTAACACATAGGGCTTGATATCCAGATGTATGGCGTCAAATTGCTCGTTGGGCTCAGCCCCCTGATTGTAGTCATTGACCCATGAGGCTAATCTGAGCATGGGACCTTCACGGCCACGGATTGCCCAGGATGGATCGCCTCCCAGCGCTTCAACCGCAATACCCGCACGGCTGGCTTTGGCTATAAACGTCTGGTATACCTCCTTGGACAGCGTCATGTCTACATTCACGTACAGTCTGTTTATCTTATGTTTAGCTGCATTGGCTATCAGCTCATCTCCGTTGCTAACAGACTGCGCCTGCCATACCCAGGCCGCCCGTATGTCTGCGCCGTCAGCTTCAGCAGGTGACTCATTCCCTATCATTATCATCCCTCCGATCAGCAGTAACAGCCAAAATACCTTCCGGGATTGTTTCCCGAACATATACTCCCTCCATTCCCCTACTGTTGTAAAATCACATTTATTATAGCAATCGAGTTATCAAAAACAAATAAGCCCAAGTGCTTAACTTGGGCTTATTACTCTTAAATGAGGACAGTGTAAGGCTAGCCCGGTTCAATCCCGGTTCTAGTCCTCATATATCATTTTTCGGGTCATGCCTCCATCAATAACGAGGTTGGTCCCTGTGACAAAGGTATTGCTTGGATCAGACAAATATAGACAAGCACGGGAGATATCCGAAGGAACACCCACACGACCGGATGGATGCTGTTCATGATCCTCCTTTTTCAACTTTTCCACGTCTCCTGTCTCAATCCATCCCGGACTGATACAATTGACCCGAATTTGGTCTTTGCCCAGTGAGACCGCCAGCGCATGTGTCAGAGCTACAATCGCTCCTTTGGATGCGGCATAAGCTTCGGTATCCGGCTCAGACATCAGGGCACGGGTAGAAGCCATGTTGATAATGGCACCACCGTGTTCATTGCTTTTCATATGTTTCGCTGCTTCCCGACTCGCCAAAAAGCAACTTCTCACATTGGTATTGAGCACATCGTCCCATTCTTCCAGCGTGAGTTCATAGGGTGATTTCCATTTGGCAAGTCCTGCATTATTCACAAGTACATCTATTTGTTTAAATTCATCCACGGTCGTACGAAAAAGGTCCGTAATATCCTGCTCGTTGCGGACATCACATTGAACAAAGATGGCTTCTCCGCCTTCATTACGAATGGAAGCTGCGGCTGCCGCCCCCTCTGCTTCCTTATTGTCAGCAAGTACAACTCTGGCTCCGGCGAGCGCATAGGCTTCAGCCACACTCCGTCCGATTCCCTGAGCAGCACCAGTTACAACAACGACCTGATCTGTAAATGACATATCCATTGCCTCCTCTATATTAATGATCCATTGATCCTAATCTCATTATGCCTCTTCTTATATAAATACACGTCAGGGCCAATAAGAAACGCTTGTCCAGTAAATAATCAAAAAAAGCTTACGCCATCCTGGCGCAAGCTGCTCGGTTTAACCACGTAGCCGTTCGGAATACACGCGATTATATCGCTCGAAGCCCACATAACGCGTTCCTTTGAATGAGAGCCGTCCTTCGTCCCCCTCAGCGCACAAACCATACTCCTCGCCATTCACTTTGAATTCGAGCCGATCTCCACTCTCTACTTCAAAGGTGACGTAGTATAACGTCCGTGCTGTACTGCCTGGTTCAGATTGCGACTGGCTCATCTTCATCCGTCTGCCGGTAATTCGTGAAGGCACGGTCAACAGCGGCTCCGAGTTGTTTCGTCCCCACCTCCATACCTCTTTTCCCATCGACAGAAGGACTATACCTATAATCAGAACAAATACAACCGGAAAGACGGTTCCAAACAAATCAAACATCCAGGATGATTCAATGCCCATGTCTCTCCCTCCGTTCATACAACTTAGGACAGCCGGAGTCTTGACCCGTCTCCTGTAATGTATATGCGGACGGACTCGGAACTTGTTAACCCGATGAAATATTTGAGCAATTAATTCTGCACTGGATGTACAACAATATATGAGTTTTGACAAAAAGGTAACCACGAACTCCATAACGTGTTGAGTTCACTTATGCTGATTTTTCGATTGTAATATTCTTCATCACAATTCATCTTGTGATCCAAGGATTCTGCCAAATAAAAATGCGTTTCATCATAACCGACAACGGGAACAAAATGCAAATAACGTTGTTTGGGATGTACTCTGACAAATAAAATAACAGGTACCCCTTGGCTGATCTGCTTCTTCAACGTATTCACATTCCCACGTAAGTACATTGCCCGATATCCTAGCTTCCTGAAAAAAACAACGACCGCTTTGGGAGATACCGTTCCATCCAGTAATTTTCGAGGATAGGTCTCATAGAGCTTGGTTCCATTAGCCTCCAAACCGAAATGTCTCAACACAAACGCACTGGAAAATGCAGCGCATTCATAATTCTTTTGCATATCCAGTCGATTGGAGGATTGAATGTAATATGTACTTGGCACATTGACGGTGTTCATGCGATCTTTCTTGGGAAAACTGAAATAAATAGAGATCACCCAGAGGATAATCAACCAAAGTAATACATTGAGAAACAATCCGTGCCCTCCTTCGCTTCAGTAGGATATCTTTTAGGTGTTCATTCCTCGCACCAGTTTTTTAGAACCCATTCTTTAATCTGTTCAGCTACTTCCTCTGCTGTAAGTTCTGCCGTTTCGATTTTTTGCATTGGCGGTTCGAAAGCAGTTTCCGAATTCTGGAGTAACCAGCTGGCAAAATTTTTGTGGTCTTCAATCAAGTTCTCGTCCCACCCACGAGCTCTTAAACGCGTCTCGCGAGTAACATCGTCACAATGCAAATTCATGTATAAAATTCGATCAAATCGATCTATATAATCGGAGGATGCAATGTTTTCCGGCACCATCGTTCCGCACAAAACGGTCCCTCGTCCACTTAACGATATGCTATACGCAATCCTCAACCAGTTCTCTTTGGCAATCTGCCAATCCACATTATCGATGATATCCATATCAAAGACGTCAAATTCGGGAAGCTGCTTGCGAACAAGCGAAGAGATCGTTGTTTTTCCTGTTCCACTTGCGCCTGTCACTATAAATAAAGGTATTTTGTTCATATAAGTTCCCCCAATAACTAAGTCCGCTTCTAAAGTTTCCTCGCTTTGATCACAAAGGTTACAGGTAACACCTTCGCTCTTTTAAGGAGATTATCGCTATTATCATGTAATTGCATAATATCCTCATCGGATTCCTCGATCATGTGTTCAATGACAAATCCCGCTTTTGCTAACGCATTGACATAGGTTGATAGTTGACGATCAGCCAAGGTTAGTTCACCCTGAACAAAATCAGGAGATACCGCATACCACGATTCATCAGAATATCGCTTATTAAAAACAAATCTATCGTTTTCTTCAACAACACATCTATGAATTGGATGAGACCAGCTGAAAATAAAAATGCCATCTTTCTTTAAATAAGAAGCGATTCGGCTGAAAGTACCTTGAAGATCAGTGGTCCAACCTATGGCATAAATCGAATACACAGCGTCAAAATAATTCGTAGGAATACCACATTCCTCTTCCATGGGTGAACATATCAATGTTGCCGAAATACCGTGTGTCCTCAAGTGTTGTTGTGTCTTTTCTATCTGTTTCTGGGATATATCCATACCCCATAGCTCACCAGCCTGGTGGTCTCCATGATACTGCAAGGATTGACCATCTCCACAGCCCACCTCTAACATCTTTAATTCTGAGACATCACCAAAAAGTTGGTGTTTTTCTTCGGAGATAAATGCTCCATAATGTGGAAGCACGATCGCTCTCAAAAATTCATTCCCTTTTGTATCCCAATAGAAGCTGTTTGTTTCATAGACATCGTGTTTGTTCATCTGATAGCCTCCTCGACCAGCTTGAACGCCCTACATTTCTTACTGCAAGCACTTTAGATTTGGATGGATTGGTTAATAGTGAGTAAACTACATCGACTCGTTTCATTGATTGAACTTCCTTTCCGGAAACATTAAATATTATTCTTGTCACTGAACTCAATGCAAAAAGGTTGCATCTCAGGGTTCAAGCAATACTCTATTCTTTCTCTGAAGTTTTTCCATTCGACTTTTAAAATCGCTTCTTCAATTGGAAAGAAACCAGACTCTAAACTCTCCGATGATGTCATTAATTCCCCACCTATCGGTCTTGCTAGAAATAATGTGTTACAGATTGAATTTTCGATATTCTGAAAAATGCCGCAGAATTTAATGATCTCAATGTCGATTCCGGACTCCTCTTTGGTTTCTCTGATCGCAGCCTGACTTAGAGATTCTCCTTCTTCCACTTGACCACCGGGCATTTCCCATCCTCTTCGTGGTCCTCTAATAAGTAATAATTCATTTTTTTCGTTTATTACGATTGCAGCGGCAGATAAGATATGTTTTGGAGGGCTCATTTATTCGACTCCTTCTTAAGAGATTGGGTATGTATCTGGAGCATGATTTGTTGCCAGACTAAAAGAAGTTATATATCCCGTCTTCAAAATAATTGTATTCTTCATCCGTTATTCTGAACTTTCCATAGCCGTTATAAAATATTTCTCTATCTCTTTCATTATCAAACGCATTAAGCTTCGGTCTAATGGCTAATGCTACATCATATCTTGGATCGCCATATGCCGCTCCTGCCCAGTCAATAACTCCAACAATATTGCAATCATTAACTAACACATTATCTATAGTAAAATCTCCATGAATGAAAGTGTGGTCTATTGGTTTTGGCCTTGCTTCTTTCAACTGTTGAAGTCGTTCTGCTGTGCCGTCTACCGCAAAGTGAGTTAGATTATATTCTGCTTTGTTAAGCATTGTATCTAACCAGAGACTGTCATTATTCAATAATTCAACAGGACAAGAGCATTCATGTATTTTCTTTAAATAAAGCCCAAAGTTAAAAATCGCTTTTTCTTTACTTTGAAGGTCAGGCATCGTAGAGAGAAATTCTCTTAAACTTATTCCGTCAATATAATCCATCAGAAGCCATCTCGATGTCTCCTCAGTATGAAATAGATGTGCCTTTGGAACGGGGAGTCCCGTGTGATAAAGGGATTGAAGCACCTGATATTCATCGGATAACCATTCATTATAGAGATCATTTTCTGTCTTCTTGATGATGTACTTTTGGTCGCACGTATCCAGAAGAGCCACAGTCGAAGTATGACCTTGCCTAGGAAAAATGATTTTCTGAACTTTACCTATATGTTCTTTGATTTCAGTGGGGAGATCCTCTATATTCATGGTTTCATCCTTCCTGCTATTTCGTATATTTTCTGATTCAATGCACGTTGCATACCTTCTAAAAGTACAAATCCCATCCCAGAATAAAAGAAGCAAAGAGGAAAGCAGATACGCCAGACATGATGTACACCGCCTTTTGCTTTTTACTGTAACTTCTCTTCCGCAGTTTGTAGAACATCAAGACAAGGTACGCCACAGCTAGAATCACATAAACCATGTTCAAAATGAGATGTATGCGTAATGAGGAATAGGGGGCAAAGCCTAAGGCGCGCATGAACAATAGGACCGTATTTAAAATCAATGCCAGACTGGCAATATTAATTCCAACATGATACTTATCAAATCCTGTACCGGGTCTTTCCCAGTTTTTTAATTTGTATTGGGATAACCGAATAAAATAGCCAATCATCGCTCTTAAGTTGAGCAGGACGGCTATTGCAAGAGCAATAAAAGATGCTTTGATCAAGTTTATCGTTAAGTTGGACACGGGTAAAAAGTCATTATAAGAAATGGAGGCCTTCTCAACAGTCCCGTTATGCTCAACAACATTTGCAAAATTACTAAGATCAAATGTTGTATACTTCTGCAGACTTAACATCGAATATGCCTTCGTAAAACCGGATACGACCCGTCGTGCAGGCAGATAATATCCCCCACTTTCAGATGTAACCGAATTCGTGTTGAAACTACTTCCAAACACCTTCTGGACAAGTCCAACACTATAAGCCATTTCATTTGACTGGTTTGTCATGACCACGAACCCGAAATTAGACTTCGGATCAAAAACAAATCTACTTGAAAATCCAGCCGTACTTCCAGCGTGTTCCAGTGCAGGCACCCAGTACTCTACTTCAAAGAAGCCATGCGCAATACGAGGAGTGGAAGTTCCATCGTAATATAGACTTGTTGAAAGCATCTCGCCTAACATGTCCTTGTTCGCGAATAATAAATTGCTACGATTCACCGGCATCAAGGCTGCGAGAAATTTAGCCGCATCTTCTGCAGTGCCAATGGCCCCCGCAGCAGGGTACAAACTTATGTATGCTCTGTTCTTAGGGATGAACTTCAGATTCGTAGTGTATCCTTGAATCTCATTTCTCCTTTTCAAGACGTTGAGATTATCATATTGTGACGGGTGAATCGAAGTTTCTTTCATATTCAGCGGTTTAAATATATGTTCATTTACATATTTATAAAAGGGTTGTCCGCTTTGCACTTCAACGATGTAAGCAGCCATAGCCGTACCATAGTTGGAATAAGCAACGACACTCCCAGGTTTATCAATCTGCCTTGGCTCAAATTTTTGTAAAGCTTCACCTAATTCCACAATATCACTCTCGGATGAATACCATAAATCGATCAATCTATCCTCCCACCCTGCGTTATGATGCATAAGGTTCATTAGGGTGATGGGAGCATCGTATTCAAGCTTCTTAAGAAATCCTTCCGACAAATATTCCTGAATATCGGTATCCAAATCAAGCTTACCCTTCTCGACAAGTTGCATAACACTCGTCCAGACTAACAGTTTAGAGGTTGAACCCCATTCAAATACAGTAGAGGTGTCTGCCTTTCTCTGTTGCTCAAGATCTGCGTACCCGTAGGCCTTATTCACAATCGTCTCACCGTTCTTGATAGCTACAACCGAAACAGCAGCGGTTTTCTTTTGATTCGTGGCCACATATGAATCTATCGTTTCCTCTAGCGAAGACAACGCAATTCTAGAGGGGGTTGTATCCATACTACCAATTTCGGCTTGCACTGGCACCGCACATGTCATAATGATAAATAGTAGTGACAAAATACAAGCGATCACTCTAATAAGACCGTGATGTCTTCGATTAATTTCCATTAGCTACTCCCCTTATCGCTCTCCTATAGTTTTCGTGTTTTTAAGACAAAGGTTATAGGGAGCATCTTTACTCTATTGGCAAACTCATTTTGTAATTACATCAACTCAGCATCAGATTCTTCAATGAACTGTTCAATGGAAAATCCTGCTTATGCCATTGCATTCACTTAGGTTGATAGTTTACCGCCCGATAAAGGTGGCTTAAATCAATTCCACATTTTGAGTAAATCACCTTAATTATTTCTATAATAACCCATGCTGCACGATTTGCGAAGTACATTTAGAAGCGCATACATTTCATGGTCAGGCGCAGGATGCCTGTGTGGTTACTTATGGATCCAGCATCATAATTTATTTAAAAAAAATAAGAAACCCTGCCAACTTTTATTGTCAGCAGGGTTTCTTGTCAATTTTAAGCCTCCACAGCTTCGGGTCTTTTCACTTGAAGAGGCGGGGGAATAAGCCACCCTTTTTCTTTACTCATTTGGAGAATACGAAGGCCTAAAGCCGTTTTAGTAACGTGATATTTCGCGAATAAGGCTCCGATATCTTCTCTAATGGATTGGCCCATAACTTGACTGCAGGCGACCAATCCCATAGAAGTATCAGAAGCTATACTTGCTGCTATCTCAGGATCTGTGATCCTTGCACCAACAGGAATGTCTTCCAGTTTTACTGGAGGTCTTTCTGGTAAAACTGGCGTTGTAGCAATTCCGTTATCAATGAGAAGAGTATCACACTCTTTAATCTCAAGTTTAGCTTGGTCAATCAGTGCCTCCAATATTTTTTTCAAATCTTTATCACCTGCATGATTATAAAATGCTTGGTAAAAGGAAAGAGCCCCCTTCGCGACCGTTGAACATTGCCATACGCTGAAGATTTCACCGTAATGCATAGGTTCATTTTTTGGATTACCACTTAATATTCCCATCAAAACAGCTCCTTCAAATTTGATTTACCACCAGAAGTATAGTTCCATGTTCATGAGATACATATTCATAAGTAAAAAAATACCGATGGTATAATGGATTCATTTTTTTCACAGCGACATGCATGTAAGATGCGCTAGTTTTGTCCTTTAATAGTTTGTTAACCGTCAGTGGAGAGTACGGAAGTCGGATAATTTTAAACTTCTGGGTATACTACAGCAAGTTAATTTAACAACGTTAAGGAGGATGAGCTAATGAAAGAAGAAATGAACTACGGGACAGATTACAAGTTTATCCCTGTAACTTCAGTGAGAAATGGTGTGGGGACTGAAATACGACCTGATTTATTTTGCTACACGACCCAAATTGTAAATATCTGTTTAGTGGGTAACCTGAAATCTGATGAGTTCGTTTTAGTAGATGCTGGAATGCCAAAGTCAGCAAATGAAATAATTTCTGTCATTGAGGAACGTTTTGGTACAAATAGTCGCCCCAAGGCAGTAATCTTGACCCATGGACACTTTGATCATGTCGGAGGGGTAATCGAACTTGTCGAACACTGGGGAATTCCCGTTTATGCACATCCGTTGGAGATCCCCTTCCTCACAGGGTTAAAAAACTACCCGGAACCAGACCCTACGGTTGAAGGTGGTTTGGTTGCGAAGATGTCCCCCACTTTTCCCAATGAACCAATAAATCTTGGAAGTCATGTACAAACGTTACCACCGAACGGAACTGTACCCCATATGCCAGGATTTAAATGGATTCATACCCCAGGACATTCCCCTGGTCATGTTTCGTTGTTTAGGGAAAGTGACGGAGCGTTAATCGCAGGAGACGCCTTCGCTACTGTAAAACAAGAGTATATGTATAAAGTATTTAGTCAGGAATTGGAGATCAGTGGTCCCCCTCGCTATTTAACAACAGATTGGGGAGCTGCAAAGCAATCTGTTGTTAAACTTGAGAGTTTAAAGCCATCCGTTGCTGTAACTGGCCATGGACTACCGATGTCTGGTGAATTACTGACAACAAACCTGAGAAAACTGGTTGATGAATTTGACCGCATTGCCGTACCGGATTATGGAAAGTACGTAAACTAATAAAAAAAGCCCCCGGTTGGGGGCAAAACGTTGATATAACAGCCTTTTTTTGATCAGTCTTGATTACTAAGCGTACATCAGATCCATAAACCCGCGAGTTACTTCTCCACCTTCAGCTGGTTCAGGCTGGTCTGCCTGTGCGTGTTCTGCCATGCAAGCCTTCACCGCTTCCTCTGTTGTACAACGATTGGCATCGTCACATGTGTAGCATAATTGAAGCATATATCTGGTTAATTCGTCCGCCTGCGTGAATTGAGTCTGACCGTTGGTTCTCATCTTCATCACTCCTTCTCTTGTTGAGTTAAATATATCACCTTCAGGTGTTTTTATTTGTGATTTTTTTCACAAACTAAATAAAAAAGAAAAGGAACCTTCAGGTTCCTCCCCGATCTACTCTCTATTCACATTAAGAACACACTACTTTTAAAGCACTTTCCAGTGTTCACCGCCGTCCACTGTTTGCAGTAACAACGACCTTTTGGCATCCGTATTTTCAACCAATATCCATCCTAGCTTGGAGGTAACCATCTGAATCTTCACAATCTCTGGATAGTCTTCGAAAATTTTCTCCAGTACACTGCTTGCGGGCAGAGCGTTCCATGTCTTGCCTGAATCCTTGGTGTGGTAGGTTATGCCCTTTTGCATCGCCCAACCCTCTAATCCGTTCAGAAATACCGGTGAAAGGTTACGATTCGCACCCGTTTGTTTATTCAAAGTAAAATTAGACACCTTCCAGCTCTTTCCGCCATCTGTGGTGAAAAAACCATTAAATGTCGTGCTCTCGCCTTGAGCGCAGGACATGGACATCCAAGCTGACTGTGCTTCACGTCCAAAGAATTGTGGTGGGCTAATACTGAAATTACCACACCCATTGAATTTGTTCCGATCAAAGAAAGATGGTCCTGCATCCCAGTTCTCTCCGCCGTCTGAGGTCACATACAACTTCGGTGTACCGAACTCAATCGCTGTCAGGAAACCATGCTTCGGATCCGAGAAAGTCATGCCTGTGGTGTATCCACGTCTGGAAATCTCTTCTGCTTCCTGTTTACCATCTTCATCACTGGATGACATCCGATTCCAGGTGATTCCACCGTCCTTGGTGAAGTACAGTTTCTTGTCCTGTTTACCAATAGCGGTATCTACCGTGGTAAGAATCCAGCCTTTTTCAGGAGATACAAATGAGATCGCAGTCACTTTATCCGTCTTGGACAGAGAAGAGAGACTCCAGGTTACGCCCCCATTGTTGGTGCGAAGCACCATGGTATCTGTCCCACCCATGCCTTCACGAACAATCCAACCATGTGTACGATCTACAAAATAAATGCTTTGTCCATATTTAGGGTTAGCCGGGAATTGTACATTTTCCGAGGGTGATATGTTCGTCCAGGTCTTTCCCTGATCCTGAGTGTAGTAAAGGCGCAATGCATTCCGCGTCACACCCCACGCCAATCCCCCATTATCATTGAGCAACTGAAAATCGGTTAAACGGGTCTGTATTTGGTACTTGGCCATATCTGCAGATTCTGTACTGTTCACAGGGGGTACAACCGTTAATGTCTGTCCTGTATTCCCGGCGTCCTCCTGTTGCTGCGGAGGTTCTGCTTCCGGAGGTTGATCCGAGTCGGTGCATGCAGCCAATAAGGCTGCTATACCTATAGACAGTAATACTGTCTGCGCGATTTTGATCCATTGCGAACGCAAGTGGGTTCCACCTCTCTCATCCAATATACAGGCGCGCATGCCTGTCCTATGGCATTTTATTTACGATTCATCAGAATCCACTGCTCCTATTCTACCACAAACCTTGCGTAAAAGGCTCATTGGCCGCTCTTGGCCGGCTCGTCCCCTTTTTTCAGTTGATTTTCTGGGCTGTATGTCGCACATCTAGTACCATTATTTTCATCCTAATTTGTTTTTCGACGGAATAATTGGTAAAAAGACATGAAATGTGAACTATTTTATAGACAACACTCGCTTTATATTCTGTAATCCCTTAATATGGATGGGAGTATAACCCAAAAGGAGAGGATATGAACATGACAAACAGTGCAGCATTGAAACCAAGTCGTGTCGTGATTGTAGGCATGGGTGCGGTGGGAACAACAACGGGATACACGCTCATGTTGAGACAGCGTTCGTCCGAGTTGGTATTTGTGGATGTGAATCATGATAAGGCAACCGGCGAAATGCTGGATATGAACCACGGTCTTCCGTTTACGGGTGGCGTGAAAGTATGGGCTGGCGATTATTCCGACTGCAAAGATGCAGATATCATTATAATTACAGCAGGTGCTTCCCAGAAACCAGGCGAGACCCGGATTGATCTGCTGAAGAAAAATGCAAGCATTTTCAAAGATATTATTGAGCGTATTACAGAAGTGAACTCTCATGGTATTTTGTTAATCGCAACGAATCCTGTAGATATTTTGTCCTATACTTCCTGGAAACAAAGCGGATGGCCTGCTTCCCGTGTCATCGGTTCAGGTACATTGCTCGATAGCGCACGTTTCCGTTACCTGATTGGTAAAAATAAAGGGATCGACCCACGTAGTATTCACGCCCACATTATTGGTGAGCATGGCGATTCCGAAGTACCCGTATGGAGCCTGGCTAACGTTGCAGGAACAGATCTGGAACTGGATGAAGAGACACAGCAAGATATCTTCGACCGCACCAAAAATGCAGCGTATGAGATTATTAATGCCAAAGGCGCAACTTCCTATGCAATCGCCCTTGCTCTGGACCGCATTGTAGCTGCAATTCTCGGTAACGAGGGCTCCGTTTTGAACGTGTCCACATTGCTTGAAGATTACAATGGCGTATCTGATGTCTATCTGGGCGTTCCATGCGTTGTGGATCGCAACGGTGTACGCGAGATTCTGCCGCTTCCGTTGAATGAAACTGAGAAAGTGGCTTTCCAGGCATCTGCTAACAAATTAAAAGAACAAATTGCTGGCCTGGAGTAATCCAGCCATAGCATACGCAATCTTTTATGTTATAAACGATTCAGCACATTAAGCGTTAGGAATTAAAATACGCGTTACATGCCAAAGGACCATTTGTTTCTTCCAGAGAGACATTCAAATGGTTCTTTGGTTTGAATTTTATTATCAACATGACTATTTGATTTTTAGTTTACATAATAATAATTACGTAATCATATCTCATCCTCCAGATAAAAACAAAAAAAGCCTGTCGCTGGGACAGACTTCTCTTCAGATTAAAAAAGTACTTTTCACTTCTTAATATATCGGAAGCTTAACGTCCAGTAGAGCCATAGCCTCTTCTTTCTCCCTGCTGGTGACATGTGTATAGACAGTTGTCGTTTGAATCGATGCGTGACCGAGCAGCTCTTGCACCGTACGTAGGTCGGCTCCACGCCGCAACATCATGGTCGCGAAAGAGTGACGCAACTTATGACTGGAGTAGTTCTGACGTTGATTGGCTGGTGATTCCTGCTGGAAGCGTTCAAAGGTTTCCGTAGATATCAGCTGGATGCTGCGAATCGACAGTCTCTTGCCTTTTTGCGAGACAAACAGGGCTTCCTCTTTTGGACGCCAAGGTTCCAGACGCTCAGCCATCGCTTGAGACAGTACGTTTGCCACAGTCTCCGGTACAGGAAGGGTACGCCATTTACGGCCTTTACCAAATACATCCAATGTACGCCGCTCCGCATTATAGTCTTTGCAATCTAAAGCATGTACTTCTCCAACCCGCAATCCCATATATCCCATCAGCAGA
The DNA here is from genome assembly GCF_051967555.1 of Paenibacillus sp. SAF-068. NCBI lineage: Bacteria > Bacillati > Bacillota > Bacilli > Caryophanales > Paenibacillaceae > Paenibacillus > Paenibacillus sp. SAF-068. Next base: position 2,728,001 of record NZ_JBQCJX010000001.1, read on the forward strand.
AAAACAGCCAGATTACGTGTGCGATACTTGCCATCTACCGACTCCAGGAAACGCGTCAAACCACTTTCATCAAGGAAAACGGGCGCACGATTTTTCTCGGTTTTGGACTTTTTGATTCCAAAAGCCGGGTTATTCGTTAACAATTCGAGTTCAATGAGGGACTTGTAAAAACAGTTCACCGCCGCATGTTTGCGATTTCTCGTGGCATCACTAACCCCACGCTCCCGGGCACGGGATAGAAAAGACAGCACATGCAGCTTTTTGACCTGCTCCAGTGACTTCCCCTGAATGGAGACCAGAAATTCTACCACGTCACCCGTGTATGATTTTACCGTATATCCTGTGTATCCGGCGTCCTTCATCCATATGTGAAAAGCTTCTAGCTCGTCCGCATATTGCTCCTGGATCTCCTCAGTTATCATCTGTCTACGTCACCTCAATTCATTTTAAAATTGGTTAAGCTGAACACAAACCCTATGCTTCATCCACAATGACAACGTCCACCAGCGGAATAATCACTTCGGGTTCGCCCTGACTACGGGTAAGTACAAACGATGGCAAGGGATTCTCATGTAAACCCTTCACCGATTCACAGATCTGAGTATATAGATCCATATGCAACGTCTCGCCTTCGCCTGCAACATCGATGACAGGCCAATCGTTCTGAACACAGGCAGGCCAGTAAGCCAGTTCATTCGCCGGCACAATACTTAATTGCTGAATGGAGGGATCGATACGGTAGATTCCTTGCCGTTCAGGTTCATCACCCAGCTTGTCCACTGCAAGCATTCGAGCGGATGGCTGGTCTGGTGCAGAATAGAGCGAATAACACCATGGCGTCACGCCCCATGCCATCGCGATCAGACCTTCTTCCAGCAACGTATCCGACAGTTCCCCTTCCGCAAATTTTTCGATCAGATTATGGTTGCCAGGTCCGATCAGTTCTTCGACACGTTTAGCAAGTCTAGGCAGATCAGCGAGAATAAATCCTCCTCTGCCGTAGGAATCAAACACATGATGGTTTCTGCTCCACACAGCTTGAGATGGTGAACTCAAGGACACTGCTTCTGCCGGGAAAAGCGATATAAATACGGTAATCACCTGGGCGTACTTAACCATTGCCATCTGCTCAGGTTCGAGCACGCCTTCAGCAATACGAGGTGTTTTCATATGTAGGGAGATTCGAAGTTCGTATTCCCCTTCTGTAAATGCTGACCATCCCAGATTAACAGGCTGTTCTACGCCTTCAATAGAAGCAATGGAGATCGTGCTGTCCGGTTTCAGATTAACAGCATATTGCACATATGCTAGCTCCTGACCATAGATGATATTGGCATCCTGACGATGGACGGGTGAATCCAACGGTTGTGCTATAACAGATACCTTGCGGCCATCTTTCAGAAGACGCTGCGGATCAATATCCAACTGCAAGGTTTGTGTAACCTCGGATTGTGTAACAAGCAATTGTGCATCTGCAAGTACGGCTGAATCAGCCAGGGCGAAGCCAAAAGCTGCATTTTGATGATCTGAATTCGTATGTAATGGTGTGTTCATGATACATCCCCTCTCTTCTCTCTGATGGCATGTCACATCCCCAAATATATTTCATATTTCACTTAGCTGCAACCCTGTCCCCTTGATTAAGTTCGTCATGCCTCTTATTACTTACCCATATATGAAGAAAAATCCAACCTTCTCCGGCTGTTATCTCCCTTTGTCCTGCTATAAAAAAAATCCTCATTTCGTTTCGCCTAAGCGATTGAAATGAGGAAAATAAAAGATATTTCTCGGTTTAAGATTTCTTGGCTTGTCTACTTATCCTTCGATCTGAAAGCACTGGAGATTCGGCGTGCCGGATTCAGATGGCTGTGATGACGTCCATACGCAAAGTAGATGATCAATCCGATGATTAACCAAGCAAAGAACGTAATCCATGTCAGAGCCGCAAGGCGTGTCATCAAATATACACAACCCAAGGCACTCAGAATTGGAATCAGCGGCACCAGCGGAACGCGGAAGCCGCGTTTGAGATCCGGGTTATTTTTACGCAACACGATAATGCCCAGACTTACGACAGCAAAAGCAAACAACGTTCCGATGTTCGTGAGCTCTGCCAAGTGTCCCAGTGAGATGAACCCGGAGAACATAGCCACGATAATGCCTGCAACCCATGTTCCTACCGCTGGTGTCTGACTCTTGCCACTAACCTTGGAGAAAACCGGCGACAGCAGTCCGTCCCTTGACATGGAGTAGAGCAGACGTGTCTGACCATACATCATGACCAGCAGTACCGTTGTAATACCCGTAATCGCTCCAAGGGACACAATCCAGGACAAGCCCTTCAATTGCACAAATTCAAATGCGAACGCAACCGGATCACTTACATTCAACATGTTATACGGCACAATGCCTGTGAGGATCAACGATACAACGATGTAGAGAACCGTACATATCGCCAATGACGCAATAATGCCAATGGGCAGATCCCGTTGTGGTCGCTTTACCTCTTCTGCCGCTGTGGAAACCGCATCAAATCCAATGTAAGCAAAGAATACGGTTGCTGCTCCCGCAGTTACGCCTGAGATACCAAAAGGCAAGAAGGGTTGCCAGTTTGTCGGCTCTACATAGAAGACACCTACACCAATGAAGATCAGCACCACAATAATTTTAATCGCTACCATGATCCCGTTCGCACGAGCCGCCTCCTTCACCCCTCGGGTTAGCAGGAAGGTGATAATTAACGTAATGACTGCAGCCGTGATGTCAAAATAAGTTCCCTTTTCCGGGCTGAATGCACTCGTGAGCGCATGGGGTAACTCCAATCCGAAACCGGATAATAACGTTTGAAAGTAACCTGACCATCCGCTGGCTACCGCTGCACTCGCGAATCCATACTCCAATATCAGATCCCATCCCAGAATCCAGGCAATCACTTCACCAAAAGCCGTATAGCTATACGTGTACGCACTACCCGACGCCGGTATGCTTGAGGCAAATTCCGAGTAACACAATGCAGCGAATGCACATATGATACCTGCCAGCAAAAACGACAGTACAAGACCAGGACCTGCATATGTTGCGGCAGCTACTCCGGTCAACACAAAAATCCCGGTACCAATAATGGCACCCACCCCAAGTGTGGTTAAGTCCAACGGACCGAGCGCTCGTTTCAATGCACTGCTGTTATCGCCCTCCGAGGCAATTGGTTTTTTACGAAATAATGAAGATCGATGTTCGTTCTCACGCATAGTCATGTTCCTCTCGTCATGAATCTTAAATGTGCTATGGATGTAGCAGAGATTGGATGGCTTCCCATCTGTTCTATGAAAAAGTCATTTGTTCTATCTTATCGATCACCTATAAAAACCTATTGAATTCTACACGTTATCGCGTTGCTTGGTTAAATTTATTTTTAATGATCTCTTATTTTGTTCCTTTTTCGCGAAAATTATCATGAACTGTTGCACGGAGGTAAATATGAAAATCGATTTAAAACAAAACTGCGTATAATTTATATTATGCGCAGTTTTTAAGAGCCTTATTTTCTAAGAAAATTATCTATAACTCTCTGTTATATGAAGTTTGGAAGATGAGAGCTCTTTTCGTCTTTTTCCGATGTTTCTTCCTGCCTTATCCTGTCTAATTCGACGATATGCAGGCATGTAAAAGAGCCACATAACGTTATGTGGCTCTTCATTTCTTACTTATACGATGTATATAAAAATACGAACTTATCTTGGCTTTGAAGAAAAGAATTAAGAGAACGCAATTCTCTCCGCATCCGACATCCGATATTGGGATAACAAGTACTCTTTGCTTTGCATCGCCGTATGACGAATCGCATCCAAATCAACATGGAGCAGCTTACCCTCTCGCTTCACGAGTTTACCTGCCACAAAGACCGTATCGACATTAGATGGATTAGTAAATTGCACGACAGCGCCGATTGGATCATGGACGGGGAACAGATTCAGATCGGTGGTCCGAATCATGATCAGATCTGCTTCCTTCCCTGGGGTCAACGTCCCCACCTTCTGCTCCAATCCCAATGCTTGGGCACCAGCTGAAGTTGCAAATCTCAGTACTTGGCTGGACTGCAAGTTTAATTCACCCGGCATCTCACCTTGCTGCAGGAGTTGTTCATTCGCTCTGGATCGTTCAGCTTGCAGTGCAAACTTCATCTGTGAGAACATGTCTCCGCCTGTGGACGTTACGACATCTACACCCAGTGTAGGGGTTCCCCCGTGTTCGAGGAAATATCCGGTTGCCGGATAGCCATGCCCCATCATCATTTCAACTTCAGGTGTGACCGACAGGGAAGCACCGCTATCCGCCAACATTTTATATTCATCCATGCCCATCGTGTTACCATGAACGATATTCACTCGTGGACTCAACAGTCCCGCTTCGTACAAGTGGCTAATGGATCGATCCACAGAACCCCAAGTGCCAAATCCGGCATGCATGGAACAGATTGCATCCAGTTCTTGAGCCAGCTCGATCTCCTTCACGGTTGTATCCCAATGACTGAACTCCGGACCACGAATAGCAAGCCCAAAGGTAAGCAGCTGATCCCGTGATGAAAAATACCGTTCTTTGACTCTTCGCACATCATTCGAATACGTCAGTAGGCTATCCCGATTCCAGTAGTTTGTCTCACCAGGTACGCCGTGAGCAAATACCGCCCGAATCCCGGCATCCTGAAGTCCACGAATTAGTTCATCTGTGTGCTCAGCGGAATACGGCATGCTCCAATCCAACAAGGTCGTCACTCCTGCATTAAGCGCTTCCAAGGAACCGAGCAAGTTGGCAATATAACTATCTTGTGGACGGAGCTTGCTTCCCATCGCTCCATAATAGAGATTTTGCAGATAGACTGGCAACGACCAGTTGGTTCCCACTGTTTTGACAAGCGATTCCCACACATGCCGATGCGTGTCCACCAGCCCAGGCATAATAATCATGGAAGAAGCGTCAATGACCTCCGCATCCGGAATATCCAGATCGGGCTGAACCGCCATAATTAGTGAATCCTGAATCAGAACGTCCGCCCTCTTATACTGTCCAATTCGAGCATCCATCGACAACACACAGCCATTTTTCAACAGATAACTTGTCCGCACAAGACACATCTCCCATCTGATTTGGTTTGAAAGACGATCATATCCTGCTTACGAATCCGTACTGCTTCTGACTATTGTTTCGCTAGTATATATATATTATATAGTTAATGTTAGTATTTATCAATTTTGGGATTTTCGTTTCGCTCGAAATCTGCGAACCTTCATCAGATTGCCACACATCTTATCATCACAATACTTCTGTGTTCTGCTTCGAGTATCATCATAGAACATCCAGCGACAATCCGAATTATCACAGATCCGAATCCGGTTACTCTCTCCCTCCACCAAAGTCATAGCAAAATCAGCAGCCACTTCAGCCATGACCTGATGCCAATGAGCATCTACAGCAATCAGTTGGATTTTCAGTTCATGATCAACAGTCGTCACCACTTTTCTCCTCACATGCCCTGCCTCCATAACGCTGTTCAACCATTGTTTTTCTATTCTTGTTAATGATGCTCCAGAAGACAAGCGGGCTCCAAGAGCCATCAATTCATTCCTGAAGTTTCTCATCGACAACTCATCTTCTGGAGATGCAGGAACAGAAGCGTGAAGTTGCCATCGATCCAGAAAATCTTGCTGCCAGCTCGCCTTCCCGAGCCTGTCCTCCGATCGATCTCCCCCACGCCAGTCATGATAATCGCTGTTTACAAAATCGGTCCAAAGTCTGTCCATATATACCTCCGTTTAGTGTAACTATCTTAATTTAATAAAGATGGTTACACGCCTTCTTTGATGTGTTATATTAAGTGTAACCTCATTGATTAGTTTTAGCTAGTTACATCAAAAATTACATTCTACGCAAGGAGGAATAGGCAATGACGCAAACAACAGCACTAGATGTGTTACTTATTCAAAAGGATGATACTTGGGATCAATGTAATTGGATTGTACCTTTATCCAAATCGTTGGAGGGTCTTACCGCAGAACAAGCAGCCTGGATTCCACCCTCAGGTGGATTAAGCATCTGGCAGTTGGTTAACCATATGTATTATTACAATCATCGCTTATTATCTCGCATGCAGGGTAAAGAGCCTACCCTTCCCGCTGTAGACTCCAATGAATACACGTTTGGCAATCCTGGAGATGCAACGGACACAGCCGGATGGAATACACTGCTACAGGGTACAACTCGATTAGCGCAACAGTTACGAGATCAATTGGCTGCACTTCAAGAGTCAGATCTTGAAGCCGCATATATGGACTCCGAATCGAAATGGGCAGACCAACTTGCCCGCTGGATACTTCACGATGCCTATCACGCAGGACAGATCGTACTGCTTCGCAGACAGCAAGGAAGCTGGAATATCATTTTCTAAAAAAATGCTTGAACTGCTAGCGCTTACAGGAATAAGATGAACTTATTAATGTTACAGCTTGTTCAACCCACTATATAATTGAATAGGATCTTCGGGGTAGGGTGCAATTCCCAACCGGCGGTGATGTTCTTCGGAACCAGCCCGCGACTCGCTATTATTTGTTCTTACGAAGGACATCTAGCGACTGACTTGGTGTGAATCCAAGGCCGACGGTACAGTCCGGATGAGAGAAGATCAACACATTGACATGCCGTTCATGGGAAGGCCTCTTTCCTGACGCATGTCCTTGGATGAGCCCCCGTTTATTTGGTATATACCGAAACGGGGGCTTTTGTCGATTTTGCCAACTGAAGATTCCGTGTTCTGACGAAGGAGTCCTGAATATGGAAAAGACATCAGCAGCATCACCTGTTTATCGCAAGGAACGAAGTAATACCGGATTCTGGCTTGTTGTTCTCGGCGCCGCCTTATGGGGTGTTGATCCACTCTTCCGCATTATTTTGCTAAATACGATGACATCCACACAGATTGTACTGGTGGAACATATCATCGTGAGTCTGATCGCCATTCCCGTGCTGTGGAAATTCCGGGCTGATCTGAAAAATCTGCGTGCTCGCCACTGGATTGCGGTGATCTTTATCTCATGGGGAGGATCAGCACTCGCAACAGTATTGTTCACCATGGCACTTACACATAACGATCCGAATACGGTGCTTTTATTGCAAAAAATGCAACCCCTCTTCGCGATCGTACTGGCTAAGCTGTTACTGAAAGAAACGTTGCCACGTCGCTTCGGCGGACTGTTCTTCATTGCCTTATTAGGTACGTACCTGCTTACATTCGGCTTTACATTGCCGCTGGGTAACTGGGACAACTGGATTCATGCTGGAAGCTTGTTATCTCTTGGGGCTGCTGCCTTATGGGGAGGTTCAACCGTTATGGGACGATTGATGCTGGGACAGGCGCGTTACGAAACGGTCACCTCCCTTCGCTTCGTCGTTGCGCTTCCACTCCTGATCTTTATGACATGGAATGAAGGTGCGGCATGGACACTCCCATCCGGAACTGGAGAACAGGCTGCTGTCATCCTCAACATTCTCGGTCAGGCGTTGTTACCAGGTCTGCTAAGTCTTCTGTTGTACTACAAAGGTCTATCCTCAACCAAAGCGTCTGTTGCAACACTCGCGGAACTGAGCTTCCCGATGGCAGGTGTGTTGGTGAACTGGATTGCTTTCCGTACGCTGATTACATGGGAGCAGCTGCTCGGTTTCATCTTAATCTGGGTTGCCCTCTTTGCCATTTCCAAACAGCAAGAAAGATCATCCACTGCGGCCGATGCGGCACCTAAACTGCGAACAGAGTAAGAATATATTTGACCATCACGTATAAAGCAATAATTCAATATAAAAATAAAACCATTGCACATCAAATTAGATGAGCAGTGGTTTTTTCACTTCCATTACTCGATATTCATTGATCTGTTTTGTCTTTTGCCTAATCCGGTGGTACGATGACATATGGAATAAACAGAAGAATTATACTCAGAGAGGAACGATCATTCATGTCTTCATTCTCATATACCTCCTACGACGCCGTAGGTTTGGCTGAACTGGTTCGCTCCCGGGAAGTTTCCCCGGTTGAATTACTGGAAGCGGCATTTGCACGCCTTGAAGAAGTGAATCCGCAACTTAATGCGGTTATTCGTACATATGAAAATCGCGCACGGGAGGAAGCAACCTTGGTTCGCCCTGGAGAACAACCTTTTGCCGGTGTGCCCCTGCTCCTGAAAGATATTTCGCAATCCTTGGAAGGTGAATTTCTCACTTCAGGCTCCCGTCTGTTCAGCGAGCATCGGGCAATACGCAATTCCAATTTTGTCACTCGACTCCGGGATGCGGGTTTTATCATCATGGGACATACGAATACGCCCGAGTTTGGATTGAAAAATATCACCGAGCCTCGCCTCCATGGTCCAAGTCGCAACCCCTGGAATATCAATCACTCGCCAGGCGGATCAAGCGGTGGTGCCGCTGCGGCTGTTGCTTCGGGTATTGTTCCTCTCGCTGGAGCTAGTGACGGAGGCGGCTCGATTCGTATTCCGGCTTCCTTTAGCGGGTTGTTTGGATTGAAGCCGACCCGCGGACGCACTCCTGTAGGACCGGGTGTTGGTCGCCAATGGCAAGGCGCATCGATTGATTTTGCTCTATCCCGCTCGGTTCGGGACAGTGCTGCATTGCTCGATACTTTGCAAGTCATACAGCCTGAAGCTGCGTTTCATGCTCCACTCTTTCCAGGGAGTTACTTGGCAGATATGAACTATCCACATCAACGCAAACTGAAAATTGCATATACAACGGATTCACCGGTGGGTACGCCTGTCAGCGCTGAAGCCAAAGAGTCTGTATTCAAGCTCGTTCGCTGGTTGGAAGAACAAGGTCATCATGTTGAAGAAAAGCTGAGTCCAGTCAACGGAGTCCGATTAATGGAGAACTACTACATGATGAATAGTGGTGAGATGGCCGCGATGATCTCTTCCATGGAACGCTCCATGGGTCGTGCTCTGACCTCTGATGATATGGAGATTGAATCCTGGGTTCTGGCTGAAGCTGGAAAAAAGGTGTCCGCTGCGGAATTTGTACATAGCTTAGCTGAATGGGATGTAGCCGCAGCTCAGATGTCCACCTTGTTTGAGCGTTATGACTTCTACGTCACACCTGTGAATGCTTTTTCTGCGCCTAAGATTGGAGAATTAACACCTCATGACGAACAGATCCGTAATTTGATGCGGATTAGTGAGTTGGACAAGACTCAGCAACAACAACTCATCTATGAAATGTTTGAGCCCAGTCTTACGTATACACCATTCACCCAGCTTGCGAATCTGACCGGCCAGCCTGCGATAAGTGTACCTCTTCATATGACACCAGAAGGTTTGCCAATGGGAGTTCAGGTGATGGCAACCAAGGGACGCGAAGATTGGTTATTACATCTGGCCGCACAGCTCGAACAATCAGATCTCTGGATCGGGATGCAAGGTAATCCGCTATTTCCCGCATAAACGCAATATTTCACACGTTTCTGAGTAACTTTTCATGCACTATTCTTATTTTTCATATTCACATGCCTGCATTACTTGCTATAGTGCATGAAAGCAATATCATCTCCGCATACTGAAGTAAAAAGAGGTCGGAGGAGATAGGAATGAATTCAGCGGAATCTCACAAGCAATCTATTCACATTCCTGCCAAGACAGGCTACGCTCTTAAAGTGAAAAAAGGCTCACTGGTCCGTATAACTGATCTGGAGGGGCAGCAAGTGGTTGATTTTGTCGCTTATGATGCACAGAATATTAATAATCGGCTTGATCCCGGGGTAACGCTCGATGTCCTGCGCAATTACAGAATTAAACCGGGGCAATGCCTGTATTCCAACCGTTATAAACCTCTGATTAGCATTGTCAGTGAAACTGTAGGGATTCATGATTTTTTCAATTCGGCCTGTCGTCCGGAAATGTATGAGGTCTTATATGATAAAAAGGACCATCCAAGTTGTTATAATAATCTGAATACTGCCCTTGAACCTTTCGGTATCTCTCCCCCGGATCAACATTATCCTTTCAATCTGTTTATGAATTCCGTAGTCGATGGTGAAGGCAAAATTGATGTTATCGCTCCCGAATCATGTGCAGGTGATTATGTTGAAATGGAAGCTTTGATGGATCTGATCATCGGTTTATCGGCTTGTCCGTGCGAGGAAAGTTCTTGCAATGGTTATCATTGTACACCTGTTCAACTCGATGTGGAGTCGCCTGACGTTTAAAGTGCTATACCCTCTCTCAGTTTGTTCTAATTCACTCCTTGCGGGAATACGATGACTTGTACCCATTTTATGTGACTACTAGGTACAATTCGTCGAACCCGTTAAGGAGTGAACGTGTTTATGTCTGTACTGTTCAGTTATATCATTCTGGGAATATCATTGTCCGCTCCGATCGGTCCGATTAACGCCGCTCAACTCGACCGTGGAGCCCGACATGGATTCATGCATGCCTGGATTTTGGGGCTCGGCGCCATGTTTGCGGATTTGGTCTATATGCTGCTGATTTATTTTGGGGTTGCCCATTTTCTGGACACGCCGTTCATGCGCTCTTTTCTGTGGTCATTTGGCAGTTTTATTCTGATTTATACGGGAGTGGAAACGCTATCGAAGTTGAAACAGGGAATTCAAGGCACATCTAGTGCGGAAGCAAGTGTTCGAAAATCATTTATATCCGGCTTTTTGATGGCCCTGTCCAATCCACTGAATATTCTGTTTTGGCTTGGAATCTATGGCTCCATTCTTGCGACGACAGTGAAACATACGGACACGGCACATTTACTGCTATACAGTTCAGGCATATTCATTGGCATCCTGGTGTGGGATGTCATCATGGCTGGAATGGCCAGTCGATTCCATAAACATAGCAACGAAAACGTCTTACGTTGGATCTCGGTTATTTCGGGAATCTGTCTAATTGGATTTGGTTTGTATTTCGGGTACGAAGCTGTGCGTTCCATTTTTTTCTAACAATAAAATCAGTCGGGACAGTCACCCAACTCCCCCCATATTAATACTGTAACGGTATCATGTGGAATGGAGTTGGGAATCCATGGCGGAGCTGTATAGTGCCGATGAAATTAATAGTATATATGAGCGTCTTCCATTTTGGCAGCAGGACGCTTATTCGCAATTTGCCAAAATGATCGCAGATGAACATAATACGTATCCATGTGTACCTGGACGAATGGGATTTCTGTCAGGACATTTGAGGTACGGCTTTACGTGTGACCCCCGTTCAGAACAGTCTGCTGTCGAGATGGCCGATCTGCTCAGACAATATGGTCCTGTCTCCAGGGACACCGGTCAGTACGCTTCGATGGTGGTCATCTGTGAGACACCAAGCGATCTTAAAGATCACACGACGGTGGAGCAATATCAGACCTTATTCTGGGAAATGCTTAATCGGGTAAGTACACATGATACCGAGTCTTGGCCAGAACATATTTCAACCGATCCTCATGATTCATCATGGGAGTTTTGCTTTGGTGGAGAGCCATATTTTTGTTTCTGTGCGACTCCAGCACATGAACTCCGAGCCAGCCGACATTTTCCTTATCTCATGTTTGCTTTTCAACCACGATGGGTATTTGAATCCATTAACGACAACACCCCTCTTGGCCGTAAAATGAAAACCTTGATTCGTAAACGTCTCGCCGCGTATGATGCTGTACCTGCTCACCCTTCGCTGATGTGGTATGGTCAACAGGATAATCTGGAATGGAAACAATATTTCCTGCCTGATGATGAGCAGACCCCTTCCAAATGTCCCTTCATGCGTATGAAGCAAGCTTTAGGCAAGTTGACGAAATAAATTTAAGCACTTATTACGTACTCTTAATAGGTTGGGTAACCTCCGCGAAACTTGCCTATCATCTGGTTGGTGCAGACTGCGACGGTTTGGAACCACGTGCTTTGTGAACGATATACGTGATGATCCCAAGGAACACCAGAAGTGCCACACTTGCCAGCAGACCCGTTCTGCTGGCTTTTTCCATCGCTGTTCCGGCCACAGCAGCCACAATGAATACGATGGCAATCCATACTTTGATGCGATTCCACTTCACAGGCTTCATTTTCTTCATGTATGTAATGCAGATAAGCAGCCACGTATACATCAATACCAGGCTACCTGCTGTCGTCACATATTCAAAAAGGCTCTTGGGCATCCATAAAGCCATCAATGTAGAGAGGAGTAATCCGGCCGCTGTACAACATAACGCCTGAAGCGGAATGTCTTTTTTTCCCCACGTTTTCGTAAATAGCTTCGGCGCATCTCCATCTTCTGCGAGTTTTACCAACATGGAGGTAATCGCATATAGTGAAGCCACCATCGTTGAGAATCCGGCAATGATCAGAATTCCGTTGAGAATGTGGACCACTATGGTTAATCCGATGGTTGACATGGCTTTGACAAGCGGACTTTCATCTGGAGTCAACTGAGTTGATGGCACGAGAAACAAGATCAATGCTATCGCAATGACATAGAGTGTACTCACCGATAATAACATTACGCGACCTGATTTCACGGCATCTTTCGGTTCTTTCAGGTTAGCTGCCATCAAACCCATAACCTCAATCCCGGCAAAGGCAAAGAATGCATAGATGAAACCGCTCCATACCCCCTTGCCTCCATGCGGGAACCATTCATTCTTCAATTGTTCTGGTGTCACTTTTACTGGTAACCAACCCAGACAGGCTGCTGCCGCTATCGCTATAAAGGCAACCGTTGCAGCAAGTTTGATAACAGCAAGGATATTCTCGGTTTTGGTTAATCCCTTCGCTCCCAGTGCAGCAATGAACAGACCGATAGCCGCATAGACCGCAACAAATGCCCATAGCGGAAACTTAGGAAACCAGAATTGAGAAAAGAGCCCCAGTGCTGTCAAAGAGCTACCCATGATGAGCATTTCAGAAAACCAGTACATCCACCCGCTACCGAAACCCGCCCAAGAGCCAAATGCTTCGCCTGCATAAGTTCGAAAAGCGCCTTCCTTCGGATCATCTGCCGTCATCTGCGCCAGCGCACCAAATACAAAGTAAGTACCCGCCGCAGCGAGCACCAACAATATGAGTACGGAGATGCCAGCCCAATGAATCGCAAGACTGGTTCCCAGGAAAAATCCCGTTCCGAGCGTACAACCCGCGCCAAATAAAGACAGACTGACCCAACTTAGTTTTTCGTCATCCTTCTTAGTGTGTACCTGACTCTTCATGAAGCTCCTCCTTCTGCCTTATCTCCTTACGGTTTACAGGTCATGGAGGTTTTATGTCTGTGTTTCCAAAAAGAATTTATTTTAGTTTACATAATATATAATATGTATTCACCTTTTTTCTGTTTGTTATGCGGAAACTTTATCAGCTCAAAAAAAAAAGAAAACCTGCCACAATGAACATTGTGAGAGGTTTTTCCATTGGATATATCTAATCAAAATTCGATCAATACTTATTTTTGTGTTGCTTCGTACAGGCGATGTAAAATTGGTTGCTGCTTCAGCACGTGTCACAAAATCTTTTGGACGAAGGTACCCATTATTTGCAGTAATAATACCCATATTAGTCAGAGTATATAACGCTTCTGCCTTAAAATCTTGAGAATCACCATCATAATAGTATTCTCCTCCATCCTGATCAATGTAAATCACCGGATAATTAACGGAGAAATTATCGTAGTAACTTGCAGGACGAACCTTAATATCCTTATAGTTTGTAGTTGCAGAGAGTACATCTTCAATTTCAGGGTGCAGGGTCTGATCAGTGAAATTAGTTCTAATAGAAGAAATCATCATAATATCCCAGCGAGTTAAAGGTTTATCAGGTTTAATAGAAAATTTATAATCTGGGTACTGCCCATCTAAACTTTCAAAAAAACTCCACACGTAATTTCCATTAAATATAGCTGCAAAATCTTTGTTTGCCCAATGTTTACGTGCATCTACAAACTTTGAAGATTTTCCATCTGAATAATTAATCTCTGGGAAAAGCTTATGAAACATATGTACAAACTCTGCTTTGGTTATGGTCTTTCCTGGCTTGAAACTTCCATCCTTATAACCGCTAATAACGCCTTTTTTGACCATCAATTCAATAGATTCAGCAGCCCATTCATATTTTTTGCCCTGCACATCAGAAAATGTATTTGCTGCATATGAGGATTGGGCAAAAAACAATGACACAACGATCAGTGGCATTATCAGCCACTTCTTTTTAAACATTAATCTTCACTCCTCTGTCTTATCTAGATCACTCTACTCATATTAATATCGGCCTTTTAAGAGGACGTTATTAGAGTACAATAAGATTATTCCTGTCATCCATTGCACCCTTGTATATTTCCTTAAAAATAGTTATTGACTTCCATTCTTAAGAATGGTTCTCCTTTTAAACACGGTGGTGCGTCAAAGTGGATATATGTAAAATGGTAACTAAGGTGAAAAAATGTCTTTCTATTGTGAATTTTTCATATGTTGAAATAGTATAAAAGAATTTCTTTCATATTGAACGCAGAATTCCTATTTATTCATATGATCTTAGTAGCTTCTTCGTTTTTTTTGGTCACCTGTGTAAAAGGAAGGCTACATTCTGGTTGGGTTCCTCTTTCATCCCTTTTTCCCGATTTCGGCCTAAGCTGACGTATAAACATAATTCTCTAAAAGTTTCCGCAACTCTATTCTAACTTCTATTCTGAATTTTTCATATGTTGTATTTTTTTAATATTGTTCATAAAAAAGCCGCCATCATGGCGGCTTCATTCAAATTCCTATTTCTAAATAATTTAAGTCCGGCCCCTCCAATCTGCTCCGGCAATTTCCTTCCATCGTGCTCGAATCTCATCATATAGCTTCTGTGGCAGTGGCCCTTTGGCAACAAGGTCAGCATTTTGCTGCCAGCGATTGGGCTTGGCTGTTCCAACAATAGCCGTATCTACGCCTTCGGTACTCAGTGTAAAACGCAAAGCCGTTTCAACCGTTGCCTGGGCATCTTCGCTCAGAAAGCCATATTCAAGTTCACTTAAACGCTTCCAATATACATATGGGTATGCATCTTCGGAGAGCGTTTCAAACGTCCAGGCCACATTAGCTATGGGCCTTTTGGCGATCACTCCCATATTTCTCTTTCTCGCCTCAGGCAAAGTCAGCTCAATCGCTTCCTGATCTGCTATATTTAATGAAGTCTCCAGGCTATCAAATACTCCGGTCTGAATCGCATATAGCGCATCTGTTGTATCCCCACTATATCCGAGGAACCTGGTCTTTCCTGCTTCCTTGGCACGTTGCAGTACATCGATTACTGCTCCTTGTCGAAGCACTTCTTCAGAACAGCTATGCAAATGGATAACATCCACATAGTCCGTTTTCAACCGCTTCAGACTACGATCAATCGTCTGCTCCAGTACTTTGGCATCCCAATCCGGACCATCCATCCCGGCTGCATGTCCACATTTGGTAAACAAATAGTAGTCATCGCGCCGATGTGACAACACCTCGCCAATTAACTCCTCGCTGTCACCATAACATTCAGCCGTATCAATCACGTTTAATCCCGCATCCAAGGCACTATTCAGCAATTTTTCAACATCGCCTCTGGAAGAATCCCGGATCTCCGATCCACCGAATCCGAGTGTGCTTACTTTCATACCCGTGTTTCCGTAATTACGCGTTTCCATAGTTATCTTCCTCCAAGTTCAGTGAATTGGGTACAGATACATAGAAATACAGATAACTTCCCTTAAGTTATTACCCATGTGTTGGTTGTGCCACCCACTTTTTCAGACTGCTACCAACTTATCTCATTTAGAATCCGTAAATGGACATGCCACCGTCAACCAATAACGTCTGACCTGTGATGTATCCCGCTGCATCTGATGCCAGGAATACAACCGGTCCTACCACTTCTTCCAGTTCTCCCACACGCTGTAGCGGTGTACGACTTACAATTTCCTGCAAATACTGGGGATCATCCAACAGCTTTTCGGTCAGAGGTGTTCGGAAATACCATGGTCCTACTGAATTGACACGGATACCATATTTCCCCCATTCCAGTGCGAGAACCTTGGTCATATGAATTAGTGCAGCTTTGGTCGCGCCATATACGACCCCAGTTCGAAGAGCCGTGTGGCCGCCTACCGAAGAGATGTTGATAATTTTCCCACCCTTTCGCTCTTTCATATGCTGACCAGCCAATTGCGAAGCGAAGAAAGCCGATTTTAAGTTTGTCTGCATGATCGTCTCCCACTGCTCGTCCGTTACTTCTAGTGCCGGTGTCCGTATGTTCATACCTGCATTATTCACCAGAATGTCCAGACGACCCATCTCCGAGATCGCCTCTTGAAACGTCTCCTCCATTTGTTCTTTTGATGTCACATCCGCGGTTAGAGCGAGCGCTTTACGCCCTGTCTGTTCATATATGTATCCCGCTGTCTCCTCAATTTCTTTCATTGTTCGGGATACAAGTACAACGTCACTCCCTGACTGGGCAAGTCCGATCGCAATTGCTTTTCCGATCCCTCTCCCTGCACCTGTCACCAATGCTGTCTGTCCATCGAGATGGAATGTGGGTACGTTCATGTCACTCACTCCTTCATTAGATTCTTAATTTCAGCATTCAAGCAGAATGCTTCATATGTAGGTAATCCCGAATCGAATCAGGTTACAAAATACTGGCTTGGATTGCCCAGTTCCGGATGGAACTTCTCTCGAAAACGCCCACCCGTATAATCTCCTATAATTTTTCGCCAGAACGCCTGCGCAATGACATTGTTACGAACCTGAGTTACTTTCCATCTTCCTGGGAAACGTTTGAATAGCTCATATGCCGCCCGAGTGCCTACGCCACTGCGCCGATATTTTTGCATCACAAAAAACTCAGTCAAATAATAGTCGTTATCCTTACTTCCAGGCTCCAATTTCTCCACCAGGGCAAATCCAGCAGGTGCCCCATCACTTGTAATCAAAAAAGGAAACTTTCGGTCTTCTTCTGTCCAGAATGCCTCCAGACCGGGATATTCCGGAAAAATACCGTTGCTGTCCACATCAATATTCAGATATTTGGTAAAATCATATAAGTAAAATTGCATTAAATGTCGGATCACCTGACTGCGTTCCCGGGGAACCAGCTCAATTTTCATATTCATCCGGTTCACCTCCTCTGTTCTGCGTATACTGAATACTTTAAAGGTTTACGCGCCGAAGGGCAAGGAAGCATCCCTACATACTAACTACTTTGGTGAACAAGCTGTGAGCATGTAAATTATGGTACACTAGAGCATAGAATAATATTAACTTGAATATTAATTTTATATGTTTTTTCACATGGAGGTGTCGAACTTGACCAACGTGCAAAAAGAGATTGATCGACGCAAGCTGGATGACAAACTACCTTCCATGCCTTGGTTCGTTCAGCAATTCATGGACTACAAGCTGCCAGACCTATCCCCCTCTACCCTGCTCGAATATCTGAGAGATTACGAAGCTTTCTTCGGTTGGTTGCGTGCAGAAGGGCTGTCCGAGGCAAGCTCTAATAAAGAGGTAACGTTGAATGAACTGGAAGTCCTTCGCATGGATTCGGTTACCGCCTATCGGTTATTTCTCACAACCAAGCGGGAAGGAAGCAATTCCAGAATTACCGTCTCTCGCAAACTCTCTTCCCTTCGCTCCCTTTTTCATTACCTGAGCCAGATTGCGGAAGATGAAGACTTTTATCCTTTGCTGAAACGGAACATTATGGCCAAAATCGAGATCAAACGTACCCATAAACCCAAGGACACCGCTGCCAAACTCAAAGGTAAAATTCTCGAGGAAGAGGAACTGCTTGAATTTATCGGATATATTCTTGAAGGTTACGCTGTCGATATGGAGAAGAACAAGCAGGCACTGTATTCCCATGAACTCAACAAAGAACGGGATGCCTGCATCGCCAGCCTGATACTCAATTCAGGTTTACGGGTGTCGGAAGTGGTGAACCTGAACGTTGATGACCTCGATCTTAATAACAAACTCCTGTATGTCTATCGCAAAGGTAATAATGATGAGACGTACAAAACACCCGTTTATTTCAGAGAACAGGCCAAGGACGAACTCGCAACCTATATGAACTTGCGGCAATCACGTTACCGTACGCCCAAGCGGGAGAAGGGTCTGTTCATTGCTTTGCGCAACGGAGATTCGGAAGGAAGCCGAATGACCAAAAGAGCGATTCAGGCCATGATTATGAAATACGCCAAACGTTTTGGCAAACCATACTTGACCGTGCATAAATTACGACATTCATTCGCTACCGACTATTATCTGCAAAATGACATTTACAAAACGAAAGAGCAGCTTGGACACGCTTCTACGGAAACGACTGAGATCTATGCTCACCTTACTGATAAAACGATGTCCGAAGCCATCGAGCGCCGTACTGACGATGGGATGTAACATCCTTAACGAAAAAAGCAGCAAACCGTATCAAGGATTTCAATCCGAGAAAGGTCTACTGCTTTTTTTCGTTTGTTTCGGATCATTCGAAGGCAAAAACATAAACAGAATGATTTTAGTTTACATAATAATTATTACGTTATTCATCACTCACACTTATCGTACTTCAATTAATCATATGCAGCGGACCATCATGTCACACTTCTTAATGTTTTACCAATTCGACTTCATTCATCAGCCTTGCTTCCGACCATTTCTAACATCGCTATGGCTATCTCCTTCGTTTCATGAACTGAGTACCAAGTTATATCCCTGCTTACAATGCTCGGCT
This sequence comes from Paenibacillus sp. SAF-068, assembly GCF_051967555.1. NCBI lineage: Bacteria > Bacillati > Bacillota > Bacilli > Caryophanales > Paenibacillaceae > Paenibacillus > Paenibacillus sp. SAF-068. The sequence goes on from NZ_JBQCJX010000001.1 coordinate 2,746,788, forward strand.
CCATGCACTGCTCTGAAGATAACCATGAAATCATACCCACTACCCCTTCAAGCTTGTTAACCATGGTCAGGTCTTTCTTTTCTCGAACCATTACCAATTTGGGATAAGAAGCATTCTTGAATCCTTCAATAACAATCCAATCATAACCGGACAGATGACTTATCATATCCTCCAACCTGGTTGCTTTTCGTTCCATAATCGCAGTACGCTTCTCCGACATGACTACTACCGCCGATGCCCCTGCCTCCCCAAATTGAAACGAATCCGTTCCTTCTCGATCCATCTCGAAATGGTCATGTCCATCATGCTTAATCGCCGCTACCTTAAGTCCCATGGAAGAAAAGTGCTCAATCAACGCAGCTGTCAACGTTGTCTTGCCCGTGTTTTTGTATCCAACAATTTGTATAATATGTGGTTTTGTATTACTCATTGTAGTCATCTATCAACTACCTCATATGACCTGTGGGCAGTTTGAGAATACGGACCTGTTCACCCGCAGGAATACCTTTCTTCTCAGGTGGAATCACAATCAGGCAATCACTGTCCTTAATGGTGATCATCACACTGGATTCATCTACACGGGCAGCAGCCGGGATCGCGTACACCATTCCGTTGCGGATCTCTGTGCGTCCACGTACGAATCGTGTGAAATTGTTCACTTTTGTGTATTCTTCCTCCAAGATTGCAGTCCATTCTTCCAAATAAGGATGAGCATCCGCCTGCATGGAACGAATGGTTGGACGAACAAACAGACCAAAACCTACAAAACAAGCCCCCGGGTTACCCGAAAGTGCAAAAAGTAATTTATCTTTATATACAGCAGCTGTGGTTACACTGCCTGGTCGCATCGTCACCTTGTTAAATAACATCTCCACATGTTCTTCCAGCACAAGTTCGCCCATAATATCATAATCCCCGACAGATACGCCACCTGTAGTCACTACAATATCATTATCTTGAATAGCTTCTTCCAGTTTGGCCCTTGCCGTATTCACATCGTCTGCAATAGAACCATACATCACAGGCTCTCCGCCTGCTTCAACGACCAGAGAACGCAGCATGTAGCTGTTGCTGTTTCTAATCCGACCTGGTTGTAATGGCTCGTCCACATCAAGCAATTCCGTGCCTGTTGCGAATATCGCCACCTTGGGACGTTGAAATACGGGAACTTCTGCTATGCCAAAAGTAGCTAACACGGACTGCTCTCCTGCTCTGATGATCGTTCCTGCTTCGAGAAGTTGCTGTCCCTCATGGACTTCCAGTCCGATTGGTGTGATGTTAGCACCCGACAATATGCGTCGTTTCAATGCAATCCACTGTTCTCCGTTCTCTATCTTGCTCTCTGTCATCTCCATCATGACTACCGCATCTGCACCTTCCGGAACCTGAGCACCCGTCATAATACGAGCCGTCGTACCTGACACGATGGTGTGGTTCGGTGTGTAGCCGCAAGGAACTTCATCAATTACACGAAACCAAACTTGATGATCACTCGATGCATCTATGGTATCTGTACTTATTATCGCGAATCCATCCATACCCGATCTCCTGAAGAATGGATACGGATGAGGTGCCTGAATCGTCTCTGCAAGTGTACGGCCATGGGCGGACTCAAGGTGAACTTTCTCTATGTAGCCTAAAGTAACTCTTGCAGCTATTTGGGCTTGGGCATCCGGTACCTGTACAGCTGTACGATTGAATTTGGCGGTTGTCATATCATGTGAATGTGAGTTTAGTTTCAAAAGTGTTCATACCTCCTAGAGACTATCATCTTTTAAGAAAGTGTAGCCCGAATACTGTAAGATAACAAGTACATCACGTATTGAATCCTGTGACAACATCTTATTTCATACAGGTGTAACATTCCTTGATCTATATTCAACATGAAAGGCTCCTTGTCTGCCCATAATATAATGGACTAAAGGAGGCGATGATCATGAGTGAACAATGCGAATTATGTGGAAGAGAGCCTGTAACCACGACCGTTCATCATCTGACTCCCAAAGAAATGGGAGGAACATTTCTGCCAACGGCCAACCTGTGCATCCCCTGTCACAAACAGATTCATTCTCTATTCACCAATCAAGACATCATAACGCTTGGTCTTACGGACCTGCAGTCCTTGAGACAAGCTGAACGAATGGTTCCCTTTATCCGATGGATTCGCAAACAGCCTGCTTCAACCATTCCCCGTGTACGCAAATCCAATCATGTTCGCAAATCTTAGACCAAAAAGAACAGCTCCAAGGTACATGTGACGGCAGAGATGAATCCGCCTTACCTTTTCACTGTTCTTATTCATTGGACTATTGGATGGTTGGCGAACACGCTTAGAATTAGAACATTATCTACGCCTCATAATGCGGCCGCCGCCCACTCTGGTTTTCGGTTTTTTGTAGGATTTTTTAGGTGAATCAAACAATCCGCCCAGACCACCACTGCTTTTGTTACGATCAATGGTTCCCTTGCTCTGATCCTTGTTGCGGTTGAATAATCCTCCGCCCGATCCCACGCTTGTATCTTTATCGCTTCCGCGCCTTGTAATCGTACCTTTCCGATCAACAGTAATGGGTGGAGCAAGCTTCTTGTCATAACTTGTTGGTGCTCGATAAGATCCTGCACTCGGTTTATACGTATCTTTATTGGTATATCCTCGATAGTTGCCATAACCTCGCCCGCCAAAAGAATCGAACAGATTACCAATTAATGTAGCGGTGAGGTAACCTTGTAAAAAAGATGAATCGTAATTCTGCCGAACATATTCCTTCGAGTCCACCTCAACCAAGGTATCCTCCGGCTTGTTCGGGTCTTGTTGCAGGTGATAATACTCGTCCTGATACACGAGGAACATACGCTCTGTGTTCTCTGCCGAGATCTGATCCGGTTGCCTTTGGTCAGACAATTCCCGAGCCACTTCCGGAACGGTGCGGTCCGAAGCCCGGTATATATAGGACGTTGAGTTACCACTGCCGTTAACCGATTCAAGCGGATATGTGTCCTGAACAGAAGGTGCTCCGCACGCGGACAACAGAGACATCACAAGGCTGAGGACCAGCATTAATTTTAATCCATGTGCCAAGCGTTTTTTCATTGGGAACCTCTCCTAGCTCGAACGAATCACTTTGATATCCGCAGAAAGAATGGACTCACCCTCATACAGTGTAAATCTTCTGTCTTGCCACTCCACGCGAAGAAGCATATTATCATCCGACTGATACTGCCATACCAATTGTTCTCCAGCCTGACCATACGGAGTTCTGCCAGCCGTTGATACCATGCCTCCATACTCTTCCTCCAGATGATATGCGCGTCCATCGAGGTCCAGCAAGGTGGGCACCTCATCAGGTGCATCAAGCCTGCCATCAATGGGTGTATATAGGGCGTAACGTGTGAGTTCCCGTTCTTCGATATGCAAATATCGAAATGCGGTACCATCCTGCAGCGTGAGCACAACTGCATTTCGAGCGCGATTTTGTACCCGACCAACGACTTCATAAGTGACCAGAGAAACCTCACAGATATCACCAGGTGCAAGCTGAAGCATGGTTTTCTCTGCCTGCGGTGGTTCGGGTTTCGTTAGTATTCCTTTAATTCGCTTCCATACACTCATGAGAATTACTCCTGTTCCTTATCTTATAAACAAGCTGCAATAATCAGTGCGCCCACGATATGTAAAGCGCCAGAGAATAACCCGTATCCGGTCTTCCCTTGCTGTATTCCGGTATCCAGATCCAGATTGGCCCATCTGCGAATCATAAAGTGTACAACACTCTCCAGAATCAACAAAATGATAAAGGATACAACGGAGACCAATAATGCTTCACCAAGGTGACCAGCCGTAGAAATGGACGTAGCCAGTACATACCCTTGTGCAAATAATTTCATCACCATACGTGTAGTAACGGCCATATTGCCAGCCTTAACTTCAGCAAAATCCTTATATTTCGTGAACAGTGAGTCGACATACATCAAAACAAACAGCAAAACCGAACCAGATACTGTCCAGACCAGCATCGCCAAAATATTTAAATCCATTTACACAGCCCCCACATATCAACATGAACCGCATTTAAAAGCGAAGGAGAAATGCTCTTCTCCTCCGCTGGTCAACCCTGCTGACTTACAAGGTATTAATTCTTATTATCGTACTGTTTCATCAATGCTGCGAGTTCATCTTCAACAGCCTGATCTTTACCCAACTTCTCGAACTCTTCATCCAAAGACTTGCCTTTGGATGACATTTCATTGCTTGCTTCCGCCTGTGCTTCCATCTGCATCATTTTCTCTTCCATACGCTTCATTCCAGCACTTGCAGTATCAGAGCCAAACCCATTTAACGCTTTGTTGATTTCCGTTTGAGCTTTTGCTGCATTGTAGCGGGCTACCAGTGTTTCGCGTTTGTTCTTCATTTGAGTCAATTGCTTACGCATCTCGTCGAGCTTGCCGCGCAGGTTATCTGCTGAAGCCTTGTTTTGATCATAGCTGGTTTTGTACTCAGCCATCTTCTCTTCAGCTGTTTTTTTCTCTTCCAAAGCCCTGCGGGCCAAATCCAGATTCTGAGCTCGTGCCGCTGTATGCGCCTGTTCTTCACGTTTCTTCACAAGAGCTTCCTGCTCTTCGAATAGCTGCTTAAATTTCTTCTCAATCGCGATCTGTTGAGCTACTGCTTTCTCCGCATCTTCCAGATCCTCTTGCATGTCACGGATATATTGGTCCGTCATCTTGATTGGATCTTCCGCCTTGTCAATAATGGCGTTGATGTTAGACATGGTTAAATCACGCAAACGTTTAAAAATGGACATTATGTTATTCCTCCTAGTCAATATTACATCGTATATAAACATACATACGTAACAATCTGCAACTCGTTTCAATTTTAGCAAATAAAATCAAAACTTGCGATTGCTCTTTATATTAAGAAGATCATTTCCCCTTGCTCAGATGATCCTCCATCAGCCTCTCTGCAGTCTGCACGATTTCATCAATCTGCATCCGCGTGATCGAATCAAAATGGATACCCATGATTACCGTGACTGTTACTTTCAGCTGTAAAGCCGCCTTTCGGGCTAGCCGCTCACACAACTCCTGTTCCTTATGACCCGGAATATGTACCGTCGTTCCGCTTACGCGCTCATGATCTACATAGAACGTGGCCACAGCACCAATATGCGCCTTCCCTCCGGTAACAAGAAAAACCTTATCCTCGCCTGCTTCAATCACCTGTAAACGTATGGACTTCAAATCATATGTACTCATATCCTATCCACCTACCCTTTTCTATATGATATATATGGAGGAATTATGGCCTTCATGGGATGAATCAACAATGAAACTTCTCACACTACGCATATTTATTGGAGACCTCGGGCATACCAAGGAGAACGTTATTTTGGAAAAGGAGGCTGATATTATGCGCATACGCCTCATCATGCTGATGGTTATCGTTATTTTCTTCGGAGGATATCATGCACCGGTTTCATCTCGGGATTCTTCAAGCCCTCCAGGTGAATCGGTATCCGGTTCAGATTCCGGGGAAGAAGAACAACTGACATTGGGACAATTACGTCAAAAATATGCCGATACGTTCAAAACCAATGGTCCTTCAACAAAGAAAGTTGCACTGACTTTTGATGATGTACCTGATCCACGGTTTACTCCACAGGTACTTGATGTATTGAAGAAATACAATGTCAGAGCTACATTCTTTATCGTAGGTAGTCGTGCTGAGAAGCATCCCGATCTGGTGAAACGCATCGTTAAGGAAGGGCATATGGTCGGCAATCACAGCTACAATCATCCGGAATTCAGTAAGCTGTCGATGAATGCCTTTCGCAAACAAATTTTACATACCGGGGATATAATTCGACGTCTGGCGGGATATACTCCCAAGATGATTCGTCCGCCTTATGGAGACATTAATGAGGAACAGCTGCGTTGGGCTGCCAGACAACACTATAGCATTGTGAACTGGAACGTAGACTCACTGGACTGGAAAGGCCTTTCTAAGACAGAGGTGAAAGATAACATCCTGTCTGCCGTCAAACCTGGCTCCATCGTTCTGCAACATGCAGGAGGCGGTGTAGGATCTAATCTAAACGGCACGATTGAGGCTTTGCCAGAGATTATTGAGGAATTGCGTAATCGGGGGTATGAACTGGTCACCTTGGACGAAATGCTGGGATTGCCAAAGGCCAAAGATTAGGCTGACCGTATTATAAATAAGAATATAAAAGGGTGCTGTTCAATCGCAAGTTAGCGACTGGCAGACACCCTGTTTGAATTCTTTTAATTATAATTTACTTTCTATTTCAGAATGTACAGCTCAATATCCTGAAAACCGAATGTGCTTACAGATTGCTTGCTACCCGGGATGAAGATATCAATCCGGTGCCCCTTGATTGCACCGCCCACATCACGTGCCGTGGCTACAAAAGCCTGTTTTGGCAATCCTGGATGGCTGTGACCAGTTACCAGTACTTTGGTTCCAAGTGGAATCACACTTGGATCAACTGCAATCGTACCCAGTTCAAGGTCATTCCCGAAATAATCGACAGCACCCCATCCTCCATTTTCAGACGGATCTGCAGAGTATGCCGTTGCTTTCACGTTCACAGCTTTGCTGTAATCAAATGTTTTACCCCAGGCTTGAACCACTTTGTTATCTGTGTTCACGTCCAAGCTTGCTGTCGTAACCGTTTTGGCTTGGGCCTTGCTTTCCGCCGCCGCGGCAGCTACATGGTTTGCCTTACCGGGAATTGTAATTTTCAAACCACCATAAATATTGTAAGGCGAGATGTCATTGTTTGCTTTAACTAACGTGTTGATTGCTACTCCGTATTGTTTCGATAAGGTGTAGAAGGTATCCCCCTCTTTGGCCACATGAACTGAATCGGCGTGAGCCGGAACGGCTTGAATGAGCATTGCTGTTGTCATTAATGCTACTGCTGTTTTGGCTATACGTTTCTTGTTAATCATGGTCTTCCTCCCTCATTGTGCCTGCGAAGTTAGTTGTCGGATTCGGATGAGGAGCCCACCCTATAGGTTCATCATTACAGTTGAAACGATATGTACCCCTAATTCACCCCAAGCAGTGTGCTGTAGATCTTCCCCCTGCACATTCTGCATCGTTACATCCCCCGCACTCCCTGTCCGGAAGTTTCGGCAGTGTTCAATATATCACAATTTTGTAACCTGAACTTGTAGTAATTCTTACCAAATGGTTCTAGCATGTAAGCTTATGTAAGAATACAGCAACCTTTAGAAAAGTTGGGCATTATGATTCCTTTATAATTGGTAACAGAATAGTTACTTTTTCGAATCCTGTATGTTATTATTTCATAAAAAAATAGCGCCACCGACTCGAAGTCAGTAACGCTATCGATCATTTCATTTAGAGTACTTTTGCAAGAAAATCACGTGTACGTGAATTTTTCGGTGCTCCAAACACCTCATCAGGTGTTCCCTCTTCCACAATAACCCCGCCATCCATGAACAGGATACGGTCTCCCACTTCACGTGCAAAGCCCATCTCATGTGTTACGATGACCATGGTCATCCCGCCTTCTGCAAGACGCTTCATGACATCCAGTACTTCGCCGACCATCTCAGGGTCCAGCGCCGAGGTAGGCTCGTCAAACAGCATCACATGCGGTTGCATGGCCAATGCTCTGGCAATGGCGATCCGTTGCTTCTGTCCGCCGGACAGCTGATTCGGGAATGCATCTTTTTTATCGTACAAGCCCACAGTGTTAAGCAGATCAGCAGCAATTTTCTCCGCTTCCTGAGTGGATTGTTTCTTCACTTTAATTGGAGCAATTGTAATGTTTTGCTCTACCGTTTTGTGTGGGAACAGGTTGAAATGCTGAAACACCATGCCCATTTTCTCACGAGTTGCGTTGATGTTGTGCTTCGGATCGGTGATTGACACGCCTTCAAAATCAATCTCACCCGAGGTAGGCTGTTCCAACAGGTTCAGACAACGCAAGAATGTACTTTTTCCCGAACCGGAAGGACCAATAACTACGACAACCTCACCTTTGCCAATCGTCACGTTAATGCCCTTAAGCACATTGTTATTTCCATAAGATTTGTGTAATTGTCTAACGTCTATCACTTGCACTCAACTTCCTTTCCAGTCGTCCCAGCAGCTTGGACAAAATGAATGTCATTACAAAATAAATGGCCGCTGCAATCAAAAATGGACTCAAGCCTTGGTACGTAATGTTTTTGACAACACTGGCCTGATACATAATGTCCACCATACCGATTACGGAGATAATGGAGGATTCTTTGATGATGGTTATGAATTCATTACCGATCGCTGGTAAGACAGCTTTGAAGGCTTGTGGCAAGATGATATAACGCATCGCCGCGCCTCTTCCCATACCCAATGAACGTGCTGCCTCCAACTGACCACGATCCACACCTTGAATACCTGCACGGAAAATCTCTGCCAGATAGGCACCACTATTGATTGAGAGTGTAATGATACCTGCCTGAAGAGCAGTGAAGTTAATACCAAAGCTCAGGGAAAAACCGTAGTAAATAATCATCAGTTGCACCAACATCGGTGTGCCACGGATGACTTCAACATAAGCTGTACCGATCCAACGCAGAATCGCAACATCATGCAGTCGGAACAAACAGATGATCAACCCGATAATAACCCCGAAGATAACCCCAAGTGCAGACAATAAAAGGGTGTAGCCTACACCTGTTGCATAGAAACTTTTGTACTCCCAGAATACTTGGAAAATATTTTGTGATTTGTTCGCTTTATCCGCCATCAGGAGACTGGCATCCGTCACCATCTGGTTGATTTTATCTTCACTTTTCAAGCGCTCAAGCGTTCCATTTACTGCAGCTAGCAGCTCGGTATTACCTTTACGAATCCCGATTGCAGCTTCTGCTTGCTCTTCGTCCGGGACAGCAGCAGCAAGTCCAATGATATCATCCAAATAACCGGCTGCTACGGTATCCTCAACGATTGCCGCGTCAATACGTTTCGTTTGCAGTTGAAGCACGATATCCGAGATTTTATCAAGCGCAGTAAGTTTCGCTCCCGGAATCTTCTGGCCGATCGTTTCCTGAATTGAACCTTTCTGCACGCCAATCTTTGCATTTTCGAGTTCTGCCATGGTTGGATACTTGTCTTTATCCACATTGCGAACCATAATGACTTGTTTTGATTTATAATAGGTGTCAGAAAAGTCGATACTTTTCTTCCGATCATCCGTCGGCGTCATGCCTGAAACGACCAGATCGACACGCCCGCTCTGCAATGCAGGCAGCAGGCCGTCGAAGCCCATATCCTCAATTACAAGCTCAGCGCCAAGATCTTTGGCAATCTCTTTGGCAATCTCAATATCAAAACCAACGATTTCATCTTTGCCATTAATTACTTTATGGAATTCATAGGGTGCAAAATCGGCACTTGTACCGAGCACCAGCTTTTTACTGCTTGAATTATCTGTAGATCCACTTGCAAGTGCCACAGGAACGGCAGTCGTCAGCAGAACGACAAAGGTCAACAGCATCATGGTGTAACGACTTATCAATTTCAACCTTGTTCTCTCCCCTTACAATACGTTGTATGCTTCTCATGTTGATGACTGAGTCATTATAAAGTACAATGCATGATTATGCAATGCATTTTGACATTACAAATGTTGACTTGTTTCTGAAAAAATAAAGCAAACATGATATAATTAATGAATTATTTTCATTTTTGCATAAGGAGTTCACTAATGACATCTAACAAATCACAAATTCTGACGGTTATTGATCAATATGCTTCCCGTTTTAAAGCCATTTCATCATATATCGGTGCCAACCCCGAACTGGGAAATGAAGAGTATCTCGCTTCTGCCCGTTTGAAAGAAGAACTGGTCTACCACGGTTTCACTGTAGAGGCTCCAATCCTTGGACTGGAGACAGCCTTTATCGGCACGTATTCCGCTGCCAAACCCGGCCCTACTGTTGCATTATTGTGCGAATATGATGCCTTGCTGGAGATCGGTCACGCTTGTGGTCACCATCTGATCTGCATGATGAGTCTCGGAGCTGCTGTTGGGCTGAAATCCATTCTGGATGAAGTAGGTGGAACGATTAAAGTATTTGGTACACCCGCAGAAGAGACACGTGGTGCCAAAGTACCAATGGCAGAAGCAGGCCTGTTCGATGACTGTGATATTGCCCTTATGGCACATCCGTATTATGCCTACGAAAAGTCAGGCAGCTCGCTGGCTATCGATGCTGTGCAATTTGAATTCCATGGCCGCTCTTCACATGCTGCTGCAAGCCCGCATGAAGGCATCAACGCACTTGATGCAGTCATTCAAACCTTCAACGGAATTAATGCTTTCCGGCAACAAGTGAAAAGCACCGTTCGGATCCATGGGGTAATCAACAACGGCGGTCAGGCAGCAAACATCATTCCTGACTATGCTTCTGCTCAATTTTATGTACGTGCAGCAACCCGCAAAGAACTAAATATCCTCACAGAACGTGTGATTCAAATCGCTGAGGGCTCTGCTCTGCAGACAGGTTGCAAGCTTGTGACATCCAATTATGAAACGTCGTATGACGAGATGGTTACCAATGAAGCATTCTCAGCCGCATTCAGTCAAAATCTCATGGAACTCGGCATCCCGCAGGAAGAGATTGTAAGTGGTAACGATCATGGCTCCATGGACATCGGTAACGTTTCCCTGAAATGCCCTGCAATTCACCCTTATATTCGTGTTGTGGATGAGGTTCATACCCTGCACTCCATAGGTTTCCGTGATCTTGCGCTTCAGGAACGCGCGCTGGATGGCATGATTTTGGGAGCAAAAGCACTTGCTGCAACAGCTTATGACGTCCTGAGTCGGCCAGAGTTGCAACAAACCATCCGTACCGAGTTTGAGCAAGCGATTCGCTAAGATCCACTTCAACTTGTTATATAGCGGTACCCTGACAGACTTCGATTTCAAGCTGTTCAGGGTACCTTTTTCTTTATTGACATGTGCGTATATTCAGCAAGAAGCTGGAGATGCTGTGAAAGAAACCTTGTGAAAACAATGAAAATTATTCATTTTCATTACAGGAATGTGGTTCATTTGCTGGCTAACTTGGTAAATATAACTATAAGTTCGACCAGTTTTCAGTAAAAGTGGGCTTATGAACAACCTCTATAACTTATCCTATATTCAGGAGGTGCTGTCATGCTACTCGAAGCCATGTATCATGTTCCTCGTGACAAGTGGGCTTATGCCTATAATTCGTCTACCATACATCTGCGCGTACGAACCAAACGTAATGATGTGCAATACGTGACTGCACTGACCGGAGATAAGTATAATTGGAACGGAACGTACAAGGAAATTCAACTCGAGAAGGCTGCTTCGGATAACATGTTTGATTACTGGGAGGCCGCCGTCAAGCCACGGTTCAAACGTCTCACCTACATATTTCGGATAACTGCCGGTTCGGAAGATGTTTTTCTTGCGGATAACGGAATTCATTATGAGACCCCCTATCCAACCGGAGGATATTATGAGTTCTCGTATATTCATGAAATCGATGTCTTTAAGGTACCCGAGTGGGCCAAAGAGGCTGTCTTTTATCAGATCATGACAGAACGATTTGCGAATGGAGATCCCCAGCTGAATCCACAAGCAACCCATGACTGGGGTGGCACACCGGAGTTGGACAATTATTTTGGCGGAGATCTGCAAGGTGTGCTGGATCATTTGCATGACTTGACTGAACTTGGCGTGAACGCCATCTACTTTACCCCGTTATTCCAGGCCAATTCCTACCACAAATACGACACCATTGACTATAAAAAAGTCGACCCTCATTTCGGTACGAATGCCCTGCTCAAACAACTGACAGAAGAATGCCATCGCTTGGGTATTCGTGTCATGCTTGACGCTGTGTTTAACCATTGCAGTGAAGACTTCCCTCCTTTTCAAGACGTTCTCCAGAATGGAAAAAACTCAATGTATGCCGATTGGTTCCACATCAATGAATATCCGGTTCAGATCAAGGACGGTATTCCTACGTACGATACGTTTGGTTTCTATGGCAACATGCCCAAGTTCAACACAGCCAACCCTGAGGTTAAGGCCTATCTACTGGATGTAGCAGAATACTGGATTAAGGAAATCAAGCTGGATGGCTGGCGTCTGGATGTTGCGAATGAAGTAGACAACTATTTCTGGCGTGATTTTCGCAAGGTTGTGAAGGCAGCGAATCCTGAAGCCTATATTGTTGGTGAAGTATGGAGCGACTCGTTAACCTGGCTTATGGGAGATCAATTCGATTCCGTCATGAATTATCCTTTTGCCGACAAAGTGCTTCAGTTCTTCTGTGGTTCAATGGATGGTTATCACTTTGCCAACGAGATGGGTTCACTGATTATGCGATATCCGCAACAAACCAATGAAGTGATCTTTAATATGCTGTGCAGCCATGATACCCCTCGACTGCTCACCCGGTTGGGGGAAGACAAACGCCGATTAAAATTGTCGGTTGTATTTCTTTTCACCTATATCGGTACACCTTGTATTTTCTACGGCGATGAGGTGGGAATTAGTGGTCATGCTGACCCGGATTGTCGAAAATGTATGGAATGGGACCCTGCCAAGCAAGACAGAGAACTGTATGATTTCTATCGTCTGATGATCGATTTACGCAAAAGCAATGAAGCCCTGCGCAAAGGACGCTTCCGATTCCTTAAGGCTGATCACAATGATCCCTGTATCGTGTACGAGCGTGTTGATGATAACCTTCATTTCACCGTATGGATGAACAATACTCCTCAAGGTCGAACGCTTTCTCATCCAATGGAAACGAAAGACTGGAAGGATGCATTAACGGAAGAGCCTGTGTCTCCAACCGATGGAATGATGAATATTAAGCTTGACCCCTATGGGTACCGTATTTTGTATAGACAGCTTGATTCGGTTACCATCCAACAAGCCTAAAGTATACATTCAGACAGTCATATAAAAAAAGAAAACACTTCCACCGTCTCAGCTGATGACTTTCTTGCTGAACTTTGGAAGTGTTTTTGTATAATGGATTAAAAAAGCCACAGCATGATATGCTGCGACTCATTCAGGATTGCATCAGTTTACAGGCTCAAGTGTGATTCTGCGATAAATGTCCATATATTCTTCAGCCGAGACGTTCCAGCTGTATTCCCCGCTCATTGCATTTTTCACAATCTTCTTCCAGTGTTCTGGCTGTTTGTAGATCTCCTCAGCACGCCGAATAGTATTCATCATGTCATGTGCATTAAAGCTTGTGAAGGAGAAGCCATTCCCTTCCCCGGTAAACTCATTGTATGCCTGCACAGTATCGTTCAGACCGCCAGTTTCCCTTACGAGAGGCACACTACCGTATCGAAGAGCTAGTAGCTGACTAATACCACATGGTTCAAACCTCGAAGGCATCAGGAAGATATCACTGCCTGCATAGAACCGGCGGGATAACCCATCGTTAAACGTAATCTGGGCAGACATTTTGAGTGGATAACGATTAGCGGCTTCACGGAACCAGTGTTCATACATCGGCTCTCCTGTTCCCAGTACCGCGAATTGAATGTCATCATAATACAGCAATTCATCGAGGATACGGCAGACCAGATCGAGCCCCTTAGAGTCCACGAGCCTTGTCACCATCACCATGAGAGGTGCATCGGGACGAACAGGAAGTCCAAGTTCCTTTTGCAGCTCAATTTTGTTCTCCGTTTTCTTGGACAGACTTGTTCTATATTTCACTGGGATTTTGTTGTCGGTTGCCGGGTTGTAACTCTTGGTATCAATCCCGTTCACAATCCCGCTGAAACGATCCCCAAGTGAACTTAACAATCCGTCCAAGCCGTATCCATAATAGGATGTCTTCACTTCTTCTGCATACGTTGGACTCACGGTTGTCACATGGTCAGCATATACGATTCCTGCTTTCAGGAAATTGACATTACCGTAATATTCGGCTCCATCCACGGTGAAATATCGATCGTCCAGTTCAAGGATTTCACTGAATAACTCATGCGGGAATACCCCTTGGTACAACAAGTTATGTATGGTGAATACCGTTCGCATCTCACTATAGAATGAATCGTGTCTGTAGTGGGCTTCAAGCAGCAAAGGAATCATCCCTGCATGCCAGTCATGACTGTGCAGCACGTCAGGCTTGAACTTAATCTGTGGTAACACTTCGAGCACTGCACGGTTGAAGTAGGCGAAACGCTCGCCGTCGTCCATATATCCGTATACCCCGTCACGTCCAAAATAATACTCGTTATCTACAAAATATACCGGGATCCCATCATGAACCAGCATCTCAATTCCACAATAGGGTCTGCGCCACCCAAGAGGTACATCCGTTGTAATTACGGGCTGTAACGCATCTTTATATTCGTCGGGAATTCCCTTGTATTTAGGCATAATCACCCGCACATCTGCCCCGCTCTTCTTCAATGCAAACGGAAGAGCACCGATTACGTCAGCAAGACCTCCTGTTTTGATAAATGGATGTACTTCAGCAGCAGCAAATAAAATATTCATGCCTTTGTCCTCCTCTTCGGTTTCAGCGTGTCGTTGTCATTTTGTTTCTTCGTTTTTGAACTGACGGAAGTTATACTCACAGGTGATTCATCCGTTTTCCGACGCGTGTTCTTTTTTAGGATCACGATGCTCAGCGGAGGCAAAACTAATTCGAGACTATGCGGATGCCCATGAAAAGGAATCTTTTCGGTAGGCAGTTGCATATCATTAGTAATGCCTGAACCGCCGTAAACGGAATGGTCACTGTTCAGAACTTCGGTATACATACCGGGACGCATGACACCAATCCGGTAACGCTCCCGCTTGACCGGCTGAAAGTTAATGAGCACAAGGAGTGTATCCGCAGGTTTTTTTCCTTTGCGTACATATGAAATGACACTCTGGTCCTGATCATCCGGAGTGATCCATTCATAACCGTCCAAGGAATGATCAAGCTCCCACAAAGCTTTTTCGCTCAAGTACAGGTTAGACAGTTCACGCTCAAACTTATGCAAGTTGCGGTGACTGTCATAATCCAGCAAGAACCAGTCCAGTTGATCCTCATCTTTCCATTCGATGAACTGGCCAAAGTCTCCACCCATAAACAACAGCTTTTTCCCTGGGAAAGTCATAAAATAGCCCAGAAAAGCACGCATGCCGGCAAATTTCTGTTCATAAGTTCCTGGCATCTTGTCGAGGAGCGACTTTTTGCCATGAACAACCTCGTCATGAGACAGAGGTAGCACATAATTTTCAGCAAAGGAGTATACGACCGGGAATGTCAGCAAATGATGTTTGGAAGGACGCTCATGAAAATCAGCTTCCATGTAATCAAGCGTATCATTCATCCAGCCCATGTTCCATTTGTAGTTGAAACCCAGACCACCTTCATGTACTGGTAAAGTCACCATTGGCCATGCACTTGATTCTTCAGCCATCATCAATGCATAAGGGAAATACTTGAACACCGTCTCATTTAGCTGCTGCAAAAAAGCTACAGCTTCCTTGTTCTCAAGACCACCTTCATCATTGGTGCGATATTGACCTGGCTGCTTCTCAAAATCAAGCCGAAGCATACTCGTAACCGCATCAACACGGAGTCCGTCAAAATGATACATCTCCATCCAATATAATGCATTGGAGATCAGGAATGAACGAATCTCAGGTTTCGAGTAGTCAAAACTGAGTGTGCCCCAACCCGGCTTCTCTGCTAACATCGGATCTGCATACTCATACAAAGGCGTACCATCAAACATACGCAACCCGTGAGCGTCTTTGGCAAAATGTGCAGGAACCCAATCCAGCAATACACCAATCCCAGCCTGATGTAATGTATCCACCAGGTACATCAGATCTTTTGGATGTCCGTAACGACTGGTAGGTGCGTAAAAACCTGTGTTTTGGTATCCCCACGAAAGGTCATATGGATGCTCACTGAGGGGCATCATTTCGACATGTGTATATTTCATTTCTAATAAGTAAGGAACAAGCAAGTCAGCCATTTCGCGATAACTATAGAGGCTTCCGTCTTCTTTGCGCTTCCAGGTTCCCATGTGCATTTCGTAAATATGTAGAGGTTTGTTATACATGGCGCGTTGTTTGCGTCTCCAGGCACCATCTTTCCATTTATACCCTTCGATTGAACTGGTGACAGAAGCTGTCTGAGGTCGAACCTCTGCTTGAAACGCATATGGGTCCGCTTTGAGCAATTCTGTGCCATCTTCCGTTAGTATACGGAACTTGTATAAAGTTCCTTCGCTGATTTCCGGAAAAAAACGACTCCAAAATCCTGATTCGGGTATCTTATATAAAGGTTCCTTTTCACCTTTCCATTCATTGCGGTCCAGGGCCAGTCCTACTTCTGCGGCATTTGGTGCCCATACGGTAAAGCGATACCCTTGACGGCCATCGCAAGTCTCAGGCTGCGCGCCCAACATTCGATAACTGTGATGAAGGTTACCTTCATGAAATAAATAAATATGCTCCGGCAACATATCCGAGTGTGCTAACGGTTGAATGGCCAAGAGATCACCTTCTTCTCAAAAAAATAGATATAACAGTTACCATTACCCCATTCTAGCCAAGTTGAAAAGAAAAATGCGGTGGTTTAGAAAATGTTGTCTTTTTTCTGAATTTTTACAGCAACAATAGTTTCATCTGCTCTACTTTGCGTTAATGATGTACTACAATGCACAATATTTTGGGAGGGAAACGATTATGTTTAATAAAGATTGCATCGCTATGCTGTTGGCGGGAGGAGAAGGGAAACGATTAGCCCCTTTAACCTCGAGTATCGCAAAACCCGCTGTACCGTTTGGCGGGCACTACCGGATCATCGATTTTCCTCTCAGTAACTGCGTAAACTCAGGGATCGATACTGTAGGAGTATTGACGCAGTACCAAGCGGAATCGTTACACGATCACATTGGTGGAGGAGAACCATGGGGACATGGCGACTCAATTGAGGCAGGAATTTCCTTGCTTCCATCTTATCATACAGGAAATGACGAATACTTGGGAACGGCGGACGCTATTTATAAAAATATTGACTATATTGATCAACAAAACCCCGAAAATGTTCTAATTTTGTCGGGTGACCATATTTATCATATGAATTATCGTGATATGTTGGAGGCTCATCAGGCCAATAATGCCGCAGCAACGATTTCAGTTATGGAAGTTCCATGGGACGAAGCACATCGCTTTGGGATTATGGCTGCCGATGCTGATCTTCGAGTAACGGAGTTTGCCGAGAAACCGGCTGAACCGAAAAGTAATCTGGCTTCAATGGGCATTTACATGTTCAAATGGGAGTACCTGAAGCGCCATCTCTTGGAAGATGCTGCTAATCCTGAGTCCAGCCATGACTTCGGTAAAGATGTTATTCCTCAAATGTTGAATGAAAACAATCCCCTCTTTGTCTATAACTTTAATGGTTATTGGAAAGATGTAGGTACAGTTAAAAGCCTTTGGGATGCTCATATGGATCTGTTGCATAATGATGAAGACTGGAGTCTGCAAAAAGAGAACTGGCCGATGTTTACCCGCGAATGGCGCTCCAAGCCAAGTGCCTATAAGGTTAGACAAACGAAGATTGAACATGTAGCTTCCATGATTCACGACTCTTGTGCCATCGAAGGGCACGCAGAACGTTCCGTTATCTTCTGCGGTGCTGAAGTAGGTAAAGGTTCAGAGGTAAAAGACAGTGTTGTTATGCCTAATGCCCGTATCGGCCGTGGAGTTCACATTGAACGTGCCATCATCGGTGAAGGTGCGATTATCAAAGACGGAGCAATTGTGAAGGGTACAGCGGATGAAATTGTTGTTGTTGGACCTAACGAGATCGTCTCTGCCAAACCGGCTGTACGTACGCAACCTGTTCGCATGTTGAAAGAAGTATATGAGAAAAGTGGGCGCTTGCGCGCTGGTGAACTTTCTTCGTAATAAAAATAGACATTATAGCAAAAAGGCGAGCCTTAGATGGCTCGCCTTTTTACGTGTTGATATTTTTTGTAATGAAGCGTATCATTCGATCGATATCGCAGACATGGTTATGCAACCTTAAGATTTTTCATGATCCAATTTCACATCACTTGCTGTTCGTTCATCAGGAGCTGCTGCAACGCCAGACTGCGTTATCGCTTGTTCTGTACCTGGCTCCTCTGCCACAGCTGGTAACGTAACCGTAACGGTTGTACCCGATCCAAGTTCGCTCTGCATCGTAATCGTTCCCTCATGCAGTTCTACCAGTTCTTGTGTAATCGCAAGTCCCAGTCCGGTTCCCCCATTTTGATGGTTTACCTGGAAGAAGCGGTCCCGCACTTTGATGAGGTGTTCTTCACTAATTCCGATGCCAGTATCCTGAACAGCTGCGATAATCTGACCATTCTCCTCTTTGACCGACAAGAAGATCCAGGAATTCTCATGTGAAAATTTGATCGCATTATCCACAATATTTAAGAAGACTTGTTTCAGTCGATTGCCGTCTCCATGGACATTATAAGCACGAGTCTCGTCCGTTTCCAACTTGAGATGAACCTGTTTTTGTTCCGCTTTGGCCCAGACGTTCAACATGGTTTCCTGCACAATTTCACGAATGTTGACCGTTCCTTTAACCAACTTCATCTGATTCTGCTGCAATTTGGAGAAATCCAGCATCTCTTCGACAAGTCCAATTAATCGTTCGGTTTCCTTGGAAATGATGCCCATGCCAATACGGGTTTCTTCCGGATCATAACCGCCTGAGTCCAGTGTCTCGCTCCAGCCCTTGATACTGGTCAGAGGTGTTCTTAATTCATGTGAGATTGAAGAGATAAAATCATCCTTGATCTGATTACTGCGCACAATCTCATGTGCCATGAAGTTAAGCGTAGATGCCAATTCGCCCAGTTCGTGCTTATAATTTCCTTTTACCCTGACATCCAGCCGTCCTCTGGCCATTTGAGCAGATACTGCGGTGATATTGTTGATTGGACGTACAATGGAATTCGCCATACCAATACTAATGATTAAGACTATGGCAAGCACGCCAACACCGACCGCAATGGCAAGCATTCCCATATTCAGTAATTTGGAATTCACATTTTCAAGTGATGTGAGGTATCGGATAACATACGTATTTTCGCCGCCAAGATCAAACTTGTGTGAAACGGCCATGACGGATTCGCCAGTACCTGGTTGTCTTCCAATCCAGCGTCCCATATCCCCGTTCAAGGCCTGCATAATATCACTGGTTTGCAGCACAGCACGGTCAGATTCAAAAGCAGTTGAACTTGCCAATACGCGCCCGTTCAAATCCAAAATTTCCAATTCCGTATTGGACAATGCCAAATTCACAATCAATCTGGACAGATTATTTCCATCTTCCGTGTTGTTCTCACGAGCAATCGGCTCAAAAAAGTCTTTTGAATTGGAAATGTGCGTACTAATCGTATTGTAGATACTTTCATAATAATACCTTTGTACTGCCAACATAAATACGAATTCGACCAACAGCAGAGCAAGAAAAACTACAAAGAAATAATGTAGTACGATCTGCCGTGTAATGCCTTTTTTAATCATTGCTCCCGGCCCTTCCATTTGTACCCGTGACCCCATACAGTCTGCAGGTATTCGGGCTCGGAAGGATTGTTCTCAATTTTTTGACGCAGACGACGAATGTTAACATCCACAATTTTTGGATCGCCCATGTACTCTTTTCCCCATACGTGATCTAACAATACGTCGCGGCTGAGCGGTGTATTTTCTTTTTCCAGGAAAAACTGAATCAAGGAAAACTCCGTTGGAGTCAATTCAATAGCTTCATTCTGTTTCTTAAATTGCTTCGAGATCAGGTCCAGCGAAAATGGTCCGGACTGGAACGTAACCTTTGCCGCAGTTTCCCGATGCACGTTCACACGGCGTAACAATGACTGAATACGTGCAATCAACTCTGTTGGGCTGAAAGGCTTGCTTACGTGATCATCTGCACCTACGGAAAGTGCATATACTTTATCCTGTTCCTGAACTTTCGCGGTCAAAAAGATGATGCCCAGACGTTCATTGGTTTCACGGATCCGTCGACACACCTCAAATCCATCAATACCTGGTACCATGACATCCAGCAGAGCCAGATCAATATCCGGCACCGTCTGGAGTATACGAAGCGCTTCATGACCGTCACCCGCTTCAAGCACTTCGAATCCGTTTCTCTTTAAATTAATTACTATAAAACTGCGGATGGATTCTTCATCCTCAAGAATAAGTACTTTACTCATTAAGTTCTCCCTTTCTGTTCAGCTGAGAAATATTGCTCAGTGCATCTTTACCCGCCTCTGATTGTGCTACTCGTGAAGCAATAACCCGATCTTTGGTACGCGTAATTTCCTTCCAGCTTTTACCCTTCTCCTGCTCCCACTTGGAAAGGGTAAAATATTTGATCTCTGCCACGGTTTCGTCCGTATCAATCATTTTAAATCGAATATATTTTTCCTTTTCCGATTTGGTGTCAATAGTAATCTTACCGTACCACTCTGGCTTGAGATTTAGATGAAATAAATCAGCGTCATCCCGGAATTGGAACGAGACAAATTTCTTGCCTTCTTTGCCATCCCATTGATAATAGGAATAGAACCACAACCTGGAGTCAAAAACGTAATGCTCCCAACCTTTTGGAGTCTCTTTAAGTCCAAACTCAATAATACCATCATTATCGACATCACCGCTTAAAATTTTGTCATCTCTATACGTTTGATCCGGTGATTTAAAAGCATTGACCAACTTGTTATCCTTAACATACATAATTTGTGAGAAGGAACTCCGATCATCCAGCTCAGCATCCAGTACAATGCCCGTTTGTCCTTTGGAGATCTCTCCACCCAGAGCATTATAAACTTCTTTAACCGTATAGTCGGTTTGCACC
Organism: Paenibacillus sp. SAF-068; assembly: GCF_051967555.1. Taxonomy (NCBI): domain Bacteria; kingdom Bacillati; phylum Bacillota; class Bacilli; order Caryophanales; family Paenibacillaceae; genus Paenibacillus; species Paenibacillus sp. SAF-068. The sequence continues at coordinate 2,767,725 of NZ_JBQCJX010000001.1, forward strand.
CGATCAACTTCCTTGAAACTGCCGTCTTCGTACTGATATAACGCAATGGTTGCGAAACCGCTGTTGTTCAGCGAAATGATAACAAAATCACTTTTGCCATCCCCACTCAAATCCAGCGTATTTCCCTGCGCATCATCAATGATATACTGGTTATATGGCACTCCACCCAGAACCTGTTCCAGTGCCCCGCCTTTGTAAGAATAGGCTGTCAGGGCCTTCTGTTCCTGTAAACTTACTCCAAGAATAATATCCGGATTTCCGTCATTTGTGATATCTAATACTTTAAACGATTGCAGCTCATTTCCCGGTACATCAAATGTAAGCTTTTTAACCCATGTGCCACCCTGCTCTTCCAAAATCATGCCATGGATTCGCACATTCTCATTCGGTGTCTCATAAAAAACAATCGCTTCACGAGTTCCATCCCCATTCAGGTCTTCCACTCGAATCATACTGGTATTATTCATGTCCTTGGGACGAATCAACGTGCTCTCTGGCGGCAGTTTAACCTGAACCACGTTGTACAGTTTTTCCTTATCTGTGGACATCATTGGTTTTCTCATCAAACCCTTGGGGTCACTTATGACTGTACATCCGCTTAGAACAGAACCAAGCATAATGGCCATAGTTCCTGCTGCAATGAGGCGTCCCCACCGTGAATTAAACAATCTCATCACTCTTTTCAATAGTTAAATCTGGTTTTTTTCTTGCTGTGTCAATCTTCGTCCACGAATATCAAAAGCGATCTTGCCGTCTGCCAGTCCCCAGATTCGCGTGGCATGTTTCTCAGCAAGTTCAATTGGCAATACTGCAATAACCGTTGCACGTTCTTCTTCACATAATTTACGCAGCGTTTCCAGCACCGAATCTGCTGTATGTGGATCAAGACCAATTACAGGTTCGTCAGCCAAAACCACTTTGGCACCATGAGCAAGTGCTCTTGCAATAGCAACACGCTGCTTCTCGCCACCACTGAGTTTCTCTGCGATTTGATGTGCTTTATCGAGTAATCCCAATCCTTCGAGATAATCCATAGCACCCATATAATCATCGGAACGCACCATACCGGTTACCATTCTCCACACGGGAGTTTGACCTGATCGTCCGATTAATACATTTTTAAGAGCCGTACGTCTGGGAAATAATTCTGGGTTTTGTTCCAAGTATGCCCATTCCCGTTTGATTTTCCGTTTTCCAGACCAGCCTTCTTTCAAAATCTCGGCACCATCCACCGTAAACCGGCCGGAATCCCATTTTTCCATCATGGCCAGACATTTGAGCAGCATGCTTTTACCGCTACCGCTTGAGCCAACTACAGCTATCATCTCACCTTGTTGCATATCAAATCGAATATCCCTTAGAACGGGAACGCGGTCCACGCCAACGGATTTACTCAAATTCTCTACTCTGATCATCGCGATGTCTCCTCTTGTCCATGTTTTTCCCTACCACTAGTGTACTCGGAAATGGACATCAATTTCCATGCGAACACCAGCTTCTATTTTAACACAGATTCGAACTCAGGTTTACGACGAAATAATATACCTGCCACGCCAAAAAGAAGGTACATGATTCCGAGCAAGGTGAACATGCTTCCGGGTGAAATCCAGTTGATCATCTGACCACCCAGATTTGGACCAATAGTGCTTCCAATCGTGAAATGAAAGGATGCCACCACATTGGCAGCAGGCAGCAACACTTTAGGTAAAATGTCCGCGGCATACGCCAATCCCAGTGAGAAAAAGGAACCGACCAGACCACCTGCGATTGTTAACAATACAAGTGTCCACCAGAAATTCTCACCTGCAACGGGTACCAACATAAAGATAATTCCCCCGCTGATGCCCGCAAACATCAATATCTTCTTACGCCCGTATCGGTCACTCAACATTCCGAGGGGTAATTGAAGGAACAAACCTCCAATTCCGATAAAAGGAAGTAACGACGAAATCTGATTGGTGTCGAATCCGATACGCAGGCCATACACAGGGAAGTTACTATTCATACCAGCCTCCATGTATCCGTAGAGAAGTGCAGGTAACAGTGCATACCAAGCCCATGCCAGACTCCGACGGAACCGCCGTTCCGGCAACTGGCCATGCTCTGCTTTTTCCGGTTTCGTATCCGGGAGCTTCGTTAATACCAGAATAAGAACTGCTGCGATACATACGAACAATACCCAAAAAGGTACTGCATCACCGAAGCCGAGCAACTTGATTCCCAGTGGACCAATGCTAAAGCCCAAGCCGTAGGACATGCCGTATAATGATATGTACCGTCCACGCTTTTCAGGTGCAGTAACAAGCAGCACCCAGAGCTGGGCCGCATAATGTAGTGCGCTGTCTCCTATTCCAACGATCAAACGCAAAATAAACCATATTTTAATGTCCGGTAAATAAGGAAACAGGATTAAAGGAACCATGACCAATAACAGGCCGCCTACAATCAACTTTTTGAACCCGAATGCACCCAGTAGTCGCTCCGCAACTAGCGTCATCGCAAATGAGCCAATGTACAACGCTGCGGCATTTAATCCGTTTAAACCTGGTGAGACCCCTTTTTGCTCCAAAAAAATCGAAAGCACAGGAAGCAAAAGCCCCTGACTTATGCCCGCCACCACAATAACCGTAATCAGAATAAGATAGTTGGCTGTCGAGTGTGATAGTCTGGGACGAGTAATCAATGACACGAATTCATTCCTCCTGCGAGCACACAAAGAAAAATCGCCATCGCTGACGACTTTTGTATGTTATACATATTGTTTTGAACTGCTATTGATAGATCGGGGCTTGCCCCGGACTTGAACATTATAGTGGACAACGCCCTGCAAAACAAGCCATAATAGTAGTTAAGTCGCTGCGTACATTTAGATGTGACGGGAGGATTCTGCAACATTATGGCTTATCATGTGAAAATTGATGTTTCACCGATATATGAAATGCTTAACAGCTTTCTGGTTTATGTCACGAAAAAATGGATTCAGCATCTGGATATTGGTCCTGAATGGATTCAGGAAGTGGAAGGCAAACTAAGTTCCAATGTACGAGCTGCGCTCGCACCTGCGGCCACTTGGCCTTTTGATGATTTTGATGTTTTGTTTGCATGGGCAGCATATCAAAATGATACATCGGAGAATCGTGATTTCCTGGACATGCTTGCCGGAATGTCAGCGGAAGACCTATATGCACGTGTGTCTCCTCTTCTGCCCGCTCTTACAATAGAAGAATCTACGCGCATTCGGAACAGTTATGTCCCATTATTGCGACTATGGGATGAACACTACTGTCAGAACATGAGTGAAGATCAGCGTGTATGGCTGGAAGAAGATGCCGATGAAAAACGCATATTGCTTGATAAAATGGGATCTGAATTACTTATTGAATATGCTACAGCAGGCGTTCTCGTTGAACCAATGCCTGGACTGAACGAAGTCATTCTGTTTCCAACGGTACACAATCGTCCTATCAATATGTACTGCTTCTATGAGGGTATGATGATTATGCAGTATCCCGTAGATGCACCTGAGGAGAACGAAGACCAGCCGCCAACATGCCTTTTACGTTTCACCCATGCACTGGCTGATCCCGAAAGACTTCGTCTGCTTCGTTACGTATCGGATGAACCCAAGTCTCTCGCTGAGATGTGTGAAGAATTGGATAAAGACGAAGATACCGTCAAAGATCAGGTAATGGCACTACGCATCGCAGGTCTGCTGAGAACCCATCTGCTCGGAAGTAACCGTAAAGAGAAATACAGCATTCGTCCAGATGGCGTATCTGAATTGAATATGTTTCTGGAATCCTACATTCGCATATAATTTGGTTGCACCATTGCAGAGTTGCTGGCTACAAGGAGTGAGTTAGATCATGAAATTAATGAAACAACATATTTTGTTTGACCTTGATGATACACTCGTATATTGCAACAAGTATTTCAACCTGATTTTGGGAGAATTCTTTGAGAATATGCAGGAGTGGTTTGATGGACATGCTCTGACAACGCAAGAGATTCGCGAAAAACAACTCGAGATTGACGTAACCGGAGTGAACAAGCTTGGCTTTGCGAGTCATCATTTTCCGCAATCCCTGATTGATACCTATCGTTACTTTTCCAAAAAATTCGCCAGATCAACTTCTTCGAGAGAAGAGTCCTATCTGAGCAAGTTGGGCATGAGTGTCTACGATCAGGAGGTTGAACCATATCCCCATATGGTTGAAACACTTGAGAACCTCAAAGGTGCTGGACACTCCCTGTATTTATATACCGGCGGCGAAACCGTGATCCAGCAGCGGAAGATTGATCAGATGAAGCTCTCGGCTTATTTTGATGATCGGATCTATATTCGGCAACACAAAAACATTGAGGCACTGGAAGGCATTCTGTCTAATGGTCCTTTTGATCGTCGTGCAACCTGGATGATCGGCAACTCACTGCGGACAGATATTATGCCCGCGGTAAAAGCCGGAATACACAGTATATACATCAAACAGCCGAATGAATGGCAATACAACATCGTAGAACTTCAACCTAATCCGGAAACATCGATGTATACCATCACTGCACTGGAAGAGGTACCCAAAGTCATACACGAAAACATACAACAGCAGCAACAGAAAAGGACCCTTGGATAAGGGTCCTTTTCCTTTATGATGCCCACAATCAAGCATCCTGTTTCTCGCCAGATAACTTGCCAGTTACGACGTCTTGTAAAATAATACGTGCTTTCACCGTACTCCCGTCTTTTCGTTTGAAAGACAGTACTTGAGTACTCCCCTTCTCAATCAGCGACTTTAACATCGTACTGGTGATTTTTTTGCCCGCATACTCTTTCCAGACCACAAACGAACAGCCTTCCTTGAAACGTGAGCAGCCATAGCCCTTCTTGCCCTCTATAATTTGACCTGTACAGCCGGGAGAAGGACAAGGTGCCAGTAACTCTCTCACTCCCGTTGGGCTCCCACTTGACGATGGTGCCTTGATGGTCGTACTTTTCCCACTACCAGCTCTGGATGAAGATGCCGTATTCTGACGAATCGATTTTACAGTTGAACCACCACTAGCTGTCTTGGCAGATGTCCTCGTATTGCCGACTTGAGTTCTGGCTCCCTTGCCTTTCCCTCTGCCTGCACGAGAATCTTCTCCAAAAGCATCTGCCGGCGCAGGAGCTTGCACACGCACTTTCTCAATGATGGACAACGTAAATTTCTTGACGTTCTCCATGAACTTGTCCTGCCCCGCCTCACCTTTGGAAATCTGATATAACCTTCTTTCCCACTGCCCGGTCATCTCAGGTGACGTTAACAGATCCACGCCAGCCCGGCGAATCAATTCGATAGCCGTTCTGCCTTTGAGCGTTAACTGCATTTTTTTCCCTTGGAGCGTAATGTAACCTACATTTTTGAGGCGCTCAATTGTAGCTGCACGTGTAGCTGGAGTACCCAAACCACTGTCTTTCATCGCATCTCGCAGTTCTTCATTCTCGATCTGCTTGCCTGCACTTTCCATCGCCTTCAACAATGTTCCCTCGGTATAACTTTTGGGAGGCTGGGTTGCCTTTTCCTTGAACTCACTCTTCGTACATTGAACAGGCAGTTCAGGTTGTACACTAAAAGCCTTGTCCGTCCACTCTTCGGCTTCCTCTTCTTCATTGCCGTTTTTCTTGGTCTTCTTCTTGCCTGCACCACCCTGTTCCTGATCTCCGGAACCAAGTACCACTTTCCATCCAAGGGACAGCAGTTCTTTGACAGATGTCTTAAACTGATGTTTCTCCACTTCGGTGAGCACGGTATGTTGTTTATACTCCGCTGGAGGATAAAAGTGAGACAAGAAACGCCTAACAATCAAATCATAGATGTTCTGTTCATCCTTGGATAAGGTACCTGGTCGCTTTAAAGTAGGTAAAATTGCATGGTGATCTTCAACTCTGCTCGGATTACATACCCCTTTATTATTTTTATGAACAAGCTCTGGCTTAGCCCCTTGCGCAAGCTCACTATAGGTACCATTTTTAAGCAGGTTTAACGTTTTGTGCATTCCTTCGATATTCTGTTCTGTAACATAGTTGGAGTTCGTCCGCGGATACGAAATCACCTTGTGTTTTTCATACAAGGCCTGCGCGATATCCAGTGTTTTTTTTGCACCATACCCGAACTTGGCATTGGCTTCACGCTGTAAAAGGGTTAGATCATACAAACGATAAGGATACTCCTTCGTCTGCTTCGCTTCGTATTTGGTAATCTGTCCTGTCTTGCCCTTCACACTGGCTGCAATAGCCTCTGCCGCTTCCGCATCGGTCAACTTATCTCCCTGACGCAGTCCCCGGTACTCGACACCCTCCTGCCGAAACCAGGCGGCCACTTCGTAAAAGGTCTGTGACTGGAACGCTTCAATCTCTATTTCCCGATCATAGATTAGCGCGAGTACCGGTGTTTGCACACGGCCTACAGACAACAATGCATTATGGCGGGTTGTAAATGCCCGTGAGGCGTTCATGCCGATCAGCCAATCGGCTTCACTTCTGGCGCGGGCAGCATGGGTCAAATTTTCAAATTCAGAGGCATCCTTCAGACCATCAAAACCGCGTCTAATGCTCTCTGCCGTCAAATCCGATATCCACAAACGTTTTACAGGCTGCCGCAACTTCAATTGCTGTTGTATAAGGGCGAAGATGTACTGCCCCTCTCTCCCTGCATCGCAGGCATTAACGATCGCTGAAGCTCGTTTCGCCAGTTCTCCAATCATTTTGAGCTGATCTTTCGTCCTCGGATTGGGTACAATCTTGAACTGATCGGGTATGATCGGCAGGTCCGCTATGTTCCAGCGCTTGTACTTTGTATCATAGGCATCCGGTTCAGCCAGTCCAAGCAAATGCCCTATCGCCCAGGTGATAATGTAATGCTCACCTTCCAGATACGTGCGATTGTTCTTGGCCTTTGGTTCTATGACGGCGGCAATGGTTCGTCCCATATCGGGTTTTTCCGCTATAACCAGTGTCTTCATCCGTCCATCTCTCCTCCTTCACCGTCCGCATGACGGCAAAAAGGGGCATTCCGCCGACGGAAGCCCCTTGCTTCTGAAACTCATTATATCAGATTTTGGATTCGGGAGCACCTTCCCGAAATGAATTATCCTGCAGCCTGTTCTTTTAGTACATGCTTTTGTCTGCACTCTTTGCATACCCCTTGGAAATCCAAGCGATGATCCGTAACAGCAAAGCCATACTGGCGCTCGATCTGCTGTTCCAAACGAAGCAGTCCATCTTCCATAATCTCTTCCACTTTACCACATTCTGTACAGATCAAATGATGGTGATGATGAGAACCATCTGTACTTCGCAGATCAAAGCGCGCAGCACCATCGCCAAAGTTAATCTTTTCAACGACTTGAAGATCACTCAGCAATTCCAGAGTTCGGTATACGGTAGCCAATCCAATCTCAGGGAACTGCTCCTTCACAAGGAGAAAAACTTCCTCTGCGCTAAAATGATCCTTTTCATGTTCAAGCAATACACGTACAGTAACTTCCCGTTGTTGTGTTAACTTATATCCTTTATCAACCAATTGATTTTTAATGTGAAAGATCTGTTCTGAAATGGACTTGTCCCGGTTACTTGCCATAGCAGGTCGCACCTCCGGTTTATATTCATTGAATTTTACATCTATCGTACGGATTCATGGCTTCAGTTAATCCTTATTTATAATCATTATAATATAATAATAAATCTTTATCACTTAAAAAGCAATGCTATTGCTCACACTTGCATGAAATATGTAGTCATATTGGTTAAAATAACAGCAAACAACCCTCGCTAGTCGCGAGGGTTGTCATTTATATCTTGCTCTATAATTTACACCAGAACCGAAGCACCCATCAAGTATTTGTCCACTTCACGAGCAGCCTCACGGCCTTCATTAATCGCCCATACAACCAAGCTTTGACCACGACGCATGTCACCTGCAGCAAATACTTTATCCACATTGGTATTGTATTTGCCGTAACGTGCCTTAACGTTGGTACGACGATCTGTTGCGAGACCCAGTTGCTCTACCAACGTTTGTTCCGGTCCATCAAAACCAATCGCAATCATGGCCATCTGAGCCGGGAATACACGTTCTGTACCTGGAATCGGCTGATAAATCTTGCGGCCCGTCTCATCCACAATACGTTCGATCTGCACTGTATGCAGTTCTTTGAGGTTACCCTCATCGTCTCCGACAAATTTCGTTGTCATGATGGAGAATTCACGCGGATCTTGACCAAACAACGCTTTGGCTTCCTCTTGTGCATAATCAAGTGTATATACGTTCGGGAATTGTGGCCAAGGGTTGTTAATGCGATCACGTTCCATAGGTGCTTGTGTATGCGTACCGAATTGAGTGATCGTACGACATCCATGACGCAGCGATGTAGCTACACAGTCAGATCCGGTATCACCGCCGCCAATGACGATAATATCTTTATCCTTAGCGGACAGGTATTGACCATCTTCCAGATTGGAGTCCAGATAGCTCTTAATACTGCCATTCAGGAAATCCATGGCGTAATGAACACCTTTTAAGTCACTGCCTTCAATATTGAATTCACGCGGCTTCGTAGCACCACCGCACAATACAACAGCATCATACTCATCTACGAGTTGTTGTGCTGCGATATCTTTACCGATTTCGGTGTTTGTGATGAATTGGATACCTTCTGCTTCAAGCAGATCGACACGACGTTGAACGACCTTTTTATCCAATTTCATTGTCGGGATACCGTACATCAGCAATCCGCCAACACGGTCCGAACGCTCATACACGGTTACCGAATGTCCTGCTTTATTCAACTGAGCCGCAGTAGCTAATCCAGCTGGACCAGAGCCTACCACAGCTACACGTTTACCCGTACGTTTTTCAGGAGGCTCCGGAACGACCCATCCTTCTTCGAAACCTTTTTCAATAATGGCTTCTTCAATCGTTTTGATGGTTACAGGCTGACCGATTAAGCCAACTGTACATGATCCTTCGCAAGGAGCTGGACAGACGCGACCTGTAAATTCCGGGAAATTATTTGTTTTGTGAAGACGCTCAAGTGCTTCTCTCCACAGTCCACGATATACAAGATTATTCCATTCCGGAATCAAGTTATGCACGGGGCAACCTGACGTGCCGCCAATCATATCTATACCTGTATGGCAATATGGGGTACCACAATCCATGCATCGTGCACCTTGTGTTCTGAGTTCTTCTTCTGCCATATGTTTATGAAACTCTTCCCAATCCTTGATCCGTTCCGCTGGCTCACGATCTGCTGGCAGTTGACGTTTGTATTCCATAAATCCAGTAGGTGTAGACATCTTACGTTTTCCCCCATCCGTTCTTGTCTTAATCCCTTCATGTGCATGGTTCTATATGAAATGGATTACTCGTTTCTTGAGTTTTTGTCTATTGTATCACAAAATCTTCTCGAAGATATTTCAATTATAGTAGCATTTACTGTGGTGAATATTAAATGGATTATCCGCATAATTATTTGTATTTTATACATCATATCTTTCAAGTCTACCGACGGTCAATACCCTTATTTTGGCGTTAAATGTGTTTATGGGCTGCAAAATCCGCTGTGTGTTTAAAGAGATATAGATCGAAACGTTATATAAATGTCAGATAATTTGTCATTAAATTCAACGTATTCTGTTACAAAACGTTCAAATTTCTGAATATTAGACTTGTTTTAGGGCTTCACAACGTTAAAACCACAAGTTATTTACACTTTTTTACTATTTAATGAAAGGTTTATATGTATATTATACATAAACGTCGTTTTTTTATGTTACATTTATGTGATATGCATTCCGATCTAAACCAGTGACTCTTTTTTATAAAAGAAAGAAAAGACGCTGTTCACGAATACTCGCAATCAGCGCCTCTCATCACCCATATACTACCGAAGTCAGGATTTTCGCATACCATTTTTAACGTTTACGTTCATAAAATTCAAATGTATATGCGTAGACATTTTTTTCATCCTGTTCGCCTTCAATCTGTTCAATCAGTTCCCATTCGGACCAATTCACTTCAGGGAAAAATGTATCTCCCTCAAAATTCTCATGAATCTTGGTCACCACAAGACGATCTGCAATTGGCAAGAACTCGCGATACACTTGTGAACCCCCAATTACGCACAGTTCCTCACCTTTGGTTGCGCTCAGCCCTTCTTCAATCGTATGTACGATTTCAGCCTGTTCCACCTTGTAGTTCAGATCTCTTGTCACTACGATATTACGCCGCTGAGGAAGTGGCTTACCACCAAAAGATTCCCATGTGTTACGCCCCATAATAATCGTTTTGTTTATCGTGCGTTGTTTGAAAAAGGCCATATCCTTGGGTAAACGCCATGGAATCGAATTATTCAACCCGATCACACCGTTCTCCCCCATTGCCCATACCAGTTCAATACTCAAGGGTAATACACTCCTTCAATCCAAATCTCTTATCGAGATTGAACACATAATTAGACTGCAATTGGAGCTTTAATGCCCGGATGATGCTGATAGTTCTCGAATTCGAAATCTTCAAACTTATAATCAAAAATAGAATCCGGCTTACGCTTGATTACCAGCTTAGGTAAAGCATAAGGTTCACGTTCCAGCTGAGTTTTAACCTGATCAACATGGTTGGAGTAGATATGAACATCCCCTCCAGACCAGATGAAATCACCCACCTCGAGATCACATTGCTGGGCGATCATATGAGTCAAGAGCGCATAACTCGCGATGTTGAACGGCAACCCGAGGAACGTATCCACGGAACGCATTGTAAGCATACAAGATAATTTACCCTCTGCAACGTAAAACTGAAACGCAAAATGACAAGGTGGAAGCTTCATATTGTTGATCTCAGCCACATTCCATGCGCTGACAAGGTGACGTCGTGAATCCGGATTATTTTTGATTGAATCAATGACTGCAGCGATCTGATCAATTTTTTCTCCGTTTGGTGCTTCCCATGTACGCCACTGCGAGCCATACACCGGTCCCAGATCTCCATTTTCGTCCGCCCAGTCGTCCCAGATCTTCACACCGTTTTCTTTCAAATAAGATATATTGGTATCGCCACTCAAAAACCATAACAGTTCATGAATAACCGATTTGAGATGAATTCGTTTGGTTGTTACCAACGGGAATCCTTCGGAGAGATCATAGCGGAGCTGTCTGCCGAATACAGATTGTGTTCCTGTTCCGGTACGGTCTCCTTTATGCAAGCCGTTGTCCAGAACATCCTGTAATAAATCGAGATAGTTTTTCATGTTGTTATCTCCTCGCACTCTTATTCATAAGTATAAATTTTAATTTTAATACTAAATATCTAGACCATGATTAGCCTGGAGCCACATCATGACTGATCATTACTACAGTGTACCACAATTAAGTTAGTGGATGAAATCAATTCACTGAAACTTTTGAATGTTTAACTTTCCACCATAATCATATACACTGTATCTTAAATTTCTAGGCGTTTGCTCAAAAAAAGAGACGAATAACGCGTTAGCGTCATTCGTCTCTTCTGATATACGTATAATGCCGGACGGATCCGAAGCTTAGATGATCTTAACGGGAGATGATGTGGATCGGGTGACCCATAACCAATTCCGCAGCTTCCATCACGATTTCGCCCAAAGTTGGGTGAGCGTGAATTGTGAGAGCCAGATCTTCCAAAGTAGCGCCCATTTCAATTGCCAAACCAAGCTCAGCAATCAAGTTGGAAGCTTCCAGACCTACGATTTGGCAACCCAATACAAGGCCGCTTTCTTCGTCAGCTACGATTTTCACGAAGCCTTCAGCGTGGTTCAAAGATACAGCACGGCCGTTACCCGCATAAGGGAATTTGCCTGCTTTTACTTTGTAACCTTTTTCTTTAGCTTCTTTTTCAGTGTAACCTACGCTGGAACACTCTGGATCTGTGAACACAACAGCTGGCATACATTTGTAGTCAACTACAGATGGTTGTCCTGCGATTGCTTCGGCAGCCACTTTACCTTCATATGAAGCTTTGTGTGCCAGAGCCAAACCAGATACGATATCACCAATTGCAAAGATGTGTGGAATGCTAGTACGGCCTTGGTGGTCAACTTTAACGAATCCACGCTCGTCAACGTCTACACCGATCAGATCCAGACCAAGCTCACCATCTGTGTTTGGACGACGTCCAACCGTTACCAGCAGGTAATCTGCAGTAACTTCTTTGGATTCACCATTTACAGAATATTTAACAGTTACATCTTTGTCCGTTTGCTCAGCACTTTCTGCTTTTGCACCCGTTACGATTTCGATGCCTGTTTTCTTCATGTTTTTAGCTACGAGACTAGTCATGTCTTTATCGAAACCTGGCAGTACTGTATCCAAACCTTCGATGATAGTTACTTTCGCACCGAATTTGGAGTACATTTGACCAAGCTCGGCACCGATATATCCGCCACCGATAACGATCATGCTTTTTGGTACTTCAGGCAAGTTCAGAGCTTCTGTCGAAGACAGAATGCGTCCGCCAAACGGGAAAGGCTTCAGTTCGATTGGACGGGAACCTGTTGCAATAATTGCATTTTTAAATTTGTAACGTGGAGACTCGTGGTCATTGAATACACGAGCTTCGTTTTCGTTGATGAACATGCACTCACCGTTGAAAACTTCAACTTTGTTGCCTTTGAGCAAACCAGCTACGCCGCCAGTCATTTTCTTAACAACGCCGTTTTTGAATTCTTGAGTTTTGCTGAAGTCCACTTTTACGTTCTCAGCAGAGATACCAAAAGCTTCACCGTGAAGTGCAGACTCATATTGGTGTGCAGCAGAGATCAAGGCTTTGGATGGAATACATCCACGGTTCAAACAAACTCCGCCCAGTTCGGATTTGTCAACGATCAATACGCTTTGGCCCAGTTGAGCAGCGCGGATGGCAGCTACATAGCCGCCAGGACCCGCACCAATTACCAATGTGTCGATATTTAGAGAAGCGTCGCCTACTACCATATCTTACACCTCCATAACAAGCAGCTCAGGGTTAGCGAGCAGCTGTTTAATGTAATTCATAAAGTTTTGTGCTGTTGCGCCATCGATGATACGGTGGTCAAAGCTCAAGGAAAGAGCCATTACAGGTGCTGCAACTACTTCACCGTTTTTGATTACTGCTTTTTCGCTGATGCGTCCTGTTCCGAGAATAGCAACTTCAGGGAAGTTGATGATTGGAGTGAAGAACATACCGCCAGCAGAACCGATGTTACTGATGGAAATTGTGCTTCCTCTCATTTCGTTTGCGCTCAATTTGCCGTCGCGGCCACGAGCTGCCAGATCACGAATGGAATCAGCGATCATCCAGATGGATTTACGATCAGCATCTTTGATAACAGGAACGATCAAGCCGTTGTCTGTATCTGTTGCGATACCGATGTTGTAGTATTTTTTGTAAACAATTTCGTTAGCTTCTTCATCAATCATAGCGTTCAGAGCCGGGAATTGGCGGGAAGCCGCAACCAGTGCTTTAACGATGAATGGCAGATACGTAACTTTTGTTCCTTTTTTCTCAGCGATTGGTTTCATGCGAGTACGGAAAGCAACCAATTCAGTTACGTCCACTTCGTCCATGATTGTAACGTGAGGTGCTGTGTAAGCCGATTTAACCATTGCATTAGAGATCGCTTTACGGATACCTTTGAATGGTACGCGCTCTTCTTCAAGGTATTGATCAGCTGCAGCCGCTGCTGGTGCTGCGGATTTTTTCTCTTCTTGAGCCGGAGCTTCGGAAGATGCCGATGCGGAAGAACCGCCACCGTTTTTGAAAGATTCAACATCTTCTTTGGTTACTTTACCGTTGTTGCCAGTACCGTTAACCTGAGCGATGTCTACTCCTTGTTCGCGAGCAAATTTGCGCACGCTTGGTGTTGCCAAAACGTCTTTGGCAGGTACTGCTGGAACGCTGTTGTTGCCGCCTTCTTTAGCTGCGTCCGAGCTGGAAGCTGCTGCAGAAGAACCGCTAGTATCAGCTCCACCTTGAGCTGCATCTTTCTCTTGCTCGCCTTGATCACCAGCAGGAGCGTCGTCTTGCTCAGGAATTTCACCTTCTGCATCAATTATCGCTACAACTTCACCAACGTGGCAGATTTGACCATCTTTAGCGAATACTTCTGTAACTGTTCCGTTAACCGGACAAGGTACTTCAACTACCGCTTTGTCGTTTTGTACTTCCATGATGATGTCATCGTCAGTTACTTTGTCACCGACTTTGATGTGCATCTTGATGATTTCACCTTCGTGTAGACCTTCGCCTAGTTCAGGGAATTTATATTCAAATTTAGCCAACTGAAAAACCTCCTTGATTATGTGCTCAATCCTGAAAACAACCCTTAACTCCAAGAACCAACTGTTACTGCTAATGCAAATAACTGTTACTCAAGGGGCTAATGGCTGTTTACAGTGCAGCCTGCGCTGCGGTGTGAATCACCATACTGCGCCTTGCGGCATGTCAGATGATTAAATTAGAAATTTACGACTTTATTAACCGCAGCAACGATACGTGCCGGGTTAGGCAGCCATGTATCTTCGATTTGTGCAAAAGGATATACAGTATCCGGACCAGCTACACGCAGAACCGGTGCTTCCAAGTGCAGGATTGCTTTTTCATTGATTTGGGCAATGACTTCAGCTGCAACACCTGCGCTCTTTTGAGCTTCCTGTACAACAATTGCACGGTTTGTTTTCTTGATGGAAGCAACGATGGTATCGATGTCGATCGGGCTAACCGTACGAAGGTCGATAACTTCAACTTTGATTCCTTGTTTTTCGAGTTCCTCTGCTGCTTTCACAGAAGTGTGAACCATCATACCGTAAGTAATGATTGTTACATCGGAACCTTCACGAACAACGTTCGCTTTACCCAATTCAACAACGTAATCTTCTTCAGGCACTTCTGCACGGAAAGCATGATACAGATTCAAGTGCTCCATGAAGAATACAGGATCGTTATCGCGAATGGAAGCGATCATCAGACCTTTTGCATCGTATGGGTTAGAAGGAACAACTACTTTGATACCCGGAGTTTGCGTGAGCAGACCTTCCAGGGAATCTGTATGCAATTCTGCCGCTTTTACGCCGCCACCGAATGGTGTACGGAATACGATCGGAGAATTGTATTTTCCACCGGAGCGGAAACGCATACGAGCAGCTTGAACTACCATTTGGTCAAGGGCTTCGAAGATAAAACCAACGAATTGGATCTCAGCAACCGGACGGAAGCCTTGTACACCCAGACCTACAGCCAGACCACCAATAGCGGACTCAGCCAGTGGTGTATCAAATACACGCTCTTCGCCAAACTCTTTTTGCAGACCTTCCGTTACACGGAAAACGCCGCCTACATTACCTACGTCTTCACCGAAAAGCAGAACGTTAGGATCACGTTTCAACTCCACGCGAAGCGCATCACGGATTGCTTCTTTCATGTTCATTTGTGCCATTTGCTTCATTTCCTCCTTAAACATTGACAGTTCACATTTGAGTTCGTACATGTATACCGGGACATTAAAGTCGCGGATGTTTATGCTTTATCGGAAAAAACTTATTGGAAATCAGCTTTTTGCTCTTCCAAGTGCTTAGGCGTTTGTTCGAACATGCTGTCGATCAAGCCTGAAATCGTCATTTTCTCGGTTTTTTCCGCTTTTTTGATCTCTTCGTTCACTTTAGCTTTTGCTTCTTCTTTCACACGTGCTGTATCTTCTTCAGTCCAAAGACCTTTTTTCTCCAGATATTTAGCAAAACGTGCGATAGGATCTTTAGCAGACCATTCTGCCTCTTCTTCTTTTGTACGATACTTGGAAGCATCATCCGAAAGGGAGTGAGGACGGAAACGGTATGTTACTGCTTCGATCAATGTTGCGCCTTCTCCGTTACGTCCACGCTCAGCAGCTTCCTGAACAGCTTTGATAACAGCGAAGATGTCCATACCGTCAACTTTAACACCTTTGATACCTGCCGCTACCGCTTTGTGAGCGATGGACAGAGCTGCTGTTTGTTTAGCAAAAGGAGTTGTGATGGCATAACCATTGTTTTGTACGAAGAAGATAACAGGCAGTTTGTATACACCAGCGTAGTTCAGACCTTCATAGAAGTCACCTTCGGAAGAACCGCCATCACCTGTGTACGTGATAACAACTTGTTTTTGTTTCTTCAGTTTGTAACCCATAGCGATACCCATTGCATGCAGAATTTGTGCACCAATGATGATTTGTGGCATCAATACATTAACGCCATCTGGAATTTGTCCACCATGTTGGTGTCCACGGGAGTACAAGAATGCTTGATAAAGAGGAAGTCCATGCCATACGAGTTGCGGAATGTCACGATAGCCAGGACATACAAAGTCTTCTTTTTCAATTGCAAATTCACTACCAACCATTGTAGCTTCTTGACCAGATACTGGAGCATAGAAACCAAGACGACCTTGACGGCCCAGGTTTACTGCACGGTCATCCCAAGTACGGGTAAATACCATGCGGTACATAATTTCTTTTAATTGATCATCGGAAAGTGTAGGCATCATGTCTTTGTTAACAATTTCGCCGTCAGGAGACAGCACGGACAGAGCTTCTACATCCTCTGTATACACTTCATAAGGAACCTTGCTCATTTTTTTCTTCACCTCAACAAAAAATTTGAATATCAAGTTCCGCTGTTATAATATTATTATACACCTGTTTCACTCCATACGTCAAAGAAATCCGTAATTTTTTTATGTTTCCTGTCGGATTGTATGTATAACAGGGGCTTAATATTGGTATAACAGCATAATACATGATTGCGTGTTTGACCTAACCCCGCACAAGGGTAATCTTACCGTATTGCGCGGTCGAATGCAAAAAATTAACCGAGAAAGGTGACGTTTTATGACGGATTCCCGCTATTTGAAACGCACGATTGTGAAGGAAGAGATTGAAAGTCGCTATCTCGGAGAGAAACGAACACTCCGTATTTACCTTCCTCCGGGCTATAACGAATTACTTAGCTACCCTGTCGTATACTGTCAGGATGGCGAAGAGTTTTTCAATTTCGGGCGAATAGCCACAACAGCTAACCGAATTATCTTGGACGAAGGAGCCGAACCTTTCATTATTGTAGGTGTTCAGGTCGATGTGTCTGTGAGAACACAGGAATATGCTCCATTCGGAGATCGGTTCAAGGCATATACCGCTTGCTTCGCTGAAGAGATTATTCCCTATATAGAAGAGAAATATCCTGTACGTCGTTCTCCGCAGGAACGTGTTCTTGCCGGAGACTCGCTCGGTGGCAGTGTTTCGCTTCATCTTGCTCTGTTATATCCGGATCTATTCACACGTGTCATCAGCATGTCCGGGGCCTTCTACTCCGCTTCGCAGGAAATCTATGCAGCAGCCGAAGATTTGTCCTGGCTCTCGATTTGGATGATCGTTGGTTTACAGGAGACTGCCTTCCAAGCAGACACTGGAACGTATGATTTTGTACAATTGAACCGGGATACCCGTGATTTGCTGGAAAAACGAGGCGCTATCGTCTCCTATCAGGAGAAAGACGGGAACCACCAGTGGGGTTTTTGGCAAAATGAATTGCCAGAAGCATTGCTTTATTTTCTCCAAGAAGGATAAATAGACCCCATCAACAGGCGGCTGAAATGCCGCTTTTGTTTCACCCCATAATGATAACGCTTACAATTATAACCTGAAAAAGAAGCAGGATACCTGCCAAATTGATTGCTCACTCCTGCTTCTTTGTCCGATTACAAGTTAAATATCATATCAGGCTTATTTACTAGGTTATGGAATGTTCCTCTTCAATCTTCCTCAACAGAACATCACAACCTGCGTTAACCAATTCGTATACCTCTTCAAAGTTGCCTGTGTAATACGGGTCAGGTACTTCCCTGAGTTTTTCCTCCGGAAGCATGTCCATAAACTTGATGATATCTGCCTCAGCTCCGCCTGAAACATTGCGTACATTATCTGCATTCGAATTATCCATACACACAATGTAATCAAAATGAGTAAAGTCTTCGCTGGCAAATTGTCTCGCTGCCATGTCCGCATAAGATATTTGGTACGAATCCAGCAATCTTCGAGTCCCTTCATGCGGAGGTTTACCAACATGCCAGTCACCTGTACCCGCAGAGTCCACTCTAATCTGGTGTTCAAGCCCCTTCTCTAGGACTTTGTGACGCAGAACGGCTTCAGCCATTGGTGATCTACATATATTGCCCAGACATACAAACAAAACGTTAATCATATTAATCCCCCTTGCTTAACGTACCTTGAAGTACCGACGATTTGGGCTGTGTTGCAATACTCTCCGGTTGAGGACTGACGCTCCCCGTCTCGGATGGCACCAACGAACGACGTGGCAGTTTCCATTTATAATGTACAGAACACATCCGGAAGAACACAACGGCCGCGAAACATAGTAATAATCCAACATTGGTTGTTAACCAGCCCATACCTATAACAAACCCGGCTGTCATCGCCCATACAGCATAGATTTCGTCACGCAATACAAGCGGTTTGCGTCCAGCAAGCACATCACGAATAACGCCTCCACCAATACCGGTCATTACTGCTGCTACGATAACTGCGCTAATAGGATGTCCCATGTTCGCCGCATACAGAGCCCCTTGGATTGCAAATGCTGCAAGTCCGATTGCATCAAATAACGCCTCTGTTCGCTTCCAGTGACTAATCCACTTGAGAGGCAATATAAAGGCGACGGCTACAGATACTAAGGCTAACATAATAAGTGATCCCTGGCTCCATAGTGTCGTTACAGGTATACCTATAAGTACATTCCGGATAATCCCGCCTCCGAATGCCGTGACAAGTCCTAGCACCAGTACACCCAAAATGTCATACTCCTCTTCCATTGCCACGAAGGCGCCGGACATCGCAAATGCGATGGTTCCTATAATACTGAATACTTCAAAAATGTGTAAGTCCAACCTGTTCAAACCTCACTTTTCAAGTCATCTCCATGTCGCTCTACCCATTGTATCCGCGAGCACTGAAATTGTGCAACCACATTTTGTGGATTATACTGGTTTAATGAATATATTTGCACAGGTTTCAACACCATATTTGAACAATGAACTATTTTTCTCTGAATTAGGAAGGATGTAATCAAATGACGGTGAAACGGATTGTTATATTTACAGGCGGAAATCTATCTCCGGAATTACTTCAGGAAATGCGGGAAGATGACATGATCATCGCGGCCGATCGCGGCGCATTATTTTTGATTGAACACGGCATTCAGCCTCATGTTGCAGTTGGAGATTTCGATTCTATCTCCGAAGAGGAACGTATAATTGTTAGTAACAACAGCACAACATTCATTACATGCGACCCTGTTCATAAGGATCTTACTGATACGGAAATGGCTTTTGAAACAGCGTTGGATCACGAACCTACTCATATTCTCATGTTAGGTGCCACAGGTACTCGGATGGATCATACACTCGCTAATGTACATATTATGGTTCGCGCAATGCAGCATCATATCTCCTGTGCCATTCAGGACAAGCATAACTACATGACACTCACAACAACCAAAGCTGTGGTTGAGCACCGTGACTATAAATATGTTTCTTTACTCCCCTTGACCCATGAAGTTACAGGAATAACGCTGGAGGGTTTTATGTATCCGCTGGATCAAGCCACCATTCGCATGGGACAATCCTTGGGTGTAAGCAACCAACTCCTAGGCACTTCCGGCACAGTCACGATTGATAGTGGCTTACTACTAATCATTCAAAGCAAAGACTAAAGGTATCCACATGTCATCTTAATTATTACGTTTTTGTAACCAGTGATTTCGATCAGAAAACAGGTTCATACACAACAAAGACCCTTGAGATTCAAGGGCCTTTTCTATTTCATCTTTATATATCATTCGTCAATGATTAATTTTTTGACATTTTTAATTGTATTTTAATAAACATACCCAAACCACTGTGGCACAAGGGATTACACATTCCTATCCAATTTCTAGGCTGTTACAAAGCTGTTATACTCGCTCTAGCAACTTAACGAAAACGAATTTTGGAGGTACTAACTAACATGAAAACAAACATCTTTGTCCAAAAGGCCGTAACCGTCGGGTTGTGCGCTACACTAGGTTTTGGAGCTGTATTAATGACTAACGCCCCTGTTGCACAGGCAGCAACTGCTTCTGTGTCCACAGGTCAACAGATTGTTAACTATGGTAAACAATTTACTGGAACTCCATATAAATTTGGTGCTTCAACATCAACAACCAAAGTTTTTGACTGCTCTTCTTTTATGAAATATATTTTCAAAAAGTATGGTGTAGACTTGCCGCGCACTTCCGTAAAACAATCCAAAGAAGGTAAAGCTGTGTCTAAAGCTAATCTGCGTGTCGGAGACCTGGTGTTCTTCTCCAGTGGTAGCCGTTCTACCGGTTCCAATGTCACTCACGTAGGCGTGTACGCTGGAAATGGTAAGATTCTGCATACGTACGGATCTCCAGGCGTTACCCTCTCGGATCTGGACTCTGGTACTTGGAAGAGAACTTATGTTAAAGCTCGTCGTGTACTTTAGAAATATATATCACTAAGATGAAAGGCCGGAGAAACTGTTCCGGTCTTTTTAATTACCCTTTTTTCGCCACATGCTAAACTGGAGTTTCATGGAATTGGATGATTATTTAATTTTTATCATGAAGCATGTAGCCGATCCCACGCACAGTATGAATCAGTTTCACACTTCTTCCCTTATCCACCTTAACCCTCAGATGTTTGATATACACGTCCACAACATTGGTATCCATGGCATACTCATATCCCCATACTTCCCGCAAAATATCACTCCGTGTACATGCTTCATTCACATGCAAGGCCAGAAATTCCAGCAATTCATACTCTTTTGGCGTTAATGTTAAGTACTCACCCGCACGATTCACCCGCCTTGAACGCAAATTCACTTTAAGATCATGAACTACAATTACTTCTTCACCCTCTTGTGTTGCATTCGTAAAAACACGCAATAAATTTCGTATTCTGGCGAGCAGCACTGTCAAGTGGAAGGGCTCCTCCATCACGTCATTAGCTCCGTAATCCAGCCATTCCACGATGAACTGAGGAGATGCATTTGAAGTGATAACCAGTAGAGGGATAACTTGACCTTTATCTATCCATCTTTTCAACTCTACTATCTGGTCCGGATCACGATGCGTACTCCCCTCTTCCCGGTCTACCAGGATGATCAGGTTAATATGCAGCAACGAAGGCTCGACGGATTGTTTTAGTTCAGACCAATCTACTCGTTGTACCTCATATCCTTCAGCACATAAAACGTCGTGAATAATACTGATCTGCTCTCCTGCTCCAATCAGCAAAATGACTGTTTTCACTGTTTCTCACCCGGCCTGTCTCTATCCCCGTTGCTCATAGCAATGGTTGGTACAGTTAGCATGCCGTAAAATGAAAAAGTCCATTCCCTCGAGGGAACAGACTTGGCTTCTTTCTTGCTTTAGCCAAAGTAGCGATGAACGAGCGTACGCGCTTCAGCTGTATCTTTTGTTCCGTGTACGAGGACACGTCCATCCTGGAAAACGACCATTCTATGGACTCCCGTTGTAAACGAAACCAGAAACGGATTGGATTCCACCTTTCCTTCCTGAAGTCTGTTCAAGCGATCAGCGGTATGTTGGAGATTCAGATTCATGCGCCGAGCAGGTCGGATCTGCACGGTATCCCTTCCACACAACACATCGGTTTTCTCCAGATTGGACGCAGAAAGATATGGATACGTTGCGGAAGTGCCGCAGGAAGGACAGTCTTGCTTTTTCGCACCATCCACATTGATGGATATGTATTCATTCCTCCACACGTCAAATGACAATAACTTGCGTCTCAATGCATTGGCATTGCCACTAAGTAACTTCATCGCTTCTGCAGTCTGATTAGCTGTTACCATCTGTACCGCTTGTGGTATGATACCAGACGTATCACAGGTATCTCCGCCCAGCGGGACTTCACCCAGCAAACAATTTAAACATGGCGTATCTCCTGGCATAAACGTATAGGTGATGCCGTAACTACCCACGCATCCACCATAAATCCAGGGAATACGGTGCTTCTGTGCCATATCATTAATAAGTAGTCGGGTATCAAAATTATCTGTTGCATCCATGATCAAGTCTGTACGCTGAACGAGTTCTTCCAATTCATCTACTCTGACATCCAATACCTTTCCTTCCACATGAACCGTGGAATTAATGGCAGATAGACGTTTTTCCGCCGCCATTGCCTTCGGTATACGTTCAATGGCATCCTGCTCTACATATAATTGCTGTCGTTGCAGGTTACTCCACTCCACATAATCACGATCCACAATCGTTAAGTGTCCTACCCCTGAACGTACTAACGTCTCTGCGATCCCTGTTCCGAGTGCGCCAGCGCCTACAATTAAAACTCTGCTGCCCTTTAATCTGGCCTGGCCTTCCTTGCCAAGTGGCGCGTAGCGTTCCTGTCTGGAATAACGATCGGCCTGTTCTGAGGATGTTAAATGATCTGTCATGTATGAACCATTCCTTCCACCGGACTACTGGCTGCTGCATAACGCTTCACGGGAATCATGCCTGCCTCATAAGCCATTCTACCTGCCTCTACCCCCAATCGCATCGCTTTAGCCATGCTCACTGGATCTCCTGATCCGGATACAGCTGTATTCAATAATACACCATCTGCACCAAGTTCCATTGCATACGCAACATCCTTTGGGGATCTCAATCCTGCATCCACAATCACAGGCACAACGGCCTGCTCAATGATGATCTCAAGATTATAGGGATTAATAATACCTCTGCCAGCTCCAATCGGGGAGGCACCAGGCATTACAGCATGTACGCCAAGCAATTGCAACCTTTTGGCAAGAATGACATCATCCGAAATATAAGGCAACACAGTAAAACCCTTTTCAAGCAAAATTTCGCAAGCCTTGTACGTTTCAATCGGATCTGGAAGCAATGTTATTCCATCTCCGATGACTTCCACTTTTATCATATCACAAAGTCCTGAAGCTCGCGCAAGCTCGGCAATCCTCACCGCCTCTGCCGCAGTGGAGGCTCCAGCCGTATTTGGAAGAAGTGTGTATTGGTCCAGATCCAATGTATCCAGGAAATGCTTCTGGTTACGTTCCTCCAGATTCAGACGACGAACAGCAAAGGTTAAAACTTCCGTTTCAGATGCTTTCACAGCCTGACTTTGCACTTCCAGATCCGAAAATTTGCCAGTTCCGAGTAACAATCTGGACTCAAATGTATACTTTCCAATGTTCAACATCATCAACCGCCTCCTACAAAATGTACAATCTCGATTCGATCGCCTTCTCTTAACGCCGTTGTCTCATGATACTCACGCGTTAAGATATGCCTGTTTAACTCTACAACTATAGTCTTAACTTGCAGGTCAAATGATCGGAGCAATTTATCCACTCGATTCAAGCTGTCTTCAATCTCCATCCGTTGACCGTTAACGATGATATTCACTGCACCACTCCCTCTCTGTTCAATCGCTCAGGGCTCAGCGCCTCAATTCCGAGTTCTTCTGAGCTTTTGCCAGCGATTAACTCCGCGATAAGCCTGCCTGTTATCGCACTAAGCAAGATACCGTTGCGATAATGCCCACAGGCGGCGAACAACCCGGGTATACTCTTGCATGTACCAATATAGGGCAAACCATCTGGAGTTGCCGGTCTAACACCTGCCCACGCTCGCATGAATCGCGCTTCTTTCATCCCGGGTACCCAGTGGGTTGCCGCTGTTAGCAACTTCTGAACACTCTGTACAGAAACGTTCAGGTCCGTTCTGCCTGGCAGACTAGTTGCTCCGAGCCAAACTTCGCCATTGGCTTTGGGAACAATATAGATATCCTCTGCATACACCGTTCTGTCAGGTCTGTACGCTGCATGTTCATCCGAGAACTGAACGGCGGCTATTTCACCTTTTACCGACCACACAGGCAAGCTCAGATTCACCTGTCTCATCAATGCTTCACTCTGTAATCCAGCCGCTATAATGACATGATTGCATTTCATCTCGCCGATTGATGTAGTGATCCCCTGCACGCCGTGTTCGTTTGCTTGCACACGTATATCCTGTATCTCCTCCATAATCCGCGCTCCCATTGATTGAGCGGATTCGGCGTAGGCCTTCGTTAAATGGATTGGAAGAATCTCACTCTCGTAAGGTCTGTAGTAGGCTCCATACGTATCTCTGTTAAGCCATGATGCCTCCTGTTGCACGACGGACCGATCCCACCACACCTCATCAGCAGACACACCAGAATTCCGATTGTTCTTATAGCGGCTTAATTCGCTGTAAGATCGAAAAGGAGTGAGAAATCCATGGCGTTGCAGTCCAACCTCTACCTCGCTGAGGGTAGCCATAAGCACTTGTTGCTCCATAAGTAACTGCCTACTTTGCCTGGCAAGCTTAGCCATCAAGGGATGAACAAAATCCTCACTATCTGCCGCCAGCATTCCAGCCGCTGCACAAGAAGTGCCTCCTGCAATCGCCGAACGCTCCAGCAACAGTACGTCCTGTCCACGGGAAGCAAGCTCGTATGCAATGGCACACCCAACAACGCCTCCGCCTACAATAATTGTTTCTGCACGAATCTTATCCGGTCTATCAGCAACACTTTTGCTTCTTAATTCCGGTTCAGGTTTCAGTCGATGACTGAATTGATTCCTATTCTGACACGTTACGATATCTTTCACCCTCTCATCTCCTTTCAGCGCTTCAGACTTCCTGTGGCATTGATAGCCTGCCTTAGTGATGCCGCAGCCCGATCCGGTAAATCGCTCGACCATACATTCGAGATCACAGCGACTCCCTGTGCACCTGTAGCGCGGATCGCATGAATATTTCCCGGCTCTATGCCCCCGATAGCCATGACTGGAATGGAGACACTTCTGCATACTTCATCAAGAGCATATATCCCTCTTGGTTCCAGATCAGGCTTACTGTTGGTTAAGTAGACATGCCCGAAGAAAAGATAATCGGCTCCTCGTTCTTCAGCGATTTTTGCCTCCTCGATGGAATGAACAGATACACCCATTCGAATTCGCCGCACATTGCTTATGACATTATTGTAGGAGTTGTACTTGCGCAAAGCCTCTTGCCCCCAATGTACACCTCCATAGATGGCATTTTGTGACGGCAATTCTGAACCATTGATAACGATGCGACAAGATGGAACGCCAACGCTACACAGACTTTCAGCCCAACCGATCTTGTCTTGCCATGGGAGTTGTTTCTCTCGTATGTGAATATAATCTACCCATGGCCAAACGTCCTTTGCAGCATTTACAAAAGATGCTTGATCCCCTGCACCCGTAGATACAACATGCAATTCAAAAGAGTCGTGAACATGTTCATGAGAAAATGCCGTTATCATCCCTCTCCTTCCAGGTGTGAGTTCTAATAAAACACAAAAAAAGCCACTCCCGTAGGGGAGTGGCTGCGTATTAATGATAGGATCAGATGACTGACTGATGCATACAGTTCAATTCGTGTAAAAAAGCTACAGAACTTATAGCCATACTGTTAAACACGGAACTGCATGTTTCAATTCGCTAAGCAGACGGTTGAAATCCTCTCGAGTTGCCGTTTGCTCACGTCATTCACTGAAACGCGCTTGCCACTTCCCTACGCTGGTATGATCCAGATCAGGTGCAAAGGGTCCGGAATCGCTTTCTTCCATCTCAGCCGCATCGTGCGGCCCCCCTAGTGTTCATATGAAGTTGTAGCCTATGTTACCATAGACGGATTTTTTTGTCACCGTCATTTCTGCTAAACATGGTCTTGTATCGTCTAGTTTTTCTCAGACCACTCTTCAACATTCCATGTTTTCGTGACCCAACCCTCGTAAAAATCAGGTTCGTGAGAAACCAGCAGTACCGTTCCCTTGAATTCTTTCAAGGCCCGTTGCAGCTCGGCTTTGGCTGTAACATCCAGATGGTTGGTTGGCTCATCAAATAGAATCCAGTTGCTCTCACGCATCAAGAGCTTGCATAAACGAACCTTGGCTTGCTCTCCACCACTCAGCATGTTGAGCGGACGGGTAATGTGTTCATTTTTCAACCCGCAGCGCGCGAGATGACCCCGAACCTCATTCTGAGTCAAATGTGAAAACTCATTCCACACATCCTCAATCGGCGTAATGTTGCCAGCGCGAACTTCCTGTTCAAAATAGGCCGTTTCGAGATAATCTCCCAAAAAGGTCTTTCCACTCAGTGGAGAAATCTTCCCCAGGATGGTCTTCAGCAGTGTCGATTTACCTACACCATTACAGCCTACGATGGCAATTTTCTCACCACGTTCAATCGTCATCGTCATTTTGGGCAGCAAAGGATACGTATATCCAATTTCAAAATCAATACCCTCAAAGACCGTTTTACTGCTCGCGCGAGCATCCTTGAATTTGAACGTTGGTTTAGCCGCTTCATCTGGACGATCAATACGTTCAATCTTGTCCAGCTGTTTCTCCCGGCTCTTCGCTCGACCTGAAGTTGAAGCACGCGCCTTGTTCCGCTGAATGAAATCTTCCTGCTTCTTGATGTACTCTTGCTGCTTCTCGTACGCATCAATATGCTGGGCTTTGTTCATATCAGCCATCTCCAGGAACTTGTTATAGTTCGCTGCATATCTGGTTAATTTGGCAAATTCCAAATGATAAATAACATTCACCACTTCATTCATGAATTCCGTGTCATGGGAGATCAAGAGGAACGCATGCGGGTAGTCCTTCAGGTAACGTGACAGCCACTCAATGTGCTCTACATCCAAATAGTTGGTCGGCTCATCCAGTAGCAGAGCTGTAGGTTTCTCAAGCAGAAGCTTGGCAAGCAACACCTTGGTACGTTGTCCACCACTTAGAGCTGCAACATCTCGATCAAGACCAATTGCAGACAAACCAAGACCATTGGCCATCTCTTCGACTTTGACGTCAATCAGATAAAAGTCGCCCTGCTCCAGTTGTTCCTGAATATCGCCCATCTCTTCAAGCAACTGCTCCAGCTTATCTGGATCTGCATCTGCCATCTGGTCTGTAATATTCATCATTTCTTTTTCCAATTCGAGCAACGGAAGGAAAGCATCCTTAAGCACATCACGAATCGTTTTGCCTGGTGTAAGCTTCGTGTGCTGATCCAGGTATCCATAACGGACCTTAGGTGTCCATTCCACTTTTCCACTGTCTTTAAGCAATTTACCGGTAAGGATGTTCATTAATGTGGATTTACCAACACCATTGGCACCAACAAGTCCTACGCGCTCTCCGGCGAGTAAACGAAACGATACATTTTTAAATAACGTACGATCTCCAAAATTGTGACTCACGTTCTCTACTGACAATAAACTCATAAGATGAGGTTGCTCCTATCTATTAGACATTACTTTTATTATGGTTCCGAAACCCTATTCTAGCACAGGTCTCGTCTTTTCTGAAAGTAATGTAAAGAGTTCAGGAACCTCTTCCATGATATGTCATGCAGGCTACTCTAACGATTAGAGCAGTTATATTCGAAATAACCTTGTGAAGCCGCTTGTCTTGCATCTGTGAACACCTCTTCGGCGCGGTAACCATTACCACATGTGGGGCGAGAGTAGTACTTGATACCCGTTAAAGGATCTACCCCACCAACGATTGCTGCTTTCTTTACAAGTCTGCCTCCACCGATTGCGTAGTTGTTGATCTTCTGGTCACCCACACCTATCCCCTGGATAAAGGCCATAATCCCTGTATCGTTTATGGAATTGTACCAATCTTCTTGCGCAATCAGAGGCATCGTGAATGTATAGGAAATACCATTCTTTCTGGCAAACTCATTATGACGGTTAATCACATCAGCCAGATCATCCTGCACACTAGTCACTATTCGGCTTCGTCTAATTTGCTCAAATACGTCGGCATTTTGAAGTAAAGGAATCTGAGAACTAGCAGCGAGTTCTTTTTGGAACCCCTCAATCCATTTTCCTGCGTTTGCGTCGTAAGCATATACGTAGTCATCCAGTGTAAAGTTAATACTGCTACCATTTGAATCTGAATATGTATAAGGTCTCTTGGGGCTCCACACTTGCCTGAAAGAATCATCACGGTTACCCGTCAACTCTGTTTCTGTGGACAGCATATAATAACCATCGTAATCCAGAATAACCACGGCAGGAATATAATTAAACATGTTTCTAATAGCTGCGGGATCATCCTGAATCCCCATATTCAAAGCCATTGTCTGAGTAAATGTCAACAAGGCAAGCTCCTTGTCTGCTTTAACAAATTTGGTTGAATCATAACCTGCTTCATCAAGTTGTTTCTCATTCTGATGCATGACTGCGCCTGCATCCATGACTGCGGTTTGAAGTGCAGATCTGTAACGATGCGCAAGAGAATTAGCCTCTTCAGCATCTTGGGTATGAAGTGAGATAATCCAGAAGAGCGGAAAGAAGATCAGCACAAATACAATGGATAGCTCAGTAATCTTCATTAAGAACCATTCCTCCGTATGTGACAAATACCGCTGAAGCCTGAGCCGTACCACTGAGCCATTCACGAATGAGCATGGACGGCGTACGGTTTGTATTTTGGAGAGTCACGGTGAAAAAATCCCCAGTCGTCAACGTATATCTTCGACCAGGATTATCAGACGAGATCACACCTGAGGGCGGGAATAGTCTCTCTCGAATCTGAGCTGCATAATATCCATCCTGTACTACCTCGTAGGTCCCGGTAAAACTGTTAATGTCCATCGGGTCCGTATAATGAGGTACATATTTCTTATGTAAATGTTCCATCGACAGCTCATACACATTGCCCGACTGGGCCAGTTGCTCCTCAAACTCAGCCAACATACGAGGGGAAATATAGCCTTTCGTTCGAACAGCATCGACAAAACGTGTTACATTCTGAACAGCCGTCATACGTGCTATATCATCCTGCCGATCGGCTGTTTCCGCAGCCGGATACACATATAGCAGAAGGACTGCGAGCAGTACGGCGAGTAACTTGGATGCGACATTAATCATCAATTCACACTGGCCTCCTTCCAAAAAACAATCTTGAGCAGTTCTCCAGTTTCATTTCGTATAAAATCAGGCATGTAGATGGCATCGAGCTGAACAGGAATCGTCGCAGTTTGGCTGACAAGTGGATCGATGACATAGGAAGTCCCATCTACTTCCACTGGTATGCCTGTGCCTGTCATCTGCCTCACGGTATGCAATACTTCCGCACCCTTGTACTGATTAGGCTTAGTGGTATGCAGTGTTGTTGTCAGCCGACCTTCCATACCTGCTGTTGTCTGTACTCTGTCGTTCAAGGCTGCCGATAAGATCTTAAGATTATGTTGCCCGTACAGGCAGGCTGTCACAAACAGGACAACCGCCGTACAAAACAACATAAGATGCTGGGTATTCTGGGACATGCTAAACCAACTCCTGTCAGGATTGCTGGAAGATCAGCCCTCTTACCACGTTGGAACGGTCTTTTACAATAATGGCTTTGAATTTACCACTTGGATTGACATATTGATTGTCTTTTTCACTCATCGTCTGGTTAATAATTCCCACTTTATCGTCAGGAGCAATAACCGAGCCGTAGTCGGCATTATTGAGATCCTGTGAAATGTTTAATTGGTTGCCATACCATTGACCTGCTTTATTCTTACCAGTAATAACCTGAATACCGAACTGATCCTTGTCCGCGTATTTACGAAGCGCATTGGTTACCTGTGATCCACTGATGGTTGTTCCGTCATACACCGTAAATGCAGCCTGAGACAGCTCGGTCTGGATATCAGCAAAATTGTTCTGTGCGGTCTTGGTAGCCTCTTGAGCCGAAATAAATAACAGAACTACAATTGTGATCAGAGCGATCGTCAGGAATATCCCTGCTGCCACCTTTAAAGCGCTTGATGCATTGTTCATGATAAATCCTCCCAATTATAAATTATTAATCTATTTCAGACTTTCACACAGACGAACTGTGCTACAGTTTCTGAATTTGCTCATAATAAATGTTCATCTGCAAGAAGCTCATGCCGACCAATGGAATGACCAGATACAAAAAGATAAGTGCATACATGGGTGTAAATCCAATCGTCCTTCCCCATGATGCTTTGACATCTATCATTTTGCTGTACTCTTGCTTGCGTTGTTCAAAATAAAATGCCATCATGCTCTCAAGATCATCGAAGGCTTCTCGTATTGAGATTTTTCCGAGAGCGAGCTGCAATTTATCAACCAGTCGTTGGAACTCGGGTAATCCCGCCTCTTCCTTTAATTGTTCAAGTGCATGCTCTGGCCCATGTTCAAAATGCAACAAACATTTTTGCAGCGGACGCTTGAAGATGACGGCAAATCGATTAAGCCATTCCAATATCTCTTCGACTGACATCCGGTCCATCTCACGCAGAATGGAGATCACCGTCTGAAATTGATAAATTTCATGTCGCATATCCAACTTTCGCATTTTCCGCTGAAATAACATGAGCCATATGGGCATGTAATACCCTGCTACACCCAAGACAATCGCTATAATCATTTCCCACCAGCGTACATATTGCTTGTTATAAGCCTCAAGTTTTTGCATAATGCGTGTGATCGTCTCAGCCTGGGTGTCATGGTCCAGCTGAACGGGAGATAGCTGCTGTAACGCGCCCGCGATGTCTTCGTATGTAGCTCCTCGGTTCATTTCTACACTTTCCAGCACCGATTGATCCAATGCTGTTTTTTCCTCGGCCTTTCTGAGGTCTGCTTCAGCCATTGCACCAAACATTCGGTCATCCCGGATTGGATCATGCAAGATGTGATTACGTTCAACCTGATGCAACAGCAAGATGCAACCCATTGTAAAGACCAAACAACTTGCGAATAACATTACTCGACGAATGGCAAGCCATTCATATTTCAACTCAGAGCTGCTCTCCCTCATCAGCCGTATCGTTTGACTGTACTGTGTACTGCCAGGTTTCGCTGCAAACAACATCGCCAATTTCCGTATAAACATTTGTTTGTACAGAAATTGATCCAACCATGAATGCTTATGCCCTGACCGGTAACGGGTCTCATCGTATTGTTGGAGTCTTTGCAGCAGCAAATAGGCAAGGATGATGATCACATAGATCGATATTTTGGTTACAAAACCGATTTTGCTACGGTAAAATTCATCCATCGTTGGAAAACTGACTCTAGCCCAGCGTTCGATTGGAGCGGTGAACAATACAGGTGCGAGCGCGATGATATTAAGTCCTTTGAGCAAATAATCCAATTTATCACGCCGTAATATTTCCAAATGAATCTCCTGAGTCAGGTTACCCAGTCCTTTAAGATAAATAGAACCTTGAGCTCTGTCCTTATCCCCAAACTCCATGACCATATAGGAAACGCCTGCGAATCCTTTCAGAAAACGGTTGGGAGCCACTTCATAATAACGTTCAAGTGCTTCATTCGGATCTGGGGAAGTTAGAGCTTCGTAGATTAGTCTTACCTGTTCTGCTGCTTCTCCTGTACCTGCTTCAGCGGCTTCATATAGCGCTTCCTCGACCATGCCATGCTGATGGTACCGATGCCTTACATCTGCAAAGAGATCCAGCATCTGTACCAGCAACCTCTTCTCCATTCGACTGAGGCACATATCCAATACCAGGCTGTTTAGCACCACGGCACAGAGCACGGACAATATTACAAAAGCGAAACCAGGCTGTAGAAGAAACAGAATGACACTTATGCCTCCATAACCTCCCAGGATAATGAAAACCACAGTCATCGTCAGTCTGCGAAGTGAAGGTTCATCCCCTACATGTCGAAAGGAAATACGCTTTTGCACTTGTAGAATATAGGCAGATAGCAATGGAACTTTCATTCCGAGGCGGTAGGACTGCAACAAGAATGATCCCAGTCCCTTGAACCCCTTCCCGCCTGGAGTCAGAATCACGCCGGATGGATTTGTTGAATGACCTCCCTTGCGACGTAACACACTTAAAACCAGAAGTGTGATCAGCAACCCTCCTGCACAAATACTTAATACGAGGAGCAGAACCCATTTAATTGTCATGCAGATCACCATAGTGTTGCTTCATAAACTGTTCAAATTTCGCGGCATCCTGTAATGTCATCTGTTCTTGCATATCCAACATGCATCCCGAAGAGATTGGAGCTGTTGCAACATACTCTCCATCTCTGTACTCCACAACATTACGAAATGTAAAACCTGCCCTCTCTTCCACGCTGTCACCTTGATTCGCACGAGGCAGACATTCCGTAATACGTTCGATATATCTTCGTCCCTCAGCATCTTTCTTCATATGAACATCGAAATTGATGACACTTACCACCTGCTCCTCAGCAATATGCTCATGCTGGAACATGCCTGTCTTGAGCAAGGAATTACGAAGGGAGAAGACCAGATCACGAAACGTTTTGGCATGGTGGGTAAACAGAGTGAACAGACTTGCTACCTGAGACATTTGAATCATCCATGCAGCCACCTCATCACTTGCAACCTCACCAAGAATATTGACGGTACCATCCGTTTTTTTCTGCAAATCAAGCCCTTGTTGACCTGAAATATGTTCAGTCTCTCGGAAACTCAAAATATTACGTCGGCTATAGATTCGTCTTAATTGAAGTTCGAACGCCATCTCCTGCACCCGAAGGGTGTACGATGCATAGATGTGTTTGACCATAGCCATAAGCAACGTCGTTTTACCAGAACCTTGTGCTCCAGTTACAGCCGTAATCCGACTTCCTTTCATCAGATATTGAAGCAATGTAATCGGCAGATTTGCGTTGTTACCTGTAATCAATTGTTCAAGTGAAGCATTCGGAATATCGAACTTCCGGACAAAGAACGCCCATGATTCTGCAAAAGGAGGACGGACAACTACGACCCGTGAGCCGTCCTTCATCTCATTGACTTTGTATCCACTTGCTTCCGACAACTGTCCGGGATAATTGTATTTGTATATATTCTGGCATACCCTTTTCAGTTCACGGATGCTGCCGAATGACAGAAAGGACAGATGAATGGACTTACCTTTATAAAAAATCCAGACACTTTCCATACCGCTAAGCGGTTCTTCATGTACATCATCCTCCAGCCCTTGATCCAGCAAATCATTCCATGAAGCCGGTTTTCGAAGTCCCAGATTTTGAACAGCATCAAGCATACCGCTGACACCACCACTAACGCCGTCAATACGCTGGTCCCTTATCTCATCAACTACCGAGAAGCCCTTATAGTGCTGGTAGATGCGCTGCACGATGATATCTATCTTTTCTCTGAATCCAAGCTCTCGATATTCGCACTCAAAAACATAGTGAATGTCTTCCTCGGATATATAATAACTCCCTCCGTCGTCCGTACCATCCTCCATTCTCAGCCTTCCCAGATCGTAGGTATCGATCAATCGGGAGAGTGCATCCACACCGAATTGTTGTCGGTACAGATAAAACACAATCTCAAATCGGTCCTGGATCATCAACAAATCTGGTTCCGCAAACAAAATAACTTCATCTACATTGGATTTGTTCAGACCTATGCTTCGGGTCAGCAGATCCCCTATCAGATTTTTGACATACGTTTTGTCACTGATACTGCCTGAGACACAGCCCTTCAGCGCTTTTCTCATCTCGGCACGTTGATTGATTCTTCGACGATATTCTTCTTCGTGCAGACCCGCATCCGCGAGTTGACTATGACTAAGCTCATGAAGTGAGTTCTTCACCTTCTCAATCAGCGTGTCAATCGTGAATGATTCCTGTTCAGGAATACGAGCATTCTTTTCACGAAGATACGTTCTATACTTGAACCAGATAAACGTCAGGCACAGAATCAAAATTAAACTTATCCATATGGTATTCCAGAGCATCGGAGGTTCAGGCTCCCCTTTCCAGCCTCTTCAGAACTGTGCGCATACCTGCACCGTCCATAATCAGGCGAGCGAGTTCGCTCATGCTTGCAGCAAAGCTCCCTTTACGAATATCCTTATCCTCAGACAAGCTTTCCAACTGCAAGTACCTGGCGACATCTCGCCGATTCATTGCATCCAGGTATCCGGTTGTGTATGGGATCGCAGAGATCGTGCCTTTGTATCTGAACTGGCGCCGAATATTGGAAAGCGTTGCACGGGAATGCGAATCGTATTTGTTGATTACAACATGCATATTCTGTTTGTTCAGTCGTTCTGGCAGGATCTCTTCAAAGAACAACTCCAGATTTCGCATATTTTGATCGAGATTAATGACAACATAGTCCGCTTGTTGCAGCTTGAGCTGTGAATCAGCACCAGCATGATCCGCATCCAGGAGAACGAGATCATAATACTCGTTGGCTACGTTCAGCAGCTTTTTCACAGTCTCATCATGTTCATGCGGAGAACGTTCCATCTCATCAATTCTTCCGGTTAGAAAATCAAGTCTTTCCTTCATTAGTGGCTTGGTATAATCCCTGAGATTGTGCTTATTCAGACTTCCGCTCGAATGCAGTCGTTCAATCGCATCCCAGCCACCCTCTTCAAAGGAGAACATAAAATCTGCTGAGTCCGCATCTTTGGATGGTAGAGCGGCTTCTGTGCCAGTTCCGGCAAGGCCTGCATTAACAAGTAACACCCTTGTTCTGTAGTGAAGTGCCATCGCATAAGCACTAATTAATGTGCTTGAAGTGCAACCCGTTCCTGCAAAAGGACTCCAAAAGGTAATGGTGCTCATGCTCTCATCCTCTCCGCTTCTTTCACCGCACGGCGACTACGAACACTTTCCCAACCTGTTAACTGCTCAACCACGCGACACAACGATTTTTTGTAATTGCGCGACAAGGGTCCCAGATGAACTCGGCGATGATGCTCATTCTCAAGCTTAACCGCTGCTGTTAACTCATCCCACGGGAGCACTAAGGATTCTCCTGTCCATACAAACGGACTGCCTTCCAGATATGCCCACAGATACCGAGCTTCAAGCTTGCAGTCAACCCCATTAATTAAGAGCCGCTGAAATGAAAGCTCACCAGGCAATGACTGTTCTTCAAGCAACCGCTTCAACCAGCCCTTGCCACGTTCCAGATTGTAACGCTCATAATCACTCACCCACACTCTTACATCAGCGGTTAGCCAAAGGTTACGTGAAGCAAAATGCGAGGTCTCCATGTCATATAACACATAGTCATAAATGTCCAATCGCTCGCCATTTACTTCAAGATGATTCTCCACAGCTGTTGAAGTGACAAAATGACAAGCGATATCAAATCCCTCAAATTCCGTAATTCGCAAAGACTGCTGACTGTCACCTACACCGTACCCATACTTCTTCTGTAAGGTTCCATCTACGAGCAAGACCTTGTTGCCTGTCGAAGCCAATATCTTGCAAAGATATAGCATCAGATCATTCTTCTCACATAAACCCGCAAAGATCCATGTATGCATAGATGTTATAACTCCTTTCTTTATCTAAAATCTCTTGTTATCCGAACTTATTTCAAGTGTACACTCGTATTACTCTCTATTCTCCGCCCGTTAACAGACCCTGCTGTTCGTCTGATTGTGAAGCATGCGCAGAATGATCTGCGCTTCCAGCATTAACTCCTGTTCCGTTTCCTGAACCATCATTCCACATGACTCCATCCGACGTTGCCGAATTATTTGCTGATGGACGACTGTTATAGGTAACTGAAGATTGTGCCACATCCTGCTCAACGCCTTTTGATGGTGCTGTCACGGAGGCGGCCAGTGAACTTTCAAGTGAACTGCGCACCTGTCTGGATAACTCCTGTTCGGCTCGTCGAACAATATTCGGATCACTCTCCAGCAGTTTTAACACTTCTGAATTGGCAGGATACGTCGCAATTGCAGGTGTCTGAAACTGTGGTTCTACATAGGTTAAGGCATAGATTGAAGCTTTATGTAAATAGGCATCTACAATTGCACTTGAGAGTGACAGAATCTCTTCCTCCGTCATCGTAATCCATAAGGTAGCTGCATTGAGCCGTTCCACTTTTTTCTTCGATAAGAGAACATAATCCTGCCCTGTCGGGAACTGGATACGAACATCAATAATATCTCCCTTAGCGAGTGAGGATGGCAGTAATACAACTTGCAGCTCTCGATTTCTTAAATCAGGCGGAGCCGGAGTATCCTCATAAACCATCTCTGTGGTAATCGCTGTTCCTTTTTTCAACTCTATTTTGGCCACTTGGCCTTCCATCTGCTTGGTACTGGACCAGAGATTTCGCGGTGCTTGTGCATCCGGAACAGCAATGAGCTTCAAATCTTCAGGTAATATCGGTTCACCTGCTTCAATATCTCGAATCGTTACCCATCCTTGTGCACCAGAATCCCATTGTTGCTTTAATTCAGCTTCCTTTTCCTCATATGCAGATAAATAACGCGCTTCTACGGCTGACCTGACATCCCCCATCGTTTTGACATTATAAATAACATATCCTCCGAACACCAACCCTACAGCTCCTGCTCCGATAAGCCCGGCATAGATCAGTTGACGGCTTTGTTTTCTTAATTTGGACAAAAGAGGCTCTCCTTTCGTAATCTCGTCTAATCATGCACTTTCCTTCGTGAAAAGAACGAACGTTTCTTGGGCTGCTGTGCCATCATATGCGTTAAAATATGTGAAAACACCTTATCCATCTGTGCGTCCTTGTCAAAAGGGTCAATATGCAACGGCAGACCATATACACTCGATGTATCCAGCGATTTACGAATGCGCTGAACTGCTTCAGCTGCTG
The DNA here is from genome assembly GCF_051967555.1 of Paenibacillus sp. SAF-068. NCBI lineage: Bacteria > Bacillati > Bacillota > Bacilli > Caryophanales > Paenibacillaceae > Paenibacillus > Paenibacillus sp. SAF-068. The sequence continues at coordinate 2,804,519 of NZ_JBQCJX010000001.1, forward strand.
CCAGTGGCAGACAAAATATCCATTTCTCTTGTGGATAACGATGATGTGATCGAACAAAAGAGCCTATCTCCGCCTGTCTCCATTCGGCACCTGAGCCTACAACAATAGGCAGATCTGCACGCAGGAATTCTTCCAGCCGGTTCTGGTCCTGACCACTACCTAGATCCATCACGATGAATTGATAACTCCCTCCAAGCAATGACAGTATATCCGCTCGCCCGGATTGTTTCCAATAATGCACACCATCCACAGCAAACTGCCTGCCTGTGGGCACCGGCTTACCCGCTTGAGCGATTTGTTGAATTCTTGCAAAGGATTGAGAGCGAGGTGACATTTCAATCACAGCTACTCTAAAGTTTTGCCTTTCTAGATAATGACTGATAGCTATAGCTGTATGGGTAACCCCTACACCAGATGAAGCACCCGTCAAGGCAATAACTCTTGTTCCGCCATTTAAGGTCATGGTTGCATCTCCACCAGGCGATATTCCACCGGGTATTCGGAGCAATTCCTTCCGCACCTCATTCGCAGATTGGAATCGTTCTTCGGCATTGTATCTTAACAGTCTTCTTGCCACAGGGATGTACGTCCGTGGAACATCACTCCGGATAGAGCTTTCAACACCCTGTATCCATTCCGTATAAGCCCCACTAGTCATAAGATACAGCAGCAATGCTCCGAGTCCATATAGATCTGAACGGGCATCCGTTTGACCGGAACCATATTGTTCTGGAGCGGCGAAACCAGCTGTTCCCAACTTGACGGTATCTTCGGCACTTTGCGTTTTGTAACTTCTTGCGATACCAAAATCGATTAACCTCACTTCATGTTCCGGGGTGATCATGATATTGGATGGTTTCAGATCCCTATAGATAACAGGTGGATTCAGATTATGCAGATAACTCAACACATCCAGCAATTGAAGTACCAGCTCCGTTAACTGCGCCATTGGAATCTTCCCGCGGCACTGCTTGAAATACTCACTGAGCGTTAACCCTTCAATGTATTCCATCACCAAGTACGTGTACCCATCTTCATCCGGGACAAAAAAATCAATGATTTGCGGTAATCTTGGATGGCGAAGTGATGTCAGGAGAGCAGCCTCTGTCTCCATGCTGTCTTCATATGGCATAGTCGTCACGCTTTCTTTAATTGCCCATATCTTGCCCGGCAGCTTCAAATCCTCCGCCTCGTATACATGGCTCATTCCGCCTGTTCCCAGAATGGATACGATACGATATCTACCTCCCAGCAGGCTTCCTCGTTCCAGCCTGGCCGGATATCTCATATCTATTCCTCCTTCAATACACAACAAAAAAGGGAAAGCTTCACCGAAGAAGAACAGACCGGATATCCGGTTTCGTTCGCTTCGGGATGCTTTCCCTCAGATTTGTTATGGTTAATATTGGTATCATTATAGTACAGGCAGGAATAGCTTGTAAAGCACAAAATGTAATGAGCTTAATCGGATCAATATCATAATACCTTAATCCATTTTTAGTGAGCTATGAGATTCATTTAATCTCTTAATATTTGACCATATAGAGTGTAATCTCTTCACGGTTATGGAACAACTGCTTGGAACGTTGAATCTGCATCCGCGAACGCTCAAACGTATCGATAACATCCTTAATGAGTGCGAGCGGTTTTTTATGCAATAACTTCACCGTAACAATCGCTGTTCCCCCGGGTTGCAGACTATATAGAAGGTCTGATACAAGTCGGCTCATCAGCTTCGGACTCCAACTCATATCACATACGAGCAGATCGAATTCTCCTTCGCGGAAACGAACATCCCCTGCATTTTTTTTCAAAAATGTCAGTTTTGGCGATGACAGTAGCGTCGCATCCATCTTCGCCGGATCTACAGCCGTTACTTCAAGCCCGCGTTCAAGGAGGAACGAGGTCCACCCACCTGGTGCTGCACCGATATCAAGTGCTTTATGAAATGAAGTAAAGTCAATGCCAAACGTTTGCTCGGCTTCAAGCAGTTTGAACTTGGCACGTGAGATCTGTCCATCTTCTTTTTGAAAACGTACGGCTCCCCCGCTCCAGTCTGACAGGTTCTGTTCAGGTCTGGATACGCCAGCATACAACATATCATTCGCAGCAAATACGGAAATGACATATTCAGCATCACGTACAACCCATTCACATCCTAGCTCATCCAGCTTTTCTGTCAGTAATTGCTTCAAAGAGGCTGCATTTTCTTGCCAAAAGGCTCCTTCTGTCTTCCGCACCTGCAGCACGACAGGGGTACCGGTCAGTTCCTTATGATTCAACACAAATGCAATCAATTTCTCAATAGACTGCTCCGAATCTTCTGTATTCTCCTGAAACTGAACAGGTTGAATATGACGTAAAAACGTTGGATACTCTGCCCACAGCTTACCTGCAACTTCTTCCTCCGCTACAGGCAAACCCGCAAGCAATATTTCTCCTGGTACGAGTACCGTGCTCTTGACCGCTCCAAACGTACGGCGCAACTCTTCCTGAGCATAAGGGGCAAAACCATGATTGGCTGTGCAGATAAAACGGGAGAAGTTGCCTTCTTCCCAAGACGATTGTGTACTCAAATTGTGTTACCCTCCAGAACGTACGCGTATCCACGGACGACCGTCATCCCATTGGATATCGACCGGGACATCGTACGTATGCTTAATTGTATCTTGTGTCAAAACTTCATGCTTGGGGCCTGCCGCAGCAATACGTCCATCGCGGATCAAGGCCACATGGGTAAATAAAGGTACGATCTCTTCAACATGATGTGTTACATATACTACTGTAATGTTACGCTGGCGTAGACGATCAATCTCAACCAGCATCTTCTCACGTTCGTATAAGTCTAGACCCGCACAAGGCTCGTCCATAATAAGTAATTTGGGCTCAGCCATTAATGACCGAGCAAGCATGACTTTTTTGCGTTCCCCTTGGGATAACGTTCCAAGCGGGTTGTTGGCCAAGTTAGCAAAGCCCATGTCATCCAACAAGCTCATTGCCTTGGCTTTCACTTCATCAGGAATCGTCTGATAAAAACGCAAAAAAGCATAAGCTCCTGTAGCGACAACTTCCCACACCGGATCCCTTGGTGTTAGTTTCTCAATCAACGTTTGACTGATATAACCAATTTCCTTACGGACTTCCCTGACATCACATTGTCCATACAGATTACCGAGTACTTCAATGCGTCCCTGGCTTGGAAACATATATCCGTTCATCATTTCAAGTAACGTCGTTTTGCCAGAACCATTCCGACCCAGAATAACCCAATGTTCACCTTGTTCGATGCGCAAATGCACGTTGTCCAAAATCTGATTCTCTTCTCGTCTAAGTGAGACATGTTCCATTGAGATTATGCTCAATTCAGCACCGCCTTTCGGATCTCCGAGAGCAGATGCTCCACAGAGCTCATCCGATAAACCATTTTTGGAACATCTTGCTGGCCGTCAAACAGCATCACGGCTGGTACACTTGAAATTTGGAATTGTTGTACAAGTTCGGGAATGTCATGAATGTTCATTTCGGATAAAATACCTTCTGGCAGCATGTGCTCAACGACCTCCAACATACGCCGGGCTGCCGCACATGTCCCACATAAAGGGGTATATATAAATACAGCCTGCGGCATACCTTCCCATACGCCGCACATTAACATTTTCGATGTAATTGGCTTCATTAACTTTCTTCTCCCGCAGCAACACGCAGCATGACCTCACCCGTCATTGGACCATTATGAATGGTTACCGAATCCGGTTTATTGCTGTATAACATCTCGTACATCTGGCGTTTTCCAAACATACTGGACGTATGCAAATAGATTTCACGCGGAAATAACCCTTCTCGTACAATGGATGCCGCAACCTCACCGCCATTCGGCGAATCCGGACCAAGCTCATAATCCAGAGACAAAATGTCCACGTCACCTTCTCTTAGCAGCATCAGGCACTCTTCAGCATTCGTTGCCAGAACAAATCCTTTCGGACACGCCCGATAGTCATCCAAAAAAACATGCATACAATCGCTCCTCTCCCCACTATAGCCAGGAACGCATGAGCGCTATATCATCACGGTGCGTTCCATCTTCACCCGTTTCTGTCTCGAGCACAACAACCGCTTTTTGGAACTCAGGCGCAGTTAACAATACTTTCATTGATTCTCTTCCGATATAACCCTGTCCAATCCTCGCATGTCTATCCTTACACGAACCAGACGCATATTTGGAATCATTAAAATGTACAGCAGCAACATCATCCCAGTATCCGAGCACCCTGCCCTTGTCGAGCATCGCCGCTTCGTTGCCTGACGACCACAAACCTGAAGCAAAAGCATGGCATGTGTCAAAACAAAAAGCAATATGCTCCGGATATCGGCTCAATTTGCGAATCTGTATCATTTCTTCCATAGTCGTGCCCATGGGGCCATGATCACCTGCCTGATTCTCAAGCAGCACCTTCGAATGACCACTCCAATTCTCCAGGGCGGTATCCAGGCATTGAATAAGGTTCTGATACCCCTCCAGCGGATCGTTTGTTTTAATATGTCCAAAATGGACCACCGTCCCAACAGAACCGCAAGCATTCGTAATTTCAAGATCATTGCGAATAGAAGCTACTGTAGCATGAAACCCCGCCTCTCCACGGGTCATGCCCAACGCCGGATTCGTAGGATAGGGTGAATGGGCAATCGAAGCCATTCCATGCTGTTCACACCAATCCCTGCACTGCTCAGCATCCTTGAGATCCAGACTTTTCAGACCAAGACTGCGCGGGTTCTTCGGAAAATACTGAAACGCCGTTGCCCCCATCGCATGTGCTCTCTTGGCTGCCTGTAAAAATCCACCTCTCGTGCTGACATGTGCCCCGATTCCGTTGTTAAGCTTCATGCTGGCATTTCGGACAGAAGAAAGCCTTCTTGCCCGTAATTTCCACTCGTTCAATCGTTCCCCCGCAACGCGGACACGTCTCACCTTCCCGATCGTACACCCGACATTGCTCGTCAAAGCTTCCTGTCTTCGTATCCCCTTGCATGAGTGGCATTTCCATATAGCCCCCCTCAGAAGCGGCTTCGCGCAACACGGACTGCATCGAATGGAACAAGCGCTCCGTCAGCTCAGGGGAAGACGCGATGTTCTGCGTTTTGGAGCTTGGTCTCAGACCAGCAGCAAAGGCAATCTCATCCGAATAACAGTTGCCAATCCCTGCAATGATATGCTGGTTTACCAATGTTGTCTTAAGTGTACCCCGACGACCTTTCAACAGAGAAGCAAAACGTTCCACGTTCATCCGTCGATCCAATGGTTCAGGCCCAAGATCAGACATCGCCTCTTCGGTTTCTTTCGAAGTAAGCAGATGTAAATAACCCAAGCGTAGTCCAATAAAGAATAAAATGTGATCGCCAAACTGGATTTCCACTTGCGTGGAACGATCAGGGCGTTCCTCTTCCGTGCCCCAGAAAATCATACCGCCCAACATGAGGTGCAGCACCAAACGTTTGCCATTGGCCAAATGGAAAATCAGATGCTTCGCTCGGCGCTCAACAAATATGATGCGATTACCTGTAAGTTCATTGATGAACAGATCAGGCTCCGTATTTATCGTTTTATCACGATTAATTACAACACCTGTAATCGGTAGATCAAGTATTTTCTCGGACAGCAAGGTCCGGTAATTTTCCATTTCCGGCAGTTCCGGCATCGTACATTACCCCTTTTTGGAAGCCTGGTCTGTCTCTTGCGACAGCCACTCCATCAATTTATGCAAATCTTCAAACACATGATCAGGTCGAGCCTTGGCCGCTTGAATATGTCCATCCATATTATCCCGTGTTGTCACACCGGTAAGTACGAGCAATGTCTCACATCCTGCAGCAACTCCAGCTGCAATATCGGTTCGCATATTATCTCCGATGACTGCCACTTCATTAGCGGCCAGGTTCAGTCGGCTGATGGCTGACTTCATTATAACACTGGATGGCTTGCCTATAACTGTAGGACGAACTCCGGTTGCAGCTTCAATTGCTGCTCCAATCGTTCCCGCCCCAGGCGTAAGTCCATCATCGGAAGGAAGCTTCAGATCCGGGTTGGTCATGATGAATTTTGATCCTGCATTAATCCACCGGAGTGCCTTCGTCAATTTGTGATAGCTAAATTCACGATCAATCCCCTGTATCACGTAATCCGGTGCATCTTCTGTCAACTGTAATCCTGCTTCCTCTATGGCTTGCAGCAGCCCTGCTTCACCAATACATGCCACTTTTGCACCCGGCGACTCTTCAGCAACGTATTCAGCAGCTGCCACAGCAGAAGTACATACTTGAGACGCGTCGGCAGGTATACCCATCCCGTTCAGGTGATCTGCCACACCTTGTGGTGTGCGTGAAGAATTATTTGTTACGAATAAATACGGCTTTCCTAGCTCTTGCAGTGTTCGAATAAGCTGATCGGCTCCTTCGATACGATGTCTGCCATGATAGAGCGTACCATCCAAGTCAATCAGATAGGCCTTAATCACACACAGCACTTCCTTTCTTCATTCCATTAACGTTTCATGTCCTTAATCATTTACCTCGAACTTGAACGCGAACCTATGTATTCAGGAAAAAATAATGGCCTGCTGACATATGCACGCAACAAGTCGAACCGGATCGAACACCGACGGTTTAACTCGCGCGTCTTCTGTACAAGCTTGTCATTTCCTGCGCTTTCCCGGAAAATAATTTGAATCATTTCCCTCTTCATATTGCCCATCCTACACGCTTTCTGACCAGATTGCAAAAGGGACCGCGGGAGTTCCTCTCCCTCAGTCCCGTGCAATTACCCGGTTCTTTATATGACGTGTGCAGCGGTGCACTGAATCGCATTCCTGGTTAAGATTACTGCTTGCGATGCACGACAGGAATAAGCTGGTGTTCATTTGCAAGTCTGGTATTCGGGAATACGGACTGGGCCTCTTCCAAAAGTGGCTGCAGTTGATCCTCATCCTTGTAACGTGAGCTAAAGTGAGTCATGATTAATTGCCCAACATTGGCTGCTCTAGCCGCTTCTGCCGCTTGTTTGGAAGTACTATGATAATACTCATGCGCAGTGTCGGCCAGATCATGCATGAATGTGGCTTCATGCACAAGTACATCTGCATTAATGGAAAGAGGCTGTACACTATCACATGGACGGGTATCACCCAATATGGTGATCACCATGCCTCGTTTTGGCGCTCCCAATACATCTTCTGGACGAAGCGAATGACCGTTATCCAGCGTAATGGTTTCTCCACGTTTCAGCCGGCCAAATAATGGGCCTGGTTTCAAACCATATTCCGCCAGTTTGGCTGGGTCCAGGCTGCCTGGACGATCCTTTTCCGTGATCCGGTAACCATAACTGTCAATCCGATGCTCAAGCAAAGCAGCTTCCACGACAAAACTGTCATCCTCAAACAGGACGCCGCCCGTATGTTCCACAATATTCAAATCATAGTTAACCCGTGATTGGCTTAACTCCATTGTTGTACTAATCATTCGTTCCGTACCCGGCGGACCATATACCGTTAAAGGTGTAGTGCCACCTTGATAGGCTCTGCTCGAAAGCAGTCCTGGAAGTCCAAATACATGATCCCCGTGCAGATGAGTAATAAATATTTTCTCCAATTTGCTTAGTTTAAGCGGAGAACTTAAAATCTGGTGCTGTGTTCCTTCCCCGCAGTCAAACAACCACAAAGCTCTGCGCTCATCCAACATGCGTAGCCCAATGGAAGTTACATTCCGTTGCAGCGTAGGTACACCAGCGTTAGTTCCCAGGAAATATAGTTCCATTCTGGATCGCACCTCTTTCTGTTGCCAGCAAAAAACCTCCGACATTGCGGAGGGCTTTGCCTGACACTCAACTGATTTATGCCTTTTCTACGTTAAAATACTTCGCTTGCGGATGGCTGAATACCATCGCTGATACGGATGCTTCAGGTTCCATCATGAAACCTTCCGTCAATTCCACACCGATATCCTCAGGCTGTAACAACTTGAACAGCGGGCCTTGATCTTCCAAATCCGGACAAGCCGGATATCCAAAGGATACCCTGATCCCCTGATAACGTGCACCGTGTCGTTGCTTCATCGTCATCTGCGCAGAATCCGGGAATCCCCAGATATCTCTCATCATATGATGCACACGCTCAGCTAATCCCTCTGCTACCTCGAGCGCTACGGATTGCAGAGCATGCGAGCGAAGGTAATCCCCTTGATCTTTCCACGCCGTGGAGAGTTCACGCACACCATGTCCGGCAGTCACAACCATGAAACCAACATAATCCATTTGACCGGATTCAACAGGCTTCAGGAAGTCGGACAGGCACAGGAACGGCTCAACTTTTTGACGTGGGAACGTAAACGTATGCAAGATATTGCTGGTGTCCTTAGGATCATAAATAATGATGCTGTTACCGCTGGACTGAGCCGGGAAGAATCGATACATGGCATGTGCCTGAATAATCCCGTCACGAACAGCCTCTTGCATAATATCATCCACAACTGCTTTCAGATCGGTAGCCTTCTTATCACCTGAAGCAAGCAGTTGTTCTACTGAACCGCGTAACCCCAGATGGTGTCCTAGCAACATCTGCATGTTCACGTAGGGCAGGATATGTGATAACGGATAGTTACGCATCGTATGCCGCTCCAGATCAGGCGGAACAAGAACCGGATGATCTACAGCAATATCCGAACGTTCCACTCGTGTAAGCTCTGGAAGAGCCTGAACAGTTACAGCACCTGAAGCATCGGCTTCTTTCTCGGCTTCCATCTCCAGTTGCATCGCCTCACGCGTAACGGGATTCATCAATTTGTTTGCCAGATCCAGACCATCCATTGCATCTTTGGCATATACAACCATTCCATTATATTCAGGACGGATACGATTTTTGGTGAATTTACGTGTTAGTGCCGCTCCGCCAACCATAATAGGCACATCAATTCCTGCTGTTCTCAAATCCTGAGCAGTAAGAATCATCTGCTGCGCTGATTTTACCAATAGTCCCGAGAGCCCGATCGCATCAACTTTTTCTTCGCGGTACGCCTCAATGATACGTTCTGGTGGTACTTTTATACCCAAATTAATGATTCGGTAACCGTTATTGGACAGGATGATCTCGACCAGATTCTTCCCGATGTCGTGCACATCGCCCTTAACCGTGGCCAGAATGATCTTGCCTTTGACAGAAGTCTCGTTCTTCTCCATGAATTGCTCCAAATATGCTACAGAAGCCTTCATAACCTCTGCACTCTGCAATACCTCAGCTACAATCAACTCATTGTTGTTAAAGAGACGACCCACTTCCTCCATCCCTCGCATCAGAGGACCGTTAATCACTTGAAGCGCTGTGTATTTGGCAAGCGCCTGTTCGAGATCGGGCAGCAATCCTTCTTTGCTTCCTTCCACAACATATGACGCTAGACGCTCTTCTAATGAAAGGTTTGAGATTTTTTCCTTCTTCTCCACCTTCTTATTACGGAAAGCCGCTACGAACGCTGCCAGAGTGTCATCATTGGTGTTATATAAAAGTTCTTCCGAAAGCCTGCGTTCTTCTTCAGGAATGGACGCATAACGCTCCAGTTTCTCTGTGTTCACGATGGCATAGTCGAGACCTGCTTTGGTACATTCATACAAAAATACAGAGTTCAGCACTTCCCGTCCCGCTTCAGGCAGTCCGAATGAAATGTTACTAATCCCGAGAATCGTATGACATTCAGGCATCGCTTCCTTGATTACTCTTATACCTTCAATGGTTTCTTTGGCCGAACCGATGTACTGTTCATCTCCGGTACCAACCGGGAACACCAACGTATCGAAAATGAGGTCTTCTGGTTTGAGTCCATATTTGTTCACCAGCAGATCATAAGAACGCTTGGCTACGTCGAGCTTGTCTTCCCGACTAATCGCCTGACCCCGCTCATCAATCGTTCCGACAACAACCGCACCACCATATTTATGAAGCAACGGCGTGATCAGCTCAAATTTCTCTTCGCCATCCTCAAGGTTAATGGAGTTAATTATCGCTTTACCTTGCGAGTACTGAAGAGCCAAATCAATGACTGAAGCATCTGTTGTATCGATCATGAGAGGAACCTTTACTTTTTTCACAACCAATTCAAGGAACTTCACCATGTCTTCTGACTCTTCACGGTCTGGATCTTGTACACACACATCGACAATGTGCGCTCCATTTTTCACTTGAGCACGAGCAATTTCCGAAGCTTCTTCATATTTGCCTTCGACAATGAGTCGTTTGAATTTCCGTGATCCCAGCACATTTGTACGTTCACCGACCATGTAGGGACGATTGTCCTGTTCGATATAGATTGGTTCTATACCAGACAATGCTGGTGGATGTGTTCCGTTCATTTCTCTTGGGGGGTACTGGGCAAGTGTATCGCGCATAGCCCGAATATGTGCAGGGGTTGTCCCGCAACATCCACCAGCAATATTCAACCAGCCCTGTTCGGCAAAAGCACCAATCTTCTGAGCAAGCGAGTCTGGTGACTCATGGTAGTTACCGTTTTCATCAGGAAGACCCGCGTTCGGGTAACAACTAACGGCAACCGATGCCATTCCAGAAAGCGAACGAATATGATCTCGCATGAACTCCGGACCCGTAGCGCAGTTTAGTCCTACCGAAATTGGGTTAAGGTGTTCTAAGGATATATAAAAGGATTCGATGTTCTGACCGGCTAAGGTCGTTCCCATCGGTTCTATTGTTCCTGATATCATCAGGGGCAGAGTAATGCCACTCTGTTCGAAGGCCTTTTGAATTCCAATACTGCCTGCTTTTACATTAAGGGTATCCTGTGAGGTTTCAAGCAGTAGCGCATCAACGCCTCCCTCTATTAAAGCAAGCGCTTGCTCCAAATAACTGTCGATAAGTTCCTGGAACGTTACTCCCCCAGTTACGGACAGTGTTTTGGTTGTTGGTCCCATCGCACCCACCACATAACGTGGAGATTCCGGTGTAGAGAAACGATCAACCGCAGCTTTCGCAATTCTGGCCGCTTCCAGGTTGATCTCGCGTGCCCGATCCTGAATATCATATTCAGCAAGCACGACGGATGTGGCACCAAATGTATTGGTTTCAATTAAATCGGCGCCAGCCTCCAGATATTCTTCATGAATGCGCTGGATCAGCTCTGGACGAGTAAGCACTAACATTTCATTACATCCATCCAAATCTTCACCGCCAAAATCTTCGCCAGTCAGATCAACTTGTTGAATCATGGTCCCCATTGCACCGTCGAGGATTAATATTCGTTGTTTTAATGCATCGTGTAGACTAATCTTATCCAATATCTTCACCCCCGCAAAACGTTAAATCTTAGTTTAACAGAAACTAACTTAATGTGAAAGATCGGGTTTGCTCCCGAAAGATGGCGGGTTTGCACGAATATGAACGGAATTTGAGAATCGACAAAAACATATCAATCCGATATAATTCAATTAAACCAAGTGGAAAAGAGGGAAAGAACATGGCTGAAATTGTTATCCGAAATACGAACGAACGCATCACTGGTGACGAAAATGTTCGAAATTTCTTAAACAAATACGAAGTATTATATGAGAAGTGGGACGCATCCAAACTGAACACTGATCTGCAAAATAACTTTGGCTTAACGGATGAACAGAAAACCGAGGTTTTGGAAACGTATGATTATGAAATCAGAGATTTGGCTGCACGTCGCGGATACCAAATCTGGGATGTCATCACGTTGTCCGAACAAACACCAGATATTGAAGAGAAGCTGGCCAAGTTCGAAGAGATCCACACCCACGCTGAAGATGAGATCCGTGCCATTGTCGCTGGTAAAGGAATCTTTGTTATCAAAGCTACAGATGATGTGGGCTACTTTAATGTAGAACTGTCTCCTGGAGACGTCATCTCCGTACCGGAGAATACACCGCACTTCTTCACCTTAATGGAGAACAAACAAATTATCGCTGTGCGTCTGTTCATTGAAAAAGATGGCTGGATTGCAGATCCATACCCTGATCCCACATTTATCAAACAAGCCTAACACTCCCGTGTTCGGACTTGCTTAACCAAAACCCCTGTTCAATTGAACAGGGGTTTTCGCATATGCGCATGGGCAGTATTATACAACAACGGTGCACTATATAAAATAATGCGGGTACTTCGCTTTTATCGATTCCTGTTCAATTACAACCAGCCTGAGATGAGCTTCCATTACTTGAACCGCCTGATCCGTTTTCCGCTCTGTAATAAGTCGATAAATCTCTTTGTGTTGCGAGATAATGACCTCCAGATTGGAATCCTCCGCCAGACGCAATAAACGTAATCGATTGAACGGAATATTCAATTGTTGCAACATTTTCCACGTTCTCAGTTTACCTGTACCCTGAAACAAAATCTGATGAAACTCCTCATCCAGCTCAAAAAGACGATAGAAATTGTTTTTTCCTATACAGACTTCCTGCATAGCAATGTTGGTTTCAAGTCGAAATCTGTACTCTTCGGGAAAAGAAGCACAAGCCAACGTCACGATTTCCTTCTCCATCTTCTCCCGCATAAACCTGCCTTCTTCCACATGCTCCAGATTAATATGAGAGACAATCGTTCCACTCTGTGGAATAATGTCCAGCAGTTCTTCTTCAGCAAGCTTCATGAATGCTTCTCGTACGGGAGTTCTGCTCACCTGCAGTTCATCTGCAATCTCTTTCTCCGAAATTTTGGTGCCTGGCTTAAGTTCCAGATGAAGAATTCGTTCTTTTAACAGATTATATGAATATGCCCGGGTCGAGCCTCTAATTTTTTGATTAAGTGACATGCGTAGACCTCTTTCTATCAGCCGTATTCATTCATTTTAGCACAAATTACCGTTCCACTTATATATCGGTGTGAAACGGTAATCTGGCCAACCCTAACTATGTTATTGCTTGTTTTCTTTGTATGCTTTGTACGTGTCATTTGCCAGCTTCAGATAATTGGATAGACCTTGACTGTCAAGCTCTTTGGCGAACGTATCGAATTCCGACAAGTCCCGCTCACCCAAAATAAATTTAAGTGTATTCTGGTCTGAATAATCTTTCAGTGGTGTACTCAGAAGTGTCACCCGTTCACGGTCCTCAGAAGAGTACGGAATCGGTGGTTCTGCCGGGATCACTTCTTTGGTATCTTTCATGTCTTGCTGGAATTTCAACTCTTCTTCACTAAACATCGATTGCAGCAAATCTGTTGTACCACCGTAGGCAAATACACCGCCAGAGAAACCGAAGTCAATACGCAGATCCTTCGTTCCTTTTGGATTCAAACCATTATAGTTAACGTCTTCTGCCAATTTACGTGTTCCGCCCTCTTTGGTAAATGTTTCGCCTTCAACGCCCCATTTGGCAAACTCTTGACCCTCATCACTATAGTACAACCAATCAACAAATTGCATGATGGCTTTAAAGTTTTCGCTTTTTTGAATTTTCCCGGAGATCATGACACCGTTCTCAAGTCTGGAACCAGACATTAATTGACCTTTTGGCCCTCCAGGAACTGTAATCTTCGCAACAGAGTATTTACCCTCTCCCAGCGTTTTGTTCATATCATTTCGGTGCAGCACCACCGTTTGGGAATTGCCGTTAATCATAAAAGATTTGCCTGATACAAATTTCTGTACCGCCTGATCATCATCCTGTGTAAAACTTTCTTTATCCAGCAATCCTTCAGATACCAACTTGTTAAAGTACGTCAGTAGCTCTTTGTATTCTGGTGTTGTAGCCGTGTATACAAATTCATCCTGATCTTCCTTATACGTCAATCCGTTACCAAAGCCCCATCCAGCCTTGGTACCAAAGCCGGTAGCAGCGATGTTCAGTGTACTATTGAATTGGAAGCGGTCCGAAAATGGAATGGAATCCGGGTAGATTTCTTTCAGCTTCTTGGCTGCATCATACAATTCGTCCCATGTGGTCGGAATGGCTATGTTATTTTCTTCAAAGACATCCGTTCTTACGAGTAATGTGTAATCTGGCCATACTTCTTCATGCAGACCCGGGAGTACATAGTACTTTCCATCTTCCTGCCGGAGTCCTTCAATTTCATCTTCCAGACCCCATTTTTCCACTTTATCCTTGAAGTTTGGCATCAAATCAATATAATCGCTAATCGGCAAGATCGCACCGGAGGACACAAACGCAGATTCTTCACCAGGGTACGTTTTTGGAATAACCAGTGGTGCATCACCGGAGCTAATCAACAGAGATCTCTTCTGGGAGTAATCGCTCATGGGTACAATCGTTGGCTCAAGCGTAACACCCGTCAGTTCGGTAATTTTATTGAAAAGTAACCAGTCTTTTTTATAGGGATAAGTCGGTTGATCACTGTATAGTATGGATAGATTAAATGGCTCTGTCGCCTTGAATGTATCCCCTACATTGTACGTCTCCATCGCTGCCTTGGTTTGAACTTCTGTGACGTCACCTCCAGCTCCGGTACCGCTGCTACATGCTGCCAGAACAACGCTCATCATTGTTGCCAACACCATTTTACCAACAAACTTACGTGGCTTTTGATTCATTTAGGTTATCCCCCTGAGTTTGGTTTAGGTTGACCTTGCCTGAAACTTTAAACACCTAAAAGTTAATCATGTGAATTACTTCATCTGCTGCGTATTACTGTTTAACAGAGCCTAACATGATACCGGTTACAAAATACCTTTGAACAAATGGATAGATGGTGAGTATCGGCAAGATGGTGAGTACCATCGTTACTGACTTAATATTGGCAGCAATCTGTGTCAGGTTATCAGCTGAGGTTGCACCAGCAGTCGCCCCGCTTGTCGCTCCTGCAATCATATTGCGCAAATAAATGGTGACCGGGAACAGTTCTTTTTTGTCCAAATACAGAAAGGCTGGGAACCAGGAATTCCAATGGCCTACTGCGTAGAACAGCACCATTGTTGCCATAACAGCTTTACTCAGCGGCAAAATAATGCGTAACAAGATTCCGTAGGTGTTTAACCCATCAATGGAGGCAGCTTCCTCCAGTTCTTCAGGCATATTTTCAAAAAATGACTTCATGATCAGCATGTTGTATATGCTAATTGCACCCGGAACAACAAGAGCCCACATGGTGTTGTTGAATCCAAGGGAATTAATCAACACATAGTTAGGAATCAATCCGCCACTGAAGAACATCGTGAACACGGCGAACATGGTCAAAAACTTGCGACCCATCAACCTCTTTTTGGACAAGGCATATGCGAAAATAGTCGTCATGAACATGGAGATTAATGTACCTACCACGGTGTAGATAATCGTATTTTTATAATTCGTCCAGAACATGCTGTCACGTGAGATCGTCTTGTATGTCTCCACATTGAACCCTCTTGGGAATAGACTAACTTTTCCCGAATTAATATACGATTCACTACTGAAGGATTGTGCCACGACATTCAAAAATGGATAGAGCGTTATAAAAACCACGAACAGCAGAAAGATAACGTTGAATACTTTAAATACCTTGTAAGATCTGGATTCCTGCATGATGCTCCTCCTTTACCATAAGCTTCTTTGTGTCAGTCTGCGTGAGATGGCATTTACGGAGAACACCAGAATCAGACCGATCAGCGATTCGAACAAGCCAATTGCGGTAGCATAACTGAAGTTACTGGATTCCAGTCCGACCCGATACAGGTAAGTGGAGATCACATCAGATGTCTCGTAGATCAGCGGATTGTACAAGAGCAAGATCTTCTCAAATCCAACAGCCAGGAAATTACCCATGTTCAAAATCAATAATGTCACAATCGTTGGCAAGATCCCTGGTATCGTTACATGAATCGTTTGCTTCCAGCGATTGGCGCCATCAATACGCGCAGCCTCATACAAAGAATCATCAATCGTAGTGAGTGCAGCCAGATACAGTATCGCTCCCCAACCCATACCCTGCCATACCTCAGAAGTGATATAGATTGTTCTGAACCATTCAGCCCGCTGCATAAAAGGAATATTGTCTCCGGTGAAGAAAGCCACCAGTCCATTTATGGAACCATTCACTGCTGTCAGTTGCAGGATCATACCTGCAACAATAACGATGGACAGGAAATGAGGCAAATAAGACGCGGTTTGTACAAACTTTTTGAATCGTTTACTCTTCACTTCGTTAAGCATCAGTGCAAAAATAATGGGAACCGGGAATGTAAAGAGCAATGCAAGTCCGCCCAACATCAGCGTATTACCGAATACTCTCCAGAAGGTAGGGTCCTCAATGAACATTTTGAAGTACCTTAATCCCACCCACGTTTCTCCAAATATACTTCCCCCAGGAACAAAACGTCTGAACGCAATCACATTACCGATCATCGGACCATATTTAAAAATAAGGAGATAGATGATGGGAAGAATTAATAGTGAATACAGCTGCCAGTCTTTGCGAAACAAGGTTGCTGCCGTTCGTAATCTGCTTTCTTTGCGTAATGATGTCATGGTTAACGTTGTTTTAGCGGTTTCCGACTCCATGTGTTTTCACTCCGATCCAGGACTTGATAAGTAAGAGTAATACATGTAGAATTCCCCATTATTTCTCCTCTTGTAAAAGACAACAGCGCCTTCAACTTCACCCCCACTGCGAAATAGATCGTAGCTAAATGTAAGCGATATCATTTTAATGTGTTATGTAGAATCACACAATTCAAGATGCTTCATATCATTAATTAGCACTCGATAGGTAGTGTGATCTCCAAATTGAAAGGAGGTATCCAAAGCATGTGAAGCGCTTACAATAGATCCAAAATAGTTAGCAACCACTTTTGCTTCCATTCAACCGAATCAAGTCAAAAGAAATTGCTTAGGTCAATCTAAATACTAGTCATACTAGTATGTTAGTTATATTCTAATCCAGCTTCCCCCCAATTTCAATAACTTTTAGCAAAAAAAATGAGAATCTCATTTAACAAGGCAAATTAGTCACTAAAATTCAAAAAAACATTGGTAACTTCAAGAACGATATCATCGTTCATTGAAGCTTCCAATGTTTCAGGGTGCTGAGGAAAGATGTTATAGCTGATCTGCTCAGAACTTAGCAATAAGCTGATCTAATTCCGATAAATGCGTTATTTCATGGTCAGGCGCATAGGTTTCATTGTTGGTCTTATGCTCACGATTAATCCATACCGATTGGATGCCAGATGATAAAGCACCGCGAATATCAGTCGTCAACTTGTCCCCCACCATCATGCTCTCTTCGGGTTTAACACCCAGTTTACTCAAAGCATGTTCAAATATGGACGGATCTGGTTTTCCTTTTCCGAAGTTACCCGAGATAATAATTTCATCAAAGAAAGGAGTCAATTCAGGTACACCATCCAGCTTCTCTTGTTGCAAAGCAGGACAACCGTTCGTTAACAGCAACAGTTTGTACTTTCCGTGTAATTGACGCAAGGTATCCATTGTTTCTTCGTATACATGAGGTCTGGATCTCCGTTCTACCCCAAACTGCGCGGCAAGTTGTTCAGCAAGATCTTCCCGATCTATACCCAACTTCAACAAGCCACGACGCCAGGATTCTTTACGGTACACTGGAGCAAGTTGTTCCAACTGACGGAACTCAGGTTGATCTCCACCAGTAAAGTTAGCCCATAGACCTTCAAATGGATTAATTCCAATCATTTTGGTAAACGGAAAGGTTTCATAAGATTCATACAGCCCACGTGCCTCATTACGAACAGCTTCTTCAAGTTCTTCTGGTTTAACACCAGTCTCTTTAGCTGCAATTAGACAAGTCTCATGAAAAGCTTCTCGAACACTACGCTCATCCCACAATAAAGTATCATCCAGGTCGAACAAAATCGCTTTTAACGCCATTCCGATCATCTACCCCTTTATGCAATAATTACTTTTCTACGGTTTCCACGGTGATCTGGTGCGCTTTTGCAAACTTCAGCAAACGTTCTGCAATCGCATCTGTATCGTAACGGTTCAATAACTTGGTGAACACCCATCTTTTCCCGCGACTGTTATGTTCGATTACAACTGTGCCAGGTTCAATTCTGAATTTGACAATGTCGTCAACTCCAATTGAACGTTCACGATTCCCTTTTGTCGTTATAATCCGATTACTGCTAATCTTGATGTATGGACGACGAAGCATGAAGATCACTGCCAAAAATACGTAGAGCAGCATCGTCACCCAATCCCAGGTTGTCATCGGAGCTTGTACAAGGAACGTGCTCATAAACAGATACAAAAAGGCGAGGCCAATCAAAAAAATAGGGAACAAAAGGCTGCGTCCCTTAAAGACTTCTTCACCTGGTGTACCTGTGATTGGTTGACCACTTTTTTTACGTTGCTGATTTAACTGCTTGGAATTTTTCTTAACCGTTCTCTCGAACGAACGCGACATGTGAATCCCCCTTATGTGTCTTTGTATCGGCTTACATAACTGTAAACCAACATTCCCGCCTATAAATTGCACACTCAGAATAACAGGAAGAAACCTAAATATCATAATGATATCATTAGGTTTCGTTAGTGTTTGAGTTTGCCTTGGTGGCCTTTGTCATTCTCATCATCAACAATCTCAATGGTATCCAGTTGTTGTCTGAAATTACTGCGAATATTACTTAAATAAATCTCTCTTAGCTCGGCACGTTCAGCAAGTTCTTCCTCTGACAATCCAGTGGACTTCTGCTTACGAGCCAATTCGTTAATGCGTGCTACCAGACTATCTATATCCAAGCTTGTCCCCTCCAAAAATACAAAGTCATATTAACTTTGCCATGATAAAGGCAGCTTGTCAAGCTGATACGCGCTAACACTCATTAATGTGCATTTTATTCTGTAAATTGCGGTAGCGCTAGTACTTGACCCACTTGGATGGAAGTCGTATGAAGTTGATTCACTTTCTTAATTGCTTCTATATAAATACGTGTATCCATATTCGTCGGTTTATGTTCCAAAGAAATACTCCATAATGTTTCCCCTTGTGAAACGGCTATCTTCCCTCCAGGCAGAACATCATTCTCATTGCCAGCAAATACAGTTAAAACAGTACTGCATCCAATAAATATAATCAAAGAGGTAATGGCTACCTTTAACATCCATGAAGATATCTTGAAACGCGCTAAAACCTTCTTATAGTTCCCTATGTTAGACTTCACCAGTTCCGAATTCATTGGTTTATAAATGCTTTGATAAGTAGAATATCTCATTAAATCCCCGCCTCCAAACGTTTGTTCCTATCTATTGAAATCAATATAACACGAACATTTGTTTTGTTCAATAGATTTTTAGAACAATTGTTCGCTTTTTTTTCAAAGGAGAAATATCTTATTTGAATTTCTTTTGCAACATTTGCACTTTTGCAGTATCACGCTCTGGCTTTTAGACAGATTCTGTTCTAAAAGTTAAAAAACCTTGATTATATGCCATTTTATTTAGAACTTATGTTTGTACGAACGGAGGTTCTATGTTATAATTTTCCCAAACGTTACTAAAATGGGGTTGATACGGTATGTCGAAGATATCCAGCAGGCAGCAGGCAATTCTGGAATTTATACGAAATGAAGTCCGGTTGAAGGGGTATCCTCCTTCCGTACGGGAGATTGGTGAAGCTGTTGGACTGGCTTCCAGCTCAACAGTACATGGACATTTGGATCGTTTGGAGAAAAAAGGTTTGATCCGACGCGACCCTACCAAGCCAAGAGCCATTGAGCTTTTGAGCCAGGAAGAATCGGAGCATTCACATCAGTTTGCTCACAGCGTTGCACGTATTCCTGTCGTTGGTAAGGTTACAGCCGGGGTTCCAATCACTGCAACCGAGAACATTGAAGACTACTTCCCTCTTCCTACACATTATGTAGGTGAACAGAAAGTGTTTATGCTTTCTGTAGTCGGAGATAGTATGGTGGAAGCAGGAATCGTTAACGGAGATTACGTCATTGTCCGTCAACAGCAAACTGCTGATAACGGTGATATTGTCGTTGCAATGACTGAAGACGATGAAGCTACAGTGAAAACGTTCTATAAAGAGAAAGATCATATTCGCCTTCAACCGGAGAATGCGACCTTCGAGCCTTTACGTTTGAAACACGTTAGTATTCTGGGTAAAGTCATTGGCCTTTTCCGAGATATTCATTAATATTTCACACGAGTAACCAAACCAGATGCAATGAAATACGAAAGAGGTTGTCCTGACGAGCAGGACAACCTCTTTTTTCATGCTTATATTTTTAACAGCTAATTATTCACTGCGTTTCAGAACACTTTTGTGGTGGGAGAACACATCAAAGCTCTGTTGTCCGTGATATGAACCCATTCCACTCTCTCCTACCCCACCAAACGGGAGATAATGCGATGTCATATGAGAGAGTGTGTCATTAATACATCCTCCACCGAAGGATACTTGATTTAGAACCTGATCCTGGAGTTGCTCATCTCTTGTGAAAAGATATAGTGCCAATGGTTTTGGCCGGCGAACAATCTCATCCAGCATGGGATTCAGATCACTGTACGTAAATACTGGAAGAATCGGACCGAAGATCTCTTCTTGCATAACAGGTGATTCCCAGTTTACATCTCCAAGTAAAGTCGGCTCAATCAGCAACTGCTCCCGCACAGAATGTCCACCTATCAGTGTTTGGCCGTCTGTGAGGAATTTCGACAATCGATCAAAGTTACGCGTGTTGACGATATGCGGAAAATCAGCATTCTGTAACACATCATCCCCAAATTTATCTTTGATCTCTGCGCCAATCAGATCAATCAATTTATCATGTACTTGTTCATGCACAAGCAAGTAATCCGGAGCAACGCAAGTTTGCCCTGCATTCAGGAACTTACCACGAACAATACGCTGGGCCACCAGCTTTAGATCTGCATCACTATGGACAATAGCAGGACTCTTACCACCCAACTCAAGAGTTACAGGAGTGAGATGCTCCGCAGCAGCTTTCATCACAATGCGACCAACACCTGTGCTGCCTGTGAAGAAAATATAATCAAACTTCTCTTTCAACAATGCTGTGCTGGCTTCGACTTCCCCTTCCATAACCGCGATATACTCCTGAGGGAAGATCTCCTGAATCAGATCATACGTCAGACGAGACACCGCTGGTGTTAATTCAGAAGGTTTGATCACTGCACAGTTACCGGCTGCAATTGCTCCAATCAGTGGACCAAAGGCCAGTTGGAAAGGATAGTTCCAAGGTGCAATAATAAGCGCCACTCCGTAAGGTTCCGGGTAAATCGTACTCACCCCATCCGGCATAGCCGAATTGGTTGGGACTTGTTTGGGTGAAGCCCATTCCTGCAGATGTTCCAATGCAAAATCCAGTTCACCAAGAACAATGCGAATCTCGGAACCGTAAGCTTCCGCCTCAGATTTGTTCAGATCAGCACGAAGTGCATCTTGTATCCGTTGCTGATACTTTTCAATTCCCTTTCTAAGCTGTTGAAGCGCGTTAATTCGATACTCTATATTTTTAGTATGTCCTGTATAAAAAAATGTACGTTGTTCCGTCACCAGTTGTTTTGCTTGATCCATATTAACATCTCCAATTAATTATTTAAAATTAAATTGCTCGAAATTTAATTAAAGTATACCTCTTCTATATGAAACTTTCAACATACAATTGAAACATTTATCAATATTGATTTGTATGTATTTGTATGATAGTTGGATATTTTTAGGAGTGAGATTTAGTATTCTCCTCTGTTACTTGGCTATCAAAATTTCTAAGGATGTAATTTAAACCTTTTGCTTCCGACAGGTTGATGAAATGTAGAATGAACATATATTTCAATTCCGCTTTTTTAAGTTAATGGGTAAATGACAATGATTTTGAGTTATAACAAGCATGATTTTATACAATTCTTCAAATAGAAGGGTTTAGTTAGCAGCTATATAAAGCTCCTCTTTTATTGATGAGATTAGGGTTTATGATTATCTAAATCTGCGATTGATACATTTATGTGTTTTTGTAACTAAGGCATAGAATAATATAACAAAAAATTTGCTATGTATACACGTGTTTGATCAATCTATTGTATGAGAAAATGCAAAAAGGCTCCGCAACTCAATGCGGAGCCTTTTTTATTGAAAGCTTAATATTCACTCACTTCAAACGTAAGAACTCGATCAAACAGGATGTAGTCTTTGCGACTCTTGAACGGGCCTTTGTTATTATCATGCTTGTCAATTGCATAAGAAGCTTTACCACTTCCTGCTTGTTTTGTTTCATACCAATCAATAAAACTATTTACTTCTTGCATACTCAGATCGAATTCTTTCTCAAGGCCGCTAGTCATAGTTACTAATAGTATGGCTCGGTTACCAGATGGCTGTTCTGGTTCCACTGAATCTTCACTTTTTAATGAAAGCTTCTCGACTGTATTCAGAATGGTACTTCCATTATTTCCACCAATTATAAATATTTCTCCATTAACACTTACTGCTGTACTTTGATTTCTTACAGATGTTAAATCCGTGAAAGACCTGACCTCATTAGTTACAGGATTATAAACTTCTACTCTTGATAAAGTAGTAGCATTTTGACGCCCCCCCAACAAATATATTTCACCATTATATTCAGTTGTAGCTGAGGCATTGGCAGCTATTTTAAAATTGTTCTTTTGTATCCAGTTGTCGCTAGCTGGGCTGTATTCATAGATAGCACTTGACATTCCGTTTGTAATACCAGTAGCTCCATCATATGCATAAATTTTTCCATTTACTGTAGTCGCACTCATTGCATTTAGTGCTAAAGGGAAATTTTTCAAAGTAGTCCACTTATCATTCTTAATATCGTAACGTTCAACTGTAGATAAAATTTTACTATTGTCTGCTCCGCCTATAACATAAATCATGCCATCTAAAATCGCTACACCAGACCAGGATCTAGCTATTGTTAAGCCTGAAACTGTCTCCCAGCTATCCGTAAGTGTATCGTAAACTTCGACCTTGTTTGTTCTATAAGTAGCATTGTTACTATCATAATATCCACCAATTACATATATTTTTTTCTCATATGCAACAGCGCTCACAGCTGCGCGACTTGTAGGCA
This sequence comes from Paenibacillus sp. SAF-068, assembly GCF_051967555.1. Taxonomy (NCBI): domain Bacteria; kingdom Bacillati; phylum Bacillota; class Bacilli; order Caryophanales; family Paenibacillaceae; genus Paenibacillus; species Paenibacillus sp. SAF-068. Next base: position 2,827,556 of record NZ_JBQCJX010000001.1, read on the forward strand.
TATTAGCTTTTTGAGCCCACTTATTTGTTCCAGGATCATATACAAAGGATGTGTTCATCTTCACACCAGTAGAAGCTTGATCATTTGATGCTGCGCCACCAAATACATATATTTTTCCATCTACTACTGCAGTCGCCGCTCCAGTTCTTGCAGCAGGCAAATCTGCTACACTAACCCACTCATTTGTTTCTGCAGCCTTCGCGTGACCTGGAAATAAAATAATTAGGAAAATAGATAATGCTAAGACAATTTGTAAAGCTCTTTTCATTTTGAACTCTCTCCCCTAGTATGTAATATCAGAAGCTTATACTTTGGAATAGTTTATGTCTAAACATAAACTTGCTGATCTATAAAAATCATCTAATTTATTGCATTTTTATTTTATATTGGATGCGTATCTCCACAAATTACCCGTTTCTATTCTTAAATATTTGAGTAAAATTACATAGTATAGAGTCTCAAAGGAGGCATTAATATGTGCGGTAGATTCACAATCACTGATCCCATAGAAGCTATAATGGACAGGTACTATGCATCTATAGCTGATGGCTTTGAGTACAAACCTAATTACAATGCAGCACCCATGCAGTACATCCCAACGATAATAGGCAGCAAAAACGGTAATCGATTAGGCTCGCTCCGGTGGGGACTCGTTCCTTCATGGGCTAAAGATGACAAGATCGGTAATAAGATGATTAATGCCCGGGCCGAGACATTGACTGAAAAGGCTTCCTTTAAACGGTTGATCAGCTCCAAACGTTGTATCATTCCGACAAATGGATTTTACGAGTGGAAGAAAGAAGGATCTACAAAACGGCCGATGCGCATCTTGATGAAGGATGACCGTTTATTCTCGCTTGCTGGCCTGTATGATACCTGGACAAATCCGGACGGAAACAAATTAAGTACGTGCACCATTATTACAACGGAACCAAATAGCCTTATGGAGGATATCCATAACCGCATGCCAGTGATCCTGCGCCCGGAAGATGAGGCTGAGTGGCTTGGAAGAGATAAAGATAATGCTCAGTCTCTACTCGGTCTGCTTAAGCCATATCAAGCTTCTGAGATGAGAGCATATGAGGTGTCGAAAGAAGTTGGTAATGTGCGGAATAACAATGAAGGATTGTTAAAAGAAATGAGATAAAAATTAACAGCTTTATCGACCTAAGAAAAGTCGGTAAAGCTTTTTTATTACATCTAACACTTACTTGAATATATAGGTTTAATTGTTTAGACATGTAACTAATAATACTTTATTCTTATGTAATTAAAAAAACAATATAAGGAGATCACAATGCAAAAGTTAAAAATGATTATTACTACATTATTTACCTTAGTTCTTCTATTAAGCTTCTCGACAAGTACATATGCGGCAACTGTAGATAGTATCCTTAAGGCACCTGAAGAGGGTTGGACTCGTTTTGATGATAGAGCGCCTGAGTTAGTTTATTCAAAGGATGATTGGGAATTGCTTAAATATGATGTTACAGCTGCTGATTACAATCAAACAGTACTCGGTGCTAAACATAAAAAAAAGAGTGAAATTAAATTTAAATTTGAAGGATCAAAAATTAGATTACTAATAAACAAATCTCACAGCTATTCAAAAAAAGTCGCCATAAGTATTGATGGAAAAGTTGAATACTTTTCTGCAAATAATGAGACTTGGATTCATCAAATAGTTGGGTACGAGAAATTAGATCTTAAATATGGAATCCATGAAGTAATTATATGGACTGAGACCCCTTCAGAAAATGTTGTAACATACGATTATAGATTTGATGCTATTGATATTAATGGATCTTTAGTAGACTTTAATTATGTAGAACCTGAAGTACCGACCACTCCCGATCCCGAGCAACCGTCTGTAGGTAGAGCGATACTCGTAGTTACCATGACAACTGGTTTGGAGAAGGAATTTGATCTTCCAATGAGTGATGTAAATGCATTCCTCAACTGGTACGACGCTCGCGATGTAGGAACCGGACCAGCTAAATTCGCCATCAATAAGTATGGCAACAACAAAGGTCCATTTAGCAAGCGTACTGATTACGTTATCTTCGATAAGATATTGACATTTGAAGTAAGTGAATATAATACCAATTAATAGAAGACTCTGTGCTTTTGCACGGAGTTTTTTCTGTTAAAATGCGTGGATATAACCACACAGGTCTCTAGGTTAAAAAAAGTCGGAGGTAGGTTCTGTTTGATAATACAGTGAGACCTATGGTGTGTTATTCTTTGCGGTCTTCACTTTGGTAATGTTTGTTGAAGGTATTATGCTCATAGGCAGGATGTTTATTAATATCTATAGGAAATTAAGTCGTATAAGAATCAGAAAAATGGAGTCACGTAGATCATGTGGACAAATGATTTCTAGCTCAGCAATCATATGTCCTAATTGCGGCGAGAATTATGGCAAAATTAACGGGTATACAGATTCAATATTTTTTTGCTTTTTACTGGGATTTGGTTTAATTGGTCTGGCATTCAATAGCTTGTCAGAATTCCTTGATATATTTAATGATTATAGATTTTTAAGATACCTGTACATAGTAAAAAAAGGAGCCACTGATGATGGCTCCTTTTTAGTACCCTAAAACTCAAACCACTCACGAAAGTACCTCTTAGCTGCTATCATAATGGATCTTGTGTTATATGCTTCTATTGGCCCCATTCAACGAAGGTGCTCTCGACCTAAACATGCCAAACGGATAACTTAACCTATAATAGGTCTGCCGTGTTTGTATTTTCGTTAAGCACATCCGTTCTCTCCCGCAAAAAGAAAAACCCCTCAGCGCTAGAGCGCCAAGGGATTCAGCTATTAGTACAACGTAATATATTGATCGCGTTCCCATTGGTGGACTTGTGTACGGTACATATCCCACTCAATTTCTTTCAGCTCATAGAAGTGAGCCAAAGCGTGGTCGCCGAGAGCGTCACAAATGACTTCGCTGCGGATCAATTCGTTCAATGCTTCTTTCAGGTCAGCTGGCAAGCTTGGAATGCCTTCTTCCACACGCTCTTCTTCTGACATGATGTAGATGTTACGGTCAATCGGAGCTGGTAAGGAAAGCTCACGTTTGATTCCGTCCAGACCTGCCTTCAACAAAACAGCCAAAGCCAAGTAAGGGTTAGCAGCTGGATCCGGGTTACGAACTTCAACACGTGTGCTCAAACCACGGGAAGCTGGAATACGGATCATTGGGCTACGGTTACTAGCAGACCATGCTACATAGCAAGGCGCTTCATAACCTGGTACAAGACGTTTGTATGAGTTCACAGTCGGGTTAGTAATTGCTGCAAAAGCACGCGCGTGCTTCAAAGTTCCAGCCATGAAGTGACGTGCAGTTTTGCTCAGACCCAACTCGTCCGACTCGTCAACGAATGCGTTCTCATTGCCTTTGAACAAGGATTGGTTACAGTGCATACCGGATCCGTTCATACCAAACAGCGGTTTCGGCATGAATGTAGCATGTAAACCATGCTGACGTGCAATCGTTTTAACAACGAGTTTGAACGTTTGGATTTGGTCAGCTGCTTTCAGAGCATCAGCATATTTGAAGTCGATCTCATGCTGACCCGGAGCTACCTCATGGTGGGAAGCTTCGATCTCAAAGCCCATTTCTTCAAGGGTGATAACGATGTCACGACGACAATTTTCACCAAGATCCGTAGGCGCAAGGTCGAAATAACCACCTTGGTCATTCAGTTCGTTAGTCGGGTTTCCTTTTTCGTCTGTTTTGAACAAGAAGAACTCAGGTTCAGGACCGACGTTGAAAGAAGTGAATCCCATATCTTGAGCTTCCTTCAGGTTTCGTTTCAAGATGCCACGTGGATCTCCTGGGAATGGATTACCGTCCGGAAGATATACATCACAGATCAGACGTGCAACACGGTTCTCTGCTACCCATGGGAAAATAAGCCAAGAATCTAGATCTGGATAGAGGTACATGTCGGACTCTTCAATACGTACATAACCTTCAATGGAAGATCCATCGAACATCATTTTGTTATCCAGAGCCTTAGTCAACTGGCTCACAGGAATCTCAACGTTTTTGATAGCTCCAAGCAAATCAGTAAATTGCAATCGAATGAATCGTACGTTTTCTTCTTTCGAGATGCGGAGAATGTCTTCTTTTGTATAGCTCACTATAACCTCTCCCTTTCTTATCTGCGTATTTGGCTTGCCTGTTATATTTGTACATTAGAATGTTCCACGGGTCAAGGAGTCTCACACCAAAAGTGCATGTTTTCCCCTTACTCGCCAAGTTATGCGAATTTACTTTTTATTAAAGAATCGGGAAAGCTCTCCCTGAATGAGAGATACTTGTCCAGGTCTCTTACCTGATACAAGCTGCTGCTTCAGCAAGCGGTGCAACTGCGTATCGGATAGCTCTCTGCGCTTAACTTCTGTATCTGGCGTGATAACTGTAGCTTCCTCGGATTCTTTGGAAACAGGATTCATCACTTGTTTGATCCCCGCGATGTTAACTCCTTTTTCAATCAAAGCCTTGATCTCTAGTAATCTCTCTACATCATTGAAAGAGAATAACCGTTGATTGCCTGACGTTCTCGCAGGAACGATCAAGCTATGCTGCTCATAATAACGAATCTGACGTGCGGATAGATCCGTAAGTTTCATTACAATACCAATCGGGAATAAGGCCATATTTCTGCGAATTTCATCACCCATGTTCATCAACCTTCCAGTCATCTATTCTTCACCCTATTGTACATTTAGTTGTTACCAAGTGTCAATGACGTGTTAGATAAACTCACAATAATTTACGTTCCTTCATCGTCTGTAACGCCATCAAAACGCCATATTTGACATGAGAGTACGTTAATCCGCCTTGCATATACCCGATATACGGCTCCCGAATCGGCGCATCGGCTGATAATTCCAGACTTCCGCCCTGAATGAACGTACCTGCCGCCATAATGACAGGATGTTCATAACCAGGCATATCCCACGGTTCAGGAACCACATGACTATCCACGGCTGCTGCGCGCTGAATTCCCTGCACGAAGGCAATTAAATGCTCAGCAGAGCTGAATTGAACAGCCTGGATCAGATCTGTACGAGCTTCATTCCAAGCAGGTTTGGTTACAAATCCGGATTCAGCAAACATCGCAGCAGCAAAGGTACTACCTTTAATAGCTTGTCCTACAATTGTCGGTGCCATGTAAAGTCCTTGGTAGATGCCGCGAGTTGTTCCGAGCATTGCTCCAACCTCTCCCCCAATTCCCGGAGCGGTCAGACGATAAGCTGCCAGCTGTACGTACTGTTCCTTCCCACATATGTATCCACCGGTTTCCGCAATGCCTCCACCAGGATTCTTGATCAGTGATCCGGCCATCAGATCAACTCCGACTTCAGTCGGTTCACGTTCCTCCGTGAATTCACCGTAACAATTATCTACGAATACGATGACATCTTCCTTCAGCGCTTTAACACGCGTGACCATCTCAGCAATCTCAGCAACACAGAAGGAAGAGCGCCAGTCATAACCACGTGAACGTTGAATCCCAATGACTTTTGTAGCCGGTGTTATGCTTTTCTCGACTGCTGCCCAGTCCACTCCACCCTCAGCAGTTAAGGCCGTCTCACGGTAGCCGATGCCAAAATCGCGTAGCGAACCTGTACCATCACCGGGTGTGCCAATAACTTTATGCAATGTGTCATAAGGCTTACCGGTGATGTACAATAATTCGTCACCTGGGCGCAACACTCCAAAGAGAGCTGTGCTAATCGTATGTGTACCTGAAGCGAAATGAGGACGTACCAATGCGGCTTCCGCACCGAACACATCAGCATATACTTCATCAAGCACTTCACGCCCACGATCGTTGTACGCATAACCTGTTGAACCTGCAAAGTGAAAATCACTTACTTTTCGCTGTTGGAAGGCATTAATCACCTTCCATTGATTGTGATCTGTAATCCGATCAATCTGTTGAAGTTGTCCTTCAATCTGACGCTCCACTTGACGTTGAAGTTCAGATATTTCTGAATCAAAGCTTACCATCTTACTTCATTCCCCTTCATAGCACGAATCTGACGTTAAATATCTATTATCGTGTCAACTTATCACACCAATATGTCATGAGTATTACGATTCAATAAAATTTTCAAGCATATAACCAAATTTCTCATATTCACCTTTTTGCAATTCCACTTCATAAATAACATCATTCTCTTCAAAGCTGGTATCCACTACATCACCAATTTTGTAGAGTACCGACGTAAGGTCACCCCGTTCTGCCGGAATACGGAAACGTTTCGTGTCACCTGTCAGTTCTGTCTGAATCAATTCACGGATTTTAAGCAGATCCTCAGGATCTAATGCGCTTACTTTGATGTGATCCTTATCCAATGGAAGCATCTCAAGTTGCTCTGGTGTGCACGCATCTTTCTTGTTATACAGGACTAACTGCGGCTTGTCCCCTGAACCGAGTTCTTGCAAAATCGTGTTAACCGTTCTCATCTGATCTTCGCGCATAGCTGATGAGGCATCCACAACATGCAGGATGAGATCTGCTTCATTCACTTCTTCCAGCGTTGCACGGAATGCTGCAATCAGGTCATGCGGGAGATTTTGAATAAATCCAACGGTGTCGGTAAGTACAATCTCTTTACCACTTGGAAGTTCCATTGTGCGTGATGTTGGATCCAGAGTCGCAAATAGCTGATCTTGGATATATACATCTGCAGCCGTCAACTGCTTGAGCAAGGTTGATTTGCCGGCATTGGTATAACCAACCAGAGCCACCTGAACAATACCTGTCTTTTTGCGGCGTTCACGGTGCAACTTGCGATGACGAGTCAATTCTTCCAGGTGACGCTTCAGATCATCGATGCGACCACGGATGTGACGACGGTCTGTCTCCAGCTTGCTTTCACCGGGACCTCTTGTTCCGATTCCGCCCCCGAGTCTGGACAGGTTCTTGCCATGACCCGACAAACGTGGCAGCAAGTAGCTATGTTGAGCTAATTCCACTTGAATAATACCTTCTCTGGTGTTGGCACGTTGTGCAAAAATGTCCAAAATCAATTGGGTACGATCAATAATTTTAAGATCGAGGCTTTCTTCCAGATTCCGAACCTGAGCGCCTGACAATTCCTGATCAAAAATAGCTGTAGTTGCTCCGAGTTCCTCTGCAATTGCACGAAGCTCTTCCACTTTACCTTTACCAATGAACCATTTGGTATCCCGTTTTTCCCTGTTCTGAGAAAGCACACTTAGTACTTCCACTCCAGCTGTCTCCGCAAGTTTTACCAGTTCTTCTAAAGAATACTCAGGATTGATACCTGTACGTTTTACATCATCTGTAACAAGACTCACCAAGACGGCGCGATCTTTTTTAACCATATCTGTATCATGTGTGCCATTTGTCATGTATATATTCACTCCCTCTAATTACTGTTCCGTTGATATACACTGCCACGAATATGCCATGGCATGCCTTAAGCCGAACCGGTTGGCCCGGCCGGCTGGTGTAAAAACTATATTATCGCTTACTTTCGTTCAAAGTTCAAATCCTCTGTACGGATTGTCATCAGCTCCAGTTTCCCTGGACTGCCTTCTGAATATTGTTCCAACAGACGAACCGCCTGATGCCTGATCGAACGTTCTATGGCATTACGAACGTATCTGGCATTACTGAAGGCATGAAGTGAATCATTTTTTTCCTGAAGCAAATGCTGCTTTAGCTTGAGTATGGTCTGAGGCATTAGAATATAATCACGTTCTTTGGCCATAATTTCAGAAATTTGAATCAACTGATCAATACTATAGTCTGGAAACTCCACTTGAATGGGAAAGCGAGAAGGTAGTCCGGGATTCGTCTGGAGAAAAAAATCAATTTCTTCCGAGTACCCGGCAAGAATCAGGATAAACTGATTTTTGTTATCTTCCATGGACTTAACAAGCGTATCAATGGCTTCCTTGCCAAAATCTTTCTCTCCACCGCGGGCCAAACTGTAAGCTTCATCAATGAACAAAATTCCACCGAGTGCTTTCTTGACCAAATCTCTTGTTTTCTGTGCCGTGTGACCAATATATTCTCCAACTAAATCCGCACGCTCTACTTCAATAAGATGACCTTTACTCAACACACCCATCTTCTGAAAGAGTTTGGCAACGATCCTTGCTACGGTTGTCTTGCCGGTCCCCGGATTGCCTTTGAAGATCATATGATACACGTGCGCACCACTCAGTAAACCTGCTTCAGTACGCATCTGAGCAATCTGTAGAAATGCATAGATCTCAAATACCAAGTCTTTGATATTTTCAAGTCCAACCAGTTGCTCCAATTCGCCCTGTATCTCCTGGAAATGCGCATGTTTGGTTATACTCTTGGCTGCCTGTACTGCTGCCGCTTCATCTTTGACCAACATCTGAGGTTCCTGGTTACGCAACACAATATTAATTTGTCTGGATGGTCTGCCTCCTGGTTGCTCTCCTGCAGCCATGACCCGTCCGTTCATTCGCCATCACCTCTATTTTATCGGGCTGTACTCTCCTGATTATTAATGTATTCTATCAGGTGCTCCAATATTAGAAGGATCATGAAGAATTCTACGGCTAGGTACATGTCTTAGATCTGAATGTTTTTTCGAAACTCTCCATTCTCAAACAAACTTTGCCTGTGCTTCAGCGATAACTGAAAGTATGGGAATACATGTGCATCAATGGCATGCAGCAGTTCCTTTGCCGTCTTGTTAGCCAAGTCATAATCACCTGTCGTAATATGCTTCCGTGACAAGGCATCCTCAAGTTCATCTTCATCCAGCAAAAATACTTCTCCATCTTTCAGTACAACGACATCCAGATACAGGTCATCAAACCAAGGAACACCCTGATCCGTTATGCCCTGGCTACGGCATGTATCAATATACCATTCCACAATCCGTTCCTGATCATCAAACATCGCTGTAACTACAAAGTGCTCTCCCTTCGGGTAGTATTGCAGCCAGGAATAACCTTTATCTGCGATACAGAAGGTACTGCCTCCATAGGTTTTCCACAAAGGTTCTTTCAAATCCTGTATGGTATACAACGTAATATAACCTGTGAAAATTTTGGATTGAACGAACCGGCATGTGAATTGTCGGTTCGTAATCCGGCGCCAGTTCGCGCGGTCCCCGAATTTCCGTTTCATACGAACCCCTCTTTGCCGACTACAGGTCCGCGACCTGCTCTGATGTTATTGGTGAACAATGTATTAACGTCCGCATAATGGATTCCAGCGATCTGGACCCATCTTGCACAACGTATTACGAATAGTTACAGCTTACCATATTTAAGGTATACACTCAAAATCAAGCTTTGTCCCACCTTTTCATTAAATGTTCTTCTATATATAGAAAGTAACGTATAACAAAAATACCTGCTTCACCGAGTTTCCGGGAAGCAGGTATTTTCAATTTAGCTATGGTGCAGCCATTTGGTCATTCATTGACTTAACCGCCGGTTCCAGTTTGAGAATCTGAAGGTGCGTCTGTTCCTCCAGTATCACCACTCGTTCCGCTGTCTGGAGTTACAATCTCGCCCGGTGTTGTTACGGCACCATCATCAGTGCCTTCACCTGTACCGCCTGGCTCTGTTGTTCCCTGACCAGGTGGGGTCGTGTTTCCTCCACCAGATTGACCGTTACCTTGGCCGGCTCCACCGTTATTACCGTTATTGCCATTGTTTCCGTTATTCCCATTTCCATTTCCGTTGTTGCCATTTTCATTCCCGTTACCGTTATTCCCGTTCGAGTTGCCGTTATCCGGTGAACCATTGTCCGGATTATCCATGCCTGGCTGCTCGGGATCTGTTTCTGTTCCAGGATCTATACCAGGATCAGGTTCCTCCGGCGGCATTTCCTGCGCTTCAATCATCAGGGAGATCGTGTTCGAAGGATCCGTCTCCTGTCCTGAAGCCAAGTCGTAGGCTGTCACATAGTACTCATAGGTCAGGCCAGGCAATGCACTTAAATCTTGTGCACTGGTCGATCCCACTGAATCAATGAGATGTGTGAACTGACCTTCGGAGGTTTCTTTACGATACACCCGATATTGCGTGCTCGCGTCTCCCGTTCCAGTCCAACTCAGTGAGACGGTTTGAGCATTTGGATCGTATGATCCACTCAAACCACTAACGGACAGAGCTGGTTGTTCCGGTTCTTCTACTGGCGGAGGTGCCTGCCCTCCAGCCGGTGCTTTAAATTGCTTCACGGGAACGCCTTTCAAAGCATCTCCCATGACTTTGGCAAAGAAAGCTGCGGACAGCTTACTGCTGTTCTTAAGCATATGATTGGCATCCGGATTGTCATAGCCCATCCAGACAGCGGCAGTCCATTCCGGTGTATATCCAACGAACCATACATCACGGTTGGCACTGTTGCCAGAGATACCACTTTGAACCGTTCCTGTTTTGCCCGCTACCGGACGATCCAGACGTGCTGAACGTCCCGTACCGTCATTAACAACATTCTGCAGCATCTGTGTAAGCTGATACGCATTTTTCTCGCTCATGACACGCGTTGTGTCCGAGTTATCGTGTTTATATGTGGTTTTGCCTGCGCTATCCTTTATTTCCTTAATCGAATAGGCTTGTCGGTACTCTCCGAGGTTGGCAAATGCACTATAGGCTTGCGCCATTTCCAGTGTATTTGTACCTTTACTCAGACCACCGAGGGCAATCGCCAAGTTTTTGTCTTCATCTGTCAGCTGTATACCTACACTCTTGGCAAAATTAATACCTGTGTTAACACCTATTTTATCAAGCAACCAAACCGCAGGAATATTTTCAGACTTCGTAATGGCATCTGTCATACTGATCGTTGAAGAATATCCATGCAAGTTACCCGGGCAGTAGTTACCAAAACATTGCTTCGCATTGCTCAGCGAGGAGTTGGCACTGTAATTTCCTGATTCAAGAGCCGGTGCATAAGATACAATCGGTTTAAAAGCTGAACCCGGTTGTCTTCGACTCTGCGTTACACGGCTATAACCCTTGGTCTGATAATCCCGTCCACCCAGAAGGGCAACCAGACTGCCATTCTCGTGGTTCATGATCACCATGGAGCCTTGAACCTGTTGATCGTCTTTACTTGCCTCGAACAGACTATCATCTGTAAAGGCAGTTTCCATGGCTGTTTGAGCCTGAGCATCCATGGTTGTATAGATTTTGTATCCGCCGATATTCAGATCATCTTCCGTTTTACCTGTTACGCGTTCAGCTTCACGGAGTACATAATCAATAAAGGCTTGATATTTCATGTCTTTCTCTGGTCGCTTGTAGTTATAATTAACCTCTTTTGCTTCGTCCATCTCCGCCTTGGTAATGTATCCTTGCTCATACATCAGCTGCAATACCACACCACGGCGTGCTTTGGAATCGTTTGGATTGCTTACAGGATTATAGGCAGAAGGCCCTTTTGGCATAGCTGCCAATGTAGCAATTTGCCACAACTTCAACCTCTTGAGATCGGTAACTCCAAAATAAAATTCAGATGCCGCTTTAATCCCGTAACGCTGATGACCGAAGAAAATCCGGTTCAGATACATTGTCAGAATCTCGTCTTTTGTGTACTTGCGCTCTAATGCCATAGCAATCGATACTTCCGTTGCTTTACGGAAGAATGTTTTGTCACGGGACAAGAACATGTTCTTGGCAAGCTGCTGGGTAAGCGTACTACCGCCTTCCACCATGGAACGGGCCATGACGTCTCTAACTGCTGCACGTCCAATGGACCAGATATCCACGCCCTGATGCTCATAGAATCGCTTATCCTCCGTTGCAACAAAGGCTTGCTTCACCAGTTCAGGAATATCGTCTTCTTTGACGGGTTCCAGCTTCTGAATGGACAGCTCTCCCATTAATTGGCCATTGCGATCATATACTTTAGAAGTTTCATTAATTGTGGTTTTGTCCTTGTTGGCTTTGAGCAGATTCTCACCGCTCACCATAATAAATAAATATCCGCCTAGTGCACAGAATATGGCGATCGCCATTGTGAAAAACAGTGTCCATCCAACGCGTTTACCCGTAATTTTTTTCTTTTTAGAGGTCTTTGGTTTCGCTTTTTTGGATGACTTGTTATTGTTGTTGCGATTGTTAGACCTCGACAACGGATCGTTTGGCATGTTACCTCCTGACTCCCTTTCAGTTGCATAAATTCTATTCGTCTGTTGGCTCAAGCATATATTAAACATATTTTGCCCGGAATGAAAAGAACAACCCTTTATTCAGGTTGCTCTGTTTCAATACCTATACTTGTAGACGAAATGGTTGGTGAAAAGGTTTCGTAATTTTTTTAAGCTTCCCCGCTGTTATCTTGCTGCATCAGCGATACGCTGCGTTGCGGCGTGAACGTGGAGATGGCATGCTTGTAGACCATTTGCTGGCGTCCGTCGCTGTCAATGACGATCGTAAAATTGTCAAATGCCTTGATCGTCCCGCGGATTTGGAAGCCGTTGGTCAGATAGACCGTAGCAGGAATATTTTCTTTCCGCAGTTGGTTCAAGAACGTATCTTGGATGTTGATGGACTTGTTCATTAGCCGTACCCCCATTGGTTCATTTGAATTCGTGTTCAAGTAATATTCAATATCGCTGAGTAGCTTTCGTGCTATTATATCATGAACAGTTTCATATAATCCACAAAAACCCCTTGTCTGCTATTTTATACCCAATCTTTGCGAGATGAATAAATAGTAGACTTATCCATTATACACCGCTTGTCAGTTTTGCAAAAGAGGGACAAAATTTTCATTTTCAATCACTCTTATTCGTTGTTTGGAGAATACAATATCTCTTTCATTTGTTCAAATGAAAAGTAAAAACCTCTATCCTTTTAATAACTAAAAGGTAGAGGTTTACATATCTTGATCTAATCCAGGCCAGTCAGATGAATACTAATCTTCGCACAAATCAATCAAATTTCTGTGCAATCAATTCACTAATCTGCTTGTATTTCCCTTCAAAATCCTCGGTATCCGTCATGTCCACCCATTCAATATCCTTCATATGGCGGAACCAGGAAAGCTGTCTTTTGGCAAACCGGCGCGTATCCCTCTTCAGCCACTCAACCGCAGCTTCCCAACTCACTTCCCCTTGCAAGAACGCTGCAATTTCCTTATATCCAAGACCTTGCATAGAAATATGACCTCTAGCCACTCCGCGTTCCAACAGGGACTTCACCTCATCTACCAGACCTTGTTCGATCATGAGATCAATCCGCTCTTCTACCCGTGCATATAACTTCTGCCGATCCATGGTCAAACCAACAATAAGCAGGTCATAAGGTGACTCTTTCTTCTGTACGGCCAACTGATCAGACCACTTCTCACCTGTAAGGTGATGGATCTCAAGCGCACGTACAATTCGCCTTTGGTCATTCGGATGCAGACGATCCGCACTAACTGGATCCACTTCCCTCAATCGATCATGAAGAGCCTGTGCTCCGTGTTGCTCCGCATAGCTGAATTGTTCCTCTCTGAACGCTTCATCTGAACCACTATCCGAAAATTGAAAACCGTAACATACAGATTCCACATATAGCCCAGTGCCGCCTACAATAAAGGGCAATTTACCTCGTTCATGAATTTCACTAATCAATCGGGTACAACTTTCCTGAAACTCGGCCACAGAATACGGGTACTCAGGTTCATGAATATCAATAAGATGATGAGGTACACCCTTCATTTCTTCAGAGGTAATCTTGGCTGTTCCGATATCCATTTCACGATATACCTGCATCGAATCACCCGAGATAATCTCACAATTAAAAGCTTGCGCAAGCTCGATGCTCATTCTTGTTTTGCCTACTGCTGTTGGTCCAACCAGCACAAGCAGTTTAGGTTTTGGTTTAACTTCCACTTTCAACATTAATCACTCCGTACAGGGTTTTTGCATTCGCCCGATCAAGTATTTCGAATCCGAGCCTGTCAAACTCCGCGCTGCCGCGCTTCTCTTTCATCACTACCCGTTTACGGGCAACCCGTTTCGCTTCCACAATGCTCTGTTCATCCAGCGCATGGGCATTCGCATAATTCCGCAATGGCTGTATCGCACTTGAATCCATCATTGGTTCACGGAACATGGGGTCAAAATATACAGTATCACAGCTTCGATCCGGCATGGAGCGCAGTAACTCAAGATGGTCCACGTGCCGCAGATCTATGCGCCGGAAAGCCTCATCCACCAAGGGTTGATTGCTCTTATAATAGGACATTCCTTCCAGAAGCAGGGTATAGAGCGGTTGCGAACTTTCACAGGCGATGACCCGTCCACGCTTACCAGCTGCAACCGAAAATACCAGCGCATCTGAACCGAGTCCAGCGGTACAATCAACAATCGTGTCTCCCTCAAGCACAGAACCAGCTTCCAGCATGGGATCGGCTTCCCCTCTTAGAACACGTTTCGCGCGAACAAATCCCATACTGGGGTGAAACTCAAGCTCCGTCGCATCCTTACGAAACAAGCGCGCTCTGCCATTGAGCACGACCAGGATTTCGTTGATACCATAATGTTCAATCAATTTGGGTAAAGACGTTCTATTGCGCGGTACGTAGGTACCTCCTGTCGTTTCGGCGAGCTTGCGTGCACGCTCTACCTGAGAGGCAATCTCCTTGTCACCGGTTGTAATGTACATAATGTCCCCCTAAATAGCTACATCACTCGTTTAAATAATTTTTCCAGATCATATGTTGAAAATGAAATCACAATCGGCCGCCCATGCGGACAAGTGTACGGCTGCCGACAAGCACCCAGACGCTGAATCAGCACTTCTGCTTCCTGATCCGTCAGCTTCTGGTTGGCTTTGATGGATGCCTTGCAGGAGCACATAATCGATGCTGCTTCCCGCATCTTGGCGACGTCTATGCTGCGTTCACTAAGAACCCATTCGGACATTTCTTCGATAATGTCTTTCTCGTCTCCTTTGGGGAACCAGAACGGATGGGAGCGCACACGGAACGTCTGTCCACCAAAGTGCTCCAAATACACGCCTGCCTGCTCGAACCAGGCCAGTCTTGTTTTCAGTTTTTCAGTCTCTGAAGGTGTAAACTCCAGCGTAATCGGCAGCAACAACTCTTGTGAGGCTTGAGCAGGATTGCCAAACTTCTCGTAATAATACTCATAATTCACGCGTTCATGAGCCGCATGCTGATCAATCAAATATAAACCCTGGTCATTCTGCGCGATCAAATACGTACCATGATGCTGTCCAATCAGACTCAGCTCCGGAAATGCAGGCATGGACGCATCCGATTGAATGGCAGCAGCAAGTTTCGTGGCATCAGGCATACCCGAATTTTTCCACGTCCGTTCATTTCTCGCAATCGAAGACGGATTATACGATGAACGTGCTTCCCTAACAGGTGAAGATACGGATTCGGAGCGATACATTGCCGGTTTGCCTTCAGCCAGCGGGTTCTCTGTTGCTACACGATCTTGAGGAGAAGGGTCCGTCTTTGGAGAAGTTTCGGAAGAACTTGTACTTCCTTCCTTAGTCCCTTCCTGCGCGTTAGCAGTTGTCTGCCCCACCTCATGGCCAGTCCCCTTCTGCAAAATATCCCCGCTCCACACTTCTATCTGCTCAGGAGGATATGTAACCTCAGGTGGAGCTTCGGGCAACGGCACGTTCTGCCCTTGTTCAGATACCGGCTGTGCTGAAGACACATCCGCCGGAGCATCCAAATCCAGATCATCATCTTCTGCAGTCAACTTTAACAATGGATTGGCAGGTTTCCCGAGTGGGCCTTGTTGCCCATAGCCTTCTGCATCAGACTGGTCTTTCAGCGGACCACGTGGAAAGAGAAATTGTTCCTGAATAAAGGAACTATCGTCTCCACGTCGGATTTGCTGTTTTTTGACCTGTGGAATCAACACCTCCTGCCGGAGTATCCCTCGCAAAGTCGTCTCCACGAATTCATATAGTTCCGGTTCCTTGCTGAAGCGAACCTCCAGCTTGGCCGGATGTACGTTTACATCCACAAGGGACGGATGCATCTCCAATTGCACCACGACAAGCGGGAAGCGATTGATGGGCAGCAAGGTATGGTAGGCTTTGAGGATCGCCTGATTAAGACCGTAATTGCGAACAAATCGCCCATTAACAATCGTTGACATCCCCCCACGATTCGCTCGTGTCCATTCTGGCAGGCTGATCAGCCCGCTTACCCGGTAATCCAGACTTTCCCCCTGGAAGGGAAGCATCGCTTTGGCAGCGCTTGTCCCATAGATCGCGGCAACCACTTGCAGCAGATCGCCGTTACCCAACGTCTGAAGCAACACATTCTCATTATGACGTAATCTGAACGAAATGTTTGGATGAGACATCGCCATCCGGTAAAGAACATCAGATATATGTCCCAGTTCCGTCTGGATCGTTTTCATATATTTCAGTCTGGCCGGTGTATTGTAAAATAGTTCTTTCACTGCAAAATCTGTACCTTGGGGTGAGGTTGCATCTTCATGAGAGACTAAGTTCCCGCCTTCAATTACAATGCGGCGCCCACGCCCGTCATTGTTACTTGCCGATAGCACCTCTACTTTGGACACTGCGGCAATACTCGCCAGGGCTTCCCCTCGGAATCCAAGGCTTGTAATCTGGAACAGATCTCGGCCATGAGCTATTTTGCTGGTCGCATGACGATAAAAGGCAGTTTCCATATCCTCTGGCTCGATACCCGAACCATTGTCTTTGACACGAATACTGAGGAGTCCGCCCTCTTCTACCGTGACTTCAATCTTGGTGGCGCCTGCATCCACCGAGTTTTCAAGCAACTCTTTGACAACCGACGCAGGCCGTTCGACCACTTCACCCGCCGCAATCTGGTTGGCAATATGTTCATCTAGCACATGTATTTTCGCCACAGTTTTTCCCCTCCCCTATATTCAGGATAATTGCTGTGCCTTCAATTTGAGATCATTTAATATCTGCATCGCCTGAAGAGGCGTCATATTCATGACATCGATATCTTTCATTGTACGGATGAATTCTCGTGCTGGCTTATCTTCCACCACAACAACATCCGTTTTCGTTGCCACATTCGGCTCATCATCCCCAAAGATGGACAGTTGAACCACATCCGAATGGCTTGCGCCGGACTGTCCTTTGCTGTTTGATTTCTTGGCATGCGACATTCCAGCCCCGGCTGAATCTTCTATAGAAGGTGCGTAATCTGCATTTTCCGCAGTATCATGCTCCCGGAGCATAGAAACCGAATCCGTGTGCTGGAATTCTACACCTTTTACATTCAGGCCTGCTTCCTGCTTCTCATTCCCGATGTATTCACTGCCCACAGCTACTTGCGCAGCCGCATGTTCAAACCCATGTAACAGTCCATTTGCCCGCTCAATGATGCTATCAGGCAGACCTGCAAGGCGTGCACAATAGATACCATAACTGCTGCTGGCTGCTCCGGCAATCAATTTGCGCAGGAAATTAACCTTGTCCCCGCTCTCCTGTACCGCCATGGAGTAGTTGGCCAGCTTGTCCAGACTCTCCTCTAGATGAGCAAGCTCATGGAAATGCGTGGATACAAGGGCTTTACAACCGATAATATCATGTACATATTCTATAACAGACTGAGCAATCGCCATACCTTCGCTGGTGGACGTTCCCCGTCCCAATTCATCGATAATAATCAGACTTCGTGGTGTCGCTTTGTCCGTCATGACCTGAATGTCGGCCATTTCAACCATGAAAGTACTTTGTCCGCCAATGAGATCATCCGCGGCACCAATCCGTGTGAAAATTCGATCCATGATCGGCACTTCAGCCTGTCCCGCAGGCACAAAACAACCAACTTGCGCCAAAATGGAGATTAGAGCCACTTGTCGCATATACGTACTCTTACCAGCCATATTTGGGCCAGTAATCAGGAGAATACGCGCCTCTTCCTTGGTCATTGCGGTGTGATTGGCAATAAATGCGCCATCCCGCATGACCGCCTCGACAACGGGATGACGTCCTTCCTCCACAACCATATCATAACCGTCGGTCAGCGTAGGCCGTACAAAGTTTCGCTCAGCACTGATCACCGCAAAAGATTGATACACATCAATTTCGGCTACCTGTTCGGCCAGCTTCTGCAGTCTTGCAATCTCTTTGTTCAGCCGCTCGCGCAGTTCTGCAAACAATCCATACTCAATATCAACCATTTTGTCCTGAGCTTCGAGAATTAGCGTCTCTTTTTCTTTCAACTCCGGCGTAATGTAACGTTCCGCGTTGGCAAGTGTCTGTTTACGTTCATAACGTCCCTCTGGCAACGCGGACAGATTGGACTTGGTGATCTCAATATAATAACCAAACACTTTGTTATATCCAATCTTCAGCGATCGAATGCCTGTCGCCTCACGCTCTCGGGCTTCCAGCTCCGCAATCCACTGTTTTCCGTTGACTGAAGCCTCACGCAATTCATCCAGACGTTCATGGTACCCTTCACGAATCAGGCCTCCGTCCCTTACCGATACAGGCGGCTCATCGACTATGGCTTGCCCGATCGCTTCACGCAGATCATTGCAATCATCTATCGTATCAGCAATATGCTGCAATGTTGCGGAAGATGATCCTGCGCAATGCTGGCGGAGTCCTGGAATTTTTTCCAGCGATGATTTGAGCGCATTCAGGTCACGACCATTGGCATTACCAAACGCAATCCGGCCTACCAAGCGCTCCAGATCATAGATATCTTTAAGCTCTGTCCGCAGGTCTTCACGCAATATAAACTGGTTGTACAGCGTATCCACTGCTTCAAGCCGCTCATTAATCTTCCCTTTTTGCAATAATGGCTTATCGACCCAGCGACGCAGCATTCTTGCACCCATGGATGTCTCAGTCCGATCAAGCAACCAGAGTAAAGAACCTTTTTTGGAACGTTCACGCACGGTTTCCACCAATTCGAGGTTCCGGCGTGTAAAGGGGTCCAAGATCATGTAATGATCCGGCTCATACGTTGAAATTTGAGTTAACTGCCCAAGCGAACGTTTCTGTGTCTCACTCAGATAGGAGAAAAGTCGTGCAATGCACGCTTGACGTTCCGGCTCTAACCTTGCCCATACGGCCTCGCCAAACTGCTGACGGACCAAATCTTCCTTATTCTTAGTCCATGATGTGTAGACCACAGGACGACCGATTGGTGACGCTTCGGCTTCAACTGTTTCAAGAAGCGCAGCATCCCCTACCAGCTCCGATGGTTCATAGATGCCGATTTCATCCTTCAGCCATTCCTTGGAGTAGGGTACGGAGGTCACATACAACTCACCTGTTGACAGATCACAGGCTGCCAGCGCCAGCGTATTTTGATTACCTGTAAGGCAAACCATGTAGTTGTTGGACTTGTCCCCCAGTGTCTTGCCTTCCATTACCGTTCCGGGTGTAACCACACGTACAATTTCACGTCGAACCATGCCTTTGGTTACACTTGCGTCTTCCATCTGTTCACATATCGCAACTTTATATCCTTTTTCAATCAGACGCTGTATGTAATTGTCAGCCGAATGATAAGGCACACCGCACATCGGAATTTTGTCATCTGCGCCTCCGTTGCGTGCGGTCAGCGTGATCTCAAGTTCACGAGCGGCATTAATCGCATCCTCAAAGAACATTTCATAGAAATCACCCAGTCTAAAAAACAAAAAAGCATCTTGTGCTTCGGCCTTCACTTGCAAATATTGTTGAATCATTGGCGTATACTGAGCCATGATGAATATCCTCCATCCCGTTCCTATAATGTCAGGAAGAAACGCGTCCTGGAAGGACAATAAGACGGTCAGGCACTGTGTTCGCGCCTCCGCCTTATGTGTTGGCTATTCGCCATTTCCTTCAAAGGTTGCTGCTCCATATCTTCCGTAGCTTATGACTTATAAAGGTTGTTCGATAAGTCCGCGGCTTTTAAACACACACTTCAAAAGACTTGTTTCTTATTATATCAAAAAAACATGCATTCTTCATGAACCTGCCCGAATATTCCAGAGTTTACGGATATCACGGCTCTCATCCCAGGTTCTTCCCAGTTTAAATTGAAGGAGTAACGGAGAGGCATACCTTTCATAACGTGCATATCCATCCAACCTCTTCAGATCATCTATCAGAGCTGGAATGTGTTCCTGGATTACTTCGCGCTTTCCTTCATAAAAAGCGGTATGAACCTTCGCTTTCGCCAACGGACGCTGCCGTAATTGAGTATACCCGCTCGCGATTAGAGCTGCCAAGGCCACAACGCCCTTCGCAACAAGGGGCGACACGAGAAAGCTGGGTAACGTACGGTACTCAAACCCACCGTAGGATTTCAGGCGAAAATCACCTAATGCTCCATAACGTGGCCGCCTTCCCGACCCACGAGGATCTTGAAGTAATGCCAGTGGCAAAGCCAGATAATTGTCCAGTGCGCGGAGAAGTTCTCCGGTAAGATTCACACCGCTAAAATGGATATGACCGCCCAGAGGCAAGCCCCGCTGCGGCATACCTCCTGCCTGCCAGATGAGCGAGTGATCACTGATGCTGCGGGAAGCGGCTGCGAATGCCCTCATCAGATGAGCCAATAGCTCTCGTGGTTCAGCGCTGGGAGCGGGTCTCAATTCAGCAACTGGATATATGCGCCGGCCACCTATCGTCACGGAATCGCAGCCTGCCATGCCTGTGCGTTCAAGAAATTTGGAGGCGGGTACGATTTTGGATTCCGGCATCTGCACCAGAAGAAACTCGGGGTCCATGCCGAGGATGGGCACGGTTTTGTGACTACGCTCCTCGTCCAGCAGTTCCTGATGCTGCTTCCAGCTTTCCCTGTAGGTAGCCGCAAGGTTGGTTACCCCTTTCCACGAACTCGGATCGATCGAAATAACTGCACAACCGCCGTTCCCTGAGGATTCCATTCGAACGGCTCCATGATCCAGTCCCAGCGTGTACAGCGTTTTGATCGCAAGTCGTTCTATACGCTTGAACAAGGTTGAACTCACTTCACGCTCCAACAACGTTTCCTGTGCCCCTCCCATGCCACTCGTATCCTTGCGCTTAATCCGAATCGCCTGCAAACAGCTTATCTCTACATCATAGCGTACACGCAAGCCTGGTTCGCGTTTGCGCCGATCCTGCTGTGACAACACTTCAATGCCTGCCTGTTTCAACCGTTCTGTGCGTTCTCCAGATTTCATCTTTTCATATCGGAGTAATGCCTCCTCCGCTTGTTCCATCACATTCATGACGTCCCCCCTCCCGGATCATGCAACTAAAATAAAAATAACCCCGCAATGCGGAGCCTTCCCGTGAAAGGTATTCCAGTCATATTGCGAGGCTCGTTAACACCCATTTTTTAATATTGAAGAAGAAAGAGGGCTTACGCCCTCTTCACCGCGCCTTCTGGCGCATATGATACCTTAGGTTATGAAATACATGATAAATCAAACTCACAGCTCATCGTCGAGCAGATCGGGATCGAGATCGTCATAATCTCCATCGCCACTGCCAAAGTCATAGTCCTTGTCTTCGTAATCACCGCAACCATCTGTGCAGACCTTCACACAAACTTTGGTTTCGGCAACGAGTTCTACAGCAAATTCCCGTTCAACCCGAATAATTACACTGCTTCCCCCCGCCGATACTGTGGCTTCCACACAGCTAGGTTCCTGCGTTGCATCCGCAGATACCTCCACTGTGGAAGTCCGATGTTTCGGGTCCAGATAGGACAAAGGTACATGTTCTACATACGACACCGTTTCTTTGGCTACATCCGTCTGCGAATTCTTGTCATAGGAATACCAAATGTTGATATCGTAAGTACCAATAACTTCAATTCCGTCACCCGCTGATACGGCTTCATATTGGTGGTTGATAATCCAAGCCCCCAAAATACTTGTCGGCCCATTTGGCGGAGTCACGGTATGTGTTACGGTAGAGAACTTACGACCTTTGCCGCAGATCGCCTTCGTGATAATCTCTCTACATTGATGTTTATGACTCAATGACATCTTTAAACCTCCTCCATACAATCATTCACTACAAGTGTATGCAGGGCATTCGTCTAGGGTGACAACTATTTTCTATTATTCGTTTGTAGATTGGGACCGGTCCGAGATTGGGGACGGTGCTTTGTCCTTCTTCGCGACTTTCAGATACAGCGCGAGTTCACGGCACAACTGGAGAATTGCGGAACGAATCTCGAATTCTTCCCTTGTATCCGGCAGCTCCATACGTTTGAATTCTTCTTGCACATCCGCAAGAAGTTTTTCAGTTCGTCCGGTGTAGGATTCAGTAAGCACATCCTGACTGAGCTGGTCGAACAGCTCTGATACCATTTCCGCATGTGGCATCTTCTGATAGATCTGGGACACCAGATGCATCATGTGCTGGATGGAGTCGAGCTGCGTTTTGCGCATATAGAAATAGACACTCCATTCCTCATTCGGATGAATCACCTGATTCTCCAGAGAGCGCTTCGCTGCATCAATACCGCCCAGAATCGCTTTATCTGCTTCAATCAGTTCTCTACCTGCCCATGCTTCATTGGGATTACGCAGCGTGGCCGCGAATTCTTTGAAAATCTTCGAGAAGAGTTCATCGATCCGTTTGCGAATGCGCAGCATCTGTGGATCCGCTGCCGGCATATAGGCCAGGTTAACCGCCATTGCGGAACCAAGACCAATCAGTAACAAAGCAATTTGTACGAGGACAACATTCACGTCCATCTCTCCGCCGCTGAACACCCGAAACACCACGACTGAACCTGTTACAATACCTTCCTTGAAGCCAACCCGGACAATAACCGGGAATGCAATCAATATGTATACGGCCAGTACCCAGTAATGGAATCCTAGAAAGTGAAAAAGTACACTTGCAAATAAAAGTCCAACGACTGAAGCAAAGAACCTCGCCGATATGGTGCGAATACTTCGTTTTCTCGTTACATCGACCCCAAGAATGGCAAGCAATCCTGCTGATGTTGGTCCTGGCAAGCCGCACCAGTCCGCAATCAGCACGGCCATTAATGCGGCGATTGCGGTTTTAATTACCCTAAAACCCATTTAACATTCCATCTCCTCTAAGCTGTAAAAAAATTGTTAGCCCGCTCGTCGCCTCATTCATTCATTCATCATGACTAGTATGTCTCGTCCAAATATAAACTAGACGACACCAACCGACATGCGCATGCATGCCGGTCACAGCAATACGCCCCGAATGAGGGACGCTGGCAAGTTAGATCGTTGCGACAGAACCTCAAGGCCCTCTTCTCCAATCATCGCATTCATTCCGGATCTGCTCGGAATATTCATACTGAATATGGTACTTGATTTTATGGTATCGGGCAACGTGACACCCCTTGTGAAATTGTACACATATAATAAACGTTCATCATAGGAACAAATCATAACCACATTACCTGCGGCCAGCCAGCAATTTGCGCTCTGCATAGACAACAAGTTGATACATGGCTGTTGCAACGGCAGCAATAATTAACAAACTCGATAATACGAGCGTGAAGTTGAATACCTGGAATCCGTAGATAATGAGATAACCAAGCCCTTGTTTGGCAACCAGAAACTCACCTACAATTACACCCACCCAAGCCATACCCACGTTCACTTTCAAGGTGGAAACAATCGCCGGAAAAGAAGCTGGCAATACAACTTTCGTAAAAATTTCGGAACGATCTCCACCAAACGTACGAATGACTTTAACATAGTTGGGATCCACTTCATTGAAGCTGTTATACACGACCAATGTTGTGATAATGACCGTAATGGACAACGTAGTCATGACAATGGCTGTAAAACCTGCGCCGAACATAACGATAAAGATTGGGCCGAGTGCTACTTTTGGCATACTATTAAACACAACCATATAAGGGTCCAGCACCTTGGACAAAAAAGGAGACCACCAAATCAGAACAGCAAGCAAGGTTCCAACAAGTGTTCCCAGCAAAAATCCAACGGCCGTTTCCCCTACGGTCACCCCAACATGCGCCCATAATTCGCCACTAGCGATGTCCTTGCCAATCTGAGCAAAAATCTTGCTGGGATAACTGAATAACAGTACATCAATCCAACGAAGTCTGCCAGCCACTTCCCATAACAAGAACATACATACAAGCATAGATAACTGTACGGCAAGCACTTGATGTCTCCATCTGGCCACCTGCTGAATATGATTCCGATGCAGCTGTCCCATCCATTCGTCACGCTTTTCCTGCTTCGGATTCGTTTGATTCACGCGTCTTTCTCACCTCCCCCGGGCTGATCCAGTTCACTCCATAATGCCTGAAACAGCTCATTGAACCCTTCTTGCTCCCTGGCATGAAATGGCTGAGCCTTCCGAATTCCATCGGGAATGATAAACTCACGACGAATGCGCCCAGGATTGCGATCAAGTACGATGACGCGATCACTGACCGCAATGGCTTCAGATAAATCATGGGTGACGAGTACAGAGGTTTTACCAAACTGTTTTAACGTGTCCGAGACCAGATCCTCCAATTGCAGCTTGGTTTGATAATCAAGCGCAGAGAATGGTTCATCCAACAATAAAATCCCCGGGTCTGTCGCCAGCGTGCGCACCAGTGCTACTCGCTGTCTCATGCCACCTGAAAGCTCTGAAGGGTATTGATTCTCCGTTCCGGCCAATCCCATACTTACCAACAGTCCCCGTACACGCTCACGGCTCCGTTCATCCTGTCTGCCTGTCAGTTCAAGACCGATTAATGCATTATCCAGAATGGTCCGCCATGGAAACAGATAATCCTGTTGAAGCATATAACCAATCTGTGCTGAGGGGCCACCAACGAGCTTCCCTTTGACCTTAACCTCTCCTCTAGTGGGGGTGAGCAGCCCGGCGATGATCGACAACAATGTCGTTTTTCCACATCCGCTCGGTCCAACCAGACTGACGAACTCTCCTTTTTGGATCTCCAGACTCAAGTCTTCAATCACCAATGAAGCTTCCCGCTCGCTGACGTATACTTGAGAGATCCCCTCCAGTCGGATCACACTTTCGGATTCAGGCATTCTGCTCACTTCCTTTCCTGAATACCCATTACTTTGATTTCGCAGCTTCTTCCGCATGGGCATTATTCACAATTGCATTCAAATCTACGCGTTCTTTCAGCTCGCCGGCGGCACTCATGACATCAAGCAAATTGTTCCACTCTTCCTCATCAATGATTGGGTCTGTTGCATAACTGCCCTGTTCCTTATAACGGTTTACACTACTGATCAAAATGGCTGGGTCGATGTCTTTGAAAAAAGGAGTGATGACCCCCGCAATCTCTTCAGCGCTGTGGGAATCTACCCATGCCTGCGCTTTGTGCAGACCATTCGTAAACTTCTCCACGATATCCTTATTGTCGTTAAGATAGCTCTGTTTCGTCATGAAAACCGTGTAGGGCAATCGACCACTTTCTGTTCCAAACGATGCAACAACCTTGCCTCGGCCTTCTTGTTCAAAGATCGATGCCTGAGGTTCAAACAGTTGCACATAATCTCCCGTGCCTGAGGCGAAAGCAGATGCAATGTTGGCAAAGTCCACATTCTGTATCAACTCCAGATCACTTTGCGGATCAATGCCATGTTTGCTCAGTGCAAACTCCCCTGCCATTTGCGGCATACCGCCTTTGCGCTGACCGAGAAATGTCGAATCCCTCAAGTTCTCCCAATCAAAGCTGCCTTCCGTGTTACGAGCGAACAGAAAAGTACCATCCGTCTGGGTGAGCTGGGCAAAGTTAATGACCGGATCTTCCGCTCCCTGCTGATAGACGTATATGGACGTCTCCGCTCCTACAAGTGCGATATCCACCGAACCAGCGAGTAATGCTGCCATCGTTTTGTCACCGCCAGCTGTCGTCTGAATCTCCACCTCAAGTCCCTGCTCCTCAAAAAAGCCTTGAGCCACGGCCACATACTCCGGTGCATAAAATACCGAACGAGTCACTTCGCCAATCGTGATTTTGGCTTCATTTTCTTCCTTGTTACAGCTGGTAAGCGCCACAATGATAATCAGCAGAATAACGATGCCCCGGACGAACCATGGCGTGTATTTCATGTTGTTTCCCTCCTTCACTGGTTTCCAGCAGTTTCTCTCTATTATGGATATGCCGATGCCCAGCAAAAGGTTAAGAACTTGAATGCAAAAAAGAGCCGGGCAATCATGCCCGACTCTTCAGCTCTTCTAAGTGTTGTTTCAATATGCTATTTTTTTGTATATTACAGCTTGTAAATTTCGGCGTATTTGGCTTCCAGATA
This sequence comes from Paenibacillus sp. SAF-068, assembly GCF_051967555.1. NCBI lineage: Bacteria > Bacillati > Bacillota > Bacilli > Caryophanales > Paenibacillaceae > Paenibacillus > Paenibacillus sp. SAF-068. Next base: position 2,853,792 of record NZ_JBQCJX010000001.1, read on the forward strand.
ATCGGCAAGATAATCCGGGTTCAATTCTTCACCTGTTACGGCAATAATCAATTCGGAAGGTGTGCGACTTTTACCATACCGGTAGATCTTGTCTGTAAGCCATTCCTTAATAGGAATCAGATTACCTTCGGCAATAAGGGTATCAAACTCCGGCATTTCCTTGCGCAATGTATGTAGAATTTGAGCTGCATACATATTACCCAGAGAATACGAAGCAAAGTAACCAAAGTCCCCACCAGACCAGTGAACATCCTGAAGAACGCCTTCGCCATCATTCGTTGGCATAATACCGAGGTATTCCTTGTATTTTGCATTCCAGGTTTCTGGCAGGTCCTTCACTTCCAAGCCATCGTTAAATAACATTTTCTCAATCTCGTATCGGATAATAATATGCAGGTTATAGGTCAATTCATCTGCTTCAATTCGAATGAGTGAACTCTCCACCCGATTGATTGCACGATAGAAATCTTCCATTTCAACCTCGCTCAGTTGCGGGAAATGCTGCTGCAAATCTTTGTAATAGCGTGTCCAGAATGGCAAGCTGCGACCAATCATATTTTCCCAAAGACGAGACTGAGACTCATGAATCCCCATGGACGTTCCTTCAGCAAGAAGTGTACCCGCGAGACTGTCATCAATATTTTGCTCATACAGGGCATGTCCGCCCTCATGCAGTGAACTGAAGACTGCGCTTGCTACATCATCTTGCAGATAATGTGTTGTGATTCGAACGTCACCCGGGTTAAGGCCCGTTGCAAAAGGATGAACACTCTCGTCCAATCGTCCAGCTTCAAAGTCATACCCCATTTGTTCCAGGATGAACAAACTGAACTTCTCCTGCTGTTTGGTGTCAAACAACTGATTCAGGAACTCCGTATTCGGCTTGTTGTCCGAAGCATTAATCTTCTCTTGCAAAGGCACCAAACGTGCTTTGAGGCGGGCAAATACAGCATCCACTTTCTCAACAGTCAGATCTGGTTCATACATGTCAAGCAGCGTATCATAACGCGTCTCCTTCACACCCCAGTAATCAATAAACTCCTGTTTGAGCTTAACGATATCTGTCAGATATGGGGAGAATCCTGCAAAATCACTGTTATGCTTGGCATCTTCCCATGCGGTTTCGGACTTGGCCGTGAGTACAGTATAAGCTTGTACTTTCTCAGGTGGTACAGATTGACTGCGATCATATTCTTTCTTGCAATCTTCAACCAGACGACGATCTATATCTTCGAGTTGTTCCAACACCGCTGGAGCCGTTAAAACATCCAGGCAGGTCTTCATGTCAGCCGAAGTTTGCAGCTTGAATGCTTCGGTGGACAACATGCCCAGCGTCTCCGAACGAGTCGGAACGCCTTTTTTCGGCGCACCTGTGCGCAGATCCCAGTGAAGCAAACCAATGGCTTCATGATAGCTCTTGATTTTACGAGCCAGATTACGGAAGGATTCCAAATGTTCCTGTGTTTGTTTATCCATTGTTAACGTTCACCTCTTCAAAAAAAGTGTATTCCCCTATTGATGATACTTTTCCTATTGAGTATAATCAACTTTTAACAGAGGCAAATTTCATTAATCTCCTAAAAGATACGTGTTCAAAAAGTCTGGGTTTCATTACCGAGAAGATGGAGATGAATTTCAACTTCGATGCTGATTATGCCCTCAGGCATGTTTTGTAATCAAAAGTGGACTTTTTGAACAACCTCTAGAAGGTGAGTAATGACATCTGTTGACCGTGATATAAAAATAAAGCAAAGGCGCGTAGGACAAGCTGCATCAAATGCAAATGGCCGTGCTCGTCGTATTGGATAACAGGAGGCAATGGACATGAACAACATTCAAGAGATTTTGGCTTACAACAAATCATTTGTCGAGACTAAAGAATACGAAAAGTATACGGCTGGCAAGTTTCCAACCAAAAAGATGGTTATCATCACTTGTATGGATACACGTCTGGTGGAAATGCTGCCCAAGGCTATGAACCTGAAGAATGGTGATGTGAAAATCATCAAAAACGCAGGTGCGATTATCTCTCAACCTTTCGGGAGTGTAATGCGTAGTGTGCTTGTCGCCATCTATGAACTGGGTGCAGATGAAGTCCTGGTTGTCGGACATACGGAGTGTGGTATGGCTTCCCTTCATGCAGAAACCATGATTGGACATATGGTTGAGCGTGGCGTGTCTGAAGAAGTCATGAGTACCCTTGAGAATTCGGGTATTCGTTTGCAAAAATGGTTGCGCGGGTTTGACAGCGTAGAAGAAGGGGTAAAACATACTGTGGAAGTGATCAAGAAGCATCCTTTACTTCCTCCCAATGTACCCGTCCACGGCATGGTTATCGACTCTGCTACAGGTGAGCTTGATCTTGTCGCTGAGGGGTATGGACAACAGGCATCTCTCTAAATGGTTTGGAGTGCGGACCTTAAGGTTCGCACTTTTTTTTGTCTAAATTAAGGCAGTTGTTCTGTCAGGTTGTCAAACCATACAGTTTCAGTGTACACTTTTATGAAAGCGGTCAAAGAAAGCAAAAAGGTTTATTTTCTCTGACCCAGCCCTAATATTAAGGAGACATGTGCATGAACATACTTTCCTACGGATTGCTCGGGCTGCTTACCCGCGAGGAGTCATCGGGCTATGATCTGATGCTGAAGATTCAGCCTCATTGGCAGGCGAAACACAGCCAGATCTACCCACTCCTGTCCAAGATGGAAAACGATGAGTTATTGGCTTCACGCTGGGTGCAACAGTCTGACAAACCGGACAAGAAAATGTACGCAGTTACGGAAAAAGGCATTGAAAAGCTCTTGGAATGGATGATTACTCCGGTTACCGCACCAGTTACACGCGATGAGTTTAATTTGCGTATCTTGTGTGTTGGCATTGCGGAAGACGGAAGCATGAGACGCATTCTTAACGAGCGTAAAAGCTGGTTTATGGAACGCATACGGTACTTCGAGGATCTGAAGTCACGTATACCTCTGGATAATCTTCGTGTAGGCAACCGAGATTTTGGAAGCTACATCTTGGTACAAAAAGGGTTAATGCATGCGCAAACTGGCCTGGAGTGGTGTCATTGGGTTACCCAACTGCTTGATGGTCAAGCTGCAATTCAAGACCCAAGTCCAAGCGTTTCAGAAATTTAATAAAATTTGAAACGTTCCTGCAAGTTGACCGTATTACATGAGTAAGGCCCATTTTGGGTGATTCAAACAAATTAATCGGGGGGTTACGATCTTTACAATGAAGAAAAAATTTGGAGTTAAACATCTAATGATGGTATTTATGGCCTTTACATTATTGTTCGCAACAGTGGGAGTAACGAATCCGGATTCTGCGGATGCAAGACGTGGTGGCGGATTCAAATCCGGTACGAAAAGTTATACCAACACACCTAAGAAGTCAGATTCCAACAGCAACGTGAATCAATCCAATTCCGGTAATAACTCCGGTACTGGTGCAGCTGCAAACCGTGGTGGCGGATTCTTCGGCGGTGGCGGAGGATTCATGAAAGGCATGATGCTTGGTGGTCTTGCTGGTATGATGTTCGGTGGATTGTTCGGTGGCATGGGCGCCTTGGGCAACATCCTTGGATTGCTCGTGAACGTTGCAGCAATCATGTTGATTGTTATGCTGGCTATGGCACTCTTCAGAGCCATCTCCAATCGTCGCAAACCTGCTGCGGATGGCCGTTATGACCGTCGCAACGATCGTGATGATGACCGTAACAGAAACGGACGGTACTAATCTCTATGGTTCTGAGCATGGATGAAATTGTGAATGCAATCTGTATTCATATGGCAGAACGTAAGGGTGTACGTCCAACCGATGTGAACGTAGAACTGAGTTGGGAAGAGGATACAGGTTATTCCGCTGAAGTTTGGATTCAAGGCCGCAGTCAATATCTGGTGGAGTCCAATATGATTGAAGCGATTCTTCGTTACCTGCACAGTGAATACAACATCCGGGCGTACCGTGAGAACGTACGACTTGATCTGGATGAAGAGATCACAGCGATCGTCAATCAATAAAAATCAGGTCAAACACTGACCTGTTATACAAAAGACCGTCTCCGCTCTGTCACCTGACAGAGATGGAAGACGGTCTTTTTGTTTCTGAAGCTGTACTAGGATTGAAGTTTAACCAGACTGTAATTCTTTTTACCTTTACGGATAATGATAAATTTACCGCCAATGGCGTGCTCTGCAGACACCGTGAATTCAAGCTCTGTGATTTTCTCACCATTCATGGAAATCGCACCTTTGGTAACATCCTCACGCGCCTGGCGCTTGGATGGCTCCAGACCCAGATCCACGAGCCAGTCCACGATATTTTTGGCTTCGCCGTCCGTTTCATAAGTTGGCATTTCCTTGAAGCCCTGCTCGATTTCGTCGGCTGTCAGGGAACGGATATCACCACTGAACAGCGCCGCTGTAATGCGCTTAGCCTGTTCGAGCATTTCTTCGCCGTGAACGAATTTTGTCATTTCTTCCGCAAGTGCTTTCTGTGCTTCACGTCTGTGCGGCTCTGTCTCTACCTTTTCGGCCAAAGCTTCAATGTCTTCTTTGCTCAGGAAGGTAAAGTATTTCAAGTATTTGATCACATCACGGTCATCTGTATTCGCCCAGAACTGGTAGAATTCAAATGGTGTCGTTTTGTTCGGATCAAGCCAGATTGCGCCGCCAGCTGTTTTACCAAATTTCGTACCGTCGGATTTGAGCATGAGCGGAATGGTCAGACCATACGCTTTCGATTCGGATCCTTCTTTTTTACGAATCAGATCAAGACCACTCGTGATATTACCCCATTGATCCGAACCGCCGATTTGAAGCTGTACATCTTCATTCTGGAACAGGTGCAGGTAGTCGAGTGATTGAAGGATCTGGTAGGAAAACTCGGTGAACGAGATTCCGCCTTCCAGTCTGCTCGCAACGACATCCTTGGCCAACATCGTATTGAGGTTAAAGTTTTTGCCGTAGTCACGCAAGAATTCAATGACATTGATTTTGTGCGTCCAATCATAGTTGTTCACCATGCGAACCTGATTATCACCGTCTGTTACGAATAACTTCTTCATCTGTGCTGTCAGTGCATCCACGTTCTCCTGCACTTGCTCCAACGTTTGCAGAGAACGCTCTGCCTGACGACCACTTGGATCACCAATCGTGCCTGTAGCCCCACCAATCAGAATAACCGGACGGTGTCCTGCCAATTGAAACCGTTTCAGCATCATGAAAGGAATCAGATGTCCAATGTGCATGCTATCCCCTGTAGGGTCAACTCCACAGTATAATGAGATGGATTTGCTTTCAGTCAGTTCACGCAGTCCCTCTGCATCCGTCTGCTGGTTAATGGCGTCACGCCACTGTAATTCATCAATAATATTCATTCGTATAAACCCCTTTTCTATCCTCAAGATTCAGTCATGATTCACGTTGAATTGCGAAATAACACAATGGATCGGCATTTTTGGACACAAAAAAATCGCCTCCTTGTCTTCATTAGACACAGGGACGATTATCATAACCGTGGTACCACCCAAATTGCATGGACAACACATAACTTTAACACGCTATCCACACCACTTTTAGCAATATATCGTTTGCCCATCCGCTTGGCATTACCCAAGTACTCCAGAGTGTAATTCGCAGCCCTTGTATGTATCAGGTTCCATCAACCCCTGACTTTCTGTAACAGGGACAAAGCCGCTACTGCGCTCTATCAACGTGATTCATGTATTCAATTTATAGCAAGTATAGCCGAACGTTTGAGTCATTGCAAGACCAAGTATGCAAACTTGGAATTGAACAACATAGAACAACTGACGCTTCAATCGGAACCAGGTTATATAGGCATCATGTTCAATTTCCCATGATAATAACCATAGGCTTTCTCCGCAATCTGATCCTCATTATTCCAAAATTGCTCATCCAAGGCATCCAACTGCTGCTCTTGTTCCATTGAGAGTAATTTAGGAATATCCCACAGTTCAGTAAGTCTTTCGTCCTCTTCCAAGTGCTTAATGCAGCCGTATGCTGACGTAATAATGTCTGTCACCTGAGTCGCACCAATGGTCTGTAGTGCTCGCAATGCGTAACGGTATGCCTCTTCTCCCCAGTTGCAGAAAAACTGTATAAAACCACCATTAAAGACATCTGTCTCTAGCAGCCAGAGAGCAGCAATTTCCTGTTCATTTGAAGTTAAGGCTGCCCATCCTTGTCCAGAATCATTCTTTTTTCCAACATATAATACAGCATAGTCATACCACACATCATTGTTATCTTGCTCACTCACGTGACACACCTCACTTTTCTCTATTTCATGCCCTCCAGCTCCTGACGTTTACCCGTCTGATGCCATTGGAAATACGGATCACCGATCTGCTGGAAGGCTTCCTGCACGCCCATGTTCAGATCCGCCATCACTTCATTTGAATAGTTCAAATGCGTCTGTTTGTTATCCACACCATGTCTTTCCATCAACTCTACATGTGTCGCGGTGAAAATAATATCCGCCAGCAACCAGTAGATGACTTCGTCTGAGTGTTTCATCCGCTTCTCCAACGAGACGAGACCACGTTCGTAAATTCGAACAGTATACGTATCTTTTCCGCTCTCTACATAGGGAACACTATCCCATTTTAAGGTCTCGAACAAGCGGTTAACATAGTTTTCCATCTGTTCCCTGCGGAAAGATGTTCGTTCTAACAACTGTAAGAGGATCTCAGCTAATTGATGTTTGCTTAAGATGTTGGACAATGAATACACCTGCCAATCAAATAAAAATGAAAAAGCTGCCCAAGGCAGCCTCTTCTTCCATGCTGTTCAATCAAGTCCCACAAAAAGTCTGGTACGAAGTATTGCACTGTGCTGGCAGTTCAGCATATTCAGCCTGTTCGGGTGAATGTGCAAATGGATCTGAAAGAACAGCCAAAAGCTTCTGCATCACGCTAAGATCTCCGTGATTTTCTGCTCGCTCAAGCGCTTCTTCAACCCGGTGATTACGAGGAATGACGGCTGGATTGCTTGTTCGCATCAACTGCTCAGAGACTTCCTTCGTCCCCTGCTGTCTGTCCAATCTTGCTTGCCAACGTTCATGCCATTCAGAAAATTCTGTCGAGGCATACATTGTTATCCCTTCCAATGTGTCAAAGGTCAACGCCAGGAACGTATTGGTGTAATCTGCACCATGCTTCTCCATGAGTTCAAGGAGATCCTTGATCAGCGCTTCATCTTCGGCTTCTTCGTCCAACAAGCCCAGTTTGGCACGCATCCCCTTGAGCCAGTGCTGATGGTACAATTCAGAAAATTGTGCGATAGCATCCTGCGCAAGTTGCACTGCCTGCTCTTCATCTTCATGCAATAACGGCAGAAGCGTCTCGGCAAATCGAGCCAAATTCCAGCCAGCAATATAAGGTTGATTGCCATATGCATAGCGACCTTGTCTGTCTATGGAGCTAAATACGGTCGCAGGATTGTAAGCATCCATAAAGGCGCATGGACCGTAATCAATGGTCTCGCCACTAATGGCCATGTTATCCGTGTTCATCACACCATGAATGAAACCAACCCGCTGCCATTGGGCAACGAGAGCCGCCTGCCGCTTAATCACTTCCTGAAGGAGCAAAAGATAACGATTTTCGGTTTGAGCAACCTCGGGGAAATGTCGATGCAACGTGTAATCAGCCAACGCTCGAAGATCTTCAATAGACCCCCATCTTGCTGCGTACTGGAAGGTTGCCACCCGGATGTGACTGGAAGCCACACGAGTCAAGATCGCCCCAGGCCGCTCTGTTTCGCGAATAATGTTCTCGCCTGTAGACACCACCGCCAGACTGCGAGTTGTTGGAATACCCAGTGCATACATCGCTTCACTAATGATATATTCGCGTAACATGGGTCCAACGGCAGCTCGTCCGTCTCCACCACGGGAGTAAGGTGTTTTTCCTGAACCTTTCAGCTGGATATCCACTCGCTCGCCCTGTGGCGTAATCTGTTCTCCCAGTAGCAAAGCTCGTCCATCTCCAAGCATGTTGAAATTGCCGAATTGATGGCCTGCGTAGGCCTGCGCTAATGGCTCGGCTCCTTCCGGAATCAGGTTACCCGCAAAGATTTGCGCTCCTTCATCACTGTCAAGAGACTCCACATTTAACCCCAGACTGGATGCAAGCAGTCTATTGAATATAATAAGCTTTGGTGATTCAACAGGTACTGCGCCCTGACTTGTAAAAAAGGGTTGCGGTAACTGTGCATAACTATTGTCCAAATTCCAGCCTTTGTTCGACGTCGCTTGTTGCATGATGCTCACAACTCCTTTTCTGTACCCAAGAATATCCCTCGGTTATATTTTAGCCTTGTGAACCAATGCTCATTTATGTAGTCGCATGGAAATTCAATTTAGGGAACATATAAAATGTTCTTGATGAAACTTTAGCATATTTGCATTCCTTTTGCATTCCTCATGAATATTAACTTGGATGTAGGAACTAATACATTGCAGGTTTGCACAAAAAAATCCAAGTGGTTTCTCTGCCAAGTGGAGTCATTCCCTTTCATTCCACTTCCCAGAAAACCGTCTTGGATCTATTCCATATACGCTATGACATGTATGTTATTACAAGAATTACGTATGTGCTTCCTGAACCTGTACGGGTTGTACAGGCAAGCTTTCTTTTTTGAAGCTGAGATTAAAGAAGACATTGAGCAGGATCGCTGACAGGCTTCCTGTGATAATACCATCGCTAACAATGATGCGAATACTTTGAGGAAGCTGGGCAAAAAGATCGGGTACAGCGGTAACGCCAAGTCCAAGAGAAACGGAGCAAGCCACGATTAACAGATTGGATTGTTTACCGAAGTCGACGTTTTGCAGCATTTTGATCCCGGATGAGACGACCATTCCGAACAGGACAACAGTTGCTCCCCCGAGGACTGCGCTAGGAATAATGGTTGCAAAAGCAGCTACCTTTGGAATGAGTCCCAGAAAGACCAGAATACCTCCGGCTGCAACAACGACATTGGTCGTTTTCACTTTGGAAAGTTGAACCAAACCGACATTCTGTGCAAATGTATTGTATGGAAAAGCATTAAATATGCCGCCCAGGACAAACGCGAGACCTTCTGCGCGATATCCCCGTGCCAGATCTTTCTCGTTAATGGGTTGATCACAGATTTTGCTCAGAGCCATAAATACACCTGTTGATTCGATGATTACGACCGTACCTACAATTATCATTGTAATGATAGGGCCGATTTCGAACGTGGGCCATCCGAAGTAAAAGGGTTGGGGTAGATGGAACCAGGAGGCTTCCTGAACAGCGGAAAAATTCACTTTTCCCATGAAGGCTGCGATGAGGGTGCCCACGATAATACCAAGGAGAACAGCCAGGGATTTAACCAAACCGCGAGCATATCGATTCAGAATTAGAATGAAAAGCAATACGCCAAAAGAAAGGGCCAAATTGTCCAAACTTCCAAAATTCTCGCTGTTTGCTCCCCCCGCCATGTTTTTAATGCCGGTTGGGATTAACGCAAGACCGATGATGGTTACTACTGTACCGATCACAACGGGTGGAAATAATTTGACGATTTTGCTGAAAAACACGGCACAGATGACGATAAATAAACCCGCTGCAATGATCGACCCATATATGGCAGGAATTCCGTACTGCGATCCAATCGCAATCATGGGTGTCACCGCTACAAAAGAACTTCCAAGCACCGCTGGCAAACCTATACCCAGGTACTTCCCTTTCCGAGCCTGAAGCCATGTTGCAATCCCACACGTTAACAGGTCAATGGATACCAGATACGCCAACTGCTCTGCCGTCAGATTTAGCGCTCTGCCCACAAGCAAAGGTACCAAAATTGCTCCCGCATACATCGCAAGTACGTGCTGAATCCCCAGTGAAAATACTCTCATCTTTTTGGTTTCTTTCATCCCACGTTGCCCCCCTGAAATTAGAATCAACCGAACCACTGCAAAATCATGTTATGTTGATTCACATTATATAAACTATTCAGGGAAGTTCCATGATTCATAACATAGAATTGTGATAAGAGATAAAGAGCCCAATAAATATTGGGCGTGTTATACAAAAGGTCTTATCAAACGGTTTATACCGCGTTATATTAGTTAACACAAAAGGTTTGGTTCCAGTTCAGAGGTTTGATGTTAAAACGTTGCTCCATGACCTCTCCGTTCTGATGAACCATCTCTGTGAAAAAGACTTCTTCTCTGTTCATCAGAACAACGGATGAAGCTCTGGTCCCATAGTCGAATTTCTCACTTCTAACGAAGATGGGTGATAACAAACGTTCCCACTCCAATGGAACGCCTGTATGAGGCAGAAGTTCGTCCACTGAAGGATCTGCCATTTGCAGCATACCTAATATTTGTTCAGTGAGAGTACCCTCGTCTACGTTCTCCCCTTGGATGATTTTCTCCAGCCCTTCTTTCCCACGTTTCACCTTGGGCCAATCTGTATTGATCAAGTGATTACTAATCCCGTATATTCCCGGTTTCAACTTCATCACGACATTGCCCACATTCGAATAATAATAGAGGTTCTCCGGGTCACCCACTAACAAATTGTAGCCAGGATAATGATCTCGGTTTTGCTCCGCGCGTTGGATATATTGCTCAGGTGTGGACGTTCCCTTTAAAAAGTCAGCAACCAGATCTCCTCTCGAGCCCTTGGCATGTACCTCTTCATTCGGATCACGATAATTCGTAACAGCAGCCAGACGCCCACCGGTTGTTACGCCCATCCAGGTTCCCATTTTTGACAAGTCTCGCCCTGCCAATATTTGAGGGTAATCTTCCCAATAGTGTGCTTGAGCCGTAGGTCTGTGATAGAATTCATCCCTGTTTGATCCCAAAATAAGCGGATACGTTGGATGCATATTGTAAGCAAATAAAATTAAACACATGGGAATCTTCAACTCCTATAGTCGTCAAACCTATATAATCGCAACTTTATATCACGTAATCAACGACAATGACATCTTCCACCCAACCATCCAAAGAAGCTACAAATGCCTGATGAGCAGGATGTGGACCATAAGCACGCAGTGCGTCCTGATCTGCAAACGTCACTCTCAATCCAATCGTATAACCTTGAATACGGTCCGTTTCTTCCGTGACATTAATCCCTGCGGTCAACGCGACAATCCCCGGGATTTGTTCCTGTAACGCAAGCAATTGATCCACCCATTCCTGCTGTTTGGCTAGCGTGGTTTTATCGTTAAATTTAAAAACAACCAAATGATCAATCATATTGTCATTTCTCCTCCGTCCATTCGAATAATAATTCCATTTCGTTAAGTTAATTCAACAATTCCAATCCGCCCATCATATAGGGGACAACTCGCTGGGCCAAGTCATTAGGAGATTCCTGTCTTCCATCCATATTCCATCGATACGTCATTCCATAGATCGACCAGCTTAGCATGGTTGCAGTTATTTTCATTGTTTTGGGATCTACTCCCTTTGCCACTTTACTCATTAATTCAAGTAGAAATTGTTCCAGCTGTGTCTTAATATTTTCTTCAATTATCGGTGCAACTGTCTCATATTTCTTGATGCAGTTATTGCTTGAGACGTGATAATCACACAATGAAAATATAAGTTGCTGTATCGTTTCCGCTGATAAACGGGCATCCGGGTCTACCCTTTTCGTTACATATTCCATAAAAGCATCCGATAACAAGGCTTCAAGCAGGGCATATTTATCCTGAAAATGGGCGTAAAAAGTGGCTCTGTTAATTGTGGCTTGTTCCGTAATATTTTGAATCGTAATACTGTTGAAATTTTTGAGATTCAATTGGTTTAAAAACGCATCCAGGATTAATTGCCGAGTGCGAATGGCACGCGGATCGTTCGAGTTTGGAGACAATACACCAGACATGTCCCAATCCTCCTTTGTACACAACATATTTGGTCAGACTCCTTCATTATAGATAAGTGCTATTGGTTCAACAAGTGAAAGTAAGTGCAATGACACCATACAATAATCCGTGTCTTTCGCTTAAGCAACAAAACATTCAAACTGTTGGTTGAGTAGGCTTGTAGGAATTGTTAACATTGCAATCGTACCCACTGAGAGGTACAACATAATGGAGGTGCATACTTTGAGTAATCCACAATATAACATTATTTCTACAGAGCGTTTGTTTCAACCATACAACGTTGCAAAGCTAACCCTGTCCTCGCGCATCGTCATGTCTCCCATGGCACGCGCCTTCTCCCCGGATGGTGTCCCTGGCCCCGATGTAGCCGCATATTACCGTCGGCGTGCCGAGCATGGTGTTGGACTCATTATTACCGAAGGTGCGACCATTGAGCATCCATCTGCATCCAGTGAACCTAGAATCCCTCATATGTACGGAGCAGCAGCTCTACAAGGCTGGTCTGAAGTGGTCGAACAAGTTCATGATGCTGGCGGCAAAATCTTTCCTCAGATTTTACACATGGGAATCGTTCGTCCTTCAGGATCTAACCCACACCCGGAAGCTGTATCACTCAGTCCATCGGGATTGGATATGGAAGGTACACAAGTAGGTGCGTCCATGACGGAGGCAGAGATCGCGACGGTGATTCAAGCTTATGCTGATGCAGCCGCTAATGCGCAACGCATCGGTTTTGACGGAGTTGAGCTTCACGGTGCACACGGATTTCTGATCGATCAGTTTTTCTGGAAAACGACGAATAGAAGGACGGATCGCTACGGTGGTGACCTTCGGAAACGAACTCAATTTGCGATAGAACTTGTCATGGCAGTTCGTGCTGCGGTGGGTCCTGATTTCCCTATTGCAATGCGTATTTCCCAATGGAAGATGAATGATTATCAAGCCCGACTGTTCGACACACCCGAACAACTGGAACAATTCCTTAGCTTGTTAGTTGACGCGGGTGTAGATATCTTCCACTGCTCGACACGACGCTTCTGGGAGCCCGAGTTTGAAGGATCCGATCTTGGATTTGCAGGGTGGGTACGGAAGCTAAGTGGTCAAACCACGATAACCGTCGGTTCTGTAGGTATGGCAGGTGATCCTGAAGCAGAAGGCAATGAAATAAAACATCCGGGGATGAGCGAACTCATGAAGCGGTATGAGCAACAGGAATTTGACCTGGTTGCAGTGGGACGTGCACTTCTTGGCGATCCGGCATGGGCTGTCAAAATACGCGAAGATCGCGTATCTGAGATTCAGGCTTTTACACCTGAAGCACTGACCACGCTATACTAAGAACAATGACTTATTATTCCAGACATTTTTTCCCCATATATGTAGGTTTGAACCCATGAATCAACTATACTATGCAAAGGGCTCGCTTTCCCTCCGGGATCGCGGGTATTTTGTTTTTGAGATATCTGTACGATCAATACCTCGAGCAATAGCAATATCGTTCAAGAAAATTCCTTCTTTGCAACCTATAATGACCTTAACTTACCAGAAAGAAGGTGCATCATGACTCGGGAAGTGCGAACTGTGGTATTTGATACCGACTTACAGCTAGAAGCTTATCAGTTTGAAGGCATTATGCAGAAGTTCCCCAATCACTTTCATGACTATTACGTCATTGGATTTATTGAGCAAGGCAAGCGTCACCTCGTCTGTAACAATGAAGAATACATTTTGAATAGCGGAGACATGATTGTCTTTAATCCACATGACCCTCATGCCTGCGAACAGGTCGATGGCAGAACGCTCGATTATCGCTGTATCAACGTCCAGCCTGAGGTGATGCGGGAGTATGCAAGAGAGATTACCGGACAAGCTTACTTGCCACGGTTTACATCCCCCGTTCTCTACCAAAGTGAACTTGTTGGTTCTCTGCACGAGCTGCATCAGATGATTTTGGAGGAGCAATCGGATTTCTGCAAAGAAGAACGGTTACTTTTTCTGCTGGATCAATTGATGCGAGATTATTCAGATGCCGAACCGCCTGTTTCCACTCAGGATGTTACTATAGAGATCAGACGCATATGTGAGTACATCGAATCTCATTACATGGAGAGCATTTCATTAAACGAGTTAGCCGAATTTACGGAGATGAGCAAATATCACCTGCTGCGTTTGTTCACTCGCCAGAAAGGCATATCACCCTACCGCTACCTGGAGACAATTCGTATTAACCATGCCAAACGGTTCCTGGAACAAGGTCAGCTTCCGATTGAAGTTGCCGCACAGACAGGATTTAGCGACCAGAGCCACTTCACGAATTTTTTCAAAAAACTGATTGGCCTGACGCCCAAGCAATATAGACGTATCTTCAATCATGATACCGAGCCGAAACGAACCACCCATCACATCGTATGACGAATCGTTATAACACCAAGCTCTCTACCGGACATTTACTCGCTTTGTTTACCATATTGATCTGGGGCACTACCTTTGTCTCGACGAAGGTTCTGCTGATTGACTTTACCCCAGTGGAAATTTTGTTCTTCCGCTTCCTGATCGGATATTTGGTACTCGTGTTGATCTATCCGCGTTCTCTGCGGACCTCTTCATTCAGGGAAGAATGCTTATTTATCGGAGCAGGCATATGTGGAGTGACTCTATATTTTCTCATTGAAAATATTGCGCTGCTGTACACAACCGCTTCCAACGTGGGTGTTATTGTCTCCATTGCTCCATTCTTCACTGCCGTACTTGCACATTTCTTCCTGGATGGTGAGAAGTTAACACGCCGCTTTCTTATCGGATTTGGTATTGCCTTGAGTGGCATCCTACTCATCGCACTGAATGGCAATCTCGTGCTGCATCTGAATCCGGTAGGTGATCTGCTTGCTGTTATAGCACCTGCGGTATGGGCGATTTATTCTGTATTCATGCGTAAAATTGGCCAGCTTGGCTTCCACACCATTGGTGCGACCCGCAAAGTATTTTTCTATGGCCTGATCTTCATGCTGCCAGCTCTTTTCCTGTTCGAATTCCATTGGGAACTCGGGCGCTTCACAAGTGTGACCAATCTTTCTAATCTTCTCTACCTCGGTCTGGGTGCCTCCGCGTTGTGTTTCGTGACCTGGAACCGGGCTGTGAATCTTCTCGGAGCTATGCAAACGAGTGTATATATCTATCTGGTGCCTGTCATTACTGTCGTGTCGTCTGCGCTCGTTCTTCGGGAACAGATCACCTGGGTGATTGTAATTGGTGCGTTCTTAACACTATTCGGCTCTTACATTTCAGAGCGCAAAGCACACAAGCTTAACAACAAAAACACTAATCCTCTGAGAGGTTAGTGTTTGCTTTAGTTTTCTATTCATTTTTCACTTCATTTTTTACTTCATTTTATCTCATTCAATTGAGACAGCAGAATCTCCAGTTCCTCTTGCTCCAGGTGACGCCATTGCCCCCGCTCCAGTTGATCCAGTGTAATGTTCATAATTCGCACACGCTCCAGCTTCAATACGCGATAACCCAAGGCTTTGCACATTCGCCGAATCTGCAGATTGAGACCCTGTGTCAATATAATTCGAAATACATTTTCACTCTGCCTATGCACTTCGCAGGGCTTGGTCACCACGTTCAGAATTTCAACACCTTCAGACATGCACTTTACAAATTCATCGGTTACAGGTTTATCTACAGTCACTACATATTCTTTATCATGATTGTGCTCCGAACGCATCATCTTGTTCACAATGTATCCATCATTCGTAAGCAAAATCAACCCCTCAGATGCCTTATCCAGCCTGCCTACCGCAAATATGCGAGAAGGATAATTCATATATTGAATGATGTTGCCCTCCACATGTTCTGCTGCTGTGCAGACAATACCGATCGGTTTATTCAGAGCAATGTAGACAGGTTCACTGTCATTACGAGGAATCTCCTTGCCATCAATGAGTACCACATCATGAGGTTCAACATTCGCCCCTTTTTCACATACCCTGCCATTGATCGTTATGCGTCCGGCTGCAATTAAACGGTTCGTTTCCCTGCGGGAGCAGAATCCCGTTTCACTTATGTATTTGTTAATTAACATGTGTCACCGCTTCTCATCTGTAATCTATCTGCTGGTCTTTAATTAATGCTGCGTTCATTTACTCCTTCATGAGTTAGTACCTTGTACTGATTCTCATTTCACATCATCTCATTTATACTGAAATGAAGCAATGAATGCTTATATGAAAACATATAGAACAGTACATAGGAAAGCCAACATACACACGGAAGGGAGTTTCACATGTACAACGTTACTCGATTTACAGTTGACCCCGATGATCCAAACCAAGACTCTGGCATGTGGATTGGTGGAGAGATTGCATACGTTGCAGACTGGCCGCTCAACCCTGAGGGGCAACCGTTAATGCATCTGTTCTCCATCAATTGCAACACACTTTCGCAACAGGTTCCTATACCTTCTTTACCACAAGATAAATATATCTCGGTCTTCTCGACTTACTCCGCTTCCGAATACTTTCTGGACCAGGTAACCTATACGGGGGATGAGCTGGAATGGAACGAGAATATTCTCGCCGGATGCACTTATGTCTCGGTATCTTCGCATCCACTTGCTTCCGTATGTCCCGTGCCACCCGTTCCGTTAAGCGGCGTACGTTTGATTGAAATGGAGTTAGACGATCAGGAATTCCCTGCATTTTCATTCTTCTCTCCCACTTTACCAAACGGTGTGAACGGAATTGACCACCTGCTAGAGGAATATCAACTGGTGTGTCAGATATATTCCGGAGATTTTCCTGAACCATATCGGGATATATTGGGTCTTCCTGATGCTAACGGTTATTTGTTTTTGCGAAAGGGTCCAGCATCTGCTCATGCACCATTCGATGGAATTTTCTTTGTACAGACTGCTTAATGGTGACACGTGTGTCAGGTCCATCATATGGAACGGCTAGTCAGAACGTTTCCTGTCTACTTAGACAGGGGGCGTTTTTTTGATATTCGCACGGTTTACTATCCTCCTTCAATACAAGTGACAACACTGTTATATGGTCATGTACCTTGATCGAATCTATCCTTTCGACACGAAATCGTTTTAGAAAAAAATAAACTCGAGAAATATCTCTAACCATCAAAATTTAACATTATTTTACAATAAAAAGCATGTACATTTGGACAATTATGGTTTAAGTTATATATGAAATAAACATTAATTACATAATATAAAATTTTTATCCAAATAGGAGGTAAACTTTTGAAGAGAATATTCGCTCTTAGCTGCGGCTTTTATCTGTTAATCGGCATAACCAGCGTTGTGCTTGGTGCCCTTCTCCCTGTTTTATTGTCATATTATGATCGCGGTTACAGTGATGGCGGTTTTTTGTTATTTCTGCAGTTTCTTGGATTTCTTGTCGGTGTACTTGTAGCTCCTGCCCTGACAGCCCGTATCGGAAGAAAAGCGATGCTGACCCTTTCCTTGATCTGTATTGTGGTTGCTTATGTTGTTCTCGGATTTTTGCCATCATGGACAAGCGTTCTTCTACTTACTATTCTCATAGGCTTTGGCTCTGGCATCATTGAGCCTTCCGTTGGAGCATTCACGATCGAATTCACTGAGAATCAGAAGGCAGTCGCCATGTCCAAGCTGGATGTCTTCTTTGCACTTGGGGCACTGCTCATCCCGGCTGTCGCTGCTTTATTTATCTGGATGGATCTATGGCATCTTACGTTCTATATCGTGGCCGTGTTGTCACTGGTTCTCATGCTGCTGTGGATTACCATGCCCCGTCCAGCCGCACGGTATCTGGAACAGGCTGGCGAGAATACAGTGGCACATGCAGCTGGTAAAGCCCGATATTCGAGAAAACAGTTGGGACTACTAACGATTTTCGTTATCTTCTTTTTCATCTACATGGGACTCGAACTGGGATTAATGAACTTTCTGCCTTCCATTCTCGTAGAACGATTGCAGCTTCAGGAATCTGTCGCATCACTGAGTGTCTCCATCCTGTGGATTGCAATGATCATCGGTCGTCTTTTCTCGGGAAAAATTGCGGAAGCAGTCAACTATATGCCTTTCCTGATCTGGAGTACGGTCGGCACGCTTATGTTCGCAATCGCTATGGTATTTGTAACTGGACAGTGGGCAACGTACGTGCTGATCTTCGGGACCGGTTTGTTCATGTCAGGGCTGTTCTGTATTGCACTCGTCTATGCAAATGTTCTGATTCCCGGCATGACCGAACGCACAACCAGTATCCTGATCGCATCGGGTGGTATTGGAGGTGCCGTCCTACAGTATGTGACTGGATGGAGTATGAGTACCTGGCCTGTTGTGAATACAATCTGGATCTTGTCCGGATTCTGTCTGATCCTTCTTCTCACATTGATGGTCTCTCATCTATGGACTGTAAAAAACAATGTAGTACGTGCTGCTCTCGCACAACATCGTAAGGAAATGTAAACTTCATGACTTAAGGGAGGTGATGCCCGCATCATCCGGAATTGTTGAGCTTCGTTCGAGCTAGTACACCATTATATTGGAGGAAATCGTATGCAAACTTTAACCAACAACCGCTTCATAGCCGGAAAAGGGATTAAGTTGATTGACGATTCAGGTGTCGAATACCTCGATGGCGTGTCAGGTACGTTCAATCTGTCACTGGGCTATAATCACCCACATGTAGTCAGCAAAATTCAGGAACAAGTCGGCAATCTGACGCATATGTCCTCCTCCTTCACTGAACCATACGTAAATGAAGTACTTGATCACTTAATCGAATATGCTCCAAACGACATTAATGCCGGATGGATGCGGGATATTACCGGTTCAACTGCAAACGAATGTGCGACCAAAATTGCACAGAAGTATACTGAATCGACAGACATCATCAGCCTGTATCTATCCCATCATGGGCAGACCCAATTTGCCACCGGGATTTCGGGGAATGCCTTTAGACGGAAACGGTTCCCCAATTCAGCTGTGGCTAACGCTGTTCATGTACCTGCCCCATACTGTTATCGCTGCCCATTCAAATCCTCAAACGGAGACTGCGGCTATCAATGCGTTGAAGCTATCTCTGATGCAATAGAACATGCAAGTTCCGGCTCAGTCGCCTGCATGATCATCGAACCCATTCTGGGGAATGGCGGCAATATCATTCCTCCTGCCGGATATTTCAAACGACTGCGTAAACTGTGTGATGAATACAACATGCTTCTCATTGCCGACGAAGTACAGACTGGTATTGGTCGTACGGGAACCATGTTTGCCAGCGAACTGTTTGACATCCAGCCTGACATGATTACCCTTGCGAAAGGTCTTGGCGGAATCGGCGTTCCTGTTGCTGCTGTATTAATGCAATCCCGATTGAATGTGCTCGAAAAACACGAACATTCCTTCACCTCTGGAAGCAATCTGATTTCCGTAACCGCTGCCAAATCCACCCTGGAGGTGGTATCCGAACCCGGATTTCTCGATGCCGTGAAACGAAAAGGTGAAATTCTGGGTGAATTGCTGCATGAATTGGCTATAAAGTACCCAAGTATCGGGGAAGCTCGTGGCGTCGGGCTCATGTGGGGATTGGAGATCGTAGGTGACGGTAATGAACCGGATACACTCAAAACCAATGCCATTATTGATCGCGCTTTTACAGATGAGCATCTGATCTTGAGAAGTTCAAGATATGGCTTTGGCAACGTTGTTAAGGTCCGGCCTTCCCTCACCACCACTGAAGACGAATTGGTAGAGATTGTGGAGCGGTTGGATTCGGTGCTTGCCAGCGTTCATTAGTGAGTAATTCATATTACACTCGAACACTACGCAAACTGAACAACCTTTCGATCGCTGTTATCCCCGGATTTTTTTGATTCCCTTTCCCAAGGGAAAAACCCGTTGATAAAGGCGAACGCTCCGCTTCTCCATGTTTGTTCTGTTCTCTTCGTTATCGTGTAATCTGAAATACAATTTTTATAATTATAAGGAGGTCATATCATGCTTGCATTGGTATACAAATCTGCCTGGGATGTTGCACTTGAGGAACGACCTGTCCCGGAAATTACAAGAGATAATCAGGTGTTGGTTCGTATTCGGGCGACAGGCGTATGTGGTACCGATCTCGGTATTGTCAGCGGCAAATATCATGCGGTCCCTTCCGTCATACTCGGTCATGAGTCTGCAGGAGAAGTCATCGATGTTGGCTCTGCGGTAACGACATTACAACCGGGTGACCGTGTTGTGATTGATCCTACCTACTACTGCGGACAATGTGACATGTGCAGAACAGGCAGGCAAAATCATTGTACACATAAGTCTGTTACGGAGACAGGTGTAAGTGCTGACGGGACATTTACGGATTATTATGTGACCGAAGATCGCTTTTTGTACAAATTAAAGGATCATGTGAGCTATGAGGAAGCGACGTTGACGGAACCGCTCAGTTGCATGCTGACAGGAATTAATCAGATCCATCTACTGCCGAATTTCAGAACGATCATCCTCGGCGCAGGCCCGATTGGCATTCTGTACAGCTACGCGCTCGCGTCCAAAGGTGTTACCGGTTGTCTGGTCGACATCTCGGAGGAACGCTTGGCCATAGCCGGCTCCATTGCACCAGAGCGTTGGGAGGTTCATTCATCCTTCGAAAATGCGATAGAATCGCTGTCACCCGCAACTCATCAGGTCGATATGATTGTGGATACAACAGGTGTTGTAGGTACACAAGTGCTCTCCCAGCTCGCCAGTGGCGGTTATCTGATGTTGGTAGGTCTAAGAGATGGAAATACGTCGTTTAATCCAAAAGAAGTCGTGGACCGCAGTCTGAAAATTATTGGTTCCATCGATTCTCTGGGCACATTCGCAACAGCACATTACATGATTGAGCAAGAAATCATTCCAGCAAAAAAAATCATCACCCACTCCTTCCCACTGGAAGATTACGAAGAGGCGTTCCGCACACTTGGCTGCGATATTCAGGGACGTACACTTCAAGCCTCTTCACATGCCATTAAAGTTGTGCTGCAATCCAGCAGTTCCAGTTTCTAAGTTGGAAAGCTAACCATGAATGGATTAGATCAGAGATACATGTTTACACAATCCTGGAGGAGGAATACAACATGGTAGCAAACCAAGAGTCTGGCGGACTGGGTGCGGCCGATGATAACATCATTCAAGCAGTTATTTTTGATATGGATGGTGTACTGATTGACAGCGAACCGATTTATTTCGAGATTGAGCGTAGCTCCTTTGCCCATTTTGGCGTAGTGATGACGGAAGAAGAACACCACACTTATGTTGGAGTTACGCTGCAATCCATGTGGCAGCAAGTATTGGACACACATCAACTGACAGCTACGCTGGAAGAAGCACTGGTTTATCATCAGCATAATGTGATGCAAACCATGCTGGCTCACTCCAACTTGACGGCAATGCCTTCCGTGGAACGCTGGTTAAGCTGGCTGCAAGAGCAACACATTCCCATAGCCGTTGCTTCTTCCTCTCCACGTGCACTGATTGATTTGATCATGGACAAGACTGGACTTGGGCGATACTTTGAGGTACGAATGACCGGAGAGGAAGTCGAAAAGGGTAAGCCTGCACCAGATATTTTCCTGACCACAGCTGAAATGATTGGCGCATCCCCGTCGAATTGTCTGGTGATCGAAGACTCTCGCAATGGTGTTCAGGCCGCCAAAAGCGCAGGCATGCGCTGCATCGGCTATCACAATCCAGGATCAGGAAATCAGGACTTATCCAAAGCCGATCTTCAGATTTCCAGTTACGATGAGTTATGGACCTTGAAGAACACATTACCCTTTGAAGGCAGATCGCCAAGCCTGGCGAAGCTGCGCTGAAAAGATCGTAATTCTGGAATTAACGGACCTGGGACTATTTATAGAAAAAAATAACCCAAACGGCTTCAATTCATTGGAATTGGAGCTGTTCGGGTTTTGCTTGCTGCAATGGGTATTACATGAGAACACAGGTGTAATATCAACTAAACCGAAAGATCGAGACTTCCACCCAGATTGGGATGAGGAGCCGGAAGTGACTTTAACATTTCAGTCATTTGCTGACCTTGCTGCTGTGCTATGTCTTTCGACATAGACATCACTTGCAAACTTGCCGACTGCACTACTGAAGCCTGGCTCATTGCCATTGATAATGCTGCAATATCCATGCTCTGTACTCCTTTCTCTATCTTACTTATGGACGTACTTAATATATATCGGTTAACGAGGATCAAATGTTGAAGGAATAACACAACTCTACTTATATTTAAGCAGACTTCATTCGTTTTAGTGGTTGCCTTGGAGCTTTCGGTATATTTATCTACTGGATCTTGTCCGGAATTATGAAATAAATACATGGCAAACAGGCAACTGCCCATCCGGGAGTTGCCTATTTCATTTCACTTCATACTCTCATACATAATTTTACTTACCCCTCAATCAATCCATACTTCACAAAACTATGATACAATCCATCTTCCTCAACTGTGCCAGTAATATCATCTGCAATGACTTTCAGACCTGGCTTCGCATTGCCCATGGCAATTCCGACGTTACAAAACTCCAACATCTCGGCATCATTCATGCCATCACCGATGGCGAATGTATCCTCCTGCGACATGCCCAGATGCTCCAGCAGATCGGCAATCGCAATGGCTTTGTGAATACCAGGGATCATCAGCTCACCACTTCCTTCACCAAAGATCGGCACCGTGCACTGAATGACTTCGAATTTGCCTTCGAATTCCTGCTTGATTCGCTCAAACGGAATCACCGAGCTCTCCAAGAAACATACTTTGTTCACGTCATCCTTGTACAAGTCGGCCTCTCCATACGTCAATCCAGCAATGAACGGATGCGGTTTCAGCTCCTTCTTCTCTTTCGCTACCGGATCATTCTCCACGTCACCATAGATGCGTCGTTCCAGGTGAGGTTGCAGATTGCTGCTTGCATATAGAGCCGAGTTGGATTCAAGGTAGAAATCAATGCCATGTTCGTTGAAGAAATCGACCATATGGCGAACATCTTCCGCTGTCACTCTTTTGTGATACAGCACGTCCTTGCCAAACTCCACATAGCCTCCACCTGCACCGATCAGACCGTCAAATCCGACATCCCAGATGGAATCATAGATCTCCGCCTTGGAGCGACCTGTACATAAATAGAGCAGATGTCCATTCTCACGAGCCTGTTTGCAAGCCTTCTGCGCTGACAACGGAATGTTTCCGTCATCATCTACCAAGGTACCGTCAATATCAATAAATACAATTTTCCGCTTCATTTCTTGCATTTGCCTAGCCCCCATTATGTATGTTGTCTATGTCTAACCTAGCGAGTGCCGACAGGCATTTCCCTGATATAAAATCATCTATTCCGTGGTGTTCGCTGATCGATCAACTTCTCCAAAAATTCGGCAAAAGAATCCGCGTATACTTCAGGTTCCCCATTAAAGTAATCCAAACGCATCACCTTGTACTCTCCTAAGTGATCAGCCGTCTGCGTATCAAAGTAGTAATATTCATCCTCGTCCGGTACAAACAGTTCCAGTTTCCCTTCCTTCTTGGCGTCTTCATCGGCAAGTCGGTATCTATACAAAATGTCAACATCCGTATACTCTCGATGTTCTTCAGACGTAATCGTCAGAATTCCAGTCCCACTTAACAGCGCTTGACCATAATTCAGAAGCCACCAGCGATACGATGGAGGTAACGAAAAACCCAACTCTTGTTCAACTTCAACAATCCAGCTCTCTTGAACTTGATGATTCGGGAACCAGCGTATAGCCTCGGTATGCTCCAGCTTCTCAATCAGACTTGAATACATGGATAGATCTCCCCCGTTACTATTAAAATATTATTTTCCTTCATTCATTCAAGTGTCACTTACATGCCAACTTGTCCATATGTACGATCTGCCAGTCATTGTCCTGTTCAGCAATAACCGTAAACCCTTGGCGTGTCCAGAAATCTACGGCCCCTGGCAAAAAGCGATGCGTATGCAAATACAGTGTCGTATATTGCATATCCTTTACCACATTCTCCAGTTCTTTTACCAGCATCGAACCAATGCCGTATCTGCGATAAGCAGGATCTACATAACATTTCACAATTTCGGCTGCAGACCGGGCTACATATCGACCGTCCACGGCTTCAATACGTCCATCATATGGTAATATCCCAATAGATCCGACGATGCCCGCATCCCCCATCATTGCAACGAGAAAAATCGAACCATCGGAATTCAGGTAATGTTCACTGAACTGCTCGAAGTCTAGAGGTAATCTCGTATGATCCAGCATCGGAAACACTTCTCTGCGTACACGCATGGCAAAATCAATGGCATCATCAATCTGGTGTGCCTGAACTGGTGTTACTGTCGGTATATTCTGAAGTTCTGTCAATACATCCACATTCCTTATCCTCTGTATTGAGAGCTCTTGCCGGCCCTTCCTTGCAACTTATTCCTGCCAGATCTGCTCTCTTCCTTTCATCTTACCGAATTTATCCCGCCCTAGCAATCTATCTCCACTACTATCCAAATTGCATAAGTGCCCACGCAGTCTGATAGAGTTTGCATACGATAAGGCGTGTCACAATCCATATTGGAGGGAGAAACGCTCATGTGGTTATGGTTAGGTGTTTTTGGTTTCATTTTGCTAGCAATCATCACGACCATGTGTCGTTATCTGGACCAACGTGCCGAGAGCAAGTTTCACCCTCATGCTCCCAAGCAGCTCTTAGTCAGATTCAAGGAAGGTACAACGGAGGATGAGATGCACACCCTTCACAAAAAAGGGAGATGTAAGGTCGCTGAGACCTATGAAGATTTGGGATGGTACCGTGTGGAATCCCGCAAAAAAATGCACCGGATGCTTAAACATTACAAAGATCATGCGCTTATTGAACAGGCAGAACCGAATTACCTTGTTGAGGCATCCTTCACACCTAATGATCCGTTCTTTCCTTACCAGTATAACCTGTCAAAAATTAATGCACCCGCCGCATGGGACATCACTCAAAGCAATAGCTCTGTCAAAATCGCCATTATCGATACTGGTGTACAGTTGAACCACCCGGAATTGGCCTCCAAGCTTCTCCCCGGTTATGATTATGTTGATTATGATAACATTCCTGAGGATGGGAACGGTCACGGCACTCATGTGGCCGGGATCGCTGCCTCCGTTACCAACAATGGTGCGGGTATCGCAGGCGTTGCACCACTCGCATCCATCGTTCCGCTCCGGGTACTGGATAACAACGGGCAAGGAACGGTAGGTAATGTCGGTAACGGGCTTGTCTACGCTGCCAATAACGGTGTACAGGTTGTTAACCTGAGCCTCGGTGGTCCGATGGGAGATGCTTTCCTTCAAGCTGCCGTACAGTATGCTTGGGATCGTGGAGCCGTAATTATTGCCGCAGCCGGTAACGACAACACTTCATTCCCGATTGTACCCGCATCGTATCCCAACGTCATTGCTGTCGCTTCAACCAACCCCTCCGATCTCAAATCCAATTTCTCCAATTATGGTTCATGGGTGGATATGGCTGCCCCGGGTGATAGCATTCTATCCACATATTTGGGTGGTTCCTATGCCTACCTTAGCGGGACCTCCATGGCTGCTCCTCATGTGGCTGGAGTAGCTGCACTTCTTGCTGCACGCGGGAAAACCAATGCTCAGATTCGGGATGCACTGTGCTTCGCTTCTGATCCGGTATCAGGCTCCGGAATCTATTGGACATATGGGCGACTGAATGCCTATCAGAGCTTGCAGGTCCCATAATACACCACTATCACTCCTGATTGCTCCAATGCTTGAATAAAAAAAACGAAGGGCATCTGTAAGTGAGATGCTCCTTCTTTCGTTAAAAATATTCCTTATTACACGTTTTATTCTGTAGTGGCGAACACCTGAATTAGAAATACTGTGCACCATTATTCGCAATAACATCCTTATACCAGTGAAAACTCTTCTTTTTCACTCTGCGCAGTGTGCCCGTGCCATCATTATTTCTATCTACATAGATATAGCCATATCTTTTCTTCATCTCTCCGGTACCCGCACTGACCAGGTCAATCGGTCCCCAACTTGTGTAACCTATGAGCTCTACACCGTCTTGAATCGCTTCAGCCATCTCGGCAAAATGATTATTCAGATATTCGATGCGATAGTCATCTTCAACGGCGTCATTGTCTAGCAACACATCGGTGGCCCCAAGTCCATTTTCCACGATAAACAAAGGTTTGCCATAGCGGTCATACAGTTGATTACACGTAATTCGAAGCCCCTTTGGATCAATCGTCCATCCCCACTCGGATGCTTTCAGATAAGGGTTCTTCACTGAACCAAATACATTGCCTTCAGTCGAATCTTTCAAAATCTCAGGGTCTGTACTTGTACAACGGCTTGCATAGTAGCTAAATCCGATATAATCAACCGTATTCTGCATCAAAATCTCTGCATCTTCTGGTAGCATGTCAATCCGAATGTCATTTTCTCTGAAAAATCTTTTCGTATAACCGGGATATGCTCCCTTCGACTGCACGTCGATGAAGAAGAACGACTCGCGGTCTTTCTCCATAGCCTTCCATACGTCATCCGGGTTAGAGCTATATGGATAGACCATGCCAGCCGCTAGCATACAGCCAATCTGTGCACCAGGAATAATCCCATGACAAGCCTTAACAGCAAGTGCACTCGCTACCAATTCATGATGTGCTGCCTGATACAGGACCTGATCTTTGTCTTCACCTTCCTGCAGAACAATACCCGCTCCAATGTAAGGGAGATGCAGCAACATATTGATCTCATTAAACGTCATCCAATACTTGACTTTATTCTTGTATCGATTGAATAGCGTCGTCGCATATTTCTCAAAGAAACCGATCATCTTGCGATTCTTCCAGCCCCCGTAATTCTTAACCAGATGAACAGGTACATCGAAATGGCAGATCGTTACCACAGGTTCAATGTTGTTTTTTAATAACTCATCAAAGACATCATCATAAAATTGCAAGCCTGCTTCGTTTGGCTCCGCTTCATCACCATTAGGGAAAATGCGCGCCCAGGCTATGGAAAGCCTGAGGCATTTGAATCCCATTTCTGCAAATAACGCAATATCTTCCTTATAGCGATGATAGAAGTCAATGGCTTCATGTGAAGGATAGAATTCCCCTTCTTTGGGCTCATATGAATCCAAATTACCTAGAGCAATATTCCATCGATTAGCACCAATCGGAATCAGATCCACCGTAGTTAACCCTTTGCCACCTTCCAGATAGGCACCTTCCAATTGATTCGCTGCGGTTGCCCCTCCCCAGAGAAAATTCTCCGGGAAGGCTGTAAACTTATCATTCATTAATGACTTCCTCCTAAACCATCTGTAATTTCGATTAGCTTAATACCGTGATCAATTTATCTTTCTCATGAACGGTTGCATCTTTCGTTCCCACAATGTCCAGATAATTGGAAGTGTTCGTGACAATGATCGGTGTAACCGTCTCATATCCTGCATCCTTAATCGCCTGCAGATCAAACTCAACAATCAGATCACCTGCGTTAACTCGGTCTCCATCTTTTACATGGGTTGTAAAATGTTCGCCTTTCAGCTTGACCGTATCCTGTCCGATATGGATTAGCATCTCTACCCCATCATCGCTTACAAGACCAATAGCATGTTTGGTACGATATACGGTTTGAACGACACCTGTGATCGGAGATACCACTCTACCGCTGGTTGGACGAATTGCAATCCCTTTACCCATGTGCTCTCCTGCAAACGTTACGTCATTAATTTCTTTCAATGCAACGACTTCACCAGCCATTGGGCTTACGATTTCGTATCTGCTGTTCGGATTTGGATCAAGTACAGGTGCTGGAGCTGGTGTAGCTTCTACTTTGTCTTTAAATCCAAACACGTATGTCAAGACAAAACCAACGATGAATGCTACCAATACTGCAACGATGGACATATAGAATCCGGAATCAGGACCTGCTTCTTTGTTGATAAAACTTGGAATACCGAAGATACCCAGTCCACCAAAGACGTAAAGCTTTGAGCCTGCCCATCCTAAAATACCACCACCGACAGCACCACCAATACAACTCATGATAAATGGCTTTTTCAATGGAAGAGTTACACCATAGATTGCCGGCTCAGTTACTCCGAATATACCGGAAATAAACGCTGGAATGCTTAATGATTTCAACTTGGAATTTTTTGTTTTGAGCAGAACTGCAAGTACCGCACCCGTTTGGGCAAAGGACGCGCCGAAGGACATTGCAAGAACTGGATCAGCCCCCGATGTACTTAGGTTAAGAAGCATAACCGGTACAAGTCCCCAGTGAAGTCCAAACAGTACTAGCACTTGCCAGAATCCACCGAGAACCAAACCTGTAATAATAGGACTCAATTCATAGATGCTTGTTGTACCCGCACCAACCAATTGACCTGCCCAAGTGGCTATTGGACCAATTACAATGAAGGTTACCGGAACAATCACGAGCAAAGTGAAAAATGGAACCAAGAATGTGCTAACCACTTTAGGAATAATGTTTTTGAAGAATCTTTCAATCTTCACAGCGAAGAATGTAGCAATAATGATCGGAATAACCGATGTTGAATACGTCATCAATATAACCGGGATACCTAAGAACGTAATGTGAATTGGTGACTCAAACAATGTACCTGTGAACAAAGTGTATAGTGGATCTCCTGCAGTCAAACCGGACAGCGTAGGATACACTAACGAAGCACCTATCGCCATACCCAGGAACGGTGAACCCCCAAATTTCTTGATTGCCGTGTATCCAAGGAAGATCGGGAAGAAGTAGAACAGTGAATCACCGAGTGCATTCAGCAAATGGTATGTTCCGGATGTATTTTCGACCCATCCAAATGCTACAAACATGGCTGTAAAACCTTTGATCATCCCTGTTGCAGCAAGCAAACCGAGTAATGGTGTGAACACACCGGAGATCATGTCGATAAATCGACTGAACAATCCAACTTTCTTGCCTGAGTTGTCTGCTTCCTCCTCAAACTGACCTTCGGTTGGGAAATTCCCCGCTTTTACAACTGCTTTATATACATCCGGCACTTCGTTGCCGATTACGACTTGATACTGTCCACCACTCTGCATGACGGTAATAACACCTGGCAGATTTTTAAGTTCTTCCGTTTTGGCTACGCTTTCATTTTTCAGTTTAAACCGCAGTCTTGTTACGCAATGGAATACACTGTTTACATTCTCGCGTCCACCTACACCTGATAGAATGTCCTTAGCTAATTGATCGTAGTTGCTCATTGTAATTCTCCCTCTCTAAGTAGACTCCCCATGACTTTTGAAACAAATAAAACCTGAACTACTGAACATACACAACATACCGGATCGTCCGGAAATCAGTCGTGTTATTCAGCAATTCAGGTTTTGCCCTTAACGGTTGCAACCCTGTAAGGCTGTACACATTGGTATTTAATTCATTTTAATAACAAAGGTAAGTTGCATGCCATATCCTCGAACGGAGGATGGTCGGAATTGCCTGATTGAACAGTTACAACCCGATTGATGTATGCGCTTACTTCTTGAACTCATCATAGTACATCTGAACTAGGTTTGCAACACTTATTTTTATTAAATTCATAAATATATTAATGTGATCGAAAATGAAAAAAAGGGACCACTTCGAAAGTATCGAAATGGTCCCTAAATAGCATGATGTGCATTTTTAAATATACACTTATGGCATAATTAACCAATAACTGTAACCAATTTATCCTTTTCTTGTACCTCACGATTTGTTGTTGGAACCACGTCCAAATAATCAGCCGTATTGGTTACAATGATCGGTGTTACGGTCTCATACCCCGCCTCAATAATAGCTTGAAGATCGAATTCAACGATCAGATCACCGACATTCACACGATCCCCGTCTTTTACATGTGCTGTAAAATGCTGACCCTTGAGCTGTACCGTATCCTGACCGATATGGATCAGAATCTCTACCCCTTGATCATCTACAAGGCCAATCGCATGTTTGGTACGGTAAATCGTCTGTACAACACCATTAATCGGGGATACCACTCTTCCACTGGTTGGGCGAATGGCAATACCTTTACCCATGTGTTCACCAGCAAATGTAGCATCATTAATTTCTTGCAATGGAACGACATCACCCGTCATTGGGCTGGCAATTTCGTAACGATTATTTGGATTAGGCTCAAGTGCAGCCTTCTCTTCTTTTACCGGCTCTGGAGTCTGTTTGGCAGCTTCCGGATTAGCAGGATCTTTGAAACCTGCAAAATAAACAAGAACAAAGCTTAGTACAAAAGCAATAACTGTGGCAATCATAGCCATCCAGAACTCATAGTTAATCCCTGCTGTTGGACTAATCAGCGCTGGAACACCGAAGATGCCTGAAGCAAACACAAACATTTTGGAACCAGCGAATCCAATAATACCACCAGCTACCGCAGAAGAAATACAACTCATAATAAATGGTTTTTTCAGTGGCAAAGTTAGACCATAAATCGCTGGCTCAGTTACACCGAAAATTCCGGACACGAAGGCAGGAACACCGAGTGATTTAAGTTTGGTATTTTTTGTTTTAAGCATAACGCCAAGAACAGCACCAATCTGAGCAAAGGAAGCAGCGAACATCATCGCCAAAATCGGATCGGCCTTCAGTGTGGACAGATTCAGCAGCATGATTGGTACAATTCCCCAGTGTAACCCGAAGATAACCAACACTTGCCACAAACCGCCAACAACAATACCTGTTACCAATGGACTCAAGTCATAGATGCCCGATACGCCTGCACCGATTAGCTGACTTGCCCATGTCGCGATTGGACCAATCAAGAGGAAGGTTACTGGAACAACAATCAGAATCGTAAAGAAAGGCGTCAAGAACGTTCTCACGACAGACGGAATGATCTTTTTGAAGAACGCTTCTACTTTTGCTCCAAAATAAGCAGCAATTATAATCGGAATTACAGATGAGGAATAACTCATCAAGATAACGGGAATGCCCAGGAACGTGATATGAATCGGCGATTCAAACAATGTGCCTGCAAACAGCGTATACAGCGGCTCTCCCCCGCTAAGACCGGATAAGGTCGGATATACAAGTGACGCCCCGATGGCCATCCCGAGGAATGGAGATCCACCGAATTTTTTCATTGCTGTGTAACCTAAGAAGACTGGGAAGAAATAGAACAGGCAGTCTCCTGCAGCATTCAACAATTGATATGTTCCTGAAGCCGGGTCCAGCCATTCGAGAGAAGTAAACATGGACAAGAAACCTTTGATCATCCCTGTTGCAGCAAGCAAGCCAAGAATCGGTGTAAATACACCGGAGATCAAGTCGATAAACCGACCCAGAAGACTTTCTTTTTTGCCGGAAGATTCAGACTCATCACTGGAGACCGGTTCATCCGCATTCATATTCCCAACCTGTAGCAAGGCTTTATACACATCGGAGACCTCGTTACCCACGACAACCTGGTATTGTCCACCGCTTTGCATTACCGTGATGACTCCGGGCAGATTTTTAAGATCGTCTGTTTTTGCATTACTATCATTTTTTAATTTGAAACGAAGTCTGGTCGCGCAGTGAACCACGCTGTTGATGTTCTGTTTACCACCAACGCCAGACAGAATGTCTTTAGCTAATTGTTCGTGTTTCATGAAGTTGTTTTCTCCCTTTCTGGTTAAACACGGATTCGAAGCCTATTGGAGAGAATAAAAAAACCTGAACATCTGAATGTACGGAACATCCGGTTAACGGCATGTTCTATCATTCAATCGTTCAGGTTTTGCCCTGGTGGTTGCAACCCTGCAAGCTGATCTATGGGATTATTCAGAAGTTGCATTCACAACTCTCTCAATATGAATCGTTAAGTACATTATTTCTTCGTCAGTTAGTTGATACGTGTAGTTGCTTTCAATGAACTTCTTGATTTTCTCCGAGCACTTGTGCGCTGCTGGATACTTTTTCTGAATCATCAGGAACAGTTCATCGTCATTGTTGCTCTTGTAATGTTTTCCCTTCACCAAACGTTGAGCGAAAAACTTCAAATGCGTCACAAAGCGATAGAATGTCAGTGAGTTCTCATCAAAATCAATCTTGAAATGATACTTGATGATCGTCAAGATTTCCTGCATGACCTGCGTCATACTCTTGATGTTGGGCATTTCCTCGTTCAAAGCTGCATTGACAAAGTGAAGTGCCATAAAACCGGCTTCGTCCTCAGGCAGGATTACGCCAAACTGATCACAGATCATATTGAGCGCTTCCATTCCCACTTCGTATTCCTCTTTGTACAGCTGCTTCGTCTCCCAGATTAACCCGTTGCGTATAGGCAGATTCTTCCGATACCGCTCAATGGCAAAGTGAATATGGTCTGTGAGGTGTAAGTAAATGCTCTCATTCAGTTTCTTGCCAAGTTTTAATTTGGCGTAAGCGATGATTTCCTCGGAGACTTTCATATATTCCAGAGGAATGCTTGAGATTAATGCCTTGAAGTTTTCCTGAATATCTTCATTCTGTAAAGTAAATATCTTGTCGATATGCTGTTCGGAAACCATATCACCCGCCCGCTTCTGGTAAGCAATCCCCCGGCCTATGATAATAACTTCCTGTTGTTCGTCATTCATAGCAACTACAGCATTATTGTTCAGCACCTTCTCGATTTTCACTTTATCACTCCAATATACAGAAAAAGACAAACCAATCCCTTTTCCAAGGTATACGGCTTTGCCTGATTCAACAGTTACAACCCGATATGTTGTACGCGCTTCCCTCATAATATTACAAATTTCTACACAGTGCAACAAAAACTTAATATCGAATTAGCATGACTCCCGATCTAGGTAAATATACTCACAGGAGTGAGCAAAACAAGAATTATTTTACATGTACTCAAGGCTTATTTTTATTTCTCTCTTTCTCCAATTCCGCTTCAATTCTTCGATTAATGACGTCCATTTGTTCTGAATCCAAACGATCCACTTGCGTGTACTCTTTATCCATCTCGTACTCTTGCGCCTCACCTTTGTTCATTAGCCCCAGATGATTCTTGATGTCCCGGATATCTTCACGCATATGCATTGTCTGGCGGTATTGGTCTACAACGAGTGCAAAAATAATCCCCCCGACCACAATTGGACCAAATGGGAACAGATAACATAATACAAGTCCTATGAGCAAAAAAATAACAAAATACATATGTAATGCCCCTCTCATATATAAAGTCTACTCTGCTAAGATAGATGTTTCTCAGATTACAAATTAAATCGTTCCTGAATTAACTTGGCCACTTCCCCAGGGCTCTTCTGTGTGTTATCAATCCGCAAGTAATGCTCATGCGTGATTTCCCCCGGCTCCGAATTCAGTCGATAATTCTTCATTGTATCTAGCAAATCTCGCTCAGACCACGCAATATCACGCTTTGTTGGCTTATGCAGCAGACGATGTGGACTCTTGTTACGCTCCAGCCTTTCCGATGGGTCAGCCTCCAGTTCCACATAGCAGACCTGACCTCCATGGGATTCAAACAACTCGCTAATCTTACGGATGTATTCTCGGTCTAGCTCCAAGTCCAAAGCCCACACAAATGTGAAAATTAAACCCGGCAGGTCACTCTTCGCCACTTCTTCAAAAATCTCCTGACGGAACAGACTGACCAGTCTTTTGCCTTGTGGTGTACCATAGCTGAAATAAGGAGACACCAATTCAATGGTCATATGGTTATGAAACAATTTTAGCTTTGTTATCTTCTCCAGTTCTTGCCCAACCGTCATTTTGCCCACAGCCTGCGGGCCAAAGATAATAACCAATTTCATTCGATCACTCCTGACAAGGTAGTGTTGATTCCATTAATTCAATTTTATGGACATTAAATTCTATAATACCTTCTTTGCCGCAAATAAAAAAGAGGTTTCAAGTGATTCCCTCAACGCGTGAGGGCTTGAAAACTCTTATCTTAACTGGTATTTGTTTATTTTAACTTAACGTCCAATCAGTACCCATCCCCACTTCATCCGGCGCAGTCCCATCGCACAGATCCACGAGATCAGGAGCGCCATAACATAAGACAGAATGATACCCAGGCTGAAATGCCGAGCCAGTTCATCTGTGAATTCACGCCTCCAGAAGAGCAAAACGAGTGGATGCATTAGGAATACACCGAATGCAACTGTACCCAGGGAGTCCAGAACATGCGTAGCTTTACGAACTTCGGTATGTTTTCCTGTGCCCATTCGTTCACTGAAGATCAGCAGGAGCAAGCAGGCTGACAACGTAAACAGATTCCGGAACAGAAACAAAATGGAATAGGTTACCACCGGATATGCAGCAAAAGCGGCTTTGATCGAAGCATTACCATATATAAAAATGGCACCTCCACTCAATAACGCAGCTAGAAGCATATAACGGTGAGTATACAGTTTCTTCAATGCCCATTCAAAGTTCAGCCCAACCCATGCACCAAATCCGATCACAATCAGATAACTGGGTAACAAACTTCCTGTCCGTTCGAAGTGAAACTGCAAATGTAGTGCATAGAAGATCGCTTGGCCCGCAATAAATAATAATGGCAAGTACCGCTTAAAAAGATGATGGCGTGTAAGCAAAAGAAGTAAGGGAAAAACAATATAAAATTGAAGAATAATCAGAAAAAAGTACAAGTGCGTATGAGCAGTTCCCATCATTAATTGTTTGGCAAATTGAACACCGTGAGTCAAAGGTTCCTTGCCCGCAAGCAACTGTTTAATGGCAAAGTAGATAAGGGACCACACCACATAGGGTACAAATACATAGAATAAACGCTTCTTATAAAAAGAGAGCATCCAGCCCTTCTCATTCACCTTGGGGTTGTAGTTGTAGAACAAGACCAGGGATGACAGGAACAGGAACGCTGGAACGGCAAATTGCAGGAACGTGTTCCAGAAGTAATACACATCATGATCTAACGTGTGCTTGGGGTAATGCGCAACTGCTGTTGAAGTCGCATGAATGGCTACTACTGCCATGATGGCGAAAGCACGGTAGAGATCCAGAAACTCAATGCGCCGGGGCCGATTAACCGGTTGATTCATAAAGATAACCTCACTTGTGCCTGATAGGATGATAGTTTCCGGCCGCAATCCAGATTCTATGCTTCATTTTAATCAGCACGCGAGGGTATTACAATCATAATCGATACTATTTTCGATATATAACAACATTATTCTTCATTATTCGACATTTTCTATCCAGAATCGTTCAACAACGTTGCCATTGGACTCCACATAATCTTCATCCTGAATACCACCATTTCGAATTATGACCCTTCTGGAAGAATCATTCATCGAGTCGCATACGACCAATACTCTGGTGATTCCAAGCTCTCTCGTTTTCTCCAGTGACAGTCTGAGGATTTCGGAACCATAACCATTGCCCCGCTCCCCTGGACGAATACCATAACCAATATGTCCTCCACTGTTGAACAATTTGTCGTTAAGCTCATGCCTTATATTGACGGCACCCACGATTCGATCACTCTCCGTGACCAGCCAGTATGTACTGTCTTTGACCCAACCTTCCGGGATATCGATCCCTTGTTCATTACGCTGTAAGAACGCCAACATCTCGTCTAACGCGTAAGGCTCTTTGGATATGACCCACGGCACCATTAATTCTCCACTTCTGAGCCAGTCCTCATAAAATGCCAAATAAGTATCCTTATACGCTCCTGATGGTTTAATTAATCTAACGTTTTCTTTCACCATGATCACTACATCCTCCCAACAGATATTGATATTGCCACCTTCTCCCTTTCAGGAGACAGCTTTTGCTCTTTCACAGACAAGTTCGAAAAAGGACCTGCATGTGTGCAGATCCTCTTCAACTATACATCTTACCGCTTATTCTATTATTATACGGACTCTGTCAATGTAGGCTCCTGAACTTCTCGCTCCTTGTTCACATTCGTGTCCTTGTACGTAAATTGGTAACTTCCAGATCCAAGTGTGACTTCAACATCGTCTCCAATGTTTTCAATATCCTGAATTCCACTTATCTGATCCAACGGTTTTCCTTGCTCCAGAACGATCTGTGCACCTGCTCCAGGAAGACGAACCGTACCTCTCGTATTTGCGGGAATATGCACCCGAATCTCCATTTCACCCTCCGCCAGCCGGTGCCAGCTTGAAGCAACTTGACCATACATCGTCTCCAAACTCGCTTCCACCCAATCCAATCCAGGTCCAGGTTGTGGCTGAATATGCACCATTCGGAATCCTGGCTGATGTTCATCGGACCGGATGCCAGCAACATAACGATATAACCATTCTCCAATTGCCCCGTACGCATAGTGGTTAAATGAGTTCATGTCAGCACTCCAGAGACTGCCATCCTCTTTGATCCCATCCCAATGTTCCCAGACCGTCGTTGCACCTTGAGTCACCTGATATAACCAGGATGGGTAATCCTCTTGAAAAAGTAGTGTATACGCCAGATCGTGAAGACCGGCGTCACTCAGCACAGGATTCAGATAAGGTGTGCCTACAAAACCTGTAGTAAGATGATTCCCCGCCTCTTCCACGAGTTTCGCCAATTGATCGACAGCCCGAGTTCGGGCAGTGGCGTCCAACAGGTCGAATTGCAGCGCAAGAACATGCGCTGTTTGCGTTGGAACAGCAATTTTGCCGGCTGGAGTCACGAATTCATTTCGAAAGGCATGAACAATGTTTGTATGCAACTACTTGTAGTATTCAGCATCATCTGTCTTTCCAAGTACCTCAGCCGCTTTTTGAGTTAACGAAACCGAATAGGCATAGAAGGCAGTTGCCACATAATCCGTGTCCGTTGCACCAACATAACTATCGGGCTTGGAGTCGAGCCCCAGCCAATCGCCAAAGTGGAATCCCGTGTTCCACAGATACGGGTCGTCACCCTGCACATGAATGTACTCGATCCACCGTTTCATACTCTCGTATTGCTCGGCCAGTAATCTGGCATCCCCATACATCTCATAGATGGTCCAAGGACAGATGACTGCTGCATCACCCCAAGCCGCTGAGGAATGACTGGTGTCCCCCCATCCTTCGGACGTGGAACTTCTCAGATCCGGAACGAAGAATGGAATACCTCCATCTTCTCCCTGATCCGCTGCCAGATCCCGCAACCATTTTGTGAAGAAGGGTGCCGTATTCATCAGGTAGGTAGACGTGCGGACAAACATCTGTGCATCGCCAGTCCACCCGAGCCGTTCATCCCTCTGTGGACAGTCTGTCGGCACATCAAGGAAATTCCCCTTTTGCCCCCACAATATATTGTGGTGCAGTTGGTTTACCAGTGGATTGGAACATGAGAACCGACCTGTTTGCTCCATATCCGAGTGCAGGACTATTCCGGTGAATTCATCCAGAAGGAGATGTTCCGGGAAGCTAACCAGTTTCACATATCGGAATCCTTGGAACGTAAAATGCGGTTCATATGTCTCCACTCCGTCCCCTTTGCAGATGTAGCGAATACACTGCTTGGCTGCGCGAAGATTATCAGTGTAGAAGTTGCCCTCACCATCCAATATCTCAGCATGGTGCAGTTCAACCGTCCGACCCGCCTCACCTTGAATGCTGAATCTCACCCATCCCACCATATTCTGCCCCATGTCTATTACACGATCTCCCTGAGGAGTTGTTAACAAGGCGATTGGCTGTAATTGTTCCACTTGGGTGACGGGTACATTTTCCTGCGCAACGATGATATCCTTCGGATGTTCAAGTATGTTAACGGGGGACCAATTCACTTGAGATGAATCTGACCAATCGGACTCCATCCGTGCATCATACGTCTCGCCCATATAGATGTCCGACATGCGAATGGCACTTGGAGCAGCCTTCCACTCCCCATTGGATAGAATACATTCCTCTGATCCATCTGCATATTTCATATGTAGTTCCAGCAGCAACGCAGACGTTGAACCAAATATCTCCCGTTCTTTGTTCCAGCCAAGATACCCTCGATACCAGCCATCTCCCAGATTAGCACCTAAAGTATTCTGTCCATGTTTAATCAGATGAGTAACATCATAAGTTTGATATTGTAACCGCTTACGATAAGAAGTCCAGCCAGGTGTAAAATATTCTTCTCCTACTCTTGTATTGTTTATATGCAGCTCATATAATCCAAGTGCTGTCACATATATGCGGGCAGATGTAACCGGTTGTTCCACCTTAAATTGTTTGCGCATCCGCGGGCATGACATTTCCGCATCGTCCGTCGGTGGAGCTGTAATCCATTCCGCTTGCCAGCGGTTATTACTGTCCATAAGCCCCGTCTCGAAATAAGCCGTTTCAGACCAGCTTGAATTATTTCCTGCATCATCCCATGCCCGTATCCGGTAGTAGTATCGCGTTCGCGGTGAAGGCTGAAATGGGTCCAATTCCACATGGATGGATTGATCCGTGCTTATCTCGCCAGAATCCCATGCAATTCCCTCAAAATCTTCTGTCATCGACAGTTGAATCTGGTAAGCGGATTGCGTACAGTTTCGGCGATCGGAATGCAGCTGCCAGCTTAATCTTGGTGATTTCACATCAAGGCCAATCGGATTCATTTTGTACTCACAACGAAGGTGACTCACGGTAAACATCAGCAGATCGTCCTTTCCATCTTGGCTTCCCATTCGGGGTTACGATATAATTATATCGATCCTGTTGCCCTAAATACCCGGTTATCAGGACTATTTCATCCGGTGATTCAGCCATCTGTGCGAGGAGGTTGCTTATGAATTCATCTGTACAACTTATGAAAAGCGAATACTTTCTGCATAATCATCTGCAACTTTTTGTCAATCGTTGTTCTGAAGATTTTGTGCTTCCTTTTCACGCACATGAATTTATTGAGTATAGCTATGTCTCCGAAGGAAAGGGCTTTCATCATATCGGTGAAGATGTCATTCCCGTGAAGAAGGGCATGCTGTTTGTCATTCCTGTCGGCATTCCTCATGTTTTCCGTCCTGTGAGTAGCAACGTAACCGAGCATCCGTTAATTATATATAATTGCCTGTTTAATGCTGAATTGATCCACACGCTGACAGCCATCATTCAGGAAAAAGAAATCATTCAACATCTGATGGATCTGGTACAAAATCAGGTTCCTTATATATCCGTTGTGGATCATAACGACCGGATTGAAGAATTGATGGTGAAGCTATACCGTGAATCCTCCGTTCAGGGAATCGGTTCCTCTACCATGTTATACACCCTGGTGAGCCAGCTGGTATTGATGACCTACAGACAACTTTATCAAAAGGAACATGATGTAGAGAATCATTCCACCGGTTTTGATTACATTCTTCAATATCTCAAACAACACGTAAGCAATCGTATTCGGATGTCTGATCTGGTCCGCGTATCGGGCTGGAGCGAGAAGCAAATTGGACGAATGTTTCTTCGGTATACCGGGCAAACCTTTAGCGGCCACCTGCAACATCTGCGCATACAAAAAAGCTGCGAACTTCTAAAGAATTCACAGCACAAAGTCAGCCTGATTGCCGAGCTGGTCGGATATCGGGATATGGATTCATTCTATGCCGCATTCAAAAAAATAACAGGCGAAACACCTCTCGCCTATCGCAAAAAATCCAGAGCACTGCGCTCTGGACAATAAGGTTAACTAACTTTCAGACACTAACAACCTGTAACACTTCATCTATGTATGCCTTGGCTTCTTTCCATGAAGACATCAACGGAAAGTTGTATCGCTCACGCTCCTGTATATTCCACGGATGCGGGATACAGATAACCTTTTTGCCGTCCTCATGCGCGGGAATCAGGTTATGTGCGCCATCATCAATGAGCAGATCGAATCCGAGCAAGCTTTTTCTTTTGCATGTAATAAACTGTTCTGCGGTTATAAAAGGCATGTGCTGCTGAAGCCAGTTCCACTTCTCAACGACTGTTCTTGGTTCTGCTGCCGTCACCACAATGACATCATAAGCATCGTTCAGCTTGCGCATCTCATCCACAACATACTCGTCATATAACTCCAATTCCTCGAACAGACCCGGCCGACCATAAAATACATCATGAGTGCTCTCTGGATGACGCAAATGGGATGTATCCCAATGAATCATATCCTCATAGCGCAACGGATGGGTCGGGAAGTTGAGGTTGTTGTGATATATGGCCCGTTTGACCAAATGACATATCGTGTCATCCATATCTACAGCAATAATAGGTTTCTTCATGGTTATCCCTCCCCCAATACGATCACAGTATACCATCCAGCATGTTATGCAGTCATCTTTTATGTATTAAAGTTTCATTTGTGTTGATGAATTTTGCGAGATTATAATAAAAAGACGCCCCGGCGCCGTAATACCACCTACGCCCGGGGTGCCCATATTGGTTAATCTATTCCAAGTTCTCGCCATTCGAGGCAATGACTTTTTGGTACCAGCCAAAGCTCTTTTTCTTATACCGATTCAATGTTCCCTGTCCGTTGTCGTCCTGATCCACGTAGATCACGCCATAACGCTTGGACATTTCCGAAGTGGATGCGCTGATAATATCAATCGCTCCCCAGTTGGTATACCCCATGAGGTCCACACCATCCATAACGGCTTCTTTCATTTGTGTAATATGTTTTCTCAGATAATCAATACGATAATCATCGTTGATGGAACCATCTGCTTCAACGGTATCTTTCGCGCCAAGTCCATTCTCCACCACAAACAATGGCAATTGGTAACGATCATACAGTTCTTTCAATGCAACGCGCAGACCGATCGGATCAAGCTGCCAGCCCCACTCCGTACGCTCCAGATTCGGGTTCTTAATCGTACTGTACAGGTTACCACCCGTCACTCCATATTCCTCTGGGTTCACTGCGGACACCAAGGATGTGTAATAACTGAATGAGATGAAGTCAACTGTGTGCTCACGCAGGATCTGTTCATCTCCCGGTTCCATTACAATGGCGATCCCGTTCTCTGCCCAGTACCGAGCCATGAACGTTGGATAACTACCACGAACTTGTACATCCGTATGCAGCAGGTTCAGCTGGTTATCGATCTGTGCTTGCAGCACATCCTCTGGCTTCGACGTCGCCGGATAGTGAATCATGCGCGCAAGCATACATCCGATCTGGAAGTTCGGGTTAATCTGACGCGCTTTCTCTGTTACCAGGCTGCTGGCTACAAATTGATGATGAAGCGCCTGATAAGAAGCCTGCATCGTGTTCTCCACACGGTCTTCAATAATACCTCCGCCTGTGAACGGTTCAATAATGGTCGTATTAATCTCATTAAACGTTAACCAATATTTGACCTTGTCCTTGTAACGGGTCATCACGGTTTCAGCATATCTCACAAAGTGTCCAATCACTTCGCGGCCTGCCCAGCCGTTATATTTCAGAACAAGTGCCATAGGCATCTCATAGTGCGAGAGTGTTACAAGTGGTTCGATATCATATTTACGGAGTTCATCGAACACTTCGTCGTAGAAGCGCAGTCCCTCTTCATTTGGCTCGGCATCATAACCATTTGGGAAAATGCGCGGCCAGTTAATGGACAGTCGGAATGTCTTGAAGCCCAGCTCGGCGAACAGCGCAATATCCTCTTTAAAACGGTGGTAGAAGTCAATCCCGTAACGCTTCGGGTAACCTTCTGCAGTGTGATGTGCCATTGCTTTCTCAACCGTTGCACTGGTAACATGCATCAGTTCTCTAAGGTTGGTGTAGTCCTTCTTTTCAAAATAAGGAACCATGTCGGCTGTCGACCATCCTTTGCCACCTGCGTCGAATCCACCTTCAGCCTGATTGGCGGCTATAGCACCGCCCCATAGAAACCCTTCCGGAAACCCTTGTCGATTCATCATGTCTATCTCTCCTCTTCGGATTGATTTAATCTTTGCTGACTAACCACTAATCTTAAATATTAGATTTCAGACTTCAATACATCTTCACCCATCGTGATTTCGCCCAATTTCACAGGCAGAACTTGCTTGTAATCCGCTGTATTGGTAACAACCATAGCAGTTGTAATGTCGTATTCTTTGGCAATCTCGGCCAGTTCAAACGTGAGCAACTTGTCACCAGCCTGTACCCGTGCTCCTGTTGCAACATGTGCATCGAAGTACTGTCCACGCAGCTTCACTGTGTTAATTCCAACATGAATCAACAATTCCATCCCGTTATCACTGCGGACAACGATCGCATGTTTCGTTTTGAACACATTCATAATGGTACCTGTCACTGGTGATACCAGTTCGCCTACTGTTGGAACAAAAGCTACACCTTTACCCATCAATTCATCACCGAATGTTGGATCATTGACTTCTTGGAGCGGGATCGCTTTACCTGTCATCGGTGCAACGGCTACTGCATCACTCGTTGGTGTTGGAGCGCCCATATCGTCCACATTCACGCTGGCAGCATCATTTGAAGCTACTTTCGCTGGTACAGAAGAGGCACCTGGCGAGAATTGAGCCAACGCCTCAGCGTCTCCTTCTTCTTCCTTAATCCCAAATATCGTAGACATAATCGTACCTACAACAAAGGCCAAAATCATACCCCCGAAGGAATACCAGAAGGTTTGTCCGATCAGGGAAGGAAGTCCTGGCAGACCACCGTTACCTGCAAGCACATATGCTTTTGCGCCAAATGCAAGGGCGAATCCGCCACCTACGGCACTACCAATCATGGCTGCGGCAAATGGTTTTTTGTATTTCATGTTTACACCGTACATCGCCGGTTCCGTTACACCCATCAGAGCTGTAAAACTCGTGGACAATGCCACGGTTTTGAGTTTTTTATCTTTTGCCCGGAAGAATACGCCGAGTGTAGCACCAGCCTGACCCATATTGGAGATAAAGGTCAATGGCAAGAATTTATCGAAGCCCAGTGTAGCGATATTACTCAGGATAATTGGCACAAGTGCATAGTGCATTCCTGTCATAATAATGAGCGCCATTGCGCCGCCCAGTACGATACCTGCAATCAATCCGCCTTCATTCAGCAGCCAGTTGATGCCGCCAGACAATCCACTACCTACAAATGTACCCAATGGACCGATTGCAATCAATGTCACCGGAACCATAACAAGCAAGGTAATCAACGGCACAAGCAACAGCTTGAGCGCAGCAGGGACAACGCGGTCAACCCATTTCTCAACATAGGACATCAACCATACAGCAAGTAAAATTGGAATGACCGATGAAGCATAACTTACTGCTGTAACCGGGATTCCCAAAAATCCAACCGATTCACCGCTAGATAGCAATGTTGTCATGTCTGGATACATTAGCGCCGTACCTAGTGCAATCGCAACAAATGGATTACTGCCAAATTTCCGTGCAGCACTGACTGCAATCAGTAGAGGCAGGTAATGGAATACACCGTCACCAATGGCTGAAAGAATACGGTACGTATCTGTTCCAGCAGACATCCAACCTACGGACACGAATAGTGCCAGTAACCCTTTGAGCATACCTGCCGCTGTAATCGCTGGCAGCATCGGAGCAAAAACACCTGCGATCGTTTCAAAAATTTTCAGCACAACATTTTGTTTTTTATCCGACTTTGGTTCTTTATTTTCCGTACTTTGCTGGATTGCCGGATGTTCTTTCACCATGGCATCGAATACTTTCGACACATCATTACCGATAATGACCTGAAATTGGTCACCAGAAACGTTAGTACCCATGACTTTATCCAGTTTATTGAGTGAACCGTTGTCCACTTTATCGTTGTCTTTCAGATCAAAGCGCAGTCGAGTAACGCAGTGATACACCGAGTTAATATTGTTTGTTCCCCCAACGGCTTTGATGATCTCCTGTGCCGCTTCCTGATGTTTCATGATGTCTTCCTCCTCATTTTTCCAATAAAAAATACCCGAACGAATATAGCGCAAATGATGGCGCCATCTCATTCGGGTATTGCCTGATTGAACAGTAACAAGCCCATGGGATATCCAGTTGTAATTTCATTCTATTGCGTGGACTTAAGCATCCCGCTTGGTTTTCATCAAACGTTCCAAATGGAGCGTTAAATATAGCTGCTCCGAGTGAGTCATGTCATACTGATAGTTTTTATGGATAAACGTCTCGATCTTGCCAATACATTTGAATGTCTCCGGATAGTTTTTCCGAACCACTTCATACAAATATTCCTCGGCATCATCATGTGAAGAATGGGTAATGACACGCTGACAGAAATACTTCAAATGGGTGATGAAGCGGAAATAGTTGACGCTATCTTCATCCAATTCGACGTTGAAGTGATATTTGATGATATTCATGATCTCCTGCAATAGCTGCATGAGATGAGTGACATCGTTCATGGAATCATTCACTTCCGCATTGATGAAATGCAATGCTATATTACAGATTTCATCTTTGGGGAACTCAATATCCAGCCTTTCCTTCAACAAGGTCAGTGCTTCTCTGGCCACGTCATACTCTGCCTTATAGAAGTGCTGAACTTCCCAAGAAAGTGGATTACGAGTGATCATTCCTTTTTCCAAGCGCTGAACAGCAAAGTGAATGTGATCCGACAGCGAGACATAGATCCCGTCACTGATGGTTTTGTTCAATTGCGTTCGTGCCAGTGTCACTATATCATCTGTTGCCTGCAGAATCTCAATCGGCACTTCAGCTACGATGGATTTAAATTTCTCATAGATCGATGTATCCTGAAGACGGAATACCTTCTCAATCCGCTCTTCATCAATCTCATCGCCTGCTTTGAACTTGA
Organism: Paenibacillus sp. SAF-068; assembly: GCF_051967555.1. Classification (NCBI taxonomy): domain Bacteria; kingdom Bacillati; phylum Bacillota; class Bacilli; order Caryophanales; family Paenibacillaceae; genus Paenibacillus; species Paenibacillus sp. SAF-068. The sequence continues at coordinate 2,898,447 of NZ_JBQCJX010000001.1, forward strand.
ATCCGATACCCCGGCCGAGGATCAGTAGTTCCTGATTTTTGTCATCCACGGTACTGACAATATTGTTATTAAATATCTGTTTAATAATCATTCTGGACCCACCTGGTTTTTTTTGAGGAATAAAAAAGGGCAAAACCAAAACAGAAATAATAAAATCATTTCCATAGTGGTTTTGCCCGCATTACCGGTAACAAGCCTCGGATCTAATTTATCATAAGCTGAAAACGGTGTCAACCACAAATACAGTCAATGCTATTCACTTCATTCCATTACTCGAGTCAATGTTCCTATGATTCATGTTTAAGGTACATAGATTTTATCATTCACATGTTGAGGCAGATTCAAACGATAAATTTCCAGCAACTCACCGCTTGGAGCGAATGAGATTATAACTAATAATAAATGTTATGAAGGATTTTCACTTAAACATAGAGAAATGAATGGATTGATAAATAATAGTTTTGGAATAAAGGAGATTTATTTGTGAGAGACAAAGTAAAAGGATTAATCATCGGTATCACAATCGGCTCAATGCTTACAGGAGTTACAGTTTATGCAGCATCAGGAACGCCAATAAAAGCTTTACTACAGAAAGTGAATATTTATGTGGACGGAACAAAGAAGTCGACAGCTAATGCAATAACCTATAACAACACTACATATGTACCAGTTAGAAGTATAAGTACTGCACTTGGTAAGGACGTAGCTTTAAAGTCTAACAATCTGTACATTGGCAAACAACCATTAATTAAAATCACAGGAGATCAAGCGTTTGAACTGTTATATAAAAAAATCAAAAAAGAAATTGAGACGTATGGTCTAACTGTTGGAGAGGAACCCAAAGATGGAGATTATTATGTAATGCGTTCATACTCAGACAGAGAAACGCATGAAGTGACTTATGGCCTCTACTACATCCACATGTACACTGGGGAAGTCTACGAATGGAACTTCAAATCCAAGAAGAAGGTTAAAATATAGTTAATTAAAAGGCCCTTTTCTCAAAGGGCCTTCATCATTACTGGAAAGTCACATGAATCTGCACAATCTCCGAACGGCTGCTTGTACGAATTGGAGGCCCCCAGAATCCAAATCCGGAGGTTACGATGGAATGCATGGAACCCTTTTGCAGATAACCCCAATCATTCTCGTAAATAGCCTGTGTGATGAACTGAGCAGGTGCAATCTGACCACGATGGGTGTGACCGGATACCACCAGATCTACATTGTTCTGTTCTGCAATATCCAGATCATACGGCTGATGATCCATCATAAGTACCGGTAGGCTCAAGTCCGTATTTTGCATTAAAGTAGATACTGCTGCACGATCCTTCTCTGTGCGGTCTTTTCGTCCAATGAGAGTAATCTTGTCATTCAGTACAATTTTGTCATCATACAAAACCTGCATGTTGCTCTTCTCCAGCGCAGCGATCAGATCTTCAATCGGACCATCGAATTTGTCGTGGTTCCCAAGAGAAGCATAGACACCGTATGGAGCCTGAATGTCACTGATAATATCCGCAATTCCGCTATTCAGATACATATCCAGATTGTCATCAATAATATCTCCAGGATACAGCACCAGATCCGGCTTCAGCGCATTAATCTCCTCCACCATGCGTTTGGCATGTGCAGGACCAGATAGAAGTCCGAAGTGCATATCGGCAGCCATGACAATGTTAAGCTTGTCTACACCTTCTACTTTTTTATCAATCTGGATATTATATGTTCTCACTACCGGGCTGTAGGCGTTGAAAATTCCATAACCCATTGTGGACAATAACAGCACCAGTGCAACAACACCCGCCCATTTCTGTGTGTGATGCCTAGGAATACGGGTTAATCTCAGCAACCACATCGTAAGGTGAACGATAGGCAGGATCAGCAATAACAACGAGAAGATCGCCAGCCAGTAAGAACCGATAATACTGAGAAATGAGATGCTTCCAAATACACGTGCCAAAATGAAAGAAACGGCAAGGAATACAAGCGCTATAATATAAAACCATCGAAATCTGGCGGACACGACTGGTTTCATCCAACTCCAACCGCTCCAGCCTATGTAGAACACTAATAATCCATATACGACCAAAAACAATATCCCCGCTAATACAAACATGCCCGGTCTAACCTCCACGTCAATAAGTTGTATTCTGAATTTTCATCACGGATGTAATTCCGTCTGAACAAGTATAACGTAGTTGAAGAGTCAGATCATCTGTTTGCCAAACCCAGATTCGTACATTTTATTACAATTTGATGATATTTAAATTCGAACCATTAACGAGAAAAAGCACCCTTGCAGGTGCCATGAAGTTGAATTCATGATCGACTGCAAGAATGCTATAGCTTCGAAAGTGATATTACTCGTTCGTGTCCATCCACTGGAAGTGGAATGAACCTTCTTTGTCCACACGTTTGAAGGTGTGAGCACCGAAGTAGTCACGTTGTGCTTGCAGCAAGTTGGCTGGCAAACGCTCTGTACGGTAGCTGTCGTAGTAAGAAAGAGCGCTGGAGAAGCCTGGTACCGGAATACCTTGTTTTACAGCTGCTGCTATAACTTCACGCCATGCACCTTGATAAGACTCAACAATGTTTTGGAAGTAAGGATCCAAGAGCAGGTTTTTCAGAGCTGCATCTTTGTCATATGCTTCTTTGATGTTTTGCAGGAATTGTGAACGGATGATACATCCGCCACGGAAGATCATGGCAATGTTGCCGTATTTAAGATCCCAGCCGTATTCATCGGAAGCTGCACGCATTTGTGCAAATCCTTGAGCGTAAGATACGATTTTACTTGCAAACAATGCTTTACGAACGTTCTCGATGAACGCTTTTTTGTCGCCAGAGAATGCTTCAGTTGCTGGTCCATTCAGGATTTTGCTTGCTGCTACACGCTCATCCTTCATTGCAGACAGGAAACGGGAGAATACGGATTCTGTGATCATGGACAATGGTACGCCGAGATCCAGCGCGCTTTGGCTTGTCCATTTACCTGTTCCTTTTTGTCCAGCCGCATCCAGAATAACGTCAACCATTGGTTTTCCTGTTTCTGGATCATATTTGGAGAAGATATCTGCCGTGATTTCGATCAGGTAGCTGTCCAGCTCCCCTTGATTCCACTCCGTAAAGATCTCATGCAACTCTTCAACGGAAACGTTCAATACGGATTTGAGCAAGTGGTAGGCTTCACCAATCAACTGCATATCTCCGTACTCAATGCCGTTATGCACCATTTTCACATAGTGTCCAGCACCGTCTGGTCCGATATATGTGCTACAAGCATCATCGCCCACTTTGGCGGAGATTGCTGTAAGGATCGGTTCTACGAGTTGATAAGCACTTTCCTGACCGCCTGGCATAATTGCCGGGCCTTTCAGTGCGCCTTCTTCACCACCGGATACACCTGCTCCGATGAAGCGGAAACCTTTTTCTTCCAGTTCTTTACTGCGACGTTGTGTGTCAGGGAAGTAAGCATTACCTCCATCGATAATAATGTCGCCTTGATCCAGATGAGGAAGCAGTTGTTCAATGGTAGCGTCGGTCGCTTTACCTGCTTGAACCATGATCAGAATTTTACGCGGAGACTCCAGGGATTCCACGAATTCTTCAATAGTGAACGCACCTGTCAGGTTTTTACCTTCTGCTTCTTTCAGAAGATCATGGGTTTTCTCCGGGGAACGGTTAAATACCGATACTGAGAACCCTTTACTTTCAATATTCAAAGCCAGGTTTTTACCCATTACTGCCAATCCAATAACACCGATCTGTTGTTTACTCATTATGTCCTCCCAATGCTCCATGATTTATATAATTCTATAGTAAGTTGAAACAAATAAATGTTCTGTGATTATTGTACTGTTTTTTTCCAGTCAGCTGCAAATTTGTCCATACCTTGATCTGTCAGCGGGTGTTTGGAGATCTGTTCAATGACGGAGAATGGAACCGTAGCAATATGTGCTCCAGCCATCGCGACACGTGTAACGTGGTCTGGATGTCTAACCGAAGCCGCAATAATCTGTGCATCCAGGTTATGTGTACGGAACAATTCAGCAACTTTGGCAACCAACTGTACGCCATCTTCGGAGATATCGTCAAGACGTCCCAGGAATGGGGATACATATGTCGCACCCGCACGAGCAGCCAGAAGCGCCTGGTTCACCGTGAAGATCAACGTTACGTTGGTTTTCACGCCTTTTTTGGTCAAGTAACGGCAAGCTTCAAGCCCTGCAAGTGTCATCGGCAATTTAATCGTAATGTTTTTGTCGCTGTTGTTAATTTTGATCAATTCGTCTGCTTGCGCGATCATTTCTTCAGCAGTAAGGGCATCTGGTGTTACTTCCGCAGAAACGGACTCTACTTCAGGTACCAAACGCAAAATTTCTTCAATACGATCTTCGAATTTCACTCCTTCTTTGGCTACCAAAGATGGGTTAGTTGTTACACCAGACAATACACCGATTTTGTAAGCTTTTTGGATATCTTCCACGTTAGCTGTATCGATAAAAAATTTCATGATTGAATTACCTCCAGATATATTTTTTTTGTTATGGTTTAGAGATTCGCATTAACCGCCAAAGGTATGCTGTTCGTAACTACAGACTGCTGATCGGCAGGCTCATCAAACCACCAGTGGTGACCTTCTTCTTCAAGCATAGCATCTGATTCAGCCGGTCCATAGCTACCCGCAGGATACAGATGAAGTGGCAACAGATTTTCCTGGAATGCGTCCAGAATTGGTTGCACCCAGGCCCAGGACAATTCGACTTCATCCCAGTGGGCAAAGAATGTTGGATCACCCAGCAAGGCATCACGAATCAGATTCTCGTAAGCTTCCGCAAGGTCACCTTTATCGGGAGAAAGGTCGATATGAACCGGTTTGAATTCACCTTTATTCTCAGGATCACTTGCATTCAGTTGCAATGTCATGCTCTGATCCGGACTCATCTCAATGACGAGCAGGTTTGGCTTGGAACCTTTGTTCTTCAGCACATTCGTCTGTCCTGAAGGTTCTTTGAATTCAATTACGATACGTGTTGATTTCTCCTTCATTCTTTTACCCGTACGAATGTAGAATGGAACACCGCGCCAGAAGAAATCATCAATTTGCAATTTCGCTGCAATGAACGTGTCATTCATCGTGTTCTCTGCTACACCCGGTTCAGCAACATAAGCATTGACAGGTTGGCCTTGAATGTTGCCTTCTGCATACTGCCCACGGATGATGCTTGCGCCCACGGTTTGCTTTTGTAAAGGCTGAATCGATTCCATAATGTGCTTTTTCTTCAATCCAACTTTTTCAGAAGAACTGTTGTATGGGAGCTGAATCGCCATCATCATAAGCAATTGCAACATATGATTCTGGAACATGTCTCGCACTGCACCTACATGATCATAATAGGATGCACGTTCTTCGACACCTACAGTCTCATTAGCTGTAATTTGCACATTGGAGATGTAACGGTTGTTCCACAACGCCTTCATGATTGGATTACTCTGATGCAATGTCTCCAGGCGCTGTACCATCGGTTTACCCAAATAGTGGTCGATGCGATAGATCTCTTCTTCGGTAAACGACTCGCTTAATTTGCGATTAAGATCTCTTGCGGATTGCAGATCGTGACCAAATGGCTTCTCGATAACAAGACGTTTCCAGCCCTCTGTGGAACCCAGCCCACTTTGTTGAATGTTCTCGGCAATCGGTTCGAAGAATTCCGGACCAACCGAGAGATAGAATAAGCGATTGGACGGAATGCCAAGCTCTGCTTCTCTCTGTTCAACTAATCCCAACAGCTTTATATAATCTTCCTTATGGCTTATATTCAATACACTGTAGCGAAAAGCTTTCACAAATGACTTCACAACTTCAGGATCCGCTTGGCGTCTGGAAAATTCATTTAATGATTTTTCCACTTGTGCCTGAAAGAATTCATCAGACCACTCTCTACGCCCCAGACCGATCAATGAGAAGGTTTCCGGAAGCTTCTGCTCAAGATATAAGTTATATAAGGCAGGATATATTTTTCTTTTGGCTAAATCGCCAGTAGCACCAAATAAAACAATGGTAGTTGGTTCCATCTTACCGTTCTCCTTCCAAGTAACTCTGGTTTCTTTGTTGTAGTTACACTATAATACGTTTTGTAGCCATACAAGTAATTAATATATTTCACAGGAGCTATAGACAACATCTATGACAACAAATTATGAACTATATAAAGTCTTTTATTGGGCCGCCAAAACAGGCAGTCTGACGCAAGCTGCCAAAGCATTGTATATCACTCAACCCAGTGTCAGTCATGCCATCAAGCAATTGGAAGAGAGCTTTGGACTCACCTTGTTCTATCGAAATTCCAAGGGTGTAGCGTTGACACAGGAAGGTGCCAGTCTGTACTCCTATATTGAACAATCCCAGATTCTGATCTCACTTGCGGAAGAAAAAATGGCCGCACTGAAGAATCTCGACAACGGTGAACTCCGGATTGGTGGCAGTGACTCCTTGTTCAAGCATTACATGTTGGCGTATCTCGAAGAATTCCACACCATATATCCTAATATCAAGCTGCATCTGAGTCATGGAACCACACCGGAAGTCATCACCTTTCTCAAAGAAGGCAAGATTGATCTTGGGGTTGTTCGAATGCCCATTGTTGACCCACAGCTCGAAGTCAGGGAAAGCATTCAGTTGAAAGACTGCTTTGTAGCTGGGGAACGTTATGCTCAGTTAAAAGGTAAAGTCATGACGCTTGAGATGCTTCTTGAGCATCAACTGATCCTCTTCTCCCGGAACAGCCGGGTTCGGATGGCTATAACCGAATTGTTTAACAGCTATAATTACACGTTGAAGCCGGAGATTGAGGTCGGTAGCGTTGATCTGCTGATTGAATTTGCACGTAGGGGACTGGGTATTTCTTATGTCACACGTGAATTTATCTCCAAAGAGCTGGAAGAAGGTTCTCTCTTCGAGATTCAGCTTGATGTCCCGCTCCCCCCTTCCCATGTGGGGATAATGACCAAACGCAATATGCCGATTTCTTTGGCAGCCAACCGGTTTATGGACCTCATTTTCAAAGCCTGAGTGGTCACCATGTCAAAAGGTACAACGAAGAGCCCCACCATCCAGTTATGGAAGATGAGGCTCTTTGGCCTGCATAATGCTTATCTAACGATTAATGACTCACCAGATAGGAAGCGTCCAATATCAGGGCAACCTTACCATTACCCAGGATCGTTGCGCCAGACAGATGATTCATTGCACCCAGATACGTACCCAGCGTTTTGATCACTACTTCCTGATTCCCAATGATCTCATCTACCGCGTATGCTGCAATTTTGTCAACGGAACGCACGATCACTAGTGGAATGGTCTTGGATTTGCGATCTGTTCGTGAATAGTTCAATTTATCACACAGTCTGTGAAAAGGTACAATACGACCATGATTCAGAATCGCTTGTTGCCCTTGAATCATCTGAATATCTTCAGGTGAGATTCGAACAATTTCGGCCACATTGTACATCGGCAAGATCAGAACACGACCGGATACTTTGACTAACAGACCTTTAATAATCGCTAAAGTGAGTGGCAGTCGAATCGTAAACGTGGTACCAACACCAACCTCCGTGTCAATATCAATGATACCGTTGAGTCGCCCGATCTGACTACGCACGATGTCCATTCCAACGCCGCGTCCTGATACTTCGCTTACAGAAGATGCTGTAGAGAAACCTGGCTCAAATATGAGATGTACAGCCTCCTGTGTTGTCAGGCGTGCAGCCTGTTCCTCACTAATAATGCCTTTGCCCAGGGCGGAAGCCTTGATCTTCTCCCCATCGATCCCTTTGCCATCATCCGAAAACCGAATGACGACATGATTTTCTTCATGAAACGAAGTTAAGGTTATACGTCCTTTGGACGGCTTACCGTTTGCCGCACGAACCTCTGCGCTTTCAATGCCGTGGTCAGCACTGTTGCGAATGAGATGGATCAGCGGGTCACTCAATTCTTCAATAATCATCCGGTCAAGCTCGGTCTCTCCACCTTGAATAACCAGTTCCAGATCTTTACCCAGCTTCTGCGAAAGGTCACGAACCAATCTCGGAAAGCGACTGAATAGTTGATCAATGGGTAACATCCGCGTCTTCATTACACCTTCTTGGAGCTCCTTGATTACCCTGCCCATATGATCGGATACACCACTAATACTCTGGATGCGTGAGGAAGACTCTTTACGCGCACCCGATCCACTCAGATCTGCAAGGGATGTCTGATCAATGAGCAGTTCTCCAACCAGATTCATTAGATGGTCCAGACGCTCAACACTTACACGAACTGTAGGTTGAGCAGCTTTCACTTTCTCTTCCGGGCCAGATGTGCCCGTATTCGTCACGGTTGGTTTCGTTTGCTCTGTTTCAGAGCTGAATTCAACTGGAGCAGAAGTCGCTGCAACCTCATTGGATTCCAGCACATATGCATCTATCTCCAGCATATGAATATCCGAGTCTGCAGACAACTCTGCCTTAAGCTTTTGTGGGTCCTTCAAAGTAGCCACGATAAAGATGAACTGACCATACTGATCATCTTCATTCTGCGCGCCCGGTTGGCTCTCCATGAGAGAATTTGCAACAACCGTACCACATATGTCCTCAATGCGTTGTCGCAAAATATGATATCTGGCCGCTTTCATCATACACTTCTGCTCCAGCACAATGTGAATGGACAATAGCTGCTTGCCTGACACAATAGCTGCCTGTGCAACAATCGATTCTGCTGGTTGCAATTGAGGTGTAACAAGTTTCCCGACAACTGCCGGGGTTTGAATTAGATCTTTTATTTCTCGTACGACTGCTCGAAAGTCTCCATAGGCTTCTCCACGGATGTACTGATCACGAAGCACCTTCATGGCGTCCAGAGAGCGGAATAACATATCAATGAGTTCCGAAGTTATTTCCGGTTTTTTCTCCCGGACCCATTCTAGGGCATACTCCACTTCATGTGTGAGGTCGCTTAATTCACGAAAATCCATTGTGGATGCCGAACCCTTGATGGTATGGGCCGCCCGAAACAGCGTTTGAACCAGTTCAACAGAAGGCGAAAGTTCCAATGCCAGCAAAGACTGATCCATACGTTCCAGTTGATCATTCAGTTCTTCGATAAAAATGTCACGGTAGGCAGACAAATCCATCATTCGTGTATTCCTCCCTAACCGCCCAATATTTCGTCCAGTTTCAAAATGCCCACAAGCTTGTCTTCCTGTTGCCCTACACCATGGAAGAGCCCTTCACGGTTACGACCGTAACCTCCGGTTGGTGGATGTATTTCCGAATACGTGGTTACCTTGTTTACCCGATCCACGATCAAGCCAATATATTCATCCTGATACCGAACTACGATAATACGAGTTGCTCTGGTATCCGGTTCATCCGGCATACCCAGCAGGTTGCGCAAGCTCATCACACATACAACCTTGCCACGCAAATTAACTACCCCTTTAATCTCTGATCGGCTGAAAGGGATATCTGTAATGCTGAGCATTTTAATAATTTCGTGAATCTCTTCGATTCGAATGGCGCAAGTCTCTGCACCTACAGACAGCTCAATATATTGTTCCTTCTGAAGTGAAGACATCGATTCACCCTCAATTCAATGTGGTTTATTGGGTTTTGAAGGCAGCTGCAGAATTCGCCAGCTCTTCCGCCAGATGTGCCAAAGACTGGCAGGTTGCCGCAGTCTCTTCTGACGCAGCCGCGGATTCCTCACTTGAGGCTGAGATGGATTCAACAGAGCTCATGACCTCCGCCGCTTGAGCCGCCTCTTCCTCACATGCAGCTGCAATTTCGTTTACTTTGTGCGAAGAGTTATTGACCATATCAATGATCTGATCAAACGCCTGTCCAGTCATGGAAGACTGCTCAACACTGGCTGCTACTGCCTGTACACTCTGTCTCGTGTTTTCCTGCATCGCTTTGATGATGGCTGTAATTTCTTTGGTCGCCTCACCGCTTCGTTCTGCAAGTTTCCGGACTTCATCTGCGACTACGGCGAATCCTCGCCCTTGCTCCCCCGCACGCGCCGCTTCAATGGCAGCATTCAGCGCGAGCAGATTGGTCTGCTCAGCGATGTCATCAATCACTTCAATGATGTCACCGATTTTACGAGAATCATCTTCAAGCTTGGTCATTTTCGTATTAACAGCTTGCATACCTTCCAATGAAGTCTGTACAACAAGTCCACCTTCACGGGCAGTCTTCACCGTATCGTTGGACAGTTCAGCCGCTTCTTCCGCACTTGCAGCAACGGAGTTAATGGCAAGTGAAAGCTCTTTGAATAATTCAGAGATATTTCCTGCCTCACTGGATTGGCTTGTGCTGGTACTAGCAATTTCCTGCGTGCTGGCTGAGATCTGTTCTGAAGAAGCGGCAACACTTTGAGAGTTCATCACGATATTGTTGATTAACCCTTTCAGGTTGTCGACCATTCGATTCAATGCCGCAGCCAGTTGACCCACTTCGTCTTTGCTAGAGATGTCTGACTTAAGGGTCAGATTTCCGTTGGCAACTTCCGTAGCTAGACCCAACATGGCCATGAGTGGCCTCGAAATGGAGCGAGAGATGATATATCCAATGAGGATACTGAAAAGTACGGAAGCAACTACCATAACAATGGTGACTGCAAAGGAAGTTGTATAGGCTTCTTCAGACTTTGTGTTAGCCTGTTCTGCCAGGGTTACATTAAGGTTCACCAAATCCGAGAGTGTTTTGACCACCTCATCACCCGGAGGTTTTAATGTTGCTTTGAGGAATGTAATGAAAGCTGCATCATCATTTGATAACGCCATAGTGACGCCTTGATCAAATAGTTTCATATAACTGTCATACTGGGTATCTAACTTACGAAGCAATTCCGTTTCTTCCGGGGTAGTAGCAAGAGGACGATACGTAGCAATTCGCTCCTCCATGGATTGACGAATTGTAGCCATATTTTCCGTAACTCTGGTCTGTTCTGCTGCTACAGTTTCGAAATTCAAATCTCTCACGTTAACTCGCAATCTCTGATAATCAACCTGAGCTGAGGACAGTTCTCTAACCGAGATCAGATTGTTGTTATACATCTCTTGCATTCGTTCATTCGTACTTCTCAATGTTACTACCGAGTAGACGCCAAGGGACGCGAGGATTATCGACACAATTAAAAATGCTGAGATAATCTTTGTTGCTGTTTTCAAGTTTCCAAACCACTTCATGTAATCTCCTCCTAGGCATCGTAGTGTCCAGTTATGTATATAACGCTTGGTTGGTAAACCCTTCTCTAGGTCGCGCTCCAGACAACTTACGATCTATTTCGACATAAATATATTAAAACTGAATAGGAGATTTTTATTTCTATAAATTTGCACGATTATGAATTTTTATTTCAGATATAAAGAATCTTCTTTTTAGTATACTTTATACTTTTTACCTATTAAATCCCCCACATCCTTTCATATATATGTATAATCAACATTTTTTGTTGACACATACAGGCACCTCCAAACAAACTTTCATGTCGCATAATCTACTTATATTTATGTAAAAAGCTATATAGTTCTTATGTCTAACACCCATCCGTTCCCGTGCTAAAAAATGATGTATTATGTTATTCACTCTCCTTATACCGAGACTAAAGTCTAATAAAAACCCACTCATACTGAGTCCATTTTCCCATAAATAAAAACCAAACCCGAATCAACCAAGTTTGGTTTTGAAGCGAATAAACACACTTTAAATTAACATAAAACCCATTTAAAACGAATTAACTATGTCCTGTATAACTGCTCAAGTTCCATTAATCGGTCCTTAATCCTATGCGGAATAATACGAAACAGGTTATCCCACGTCATGAACATCTCCGGTTTTAATACATATTCTTCAAACTCCATGGCAGGTACGAACGCTTTGGTCTGGAGATATCGTTCTACCTGAGCATCGATCTGTTCATTCGTTTCGAAATAACCTTGAAACAGCTCATTCACAAGTAGCCCATCACATCCAGCTTTGGAACCTGCTGCACTATACAGGTTAGGCAATAATTCAAATACAACCGGAAGTGGTGAGAAAGCATGTTTGCCAGGCTGCGAGTACAGTAGAACATGATGTCCAACCACATTAACCCGTTCCTTCAACAGTCCGCGCAGTACCTTCCCATGAAAGCTGGCTTCACAGTCTACAACCTCTCCGTCATGACCCACATAGACCCATACATGCTCCATTTCATACAAATGTCCAATCTCATAATCCCACCATATCGCATATTCGATTACATATTGCACTACCTCGCTTGGAAACTCGATGTCCCTTCTGAACGATGGTGAAGGTCCGGATTGATGCAACAAAGAGATGCCAACAAAATCCGGATAAAAGGGTTCGTTTCTGTCAAACATCAAGATAGGTGCATAACTCATTGCAGTTTCAATCGTTTCCATTTCTGATATGTTCATTAATGAGTCCTCCGTTTTCATTGGATGTTCATATTATACTACCAGAGAACGAGACACACTGGCTCAAGCCTTTTGAATTATTTTTTAATATAATGCCGCCCCTTCCCTGGACTCCATTCGACAATTACATTGACACATCAAAAAACCTGCAACTGTTATGCTCCAGTTACAGGCTCTACACATTGATAATGACTGAGAAATCTTGAATTAAGATTTCAGCTTATTGGATGGTGACACGGACGTCTTGGAAGGTGAGGTCGATTCATCAGAAACCTGCGTATCACATCCTATTGGCGGGCCCAGAATGGCATCATTTTTAATAGACGCAACGGCTCTGGCATACGCCTCTTCATCCAAACAGTACGCGCGATGAGCCACCTCCGGCGGTGTAGCTGCCAAGAAATCCGCTCCAAACACAATATCAGGCGTAGGTTGATCAAAGATCGTTAATACATATACATCATCTGTCTCGGCGACAAACCAGTGAAACCAGCCCTTCGGAAAAACCACAACCTGGCCTGGTTTCAGACGATATGTCAATCGTTCACGCGTAAACGGATTGAAGACTGACGCTGTAACTTCACCAGTGATGACTATAATCATCTCCGTAACATTGGTGTGCCAGTGCGGCTGCACAATAATTCCTTTGCTTAAGTACACGTTGAAGAAACCATTGGCAATGGTCGGCAGCTGTTCTCCAAACAACTGGGTTACATAGTTGCGTGAATCCCGCTGATAATTGACAACCGCATTGGAATCGGCAGCTAGCGGAACATTCGGGGATTGCAAAATCGGATTTATCATGCGATCATTTCTCCTCCTTGAGCATACATCTCATCGTTGTACTGTATGCCGGAGAATAGAAAGTTAATACTGTTGACACATGTTATATAGAGTTCTTCATCCTGAACTGTAGGTTTCTATGAATCATGTACTACTGAACTAGGCTTGACCAGGGAATCTGCCTCCGGCTGCAATGCCTTGAGGTGATATGCGATCAATCTGCTTCATCTCATCATCCGTAAGCATTGCAGGACCCCTTTTGTATGAATACAATTTCTTGCACTCCATTTTCACCTTCTAATTGAATAATGAGTTCAACCTCAAGTGTCATAACTAACCAGATAATGATGAAGTTCCGTGTTATAACAGCCGATACTGTGTTCAATTAATCTGCCTTCTCCATCGAAGGAGTTACGAAGGCGCTTGAGTACATGCTTCCCCGGTGGAATCTTCAGCAGTTGGCATACTTCAGGAGTTGCCGGTTCTACAAAAAAACGGTCTTTGAAGTTTTCCAGCAAAATGTCGTTCTCCTCCAGAGAGTCATACAGCGATTGAATGTCTCCATTGATTCCTTCCTTCCCTTCGCCGGTCAAAGCAGCTGCTGCCAAGAAGTGTATCAGATGAATATAGGGTTGTCCGTTAAGAATGTAGAGCCTTTCGATCCGCTGGCAATATGACCCGTAGAGACCATACTCCTCCGTACCGGTATCATTGGTGAGTAACCGGGAATTCAGAACTTTCTTTTCCAGCTTATGGCCCTCTTCTACAAGTAGTTCCGTAAACCTTTTACCCTTTGAGAGCTTCTGATGGGAGGTGTTCCGCATCACAATTGTACCGACACCGCTTTTTTTCTGCACGTAACCTTCCTGGGACAGCTCTTGGACCGCACCGCGGACTGTCATTTTGCTGACGCCGAATTCTTTCTCCAGCTGCGGTTCAGAGGGGATCGTGCTTCCGAGAGGATATACGCCATGTAGTATCCGATCTTTGAGAATTTTTTGGATTTGCTGATATAAAGGACCTTGCTTGCGCTTGAGAGACACTCACTTTTCACTACCTTTCAACATCTGAGGTATGGTCCGACAGCGCCCGGAGCACCTCATTCTCGGTAAAAAGCGCTGTATCGCCTTGGGTGGTATGGGCCAGCATCGCTGCTGCCACTGCCATATTAACCGTATGTTCCAGTGGGTATTGCTGCAATTCCCCATGGATGATGGCACTGGCAAACACATCGCCGGCACCGATTCTATCGTAGACCGGAAATGTTAGCTTGCGGGAAAATACAAAAGTACCCTGATGATAAATATATCCTGTCAAGGAATGCGTATGGTCCGCGTTAATCTCACGGTGGGTTCCTGCTACCGTTCCGATTCCGAAGCGCTTTGCAACTTCAGGGATCGCGTGCTTCATCTGGGTTATTCTATCATATTCTTCGGTACCGATGCCAAGAATACCCTTCGCATCCTTCTCATTCATTAAGACCAGATCTGCCAACCCCAGCATTACCTCATAATGCGGGCGGGCCTTGACATAGCCGTCCGTTCCCCATAACGAAGGACGGTAATTACAATCAAATACTACCTTGCCGCCAGCACTCTTCACTTCCTCAGCAAGCCGTTTCATCTGCTTGCGCACGCTATCATTCATAGCCAGCGTAATGCCACATAAATGAAGAACGTCGATCCGGGAGGCAAGATCTTTCATATCATAATTGTCTGCGTCCGCGGTATTAAAACTGCTGCCCAGTCGATCTGTGTAAGTGACTCTGCCTGAGCGGGCTCCAAAGCCATTTTCCAGAAAGTACATCCCAAGGTGTCTACCGCCGTGTCTAATAAGAGAGGTATCCACCCCAAGCTTGCGCAGATAAGCGATAGCCGCTTCGCCCACCGGGGTTTCCGGCAAAGTCG
This sequence comes from Paenibacillus sp. SAF-068, assembly GCF_051967555.1. Classification (NCBI taxonomy): domain Bacteria; kingdom Bacillati; phylum Bacillota; class Bacilli; order Caryophanales; family Paenibacillaceae; genus Paenibacillus; species Paenibacillus sp. SAF-068. Next base: position 2,913,607 of record NZ_JBQCJX010000001.1, read on the forward strand.
TAATAAGAGCACCGTTATGCCCGTATCTGGCTAGTGCTGCCGTTACATTCACCCCGCTGCCGGAAAAAGAATACTCCAGCCTGCTGCCCTGGACCAGCGTTTCGTACCCCGGAACCTGCAGCCGCATCATCACTTCGCCAAATGCAACAACCCTAGGCATATCGGTCCACCAGCGATTTCATTGTTTCGAGCAGTCTGCGGACATCCTGTACGTTCGTATTCCCGGTCTGTGACTCAATAATTGAAGAATACACATGGGGTATAACTTGAGGAACTCCTGCCTGAAGTGCAATCTCTAGAATGGGTCCAAAGTTGTCCAGATCAATTCCACCTGTAGGCTCCAGAGCAAAACCCGCTTCCCCACAAGCCTTGGCGACCGCACGGTACTCCTCTTCGAGCTTCAACCCTTGCATCGGATAATATTTAAGCGCGTTCCCTCCCATGTCACGAACCAGTGCAATAGCCGCATGAACCGGAACAATAGCCTGCGGATTGGTTACTGAACTGATGGGGCCAGTCGATATATTTACATAGCCTGGCTGTCCGCATGGAGAGACCAGGCAGTTAATCCAACTATCTTTAGGTCCCAGATTGGCACGGGTTGCCCCCACTGCCGGGAATACCTGATTGATATGACTGCCCGGATAACTCGCGGCAATCTCGGCCACAACTGCAGCCTGACGGCTGTCTCCAGCACCAAGTCCGATGGATACGGCATCTTGAATAGCCTGACCATATTCAGTCATGGCAACTACAGCTTCCTCCGACGTAGCATAGTTTTTGGAGAGCACACCCACAAGCGCATATCCTTCCGCAGCCTCGTACACATCTCTAGCGTTCACGATACTTCCAGCCAGTACATTCATTGCGGCCCTATTCTTATACAGACACTGCTGAATATGACTCATTTCGGTTTACCTCCCACGATTTCATGTATTCTGCTGATAATGACCTGCAAATCATCCCCTTGCAGCGACCTTGGATCAATATCAAAATATCCCTGCTTGACGCCATAATCTCGGGTATATACCGCAATTACACCTTCACGAAGCTGGTCATTCACTTTCTTCGCATCCACCCCAGCAAGAGAGGAATCAATCTGGACACGCCCTCGAAAAATCGATCTGCCGGCTTCATCCTGCACGATGCGGACTGAAACACCAGGAAGTCCACCAAGTGGCTGAAGAGCCTCCAGCGTCTGCTTCTCTCGTTCACTATTGTCCGCTTTGTCCTGGTATTCCTCCAGAGCTTGAAGTAACCCAAAGATGGTCTCTTTGCCAACCTTCATGCTGCGGCCAATCCCGTGTAGCTGTACCTTTAGCCACTCGACGTATTTCTTTTTACCGGCGACAATGCCGGAAGTAGGGCCTTCAATAGCTTTCGACCCGCTGTAAATGGCCAGATCGGAGAACTGGATATACTTATGCAGATCCTCTTCCGCTGCCGCATCAACAATCAGCGGCACACCTCTACGCTGTGCAACCTCCCAGGCCTCTTCCACAGAAATCATGTTTTTCTGCACAGCATGATGGGATTTAACATAAAGAATGGCTGCCGTGCGTTCACCGATTGCCTGATCAATATGTTCCTTGCGGCCTTCATTGGCATATCCGACTTCCACTACCCGGCCGCCGCCAAGAAATATCATGGTTTCGACGGGTGCTCCATATTGCACATTATGGCCCTTTAGCATAATAATTTCATTTTTTAATACCGGCTCCTGATGCAGACGAAGGCTGAGACGCGGATCTCCGGCAGTCACAATGGCTGCCACCGACAGCGCAATACCACTGGATGCTGAGTTCACCACAACCGCGCTTTCCGAACCAAGTAACTGTGTAATATATTCTCCGGATTTGTCCACAAGATCTGCAATTTCTACGTACCGCTGTCCGCCTTGTTTCATCGCATCCATGACTGAATCCGTTGGTGCGGAAACACCAAGGATGCTCATTCTCCCACTGGCATTAATAACACGCTTCAATCCATATTTAGCCTGTAATGAGTGACCCATTAGCAAAGACTCCTTTAACCTCAATATAGTGTCGCGTGACCCGGACATCTCCTTCCGAGTCCTCAAGTTGCTTTTCTCCTGCTTCCAGGGAAAACAAAGTCAGGTTTGCTGGCTGTCCCACCCTGATCTTCCCGAGCTCTGGCTTACCGAGCCACTCCGCTGGACTTCTTGTAACCGCGCGGATGACCTCTTCAAGACTGTAGCCGAGGTACAGAAATTTCGTCAGCACATTCGACATACTGTATACCGGACCATTCATACGGTTGCCTCGGTAAATGTCCGTACTGATTGTATTCAGCGCAATGCCTGCAGCCTTGGCCTGTTCTGCAATCCGGAAGGAAAAGCTCGCTGTGCCATGACCCACATCCAGATGAACTCCCCGAGCAGCCGCATTCAGTAATTCTTGCAGCGGTGTGCCATCCGGATGAAACAGATTGTTCGACTTACCGTTAAGATAATGGGTGATTACATCGCCCGACTGTAGTAGCTCCAGCACATCCGAGATCGCGGGCGGAGCAGAACCAATGTGAACCATAAGCGGAAGTTTCGTTTCCTCCGAGAGTGTGCGTGCCAACTTGAGCGGTTGTATCCCGCTGTCTTTGACGACACTTTCGCTGATGCGCGCTTTCAGGCCAACAATGAAATCAGGATAAGCCGCTACTGCCTCCAGGACCTTGGCCCGGTCAATCCATTCCAGCTGTGACAGTTCATCCGTCCGTTCGAGTCCGATCCTTGAAATATTCAACAGAGCAAATACTTGTGTAGCAGCCTGTAATCTTGCGGTGTAGAAAGCGCCAATTCGGTCTGCACCGCAGCTTCCGGCATCTACAAGTGTTGTTACCCCCTGCTTCACACCAATTTCGTCGATATCATCCCCATAGGGATCAAGCTCCTGAACGGCATGCACATGCAGATCAATCCACCCACTGGACGCATATAACCCTGAACAATCCAACTCATTTTCTCCTTCAGCCTGTCCTGGCGGTGACATGGCGGTGATGATCCCGTCCTGAATGGCGATATCCATGATTCGCCCGTCAACAAGCTGCAAATTGCGCAGCACATTCTCTGTGCCCACTCATCCCATCTCCTTTTTCAACCCCGGTATACAGGCAAATTCCAAAAATGATTCATGACATGTAAATCGTACTTCCAATTCGTTAAAAATAAGCCTGATGAGCTACTTCATTCTAAAGATTATAATGTTATAATGTTTATACTAGCACAAGTGTAATCCAGAAGAGAATAGTGATTTTAATCCGAATATTTTAACACTGGAGGGAATACTTCATGGCAAATTCGGCACTCAAGCCATCCTTGCTCAACAGATTCAGGCTCAGCTGGAATCATTTCAAATCAAGGCTTCTGCTGAAATATGCCTTTTCTTACATTCTCATATTTCTTATCCCTCTGACAGGTGTAACTATTTTTGTTTATGAAAACGCTGTCAAAGGTTTGCGTGTAGAAATCGAACAATCAAATGTCAATCAGCTTAACCAGGTGAAGAGCACGATAGATAACCGGATGAATGAACTTCAGGAAATAGCGGGGAGAATCGCCTATGACAAACACCTGACCCCTTATATGGTAAATCACCCTTATTACAGCTTGGAGGCGATTCAGGCGTTGGCGAATTACAAAGCTAGCAGCAGCATTGCAGAGGATCTGCTTCTCTACTTCCATAACGATTCCCACATCTATTCGCACCGCGGTTTGGCTAATCTTGATGTCACCTTTGGTAGCCTCTATCAGTTCGAGCATTGGAATCTGGAAGAATTGCAACAGGACTTGAATGAAACCAGGCATCCCCTGGTCCGTGCCGCTGAGAATGTGAAGGTTAATTCCCGAATGGAACCGATGCTCGTCATGCTTGTGCCCATTAAACCGAATGATCCGTTTCCATATGGGACCGTTGTCTATTTAATGAAAGAATCCAACCTTACCGGGGTCATGGATTCGATTTTGAGTGATTTTTCAGGGAGCAGCTACATATTCAGTCCCTCCGGAGAGGTGTTGACCGCGAACAGCCATGGCATCAGCCTTCCCCAAGACGAAATTGAGAACTTGGCTACACTTGAGCCCGGTATTCATAATTTGAAAATGGACGGAGAACAATACTCCGTTGTTTCTGTTCAATCGGAAGAAAATGGCTGGACCTATGTGACTACGATGCCAAGCTTCCAGTTCTTCAGCCGTGTCGCTCATGTCCAGACCCTGATCCTGATCGTATTCTGTATTACCGTCATTACCGGCATAGCTGCTGCGCTGCTGTTAGCCAAACGCCAGTACCATCCAATCAGGGATTTAATGGACAAGATGAGAGGCAGCGGCGATGATGCTTCCAAGCTGCGCAATGAATGGGAATGGATACGACAGACCCTACACAATTACAGTGCGAAAATTGATTTTCAGGAGCCCTTCGTCCGTAATCAGTGCATGCTGCTGTTACTCAAGCACGGCAAGCCGGATGATCCGGAGATTGAGCAAATGATTCTGAGCGCCGGATTCCGGCACCCTCAAGGACAAGGCCTCTATTTCTTGGCTATATTGTCTTGGGATTTGCCTGGCGACAAGTCCTGGCAGGAACGCCTTCTGTTGCAGGATATCCTCAGCAATGTATGTCTTACTGGTACCAGTGCTCAGATCTTCGGTGTAGAATTCTCGGTCAAAGACCAGTTTGCTCTGATTATTTCACTTCCCGGTGATGTGGACAAGCCGATTCAAAACCAATTGGAACAGGTGATTGAAGCTATTCAAGTGGTAATCCGCGAGCACTCGCAGCTATCTCTGAGTATCGGTGTTGGCACGGCATACAGGGACTTGGCCCGTCTTAACCAATCCTTCATTGAAGCAGCTACAGCTCTGGAGCACCGGATTATCCGGCGCAGTGGTCAGGTAACTTATTTTGAGCAGCTTGCCGAATTGAACCCTTCTGCTTCAGAGAGTTTCTGGTTACCACGCAAATCCATGCTGAAACTGGAGCAGAGTCTAAAGCAGGGCAACGAATCAGTAACCGCTCAACTGATTACCGAAACTATTCATACGATCAAAAACGAGCCCTTACAGGTTCATTTATTGCGTTGCATCTGTTTCGATCTGTTGAACGCTTTTCTACGCACCGCCTCCGAGCTTGGGATGAACGAAGTGTTCGCCAATATGCCGGAACTGACTGCCTTTGAAACACTTGAAGAGCTGGAGAGTCGCTTGGTCTGTCTGGCCGCTGACATCTGCGCGCAGGTGGATCTGAATACAAAGACAAGCGAATCTACATTAATGGATGACATTCTGGTTTACGTGGATCAACAGTTTGCAGATTACACACTCAGCCTAGAGCATGTGGCACTTAAGTTTGCCATTTCAACTTCATACTTAAGCCGGAGCTTCAAAGAGAAGACCGGCCGCAATTTTTCACAATATATCTGGCAGCGACGTGTAGATGAAGTCATGCGGCTGCTGGAGAACACTAGCGCACCGCTCAAAGAAATTATCGAACAGGTCGGTTATATGGATGCTCCGAATTTCATCCGCAAGTTTAAAAAAGAAATCGGTCTGACACCAGGGCAGTATCGCAAGGAACATGCCTTGAGAGGAGCTACTATTAAAAGACCTGTTTAAATTGGTGGAGCTTCCGAACCCTCTGTATTACATTCTTATATTTGATATACCGTTTCACTTTATGGTTTATTTTACTGTTGCCCTTCCTGGAGGATATGCTCTACCAGCTCATCCAGTGGAACTGTCGCAAGCGCAATCGCCGTGTCTGTTACTCCGTAATAGATATAAAGTAGCCCATCTTTGACCACATTTCCGGTCGGGAAGATGACATTTGGGATCTGGAACCCAAATTTCTCATAATACATCTCCGGCTCCATAATAAAATAAGGCGTCCGGGCAATGATTTTCTCCGGTTGATCCAAATCCAGCAGCATGGCCCCCACACGGTAGACAATGTCCTCATCGACGCCATGATAGAGCACCAGCCAGCCCTTGTCCGTACGGATCGGGGGCGTTGAGCCTCCAATCTTCCTTGATTCCCAGGAGAGGTTCTGGGCGGCAGCAAGCAGCTTGGGCTCTTCCCAGTTCACCAGATCCTCGGAGTAGGTAATCCACATGGCCGCCTTATCCGTACCGTAGGCTTCGCCCACATATTCCTCGGGACGACGCAACAGTACGAATTTTCCGCCTATTTTCTCGGGGAACAGAATGTTGTCCCGGTCATTGATATCAAGAGGTGTCGTGTCCGCCACATACTCCCAATCCAGCAGATTATCTGATTTCAAAATGGAGGACCGGGTTAGCCAATGTCCCTCCTCGTCCCCCCACCCGTCCGGATATTCCGGAATTGAGCGAAGGGGAACCCCTGCCCCGGTAGGATAATAACTCATGGCACAAGGGCGAAGGGCATAGTTCAGATAGAAGGTCCCATCAATTTTGACAATTCGGGGGTCCTGTACACTACCATAAGGGAATCCAAGCATGTCTGGCGTCACAATGGGCTCATCCTTCACGTGGATAAAGTTCACCCCGTCATCACTCTCTAGCAGACCCAAGTAATTTTTGCATGGAGTTAAGGAACCAGCGGTGCGCTCAATCATATAAAATTTGCCGTTATCAATGATCACCGCAGGGTTGAAAACCGTAACCTTGCGCCATTCGTAGTCCCCCGGCACAACAATGGGATTATTCGGATGTCTCGTGATTTGCATATCTAATCCTCCTGCATTTAGTGTTCTGCAACTTTCTGCGCATGGACCTGATTAGTTGGATTTCCAGCGATCATAGGCAGCCTGGTTGATTTCAACCATACGCTCTCCGCCCATTTTTTTGACAGTCGTCACATAATTATCCCAGCCTGTAAGCGGCTCGGCTCCGGTGATGAATTTCGCCTCCATCTGATTCACATACGTCTTCAAATCAGAATTCAGGCTACTGATTTCGGTCTGCTCTTCTACGGTAAGGAATAGCGTTGGGAACGGAATCCGTGCGCCTTTATCGAGAAGCTTCTGCTTGGTCTCCTGCTCTACCCAGAGGTCAAAGTCTGTCTTTAACCCTTTATTAATATCATCCATGGACAGGGTTGGAGCGGGTATGCCGTAGTTAGGTGTCAGCGTTGCCCGATAATCTTCCATTTCCTTGCCGTCTGGTACCGGTAAATACTTTTTGACCCGGTTCTCTATGTCGGTGTACTCCCAGAGAATGCCCTCTGGACCTTTATTGAAGAACATGGCACCTTCATAGGAATATAGATAATCCACCCAGCGTATAGAAGCTTCCGGTGCAGGATTACTCTCCGTGATCGCAAAGGCACCGCTTGTAATCCCCCTGTTCTTGGCAATGGCTGGGGCAGCAACTGATTCACTGTGGACAGGTGCAAACATCGGATCTTCTGTCGAAGGCTCTCCACCTTTGCTCATGTAGGCATGCCAGTCCGAAAAAAGGGCGATTTGATTGTTCTGTGCTTTGGCCTTTTTTTGCTCCGCTGTTTGTGAGAAGCTTTCATGATCCAGCAGATCTTCAGACCACAGGCGGTTCATATAGGTCAGATATTCCTTGTAGCCTTCTTCAAGCGGTGTATAATGCACCTTGTCCGCATCGTCCACGTAAATTTCTTCTTCATAAATGCCGAAGGCACCCAGCAGCCAGGTACGGATATCGCGGAGGTTCGCAGCGGGTGTTGTCACGGAAGAGATTGGAATTTCATCGGCTATGCCATTCCCGTTTGGATCTTCCTCTTTCACACGCTTCAGATAGGTATACAACTCCTCTGTCGTTTCCGGAAGTTTATCGATATTCAGCGCCTTTAGGAAGTCCCCGTTATACCACATCGGATTGCGGTACCAGTGCTGGCTAAGTTCTACTACTGGCAAGGAATAGATATGCCCGTCCGGTGCAGTTATCGATTTGCGGACATCCGGATTCTCCTCCAACAGCGCCTTGAAATTCGGAGCATACTCTTCAATCAGATCCTCCAGTGGAATGAGGATCCCCTGCTCTCCGTAATTCATCTGCTCTGCAGTTGTCAAACCCGCAGCATAGAGGATATCCGGGTAATCTCCACTGGCGAGCACCAGATTTTTCTTCGTTTCGAAGCTATCCTTAGGTGCGTTCTTGTATTCCAGCGTAATACCTGTCTTCTCCTGCATCTGCTGAAGCACCGCCATGTTCTCCCAGTTCTGAATTCCTACATCTGGTGCCATAAGCGACAGCGTAACGGGTTCATTAACAATCGGGAAACCTTCATTGTTCACAGCGACTTTTCCGAGATTGTTATTCGCTTCACCTTCGTTTGAACTGCTGCAGCCTGCCAGTAATGTAATAACTAAAGCCGAAGATAGCAGCAGCTTCCATGGCTTGCGTGTGGTTGGCATTTTATAATTCCTCCCTTGATTTCATACATTTTAGCTGTTTAGCCTTTAACAGAACCTATCATGACCCCTTGGACAAAGTAACGCTGCAGGAACGGATAAATGGCCACGATGGGCAATGTGGAGACAACAATAACTCCATATTTAATCAGGGATGCCGTTTCTGCCTTATTATTCATGGCTGTCGCCACCTCGCCGTTGATGGATGAGCCAGTCGTTTCCGCCGTCATTTCCTGAAGAACAAGGATCTGACGCAGAACCATCTGCAGCGGATACTTCGCTTCATCATTTAAATAGATCAGGGACGGGAAGTAACTGTTCCAGTGACTTACACCATAGAATAGGGCCATAACGGCTACAATCGGTGCCGACAGCGGAAGAACAATGCGAATGAACAGCTTGAGATTCGTACAGCCGTCGATGTGTGCTGCTTCCTGAAGTTCTTTCGGGATGGTCGTCTGAAAAAAGGTACGGGCCACGACGATATTCCAGACCGAAGCAGCTACCGGCAGAATCAATGCCCACATGCTGTTCATGAGTCCAAGGTTCTTGACCAGCAGATACGTCGGTACAATTCCTCCGCTGAAGAACATCGTGAATAGAATGAGGCCCATGAACAACTGGCGCCCGACAAAATCAGATCTGCTGAGCGCATACGAGGCCGGCAAAGTGACAGCGAGATTAAGCAAAGTCCCCACCACTGTGTATATAATTGTGTTCAAGTAACCACTCCATATCTTCGGGTTCTCAAACACAAGCTTGTAACCGTCCAGTGTTACATTCTTCGGAAACAACCACATCGCTCCCGAATTAACATCCTGCGGCGAACTGATTGAAGCGCTAAGAATATAGATGAGTGGATAGAGAACAACCAGCAGTGACAGACCTAAATAAATATAAGTGCTGATCAGAAAAAGCTTGTCCCCCCTGGATTCTTTCATCGCAGTAACCAAAGACTTCAACTCCTTTCTTCCAGATCTACCAGAGGCTGTTCTCACTGGTGCGTTTGGCGATCTGGTTGACTGTAACAAGCAATATAACGTTAACTACCGAATTAAATAATCCCACAGCCGTTGAGAAGCTATACTGGGCGTTCACCAAACCGGCGCGGTATACATAGGTGGATATTACATCGGAAGCTTCCATATTAAGTGAATTCTGCAGTAGCAGAATTTTCTCGAAGCCAAGGCCCAGTATATTACCCATATTCAGGATCAGCATGATTGTAATCGTGGGTAATATCGTTGGCAGGTTGATATGCAGTACCCGTTTAATTCGGCTTGCTCCATCCATAATGGCCGCTTCATGGAGCTGGGGATCTACACCTGACAGAGCCGCGAGATAAATAATGGTTCCCCACCCGGTGCTCTGCCAGACGCCTGAGAATACATACACGGTCTTGAACCATGCGGGATCCGTCAAAAATTGTGCTGGTTCAAGACCAATGAATTCGATGAACCGGACAATCATTCCGCTTGAGGGTGATAAAAAGGTAATGATCATACCTGCCATGACAACTACAGAAATGAAATGGGGTGCATAGGTGACCGTCTGGACCGATTTTTTGAACGGGCCGTTGCGGACTTCATTGAAGGCCAGCGCCAAAATGATAGGCAGCGGAAATCCGATGGCAAGTTCATAGAAACTGATACTGAATGTGTTCCAGAGCAGATCCCAGAAAAAATAAGAATTGAAAAAGCGTTCAAAATGCTCAAAACCAACCCATTCACTGCCTGTAATTCCTTTGGAAGGCACGAAATTCTTGAAAGCAATCTGAATGCCGTACATCGGTCCATAATGAAAAACAAGGAAATACAACAGCACGGGAAGCATGAACAGATATAGCTCCCAATTTTTCCAAATTCTTTTGCCAAGGGAATTCCTCTTCAATGAAGGATTTACGGGTACTACAATGTGACTTTCCTTCATTCTCCCACTCCTTTCTATATCTTTTTCATTGGATAGGAATATGTTGCTGCTATGCATCCTGTTAACTCTCTTTTTGGTAACGCTTACAAGTTGAAGTATAGAGAAATAAAGATGACACAGTAAATATGTAGGTTCTGCATTGTCATGTATAGGGTGTATAAAACCGCGCTACTGCAGTACTTTCCGTTCTGCTCTGATGTGGATGGTTGCAGATGGAGCAAGGCCGCAAATATGTGAAATACGAACCTCTCTTCACACTGCATAAGATACATATTGTGATGAACGAGTGTACCTAAAATTCGGTTTCGACATACGCAAATGGAACGAAGCAGAAAACACGCTGCTTCGTTCCATTTGAACAATCAGTATGGCAAGTTTCCCTCTCCTTTAATGAATGGAAAACACTTCTTTTTTCAACAATTCTTCTGGCTTCTGCCCAATCTCATCGCTGTGAAAATAATCGCGTATAACGCCATCCTGAAGATAGTTAGCGATCGACACCATAATCATTCCTTGATCCAGTGCCAGATAAGCCTTCGCAATCTCTCCCGTTTCCACATTGACTGAGTCATAGAATCCGTATTTGCCAACCATTTTGAAGTTCTTTAAAGCTTTGATGTTCTTTCGAACAGCTTCAGGAGCATAGTCCAGGGCAAGGAATGTTGCGTGTGCGGTTACCGTTGCTCCATCTTTATAACCTGAGGTACCTAACGGCGTTGCTGCAAACTCACTGTAACCTGTCGGAGTTGCGGATGGTGAAAATCCCCATGCGGCATACTCTTTTTCTTTGGCATATTCAATTTGCAATTCGACATGACGCTTGTTGTTCAATCCCAAAGCTTGAGTACCCAGCTCTTTTTCCTTTATAACCATACCGGGCATAAGAGCTTCAAACATACTGCCTCCCCAGCTTGGCACGAACTTTTTATCCTTATATACATAACTTCCTTCAAACACATCCACTCCATCGTACTTAACGGATTTGCCTTGAGGAATCTGTGCTTGCCAATCCCATTCTTGAGGTAATGTGCGATACATCTTCCACCAATGATCTTGGGGAACATCACCTTTCCCAATGGCAATATAGCTGCCTACACGTGGTTCCGTGTAAAACATTCCATAATGGTGATCCGTCAGTGCGCCTTTAGCCACATCGTAGCCTCCGCGGAATTGGCCGACTTCAGGATCATATAACGGAGTATAATTCATATTTTCAACCAACTTGCTTGTTTCCCCATGGAGTTCTTCATAGGCTTGCCCAACAACAATTAAACCAGCGGATAACCAGCCATTATCAACTTGGGAAATAAATTGTCCCCAATCTTTTTTCACTGAACCGTCATCTGTGTTATACCAGTTATAAAATAGGCCGTTCCACTTTTCTAACTTTTCGAGGGAATTTATAGTCGTTTGCAGACGATGTACCGCTTCTTTCTTCGAAATAGTGCCCAATTGTTGCGCGGAAACGGTACTCATCATATACATGGCGATGTTCGTGGGCGAGGTACGTTTAGCTTCTTCTGTCCCATTTTCAGTGAGCCGTACTTCATCGTAAGTCAAGCCGGTGTTCTGATCCGTATAGTCCTCAAAATACGAATAGGTCTTATATGCAATCGCTTTCAATTCTGCTCGAAATCCAATTAATTTGCTTGAGTCACCTGCTGAAGCCATAGGAGTTAAAGCCAGGCTAGCTAACAGACAAATAGTTAAAATAAAGTTGAACTTTTTTGCTTTTTTCATAAATTTTCTCCCTTCAAATGGATTCGAAACGTTTCGTGTATATGTTATCATAAAATTCCCATTTCAGTAACCATAAAATATAACGCTTACAAACAATGAATATAATACGGATTAGTTATAAATATAAATTCGAAACGTTTCATTGTCGAGGTAAGATGAAGGCAGAGTTTTAAGTTCTGAATTAAATATTTTTCCTATATTAGTATTTCTATCATAGTAAAAAAACCTCTCCCACTGATAATAGGAAAGAGGTTCATGGAATTCTCGTGTATACCCCATCTAATTCAGGATATCCTCTATAGCTGTAGCTGGATTTAACATGAACTCTTCAAATGTAGCTATTAGTCCATGTTCTTGATGTTCAATATCTGCATATCCAATCATTTTTTTGCTTGGATTCCAGACAATCAGAATATGTGAGTATTGATCGATGTTCGAGGATATACGCAGTAGCTTTTGTCTGCCCATTTTCATCTCTACCGTATCAATCAGATGAAAGAATTCTATATATCGGATATCTGATTCATTTTCTGGCAAGCCTATTCTTCGGGTACCGCTAGTTAGAAAATCAATGAGTTGCTGTGGAAGTTTATAAGACTTCAATGCATATAATTTGTTGCTCATATCATGAAACTCTTGAGGTTCGTGCCCCTTTAGATATTCCGCCATTTCTTCATTTTTCTGACTCACTGCAATCGTGTACGCCCGCTCACCATCCTTCTCCTGGATAGTCACATCTGCTCCGTGGTCCACCAGATATCGAACCATCTTCATGTTATCAAGTCGTGCAGCTACCGTGAGCGGTGTGGCTTTGTACGGATATACCATGTCCGGTTCATTGTAATTGATATCTACTCCCTGCTCCAGCAAGTACTGGACTGTCTTCATATCGTGATCAGCAACCGCTTTGCGTAACGTTTTGCCTCCATATTTTCGAATATCCAACCCGAGTTCATTCAGCACGGTTATATTCTTTTTGTTACCATAGTAGGCTTCATCATATGCACTGGATTTGACCCGATTAAGTCCGTTTAACTTGGCACCTTGCTGGTACAGGTATCGCACCATTTCTGCTCCACAATATCTGACTGCCTTCAGGATCGCCGAATTATTTTTGACATTCAAATTAACTCCATGCTCTACCAACAACTTAACCACTTCCGGTTGATTGCAGATTAAAGCAATGTCCAGTGGGGTCAGTGCTATGTATTTACTAAGCGTAATTTCTTCTTCGAGATCCATGCCCTGCTTAATGAATTGTTCTACAGCACCGGTATCTCCCTCATATATTGCCCTGGCATGATCAGGAAGCGTTTCAAACGTTCCTTGATTTCCGATTTTGAACAAAGGTGTACCCTCCTAATGTTTTATTTCTGCTACACTACGATCATCTTATTTTTATATTCCTAGCTACTAGTATACCTTTCACACCTGGAATACGTAATCGTTTGTTGAGCTTCGCTTAGCTAGTATGCTAAGATAATGGACACCTATTTCCACCAAATCTTATACCAAATCAACCGTACAGAAAGGACACTATGAATCCTTCATTACTGTCATCCAAGTTACAACAGATCATTCCACCGCTAGATTTGCGAAGCTGCCTCGTCAGCGTACGCGGTGAGATCATGTATGAACACTACCGCAACCAAGAGGCTGCGAACGATATTGCAAAAATCAATTCATGTACCAAGAGTGTGCTGTCCGCCCTCATCTGTATTGCGATGGATAAAGGCTTGTTGCCAGAGGCATCAACCCCAATCTCCACCTTTTTCCCACAGTTGACAACCGATCCTGACCCGCGTAAACCAGCAATTACACTGGAACAACTGCTGACCATGACAGCCGGATTTAACTGGGACGAGTTCGGTGGGCAGAATTCATTCCCTCGCATGACCCGCACTGATCATTGGGTGAATTTTGCGTTGGAACAACGCTTAAGCCATGTACCGGGTACATATATGGAGTACAACTCCGGAGTGTCACAGATTCTATCCGCCATCCTGATGCAAAATGCAGGTATGAATGTAGCCGAGTTCGCAGAGCGTTATCTTTTTAATCCACTCGGAATTAAGCATTACGAATGGGAGAGTGACCCTCAAGGTGTCCATACTGGCGGATTTGGTCTGAAGATGTTGCCCGCAGATCTGCTGAAGTTCGGCCAACTCTTTTTACAGCAAGGGATGTGGGAGGGTAAATCTCTCATTTCAAGTCATCTCGTCACCCGTTCTACGCAGCCTTACATTACAGTTCCTCCACCGAATTACGGCAGTTATGCTTGGCATTGGTGGGTGGATGTCTATCCGGATGAAAGATCTGCCGCCGAAGATATTGCTACTGAAGACACTCAATCCAATCTCCAATACTATTACGCGCGAGGGTTTGGCGGTCAGTATGTATATATTGTGCCAGAGCTTGAACTCGTTACCGTGTTAACCAATGACAAACGAAAGAAAGAGAAACCTCCGCTGGATGTTTTCCCTCGTTTAATCGCTCCTGAACTATGGAAAATGTTATACATGTAAACAACCGTACTTTTATCTTGTTCGAACCATGGTTAGATCCACGAACCCCCAACCTATGAAGGCTTAACCAGCCCATAGGCTGAGGGTTTCTTCGTCATACGAATGCCTCTTCGATGGCAACCGTGATTGGATAAGGACCAGACTCTTGATTAGAGACCACGACCAGTTGTAGATCATAGTCCGGATACACCGAAGACATGAACGACACCCCTGGATCGAATCCCATAATGTGAAATTTGAAAATGTCCTCCCCAATGCGGTCAATCCAGATCCCCTGCCCATAGTACTCTTCATCCTCTTGATGAGCATATGGAGTTAATAACTGACGTGTTGTCTCTGCATTTAACAATTGGTGACCCAGCAATGCCTCCCAGAACCGAATCATGTCCGGTGCGGTAACATATGCCCCACCATCTGATCCACCTTTGACAGGAAGAGCGAACATATTGGTGTTCCATGAGCCATCTTCGTGATCAATATATCCTAAAGCTGTATTCCGCGGTAGCTGATCTGTTAAGAAATAACCCGAGTCCTTCATGCCACACGGTTTGAAAATGTGCTCTTCCACATAATCTGTAAACGCCAGTCCTGAAACCTGTTCCACGATAAGCCCCAACACAATGAACCCCGCATTGTTGTAGTGAAAACGTCCACCCGGAGCAGACTTCATTGGCAGATGCTGAAACATGGGCAGAAAGTCACTTAAACGCCGCATCACGTAAACCGGTCTGTCTTTCCATAATTCTGAGAAGTCATCCATCACCTCTTCATCAAAATAATCCGGAATACCTGACGTGTGTGTTAACAACTGATGAATGGTAATTCCTTCGTCCCACAGCGGAAATTTCACATCCAACACATCCGTGAGCTTAGAATCAGCAGATAACTTCCCCGCTTCAATGAGTTGGCATATACTCACTGCCGTGAAGATTTTACATCCTGATGCAATGCCGAAGCGTGTATCCACCTGATTGGCAAGCTCTTCACTGCGATTTGCATAACCACGTTTCATATTCAGAAGGGTTTTCCCGCCTTGCTGGAGTAACACAACACCCGAAAAATTCACGCTCTCCATGACTTCTTCTACTTTTGTTGTCAGCTCTAATACATTCAACATTTTTTTCTTCACCTACTTGTCTATGTATTCATTACATTCTCATTCTTAATTCTTCGTTATATCATCCTGCATACCTGCCAAATTTTCATAAAAAGAAGGGTTACTCCCTTATAAAAGGAAATAACCCTTCTTCATACTAGGTAAGACTAAGTTGGACATAGCATGCTCAAGTGCTGTTCAATCACTTGCTCCCCTCGGTTTACTGTAAGTCTATCTGGCTGCATTAACATATGAATGGCGAGTCCATCCACAAGAGCATATAACTTCTCCGTCTCCATCTCGGCGTTCAGATCAGGTTGTGTCATGCCCTGCTTCTGCAACTCCTGTATTACCCACTGAGCAGACCGATACATCCCCTGATGCATCTGATCACTTAACTTTTTTAATTCAGGGTACACCAATAATTTGGCTGTAAACGTAAACCAGACCTCCATTTCCATCATTCTGTCTTCGTCCAACGGGAGAAATTGCAAGAGCAGATTCTTCATATCCTGCAGTACAGATCCACTCATCTGTAACGCCTCAACCCTTTTTTGTACCCGTTCTGCAAAAAGATTCATGCAAAAGGCGAACAATTCGGCCTGTGTGGCAAAATAATGACGCATGGAACCTACCGACAGTCCCGCTTCCTTTGCTATATTCCGAACGGTAGCATGCTCGAGTCCGTGATCTTGTATGACCCGGATTGCTGCATCAGCAACGATTTTCCTTTGAGCTTCATGATCTACAATTTTTGGCATGACATCATTATACACCATCCTTCTCTTTTAGTAATACACTGTGCTATAATAATATTTAATACATTGTACTAAATAAAATAACGCTGTAAGAGAGGAATTCATACGATCATGCATACAACTATTCCAACCAAAAAACGAAAGAAATTCAGAGTTCTCACCTTCATCATAAGGATATTCTACACAATGTTATTGCTAATTGGAGCGGCATTCCTTTATGAGTGGTTTGCCTCGTCGCAGACCAAAAAGGACTTTCCGCCTCCGGGTACGTTAGTTCAAGTCAGCGGTTACCAACTACACATTCATAAACAAGGCAGTGGTTCGCCAACCATCCTTATGGAGGCTGGAAGTGGGGAGACCAGCTTGTCGTGGAGAGACATTCCTGCCGAACTAGCCCAACATGCAACGGTGGTTACGTATGATCGCGCAGGATATGCCTGGAGTGAATCTTCATCCACAGAACGTACAGGTGCGAATATCGTTCAGGATTTACACGCAGCTCTGGAGAAGGAGAATATCCGTGGACCTTACGTTATGGTAGGTCATTCCCTCGGGGGGATGTATGCCAGACTCTTCGCACAGACCTACACAAATGAGATTCAAAGCCTTGTCCTCATCGATGCGAGACCTGAGAATGATGAGCAGAATACAAGGGCTTTGTTGGAACAGGCTCAGTTTCAGGGAAACCCGCCTGCCTCCCTATTATCATTATTAAAATCATCTGGAATTTTCAGATTATTTCCAGACTTTATGCTTGATGGTCTTGTTGCCAAGCAAGATCGGGATACTTTTGTTAATGTGATTGCCACCCCTTCCTATTTTCACGCCAAAGAAGAAGAAGCTCTCCTCGCTCATTCAACAGAAGATGCCATTCGTGGCCAAACTCTTGGATCCATCCCTGTACGTATCATTGCACGCGGACATCCTCAAGACTATGCTAGTGCAGGGATCTCGATTGAAATTGGGCAGAGACTCGAATCCATCTGGCAATCGGGACAGCGTAACATGTTGAATATATCGGAGGATAGTCAACTCATTACGGCCACCAACAGTGGTCACATGGTTATCCACGATGAACCCGAACTGGTTGTGAAAACCATCCTTGAGTTAATCCGTAAATAAGTAGAGGTATTTATCCAGGGCTCGATCCAATGTAAAAAGGCTGTTCCAAAAGCCATGTGTATGACTTGGAACAGCCTTCTCAGCAATATACGTTACGATTAGATGTAATGAGTTCAGCCTCAAGATAACAAGAGTTAGCGTAACGCTTGCAGGTCCCTCTCGGGACTTCCTGCACTCTGCTTCATTTCACGGGGAAACCTTGTATTGATCAGATAGTATAGTGTGGCATAGATTGTGATGATAAATGTGCCAAAAAACAGGCAAAACGCTAGAGACGGACGGCTTACACTTTCGTGCATCAGTTCAATTAGCGTCTCTCGGTTCGTCAGTGCATCCCAGCTATTCAGTCGATATACACGTCCAAGCAATACGCCATAACTTCCCAGAGCACAGCCAGCCAATACAAAGATCCATGATGCCCAGCGTCCAATGCGGTAATAGATCACTTCCTGAAGCTGATACATCGACAGGAATCCAAGCAGGAGCCCTGTCCAGACAAACATTAATACAACACTTAAGTCGTACCAGTACGTGTAGTCCACCCCATTACCACCATAGTACCGGGAACTTCTCGCTGTCAGATGTACCAGATCGGTAACAATGTACGAAGAATTCGGGAAAAATAACAACCACAGCAGCCCACTTGCGACTGCAAGCCATACAGCACCTTTCCATTTCACATGACTTAGAAGATAAGTTGCATAAGAGAACACAAAAGGAATCCAGCCCAAGAACAGATTCCAGATCAGGAAGCGAAAATAACGTTGATCCAGCCAATCTGCGGCTACGTAGTACAAGCCCAGCGTTACTATTGTGACCACACTAAGGAAAATAAATATGTGAATATAATTCAGTTTTCTCAATGACTCTAACCTCACTTATGTACATAAATTTACTACTCTCCAAGCATACTAGAATCATACCATTTACCAAAGGAGAATCAAATTTACAATGAATCCAAATTCCATGAACCCTCAGAATGCAGTACAGCCCACATTGAATACGAATCCAAATATCAGCCCTAACTTAAATCATGGTGGCCATGAGATGTTCGATGTGCATGAAATTCTGGCCTCCACCATTAACGTGCTGGATCAATATATGATCTTTCGTACATTTGTGCAGAGTCAGGAACTGATTGGTATTCTGGACCGACAGTATAACTTCATTTTATCCCAGTACAATCTGACTGCAGAGTGTTTTGCATCAGGACAGAAGCCTCATCAAGAGACGGCAACCTATATGATTCCCAACATGGTACCACCGGTATATGGCCTTAAGCCCTCAGCACCGAAAAAGCCAAACCAGAGCTTGGCTGACGTAAAGGATGCCGGGATTAGCGGTCATATGCTGGGACTGATCAAGTCACATGCGAGTCTTCTTGGCATGTCTTGCAGCGAAATTACGAATGGAACGGTTCGTCGAGTCATCGCTTCGCAGATTCAGCATTTTATTGAGATGGCTTATGAAATTTTCATGTTCCAGAATAAAAACGCCTATTATCAAGTACCTCAACTCACACCAAGTGATACACAACAGATGCTTCAGGCTTATATTCCAGCAACCGGAGCACCTCAGATGCCTATTGGCAATAAACCACTGCATTAATTAAAAACAAAGTCCCATATACCAGGTCAGAGGACAGTCTCTATAACCCACTCGGGTTGTAGGGGCTGTTTTTTTTGAATGTTCGTAATCAATTTTCATGCTTAAGACACTTGATTCAGTTACCAGAAACTGGTTTAATCAAAATCTAACCCGTACATATTCAGCTTACGGACCATACATATAAAATACGTTAAAGTACCGTTACACGAGAATCAGAATCAAAATGGCTTTTTCTTATTATGGGGAGGTATATGAATGAAATGGAATCAACCTGCTAAACTCGGTTTACTGGCTATGGCTCTCGGCTGTACTGCCATTGGCTCAACACTTGCGACCTCAACCACAATGGCTGCACCTGTCCCCGCTTCCAAAGCGGTGTATCATCAATTCCAAACCTATCGAACAGAAGCAGTGAAGTCCACACAAAGTCTGGTTAAAGCCCGTAAATATCTCATGAATCATATCGATAAAGTTAGTCCCTGGCAGGCAACATTGATGACCCTGCAATTGGAGAACATGCAGAACGTGAAGCTGGCTGATTTGGAATACCAAATGTATACGGAACAATTTCAACAAGCCCTATCTCAAGCCCATGAACAACTGGGTTACGAACAGAAGCTTACATATAGTCGTCTGCTCAAAGAAATTAAAGATCCGGCAGTGAAGAAGATTCTGCAGGAAGCATCTGATCTCGGGTTCAAACTGGAAACCAGTGAAGGCTTGTATTACCCCATCATCAATTATGAGATATACCAAAAGTTCAAACCTTTCGTTAAAGCTGATATTGCCGCGTACATTAATATTATGGCTACCGAGTCCAATCAAATGACAACTGCAGATGCTGGCATCATCATTCCCTGGAATGAACTAATTCAGCGCACATTGGAGAAAGAAGCCTTTTTGAACAACTTTCCGAATTCCAATCGTACAACAGTAGTGAAGCAGTGGTTATTTGTTGAATATCTGTTCTACGGAAGTGACAACACGCCTGCTTATGATTGGTACACGGATGAAGAAATTCGCACCATAGACCCTGAGGTGAAAAAGGCTTACGAGAAAGCTTTGGCTAAGCGGGAGCCCCATACGGAGAGTATTCTTCTGGATGCCATGGAAAAGATTTCACTAGTTCTCAATCAGAACAATGATGAGCTCACACCAGAAGTGAGAGCAATTATTGAATCGGTTGAACAACACTTTGCACTTGAATAATAAGGTGGAGCAAAACACCAATTGAATGCAAAAAAAGCGGCAATCCTCGGAACAGAGGTTGTCGCTTTTCCGTTTATCTATCGAGTCCTTCCGTTCTGTCAAAGAGTCGTCGTGTGTACCGCTGTAAGTTTATTTGGATTCACGATGAGGTAAACACCCACAATCCGCTCCCCGGAAGAGTCCAATTCCAAACAAAATACCTCGGACAACTGCCCTTCTTTCATCAACGCAAGTTGAAGCTCGCCATTAATCCACATCGGTACCCATTCTCTCTCACGCAATCGCGTAAGGACACGCCGGGAGGTCAGGAGGGCAAGCACGCCTTTATGAACGCTCATCGTTCTCATAACGGTATGCACAACACCACCGCCATCTGCTGTAAATACAGGCTGATCCGCCAGTAACTCGAGCATTGCAGAGACATCATAACGAAGGAAAGCCGTCGTAAAACGGCTCAGTAATTCGCCTTTGGCTAACATATCCGCATCACTCTGCTCGATCGGCGAAAGTTTTTCAGGCAAATTCCTTCTGGCACGGCTAAAGATTTGACGGCAGTTACTCTCCGTTTTGTCCAGCCAATCCGCTATTTCGGAATAATCATATCGGAACGCTTCACGAAGTACAAAAACAGCCCGTTCCATAGGCGAAAGACGCTCCAACATGACCAGATAGGCATAGGATATCATCTCTTTCTTCTGCATCGTTTCCTCTGGCATATTTTCCACTTCACTGTCACCAAGCGGCTCTGGCAGCCACTCGCCGGTATAACTTTCCCGCTGGTTGCGGGCGGAATTCAAGAGATTCAAACTTCGGTTCACCACGAGTCTGGCGATGTAGGACTTGGGATTACGAATATCCTGAGCAGACGTGCTCTGAATCCCCGCAAAACAATCCTGCACAATATCTTCAGCTTCTACCACACTGCCCAGCATGCGGTAAGCTATTGAAAATGCATAATTTTTATAACGAATATACAACTCACCAACGTCCAGAGAAGACACTTCTGGCTCATTGGTGTAAGGATTGGAATTCATAAGAATGGCCTCCTCTGGCATGGTGCGAGTATTTTTAGTTAAAGCAGCCCGGATACATTCCGGTTGTAATGGCAATCCGGTTCCAGTTGTTAATCGTGTTAATGGCCAGGATCAGATCCACCAGTTCGGATTCACTGAAATGTTCGCGGACCTTATCGTACAACGCAAGAGGTACACCCTGTTCCGAGATTCGAGTCACGGCTTCAGCCAGCTCCAGCATAACACGTTCTTGATCCGTGAATAAAGGTACTTCACGCCACACACTTAACAAGAGAATATGATCCGCGTAATCTCCCAATTTCATCAGATCTTTGGCATGCATATCGAGACAAAAGGCGCAGCCATTGATCTGGGACACGCGGATTTTCAACAGTTCGTATAACACTTTGTCTTCAAATTGCCCGGATATATATTGCTCCATTGCCATCATCGCTTTAAAAGCGCCTGGACTCACTGTTCTGTAGTTCGTTCTTAAATTCATTTCATTCGCCTCCGTCATTTGGTTTACATACTGTAGACAAACGACTGCCGGGATCTGTGACATACTTTACGAAAATCTTTTTATTCCCACAAGAATGGTTGCTCAACTAACAGATATTACAATGAGATTCTAACAAAACATCTCCATACAGCCATCCATCAGTTAAAGAAATAACATGCCTAGAAGTTGTTTTCCCCCTCTATATATAACATATGATGTAAAGTAAACTCGAAAATTTCCGTGTTCATGTACGGTTTTTGCTGTACCGTTTGTGATTTAAACCAAAAATAGGTTGGATATATTGATACTTTGACTATAAGAGTAGTAACATACGGCTAATAAAGTTAACTTTTCTAACATAATAAAGAGAAATGTTTATTCATATTGTTAAGGAGTGTTTTTACTATGATAACTTCCAACGCAAACCCTAATACGTCCGAATTGCCTAGAGGTTGTACATTCACCGCTGAAGACTGGCATGTATTATCACAATATTGGTATCCGGTAGCACAAGCTACCGAAGTAACAGACAAACCACTTGCTGCTCAATTACTCGATGTGAAGCTGGTTCTCTATCGTAGTAATGATCAGGTTGTCGTAGCCAAGGATCTTTGTTTTCACCGCGGGGCCCCACTTAGCAAAGGCTGGGTAGAAAATGGTGAGATTGTCTGCCCTTATCACGGCTTCCGTTATAATTGTGAGGGTAAATGTACCGCAGTACCTGCACACCCAAGCTCCAAGATCTCGCCTAAGCTCAAACTTATCGTGTATCCCGCAGTTGAACGTTACGGTTTAATCTGGACCACTTTGGCGGGAACGGAAGAACAGATCCCCTCCTTCCCTGGATGGGATGATCCGGAATATATCAATATTTTGCCACCCAACTTTGATATTGCCGGTTCCTCTGGACGACAAATGGAGGGATTCCTCGATGTATCCCATTTTGCCTATGTGCATACGGAAACGTTTGGTGACAAAAACAACACAGAAGTCCCTCAATACAAAGTGAAACGTGAAGGTAATGAGTTACTGGCCGAGTATTGGAGTACGGTGAGCAACTATGGCAAAGGGCAAGATCTTGTTGCTCCAGAAGGTTTCCAATGGTTGCGTGAGTTTCGGGTTTTCCCGCCTTTTGCGGCTTCGCTGACGGTACATTTCCCAGGTGAAGACAAGCTGAATATTCTGAATTGTGCTTCGCCGATCTCTGCTCGGTATACCCGTCTATTCTGTCCAATCACACGCAATTTTGACAAAGACGCTCCTATTGAAGACACAATCAAGTTTAATTTGCAGGTATTCGAAGAAGATCGCGAGATGGTCGAGTCACAGAAACCGGAGGATCTGCCCCTGGATCTGCATGCCGAGGCCCACATTCCCGCTGACCGTACTTCAATTGCTTATCGGCAATTATTAACGGAAATTGGTTTGGGACGAAATTACACATCGTAAGTAGATCATATATAAGTTCAACTAATGAATATATTTACACTGGCACTCCGATGGAAGAGTAACTTTCCGTTATCATGTAGATGTTTAGTTGAACATATATAGGTGTTCTTCAACCTCAGGCAATTTATCGATGATGGATGTCAGCGCCTAAAAAGTTTTGAATTCCCATGCTGCGGATTCTGGCGAATGAGTTGAGAATTTTCTAAAGAACTCAGGACATCTTATTTGGCCTCTAGCTCCTCATCTAAAATTGTAAAGAACATCAGACACCTTATTTCCCAAATCCCCCGATATAAACGCATGAAACGGCAGTTTATTCTGATATAAGGTGTCTCAGATTCTTTAGATTCCTGGGCACGCTTCAAATCCTTGATTTAAGACGCGTGCGATTCGTTAGCGCTTCATTGCATCGGCTTTCGGCAAGTATGAAGACACCCTTAATCAAGAAAAAGAAGCGTCCGCCAAGGAACGCTTCTTTTTCTCTACCTAATACAACTGAAGTACCTATGTGTACTAATAAACCTTGCCTAATAAACCGTCATCTTTCCTCTTGAATATTCGTATTCACAGGAAGCTCTCTATAATACGGGCAACCCGGTTCGTGGATAATACGTGGATCGACCCAAGTACCCCAGTACGGAAGACGGTTTACGTAAGGTTGCATATTGGGCAGAGTATTTGGTGCCATGTTTGGTTGTGCATTTGGTTGCATATTCGGCTGTGTGTTTGGTTGCATGCTGGGTTGTGTGTTTGGTTGCATGTTTGGCTGTACACTTGGTTGTACATTCGGCATTACGTAAGGATGATGATTCACATTTGGAGCACTGTTAGAGATAGGAGCAGTCGAAGTCTGGCAATCGGCCGGCGGGCCAATAATCACTGTTTTTTGGATGGGAGCCAGCGCTTCTTGAACTTTTTTCTCTTCCAGACAGTACGTATAAGCCAAAAGTTTTGCAGGTGTAAGACGCAGGATGTCTGAGCCAAATATCGCCTCAGGCACAGGAGCATCAAAGATCGCCAGTAAATGCGTATGATCTGCAGTAGCCACTTCATAGTGCCACCAGCCTTGAGGTACATTAGCTACCTGCCCTGGTGTAATCGGGAAATGAAGCAACTCGTTCGTGAACGGATTAATGAGTGACACGACTGCTGAACCGCTGATGCAGTATACCAATTCGGTCGCATTCTGATGAATATGTGGTTCAACCACATTGCCTGTGTTAAGGAAAATATCCAGTAAGGAAGTATTGCCCAGTGTGTTTAACTGGTTGATGGAGAGAGAGTTAATATAGTTGTCCTCATCCTTCTTGAATAACGGATTGTTGCTTAAATCGTAAGTAAATTGGGTGGTTGGTAAAGTATAATCCATGGTTGAGGTTGCCAAAATAAAACGCCTGCCCTTCGCTCTCGGTTTAGGTCATAACCTATATGCCAGCTTATGCCCAGCGCCCAGATCCGTGAGCCCATTTCCGCCAAATTTTCATCGTGTAACCAATGAGCCCTGACTCGGACATCCCAAGCAGGGCCCATTGCCCATTGGCTACATATTCTTTTTCATTTCCCAGACTTCTTCCCAAGAGGTACCAAATGGAATATTCATTAAGTCTACATACTCCAGCCAGTGCATTCGTTTGACAACATCCGGAGTTCCTTCAATTAGTGCATTCGTCACCAGTAAAGCGCGTAGATTCTTCAGTTTTTCCAATTCAGGAGGGAGTTCACGTATACCAGAATATACAATTTCGAGATACTTCAGCTCACCTAATTCACCAATTTCAGGTGGAATACAATTTAATCCCAATTCAGTTTGTGGTTTGGGCCTCCAACCAGGTTTAGATTCAAAAGGGCTCCCACAATAAATTCTTAACTCTTGAAGATGCTTCAGTTTCTTGATCTCAGCCGGAATACGCTCCAAATCCAGCGTTGTAATGACCAATCTTTCCAATGAGGTCAGTTCGAACAGACTTGCAGGGAGCGAGTACAGATTCTGCTCAAAAATCGTCAATTCCTTCAAGTGCTTCAACTCCCGAATTCGTTCGGGAAGTTCACTCAAACCATGTAAGCTGATATCCAGCTTATCAGTCTGATGCCTGATAGCATCGTCTAGAAGGTGATCGATTTTTTTATGACGGTCCAACTCAAAGAACAAACCCGGAATCCTCTCCATAAGTTCACTCGCTTCTTTGTATGTAATCCTCATGCCGTACATATGCTCGTGGGACACTGAGAAGAAATAATCATTCCCGTCTTCCGTCATAAAACAAAGATCGTCCGGCAATAAAGGATAGCACCAATCATGAAAACGATTGGCTTCTTCTTTGAGTACTTGACCCGATTCCGGCGTACAGCGATATGTATAATAGGTGCCTTCTGAATAATAGGCGCCGCTTTTTAACATCATCTCTTCCATCGTAGCACGTTCAACTAAATAGGGCTTCAATCTCTCTAACACGCGAACTACTTCGGGTATTTCGCTCTCTTCGTACCTTTGTCTGTCAACCAGCATAAAACGGTCTGTCTTCTCGATCAATTCATCAATCAACAGTTCATAGGCAGTTCCTTTTGGATCGGTGTGAAAAGCTACGGCCACCTTAAGTTCCCCCTCATGACTCTATATTTATTATTCTTCAATCTGCTGTATCATCTGAAACCACTGGGGCATAGGCTGATATCATCAATCCAGTTATTGGAGGCTTGTTACATGGCATACGGCCCTGGTTCAGTGTCATCCCCGCAACCTGCGGGTTATCCTTACCCTTATTATCCACCGCCACCACCGTATCCTTACCCTTATCCCTATCCATACCCGCCTATCGTTCCTGTTCCACTACCATATCCGATTGGTGGTCCTTGGTGGCACGGTGGATATCCCGGAGGTGGTTACCCCGGTGGACACCTTGGTCATTTCCCAGGAGGTGGCTATCCCGGCGGACATCACGGAGGTGGACCCGGCGGTCCGGGTGGTCCAGGTGGACACGGAGGACCTCCAGGCGGATTTCACGGACATCGTTTCTTTCAGCGGTAATCGAGACTTATGCAAAGTTCAGGTTAAGTTCAGATATAGGAGCTGCTTCGGCAGCTTCTTTATGTTTAAGGAATTGTCTAATCGTTCAGGATTTAATATGTGATCTCATCCATCCCCTTCAAATTATGGTTCGACATACTAAGAAGATCCGTGAAGGTAGGCGTTAGATAATAGACAAAGTCCGGATCATGCACATACATAATCACCTGCCCATACGTCCCTTCCTCCGTTGGATCGAAATCGAGCATCAGATACAGTGAACCTCCCGCAATCGTTGCAAAAGGAATCCATGGTTTATGGAACAGATATGGCTTGATCTCTGGGTCCAACTGCTTAATTTCCTCTGCAGAATAATACTCCTCCAACTTCTCATCCACTTCACAGAAGTATTGTTTGGTCTCTCGAATCTCTTCCAATGACATCAGATAAAATGGCGTACAACGCCCAGCCTCAGCATCACCCGGGTACAGCACATGCAACCCATAGCCACTACCATCTTTGCCTTGGTAAAAGGTACGAAAATCGCCAGGCAGCCTAATTCCATACTCCTTTTCGAATACATCGAGACTTTCTTCGGATGCCCCTTCCCGATGCTGATATTCTTCGTACAATTGGCGAATCTCTTGATCCTGTATTTTTTCATCCAGCAAGCGATTCAACTCGTCCATAAGTACGTTTAATGTTACATTCGACTCCGGATTCACTAGATCTCCCCTTTCTTAGCTCCGCCATTCTCTTCTTGAACATATTGGTGATATTCCCAAAACGCTTCTTTCTCTCCGCCACCTTCAATCAGAATCATAACTGCGTAAGATAACATATTAAGCCATAGTTCCATCAATGCCACCTGTCCGTCCGAAATGAGGTCGTTTCTGCGAAGCATGCCCCCAGGTTCAACAGCCCAAGCACGTGCCATGTGATTAATTCCCCATAGACATGCCACGACTTCCCGGTCCAGTGAAGGCTGTGCAAGTTCAGGCGCCAGAACACGCAGTATTGCCATTAACTCATGAAAGTTCTGCTCAATTAATTGTCCACGAAAGGGCCGCAGACTGCCAATAAAACCGTTCTCCATCTTGGGATGACTCAGATCATCATAGGAAAAAGCATGACATTTTAATAACATTACTGCCTCTTCACGTTCCATTCCTTCACCCCTAACCAGGTCAAAATGCTACCTCACCAGCGCAGAGGTTCTTCTCCACGCCACAATACATACCGCTCCAACTCACGAAGAGTGCCTGTACCGATCCCGTACTCGTCCATTTCATTGGAACGAAGATCGAGCACATGCAGCATGCCACCATACGTGCCAACTGCAAGTTTGGACTGCCCTGGCGATACGGCGAGAGAATAGATGGTACTTCCCACAAAATGACGCCATACTTCCTTACCCTTACCATTCACACAGTACAGGTAACCATAGGCATCTCCAAGCACCATGCCTTCCACTATATCAACCGCTGCATACACTCGTGCATTCTCGTCCATCACTGGCCAATCTTCCTTCGTTTCGTTACCTGCGATGGACTCCAACGGCACCTGCATCGTGATCCCGTTATAGAAATGACATGCGTTAAACCAGACATTTTGGTTATCACTGGTGAATGCCGCATAATGAGGATAGCTCGACACTGGATAGAGGGAGTATGTCTTGTGCAACTGGCGGTCCATCACCATATGATTACTCCCTTGGCTGCCATAGGCAACCCATCGGCCATCCAGAGATACCGCTGCATGTCCCATATCTATCTGTGTATCCTCTAACTCATACTCTTCGATCTCTGCCGGATCGGGATGAAGCAAGTTCACCTGAGCTTGTGTGACAAGATATATCCCGTATCGTGAATGTATAAGTAGTGCTTTTCCTTCATCCACAGGTATAAGTCCCTCTAGTGTCCGTTCGGGATGCTCACAGTCTGCAAGTGATTCAATACGAGGTAAGGAAGACTGTATCCGGGCTTGAATATCCTCCCAACGATATGTCGCTATCTCCTGTCCTTCCAACCTGCGATCAGGCTGACGGATCACACGAATACCTTCCGGTCCTGCAAGTGCATAGTCAAGCCCATCCGATGAGCAACCTGCAAAAGTATACGAAGATATCAACTGCCATCCGTGCTGATCCATCGTATAGATCTGAGCATTCTCTGTGAAGATCCCGGTATTACATACAACCGTTTCCTCGTTCAGATAACCTGCAACTTTGACCGCCTGCATGGAAGCCTGAAACGTCTCGTTTAGTGGCCACGTCGCTGCTGGCAGCTCACGTCGGAGTACCTCCACGTCACCGTGAAGATTGGCCTGTTTCACCATATGAAATACTTCAGTACCCATTCCGCTTCTGGAGTCTCCCCCCAACTCGGATTCATCTGGTTGCTCTCCCTCCATGCTTCTCCGGACAAATTCATTGACATCCTTTGCATAACGCTTGCCTTCATTACGCCACTGTTCCGCGATGTCTTCTTTTAACCAGCTCATCTGTACCCCTCCACTCTAAACCTATTCATATGACGTGCAATGATGTGCTTGCAAAAACAGACTGATATCGTTATCTGCCGCCTCCTCAGTACCGGTTTTTTCTTCGTAGAACAGGGCAATTTCTCTCCCATTCGCATAGTTAAAACGTACATATCCTCCCATCGACATCATAAACAGCTTGCACGTATACTCATTTTCCAGGACAGCGTCCCACTTAAATTCCGTTTTGCACATATCCGCCAGTGCCTTCATTGAACTTCCCTGCTCGAGACCTGTATAGTGATAAAACGTATGCTTCCGCAACTCATTCCACGGTTCATAGTATGATGGGGCTATAGGTTTATCCTGACGGTAATATCCACAATAGATTTGATCCAGCGTTTCGCCAAATTCAGTCTCCGAGCATGTCCATAAGGTGATATTTTCATCATGACGTGGTAGCCACAACAACCCATCAACCTCCGGATGAACAGCAAGGAAATCTCCATCTACAGAACTGCCAATAGTAATGCACTGTTCAAGTTGATGCTGACTTATAGGCGATTCATCCGTATGTACCCAGAAATCATATTCAACAAAAGGCTTTAACACTTCCGGGTCTGGTCTTTGCACATTCATCCATCCTGTGTATGTGCCTTCGCCGTAATGTTCAATCCAGGCACGATATGCTGAAGGTAGCGAAATGGCATATTGTTGTTCCAATTGACGCAGTTCCTCTGTTGAAACCGGCTTAAGTGCACGGGATACGATATACATTGGTGACATCTCCCATTTCTCAGTTTGGTTCATTCTTAATCAGATCTAAGCCAGTTCTTCCTGTACAATGTCAGTCCATACCCCTTTACGATTCAGAATACGAATGGCGAAGGCATCATATCCATCACGCTTGACCTGATCAAAATGCATGTGCTCTCCCGTAATCAGTTCATATGCACCATTTTCATCTACATCTTCGCCGAACTCTTCATCCCAAGGCACATTGTAATAGGCCGTTAATTCCACCTCAAAGATGTCCTCTCCTTCAACATCCAGATAAGGGCGAAGAGGTCTTTCACGTAGTGTTTCTTCTAGATAGGTCTCACATAACATGGCATCATATCCGTGCTTGGCGGCATCAATGAGCAGATAACGTTCACCTGTGACGGTATGCTCCGCATATACAAGAAGCGGTGTCGAATCATGCCAGGTAATCAGATCATCTTCCATTAAGTCACCATAATAAAAAATATGGAATTTGTCATGACCATCACTCGTTTGAAGTTTGCCTTTCCACTCCACTTCCTCGGAATTTATGTCCTCGTCTTTTCTTGTCAAACCTTCCAGATAAGCAGGTCCGTGTTGCACACCATACTCATTCATCATCTCGCCTCCGATTTGTTCATTCGAATGGTTACCACTTTGTGTTCCTCATCCACTGTCAGTTTCACATCGATGTTTAACTTGTCGCGAAATAACGCCGTAATATTGATATAAGGATCGCGAGCAGCTTCGCTGCCACTCCCACTGGTACGACTCATTCCCTGATGAATAATAGATTCTACGAGCTGTTTATCTCCCTTGCCAGTGTTATCGTAGGAATAAATCACCTGCCCATCCTGATCATACAGATTCAAAACCGTTGAGAAGTCATTGGCGTTCTCATACTGTTTCTCGGTCTGCACGTAGTTGTGGTCCGTATGTTGATAGTTTACAGTACCATCCAGATATGGATTGTCCCCACCGGGTTTCACTTCATACTCCCGATAGGCCAGATTAAACAGATATTGGAGATGACTCATGTCGATCCGGTAATAAAACTGACGGTGATCCTCCTGTTTATCCATCGCTGCAAAACTGTTAACAAGCGGCCAAGCCCCATAAGACTCCCCATTCACATCAACGGCGAGAGCATAGTCAGATAAGACTGTCTGTTTTTGAAATATGCCATAAGTCTGTAAAATAAAATAAGCCGGAATCATCAACATACCCAGAATGATTGCAAAAATAGTTAATTTAAATCGTAGTTTCATGTTTTACTCTCCCTTGCAGCTTTAACGCTTCATCTTCGCTTTCACTCTCATCCAGTCTTGTGCTGAAGCTTCGACAGTGTACGTACAACCATATCCCTGTTCTTCGCATCCTTAATATAAGCCGGGATACTATGTGAAGCTGTTTTTAAAGGCATATTTCCAGGTTTTTCACGCAGATCTGCCGAAACATAAGCGATGAGATAATTTAAGTGCTCCCGGTTCACTGCCCATATTATTTTTCCTCTGAACTCATCCAGGAAGTATAGCTCCAACCCGAATACAGGATCTTTCCCTGCTCGAATCTCGGAAAAACACCTTCCGTATATCGGCTTGGCATGTAATTCAACCTGATTAACAGAACCACAATGCGGACATTCCACATGCGATGATCGGTGAGACGTCTTCTTCTCGTCTGTGACCTCCACGTTAAACCAACGTTCACATACAGCACAATTCCCTTTGGCGTTATATTGATATACTGGTTCTTCAAGAGCTTGAGCGTAACAATCGAAACACTTCCATCCCAGTTGATCTTTCCGCTTTTCAATAGATGCGTGTCCACCGCATTTTGGACATTTCACATCAACCTGACCACCCCGACGAAGTACCGAATAGAAACTGTACTTATACGCACCTTCATCTTCGAAACGTTTCATTCCATATCCACCTACCTTCTGTAATTACGACATACACAGCCTGAAAATACGTAACATTTACCAATCCATCTCTCTAAAATTATATGAAACTCCGTTCCTCAGTACAAGAATTGAAGGCAGATTGTTGAAACCTGCTCGATTAAGACATACCCAAGTGTGTGCCGCATCACACCAGCTACTGCTTTAATAACGTAATCTATAACTAAATAAATACGGATTTGAAAGAATACCTGGTTTTTAGATTGTGAAAAACATCACTTGAGTAAAGGTCGTGCAACCATGTTTTCCTTACTGAATGTATATAAATACTCTCTCGTCATCGCCATATTCACAGCAACGCTCTCTCACTGTAGTTCAACGGCCCCGGCCAAACCTGTTCATCACAATGAAGTTTCTCCTTCTGCTGTCAGCCAAGCCCCGGTGGACCCGATCATTCGGAGAGAAGGTACTACGGTATATATTGAAATGACGGCGCAGGTTACAGATGTCGAAATCTCCGAAGGTGTGATCTACAACGCTTGGACATTTAATGGTACCGTTCCTGGACCTGTTCTACGAGTGACTGAGGGAGATACACTGGTATTCACGTTAAAAAATAAAGATTCCAGCTTGCCTCACTCCATGGATTTTCACGCTGTACATGCCGCACCCAGCAGCAAGTTTATTGATGTTATGCCAGGTGAGGAAGGCACGTTCACCTATCCAACCTCCTCGCCTGGTGTATTCATGTATCACTGTGGAACCAGACCGGTGCTTGCCCATATCGCGAACGGGATGTACGGCATGATTATTGTGGAGCCCAAGGCTGGATACCCTTCCGATCACTTGGTTGATCGGGAGTACACCCTGGTTCAGAGTGAATGGTATAAAGAGCATGATTACGAAGCATTTTTAAACGGAGAACCGGATTATGTCGTATTTAACGGCAATGATTATGGATTGACCAAACATCCCCTCCTAGCCAAAGTAGGAGATACGGTGCGAATCTATGTCAGCAATGCCGGACCCAATGAAGTCTCATCCTTCCACATTGTGGGTACAATTATGGACCGTGTGTACACCGACGGGAATCCACGCAACATCCAGTATGGCATACAGACGGTTATGCTTCCCGCAAGTGGCGGAGCTGTCGTAGAGTTCACCGTAACCGAAG
The DNA here is from genome assembly GCF_051967555.1 of Paenibacillus sp. SAF-068. Lineage (NCBI taxonomy): Bacteria > Bacillati > Bacillota > Bacilli > Caryophanales > Paenibacillaceae > Paenibacillus > Paenibacillus sp. SAF-068. Next base: position 2,946,261 of record NZ_JBQCJX010000001.1, read on the forward strand.
AAGGCGATTATGCAATTGTAACCCATCAGTTCAATCATGTAGCCAAAGGAGCTTCCGCTGTTCTCCGTGTGACCCAGGATGGTACGGATCACGGTGGAACCGCAATGTCTCACTAAGACATGACAATAGATAATGGTTTTACCCATTCTGAACAATTTCGAGGTGATGAAATAATGATCTGTGCGCATGATGCGAAGGATGCCTGTTTCTCCAAAGTATCTCTGTTCCAGCATCTTGATCCTTCCGAGGCTGCATTGCTGACCTCCCTTTTGCATACTCGCAAATATAACAAAGGTGAAGTTGTCGTACAGGAGGGCGAACGCTCAGATACGCTTCACGTGGTTCACCAGGGATGTGTGAAGTTATCCAAATACAATGAAAATGGCAAGGAACATATTATCCGGTTTCTGTTTCCCGGCGATTTCTTCGGACAAGATTCCCTGTTACATCAACAACCACATGCCGCGAACGCCGAAGTTCTGGAGCCTTCGGCCATCTGCTCCATCAGCAAGCATGACTTTGACCAGTTACTTGAACATGATCCGAAGCTTGCTTACCATTTCCTGCTTGCCATTTCCAATCTTCTCCGTGAAACCGATGAATGGAACAGCTCGCTCAGTGCGATGACAACGGAACAGAAGATTGCCAAGCTGCTTTTGTTCTTCCACAACCGGAATCATGCAAAGCATGAGATCCGCTTGCCTGTTTCCAAAAAAGATATGGCTCTGCTGCTCGGGATTACACCCGAAACACTTAGTCGCAAACTTGCCATAATGCAGACTCAAGGATTGCTTCAGGTTACAGGGAACTGCATCCTTATTCTTCAATTGGAGCAGCTCAGGGAGAAGGTTTCATACTGAGCTAGAGATCGTTTACATTAACACTACGATGACAGAATAACCCTCCCACCGATGTTATTTGATGAATGATTAGTTCAACTCATATAGCTTTGGGACAAGTATTATATTTTCCATTGGATGTGAGTATCGTCACAGTGCACCCTTGCTTTACCGTTTACAGTTAAGAAAAGATCTTCAGGAGGTTTATGCGATGAATACAGTGGTTAAATTGGACAAACAGATCATTATGCACAAAATGCAGGAGCTCTGCTCACTGTTGCTGCAGGATGAAGGCTACAAAGAGATGCGGGACATGATTGATCAGTTTGCTGCGGATGAGCAAGCTACGTCTCAGTATGAGAAATTTATGGAGAAACATCAAGCACTGGAGGAAAAAGAACGGCAGAACATCGAATTGCTTGCTTCTGAAATCCAGGTTTATGAAGAGGAAGAACGTGCACTCTATGATCATCCCCTCATTCGTCGGTTTATCTATGCTCAACGGGAGTTCAGTCAGCTGCATCAACAGATCAGTCACTATTTTACGAAATCCGTGGAATTGAACCGCCTGCCCGAGGCCAATGAACTAGGTAAGGAAGCTTGTGGGTGCGGAGGAAGCTGTTCCGGCAACCATTAAAATCATTCTTTCTATAAAATAATCAAAAAAGAGTACCCGATCAGAGATCACTCTGTTCGGATACTCTTTTTGTATAAATTCAACTAGTATTTACACGAAATACGGAGAGGACAGCAATAAGCTAAAGATGCGAAGCGTGCGCCTTAAAGCTTTCTGGAAGAAAGCTGCATCGGAAGCTTATTCTGACCTCTACAGATCCAACAACAGCGAGACAAGCAATCCCATGGATGCAATCAAACCCACAACTGGCCCACCCTCTTCAAAAGCTTCAGGCATCATCGTCGAGCAGATCATCGCAATGATTCCGCCACCTGCAAATGCGCCAATTGCTGCCCCCATCTCCTCTGGAAGCTGCTCCAGAAACAGATATCCACCCAGCGCTGCAAGTGCAGAGATCAACAGTACACTCAGCCACATCAATATGATTTTGCCACGGCTGTACTTGCCCTGTAGCCCAACCGTACTGGACAGACCTTCAGGAATATTGCTGACAAAGATCGATACCACCAGCACCACACTGACACCGTTGCCAGCCAGTAAGCTGGCTCCAAGCATGATGGATTCCGGTATCGCATCCATTACCGTGCCTGCAAAGATCCCGAGGCCGCTTTGATTCGCATCTTCTGACCTTCCTGAGCGTTTGCGCCCTGCCCCTCCCTTTGCGGAAACAAGAAGGTCAAACAGGGTATATACGACGGCACCTGCCGTAAAACCAATGGCTGTAGGTATAATCCCTCCATCATTCAGCGCATCTCCGAGAAGTTCAAAGGTTGCTGCACCGATTAATGTACCTGTCCCAAAAGCCATGATCCAGCCAATGACTCGTTTAGGTATCTTCATAAACAATGCTGCGAGTGCGCCTATAACAACCGCTGAGGCAGAGATGCCGCCCCACATGAGTGCAGTCCACATCCGGGTCGACCCCTCTCAAGTTCAATTATGTTCTATCATTCCATTAACCTTGGCTGACCAATCAAAAACAATCCTGTGTCGTTGTGATCTATATCACCTGTCATGTTCAAAAATCACGCTATGATGAAATGATGCTGATTACAACAGAATAGACCAGAGCAAGAACTGCACGGCTCCAATAATTTCGATGATACCGACCTTCATGGGGCGCAGTGTCCTGCCTGCATAGATGAAGGTTCGCCCAGCGGAGTAAACATATGCCAAAGACATCCATGGATATCCGAACACAATGGGTATGATGATGATAAGGATATGTACCAAACGCGTTAGCATCTGCCAACGCTTATTTGTTCGCTCTCGAAAGACCGATTTCACAAAGAACGTACTTCCTGTAAAATGTAAGAAAGAAAACAAAACTACGATTGCCATTCCATGGTCCCACTGCCCACCTCCAATGAGATAAGCGGCTGCACCGCCTAGAGAGAAGACCAGCATGGCACAAAGGTCATTGGTAAGCGAGCGTTCTACTTTATGTCTAACATGCCAGATGTTCACGAGCAACAGGCCGCACAACACAGGGCCGAAGAATAACAATGAGGTCTGACCGAGAACGGGTGGGATCAGACAGATTAGAGCCACTGAACCGTAGATTGCAGCCCATTTGTAAAGACGATGCCGATTGGCATTTTTTTTCAAAGACTGTAGTAAGGGGTACGCCGTTAAATATAATCCAAGCCAGGCTACAAATAAAGGCACATGCAGCCAATGCGGTCCACTTGCAATCATACCTACCAGAAAAGGTACACTAACCATGGCCCAGCCGCCATGTTCATGAGGGATAACGATTGAATGCGTATTGGTTTTCACTTCACAGTTAACCTCCTAGGATTGAATGATGACGAAGTTCAGAAATATGAACACAGAGAGGAAAGATTCTCATGAGCAGGGTAAACAAAGATTCAGCAGCGGAGTTTCTACAACAGTTCCCCATCTTTCAGGACCTTAGTCCAGAAGAATTAAAGCAGGTCGAAGATATCGCCATTTCCAGAAGCATTCATAAGAAAACGGTTATTTTTAGCGAAGGTAGCGAAAAAGAAGCTGTTTTTTTCATTCGTACTGGCATTGTAAAAGCATACAAGACAGATGAGAACGGGCATGAACAGATTGTCTCTTTCCTCAAAACAGGGGATATGTTCCCACACACCGGCTTTTTCAACGCACATCCCTACCCGGCTACCGCTGAAGCGATTACCCCTACCGAACTACTGGCCATACCCGTCAGACTGTTCGAACGATTAATGCTGAGCACACCATCGATTGCGATCAAAATCATGCGTGTACTCGGAGACAAAATACGAGAATTACAGGATAAATTGCAGGTACTTTCTGGTCAGGATGTGCGCAACCGCGTACTTTCCTTCCTCTTGATGCTCGCAGAGCAACATGGACAGACACATGGGGACCAAATTATCATCAACCTGCCAATGACACATCAGGAGTTCGCCAATTCCATTGGAACTACCAGGGAAACAGCGAACCGCCTTCTAAACCAGCTTACGAAAGAGCATTTGCTCGAAGTCGATCGCAGCCGGATTATCATTCTTGATTTACAAGCCTTAAAGGAACAACGGGATGCGTGATCATCCTTATTAACTGGTGCTCACCTCATATCCTTACACCATCCCTTATGTGCAAAAAGAGACCTTAACGCCTGCAATCAATGTTAAGGTCTCTTGCTGTATGCACAATAATCGATTCATGTATCAGGCTATTGTGAGCTCTGGCCTGCCCATGTCACTGAACATGCCCGCATAATATTTGACTTCGCCGGCTTCGTTACGGATTGCCGTTATACTCAGCCATTCCTGATATTCCTCTCCATTTTTCTTCCGATTCCAGATCTCGCCCTGCCAATATCCCTTTTCACGTAATTCCAACCACAATTGGTCATAGAAACGTTTATCCTGTTTACCGGATTTCAGCAGACTTGGCTTCTGTCCAACCGCCTCTTCAGCGCTATAACCAGTGACTGCAGTAAAGGCCGGATTCACGGAAGTAATCACACTGTTCGTATCCGTAATCAGAATGGCTTCAATCGTATTCTCCAGAATGCTGGCTGATAACTGAAGCTTCTCTTGGTAGAACATCCAGATCACAAGGACCAGACTGACCAGCGCAATCTGAGACAAAGCCATGAATCCAATGGCATAATGCCCCGTCATGCTGTACAGCATAGTCAACATCAACGGAGGGAAGAATCCGCCCAGACCACCCATAGCCGAGATCATGCCATTCGCTACACCTGGTTGTTTAACGAAATACATCGGTACTAATTTGAAAATGGTCCCGTTACCCGTCCCTGCGCATAATGCAACAGTCAGGCATCCAATGGTATAGATATAGAATGAGGGCGCGAAGGATAATACAATTGCTGCGATCGTTAATCCGCCGAAGACAAACATTAATATTTTGAACGGATTAAATCGATCTCCAAGCCAGCCTCCAACAGGTCGCATGATCGTAGCAACGAGAATGAATCCCGCCGTACGAATACCTGCATCGACTTTGTCCATCTGGAAGTGACTGACCAGGAAATTTGGCAAATAAACAGTAAACGCCACAAATGAGCCAAAGGTCAGAAAATAAAACAAGCAGAGCAACCATAGTTTATTGTTGCGTGATATGGCCTTCAGTTGCTGCATGAGCGGAACATTAACACGAGTTTCCTTTTTGTCCCCCAGAGCAAAATTCAGCGCTGCCATTCCCAATAGCAAAATACTGTAGAGCAGCACCGTCGTAGACCATCCCATTTGATTGGCGATCAGCGGGGCTCCGAATGCAGACAGTGCTGTCCCCAGGTTACCAATCCCGTAGATCCCGTTAACAAATCCATGTCGCTCTTTCGGATAATATTTGGGCAGTGAAGTCACACCGACGGAGAAGACAGCTCCCCCAATGCCGAGGAACAGTCCACCAACAACCAGATCACTGAATGACGTCGCACGGCTAATCCACCACACAGGAGCCAGCAGCAATACAAAACTGATCATGAAAATATTACGTGCCCCATATCGATTCGTCCAATAACCAATTGGGATACGGGCAATCGATCCGATCAACACGGGAATTGCTGTTGCCCATGCTAGCTGGGAAGACGTAAGGGCAATATCCTCTTTAATAAATGGCATCAGAGATGACAGGATAACCCATACCATGAAACCGAGAACCAGACTGGCGGTTTGCAAGGGCAATTGAACCTTTCCTTTATGTTGCATTTACATCGCCCTTTCCTTTTTTTGTTCCTGATTCGGATACACGGCTCCATCTCTTCTGCGATACAATACATAACTGCGTTTCAGATAACCGAGTGGCATACTTAACATGTGAACCAGACGAGTAAATGGAAACACGCAGTACAGTACAAAGGTAAGCAGAATGTGTACTTTGAAGTTCATAGGTACTGTCTGCATCAGAACCGGATCAGGCTGGAATACGATCAGACCGCGCAGCCACGGATTGATTGTTGTTCGATAGTCGAAACCCGTGTGATTCACCGCATTGGCTGAGGTCGCCAGTATTCCGGTGACAATGACAATGATCAACATGGCAAGTGCCAGCCAATCCCCGATGCTGCTCGTTGCCCGTACTCTGCGAGCAACATAACGGCGAACCAGCAAAATGACTGCACCTGCAAATGCAATGATCCCCGCAGGCAGTCCTCCTGCAATAGCCATCAAATGATATCCTTCATCACTCAGGCCGATCCAGCGATAGAACTCCACCGGGACTAGCAAACCGGCAATATGTCCACAGATTACGGCGAATATTCCGATATGAAAGAGTAAGCTGCCCCATTTTAACATGCGTTTCTCCAGCATCTCACTGGATTTGGACGTCCAACTGAAGGGATTCGTCACATATCTCCAGATCGTCGCCGTAACACAGAAAACAATGACCATATATGGGAGCGCGCCCCATAACAGCAGTTCCAGTGTACTCACCGATTCCCCCTCCTCATCTGAGCCGCAATCTGCATAAGATCTTCAGGTTGTTGGTTCACTGCTTCTTCTTGTTCTGGTACATCAGGCGCTGGAGGTTCAGGAATGACCTGTAACATCAGGCTGAGCAATGGTCCGTATGGGCTGTTCTGTCCCGTGATGCTTCGGGTCATCGTGACCAGAGCCTTATGGCAACTGGAGAGCACACCCAAGGCGTCTTCCTCGGGAGCCTCAGCCACAAATTCAAGCACCATAGGCAGATAATCTGGCAATTCACTTACTTCCATATAAAATCCCGCAGCTTCGTATCTGCGCTTCAATTCGATCAAAGCCGGGCCCCGATCGCGTTCATCGCCATGGAGAGCATACGTGAGATAGAGGTTGGACTTTTTATCAAAATCAAATATACGAACATAAGAATCCTGCCACTTAATCGAGCTGACAGCCTGTGCTTCATCGACAAATGTCAACAGGATCTGGTTCACCGTCTCATCCGAAATGGACGCTGCCGCTTCCTTAACACCTTGCAGTCCTTCTCTCCATTCTGTATCAGGATATTGCAACAGATAGGAGATCAGTTTACAGACCATTCTTCTCGTATCCGTATCGTAAACCAGAGGCTGACCTGTTCCTTCATTGGTATTAATCGTCATCGTTGTCATTGTCCCCTCTCCCATCAGAATACCCCGCAAGAACCTGGACCACCTGCAAAATCAAGTCCGCAGCTACCCTGTTCGCTGAAGAGATCTTCCACTTCCTCGCGATGAGCTGGCGGGATGACAAAACGGTCGTTGTATTTCGCAATGGCGAGCAGGCGGTACATGTCCTCCACTTCCTGAGCATCCATGCCTACTCTTTCCAGCAATGCCGATTCACTGGTCTTACCCGTCTGCTGATTACGCATGTGAATGCGCATAACTGCCATCTTCCGCAGTACTTCACGGATTCGATCCGTATCTCCTGCCGTGAGCAGATTGGCCAAATATTCCACGGGAATACGCATGTTATCAATCGCCGGGAAGATGTCGTTGGCCTCCAGCGAACTCCCCTGTCCCTCTACCCGATTGGTAATCGGACTAAGCGGCGGAATATACCATACCATTGGCATAGTGCGATATTCCGGGTGAAGCGGGAGCGCAATTTTCCAATCGATAACCATTTTATAAATAGGGGACTGCTGCGCTGCAATAATCCAATCCTCTGGTATGCCAGCCTCGCGCGCTTCGCGAACCACCTCAGGGTCATTCGGGTCAAGGAAAATATCCATCTGGGATTCATAGAGATCCTGGTCATTTTCAACCGAAGCTGCGGCTTCAACGCGGTCTGCATCATACAGCATCAGGCCGATATAACGGATACGTCCCACACAGGTTTCGGAACAGATCGTCGGCAGGCCCGCTTCAATCCGTGGGAAACATAGGGTACATTTCTCGGCTTTGTTCGTCTGCCAGTTGAAATAGACTTTTTTGTAAGGGCAGCTCGATACACAGAATCTCCATGCGCGGCATGCATTTTGGTCAACCAGTACGATCCCGTCTTCTTCCCGTTTGTACATCGCTCCGGAAGGACAGGACGACACACAGGCCGGGTTGAGGCAATGTTCACAGATCCGTGGCAAGTACATCATAAATACCTGTTCAAAATCCATCTTGATCGAATCTTCGACACCCTTCATGTTGGGATCTTCCATCCCGGTTACATGCGCACCAGCCAGATCATCCTCCCAGTTAGGTCCCCATTCCAGATTCATATATTCACCCGTGATCTGGGATTTCGGTCTGGCTACAGGCTGATGTTTTTTCTCCGGACTGTTCGTCAATTTCTCATACTCGTATGTCCATGGCTCGTAATAATCATCTATGGTAGGCTGATCCGGATTATGGAAAATGTTAAGCAAGCGTCTTGCCCGTGTGCCGGACTTCAATTCCAGTTTGCCATTCTTCATCTCCCAGCCACCGCGATAACGCTCCTGATCCTCCCATTGTTTCGGATAACCGACCCCTGGCTTGGTCTCCACGTTGTTCCAGTACATATATTCTGCACCTGGACGATTGGTCCAGGTGTTTTTACACGTTACACTACAGGTATGACACCCTATGCATTTGTCCAGATTCATGACCATACTGACTTGTGCTTTAATCTTCAAGCCAATCCACCTCCTGCAGTTTTCTGATGATGACGTTGAGGTCACGCTGGTTGCCTGTCGGGCCATAGTAGTTGAAGCCATAACTTAACTGGGCATAACCTCCGATCATATGTGTAGGCTTCACATGAATACGTGTCGGACTGTTATGCGTACCACCGCGTGTCTGTGATATTTTGGTACCCGGAACATTAATGTGACGGTCCTGCGCGTGATACATGAATGCCATGCCGCGAGGAATGCGGTGTGTCACTACAGCTCTGGCAACGACTACCCCGTTCCGGTTGAAACATTCGATCCAGTCGTTGTCGACCAATCCCGCTTCTTCTGCATCTTCGTGGTTCATCCAGATTGTCGGGCCACCTCGGAACAAAGTCAGCATCGGCAGCGCATCATAGTACATACTGTGGATCGACCACTTGTTATGTGGTGTCAGGTAATTCAGAACAATCTCCTTGCCACCTTCAATCGGACGTTTGCTGTTTGGATGGAAGGGTGTATGTTTCAGCACAGGTTTAAATGTCGCTAATGTCTCTCCGAACTCGCGAAGCATCGCATGATCAATGTAGAACTGCTGTCTGCCCGTCAATGTACGCCAGGGAATCAGGCGCTCCACATTGGTGGTGAAAGGTGAATAACGTCGTCCGCCTTTTTCCGATCCGCTGAATGCAGGCGAGGTTATGACCGTTTTCGGTTTGGAAGTGATCTCATCAAATGTAAAACATTCCTCAGACCGTTCCTCAGCCAAATCTTTCAGATGCAGTGCCGTTTTCTGTTCCAGCGCTTCCCACGCACGCACAGCCATTTTGCCGTTTGTTGTACTAGACAAGGTCAGGATGGCCTCCGCAACATTACGGTCTGTGCTCAGATCCGGACATCCTTTTCCAATACCCTCCTTCCGGTTCACACCGAGAATGCTCTTGAGCTTCTCGTACTCTTCACTCGCAGGCCAGGATATGCCTTTGGTACCGATCGGTTTGTCCTTCACAACAGGTCCCAGACTGATCATTTTGTTGTATACGGCAGCATAGTCACGTTCCACGACCTGAATATGCGGCATCGTTTTCCCCGGGATCGCTTCACATTCTCCCGCGCTCCAGTCCTTGATCTCTCCGTACGGTTGAGCAAGTTCATCCGGTGAATCATGCAAGAGCGGTGTAGCAATGATCTCCTTCTGTGGCCCATCGAATTGCTGTGCAGCCATCTCGGAGAATACACGTGCGATTTCCTTGAAGGTATCCCAGTCGGAACGGGATTCCCATTGCGCGGCTACTGCCGGGTTGAATGGATGAACGAACGGGTGCATATCCGTACTGCTTAGATCGCTTTTCTCATACCAGGTCGCTGCTGGCAGTACAATATCGGAGTACATGGCTGTACCTGCCATCCGGAAATCCATGTTGATCATCAAGTCCAGCTTGCCTTCCGGTGCTTCATCCACCCACTCTACATGCTCTGGGCGCAGTCCATGATCATCATCGTTCAGCAATCCATTCGTTGCACCGAGCAGATGTTTCAGGAAATACTCATGTCCTTTACCGGAACTTGAGATCAGATTCGCTCTCCAGACAAATAGCACACGCGGGAAGTTCGCCGGATCATCCGGTTGCTCGATCGAAAACTTCAGATTTCTGTTCTGCAATTCAGAGGCCACATACGCGCCGATCTCATCCTTCGTCGTTGCTCCGGCCTGTAGCGCATCCTGATGCAGATTAATCGAGTTACGATTGAATTGTGGATAGGATGGAAGCCAGCCCATACGCGCAGCCATCACATTATAATCAGCTACATGCTGGAACCGCGGTTTCCCCTCAAGTGCTGAGGTCAACTCTCCTACTTGGGTCTCCTCGTATCTCCATTGATCTGTTGCAAAGTAGAAGAAGGATGTTCCGTTCTGCAGACGTGCAGGTCCGGTCCAGTCACGAGCAAAGGCAATCGTCTGCCAGCCTTCAGCCGGACGCAGTTTTTCTTGACCGACATAATGGGCCCAACCTCCACCGTTCACACCCTGACAGCCAGTCATCAGAATTAGATTGATAATGGCGCGGTAAATGACATCGGAGTTATACCAGTGGTTAATACCGGCCCCCATGATGATCATGGAACGACCTTTGGTATCGATCGCATTCTGCGCGAACTCGCGTGCAATCTGTACGACGGTCTCTTGGTCCACACCAGTGATTTTCTCTTGCCACTCTGGAGTGAATGGTTTTACCTGTGATGCATGCAAGATGTCGTCTCCATGGTTAACACGGACACTCAACTGCTCCGCACCCGTGACGACTTCTGCTGAATCCGCAGAACGCGTCATCTCACGTTCAATTCCGTATTTGGCAAGTACCAGATCATATACCGCTGTTACTGTAATCCATCTGTCCCCTAACCATATCTGACGTACTGGAATCTGCCGCTGCATGACATGTTTCCCCTCATCATCAAAGTACGGCAGTTGAATTGTGACCAGATCATGATGGACGCCGAGCATGGATAATCTCGGATCAATCGGCTCACCGTACTCCACTTGTTCCATTTTGAGATTCCATGTGCCCTCTTCACCCCAACGGAAGCCCAAACTTCCTTTTGGCATTGCATAGGTTCCGCTGTTTTCATCGTAAACAAGTGTTTTCCAAGCCATGTTGTTGCCCGTCATACCCAGGTCTTCCCCAACGAGAAATCTGCCTGCTGTGTATACGCCGTCCTTTTCTTCCACAATCAGCAGATTTGGAAAGTCCGTATACTGTTTGACATATTGCATGAAGTAGTCCGTCGGCTTTTCAATATAAAATTCTTTCAGAATGACATGGCCCATAGCCATTGCCAGAGCGCCGTCCGTTCCTTGTTTTACCGACATCCACGTATCTGCAAACTTCACATATTCCGCATAATCCGGGCTGATCGATACCACTTTCGTTCCCCGATAACGTGCTTCAGCCAGAAAATGGGCATCCGGTGTGCGCGTCATTGGCAGATTGGAACCCCATACCAGAATGTATCCGGAGTTATACCAGTCGCTGCTCTCCGGCACATCGGTCTGATCGCCCCAGATCTGAGGTGAAGCCGGCGGCAGATCCGCATACCAGTCATAGAAGCTGAGCAATGGTGATCCCATCAGGGACAGGAAGCGTGACCCTGCTGCATAACTGACCATCGACATGGCCGGAATTGGAGAGAAACCAATAATCCGGTCAGGCCCGTATTCTTTGATCGTATGAATCAGTGAAGCTGCGATAATCTGTGTCACTTCACCCCATGACGCGCGAATTAATCCACCTTTCCCCCGGACCGATTTGTATCTTTTTACTTTGACCGGATCATCCGCAATGCTAGACCATGCTTGAACGGGGTCACCATGCGTCTGAAGTGCATCACGCCACATGTCCAGCAGCGCACCACGTACATAAGGATGTTTGACACGCAGCGGGCTGTACAGATACCACGAGAAGCTCGCTCCACGTGGGCAACCTCGTGGTTCAAATTCCGGCATATCCGGTCCGGTTGAAGGATAGTCGGTAGCCTGCGTTTCCCAGGTTACAATGCCGTCTTTCACATAGATCTGCCAGCTGCATGATCCGGTACAATTGACTCCGTGTGTGGAACGCACGACTTTGTCGTGCTGCCAGCGGCGGCGGTAGACATCTTCCCAATCCCGGTTAACCGGGGACATTTCACTCCAGCCCTCCGCGCTTTTTTCACGTTTGGCAAAATATTTGAGTTTGCCCATCCAGGGCATGTTTTTGTTACTCATTGTTGTCCTCCCACATATATGACCTGTTGATGCAAGTCCTGACTCCTGAACTGCTGTTGCTAACCCCCGATTTGCGACATATGTCGCAGCGTTGGCGTGCCTTCGATCTGTTGCCCGTTTAAGGCTTTTAACATGTCATGTGTTTCGGGTTTGGCTCCGAGCGCCTTGTAAAATAGAGCCTGCACCGCTTCGTCATCACCTACGAGCGGACGAACATTGAACTCATCTGACCAGTAGAGACAAGGTTTGATATTTCCGTCTGCCGTCAGCCTCAGTCGATTGCAATTTCCGCAGAAATGGCTGCTCACCGGGTGAATCAGACCGAAGGTTCCAGCTGCTCCTACAATGCGATAACTATCTGCCGGGCCATTCCCATAAATCTCTTCTCCACAGCTTTCGTAATCCCATCGTGCTCCACATGTTTCCAGCACGTGTTCGAGGGGCATATAGCCTGATCTCCAACCTTCTCCACTTTCACCAATGGGCATGTACTCAATAAAACGAATATGAACAGCTTCATCCCGGGTCATCCTCAGAAAGTCTTCCACTTCATCTTCGTTCACGCCTTTCATCAGCACCACGTTAAGCTTGATCGGCTGAAATCCGGCCTTTTGGCTGGCCTTAATGCCTTCCAGCACACGCTGCACCTTGCCACCTCGGGTAATGCTTGCGAATCGTTCTGGCTTCAAAGAATCCAGGCTTATGTTCACCCGAGTTAGCCCAGCAGCCTTCAGTCGATCCGCATAAGCTGCCAAATAGATGCCATTGGTTGTTAATGCGATATCCTCAATTCCCGGAATAGCGGATAACATCGCAATCAGTTGATCCAGCCCCTTGCGAACAAGAGGCTCCCCTCCGGTCAAACGCAATTTTCGAATGCCCAGTGGAGCAAGCGCCTTAACGATGGACGTGATTTCTTCATAGGACAGGATGCGTTCTGTCGGTTCAAATTGCATTCCTTCCTCCGGCATGCAATACACACAGCGGAGATTACAGCGATCCGTAACCGAAATTCTCAAATAATTATGCACTCTTCCAAACGGGTCCATTAATTTTGATTCCATACACGTACCTCCCTTCTCTAGGGTGCTGTCTTAACATCAGCCGAAGGAGGAACCTGCTCTTCCTCTCATCAAGTGTCATCTTGACGCTAAATATAAGGATGTCTCGCTCGACGAACTGTGCAAAATATCACAAGAAGTGAAACATAGCGCACAGTCGCACATTTAATTATGCTCCGCAACCCTTTTCCGAACAGGATTCTAATCTAAATAAGGCAAAATTATGGCAATAGTAAATGTGTGAGCAGGCTCACACAGCCCTCTCTTCACGTTTTCTATAATCAAATTGCAACACCACACTATCCCTATTTGGAGGAATGACACATGAACACATACGCAGCAACCATTAATGCCACGGAGTATCCACCGCATTTGAAACATAAAGTTATTTTCGAAACGTTTGATCAGTTGCAACCACAGGAGTCCATGCTGCTCATCAACGATCACGATCCCAAGCCCCTTCGATTCCAGTTCCAGTCCACACATCCCGACGGCTTCAACTGGGAGTATATTGAACAGGGTCCTAAGACGTTCCAGGTCAAAATCAGCAAATTATAGATTGGAGTTGAACCGCTATGGCGCACGTTGAAATCATTGACGATACTACACTCCGCATTACGCTGCGGCTGGAAGACGCCACAACCATGGTTCAGATGGCACAGCGTGAACAAGCGGAATATGCGCAAGAGATTATCACCATTTATGAAAAAATGCCTGTATTCGAATATACTCATTTCTGTTTTTACGCCTATGACAGTGCAAGACTTTTTGAGCGTGTGCTCGGCATGGACCCGAAAGCCTATCTGTCCTTCTCCCTCGATGCGCCGGAGTCATTCTTCTATGCGCTGTACGGTGGTATGGCCGCCCTTTATGAATCATCTCTACAGCTCGTACCACAGGCAAATGCAGCTAATGCTGGATCGGATGTGAATGCACATGTCTCCATCTGATGTTCATATTGTTGAATTGGATGTTCGTCCTCATCTGAGTAAAAAACTGGAGCCATTTCAGCTGATCATGGACACAGTCAAAGGCCTTCAGCATAACGAAGTGTTTGTACTACATGCTCCATTCAAACCAACGCCTCTGCTCGGTATTCTCAAAATGAAAGGATATTCCAGCACATCGGAACGAAAGGGTTCAGATCACTGGATTACCACGTTTGTGCACAAAAAAAATAAAACCGGTGCAAAGGCAATTTCTGCAATGGTTTTATCTGGATCAGAAATTAATTCGGAACCCGATTCAGATGAAGAATCAGCTTCATGCCATGGACATCCGGAGGAGCAACCTGCTGCATTTAAAAACCTTGAATCTCTACAGGCACCCAAGGTGATATTGGATAATCGAGGATTGGAACCGCCACAGCCCATGATGCGAACACTTGCAGCGCTGGAGCGTTGCAAACCTGGGGAAATCGTACTGATTCATAATGACCGTGTACCTGTATTCCTGATTGAAGAGTTGAACAATCTCGGTTGCACCTACACGGTTGAAGATCAAGCTGATGGCACAGCCAAAGTGAGCATTGAAAAAGGGTAAGGAGGCGAAAGCCATGTCCAGGTTGCCGTTTCTTTTTATCATCACGGGCATCTTTGGATTTGTAATGTATCACGCCTTCTCCCTGCTCTCGCTGACAGGCTGGCTTGGTGATGAACTCAGAGGACCTGAAGGCTGGTTTCATGCGCATCTGTTTGTGCTCGGGTGGGCGACCATGCTGGCCATGGGTGCCGTTTATCAGTTGATACATGTTATTTTGCAATCGAACATCTACAGTTTGTTTCTCGGTTATTGTCACTACTTCTTCTTCAGTATCGGAATTGCGGGCATGTTATACGGCTTCATTCGTGCAGATGTCCATTGGATTGCCGGTTCGGCCACGCTTGCACTTTGCGGCATACTTTTATTCGGGTGGAATATGACCGTTACCCTCTTCCGAGCTTCACAGTGGAATCCGGTGACGATTAGCGCCACCTGCGCCTGCCTCTATCTGGTACTCACCGGTTTATCCGGAATGCTGATGGGTCTGAATTTTGCCTTTGGGTATTGGAATGGCTTGCATGAACGCTTGTTCGGAGCACATATCTGGATGGGGACACTCGGCTGGTTTGGCATGTTAATTACTGGATTTAGCTACAAAATGCTGCCCATGTTCTACCTGTCCCACAATTATTCCATTCGATTGCAGAAAGTGGTCCTGCTCCTGTGGAATGCAGCTGTAATCACAGGGGTTGTCGCATTTCTCACAGGGTTCAAGGGAGGCTTGCTCTGGTTCGCGCTCTTGCTCCTCACCGCAGCCCTCCTCTTCTATGTGTATCACTTGGAGCAAATTCAGGAAAAACGGCACAAAAGTAATCCGGGTCCGGGTATTCGTTGGTCTGTGTATGTAAGCCGTGCGCTTGCTGTATATGCTGTTTCTCTATTGATCTATTCCGCTCAAGGGACTGAGCTGCTACTCCATCCAAGGGTTTTACTCCTGTCTGGATGGGTATATCTCGGGGGCTGGGTGTCTCTCACCGTACTCGGATATGCCTCCAAAATCGTGCCTTTTCTGTGGTGGACCCACAAATACGGCAAGCAGGCAGGCAAACCCGGAACACCGCTGATGGCGGGTATGCTTAGTGAACGCTATGTCAATTGGGGTATGCTCGCCATGGTAGCTGGAAGCCTTCTGCTTGTCAGTGGAATTCTGATTAATCTGGCTGAGGTCATGATGGTTGGAGGAACGATTCTGTCTCTTGTCTCCATCGTATATATCGCAAATATTGCTTTGGTATTCAGGCGTTAACATAAATAAGATGGACTGGAGAGTGAACATCATGGAACAAACGACTCATTTGCTGGAATGTCTCAAGGAAGTATATGATCCTGAATTAGGTGTCAATATCGTTGACCTGGGTCTGGTATATGAAGTAAGGGAAGAACCTGAACGGGTACATGTACGAATGACGCTGACTACACCAGGTTGTCCGCTGCATGATACGATTGTTGGTGCGGTGAAATGGGTTTTGCAGGAAAATACGAAGAAGTCCGATATTGATGTGCAAGTGGTGTGGGAACCCCAATGGTCTCCGCAGCTGATGTCGAATGAAGCCAAGGAAATGTTGGGATATTTCTAGACATAATGACAATAATCCGAATCAATGAACAAGTTGGCAGCAGAATACGAAGAAGCATACTTAAGATCTGATGTTCTCAGACTCAGGTATGCTTTTTGTTTTGCGGTGGGAACATACACTTGATCCATGTCTTCTTGAACAAAAATATAAAAGGGAAACTCCAGAATAGAGTTCCCCTTATATGGTGCCGATCATTAACCATTTTATCGATGTCTGGATAAATAGATGTTAGATGAAGATGTTAGATGTCCTTTGCATAGGATGCTGCTGGCACTTTGTTTAACACCACGAACAAACGGACTTCCTGATCTCCTGTATTATGGAATGCGAACTCCACTTCACCGCCGCAATGAATTACATCCTCTTGTTTTACCGCTTGTTCTTTTCCATCCAGCATGAGTGTGCCTGTACCTTCGACCACCAGCAAAATAACGTCTGTGCCCGGATGTTTATGAACGGGAAGCTGCTGACCTGGCAGGAAATGAAGTACAAAGGTCACTCCACCACCCTGTTGGAATAAAACCCGTTTCGTAAAACGATCCTCACTGAATGCTTTGACTTCTTGCAGTGACGTAATACTCATCATAATCGTCCTCCTCGATAATATAATCTGTGAATACATTCATCTTATCGCAAGAAAGCCCGCATTTCCTTGATCTGAATCAAGGAATGCGGGCAATGAACAGATCGTGGTCGGTCCCTATGACCGTTTGTTTCTAAGATGGTTACACCATCATTTTGCGCAGAGAAGCGATATATCTCGAACGAATAACAAAGAAATAAAACGTCTGTGCAAGTAGAAACGCACCAAATACAGTCAACACCGGAATCGTATAGTGGGTAATACCGAATTCAGACAGAAATGGCTTAACCACGACCAACGTTTCAATGATAGCTACCCCGATCGGTAAAAAGAACAGAATGGCAATCTGAACGGTGGATGATCGTTTCATCTCGTCGAAACTAAGACCCATTTTCGAAAGAGAGTGCACCATTTTCCCATCTGCTTCAAGATCGGTATGCAGTCTGAAATACAGAAAGCTTGCCGAAGAGATGGAGAAGATTAACCCGATAAATATGCCCAGGAAGGTAAAGAGTGCTGTACCCTGTCTGTATCTCTCAAAATCACCGTACCGCGTACTCAGATATCCAGAGTGGTTATCCGTTGAAGCATTACTGCTTTGAATGGAATCCGCAGAGAATAGAAGCTGATCGCTAACCATGGCTTCCGAGGAGTGGCGGTCAGGTACCGCATGACCCCATGCAGGGATCTGATACAGATATTTACCAGATATCATATTCTCTTTGATCTGCTGGGCAATCTCTTCATACTTCTCATCCGGTAGGACAACTACACCTGTAGCATAGAGTAGGGCTCCAAACTTTGGATCGATATCTGTATCCGTAACCTCAGCTTCAAGTGCGCTATCATTCAGACTCAACGTCAACTTGTCTCCCTTCGCATAATTACGAAATCTGTTGCGTTCTATCTGAGCCTGATCCTTCTCATTGCGGGTATCCACAAATAAGGCGGATCCGGCATCCAATTGGAACGTCTTTCTCTCTTGTGTCAGATTATATTGGTTGTAGTGACTAAGCGGCATAACCGAGACAGCACTCTGATCTGCAGCGGACCAGAAATATTCCAGATATATCTGTTGATAATCCAAGCCTGCAGCTTCAAGCATCGAATCAATAGCGCTCATATCCAATTGCTCCGCTGGTCTGAAGACATTGTATTGAATTGGAAAATCGTTGTTTGTAAACTGCTCCCGGTTCTCCTGATCCAGTGACAAAATGACAACTGCACTCATTGAAGCAATCGCAATCACCACGGTCACCATAAAGAGCATGCGAGCATTATCCTTCATTTTGTAACTCATCTCTGAGATCCATAACAGACGTGTACCCTGCCATACGGTTTTGCGATTACGTTTCAATAAGCGAATGATCAGCACAGAAAGTTGAGAGTAGAAAAAATACGTTCCCGCTATCCCTGTTACAGCTGCAAGCAAGATTGTTCCGCCATTCAACTCGCTGCGGAGTGCCACAAAACCGACTGTAAGTAATGCCAATCCCAGAAGGGAGAAGAACCATGAAGCTTTGGGCTCTTTTTTAGGTTTGCTGGTTCCCGTCAAAAGTTCCAACGTCCGTTGGTTTCCAATAAAAACCAATGTGAAGAGTGAAATGCAGAAAAATAATAACAGAAAGGCCCCGATCGTAATCAGAATCGCTTTCACCGGAAAATAAAAGGGCAGATCATCCATCCCGATAAAACGAGTGGTTAACATCAGGAACAGCTTGGACAACAACATACCTCCGCTGATACCGGCAATAATGGACAGACAACCGATCAACATATTTTCCAATATGACCAATTTCCGAATCTGTCCAGGCTCCGCACCAAGTATGGTTAGAATGCCAAACTCTTTATTCCGTGATTTGAGAAAAGCACTGATGGAATACATGACAAAGAAAAAAGCAAACACGTACACGATAATTGAAGCGATCTGCATCCCCGTAGCAGTTGTGTCACCCATTGGCAACTCCGCCACATATGGATGATAGATAAATACTGCATAAGCGAAAAATATCATGACCATAAACACACTGCTAAGAAAAAAAGCAATATACGCTCGCCCATTGCGGCGAATGTTATTAAACGCGAACTGAGGAAAGCTCATGTGAATTCCCTCCCCAGAAGGATAACGTATCGATGATTCGCTGGAAGAACGTCTGCCGGTTATCCCCGCGGTGTACCTCGGCTGCAAGTTTCCCATCCTTGATGAATACGATTCGATTGCAATAACTTGCCGCAAGGGGATCATGTGTCACCAGCATAATGGTCGTTTTCTCCTGCTGATTAATCTGTTCGAGCGCCTCCATAACGGCCTGGGATGAAGTCGAATCCAATGCGCCGGTGGGTTCATCCGCCAATACAATCGAAGGCATATTAATCATGGATCTCGCAATGGCTGTTCGCTGTCGCTGTCCGCCCGAGATTTCATAGACTCTTTTATCCAGAATGTGATCAATCCCAAGCTTGGCAGTAATGCGATGAAGTCTGCTCTCCATTTCCTTCAGTTTGACCTTGTCCAGTGTCAATGGGAGTACAATATTTTCCGCAACCGTCAGCGTGTCCAGCAGATTGAAATCCTGAAAGACAAATCCGAGTTCCCGACGCCGGAACATGGCAAGTTCTTTCTTTTTCATATCAAACGGATTCAAGCCATTAATCAGCACCTTGCCTGAGCTGGGTTCATCAATGGTCGAGACCATGTTTAACAATGTAGTTTTGCCACTGCCCGACGGGCCCATGATGCCCACAAACTCACCTTGCTTGATTGTCAGATGAATATCACTAAGGGCTTGAGTTTGCACTTTGCCCCGATACACTTTATTGAGTGCCGATACTTGTAACATTTCCATGTATATTCTCCTCCGAATCTATCGTTCTATAACGTTATTTCTATCCTTATCCTAACGGACCTCCCGTAACGGTGCTATCGAATTACCTTAAAGTTCCCTTACAGCCCGATTAAGGTTCTGTTCCCCTGCCTCATCCAACACACTTCAGAGCATGTAAAAAAGCACCTCACCCATGTGATGGGCAAAGCACTCTTTACTTTGGAACTTTCGTATGCATCCAACTGAATCTAACCAATGTTCCTTCATTCGGCTCCGAAAACAACTCTACCCGGTTATCCAGGCGTGCACTGATTTCACGGACCAGATATAAGCCCATCCCTGTGGATTCGTGGTATTGCCTGCCCCGTTCACCTGTAAAATAGGGATTGAACACGCGATGAATATCCTCCGACGAGATGCCAATCCCCTCATCCTGAATGTCCAGGATGGTACGTTCTTCCTGCTGGTAGCCGGTTATGATCACTTTTTTGCCTGATTTGCTATCGGAATAGTTCACGGCATTCGTCAGGATCTGGGTGAACATGAACCTCAACCATTTGGAATCACTGTAGATCTGAAGGTCGCCCTCCATACGGATATCCGGCGTAATGCCTCTGCGAATAAACAAACGTCTGTTCTCAGCTATACTGCTCCGAAGCACATCTTGCAGAGAAAGCAGCTCCACACGAAAATCCCCTTCGAACTGTTCAAGCCGCGAGGAATGTAAAACCATTTCAAGTCCTTTGCGAATCTTATCCAGCTCATCCTGAATACTTGCAGCCGTCTCATCTTCCACATCTTCCAAGGTCAGTTGGATTATAGACAACGGGGTCTTCATCTGATGAACCCAGCGATTCATGAATACCACCTGCTGTTCCTTGCCAGTACGTAACTGACCCATCTCGTTCTGCCGATTACGCTCCAGTTCATGTAATAATTCCTGGATGGCTTCCGCCACGACCGAATTGCCAAGCGTTTGAAAAGGCTCGTTTACCAGCATACGTGGTTGTTGAAGTAGATGATAATATGCTCGTAGCTGGAAGTAACGTATGATCAGATAGACCATCAGCACCACGGTACTGATCAGCATGCCATAGAGGATAATTTTCAGCGGGCGACCCTCACCAGAAAGCCAATACACACACGGAACCAGTAACATCTGCAGCACATAAAATCCGATTAACATCTGGTGGTCTTTTAGAAAAAGTCTCATTCCCCAGTCCCCTGTGCGGATGAACCCAGATCCAATACGCGATAACCCACTCCGCGAACCGTCTCCAAAATCTCCTCTGCACCCAGTTCCTTCAACTTCCGGCGAACGCGTGTAATATAGACATTCAACGTATTATCATCAATAAAATGCTGATCTTCCCACATCTGTTCAAGTAATTTCTCCCTGCTGACCACTCGGCCTGCCTTCGCCATCAGTGCTTCCACCAGGATCGCTTCCTTCTGTGTCAGCTCTGTTGAGCCTTTATCATATTCCAATACGAATCGCTCAGGATAGAGGATCATGGGACCATTCTTCACCTTTATTTCCTGCTGGACTGCAGCGTAAGAACCATAGGCTCTGCGCAACTGACTACGTACTTTGGCCAGAACGACCTCATATTGAAAAGGTTTTGTTATATAATCATCCGCCCCATGCTCCAATGCCATAATCTGATCCATACCACTGTCACGAGCAGATATAAATAGAATAGGACATATGGAATGTGTGCGTATCTGCCTGCACCAATAATAGCCATCATATTGAGGCAAGTTCACATCCATCAGCACCAGATCCGGTGCCATCTTTAAGAATTCATCCAATACATGACGAAAATCATCTGTGACCTGTACCTGGAATCCATTTCGGGTCAGATAAGCCGCCAGCAATCCTGCTAGCTTGGCATCATCTTCAACCAACAAAATCGACTGCATCGTTAACCCTCTTTCCGTTTCCTGACGTCAGTGTATCACATCTAGTTACCCATTCTAGTCGGAAACGGCTTGAAAATAAAGGCTTAGACCACGAGACGCCCTCTCTTCTCTGCCAAACCAATGATAGCTTCCACTCCTGAATTAAACTCCAGAAAGTCCTGCTCGACCCCATCGCTGAAAATAACACCATCCTCCGGCATCTGTGATACTATGTGCAATGGTTGCTTCAAGTGGATCTGTCCAAACACCAGATTGGCAGCTGTCGTTCGGCTCGGAAAAGGTTCACGTACTGAAAAATATAAGTACGGCGCATCCCAGTTAAAATGATTCAGCTCCTGCCTGCTTCCATGAATGGATGAGGATGCAACAGCAACCTCAGCTTCAGAGTTCATGTGCTTCCATGCCGCCGATCCTACAATTCCGCTGGCTCCGGCCAGCACACTTTTGAACCAGCCTGTCGATCCCATGCCTGTGGATACAATAATCCCACTAGAGGATTGTTGTTCAGTCGATGTACCCAAACGCACTTCATAACGAGCCGATACATGTGTCTTCCGACCAATGAACAGATCATTGACTCCATATAGATACTGTCCATCATTAAGTTCCACTTTGGCGAGAGTAACTTCTTTCAAGGTTCGTTCTTTTCGCATGACATCAGGAACAATGAAGCTCAGATCCTCCACGGTAAAAGGTAATAACACCCCGTCCCACCGCATTGGGTCCGGGTTCACACCAATGAGTGGCTGCTCGGTTACGTATTTGAGGGTATTGGCTACAAGCCCATCCTGTCCAACCACAACCACGATATCCTGCTCTCCAAAAATAAAGTTCGGCACATGTTCCCGATCAATCGTCTGAACCCGTCCTAATTGCCCCAGTTGCTGCTGCGCCTGCTGCACAGATAACCGATAACGACGGTCTTCCTCCATATAATCACTGAAGTCTGCGCCCAGACGTTCAATATAAAACTGAGCTTGCTGCACCGTGTTATATCGAACCACCAACTCTTCCAGTCGGGTCCGACGCTTAACGAGAATGAGCTTGTGTTCGCTCATTCGATCGTCTGGCGTAGCCTGATGACGTACTGATTTCTCTGCTTGCTCTGCCTCTCTTCTTCCTAATCTCATCGCCCTCTACCTCCCTGATCTCTGCCCGGCGCGGGAGACATCAATCCCTGCAACAGATCCGGCGAGATATTAAGCTGTCCGATCTTGCCTGCATTTTCAGCCAGCTCCTGGAATGCAAGTGCAATCAGCTTATCGGAATTCATGCCCATGTTTGCCATCGCTTGCAGTACATTGGGCTGTACATGTTGCAACGAATTCATCACGGCAGCGATCTCATATGCTTTGGCATCGGCTTCTGCATTGTGATTGGCAATGGTTAACTCAATCAGTTGCTGCTTACGTTCCTCCATCGCTGTATTGAACTGAAGCTGTTCTTGCTCCATCTCGTTTTGTTTCTGTTTCACCGAGCGTTCTGCATGAAGTTGGGTCTCACGAATTTGCTGTTTCTTCGTCTCCACGGCAATTTCGGTGTTCAGTTCGTTCTCCTTCACTCGTCTCTCCTGTTCAATCGATGCATTGCGACGCACATACAGCGCTTCATCTGCTTGACGTAAAATCTCTTCCCGCGCTTGCGCTTCCAATGCACGCATCGTCTCTTTGTTAGGCAAGATGGCCAGAATGGATAGACTCATCAGTTCAACGCCGAGTTTCTCCAGTTCTTCACTTTGCACGACTTCGCGTTTCATGCTGCTTGCCAGTCGTTCACTGGATTGAATGGCTTCCTTCAGCGGCATTTGCTCCAGATGTTTCTTGGTTAATACCTTGGCTGTGGTAATCACCCGTTGATCCAGTTTGCCCGGGTCGTCGGAAATATACCGATTCTTGCGCAGATTGTATGTGTAATTCAGGCTCTGGGTTATTTTCAAATAATCCACAATGCGATAGCTTAGTTGCCCTTGCACTGTAACGGTCTGATAGTCCGCCGTAATCTCTTCGAACATGAATGGTACATCCACCGAGGACACGGGTAAGACCACTACCGATGTGGTCGGCTCATAATAATAGAAAGACAATCCGACACCCTGACGTTGTACCTTACCATTTTTCACCTTCATGACATATTCACTGGGTTGAAACTTCGCAAATCGGAATCCAAACATGGATCATTCCCCATTTCTTAATATTGTCGTTTTGATATTATCGAAATGATAACAAATGAATTCGATATTGTCAATACGACATTAACAAAATGTTTATATGCCTATTTAGAGAAAGGGATGAAGTCTGAACCTCTTCTTTCCACAAAACAAAGAGACCGAATCAGTTGATTCGATCTCCTTACCTGCTTTGTTAATTTCTAATACAGTTGTTCCATCAATCTGGCTACTGCAACAGCCCCTTGTGCACGGTTCGCCGTTTCTTTCGGAGCAAACGTGCCATCAGGCATACCGTTCAGTAGTCCAAGTTGTTGCATCGAGGCTACAGCTTCTTTCGCGTACCCGGCGATCTCGGCGTTGTCTACAAACACCATATTTTCTTTTACAGAATGGGTCACATCCTCTGGCTGCACAACCTTCAGTGCTCTGTTCAGCATAACGGCCATATCTTCTCGCGAAATACGTTCATTCGCTCCAAAGCTTCCATCTGCCCGGCCTTGAATAATGTCCATTTCAATTCCATGTCGTACTGAATCGGCATACCACTGCCCTTCCTTCACATCTGTTGGGACCGAAATAGATGGATTCGGCTGGCGTGTCTCACCAATACCTTTAATAATCATTTGCAAAAATTGTGCTCTGGTCAGTTCACCTTGCGGGGCAAAACGAGTTGCGCTCATCCCCGAAATAATCCCTTTACCGTAGAGGTTCTGTACCTCTTGGATTGCCCAATTGTGATTTTGCAAATCATGTAATGGCACTTCAACTTCTGCAATGACATAACTGGCGGATTCCAGAGGTTTGAACGTCATCGTTTTGGTCTTGTCATCGTACTTGGAATACGTAACAGGTTTCATTTCTCCACTTGGAGATATGGAATGTACAACCATAACTACATCATTTTTTTTAGGTTGCTCCACATTGGATAGAGCAACTTCAACCGCTCTGTTTGTCCATTGCAATGGCTTATTGTTCATTAACAAATTCACATCAACAATCGCATGATTACCGATCGCTGCTTTTTGAGATGTGGACAGTGTATCTGTCGAACCTTTTGCCACTACGATGTCGAACGTTCCCGCAGACTCCGCAATAGTTAGCGGGAGTGATTTTAGAGGAACACGAACGATAGTCTGTCCTACAACTACATCCAGGGATTTCACTTCCTCGGAACGAATCCATGCTGCCAGTTGACTTGCACCCAATTGGAATGTGACTGTCTTGGCTGTGTCAGGTACATCTGCAATCAGTTTCAACGTACGATTTCCTGCATCCATGGATTGCAGTGCCTGAGTTAATAGGGATACATCTGGACGAATCGAATACTTGTCATCCCCGGTTGCTGTTCCTTTTACCGTTATCAGACCCTTAACTGGCGGATTACCAGGTTCAACCGGTGGTGTTACAGCCGGATTCCCCGTTGAAGGAGCTGTTCCCGGGTTGGAAGGTTGTGAAGGTACACTTGGTTCTGATGGCTGGCCAGGGCCAGGTGTTACATTTTGACGTACAAGCTTACTCACAGCATCTTGTAACGCACGATCCGCATTGCTCACATCTTGCATTGAAGATTCAACATCCAGAATGAATGCCTTCGCTTCAGAAAGTGCCTTACTAAATACATTCCAGCTTGAAGTCGTGTATTCGGTTTGCTTTAATTTCTCGGCGGTATCTACAGTAGCTTGCAGTGCAGATTTGTCCGCCGGAAACGTACCGTAAGCTTCAAATTCCATGAATCCCACCCATGTGGGACCTGCTGTAATCGTTACCCGAATATAACGTCCCTCCGTGCCTTCTGGAAGAACATGGCTAGGTGCGGTTGATACAACAACATCACTTGTTGTGTCCACTACTTTCACAAAATTTTGGTTATCATTGGACACTTCGATTGTATATTTGATGCCGCCACTCCACATCGACATTTCGATTTTGCGGAGGTTAGCAACCTGACCCAAATCCACTTGCCACCATCTATCCTTACTCTGGTCTGTTCCCCATGAAGTGTTCGGATTGTTGTCAATCGCACCTTCAGGAGCGTTGGCTTGATTGCCTCCAGTCCCTGCACTGCTTGAAGCCGTTGCTGTTTTTCCCGTTGTTAAAGCCTCCAGAGAGACCAGATTAATAAAGGCTTGTTTCAACGTACCCAGTGCTGAATTCACCTCAGACTGGACAGCAGCATTGTTATCTCGGACCTGAATCGCTGCCTGCAAAGACTGTTGCAATACAGACCAGCTACGGCGTGTATAAGAAGATTCATTCTGCTGCTGCATTTGTTGAATGTACTGGTGCAGTTGTGTTTTGTCCACATTGGATAGACCTTGAATGGCATCATGCAAACGTTTAACCGCTGTATTCGCATCCGTCTGTGTTGCTCTTGGATCATTCAAGACCTGCTGAGCACCTTCAAGCGCTTTGGTCAATACCGCCCAAGTGGCCGCAGACCAGTCGTCCTGCTGATACGTACGCCCTTCCGCTATTTTGGCCCGAAGCTCGTCAAGTTGCGGGGGGATAACCTGCATTTGCTGCATTACACGTTCCAATGCTGTTGTCGCTGCATCTGTATCCGCTTGAGTCACCCCACCCGGCTTGTATGCCTGTTGGTATATTGCTTTCGCTGAGGTGATTGCCGGAGCCAGAGTACCCCAACTTTCCGGAGTAAAATCAGTCTCTACTAATGATTCCGCTCGTGCAAGGGCCGCAGCCAGTTGCTGGCGGTCTGCGGGCAGAAGATTCAATCCACGTTTGTACACATCAAGGGACCATAAAGCTCTGCCTTCATACGAATGCCCGCCGTTGGCCGGAAATTCGTCGTAGTCAAACATCGCTTGGTTCTCCCATGCATTCCCTTCCGATGCAATCCAGCCTACATCGGCCGGAATCCACGCTGGCTCCCAGTAGAAGAAACCTGCGCCATGATTATTCGGCACGTCAGCAATCATGTCCATAATGCCGGCGATGGCATCATATTGACCTTGGACTGTTGCTGGGAAGTCTGCTCCCCCTACATGAAGCGCTTCGTCCGACCCAATGATGTTCCCATGAGCGTCCCCGTTTTTGTAGGAAAACGGATAGGACGTTTCAGCGATAATGACATCTTTGCCAAACTCGGCTGACACTTCATTCATCGTTTTCTGTACATCTGCAAACGTCCCATGCCAGAACGGGTAATACGACAGTCCGATAATGTCATAGTCCAGCTCGCGTGAACTTAACTCTCCAAAGTACCATTTGAACATATCCGCCTTGCCGCCTTCAGCCAGATGGATCATGATCTTCACCTTATCCGCGTTATTGGAGATCTCTCCTTCTACAGCACGTACAGCATCAATTCCGCTTTTCAACAATGCAACATTTTCGTTGAAATCCACATCGCTGCTCAAGCCGTTCAGAACACCACTATTGATCTCGTTACCGATCTGCACCATATCTGGCATAGCGCCCTTTGCCTTCAATTCTCCCACAACTTCAAACGTATAGTTATATACGGCTTGCTTCAGCTCTTCGGGGGAAAGACCTTCCCAAGCTTTGGGACGAAGCTGCTGACCCGGGTGCGCCCACTCATCCGAGTAGTGGAAGTCCAACAGGATTTTCATGCCTTTTTCCTTCACCCGCTTAGCCAAACGAATGACATCTTCCTTATCGTTGTAGCCCCCTGATTTCTGTGGATCATTCCACAGACGAAGACGCACATAATTGACACCGCGATCCTTGAGAATATCCAGCAAATCACGCTCCGTACCGTTGCTGTCCACGTATTTGCCGCCTTTGTCCTCAATGGCAGTCAATGTGGAAATATCGACACCTCTAACATAGTCTGCACGGTATCCCTCGACAATTACCTTGGCTTCAGGCCGTGGCTCTGGAGGCGCACCATATACACTCCCTGTAACCGTAAAATTGCCTGCAGAGGCGTACTCCATAGGGTCGATATTATCCCAAGTCACAGGTACCATACCCGATTTTCCATTCTGGAACTGTGCTTTTACCTCGTTGGGCAGAACTGGCGCACTTCTTGTTACGGTTTTCACTTCGATTAGATCATATCCGTTAATATTGGCCGGTTCAGTGCCTTCTGCTTCTCCCCATACTTTGAACTCCAATATTTCGGGCCAGACTCCCTCACCCTTGTAAAAGGAGATGTTCAGTCTGATGTATCGTACATCATTCTGCTCGAACGCCAGATCAGCAATCTGTTTAGGATCGGCATTTTCACTTTGATCAATAACTTTGGTCCATGTCTCCTGGTCAGCAGACGTTTCTACCGTATATTTTACAACCGTGTTTTCTCTCCACGTGATTTCCGCTCCGGACAGGTTGTATTCTTCACCCAGATCAATCATGGTCCACTGTGGTTGCTCCGTTGTCACTCCTGCGGTAGCAGCCCAATGCGTATCACTTTTACCATCAACCAAGTGCTCCTTTTTACTCCCCCACTCCAAATATTCTGTGCTTACCGTGACCTGCTTGTTAAGTGCCACGTTCACTTTCCCCTCTTCTGCAGCCGCTGGACGAACCATTAAGCCCAGATCACAGAACAGCAACAGTAATACCAGACAACCGCTTATGTACCTCTTGTTCACTCTTGATCTCCCCCTTTTTGTGTTTGATTGTGCATGGATCAATGAATGTTATTAACCTCCCTCATTGTAAGCGCTTAATAGCAATAGACGACACGGCATAATCCAAAGGAAACAGCAGTTATTTTAACAATATGATCCTGTGACAGTTACATTTGCTCTATGTCTGGTTGTCATAATTAGTGAAAAAATCAAAAAAGAAAGTTTACGTTTCAATACAAATTTTCATAATGAATGAGAAAAAGCGCAAAACTCGCTTTGCATCTTTATGCATGATATATGAGTACAAATTTTGCGTTATTTTAATCTATTATAAAGAAAAAAAACCACTATCTTGTAATAGATAACAGTCAGTTCACATACTCTATTCTCTTCGTTAAGATTATTTCGTCTTCTGCTCTTTTATAGAAAATAAATACAAATATTGTTAAAAACAAAACGAGTAGATACAATCTTTATACATAAACCACACCATATGTACCTGTATTACCTAGATAATATTATTTAAATCAATAAATTTGGTACATAGGAGCATACAGTCCCACCTGAATCGATCCAATGAGGAACCGTATTATCCTATAATATAGAACGTTTAAATCTCTTCAAATCTTTCTACATAATAAGTCTATCCAGAATCTACGCCACACCCGAATTGCACGGAACTATCATGGTTAATCCGCGAGGGATAACCTCAATGTCCATTAACCCATTAGTGTGCATTTCACCGTCAATCCCCACTTTTGCTATGTTTTCACCATATTGAGTAATTCTTAAACGTTTTGTCTTAAAATACAAGACATCTGAGCGGTCAAGATGGGTTCCATTTTTTATATCTAAAAGAAGTTGAAATGTATTAAACAATGATTTTTTTTGAATTACAAGTACATGAAGATGACCGTCATCCATCTTGGCATCCGGAACAATGCCCTCAATTCCGCCAATAATCGCTGACTTTGAAACCAGGTAGAGAAGCACATCATGTTCTTGTTCTATATGATCACATTCAATCTTGATATGTGTTCCTGATAATATTTTAGGGAGTTTAGGTAGAGCGGACAAATAATAAGCCTTATCTCCTATAACGTTTTTTAGGGTTTGGTTGGTTGTATAACTGATTGAATTCATTGCACCACCAGCCACAACGTAATGAAAATATTCATTTCCAACCAACCCGATATCTATCTTCTTCGTCATTCCTTTTTCGAACATTTCCGTGAAACCTTCATATGATCGTGGTAATTTCAAAGCATTTCCAAAATCATTGACTGTACCTGTGGGTAGGTAAGCTAGAGGTATATCTAAACCTAGATTTTTAATTGTGTTAATGGCGTAATGCAAAGTTCCGTCGCCACCTGCCACAACCAGTGAATGGCAATCTTCAAAAAAAGAAGTTCCTATATCTGTATTCTCCTTGCTTGTGTAGAAGATATCACTATCAAGTAAAGCGTATTTCATTTTCATATACTCTATAACTGAAGCCTTCGTTTTATATGCTGTATGCAGCCCTGAAACGGGATTTACAATCATTTTTGGTTTCATCACTGGAATGCTCCCTCTCCATAACTTCCTTTGATTTATGAATAAATTTTATATTTTTCACCGATGATCGACATCGTACATATGGGCGGATGTGATCCTGCCCTTTCGGGTATCCGTGAATAGGAGGAGCATGAAAAATAACAAAGTTTGCCACTATTTCGGATTTTTTCATTTTGATCTGAGCAAATGGTACAGAGTTCCCTAAAGGGCAGAAATGATCTGCCTCTTCGAACGATGTTACATTTTTTTATCAGTTGTAGTATATGTGTATGCTATTAATTTAAATTTTGTAGTCGGCATAGCGAAGCATGAGAGTATCCTAAGAAGTGAGAGGAGAAAAATGATGAAGAATACTACGATAAGAATGTTGACGGCGAGTTTGACAGCTTTGGCGATGATGACCGTTGCTGTAGGTTGTGGAAATAATACAGATTCGAGCCCTACCCAAGTTGAGGAGAATATGAATTCAGGCGAAGAATCTATGGTCAGTATTTCTGATTCCTATGACAATACTGAAGAACTTGCGGCTAAATTCCCAATTATTAACTCAACACCAATTGAAACTAAATTGGAGAAAAATATACAGAATAGACTCCTAAATGGATTTGAGAACTGGAATAGAGGATATGAGGCATGGGAAGCCTGGGGGGACATTCTTTATACAGAGGACTCGCTCTATAACGTCCATGGCGTGAAGCTCATGTTGAAGGAATATCAGGCTACTATGGATGCACAGCTAAAGTCTACCGATATTCAGATGGGTAACTTCAACAATATGATCATTAACGACGATTGGGCAGCAATTCGATATGACATCTCTTCGACTGCACGAGACAGCCAGCAATCTTCCGATGGAAGCGTAATGGAATTCGTCCATTTCAAAGATTATGGTGATTTGCTCGGAACACGGGTCGTTGAAGGGTGGGCTGGTACAAAGGGGGCAGATTTTAACGCATTGACCAATTTCCAAACCGATGAAGCGAAGGCGGCACAACAAGCTGCATTGGATGAAATTGTTAATACCAAGATCCCTGACACTACAGATCTCAAAACCAAATATCCTGTTACTTATCCCACGCCAGTTGATACCGATATCGCTAAAAAAATTCAAATCGCCATTTTGAGCGATTTTGATAATTGGAATCAGGGCTTTGATGCTTGGACTGACTGGGCCGATACGTATTATACTAGCGATCTGAAATATCATACAAATGCGGAAACCATGACTCTCCAAGAGTATAAGGATTCCGTCAAGAATGATGCCGCAGCAACCGAGGTAAAACGTATTCGTTTTGATAATATGCTTATCAGCGGCGACTGGGCAGCCATTCACTATAGAATTACGAATGAGGACACGAAGACAGGGGAAAAGACTGCTGGGGACGTCATGCAGTTTTTACACTTTGCCGAAGAGAATAACAGCCTAAAAGTTATTGACTCCTGGACGAAGTGACTCAGACTCAGGTGTTTATGAGAGCACTAAACACATACGAGGAGTATCCAGCAATGGGTGCTCCTATATATGTTTTAGGAAAGTAACTGTGATCATCAGCT
Organism: Paenibacillus sp. SAF-068; assembly: GCF_051967555.1. NCBI lineage: Bacteria > Bacillati > Bacillota > Bacilli > Caryophanales > Paenibacillaceae > Paenibacillus > Paenibacillus sp. SAF-068. The sequence goes on from NZ_JBQCJX010000001.1 coordinate 2,977,880, forward strand.
TACTTGTTTAATCCGGTAATGATATGCGTTTATAGAAATACCTAAAGTAAATACATAGGATAAAATGTACATCCACATGATTAAAACAATAACATTGGCAAAATCTCCGTATAAATCGCTGTATTGGTTATTAAAATGATTAAGATAATATGAGTATGCAAATGTGGAAACTACCCATACAATGCTCGTGAAAAGTGCTCCGATATTCGTGTTCTTTCCAGGGATTCTATATCTAGGTGTTACCATATACACGATTTTAATTGTGAGAAACAAAAACAGTAAAACGACAGGCCATCTCAGAATAGCGATCAACAGTTTTGTTATCTCATTAATGCCTTCAAGTAAATCGAAATGCAAGACAATACTGCTATAGCTATACACCAACAAGGTAAATATGATAATTACAACCAACATGATGGTCAGAAGAAGTGCTTTCAGTCGACGAAGAAAATAGTTTCGATGTTTGAAACCAAATAGAGTGTCCGAACAGACAAGCACTGCATGCATTCCGTTAGAAGCTAAAATAAATGCAAAGACCATCCAGACACCACTATGAAGCGTGAGCCCTTTTTCAGTATAAGGAACCAGCATTTCAAATACAGACGTTGGAAGTATTCCTTTTAACGATACTAAAATATCTATGATCGGAAATTTCAAATAGGACGATGTGTAACTAATCAAAATTAATATTGGAATCAGGGATAATACGAAAAAAAGAGTAAGATGCCCGGGGAGTAAACGTAACTCAGGTACGACGATCTGCTTTACTTTATTCCAGTATGGAGTGCATTTTTCTCGAATATGTATGTACGTTTCTTTAATTGCAAATCATCTCCTTTATGTACAATTATCATATATCAATATCCCAATACTTGCATCAATGATAGTACAGGCTCTTTAAAATAAATTCCTAAAGCAAAATAAGTTATTGTCCAAATCAAAGCACTTGAATAGGTAAAAAGAGCAAATTTCTTGAAATGAATTTCACTCATTCCAATCAGCAAAGGCATCGCATAACGCACCACTGGAATAAACATGCCAATAAGCATGGCCAGATCACCCTTTCTTCTTAACATAGACTCCGCTTTTAAGAAATAGCGATTGTTGGACCATCTTTTTTTAAATCTATGACCAAAAAACCTTCCTAGGATATAGGAAGTTGTGATCGCCGATAATAAGCCTGTTACAATGGCGCTGTACGTTGCCCAATAATTTACAACTCCTGTATGGCTTAATATGGAACCAGATAAAATAATGACTTCATTAGGTACTGGAATCCCAAAAGGGCCCAGTGAAAAAGCCAAGAAGAAAAATACATATCCGTACTGATTAACAAGTTCTAATAGTGTATTACTAATCATTATCGTTTCATACCTTCAATACGAATGTGGATCTGATCTGGAGAAATACCCGTCATATGATTCACCGCTTCAAATATGCTGGACTGTAATTCACGGCTGACATAGTGGATTTTCACTCCGTAAGTGACAACAATTCGAAGCTCAATGATTAATTTTGAGTTTAAGAAGGTAACCAATACTCCCTTATGCATTTTTTTCCCGCTCACGTGTTTAATTAGGCTATCTACGGCTCCTGTTGACAACAATATTATTCCAGATTCTAATCTTGCAACTCCTGAAACAATTGTTGTAATCGCCTGCTCTAAAACATGTAACTTCCCTATATCTGTCTGTATAATCAATTGTAATGTCCCCTTTAAAACAATTTTGTAAGTGGTATAAACCCATTTTATCTTGAATTAGAAATTAACGTAATGTACCTTGGGGCAGAGAGATATTGTACCTTTGGGCATGTGCTTTTCATATCTGAGGAGCACACAAAGAAAGGGAGAATCAACTACTGATGTCTCCCTTTGCCTGTATCCCGTATCATCGAACAGTTATCCTGCAATCACCCATTCAAACATTCATTTCTCCTGATTACTGTAGGCATCAGGTAACTGTAGTAAGTAGCTATTTGAAAGGTCAAGTAAATGCTGGGCAGCCAAGAATTGAGATGCAGTAGATCCCCCTTCAACGATTCTATTGTTACTTAGTTCATAATGTACTCCATCGGCATATTGATTACCTGGCATATATAATATTTTATCATTAATAAATGAACCATCAGGTAGAAAGTGTCTTAACGGAATCAAATTACGCTCCTGATTGAACAGGTCTTCACCTAAAACCAGTTGATCTCCCAAGGGAATTCCCAACAGATTGGCTACCGTTGGTAGAATATCAATTTGTCCACCTGTCGTGTTTATTACAGGAGGAAACTGCCCTGAAGGCGAATGCATAATGAATGGGATGTTCATCATATCTGTGTAACCATAGTCATGACCTAACAAGGAATTTATCAGTTCTTTTTCATTGCCTGTAAGACCAGTCATTGGTATCCCCTGGTGATCCCCATAAAATACGACCACACTGTTATCCCATAGTCCAGACTCTATCAGCTCATCAAGAAACTGACCCAGCGCAACATCTGCATAATTTTGAGCCTGAATATAATCACCGATCAATGTATCCTGGAAACGCTCAGGAAGCTTCATTTTAGCCTTTTCTTCAGGCAAGTGATAAGGATGATGTGCACTCATGGATATGACCATGGCATAGAAAGGTTGATCCTGCTTATTCAATATGGACAATTGAGCAGATGTTTTGGAGTATAAAATTTCATCCGATGCCCCAAAAGCAATAGGATCATCTTCTCCGAAAAATACTTGATCATAATATCGTTCAAAACCAATGGCACGATATAATCGATTACGATTCCAGAAATCCACACTATTGGTATGGAACGTCGCTGTATCATAACCATTTTCCTTCAGTAAGTGCGGTAGACTTGGAAGCTGTTTATCCATATATTTGGATGAGGTTGCTGGTTCATCCTTAGGTACGTAAAAGGAAGTGTTTACGACGAACTCGGCATCTGAGGTTGTCCCCTGTCCAGCATTCGTATAGAAATTAGGGAAGTACGTATTATTCTTAATCAACTGATTTAGATGAGGTGTAATCTCTTGCCCGTCGATTTGGAGGTCAATCAAAAAGTTTTGAAAGGATTCCATCTGTACGAGTATTAAATTCATGCCTTTATTGATTCCATGAAACTTGGGTTCGTCTTGAAGTGGAGGAATTCCCTTGGTTTCATGAATTGCTTCTTGAGAGATATCGTCAGGAGCTATTAGCACTTCCTTTTCCACACGATCGGCGACAACCTTATAGACCTCATAATTAAGAATCCCCATATTCTTCGCTTTATTGATTTCATTCAGACTTGCATGCACCGGCCAGATATTGAATACACATAAAACGAATGATGCGCTAATCGTACAAGTTAACACTTTACGACTCATACGTGAAGCACGATTCTTCCAGATTGAACCATACTTAGGTAAGATAATTAGAGCTAGAAATAAGGCAATATCAACAAACAAAAATAAATAATAGGGTGTAAGCAAAGATAATGTGCTCTCTCCGACATGAGTAACCTTTTTGGCTTGTTTAAGTGAATGATATGTAGCGATAACACCGTAATATTTGTAGTACATGATGACCGCAAAATATATTAACGTCATGCAGAAATTGACCAGCATATAGTATAAGACCTTCCTCTTGACTGCAAACCACTCAATTAGGCTGAACACCAGGATAAAAAAAGGAAGCTCTGTTTGAACAATACCCCAATTGGTTCCATCATGAAATACAACAGACCATGCGACTACACTTTTCAACAGGAGAATAAAACTAAACAAACACAAATTTTCATAGGATCGATGTTTTAATCTGATGTCCGCGCCTTCATTTCGTTTGTACATACCATTCATCCTCTAGAATTATTAAAAAGGAGAAGGAGCAGCACCTTCCTCCCCTACAACGTAATCAATCTTTTAGAATAGAAAAACGAGATTACCTCTCGGCAAAACATTGGATGGCAGATTTCATCAATAAACCTGCCATCTTCAATTTACATCTCTACTCTATTGATAGGCTCTGGAAATAGATCATGCTGATTCGTACGTTTCTGATGACGCTCTTCAACGATTTCCATTACCTTTTCTCCCTCAACATCCAAGTTCGGCAGAAGTCGATCTAACCATTTCGGCAAGTACCAAGCCGATTTACCCATCAAGATCATCACACCTGGGACAATGAATAGACGAACAATAAAGGCATCAAACAATACTCCAAAGAGTAGGGCAAAACTCATGACCTTAATACTTGGATCATTTGTCATCATAAACCCTGCAAATACGGATATCATGATCAATCCAGCAGTTGTAACTACGCCCCCACTATGCTTCATTCCTACGAGTACAGATTGTTTGGCATCACCATGCTTTTTGAAGTCCTCACGCATACGACTAACCAAAAACACTTCATAGTCCATAGCCAATCCAAACAGGATACCAACAACCATTATCGGTAAGAAGTTAAGCACAAGTGATTGTCCACTGAAGCCAAAGATATTTTGGAAATGTCCATCCTGAACAACGTAGGTAATAAATCCCATCGTAGCTCCAAGTGAGAGAACAAAACCGAGTACTGCTTTAATTGGAACCAAGATGGAACGAAACACCATGACTAGCAGGATAAACGCCAAACTAACGATTATGATACAGAACTTAGGTAAGGCTTCGTTCAGCTTTTGAGAGATATCAATATTAATTGCCGTACTGCCCGTTATTTGTAGTTCTACATGGTTCTGACGTTCAATCTCAGGAATATGACTGCGAATCGTTTTTACCAGTTCCACCGTTTCCACATCAGCGTGCCCCGTAGCTGGAATAATGTTAATCAAAGATACCTTTCCGGATGCGCCTGTAACCGGATCAGCAACCACCCCAATGTTCGGATAGGTTTTAAGCTGTTCCACTGTTTTCAATACATTAGCATCAGCTTCTGCACTTCCATCCGTTTTGGCAAGAATCATCAGAGGATTATGGTATCCCACGCCATATGCTTCAGATAACAAATCGTATGCTCGTCGTTCCGTCATACTTGTTGATTTTAATCCATCATCCATAGTCCCTGTTTCCATGTGTAGAAAGGGTACCGATATCGTGGAGAGAAGAGCCAATCCTAGAATCACTGTGATCCAAGGTCGTCCTGTAACCAATCTACCCCACAGATTTCCTCGAGTTGTTGCTTGATTTAATTTTTTAGAATTCTTTATCGGCTTAACCTTGATTTTTCCGCCCATTACGTCAAGAACGGCCGGCACTGTAATTATTGCAATTAGTACAGCTACAAAAATACAAAGCGCAGCGGCTACTCCCATCGCTGTGAGGAAAGGAATTCCAACGACTACCATACCTGCAAGTCCAATAATGACGGTTATTCCTGCAAAAACAACTGCACTACCTGCTGTACCGTTAGCTATTGCAATAGCCTCTCTTTTCTCAAAACCCTTCGCACGTTCTTGACGATATCTTGAAATAATAAATAGTGCATAATCAATACCTACTGCAAGTCCAATCATACTTGCTAATGATAATGCGAAGGAAGGTGTATCCAGAAAATTAGATCCAAGAATGATCAGCATTACGCCGGTTCCAAGACCAATGACTGCGGTTAGAATCGGAATGATGCCAGTGAGGACAGATCCAAAAGCAATAGAAAGTATAACCAGCGCAAGTAGAATACCAATTCCTTCTGTAGCTCCACCAATCTCCATCTTCACATAACCTGAACCCGTGAGTTCTGCTTGCAGTCCGGCGTTCCGTAAAGCTTCTGCCGCATGGATTACATATTCTTTAGACGTCTCACTAACATCACCATCAGCCTTGTTATAAGAGACTGTCGCATAAGCGATCGAGCCATCCGTGTTCATTGATTCATTATTATATGGCCCAGATACTTCAGTTACAGCAGGATCGTTGGATATGCCCTGAAGTTGTGTTTCAATCAGTTGTTTTACCTTTTCAGAAGATAATGTTTCGTTTGCAGGCGCTTTAAGCACCAGCTGAATTGCTTTGCTGCTATCTATCATAGAAGGAAACTCCTGATACATCTGCCCCATCGTTTCAATAGACTCTAACCCGGGTATCGTAGTTTCTTCACTAAGCTTCGGCCCCATCCCCATTGCTACCATTGAGGTAATCAACATCACCATCATTGTTCCGATGATTACCTTAATACGGTTCTTGGCAGACCAAAAACCCAGTCTGTATAACATTTTTGCCATGTCAGTTTCGTCTCCTCTGCTCTATATCTTAAATATAATCTTATTTTATAATTAGTTTGGGATAGCAACATCGTCCCAATGGGCATTCAATTCTGCCCTTTGGGGAAAGTTATATCAAGTTAAAATTCTCTTTTATGGATCTAATCTACAACATGTGTATTGATTGTCATCAACTCGATAACAACAGAAAAAGCATGCAGGTCGGTACCCTGCATGCTAGCTAGCATTGATCAACAATTATAGCTTCAAAATACCTCGATCCAGCGCAGTAGCTACGGCCTGTGATCGAGAATCTACCCCCAATTTATTGTATATGTTCGTTAGATGAGCTTTGACTGTTCGTTCTCCGATATTCATATCGAATGCGATTTCTTTGCTTTTATAGCCTTTAGCTACGCATTGCAAAATGTAGCTTTCTTTATCGCTCAAGAGTTTGACATCTTCCTTAACCTCTTGTTGCGATTTTAATTTAGCAGCCATTACTCGCTCTAGCATCTCCTCAGATAAAAGCATTTCCCCTCGCATTGCAGAATCAATGCTTCTGAACAAGCTTTCTCTGCTTGTATCTTTTAACAAATACCCTTTGGCTCCCAAAGCCAACCCGTTAATCATCATTTCATCCTCATTATACGTAGTCAGGATAATAATAGGGATTGTCAGACCTTTTTTCTTAAATTCCTTCATCGTTTCGAGTCCACTCAGAACAGGCATATTCAGATCCATTAAAATGATGTCAGGCTGAAGCTTTTCAACGTTCTCAAGCGCATCCTGGCCATTTACGGCTTCCCCTACGACTTGATATTTTTCGCTGGTCTCTAATATGAGCTTCAGCCCTTCACGCACTACAAAATGATCGTCCACCAACATAATTTTATAAGGGCTCATGCTGACCTCCTTCATGAATTGTCATTGACATCGTTATGGTTGTGCCTTCTTGGCTGCTCTCCATCTTAATCAGTCCACCAATTAATCTTGCTCGCTCATGGATTCCAAGTAACCCATAGTGACCTGGTTCCTTTCCGATCGCATCAGGATTGAATCCTTTTCCATTATCTGATATTTCGATCTGAAGTTGATTGTTCGAGACGATAACACTGATTTTTACTATATTTGCTTTGGCGTGGCGTGCAACATTCGTCAACACCTCTCTGACGATATGAAGACTATGTTCCATCACAACTCTGGATAGTAGCTGATTCAGTTGTACATGGCAGTCTACCTGAATGCCCGTGGAATGTCTGAAGTGTCTCACCTCATCTTCAAGCGCTTCCTTAAAATCGATATCAGGTGCTGATGTAGTTCTAAGATCATCTATTGCCCTACGCGCTTCAGCCAGTGTTCTGCGTGCTTGCTGCATGGATTGAATTATAATGTTATGAGCCTTCTCCGTATTCCCCTGCACCATATGTGCATTAGAAGCTTCCAATTGCATAATTAGACCCGCGACTCCTTGGGCAAGAGTATCATGTAAATCCCTAGCCATTCGCTGCCGTTCATTGGACAATGTAAGTTCTTCGACCTTTTGATGAGCCACTTGCAGTTCATTCAAAAACTTTTGCAGCCTGACTCGCTCATGTACTTGACGAAAAAATAGGATTCCATAAGCGATGACGATAATTAACATCATTATAAAAATCGGAATGAATACCAGCAGTTCCTTTGTATCTCCAACAGTTAAGGCAGAATCAAAAAATATAATAACACTAACTAAAGCTATAAATATCACCCTGCTGATTCGAAAAGAAAAACCCAAACTTTGAGCAATGAGTACAGGAAGCAACCCAACCAGAACTGCCTGATAACTTCCTGGAAAAAGTATAGCGCACAAGTAAATTAGAATCCCTTGAACTCCAAAATAAAACCAAAAATGTCTTTGGTTAACCCGATAAGAAATCCAATGCAACGCGGCGTGGAGAATAAACAATCCCGTAAATACCAAACTGCTAATTACTCTAGGATCATCCAGAAACTGAAGAGTAACAGATCCTGCGTATACAAAGATTAACCAAATCAAGATGGGCTTTCTTGTTTCAAATAGTTCATGTATAGTCTCAAGTTTATTCTTACTAGTAACAACCATAAAAGTTCACCTCAGTTCCAATATGTACAATGGTTTTTGCAAATTTTTCGATAAAAGCTTACATTCCCTTTTTTGGGTATATGGTTAACGACTTGTCCGATACTATGCTAAGGATTTGTAAAAGCGCGAAAGAGAGTTAATTCAGTTATTACCTCATCTTAATATTATCTACCTATCCTTTACATCGTACAAATGGGTATGTCTGATTGCCCTTTTGGGCAAATATACTGTTTATAGTATCAAAGTTACCCTCGAGGGAGAATCAATCCTCTCAGATGAATTCCGATAATTCCTCATGTTTTTTGCCTGACTACAAAAATCGGCTGCTCCTTGTTGTCATTATACACTAACGTTTCTACGTTAGTTTAATGTGCACTGGTTCAATGTCCCACAAAACTATACTTAGATGAATGTAAGGTTGGTCATCTATAAAATCCTAATCTCGTAGTTTCACAGCGTCTAAAATATTTTCATTCATATGACAACGCACACTATAAGAATGACACGATTTGTAAAAAACAAAAAATCTGTCCGTCCACCGGAAAGCGGAAGCAGAACAGATTTTTAGGTATATGATCTTTACTACACTTATTTGGTAAGTTTCAATTCAATCTGTACCTGAATGTCATTTTCAGTCGAGAGTACAACGGAGTGCGGATTTTCCATTCCGAAATCTTCGAACGTTACCATGGATGTCGCAGACAACAACACTTCGTTATTCTCATAAGCGGCTTTTGCATCAAAAGTTACTTCTTTTTCAATGCCTTTAACCGTAATGGTACCGTTCATTTTGATATCAACCGTTTGACCGACAGGCCATTCCGCAGGTACCCCTTCAAATGAAGTCGCTGTAAACGTAGCTTGCGGATATGTCGCAATATCGAAGAAATCGGCTTGCTTCACGTGACCGTCACGCTGTCCATTCCCGGAATCAATCCCGTCCATCTCGATCTGTCCTTCTGCTTTCATCTGGGAAGCATCGTCTACATTAATAGTCCAATTGCCTGTTACCTGCTCGTCCACAAAGTTAACTGTCTCCTGCGAAGTAGTTACAGAGAAGTATACTTTCGAACCTTCACTGATGCTCCAGTCTCCGTTCAATTGCTCTGCTCCCGCAGTTTCATTAGCGACAACCGCACCTGTACTATCTACTGATGTTGTCGAAGTCGCTGTGCTCGCAGGGAGCACCTGCTCAATCTCAACATTGTTCCCCATGTAACTATTGGCGAGATAGTAACCACCGCCACCGATTACGGCAACTGCCGTTACACCTGTAATAAGCCATGCTTTCGCTTTCTTGTTCATCTGTATGTTTCCTCCAGTTATATAATTGTTTAGATTGCTTGTTGATATGGATCATACCAACCGATTGTGTCAGGAAGAAGTCAAGATACGACAAGTGCGATATTTTTTTCAAATCCGTAATACAGGATTGGCTTTACGCTCTTGCTCATGTAAAATCAGTACAAGTTTATGAAATGAAGGGAGAACGCTTTTCTTGAAATCCATACTTATCGTCGAGGATGAGCAGGCCATTGCACGAGTACTGGCTGCTTATCTGAGAAAAGCAGAATTTGAAGTTCATCATGCAGCAGATGGGCCGACTGCACTTACCCTATTCGATACCGTCATGCCTTCGCTTGTATTACTTGATGTGATGCTACCAGGAATGGACGGATGGGATCTGCTGCGGATTATTCGCGAAAAAAGTGCTTGTCCCGTGATCATGCTAACCGCACTGGATGACATTTCAGACCGTCTCAACGGATTGAATGCCGGTGCGGACGATTATATGAGCAAACCTTTTGTACCGGAAGAAGTCGTCGCCAGAGTGAATGCGGTGTTGCGCCGTAATCCACATTGGACCTCAGGTGGTGAAGAGAAGCGTTCTTTCGGGAATCTCGTCATTGATCTTGCTGCCAAGCAGGTTCTCTTGAACGGTGCAGAGGTTGCACTCACACCTCGTGACCTGTCGTTACTGTTCTTCCTTTCCGATTATCCGAATCGTACATTTACCAGGGATCATCTGATTGAACAGGTATGGGGAATGGACTATGATGGCAGTGACCGTGCTGTGGATCTATCGATTAAACGACTACGTCAAGCCCTCTCCCATTGGTCGCCAGAGACGGGAGAAATTCGGACGTTGCGAGGAACGGGGTATCAATTTTGGATCGCCAACTGAAACAGAAGAAACCCAAACGAACCATATCCATTCTGTCACACTGGACTCTGCGATATTTTCTGATTTTGTGCATTGGTTTCACGATTATTGTGGCAGGAGCACTCTACTGGATTCGAACAACTTCCATTGAGAAAAGTCTGAAAACCGCAGAACTGCTTGGTCTGGAGATTGCCGATCATGTGACCAGTGAAAATAATATGCTTCGGGTTCCACCCGATCTGGACAGACTGGTAACCAAGCGAGAGAAATTATTCAATACAGATCACTATTTTTGTGTCATGATCTTGGACAATAACAATCAATTGATCTTTTCCCAGCCTAAAATGGAGCAAAAAGATGTGCATTATCGACTGTCAGACGACTATCGTGAACCGCGGAACAACAAATATGCAGGCGTAACGGTCAACATATCCGAAGGCGATCAAACCTTGGGCAAAGTGTGGGTCATGCAGTCCAAACAATCGATTACATTTGGTCCAGAGACCATATGGCTCGTGGCTCTAATACTGGGAGGACTAATCCTCTGTGGATGGTTTACCATCTATCTCCTGTCCAACAAGTTATCCAGACCTATTCGACAGGTGGCCTATGCCGCTGAACAGATTCGAGGTGGTAATTACGAGGTGAGTCTTGACTTGAATACACGAGAACGTGAGATCAATGAACTTGTCAATTCATTCCGCGATATGGCCACTCGTCTCCAACAACTCGAAGAATGGCGTACACTTTCGCTGGCTGGGGTAAGTCATGAACTCAAGACACCCGTAACTTCAATCAAGGGGCTCGTTATGGCAGTACGTGACGATGTTGTGAGTCCGCAGGAAGGAAAAGAATTTTTGGATATCGCTTTGAAGGAATCCGAACGCATGGAGCGTATGGTCGCTGATCTGCTTGATTATAATGCCATGGCTGCAGGAAGCGTTGCCGTTCGCAAGGAACGGACAGATCTGAAGCTGTTGGTCGGTGAGATCATCTATCAGTGGAAGATTGCATACGAGGATAAAATGCCAGAGGTGCAGCTGCACGCCCCTCCAATTACGTTTTTCACCATGGGGGATGCTCTCCGTATTCAGCAGATCATAGTCAATTTACTCAATAACGCACTTCATGCCACAGCTCCTGAACAAAAGGCTGTGTTCGATATATATCTTCGTGCAGAAGAACAGATGCTGTACGTTGAGGTCAAGGACAACGGCACAGGCATCGCGGCCGAAGACCAACCCAAGATCTTCGAACGGTTCTATCGAGGAGAACTCAAGAAACGACGCAATCGCGGTCTGGGACTAGGATTAACATACAGCCGGTTACTCGCCCACGAACAAGGCGGTGAATTGACACTTGTCTCCAGTAGCCCGGAAGGAAGCATGTTCAGATTAAGTCTGCCACGCTGGACTGCAACGCAAGAAGCCATGAATACCGAAAAAGCATACGGAGCAGCCGTTAAAGTGTAACGCAACATGCTAATATGCAAATAGCCCAGGATTCCACGATAGGAACCCTGGGCTATTTCAACGTTGTTTCAGTCAACACTCCAAGACACGTGGCCTGTATTCATCATAAGCATCCGAGATCAATTGCTTATGAAGTACACTACTGGCAATGATCGCTTTCCGTTTTGCTTTCAAAACGATCTGCTCTATATCCGCATAACTGCATCCGGTCAAGCGTTCACATATGTAATCTTCCACCTTTGTCTCCTGTTCAAATGATCCCACCAACTTACTGATATACAATCTGCGACTTGTATCATCAGGCATACCATAGGTCATCTTCGTATCAAACCGCCGCCAGATGGCGTGATCCAGTTGGGTTTCCAGATTCGTCGCAGCTACCAGGATACTGTCCCCATCGAATTCGTCCAGACACTGCAACAACGTATTGACGACACGAGCCATCTCTTTCACTTCATCATTGCTCTCACGCGTCCGGCCTATGGCATCAAATTCATCCAGAAATAATACACAGGGATTCATTCGTGCATATTCGAATAACTTACGTACATTACTACCCGTCTCCCCAAGATGACTATGGATGACTGCGTCCAATCTCACGAGAACGAGTGGCAATTCAAGGCGCTCCGCCAAATGTGATGCCGTTAATGTTTTTCCCGTACCGGGAGGCCCGAACATAACCATTTTGTTGGGGATTGTTACATCATGCTCTCTGAACTTCTCTTTCATGCCCAGAATGGTTATGAATTCGTTAATGATGCGCTCGTTTTCAGCAGAAAATACAATATGCTGAGCTTTGCGCCTGCACTCTTTTGGCGTGTAAAAAGCAGCCATATCGATCCCTTTGGCTCGGGGAATCCGGTTCATATGGTTTATTTTGCTCATGTATACACATGCTCCTTCATTTATAGTTTCAGTCCGTGATTCAAGTTATATAGTACTACCTAAACCATTAATCGTAATTATTACTATTAAATAATAACATACTACTGCCTTTTTGCAAATACAACCACAGCACGTCCACTATTTTGCCACAAAACAGAGGCATTTGGTTGCAAGCTTCCATAAAATTTGCTATTCTAAATATGCATCGTTGTGTATAACGCAAAAAAGCCCTCTAATTTCTTGAGAGCAAAAATTTTCCAGCTTTGCAAGCGGCAACTTGCTGTATCTGGATTCTTTATACCAACGAATGTAATCCAATTAAAGCGAGGTTAACAATCATGGCAAAAGACGTATTGTGTGAAGTAAATTCCTGTCGTCACTGGGCTCAAGAGAACAAATGTAACGCTTCTTCGATCTACATTGTAAGCCACAGTTCCACAGATGAAGTTCGTCAGTCTGCTGAAACAGACTGCAAGACTTTTGAAGTAAAATAAGTCATTTCAAGTGAACCACTTAAAGGAGCCCTTACCGGTTCCTTTTTTCTTTGTTCATTGTAACAAGAATGATAATTATTATCAAGCCCTAATCTGTAAAAATCCTTCTCATCTCTTAAATGCACATTGGACAGATCACCTACGTACACTACGTAAGAAGTCAGTCTGCCCATGAACGATTAGAACCAAGAGGTGAATATCAATGCCTGTTAAAAGTGGCACACAGTATCGTGAACGAATTGATGCTCAGTCCGTCCCTTGCTGGTACAAAGGCAACCTTATTATTGGTAAACGCTCTGAACATGTAGCATTTGCTGGTTTAATGGAAACTCAGATGCACATGTATGATCTGCAATCTGATCCTGAATTTGCGGAAACAATGACGTATGCCTCTCCAGCAGACGGCAAACCTGTGGGCATATCCTTTCTGCCCCCAACCAGTGCCGACGACCTCCGTAAACGACGGGAAGGGATGAATATCTGGGCAAATGTCCATCATGGCTTTCTTGGTCGCTCACCCGATTACATGAATACAGCCATCATGTCCTTCTACACAGGTGCGAATCTCCTGAACGAATTATCTCCCCAATATGCAGAAAATCTCAAGAATTATTATGCCTACTGCCGTGATCATGATATTACGCTATCCCATGCCTTCATTCAGCCCTTTGCCAGCAAAGTTTCAGGGCAATTGGATGCCACTGAGGATGCCATTGCCGCAAAGGTCGTAGACCGCACCGAGGAAGGCCTCATTATTAGCGGAGCATTCATGATGGCTACACAAGCTGCCACTTCGGATGAGATTTTTGTCTATCCTTCACCTTCTCCCGCCCCATTTGATGACGAAAATCCATTCGCATTCTCTTTTGCTGTGCCCAACGATCTTCCAGGAATCAGTCTGGTATGCAGGGATACTTATGCAGCCGAATCTCACACCAACTATCCGCTGAGTTCCAGATACGAAGAAATGGACAATATCGTCATCTTTGACCGGGTGCTCGTTCCACATGAACGAATATTTTTTGCAGGAAGTGAGGAAATGTCCTCGCGTCTCTTCAGTGGTAGCAACTTTCATATTCACGCAGGTCATCAGGTGCTGTGTCGTTATATTGCCAAGACAGAATTTGTTCTCGGTACAATCCAGCTGCTCACGGATACGCTTGATCTGAATACGGAAGCACATGTTATCGAGAAAACAGCACGTGTGTTCGCAGGTCTTGAATCGTTAAAAGCATTGGCTTTGGCCGCGGAGGCAGGTGCCATACCTGACGGACGAGGATTTGTATTACCTGCACCCAAACCGTTGATGGCAGCCAATCTCCTTTTTCCGAAACTTTATCCTGAGATGATTGAAATTCTGCAACTTTTGGGTTCGAGTGGGGTAATTATGATCCCTCAGGAAGAAGAGTTTCAATCCGATATCGCTCCTTCACTGAATATATATCTGAAAGGGAACGATATGGCTTCTCACGAACGTAACGCTCTGTTTCGCCTGATCTGGGAGCTTGGGGCTGGATCATTCGGGGGCAGACAGACCCAATTCGAACGATTCTTTTTTGGCAATGTGCTTACGGTATCAAACCGATTGTTCTCCGTCTACAACAAAGATCAGACCAATCGTCAGCTCGTTCGTGATTTTCTATCCAACACCAGTAAATAAGAGAACTAACGAATCATTCTTTATACCAGATGGTCATAGACCGTCATCAGTTCAGAGGCTGGTCTGCTTGCATCCATATCGCGCAATGCAGGCTGGTCTCCGTAACCGATATGGAATACTCCCAGCACCTTCTCTTCACTTGTCAAGCCCATCAAATTCATAAACACAGGATGTTGTTGATAATCATTGATCTTCCAGACCGCATTCAATCCCTGTTCCGCAGCCAGAATACTAAAACGTTTGCTCCAGGCTTTGGCTGGCAGAAGATCATCCTCACGGGCATTCATAGGTGCCACGACAACCAGATGTGTAGGGATCGCTTCCGTGTATTGATATGTAGCCCAATCCCCGTAGCGATCAGCCAGATGGGGTGGATAGCTCTGTCTGACGGCTTCCAGATATAGCTGTCGCCCTTCGCCTGCAAACAACATAAACCTCCAAGGTTCTGAACTTATGACATATAATGAAGGATCTGCTTCATCAAGCAACTTCCGTATAACCGACTGGGGTACTGGCAACGGACTGAATTCGCATGTTCCTGCACGTCTCTTGCCGCTGCTTATATCTTGACTTAGACCGGTAGACATGGCAACTTCCCCTCCTCTATCTGCATGATATATCGTTATCCTTCAACCGCCATTACATCAACCATGTTTTCTTCGGTTCAACGGCTTCCGCTCTCCAGCGATCTACCTCTTCGTGTATGCGTAGTTTGTCACGCGTCGTGAACTGTTCTGACTCCACCACTTCTGCATGCGGCATGCTATCACGTATTAATCGAATGTAGTCCATGGAACGAATCAGAGACTGGCGTCCAGGGATGTACCTAATTTTGCGTCCTTCCAACAAGCAGTATATCTCGATCATCCCCGGTAATTTTCCGAAAGCTTCCCAGCAAAATACACTGACCATATGCTGAAACGCCTCGACTACGTTCGAATCGTGGACAACCATATATTTCTGGATAAGCAGCGAATCCCAGCCTTCTGGTTGCCAGGCGGCCTGAAATATCATCGACAGTTGCATGGATAATGAAGGTACCTCCGTTCTCCACTGTTCAAAAAGAATGACTGGATGCTTCAGATCATCGTTGGTTGCAATGGACAGTGACAATTCATCCGTGATCTTGTTCTTCACATCCCAGTAATGGAGAACAGATTCAAAACCGTCTGTTTTTCTGGGCCACCACTTCTCAAGCAAATACTGTACAGGTACCTCTTTGCGAACATCGGGGTCGAGACTGTAAAAGGCATTGATTGCATGGCTCACCGCGTATTGTACACGGTGTCTCCATTGCAGTGGAGGACGCTGCTCAGACACTGGCTCAGGGCGGATGAACCGGTGTGGACTGCGCAGCATTTCTTCCAATCTGTAATCCTCAAGCAGACGTTCAGGAAGGTCATTCCTTCCGACCGGCATCGCTGCCTGAACATTATGTCGTAACATGATCTTTAGGATACCTGTAATCCGGCAGCAGCAAAGCGTTTGCCAAAGTCACGGCATGTATCCTTCTCCTGCTCCAGCGGACTGTATTCTATTTTCAACATCTCTGGAGATACCTCCGCCCCACGCTCTTGCAGCTTGGCAGCCGCGAGATCAACTGCACCGCAGTACTGCTCATACGAGGTGTCACCACTACCAAATACCGCGGCTCTCTTACCACTCAAGTCAAGTTCATCCAGCTCCTCATAGAAATCAAGGAATTCATCTGGCAATTCCCCATCTCCCCAGGTGTACACGCCGATCATGAATCCGTCATAGTCCAATACATCGGATGCATTACAATCCGTTACGGATTTCAGGTCCGCCTCATGGCCTCCCTGTGTAATTCCTTCCACAATCAGTTCTGCAATTTCTTCTGTATTTCCCGTCATGCTTGCATAAGCCACTAACAATTTTGCCATCTATTTTTCCCTCACTTTAATTTGATCATGTTAATTTCTCTCTGAAGAAAGAATGAATTTGAATTAACAAAATCATATGTGATAATGATTATCATTGTCAAATTAAATTTTGGATATCTTTGTTTTTCAGTATATGGCGCACATTGGATTTCAACACAGCCAAACAACCTTCACCCTTATTAAGGTCGGATGGCAAACCTTCCTTCACTGATCCCGTCCCCCAACTGGCGTCCAAGCCCTTTTTTGTTGTACAATAGTATCCAAATGACTTTTGAAGGATGGATAAATCATTATGTACGTAGCTAAGAATTGGAAGGATTATGAAGTAATCGATACAGGAGGCGGCGAGAAACTGGAGCGTTGGGGAGATGTGATCTTACGCAGACCCGATCCACAGATTATTTGGCCCCTTGAGCAAGAAACCAACGAATGGCGTCAGGTGCACGGTCACTATCATCGCAGCTCTTCCGGTGGCGGTAACTGGGATATGAAAAAGCCCATTCCCGAGCGCTGGACAATCGGATACGAAAACCTGAAATTCCACATTAAACCTACCAGCTTTAAGCACACTGGCCTGTTCCCTGAACAAGCCGCCAACTGGAGCTGGATGATGGATAAAATCTCCAATGCAGGACGCCCTATTTCCGTCTTGAATCTGTTTGCCTATACAGGCGGGGCAACGGTAGCCGCAGCTTACGCAGGGGCTTCTGTCGTGCACGTGGATGCTGCTAAAGGCATGGTTCAATGGGCCAAGGAAAATGTTCAACTATCCGGACTGGCAGATCGCCCTGTTCGTTTTATTACAGATGATGTATTCAAATTCGTACAACGGGAGCAACGACGCGGAAATCGTTATGACGCTATTATCATGGACCCTCCTTCTTATGGCCGCGGTCCGAATGGAGAGACATGGAAACTGGAAGAGAACCTTTATCCTTTCTTGAAGTCATGTATGACGATCTTGTCGGATAACCCTTTATTCATGCTGGTTAACTCTTACACCACGGGCATCTCCTCCACGGTTCTGCGCAATATGCTGACCATGACGATGTCTGCTCAGTACGGCGGTGACATTACTGCAGGTGAAATTGGTCTGCCAATCACACGCAGCGGTCTTGATCTGCCTTGTGGTATTCTGGGCCGTTGGGAGTCCTGATCATGTCAGAACATTGGCATGATCACGACGCAATTCCGATTCTGTTCGAAGATAACCATCTGTTAGGTATTACGAAGCCGGTCAATGTACCTACCCAGGAAGATGCATCAGGTGATCCGGATTTGCTTACATTGCTGAAGCGAGATCTGAAAGAACGATATAACAAACCCGGCAATGTCTATCTCGGACTAGTACACCGCCTTGATCGTCCTGTTGGAGGGGCCATGATATTTGCCAAGACATCCAAAGCCGCTTCGAGATTGTCCGAGACAGTACGGGGACGTCATTTCCGTAAAATATATGCAGCTGTTGTACATGGCAAGTTGCCTGCACAGCAGGGAACGTTAAAACACACGCTCCTGAAAGATGCACGCACAAATACCGTTACTGTTGTACCTAAGGGTACGGCTGGCGGTAAGGATGCTGTTCTGGATTACCGTGTTATCGGGGAGACTGACCGTTACAGCCTCGTCCATATCGAACTGCACACCGGCAGATCTCATCAGATTCGGGTGCAAATGAAAGAAATCGGCTGTCCTCTGTACGGGGATCAGAAGTACGGCGCAGGTGTAAATAAACCCGGGCAACAGATTGCTCTCTGGTCCGTGATTGCTGCTTTTCCCCATCCGGTCACCAAAGAAGAAGTTATTTTGCAATCTTTGCCTGCAAGAGAATTTCCCTGGGCAGAATGGCCAGCTGCTGTGTATCAAAAAGCTTTTGAACAACTTCGATAAGTACGGGTTCAAAAAGAATGGTTTTCAGTTGTAATCAAAAGAGATTTTTCTGAACAATCTCTATAATTGCACAGGATCTGGTTAGATCTGTCCATACAACGTGTCGTTCAGATTCTGCATCTGAACGACACGTTTTTTTATTTTAAGCTTACGTATCTAAGATATAGAGAGGAGACATCCTGATGACCCCATTTACCAAACAAGTCATTGCGATCATCGCGGCGATTCCGGAAGGAAAAGTGATGACTTACGGTCAGATTGCAGCTCATGCCGGAAGTCCAAGAGCCGCAAGACAAGTCGTACGTATCCTTCACTCCATGAGCCGCAAGGAACGTCTGCCCTGGCACCGTGTCGTCAATGCCAAAGGTGAAATCTCCATACCGGACGAACACTCACGCATGATGCAGGAAACAGAACTGATTAGCGAAGGCGTCGAGTTTCAACTGAACGGAACCATTAATCTCAACCGATTTGGACATGAGCCTGATCCTGTATTTCTTGTCGATCCAACGATCCAGTCCGAATAAGAGTACTTTCCTCCTCATATCGTGCACAAAAAAAAGAGAACTCAGGCAGTTAGGGGTACCCCTTTTCAACTGCGAGAGTTCTCTTTTTTGATATTTATCTGATATTCTTTATGCTGTAGCCGTCGCTTTTTCCTGTTCTACCGTAACAGGTTCGACAGCTGGTTTCGTTTTACGAATAAAGAACGCCATAATTAAAGCAACCACAGTCATTCCGGTAGCGACCATGAATGCATAGTTAACACCGTAAATCGTTGCATCTGCTGTAGCAGCCATCATCGCTGTCTTATCATCCGGATTAACTTGACCCGTAGCCAATGTCTCTGCAAGATGTGTTTTGAGCTTGCTGCTCATAATGGTAACGAGAATCGCTGTACCGATTGCACCGGCAACCGTACGCAATGTGTTGGACATCGCAGTACCATGCGCGTTAAGACGTTGTGGCAGTTGATTCAGACCTGCTGTCTGGATCGGCATCATCAGCATCGACATACCGAACATACGAGCCGTATAGATAAACATCATGTAGCCGTAAGTCGTATCGATTGCCAGGCGACTCAGTCCCCAAGTTGTAATCGCCGTAATGGCAAGACCAGCAACCGATAGCCAGCGTGCGCCCACTTTATCAAATATGCGACCTGTAATTGGAGACATGATCCCCATCAGAATCGCACCT
The DNA here is from genome assembly GCF_051967555.1 of Paenibacillus sp. SAF-068. Classification (NCBI taxonomy): domain Bacteria; kingdom Bacillati; phylum Bacillota; class Bacilli; order Caryophanales; family Paenibacillaceae; genus Paenibacillus; species Paenibacillus sp. SAF-068. Next base: position 2,997,821 of record NZ_JBQCJX010000001.1, read on the forward strand.
GGCATCATCAGAAGTCCTGATTCAATCGGTGAGAAACCACGAATGTTTTGCAGGAAAATAGGAAGCAGAATCATACCTGCAAACATCGCCATTGTCACGAGCATGTTAATAATTGTTGTTAATGTATACATGTTGTACTTGAAAATACGGAACTCAAGGAGCGGATGATCTGTTGTCAGTTGACGAATAACGAACAGAATCAGGGATATCGCACCTACGACGAGGCATCCAATGACAATTGCACTGCCCCATCCATCGGTACCCGCATCACTGAATCCGTAGAGTAAACTACCAAATCCAAGTGTGGATAAAATAACGCCTGGATAATCCAGTTTAGGTCTGGACTGGCGTGTTACGTTTTTGACAAAAGCAATACCAATTGCCGTTGCAATAATAGAGAATGGCAGGATGATATAGAACAACAATCTCCAGGAATAATGCTCAACCACATAACCTGAAAGTGTAGGCCCAATCGCAGGAGCCAGAATCATCGCGATCCCCATGGTTCCCATGGCCTGACCGCGTTTCTCAATCGGGAAGATAGTCAGGAATACAACGGTCATCAGAGGCATGAGGATACCTGCACCAGCTGCCTGAATGACACGACCTACCATCAAAATGGTGAAGGTTGGACTAATACCACAGACTAACGTACCTATGGTAAATAGAGTCATGGCTGTAATAAAAATTTGACGTGTTGAGAACTTGGCAATCAGATATGCCGTAACCGGAATCAGTACACCGTTGACAAGCATGTAACCCGTGGTTAACCATTGGGCTTTGTTTGCATTGATTGCGAGGTCTTCCATGATTTTCGGAAGCGCTACGTTCATCAGGGTTTGGTTCAGGAATGCCACAAAGGCACCAATTAACAATGCCGCTACAATCGGGCCTTTCTTGATGTTGTCCATCGCGGAGGATGGAGCTGCAGCAGTAGTCGTACTCATGTGTTGTTCATCTCTCTTCCTTGTAACTTTTCAATCATTTGACTATGAATTCTAAGTAGGTGCTCAAGATCTTCCTTCGATATATCCAGAATGGGTGACACTCTTTCCATCCACAGATGGTGCGTTTCCTGTTGGGCCCATTCTCCTTTATCCGTAATCTGCAGCTTAACGGATCGGCGGTCAGCATCCGAACGTGTCCGAACGATATACTCGCCTTTGACCAGTCGGTCCACAACGGCGCTCATGGAACTGCTACCCATATGGCATAGTTCAGCCACTTCGTTGATTCCGATGGAAGGACGCTCCCTCAGGATGGATAACACCATAAATTGAATCGAAGTCAGCTCGATCTCCTTGTTTTCATTCCAAAATGCTCGAAAAAGCATCTGATTCACTTGGCGGAACGAATTGATAATATAGAATACTTCATACGTATCAGTCATTGATTCACCCTTTTACTTTTGGAATATAATATTTCGTACACGAAATATCAGGGGAACAATTATTTATTATAACAAAAATATTTACATAGTCAACTCTTTACATATGAAATACTAAAATAATATTTATACATACTAACTGTGTTAAAAGCATGCCTTTAATAATTAATCAACTAAGCTGGACACAATGTGTATCATATGTAATTTGTAAATAAAATAACCATAGGGTCCCTGCATGAAACGAGCAGGTACTCCTATGGTTACTCAGAAGAATGAGCATTGTATTACACCGAAGTAGATAATGCTGGCTCTTTGGTCTTGGGTGTTGTCATTTTACCTAACAGATATACGAGCAATTGTTGATTATGCATGGAAATGTTACTAAGAACAGAATTCATGAATTCATTACGGATGGTGATCCCCCGCTCAGTCTCCATTCTTCCTTTCTCTGAAAGAGATATCCAGACAATGCGTCGATCCTGATTATCCCGATTCCTGTGAATCAGATCATTCTTCTCCATCCGATCGAGCAGCATGGTTACGGCAGCTGGGGTAGTCGCCAGGTAAGGAATCAGATCCGAAGGTTTCATCTTCTGATGATCCTCAAGCACCTCCAGAACAGCCAGCTGAGCCTCCGTTAATGACGGTGCCAGCTCTTGATCCATGTGCAATTTATAATCTTTGGTTAGTCTGGACCAGCACTTGGCAAAATCGGAATTATACATCTTGCATCGCTCCTCTCTGCAACCGGTTATCACTTCACCTGCTTAAGTTTTCGCCCTCCAAAGCCGCATTCCTGCTGACTTTTTTCAATTTCCTAGCGATCGACCGTAATCGACGAAGGTTGTTAAACTTCGCATGGATGCGATCATCTAATCCGCCTTCGAACAACAAAAAAAGACTCTTCGCATGACAGGATTAGCTGCTCTGCGAAAAGTCTCATTTGTTTAATTTTTATGAAGATGAAACAGGTTGATTCTCATTGAAGTCCCTCAGAAGTTCAACGATCTCGTCCTGTTTATCCACAGGAACAAGCAGTTTGCCAATATGTTTGCGCTCAGTAATCGGAACACCTTCCGAAGAGATCGGATGCACTTGGCCTTCCTTGGTCATTACAGTGAGATTACGTTGCTCTTTGCAATAAAATGCTCCAGCAATACGGCTGCCATTCGGTTTCACACGTTTGCCTTCTTTGAACTCAAATGTGGCAAGTCCCTTGCCTCCACGACTCTGCACAGCATAATCCAGAAGTAATGAACGTTTACCGTATCCCAAATCGGACAACACGGCTACTTCACCTTCATCTCCTTCTACCCATAGGGCGGATACAACTTCATCTGTATCTCTCAACTGAATACCACGGACACCACCGGATACACGGCCCATAGGATTGACCTCATCCTCACGGAAGCGAATCGCCATGGCTTCTTTTGTGATCAACATAATATCTTGACCACCTGTACTTAGATGTACAGATAACACTTCATCATCCTTGCCCACTTTACAAGCCGCAACTGCACCGGATCGTTTGGTAACATAATCCTTCAGTTCCGTTCGCTTCACTTGTCCTCTTCGTGTGACGAAGACCAAACTGTGATTCGGTTCTTCAAAGGATTTCACAGCAAGCACACTTGCAATGCGGTCGTCTTTCGCAAGTGGAATGACATTCACAATGGCTGTGCCTGGATCTTTCCACTTGAATTCAGGTACCTGATGAACAGGTAACAGGAAATACTGACCTTTCTTTGTAAAGACAAGCAGATTCTCCAGCGTATTCACTTCCAGAACCTGAGCGATATAATCGCCGTCTTTTACACCACTTCCGCTCCGTTCACCACCGGAACGTGTAAAGGACTGCATGCCTGTACGTTTCACGTATCCTTCTTTGGATAATGTAACAAATACATCTTCCGCATTCACAAGCACTTCGAGATTAACCTTGAGTTCTTCCACTTCGCCCTGGATAGCAGAACGACGGTCTATGCCATATTTCTCACGAATCTCCATCAATTCCTTGCGGATGACTCCGATGAGCTTGCGGTCACTATCCAGAATGGATCGTAACTGCGCAATCTTTTTCATCAGATCACCAAGTTCCTTCTCCAGAGAATTAATCTCCAGATTCGTTAAACGGTACAATTGCAAAGTAAGGATGGAATCCGCTTGACGTTCCGTGAATCCAAACATCCACATCAAGTTATTTTGGGCATCTTGTCGGTTCTTCGACGCTTTGATCGCTGCAATGACCTCGTCAAGGATGTTAAGAGCTTTAACCAAGCCCTCCAACACATGTGCACGGTCTTCCGCTTTCTCCAACTCAAACCGGGTACGGAATGTTACAACTTCCCGCTGATGGGCAATGTAAGCCTCCAGAATTGATTTCAATCCCATTTGCTGTGGTGCTTTATTCACAATCGCGACCATATTGAAGTTATAGGTGACCTGAAGGTCGGTTTTCTTGAGCAAATAAGCCAGAATACCTTGTGCGTCCGCTTCTTTTTTCAGTTCAACCACGATTCGCAGACCTTCACGTCCGCTCTCATCACGTACTTCGGCAATACCTTCAACTTTCTTCTCAAGTCGGATGTTCTCCATCGCTGTAACCAGTCGAGACTTCACAACCTGATAAGGGATTTCAGTAATGACAATCTGCTGTTTGCCACCACGCATGTTTTCGATTTCGGTTTTGGACCGGATATAGATCCGTCCCTTGCCCGTGCGATAAGCATCCAGAATACCGTCCCCGCCCATAATCAACCCGCCGGTTGGAAAGTCGGGACCCTTCATGAACATCATAATCTCATCCAGTTCAATTGACGGTTTCTCCATTACAGCGATCGAAGCATCAATGACTTCACGCAGATTGTGTGGAGGAATCTCCGTTGCAAATCCTGAGGAGATACCGCTGACACCATTAACCAGCAAGTTCGGATAACGGGATGGCAATACAACCGGTTCTTTGGCTGTATTATCAAAATTATCCTTAAACAGAACGGTCCGTTTCTCGATATCGCGAAGCATCTCCATCGCGATGGGCGACAAACGGGCCTCCGTATACCGCATTGCCGCTGCCGGGTCATCATCCTGTGATCCCCAGTTACCATGACCGTCCACGAGCATATGGCCCATTTTCCATGGCTGAGCCATCCGCACCATGCCCTCATAGATGGAAGAGTCACCATGTGGATGATAATTACCCATTACATCTCCAACGGTTTTGGCAGACTTGCGGTAAGTCTTGTCAGGCGTATTACCTGAATCGTACATGGCGTACAGAATACGCCGTTGTACTGGCTTCAATCCATCCCGTACGTCGGGAATGGCTCGATCTTGAATAATATATTTGGAGTAGCGACCGAAACGGTCCCCAACGACCTCTTCGAGAAAGGCCGGCATAAATTGTTCTGATGGACTCATTCCAAGCACCTTCTATTCTTCGTACTCTGTAAAGTCGACGTTTTCTACAATCCAGCGTTTCCGTGGATCAACCTTGTCACCCATGAGCGTAGATACACGACGTTCTGCTTTTGCTGCATCAACAATCTGTACCTTAAGCATCGCACGAGTCTCCGGATTCATTGTTGTCTCCCACAGTTGATCCGGATTCATCTCACCAAGACCTTTATAACGTTGAAGCTCAACATTATTACCGAATTCCTTCATATAATTCGCCAGTTCTTCATCCGTCCATGCATATCGAACGCTCGCGAGCTTACCAGACTTACGAGTAAGTTTGTACAATGGCGGCTGAGCAATATATACTTTGCCTGCATCAATTAAAGGCTTCATATAACGATAAAAGAAGGTTAACAACAGCACCTGAATATGTGCGCCGTCCGTATCTGCATCGGTCATAATGATAATTTTGGAATAATTGCTGTCTTCAACTGCAAATTCGGTTCCAATACCCGCCCCGATCGCCGCTGTAATGGCACGATATTCTTCATTTTTGAGAATGTCCGCCAGCTTCGATTTTTCCGGATTAAGCGGTTTTCCCTTGAGGGGCAGAATAGCCTGAATCTTCGAGTCACGTCCCTGTTTGGCAGAACCCCCTGCGGAATCACCTTCGACAATAAATAATTCATTTCGGGTAAAATCCTTGGATTGCGCCGGCGTCAACTTGCCGTTCAGGTTGGAACTTTCACTGCGTTTCTTGCCTGTACGCATATCATCACGTGCTTTGCGAGCCGCTTCTCTGGCTCTGGAGGCTTGAACCGCTTTGCGAATTAACGTTTGCGCTACCTGCGGGTTCTCTTCGAGGAACCGCTGAATATTCTCTGACACGACCGAATCCACTGCACTCCGTGCTGCTGCACTCCCAAGCTGATCCTTCGTCTGACCCACGAACTCAACCTCTGACATTTTGACACTGATGACGGCCATCATACCTTCACGCAGATCATTGCCTTCGAGGTTTTTATCTTTTTCCTTGATCATGCTGGTACGACGAGCGTAATCATTCATTACACGGGTATACGCAGCCCTGAATCCGGTCTCATGAGTACCGCCACCCCGAGTAGGGATTGAGTTCACGAACGAAGCCAATGTTTCCGTATAACCCGCGTTATACTGGATTGCCACTTCGACTTCAATGTCATCCTTCTCCGCATAGAAGTGAATAACATCATGCAGCACATCTTTATTTTCATTAAGAAAAGCCACAAACTGGCTTGCTCCACCTTCATACATGTATTCATCCTGATTGCCCGAACGTTCGTCCTTGAGCACAATTTTCAGACCTGAATTCAGAAATGCAATCTCCTGAAGGCGTTCTGCCAATGTATCATAATTAAATTGAATACCGTTCTGGAACACCCGAATATCCGGTTTGAATGTAACTTTCGTACCTGTCCGATTGGTATTGCCCAACACTTCGAGACCGGACACCGGTTCTCCGACATGTTCAATCCCTTTTTTGTCCTTCCAATACTCGAATCGCTGACGATGAATCTTGCCATCACGGAAAATCTCGACTTCAAGCCACTCGGATAATGCGTTTGTAACCGACGCACCTACACCGTGCAAACCGCCTGATTTTTTGTATCCTGATCCACCGAACTTTCCGCCTGCGTGCAAAATCGTAAACACGACCTGGGGAGTAGGAATCCCTGTTTTATGTATACCTGTCGGAATTCCCCTTCCGTTATCCTGAACCGTAATAGAACCGTCCTTATGCAGCGTGATATCGATTTTGGAGCAGAATTTGGCGAGATGTTCGTCGACAGCGTTGTCGACAATTTCCCATACCAAATGATGTAAACCCGAAGTGCTGGTGCTGCCGATGTACATCCCCGGCCGTTTCCGTACCGCTACCAGCCCTTCAAGTACTTGAATGTCGTCCGCGTCGTAGCCTGAAGACCCCTGTCCTCCGCCTGTCGAACCTGCCGACATATCGATTTGCTCGACCATTCATGCTCCCCCTTCTTAACTTGCAACTAAAAAAATGCCTAAAATGCAAACAGATGTTTTCTTATCCTTGTCCATTTTAATTCAAGATATCCCGTTTCGTAAAGACAAGGAATGACACAATGAGTGAAGCAATGCCCCAAACACTAAGCACAATAAGGGAAAAACCTAAATTCATACCCTCAATTGGCGGCAATCCGCCTGACAAATAATCAGGAAGTTCGAGGTTAACCATGAACAGATATTTTGCTGTCTGCCAAGATGCAGCCATACTGGTCAAGATTGTGCCTGCAATCAGAGCAGCCATCATGATTACAATACTTGCAGCTGTACTCCGTACAAGTACGGATACCATAAATGCAAGCATAGCCACAATTACACTGACAAACCAGATCAATCCTGCCTGCATAAGCATATACAACCACTGGTCTACAGCATGAACTGCCGACATATCGACATCTGTTCCCACAACCTTGAATCCTGTGAAGATTGGCATGTTGAAGCCTTTGTAGCCAAAGACCGCACCCGATATGACATAACATATAATGTAGGCTGATACCACGATGATCGAAACAAACATGATCAGCGTAATTAATTTGCTCAGAAGCACTTTCCAGCGTCTAACCGGACGCGTTAAAAGCATTTTAATCGTACCTGTCGTACGTTCACCTGAAACAAGATCTGAAGCAATGGCCATGATTAACAGCGGAATAAACAATCCAACTGCATTGTTCATGAACTCCCGTGTAAAGGTAACACCACCCGGTTCTTTGGGATTGATGTCATTTTCGAGATAATACTGCATCTGTTGGATATACACGGTTCTATATTTCTTGTACTCTTCAGGTACCCGATCACTACCGAGCGAGTTTTGATTGTCTGTGATGGCCTGTTGCAGTTCAAGCCGCCAATCGCCACCGAACTTGTCGCGATTATTCTCCGCAGATTTCATCTGGGCATACGTAAACATCGGTACGAGGATCGCAAGTACAATAAATATAATATAAAGCCGTTTTTTCTTCACCATCTTAATCGTTTCATTCCGGATCAGCGGCATGATATTACTCAATGGATTCACCTTCTGTCATTTTTAAGAATAGTTGTTCGAGCGTAGGCTGAATCCGCTGTACCCCTTCAACCTGAATACCCGCTTGAACCATCTGCTGCACCAGATCGGGAATTCGCTCTTCATGCATCTCGGCAACCACAGCGTTAGGTCCAAGGCCTGCAACAATGGTATCATCCATCACATCCGCAGGTCGGCTTACCAGAGCAATACCTGCATCCAGTAACATCTTTTTACCTTGCTCCAGTGGTGAAACGTGCCATATGGCCAACTTGGAGTGATCTTCAATCAGTTCGCTTACGCCTCCAACGGCAAGCACACGCCCTGCACTGATAATCGCTACTCTGTCACAGAGAAGCTGAATCTCACTTAACAAGTGACTGCTGACAAACACAGCCATACCTTCACTCGCAAGTTGCTTAATAAAGACACGAAGTTCCTTAATGCCTTTTGGATCAAGTCCATTCGTCGGTTCATCCAGAATCAACAGACGAGGCCGCCCAAGGAGTGCTTGTGCAATACCAAGCCGCTGACGCATACCCAATGAATATGTTCTGACTTTATCGTGAATGCGTTGATCCAGACGAACAATATCCACGACTTCCTGAATACGATCATTATCCACTCCCGGTTGCATGCGGGCAAAATGCTCCAGGTTCTCCCATCCGGTCAGATATGTATATACCTCGGGATTTTCAACAATGGAGCCGACATACTTCAGAGCACGCTCGGGGTCCCGATTCACATCGTAACCACAGACTTTAATTTTCCCTTCTGTCGGTTTGATCAGATCCACGAGCATCCGTATCGTTGTTGTTTTTCCTGCACCATTAGGACCGAGAAATCCAAAGATTTCACCAGGTTTTACGTCAAATGTAACGTCTTTTATGATCCACTTGCGCCCGATCCGCTTCTTTAGATGCTGTACAGACAGGACGGAATCATACTGTTGCTCTGCCATTTAATTCCCGCTCCCTTCTGTTGGTGTATCTGTCTGGAATTCCTGTGCAATCCGAACGGCAATCTGCTCGTAACCTTGTCCGTTGGGATGGAAATGATCTGAAGAGAGATACTCCCCCAGATGATTTTCGAATAAATCGAATGTAGGAACCAGTGTCATCTTGTCCTCATTATTCAAAATAGCCAGGGCAGCATCGTTCCATGCAGCTACAACTGCATTACCTGGCTTCTCCAATTCCTTCACATCGCCAAATGGATTGTACAATCCTATGTACGCAATCTGTGCATCGGGATTGATTTCTTTTACTTTTTTCAATATCTCTTGCAGGCGTTTCGACGTTTCGGGTAAAGCCGCTGCCAACTGCTCTGCTGTTGGCGGATCTTCTCCCTGTAGCACTTGCCCTCCCTGGAACAAATCATTTGCGCCGATAGAGAGTAAAATAAAATTGGACTGCTGTAGTACGTAACGCACGCCTTGCTCATCCAGTTTTTCCAATAAAGCATCCGTTCTCAAACCGTTTACACCCAGATTATTAAGAACCTGAACGTCATATCCTTTATCTTTGAGCAAGTTCCCTGCACGTCTCACAAAACCGAGTCCCGCATCATCCCCTGTGCCTCTTGCCAGGGAATCACCAATGACAGCCATCCGAATCTTGCCATCTTCCACCGCAGCCGATTCGTTTTCGTTATTCTTAGGTGGTGCAGTTGTCTCCTGACCTGCGGATAACGCGGAATCTCCCTCCGGGAAAATAACGTCTTTTATGGCGTATCCAAATCCAAATAACAACAACAAGGTTGCCAAGATGGATACTGTACTGACAGTCCTCCAGATCCATGGTGCTGAATCAAGGCTTTTTTTCTTTTTCATCATCACATCTCCGCTCTTATACACCAGTCCGGGTGCTTAATAATTTATAATGACTTTACATTAAGGCGTGTCTGAAAATCCGCTTCCTTCGGAGTTTTCAGACACGCCTTAATGAGGCTATTCCTAAATAACATAAATGTTCTGTCGTTAATTTGCAAATCTTGGCGCTATATTCGCATAATTCATTTTCCATATGACACTTTACGGAAAAAAAGGTTATACCGTACACAGATTTCATCTGTGCTGGTATAACCTTACGGAGCATAACTATATAATTACTTCATTAATAAAGCTTATTTACCGATAAACTCTTGAGCCCAGTATCCATTGTAGTAACCTACACCAATGTGCGTAAAGTTTTTGCTCAGAATATTTGCACGATGTCCTGCACTATTCATCCAAGCAGTAACAACTTCTTGTGGTGTTTTTTGACCTTGGGCAATGTTCTCGCCTGCATAGCTGTAAGTTACTCCGAATTGTTTCATCATATCAAACGGAGAACCATACGTAGGTGACTGGTGATCAAAATAGTTATTGTTGCTCATATCTTTTACTTTGGCAACAGCTACTTTGTCCAGAAGAGCATCTGAAGTCAGTGCGCTCAGACCTGCTTTGGCACGCTCAGCGTTCACAAGCTTCACAACTTGCGTAGCAAAGTCAGATTGTGTGCTTTCGCTACCATTATTACTTGTATTGTTACCGGTATTACCTGTGTTACCTGCGTTTGAAGGATCTTTAGCCGGTGTCGTTGCCGGTTTTTCTTCTTGAACCGGTTGAGCCGGTTTTGTCGGTTGCTCAGGTTTTGTTGCCGGTTGTTCAGGCTTAGTTGTTGGTTGGGCTGGTTTTGTTGTCGGCTCAGCCGGTTTGGTCGTTTGGTCAGGCTGCGTAGCAGGCTTCTCTACGATTTGACCTTCGGATACAGTGTATCCATTTTGTTTGAGCCATTTCTCCAGATACGCTTTCAAGCTGTCTGTACTTGTAATTTTGTAAGTGGTGACAGTCTTATATGTTGAATCTGCAGCAGACGCGGAAGCAGGAAGCATTACACCTACGGCCAGTACGGCTGTCAGACTACTCGTTACGACAGTTTTCATCCATTTCTTTTTCAAATTCATTCATCTCCTTAAGATTAGTTATTACAACTTTGTAATTAATACTCTAGCAGTATATCAATTCAACAGGAGATTGTGAACCTATAAAATATGGAAAAGTAACTTTTTTGTCATTTTTTAGATTGTTTCAGATCGTACTGCGGGCGTGTCCTGCATTCCTCTATCCAGCCTACAAAAAGCATAAAAAAAAAAGACATTCAGACTAAAAATGCTAGTCGAATGCCGCTTCACCATCTATTTATCATTCACGACACCAGAAGGTGCAGATCAGGATATAATGAGAATTTTGCATACTATAAAAAGAACCTTTTTATACTATAGAAGAACTTTACTGAACCGATAGCCTCTCTTCTGAAAACCAATGTGCTCATAAAAAGAGTACGTTGTTGAAGTTACTTCACGGTTCGCACCCGTGACAAACAGCTGTTTACCACCTTGCTGTCTGCCCCAATCTTCGGCACGAGCCATCAGACGACGGCCAATACCACCACCACGATGTTCTTGACCTACGATTAGGGAAGTAATTTGTGCGGCAGGTTCTGGATAGGCATGACTTTGCACACATTGCAAGCCAATCACACCAATAATTTGTTCATCCACTTCGGCAACAAGCATGCATGCATTGGGGTTGGTTTCCAAACATTCAATGCGTTCTTTCATGACATTGGCTGTTGTCGGATAGCTGACCTCTCGCATCAGTCCCGTTACCGCTTCAGCATCTCGCAGTTCACACTCTCGGATCATCAGTACAGGGGCCTCAACATTATTGGACATGATTTACCTCCACTTTCAGCATATTAGCGGCTTGTACCGCTGTTTTACGAGCTTCTTCCACATCTTGACCAGCACTTAGCGCTACAGCCATTCGGCGTCCTACTTTGGTCTCAGGTTTGCCAAATACACGAATCTGAGTACGAGGAAGAGCCAATGCCTCTTCAATCCCGCCTATAGTAAAGTCAGATGTTTCATTATTAGCCTTCAGCGTTGCTGAAGCTCCCGGTGTCAACAGATGTACACCTGTGACCGGAAAACCAAGAATTGCACGTACATGCAGCGCAAACTCGGAACTGTCTTGCGTCACCATTGTAACCATACCTGTGTCATGTGGACGAGGAGATACCTCGCTGAACACAACACCATCCGGAGTCAGGAACAGTTCCACTCCAAATAGTCCATAACCGCCGAGTTCATCCGTAACGGATTTGGCAATATAACAAGCCTGTTGCCATTGCTCAGGAGTCATCGCATGAGGCTGCCAGGATTCGACATAATCCCCATCCTTCTGAATATGACCAATCGGAGGACAAAATACGGTGCCTGATACAGACCTAACGGTGAGTAATGTAATCTCACTGTCAAACTGCACAAAGCTTTCCACGATAACACGAACGGATTTGCCACGAGCCCCCGAAAGAGCAATGTTCCAGCAATCCTCCACGTCGCCCGGTGTTCGGCATACACTCTGCCCTTTGCCGGAAGAACTCATCAATGGTTTAATGACACAAGGTGTGCCAAGCTCACGTACGGCTTCCTGAAGTTGTTCCAGGCTGTCCGCAAAAAGGTAATCAGCTGTCGGAAGTTTCAATTGTTCGGCTGCAAGACGACGGATGCCTTCGCGATCCATGGTTAGACGTGCAGCTCGGGCAGTAGGTACTACACAAAATCCTTCTTCCTCAAGCTCCAGTAGTGCTTCTGTTGCAATAGCTTCAATCTCAGGCACGATGTAATGAGGTTTTTCTTTACGGATCAACTGTTTCAAAGCTTCCGCATCCAGCATGTCGATGCAGTAAGACCGGTGTGCGACCTGCATTGCAGGTGCGTTCTCATAACGATCAACAGCGATCGTCTCTACTCCCAGTCGCCCAGCCTCAATAACGACCTCTTTTCCCAATTCTCCACTGCCTAATAGCAGCATTTTTTTGGCTTGAGCCGTATAAGGAGCACCCCACATGTTCTTTCCAATCCTCCCAAAGAGAAATCTTCTATATCTGTCTCTCTATTTTCGGGGTTTTGGTTAAAGATTGCAAGAGTGCTCCCTATTTTTCTTGTGAATTTTACAAGATTTTTTGTGTTTTTTCGATCAAATTTTACAATTACCGCTCACAGATTCGATACTCCTTCCATTCCTCCCAGAATTAAGGAAATGTTAAGTGTGTATATTTTAATACTCCGGCAAATCTGAATATGCAAACAACTCCCAAGTTTATGAACTTGGGAGTTGCCGATTTTTTTCTCTGAAGATTTCATTATGGGAAGAAACATAAGCCATCTTGGGTGCATCAGGCTTCAGATATTGCTTCGCACTATTGACTGCCACAATTGCGTCATTGAAGGCACCTGCAATGAGTCTGACTTTGCTCTCATGGGTCGAACAGTCTCCTGCTGCAAAAACACCCGGAAGGTTCGTCTCTGCATGGTGGCTCATTAGAACCATTCCATCGTCCATCTTCAGCCCACAGCTGGCCAAATCACTTAAATTACTTTTATATCCATGACTAATGACGATTTCATCCACTTCCAACACCACATTGTTCTGAATCTCCATATGGGTAATCACAACATTCCGGATGTTTCGACCATCACCATGAAGCTGCGTGATGTTATATGGTGTTCTCACATCCGTTATGTTGTGCATCTCGCTTACATTTCGTTCCATTGCGCGGAACTCCTTATTCCGATGGATTACGACTACGCTGCGAGCTACATTAGCAAGTTCAATTGCCCAGTCTACAGCACTGTTTCCTCCACCCGAAATGAGTACCCGCCTCCCGGAAAAATGTTCTGGATTTTGTACGGTGTAATGAAGGTTCTCATATTCACATTCGATTGGCCCCTGCAGCTCCAATTTCTGCGTTTCTGCGATACCGCGGCCTACTGCAACAATGATTGTACGCGTATAATGTATATCGCCTTCAGCCGTATACAGAGCCAAAATCTCGTTATCCAGTCTGACGAATCGATCTACTTTGCAATTTAATTCAACCGTTGGACCAAAGGTATTCGCCTGCTGAACCAGATACTCAATCAACTTTGAACACTTCATTGGTGGCAGGCCACCCACATCCCAAATGGTTTTTTCGGAATAAGTATGCAGAAAACCACCAAGTTGGTCTTTGCCTTCAATGATCTTAACTCTCATATCACGCATTCCTGCATAAAAAGCCGCATACAATCCGGCTGGTCCGCCTCCGATGATGGTTAAGTCATAGATTTCTTCTTCCTTATTCATTTTGGACACATCCTGTTATTTAGTAGTGAATTTAGAGATACGTATAACATGAACCGTTGGCTTTAGTTATTTTTTTCTTCAAAAGCAGTCACGATATCCTCAATTACATATTCATCGGCAAGCGGAGACATGCCCAGATTGAACCATTCTTTTCCACCCACCATGTACACTTGGTCCTCTTTGACTGCTTTCAGATTTTTCCACAACGACGTCGATAACATATCTTCAAACTTCTTTTTTATTTCCGGGTTAGTCTCATCATCCAACTGAACAATCAGATGATCTGCGTCGTATTCAGGTAATACTTCCAAGGATACGGACATGGCAGTTTGATCTTTTGGAAAATTAGGAAGTGGATTCATTCCCAATCGTTTGTGGACGAAGTTTCCTCGGTCAAGATTCTCCCCGTGAAGTACGATTTCTTTTTCCATCACTCTGATGTAGAGAACAGTCTCATCACCAATCAGATTGTGTAACTTGTCAGCAGCTACTTTCTCCTTCACTACCAGATCCTGAATAACCTTTTCTGCCTGATCTTCTTTGTCCAGAATTTTGGCAATGTCCCGCAGTTCATCGCGCCAATCATCACGCTGTGGCAAAAGTACCGTAGGTGCAATCAGAGTAAGCTGATCATAGTCCTTTTTAGACCACCAGTCAGGAGCGATAATCAAATCCGGATCTGCCTCCATGAGGGCTTCAAAATTAGGCGTTCTTCCTATTCCCATTTTCATCGTGTTTGCGAATGGTTCATCCAGGTAAGAAGGAAAATCCTCATGGTAGTTCTGTACGGCAATAGGTACGATGCCAAGCGAATATAAAAATTCTGGATATACAACGGACAAACCAACTATTTTTTGTGGCTTTACGGGGATTTCAACTTCTCCCATTTCCGTGTTTACTTTTTTCTGACTTGCTTCTGTTGTTGAAGAACTGCCGGTACCGGCTTTTTGTCCCTCGCTCATGGATGCTTCTTTGCCTGCTGTCCCACAAGCCGACATAACAAGCATCAACATCATTGTGCATATTACGGTTAACCATCTGTATCGCATTCTGTATGTACCCCCTATAGCTCAGTAATATATGACAATGTCTAATCAATAATAATTATCATTATCAGTGTGACATAGGAGTAGTATAATAAAATATGTTCAAGCATGATATTGACTATTCAGACTTTTTGCTATGGACGATCTTGCCATAACTTTAATATTTCATCCAACATAAGCTCATGGGTAAACGCAGTGTAGTCCATCAGGACGCTCGATAAGAGGATGTCCATTCTGCCATTCTGTACCGCTGACAACTCAAGCCATTCTGCAGACTTACGCACAGCAGACCATTTCTGTCTGGATGTCTCATCATCACCCGCAATCAGCAATATTCTTTCAACGTTGAGAACTGACAACTCCCTAATGCTCACTGTGCCCCGTTCCCAATAAATCTCAATTCCTTCAGGACCCACCATCTGCATATCAACGTAAAAAACGGAAGCAATGCTCCTGGGGCCTAATAACTGCAACTCTTCACCATAAACTTTGAGTACAACCAATCTGTCTTTTCGTATAAAATCCGCAAGCTGGTCCTTTATGATCGTTGCTTTCACTTCATACCTTTGAAGCCATACCTCTGCAATATCTGACCGGTCCAAAAAGCTCGCAACAACTCTCAAATGTTCTCTCCAATCCCCTTCTTCCCACAAGAGGTTACATACAGGAGCAATGGAATGAAACTGACTTTGCAGAGCCTCAGCCTCAGCCCCGATCGTAATAATATAATCAGGCTTAACTAATCGAAGCTGTTCCAGCCAGGTCGTCTCACTCTCTGCGAGAGGCATAACTTTGTCCGTTTCATACTTACGTCTATAATAGTATGTCCATGGATGACTTGCTGGTGCTGCACAGGGAATGATTTGCAATGCCAACAGTATACCTATGCTGAGGGAATGAACAGCAGCAATTTTTTGTTTGCTATTACGTATAAACGCTGCTGGCGGAACACCAGAGATTTGCTTGAATTTACGCCGGAAATACGTCTCATCCTGATAACCCACGTACGATGCCACATCCTTGAGGCGATAACTGTGATCATTTCTCATTAAGATCTGGGCTTGTTTAATTCGATATAGAGTTAAATAGTCCACTGGACTGTAGCCATATCTTTTCTTGAATAAACGCATGAAGTGTCGAGGGCTCATGCGTGCCACATTTGCTAATTCCTCAATGTTTAATCTCTTGGAGTAATTCTGCTCCATGTATTCTTTAACATGTTCAACTGGTGAGGCCAGATCCGCCTTATCTGCACAGGACACATCGTAAAACATGGTATACAACAGTTCCTGAAAACGAATCTGGCCATAGTACCTCTGCAAGCCATCCTTCTTCAATGTGTGGTGGTAAATCATCTGACAGATGACGCCGACAGCAACGGGTGAAGATGAGCTGACCTCACCATTCAATTCATTACGCAAAAATTGTTTCATCATATCAAGGGCTGTTCCACCCTCATGCTCCAGTGTGTACATAACATCAAAACTCATATGATACACACCTCGTTCATCCAACGAATGCACATTTGCCTCAACCAGCTGCCCTGGGAAACCTATGTACAGCCCGCCCGCCTTTAATTCGACGAAACTTCCATCTATCTTTAACCACCCTTGCCCACTGGCAACAAATAATAACATGTATGTTTCAATGAAGTGTTTCCTCAGAATCCACTCCGTCGCAGGATCACTTGTGTAATTCACATGAATGAGCCTGAAATTCATATGATCCAGGTGATCAAAATGCTTTGAATTTATTTCGTTGTTGTCCATCTGCATGATCTCCCTCCAGACAATAAACGATTGTACTGATTTCATTCTTTAAAAATATAACATACCACACTAACTAAAGATTAAAAAAACACTCCGGCTATCTTCTAACCTGTCTTCAATACATAAGATGTACTTATTATTGAAGGATCAGGCTATAGAACGCCAGAGTGTTATAAGTTCATATGTGTTCAGACGCTTCACAGACGTCCAAGAAATTCATCACAAGAATCTGTATTGAGCTTCAATTAACCCATTATAAACGCCTTGTTTTTGAATAAGCTGCTCATGGTTGCCCTCTTCTTTAATTTCACCATGATCCAGGACGATAATGTTATCTGCATTCCGGATGGTGGAGAGACGGTGAGCGACCATAAATGACGTTCTTCCCTGTAGCAGCACCTTCAATGCTTCCTGGATTTTAAGCTCTGTCTCCGTATCGATACTGGCTGTAGCCTCATCCAGGATCAATATGCGTGGATCGGCAAGGAGCGCACGGGCAAAGGATAACAATTGTCGCTGTCCCATGGATAATACGTTTCCGCGTTCCTCTACCTCAGTATCATATCCGCCAGGCAGTTTCATGATGAACTCATGTGCATTGACTGCTTTGGCCGCTTCCTCCACTTCTTCATTCGTTGCATCCAGTCGTCCAAATCGAATATTGTCACGAATGGTACCCGAGAAGATGAAGGTATCCTGTAATACAATGCTGATCTGGCTTCGTAAACTCTCTACGGTTACATCCCGCACATCCTGTCCGTCAATGGTGAGACGCCCACCGGATATGTCATAGAATCGGCTGATCAGATTGATGATCGTACTTTTACCTGATCCGGTATGACCGACAAGTGCAATCGATTGTCCCGCAGCCGCCGAAAAGCTGATTCCTTTTAACGCCTGTCTGCCCTTCTCGTATTCGAACACCACATTTTCGAACGCAATATCTCCTTTAATAGAAGGAAGTGGCTTGGCACCTGGCTTATCTGCGATACTTGGCTTTTCATCCATGAATTCGAAGATGCGCTCCGAAGATGCCATGGCAACAAGAAGCTGATTGTACATCTGTCCCAGACGGTTGATCGGGTCCCAGAAGTTGCCGACATAGTTGGCAAAAGCCACAAGCAATCCCACAGTCAACTGGTCATTTTGAATCAGATAGGCACCAAACCAGAAGAGGATCAAAGTCCCGAATCCGCCGGTAATCTCGATCAGTGGTCCGAAGCCCTGGTTCATCGCTGACGCTTTATCCCATGACTTTTTGCTGGACAGATTCATGTTGTCAAAATACTTCATGTTCTCTTTTTCCTGTGTGTAAGCCTGCGTCACGCGAATCCCCTGAATGGATTCATTCAAGTGAGAGTTAATCCGGGAGTTCTTCATGCGCACATCCTGCCAGGCACGACGGATCAGCACCCGCAGCTTGGTTGAGATAATAAACATGATAGGCACCGTAATAATTACGGCAAGCCCCAGTTTCCAGTTGATTAACAGCAAGATCACAATAATCCCGAGCAGCTGTACGCAGTCGATCATGACGTTAACTGCACCGTTGGTGAACAGATCCTGAAGGGAGTTAATATCATTCGTCACACGCACCAGTACGGAACCCGCCGGTCTTTTGTCAAAAAAGTTAAAGGACAGCTTCTGGATATGCTTGAACAGATCCGAGCGAAGGTCATAAATAACGCGCTGTCCGATAATGTTGGTCAGTTTGATCCGGTACGTATTGGCAGCCCATTGAACAAGGTACAACAACAAAATGGAGCCTGCGATAATATAAAGCATAGTCATACTTGGCAACCCTGTTGCAGGTGCGATGGCCCGGTCAATCGCCAGACTGATCAGAAAAGGTACAGACAATTTCGTAATGGTACCCAGAATCATCATTAGAATAACGAGCGGCAACAGTTGTTTCGCATAAGGTTTCATGTAGGCAAATAAACGTCCAAATTCTTTCCAGTTAAACGGTTTTTCAATAATTTCATCATCCTGATACACAAATCGTTCATTCAGTTTCTTCTCAGAGGCCCCTTTGGCCTCGCGCCTGTCTGCTATCGTTTCGGCACTCATGAATTCACCTGCTCCCCAACCTCCCGCTTCCCGCGGGCAATATAATCTGCATATTGAATTTTATAAACATCCTGGTATGGTCCAGGCACTTCAATGAGTTCGGTATGTTTGCCGCGTTGTACCACGCGACCTTCATCCAGCACCAAAATCTCGTCTGCGTGCCGCAGAGATGAAATACGGTGTGCAATAATAAATGTGGTTCTACCGCGCATAACTTCTTGGAAACCGGATTGAATCTCATGTTCCGTCTCCATATCCACGGCGCTGGTTGCATCATCAAGTACCAGAATTTTCGGATTTTTCAGCAAAGCCCTTGCGATCGCAATCCGCTGTTTCTGTCCACCCGATAATCCCATGCCGCGTTCACCCACCACTGTGTCATATCCGTCCGGGAACTCCATAATGAAGTCATGAGCCTTGGCCAGCTTGGCTGCACGGATAATCTCATCCATGGTAACATTCTTAAGTCCGTAAGAAATATTATTGCGAATACTGGATGAGAACAGGAATGTTTCCTGGAAAACAGAAGCGATCTGACTCCGCAAACTGCGAATGCCTATATCTTTGATATTTTTGCCATCCAGCTTGATCGTTCCCGAGTTGACGTTATATGCACGCATCAGAAGCTGAATGATGGTCGATTTACCCGACCCTGTGCCCCCGAGGAAACCGATTACAGAACCCGGTGCAGCATCAAAATTAATATCGGTTACCGCTGGCATTTTATTGCCGTAAGCAAAGGTAACGGATTCGAATGTCACATGGCCGTTCACCTGGTCTGCTTCCACAATGACCGGATCTTGCGTTTCTTCCACATCCACTGGCGTATTGAGCAGTTCGAGCACCCGTTCACCTGAAGCTTTGGATTGCGTGTAGTTGTTGATATGGAATCCCAGATTCCACATTGGACCGATTATGTACCAGATCAAACTGAAAAAGGCAACGAGTTCACCGAGTGTCAGGGTATTCTGTATAACCATTCTTCCACCAATTACCAGCAACAGCACGATACTCACCGAAGCAAGAATTTCCATGATCGGAAAATAGCGACTCCACAATGTTGCAGCATGAATCTGATTCGTCTTGTAACGCTCATTACGTGTGGAGAATTTCTCCACTTCATAAGGCTCACGTGCAAAGGATTTTACCGTACGCACGCCAGTGATATTCTCCTGTACCGCTGTCGTCAGTGAGCTGAGCGCAAGTCGCATCTCCTGGAACGCAGGGTGAATTTTGGATTCGAATCTCAGCGCAACGAAGGCGAGTAATGGGATGCATATGAGTGTGAACAGCGTAAGCTGCCAACTCATGGTCATCATCATGATTGCGCCGAATACGACCATCAAAACCATGTTGAGAATCTGGGCGAAACCAAATCCGATAAAGTTACGGATGGCTTCCAAATCTCCCGTGAGGCGGGACATCAGATCACCTGTCTTGGCCGTATCATAATAACGGAAGGATAAAAATTGAAGCTTTTCATAACATGCGTTACGAAGTCTGTACGCCAGGAAGTTACCCAAGCGTCCTCCAAAAAAACCGTGTAAGAATTGCATTCCCGCTTTCAAAATCACTACACCTAACACAGTCAAGGCAATTATGGGAACGTCTTCAAAAGTGCGCGGAACAATGATGTCATCAATCAGTATCCTTAGCATGTACGGATACACCAACCCAAGTGCGGTCGCTAAGGCGAGGAACAAGATTGATACAAATAAATACGTTCGCTTTTCCCAAAAAAAGGTTTGCAGTTGCCTAAGAACATCCATGTTTCTCCTCCTCTTATGTCGTTCAAAAATACTATGAACATTTATGAAGTTTATCACCGTACCCCATTCGCGGCAAAGCGAATATCAGACCATATTCTGCCTGCTTTCAGCTTATTGACGCATTAACGAAGGTAAATACCCACCTTTCAATCAAATGTTTGAATATTCTCTTTATTTCAGGTTGTTCGTGCAAAAAAAAGGCTCCCTGTATGCCTTTTCGGCAGGAGCCTTTTTGGGTTGGTTTACGCAACATTTTCAATGTGTTGCTGTATCCATCATTTTCTTTTACAAAGACTTCCAGAGAATACGCGTCATGCCTTGATTTTAACTGCGTTCAATCTGTTCCAGTTGTACAGACAAGCTGGTCCATTGCTCGGCCGGAATTCCGCTCTCCAGCGTATCTTGAATTCCGCTCACCGCCTCGTCCAGACGTTCTTCCAACTGACGGGATTGGTGTTGCAATGATTGACAAAGCTGGTTGTCATAAAACTGGATCAGCTTGTCTTGCGCGGCAGGAAGAACTTCAATGATCATCTGTTTGAGGACCGGATCAAGTGCCTCCTGTAACCGCTGACGCCCATCCCCTTCGAAGAACTGTTTCGGATTGCGGAAATAATTCAAATAGCTTTTCCATCCAGACGGTTCTTCCAGACGAACTTCTTCAAGCACAGGTGTACTCCAGCGTTCGTTCAGTGGCAGTGACACATCCACGCCCCCTGATAACTGTCTCACCTCATCTATACAATCCGTAACTTGTTTCATCAGCCAAGCCTGGCCTGCCTGTTCAAGTCTGAGGGTGGTAGCAAGCAGTTCCTGCTCCAGTTCAATGGCAACCATACGCAACAGTTCACGTCCACAGGCTGCAAAAGCGGTTTTCAGATTGCCCCGATCCTCCCGAAGTACGGATGGATGGAAAGCTTCTGCCATGAATAGGCCAAGACGGTAGGCAAGTCGCTGCCGCACATGGAAGAGCAGTTCTGCTGTTTCCTGTGACAACTCTTCCTTCATGGATCGTGCTGCGAGTTGCTGTATACGCTGGCGTGACTGTCCCTGGATGGTCTCCAGTTCATCCCGCCGCTGCTGCAATGCTTCCTCTCCTTGCGCTGCATCCTCCGCGCGTTTCTGCAAACGCTGAATGACACGTGCCATCTCTTCGGAAGCTCCGCCGACGGCAAGATCAGCCAATTCCCTGCCTGCAAATTGGTTGAACTCTTCCTCAAAACGGATAAAACCGGATTGCTCAAGCAGTTTCGAATCACCTGCCATCTTGCCTTCCATCGCCAGTATGCTGGATACAGGGAAGAGCCTTGGTGCCCGAATGCCATTACTGCGCAATTGGGTGCTCACATGATCGAGAACCTGCTCCAATTCTTCTTCGGAGGAAGAAAGGTCACTGGCATTCACGACAAAGAACATCTGATCCATGGCAGAACTGTCCTTGACACGTCCCAACTGACTCAGGAACTGGCGATCTCCTTGTGAGAAAGCATGGTTATAATATGTTACAAAAATGAGGGCATCCGCATTCTTCATATAATTGAAGGTTACACCCGTATGACGAGCATTCACGGAGTCCGCTCCTGGTGTGTCTACCAATACAATTCCTTGTTCAGTCACATCGCAACTATAGTAAAGATCAATACTGTCTACAAAGCAGGACTTCTTCTCATTTGCGACAAAGTTACGATAACCGTCCAGATCCACCAGCACATCCTGACCTAGCTGGTTCGCTGTTTCTTCCCAACCGGCTGCTGCCGCCTGTAAAAAGCTGTAATGCGGGCGGCCTGCCGGATGCACATCCTGTGGCGAGAGGGAACGTACTCGCTTCTGCCACTCGGTTCCCGGCTCGCCCAGTCCAAGCAGACGGAAGGAATAGGCGAGGTCTTCCTGGAAGGCATCCCGGGTCTTCATGCGGACCCGGGCTGTTCCATGCTCCGCGCCCCCGGCAGGAGCCATGATCCGGTTAATCGCCGCAGTTGTTGGATGCGGCGAGACAGGTAGTACAGCTTCGCCCAGCAACGCGTTGGCGAAGGAGGATTTGCCGGCGCTGAATGCTCCGAACAGCGCGAGTGTAAACGTGCCGCCCGCAAGCGAAGCCGCGCGTGCACGCAGATCCCGTACCGCCGACCCCATGGCGGGGTACGGCTCCACCAGCGCAGCAGCGGCTTCGAGCCGCGCCGCTGCTGCGTCCAGGCGTCGGCGGCGTTCAGCGCCAGCCGCCGCCGATGGCCCTGGCACCGCCGCTGCGACTGCGCGCTGCGCTGGCGGTGCCTCTGGCGTCTGTGGCTGCGCAGCCACAGACGTTGACGTGCCCGCATGCGGACCGGGTGCTTCGCCCGGTCCAGGCACCGCGGGCACGTGCGGGCCCTTCACCTCCGGCAATAGCCCGGAGGGGAGGGGGCCCGCATGGGGCAGCAGGCTGCGCAGCCCTGCTGCCTCAGCGGCGGCGCTGCGCTGGAGCGCCGTGTAGCGCGCCGCCGCCTCGGATTGCGCCAGCAGCGCTGCGCGGCTGGCGTCCAGCGCCTGGAGCGCGGCTTCGCCTCGCGCGCCCAGCGCTTCCAGCATGCGGTCGGCAAGCATCATGGCCGACCTGCGATAGCGGGCCTCTATCTCGCCCCGCACATCTTTACTGAACTGGATCACATACTCTGGAGATACCTCAGCACTGGCACTGCGTTTCATCTCCAATAGTGCTTCATCCACAGCAGGAAGCTCCGTATTGAGCGCCTGCTCCCACTCTGCTCCCCATAGCTGATGGGATTCACCTAACTGTCTCAGCATCGTACGAATATGTACTTCCACTTGTCCAGAAGCCTGATCCTGTAATAACCGCACCAGTTCAGAAGCACGACGTTGCTTCTCCTGTTCGGTCTTGCCGCCTGAGAACAATAAGCCTACCCTAAAACCCGGTTTTCGGCTCTCCAAATAGGCAGCAGCCGACGTACGAATATCGGCAGGAGTAAGATTCGCGTTCGCCAGAAGAGGCTCAAGATCTGCCCGGAATTTCTCACGCACGCGCGATGGCCCGGTACGAATGTCTGCTGCTTGTTGATCAAGAAGCTCGAGCTCCCGTTCCAAGCGTTCAATTCCTTCCTTGCCACCAATCTCATCCAGCAGAGAGTTTTCTTCGTCTTCACGTTTCTCCGCTTCTCTTGTCAGATGTTGCTCCGTTACATGACTGGCCGAACTTGCCAAACTGTGCGCAATTAATGCTTCCTTCTCTTGCATCATGTGTCCAATGAGTTCCGGAAGCACATCCCACTGGTTGTAGCGATGTTCCTTGTCGCGGAGGGAAGTAAACAACAGTCCGTCATATCTGACTTCCCAGGCTGTAAATATAGCTTCGACACCTTCGGTATATTGGTCAAAAGAAAGCTCACGTTCCCGATGCTTATCGATCTGGTTCACGATCAAAAACAACGGTTTGCCCCAATCCGACAGACTCTTGGCAAATGAAAGGTTCGTCTCGGACTGGACATGATTATAGTCCATAACATAGAAGACCACATCCGCCAGATGTAGCGCGGAATGCGTCGCGAGACTGTGTCCGCGATCTGTTGAATCCACACCTGGTGTATCCAGCAGGACAGCATCATCTTTCAGCAGCGGAATGTCATCCCATACCTCAATGGAGCTGTACGCTCCCCCATTTTTGCAATATGCCTCCAATTCCTCTGGAGAAACTTCAAGTGTTCCTGCTCCATTGTCAGCGCTTACGTTTGCAGTAGTATAGATAAGCGCTCTCGGCTTACCATTGCGTATAGATACCACATTCGCACTTGTTGGCACGGGACTAGAAGGCAGTACCCGTTTACCGCACAAACTGTTGATGAGACTCGATTTGCCTGCAGAGAAATGACCACAGAACGCAATCGTCAGATGTTTCGTTTCTGCTTTGCTGATTAAATCCGTTAAAGCCTGTACAGCCGTATGGTCCCCTGTCTGCTCCATCGCTTCACGCAGCGGAAGCAGAGGTTTGGCCATTTCTTTTGGGTAATCTGTTCTGGACATGACTGGCCTTCCCCCTGGCTCCTCTAATTTGACATCCATTTCGACGTCTATCTCTTTTACCACATTTATTTTAACATTATCATGTTTAAATTTGAACGGTTGGAATGGAATATACATGACACCTACCCTGCTTATATAAAAAAATAAAACCGAACAGGTCGGTTTTATCTCTAATAGGTTCTATATTCGGCATTTAGCAAATGCTTACGCCAAGTGTCTGTTGCATGAATGCGATGCGATCACTCTAACCACAACGATCCTCATGACATTGATACAACAGACCCTGCAGTGTAATCACTTCTTAGGAAACTGCGTTCTCCATGGAAGGCAGCAAGATTTCGAATACCTGTCCATGTTGCAGAATTGTAATGTCTCTGCCTTTGTCTCTCATCACAACAACTTCTGGTTTAACAGACATACGCTCCAGATAATGCTCAGGCACGTCGCCAGAGTGGCTTACAGTGATGCCTTCTACTTCTTTTTCTTCATTCTCAGCCATTTCCTGTTCAACGATTTGTTCAAAAATATCGGAGAAAGCCTCAAAATTGTCAGTGTACACGGAAATGCATTTCATGATTATTCATCCTTTTCTGCTCATTAATTTATTTTTCGTTTTCGGGTAATGACACGTTCCTTATCTTTCCTGATTTGGGACGTTTTCATACGTTTTTTCCCTTCCCTGCATATGTCCAGCAATGGACAGATATGACATGCAGGGTTCTGTGCCTTGCAATGGTAGCGTCCAAAAAATATAAACCGGTGGTGAGTTAAAGTCCACTCATCCCGGGGTACGCGCTTCATTAGTTTCTTTTCGACTTCAAGTACGGAGTCATCCCAACCTGCAAGTGCCAGCCGCTTGGATACACGTTCAACATGAGTATCTACCGCAATTGCCGGTACTCCAAAGGCATTGGAAACAACTACATTCGCGGTTTTCCGCCCGACACCTGGTAGCGTCACAAGCTGATCATGTTCCTGCGGTACATCTCCGCCATACTGCTCTATTAAAATTCGGCACATGTTCTGAATATGCTTGGCCTTGTTCCGGTACAAACCGATTCGCCGAATATCCTGTTCCAACTCTTCGAGAGGAACCGCCAGATAATCTGCTGGGCTTCTGTACTTCTGGAACAAATCTGCGGTTACCTTGTTCACCGTTTCATCGGTGCACTGGGCAGACAAAAGGACAGCTACTGTCAATTCAAATGCATTGCTGTGATTTAATTCGCAATGTGCATCAGGAAACATTGCTTCCATAGTTTCGAGTATATGCCTAACCGTCGCTGCATTCATGAAGAGCTACCTCCCACAAAATGACTCCACTCTGCGGAGCCTTACTTCGAAGCTTCATCCGAATACTTTGCGGGGACCTCAAAAAGCTTGCAAAAAAAACGTCTTGATGCGGGAAAGATCCCGTATCAAGACGGTCATTCTTTTGATCCTCGAAAAGAAACGATTACTGTTTTTGAATCTCCATAATAACATTGTTCAGGAGATACAATACAATATTATCATTATCTCTGAGAGATTGCACGCTTAAAGTATTGTCACCCTGGTGAACAAATACACTTGATCCGAGTGCAAAACGATAGTTTGTGTCTGCTGTCGTCTCCCGTTTAACCAGGATCTGGTTACCAACACCATCATAAGACCAGAATTGTTTACTCATGACAGTCAGCACTCTGAAGCGTGTTGAATTATCCGTATCTTTTGTCATTTCAACACGATCTCCGACCGTAAGACTAGTTAGTGAAGTTAATGTGGAACCAGATTTAACGACTTTAACCGAACCGCTAACAGGCACGGTTTCAGTCTGGCCGTTAAACTGCTTGAGCGTTACGGATGAAGCATCCACTGCTGTAACTTCAGCCAACGTACGCTTCACGACTTGAACCGCTTTTGGCGTAGCTCCTTCAAACGTTACATTAATCAGGTTGCCTACTGTCAGTTGTGAAGGCGTGATCGTCTGACCACTCTCTCCTGTCAGTACCGCTTGATCCACATAGAACTGACTTGTCAACAGATCGGATTTCACCCGAATACGACTATTTGCTTCCAAAGCAACCACTTCGAATTGAGCTACAGTATTCAGTGCAATCTTCTGCACGACATCCTGATTTGCTCCAAGCGTTACGGTAACTTTGTCACCAATCTTCAAATCTCCCAGACTTGCGCCGGATTTGTTATACATCTCAACGGTAGGTACCGTAGAATACGGTACGGTAATGGTCTGATTACCGGACAACAAGCTGATCTTCTTGCCAGAAGTATCAATGTTGCTAAGCGTACCTTCATACTTGTAAATCACTTTAACGGACAATGCACGTGTTCCCACATATGTCAGATCCAATTTGCGACCATCATTTAAGAGTGACTCCAGACCAGCCAGTGTAGGTTTGGTCGTATTATAATCCAGTTTGGTTTTCTCATCCAATGTAAATACATACGGTTTTTTGTTGTTATCCAACACGGTAAGTACCTTTGTTTTACTGTTGTATGATACTACCGTTACCCCATTCATAGGCTCCATCTGGCGTCCAATGACCTGAATACGCGTTACCTGGTCGTCAGAATTTAATGTCAACTCCACCTGATCCCCGTTCGTTGCATCCGTGATGAGATCATTTAGCGTTGCATCCTGAATGCCATTGATAATAACTTCCGGCTTTTCAGTCAGCAGTTTAGCCTCAAGTGAACCCCCTTCACGTTTGAACGTTAACGTGGATTGGTTACCACCAATCTCAACCAGTGTTCCACGTACAGATTGCTCCACACCTTGAGATAATACGATCGTTTGCAGAACGCTGTCCTTAACGGTGTATTTCACGGCACTGCCGGCTTTGAGATCAGCCACTGACAGGATGCGGTTTTGATATGTGATTAGCAGATTGTCATTGTATGCGAATTGCTCGGTAGCACCCGCTGCATTGACAAGTTTAATTGTCTTGCCAGAAGTAGATACTTCTGCAATCACACCATTGTCACTTTTGTTAACAATGCCGGATTTCACACGAATAGCGACTGTTTTTTTGTCAGCCGAGAACGTCTCGCGCTGTACTTCAATGATGCTATCTGCCGTAATATCGGATAGTTTGATTGCATTACCATTCTGGTCGATGAATGCTGTTGCGTCATCATAACTGTACGTTTCGTAATTTTCGCCTACAAAGATACCAATCTTGTTACCAGACAATGAACGTGCAAATGAACCTTCAATGCTTTCCACCTGTGGTGTAGCATCAACGACTTCCACATAGGAAGCCCCACCTGCCGAACCTACAACCATAACTTTCGTATACAACTTCACATCTGTGGATGAAGCACGAGTTTCACTGTCTTTCGTAAAGTAAGGCGTACTGCTGTTCACTGCGAAGTTAACGGCTTTGCCGTCCACAACCAGCGTGATCTGCCCATCTTTCAACCCAATCACATAACCTGTGGATGTATTTGGGTACGCTGTATCCGTCAACGATTCGCCACGACTGAAGAAGGTAGCGAGTTGAGCACGGGTTACGGAACCGGTTGGATTGAATTTGTTGCCTTCTACACCTTTGGCCAGATCCAGGCTAACAGCCAGATTGACATAACCTTTACCACTTTCAGAGATATCTGCATTATCAGCAAATCCGGTAGATTGATTGTTTTGTGCTTTCGCTTCAGCATCCTTGTCCAATGAACGGATTAGCAATTTCGTAATCCATTCCCGTGAAGCTGGCTTTTGCCCCCAGGAGGTTTTGGATACATCCACCGTGGATTCTTCCGTCTTGTCAATCAGTCCCAGTTGAAGTGCCAGCGCGACATATGGCTTGAAATAATTTCCCACTTCCATGTTTGTCGGTAATGCCGCAGCCGTGTCGGTCTTCAACTGGCCCTCTTGATTCATAAAACGGATGGCCATCGTTACAGCTTCTTGCTGAGTTACCGCGTCTCCTGGACGGAACAGGCCGTTATTACCGAGAAGAATGCCTTGATATGCCAGTTTGTACACATGTTTCTCAGCCCAGTATCCGACCTTGATGTCACTGAACAAACCAGTTGGTGCAGCCGTATTCGTTATTGCAGCAGTCTGACCCTGTCCCGTTTCTGTTGATTCTGCTGCCATGGCAGCTCCGCCGGCGCTAAGGGCCATCATGCCTGCAAGCACGGCTGATACTACTTTTTTAGAGTGTGATGGATTGTTATATTTAAAAGTCACCTATGATTCCCCTCTCTCATGTAAAACGACCCATATTCCGTGGATTCACGGTAAAACAGCATGCTGTACAGCCTATTCGGATCTTGTCATTGGATGTTCAAGATCCACATGGCCCATCAGACTTTCGGTCTGCTGACCATCCACCAGTAAATCAAGTGATTTTACTTCATCAAACTGGAAGAACGTTTGTTTTAAAGCATCCAGCGCATAAGATTCTCCACCTGCTCCAAGACGTGCCGTATCTGGCATATGAATATCCAGCGTAAGAGCTCCATCCTTGAACTGAACAGACTTCAATTCAATTTCCTTGGACCACAGCGGAACAAGTTTAGCATCTTTGCTCTGTTGCAGTGATTCAAAGGCAGCCTTATATTTGGCATCATCCGATGCATATGAAATCTCTGCCGAAGCTTTGTGCAACTCCAGTTCTTCTTCATCCGTATAGAATACAGTGATCGTTTTCTTTTCATTACTTTCAGAAGTTGCTGGCGTCTGTGTAGACGTTTCGCTTGGCGGAGTAGTTGTAGTCGTTCCCTCCGAACTGCCTTCCGTGGATTCTGTAGGTGTTGTGTTCTCTTCTGGCTCAGCAGTTACCGGTTCGGTAATGGTTTCGCCTTCAACCTCAGTCACATTGTTTTCAGTTCCTGCACCTTGCGTCTGATTCGGAGCAGCTGTTGGCTTGCTTCCACATCCAGCAGCAACTGCCATAACCGTTACCAGCAAAGCTGCAATCCATATTTTCTTGTTCATTCTAACTCCGCCTCCTCAACATAAGGGCTTGTCCCTTATTTAATTCCCAGATACTCCTTGATTCCTGCAACAATACCTTTGGCAACACTGTTTTGGAAACTTTCCGTGAACAGGGCTGCTTCGTCGCTCTTATTGCTGAGGAATCCACCTTCCAGCAGAACTGCTGGCATTGTCGTTTCACGGGTTACATGGAGACTCGCCGTTTTCACTCCACGATCTTTCAGTCCAGAAGACTGCAGAAGATACTTGTGCATCACTGTAGCAAGTGCTTTGCTGTTGGAGCGTGTATAGAATGTCTCTACACCGTTCGCAGCAGCAGGGCCACTGTTAGCATGAATGGAGATGAAGATATCCGCTTTTATGTCCTGTGCAATTTTCACACGTTCTTTCAAAGCCAAAAATGTATCATCGCTGCGGGTTAACACAACGTCAATTTTGGATTCTTTTTTCAACAAGGCTTCCACTTTCAGAGCCATTGCCAGATTGAAGTCTTTTTCCCGTTTGCCCGTTACACCGATTGCCCCAGGATCATGATCTCCGTGACCTGCATCGATAACGACAACTTTTTTGCCATTATTGCCTACTGGAGGAGCAGGTGTACCACTTTGATTATCCAGGTTAATCATGATCAGTCCGGAATCATTTTGCACACTGTACCCTTTCGAACTGGACAGATCAATTACAAAACGAAGTGTAGATGGACTGTTGCTGTATAACGAGTAACGAATCTTAGACACATCCGGATAGCCGCTAACGACGAGTTGTCCATTCTGGTTGCTGTCTAAAGCCTGTCCTTCACTGAACGAATCAGCAAATGCGGTATTCGGCAAGTCTATAACGATTCGATCTGGTCCTGTCATCGTGAAGACGTTCGGCTTCGTACTTCCGCTTGTTGCAATCATGAAGCGGTTGTCGCTGAAGCTGATGCCGTTCACCAGTACAAGACCTTCTTGATCCGATCCTCCGCCTTCATTGCCAGAGTTCGGAGGTGTGGTTGTCCCGTTTCCGGAACCTGAATTCTGGGTAACTAATGTTACCGTCTTCGTGGTGTTGTTCCAACCCACCTTAAGACCCATTTCCTCACCAATAAAACGGAGAGGCACGAGTGTAGTACCGTTTTTCACGAGTGGCGGGGCATCCAGGTTTACGTTACTGCCGTTCACCGTTGCCGTCTTCTGTCCAACAATCATCTGCATGGCAGTGTTGTCTTTGCTGATAGTCACCGTTTGTGTTTGTTGCTTCCACTCCACGCTATACCCCAGATTTTCGGACACAACCCGGATCGGAACCATCACCTTGCTGTTGATAATTTCCGCCTTCGTATCCGATGGCTGTACGATTTCTTTTCCGTCTAGGATAATTTTCGTGTCAGTTGCTGCGTGACTATAGCCCGGGAATACGAGCCCAAAGACAAATAACAGTACCAAAAAACCGAACTTCTTCATCCTTCACCCCTACCATTCTCATATTTTTTTGCCGCATGTTGTCATTTTCCAACTCCGACTGACCGCTTGGGCATTACCTGACACCTATTAGACGCCCCTCGCTCTCAAAAGTTGCGAATATATTCCAACATAACAGAAAAAAAACGTTGTCAGATCAGGCTTTTTGCACATTTTAATGTCTTATTTTTTCCTTATTTATCAAATATACATCTCTAAACAACGTACTACCCTAATCTTCATATTTGCGCAAAATCCACTTTACAGTCCCAAAAATTCAACAATACCGTCCACAATCGCCTGTGCACATTTGTCCTGGTATTCTTCTGTGAGCATGACTGCTTCATCTGTAGGGTTACTTAAAAAACCCAATTCGAGCAACACAGCAGGCATGCTTGTTTCACGGGTTACATGCAGGCTGGCCGTTTTAACCCCACGATCCTTGAGTCCTGTTATTGGCAATACATATTTGTGAAGCGTATCAGCCAATATCTTGCTTTCCTTGCGACTGTAGAGCGTTTCAATACCATTTGGCACAGGTGTGGTGAATTTGTTTCCATGAATGGACACAAAAACATCTGCCTGATTCAATTCAGCAATGTCCACTCGCTGTTTGAGGGAAAGCTCCGTATCATCCTGGCGTGTAATGACCGTTTGAATATTCTGGTATTGTTGAAGGATTGCCTGTACCTTCAGTCCTACCGCCAGATTGAAATCCTTCTCATAAGCTCCTGATAAACTGACTGCACCCGATTGACGACCGCCATGTCCCGGATCAATGACCACAACGGTTTTGCCATCATTCGTAGGTACTGCCGGTTGGCTTGTAGGTTCTCCACTCGTGGCTGTCAGGTCAACGAGCAAGACATTGTTATCCCCAACAGACCATTTGGCCGTAGCCGTCTGACTCAGATCCAGCACGACACGCACGGTGGAAGGCGATTTACTGAATATGGCATACCGAACTTTGGAGACGATTGATGAATCTGTAACGAGAATCTGTCCACTGCCATCCGGATTAGAGGCTTGTCCCTGAATAAATGCCTGAGAAAATGTCGCTGCAGGCAGATCAACAATGATGCGGTCTGGCCCACCAATACTGGATACTTTCGGGCTGATATTGCCGTTTGTCGCTACAATCAAGCGGTCTCCGCTGAAGCTGATGCCTTGAAGTTCTGTCAGACCTTCCGGGACAGGTGCTTCGACAGGGTCACTGTCACCTTCCGTTTCGGCAACGGGAGGAATACTGAATAGGCTTACCGTCTTGGTTCCATTGTCCCAGCCAACACGCAGACCCATGCCTTCCCCGACAAAGCGTAACGGAACAAGCGTCGTTCCCTGTTTGATCAGCGGGGGCGAATCCAGGTTCACCACATTTCCATTCACTGTAGCTGCATCTTTGCCAGCCGTCATTTGGATCATGCTGTTTCCTTTTTGAACCTGGACTGACTGAGTTTCCTTCTCCCACTTCACCTTATAACCCAGGTTCTCGGATACAATTCGAATGGGAACCATGACCGTTTTTCCGGTATTCTCTGCAGGTGCTCCCGTCTGCTGCTTAATGGTTACACCGTCGAGTACAATCGAGGGCGTGGTGTCTGCATGGGCCATGACTGGAAATAAACAAAGGAACAGAAGAAAAACGACTGCTGCCGACCATTTTTTCATACCTCATCCACCATTCTTATTGTCTTTTGAACATCCGACCTGATTCTCTGCACAGCGTAACACCAATGGGTCTATGTAACCTTCCATAATCTACTAATCAGTTTATCAGATATTGTCCCTTCATCCGGTTACAACGTTGTCATATTCAGTCGGAAATAAGTTAAATAAGCAGATCACAGTTAAGAACATCATCTCTTTTACATGAATGTGTATCGATTTCGTATCCATAATGTCATAAATTTCCGATTCGAAAAAATATCATTAAATCAAAGCGCGCTTAAGATGGAGATAACTCATAAAGTTAATTTAGCTTCTGAAATTACAAAAAGCTTCTGTCTCACCGATAGGAACCTGGTCCCTTTAGCGAGGCAGAAGCTTTCTGCTGTACGATACGTTATCGATTAACCGAACAGTTTTGCCGCGTGGCGTTGCTCATACGCAGCGATTTCGTCATCATGTTGAAGAGTGAGACCGATATCGTCCAGTCCTTGCAAAAGGAATTGACGACGATGCTCATCCAGATCAAAATCGATATGCAGTCCGTATGCATCGGTAATCGTTTTGTTCTCCAGATTTACATTCATCTCATAGCCTTCATGCGTAGCTGTACGTTGGAACAAGTCTTCAACTTGCTCTTCTGACAACTTGATTGGCAAAATCCCATTTTTAAAGCAGTTATTATAGAAGATATCTGCAAAAGATGGAGCGATGACACAACGGAATCCATAGTCCATGATCGCCCATGGCGCATGCTCACGGGAAGATCCGCAGCCAAAATTGGCACGTGAGATCAGGATGGATGCCCCTTTATAACGAGGTTTGTTCATTTCGAAGGAAGCATTATTGTTGCCCTCTTCATCAAAACGCCATTCATAGAACAAAAATTGTCCAAATCCGGTACGTTCAATCCGTTTCAGAAACTGTTTCGGAATGATCGCATCTGTATCTACATTGACCCGGTCTACCGGTGCAACGATGCCTTGTAATGTTTTGAATTCTTCCATATTAAATGTTCTCCCTTCTGTCTGTTATAGATTAGATCGCTGCTTCCGTTTTGAAATTCCAGTCCCGTACGTCCACAAAGTGACCTTTAACGGCTGCTGCGGCTGCCATTGCAGGAGATACAAGATGTGTACGTCCTCCACGTCCTTGACGTCCTTCAAAGTTACGGTTGGAAGTCGAAGCACAACGTTCTCCTGGCTTCAGTACATCCGGGTTCATCGCCAGACACATGCTGCATCCCGCATCACGCCATTCAAATCCGGCTTCCGTAAAGATTTTATCCAAACCTTCCTTTTCAGCCTGAATCTTAACACGCCCTGAGCCTGGTACAACAATCGCCGTAACCTGACTGGATACGGTGTGACCTTTAGCCACTTGTGCTGCTGCACGCAGATCTTCAATGCGTCCATTGGTGCAAGAACCGATAAATACATAGTCAATTGGAATCTCGGCGATTGGTGTTCCCGGTTCAAGTCCCATATATTCAAGCGCTTTTTCAGCCGCTTTACGTTCGTTTTCGGTAGGCAATTCAGCCGGAACAGGAACTTTCGAAGAAATGTCGGTTCCCATACCAGGGCTTGTTCCCCAAGTTACTTGCGGAATCAATGTTTCGACATCGATTTCAACCACATGGTCAAACTCCGCACCTTCATCGGTTACAAGCTGCTTCCAGCTTGCTACAGCTTCATCGAACTTCGCACCCGCTGGTACGTATTCACGTCCACGCAGATATTCGAAGGTTGTTTCGTCCGGAGCGATCAATCCGGCTCTTGCTCCACCTTCGATGGACATGTTGCAGACCGTCATACGCTCTTCCATGCTCAATTCACGGATGGATTCACCTGTGTACTCAATAACATAACCTGTTGCAAAGTCTGTACCGTATTTGGCAATAACTGCAAGGATCATATCCTTCGCGGTTACACCCGGGTTACGTTTGCCGACAAAACGAACTTCCATCGTTTTGGCTTTCGCTTGTTGCAAACATTGAGTTGCCATAACGTGCTCAACTTCACTTGTTCCGATTCCGAATGCCAGTGCGCCAAACGCACCGTGTGTAGACGTATGACTGTCACCACATACAATCGTTTTACCTGGGTGAGTCAGACCCAGTTCAGGTCCCATAACGTGCACAACGCCTTGATCAACCGTGTCCAGATCATACAACTTCACGCCAAAATCACGGCAGTTTTGTGAAAGGGTATCAATTTGTTGTTTGGAGATTGGATCTGTAATGTTGAAGCGGTCTTTAGTTGGAACGTTGTGGTCCATTGTTGCAAATGTCAGCTCAGGGCGACGAACTTTACGTCCACTCAGACGAAGTCCTTCAAAAGCCTGCGGAGAAGTTACTTCGTGCACCAGATGCAGATCGATATACAGAATGCTAGGTTTTCCTTCTTCTTGATGAATTACGTGATTTTCCCAAATTTTCTCAAACATCGTTTTTTTACTCATCATTTTCACCTCATCATAAGTTCGGTCCTTGGAAGAGCCTCTGTTGCCTTTAAAAAGTGAAGCTCTTGAATGACATAAATATATCACCCTGTCCTTCATTGTTCCAAGATATAATATCTATAGATGTAATAGGTTTAACCTATAATGAGAGAATGACAAATAAACCACTGCTCACCACAGAGGTTTCAATTGATAACAATTATCATTATCATATATGTCTTATAGTACGTTCCTGCTTCTTCGCTGTCAATGCTTTTATACAAAATAAACAAGTCCCTCCTGATATTCGAGTTTACCGTAGTTCGGCAAAGAGAATGATTTCTTCATCTGTAGTGATATAATGGTGGCATAACGAAAGGAATGACCAATGACCATGGAATTCAGACAACTTCAATATACGTTGCAAATTGCGGCCGAACGCAATTTCTCCAGAGCGGCAGAAAAACTGCATATTGCCCAACCTTCATTAAGCCAGCAATTATCCAAATTGGAAAAAGAATTGGGAGTGCTGTTGTTTCAGCGTAATACGAGTACCGTGGAGTTAACCCATGCCGGTGTGACGTTTGTCGAGCAAGCCCAGAAGATCGTAGATGCCATGGAGTTATTGCGTCAGGAAATGTCAGACATCTCCCAGCTTCGCAAAGGCAAAGTCGTTGTGGGCAGCATGCCGATCACGGGTTCACATCTTCTCCCACACGTGCTTCCTGCATTCCAACAAGCGTATCCCGAAATTGAAGTGACTTTGTTGGAAGACTCCGGGCTGACCCTTGAGAAATTGACAGCAAGCGGCAAAGCTGATCTGAGTCTGTTATCTCTGCCTTTACAAGAACCAAGCTTGTCTTATGTAACCATTGGCGAAGAACGGATTGATCTGGCGGTTCCCCCAAATCACCCTCTGGCACGCAGGGCAGATCCGGAGAATCCGCTTCCTGTGCGAATTGAAGAGCTTCGGGACGAACCCTTTGTTGTATTAAAAAAAGGACAGGGATTCCGCAAACTTACATTTGATCTTTGTGAGCAGGCCGGTTTTGATCCTCAGGTTGTGTTTGAGAGCACAAATATTGAAACCGTTCAATCACTGGTCGCCACAGGCATGGGCATTACACTGGTTCCCCGCTTTATTGCCCGTGCGCCGCGCAGTGAATTCGTACCTGTGTACGTCCCGCTTGCTGAGCCAACACCCAGCAGAACACTTGTTGTGGCTTATCGTCAAGGCAGAGTGCTGTCGAAGGCAGCCGAAGCATTCATCCATACGTTTCAACAAACTGTGGCCGAATTGTCAAAGGTAGACTAAGGAATTGTTCCGTGGTACGGGGACACTTAATACTGAACCAAAACAAAAGCTTGACCCTAATGGGCCAAGCTTTTGTCATATACTCGTTTCCCGCATCGCAGGATAGAGTTCATCGCAATCACAGTAACTGGTTAGAGTACAATGTTGCTTGTTAAGATGTTTGAATTTAATGCGAGTTTATAAAGTTAATGTAGAAACATACATAAGAAAATTTCATGTCTGGCGGTTTATCTTCGCAAATTACGATCGCTTGTCAGCCTGTTTTGCTGACTCATTACACGGCCTTCGTCCTGAACTGTTGAATCAGGGGGTGATAGCCCTCCTGCTCCATTCTCTAAGAATGCCCTTAAGTGATCTTCCCTTGTGTTATCCTGTTCCAGTCTCCTGAGCGTATCTTTCACATGGTTGTCCATTGATTGATCATCTCCTTGGTAACGGGATAGTTATCATTACCCGCGTCCTGGAAGAATAAACACTTTTTCTGAAGAATTGTATTTCAATTTTATTTTTCGCCAAAATAAACGCCAGGTCGACGGTCTTCAAATACGGGAATACGTCCGCGAACCTCATCCACCAGAGAAGGGCGAATAATTCCGGTCACGATCTCTTCCCCTTCACCGCCTTCAGCTACGATCTCCCCCCAAGGATCAATGATGAGGGAATGTCCGAAGAACTCGGTCTCTCCCCCTTTACCCACACGGTTACAGGCGATCACATACATCTGATTCTCAATCGCTCGCGCTGTAAGCAAAGTACGCCAGTGGTGCAGACGGGGGTTCGGCCATTCGGCTGGTACGATCAATGCCTTGGCACCATTTAAAGCAAGGGTGCGAGCCAGCTCCGGGAACCGGATGTCGTAACAGATCGAAGCACCCGCTGTAAGACCGTTCTGCAATTCAAAAAGTTCAGGTACTGCACCAGGCTGTAAATATTTCTCTTCGTCCATCAGACGGAACAAATGTAATTTATCGTATCGTGTTACCTGTTTTCCTTCACGATCATACGCGTACATTGTATTGTATATTTGATCATCCCGTTTCTCGGCGATTGAACCGCCAACGATGGAAATTTGATGTTTTTGGGCAAAAGCAGACAGCCACTCCCGTGATTTCTGGCCTTCCGGGTCAGCGAGTTCATGAATTTGCGTCAAAGCGTACCCGGTATTCCACATCTCAGGTAGCACAGCCAGACCCAGATCCGGATATTGTTCTACTGCACGTTCAAGCAAAGACTGCATATGTTTATGATTAGCCTCAGGGTCTCCGAGCTGAATATCACCCTGAATCAGGGCTACACGCATTTCTCCCTGTTGTTGTTCTGTCATGACAAGCACTCCTCTGAACCGTAATACCTGCTATCATAGCTTGATCCTCTTGAAGACTGCAAGCCTGTTTTTGTTATGAACTTGCACACAATAACTCAGGCAACAGGGTCAGCAATCGATCGCTCGTGAGCGCATCACCCACATTCCAGATCGACTCCTCCACAGCATACACCCGTCCATTCTGCACAGCCGGAAGGGCTTGCCAACTGGGACTTTTCATAAGCGTCTCTGTAGCTTTTCTTGCCACGATTTCCTCAGCCAGCATAACAAATACATGATCTCCCGCATACTGACGTACCGCTTCAGCTGAAATTTCCTTGTAGGCTCTGCCTGCCGCAAGTGCTTCCTTCACTTTGGTAACCGGCTTGAAACCCATTGGATGGTATAACAATGGCGCCAGCCCGATATTGCCCATAACAAATAATCGTGCACCCCGATGGTATGTAAATACGGAAGCCGTTTCTCCTGCTTCAATCGCTGTATGGATCTTCGCCCACATCTGCTTAGTACGTTCTGTATAGGAGTTTAGCCACTGTTCAGCCTGAGGTTGTCTGCCAAACCAGTTGCCCAAACAGCGCATTCGCTCGTCCAACATGGCATGTGAATTGTAAGCGAGTGTTGGTGCGATGCGGGAAAGTTGTTCATACTGCTGTTCATTGCTGCTATCAAAAATAATCAAATCCGGCTTCATGAGAACAGCTGCTTCCACATTAACCGGAGCAATCGCGTCATAGGTCTGATCTCCCAGCAACGGAATGCCCAGCATCAGCAGATCTCCCGCAGAATCTCCAAAATACATAATTCGTTCCGGGTTTACTGGAATATTCACATCATGACCCAACCAGTCTTGTACCAACGTCTGCTGTTGAATGGATCTGTCATATTGACGAGGGGATAATCCGGTCATTTGGCGAAAACGCCTGCTGAAATAATACTCATCCTTAAACCCCACGCGGCTCGCGATATCCCGAAGAGGTTCATCCGATTTGCGAAGCCATTCCTTGGCATGTTTAATGCGTACATGATTTACATAATCGAGTGGCTTGTGACCTGTGAGTTGTCTGAACAGGATCGTATACTGAACAGGTCTGATCTCCGCAAGACGTGCCAGTTTTTGTACAGTGATTTCTTCAGTATAATGGTCGTCCACATACTGAATTGTACTGTGCAGCCTTGCTTCCATGCTCTGCTCCGTCTTTGGAGAAGTGTAACGGGTAATGATCATCTCCATCCATTTTTGGAACTGTGCATTCAGACGACTGTATTCGGCATCTGTTTTATAGTTCCGAATGATATACATCTGTTCCAACAGCCCACTTAACGGAGCGTATGGATAGCCATTCAATTGGTTTCTGTGCTCAAATACAGGGCGGGTATAGAGCTCCGGATCGCCCGTCAACACATGGATAACATCAAAGTTCATCACGATGTATTTCAATTGCAAGTCATTGCGATGTTCAATCTGGTAACCCTCTCCCGGAGAAAGTGGATACACACATCCCGTAGTAAACGGATACTGTGCATCTCCAATATATAACCGTCCCTCCCCTTCTTCGCAGATCAGGAACGCATGTTTCTCGCAATCAACTTCCAGCATCCCCTGTTCAGGTGGCTCAATTCGTAGTACCAGATGATCCAGCCGAAACATGAATGCTGAAAAGAACAACACTCCTTCATCGGCATCCAGAGCCTGCATGTCAGTTCACCTCGTCTTTCCAAAATGAGAATGATTATCAATCATTCTGTATGGTCTGATTATAATTGAGAGATCGTCAATAATCCAGATATGACTTTAGTCAGCAAAAAAGAGCGCTCAACGAAAGGTTGAAGGCTCTTTTTAATTTTTAAATCTACATTACTTAAAGGTCTTACTGGTGCCTTACTAACTCATCACCAATTATTGGATCATCTGTTTTGGCAGCTCTTGTAACAACCACTCCCTGGAAACGGCATCACTTGAAGCTTTTACGATATCAAAACGATATACTTTTCCTTCTTTCACCGCAGGCAGGTTCTTCCAGATTGAACTATCCAACAATTCCTTGGTGGATTGCTTGGCATCATCGGTCACAGGATCCAGAATAAATATTCGATCACCGGCAATTTCAGATAATTTTTCAGTCGAAATCTCTGCAAATCCCATGTCTTGATCCAATACTTTCTGAATTTCCGCGGTCGGCTTCAGCCCGTCCTTTCCATATAACAACTGTGGCAATCCTGCACCTGCCATGACAAACAGACGATTCCCGGGATACATGGTGAATACCGAAGCCGTCTCCCCCTCTTTCAAGCCGTCCTCATGAAGTTGCTTCCACATCGCTTCTGTTGCTTGTTGATGATTCGTAATCCAATCCTCTGCTTCTTGCTTCTTGTTCAACAAATCGCCAAGGATACGCATACGATCTTCTATTGACCCGAATGAGTCAAATGTAACTGTGGGTGCAACCTTTGCAATCTGATCGTATTGTGCCTCATCACTGTTTGAGAAGATGATCAAATCGGGATTCAAGGCTAGCGCCTTTTCCACACTGATCGGAAACCCTACATCTTCTGCCTGAGCAACCTGATCATCGTATACGGTTCCCTCCTGATGCAGTATGCCTACTGGAACAACACCAAGCGCGAGCAGATCCCCGGTAACTTCTCCATGATAGATGACCCGCTTCGGATTTACAGGGACTTCAACCTCATGGCCAGTCCAGTCTTTGAATACCCGTGTCTCACCCTCACTCGTCTCTTCCTTTACAGTTGTGGTCTCTGTGGCTTCTGTGGCTGCCTTCGAATCTTCTGCGTTATCAGCAGGTGTTGCAGCCTGATTTCCACAAGCCAGCAGCAGAATGGATAACCACGTAATCGTTAATAATACTGCCGTATTTCGTATGCCCTTTTTCATTGCTGTTTCTCCCCCTGTATC
Source organism: Paenibacillus sp. SAF-068 (assembly GCF_051967555.1). NCBI lineage: Bacteria > Bacillati > Bacillota > Bacilli > Caryophanales > Paenibacillaceae > Paenibacillus > Paenibacillus sp. SAF-068. Next base: position 3,038,561 of record NZ_JBQCJX010000001.1, read on the forward strand.
CTGTGCCTTGTGCAATATAATTTAATGATATTGATTATCATTATCGGATATTATCATAAAACAAGGTTTCATTCAGCTCAATGGACAAAACTAAATGGGCACTTTCAGTTTTGTACAATCCTCTGCTCTTTCCTCCTACGAGCTACCTGATCAAGTAGATCTCCCTCTATACAGCTCGGGATTGGCGTGATAAATTAATGAGAACTATTTCCCATCTTTAATAACCGGAGTGATCAATATAATGACCCATTCAGACCAAACAACTGCTCGTTCAGCTTTTACGATACCGACTTCTGATGTAATGACACAGCTGCCTACGCAATTTTTTGCTACCCTTGTTCAAAATGTAAATCGTGAAATCGCAAGTGGGCATGACGTGATTAACCTGGGTCAGGGGAACCCGGATACACCCACACCCCCCCATATTGTTAAATCACTGCAAGAGTCGGCTGAAAATCCCCTTTACCATAAATACTCCCCTTTTAGAGGGTACTCTTTCCTGAAGGAAGCGGTCGCTAAACGTTATAAGGAAGATTACAATGTTGATCTGGACCCCGAAACTGAAGTAGCCATTCTGTTCGGAGGCAAAACGGGACTGGTTCAGTTACCTCAAGTCCTGCTTAACCCCGGTGACACCGTTCTCGTTCCCGATCCAGGCTACCCGGATTACTGGTCCGGTGTTGCACTCGCCAAAGCAAACATGTCATTTATGCCTTTGCTGGAGTCCAATGCATTCCTGCCGGATTACGAAGCTGTTACAGCCGAAGATCGGGAGAAAGCCAAGCTGATGTTCCTGAACTATCCCAACAACCCAACGTCAGCAACGGCTCCACTTTCGTTCTACGAAGATACTGTAGAATTTGCCATTCAAAATCAAATCGTCGTTGCCAGTGATTTTGCTTACGGGGCGATTGGGTTTGACGGGCATCGTCCCGTAAGTTTCCTACAAGCCCCCGGTGCCAAAGAGGTAGGTATTGAATTCTATACGTTATCCAAGACGTACAATATGGCTGGATGGCGTGTTGGATTCGCACTCGGTAATGCAGAGATTGTTTCTAAAATCAACTTGCTTCAGGATCACATCTATGTCAGTCTTTTCGGTGGAATTCAGGCTGCGGCAACGGAAGCACTTACTGGCTCCCAGGAATGTGTCACTTCGCTGGTTTCACGTTACGAATCCCGTCGTAATGCGTTCTATGACGCTCTTTCTTCGATTGGCTGGCAAGCTTCAAAACCGGCAGGTTCATTCTTCAGCTGGTTACCTGTACCTGCAGGTTATACCTCTGCTTCATTTGCGGACTTGTTGCTGCGGGAAGCCAAGGTCGCCGTGGCCCCAGGTATTGGTTTTGGTGCTCATGGTGAAGGTTACGTGCGCGCAGGACTGCTAAGTGATGAAAACCGATTGCGTGAAGCTGTGGAGCGGATTGGCAAGCTGAATTTATTCAAGTAATTTACAGGACCATAACCCCTTTGCATATGCCAAGTTTCCATGGTATGTTATAAGAAATATTGAACGAAACGTGATGACGGGACCAGTAAGAGAATATCAGTCGCGCACAGAGAGTAAATTCCACCCTGCTGAAAGAATTTACCGCGGCTCTTCTCTGAAACCTACCCCTGAGCGGCCTGTTACGTACAGGACAGTGCCTTCTGTTACAGGGCATGAAGCCGGATGATCTGATCATCAATAAAGGTGGTACCGCGGAAGTAACAAACTTTCGTCCTTTTTAACTAAAGGGCGGGAGTTTTTTTTGTACCCGCTAAAGCCTGCTCTCGAAGCACTTATTAATCATGTTTAAGGAAGTGAAACCATGACTTCACGTATTGTAGTTAAGATTGGAAGCAGCTCGCTTACCACGGAAGAAGGCGGTCTGGATCGCAGTTCGATCACTTTTTTTGCCGGAGAAATTGCAGCATTGGCTGATCAGGGTCATGAAGTACTTCTGGTCACCTCTGGAGCGGTAGCTGCCGGATTCCGAGAGATCGGTTACCCCCAGCGCCCCAAACTTCTGCATGAGAAACAAGCTGCAGCAGCCGTTGGGCAGGCATTATTGATGCAGGCATATCAACAGGCTTTTGCAGCGCACCGCGTTACTACGGCACAAATCCTGTTAACCCGTACAGACTTTCACAGCCGTAAACGTATGGGGAATGCAGGCATGACCGTAGAAGAACTGCTCAAACAGCGAGTGATTCCGATTTTCAATGAGAATGATACCGTATCAGTGGACGAATTAAAATTTGGTGATAACGATCTGTTGTCTGCATTGGTTGCGAACCTGGTGAAGGCACAGCATCTGATCATTCTTACGGATACCAATGGGTTGTACACCGCTGACCCGCGTAAAGATCCGTCTGCCGTACGTTATGACCGTATCCCTGAAATAACGGCTGAGATCTATGCTTTTGCTGGAGGCTCGGGCTCATCGGTGGGCACAGGCGGAATGCGATCCAAAGTCGATGCAGCCAAGGTTGCTACACGTGGAGGCGTACCCGTATTTGTGGGAAGTGTGAATGAACCTGGAGATATGCAACGGGCTGTGGATGGCACGGGTAAAGGCACTTACTTTGAGACACGACTCGCTTCACTATCCCGTAAAAAGCAGTGGCTTGGCTTCATGTCTACTCCGCTGGGAACCGTCGTTGTGGATGATGGTGCTGAAGAGGCCCTTGTTCATGGAGGGCACAGTCTTCTGCCTGTAGGGGTCAAACGTGTACTGGGAACTTTTCATGCCGGAGATGTCGTCGAGGTCATTGGACTGGATGAGACCTTGCTCGGTCGCGGTATTGTCAATTATGATGATGACCAACTTCGACTCATTGCCGGACTTCCCAGTGGCGAAGTGATGAAACAACTCGCCAGTATCCACAGACTTGAGGTTATTCATAGAGACGAATGGATTACGTTAAAATAAACATAAACATGAAGCAATGTAATAGTCGAAATCCAAAACTTTATATATATGAGGAGGAATTAAGATGAGTGAAGTGAGAGAAAAAGCCAGCAAAGCTCAAGCCACGGTTCCACAGCTGAACCGATTGACTACAGAACAGAAAAATACCGCCCTGCGTGTCATGGCAGATGCATTGATTACAGAGACGGATTCCATCATTACAGCAAATGCCGAAGATCTGGAACGCGGCAGAGAACAAGGCACGCCGGAATCGATGCTGGATCGACTCGCACTTAATAAGGAGCGCATTGCTGGCATTGCTGAGGGATTACGTCAGATTGCAGATCTGCCTGATCCAGTCGGGGAAGTATTGGAGACAATCACCCGTCCAAACGGACTGCATGTTGAAAAATCAAGAGTGCCAATTGGACTCATTGGTATTATCTACGAAGCTCGTCCTAATGTAACCGTAGATGCAGCCGGACTATGTCTCAAAACAGGCAATGCAGTGCTTCTGCGCGGGGGTTCTTCTGCCCTCTCCTCTAACCGCAAAATTGTGGATGTGCTGCATCAGGCACTGGCAACGACAGACATGCCTGCGGATGCTCTGCAACTGGTTGAGGATGCAGATCGTGCTTCCGTGGATGAAATGCTCAAGTTGAACGGACTGCTGGACGTCATCATCCCACGCGGTGGGGCCTCCCTCATTCGTAATGTGGTTGCCAATGCAACTGTACCTGTTATTGAAACCGGGGCAGGCATCTGTCATACCTATGTGGATGAATCAGCTGATCCGGTCATGGCAGCCGAAATCGCCATTAATGCGAAGGCACAACGCCCATCCGTATGTAATTCCATGGAAACGTTACTCCTGCATGCCGCATATGCGGAAGAGCATCTGCCTGCTCTTGCCGAGCAATTCCGTGAGGCCAATGTGGTCTTGAAAGGTTGTGACACGGTGCGCCGTCTTGTCCCATCCGCCATTGAGGCAACCGAGGAAGACTATGCCACCGAGTATAACGATTATATTTTGAATATCCGTGTGGTCGAGAACCTGGACGAAGCGATGCAGCACATCGCACATTACGGAACCAAACATTCCGAATGTATCGTAACCCGGGATACAGCCCATGCAGAGCGCTTCATGCATGATGTGGATGCAGCAGCCGTCTATCACAATGCATCCACGCGTTTCACCGACGGATACGAATTTGGCTATGGAGCCGAGATCGGGATCAGCACTCAGAAACTGCATGCACGCGGACCGATGGGACTGCCAGCACTCACATCAACCAAATATCGGATTACCGGCAATGGACAGATTCGTCATTAATATTCCAGCACCAGTTATATAGGAGGAACGATAAATATGAGTCAAGAGCAACAGACGTTACTACAACAAAAGATTACTTTCCACGGAGCAGGCGCGATGGCTGAAGCCATCGTGCGCGGACTGATCTCCCGCCTAGTCGTTCGTCCTCAGGATATTACGATGCTGAACCGCAGCAACCAGAAACGTCAGGAGGAGCTCAGTACCCGTTATGCCGTACATACCGGAACGGCCTCGCAATCTTTGGATCATCTTGCCTCCACTCCGGTCATTGTACTGTGTATGAAACCGAAAGATGCTGCCGCAGCGCTGCGCGAACTGGGTCCGTTGTTATCATCTGATCAACTGATCGTGTCTGTCATTGCCGGATTATCAATCCGCACGATGCAGTCCTTGCTTGGTCGTAAACAGCCGATCGCCAGAACCATGCCGAATACATCCAGTACTATTGGACTCGGTGCAACTGGTCTTGCTTTCTCTGCGGAGATTACGGATGAACAGCGCAGTACGGTGATGACCATGTTTGAAGCCGTTGGTATCGTAACCATCGTGCCTGAAGATAAACTTGAAGTGCTCACAGGGATTTCCGGAAGCGGGCCTGCTTATGTATACTATTTAATGGAGGCCATGATTGCCGCAGGCATTCGTGGTGGCTTATCCAGCCAGCAATCTCGTGATCTCACTGTCCAGACGGTGCTGGGTGCTTCCCGTATGGTACAACAAACCGGTTTGGAACCGATGAAGCTTCGGAGTGATGTGACCTCCCCGGGAGGGGCAACCCAGGCAGCACTGAAAACGCTGGACGAAGGAGATTTCTTTGAAAATGTAATCGCAGCCGTCAACCGCTGTGCAGAGCGCTCACGGGAGATGGGAGCTGCTTTGGAAGGGGATTTAAAATGAATAACATGTGCACAGCCACATATCGTCTACATGATGATCATGCAGATTTTCGCAAAAAGGCTAATTCCATCGCGATCGGCATGACCGTCGGTAGCTGGACGGAGTTGCCACAAGCCCAGCGTGAGGCGATGCAGAAACATCTGGGTGAAGTTATAAGCGTAGAAGTCCATGAAGCTGATGGGATGGCTGCGGGTGAGCGTTACGCTGATATTACCATCGGATATCCGGATGTGAACTTTAGCCGTGATATCCCTGCCCTGCTCGTGACGGTCTTTGGCAAGATCTCAATGGATGGTCGGATCAAATTGACAAAGCTTGGCTTCTCGGATGGTTTCCTCAGTGCATTCCCAGGACCCAAATTTGGACTCAATGGTGTTCGTGATCTGCTTGGTGTGCATGACCGTCCCCTGTTAATGAGTATCTTCAAATCGGTAATTGGACTGGACGCAGATGAACTGCGTGAACAATTCATTCGTCAGGCCCTTGGGGGCGTGGATCTGATCAAGGACGATGAAATTCTGTTCGAGAATAAATTGACACCTATTGAAAAAAGAGTTGAAGTCTGCATGAAAGCTGCCGAACAGGCACGCCAGGAGACAGGCAAGAAACTTTTGTATGCAACCAATCTCACAGGACCTACATCTCGTCTGAAACAGCAGGCTGAACGTGCCATTGGCGCAGGAGCGAATGCATTGTTATTTAACGTATTGTCCTACGGATATGATGTCCTGCATGAACTCAGCAGTGATCCTGATATTAATGTGCCGATTATGGCTCACCCTGCTCTTGCAGGTGCATTGTATCCTTCTCCACATTACGGTATCTCGGCTTCGGTTGTACTTGGCCAGTTGATGCGTCTTGCAGGTGCCGATCTGGTGCTCTTCCCTTCTCCTTATGGATCGGTTACGATGCCGAAGGAAGAAAATATGGCGATCACTGAGCAGCTGTTGTCATCTGATCTTCCGGTGAGAACCAGTATGCCAGTACCTTCAGCAGGCATCCATCCAGGCCTTGTACCGCTTATTTTGCGCGACTTTGGCACAGATGTCATCGTTAATGCTGGCGGCGGTATTCATGGGCATCCAATGGGCACTGAGGCAGGCGGACGGGCATTCCTGCAAGCGATTGAGGCAGCCCAGCGCTCCATACCACTAGCGCAATATGCAACCGAGCATCCGGAGCTCAAAAGCGCACTGGATCTGTGGGGTGGCGAACGATGAGAAGCGATAAGAAAACAGTCATTTTCTGTGACTTTGATGGTACGATTACCCTCTCGGACAACATCGTAGCGATCATGAAACATTTCAAGCCTGAGGGCATTGAAGCGATTATGAAAGATACGATTGAGCAGAACATCTCGCTGCGCGAAGGTGTTGGAGCCATGTTCGCTCTGTTGCCTGCATCGCAAAAAGATGAGATTGTGGAATTTGTGCTTGGACAAGCGGGGATTCGTGAAGGATTCAGCGAGTTTCTTGACTACGTTCGCAGCGAAGGTATCGAATTCAATGTGACCAGCGGTGGTATGGACTTTTTTATCGAACCCTTACTCGCGCCATTCGATATCCCTAAGGATCATGTCTATTGCAACGGTGCTGACTTCTCGGGTGAAACCATTCGGATTGAATGGCCGAATCCCTGCCAACCTCCTTGTGAGAATGGCTGCGGCATGTGTAAAACAACCGTGATTCGTACCTTCCCGGAAGAACAGTATAATCGAATTCTGATTGGAGATAGTTTGACAGATTTTGAAGGTGCCAAAATCGCCGATCTCGTCTACTCCCGCTCCATTTTGACGGACAAATGTATTGAACTTGGTGTGGACCATGTGCCATTCGCTACATTTTACGATATCATCGAAGATATGAAACAGAAGCAAACACAAGGAGTGCTGTAAACGATGGGTTTTGAAAAGATTACATTGGAACACAAACGTCAGGTCCTTGAAGAACTGGCTGATATTAAAGCACTGTTCGCCAGTCGTAACTGGTTCCCTGGAACAAGTGGCAACCTGTCGATGCGTGTAGGAGATTTTGATCCGGAGCAATTTTATTTTGCGGTTACTGCCTCAGGCAAGGACAAATCTCTGCGCACACCGGAAGACTTCCTTTTTGTGGATAAACACGGCAAAGCCATTGAGACAACTACGTTGAAACCCAGTGCCGAGACGTTGATTCACTGTGAAATCTATCGTTTGACCGGCTGCGGTGCTGTATTCCACGTGCATACCGTGTTTAACAACCTGATTAGCGAATTCTTTGGCTCAGATGGTGAAGTGCCGATTCAGGGCATCGAACTAATTAAGGCTTTCAATATCTGGGAAGAAAATGCGGAGATTCGTGTACCGGTTCTGCCTAACTTTGCAGACATTCCTTCCATTGCTGAATTGGTACCGGATGTTCTTGATGCCAAAGTGCCAGGAATCTTGCTTCGTAATCACGGCATATATGCTTGGGGCAAAGATGCTTTTGAAGCAAAACGTCATCTGGAAGCTTTCGAATTTCTATTCGAAGTGATGTACCGTCAACTTCTGCTGAAGGGTGCTACGAAATAGCAATCATTTATTACACATCAAAGCAGAACAACCAAAAACACGCCACAGGCTGGTATAGATAGCCTCGGCGTGTTTTTATGTTCTTAAATAACAGCGATTATAAGGTTGCTCTGTCACCGTATTGTCAGAGTAACTATTCTTCAGGTCACTCTATAGTCGATCATCCTGATCCTTGAATAAAAAGAGGCTGTCTGCTTGTTCTTCATTCCGATGAACCGCATCACTTGTGCCAGTTCCCCGTTGCTTGCCAAACAGCAGTTTCAAACCTCCAAAAATGAGTAGCAAGGATACAATGACGGTGTTCAAATAGGAACGGATCTCATACGTCATAAATGCGTTAGGAAACAGCTCATTGAGTTGTGGAATGACAAGCCGGATCGCCAGGTAATAGAGACCCAGCGCTGCAATCCCGAATCCAATCAGACGCTGATGCCGGGCCCAATCCTTGAAGATCGGTTGATCAACCAATGGCTCACGTCCATAGCGACTGGAGCACTGTAGCCCGTCAAAGAAGCTGTAGAACCAGATCAACGGAATCATGAACAGGAACACCGATAAATGAAGCAGATCCAGCACATAGATGCTTCCAAGGAACAGGAACATTAATTGCATGCCTCTTTTTTGCAATCCCAGATAGAGATGGCCTGCACCTGGAAAAGCGGATAACAGCGTTGCAAGCACTTTGCTGCGTCTACCGGCTACTCTGCCCATTTCCAATTCTTCGAATAATGTCCGATCCTGCAACACTTCGCCTGCCTGCTTGCGATGGACATGCTGCACTGCGTCAAACATGCAGTATACCCAAATTACAGGCAGTATGAGCAGGAACATTAAAAACACTGATTCATTGGTGATTGAGGCCACAAAAACCATCATGGCAAATGAACCAAAAAACGCCATCAGGAATGATAAACCGCGATGCAACAGTCCAAGATGAAGATGTCCCAATCCTGGAACAAATGAGAGTAAAATGGTGAAGAAGCGTTCACCCTCAGTGCCTTTTTGATACATTGGTTGACCATGGGGGACCTCATAATGACCATATTCACCACCAGAATGTTGATGCAGCTCATCTTCATTCCTCTGCTCCATTGGCCCTTGCTGACCCATGTGTGCTCCCTGGTAGGCTGCTCCTGGATGTTGTGGTCCGTAATGCGCTCCGTATCCCCTGTAATGAGCATCCCGGGCAGAAGGAGCACGGAGCAGAACAACTATCATGTCCAGCATACTGATCCCCCAGAAAAAAGCCGAAAAAATTGCACCTATAATCATTAAATCACGTTCAGCAAGCAGCATTGCCAGCATGAATGAGCCAACAGCTGTTCCAAAAAAAAGCAATGGATAGATTACGGCTCTTGCGGCTCGACCCCAATACATAAAACCGAGACCGGGTATCAGGTTTAATAGAAATGCGAGTAATTTGTTACGATCTGAGTGCACAGTCGTCATCCTTTCTTTTCAGGCAATGCGAAACCATTTATGGTTTAGGCTTGAGGTTATCCAACCACGAAGTGGCTGCCTCCGTCCATTTCTCGGTAAAAGACCCTCTGTGGTCACCATCCTGGAATTTGTGATAAGGGGCTACCTTGTCAAAAAGTCCAGACGAGAGGAAGATCAATGTCAAACAGGCAGCTACCGCATAATGGAACACTTTATGTTCAAGCCACCGCCGGTTGCGTCCAGCACGGGATTTACGTTGTGCCTTGGTTGATTGAATGCCCTCAATCCGATACATGACTGAATCCGCAAACCCTGTTGGATCATGCAGAGGTGGCAGTTCACCATGGATACCGAGTGCTTCCAAATAGATGTCCATCGCATCCGGGTCTTCCATCAGAAGCTGTTCCATTTGGTTTGCTTGAGTTTCACTCATGCGGCCTTCAATATAATCAGTCCATTGCGCAGCAGTATACTTTTCCTGTTTACTCACGCCATTCATCCTCCTTCCAATGTTTTCGAATCCACTGCCGGGCACGATACAAGCGGGATTCCACGGTCTTCACCGCCACCTGTGCATCACTGGCAATCTGCTCATAATTTTTTTCGCTTAGATAATACGCAGTGATAATGTCACGATGCTGAGCAGGCAACTGATTAATTCGTTCACGAAGCTGATCCTGACGTTCTTCACGAACGAGACGGGCAAGAACGTCTTCATCCCGTCCGGGCATGTTTATTATTTTTGCTTCTCCACCCAGATCCTCAGCCGTTCGTCTGCCCAGCTTTCGTTTGGCATCAATCGCTTTGTGAAAGGCAATTCGGGTTAACCACGTTTTGAAACCTTCAGAACGGTAGTCGGGGAGAGACTTATACATCTGTATGAACGCCTCCTGAGCTGCATCCTGTGCTTCCTGATCGTTCCTAAGTACGGAATAGGCCACATGGTATACATGCTGGCTATACTTATCAATCAGAGTACGCATCTGGGATGTATCTCCTTGACGGATTTGTTCGATTACGCGCGCTTCATCAATAACTCTCCCCTCCTCTCCAATACAATAGACGACAGCTTGTGTGTTAACCCCTGCGTAATCCATCAAATTTTTGCAAAACAACGTGAATTCATTGCCTGAAAGGTTAATGTCGCTGATTACTCATGCAATCTGTAATCCAAAAAAAACAGGCACAGAATGACTTCTGGCCTGTTTGTTGTCCCTGTCTACACTTGAATTATCGTCCACCATTACGAAATCGCTGCGTGTATGCCTTCGCGTCTTGAACGGTCTTGACACGATTACGGCTCCACTCAAGCAATATTCGATCGATATACCGGAAATGTACTTTGCCTGCAAAAACCGCTTCCTTCAGGGCCATTAGAATCAATTCCTCCTGATAACGGTCCTGATCCAACCAGCTGGATATCGTCTCGCACTCCATTGGAGAGAGCGGACGTCCGAATTCTTTTTCAAAGATGGAGAACATGTTCCGCTCTTCCTCTTCTTTTTGAACACTGTTCGAATCTTGACGTGCTGTACTGCTGCTCTGCTGCTCCGCACGGAATGCAGCCATTTCTTCGGCAGTGCACGCTGCAAGCTTGGCATATAATCCATGTAAGTCATAACGCTCGTACTGGATGTCACGTTCTTCGTCACGGTGCTCGTCAATGGCGATATATCCATCCCTCATCAGACGTTGCAACATTCTGGCGATACCCTCAGGTGCAAGTCCCATACGCCCCGCAAGCTCTTCAAGCGTGGGGAACTCATTGAACTCCGCCTGACGGAACCCTAGCAGTTGAATGAGAAGAAGCACTTCTGCATCTGATAGGCCAAGCTGGTGATAATACCGTAACAAGGCATACGGCAGATAGGCTGTACCCGAAGTCATGCCATAGGCTGCTCCATCCAACCAAGCTTTGGATGTGGTGTCTTCCATAGACGCTCCTCGGTTAAGCATTAAGGGTACAGACGATAGAGCATACGTGGGAATGCGATTGTTTCACGCACATGATCCAATCCACAGATCCATGCTACCGTCCGCTCCAATCCCAGACCGAAACCGGAGTGAGGAACCGATCCGTATTTACGCAAATCCAGATACCATTGGTAAGCTTCATCCGAGAGATTGTGCTCCTCAAAACGTTGTTGCATCAATTCCGGATCATCAATACGCTGCGAACCGCCAATAATCTCTCCGTAGCCTTCTGGTGCAATCATATCGGCACAGAGAACAACTTCTGGACGATTCGGATCTGGTTTCATATAGAAAGCTTTAATTCCTGCAGGGTAATGTGTGATAAAGACTGGCGTATTGTACTTCTCAGCAATCGCTGTTTCGTGCGGTGCACCAAAGTCTTCTCCCCAAGGAATATCAAAGCCTTGTCCATGCAGGAATTCAATCGCTTCATCATACGTAATTCGCGGGAATGGCGCTACAATGCCTTCGAGTTTGGATACATCACGACCGATGGATTCCAGTTCTGCACGGCAGTTTTTCAGCACGGATTGAACGACATGAGCGATAAACTTCTCTTGCACACGCAGACTTTCCTCGTGATCTACAAATGCCATTTCCGGCTCAATCATCCAGAACTCAATCAAGTGGCGACGTGTTTTGGACTTCTCTGCACGGAATGTTGGACCAAAGGAATAAACTTTGCCCAGCGCCATGGCTGCTGCTTCCATGTACAATTGACCACTTTGCGTCAGATAAGCATCTTCATCAAAATATTTGATGTGGAACAGGTTCGTCGTTCCTTCCGCAGACGATGGTGTCAGAATCGGAGGATCAACTTGTGTGAATCCGTTACCATCAAAGAACTGCTGAACAGCGCGAATAATCTCGGCACGAATCACCATTACCGCACGTTGCTTCGTGGAACGAAGCCACAAATGACGGTGGTCCATCAAGAAATCAACACCGTGCTCTTTAGGTGTAATAGGATAGTTTTCAGTCAGGTGAATGATCTCAACCCCTGTAACAGTCATCTCGTAACCGGATGCACTGCGAGGTTCTTCACGAATGATACCCGTAACATACAAGGAGCTTTCTTGCGTCAGGCTCTTGGCATTGTTCCAGATCTCTTCACTAACTTCACTTTTTACAACAACCCCTTGGATATATCCGGTTCCATCACGCAGCTGCAAAAACTGAATTTTACCGCTGGAACGTTTGTTGTTAATCCAGGCACCGATTGTTACGGTTTCGCCCACATGCTCGTTCACATTACGAATTACACAATTCGTATTCATGCCCATATCTCCCCTTGGTTCCTGAATTTGAAAATGCAGCGGGCAGGCTTATGCCTGTCCTCTGCACTTCCTTGTCATTCTATATTTACTTTACAGTTAGATTACTGAGAATTCAATACGATTCGGTGTGTATCGCGTGCAATGACCAATTCTTCGTTAGTTGGCACAACGAGAACTTCCACTTTCGAGTTCGCTGTTGTGATCCGGCGTGGTTCACCAGAACGAATGGCATTCAGCGCTTCATCCAGTTCAACACCCAGATATGTGAGTTGCTCACATACTTTTTGGCGAAGAACAACGGAGTTCTCACCTACACCAGCCGTAAAGACAATCACGTCTACACCGTTCATTGCAGCTGCATATGAACCGATGTATTTACGCAGACGGTATTCGTACATCTCAAAAGCAAGTGTGGAGTTGGCATCACCATTCTCCATACCTTCCGTAATCTCACGCATGTCACTGCTGATTCCGGAGATTGCAAGCAGTCCACTGTGTTTGTTCAACATGGAGTTCACTTCGCTTACGCTCAGTTCTTCCTTGTTCATGACGTAAGGTACGATAGCTGGGTCAAGGTCACCAGAACGAGTTCCCATCATCAGACCTTCAAGTGGAGTCATTCCCATGGAAGTATCCACGGATACGCCACCTTTAACTGCTGTTACACTACCGCCGTTACCCACGTGGCATGTGATAATTTTCAGATCTTCCACCGGACGATCCAGATACTCAGCAGCAGCCTTGCTTACGAAATCATGGGAAGTACCATGTGCACCGTAGCGACGTACTTTATATTTTTTGTAAAGTACACGCGGAATGGCATACAGATATGCTTTTTCCGGCATGGTTTGATGGAACGCTGTATCAAAGACCATAACCTGTGGCACGCCCGGCATATTGGCTTCAGCCGCACGAATACCCATCATTGCTGCAGGGTTATGAAGTGGAGCCAAGTCGAACAGACGACGAATTTCAGCTTTGGATGCGTCATCGACCAGTGCAGATTCTTTAAATGCTTCACCACCGTGAACAACGCGGTGTCCAACAGCTTGAATTTCACTTACAGAATCCAGTACGCCATTTTCTTTGTCCGTCAAAATATCAATGACTTTACGGATTGCTGTTGTGTGTTCCAAAATTTCACTAACTTCTGTAACATCCTCACGACCTGTCGGTTTGTGCGTGAGAATGGAGGAATCCATTCCGATCCGCTCTACCAGACCTTTAGCCAGGACAGATTCATCAGTCATGTTATACAGTTGATATTTGAGCGAGGAACTCCCCGCATTAATTACGAGTACTTTCACAGTCGGTCACCATCCTTGTCGTACTTGAAGAATCCTTCGCCTGTTTTGACACCCAGGTGTCCTGCACGCACCATTTTCTTCAGGACCGTGGAAGGACGATATTTCAATTCTCCGAATTCACGGAACATTCTTTCGAGTGCAGCTTCAACAGAATCCAATCCGAAACGGTCAGCCATTTCGAGTGGTCCATGTTGGAAATTGTATCCGATACGCATTGCATCATCGATATCTTCAGCAGATGCAACACCTTCTTGCAATACATGCAATGCTTCGTTAATCAGTAGGCAGATCAGACGGGAAGTTACGAATCCAGGTGATTCATAGATCATGACTCCTTTTTTGTCCGCCACTTCTTCTACAAAACGTCTGGTCTCTTCGAATGTGGAATCCGAAGTTTTCAGTCCGCGAATAATCTCTACAAGATCAACCCGGGATACCGGGTGAATAAAGTGCATACCAATAACACGCTCTGGGTATTTGGTCGAGCTTGCAAGCTCGGTCAAACTCAGCGTGGATGTGTTACTTGCCAGAATAACATTGCTTGGGCAAACTTGGTCCAGTTGACTGAATACTGCTTTTTTCGCATCCAGATCCTCTGAAATCGTCTCTATGACCATATCGCAAGTTCCAAGTTCAGCCAAATGAGCTACCTTGGTAATACGGGAAAGAATCAATTTCTTCTCTGCTTTCGTAATCGCCCATTTCTCCAGTTGTTTATCCAGATTGGTTTCGATCATGTCATATGCATGATCCAGCTTTTGTGTTGTATGCTCCACGAGAAGCACATCAAGTCCTTTGGCTGCTAGCATCTGGGAAATACCTTGTCCCATCGTACCGCCGCCGACAACTCCTATTTTTTTGAAAAACATGGTTCTGCTCCATCCTTTCGGTTCTCTATTTCTCTATTGTACCCTGTTCGCCGAAAATTACAAATTTCGACCCAACATATAATAATATCTTAGCACGAGTGAAATGTAAAAAAAAATAACCAGCATAAATAAATTATGCTGGTAAAAGGGCACTGTCACGAAATTGACAACGAAATTGTTCGCCAGACAATACTTCTTCACGAATCAAGATGTCGAGTGAATTGTCGAAAATTGTCCGCTGCTCCTCAAGCAACCGTTTCGTCTGTTCCATCAGTTCTTGCAGAATCAGTTTATTCTCGCGCATGAGCTCCTCAGTCGTGACCATATCCATGTTGACAATCCCAAGTGAAGTCAACCCGGAAGCCATCATCGTTTGCACCACATTGGTAGCCTGATCGAAGTCATTGCGTGAACCTGTCGAACGTCCACCATAGTACATTTCCTCCGCAGCTGCCCCTCCGAGTGCAATCATGATCTGTTCTTCCAGAAAGCGCTTCGTATAAAGGAATTGTTCCTGTTGCGGGTTATGACGTACATAACCGAGAGCCTGTCCACGAGGACTGAGTGCTACCTGGCTTACACTGCCTGGACGAACAAGTTCAGCCATAATGGCATGTCCCAATTCATGAATGGCGACCCTTTTCTTCTCTTCCACACTGGACTCACGGTCTGTCTTCTCACCCATCATGACTTTGTCAATAGCCAGGGACAGATGCCGCTGTTCAATGTTCAACAGCCCGTCCCGCATGGCGTATATTGCCGCTTCGTTCATCACACTTTCGAGCTGTGCACCGGAGAAACCATATGATTCTTCAGCTGTCTTCTCCAAGTTGACTTCTTTCATCAATGGTTTATTTACGGCATGCAGTTCGAGAATATGTTTTCTGCCCTTCTTGTCAGGCAAGTCCACTTGAATATGACGGTCAAAACGTCCCGGGCGCGTCAGGGCGCTATCCAGCATTTCTTTGCGGTTCGTTGCAGCGATCACCAGTATTCTCGGCGTATCGGAAGAATAGATTCCATCCATTTCCGTCAAGAGCTGATTCAGCGTCTGATCATACTCGCGCTGTTGACCGCCTTCCCGTTTCCCCCCGATGACATCGATTTCATCGATAAATATAATGGCATTTTCTTTATTTTCCTTGGTGGCACGGGTTCTTGCTTCCTTGAACAAATCCCGAATTCTGCTGGCACCCACACCAACATACATTTCCACGAACTCACTGCCCGATGCGGCGACGAATACAGAATCGGTGTAATGGGCAGCAGCTTTGGCCATCAGCGTTTTCCCTGTCCCTGGAGGGCCTGTCAGCAAAATCCCTTTTAACGGGCGAATCCCGAACTTTCGGATTTCTTCATGTTTGATGAGAAAGTCAAGCGCTTCACGCAATTCCTGCTTGGCACTGTCCTGACCACCAATTTCCTCAAAAGTAAGTTTGGAAGGTCCTTTTTTCTTCCGTTTACGTTCCTGTGCAGCGCCTACTGTAATCCCGCCACGCATTTGCATCATGAACAGCAAAGCTCCGACAAATACCGCTGCAATCAGAATGGGAACAATATTAACACCAGTAAAAGCAAGGAAAATAATCAAGACTGGAACAAATCCGATGGCAACTTCTTTTGTCCACTTAGGCATTAGGCCACACTCCTATCTGACCGGGCACACGCGGCAGAATAATAAACTTGCTGGCATCTCCGTCTCTGAGACTGACATATACATTGTTGTCATCCATCGCTGTATTAACCTTAATTCCATTCGTCGCCATCTTCGACAACGTCGGTGTAATCTCGGTGTATTGCTTGTTCTCCATCGCCTGAGCTACGGTAAACATCGCATCACCCCACCAATTTTCCAGTGCTTCACTGGAATGATCCACAACATCCAACTTGAGTGAACGTGCTCCAATTAAGGTCTGTCCTTCTTTGTGAATATATTGAACCAGTCTGCCCAAATCAACATCCGGTTGCAGATCCAGTTTCAATTGTACATCATTGCGGTTAATAGTTAATTGAACGTCATTGACTCCATCGTACTGGGTGACCATCTTTTCAATTGGATTCTGTAAGGCCACCTGACGATACACAAACCAACCTCCGAACAACACAACGGCTGAAATGACGGCAGTTAAAGCAATAGGCAATACTTTTAGCTTCAAATGAACTACCCCTCCCAGATTTTAGCCTAACCTACTGGCTTATTTGGTGTATTACGAATATGTGCACATGGACTCCTGCGAGAAATCAACAGGATTATTTGTTTTGAATGTATCTTTGAGTACATATCTGAGTATATCACATCGTATATACAATTTCGAAGGCGAAAATATGAATAAATTATTAATTTTAACTATTTAAATCAAAACTTTTTTGCAGGCAACACAAAGAACCGGTTCAGTCGGATATCCGTCTGCCGGTTCTTTTATTTTTTTAGTTCTCCAGCGAAGTTACTCAATTTGTTCTAGCTGTTCGGGAGTGTGTATACCAAGTCGACCTGTTCTCCATTGCTAAAACGATAGAACCGATAGTGGTTATGCGTACCGTCTTTATAATACACTTGCCACACATATATTCCATTCACAACGCCAGGCATGATTCGTTTAATCTCACCGGCAGGAACTTCAGAACTGAAGCGATTGCGGATCTGCGTCTCAGACATGCCATTCTGCAGCAACTCGCTGTGTATAGCGTTTGCCCCCGTAGCAGGTTGATTGTTGGCATCGAATTTTACCCACACCATGACATCCTGGTTATCCTTGTTTTTGCCGATCAAGGTCCAGTAGATGTTGTCAGAGCCTTCTTTATCACCCCAGATATACTTGCGCAATTCATCATAGGATGTAATGCCCAGTTGTTCCTGTGCTGCCTGTATGGCGAGCGATTCTTCCTTGCGCTGGTCCTGCGTGACATACACGTAATAACGCTGAAGTCCAAACAGAATCAGAACCAGTGCAAGCAGCGAAATCCATATCCACTTCTTTTTTTTCTTCAAAAGCCGAACTTCCTTTCCCTAAGATGCTCTGACCTGCAATTATCGAGCAAGCAGACCATCAAATGCCAATTGAGACTCACGCAAAATGCGCTCTTCATCCAGCGTCAGACATTCGCCATGTTTCACCACTTGTTTCCCATCGACCCATACGTGCTCCACATCTTTGGCAGAAGCCGAGTAGATTGTATGCGAGATCAGGTCTGTATGCGGGTAGAAATGTGCCTGTTCAATATCCAGGGCGATAAAATCAGCCTTCATGCCAACCCGGAGTGCTCCGGTATTGTTCAAGAAGATGGATTTAGCACCATATGACGTTCCGAGTAGTAATGCTTCGCCTGCTGGCACAGCTGTCGGGTCACCCGACACACCTTTGTGGATCAATGCAGCCAGTCTCATTTCTTCGAACATATCCAGGTTGTTGTTGCTTGCCGGTCCGTCTGTTCCGAGTGACACGGTAACTCCTGCTTTCAGCAACGCAGGTACCCGTGCAACACCGGAGGCCAGTTTCAGGTTACTTCCCGGGTTATGGGATACTGCCACATCGTGACGGGCCAAAATCTCAATCTCTTCGTCATTCAGATGTACCGCATGTGCAACCAGAGATGGACGGGAGAAAAAGCCCAATTTCTCCAGATGTGCGACAGGACGCAATCCGTAGTCTGTGACGTTCTGTTCGACTTCACGAAGCGTTTCCGACATATGGGTATGCAGGGGAAGGTTCAGGTCGTTGGCGACCTGTACAAGCTTCTCTATGTAGTCTGGAGGGCATGTATATGGTGCATGTGGCGAGATTACGGTTGTAATGCGACCATCTGCCTGTCCATTCCACTCGCGTGCAAACGCAGCCGACTCCTCCAGCTTCCGCAATTGCTCCTCTTCCGAGCAGAGTCCGATTACTCCACGTGCCAGTGCTGCTCTAACGCCGGATTGTTCCACCACTTTGGCAACTTGATCCATGTGATCATACATATCCAGGAACGCTGTAGTTCCGCCTTTCAACATTTCAAGCACGGATAGCGAAGTTCCCCAGTATACGTCTTCTGAAGTCATTTTCGCTTCCATCGGCCACATTTTTTCCTGCAACCATACTTGCAACGCAAGATCATCTCCGTGCCCTCTAAGCAATGACATCGCTGCATGACCATGCGTATTGATCAGACCCGGCAGGAAGAACAACCCTTTTCCATCCACTTTGGTACAATTTTCGTCTCCATCCGGCAATGTCTCACCAATATGCACAATCTTGTCATTCTCGACAACCATGTATCCTTGAACCACGTTCCAGGTTGTGCCTTCATTCACGGCAAATTTGCCGTTGTGGATTACCCATCTATTTGTCGTCATCTTGCTCTTCGTCCTTTCCAGTCTCCAAGTAATAGGCCAAACTTAGCAGATCCGTTGTAAAGTCAGCATGATGAATGCGGATGTGCGGCGGTGTTTTTAGAATGGTTGGTGCAAAATTAAGGATCGCTTCGATTCCGGATTCAATCAGCTGATCGGCTACGTTTTGAGCTTCCGTATCCGGAACGGTAATAATTCCGATGCGGATGTTATCTGCTTTAACCGCTTCCGTTAATTCATTCATTGGTTTTACTTTTAAACTGTTGATCTGACTACCAATCTTCGGTCCATATGCATCGAATACTGCAACAATCTTCATGTTATCTTTCAGATATGCGTTGTAGTTGGACAAGGCTTGTCCGAGGTTACCCGCACCTACCAAAGCTACATTGATTTGCTGATCAATTTTGAGTATGTGACGAATTTTCTCGATCAAATAGGAAACATCATACCCGATCCCTTTACGACCAAAATCACCGAAATAAGCCAGGTCTTTTCGAATTTGGGCCGGATTCAGATCCAGCCGCTGTCCAAGCTCTTGAGAAGAAACAGTAGCCACCTCACGCTGATGCAACTCACTCAAATAGCGCAAGTATACAGGCAGACGTCGTACCACCGCTTCCGAAATTTTATCCGATTTCATTCTTGCTCCCCCTTACCAAGCCTACGATAAAATAATAGATGAAAAGTTGAGCATTCTGTATAAACACAGAGATAGACGTGATATTTCATACAGAATGCTCTTTGTAATTTAGGTTATAAGTTCTTACGTGCAATTGCTTATCGGATACGGAAATATCTAATAAAGTTTAACGCCAATCGATAGTGTCACGCAATGATACAGCGAATAAATAACCACTACTCCTGTTCATTAGCAGGTGCTTCTAACCACTCGGTAATTCGTGGAACCATCTGCTCCGTGAGCATATGCTCCATTTTTGGACCAGGTAATGAATATAAAAAGAATTTACCATAGTACGCTTCAATCACCCGAGTATCATAAACAATGACAATGCCTCTGTCCTTTGCTGTACGCACCAATCTGCCAAATCCTTGCTTGAAACGAATGACCGCTTGCGGCACGGACAGTTTCATGAACGGATTCTTCTTCTGTTCCTGAAGCAACTCACTCTTGGCTTCCACCAACGGATGATTCGGCGGCTGGAAAGGCAATCTCACAATAGCGAGACAGGTTAGAGCTTCTCCCGGGATATCCACACCTTCCCAGAAGCTGCTTGTGCCCAGAAGTACCGTAGCTTTGGCCTCCTGGAACCTGCGAGTCAACTTGGAGCGGCTACCACTGTCTACGCCTTGGCCCAACAATGAGATGTCGTTACCGGACAGTGCCTCCTTCAGCGGGTCATAGACCTGTCGCAGCATCTTGTATGAGGTAAACAGAACCATCATGCGTCCACGCGTGGCAATTGCGGTCTCTGCGAGTGACTGCACCAGCATATTGACAAAGTGCGCATCACCCACACTGCCCTTCACACTTGGGAAATCACGCGGAATCACCAGAAGTGCCTGATCGCGATAGTTGAACGGTGATGGCAGCATCGACGTTAAGAGGCGATTATTCTCAGAGGCTTCTTGCAAGCCAAGCTGCTCAATCATGAACTGGAATGACTTATCTACAGAGAGCGTAGCTGATGTAAGCACAACGCTTTTCTTTTTATCAAAAAATAGATCTTTAAGTTGTGCACTGACATCTACAGGTACGGCATACAATTGAAGCGATTTACTGCGGAACTGGCCGCTGGCTTCCATCCAGTACACCGTTTTGGCATCATCCATACGCATGAAGAAACGTAGATTATCCTTCAATGTGGTCAGATCTTTCAGCAGTCCTGTAATGTCCGTGATCAGACTATCCGATTGATAATCATCCTGATCCTCTTTCACCTCAAGCAGCAATTTGTCCCCTCTGCGAACCAGATCACCCAGAGTTACATAGATCTGGTTCTCCAGTTCCTGCAACTCCTGCCATTTCGCAGGTTTCTGAGATGCCTTCAGTCGCAGGGAAAATTGCCCGGTCTCGCCCGGTGAAGCATCACTTCGTTCAGGCAAAAGTCCGAACAGGGCATCACTCATACGATCCCACAGTTCCTTGACCTCAACAGCCAGCGGGAACATCTGATCCACCATGGAGCCCCATTGCACCGAATTCTCATGCCCGGATAACTGCGAACGAAGCATAGGCAGTTGTCCATTACGACTGTCTTTAAACAGACGGGTGAGCGTATGAACCAGCGTGAAATATTTCATATGCATTCCAAGATGCTTACCAGCTACATCCTCGAGATGATGAGCCTCATCGATCACAAGACTCTCATAGGCTGGCAGAAGCTGATGAGCTGCCTTCACATCCGTAAACAATTTGGAGTGATTGGTAATAACGATATCAGACAACCCGGCCTCATGTTTGGCGCGATGATAGAAACATTTGCGGAACCATGGACAGGATCTTCCCAGACACGACTCGGATTCGCTCTGTACCGTCTCCCAGAAGTCGCCTCCGCGTCCGCTAAGGTTAAGTTCCTCGTCATCTCCAGTTTCGGTCTGTGTAAGCCACACAATCATCTGAGCGGCTGTGAAATAATCCTCTTTGGGTGTGGCGAATTCACGTTTATTGATTTTGTGTTCAAATTTGCGCAGGCACAGGTAGTGTCCACGTCCTTTGAAGACAGCAGCCTTAAAAGGAAACGGAACCACTTGGGTCAGCATTGGAATGTCCCGCTCTCTCAATTGCTCCTGCAGATTGATCGTATGCGTGCTGACCATGACTTTCTGTTCTTGCTTTACACTTTCGTAAATAGCAGGCAACAGATATCCCAGAGATTTACCTGTCCCCGTTCCAGCTTCGATCAAGAGATGTTTCTCTTCATCCAGGGCTTGCCTTACACTGCTGAACATCTGAGTCTGCGCTTCACGCTCTTCGTAATGATCCAATGTATCCTTCAGGTTCTCCCGAACCTGGTCCATAAACTGTTCGAAAGTTACACCATCGAGGGGATTACCCTCCCGCTCGTCACGTGGTGCACCAATATCAGTCCAATCACTTACATTAAGAGCAAGCTGCCGATAATAGGTGTGTCCGTCCAGATCCTGAATCGGCTCCGCTTCCTTCTCACTGCGCATCCCGTCCAGGAACCAACCCAAGTCACTGTCTTCTGGTGCGAACAGGTCACTGAGCCGCTGAATCGTTATGAGTGGTAATTCCTTTAATTCATCCAGACACTTGAGCAATACATAGGCTGTCGCCAGTGCATCACTGTCTGCCTGATGAGGTCGATCATGTTGAAATCCAAATTCAGATGACACATAACCGAGTTGATACGAACCCAGTGATGGGAATGTAATCTTCAGAAAATCAATGGTATCCAGAATACGGCCAGTGAAGGGCAGATAACCACAACGGTCAAGAGCATTCTGTAAAAAGTGAAAATCAAAAGCAACGTTGTGTCCAACAAGCACCACATCGTTAAGTAGCGGAACCATCTCCATCATCATCTCTTCGAGTGAAGGAGCGTCCGCCACATCTTCATCGGTAATACCCGTTAACCCCGAAATAAACGGGGGAATCGGGACACCAGGGTTCACATAAGAACTATATATTTGAGTTATGCTGTTGTCATGATCTATGATGGCAAGTCCGGCCTGTATAATCTCACCGTCGGACTGCGTGCCGGTTGTTTCGAAATCCAATACGGCAAATTTCATTGCAATGTACGATCCCTTCCATTCAGTCTATGTTACAGCATAGCAAAAAAAAGGGGATTTGAAAATTAACTGACAAAAAAGCGGTGCCCCCGCCGCTATGCCAAAGGAGGGAACACCGTTTTTTTGTCGCCGAATTCCCGCTTAATGAAGGGTCGTCAGCTGATTAGCATATTGCAATTTCCCCCTGTTCAACCTGCATGCTTCCATGTTGTACAGTGGTTCGGTCAATGTCGGGTCATACTGAAGGGCCTGTGCAAAGAGTGAACATGCAGCCTCCGGATTCGCAAGCTTTGCTTGAATACAGCCCAGGGCATTACATACAAGCCCCTTCAAGCGAGGTGAACCCTTAAGGTACATGATCTGCTGCAAATGTGTCCCTGCTTCCGCCATTTGTTCCAGATTCAGATATGCGAGTGCCAGGTAAAAACGAGTCAATGCACTCTCCGGATGGTCGGTCACAACCCGGGAGAACTGCATGATCGCCTGCGGATACATCTGTAATTTAAAATAGCCCTGACCTCGACTGAAACATTCCAGATGGAGTTCAGGCAGAGCGGTAACAGCTTCCTGTTCCGGTTCAAGGGAAGCAGGCTTATCCATCTCCCGCTCCCTCACCTGACTCATCTTTTCTTCAAACATCAGCCATTCATCCAGCATTCCGTCACTCATCCGCTTAAGCAAATTCCACTTTTGCAGCAATTCTTGTTTGCTCAGGCCTTCAGCGGAAGGATAGCTCTTGATAATTTCATCTAACATGTCGTTCATTTCTGCGAAAACATGCTGGAACATCGTTGCATCCCCACCCTTGAAAAAATGGATTAGTGCAGTGACCTGTACTCATTTTTTGCTTCAAGGGCCGATTTCATTCTCCTTACCAGTCGATTACATAATTGTTGCGTGGACTTCGTGCTTCATGGTCTGTACAGGCTTATTCTGTCCATCTACAAATACAACGGTTGGTTTATGCGTATTTGCATCTTCTTGCGACATCATGGCATAAGAAATGATAATGACGTTGTCTCCAGGCTGCACCAATCGCGCAGCTGCGCCGTTAAGACATATGACCCCGCTTCCGCGCGGTCCTGGAATCACATAAGTTTCCAGACGAGCACCGTTGTTGTTGTTCACAATTTGAACTTTCTCGTTTTCCATCAAGTCGGATGTTTCCATCAAGTCTTCATCTATGGTAATGCTACCCACATAGTTCAAGTTGGCTTCCGTTACCGTAGCCCGGTGAATTTTGGATTTCATGAGTGTTCTAAACATGGGACAGTACCTCCGATTTTTGCAACCTTATATTGTCAATCAATCTTGTCTTTCCGAATTTCACCGCAAGTGCAATGAGCAGATCGTCACGTCCTTGAACTTCTTCCAGATCTGACAGCGGCTCCAGACTTGGAAAAGCCTGAATCTCAGCGTAATCGATCACTGCAAGCGACGAGGTTGCAATCTGCTCACGCAGAATACGACGGATATCTGAGGCCTTTATAGCTGTACCTGTATCTGCGGCTTCCTGTGCTGCGCGCAATGCCTTGGACAGAACCAGAGCCTGTGTACGCTGTTCTGCGCTAAGATAGACGTTACGCGAACTGAGAGCAAGACCATCCTCTTCCCGAACAATCGGACAGGGTACAATTTCCACAGGCATATTCAAATCATTCACCATCTGTTGAATGACCGCAACCTGCTGAGCGTCTTTCATACCAAAGAATGCACGCTGTGGTTGTACAATGTTGAAGAGCTTGGAGACTACAGTCGTTACTCCGTCAAAATGTCCTGGACGGGAAGCGCCACATAGGCGCGCTGTCAGTTTGGAGACAGAGACCGTCGTCTGTGTTGCTTGTGGATACATCTCTTCAACTGAGGGAATAAATACGATATCCACTCCTTGCGAACGTGCTGTTTCCACATCCCTGGCCTCATCGCGGGGATAGCTGTCAAAATCTTCATTAGGTCCAAATTGAATTGGATTAACAAATATGCTTAATACCACGATATCGCTCTGTTGTCTGGCTGTCTGCATTAAGCTTGCATGCCCTTGATGAAGGTAACCCATTGTCGGTACCAGACCTACAACGGACGCATTGGACCGAATCGCTTGACGCTTCAAGCTTAGTTCATGTCTTAACTCTGCGATTGTCCGTAATACTTTCATGAGTTACTCCCCACCTTTTCCTTGTGTTGTCCGTAGAGCTGGTCCAGAACACCATCCGCTGCATTGAATACATGTTCCTCCGCCGGGAACGAACGATCTTTAACTTCTTTCACGTAAGCTTCGATGCTGTTTCTGATTAGTGTACCCACATCTCCATAGGTTTTGACAAAACGTTTAGGCGTATACGGAGAGGCGTATTGAACCACATCGTGGAATACCAGTACCTGACCGTCACAGCCTCGTCCTGCGCCAATCCCGATGGTAGGGATGGACAGTTCCTCCGAGATTGCTCGTGCAACTTCTTCCGTAACCAGTTCAAGCACAATGCCGAACGCACCAGCAGCTTCCAGGGCTTTGGCTTCATCCATGAGACGTTTCGCATCCGCTGCATCCTTGCCCTGAATACGGTAACCGCCGATCTGATTAACCGATTGAGGTGTAAGTCCAATATGTCCAAGAACAGGCACACCTGCTTGCACAACTGCTCTGACGGTGTCCGCTATTTCGACTCCGCCTTCCATTTTAACCGCGTGGGCATGCCCTTCTTGCATCAGTCGACGTACACCCTTAAGCGTCTCATCCACGCTGCCATGATAAGTCATAAAAGGCATATCAGCCACAACAAATGTCTTCTCAGCCCCGCGTACTACGGAACGTGTATGGTACACCATGTCGTCGATGGTCACCGGAAGCGTAGAGTTATAACCCAGCACTACATTGCCAAGTGAATCACCAACCAGGATCAGATCAATACCCGCTTCCTCTGCGAGAAGCGCTGTTGGATAATCATAAGCCGTGATCATACTAAGCGGTACGCCATCCTGCTTATATTTTTTCATTTTCACAATATTCATCGCTTGTTTGTTTGCCATTTTCTCTCATGGCTCCTTTCTTCTTTTCAAATAAAACGCAACAAAAAAACCTTTTAGTTTTCCACTAAAAAGTCCCGAAAAGTCAAAAAAGAGTCACTTGCGATCGTCCCTTCTGTCTCGGTCCTCTTCGGCTCAGAGCAGAATCCAACAACTCACTTAAACGTATTTCATTCTTGCACTGCGATCTGCTTATTACGAAAACACATCAAAGCAGAACAAAGGTTACTGTTACGGGAGTGCAATTCGGTCTGCATTAGCCGATATCGCCTCACGAACACAGTATACCAAAGTTCTGCTCAAACTTCACGTCTTATGTTCATTTTACCAGTGAAAATTCGACAAATTGTTTACGATTTCCAGGAAACTTCACCCGAGATGACTAGTGTATGTTCTCCATCATGTTTCTCCACAAGGAGTGCTCCTGAAGGGTCAAGACCGATTGCCTTGCCTTCAACGACGCCATGAGGATTCGTCACTGTAATCTCTCGATTCATTGATACGGACAGCGCCTCCCATAGAGCAGAGATCACACCAAATCCTTCTTTTTGATACAAGAAATATAACTGTTCCAACTCGGTTAAAATGGCAGCCGTAAGCTTGGTCCGATCAACGGGTTGCCCCGTCTCCATCTTGAGTGATGTAGCGATTGTGGTCAGATCTTCCGGATAATCCTCGAAATCAAAGTTCACGTCAACGCCTATACCTGCAATACAGTATCTGACTTCATGATCTTCCACAGTAGATTCAAGCAATATGCCACATACCTTGCGACCATTAATCAACAGATCGTTTGGCCATTTAATGCCTGCATCAGCACCTGTGCAAGCTCGCACCGCACGACATACAGCCACCCCTGTTAACAGCGTTAGCTGAGGTGTGTGCTGAAGTGGTAAATCAGGGCGCAACAGGACGCTCATCCAGATTCCTTTAGCGGGAGGAGAGAACCACTTTCGACCGAAACGTCCTCTGCCTCCCGTTTGTTCTTCCGCAATAACCACAGCGCCTTCGCCCTGCCCCTGCTCAGCCAGCTTCAGAACATCCCCTTGCGTGGACAAGGTTGAGGTCAGCAGAACAGCCTTACGGCCGAATACGGTTGTATCGAGTGCCAATTGGAGGGCAGTAGCGTCAATGCTATCCGGCTTCGTCACCAGACGGTACCCTTTGCGGGATACAGCTTCAAACTCATAACCCATGTCTCGCAACTTGTTCACATGTTTCCACACAGCAGTCCGACTGATGGACAGATGACGACTGATCTCTTCACCCGATACGAATCGTCCTTCTGCATTCAATAACATATGTAACAGATCTTCATGCTTGGTCATCTTGAACCACCCGCTTCACTTCTGCGCTTAGCGCTTCATGCTGATTCGCTATCGTTCCAATCGCCGTTTCTCGCAACAAATGTTTCATCAGTTGTCCCAGCCAAGGCCCTCCTTTGCGTTGCACCATTTGCAACACTTGTTCGCCAGTGATGTCCAGCCCCTTCAAGTCATGCACAGGGATCGATTGACTCCATTGGGCTGCAAGTTCTTGAACCAAAGCAGTCTGCATTTCTGCCTGTTCGGACTGATTCCGCCACCCTGCTGGCAGTATAGACTGTATTCGAAGCCAATCATCCGCCGCCTGAACACCACAAGTCAGAACAGTAACGATCCAGTCGGAACGGAGATTGACCGTATCTTTTGGTTCCTGAACGGAAGGTTGAATCAACTGCTCCACCTGAAGAACACCTGTTATACGAGAGCGATGTTCATTGGAAAATGTCCACTGACGTAATAATACATCTGCTTCATCCTTGCTATAACCTCCAGCAATCAAAATGAGAGACCAGCGGAGCAACACATGCTCTCCTGACAATTGTTCCAGATCGGATAACAACATCTTGTTAAAGCGAGCCAAGCTAACTGGCGCTTTGATGTGTGCAAGCGCATCACTTCTGTATAACAGCTCCAATCCTCTGAGAGGATGCGGTCCTGACATCATTTTCACCATCTCGGTGCGTACCCGTTCCATCGCTATATGTTGAAGCAGGTCTTTCTGTCTCACAAGACCCTTCCACGTGTTATGGGCAATTTTGAAATCAAATACCGAAGCAAATCGGACACAGCGCAGCATCCGCAGTGCATCCTCGCCAAATCGTTCCATCGCGAAACCTACACATCTGACTCGCTCTTCCTTGATATCAACCTGTCCACCAAACGGGTCAACAATTGTACCAGTGACGTCCATCGCAAGAGCGTTCATTGTGAAGTCACGCCGCTGTAAATCTTCCCTGATATCCTGTACAAAATGAACCGCAGCAGGTCTGCGGTTATCTTGATATTCGGATTCTGTTCGAAACGTGGTCACCTCAAAGTAATAAGCGCCTGAGCGTACGGTAACTGTCCCATGTTGCAAACCTGTAGGAATACAATCGTCGAACAAATCCATGACTTGCTGGGGAGAAGCAGATGTCGTGATATCCATATCGTCTACAACTCGTTTCAGCAATTCGTCACGTACACAACCACCTACCCAATATGCCTTGTGCCCATGTTCGTTTAATGTTGTGAGTACATTCTCACTTTGAATTGCCATTTCACGATCTACCTGTGTCCATTGAACCACTACATATCACCTCTTCTCTTGCCTGTTGTGGTATGCACAGATCATCTCGTCAAATCATTTATTAACCGCAAACCGGCTTCAAGTTCGGAACTTCCCTTCCCAGCACCCGGTAAT
This sequence comes from Paenibacillus sp. SAF-068, assembly GCF_051967555.1. Lineage (NCBI taxonomy): Bacteria > Bacillati > Bacillota > Bacilli > Caryophanales > Paenibacillaceae > Paenibacillus > Paenibacillus sp. SAF-068. Next base: position 3,066,904 of record NZ_JBQCJX010000001.1, read on the forward strand.
AAATCTGTTCATATTCATGCCGAATGGCATCATTGCAGAAATCGTGATGTGCGCGTTGAAGACACGCTTCCCTAAACTCGGCAGCCAAACGATCGTCTGTTAACAAACGGATGGTGTTCTCAGCCATGGATTGTGTATCCCCGATTGCGGATAGGTAACCTGTCTTGCCATGTAAGACCAGTTCCGGAATTCCTCCAGCCTGTGAACCGATCGTGGGTACGCCGCAAGCCATTGCTTCAAGCGCTACAAGTCCGAAACTTTCCTTCTCCGATGGAAGCATCAACACGTCAGCCATGGAGATGACTTGAGCAATATCATCCTGTTTGCCAAGGAAATGAACCTTATCATTTAGGCCGAGATCATTAATTTTCCATTGCATCTTCGGCAAATCAGGCCCCTCACCGACAAACAAAAGTTTGGCTGGAACCTGCTCCTGTACCTGACGGAAGACCTCTACCACATCCTGAGTTCTCTTCACCGGTCGGAAGTTGGAAATGTGCATCAATATTTTTTCGTCGGGCGCAGCGAAGTCTCTTCGCAGACTGGCCGCATCCCGCGGATAATATATTCGTTTATCAATAAAATTATAGGTTAGATCGATTGGACGTTGGATATCGAGCAAGTCGACCGTTTCCCGAATCAAATCTTTGGATACCGCCGTGACCGCGTCACTTTCATTAATGGCAAGGCGAATGAGATCCTTCAGAGATTCATCCTGAGCCAGAACCGTAATATCCGTTCCATGTAATGTGGTAACTACTTTCAGCCCATCACCTACCATCTGTTTCGCAAGAAAAGCACATACTGCGTGAGGCACAGCATAGTGAACATGCAGCAAATCCAGCTGCTGTGACTTAGCCACCTGAGCCATTTTCGTTGCCAGTGACAGATCATACGGGGGGTAACGAAAGACATAATAATCATTGACTTCAACTTCGTGATAAAAAATATTCTTCTGGAATGATCCCAGTCTGAACGGGATACTGTTGGCAATAAAATGTACCTGATGCCCCTGTTCTGCAAGCAATTTGCCCAGTTCCGTTGCGACAACGCCAGACCCGCCGAGGGACGGATAACAGGTGATGCCTATTTTTAGCTTTTGATCCATCCGGTAGACGCTCCTTTGATCTCCCGCTTCATGCAGGTTGATATAATGCAAATGCAACGGAATAATGAAACTTTCGTCTCATTAACACGTAAATTATGAAATCGTTTATTGGGGACTCGGGCCAAATTGATGAACCACGTAAGGTGTAATTGTAGCAAAACCTTCTGCGAACGGGATGAAACTGCGTTGTCCAAGCAAGGAATCACGGGCTCTTACACGTTCAATATACCCTTGATTCAATGGCGTTGAGACCACACCTTCTCCCTGTTCGAATTGGGAACGATAAGAGAGCAATGACGTTTCTTTTTGCTCATAGTGTTCCGTAATATCGACAATCAAATCCACAGGTCCAATGTCATTAATAAAGTAAAAATAAAGTTCCTTCACCTGCACGGCAGGCATGCCGGGCATGTAGTTCCGAAGTTTCGCGTTAAATACAGCCTCCTGCACAAGCTTACTGCAATTGACATGATCCGGATGACGATCTTCCCAATAGGGAGCAAATACCATCCGTGGGGCGTGACGCCGTATCTCAGCCGTTATCGCCTGTACATGTTCAGGCGTAAGATACAACCCACGATCAGGAAGCCCCAGATTCGTTCGACACGAAAGACCGAGGACGCGGGAGGCTTGCTCCGCTTCCTCGGTTCTGCGCTCTACTGTTCCATTGGAAGACATCTCAGCACGAGTCAGATCACACACGCCTACTTTCAAGCCAGCAGCGGTATGTTTGGCAATCGTTCCACCCATACCAATCTCGGCATCGTCCGCATGTGCTCCAAAGATGAGAATATCCAGACTCATTCGGAATCACCCGAATTCAATCCAGCCTCCGGCTTGTATTTATGTACCAGCTCTCTCCAGGCAAAATCGCCACGATCCAGAGCCTTAACCAGAATCTCTGCTGTTGCGATATTGGTGGCAAGTGGAATGCCCTGCACATCACAAAGACGTAACAACGCATTAATATCCGGCTCGTGAGGTTGTGCCATCAATGGATCGCGCAGGAAAATAATCAGATCCATCTCATTTTGCGCAACCAAAGCTCCAATCTGCTGATCTCCGCCCAGTGGGCCTGATTCGAATCGATGAATCTTCAGAGACGTTCCTTCCATAATACGAAGGCCTGTTGTTCCTGTAGAATACAATTGATGGTCCGTAAAAACAGGCTCATAAGCTGTCACGAAATTAACCATCTCTTCTTTTTTACGATCATGGGCGATAAATGCTATTTTCAACATGACAATCTCCTTTTAGTCGATAAAGTGGTCAAATCCGTAGATCATACCTGTATATTCCATAACCTTTTGCACACCAATTTTAACACCAGGCATATAACCTGCGCGCTCGTAGGAGTCATGCCGAATTTTAAGTGACTGCCCATAGTCTCCGAAAACAACTTCCTGCTGCGCGAACACGCCAGGCAATCGTACACTGTGAATTCGGAAACCGTTGTAATAACCACCGCGTGATCCTTCAATGGTTTCTTCTTCATTCGGATTACCCTGACGAAGTTCTTCCCGATTGGCTGCAATCAGTTCCGCAGTTTTGATCGCTGTTCCAGAAGGAGCATCCAGCTTCTGATCCCCGTGATATTCGATAATCTCCACATTAGGCATATGTTTGGCAGCCTGTGCTGCGAATCGCATCATCAGAATGGCACCGATCGAGAAGTTAGGGGCAATAAGCCCTCCAATTCCTTTGTCCTGGCACTGCTTGTCCAACTGTTCAATCTGCTCCGGCGTAAAGCCGGTAACACCCATGACAGGTCGAACTCCATGACGGATTGCGATCTCGGTATGTGCAAAAGCATATTGCGGCACTGTAAAATCAACCATAACCTGAGGTTTTGTTTCGGCAAACGCCATTTCGATATCATCAGTCACCAGCACCCCACACTCCGGCAAACCAACAAGGGTTCCTGCATCCGTGCCTGCTCCGGAGCGGTTGACAGCCGCTGCAAGCTCCAATTCCGGGTCCTGAAGTACCAACTTCACAACTTCACGGCCCATTCGGCCAGCCGCTCCGATCACGGCAACTCTAATTACTTCACTCATATTGACTGCATCTCCTCACTATGTTGGATCATTTCGTTGAATCCATTTCAATTCGAAAGAAATCTTTGCGATCGAATTCTTATTGAATGGAGTTCATACGTTGCTTGATTTCCTGTAACAACTGATGCAGTTGCCCATTCTGCGGGTCCAGTAAAATGGCCTCACGCAGCGCCTGAATTGCATAGTCAAATTCATTCAAATCACTGTAAGCCAGCGCAAGCATCACATGAGCTTCCACGGATAGTGGATCAAGTCTGACCGCTTCTTGCAGAAGCGTTGACGCTTCCACAAAGCGCTCCTGTGTTGCAATACCTGCCTGCTCCAACAGCAACTTCGCTCTGGAAGTCAATTGTTTCGCTTCCAATGTCTGCAGATGTAAAATATACTCTTCTGTTCCTGGAGCCAATTCAACCGCCTTGCGCGCATATTCAAGCGCTGGAATCAGATGCTTGCTGCGGGCGTGTGTAATGGAACAGCGATAATATAGTTCCGCATGTGTTGGATGAGCGTGAATGGCTGACTCGAACCAACGAATCGCCTGCTCAAAATCATTTTGCAATATACAGCGGTAAGCCTGCTGCATATATTCTTCCGGTTTCATCATTCAGCTGACCCTCCCCGATCGGGTGATGGTACAGCATATGTAATCTACGCCTAATCGGTGTTTTTGGGAGTCCACCGATTGGCATCGCGGGTGTTAAATTTATGCATGACTTTGTCGTGTGCCTCAGCCAGATCAATTCCCAGCGAGTTTGCAAAACAAATCGTGATAAATAAAATATCTCCAAGCTCAAGTTCAATGGAATTGGCTGCTTCGGAAGATTTCTTCGGCTTCTCACCGAACTCATGATTCACTTCCCTGGCAAGTTCCCCAACCTCTTCAGACATCCGGGCCAACATGGCCAGAGGACTGAAATAACCCTCCTTGAACTGGGAGATATACTGATCAACCTCACGCTGCATTTCTGCGATGCTTTTCTCCATGAGAACGGATTCTCCTTTTGAAATGATGTCGTATTTGTTCCTAATAATATCAGTTATTTAGATTCACTTCCACCATCATCAGCGACAAATCATTTTTAAAGAATCAATAAACAGGTATACTAGGATGGGAATGATTGCTTCTTCATTCTAATTTATCTACAGCGAGGGATCTTATGAGCACTGCCAAAACCTGGGTTCAAGTTAAACTGGTTCTTCCCATCCTGCTGGGTACAGCCTTATATGCCTTTGGGCTCCTCTATTTTATTATCCCCAACCAGCTTATGGAAGGTGGACTCACCGGGGTGACCGTGCTGATCAATTACGCATTCGGCATCTCACCTTCACTTACGACCTTGATTCTTAATGTTCCCCTCTTTCTGATCGGGCTCAAAATTTTGGGCGGACGACAGATGATCTATACGGGTATCGGAATCGGGGCCTTGACCGTTTTTCTATGGTTGTTTGAGAAGTTGATTCATCTGGGCTGGATAGAACCATTACATACCGAGAATGACTTACTGTTAGCAGCACTATATGCAGGCGTCACCCTTGGAGCCGGTCTTGGCATCGTATTTCGTTGGGGTGGAACGACCGGCGGTTCAGACATCATTGCTCGTATTCTCAACCGCAAGTATGGGTGGAGTATGGGACGAGTACTACTGGGCATCGATTTTGTCATTATCGGGCTCTCGCTCATCTACATCCCCAAAGAAAAAATTCTGTATACGCTCGTAGCTGTATTCATCGCTTCCAAAGTCATCGACTTTATACAGGAAGGTGCATATTCTGCACGGGCATTTATGATTATTAGTGACCATGCACCCGAGATTGCCGACCAGATCACACGGGACATGGATCGCGGCGTTACCCTCATTCCAGCCATTGGCGCGTACTCCAAACAGGCAAAACACATGGCCTACTGCGTGATCTCCAGGCAAGAGTTCAGGCGTCTGCAGACCATCGTACGTTCCATTGATCCCAGGGCTTTTGTGATCATCAGTGATGTTCACGATGTACATGGAGAAGGTTTCAAAGAAAGCTGACATCTCACAGAAGCTACAAAGAAACCTCTTTTCACATGAAGAGCCGCATGGCTGTTTATGCAAAAAGAGGCTTTTTTTAAGTTACATCCCATGCTGACGTTCATATCCAATTAACGCCGAAAAGGAAAAACCCCCTGCTGCTGTGCACGATATTTACGATATCCAGCGTAACTTAGCGTCGCCACAATGACTGAGCTAATCAGCAGCCCCGCTGCCCTGCGATCAGGACCCTGTACAAACGGTACAAAGGCACTCTCGTCCTTCTCGCGACCAAATAACTGGTTCACCAGTTCCTCCCCGTGGCCCACCATGCTCTTTAACTGAGTAAGATCAGGCTGCTTTGCAGCGGTAAGCCCTTTGGTATGAGATAACCAGGCGTCCATCTGAGCAATCTCATACGGTTCACGGCGAATCAGTGCAGCAGGACGAATGGTCTCATAATGCTCCTCCAAAACAGAGTAGCGGTTTGCCAGTACGGCAGCAGTTTGCCCTTGATTTGTAGCAGCGGATAAAGCGTCCAGATCGTTTTTTACGATTTTATAATATTGCAGCCATAAAGGCTTGGTTGGATTTGCGAGACTATCTGCTGCAAGTCTGAGTTTGGCAGAGGACTGCTGAAGAGAAGCATCGTCATTTTTCACCCTCACAACGGCTTGTTTCACTTCAACAATGGTTTCGGACAAGGCGTGAATGCCCTCGACTGTTGTTTGTCCCTCAAAAGAAATATGCTCCAGACTTTTACTGATACGCAGAATGCTTCCTCGCACTTCTTCAATATTGTTTTCAAGCGCCTGACGATACAATAGTGCTGCTTCCTCATTCAGTTGTGTTATTGAATTGCTTGTGGACACTTGCTGATCTGACATCGAATTCAATGCTTCACTTTGCGCGGATACACGATATGCTAAGTTCGTCCAAAGCAGCAGAGCCATGAACGATACCACCAATAAGCCGGTTTTGATCCTGAACGTTCTCTTCATGGACATCCCTCCCACCACCAATGTATGGCGGTGGACAGTTCGTTAGAACAAGCAGAAGATCTGGGATCAGGTTCGTTTCGCTTGTCTGAGCGCAAGCCATGCACACAGAATGCTCACCAGCGTCAGCCCGAAAGTGAAATTACGTACACCATCTACATGATCATAGAGGGAAGCGGGTAACCAAGGGTAAATATCGTATGTATAATCCATCGTATCGTTCAACAGCGTCCAGAGACCTGCAACGATAAGGGCAGCCCAGCGGAAGCCGAAAAAGCGTACATAAATCAGAGCTTCAATGGCCATCGCACTATGCGAAGCAATCAACATCCAGTCTTGCCAGTGCTGTGTACCGCCTTGCATCCAGCCAGCGAAAATAATGGACACGGCCCACACGCCATATTTCACAGATGTGACCACGGCAAGCGCCTGAATCACATGTCCGATCCGTTTGATCATGATGGACCTTGGTGGGTACAAGACCCATAACAACGCTAAAGTAAAAAACAAACTCGCTGTTGGACTATCCGGCACAAATACGATCTGCCACACTGGTTGCTCAGCCAGCGTCAATTTCATTTGCTCTCCGTACCAAATGTATCCGTATACCGTTCCTACCGCATTACACCAAAATAATAGCCACAGGAAATAACGATTGGTTAGAAATTCCCTACTCCAGAAAAACGATAAAGCCACGTTCCCTGCCCCTTCCTTCATCATATATTGTGCACGATACAGTGCAGTCCACCAAAAAACACTTCAAAAAAACCTGACCGCATAAACGATCAGGTTTCATTGGTTATTTCGATTTTACTGTTCTGCTTTCTGTTTCGCAAGCCATTCGGTTAGATGAGTGATCTCTTCATCAGTAACACCTTGAGCGATGGCATTATTGTATTGTGGAGGCATTTCGTTATAACCTTCTTTAATAATGGTGAGAATCTCTTCCTGGCTGTGATTGTCACCCACACCCCGAAGTGAAGGTCCGCTCGCGCCCTTCATGTCAGCCGCATGGCAGCCAATACAACCGGCCTTCTTGTACGTTTCCATGGCAGGATCATCCTGTTCCACGATCGCAACTTCCTCTTGCTGTCCGGGTGCGTTGGAAACTGGTGGTAGCCCCTGTTCACGTCGTTCCAGCGCTTCTTCTTCACGTTGAATATGTTCAGGCTTCTGTCCACTTGCTTCCAATTCATGTTCGTAGTGCGTCCACGCTACATTCGTCAAGTAGAATACAGAAATGACCGACAAAATCATCAGTGATGAAGCAATTGGGCGTTTATAGAAACGCCGCTCCTTGCCTGTATCCAGGAATGGTGCCAGCAGCAAAGCTCCAAAAGCGACTCCGCTGACCCCCAGTACGCCGAGCAGAACGTAATCGCCCGATGCGTATGGATACTTCAAGTACTGATACAGAAAAAGGAAGTACCAGTCCGGCATAGGAATTACGGATGCGCTCGGATTGGCCGGATAGCCCAAAGGTGCAGGTTCTGAGATCGTGAGAACCAGAATCCCCACCAATACAACGACACCAACCATCCATTCTTTCAGCAGGAAGTTGGGAATAAAGGCCTCTGATTTGCCGGGATACGCCGTGTAATCAGGAGGGGTAATGAATCCCGCGCCTTTACGGACCCGTGAATCACCGACAAAGATAACCTTTTCCTCATCATGCTTCTTATGTCCGTGAGCCATTGCGATTCCTCCCTTCTTTCGTTTATAGTGGTCCCGAAATGCCCTGTCTGCGGATCATGATAAAGTGTCCGACCAGAAGCACCAGAAGCACAGCGGGGAGGAAGAATACGTGCAGGGCAAAGAATCGGGTTAGTGTCTGTGCACCGACAATCGTACCGCCTTGCAGGAATTCTTTAATAATTGGTCCTAACCAAGGAACCGTATTGGCAATCTCCAGTGTTACTTTTGTTGCAAAATAGGCTTTGTTATCCCATGGCAACAAGTACCCTGTCAACCCCAGGCCCAACATGACGAAAAAGATCAACATGCCGACAACCCAGTTCATTTCACGCGGTGCCTTGTAAGAGCCTGTAAAGAACACACGCATCGTATGTAAAAACATCATTACGATAACCAGACTGGCTCCCCAGTGGTGCATGCCGCGAACAATTTGGCCGAAGGCTACTTTGGTCTGCAGGTACTCCACACTTGCGTAGGCATTGATAATATCAGGTACGTAATACATGGTCAGGAACATGCCTGACAGAATCTGAATAACGGTAATAAAGAACGTCAATCCACCAAAGCAGTATACGAATGCGGAAAAGTGATGAGCCGGATTTACATGCTCTGGAACTTCATGATCCGCAACGTCCCGCCAGATTGGAGTGATGTCGAGACGCTCGTCAATCCAGTCATAGACATTTTTAAACATCTGCGTTCACGCCTCCTAATTCACTCGGGTGTTCGGAACAATGTCGCCCAGATATACCCAACCCTGCTCTTCCTTGACTACGTACTCATCCAGCGGTTTGGGGGCTACGGCAAGATTCTTCCCTTCCTTGTCATAGTGCGCGCCATGGCAGGGGCAATGATACTCGTCAGGGTACTGCTTGTCACTATTCCAACCTACTGTACATCCCAGATGTTTACAGATAGGTGAGAGTGCATAAATTTTCCCCTGTTCGTCTTTGCGAATCCACGCCACTAACGATGCATTACTCAGATACCAACCATCCTGTTGTTTAAGTTCAAAGGTAAATTCTTGAGGCTCATTCGTAATTTTGCTGATTTCAGCTACTTTGACAGAGGTGCCTTCTCCCTTATGTTGCAAAATCGGGTCCACCGCAAAACGGACCATAGGAAGGATTGCACCGGCGGCCATGTAGGCTGTAGCTCCACCAAGCGTGTACGTCAAAAACTGCCTGCGTGACATCTCCATGCGGCTTGGCAATTTCAATGAAGCTTCGTGGTCGTCATGCTCACTGCTCATACTGTCTCCAACCCCCTTTTTCAGCCAACTCTCTCAAACGTTTTCATTTTCATAAATTCCACGACTTACTAGAACATACATAATCATATAGTAGCCCTAGAACACCGTCAAGAATTTGTCACACATTTTTAAGGTTCAATTGTAAGCGTTATTAAAAAAATGTTGTAAAATTGTCACATTTGCGGCCGAAACCTACTTTTTCCACAACTCTCGTATTTTTTCCCCTACAAATCTCGCAATTCCGTCTTCTCCAACCATATGAGTTAACACAGACCGACTCAAAACCAGATCAGCAGATGGAATTTCCACCTCATCCAAATGACCATCTGATGACATAATAACCACATATTTGAACCCTGAAGACTTAAGCTGTGAAGACAAGGAATTTAATGTCATTGACAATTCCGGATTAGCATAGTGAAAGGCTGGATAAGTCATGATTCTCCCTTTGAAAGGAATTTCGACCAGATCCAGAAAATCTCTCAGCCGCTCCAATGCCTCGGTAACTTCAACCGGCGACTGCTCACCGCTAAGAGCTGTGTATGGAATAAGGCATGTATCCAGATAGAGTTGCAGTTCAGCCCAGCTGTCTTGAGTCATCTCACTGAATTTCAATTCCCTATATCCCCTCTCTATCCATTTTATTCCCATATTATATATGAGCATATCTTATAAATCCAGACATTCATTGTGAAATTTCACATATCAAAAAAGGAAACACGCGTCTGCGCATTCCCTTTTATCTCAGAAAGGATATATGTTGCCCATCAGTTTATGGTCCTCAGTTCATCCGTCAGACTCCGGAAAGCTACTTCGTCTCCGGTAGCTAACGCTTTATCGATTTCCAAATAGAGCTTCTCGCTGCGCTGCTTGCGAAGCGCTTCGTCCCACACCATCTCAGCTGCCAGCCCCAACATGACTTCATACGTAACTTTCATTTTATCCAATAGGATGCACCTCCAAAACGGATTTAAGAGCTCCTATATTCTATTCCTTTGGTGACATAACCCAGTGAAGTTCTGGACATCCGCTCCAGATCGGCGTCAGTCAGCTCACGTATCACTTTGGCAGGTGTCCCCAAAGCAAGAGTATAGGGCGGAATTTTACTATTCTCAGTAACAACAGAACCGGCTCCAATCAGCGTATATTCGCCAATGTCGGCTCCATTCAACACAATGGCTCCCATGCCGATTAATGATCCTGTTCCAATTTGACAACCATGAATGATCGCTGTATGCCCTACTGAAACATCATCTCCCAAAATCAAAGGTTGATCAGTATTGACATGCCCGACAACGTTATCTTGAATATTACAGCGCTTTCCAATGATTATAGGAGCCAAATCAGCCCGCAGGACTGCATTGAACCAGACGGAAGACTCTTCTCCCATTCTCAAATCACCGATCAGTTTGGCACCTTCAGCCATATATACCGAAGGGTGTAACTGAGGCTGTAGACCTTTGTATGGAATTATCATTATTATCACTCCTTAATTTGGGAGTGATTTTAGCAACTTGTCCTTCACTTGTCAAACATTATAGGTGTGGTGTCTCCTGTGATGGAACGACAGGATGCAGCAAGACGTGAACCCCAGGCTGTCATTTGTATAGTCCGGCCTTCCTCATGTTCTCCGATACGGACCATGCCAAGATGCAACATCATTTTAACAATTCTGTTATCATAAATGGCCTCGGCCGTATCATAATAGAATGGTTGTATGAATGGACCGATCTGACGAAACAGCGACTCGGCGGTTGACCATTCCTGAGCACACTCGCCTGTCCAATACACAATAGAGGACAGATTGGGTATAGCACCTTTATACAATCTTAACCAAAACCTAAATAGCTGTATCATTTCAGCTGTTTTCTCAGCCACCAACTTATCTTCTCCAGCTGGTGATAGCTTCAGCATGCCTTGCTCCTCACGAACCAGACGATGGTGAAACGCATAGTCGTAGATAAGGGCGAATCGATCCGGGTAATCCTTGAACGAACGGCCATATCCGAATCTCCATCCACCTTTGCCCACTAATTCCTCACTAACGTGCAGATGCTCCATAATCTGCTGTTGAGAGCGTCGGTACATCATGCCTTCGGCGTTAAGGGCAATTTCGTGCTGCTGTACAAACTGCAGGAATAGCTTGAGATCATCCGCTAAGAGGTGATACTCATCCCGATACATAGGTGGTTCCGTTGTTTGGGTGATTCCTGCTCGCAGATGTGTGGATAACACATCCCTGAATCTTAATTTCAGATCCTGGGGCACCTGATACAAATACCTGGTCTGCTGCGTTGTCCCATTGAACAACCATCCACTCTTATTGAAGCGAACGATGAGATCACGTGGACTCGCGCCAGCCTCACTCTCCTTTTTGTCCATCGATTGACGGGCTATGGCAATGAGTTCTTCCATACCATAATACTGGCGAGGATCAAACAACAAGTTGTTCAAAAACCGCTGATCTGCTTGATTCAGTTGACGTACCTGCTGCTCAAAAAAGGGTCTGCTGCCCAATGTAGCGAGAATACTCTGGATGAGTTCATGTTTGGAGTTGGGCTTGCAATCACATTGGTAATAGTCTGCTATTCGATTAAGCTGGCCAATATCGGCAAAAGTAAGCATATCCGCTAGATTCATGGGTCCATCGCCTCGCCCGTTAACTACTTCGGCTGCAGATTTGAAGCCTGAAATAGTTTGGTTTTGTAAACATCGTTGACGGAATTCCCATAATCTAAACCTCTTTTAGGAAATCTTTTATGTTTGAATCCATTTCCTAATAGCTTTAGTAAATTATGAAATGGATTTGTTAATCATACTATGCCTCAAGTTGGTCAATCAGAAGAAAAATGAGAGGTTTGAAATCGATATAAAACCTTAATTCCCATAGAACGCAAAAAAACAACCCAAGTTGGTTACTCAGGTTGTTTCGCTGTGTCCAAGGACAGATGTCGTGTGCAATTATATAACAACGGACTCCAGTCATCACGTTCCTTTTCCAGAATCGTCAGTGACAGATTTCCAATCCGTTCAGTATACCGATCTTTAAACAAAGCTGTTAACAGGTTGGCCAGAAAAGCTCCGTGAGTGACAATGAGCACGTTTTGGTCTGGATAGGCAGACCATAGATCTTCCAGAAACGCCAGTGCACGAATCTGGATATCCGCGATCTGCTCCTGTCCCAAGTCCAATGTCTCCCAGGTTTTCCCCCAACGGGCAACCCGTTCTTCTGAAGTCAGACCTTCAATCTGACCAAAAGCCCTTTCTTTCAACCGTGCGTCCGGCTCAAGCATAGGTACATTTAACAGTTTAGAGATAATCTCGCCTGTTTCCTGTGCCCGCGATAATCCACTTGTGATGATATGGTCCCACTGGTATTCTTCCGTCAACAGACGTCTTCCCAGTCGCTCTGCCTGTGCACGACCTTCCCCATTCAGAGGTATATCAGTCTGCCCCTGTATACGGCCCGCCGCATTCCAGTCTGTAAGACCGTGACGAATAAGCCCGATTCGCACTTACATCCCTCATTTCTTCACACGGCGAACGAAAGGTTATTACCTATGCACTCGCACTTTGTTTACGTTTATTCGTGGTTCGATGCATACGTCCAAGAGAAAATAACGCCATACCTATTGCAAGTAAAGACAGAGCCATCCAATACTGAGGATAAGCAGGTCCCATGCTCACTACAAAAGGTTCGATGATACTCCCTCTGTCCGCTCCAGTCATGTTGTACTGATACATTCCAGATGACGATGGGCCGCTTCCCGCAACCCCTGTCTCCAGAATACCTGTAGCAACAACTTTGGTTTGCTCAGCTTCTGATACGTCTGGCTTAAACATTGCCATATACAGAAAGCTGCATAAAAAAATAGCCAGGAACGCGGCAATCCACAAAGACATATGCTTGCGGATCGCAGCAGAGAAACGATTAACCTTTGCCTCTTCCGGCAATAACCATGGAGACTCCGCATAGATCCGGTCCATAACGTTACGGTTTACTCTCTCTGCCTGTTGTTCTGTCACTGGAACCGGGATGCTGTGCAGCAAGATCTGGGCTTCTTCCCAGACCTCAAACTGCTCGGAGCACTCTTCACAACCAGCGAGATGAGCATGAAATGCAATCCGCTGAGGATGATTCTCCGGCAAGTCCCAGACCAGTGCAAACAGTTCCTGGGCATCATTGCAGTTCATCGGTTCTTCATCCCTTCATATGGCTCGTACACCGGTTCGAAGAAATAAGGTTCCAATTGAGTTTTTACGCTTGATCTTGCTCTGAACAATAGCGATTTCACAGAACTGACGCTCTGCCCAAGAATATTCGCAATCTCCTGGTAGTCTAGTTGATCATACTCGCGGAGTATAATCGCAGAACGTTGCTTCTCCGGCAAATTGTTAATCGCATCTCTAACCAGCATCACCCGCTCGCTGCGCAATACAGCATACTCCGGTGCATTCTCCGAAGGAGCAACGGGAACAATCCCGCTCTCTTCAAGTGGGACATTTCCGCTGCGCTGTTTGCGAAGCTCACTCAGTACCGTATTTCTCGCAATGGTATATAACCAGGTTGAGAATGAGGCATCCACCTCACGGAAAGAGTGCAGACTGCGGAACGCCTTATAGAAAGTCTCAGAACAGAGATCTTCCGCAAGCAGCTCCATATTGGAACTTTTCAACATATGATATACGAAAGCCAGTATTTTACGCTGATAACGACTCATCAGCTCGGAATATAACTCCAGGTTACCTTCCTTGATCTCTCGAATCAACTGGGAATCCGTCATTTGAGTGCGACCCCTCCTCGCCCATCCATGTGCTTCTCCCCGTTCGACTCTATCCATGTATTACCGAACAGGCACAAAAAAGTTGCGGTTTTCACCGCATATAAACAGCGTTCAGCGCCATAGCTGGCCTTCCCGCCAAATTCCCCTATGTAATGGCAATTTCCCCAACGTTTCTACATTAACAGTATTTATTGTACAACGGTCTGCATCATCCTGGCAAATCCATTGCTATCCACAGAACCCGACCTGTCATTCATATGCAGTCATTTTCACGTTCATGACTTCATTTTGAGCCTTTTTGGTAAGCCTTGCTTATATAGACGCACGATATAATGAAAAGGTTACAAAAATGTGATATTTTTTTGATTTAAGGTGACCTGCCGGTTAAATGATTCGAAAAGTAAGCAGATAAATGAGATGAGATTTATATATATATTTATATATTCAATCAACCAATACCTTTTTAAGACAAAAAAAAGACCGCTTACATAAGCGGCCATTGCTCACGTGGAGCAATACAGTTATTGGATAGGAGTGGAGAGAAACCATACTGTACCCTTATTATATGTATACGTTTTCATTTTGTCAACACCTTAAATGAAATTGTTTAAATTAATTATATCTTTCGGTAATTCAGGATAATAACTCCTTTTTTTTTTGCGTATAAGAATCCTTTGAACAACTCCCATATAACCCCACAAAAAAGAGGGCTTTCGCCCTCTTTCTTACCTTATATCCACACTTGATAGCCTAAGGAATCCAATAATGTCTTGGCTCGTTCCATATCTTCTTCCTGACGGAAAGACAGACGCATAATGCCCGGCACATCCACCCGGTTTTCAATAATCTCCAAGTTGCTCAGGTTGATGTCATTTGCCCCAAGTTCAGTTGCAATTTTACCAATCATACCCGGTGCATCCTGGACATCCGTATACAGATCAAATAATGGGGAAATCATGCCTTTGCGTCGTTCAGGCAATACACTCCGGAACTCACGGGCCTGACGAAATGCTTCCTCTATGCCTTCACCGTTCTTATGCTCCAACATATCCGTAAAGGCTGTCATTTGGCTATTCCAGTCCTTAAGCAAACCCAGCAGTACATCACGGTTGCTAAGCAAGATATCTCTCCACACAATCGCATCACTGGATGCAATCCGGGTAATATCCCGGAAGCCACCTGCAGCCAGCATCTTATACAGTGGATTCGATTCATTATATTCACGCACCTGATTCACCAGCGCTACAGCAATAACATGTGGCAGATGACTAATCGCCCCCACGATGTCATCGTGCAGCAGAGGCTCCACACGCACGATCTGTGCCCGCGTATACGCAAGCAGCTCAGATAACCTGCTGTAAGCTTCTTCAGGTACATGTTCTGAAGGAGTTAAGACATAGTATGCATTCTCAAACAACACGGCTGAGGCAGCATCCACACCTGCACGCTCCGACCCTGCCATCGGATGACCACCAATGAAGTAAGCGTTAGTCAGCCGGACATGCTCGGCACAAGCAGCAATGGAAGCTTTAGTACTTCCTACGTCCGTGATGATACATCCTTTTTTCAATGGCAGCTTGGAGAGCTTCTCGAAATAGGATTCAAGCAGACCTACGGGAACGCACAAAAAAATAAAGTCGGCATCCTCTACCGCTTCTTCCAGAGAGAGCGTGGCATCATCCACTACACCGCTCGCTATGTACTTGTCCTTCAGTTCATCCAGGTGGGCGTAACCCATCACGGTTACACCTGGCTTGCCTTTGAAGCAAAGCGCAAGTGAACCGCCGATGAGTCCTACACCAATCATTGCAATTTTTAGTTTCATGGGTCCTCACTCTTTCATCGCCAGTATTAAGGGCGTGCTACCGCCTTCTCAGCCAGCGTGTTCTCCAGTGCCGTGACAAATGCACGGTTCTGTTCTGATGTTCCGACGGACACACGAATGTAAGTTGGGTATACGTTGAATCCCGGGCGAACGATAATGCCTTGTTTGAGCAAGGATTGGAACGCCGTTGCCGAAGGCATTTTCAGATCAACCATAATGAAATTACCCTGTGAAGGGAAATATGACAATCCCAACCGTGAAAATTCATTTTGCAGGTAATCACGATCTGTTGCATTCCGCTTTGAGCACTCTTGAACAAAATCCTGATCCAGTAGTGCAGCAGTAGCTGCAACCTGTCCAAAACGCGAGGTGTTAAACGGCTCACGTACACGGTTAATCAGATCAATTATTTCGGGACGTGCAATGCCGTACCCGATCCGAAGCGAAGCCAAACCGTAAATTTTGGAGAAAGTCCGCAGAATGACCAAGTTCGGATACCGTTCGATCAATGATATGCTTTGCGGATATGCTTCATCCGTTACGAATTCATAATAAGCTTCGTCCAGTATGACCATCACATGAGCAGGCACGCGGTCCATAAAGGCTGTAAGTTCCTGCTCGGAGATGATTGTACCTGTCGGATTATTCGGATTACACACCCATACCGCTTTGGTTTTGTCGCTGATTTGCGCAAGCATCGCGCTCAGATCATGCGTTCCATCCTTCAGAGGCACTTCAATGGTAACGGCACCCTCAATATCTGCATTGCTTTTGTATACGGAGAATGTCTGATCCGCCATGATGGTCTCGTCGCCCGGCAAGAAGAAAGCTCTCGTGATCAAAGCAATAATCTCATCGGAACCACAACCAAATATTAAGTTATTTCGTTCAACGCCAAGATGCTTGGCAAGAACTCCAGTCAGCTCAACCGAGCTACCGTCTGGATATATGCTTATGTTACTCATTTCTCTCGTAATGGCTTCCAGAGCGGCAGGAGAACTGCCGTACGGATTTTCGTTGGAGGCCAGCTTGATGACTTGTTCAAGCCCCAGTTCACGTTTCACTTCTTCAATCGGTTTGCCCGGCTGGTACACAGGCAGATTGACAATCTGGGATTTCGGTTTCAACCCGACCGCCTCCTGTTAATGAAATAATGTTCGACACGAATCAGCGTGTACCTCACGTGTCCAAAGGATGTCCTTTCAGAACACCCCTATCCCTTTAATTGTGCCACAAAGTTGCGAATTTGCAACAGTCCAGCAGCACGCGTATCCGGATTTTCAAGCAGAGGAATCGCATCTTCCACCTGACGAACGATGGCACTGCCTACAACAACACCATCGCAGATGCGGGAGAAATGTGTTACCTGCTCGTGACTGGAAATTCCGAAACCTACCGCTACAGGGAGATCTGTCAAGCTTTTTACCGTCTCAATGAAGCTTTCTACACCATCAAAGAAAGAAGCTCTCTCTCCAGTTACTCCAACAGAAGATACACAATAGATAAAGCCACTTGCTCCATTCACAATCCGCTCAATCCGTGCATTAGAGGTAGGCGCAACAAGCGGCACCAGATGTACACCTGCACGATTTGCGCGTTGTCGCATCTCTTCCGCTTCCTCAATCGGCAGATCCGGGATGATCATGCCACTAATATCGTGTTTGACCAATTCTTCAAAAAATACATCCAGGCCTGTCTGTAACACCGGATTATAATAAGTGAACAGCACAAATGGCAGTTTCACACCTGCCTTACGAGCTTTTGCTGCGGTTTCCATAACAGTACGAATCGTAATCTGGCTTTTCAGCGCACGTTCGGAAGCACGCTGAATGACTGGGCCATCTGCCAGTGGATCGGAATAGGGAACACCCAGTTCCAAAATATCCGCTCCCGCCTGTTCAAGCTCTTTGATGATATCAATCGTTGTATCCACATCCGGGTCTCCCACGGTTAAAAATGGAATAAGTGCCGTGCGATTCTGTTGCTTCAATTGCTGGAAGGTCTGGTCCATCAGATTCATCCCAAGTCGCCTCCCGTGTATTTCATAATGGATTCAACGTCTTTGTCTCCACGTCCCGACAGACAAATGACTACAAGATCATCTGCTGTGAGTTCAGGCGCCAGTTTGACAACCTGGGCTACCGCATGTGCTGACTCCAGAGCAGGAATGATTCCTTCCGTCCGACATAGGAGTTGCAGGGCATCCAGTGCTTCCTGGTCCGTGATCGGTACATACTTTGCCCGTTCAATATCCTTGAGATAGGAGTGCTCTGGACCAACACCCGGATAATCAAGTCCGGCCGAGATGGAATGCGCTGGCTGAACCTGTCCATACTCATCCTGCAACAGGTAACTCATAGATCCCTGGAATACACCGTGCGTACCTTTGCTCATCGTCGCCGCATGATACTCGGTATCTACCCCTTTACCTGCAGCTTCAACGCCAACAAGCTTCACATCCTGATCACCGATGAATGGATAGAACATACCAATTGCATTACTTCCTCCACCCACAGCTGCTACAATTACATCCGGCAAACGTCCTTCGATCTCCTGAATCTGACGACGGGTCTCATCACCAATCACACGTTGGAAATTCCGCACCATCATCGGATATGGATGAGGTCCAACCACTGATCCAAGTACATAGAACGTATCCTCCACATTGCTGACCCAGTAGCGAAGCGCTTCATTACCAGCATCCTTCAGTGTCCGTGTTCCGGACGTAACCGGAATCACTTCTGCTCCAAGCAGCTTCATCCGAAATACGTTTAACTGCTGACGCTCTGTATCTTCTTCGCCCATGAATACTTTGCATTCCAGTCCAAGCAATGCGGCTACGGTTGCCGTTGCAACGCCATGTTGACCTGCACCTGTTTCGGCAATAACTTTCTTCTTACCCATCCGTTTGGCAAGCAAACCTTGTCCAATGGCGTTATTAATTTTGTGCGCGCCTGTATGATTGAGATCTTCACGTTTCAGATAAATTTTCGGTCCGCCTAATCGGCGTGACAATTGCTCTGCATGATACAATGGCGTTTCACGTCCAGAATACTCGCTCAGCAAATAGTTCAGTTCCTTATTGAATTCCTCGTCTTCAGAGAAGTGGCTATATGCCTCCTCAAGTTCAATGAGTGCGTTCATTAGTGTCTCAGGTACAAAGCGGCCTCCGAAGTGACCGAAACGCCCGTGTTGATCCGGCAATTGATGTGTCATGCCTGCTTCACCCTTTCTACGAATGCTGTAATTTTGGTCATATCTTTCACACCTTCAGTCTCAACGCCACTGGATACATCGACGCCGAAAGGTGCATATGTCTGTATTAGTTCTTGTACATTGTCCGGGTGCAAACCTCCTGCAACGAACAGAGAGATTCCGCGCTTTTTCGACCATTCAACATAAGCAGGTATTCGCTCCCAGGCAAACGTTTTCCCGGAGCCCCCTCCATATAGAGGATCATGGGTATCGAGCAATATTGCATCCACGAATTTATCATAAGCATCAAGAGTCCTTATGGCTGCATCATCAGCCTCCGGACCCGTTTCATCTTTGGGGAAAGAAAAAACCTTGAATACTTTGGCATTCCACCGCTGCTTCACCTGCCGGCAGAACTCCGCAGTCTCCTGTCCATGTAGCTGGATAACATCCAGGTGAGCAATCTCCATAATGTGTTCCAGCTCTTCCAGCGTAGGATTCACAAATACCCCCGCAAGCTTCGGCCGATCATAGACAGACCATTCGAACAACACCGTTCTTAATGCAGCAGCCTGCTCGGGTTCGATTCGGCGGCGTGATTTGGCAAAAACAACACCAATGTAATCCACAGGCAAGTTTATTATCGATTTTAGCACTTCAACGTCCTGAAGTCCACATATTTTTACGGCCGTTGCCAGCCCGTTTCTCCGTTCTGACATACGATCACCTGTGCCATCGTGTATGGAAGTATTCATCATCTGGGTCCCATCAGATCAGTTACAGCCGCCTCAACATCATCTTTGCGCATGAGATGCTCACCTACGAGAATACCATGAACACCGGCCTGGATCAGAGGTACTGTTGATTCTGGACCATCAATACCACTTTCGCTAATCAGGGTGACGCCACTTGGAATCAATTCCATCAAATCCAGGGTTGTGTTCAGACTGGTTTCGAAAGTTTTCAAATTCCGATTATTGATGCCCACAAGTGTTGCCTGCGGAATTGCCAAGACCTGCTCCAGTTCTGTTCGATCGTGTACTTCAATCAAGGCATCTAGCCCCAAACTTTTGGCGAATTCCAGATATTGACGAATCTGTTCTGGTGTCAGAATGCTGGCAATCAACAGTATCGCGTCCGCACCTATTAATCTGGCCTCGGCAATCTGTCGTTCATCTATAATAAAATCCTTGCGTAATAGCGGAATGTTCACCGCCTGATGAATAGCCTGCAAATACTCGTTGCTCCCTTGAAAATACGACACATCTGTTAATACAGAAATGCAGTCTGCACCCGCTCGCTCATAAGCAGCAGCAATCTCTACCGGATGAAAATCAGGACGAATTAACCCTTTGGATGGCGACGCCTTCTTCACTTCAGCAATAAGGCCTAGGTTGCGATTGCGTCCGCTCGATAGTGCTCGTTCAAACCCCCGGGTTGCGGGTAGTTGTTCGATTTTTTGGATAGCTTCATCCATGCGAAATGTCTGTGCCAGAATTTCAACTTCTTTATGTTTGGTTGCAACGATTCGATCAAGATACATGACTGTACGCCTCCGTTGTATGAATTAACTGTTCAAGCTTCCCGGCAGCTTTGCCCGAATCTACCGCTTCTGCAGCAAGTGTCACCCCTTCCGCAATGCTATCTGCTAGACCAGACACATAGATGCACGCTCCGGCGTTCAACAGAACGACATCACGGTAGGCACTCTGCTCACCCTGGAAGATTCTTTTAATAATTTCGGCATTCCGTGCCGCATCTCCTCCAAGTACCGCTTCGAGCGGATGCAAAGACAAGCCCATATCACGCGGATCAATATCATAGGTGTGCACTTGACCATTGCGAAGTTCAGATACCTGAGTCGGCGCTGAGATACTGATTTCATCCAGACCATCATGGCTGGCTACGACCAACGCTCTTTTGAGACCAAGACGATTCAGTACTTCAGCAATCATCGGCGTCCGGGAACGATCATACAGGCCAAGCAATTGGCGATCTGCTCCTGCAGGATTGGTTAATGGTCCGAGCATATTGAAAATGGTCCGCACCCCCAGTTCTTTTCTCGGTCCCGCCGCATGTCGCATGGAAGGGTGGTATACCTGGGCAAAACAGAAGCAGATTCCGATATCATCCAGACATTGTCTGGCCTGCTCCCCGTTCAGATGGATATTTACACCGAGTGCCTCTAGTACATCCGCACTTCCCGCTTTGCCTGAAGCAGAACGGTTGCCATGTTTGGCGACCCGAACCGAAACAGCCGAAGCAATGATTGCGGATGCAGTGGAAATGTTGAATTTGTGAATTCCCGATCCGCCTGTTCCACACGTGTCCAGCAAACCGCTGCCATCGGTGAGAATTCGTCCGCCCTGACCACGCATGGCTTCAGCAAATCCGGTGATTTCATCCACCGTTTCCCCCTTCATTCGCAGCGCCATTAACAAACCTCCGATTTGAGCCGGCGTTGCCTCACCTCTCATGATCGAATACATCAAATCTCGTGCTTCGGCTTGCTCCAGATGACTGCCCTCCAAAATCTTCGCCAAACCATTCTTCATGCCATCCTCGCGAGTAATCTCAGCCATCGGGGTTACAGGGTTCTCATTCATTATCGGGTTTATGTTCATCTCCGGTCTCTCCTCTCTCAGTTCTTGGCGGCCGCTGGTGTGACAAAGTAGTCTGCATTGGCCAGTCTCAATGTGCTGTTCTTTTCTTTGGCAGGAAACATGGCTTCTGCTGTTCGAATCGCTTTGAGCAATGCTTTAGCTTTATTAACCGTTTCCTCATATTCATTCTCCGGCACAGAATCCCATACGATTCCTGCTCCGGCCTGTACATATGCTTTTCCTTTTTTGAAAATGATCGTACGAATTGTAATACAGGAGTCCATGTTACCCGAGAATCCAAGATATCCAATTGCTCCTGCATAAGCACCACGTGCCTCTTTCTCCAGTTCTGCAATAATCTCCATTGCCCGCAGTTTCGGTGCACCGGATACGGTACCCGCTGGCAAGCATGAGAGGAACGCATCGAAGAAATCTTTGTCTTCTCTAAGCTCGCCTGTCACGTTGGACACCATGTGCATCACGTGAGAATAACGTTCGATCTCCATGAACATGTCACACTTCACACTGCCGAAATTGGATACCCGGCCTAGATCGTTACGGCCCAAATCAACAAGCATCAGATGCTCCGCACGTTCTTTCTCATCCTGGAGCAGATCAGCAGCGTGTGCACGATCTTCCGCTTCTGTTGCTCCTCTTGGACGTGTGCCTGCAATTGGTCGTGTCTCCACACGATTTCCGTCCACCTTGACCAGCGCTTCAGGCGAAGTACCTACGATAATCTCATCATCCATTTTGAGATAGTACATATAAGGTGAGGGATTCAGGGTACGAAGCACACGATACACGTGAAGCGGAGAAACTTCCGTATCAATATGGAAACGCTGGGATAATACCACTTGAAAAATATCACCTGCGCGAATGTAATCTTTGGCTTGCTCCACATTACCGATAAATTGCTCCTTCGTGAGGTTGGAGCGAATATCCCCCAGTTCAATGTCTCCCGGAATGGAACGCGGATTCAGGTTCTCCCCTGGTCCTTGCTGTTGCAAACGTTCTGCAGCCTGCTCCAGCTTCTCCGAAGTCACTGCATACGCTTGACGTATCTCGTCATCCGTTGCACCGTCCTTGATGTGTACATTGCCGACGAGCAGCATCTGCTGCTTCACATGGTCAAACACGATAATCTGGTCACAGAACATAAAGCGAATGTCATCCATATTCAGGTCATCCAGCGCATGAGCTGGAAGTTTCTCATAATAGGACAGCAGATCATATCCGAAGAAACCAATGGCCCCACCTGTGAATGGTGGCAGTTCATCATCTTTGGGACTGCGATACTTACGCAGCAATGCTTTCAGTTCTTCGATCGGTTTCCCTGGCAATTCACGAGTTTTCCCTGCTTCTTCTACAACGATTCGACCCTTCTTGGCCGAGATCATCAGGAACGGATCTGTACCGATGAACGAGTATCTTGCCCACTGGATTCCCCCCTCTACACTTTCCAACAGGAATGCCCTGTCGTTGTCAGCATAACGGCGGAATATTCGAATCGGAGTCTCCATATCTGCCAGAATCCGTTTGACTACCGGAATCAGATTATACTCATTAGACATTTTCAGTACTTGATTAACGTTTGGCGTTATCATCAGATCACGTCCTTTCAGATTTGGTAGAAGAAAAGGTTATATGTACAAAAAAACCTCTACCATCAGGTAGAGGTTGGTTATAAGCTGTATTTAACAGGGTGATGTTTCATAAATAACAAGTCCTTATACTTCGCTCTCGGATTATTCACAGGTCGCTGAATGGATGCATCTCACCTCATCCAGTTTGGGAACATAAATCAGTATACAACACTTCAACTACTTCATCCGATATTCAAAATATGGGAGAGTCATTGATTGTGTAAGTACCAAAATATATCAAAACAAAAAATGTCCTTTGACAAATTTGTTCGCCCTGTTCCTGTTACAACTTCCGTAGCACGACGTACCGTGAATCAGTTGACCGGTTTCTGTTGCACCGGTTACCACCCACTGGACTCTGCTATATACTCAACTAGCTCAGCTGCTCTCAGCTCAATCTCTACTCTACTCAACTGGTTCTCACTATACATCATTATGTTCCGTTTGACAACCCACTTACTTATGAGCCTGAAGGTGTTGCCAAATCCGGACGTAATGCCTGTGCACCGTTCAGATACACATGGTTGATTTCATTCTGAGCTTTGTTCGTATTCACATGTACCATGAAACGAATGCACTGCGCCAAGGCACCTTTAACAGGAACTTCCAGTGCACACATTAGGGGTACGAGCTCCCAGCCATCCAGCTGGCGGATAGCTTTTGCCGGGAAAGCAGCATCCAGATCCCCAGTTAATGTAATCCACACACTGCAGATATCTTCCGGTTGGATCTCATTGCGATCCACGATCTCCTGCAACAATACAGCCGTTTCCTTCAAAATCTGTTCTTCATTGTTCTGCGTGACTGTTGTAGCCCCGCGAATTCCCCGTGTGACCATTGCTGTTATTCTCCCTTCCTGAGCAATTCAATGACGTCCCGAACTGCCGAGACAGGTACGTCCTTCACTATTCTTGCAGCCCCGATCCGATCAGGAACGATAAACACCATATGACCTTCACGGAACTTTTTGTCATGCATCATCGCTTGCATCAATGCATCCGTGTCCAGATGCGCAGGCATCGTTGTAGGAAGGCGGAGTGAACGCAGCATGCGGACTGTATCTGCATAGAGTCCTGCTGGCGCACCAAGCTTCTCACCAAGCAATGCTGAACCAGCCATACCGATGGAAATTGCTTCTCCGTGCAGGAATTCTCCATAACCGGCAATCGCTTCAATGGCATGACCAATCGTATGTCCCAGGTTCAATAACGCACGTTCTCCATTTTCACGTTCGTCTCTGGAAACAATCTCTGCCTTAATACCACACCCGCGCTCCAAGCCGTATTCCAGTGCTTCCGGATTAAGCGCAAGCAACTCTTCCGCATGCTCCTCACACCAATGTGCAAAAGCCTCATCACGGATCAGCCCGTGCTTCAGCATCTCTGACAAACCTGCCGAAACATCTCGTGGCGGCAAAGATTGAAGTGTGTCCACATCATAAAGTACAAGCTCAGGCTGGTGAAATGCACCAATCATATTTTTGGCCAGCGGATGATTGACAGCCACCTTGCCGCCCACACTGCTGTCATGCGCCAAAATCGTCGTAGGTACTTGAACAAACTTGATTCCACGCATATATGTAGCGGCAACAAAGCCAGCCAGATCACCTACGACCCCACCACCTAGGGCCAGAATCGCAGAACTCCGATCCAGTTTGCCTTCGATCGCGACTGTCATCATATCCTGGTATACCGAAAGGGATTTCGATGTTTCACCAGAGGGGACAACCGCCGATACGACTGTATAACCAGCCGTACGCAGCGTTTGCTCCAAACCTGACAAGTATTTGGGAGCTACATTTTCATCTGTAATGATGAGTAACGGACTTTTTTGGGTTAAGCCATATTGCTCAAAATATTGAGGGGCTTGTGCCAATAGGCCGCTACCAATCAGAATCGGATATGAGCGTTCCTCCAACTGTACCGTCAGCTGACGCATATTAGTAATTCTCCAGTTGAGCGTTATAGCTAGCAACGTTAGCACGGATCTCTTCCATGGAATCCCCGCCGAATTTCTCCAGGAATGCCTTGGCAATTTCCCAAGCAACAACATGCTCCATAACCACACTCGCTGCAGGTACAGCACAAGCGTCTGAACGCTCAACCTGAGCCGTAAATGCTTCTTTCGTATCAATATCGACACTTTGCAGTGGCTTATACAGCGTTGGGATTGGCTTCATCACACCACGTACAACCACTGGCATTCCGTTCGTCATACCACCTTCGAACCCACCCAGACGGTTGGTTGCCCGGTGGTAGCCGCGCTCATCCGTATGCATAATTTCATCATGCACCTGTGATCCTCGAATGACTCCGGCTTCGAATCCGATACCAATCTCTACACCTTTGAATGCATTAATGGACATGACCCCTTGAGCGATTCGTGCATCCAGTTTGCGGTCGTATTGAACATAACTCCCCAAACCAATAGGCACACCTTCAACGATACATTCCACGATTCCTCCGATGGAATCGCCTTCTTGTTTAATCTGGTCGATATAGGCTTCCATCTTCTTCTCTGTCTCAGCATCCGTAACACGTACAGAGGAAGCTTCTGTCACCGCGATCAGTTCGTCAATCGGAAGGTCCTGATACGGAGCTTCGATCTCGCCAATACGAAGTACACGTCCAGCTACCTTGATTCCGAATTCTGCCAGGAATTGACGTGCAATGGCACCACAGGCCACACGTACCGTTGTCTCACGTGCACTGGAGCGCTCCAGTACGTTACGCAGGTCTTTGAGATTGTACTTGAGTCCACCGTTCAGATCAGCGTGTCCCGGACGAGGACGATGAACGCGACGTTTCTCTTCGTCACTACCTTCGATCGGCTCAATATTCATAATATTCTGCCAATGTTTCCAGTCATTATTTTGAACAACCAGCGCTACCGGAGCACCTGTTGTATATCCGTGACGGATACCACCAACGAAATTCGCCTGATCCTTCTCGATCTGCATCCGGCGTCCACGGCCATATCCCTTTTGGCGGCGGTGAAGCTGGAAATTCAGTTCTTCAAAATCAATCGTCAAATTACTTGGCAATCCTTCAATAATAGCGGTCAATTGGGGTCCGTGCGTCTCCCCTGCGGTCAAATAGCGTAAACTCATAATACGTTCCCCCTTTAAACTGTTAAACTTCACATTGCTAAAATCCCATAATTTCTTTGCTTATTATAGTATAGCTGACCGGCTTTGACAAGAAAGTCGGCTCTTTCTTGTACTTGCTATACAAATAACCGCCTGAACACATGTACATGTGCTTCAGACGGCTGAACAACCATTATCATTATTTTTTCCGATAGAAGAATGTCTCTGCTGTCTCCAGACCATATTGTCCCGGCGAGAAGATCTGCTCCGTACTGCCTACAAACAAAATACCACCTGGACGCAAACTTGCTGCAAATTTGTGATACAACAGGTTTTTGGCTTCCTCGGTAAAATAGATCATGACATTCCGGCATACAATCAGATCGTATCCATCATCAAAACGGTCCACGAGCAAATTTTGTTTCATGAACTTGATCGAATTCTTGAGTTGCTCATCAATACGGTATACCAAGCCATCCTGCTTGAAGTAACGGTTCGCCGTTTCCTTTGGCACATCCTTAAGTGAGCGTTCCATATAACGCCCTTCCTTGGCTTTGGCCAATGCACCTTCATCCAGATCACTTGCCGTAATCGAGCTTTCTTTCAGAATACCCATCGTGTCCAGAATCATGGCGAGTGTATAAGGCTCTTCTCCTGTTGAACATGCTGCACTCCAGACCTTCACACGGCGCTTGGAGCCCAACAGCTCAGGCAGGATCTCGTCCCGCAGGACTTCCCAACGATTGGGATTACGCCAGAATTCCGACACGTTAATGGTCATACGATCAAGGAACTCGTAAAACAATGATTTATCTTTCTGCATAGCATCAAAAAAGTTAGAAAATGTATGAAACCCGTTTTTGTTGCGAAGTGTGGTCAGCCTTCTTTTCATTTGGCCTTCCTTGTATTGAGCAAGATCAATGCCTGTGCTCTCTTTGATTTTACGAATGAATCCGGTGTAATCCGGGTCTAGTAGTTGTTCTTGCTCCAGCATCGTGTATCACCCTTTTGGCTAATAATTACAACCAGGCTGCGATGCTCTTGTCGTATACCACCAGTTCATCTGAAGCGAAGAAATTGGCTGCTTCACGGGAAGCACTTTCCGGTGAATCTGCCCCATGAATCAGATTATGTGGTGTGTGGCTGGCGAAGTCTCCGCGAATGGTACCCGGAGCCGCTTCCTTCACATTGGTTTTTCCGATGACAATGCGCGCAAGCGCCACAATGTCGTCCCCTTCCCACACCATGGCAAACACAGGCCCTGATGTGATAAAACGAACCAAATCATCGAAAAACGGTTTGCCCTCATGTTCAGCATAATGGCGTTTGGCCTGATCCTCAGACATCTGCACCAATTTGCCTGCCACCAACTTAAATCCTTTGTCTTCCAGACGGCTAATAATACGACCGATCAATCCACGCTGCACACCATCCGGCTTCACCATCAAAAATGTACGATCCATTAGCTCACTCCTCACTCACGGTTCAAAGTTAATCACTATGTAAACGCAATCCCTCTGATTGTAACATACATGTCCAAATCCTCCCAATGAGGAATCTCACAGGTCTGTTCATCTTTGGGTATGAGCAAACTGAGAGTCGAAGGTCATACAATGTTTAATGCGTGCGTTTAACCACAAAATGAGCGATATCACGCAGGTTTTTGGTCGTCTTGATGTTAGGTAGCTGATCGAGAGCATCGAGCGCTTTCTTCATATATCGGTCAGCAAGGGCTTCTGCTTTAGCAATTCCTTGACTTTGGCGAATCATTCCAATGGCATCCGATGCACTTGCCCGCCCTTCTTCATGCTGGACACGGGAAATCTCCTTAAGCAAAGGTTCCCGCAGATCGGATTCTTCTAGGGCATAAAGTACAGGAAGAGTGATATTCCCTTGCTTCATGTCACTGCCAGGTGGTTTGCCGAGTTGTTTCTCGGTACCTACCAGATCAAGTACATCATCTTGAATCTGGAAAGCCATTCCCACATTATATCCATACGTATACAGCAGGGAAGATACATGCTCAGGCGCACGTGTGGCCAATGCCCCTAGCTGACAGCTAACGGCAATCAGAAGTGCCGTTTTGCGGCGAATCCGCAGCAGATAGTTACGAACACTTTGTCCCGTATTGAAAAAGTCGCGAATTTGCTCCATTTCACCAATGGACATCTGTACCATGGCTTTGGCAAGAATACGATGAATAGCTGGATCAGATAATCCGGCAGTCATTTCAAGTGCCTTACCATAGATATAGTCTCCAGTGTACATGGCAATCCGATTATCCCATTTTGACTTCACCGTGGGCTTGCCTCGGCGTGTTTCCGCATTATCAATCACATCATCATGAACGAGGGACGCGGAATGAATGAGCTCCAGTGGAACCGCAACCAGCTTCAGACGTTCAATGTCATATGTACCAAATTTCCCGCCAAGTAACACAAAAACGGGCCGCAACCGTTTTCCTCCTGCTTTGAGCAAATGTAGTGACGTTTCGCTCAGCAGCTTCTGTTCTCCTCGTACACTGCGATACAACTCTTTCTCAATGTAATCCATGTCCTTTTTTAACAACCCGAAAATGTCCAATAGTTTCATTCGTTCACCCGTATCAGCGTATTGTCAGTCCATAAATCCATGCTTACCTTCCCCTCCAGCAAGTCGGGCCTGCAGGCATTACGAAAAACCCGTCTTACCGTTCTTGCTTGTGTTTTTCTATAAGGTAATCTAACGTAATCTTCTTCTCCGAATGTCATGGCCGACACCCGGGAATTAAACTCTGCGACTTGTTCTGAAACAAAATACAGAAGTTGCCGGAGCATGGGTCAAGACTGTGGTTCATGAAGACTCCCCATCAGCACTCACCAATACCCCGGGATTCGGGGGACAAATAAACCGAGTAATACTTTGGCAAAAAAACTGCCTTGTATCGGACTCAGTCATTATCCCCTTTCATCCGGTTCTCCCCATCTTGTAAACAGTTGATGTGGGATGCGCAAGCTATCCAGCACTTTCCCCACCAAAAACAAAATCAACTCATCCATCGTCTGAGGTTTGTAATAAAAAGCAGGCATAGCCGGTATCATCCGTACACCAAGACGAGAAAGCTTCAGCATGTTCTCCAGATGGATTGCATGAAGAGGCGTCTCACGTGGCACGAGAATCAATGTTCTTCCCTCTTTCATCATCACATCGGCTGCCCGGGACATCAGATTATCCGATGATCCCTGCGCGATGGACGAAAGAGTTCCCATAGAACATGGCATGATAATCATGCCGTCGGCCAGATAAGAACCACTTGCAATGGAGGCCCCTATATCATTCACAGGATGATAGATCAGAGAACCGGCGCGGTTGCCGAATTTTTCTTCAAGCACCGCGTCCCGATTCGTCACATCCCAATCCAATTCTTCTTTCAGTACACGCCACCCTGCATTGGATATGACCAGATGAACGTTATATTCCAAATCAAGCAGCGTTTCAATTAATCGAATGCCGTATATGCTGCCACTCGCTCCGGTAATTCCGACAACCAGTCGTTTATTGTCCGGCTGCTGCACCATTTATTTCACCGCCAGATCAATCAGAGTGAACGTAAATACGATTAAACTAAGCAAACTGTTCATGGTAAAAAATGCGGTTTGAACACGGCTCATATCATTAGGCGATACAATATAATGTTGATAGAAAAGAATACCATACGTTACCAACATACCTGCACCATACCACCAGCTCAGATCTGTTATCAACAATAAAACAAGAAAACCAACTGCAGTAATTACATGGAAGAACTTAGCGATCTGCAATGATTTGACCAGGCCAAAACGGGAAGGTATCGAATGAAGGCCTTCTCCTTGATCGAATTCCAGATCCTGACACGCATAGATAATATCAAAGCCCGCTGTCCAGAACACAATCGTAACGTACAGCACAATCGCTGTCCAATCCATCGTACCCGTTACAGCTACCCAGCCACCAAGTGGCGCCAAACCAATCGTCATCCCAAGAACGACATGGCATAACCATGTGAATCGTTTGGTATATGAGTACAGTACAAGCATAAACACAGCAATAGGCAACAGCTGCATGGATAATACATTAAGATTGGATGAGGCCCAGAATAACAATATAAATGAGATAATGACAAATATAACAACTTCCCCATTTTTCAACAGTCCTGCAGGGATTGCTCTCATCGCGGTACGCGGATTTTTGCCATCAATCGCTTGGTCAATAATCCGGTTCAAACCGAATGCTGCACTACGTGCGCCAACCATCGCAAGCAATACCCACATAATCTGCATCCAGCTTGGGAAGGTATCATTCACTACCATGGAGCCGAGAATGGCCCCCATAAATGCAAAGGGTAAAGCAAAAAGCGTGTGTTCAATCTTGATCATTTCTAAAAAGATGCGAATTTTCCTAAACATGCTGATTCTCCTTGGTTCCAATATGCAGTGCCGCGATACCTCCGGTCAGAGGGTAGGCCTGCACTTGCTGTAATCCAGTCTCCGCAAAAATGTCTGCCAGTTCCTTCCTTCCCGGGAAAATGGCAAGTGAGTCCGGCAACCATTTGTACTGCTCAAAACTTTTAGCAAAAACTTTGGCCAGATTCGGTAAAACCTTCTCAAAATAAAAATAATAAATGCCTTTAAACGGCTGCCAAGTTGGCTTGGACAATTCCAGACACACAACCATACCGCCCGGTTTGACCACACGTTTCATTTCAGATAACACTTGTCTGAGATCAGGTACATTGCGAAGACCGAATCCAATGGTCACATAATCAAATGAATTGTCTTCAAAAGGAAGTGACATGGCATTTCCCTGTGTCAGGGTAATCTGCTTCTGACGTTGCACCGCATTAATCTTCGTCTGTCCGACCTCCAGCATGTTACTGCTGAAATCTAGTCCGTGCATGTGCCCGGTTTCACTTGCCTCTGCCATAGCAAGCGTCCAGTCACATGTGCCGCAGCACAAATCAAGACCGGTATCGCCTTTGGACATATTCATCTTTTTCATGGTGAATTTGCGCCAAGCCTTGTGTCTGCGGAAACTTAGAATATCATTCATGACATCATATTTTCCGGCTATACTCTGAAAAACCGAATGGACATATTCTTCTTTCGGTTTGGTCTCTCCGCTCCCCATTCGTCTGTCTCCCCCTCAATCTTCCCTTACTGCCGCATGTGAAGGTTGCAAATATGCCAGGTAAGGCTCAAGAATTGCATGGATCTCATGCAAACCCATCCGCCCTTCCTCGTCTTGCAACAACAGTTGAATGCGGTGTGTACACTCGCGAAGCTTGTCCAGCAAAACCTCGCTAACCCTATGCTTCAGCACCATAGCGTTCCATGCACGTGCATCCGGTTCAGACTGGCGGAGCACATTGCGCTCATCGTCATTACCATGCTCGTAGATGTGCCAGTATGCATAGCTGTGAAGATATTGTTTTTCGTCATTCATCCGCTTCAGTTCTTCCACGATCGTTTCGCACAAACTGAATTCGGTCAACAGGCTGTTCCATAGTGACTCTTCGTTCTCTCGAATCATGCCTGTAAATGAAAGAAACAGCTGCATCCTCAGCTGTACCGTTTCACGCAAGTATTCGTCAGCCGAAACGAGAAGCTTCTTCATCCGTTCATACAGCGTCATCTTGCGTGCGTTCACTTCGGATACAGCACCACTGAGTTTGCCAATCATTTCAATTCTGCCCGCTTGGGCAAGCAATTGATAAAAACGGCTACTTAAATAATCTCCGGCGAGTACATTCAACTGGCGTGAACGCATCTCCTGCTCTCTCCGCTCACCGGAAATGGTATCGATTCGATCATGCGTATCCATGGCCAACTGAACGAGCGAAGTTGCAAGAGCATATAACTCTTGATGCACCTTTTCGTCTGTGCGACCCACAAATACCTGCAACAGACGTGCCCGGCTATCCGGAAATGATGGGATTTCCGTATGTTGTCGAATCATGTCGTAATCCGTATATTTCTTTGCTAGTTGGGGTACGCGATATGAATTCATTCTCAGCCTCCGAGCCTTAACATTGTTAAACCATTTCTGCACTACAATCTTATATATTATAGCATATGTTGATCAGCCACGCACTGAATCCTGCTATTCTATTACCCCTGACTTGTCATTTCGAACTGCTTCTTCCAGAGTTCGGTCTCCATCAAGTGAAACCAATCCTTTAATTCATCTGAAAAGGTTGCACTTTTCCAGTTCCGTAATGTTTCAATCGCATACAGGGGCCACTCTCCACGCCGAATGTCAGCAGCAAGCAACAGATGTCGTTTATGCATCCATTCATCTTCTGCCATCACACGCAGCAGCACCTGATCCACGTTATCGAGACTCCGAAAGCCCAGATCTGCCACAGCTGCCATATTCTCGTAGATTTCAGTGTAACTTGTACCCGTTCCTTTAACTTTGAGGTCCAGCCTCAAAATGGACTGTTTCCATTCCACTCTTGCAATGGGTGTAGAGAGTTTCATGGAGCTTAGCACATCAACGAGATTGTCATTCGTTAGTTGAACTGGATGGTGTGATGCAGAGGCAGGTTGTACGTTTTCCCCACCCCATGTACGCATATGTAAGTTTTGTATCGCAACAAGCAGAAAGACCGCCGCAACCGTTGCCAGCACTGAAGCAGTAACAATCATCCGCGGTTTCATATACGCCTCCCTGCCTTTACCTGTTAGTGTAGTCTGTCCGGTAAAGGCTCATACCTCATTGTACAATGAAAAAAAGCAGGCTATGCCTGCAATCTTCACTTGAATGTACATATTCTGTCCATTACTCCGATTCAATCTGTCCATGCTTGGTTATCAGCGTGGCTTTGCCCCGGATTTTAATAGCTGAAGTATGAGTGGTAAATTGCGCAAACATCACTTCACCCTTGTCCAATTTCTCGGTGTGGTGAAAACGTGTATCCTGACCTCGGGTTAATCCGATCACCTGGACACCATTTTCCTCTGCCTTAATTACAATATAATCATTGCCGGTTGGATGATCCATCACGCATGTCCCCTTCTTTCGTTCGATAGCGTTAATGATGATTAAGATTGTTTCATTTGTCAACCTGCACCTTATACGAATGAACCGCAAGAATCGGCTACCCTCGGGTCATACTAAAGTTGGACAGCCACAGAAAGGAGAATCTACATGAAGTACACCCCTGCCGCACTTACAGACAAGCATATTCAACAGTTAAAAGAAATTGAACAGCATCTGTCTGCAGCTGCTGGCGAAGAACTGATTCTGGTTGCTTATACCGGGCAGCCGGATGCTCCTGAGTACTCGGATAGCCGCAAGGACCTTCGTTAAAGGGCAAAAGAAAAGGCCGTGAACAAGTCACGGTCTTTTTGTCGACATATGGAATATGTAGAAATCTTATTTAATTCCGTCTTTGAGCGCTTTACCTGGTTTGAATGCAGGAATTTTGCTCGCAGGAATTTCGATTTCTTCACCTGTTTGCGGGTTGCGTCCTTTACGTGCGGAGCGCTCGCGAACTTCGAAGTTCCCAAAACCAACCAATTGTACTTTATCTCCGCTTTGAAGAGCCTCAGAGATTGCTTCGAATACGGCATCAACCGCTTTCGTTACATCTTTCTTGGACAATTCAGTTGCTTCAGATACGTGTGTAATCAAGTCTGATTTGTTCATTTGTTTTCACCTCCTGTATCAATGTCCTGAATGTTATACTGTGTTTCCGTTTTATAGCGAAATATACGTTCATACGCAAAAAATCTACGTACATCTTGAGCGCTGAACACAAATCTCCGCCTGCGGTCAACAGTCATTTTCGGCAGAATGTCGTCTGAAACCACGGGCATTTCAGACGCCGAACAAATTTCATACTAATACAGACAGCCCACAATTTCAAGTCCGGTTGCGGTTTAAGACGTAAAATGTAACCGCCAGGGCAAGCACGAGAACCCCACCTTTTACAATATCATGGGTGAAATACTGTACGTTCATCATCGTTAACCCGTTCACAAGAACACCAATCAGAACCGAACCGATGAAGGTTCCGATGACATTCGGTTTACCCGCACCGAACACAGAGAAACCGACAAATACTGCAGCTACGGATTCCATTAACAACGGTGATCCCGCATCAATTTGCCCAGATCCCACTTTGGAAGCATAGATGATACCACCGATTGCTGCAAACACTCCAGCAGCTACATAAGCGAGTGTACGCACCTTTTTCACCTTGATTCCAGACAAACGTGCAGCTTCCTCATTACCGCCTGTAATGTACATTTGGCGCCCATATTTCGTATACGTTAAAAAGATATGCACACCTATTACCGCAATAAGCAGCAGGATAACCGATATCGGCATACCCAGCCATTTGCCCTGCCCTATCAGCAGGAATGTCGGGTCCATCTCTCCTGCAGCTTTGCTCCCATCAGGGAACTGCATGTGATTGTAAATGGTATATCCCTGTGCATACGTTTTGTGAATCCCTCCAATGATGTACATTGTCGCAAGGGTTGCCAGCAAATCCGGGATACGCAATTTTACAATGAGCAGTGCGTTCAGCAAACCAATAACAGCACCGATAATCAGTGGCACGATAATGACGATTGCTAGCGGTTGTTGATACCATATCATTAACGAAGCAGTAACGACGGTGGTCAATGAGACCGTCGCCCCTACCGAAAGATCAAATCCATCAACAATGAGAGATAACGTAACACCGATCGCTACAAACGTGACGATTGAAATCGAGCCCAAAATATCGGTCAAGTTACTGTACGTAAAGAAATAAGGCAATTTAATGCCGAAAAATGCGATAACACCAATAATGACTATAATCGCCCCGTAACGGAACGCAAAATCCAGTGATTTATCCTTCATGACTGCACCTCTTGTCCACCGCTTGCATAGTATAGCAGCTGTTCTTGATTAGTCTCGCCTCGTTTGAATTCTTTCACGATAACACCTTCGCACATGACAGCGATTCGGTCGCCAATTCCCATGCCTTCATCCAGTTCACAGGTGAAATAGATTACACCCTTGCCCGCCAAAGCCAGTTCATTGATGATGCGGAAAATGTCACTTTTTGCTCCAATATCTACGCCTTTGGTTGGCTCATCAAATATAAATACATCCGCATCCGCATTAAGCCATTTACCAATGGCTACCTTCTGCTGATTACCACCGCTTAGGTATTTCACTTCCTGCTTCACTGACGATGTTTTAATTCCAAGCTGTTTCACCAATGACTCTGCGTTCAGCCGTTCTCGCTTGCGGCTTACGAAACCTAATGTACTAAGATGGCTTAGCAAAGGCAGACTTAAATTCCGTTCCACGTTCTCCTGAATCAGGATTCCCTGCTTACGCCGCTCCTCCGGTACAGAAACAATCCCCAGAGCCGCCGCATCCGCAGGCTGAGACAGGCTGAGATTGCGGTTGTTAAGCCGGATCTCGCCTCCCTCCAGCCGATCTGCACCAATCAGCAATCGAGAGCTTTCCGTTTTACCCGCGCCTACCAGACCCACCACAGCGAGAACTTCACCTCGGCGTACAGAGAGATCAACACCTTTAACCTTCACTCCACGACGAAGTCCACGTGCCTCCAATAGCAGCTCCCCCACGGGTGCTTCCGTCTTCGGAAACTCTTCTTCAAATGGTTTGCCCAGCATCTGAGTAACCAAATCGTTGATCGTCAGTCCCTTTGCTTCACTGGTAAATACATGTTGCCCATCTCTCATAACCGTAACGCGGTCACAGTGACCTGTCACTTCAGCAAGGCGATGGGTAATGAAAATGCAGGCTACCCCCCGCTCCTTCAGCAGATGTACAATTCGGAAAAATGCGTCCGTTTCTTCCTGACTCAGTGGTGCAGTAGGTTCGTCAAAAATGATAACCTTGGCGTCCTGAATCAAAATCCTCGCCAACAGTATCATCTGTTTTTCTGCTAGCGTCAGATCGGCCACTTTCTGGTGAACGGATATGTCCGCCCCTAATTGCTTTAACGCCTCAACCGCACGCTGTTGCAGCTTCCGCGGACTTTTCCACCATCCCCCGGCAGGTGAAGCCAGCTGATCCAACATAATGTTCTCCGCAGCCGTCAACTGTGGCACCAGTGCCGCATCCACTTCCTGATACACACAGTGAATCCCACTTGCCTTCGCGTCTCCCGGAGAACTTAAATGAAGTGCTTCTCCACTCAACTGAATCGTACCCTGATCCAGTGGATAGGCACCCGACAAGATTTTCATTAATGTGCTCTTACCAGCACCATTGGCACCCAACAGCGCATGAATCTCCCCACCTTTTACAGAGAAATCCACATCCTTCAGTGCAGGAATACCTGAAAACTGTTTGTGGATATGTTCCATTTGAAGCAGGATTGGTGCAGTGCTCATGATGTTACCTCCAATCGTTCCCTTCCGGGAGCTTTCCCTTTTTCATCCAAACTCCATATCTTCATTATGTTTGAAAAAGCGCGCCTTGCGGCGCGCTTCCCATACGCTGCTTATTTAGCAGTGATTCCGTATTCGTTCATCCAGTCCTTGATTCCTTGTGTGCTGCCACCCCAACCTTCAACGAACTCTGACAGCTCCGAAGTAGAGATTTGTTTATCTGGCAGAGCTTCACGTTGAACGTAGACCGGGTTAAGCACAACTGCATCTTCAGTCTCGTCCCCGTTCAGTTTCTGATAAGCATAACGGACTTGAACACGACCAATATCCGTTGGATCAACAGCAGCAGAAGCGACCCAAGGATTTTTAGGGTCCTGAATCATTTGCAGATCCTCGTCACTCATATCGATGCCATACACTTTAATCTCGTCACGTCCAGCCTGTTGAATCGCGCGCGCTGCACCTTTGGCGAACTCGTCCCATGCAGCCCATACGGCTGTAATTTCACCTTTTGGATATTGCTTGAGAATTGCTTCCATTTTGGCTTGAGTATCCAGTGCCGGGTTCTGGGCAGAACCGAATGTTGCTATTTCCTTGATGTCCGGATTGGCTTTCATGAATTCACCGTATGCAATCTGCCGGCGTTCCATCGGTGCGAAACCAGCTACCCATACTTTGACAATATTACCTTGTCCATTGATATCTTTTTTCATCTGCTCCAGCGTCAGTTCAGCCATCTTCTGGTCATCCTGTGACAGCACTGTAGCTCCCGGGACACTAATGGCTGCGTCGAATACAACGACTGGAATATTCTGTTCTACTGCCTTCTTCACGCCTGGCTCTAATAGGGAATCCCCGTGATCCGTAAGAATGGCATCGAATTTCTGGTTAATTGCGCTATCAAGCAAGGATACCATCTTCGCTTTGTCATTATCGGCAACAAACGTCGTCAGTTCGCCACCGAATTTTTCGATTTCTTGCTTGACTCCTTGTACATATTGCTGCGAGAAGGTACCTGTATTGAATTCCATAATAAGTGCGATCCGTTTGCCACTTAGAGGGCCTGTAACTGCTTCCGTTTTTGGAGTATCCTCTGCTGCACCCGAAGCCGGAGTTGCTGCTGGTTCTTTTTTGATTCCGCAAGCGGACAGCGCCAATGTAAATACTAATAGCACACTCAACCATAGCCATTTTGTCTCTTTTCTTTTCATCTCTGTCTCCCCCTGTCCACTCTCTGTGATCTCGATCACAATAGTTGAATATTAATATAACGGCTAATTCCTAGTATGTAAATGGGTTTTAGCAATTTAAAGCTAAAACTCGCTAAGTTTTTTTGAAAGCACCATTCTTCCCATCCATTTCATCCAAAATAAAGAAATCACATAAAAAAGACCGCAAGGGGATTCCCCCTTACGGTCTTTTGATGTCTTACAGAATGATAGCGATCAAGCCACCTGAACCTTCGTTAATGATTCTTCCCAGCGTCTCTTGCAATTTGTATCTTGCATTATCCGGCATCATGGCAATCTTGCCCTGAATTCCTTCTCGCACGATGGAGTGCAGTGAACGGCCGAACATGTCTGAATCCCATACCTTGATCGGATCGTTCTCGAAGTCCTGCATCAGGTACCTCACCAGTTCCTCACTTTGTTTCTCCGTACCAATGATTGGAGCGAACTCCGATTCCACATCGACCCGGATCATATGAATGGACGGTGCCGTTGCTTTCAGGCGTACGCCGAATTTGGTGCCCTGACGAATAAGCTCAGGTTCATCCAGAGCCATCTCGGCGAGAGATGGAGCAGCTATGCCGTATCCGGTCGTTTTGACCATTTCCAGCGCTTCTGCGAAGCGATCGTATTCTCTCTTCGCATGCGAGAACTCCTGCATTAATTGCAGCAGATGATCCTTGCCGCGAATCTCGATGCCGACCACTTCCACGAGGATCTGATCATACAGTTCATCGGGCGCATACAGATCAATTTCGGCTACTCCCTGCCCCATATTCATACCGCTCAGGCCTGCTCGATCAATGAATTCATATTCCATGAACTGAGCGACAACCCGATCCACATCGCGAAGTCTGCGAATATCCTTCACGGTATCCCGCACAGAGTTTTCGTAGTTGCTGCGCAGCCAGTGAGTCTCGTTCAGCACCATAACCCAGCTCGGCAGGTTTACATTCACTTCATGCACAGGGAACTCATAGAGCACTTCACGAAGTACACCCGTCACATCATCTTCCGTCATCGTGGCAGCACTGAGTGTCATCACCGGGATGTCGTATTTGGCAGCAAGTTCACTACGCAATTGCAGGGCTTCTTCACTGCGAGGGCGTGTGGAGTTGATGACCAGGACAAACGGTTTACCCACTTCTTTCAACTCCGCAATAACCCGTTCTTCGGATTCCACATAGGAACTGCGGGCAATTTCGGCGATGGTGCCATCTGTTGTGACCACAACACCCAGTGTGGAATGCTCCTGAATGACTTTGCGAGTACCAATCTCTGCGGCTTCCTGGAATGGAATTGGCTCTTCGAACCAAGGCGTGGAGATCATGCGCGGGCCATTCTCATCCTCGTATCCTTTGGCTCCTTCCACCGCGTAACCTACACAATCCACAAGGCGAACATTGACATCAAGTCCTTCTGCCACCTTGATCTGGACTGCGTTATTTGGTACGAATTTCGGTTCGGTAGTCATGATGGTTTTACCCGCTGCGCTCTGTGGAAGTTCATCCACTGCACGGGCACGATCAGCCTCGCTTGCGATGTTAGGTAATACGATCGTTTCCATGAATCGTTTAATAAATGTTGATTTTCCCGTCCGGACTGCGCCGACAACCCCGAGATAAATATCCCCTCCGGTCCGCTCAGCTATGTCCTTAAAAATGTCCACTTTCTCCAATGAAATCCCCTCCCTAAATTACTCCGAAGGAAAAATGCTAAAGAGCATCCGCTTCGTTTTTTCAATCAGAAGACTGAAATCCCTGCAACGGTAGAGCCGCCTTTGTGAGTGCCCGGAAGTCGTCCGCCGCCGAACGTTGCATTCTGATGAAACCGGCGAGAGCGGCGTTAACTCGTACATGCAATTGGACTAGTATCATCTTATGTATCCGTATGCGGCAATATGACGCGTATTTTTGTTTTTTTATCTTATGGTGATGACATTAGGAGAATCCCCCGATCTCGGACTGTGCGTCTTTATTTCAATCTACTTTATGTGATCCGTGAAGCTTTTATGACTGTTACTGCTCATTGTAACTAAAGAAAAGAGATACCCCCTATTTGGAATACCTCTTTTTGAACCATTAAAGCTACAGTGGTCATACAGCCAGATCATTTGAATGGAACCCATGCTTATTTAATTGACTGTGCAACCGGTGCATTATTTTTCCAAGTGTAGAAAACAGATTTTACAGGTACGAAGTACGAGTGCTCCAACAGAAACCCCCGAACATCTTCGGTCTCAGCTGGAGACACGTCAGACTTCTCCACGGCCTGCATAATGTCAAAAGCATAATCCACATAGACTTTGCCCTGGTCATCCATCATAAAAGGTAACGCCTGACCCGAATATACACTGTTCAACGTAATGGAAGGATTGCCTGCCTGTGCAGCCTGATCCATATCAACTGCATATAACCCCGGATACAGTTCTTCCCCACTTGGCAGCTTATTGTTATGTACGGACTTATATTGATTAACCATTCGCTGTACATCATTCACTTTCTGCACGGTCAGAAGATCCATCACTTTAACGGTGGGATTCACTTCTTCATCCTGAATCAGGAAGTAAGCGCTACC
Source organism: Paenibacillus sp. SAF-068 (assembly GCF_051967555.1). Classification (NCBI taxonomy): domain Bacteria; kingdom Bacillati; phylum Bacillota; class Bacilli; order Caryophanales; family Paenibacillaceae; genus Paenibacillus; species Paenibacillus sp. SAF-068. The sequence continues at coordinate 3,107,349 of NZ_JBQCJX010000001.1, forward strand.
ACCGCTTTCAAAAGCCGTTCCCGGTATTTCATCCAGATACCCCAGTTGCTTTAACTTGGGCAGATCCACTCTGAACTTTTCGTATTTTGGCGTTTCCATATCTGCATTGATGATTGGCAAAATCCCCTCATCTTGCTGGAATGCCTCTACCGCGCTCTGGATACGGCTCACGCTTTCCCGATAGGCTACCTTAGGGTCCGAATTGCTCTGCGATGGATACATGCAACCACTTGCTGTAAAAGCAAACAACAGGAATAACAGCAGACCGCCCATCTGATGCGTCAGACGCTGCCGTTTGTTTCCTTCCACACATTTCGGTTTCTTCCTAATCATCCATGTCCTCCTTGAATAACTCATTAGAGAATCAATTTCAAACCGCTCAGAACCAGTCATCATCCTGTTGCTGACGTTCCAGTTGTTTCCGAATGGCTGCCTTCAGCGGGTCCTCTGGAACATGAACTGATAGAGATCCACATACCTTGGCCTGACAGGACAGTCGTGTACCTGCTTCCAATAGCGAACCCAGCTTCCGCTTTTCTGCATCCGTTGGCGGGTACAGTTCCGCCCGATATTCTTCGTCCACATTCACTTTGCACATCAGGCAAGCCGCTTTCCCATCACATCGGGTCGTAATCTTGACTCCGGCACGTCGTGCTGCATGCAGAAGTGTTGCCCCTGGTTTGAGCGATATCGATTTGTTCATCGGTAAAAAAGTAACTGTATAATCCATCATTTTCCTCCCTCAACCTAAGGTGACCATGCAAAGCCAACAAGGTCTTCCACTTCGGTTCTGAAGCGGCTTGTCCATACATTCTGTTGACTCAAAAGCATCATTATAGGTTGATGAACATGTGGTTGCTGACGCATCTGTGAAGCAATGGGTACATAACGATCTTCACGGCCTCGCAGCAGATTAAACAACAGCTCATGTGCAAGCGGCATCAGTCGCAGGGTATATGAACCCACTTGTGCTACTGGAGCATGCGGAGCAAGTACATGTTCAATCTCGATACGGTACCAACTTTTGCGAGCCCATATTTCGAAACCTCCCACCAGTTCCAGCGCACATTCACCCACCTGATAGTGACTTAACAGAGAAGCATACGGTCCTGTTTTATCCACTGTAGGCTCATCAAGCATTTCCCCCGGAGCGATTCGGTGAAGTTCCTTAGCTGCTGCAACATCAGCATAAATATCAATATCTCTCGGAGCTTGTTGTAGCTCTACCCCCTGAAGCAGCAACCCACAGCTCCCTCCAAGCAACCATGTCTGTGGCTGTGTGTTCCAGGCTTTGGCCGTTTCCAGCAAAGCCGCGTGTAATTCCGGATAACGCTCAGTCCGACTCTCCGTATCATGCGGCCTCATAGGCTCACACTCCCCTCATCCGTGTTCATTGTGTCAGGTCTTATGATGTGCTTATGCGGATGTTATCCTTCAGGCATAGGAAATCAGGTCAGAGAAGCGATTCCACCGAACAAGCCAATCAGCATAATCAAAAATGCAATTAAGGAAAGAATCCCCCGTACTATACCTTTTGTTTTGGCACGAGCAAACGTAATCAGGAATACAGATAGTCCCATAATGAGGATGGCCACCAATGACAGCCACATCTTGTCCATTGCGCTCATAATCCAACAGTCTCCCCTTCAGTCCAATATTCATCACTGACACTGTGACAATTGCAACCATTATAACACGAAATTCAGTTCAACTTTTCAAAAAAAAGACAAAAAAGCAAGCCGGCAGGAGCCGACTCGTCTTTTTGTCTTACTGGATCACCTGCACAAGCAGGCGTGATCTATTATTTTTTCATCATCATTTTCATTAACGATTCCATACTGCTCGGATTCAATCCGCTTTTCTTGACCGCACTCACAATATCCTTAACCGTATCCTCAGATACCGGAACTTTCGCCATGGCGGATACTTGTTTGATCAATTGGCGCAACTGAGCTTCATTCTGAATCGTCGTTGGTTTCACCGTGCTAGCCAATTTCTTGACGGCACCTTCTGTAATTGTTTTACCCGTTTTCTTGTTGATTGCATTCAGCGCATCTTTAGAAATGTTGTTACCCATTCGTCTCCCCTCCTCCGGCAATACTCATGTGTATAGTATGAGTCAGCGACAGAAAAGGTGAATAAGCTTCTTATTTCACAAGGTACGTTTAGGCTGATTACAATCAGGAATGCCACTGTTCCCAGGTTTCAAGCTTCATGACTTCCATTTCAGTTTTCGGGTCACGTCCCATCAAGGCTTCAACCGCATCACGCGGCTGTCTCTCCTGGAATAAAACGTGATACAACTGGTCCGCAATCGGCATTTGCACGCCGTATTTTTGCGAGATGAAATAGGCAGCCTGCGTAGTTCGAATGCCCTCTACCACCATGCCCATGGACTTCAGGACATCATCCAGCTTCTGTCCCTGACCCAACATGGAACCTGCTCTCCAGTTCCGGCTGTGCTGACTTGTAGCCGTTACAACCAGATCCCCGATTCCAGCAAGTCCCGAAAACGTTAGCGGATTTGCTCCCATCTCAACACCGATACGTGTGATCTCTGCCAGACCGCGTGTTAGCAAAGCAGCTTTGGCATTATCACCGAATTGAAGACCATCCGACATGCCTGCACCAAGAGCAATGATGTTTTTGAATGCACCAGCCAGCTCAACGCCGAGCATATCCCGATTGGTATAAACCCGGAAATAGGCATTCATAAACAAAGCTTGTGCAGCCTCGGCAGATGACTTATCGAGTGAAGCTACAACCACAGTGGTCGGACAACGTTTCACTACTTCTTCCGCATGGCTTGGGCCAGAAAGTACAACAACACGGCCTTCTTCACATTCAAGCTCTTCTGAAATGACTGTGGACATCCGTTTGAGGCTTTCTGTCTCGAAACCTTTAGTGGCATGAATAACTAACATTTCAGGCTTATAATAAGCCTTAAGCTGGTTCGTAACGGCACGCATGGCTGAGGAAGGCGCAACAATTAACACAGCTATGGCGCCTTCCACTGCCGCTTCCATATCACTTGTTGCTTGAATCCGTGGTGAAAGTTCCGCATCCGGAAGATAGCGAGTGTTGGTGTGCTTACTATTGATTTCGTTAGCCTGGTCTTCGCCACGTGTCCACATCATCACGTCCAACTGATTGGCAGCGAGTACACTGGCCAGAGCCGTTCCCCAGCTCCCTGCAACCAGAACAGCAACTTTTTTAGACAACTCGTTTACCCCCTCCAGGGTTTTTCGATCCCAATTTATTTTCCTGTCCTTTGGCGAGCTTCGCAATATTGGTACGATGTCTCCAGAACGCAAACAGACAAATAATCAGACTCCCCCAGAAGATATTCATGGAATATCCGGGTAATACCAAGATAAAGATGGGTGTGAATGCTACAAAAATCAGGGACCCCAACGAAACATATCGTGTCAATACAATAGACAGAATAGCGATCACCCCAGCACATAACGCAGGCAGGAAAGCAAGACTCACCAGAACACCAATAGCCGTGGCAATCCCTTTTCCTCCACGAAAATGGAAGTAAAGCGGCCAGTTATGTCCTGCAATGGCTGCTATACCGCTAAGCGCAGGAATCCATGCTGAACCGTCGCTCAGCCAGATTCCAATCCATACAGCTGCAACACCCTTAAGTACATCAAGTAGCAGAACAGCAATTGCCGGTCCTTTACCCAAAATACGCAACGTATTGGTCGCTCCTGCGTTTCCGCTTCCGTGCTGACGAATATCGATCCCCCGTATCGCTTTTGCAAGGAGGACACTAAAGCTGATCGAACCGAGCAGATAACTCAGTACAATCGCTGCGATTTGTAAAATCACACACTTCTCCCCTAACTTTCGTCGGACTTCTTCCGAGTAAATATGCGAATTGGTGTTCCTTCGAAATCAAACGCTGAACGAATTTTATTCTCCAAATAGCGCTCGTAAGAGAAGTGCATCAACTCAGGGTCGTTCACAAAAATAACCATGGTCGGCGGTTTAACTGCCACCTGAGTTACATAGTTAATTCTCATTCTCCGTCCTTTATCTGTTGGCGGAGGGTTAATCGCCACCGCATCAGATACCACGTCGTTAAGCAGATGGGTCTGCACACGCAATGAATGTTGCTCTGCTACCCGTTGCACAACCGGCAACAGTTTTTGTAAGCGTTGTTTTGTGAGGGCTGACAAGAATACAACCGGAGCATAAGTCATAAACAGGAAATGATCCCGAATTTTTCTCTCAAACTCTTTCATTGTTTTGTCATGCTTCTCTACCACGTCCCATTTGTTCACGACAAACAATGACGCTTTACCAGCTTCGAAGGCATAACCTGCAATATGCTTGTCCTGTTCAATAATGCCTTCTTCACCATTAATGACAATCAGAACAACATCTGCACGCTCAATCGCACGCATCGCACGCATTACACTATATTTCTCAGTTGTTTCATATACTTTACCACGCTTACGCATACCTGCTGTATCAATCAACACGTAACGTTGGCCGTCTTTTTCAAAAGGTGTATCAATCGCATCCCGGGTCGTTCCAGCCACATCACTTACAATGACACGCTCTTCCCCCAGAATAGCGTTCACCAGTGAAGATTTACCCACATTAGGACGTCCGATCAGAGCTACACGAATGACATCTTCATCGTAAGTCTCTTCCTCAAGTTCTGGCAACTTCTCCACAATAGCATCAAGCAAATCACCTACACCAGTACCGTGACTTCCGGATACGCCGATGGGATCACCGAATCCAAATCCGTAAAACTCATAAATGAGCTCACTTCGGCCGATATTATCCACTTTGTTAACGGCTACAACAATAGGCTTGCCTGAGCGGTAGAGCATCTCTGCTACCTCTTCATCCGATTGCGTAATACCTGCTTTTGCATCACACATGAATACAATAACATCCGCTTCTTCAATAGCGAGCTCTGCTTGCATTCGAATCGATTTTAAGATTACATCTTCACCATCAATTTCGATACCACCTGTATCAATAATACTAAATGGTTTACCGTTCCATTCACCGATTCCATATATGCGGTCACGGGTAATGCCCGGCTTGTCTTCCACAATGGCCAGTCTGTCGCCGATGATCCGATTGAAAATGGTGGATTTACCCACGTTCGGTCGTCCGACAATTGCCACAACGGGTCTTGCCATACATTCCACTCCTCCTGTCCATACTTACGATACTCATCATAGCAAAAAAGATATGTCTTGGCTAACGTTTCATGCCAATTTACTCGCAATAAAAACAATCGGCGAACCCGCCTTGGGCTCGCCGATCTTGCTTTTGTTATTCAGCAAAATATGCAGTATATAACTTAGAACCATGCATTGTTAACTTATTTGAATTTGCTGAGTTTGTCACCAAACAGTTCGCCGAGCGTAGTGCTCATTCCTTGATTGTTCAAGGAAACGTTTGGATTGTTGATTTCTTCACGCGGAGCGTTGTTTCTAGCTGGACGCTCTGATTTTTGTGGTTGAGCAGGAGCTTCTTCAGTTTCTTTGATGCTCAAGCTTACACGTTGCTCAGAAGGGTTCATGTCCAAGATTTTAACTTGAACTTCTTGTCCTTCTTTCAGCACTTCATGAGGCGTGCCGATGTGTTTGTGGGAGATTTGAGAAATATGCACAAGTCCCTCAACACCAGGAGCGATTTCAACAAATGCACCGAAGTCTACCAGACGTTTTACAACACCTGTTACGATATCGCTGGAATTGAATTTTTCGCTAGCTGTTTCCCAAGGACCTGGTTGAACAGCTTTCATGCTCAGGCTGATTTTGCCTTTTTCAGGGTCAACTTTCAGCACTTTCACACTAACTTTATCACCTTCAGACAGTACGTCGGATGGTTTTTCAACGTGAGTCCAAGCCAGCTCGGATACGTGAACCAATCCGTCAACTCCGCCCACATCAACGAATGCGCCGAATTGAGTCAAACGTTGTACTGTACCTTCGATCACTTGACCTTCTTGCAAACCAGCCATTACTGTAGCTTTGTTTGCTTCGAATTCTTGCTCCAATACGTCTTTTTGGGAAAGGATCACTTTGTTGTTCTCACGGTCGATCTCTTTCACTTTAACACGCAGTGTGCGTCCTTTGTAGTCGCTGAAGTCTTCAACGAAATGGCGTTCAACCATGGAAGCCGGGATAAATCCGCGTACGCCCACGTCTGCTACCAGACCGCCTTTAACAACATCACCTACAACAACTTCGAATACGTCTTGGTCTTCAAAATGCTTTTGCAATTGATCCCATGCGTTTTCGCTGTCGATTGCACGTTTGGACAGAACGAGTTTTTCTTTCTCGTCGTCGATGCTAAGAACTTTAGCTTCAACTTCTTGTCCAACTTCTACTGCATCAGACGCGCTGTCAACATGCAATGAAGACAGTTCACGAATTGGAATGACACCGTCATATTTATATCCAATGCTCACATAGGCTTGGTTATCTTCCAATTTGACGATGGTTCCTTTTACGGTATCTCCTTTTTTCAAGGAAACGAATTGATCCAACTCATCTTGGGTTGCTTCTTGATTTTTCATTTCTTCCGACATGTCAAATACCCTCCTCAATTCAAAAACCCCATTATATTCAAACCTGCCTATAGCAGAGTTCAAAACACTTTCATCACTGAGTGCTACAACATTAGTCTCCCTCAAATATATGGAAACATGCACTCAGCTAGCGACGAAGCCATTACTTGCTTGGCACGCCCGTCTGCACCATTTCGTTAATCTTGGACATAATCTTTTCAGTCGCCTTCTCCAGAGCTTCTCCGGATGGGTCTTCCTTGAACTCGTCCAAATTCACTGGTGCTCCATATACAACTTTCATCTTACGAAAAACTTTGTAGTTACCGATAATAGCAGTAGGAATAACTGTAGCGCCACTGCGGAGAGCAAAACTCGCTGCCCCTTTTTTGCCGATACCTCCATCATTGTGACGGCTTCCCGAGGGGAAGATCCCAAGCACTTGGCCATCACGCAAAATATTGAGTGAGGTTTTGATGGATTCCTTGCTGACACCTCCACGTTTAACGGGGAAAGCGCCCACGGCTTTAATAATTCGGCCGAGTACCGGGATTTCAAACAATTCGCTTTTGGCCATGAAACGCACCTGACGACGAATTTTGATACCAACGGTTGGAGGATCGAAGTTACTAATATGATTGGAACATAAAAGTACGCCGCCTTCTTTCGGAATATTCTCCCGTCCAACGGCCTCCAAGCGGAAAAGAATGGTGTAAATGATCCGCAGTAATGTGCTGCAAAATGTGTAAATCATAGACCGATCTCTCCTCTGACCATTGTGCAATAAGATACGATTTTGTCAACCACTTCATGAATGTTCATCTCCGTTGTATCAAGGACGATAGCATCCTCAGCGCAACGCAGCGGGGAAATTTCCCGATTCTCATCCAATCTGTCACGGGTGGCAATGTCTCGCTCCAGTTGTTGCAACGTCAGTCCTTCAGAGGGGTCCAGTTCTTTGAAGCGGCGAAGCGCGCGCTCCTCCACACTGGCAGTCATGAAGATTTTCACTTCCGCATCGGGCAGTACTGTCGTTCCGATATCGCGTCCATCCATGACGACGCCCTTGCGCAAAGCCATTTGCCGCTGAGTATCCACTAATTGCGTACGCAGCCCCTCGATTTGCGCATATCGGGACACGATTCCCGTCACTTCACGGGAGCGGATTTCCGAGGTTACTTCTTCCCCATTACAGAACACTTTCTGTCCGTCGGGATCCGGTTGTAAATCAATGACCAGCTTTTGGGCTTCCTGAAGTACCTGTGTCACTTCTTCCGGCGCAATATCTTTCCGAAGCATGTGCAAGGTTACCGCACGGTACATTGCGCCTGTATCGACGTATACATACGCGAGCGCCTCTGCAACCAATCGGGCCACCGTGCTTTTCCCGGCACCGGCAGGTCCGTCAATTGCAACGTTCATTTTCCCGTTCTCTGATGTGTTCTGGCTTGCCAACGGGGCATTCCTCCTCAAACGATAAACCTCAATAAAAAAACAGGCATTGCCTGCATCGTGAAAATTATACCACACTCTACACATGGATGCAAAAACAGACAAATCACGAATGTTCGTAATCATATAACGACTGGACTTGAATCGGTGTACCTTCCAGGCGGTCAATAGTAGTCAAATTCTTTTTGAAGCCTGGTACCAACAGCATTAATTGATACACCACAAGCAGGATTAGAAGGGCTGCAATCAGAATCATAACCCTTCGTTCCATTCGCCTGGAAAAAACATAATAAAGCCGTTCATATCTGCGGGATGCATGACGATGATTCATGGCAATACCTCCGTTTTTTCATTACGGTACCCGCAGTTCACTCTCTTTATGCCACAACATTCCTATTTCGTGCGATAGTCCAGTTGCCGTTCGAAACAAAACTTGATAATTTTCTGGCGCTCCGAATCCGAGATCTGCACAAATTTCAGCATGCATAACAGTCTTCCGGTTTCCAGCGTTTTGATCCGCACAACTTCAGCTTCAAAGTTTACATGTTCAATGGTTGAATTCCGGTATGGAACAAGCAACCAGCATTTCAGTTTTTGACCTTCAGCTATCGAAAACCCTGTTTCGCCGTAGATGGACAATCCACCCCCGCCAATATCTTCAGTCAATCCGACGACACGGGTCAGATCTTCAGTCTGGATGGCCAATTCGAGGTTTGCATGAACACGAAGAAAGCTGCGACGTTGTATTTTGGATATATCGCTCGGAAGCGGTTTGCGGATACGAACAAGACGAACCACATCTTCTTCAAATCCTGTGACATAGGTATTAAAATAATGCCGGACTCCATCCTCTGTAATATATGAAATCGACAATTCCTCTCCGAAAAAGAGTCTTTTCAGACGGCTACTTCCTTGTTGCATCGGAACCTCAATTAGAAAACTGCTGTCATCCATATCTGCAATGCGTGATTTGTACTCTTTGTGTTCCTCTTTTTCATCTGCCGAAGCAATCTGGATGAATAAAATTTCATTTATTTTAGGAAACAAGCTGTTCACCGCCACTTTATGTATTTATCTTCGTATGTACAAGGACTATTATACCATGACCTTTCTCACATTAAACAAGAAAAAAACAGACCACATTGTGGTCTGCTGCAATTATGCGTTCAATTTAGAAATTGGGAATACCGTCTTTTTAAGAGGTTGCATTGACTGGTTTAATCTCTTCTACAGCTTCTTCAATTCCCGTATTCGCGTTAATATATATCCGGTATCGTGAACCATTTATTTTGCCTCCGAATTCATAACACAGCACTTCTTTGCTGTAATCATTCTCAATCAGGGATTTGCGTACATAATTTTCTTCAAAGTCCGAGTTGAGCTTTTGACGTGCCTGTTGCTCCGTCAGTGTTGCTTTCGGAATTTTGCGTTTGTCATTATGTTCGTATACAAAGTCACTCGCCTGAAATCCGGTTACTTCTCCTGTATCCAGTCCTACACGAACGGACATTTTCTCAGGATAAATCAACGTGTCCCCTTGCTTACGCACATAAGTAAGGTTACCCAGATTACCAAATTCATCGTAATTAACGGCTTTCATATCTTTGTAACCTTTATTCGTTAAGAATTGATCTGCTTTTGCCATGGCATCCTGACGAGATACTTTTTTGGTTCCAATCGGACGAGTGTCACTGTAGGAGATAAGCATCCCCCCATTACGGGTGAAATCCATCATCAGTTTGCCATTGTTGGCATGATCGACCGTCGCAGTATACGATTCCCAGTCCGTTCCTTTACCGTTCTCCTGCACTTTGATTTTGCTACTGTCCGCATCAGAGAATTTGGCAGCCTTGTTCTGAATCTGTTCTTTGGTCACTGGCAACCCGTCCAGTTTCTTGACTGTTCGTTTTGCGAAGATATTGGATACAGAAGGACCCCAATCAAGCTCCGGGTATTCCTGCACCTTTTTGTTCACTGTACGGAAACCATCAACAATCGTGTTGTCCATGGTTTGCTCTTGTGTTGCCATGGCAGTCTCCGCGTCCATCCAGCGCAAACGATCCGTCAGCACTTTCTGCTGTACATCTTTCAGATTCTTGGTAATTTCGGATGAATTCTGATACAGCTTTTTCAAGTTGCCCATTTCCTTCTCGTTTAGCGGCTCGTTCGTCAAGTCACGCATCGACGCCCGATAAGCAAAGTTGGAAATACGCGAGAGAAACTCCTCTGTCTCGTTAAATGGCAGCATGGTGAGTGGCAGTTGGTTGATCTCATTCTGCGCTTCACTGGTGAGTCGCCATACATTCATCAAACCTTTGCGATGCATCCCCTGTGATGTGGAGTGAACCGCCAAGGTGTTGCCAATCTCCGAATGTAATTTATCCATATGAAAAGATAAATCGTGAAAGGCACGCTGATATTGGTTCTCTGCCTTGATCAAAATTGCATTCTTCTCCTGATTCTCCTGATAGCCCCACACGAGCGCACCGACCAGCAGAACCGCAAATATCGGAAACATAACTGAACTTAAACGTTTATACATCGGTAGAGTCTCCTTTCTTCTAAACCACTACCTCTATTGTGGATCGAAGAAAGATCTCTTATGCATGCGATTTCCAGTCCTTACACAAGCAGGCTGCTGAAGAACCGTTTGGGTCATCCTTTTAATTCAACTGAATCCCGGTTGCCATGCCCTCTTCTTCAATTTCAAACTGGTCTCTGTTATCACAGAGGCACTGCTTGAATCCCGTCTCAATCCGGCCCCGTTCTTTCTTGCCTCGTAACGTAAACCGTTCACCACATTGTTTGCATCTGATTTTAATTTTAATTCTCATCACAACGATCTCCGTTTCTGTTGGTCATTCCCCGGGAGTTTAACCGTAAAATAAAAACACACCGGAGCCATAGGCGCAATATGCGCTTTATGTCCACCAGTGTGTCCGTATTTTTATAATTTAACCTCTTCCTCCCGCTTCACAAAACGAAAAGGAGAACGATTGTTGGCACGTGTGATTTTCCCCATTGCCCCATACCACAGGCCAGCCATTAGTGGTGCTACAAACCACAACCAATGATTCACCATGGTATTCATGATGACATCGTACAATGCATGCCAGAAAAAGGGTAACGCAAGGGAAAGAAACAAGTACCATTGCTTTTTCTTACCACCGATAAACTTGGCCTTGCCCATGTAATAACCCATAATTACCGCAAACATGGCATGACCTGAAACAGGCAGCAGTGCCCGGAAGAACATGGCTGAGACGGATGCATTCCCCGCAAAGGCATACAACACATTCTCCACTGTGGCAAATCCAAGTGAAACAGCAACTGCGTATAAGATCCCGTCATACGGCTCATCAAATTCGGTGTGATTATAGATGATATGATAAAGTACGAACCATTTGACGAATTCTTCCACGCCACCTGAGATCAGAATGGATTCAACATAAGGATTATCCCCGAGCCACATCATCATGCCACGCTGAATAATCATCACAGGCAGTACCATCAGAATCCCCATGAGGAAAACCCGCAATACCATATGAAGCGGCTCATAATCATAACGGTCTTTCAGGTAAAAGTATGTTAACAAGGCGAGACCCGGAGCAACTGCTGCCGCTAAGACCGAAAACAAAAGCACCGAAATTCCCTCCTCTGACTAAGACGCGATTACAACTAGAGATTAATCCTGGCGTTTGAAGTGGGTGCAGATAACATCAATCGCTTGTGCAGGAATAACAACCTTACCATACTCCTCCATAACTGCCGGAGTCACGGATGAGCCTTCACCAAATTCGGCAAGCAAAGCAATCAATGCCGCATGTTTGGTGGAATCCACCTCATCTGGCTCCAAATGCAAGAACCACTTGTCTTTATAAGAATAAAGTCTCCCAGCATCCGTAACATGCTGACGCAACATATGTGCAGCTTCAATGAGCACTTCAAAGTCCTTGAACGCATAAACGATAGAATCGCTCTGCTCGAGTGTAACTTCCATTTCATATACTTCTTCAGGAAGATCATCTTCATGACCTGAACCATATTGTTGCGGATCATATTTTCCACGTGTGACAATGACAACCATCCCTTGAGCGGGAAGTGCGAATACTTCGACAGCAAGTGGACCTGTGGCATCAAATCCAAGTTCGGAATAGGCCTGATCCATCATTTCAGTGAACAGTTCATGAACCTTAGGTATTTCCTGCCACATATCTTCTTTTTGTATTCCGCGCTCGCTCAGATCGTCAAAGGTCAGGAAAATCCGTATCTTATCGTGACTTAGTCGTTCTATTTTCATACAGGATCTCCCCTTTATAAGCAAGTCTTATAACAGATTATGAAGCACAAAACAATATGTGCTGAAAATAAATCTATGTAGTTATGTTATCATTTTATACCTCTAAATGCACGAAGTAAAATCGACAAAAAAAGAATCATTCCACAGCATATCAAGACTGTGGATGATTCTAATTGGAGGTTTTGGTTTATAAACCCGGTACTGTTGTGTTTGTTTGGCTTAAAATTTGCTCTACTTCATGCTTCACATCGGGATTGGTGCGAATAAAATCTTTAAGCATGCTCATATTCGCTTCTTTTTCCTGCGGTGTGATTGTTCTTGTGCTTTTTGCTGCTGGAGTTTTGTGTGATTCACCATGTTGATTTTGCTTGTTTGTGAACCCATCCATACCCGGGAAAGTCATCTCCATCATCTTATGTTTTGCCTGATCCATCATGTTACGTGACGAACCCGATGACATCATGGGCAATTTGCCTTTGGACAACCATGAACTGGCTGCAACACCAATGACGATGCCCCAAAAAAAGGATGACGTCTTCATTACACCAACCTCCTTCAAGTGTTAAAATCATACTTAGTGTTTGCGGTAGTGAGCGATCTCATTCCGCATAAATACAGGAAAGTGAGTTGAAATCATGTTTAGACATACCGCAGCATTGATTATGGCTGCAAGTTTGCTGCTATCAGCCTGTGGGGCAGCGGAGGAAAAAACATCAGAGAATTCGGCGCCGATGAACGAACCCACGACCACTACTCAAGAAGAGCAAAGTCATTTTAATCCTGCTGAAACAGAAGAACCCGAGACGGGTGTGACCGAACCCTCAATGGGCGAAACCGCTGCGACGGAAAAAGAGTCCGAACCTACGAAACAGCTTTCGCCAGAAGTGAATGTGGGTAAGACGTATCATATGAATGAAAATTATTATATTAAACCGAATGATGACAAGAGCCCAAGCAAAGTGGTTTTGTTAACGTTTGATGACGGACCCAAAGAAGAAGAAATGATTAGTTCACTAATCGACACTTTAGATAAACATAACGCTAAAGCGATATTTTTCGTCAATGGTTATCGGGTGAAAAGTCATCCTGAATTGCTCAAACTCATCCATGAACGGGATCAGATTGTAGGCAATCATGCCTGGGATCATGAGGATCTCAAAAAAATGTCTAACGCTGAGGCGGCAAAACAGGTTACAGATGTCCAAAAAATAGTGAAAGACACCATCGGTGAGGAACCGCAATTTTTCCGCCCACCTTTTGGATCGGGTAATGATACTCTGAAGGCTACTGTAAAGAAAAACGGGATGTTATACATGACATGGTCCAATGGTTCACTCGATTGGGATAAAAGCACCAAAAACAAACCGGAAAAAGTCATTCAAAATGTACTGGACCAGTTAAATCCAGGGAGCAATATTTTGATGCATGAATTGCCATGGACGGTTGAAGCATTGGATGAATTGTTGACCAAGCTCGAAAAGAAAGGCTATTCCTTTGTCGATCCACGTGCTATTGAATTGGAAGCTCGTTAAATCATTCTTTTCGCGTCACAATGAAACAGCCTTGATCCAATGGATCAAGGCTGTTTCATTGTGAGTGATTATTCCGCGGGCACTCTTAACGTAATGATATGCATCTCCGCAGGACAACCTAGTCGCAGCGGAAGATGATTCGTACCGTATCCTCTGCTAACCAGCATTTTGCCTTCTTGACGAACATCCTCTGGACTACGCTTCAGGGAGTACCACCCATTCGATATGGGACGATACGCTTTACTCAGAAACACAGGTCCAAAAAACGGTAATACCAATTGTCCGCCATGTGTATGACCGCTTAAGATAAGATCTGCATTTTGCTCCAGACGAAGGGCCTGCAAAGGATCATGAACGATGGCAATTTTGCATATACGGTTACCGACCTGTTCCAGTAACGCATCCCCCTGTTTGGAGCGATAGTCTATACCGACTAGGCTTACTCTGTCGTTGCCCCTACGCAGATATACGACATTATCCTCAAGGAGCTGAACGCCCGATTCCCGAAGAATTCGAGCAAGTTGAGCAGTACCCGCCCGTTTGTCATGGTTTCCATACACTGTAAAAGAAGGAGCAATGTTCGATAAGAGTTTCATATTATTTCTAACGAGAGACCAAGAGATCCCTTTTTCCGCAACATCCCCTCCGATCAGAACCCAGTCCACCTTATTCTTAAAGTTTTCCAAGTCCTTCTGCTTCAGCTTGCGCTTGTGAGTGTCGGATACGTACAAAATCATGGCCCCGTCAAAGGATGGGGGCAGATGAGGAACTTCTACCTCTTCCTCAATCACATGATGAATATGGGCTTCATGCCACATATGAAAAAGTAGTAAAACTCCTATCAAAATGAATACTCCTGCGAGTAATAACATTACCACGGCAAAGGGAGGAACGTATTCAGAGCGGGTGCCCCTTCTATCCCCCACCAAACCAGGCTAATTGTTAGCAGGACAAAAATAAATATGAGTGAATTGACAAATCTTTTGCTCAATTTTAATCGACGTGAAGGATGTAATTCCGTCCGTGTAGGAAGAGAACCGGCTTCGGGAATCGATTCTTCCGTTGATTGTGACGTTTTTTTGGAGCGAGATGGTGCTCTCTGTGGTAATACCGGACTTTCCAGTTTTTCTGTATATGGCTTGCGCTGTGATCTAGGTAAAGAAACGGAAGTAATTGGTGTCATTCCGCCAACCTCAGCAGCAGCTGCCGTTTCAGCAACAATGCTTACTTGAGAAGCCACCTGACGCTCGGATGTCTCTTTTTTATCCGATTGACGATGGCGCTGACTGCCATATGTCTTCATTCTACTTAATGGCTGATTCATGATCCCCTCCGAAAACGTATCGCTAATCCGGACACCAAATCAATAATAAAGTGACATAATATAGGCGCCCATAATGTGCCGGATTGCATGTAAATCCAACCCAATCCATAACTTGAGACAAACACCCAGCCTGTTGGAATCCAGTGGCGCAAATAACGAATGTGAATAACTGCAAATAAAATACTTGTCCAGTAAGGACCGATGGCATGCTGGATGGCTCCACGGAATAATAATTCCTCACACACAGCCACAATGGCTGCAATACATACAATGTGCCAGATCGGACGCCCACGGAACAGCAACTCGTTAATTCCACCGTCATCCATGCTTTCCTGAGGTATAACATACGACAGTACCAAGTCCATAACAAGCATAATGCCAGCAAGACCAAGACCCCACCATACAAATTGGTAATTGTCAGGCCATGCGAGTACATCTAACAAGTTTCGTTTTTGCAATAAGACCCACACAACTCCGATAATCAGTGTCAGACCTTGTGTAAAGTATAGATTGATTAAAAGCAAACGCTCGGTAAGCTGCTGTGGCTCAGCCTTCTGAATTTTGAACTTGGGAAACTTGAATTTTTTCATCGGATGTGTCTGTCCTCTTGAGTTAAATTTGATGGATAACAATTACGTTGTCCAATCGGATAGTATACTAAATGATAGCCAAAAAACCAAATTGGTTCAAGACCTGCCCCAAGTCCTGGTTTTGTGTGCGTGCCATTACTTCATTAATGCAGTAAAATCGAGTTCGCCAAACAGCACATATTCCATCTTCTCGTGGTATGTTCAGTAACTGTTGTATTGCTTATGGTGACTCACTTTTCTCATGAATCAAAAGACATTCGCAAAACAATTTAAAACATTTAAGCCTATTGACATGCTCATGTCAGCCATGATACATTATGAAAAAATTAGTCACGTTAAACACGATGATGGAAAAAAGACGTTGCTTCGTCTTGCAGAGAGCCGATGGTAGGTGTGAATCGGTGGCAGGCAAATGGTCTTGAGCGCTCCTGAGTTATTGCATTGAAATTGGAGTAGGTGCAATCGGTTTAGACCCGTTATCCTCTTCGGTCTTCATTGACCGCTAAGACTGTCGTTGCGAAACGGCGGTGAATTAGGGTGGTACCACGACAACTCTCGTCCCTTATTGCGCAAGCAGTATGTGGATTGAGAGTTTTTTGATTTATTTTAAAGGATATCTGTGGAATCACCCTATTTGCTTCACCTTCCCCCTCTGCTGCGACACCGCGTTGTTGGGCGGAAGAATGAATCCGGTTTTAAGGAATACCTCTTCGCTGAGGTCAAACCTTGACGATATAGATACACATACCTAAGGAGGAAGAAACCATGTACAAAGTGTTAGTGTCGGACCCAATCAGTGATCTAGGTATCCAGCAACTGGTGGATGCAAATGATGTTGTTGTTGAGAAGAAAACCGGTCTTAGTGAAGATGAACTTGTTGCCATTATTGGTGATTATGATGCCCTCTTGGTTCGCAGCCAGACTCGTGTTACAGATCGTATTATGACGGCTGGTACCAACCTTAAAGTGATCGGACGTGCAGGTGTAGGTGTAGATAACATTGATCTGGAAGCTGCTACACAGCGAGGCATCATCGTTATTAATGCACCTGATGGCAATACCATTACAACTTGTGAACACACGTTTGCCATGATGATGGCACTGGCACGACACATTCCTCAGGCATACGCCAAAACCATTCAAGGTACATGGGATCGTAAAACCTTCCTGGGTGTGGAATTAAGAAATAAAACGCTGGGTGTACTGGGCATGGGACGGATCGGTAGTGAAGTTGCCAAGCGCGCCAAAGCATTCGGAATGGACATTCTTGCATACGATCCGTTCCTCACGGAGGAGCGTGCGGAGAAGCTGCAAGTGAAGCTGGCTTCTGTTGATGACATCATTCGCAATGCAGACTTCATGACCGTTCATACGCCATTAACACCGGAAACACGGCACATGATCTCGCGTCCACAATTCGAAGTTATGAAAAAAGGCATGCGTATCATCAACTGTGCCCGTGGCGGTGTAGTTGACGAGATGGCACTCGTGGAAGCCATTGACGAAGGCATTGTTGCGGGCGCTGCATTTGATGTATTTGAGAGCGAGCCACCTGCTTCGGACCATCCATTCCTGAATCACCCTAGCATCATCGTGACACCTCACCTTGGGGCATCCACTGTTGAGGCACAAGAAAATGTAGCGATTGACGTATCCGAACAAGTTCTTCATATTTTGCGCAATGAACCGTTTAAGAACGCAGTTAACATGCCGGCTGTTGCACCAACCGTAATGAACAAATTGCAGCCTTACTTCAAATTGGGTGAAACGTTGGGGAGTTTTGCAGCACAAATTACACAAAATGCTGTGCAGGAGATTCGGATCGACTATGCTGGGGAACTTTCTGAAGTAGATACATCTCCTCTTACGCGTTACATTGTGAAGGGTATTCTCGCCAGACATTTGGGTGGGGAAGCCAACATCGTCAATTCAATGCATTTAGCCAAAATCCGTGATCTGAATGTCGTTGTGAGCCAAACTTCCGCAACCAAAGGATTTACTAACCTGATTACGGTAACATTGGTTACAACTCAGGATGCTGAGGAACGCCGTGTAGCGGGTACATTGCTTGCAGGTTATGGAGAGCGTATCGTTCGTCTGGATAAATTCCCGGTAGATATCGCTCCGGAAAGTCATCAAATCTTGATCTCACATAACGATAAACCAGGTATTATCGGTCGTGTAGGTACATTGCTTGGACAAAATGAGGTCAACATCGCATCCATGCAAGTGGGTCGGAAAATCATTGGTGGTGCTGCCATCATGATCCTGACCGTGGATAAAGCCGTTCCAAAAGATGTGCTTGTGCAGCTTGCTGCGCTGCCTGAAATTAATACTGCTGTTGAAATCGTGCTGGAATAATTATTTATCCCTCAGTAGGAATCAAAAGAGACGAACCCCAAAGGGTCCGTCTCTTTTTTTGTAATTAGCTTAAGCGGATAATGTTGAGTGTCGCACCAGGCGGTGATAGAACAGCTGTGGCTACTAAGCCGAACAATTGAAG
The DNA here is from genome assembly GCF_051967555.1 of Paenibacillus sp. SAF-068. Taxonomy (NCBI): domain Bacteria; kingdom Bacillati; phylum Bacillota; class Bacilli; order Caryophanales; family Paenibacillaceae; genus Paenibacillus; species Paenibacillus sp. SAF-068. The sequence goes on from NZ_JBQCJX010000001.1 coordinate 3,125,597, forward strand.
CTGAATGGTCGAACCAGCCGTGACCGTGATAATAAAATCGGTTGCCAGTTGACTCAGAGAAAGTACAGGTGAGATTACACTCGGCGGGACTACTGCCCCATTAAGCAATATCCGTGATTGTACTGCGAGTGCTGCTGTTAGATTAACTTTGTAACTGATATAATATCTGCCTGCAGTAGCGAGGGTAAAGGTATCATTGGTGCCATTTACCGTAATCCCCGTTCCAATGTTCTGGTTAGCAGGAAGAGCAACGAGTGTTCCGCCTAAAATAATAACTATGGTACCATTCGTATTCTCTGCGTACGAAGAAGCTGCAGTTACCGACGTTCCGGTTGCGCCAGTGGCTCCTGTACTTCCAGTTACACCAACCCCGGTGGCTCCGGTAGCCCCTGTCGCACCAGTCAACCCTGCTATACCCGTTGCGCCTGTTTCACCCGTGGCTCCTGTCAATCCCGTACTTCCAGTTACACCAACTCCGCTGGCTCCGGTAACCCCTGTCGCACCAGTCAACCCTGCTATACCCGTTGCGCCTGTTTCACCCGTGGCGCCTGTTAATCCCGTACTGCCGGTTACGCCAACTCCGGTGGCTCCGGTAACCCCTGTCGCACCAGTCAACCCTGCTATACCCGTTGCGCCTGTTAATCCCGTGCTTCCGGTTACACCTACTCCGGTGGCTCCCGTTTCACCAGTGGCTCCTGTTAATCCCGTGCTTCCGGTTACGCCAACCCCTGTGACTCCAGTAACCCCTGTCGCACCAGTCAACCCTGCGAGTCCTGTCGCTCCCGTTTCACC